>NZ_JAENXS010000002.1:0-2400000 GCF_016612535.1 Bradyrhizobium diazoefficiens
CCGCGGGTGCCAGCCAGCACCCGGCCTTCCCTGCACCCTCTTGGTCAAGAGGGTGGAGAGATCAAGCAAAGCTCGGGCGAAATGCGTCGCGAGAATGCGAAGGTGTGTCCCCAAGTTGAGAAGCGATTTTGAGAATGGCGATAGTGCCCCTTGCTCCGTCATTGCGAGCGCAGCGAAGCAATCCAGACTGTCACGGCGGAGGGATTCTGGATTGCTTCGCTGCGCTTGCAATGACGACGTGGAGAGAACGCGCCTCAATCCTCGATGCGTGCCCCGGACGCAGCGCAGCGCTCCTTCAGCGGTGCGCTGCAGAGCCGGGGCCCATGTCTCCGAGCAATCTGTGTGGCGTGGGTCCCGGCTCTGCGCTGCAGCGCACGCTGCAGCGCGTCCGGGACACGAAAGTGTCAATGACCGCGCTTCTTCACCTCATCACCTCCAGCCACCTCCGGCGCCATCGCCTCCCACGCGCTCGACGCGAATTGCCGTCGCCAGGTCACGATCACCACCGCGGCCGTGGTCACGAACAGCACCCAGGGGCTGACGAACCAGCCGAGATAACCGAGCGCGAAGAAGAAGGCGCGCTGGCCGCGGTTGAAATGGCGGCCGGCGGATTCGAACACGCGCGTGGTGCGGATGACATGGGCCTCGGCCTGCGGCGTGTCACGCTGCACAGCCGGCGGCATGCCGCCATAGAGGATCGCGACATAGTTGAACAGGCGATAGGCCCAGGCGAATTTGAAGAAGGCGTAGACGCAGATCAGCACCAGGCCGACGCATTTCAGCTCCCACATTGCGGGCGAAGTGCTGAGGTCGATCGGCAGCTTGGCCAGAATGGTGATGGCGTCGTTGGTCGCATGCAGCAGCGCCAGCGCGCCGCCGAGTGCGAACAGGCTGGTGGAAGCAAAAAAGGCGGTGCCGTTCTGGAGCGAGGCCATGATCTGCATGTCGACCATGCGCGCCTCGCGGTCGAGCAGACGGCGCACCCAGACCTCGCGATAGCGGTTCATCCGCGCCGACAGGCTGTCCCGGCCATAGGCGGAATGCTCGAGCGTGGCGGCATAGACCAGCCATTCGATGATGAAGAAGCCGACGGCGGTGATGTCGACCCAATGCCTGCCCATGTCTCTCTCCTCGCAAGGATCGCGACGATTGCCACGCAGGTTGAGTTGCGGCAACGATTGATTGGCGGCAGGCAATGGCGTTAAAGACAGCCGCATCCAAGAGGACTTACGGAAGGACCAGTGACATGGCAGCGCTCAAGCTGGCGATCGGCAACAAGAACTACTCGTCTTGGTCGATGCGGCCCTGGCTCGCACTGCGCGCCAGCGACATCCCGTTCGTGGAGACCGTGATCCCGCTCTACACCGACAACCCCGCGGACAAGGAGCAGATTCTGTCCTTCAGTCGGGCCGGCAAGGTGCCGGTGCTGGTCGACGGCGACATCACGGTATGGGATTCGCTCAGCATCATCGAATACATCGCCGAGCGCTATCCTGAGAAGAAGCTGTGGCCCGACGACGTCGCCGGCCGCGCTTTTGCCCGTTCGGTGTGCGCCGAGATGCATTCCGGTTTCATGGCGCTGCGCAGCGAATGCGGCATGAACCTGCATCGGCCCGTGCGGGCAATCGCGCTGTCGGCGGATGCGCAGGCCAACGTCGCCCGCATCGAGGAGATCTGGCGGGCGTGCCGGACACGTTACGGCGCAGGCGGGCCGTTCCTGTTCGGCCGCTTCGGCGCGGCGGATGCGATGTATGCCCCGGTCGTCCACCGCTTCCGCACCTATGCGATCGAGGTCGGCCCCGAGGCCAAGGCGTACATGGAGACGATGATGGCGCTGCCGGCCTTCCAGGAATGGACCCGCGACGGGATCGCCGAAACGCTTGTCATCGAAAAGTTCGAGAACGTGTAGTCACGAATGTGATTGGGCGCTTGACGGCATGCCGGACGGCAGCGCTCAATTGCGGTTGAACGACGGCTCGGGAAGGGGACGACCATGGGAATTCTGGACTCGCTGGAAAACAACCCCGCACTGCGCAACGCGCTCGGCCAGCTCGGTGCTGCCGTCCTGCCCGCCGTGATGAACGAGGTGCTCGGCAGCAACAATCAGGGCGGTCTCAGCGCGATCGTGGCAAAGCTCCAGCAGGCGGGCCTCGGCGACCAGGTCAAATCCTGGCTCGGCAACGGCCAGAACATGCCGATCTCGGCCGACCAGCTCCGCGCGGTGCTCGGCAACGACACCGTCCGTCAGCTCGCCGCGCGCTACAACATTCCGGTCGACCAGCTGGGCGAGATCCTGGCCCAGGAGCTGCCCAAGGCGGTGGATCAGGCGAGCCCGGAGGGCCATCTGCCCCACGGCGCCTGAGGCCCGGTTCCAGCGGTATTAACGGAGGCCTTGTTCCCGTTATCGTCCTGAAAGGACTTCAAAATTGGCGCGTTTGCCATGCTCGCATGAGGCTGGCCAAAAACGCCGCATGCGTGCTATACAGCGGCTGGGTTTCCGGCCGGCCGCCGCAGTGGGACCATGTGCGAGGCAGGCGCTGTTTGAGTGATGGAGAGGGTGTTGAAGCACAAATTCCCCGTGGGATCGCGCGTATTGTTCACGGCCAGCAACGTCGCGCGCCCGGCTGCCAGCGGCGCCTATGAGATCATCCGCCTGCTGCCGACGGAGGGCGACGACTGCCAGTACCGGATCAAGAGCTCGACCGAGGCCTTCGAACGGGTCGCCAAGGAAAGCCAGCTCGCACTCTCCTGAGACGATGACGGCACTGCGCATTGACGTCGCCGGGGAACTCACTCTGCTCGCCGTCAAAAGGCCCGCTTCACCTCGAAAAGGTGGACGAGGGGCAGTTACCGACTCGCGGTGCTCGCCTGACCATTCGCTCTCGGCTCGCGTGAGGGGACATCGCGCATGAACTGGGCATGGGCCTCGTCGCTCGACCAAATCTGGCGTTCGCCGGCATTTCCGATGTGGATGACGCTGGCGGCTGCCGGCTTCTTCGGATTGATCATGTTGATCACGCTGCTGCGCGCCGAGAAATCGGTCGCCAATGGCGCGCTCACCGTCATCACGCTGCTCGCGATCGGCATCGCGGTGGCCGCCACCATGCGCGTCTACGGACCCGTGGGGCAGGCCGCCCCAAGTGAGGCGCGCGCTCAGGCGGTGGCAACCGCGAACCTGCCGGCGCTGTCCTGCCTCGACGATCTCGCCGGTGATGCGGTGCTGGTGGGTTGCGAGAAAGCGTTGTTTGGCTCACCGGATGCAGCGGCGGCCGCCGTCTCCTACACGGCGGCAAGGATCGACCGACTGATGGCGCTCGGAGACGCCGCTGCGGCCGAGAAGAGCCTGACGCCGGACATGAAGGTGCTGCGCAGGGCGCTGGAGCGCGATCGCTACGGCCTCGTTGCCCAGGTGCTGGTCGCGCGCGACGCCTGCACCCAGTTCGATTGCGCGGCCTTCCGCTCGCTGACCGATCAGCAGCAGGTCGCCGCCAATATGGACGCCCATCTCTACGACATGCTGGTCGCGCGCTATGCGCCGACCTGGAATGCACCGGCAGCGGGGCCGGCGATGCCGCCCTCAGGCGCGCTCGCAGGGCTGCCAACAACGATGCCGACGGGCAAGCCGACCAATGCGGACTTCCCGAGTGCGTCGTCAACGCCGCCGGTGAGCATCATGAATCCGGAGCCGCCGACGGCGGCCACGCGCCAGCCGCCAACCGCCAACGCGGCGCCAGCGCCTCGCGCGGCGGCTGCGACTTCCGCACAGGCCGCAGCGCCTGCGAAGAAGCCGCCCGCGCCGAAGGCTGCGCGCGCGCGGGCAGCGCCGGTTCCGCTGGCGCCGCCGCCGGCCTCGGCTCCCGCGGCTGCGGATAACAATTAGTTCGGCTTTGAAAACCTGCGGCCGGCCCGCTAATGCTGGGCCATGCCACTCCATCTGATCAAGCTTGCCGTCGGCTGCGACTCCGTCAAGGAATTGAAGGGGTGGATCGCCGAACGGATGCAGACCGCCAAGAAGAAGGGTCTGCCGCAACACCACATCCACGTCACCCGCATGGTGCCCAAGCGCGATGCTGAGATTCTGGCGGGCGGCTCGCTCTATTGGGTCATCAAGGGCGAGATCGCCGCGCGCGAGAAGATCATCGGCATCGAGCCGTTTCGCGACAAGGACGGCATCGGACGCTGCCGCATCGTCATGCAGCCGAAGGTGATCTCGGTGTCGCCGCGGCCGATGCGCCCGTTCCAGGGCTGGCGCTATCTCGCCGACGATTCCGTGCCGTCCGATCTCGGTAAATCCGCTGCGGGCACCATCGCCGCCATGCCGGAACCGATGCGCCGCGAGTTGCGCGATCTCGGACTGCTCTAGCTAAACCGCGATATTGTCGATCAGCCGGGTCGCGCCGAGCTTGGCCGCGACCAGGATCCGCAAAGGGCCATCCTTGCGCGAGGTGGCCGGCGCCAGCGTCTCGGCATGGCGGGCCTCGAAATAGTCGAGTGCAAAACCGGCCGCCTTGATCGTCTCGGCGCCGCGCGCCATCGCGGGCGCGATGGCTTCACCGGCCCGGATGCGTCCGGCACTGTCCTTCATGGCGCGGCAGAGCGTGGAGGCGGTCTGCCGCTCCTCGGGCGAGAGGTAGACGTTGCGCGAGGACATCGCAAGCCCGTCGCGCTCGCGCACTGTGCGGGATCCGATCACCTTCACGCCGAGGTCGAGGTCGCGCGCCATCTGCGTCACCACGCGCAATTGCTGAAAGTCCTTCTCGCCGAAGATCGCGACATCCGGCCGGCATTGCGTGAACAGCTTGCCGACGACGGTGGCGACGCCGCCAAAGAAGTGCGGCCGGAAGCGATCCTCGAGTCCAGCCAGCGCCGGCCCCTCCGGGACGATGCGGGTCGCAAAGCCTTCCGGATACATCGCTTCGACGCCGGGATGCCAGACGATCTCGACATCCTCGGCTGCGAGCTTGGCGATGTCGGCCTTCCAGGTACGCGGATAGGCGCCGAAATCCTCGGTCGGGGCGAACTGAGTTGGATTGACGAAGATCGAGACCACGACGCGGTTTGCACGCCGTTTGGCCAGGCGGACCAGCGACACATGTCCGTCATGGAGTGCCCCCATGGTCGGCACCAGCGCGACCGTGGCCTTTCGCTTGCGAAGGTTGTCGACGGCGCGTCGCAGGGCGGGCACCGTGCGGGTGATCAAGGGGCTTCGTGACATCAGGACTCGGCAAGGTTGGGGGAGGGCGCGGCCTGCCGCGCAGCCGACTAACCTTAACAAGCGGCGGTCGTGGACGCCATGCATCGACATGCGGCACAGCATCTCCCGCGGTGAGGATGTCGTGCCATTGTGGGTTGGATCACAGACGCGACACCACGACACGATTCATGATGAAGACCAGCGCACTGTGATTTCGTCATCCTGTCACGCATTTCACTTGACCGCAGACGCAGCCAACTCGAAGATATTGTTCAGGGGTGTTGAGGATCGCCATGCTTGTGCAGGCTAGCCAAAGCCAATCCGGCTCGGCGCACGTCGTTGTGCTCGGCAATGAGAAGGGCGGCTCCGGCAAATCGACCACCGCCCTGCACATCGCGGTTGCGCTCCTGAAGGCCGGCCAGCGCGTCGCCACCATCGACCTCGACTGCCGCCAGCAAAGCTTCACTCACTACATCAATAACCGTTCCGCCTGGGCGCGGCGCACCAAGCTCGACCTCGAGCTGCCGACGCATCGCTGCATCAAGCTCGGCGAGACCATGCAGGTCGCCGAGAACGAGAATTCCGAGTTCCTTCAATTCATGGAGGCGGTCTCGGCGGTCGAGAGCAGTTTCGACTTCATCGTCATCGATACGCCCGGCACCGACAGCTATCTGATGCGGCTCGCCCATTCGATGGCCGATACGCTGGTCACGCCGATCAACGACAGCTTTCTCGATTTCGACGTGCTCGGCACCGTCGATCCCGCCAACTACGCGGTAACAGGGGAAAGCCATTACGCCGAGATGGTGCGCGACGTCAGGCGCAAGCGCCGCCAGCTCGACGGCTCGTCGACCGACTGGATCGTGGTGCGGAACCGTCTGTCGATGCTCGGCTCCCGCAACAAGCAGCTCGTTGCCGACAGCCTGAAGGATTTGTCGCTGCGGCTCGGCTTCCGCTACGTCGACGGTTTCGCCGAGCGCGTCGTCTATCGTGAATTCTTCCCGCGTGGCCTGACCGCGCTGGACGAGATCGACGAGGCCACGCTCGGCATGCGGCCGAATCTCGGCCATCTCACTGCGCGGGAAGAGGTCACGAGCCTGCTGCGCCAGCTCAAGCTGCCGCTCGACGAACGTGGCCGCCGACGTGCGGCAAATCGCGCCGAGTGGTTCAGCCAGGTGGACAAGCCGCTCGAGGTTCACGATATCCTCGGCGCCTGATCCAGGCGGTATATCGCTACTTCCAGTCGATCAAGTCCGCCGGTTCCCGCCGGAACCGAGCCCATGCGAAGCTATTTTCATTCAATGTTTACCGCGAAATTGAACCCGGGTTGCGTCAGACGGTCATCTGCATCCGGACGTAGCGGTATCAGAACAGGGGTGTCCACCAAACGTGTGCGTCGCACAATGAAAGGGCTGCCAGATCACAATATTTAGCCTTCCTGTCACGCCGCTGTGACATATATTAGGGAATAGGCGACGAGGGGCCAAAGAGCCCCCGAACAACACGATTTTCAACAGGGATCAGGTCGGAAGGCCTGAGGCTGAGGACGAAAATGAAGCGTGGAATTGCCGTTCTGATTTGTGTCAGTGCCCTCTGCGGCGTCGCCTATTTCACGGCGAGCAAGTGGGCCATCAAGCACGAGACCATCACCTTCTACGATCCTTCGCGCGACAATCGTCCCGTGCCTGTCGACATCGCGATCCGTCGCGACAAGGAAATGCAGGCCAATGCCGGCATGATCACGTTGCCGGTTGCCGTGATCAATCACGGTAACACCGTCAAGAACACCGAGTACGGCTTCCTCGCCAACGTCTTTGCCGCGCGCGGCTATCTCGTCGTCAGCCCGCAGCATGATTTGCCGACCGATCCGCCGATGGTGACCAAGCCCGGCGAGCTCTATGTCGGCCGCCTGCCGCAGATCCTGCGCGGCGTTGCCAATATCCATCTGGCGATGCAGGAAATGAAGAAGGTTCAGCCCAACGCGGACTACAGCCGGGTCACGATGGTCGGCCACTCCATGGGCGGCGACATCACGATGTATTTCGCCAAGCAGTATCCGGATGAGGTCAAGAAGGTCGTGACGTTGGACAATCTCCGCGTGCCTTTCGTGACCGCCGGCAAGTTCAAGATCCTTTCGTTCCGTTCCCATGATCCGCAGTTCAAGACTGATCCGGGCGTGATCCCGACCGACGAGGAGTGCGAGAAGGCCGGTATTCAGGTTGTGAAGACGGACTTCCAGCACAACGACATGCGCGACACCGGTCCGGATGACGCCAAGAACTCGATCCAGGGCATGCTCGATCAATTCCTGAGCGACACCGACAGCGCGATCGCGCCGGTCGACACCACGTCGTCGCCGCCGAAGGTGCTCGAACCGGGTCCGGTCGCCCTGATGTCGCCAGCCAAGAGCTGACCCGTCCGACCAGCGTCGGAAACGCGTTTCAAAGCCTCCGTTGGCACCCGCCTGCGGAGGCTTTGCACATTGACCGGGCAGGGCACGCTATCCACATTGGTGGCCTGACTCCAAGCGTGACCACGGATGCCTGGCGACCCCATCAAACCGCGCAATAGCGATGCCGTGTCGGCGACAGCCGAAAGCGACGGCGTGTTGCCGCAGGCAAAGACCTCGACCTCGGAGGACGTCGCCGCCTTCGTCGCCAAGGCGCATGCACTGTCGCCGCATGCCCCCGGCGCGAAGGGCCGCCTGATCTTCGCGCTGGATGCGACGATGAGCCGGCAGCCGACCTGGGACATGGCCTGCGCGCTTCAGGCGGACATGTTCCGCGAGGCGGCGGTGCTCGGCAGCCTCGACATCCGGCTCGTCTACTATCGCGGCTACAACGAATGCCGCGCCACAGGGTGGATTTCCGACAGCAGCAAGCTTGCGACGCTGATGAGCAAGATCGATTGCCGCGGCGGCGATACTCAGATCGGCAGGGTGCTGACCGACGCGCGGTGCGAGGCGGTCGCATCGGGCGTGCGTGCGGTGGTGTTCGTCGGCGACGCCATGGAGGAGAAGGTCGACGCGCTCTGCGCCAAGGCCGGCGAGCTCGGCATGCTGAAGGTGCCGGTGTTCCTGTTTCAGGAAGGCCATGACGCGGTCGCCGAGCAGGCGTTTCGCGAGATCGCGCGTCTGACCGGTGGCGCCTGGTGCCGGTTCGATCCGGGCGCGGCGGTGCAGCTGCGCGAACTGTTGCGGGCGGCCGCGGCCTACGCCGCCGGTGGTCGTGAGGCGCTATTGAGATTGGCGAAGACCGCGAGCGGCGCGGCAAAGCTGATCGGACAGATGAAGTAGCAGGTCGGGCCGGTATGGCCGGCGTCGGAGGCGGCGCCGCCGGCGACGGCAATAGCAATCCATGCAGGATCAGGCGCAGCGTGCCGAGCGCGATCAATCCCGCCACGGGTGGGCGCTTATCGGCAAACGAACTTCTCGTGTCACGCTCCGATCGTGGACGCATGGAAGGACGTCATGCTTTTTGACAACAGGGCGACTATATTCAGGCCATGACTCTGATCGCCGGCGTTATCGCCGTTATCACACTCTACCTGCTGCTCCAGATGTTCCGCGCTGCGAATCCGGCCGTGCTGGCGCGCGCCATCAAGGTCGGCGGTGGAATGGTCGCGCTCGCCGTGGCGGCCTTCACTGGCTTGCGGGGCGAACTGGCTGTGGCGATCCCGCTCGGGATATTCGGTGCCGGACTGCTCGGTTGGGCGCCGCTGGCGAATGCGGGCTTCGGCAATATCGGCGGGCTATTCGGCGGCGGTGCGAGGCGTCCGTCCGGCCAGACCTCGCGCGTACGCTCGCAATTCCTGGACATGCGGCTCGATCACGAGTCCGGCCAGCTCTCGGGCCAGATCGTCGCGGGGCCTCACGCCGGGCGCAGTCTCGACGAGTTCGAACTTGCAAGTCTGCTGGCGATGGTTCCGGCGTTCGACGCCGAGAGCGTGGCCTTACTTGAAAGCTATCTGGACCGCCGGTTTCCCGCTTGGCGTCAGAACGCGCAGGGCGACGCGGCAGGGGGGCAGCGCCGCACGGCGGCGAGCGGCAAAATGACGGCGGAGGAGGCCTATCAGATCCTTGGCCTGCAGCCGGGGGCGGGGCGCGACGACATCGGCCGGGCGCACAAGTCCCTGATGAAGAAACTCCATCCCGACCAGGGGGGCTCGACGTATCTCGCTGCCCGGGTAAACGAGGCCAAGGATACTCTGCTTCGTACGCATAACGGCTAACTCCGGCACCACGCTACAAACGCCCGTACCGCGTGAGCTCCGCTTGCTCTGTCTGCCGTCGCCCCGATGCCCGCCATTGTCGGCGTGGTCGATCCCTTGAGCAAAGTTTTAACCGTAAATTCTTGACGAGAGGTTGTCGCGGAACAGCTTCCAGCGCCACCGCATCCCCAAAAACAAAAATGCCCGCGCAAGGGCGCGGGCATTTTGGTTGGACGGGTTAGAGAGATCAGTTGCGGACGGTCATGCAGGAGATGTCGGCGCGCTTCAGTGCCCGGCACACCGCTTCGGCCTGGTCGCGCTCGAGACCGGCAAAGCGGGCGCGGTAGAGCTTGCGATTGTCCCTAGCGACGACCGGCTCGGTGAAAGGATCAGCCTTGCTGAGGAGGCCGCGGGCCGAGCTGCGCGCGGCCTCAATGCGCTGCTGGGCCTCACCCTCGCTCTCAAGCGCGCCGACCTGGACGATCCAGCCGCTATGGGTGACGGCCGGCTTGATGGTGGCGCTCATCTGGATCGGCTGTGGCGCCGGATCGGCTGAGGCAAGCCTGGCGACAGGGGCGGGCGCCGGGACGGCGGCGGTGGTCGCCGGCAGCACGCCGAGGATGCCGTTACCGGTGCCGAAGCCCGACGGCTGCTGCGGCAGCTCGGTCCGGGCGACCTCGGCCCTGACGGACTCCGGCCTGTTAATGACATCGGCCCTGGCGACGACAGCGCGGGAGGTCTCCGCGACGTCGTTGCGGGACGAAATCGCGTTGGTGACCTGCGGCGCGACCTGGGCCGGGGCGGCGGACGCGACCTTGACCGCGCCGGCCTTGACCTGAACCGTCTTGACCCGGACCGGCTTCATCGGCTCGGACGAACCCGGGATGAGGGAAAGCGGCTGGCTCGAGATCACGCCATTGGTGAGCGGCGCGGGCTCGATCCTGGATTCCGTGGCCTTGGCCTCAGGCTTCGGTTGCGCCGGCGGCATGGCGGCGGTCGCAGCTGCGAGCGCCGACAGGCGCGAGACGAGACGCGGCGCGGCTGCCTCGGGCGCAGGAGCGGCTGCGACCTGAACCTGCGGAGCGGGGCGGGCAGGGGTATCCGAGGCATCGGCAATTTCGGTGCTGGCTTCAGCACTGTTGCGCTCGGTCACCGCCACGACTGTGTGGGTGGTTGCGCCCTTCTCGAGATTTTCCGCAAGCAGATTGCGCATGATGGCGTCGCGCGAACCGCTGCTGCGGCCGCCGAGCACCACGCCGATCAGATGGCGGTTGCCGCGGCGCATCGAGGTCACGAGGTTGAAGCCGGAGGCGCGGGTGTAGCCGGTCTTGATCCCGTCCACGCCCTCGACACTGCCGAGCAGGTGATTGTGGTTGCGGATCTGCTCGCCGCGCCAAGTGAACGAGGTCGTCGAGAAATAGCGATAGTAGCGCGGGAAGCGCTCCTGGATGGCGCGGCCGAGCGTGGCCTGATCGCGCGCGGTCGTCACCTGCTCGTCGTTGGGAAGGCCGTTGGCATTGCGGTAGACCGTCTTGGACATGCCGAGCGCGCGCGCCTTGCGCGTCATCATCGCGGCGAAATCCTCCTCGTCGCCGCCGATCGCTTCGGCGATCACAACAGCCGCGTCATTGGCGGAGCGGGTGACGAGACCCTTGATCGCGTCCTCGACGCGGATGGTCTGGCCGGCACGCAGGTTCAGCTTGGTCGGATCCTGATCGGCGGCGTGCTGGGACACCGGCATCTCGGTGTCGAGTTTCATCTTGCCGGACTCGAGGCGCTCGAACAGCAGATAGAGCGTCATGATCTTGGTGAGCGAAGCGGGATGACGAAGTCCGTCCGGGCTGGTCGACTGGAGCACTGCACCAGAATTGCCGTCGACGATGATCGACGCGAATTGCGGGCTGTAGCTCTCGGAAACATCGCGATGCACCCGGTGGTGCGCATAGTGGCGCCGATAGCGTCGAGCGTCGGCAGCGTCGGTTGTGAAGATGACGGCTGTAGTGACCGTGAGAAGCCCGAAAATGCCAACCCGCGCCCAGCGCGAGGAAGACCAGTTGTTACGAAGCATGGAACCCCGTCCCCGTTTGTGACTTGATCACCGGCTCGTGAGGCGAAATTGTGCCCTGCGGACCGGGATCATTACCTGCTCAGCCTGTCCCTCCGCTGATGCTCTCTTGCGGGGGACGTTGGGCCTGAGCCGCTATTCTGGCTAAGGTGATGTTCTCGAACGGCTTTTGGCCGTCTGCGGAAGGTGAACACGTCCAGGGAATCAGGGTAGGGCGCAGCGGTTTCCAAAAGCTTAAGGAACTCTTTGCGGGAAACCCCGGGAATCTCGGTAATTTACATTCATTTTTGTGCATCGCACAAGATTCTTGACTTTTTTGTGCGTTGCACTAATTCTGGGCAGAGTCAGGGAGCCGGGGCTTCCGGACACGAGCCAGGGAAAAGGATCCAGGATGTTCAAGGTTGAAGACTTTCAGAACTACGGGAAAGAGCATTTCGAGACGTGCGTTGCCTCCGCCACCTCGGTGCAGCACGGCCTCCAGGCGATCGCCAGCGCTTATGGCGACTACACCAAGAAGTCCTTCGAAGACACCAAGTCCTTCGTCGAGAAGCTCTCCGGCGTGAAGTCGCTGGACAAGGCGATGGAAGCCCAGACCGATTTCGCCCGCTCCGCCTACGAGACCTTCGTCGCGGAATCGCAGAAGATCGCCGGCCTCTACAGCGACCTCGCCAAGCAGGCGTTCAAGCCGGTCGAGACGGTTGTGTCGAAGTTCACCCCGGCCGCTCAATAATTCTCTGAACTTCTGGAATCAAAAAGCCCGGCTGAACCAGCCGGGCTTTTTTGCGAGCGGAGGCACGTCAAGAGGTTGGACATGAGGTTCCTGGGACGGGCGGCGTCGTCCCGCTTGTGATGGTCGGGACAAAGCTCGTTTGGCGCGGGTACAGATAGTAGCTGTCGCTGAGCGTAACGGTCCCGCTGATCGTGTAGCCGAGGTTAGGCGTATAGAAATACGTCGTCTCACCGAGAATAAGCCCAGTTGTGGTCGGCACCCCCGTCAGGGATGTCGGCAGGTTGACCGTTGTTCCCGTCGTTCTTGCCGTTCCGTTAAGCGACTGGCTCCAGATCACCTTGGCCGTGATGTTGTCGCCGGTCGGCTGCACCTCAGTGACCGTCACGACGGCCTTGGTGATGTCATAAGGTGAGAGGACTCTGGAAGAGGCGTTGAGAATGCCGGTGACGTCGCTGGTCGTCACACATTTGTTCTGCGACAGGATATCGGCGATGGTATGCACCGTCGCCGTGACCTTGACGTTGATCGAGAGCGCGTTGCCGAGCTCGACTCCGCCCATGCAAAGCAGCAGCATGAACGGCAGTACGATGGCAAGCTCGATGGCTGCCACGCCATTTTCGTCGGCTCGGAATTCCCTCAGGCGCATGGGCATGCGGGTCATTGATAGGGCTCGTTCTGGAAAGCGGCGGACGCTGTGATCTGGCGATTGCCATTGGGCAGGTTCGCAAGGGTAAAACCGAGCGGTCCCATGAAGACCGGCCATTGGTAGATCACCGCCAGGATGACCTTGTCGGAAGGACCGCCTGGGTTGTAGGGCCAGCTGTTGGCGACACTGCCGTCGGCATTGAAAGTCAATGTCGGTGCAGCCGCGCTCAACGCCGACCAATCGCTCCCGGACTGAACGCTGATCATCAGATTGTTGCAGTTGAAGATGATACGGACCTGCGAGCACACCAGGGTCGAAAATTGGGTCTGCGTCATGCCGGCCGACTGTGCCTGGCCGGTCATGATCTGTCGCGCCGACTGCTGCACGATCTGCTGAAGCAGCTGCTGGCCGAAGAAGACCAGGAAGATCTGGATGATTCCAACCAGCAACGCGATGAACACCGGCGCAACCAGCGCGAATTCGACAGCGTTCGCGCCGTCTTCGTCTTTGCGGAAAGTTGCGAACAGCCCGCGAAGGCGTCGCTTTCCGGATATGGCTCGCAACTCGGGCATGACGTTAGCTCAGTTCGTCAGGTGAGGGGCCGTTTCCACGACCAACAGGAACAGTTTCTTGAGTGCGTCGGTGATGTCGCCGCCCGATTGGACGTCATAGAACAAGCCGGGCGACGCGCAGGATTTCGCATTTTGCGCGATCTGTCCGGTCGACGACGAGGGATTGTTGAACGGCGCGATGTAGGAGGTGTACCAGCCGTTGCTTGTGAGCGGCAGGTACTCGGTATAGAGCACCGCGATGCGAATTCCCCGGTTCTTGATCGTCGTGCATATTGACGTATTGATCGGTTGCTGACACCGATACTTGGAGCCGTTGGCAAGCGGCGTTCCGCTGCAGGACGAGCTCAGCGACACCATCTTGTCGTCAACCCCGTCGGTGACGAGGAAGATCACTTCCTGAGGCGTATCCCCGGTCTGATTTGACCCTCCGCCGGGCAACGGCATGAGGGCGTTGACGCTCGTGAGCGCGTTTTCGATGTCGGTGCCGTAGTCGGTGGTGCAACTCCCCGAAACGACGCAGTTCTGATGGTCGACTTTGAGAAGCGAAATGTTGTTCGCGGCCGCGGTCGCGGCACTCGTCAGGTCGGCGGATGGCAGCCCCGACGGCGCATACACCGTGTTGAACCCGTAGTCGAATGAATAGATCGCAGCCTTGTAAGTGTTGTTCTGTGTCGCCTCGGTGGATTGCGCGGTCTTCATTAGACTTGCCGTCGCCTGGGCCACGAGGTCGATGCGCAGCGTGATGTTCTTGTTGCGTGCGATGGTGAGGTTGTCCACGGTCGAGGCGCTTGCACCGCTGTCGAGATTGGGATGCGCTTCATGGCAGGCGAACGCGCAGTTCGCGGAGCCGGAAGGTTGGTTTTTCGTGGCGGCGATCAAGTTGGTGATATCGTCCGATGTCGCTGCAATTCCCATTGATGGCGAGTCGTCGAGCAGCAAGTAGAAGTTGATGTTCGGCGCGCCGGAGGCGCTGGCCGTCGCTGCGCCCTTGATCGGCCACACGGGAGCGCCGAGCAGGGTCGGGAAGGCGTTGCTGGAGTTCGCTGTGTAACTAACGGTCGCACTGCGCACCAAGCCGATGTTGCCGACGTTGACGGTCAGGACGGGCGCCCCAGTCAGGCCGCCGGCGATTGCATTCGCTGTTGCATTGAAGATATTCGTGGCGGTCGTCTGTGCGACCGTTGTGCTTTGGGCCATCATCGATGGTGTCACGGCCGCGATTGCGGCGGCATCAGCTGCGGCGTCCAGTTGCGATTGCCGGCGTTGCGCCTGAGTGTAATCGAGGGTCATGCCCAGCAAATAGATGGTCGGGAACAGCAAGATCGCAAAGATGACGGCGACGTTGCCTTGCTCGCCGGCGGCAAAGCGAGCGAGGTATCGAAGAATGCACCGGGCGAGGGGCAGGCGAAACATGACATTCCCCGAAATCTCGAATTCTGCGCTATTTCAGGGCGCGTGATTGAAGACCAGGTAAACTCGACCGCAAAAAAACGGGGCTGGTGGCGCGCAAAAGGTCGCGCCGCTGCTGCCGAAGGGGTTCTGGTTAATACCGGTGAAACCCGGGGACGGATTGTTTTGTCAAATCGGTTCGGATTGATTAACCTTGTCCCGGATCGCCCGGATCGGGAATCGGGGCCGCTGCGGCCGCATCGGCTGGACCCTCCACGCTTGCGGCGAGCCGGGGGCGGGCCCATATTCCTTGCAACCGACCCGGCTTCGACCGGACCGGTTGGAAGCGGCGATCCGACAAGGCGGCGCGCCAGCGCCAGGCTCCCGGCTGCGGGGCCGTGCGGCGGGCCGTCACACGCTTCCGTGGGGAATTTGAACGCCTGAGCCATGCCGCAACTGACTTCCAGACTAGACCTGCCCGCTGCCGCCCACGCTCCTCGGATGAGCAACGACGAGAACCGTTCCGGTGGCCCGGCGGGTCCGAACACATCCGTCATCACCAAGGTCAAACCGAAGACCAAGCGGCCGAACCTGTATCGTGTGCTGATCCTGAACGACGATTACACGCCGATGGAGTTCGTCGTCCACGTGCTGGAGAAGTTCTTCCAGAAAGACGTCGAGGCCGCGACCAAGATCATGCTGCATGTCCACCATCACGGCATCGGCGAGTGCGGCGTGTTCACCTACGAGATTGCCGAGACGAAGGTGACACAGGTGATGGATTTCGCCCGCAAGCACCAGCACCCGCTGCAATGCGTGATGGAAAAGAAGTAACCGCGCGTTCAAATTCAGGTTTTTTTTAGAGTGGTTCTGTTCGTGCGGTGTGTGACGGCAGCACGTCCTGCCGCATGATCCGGCGGAGATCAGCGCCGGCGCCGATCCTGCCCAGATGGGTAGTTCTGCCCAAATCGGAACGGGTTTTGCATCGAATATACCGTGGGCGCGTAATGCCCATTGAGTCGCGGAACCGGTCTTTCGCCGCGATCTTGTATAACTATATGTGACAAAGGTTGTTGTTGCCTGACCGGGCGATGGCGATCATGATGGTGGGGGCCATAGAGGACGCGAATGCCGACTTTTTCTCAAAGCCTTGAACAATCCCTGCATCGTGCACTGGCGATCGCAAACGAGCGTCATCACCAATACGCGACGCTCGAGCATCTTCTGCTCTCCTTGATCGACGATTCCGACGCAGCCGCCGTCATGCGCGCCTGTAGCGTCGATCTCGACAAGCTCCGCACGAGCCTCGTCAATTATCTTGAGACCGAATTCGAAAATCTGGTGACGGACGGCGCAGATGATGCCAAGCCGACCGCCGGTTTCCAGCGCGTGATCCAGCGCGCGGTGATCCATGTGCAGTCCTCCGGTCGCGAAGAGGTGACCGGCGCCAATGTGCTGATCGCGATCTTCGCCGAGCGCGAGAGCCATGCCGCCTACTTCCTGCAAGAGCAGGACATGACGCGCTACGACGCCGTCAACTACATCAGCCACGGCATCGCCAAGCGGCCGGGCGTCTCCGAGGCGCGGCCGGTGCGCGGCGTGGACGAGGAGACCGAGACCAAGGGTAGCGAGGACGCCAAGAAGAAGGGCGAGGCGCTCGAGACCTATTGCGTCAACCTCAACAAGAAGGCGCGCGACGGCAAGATCGATCCGGTGATCGGACGCAATTCCGAGATCAATCGCGCGATCCAGGTCCTGTGCCGCCGGCAGAAGAACAACCCGCTATTCGTGGGCGAGGCCGGCGTCGGCAAGACCGCGATCGCCGAAGGCCTTGCTAAGCGCATCGTCGACAGCGAGGTGCCGGAGGTTCTGGCGGCTGCGACCGTGTTCTCGCTCGACATGGGCACGCTGCTCGCGGGCACGCGCTATCGCGGCGACTTCGAGGAGCGCCTGAAGCAGGTGCTCAAGGAGCTCGAGGCGCATCCGAACGCCATCCTGTTCATCGACGAGATTCACACCGTGATCGGCGCGGGTGCAACGTCGGGTGGGGCGATGGATGCCTCGAACCTGCTCAAGCCTGCGCTCGCCTCGGGCACCATCCGCTGCATGGGCTCGACGACCTACAAGGAATACCGCCAGCACTTCGAGAAGGACCGCGCGCTGGTGCGGCGGTTCCAGAAGATCGACATCAACGAGCCGACGGTCGAGGACGCGATCGCGATCCTCAAGGGCCTCAAGCCTTACTTCGAGGACTACCATCGGCTGAAATACACCAACGAGGCGATCGAGGCTGCGGTCCAGCTCTCCTCGCGCTACATCCATGACCGCAAGCTGCCCGACAAGGCGATCGACGTGATCGACGAGTCCGGCGCGGCGCAGATGCTAGTGGCTGAGAACAAGCGCAAGAAGACGATCGGCATCAAGGAGATCGAGACCACGATCGCCTCGATGGCGCGGATCCCGCCGAAGAGCGTGTCGAAGGACGATGCCGAGGTGCTCAAGCATCTCGAGCAGACCCTGAAGCGCACCGTGTTCGGCCAGGACAAGGCGATCGAGTCGCTTGCCGCGTCGATCAAGCTGGCGCGAGCCGGCCTCCGCGAGCCGGAGAAGCCGATCGGCTGCTATTTGTTCTCGGGTCCGACCGGCGTCGGCAAGACCGAGGTCGCAAAGCAGCTCGCGGCGTCGCTTGGCGTCGAATTGCTGCGGTTCGACATGTCCGAATACATGGAGCGACACACCGTGTCGCGCCTGATCGGCGCGCCTCCCGGCTATGTCGGCTTCGACCAGGGCGGCCTGCTCACTGATGGCGTCGATCAGCATCCGCATTGCGTGGTGTTGCTCGACGAAATCGAGAAGGCGCATCCCGACCTCTACAATGTGCTGCTCCAGATCATGGATCACGGCCGGCTCACCGACCACAACGGCAAGCAGGTCAACTTCCGCAACGTGATCCTGATCATGACCACGAATGCGGGTGCTTCGGATCTCGCCAAGCAGGCGTTCGGCTTCACGCGCTCGAAGCGGGAAGGCGACGACCACGAGGCGATCAACCGGCAGTTCGCGCCGGAGTTCCGCAACCGCCTCGATGCCATCGTCTCGTTCGGCCACCTCAGCGTCGAGGTGATCGGCACGGTGGTGGAGAAGTTCGTGCTTCAGCTCGAAGCGCAGCTCGGCGACCGCGACGTCACCATCGAGCTGTCCGAGCCCGCCAAGGCCTGGCTGGTCCAGCACGGCTATGACGAGCAGATGGGTGCGCGGCCGATGGCCCGCGTCATCCAGGAGCACATCAAGAAGCCGCTGGCCGACGAGGTGCTGTTCGGCAAGCTCAAGGGCGGCGGCCACGTCCGTGTCGTCCTGGTCAAGGACGAGGCCGACGAGACCAAGGAAAAGATCGGCTTCGAGTTCGTCGAAGGTCCGGTCACGCCGAAGCAGGAAAAGCTGCCCGGCGCCCGCAAGCGCCCGCCGGGCAAGTCCAACAAGCCAGGCGGCCCGAAGGGACCGGCCTCCAAGGGCCCGCTGGTCAAGGCTTGATCGCTGGAACATGAATCAAAAAGGCCGGCTGAAGAGCCGGCCTTTTTCTTTGCGTGCGTCACGCCTTGCCAGACGGCATCATTCGCCGCGCAGGCGCTGGTCGTCCTGCACGCGGACATGCTCGGCGCCGCGCGCACCCGCGGGCGACAGTCGCAGCATGCTCAGCATCGCGCCGCAGAGCGCGAAGCCCACCCCGGTGAGGAGTGCGATTCGGGTTCCATCGATTGGATAGCGGCCAAGGAACAGCGCGACCAGTGCAGCTCCCGTGGTTTGGCCGAGCAGCCGCGCAGTACCCAGCATGCCGCTGGCGCCGCCGGAGCGTTCGCGAGGGGCGGCCGCGATCATGGTGCGGTTGTTGGGCGTCTGGAACAGGCCGAAGCCGGCGCCGGCCAGCGCCATCCGCCAGACGATGTCGAGCGGCGTCGGAGCGTCGGACAGGAAGGCGAGCGCGCCGAGACCGCAGGCGAACAACGCGAGCCCGATGCCGCCGAGCAGGCCGGCCGGATAATGCTCGACCAGGCGGCCGGCGAGGGGGGCTGCGAAGGCCACCGCGATCGGCCACGGCGTGATCAGGAGGCCCATATGCACGGCCGAATAGCCGAAGCGGCTCTGGAGGTAGAACGGGATTGCGACGAAGGCCAGCATCTGCCCGCAGAACGAGGCGATCGAGGTCGCGATCGACAGCCCGAACACCGGGATGCGCAACAGGTCGATCGGCAGTAACGGCGAGCTCATGTGGGTCTCGCGGTAGACCAGCAGCGCGCCGGCGATAATGGCGATCGCGAACTGGACGAGGCATGTCAGCGTTGCCTCGCCGTGACCGACGCTGTCGATCGCGGCGATGCCGACGCCGAAGGTCATCGCGGAGAGACCCGCGCTCTGCCAGTCGAAGGAATGGCTGGCGGGGCTCGTATGCGGCAGGCTGCGCCAGCCGAGCGCCAGCGTCACCACGCCGAGCGGGACGTTGATGGCGAACAGCCACGGCCAGCTGCCGACCGCGAGGATGCCGGCGGCGAGCGTCGGGCCGACGGCGGCAGAGAAGGCGACGACGAGCGCGTTGAGCCCGATGCCGCGGCCGAGCAGGCTGCGCGGATAGGTGAACCGCACCAGCGCCGAGTTGACGCTCATGATGCCGGCCGCGCCAAAGCCCTGGATGATGCGCGCGATCGTGAGCAGCGGCAGTGTATGCGCCAGTGCGCAGAATGCGGATGCGAGCGTGAACAGCACGAGCCCGACCAGGTAGACGCGGCGATAGCCGACGATCTCGCCGAGCGACGCCAGCGGCAGCAGCGAGATCGTGATCGCGAGCTGGTACCCGTTGACGATCCAGATCGAGAAGGCCGGGCTGGCGTTCAGATCGGCTGCGATCGTCGGCAGCGCGACATTAGCAATGGCGCTGTCGACCACGGCCATGATGATGCCGAGCGCAATGGTCAGGACCGCCTGGTTGCGCTGGGGCTGCGGCAGGCCGTCGGCATGCTCGAACGGGACAGAGGACATGGGGGAGGCGCGCTTGATTCGAGCCGTGGCTGATCTCCGGATTAGGAAATTGCGAGATGCATCGCAACCCGGTACGACACGGGCGGTTCCTGTCCCGGGAGCGGGTCTCCCGGCGCTGTGGGCATGGGTTGGGGCGACTCCAACAAGAAACGCGAAAACAACCCCATGCACAGTAGAAACGACTGGCAAATCTTGAATTCGGGAACGCAGAAATATTGATTGACCCGTCCGGGCAAAACAGCGGCAGAATGGCATGGTGGTGATGGTGCGGGTGAGCGTCGGCCAATTTCGTGCTAATCCCCGCGGAGCGGCGCGCTCACACCGCCGGCGGATTGCGGTCGCTGAAAGTCGTGCGCTGGTGCCAGTACGGATAGGGCAGCGTCACCTTGCTCGCGGCATCGAGCCTTGCGACCTGATCCTTGGTCAGGGACCAGCCGACCGCGCCGAGGTTTTCGCGCAACTGCGTCTCGTTGCGCGCGCCGACGATCAGCGTTGAGACTGTCGGGCGCTGGAGCAGCCAGTTCAGTGCGATCTGGGAGACACTCTTGCCCGTCTCCTTGGCGACCTCGTCGATCGCCTCGACGACGCGATAGAGGTGCTCGTCGGGCACGGGCGGGCCGAAATCGGCGGTCTTGGGCAGGCGGCTGACCTCGGGCTTCGGCTGACCGCGACGGATCTTTCCGGTGAGACGGCCCCAGCCGAGCGGCGACCAGACCACCGCGCCGAGCCCCTGGTCGAGGCCGAGCGGCATCAGCTCCCATTCATAGTCGCGTCCGATCAACGAATAGTAGGTCTGGTTGGCGACGTAACGCGGGAAGCCGTGCTTGTCGGCGACGCCAAGCGACTTCATCAGATGCCAGCCCGAAAAGTTCGAGACGCCGACATAGCGGATCTTGCCGGCACGCACGAGCATGTCGAGCGTCGAGAGCACCTCCTCGGGCGGGGTGAAGGCATCGAAGCCATGGAGCTGGAACAGGTCGATATAGTCGGTGCCAAGCCGGCTCAGCGAGCTGTCGATGGCTGCCAGCAAATGCTGCCGCGACGAGCCGACGTCGTTAGGGCCGTCTCCGAAGCGGAACGTCGCCTTGGTCGAGACCAGCACCTTCTCGCGGCGGCCCTTGATGGCTTCACCGAGAACCCGTTCGGATTCACCGAGCGAATAGACATCGGCGGTGTCGAACATCGACACGCCGGCCTCCAGGCAAATGTCCAGAAGGCGGCGCGCCTCGGTCGCGTCCGTCGTCCCCCATGCCGCGAGGCGGCCGACGCCGCCGAACGTCCCGGTGCCAAGACTCAAAGCGGGCACCATGAGGCCGGACCGGCCCAAGCGACGGTATTCCATCGATCTGCTCCTGGCGGCCGGCTGATTGATCCCCGCGGTCTTGCTGCTGAAGCTAGCCCAAACATGCTTCGCGCACCATTGCGCGAGCACATGGCGGCTCTGCTCTGCAACGTGCTGGTCAGAGGCGGACGCGCCCGCTCTGAAATCGCGCTATCCCCAGCGTCAGTGCCGCAACTGGCTCTGTCGGTAATCGCGTGGCGACATCCCGAAATGCTCGCGGAAGACGCGGCCGAAATGCGAGAGGTCGTTGAAACCCCAGGCAAACGCAATCTCGCTGATGTGGCGATGGGCGAGCATGGGCGAGGCGAGGTCGCGCCTGCATTGGGCGAGGCGCTCGGCGAGCACATGGCGCTGGAACGAGGTGTCCTCGTCGGCGAGAAGATCGTTCACATAGCGCGGCGAGATGCCGAGCGTGGCCGCGGTTTCCGACAGCGAGAGGTCAGGATCGGCAAGGTGCGTCCGGATCTGCGCTTTCAACCGGTAGAGCAGGGCGGAGCGATAGGTCGAGGACGGCAGCGATGTCTTGCCGAGCCGTTCGCTCAGCGCCATCGCGAGCAGATCGATGGCCTGTTCCGACAACGCGGCGGCATTGTCCGGCGCGAGCCGATCTGCGCTCTGGCAGAGCCGGAAGATGAAATCATAGGCGAGCCGCTCGAGCGGCACATCGGCCCCGAACGAGATTGCAGTCAGCGTCTCGGTGCCGCCGAGCCGGCGCTGCAACATCTGGCGCGGGACCTTAAAGATCGTCTGCGTGAAGCTGTCATTGAATTTCAGCTCATAGGGGCGTGTGGTGTCGTAGAGCGCGAATTCGCCGGGATGGATCACGGTCTCGCGGCCGTCCTGCACCACGCCACCGGCGCCGCGATTGCCGAGCGCAATGAGGACGAAATCCTGATCCGAGCGCGCGATGCGCGAGGGCGTGCGGAACACATGCTGGCGGTCGGAGCTGACGTCGGAGCACACGGCCTTTCCGAGCGCGGCCTGCGTCACCGAGCCGTGGAAGGCGCTGCCGAGGTCGGACTTGCAGTCGAGCCCGACGAAGACGTCGCAGACGATATCCTGCCAGAGGGCCAGCCGCCGGTAGCCGGGGCTGTCGTCCGTCGTGAACTGGATTTGCATTGGCAGGCCTCCCTTTCACATCCCGCAAAACCGCATGGTGGCGCAGATCCAGCCGGAGCGCAGGCAAGTTCCGTACCGGGACGGCGATCCCTTCCAGTCGAGTTTTTGTTCCGCCGTGGTCGAGCGCCCGGCCGCCCGGCTTGGCCTAATAGACTGCATCGGACGTGGCTTCCGATCAACCGGCAATGGAGGCGGCAATGGGTATCGAACATCCGAAATACAAGGTCGCCGTGGTGCAGGCGGCACCTGCCTGGCTCGATCTCGACGCGTCCACCGACAAGTCGATCGCGCTGATCAAGGAGGCAGCGGAGAAGGGCGCCAAGCTGATTGCCTTTCCGGAAGCGTTCATCCCCGGCTACCCCTGGCACATCTGGATGGACTCGCCGGCCTGGGCGATCGGCCGCGGCTTCGTGCAGCGCTATTTCGACAATTCGCTGTCCTATGATAGCCCGCAGGCCGAGCGCCTGCGCGATGCTGTCCGCAAGGCCAAGCTGACGGCGGTGATCGGCCTGTCTGAGCGCGATGGCGGCAGTCTCTACCTCGCGCAATGGCTGATCGGACCCGACGGCGAGACCATCGCGAAGCGCCGCAAATTGCGGCCGACCCATGCCGAGCGCACCGTTTACGGTGAAGGTGACGGCAGCGATCTTGCCGTCCATGCTCGCGCCGACATCGGCCGCATCGGCGCGCTGTGCTGTTGGGAGCATCTCCAGCCGTTGTCGAAATACGCGATGTACGCCCAGAACGAGCAGGTCCATGTCGCGGCCTGGCCGAGCTTCTCGCTGTACGATCCCTTCGCGCCCGCCCTCGGCGCCGAGGTCAACAACGCCGCCTCGCGCGTCTATGCGGTGGAGGGCTCATGCTTCGTGCTCGCGCCTTGCGCGACGGTGTCGCAGGCGATGATCGACGAGCTCTGCGACCGGCCCGACAAAAATGCGCTGCTGCATGTGGGCGGCGGTTTTGCCGCGATCTACGGCCCCGACGGCAGCCAGATCGGCGACAAGCTCGCGCCGGACCAGGAGGGTCTGCTGATCGCCGAGATCGATCTCGGCGCCATCGGCGTCGCCAAGAACGCCGCCGACCCCGCCGGGCATTATTCGCGGCCCGACGTCACACGGCTGCTGCTCAACAAGAAGCGATACCAGCGGGTCGAGCAGTTCGCGTTGCCGGCGGATACCGTCGAGCCCACGGACATTGCCGCAGCGGCGAGCTGATCACCGAAATCGAGGGGAGGGCACGATCATGGAATCCGCAATTCCTGCGCATCTCGAGACCGCGCGCACGCGCCACAAGCGGGTGCCGGACGACTATCAGCCGCCATATCCGTCTTTCGTGGCGCGCTACAAGCCCGCGGTCGCTCGTGTCGTGATGGCCTATTTCGGCGTGCAGTATCGTGGGCCGGCACCGGCGGTCGCGACGGAAGCGCTCGCTGAAATCGCCGGGCTATTCGGCGGCGAGGGTGGTCCCTCGCATTGGGACCGCGCTCACTACGTCGACCAGGCCGGCCATGCCAACATCGTTTCGGTCGCCTATTGGGACGACCTCGCGCGCTTCGATGCCTGGTTTGCTCCGGCACGCGAGGCGTGGACCGGAAAGCCGCGCGAGGGAATAGGCACCTTCATCGAGGTCCTGCGTCCCACGGTCGCCCGGCACGAGACGCTGTTCTCCTCGCTCGGCAGGCCCGAAGGGGTCGCGGCGATCGCCGACGGCATGAGCGGCGAGGTGCAGGAGCACGCTTATTGGGGCGGCATGCGCGATCGCATGCCGCTGTCGCAGACCGATCCGATGTCGCCGGACGGCAATCCCGAGCTGATCCGCGACGGGGCACGGCTGCGCGTGAAAGCGCACGACAATCTCTGCCTGATCCGCTCCGGGCAGGACTGGAGCGATACCGAGTCGTCCGAGCGAAAGCTGTATCTCGACGACGTTGAACCGGTGCTGCGCGAGGGCATGGACTTTCTACGCGATGACGGACTTGCAATCGGTTGCTACGCCAACCGCTACATGCAGGTGCTCTCGGCTGACGGCGGCGTCAGCGAAAAGTCCTATGGCCAGAGCTGGTGGAAAAGTCTCGCCGCACTGGAGCGTTGGGCGGAATCGCATCCGACCCACGTGAAAATCTTCGGCGCGGCGATGAAATATCTCTCGACGCTCGGGCCGTCAGCGAAGCTGCGGCTCTATCACGAGGTCACGGTGGCCGCCGCCGACGAGCAGTTCTTTGAATATCTGAGCTGCCATCCGAAGACCGGCATGCTTGCCGCGGTCGAGACGGTCAGCGCTTAGACCATGCAATGGCCGAGCAGCTCGGGATGCGCGGTGCAGATGTGATGTGCGCCGGCGTCCCGCAGCTCCGCCTCGCTGCCATAGCCATAGAGCACGCCGATCGCGGTCATGCCGTTGGTCCGGGCTCCGACCACGTCATGGCTGCGGTCGCCGATCATGATGGCGCTGTTCGGATCGACCTTGGCCTCGTCGAGCGCGTAACGAAGCAGATCGCGCTTGTCGACGCGCGTGCCGTCGAGCTCGGAGCCGAACACGCGCTCGAAATACGGCTTCAGGCCAAAATGCTCGACGATGCGGCTGGCATAGACCGCGGGCTTGCTGGTCGCGACGAACATGCGCGGTGTCGTCGTGGCAAGCGTCGTTAGCGTGTCCATGATGCCGGCATAAGCCTCGTTCTCGAACAGGCCGATATCGCTGAAGCGCTCGCGGTAGAGCAGCAGCGCCCGGTCGGCGAGTTCGGTGCTTCCCGTGAGTTTTTGCAGGCTGGCATGCAGCGGCGGGCCGATGCACCAGGTCAGCTCATCCTCGCTCGGCACCGCGAGGCTCAGTTGCTCCAGGGCGTACTGGATCGAGCGGGTGATTCCGGGTTTCGGGTTGGTCAGTGTGCCGTCGAGATCGAAAAAGACTGTCGTCATCCTGGCCGCGCCTGGGTTGATGCTGCGCCCGTTGTTCGAGCGCAACATGAGGTAGACGAGGTGGCCCGCCGAGGCAACTCGTCGGCTCACGACAAATGGTCTGGCTAATCGCCGCATTGGTGCCGCGTAGCCTTTTTAAGGCTCGCTATTGGCGACCCTCAAGCGTAGGGTCGCGCCATCACCGCCCTTCCCATGGCATCCATCGGTGACTGAGGGTCACGAGTGCTCCCGCCGACTGAGCAGGAGCATGCATGCCCGGATTTCGCCTCGCCGACCGGATTGTGCTGCGGGTTCTTGTCGCGTTGGCGCTCGGCACATTGGCGCAAGGTGCTTTCGCCGGAGAACCTGACTGCCGCGCGATCCAAAGCACGAGCGGGCGTCTCGCCTGTTACGACGCGGCGTTTCCTCCGAAGGTGCTCAAGCCGGCTGCTCCGGAGAACGACGTGTCTCGCGGTGCCTACAAAGACCCATTCCTTGCGGAAGAGACCAGGACCTCAGCGAAGTTGAAGACTATCTGCCGCGGTTGTTGAGGTTTCATCCGCTTTTTCGGCCGGCTTGCGATCAAGAAGATATTTTCAGGAGAGGGCCGAATGAGCGAGCGACTTCAGACACTGAAGAAGGCCCGCGATCGCATGATCGAGGACAGGGATGCGCACGCGAAGGTGCTGGCTGCTCCCTTTGTGCGTGACACGGCCGAGCGAGCGCGCAACAAGTTCGTGGAGCTCCAGGCGGTGATCGACGCCCTCGACCGCGCCATCAGCGGCGAAGACCTGGTTCCGGTCAAAAACTGAAGCAGCGAAAGGCGAAACCGCCGGAGGTTTCACCGCAGCAGTGGCATGCCAAGCGCCGCTGGCGGTCCTCTCATTGGTGTTTTGCCCATTCGACGATCGCGGCGGCGTCCGCGCCGGCCTGCGCCTCCCAGGCCGTGATGGTGCCCGCTGCTGCCGTTCGGAGCGCCGTAACGAGGGCCGGCGGTGCGGGCTCGGCGATATTGACACCGTTGTCGCGCATGCGCGCATAATTCTCGGACGTGCGGTGGGCCAGCAGTGCGAACTGGCTCTGCTCGGTCTCGGCCGCGGCGGCCAGCACCTCGCGCTGCATCGGCTCGGGCAGCGCGGCAAAGGCCTCACTGCGGACGAAGGCGATCGAGACCGGCATCGCGTAGTTGATGGCTGTGAAATAGGGCAGGAAGTCCCACAGCTTGCGTCCCGCGCCACCGTCGCCGGAGGTGAGGAACGCATTCAGTTGATGGTCCCTGAGGCCGGCAAGCGCTTTGTCCATCGGCAGGAACTGCGCATTGGCGCCCGCCGCGCGCATCACGGCGTTGGAATTGGCATCGTAGGCCCGCAAATTCAGTCCGGGCAGATCGTCGGGGCCTGCGAGCGAATGATCCGACCAGAGGCCGGTGGCCGGCCAGATCGTCAGATAGAGCAGCTTGAGACCGCGTGCGGCAAAGGCCTTCTCGTAGAGGGGGCGCGCCCGTGCATTGGCGGTGCGGGCGATATCGACCGATTGTACCAGAAATGGCAGGGTGGAGAGACCGAGTACCGGGTCGAGGCCGGACAGCGCGCCGGCAAAGGCGTCACCGCCGGCGATCCGACCGTCCAGCGCCGCACGCGGCATCTCGCCTGAGTTGATCTTGAGCTCGTTGTCGAAGGCGTTGGCCACGGTCACGAAACCGCTTGTGCGCGTCGCGACGCGATCGGCGAAAGTGGTGAGGCCGATCCCCGAAATGTTATTTTGCGGATATTCCGTGGTCATCCGCCAGTTGACTTGTGCCAAGGCCGGCCCGGCGCTGAAGACGAGCGCGGCGAGGGCAAGGAAGGCGCGGATCCGTTTGGCGGGGGAACGCATTGAGAGAAGCAGGTCACACAGCATAGATTGGCAACTCGACGAACCATGGCACGATGCCACGACATGGCAGATCACCTTGTTGCACGATGCGCCGCCGTCCGCCACCGCGATGCTTGGGCACGGGGGGCGCGAATTGCGTCAATCATCGTTGCCGCGTTGATCGCCTCGGCGGCATCGGCGGCAGCCTGGGACAGTTCGCCGGCAAAGACCAACGTCGCCGTTCCCAGCGTCGAAGAGCTTGCGATGCCGCCGGAGAAGACGCCGGATGCCCACGAGAGCGATACGCGGGAATCGATCTGCCTGATCGTGGAGGCGGCCGCGCGCGATGCCAATCTGCCGCTGGAATTCTTCGCCCGCGTGATCTGGCAGGAGAGCCGCTTCCAGGCCGATGCGGTGGGCCCGATGACACGCAGTGGCGAGCACGCACAGGGCATCGCGCAGTTCATGCCGGGCACCGCGAGCGAACGGGGGCTTCTCAATCCCTTCAACCCGGTCCAGGCCCTGCCGAAATCGGCGGAATTCTTGAACGAACTGCGCAATCAGTTCGGCAATCTCGGCCTCGCGGCCGCCGCCTACAATGCCGGCCCGCGCCGGGTGCAGGAATGGCTCGCCGGCACCGGCGGCATGCCGGAGCAGACCCGCAACTACGTCTACGCCATCACCGGCGCGACGGTTGACGCGTGGGCCAAGACCGGCAGCACCGGCAAGGGGCCGCCGAGCGTGCCGCCGACGAGCTGCCGCGACCTGATGGCGCTGTTGAAGCGCGCGCCGAACCCGTTCATCGCGGAGCTCGAGCAGCATGTCGAGCTTGCCGCCGCCAGGATCTGGGGCGTGCAGCTCGCTGCCGGCTTCGACCGCAACAAGGCACTGGCGATGTACTCCCGCGCCGTCACGCGCCTCAGCGCCGTGATCGGCGACCGCGATCCCAGCCTGTTGAGCTCGGTGGTGCGCAGCCGCGGTTCGCACGCCTTCTACCAGGTGCGCATCGGCACCGACACGCGACCCGAGGCCGACGATCTCTGCAATCGTATCCGCAAAGCGGGCGGGGCGTGTTTCGTGCTGAAGAATCGGGGCGTGAGGGGGTAGCGACGGCGCGCATGCCAGCCCCGCGCGGTCCGGGTCCCCCTGCGGCCCTCGTGGTGGTTCTGCTGATCCCTCGCTCGAGTTTTGCAGGCGTGGCAACGCGAAGTCTTCATGCTGGCCGGCATGTGGTGGTTGGGTTAAAACCGTCGCGAACAGCCAAGGAACAGGAAATATGGTTCGCGAAAACGAGCTCCGCGAGGGCGAGGTCGCCATCGAGCTGCCGTCGACGGAAGATGCCGGCCTGATCTTCATCGGCCGCATCCGCACGCCCTGGACCTCGCGGCTGGAAACGCCGCGGCAGGGCCGCGCCGACGGCCCCATCTGTCGGTTGGAAATCTTCGAGCCGTTCGTGCCGGCCATCAAGGGCGTCGATTTCTATAGCAATCTCGAAGTGCTCTACTGGCTGGACAAATCCCGCCGCGACATCGTGCTGCAAAGCCCGAAAAACAACGAGAAAACCCGCGGCACGTTCTCGCTGCGCTCGCCGGTGCGGCCAAACCCGATCGGCACCTCGATCGTGAAGCTCGTCGGCATCGAGGGCAACGCGATCCTGGTGCGCGGCCTCGACTGCATCGACCATACGCCCCTGATCGATATCAAGCCCGACCGCTGCGAGTTCACGCCGTTGGCCGCGCCGCAGGCCGGGGATTTTCAGGCGGAGTGAAGGGGGCGAGATCGTAGCCCGTATGGAGCGTAGCGAAAAGCGGGGACGGTCCCGGATTGCGCTTCGCTCCATCCGGGCTACGGCGGCTGAGACCTACCTAGCCTTCAACGCCGCGATCAGCTTGGCCGCGTTCTCTTCCAGTACCTTGACATCTTCCTTGCGGCTGGCGGGCGGCAGCATCGCGACGCCGTCGTGGCGGGGCATCACGTGCACGTGGAGATGAAATACCACCTGTCCGCCAGCGGCCTCGTTGAACTGCTGCACGGTGATGCCGTCGGCGTTGAACGCCGTCATCGCGGCGGCCGCGATCCTGTGCGTGCCGCGGGCGACATGGGCGTAGTCGTCGGGGCTGATGTCGAGAATGTTGCGGGCGGGGGCCTTCGGGATTACCAGCGTGTGGCCGGGCACGCGCGGCATGATGTCGAGGAACGCGAAGACGTGCTCGTCCTCGTAGACCTTGTGGCAGGGAAATTCGCCGCGCAGGATCTTAGCGAAGATGTTGTTGGGGTCGTAGGCGGTCATGGTAGCTCCTCGGCGGCTCCCTGGAATTTTGCGCTTACTGTCACCAGCCGCAGTGAGCCGTCAAGGCGCCTCGTCGAGGCCTTTCCGGAAGGGGCCGAGCTCAGCCAACTCCCGTCCGGCCTCCGCGACATAGGTGCGCTCGCGTTTGAGGTAATCGTCGATGGCGCGGCGCAGGCCGGGATCGGCGATGAAGTGGGCGGAATGGGTGGTCCGCGGCAGGTAGCCGCGCGCGATCTTGTGCTCACCCTGCGCGCCGGCCTCGACGTGGGTCAGGCCGCGCTTGATCGCGAAATCGATCGCCTGATAGTAGCACACCTCGAAATGCAGGAAGGGATGGTGCTCGATCGCGCCCCAGTTGCGGCCGAACAGCGTGTCCGAGCCGATGAAATTGATCGCGCCCGCGATCCAGCGGTCGTTGCGGCGGGCCATGACCAGCAGCACGTCCTCGCTCATGGTCTCGCCGATCAGCGAGAAGAATTCGCGCGTGAGATATGGCCGGCCCCATTTGCGCGAGCCTGTCTCCATGTAGAACGTGAAGAAGGCGTCCCAGGCGTCCTCGGTGATATCGCGGCCGGTGAGCCAGTGGATGGTGATCCCAGAGGCCAGCGCATCGCGCCGCTCGCGCTTGATCGATTTGCGGTGGCGCGAGTTCAGCGTCGCCAGAAAGTCGTCGAAGGTGGCAAAACCCTCGTTGCGCCAGTGGAACTGCTGGTCGGTACGCTGAAGGAAGCCGTGTCGCGCGAGCAGCTTCCACTCGGCCTCGCGGGCGAAGGTAACGTGCACCGAAGACGCCTTGCTGACGCCGCACAACGCCACCAGACCGCTCGCCAGCGCTTCCGTGATGCGCTCGTGGTCGACCCCGTCGCGGACCAGCAGCCGCGGCCCCGTCGCCGGCGTGAAGGGAACAGAGACCTGGAGCTTCGGGTAGTAGCGTCCGCCGGCGCGCTCATAGGCGTCCGCCCAGCCGCGGTCGAAGACGTATTCGCCTTGGCTGTGCGACTTCAGATAACAGGGCACTGCTCCGGCGACACGGCCGCCGATCTTGGCCACCAGATGCCGCGGTCCCCAGCCGGTGCGGATTGTGGCCGAACCCGATTTCTCAACGGCAGCAAGAAACGCGTGGGATACGAATGGGTTATACGGAGGCCTTAAGAGGCCGAGGGAATCGGCTGGGAGCCCGGACGAGGTTCCCGCGCTATGCCCGTTGCAAGCCTTTTCAAGATAAGCCCTGCCAGGATTGGCGCAGGCGTCCCAATCTTCCGGCGAGACTTCGCTGATGGATGGGACGGCGTCGAGCGTGATGTCGGATGATGCCATTGCGCCCAAGATCGTGCATTGCGGCAGCGACTTCAAGAGTGGGGAACATCAAGCCTACGGCACAAACCCCTCGAAAATCATCTGGTCCGCATATTGCCCGACCCGCGTCCGCTGCTCCGGCGTTCGCACGGTCCAGCCGAGCAGGGCGCAGCCGAACACATTGCGGGCGATCCAGGGCGCCGGGGCCGGGAGGTGGTCGACCTTGAAGGCGACGAAATGCGGCTGGGTCTGGAAGCCGTGGCGCAGGTACAGCATGCTGTCGCGCTGCGCTTGCGTCAGATTGGCCCAGTATTCGTCCTCATAGCTCCGCTGCGCGACGATGCCGCGCGGGCGGGAGGGCAGCAGCTCGCGCAGCGCCAACACCTGGTCGGGGTCGAAGGACATGCCGACCGCCGGTCCCTGATATGACCCCAGCACCTCGGCCATCCGCCTCACCAGCTTGCGGTCGCCGTCAAAATGGCTCTTCACCTCGATCACCAGCGGCACGCGGGCGGCGACCATCGTGCAGAGATCGGACAGCGACATCATCCGCTCCGGCGTGTCCTTGAACTTGATGGCTTTCAGTTCGGCGGCGGTTTTCTCGACCACATCGCCGGCGGCCTCGGTGAGGCGGCCAAGCGCATGGTCGTGATGCACCATGGCCTCGCCGTCGGCCGAGAGCTGGATGTCGACCTCGATGGAAAAATTGCCCGCGATCGCCGGCTGCACCGCGCCCGGCATGTTCTCGACGATGCCGCGCGAGATGTCATGCAGGCCGCGATGGGCGATCGGCCGCGCTGTCAGCCAATCAGGAGCACGCACGATGCTGGCCTCAGGCGACCTCGAACACGCCGTCGACCTCGACGGCCGCATCCGCAGGCAGCGAGGCGACGCCGACGGTGGTGCGGGCGTGGCGGCCCTTGTCACCGAAGGCGGCGACCATCAGGTCGGAGGCGCCGTTCAGGACCTTCGGCCCGTCCAGGAAATCGGGCGCCGAGTTGATGAAGCCGCCGAGGCGCACCACGCGGACGACCTTGTCGAGATCGCCGAGCGCCGCCTTGACCTGGGCCAGCAGGTTGACGGCGCAGCCGCGGGCTGCCGCGGCGCCGTCTTCAAGCGAGACGCCGTCGCCGAGCTTGCCCTTCGCAATCAGCTTGCCGTCGGGGGCGAAGCAGACCTGACCGGACACGAACAGCAAATTGCCGGTGCGCACGAACGGGACGTAGTTGGCCACGGGGGTGGGGGCCTCATGCAGCTTGATGCCCTGTTCCGCCAGTTTCTGTTCGACCGTGCCCGCCATCTTCGACCTCATTGTCCAAAAATCATCCGCTTCGGCCGCCTGATGTCGCGGCCGGGCGGATCTGTTTCGCCCATCATGCCGCCACATGCAAGCAAGCCCGCGGGGCCGCCGGGCGCCGGGCTGGACTGCATTTTCCTGAGGCAGGACAGGAGGTTCAGCGGAGAGGCGCAACTTTACGTGAAACCGCCGCAGTTGCGACGCAATGGAACGGTCATTAAAGTGTCGAATCTGCGCTTCCCAAAGGACAGACATGGTGCACCTTTTCCGGACCTCGCTCGGTGTGATAGCGCTCGCGGCGGTTGCTTTCGGCACTGGCGATGGAGCCCATGCGGCCGGCGGTCCGTTCCTCTCGCACCAGGCGCTCTATGATTTGAGCCTCGTCAAATCGCGCTCTAACTCCATCAACAGCGCGCGCGGCCGCATCCTCTACAATTTCGCCGGTAATAGCTGCGAAGGCTACACCTCCGAATTCCGCCAGGTCTCCGAGCTCGACAGTGGTGAGGGCAAGATCACGCTGAGCGACCTCCGCTCCAATTCCTGGGAGGACGCCGCGGGAAAAAGCTACCGCTTCAAGATCGAGACGCGGATGAACGAGACCGAGGCCGGCCTGGTCGACGGCTCGGCTGAGCGCGACGGCGACCACATCAACGTCAAGCTGAAGTTGCCGGCGCCGAAGAATTTCACCCTCGACGGCAAGATCGTGTTCCCGACCGAACAGATCGAGCGCATCATTGCAGCCGCCAAGGACGGCAAATCGCTCCTGGAACTGTCCGTCTATGACGGCTCCGACGATGGCCAGAAGGTCTACAACACGCTGACAGTGATCGGCCAGCCGATCCCCGACGACCGCATCGCGTCGCCCGATCCCTCGACGTCGGACGAACACATGAAGTCGCTGAAGCGCTGGCCGGTCACCGTCAGCTATTTCGACCGCGACGTCCCGCAGAAGGAAGGCGAGCAGACGCCGGTCTATGCGATGTCGTTCGAACTCTACGAGAACGGCGTCTCCCGCCAGCTCGTGCTCGACTACAATGATTTCGTCATCTCCGGTTCGATGGGCAAGTTCGACGTCAAGGATAGCAAGCCCTGCAATTGAGGGCGCAAGGCTAGCCGTCAACGGCGTCTCCGGTTACGCTCTCCCTCAATCACAAACCTCCGGGAGCAGCACCATGCCCAAACTCGATCACCTCCGCCCCAGCGGCCTGCACCATAATCCCGCTTATTCCCACGTCGTTACTGCCTCCGGCGCGCGCACCATCTACATCTCCGGCCAGGTGTCTACCGACGAAGAGGGGCGGATCGTCGGCGAGGGCGATCTCGCCGCGCAGACCACGCAGGTGATGCAGAATCTCGGCCACGCGTTGAAGGCGGCTGGCGCCACCTACGCCAACATCGTCAAGATCACGACCTTCGTCGTCGGCTACAAGCCGGAGCTGCGTCCGATCATCGGCAAGGCCCGTTCCGTCTTCTTCGAAGGCATGGAGCCGCCGGCCTCGACCCTGGTCGGCGTCTCCGCGCTCGCAGCCCCCGAATGGCTGATCGAGATCGAGGCGATCGCGGTTGCGGATTGAGGCCGCAGGCCCACGCTTTCGCAAAACTTTAAAACAACCCCATGCACAGTAGAAACGCAATCTTGGAACGGGATGCGTTATTTCGTTTTTTTAGAATTTACTTTGACGCGTCGGGCAAAACAGTAGTACTATGCCATCATAGCCGTCCCAACATCGCAACGGCCGATCGAGGCAGGCGACGCGATCCAGGCTGCGCGATATCCTGTCTCCGGGCAAACAGCGCTACGCTCGCGAGGCGGCTTCGAACGAAAGGAAAGGCCATGTCGCGAGGGCTTCGCATCGGAGAGGTCGCCGGCCGAACGGGCCGCAGCATCCACACCATCCGCTGGTATGAGGCCCAGGGCTTGATCCCTGGCGTCGTCAGAGACCGCGGTGGTCGGCGGGTCTATAGCGATTTTCACGTCGGCTGGCTGGATCTGATGGAACGCCTGCGCGGCACCGGCATGTCGGTCAAGCAGATGCGGGAGTACGCCGCACTCGCCAAACGGGGCGAAGCGAGTTTGACCGAGCGTCACGCGTTGCTCGCAGCCCACCGGCAGCGCGTGCAGGACAACATCCGCCGCTGGTCGCAGGCTTTGGCGCTCATCGAAGCCAAGGTCGAATTCTATGAGGAGTGGATCGACAGAGGTGAAAGACCCGCCGCGTCGCCGCATGGACGCCTCAAGGCCTCATTGGCTGCCGGGCGGCCCTAGCACTCTCTCGACCAATGCGGTGTCCATGTACTCGGTCAGCTCGCGCAGTTTTCCGTCCGCCACGCGAATGACGAAGCAGTACGTGTTGGCGTAGAGCTCGCCGGCCAGCGTCGTTGCATTGCCCCGGCACTCGGCGACGACGTAATCGCCCTCAGCAATGATGCGGGATACCGTAAGGCTGGTGGGAGCGGTGAATTGTCGGTGGAGAGGCTTCATCAGGCGCTCTAGCACGTCGGCCTTGCCGACATACTCGCCGGACCAGGCCGTCGAGCCGGTAATGCGCCAGACGAAATCATCTGCCATCGCGGCGATGAACGGGCCGGGGTCGCGACGTGCGCGCGCATCCATGATGTCCTGAATGAGCGCCTTGTTGTCGATCACTGTCATGGGCTGTCTCCTTGGATCGAGGCCAGCCATCTCTCTACAAGCTAGAGCATGCTCTAGGGTCTGTTGAGATTCAGGATTCACAGAACGGAATGTCCGTGATTCAAGCTCCGAAAGGAGTTTGGCATGCCCCGATTCGTTCTGACAGATGCTCAATGGGCGAAGATGGAGCCGGTTTGTTTGGGCAAGCCGAGGGACCCCGGCCGCAGTGGAAGCGATAACCGTCTGTTTCTGGAAGCTGTACTGTGGATCGCCCGCACGGGCAGCCCATGGCGGGATCTGCCGCCGACGTTCGGCAACTGGAATACCGTGTTCAAACGCTATCGCGACTGGGTGAAAGCCGGTGTTTTCAAGCGGATCTTCGATGCCGTATCGGATGATCCGGACATGGAGTTCGCCATGGTCGACGCGACCATCGTCAAGGTTCACCGCCACGGGCAGGGAGCAAAAGGGGGACCAAAAATCAGGCCATCGGCAAGTCAAAAGGCGGCTGGACCACCAAAATCCTCGCGCTGACTGACGCGCTCGGGAATCTGGTGCGGTTCATCCTGCTCCCCGGCCATCGCTTTGACACCGTCGGCGTCGTGCCCCTGATCAAGGATATCGAGTTCGGTGGCTTGATCGCCGACAAGGCTTTTGATTCCAACTGGATCATCGAAGACTTGAACGAACGCAAGGCCAAGATCGTCATCTCGCAACATCAAAGGCGCGCTCAGCCTCTCGACATCGACAAAGACATTTACAAATGGCGTCACTTGATCGAAAATTTCTTCGGCAAGCTCAAGGAATTCAAACGCATAGCAATGCGTTGCGACAAGACAGACAGCAGCTTCGAGGCGATGATTTACCTCGCCACCGCTGTAATCCATTCCAGATGAATCTCAACAGACCCTAGATCAAGCGCAATCAAGCGTGTTTCGGCCGGAACCTGTCATGCAAGAGAGCCATTGCTTCATCGACCCTGTCAGCAGGTACGAAAAGATGATCGTGGTGAAAGGCCGAAACGGCGTTCACGCTGATGCCGGCGTCGGCCAGACACGCCGTGATCGCCGCCAGGAACCCCACCGCATCGAGTGCGGAATGGACTGTCAACGTGATTAGGCGCGAGGCGAATGTATGGTCTAACCCTGCGGCTTGGGCCTCTTCACGTGGGATCACGAGCGTGGTCCCTTCCTGCTCGCGGAACGTCAGCAGCGGTTTGACTGCTGCCGGGATCGGCGCGTCCGTCGCGATCGTGCAGAACACGAAAATGCCTGGCTGCAGCTCCGGCTTCATGTTCTTCAGCAGGGTAGTGAGATCGCGTTCGGCTTGCATGGTCGTTACCTCTCGCGAAATTTCTCAGACGTATCCAGCACCGTCATCCTGAGGTGCCTGAGCCTGGCGGCGCAATTGCGCCGCTGGGCGGAGGCCTCGAAGGATGAACGGCCCCGGCTGCATCTCGGCCGTGCATCCTTCGAGGCTCTCCATGCGGCGCGTTGCGCCCCATGGTTCGCACCTCAGGATGACGGGATGAGCACCTCCGTCATCCCATCACTCCTGCGCCTTCTCCGGCCCGTCATACGCAATGCCGCGGATCACCGCTGCACTGCCGAACTTCTTGCGCAGGCTGTCCACCGCCCGTTCTGCATGCGCGGCGCGGCGGTCGAGCATGTCGGTGTCGTCGCCGGGCGAGCCCTCGCGCAATGCACTGACGCCGGCGCCCATCAGGCGGAAGGCGGTGCCGTCGATTTCTTTCGCCAGCATCTCACGGCAGATCGAGAAGATCTTTGCGGCGAGCTGTGTCGGGGCGGCGATCGAGTGTGAGCGCGTGCGCTGGCGGAAGTCGGCGGTCTTGAGCTTCAGCGTCACGGTCGAGCCGGCAAGCTCGCTGCTCTTCAGCCGCGACGACGTCTTCTCGCACAGCCGCCACAAAATCTTCTCCAGCGTCGCGAAATCGCGGATGTCGGTCTCGAACGTGGTCTCGCTCGAAATCGTCTTGGCGCCGCGGTCGGCCTCGACCTTGCGGTCGTCGATGCCGCGGGCGAGCCGCCACAGCCTGCGGCCTTCGCTCGGAAATTGCCGCATCATCTCGATCTCGTCGGCCTTCTGGAGATCGGCGATGATGCGGAAGCCGCGCTGCACCAAGCGCTCCTGCGTCGCGGGGCCGACGCCGAAAATGAAGCCGACCGGCTTTTCCGCCAGCATCGTGCGCGCTTCCTCCTGGTCGAGGGCGGCGAAGCCGCGCGGCTTGTCGAGGTCCGAGGCGATCTTGGCCAAGAACTTGTTGCAGGACAGGCCGACGGAGACGCTGATGCCGATGTCGCGTTCGACATCGCGGGCAAAGCGCGCCAGCACCTTGGCCGGGATCATGCCGTGGACCCGCTCGGTGCCGGAGAGATCGAGGAAGGCTTCGTCAATCGACAGCGGTTCGACCAGAGGCGTCAGCGCCTGCATGGCCTGGCGTACCTCGCGGCCGACGCGGACATACTTCGCCATGTCCGGCCGGATCACGGTCGCATGCGGGCAGGCTTCCAGCGCCCTATACATCGGCATCGCCGAGCGCACGCCATAGGTGCGCGCGATATAGCAGGCGGCCGACACCACGCCGCGCTTTCCCCCGCCGATGATGACGGGCCTGTCGACGATATCCGGATTGTCGCGCTTCTCGACCGTCGCATAGAAGGCGTCGCAGTCGATATGGGCGATGGTCAGCGTCGCGAGCGTCCGGTGGCAGACGAGGCGAGGGGAGCCGCAGGCCGTACAGCGGCGCACGCTCACATCCAGATCGGCCAGACAATCCCGGCAGAAGCAGCAGGGCCCGGCCAGATCGGGGACGCTCACGGCACGTCGCGCTCCCACGTCCGGTCGCCGAGCGCATCGCCCAGCACCTGCCGCGCTGCGGCAACGTTGGTGGGATGCAGTTCCGAGACCTTGGCAAAGGCCTTCACGGTGTCGTCATCGCGCATCACGAAATCGAGGACGCTGAGCAGGAAATTCGGGTCGGAAGCCGCGTTCCGGAGCGTCTCCGGGCCGACACCTGTCTCGGCCAGGAACAGCCCCAGCCGCTCGGGATTGCCTGCGACAAAGGACAGCGCCTGAATCGCAACGATTTCAGCGACTTCGCGGGGGTTGTGAACAGGCTTTTTCAAGGGCCCGGTTTGCCTTTCCGTTAACTTTCGGTGTCTACTTTGGAATATGCCCGAGTCTTGGGACTGAGTCTCGGGCCTGATCTTGCGGCCCCAGACAAGCAACTGGAAACCACATCGCAGAAAGTGGCCCCTCGGGTTTAACGAAACTCAAGCGAATCTGAGGCTAGTTTGAATCCAGTTTTCGAAGCGCCGGAAAGCGGCGCCTGAGGCGTCACATGCATCGGTCTCTAGGACCAAACAGGAGGGCGGGATGGCTAAGACCGTCCTGATCGTGGAAGACAACGAGCTCAACATGAAGCTCTTCCGCGACCTGCTGGAGGCGCACGGCTACCAGACCTCCGGCACCAGCAACGGTTACGAGGCGCTCGACCTCGTGCGCAAGATGCGGCCCGACCTCGTGCTGATGGATATTCAACTGCCGCAGGTCTCTGGCCTGGAGGTGACGCGCTGGATCAAGGACGATCCGGAGCTGCGCGCCATTCCCGTCGTCGCGGTCACGGCCTTCGCGATGAAGGGCGACGAAGAGCGCATCCGCGAGGGCGGCTGCGAAGCCTATTTGTCCAAGCCGATCTCGGTCGGCAAATTCATTGAGACGGTCCGGCGTTTTATCGGATAGGAAGTGAGTTCAAAGTGACCGCGCGTATCCTGGTTGTCGATGACGTCCCTGCCAACGTCAAACTCCTCGAAGCCCGTCTTTCCGCCGAATATTTCGACGTCATGACAGCCTCGAACGGCACCGAGGCGCTCGCGATCTGTGCCCGCGCCGAATGCGACATCATCCTGCTCGACGTGATGATGCCCGACATGGACGGTTTCGAAGTCTGCCGCCGCCTGAAGACCGATCCGGCCACGCACCACATTCCCGTCGTGATGGTCACCGCACTCGACAGCCCCGCCGATCGCAACCGGGGTCTCGAAGCCGGTGCCGACGACTTCCTCACGAAGCCCGTCTCCGACGTCGTGCTGATCGCGCGCGTGCGCTCGCTGACGCGGCTGAAGATGATGACGGACGAGCTGCGCATGCGCGCCATCACCTCGCTCGAGATCGGCATGCAGGCGCCCGAGCGCAGCGCCATCGCCGATGCCGGTAAGGGCGGCCGCATCCTGCTGGTCGACGACCGGCAGTCGTCCTATGAGCGGCTGGCGACGATCCTCGCCGCCGAGCACACCGTCGACGTCGAGCCCAATCCGACGGAAGCGCTGTTCCACGCGGCCGAAGGCAATTACGATTTGCTGATCGTCTCGCTCGACCTCAACAATTTCGACGGGCTCAGGCTGTGCAGCCAGGCGCGCTCGCTGGAGCGCACCCGCCACGTGCCGATCCTGGCGATCGCGGAAGCCGAGAACTCCACGCGGCTGCTCCGCGGCCTCGAGATCGGGGTCAATGACTATCTGCTGCGCCCGATCGACAAGACCGAGCTCCTGGCGCGCGCCCGCACCCAGATCCGCCGCCGCCGCTACACCGATCATTTGCGCGACAACGTGCAGAACTCGATCGAGATGGCGATCACGGACGCGCTCACCGGGCTGCACAACCGCCGCTACATGGAGAGCCATCTGGCGACGCTCGCCGAGCAGGCCTCGACCCGCGGCAAGCCCTTGGCGCTGATGATTTTGGACATCGACTATTTCAAGTCGATCAACGACAATTACGGCCACGATGCCGGCGACGACGTGCTGCGTGAATTCGCGGTGCGCGTGCGCAAGTCGATCCGCGGCATCGATCTCGCCTGCCGCTACGGCGGCGAGGAGTTCGTCATCGTGATGCCGGAGACCGATCTCCACGTCGCCGGCATGGTCGCCGAGCGCCTGCGCCGCTCGATCGCGGGCGAACCGTTCGCCGTCCACAAGGGTACCAAGCGCATCGAGGTCACGATCTCGATCGGGCTCACCACGCTCGAGCAGAAGGGCGAGGCAGTCGCCGACGTCCTCAAGCGCGCCGATACTGCGCTGTATCGTGCCAAGCACGACGGGCGCAATCGCGTGGTGTCGCAGGCGGCGTGAGGCGGTGGCACTGCCTCATTCTCGCTGTCGTCCCCGCGAAAGCCGGGACCCATAACCCCAGGGAGCGGTTGTGGATGCGAACTGGCAATTCCGAGTCTTCGTCAAACTACGGCCCGTGGCTATGGGTCCCGGCCCCCGTGCGCAATTGCGCACTAGGCCGGGACGACAATTGCTATTGCGGCGCGCGCTTGCCTTTCACCGTCGCCGCGCCACCACCGACATCCACACCCGCATTCCGCAGCAGCACCTTCGCAGCTTCCTTCGCCGCACGCGCCATCGCGGGATCGTCGCGGACGAGGTCCTGCGCGATCGAGCCATCAACCAGGAGCACGAGCTGGGTGGCGAGCGCCTCCGCATCAACAACACCGAGCTGTTCGAGGCGCTCGCGAAACCAGACGCGGCGGCTCTCCTTGAAGGCCTTGGCGATCTTCTTCACCGTGCGGTCGGTGCTGCCGACCTCCGCGACAGCATTGACGAACGGACAGCCGCGAAAGTCGGGCGAGGCGAATCGCCGTTCCAGCGAATCGAACGTCGACAGGATCTGCGTCACCGCGGTCTTGGCCGACGCGTCGGGCGCCGACGGCGGCGGGCGCACGAAGCGGCGTTCCAGGTAGGCCGCGATCAGCGCGTCCTTGGACGGGAAGTGGTTGTAGAGCGTGCGCTTGGAGATGCCGATCTCGGCCGCAACGGTGTCGACGCCGATGGCGCGGATGCCCTGAAGATAGAACAACCGGTCGGCGGTGGCGAGGATCCGCTCCTTCATGTCGGATTTTTCGGCAGAGGGCATAACACAGACCTGTGTAATAAACGCCTTGACAGCGGCGCCGGCTTGCAGTCTAGATTACACAGACCTGTGTAATGCCGCAAGAGCAAGAATAAAGGGAAGACCGATCATGCCGTTGTTGCAAGCGCTTCGTCCAACCCTCCCGGTCCTGATCGGCGCCTCGCTGATGCTGACGCTGAGCATGGGCCTGCGGCAATCGCTCGGCATCTTCCTGCAGCCGCTGACCCATGACGTCGGCATCTCCGTGTCGGACTTCACGCTCGCGATCGCCGTCCAGAACCTCGCCTGGGGCTTCCTCCAGCCGCTCGCCGGCGCGCTCACCGTGCGCTACGGCTTTCGCATCATCATGATGGTCGGCGCGCTGCTTTATATCGCGGGGCTCGCGCTGATGACCGGCGCGCACGGCCTGATCACGGTCATGATCGGGGCGGGGGTGCTGATCGGCACCTCGCTCGCCTGCACCGCGGCGGCGATGGCGATGTCGGTTGCCGCGCGCGCGGTGCCCGAGAGCGTGCGCTCGACCGTGCTCGGCATGGTCTCGGCCGCGGGCTCGCTCGGCGCGCTGTTGGCGGCGCCGATCGGGCAGGTGCTCAATGAGGGCTACGGCTGGCGTTTCGGGCTCGGCAGCTTTGTCGTGCTCTCGCTTCTGATGTTGCCAGCGGCGTGGTTTGCAGGCCGGATCGACCGCATCCCGCTGCCGAGGACGAGCGGGCTCGGCAATGTATCGGCCGCAACCGCGACCGCCACGGCCTTCGGCAATGTGTCGTTTTCGGTGATGACGGCGGCCTATTTCGTCTGCGGCATGCAGCTCGTCTTCATCACCACGCATCTGCCGTCCTATTTGCAGATCTGCGGCATGGACCCGATGCTGAGCGCAAAGACGCTGGGGGTGATCGGCGGCTTCAACGTGCTGGGGTCGCTGTTCTTCGGCTGGGCCGGCCAGCGCTGGAACAAGCTCGCGCTGTTAGGGGGCATCTATGTCACGCGCTCGCTGGTGCTGGCCTGGTATTTCATGCTGCCGCCGACGGAGGCCTCGACGCTGGTGTTCGGCGCGCTGATGGGCTTTCTCTGGCTCGGCGTCGGTCCGCTGGTGGCGGGCGCGGTGGCGGAGATGTTCGGCCTGCAATGGCAGGCGATGATCCAGGGGCTCGCCTTCACGAGCCATCAGCTCGGCAGCTTCGTCGGCGCCTATGGCGGCGGCCTGATCTACGACGCGCTCGGCTCCTACAACATGGCCTGGCGGATCGGCGTCGCGGTCGGGCTTGCCGCCGGCATCGTCCAGATCGCGTTCGCGCTGATCCGACCGTCGCAGCCGCCGACGCCGGCGTTGCGGACGGCATAACCGGAGGATTAGGCCAGCACGGCTTCGATGACGCTCACCGGCGATTGCGTCGTCACCACGCGACTGAGGCGGAAACCAGTCCTGTCCAGCAGACGGGAATACTCAGCTTCCGTGCGCTCCTGGCCGCCGATCAGTACCAGCATCACCATGTCCAGTATTTTCCCCGGATGCGGAGCGTCACCGGGAGGCAGAACCATCTCGACGATCAACAGCCGGCCATCGGGCTTCATGGCTTTGCGGCAATGGCCGAGAATTGCCAGGCACTGGTCGTCGTTCCAGTCGTGCAGGATGTGCGACAGGATGTAGACATCGCCCCCAGACGGCACCAACCGGAAAAAATCTCCAGCCTCGACGGTCACGCGATCGGAAACGCCGTTCGCTTTGAGCAGCTTCTCCGCATCGACCACGACGTGCGGCCGATCGAACAACACGCCCCGCGGCTCCGGGTGTCGCGCAAGGATGGCGGCGAGCATATTGCCGGACGCCCCTCCGACATCGACGACCGTCTTGAATGTTGAAAAATCATAGGCTTCCGCGACTGCCGGAGGTTCGGCCCCATGAAGCCCGACCATTGCTTCACTGAACACCGATGCGGCTTCGGGATGTTGAGCAAGATAGTCGAAGAACGGCATTCCCTGTGCTTTTTCAAACCCCGTACCGCCGGTTTGCAAGGAATGGAGAAGGTTGGCAAAGCCGCTTCCAACCCAGCTGCTGCCTGTCATGAGCAAGGTCGATCTTGCTGAGCCCGGAGCATCCGACTTCAAAGCCTCGCCGAGCCCCGTTAACGAGAAGCGCTGGCCACCAACTTCAGTGAGAAGCCCAAGACTGGCCATCGTCCTCATCAATCTGTGCAGCGACGGCGCATGAAGAGCCAGGGGGTCGGCCAGTTCAGTCGCGCTCTTTGGGCCATCAGCAAGTCTATCCGCCAACCCGAGCCTTGCGGCGATGTGCGCGACATTGGCGACTGCTCCGGCCGTTCCCATTTGTATCAGCTGAACATGCGGTGGAAGGGACAAGGGCGCTGCCTGAACCGATTCGGTCATGACTTGCTCCTGAGTCGCAGACGCTGCGGGGCGACATTTCGGTCCGGGCGAACGTGTCAGCGCAGGGACGGGCACGCTTAATCTGCGGCTTACTTTTTCCTTATCGGCAGCTTATTCTTCGAGTTGCAACCGGTGTTGCTGCCCCGACGATCGGAGGTCAGCCGAGGGAACGGCAGCTTTGCGCTTTTTATTCGAGAGTTTCGCATTCGATACGGACCGGCGCGAGTTGCATCGCGGCTCGGATCTTGTCGCCCTCGCGCCACAAGTATTCGACCTGCTCGAGTTTCTGATCCGCAACCGGGAGCGCGTCGTCAGCAAGGACGACCTCATCAATGCCATCTGGAACGGGCGCAGCGTGTCCGACGCTGCACTGACAACTCGCCTGAATGCCGCGCGCAGCGCGATCGACGATTCCGGCGGCGAACAGCGCCTGATCAGGACTCTGCCGCGAAAGGGCTTCCGTTTCGTCGGACCGGTCCAGCAAGAGCATGGACTTCCTGGTGCGGCGGTCACTGACGGTCAGATCGAACCCTCGAAGCCGATCCTCGAACTTCCCGACAAACCGTCCATTGCCGTGCTGCCCTTCCAGAATCTCAGCCACGATCCGGATCAGGACTATTTCGCCGACGGCATGGTCGAGGACATCATCACGGGATTATCGCGCTCGAAACTGCTGTTCGTGATCTCGCGAAATTCAAGTTTCACCTACGGAACGAAAGCGGTTGATATCAAGCGAGTCAGCCGTGAGCTTGGCGTTCGCTATGTCCTGGAAGGCAGCGTACGCAAAGGACGAAAAAAGGTTCGCGTGACCGGGCAGCTGATCGACGCAACCACCGGCGTGCACATCTGGGCGGACAAGTTCGACAGCGATCTTGAAGATATCTTCGATGTACAGGATCGACTGACGAGCAGCGTGATCGGCGCGATGTCTCCACAGCTCGAGCGCGCCGAAATCGAGCGCGCGCGGCGCAAGCCGACCGAAAACCTCCAAGCCTATGACTATTATCTGCGCTCCAAGTTCAGCATCTACCAGTGGACCAGGGAAGGCAGCGATGAAGCTCTCAGGATGACGAGACTTGCCATCGCGCTCGATCCCGAATTTGCCGTTGCCCACGCTTCCGGAGCCAACATTTTCGGTCAGAAGAAGGGTTTCGGTTGGATCGAGGACGCGGCAAAGGAACGGGCCGAAAGCCGACACTTGGCGGAACGGGCGATGCAACTTGATCAGGGCGATCCTCTGGTGCTTGCGCACGCAGCAGAGGTGTATTCCTACGTACTCGAAGAACCCGAGACTGGATCAGCTTTGGCTGCAAGGGCGGTCGCGCTCGATCCCAATTTAATGATGGCGCGCCTTTGGGCCGGCTGGGCACAGGTTTATCTCGGCGATCACGACGCAGCGATTGAGCACTTCTCGGCGGCTATTCGTTTGAGCCCGATCGATCCCCATCTGTTCGTGCCGCAAACGGGAATGGCATTCGCTCATTTTTTTGCCGGGCAGTACAAAGAGGGTCTATTCTTGGCCACGAGAGCGATCCAGCGCCAGCCGAATTTTCCGGGCGCACAGCGAATACGCATGTCGAGTCTGGCGATGGCCGGGCATATTGACGAAGCCCGTCGCGCTTGCGACGCAGTTCTGCAAGCGGACCCTGCCTTGCATATTTCCAGCATCAAAGCCGCGCCATTTCGCCGACGCGAAGACGTCGATAAATTGAGCGAAGCTTGGCGCATAGCCGGCGTGCCCGAATGACCGCTTCTGGCCCCTAGTTGGCTGACACTGAGCTATTCGGCTTCAACGTCATCTTCCGCGCGCACAGCGGACCCTGGAGCGTAGATTGATCTTGCCTTGACCGCCACACGGCAACCAGGCCCTCAAGTTCGAGGCGAACGTCGTTCACCACGCGTGCCCAATCGTCTCTCTTGGGTTGCCTGAACAGCCTCATCGATCGATACCAGGGACTATCGTCGCGATTGAGCAACCAGCGCCAATCCGGGTTGAAAGGCACCATCGTCCAGACCTGAGCGCCCAGCGCGCCGGCGAGGTGAACGACGCTGGTGTCGACCGAGATCACCAGATCAAGGCATCCAATCAGCGCCGCTGTTTCGCTGAAATCTGTCAGTTGCTCCGTCAGGTCGACGATGTCGGAGCGCTCGCTGAGGAACGCCCGGTCCTGATCCCGGACGCCTTTTTGCAAGGAGACGAACTGGACGTCGCAATCCAGCAGAGGTGCCAGCGTGCGCAGCGCCATCGATCGGTTGTGATCGTTCTTGTGATCCGGGTTCCCCGCCCAGACCAGACCGACGCGGAAGCGGTTGCGGGGGCCGAGCCGATCTTCCCACGCCTTCACGCGCGCCGCCGGGGGCGCAGGAACGTACCCCTCCGCGAGGGGGATCGTATCGAGACGCGTCCCAAACGCTAATGGCAGCGTTCCAAGAGGGCAATGCAGGTCGAATACGGGCGAAGACGATCGGCCGACACACTCCGCGACCCCGGTGATGCCGCCCAGAAGGTGCTGGATCGGTGGCTCGACCTCCAGAATGACCTTGGCTCCGAGCGCGGCTACCATGGGCACATAGCGGGCGAACTGAATCGCATCACCCAGTCCGTCATCGGAGTGAAGCAAGATGGTCTTGCCTGCGATCGGCTCGCCAAGCCAAAGGGGTTGGGCAAAGCCGCGATCGACCAGACCGACAGAGGGAAGGCGCCAACGCGCTTCGCGCGCAAGCCAGCCGCGCTCGAAGTCGCCGGTCAAGAGCTGGAGCGTCGCCAGATAGAACAGCGTCTGCGCATCGTTGGGGGCGACCGCCAGCGATCTGTGCAGGGTCGCGAATGCCTCATCCAGCATTTGCAGATGCAACAAGATCACGGCTTTGTTGTTAAGCACGGCATGAAAATCCGGGCGAAGCGCCAGCGCCCGATCGAAACAGGCAAAGGCCTGCTCCAGCCGGCCAAATCGCCAATGCAGCAGGCCGAGATTGTTGTGCGTCTCCGCAAGGCTCGGATCCAGCGCGATGGACCTCTCGTAGTCGGCCTCCGCTTCCTCGAACCGATTGACCGCCGAGAGACAAACGGCGCGCATCTGATACAGGGCTGCGGAATTCGGATTCAGTTTCTCGGCCAGGTCGAAGCATTCGACGGCTTCCGCGTGCCGGCCGAGCTCGAGCAGCAGCATGCCGCAATTGTGCGCGGCCTCCCAATAGTCGGGATTTAGCTTCAAGGCGTGCTGCAAGTGCAGCACAGCTTCGTTCCTGCGCCCGAGTTGCCAGAGCAGATTGCCGAGGTGATTCCAGAGGCCCGCATCCTCCGGTTTGAGGGTTAAGGCGTGGCTGTAATGCTGCCGCGCTTCCTCGAGCCGACCCTGCCGCTCCAGCACCGTGGCGAGACTCAAGAGGTACTCGGCTTTTGGCGTCTGCTTGATTGCGCGCCCGATCCATTCCGCGGCGGCGTCAGGCTGCTGCGCGCGAAAACAAAGCACGCCGAGCAGATGGAGGGCATCCGGGTGTTGCTCGTCCAGCGTCAACGCTTGCCGGCAACACAGCTCGGCGTCGGCAATGCGTCCGGATTGAAAATGCGCGAAGCCAGCCTGGCACAGCGCCGCCGGCGTGACTTGACCGGATTGTTTGGCCGCGACCCGGCGCTCTCTGCGATTCATGAACGGCTGGAAATTGTACAGCGGTGGAAGTCGTGGCAGCCTCGCAATCGAAGGCAGCAAGGCTTGTCATTCTAACCACGCCAGGATTTCGCGAGGCTGACGGCTGCTTTGGCTCCTGCCCACCTCTTGTGCCCCGGACGCAGCGCAGCGTCACTTCGACGGTGCGCTGCAGAGCCGGGGCCCATGTCTCTGTATTGTGCCGGTTGCTGTCTGGGTCCCGGCTCTGCGGCGCACCGCTACGCGCTGCACCGCGTCCGGGACACGAGCGGGCCACAAAATAAAACGGGGCCCGAAAGGGCCCCGTAAAAGTCTCCAGCGTTCCGCGATCTTACTTGATCTTGGATTCGCGGAATTCGACGTGCTTGCGCGCCACAGGGTCGTACTTCTTCTTGACCAGCTTGTCGGTCATGGTGCGCGAATTCTTCTTGGCGACGTAGTAGAAGCCGGTGTCGGCCGAGGACACGAGCTTGACCTTGATGGTGACCGCTTTGGCCATGTTCAGGACCTCAAAAATGAAGGGAATCTGGAGCCGGCCAAACGGCCCGCGTTGGCCGGCAACCTAGCCAGAAACTGCCTGATGTCAAGGTTTTAGGGGCGAAAAACCACTCAAATCGGGCCCATTACGCCTCGAAGAACCGGTTTTTCGGCCGCGGCAGGCCCAGATTCTCCCTCAAAGTGGGGCCTTCGTATTCTTTGCGGAAAATCCCGCGCCGCTGCAGCTCCGGCACTACCTTATCGACGAAATCATCGAGGCCGGCGGGCAGGAACGGGAACATGATGTTGAAGCCGTCGGAGCCGCGACCGACCAGCCATTCCTCCATCTGATCGGCGATGGTCTTGGCCGTGCCGACGAAGGCGAGCCCACCGTAGCCGCCGACGCGCTGGGCGAGCTGGCGCACGGTGAGCTTGTCGCGCGCGGCGAGATCGACCATGCGCTGGCGGCCGCTCTTGCTGGCGTTGGTTTCGGGGATTTCGGGCAGCGGTCCGTCCGGATCGAAACCGGACGCATCGGTGCCGAGAATGACCGAGAGCGAGGCGATGGCGCTGTCGTAGTGCACGCGGCTGTCGAGCAGCGCACGCTTCTCCTTGGCCTCGTCGACGCTGTCGCCAACCACGACGAAGGCGCCCGGCAGGATCTTCAGGTGCTCCGGATCGCGGCCGACCTCCTCCATCCGGCCCTTGATGTCGGCGTAGAGTTTTTGGCCGTCGGCGAGGCTGCCGCCGCCGGTGAACACGGCTTCCGCCGTCTCGGCTGCAAGCTGCCGACCGTCCTCGGATGCGCCGGCCTGCACGATCAACGGCCAACCCTGCACGGGGCGGGCGATGTTGAGCGGGCCGCGCACTTTCAGATATTTGCCGTTGTGGTCGAGCGTGTGGATCTTCGTGGGATCGACGAACACGCCGCTCTCGACATCGCGCACGAAGGCGTCGTCGGCGAAGGAATCCCACAGGCCGGTGACGACGTCGTAGAATTCGCGGGCACGCTTGTAGCGCTCGGCATGCTCCATGTGATCGTCGAGACCGAAATTCAGCGCGGCATCCGGGTTCGCGGTGGTGACGATGTTCCAGCCGGCGCGGCCGCCGCTGAGATGGTCGAGCGAGGCGAAGCGGCGGGCGACATGATACGGCTCGTCAAAAGTGGTCGAGCCGGTCGCGATCAGCCCGATCCGCTCGGTGACCGCAGAGAGCGCCGATAGCACCGTGAACGGCTCGAACGAAGTCACGGTGTGGCTGCGCTTGAGCGCGTTGACGGGCATATTCAGCACGGCGAGGTGATCGGCCATGAAGAAGGCGTCGAACTTGCCGGCCTCGAGCTTCTGGATCAGCGTCTTGATATGGCCGAAGTTGAAATTGGCGTCGGGCCAGGCCCCGGGATAGCGCCAGGCGCCGGTGTGGATGCTGATCGGGCGCATGAATGCGCCGAGCTTGAGTTGCCGTTGTGCCATCGCGCCCTAATTCCGTTCTGGGTGTCATTGCAGAAGACATAGGGACGCGGCGGAACTCCGCCATCGGGGGAGGCCAAGAACAGTTTTTCGTTTTTCGATGGATCCTCAGCACATTCCCGTCATTCCGGGCGCCGCGTCAGCGGCGAGCCCGGAATGACGGAGGCCATCGAACCGATCCGCCGTTCGCTCCGACTAAGCATGACCTCGCGAGGAATATTTTTGATGGCAGGCGCAATGATAGTGGATGGCGGCATGGTCCGCATCGACCGGCCGATGCCATGGATCGGCCGGCTGCTGTCGCTGCCGCTTCTGGCGGCGAGCGCCTATCTGCTCTGGAACGTTGCGCTTGGCCTCCGGCAGGATTTTTCCGGATTCGGAAGGCTGGCCGATGATCTCGTGCCGGTGCTGGTGTTCACCGGCCTCGGGCTGCTCGTCGGCATCCCGGGCCTGATCCTGCTCACGTTCCGCACTTTCGTCGTGCTTAACGAGACTCTGCGCCAGATCGTGATCACCCGGCAGTTCGGCCCGCTGAATATTCGCAAGCACCGCAGTCTCGCCGACTATCATTTCATCAGCATCACCGACGACTACGATCCGCAAGCGACGACGTATGACGTCAATCTCTGCGGCAACAAGGGTACCGAGGCGATCCCGCTGATGAGTTTTACCAAACGCGAGGATGCTGATCGGCTCGCCCAGGAGCTTGGGCTAGCGCTGAAATTGCCCGCACGCGACTATGTCGGCACCGAGCCTGACGCTGATTAGCTCAAAATATCCTTCTGCATCTTGCCGCCGTAGAAATGGAAGAACGGCACCGGCGCATCGTGGCGGAGCGGACCGGTGGCGAGGCGCGTGTCGAGCTCGTTGAGCACGTTGCGCGTCATCGGATGCAGATCGGCGAGCGGCTTCGAGCCGAGCTCGACCCAGACCAATTCGACCAATTCCGCATCGGCATGGATCACGCCCTCGACGCTGTGGGCGATCGCGGAGGCATCCGCGGTGAAGAAGCGCGTGTCGAACCGCTTGACCCGGCCGGGCGGGGTGATCGCGCGCGCGATCAGGAACAGGCTGGACGGATCGGGCAGCAGGCCCGCATCCGCGAACGGCTGCCAGGCGCCTTCGAGTTTCGCCTTGATCCCTGTCTTGCGGCCGAGGCAGAGACCCGTCTCTTCGCAGGCTTCGCGGATCGCGGCGATCGCCAGCGACTTCGCGCGCGAGGCCGGCGTCTTCGGGCTGCCCTTGGCGAGATTGGCCTCCAACTCGGGGGTGATGGGCGCCGCACAGGGCACGCGATAATCGTCCTTGTCGACCCGGCCGCCGGGGAAGACGAATTTGCCGGGCATGAACACCACCTTGTCGTGACGCTTGCCGACCAGGACCTTCGGGATGGTGCCGCTGCGATCGACCAGAATCAGTGTCGCCGCATCCTTGGGCCGGAAATAGGGATGGTGGTCGGCTTCCTTGCCCTCGTGGATCCTGGCCTTCTCGGCCGTCTGCGCCGTATCCGTCATGTCCTCACCCAAACCGCTTTTGGTTATTTGCTTACACCGGCGGAATACCATCCGGAGGGTTGTCCTCAAAGCCGTGCATGCGCAGAGCCCATTGCAAGCCGACCACAGCTCCCTTCACCGGCTGGAGCAGCCCGAGCGAGGCGAAGAATGTGAAAGGCAAATAGGCAGCAAAGCTGATCCAGACCGGCGTCGTATAATTGGTCTCGATCCAGAGGATGGTCGGCACGGTGATGTGGCCGACAATGACGATCACGAGATAGGCGGGCAGATCGTCGGCGCGATGCGGCGTGAAATCGAGGCCGCATTTTGCACAATTGTCCGCCGTCTTCAGGAAGGCGCGGAACAGATTGCCTTCGCCGCAGCGCGGGCAGCGGCCGCGAAAGCCGCGCTTCATCGCAGCCCACACGTCGCGCTTCTCGACCAGGCCGGTCTCGCGCGTCCAGATTTTTGGCGCCGTGCTCATGGTCACCATGCCTTGCCCTTCTGGCCCTTGCCTTTCCCCTTCACCTTCTTGCCCTTGCCGGACTTTTTTGGCTTCGCCGGCTTGTGCTTCTTCGCCGGACTGCGTCCGGGCTGCGCCTTGAACGAAGGGCGGCGTTGCGGACCAGATGGCCTGCGGCCACGCGGCGCGGTCTCGCCTGAGGATGACAACAGCTCGAAGCGCAGCGCGCCGGCTATGGGGGCTGCTTCTATCAGACGGACGTCAACCACGTCACCAAGCTGGTGCATGGTGCCGCTGCGTGTGCCGACCAGCGCGTGACGGCTCTCGTCATAGTTGAAATATTCCGTGCCGAGGGATCGGATCGGGATCAGGCCGTCGGCGCCAGTTTCAGCCAGTTTGACAAAGAGCCCGGCGCGGGTGACGCCGGAGACGCGGCCCTGGAAGCTCGAGCCGACGCGATCGGCGAGGTGATGGGCAATCAGCCGGTCGACGGTCTCACGCTCCGCCTTCATCGCGCGCCGCTCGGTCAGCGAAATATGCGCGGCGACTTCGCCGAGGCTCTCCGGCGTCTCGCTGTCGGGCAGCGCCCCTTCGCCCAGGCCCAAGGCCCGGACCAGCGCGCGGTGCACGACCAGATCGGCATAGCGGCGGATCGGCGAGGTGAAATGCGCGTAGCGGCGCAGGTTCAGGCCGAAGTGCCCGTAGTTCTCGGAGGAATATTCGGCCTGCGCCTGAGCGCGCAGCACGACTTCGCTGACCAGCGGGAAGTGGTCGTGACCTTCGAGTTGCGCCAGCACGCGGTTGAACAAAGTGGGGCGCAACGCGCCGGTCTTGGCGAAGGGAACGTCCAGCGTCTCCAGGAATTCCGCGAGCGCGTGGACTTTTTCGAGCGTCGGCTCGTCATGCACGCGGTAGATCAACGGCAGCGACTTCTTCTCCAGCATCTCGGCGGCCGCGACGTTGGCGAGGATCATGAACTCCTCAATCAGTCTGTGCGCGTCCAGCCTTTGCGGAACGACGACGCGATCGACCGTGCCGTCGCTCTTCAAGAGGATCTTGCGCTCGGGCAGATCGAGATTGAGCGGATCGCGCTCGTCACGGGCGCGCTTGACGCAGGCGTAGGCAGCATAGAGCGGCCTCAGGATCGGATCGAGCAAAGGGCCGGTGCTGTCATCAGGACGTCCGTCGATCGCGGCCTGCGCCTGCGCATAATTCAGCTTCGCCGCCGAACGCATCAGGATGCGATGAAAACTGTGCGACTTCTTGCGCCCGTCAGGCGCAATGATCATCCTTACCGCGAGCGCGCCGCGCGGCTCGCCCGGCACCAGCGAGCAGAGATTGTTGGAGATGCGCTCGGGCAGCATCGGCACGACGCGGTCGGGGAAGTAGACCGAGTTGCCGCGGTCGAGCGCGTCGCGGTCGAGGGCGGTGCCGGGCCGCACGTAGAAGCTGACATCCGCAATGGCGACGTCAACGATGAAGCCGCCTCTGTTGTTCGGATCGGGATCGGGCTGCGCATGCACCGCGTCGTCGTGATCTTTCGCATCCGGCGGATCGATGGTGACGAGGGGGACGTCGCGCCAGTCCTCGCGTCCCCTGAGGTTCGCAGGCTCAGCCGCTTCCGCCTCGCGCTCGGCGGCGGGGGAGAATTGCAGCGGGATGTCGTGGGCGTAGATCGCGATCAGGCTGATCGCCTTCTCCGTCTTGACCGAGCCGAGCTTCTCTTTCACGCGGCCGGAGGCGAGCCCAAAGCTGCGCGAACGAATGATGTCGACGCTGACGAGGTCGCCGTCCTGCGCGCCATGCGTCTCGGTCGGGGCGATGTTCAGCTCGCGGTCGGCGGCCTTCTTGTCGACGGGGACGAGCCGTCCGCCGCCTTCGGGCAGGCTGCGGAAGACACCGAGGATGCGGCTCTTGGCCTTGTCGAACACCTTGATGACGTGGCCGCGATAGGCCGGGCCGTCGGTCTCGTTGGACGGCTCGACGCGCAGCAGCACGCGGTCGCGGACGCCGGCGACGGTGCCGGGCTTCGGCCGGCGCGGCATCTGGATGCGGATTTTTGGCGGCTCGCCGCCTTCGACCTCGTCCCATTCGGTCGGGGAGGCGATCAACTCGCCATCACTGTCGCGGCCAGTGATGTCGGCGACCAGCGTCGGCGGCAGGCTGTCCGGCTCTGAAATGGTATGGCGTTTCTTCTTGATGGTGCCGTCGTCCGCGAGCTCGCGCAGCAGGCGCTTGAGCTCGATGCGATCGGCGTTCTTCAGGCCGAACTCGCGCGCAATGTCGCGGGTTCCGACGTTTCCCTGATGTGCCTTGATGAAGGCGACGATGGCTGCCCGATCGGGAAAGCCACGGTCATTCTTGCGTTTCACTTAACCTCTAATTGGTGCCGGCACTCTTCTTGGCCGGAGCTTTGGCAGCGCCAGATGCCTTGGTCGGCGACGTCTTGACTGCTGAGGTCTTGGCGGTCGACGACACGGCTGCGCGCGCCTTGCTGGTGGACTCGGTTTTGGTTTTGGCCGCCTTTTTCGCGGCCGGTTTTTTCGGCTTTGGCGCGGCGTCGTCGCCGTCCGCAGCCTTCGCTGCAGTTTTCTTGGCCTTGGCTGGCTTCGCCGCCTTCTTCGGCTTCTTGCCGCCGCCCTTGGCTGCGCGCTCGTCGATCAGCGCGATCGCCTGCGGCAGTGTGACAGTGTCCTTTTCGAACTCGGCAGGGATCGTCGCGTTGACGCCGCCCGCGGTGACATAGGCGCCGTAGCGGCCGCTCTTCACGGTGACGGTGCCGAGGGTGGGATGATCGCCGATCGTCTTGCCGGGATCGGCGCCGAAGCGCCGGCTCGGGCCCTTGGCAACCTTCTCGGCGATCAGCGTGACGGCGCGATTGAGGCCGATGTCGAAGACTTCGTCGCCGGCCTCCAGGCTGGCGTAGGTCTTCTCGTGCTTCACGAACGGCCCGAAGCGGCCAAGCCCAGCGGTGATCGGCTCACCGGTCTCGGGATGCTTGCCGATCACGCGCGGCAGCGACAACAGCTTCAGCGCAAGCTCGAGCTCGACATCGCCGGGCGAGGTGCCCTTCGGAATGCCCGCGCGCTTCGGCTTCTCGCCTTCCGCATAATCCTTCTGCTCGCCGAGCTGAATATAGGGGCCGAAGCGGCCGGCCTTGACCCAGACGTCACGGCCGGTTTCGGGATCCTGGCCGAGCGAACGGTCAGCACTGGCCTCGCCGTCGGCGGCAAGCTGCCGGGTGTAGCGGCATTCCGGATAGTTCGAGCAGCCGACGAAGGCGCCGAACTTGCCGGCCTTGAGATTGAGCCGGCCATTGCCGCAGCTCGGGCACTGCCTGATATCGCCGCCATCGGTGCGGGGCGGATAGATATGCTGGCCGAGCATGTCATCGAGCACGTCCAGCACCTGCGCCACGCGCAGATCCTTGATCTCGTCGACGGCGCCGATGAAGCCGGTCCAGAAATCCTTCAGCACCTGCTGCCAGGAGATCTCGTTGTTGGAGACACGGTCGAGCTGCTCTTCCAGATTGGCGGTGAAATCGTATTCGACGTAGCGGGCAAAGAAGCTTTCGAGGAAGGCGACCACGACGCGGCCCTTGTCCTCGCCGTGCAGGCGCTTCTTCTCCAGCTTGACGTAGCCGCGGTCCTTCAGAACCTGGAGGATCGAGGCGTAGGTCGAGGGCCGGCCGATGCCGAGCTCTTCCATGCGCTTGACCAGAGAGGCCTCGGAGAAGCGCGGCGGCGGCTCGGTGAAATGCTGGGTGACGGCAAGCGACTTCCGCTTCAGCGCGTCGTTCGGGCTCATCGCGGGCAGGCGGCGGGAATCCTCGTCCTCCTCGTCGTCGCGACCTTCCTGGTAGAGCGCCAGAAAACCGTCGAACTTGACGACCTGGCCGGTGGCGCGCAGCTCCAAGGTACGACCGCCGGCCTTCGCCGTGATGTCGACCGTGGTGCGCTCGAGCTCGGCCGATTCCATCTGGCTGGCGATGGTGCGCTTCCAGATCAGCTCATAGAGCCGCGCCTGATCGGCATCGAGCTTGCGGCTCATGCTGTCGGGGCGGCGGGACATGTCGGTCGGGCGGATCGCCTCGTGGGCTTCCTGCGCGTTCTTGGCCTTGGCCTGGTACTGGCGGGGGGCGTCCGGCACGTAGGCGTTACCGTAATCCTCACCGATCACCTTGCGCGCCTGGGTGATCGCGGACGGATCGATCTGGACGCCGTCGGTCCGCATATAAGTAATGAGTCCGGTGGTCTCGCCGCCGATGTCGATGCCTTCATAAAGGCGTTGCGCGATGCGCATCGTGTGGGCCGGGGCAAAGCCGTATTTGCGGCTGGCTTCCTGCTGCAGCGTGGACGTGGTGAAGGGCGCCTGCGGATTGCGCCGGGCGGGCTTCGCGTCGACCGAGGTCACGGCGTAGGCAGCGGTTTCCAACGCTTTCTTGAAGTCTTCCGCTTCCGCGCCGGTGCCGATGTCCAGGCGCTGGATCTTCTTGCCGTCGGCGCCGACAAGACGCGCCTCGAAGGCATCGCCGCGCGGCGTCAGCAGGGTCGCGATCAGCGACCAATATTCGCGCGCAACGAACTTTTCGATTTCGAGCTCGCGGTCGCAGACGAGCCGCAGCGCCACCGACTGCACGCGTCCGGCGGAGCGGGCGCCCGGCAGCTTGCGCCACAGTACGGGGGAGAGGGTGAAGCCGACCAGATAGTCGAGCGCACGGCGCGCCATATAGGCGTCGACCAGCGCGCCGTCGATCTGGCGGGGATGCTTCATCGCGTCCGTGACGGCCTGCTTGGTGATGGCGTTGAACACCACGCGCTCGATCTTATGATCCTTCAGCGCGCGCTTCTCCTTCAACACCTCCAGAACGTGCCAGGAGATGGCCTCGCCCTCGCGATCAGGGTCGGTCGCGAGAATCAGGCGGTCAGCGCCCTTCAGGGACTTGGCGATATCGTTGAGCCGGCCGGCTGCCTTGGGATCGATCTCCCAGATCATCTTGAAATTGGCGTCGGGATCGACGGAACCGTTCTTCGCCGGCAAGTCGCGGACATGGCCGAACGAGGCCAGAACCTCGTAGGACGAGCCCAAATACTTGTTGATCGTCTTGGCTTTCGCCGGCGACTCCACAATGACGATATTCATGTAGTTCCAGTGACTTACGGGAAAATTACGGGCCAAAATCGACAAGATTCGGGTCGGCCGTTTCGTCCCGAACATGGGTGGTGAGGCCCTCGCTGTCAAATCGAAGGCTGTTGAAAGCCCGCCAAATGGGAAAAGTTTCATATCGAGAAAGTTGTAAATTACCACCTTGGAGTTGCGATCGTGATCGGCGTAATCTTTCACCGGGCATGGATTCGGGTGGGGCTGGTGGCAAAGCCAGGACAGAAACGAGCGCGCGCCGCCTCAGGCGTGCGCGGAGGCTCGCGAAACGAGGAACCGGGGGAGGGCGGGGTCGACGAGGCCGTCGCCTTCATCGCCGAGCAGGTCGGCGCATTGCGCAAGCTCGCCGAGCGTCACAAGCTCGATGTGCTGCATTATCTCCTGGGCATGACCAAGCTCGAGGCCGACGAACATCTGCGGCTGCGGAGCAAGCGCAAGCTGTCGTAGCCGCGCTTTCGCGGCTGTAGCCCGGATGGAGCGAAGCGCAATCCGGGATTCGCTCCGCGGATAAAGCGGCCCCGGATTTCGCTTCGCTCCATCCGGCTACGCGACTCCGTCATGCCCGCGCGAGCGCGTGGCGCTCGTCGCTGGAGGTGTGAGACTCGCCGAAGGGGCGAGCACGGTTAGCCCTTACGGCCTGCCATTTTCGCCAACCGTTGGCCGAGATATTCGGCCGTAGTCAGGTCGCTCGGCGGTAACGCGCCTTCAACCAAATGCGTCGCAAGGCCGAGCTGGCTGCCCAATCGATTCCGGCCGCTCGGATCCTCTCCGCCTGGAATGTCTATCCCGCACCAGAGCATGCCGTGCTGAGCAGCCAGAATGGAAAAGTAGGTCAGCGTGTGGAGTTGATCGCCGCCTGCGCAGGCGCCCGTCGTGAAGCCGCCCGCGATCTTGTTGGCCCATCGCTGCTCGCTCCACCGGTCGCTTGAAGCGTCTGCGAAGGCTTTGAATTGCGCCGCTGGTCCGCCCATGTAGGTCGGGCTGCCAAACGCAACTACGTCGGCGCGGTCGATCGTCTCCAATAGTCTTTCATTTTGGAATCGGCCTGACACGATGTCATCGCCGGCAATCCGACAAAGCGCGATGTCCGCAATTCCAGCCGCACCGCGCGCCACCGCATGCGCCAGCGTCTCGGTGGTACCGGAGATGGAAAAATAGACAATGGCGAGCAGGGGCATGGTGATGCCACTTTCGGATGCCTGGCCATCTTTGACGTCGCCGAGATTTTGCACAAGTCCCGCCGAACCATCATTGCGAGATAGCGATGCAATCCATGCTGTCTCCGCGGAAAGATTCCCGGATTGCGCTGCGCTCCATCCGGGCTACGAGGCGATCCGTCACGCCGAGCGCCGGCGCGGCGCGGGCCGTGGCTTCAGCATGGTGTCGGCGGGGGCGAGCAAGCGGCCGTCCTCGGCGCGCATTTCGAGCTTCTTCACCGGGCGGCCTTTGTCGCGATCGACGAGGATTGTTGCAATCTGCTCGGGGTGATCGTCGAACTCCTCGCTCCATTGCCGCAGCGCGACCAGGATCGGGAAGGTGCCGCGGCCTTTCGGCGTCAATACATATTCTTGATAGGCGCTGCCGTCGGAAGCGGGTGCTGTTGCCAGAATGCCGTGGTCGACCAGCGAGCGCAGACGCACCGCCAGGATGTTCTTCGCCATCCCGAGCTTGTTTTGAAATTCGCCGAAGCGGCGCAGGCCGACCAGCGCCTCGCGGATGATCAGCAGCGACCACCAGTCGCCCAGCGCCTCGAGCGCGCGCGCGACCGGGCAGGCATCGCCCTCGAAGCTCGTTCGTTTCACCATGATCCAAGTCCCGTCCAGGTCCGGTCCAAGTCCCGTCGCGCCTGCGCATCTGGCAGGCGATCACGCGTTTGTGTGGTTGCATTATAAAACCAATCGGCCTAGATGGCAATCTAGTTTCATTATGAAACCACCGGAGGCGAGCATGAGGCTGAAGAACAAGACGGCACTGATTACGGGCGGCAACAGCGGCATTGGACTGGCGACGGCAAAGTTGTTCGTGGCCGAGGGTGCCAACGTGATCATCACCGGGCGCAACAAGGAAACGCTGGAGGCCGCCGCGAAGGAACTCGGTCCGAACGCGCTCGCAGTCGTGGCCGATGCCACCGACATCAGCGCAACCGAGGCTGCGATCAAGAAGGGCGCGGAAAAGTTCGGCAAGCTTGATATCGTCTTTGCCAATGCCGGCATCCCCGGCGGCACGCCGCTCGGCTCGGCGACGCTGGAGGTGTTCGAGAAGGTGATCAGCACCAACCTCACCGGCGTGTTCTTCACGGTGCAGTCGGCGCTGCCCTACCTCAACGACAACGCTTCGATCATCCTCAACGGCTCGGTGATCTCCGTGCTCGGCATCCCCGGCTACTCGGCCTATGGCGCGGCGAAGGCCGGCGTGCGCGCGATGGCGCGGATCATGGCCTCGGAACTGTCGCCGCGCGGCATTCGCGTGAATGTCGTGGCGCCGGGTGCGATTCGTACGCCGATCTGGGGTGCTGCGATCGCAACGCCTGAAGCGGAGAAGGCGTTCGAGAAGCGCATCGGGCTGTCGACGCCACTCGGGCGCATTGGTGAACCAGATCACATTTCAAAGACGGTGCTGTTCCTCGCCTCAGATGATGCCGCGCACATTCAAGGCCAAGAGATCTTCGTCGACGGCGGCGCTACCGCGTCTCCGAGCGGCGCGCCGATCTATCGCGGTTGATCAATTCAGGTGCAAATTGAATCGGTCGGCGCGCTGAACATGGTTGCGCCGCCCGGTTCCCGCATCTCTGCAGATGTATTTCCTGAAGCTTGTGTGATGCGTTGAACCTTCGCGGGTGCTGCCAAGACCCTTCTACGGGCGGGGGTTATAAGACTCATTATTTAAGGGAGCCCGTAATGCCAAAGGCAGCTCGCATTCTTGCACCGATTTCAGCACCGCGTATTTACACCGAACAATCGGTGGTTCCGGCCAAGCATTCCGACACGGCCGAGTTCATCGGCGTGGCCATCTTCTCCGGCATCGGCCTTTTCATTTCGCTGCTCGCCGTCATTCTGGGCGTGCAAGGCGCCTGGTTTTAGCTTCGTCGAACGTTCGCCAGCCGATCAGCCGCCGCGTGGCAATCTCGCAGCGGCTGATGAGGCTGGCGTCGCCTCAGGCCGCGCGCAGGCTCGTTGCCGCCTGGAGAGCGTTCGCGAGCGACTTCTCGCGGTGGTCCGGGCCAACCTGGATGCCGTCGGCGACGATGAATTCCGGATCGGTGATGCCCATGAACGCGAACACGCCGCGCAAGTAGGATTCGAGATGCTCCAGCGATGCGGCCGGTGAACCCGCGCCGTAATAGCCGCCGCGCGAGATCGCGACGATCACGCGTTTGCCGGTGGCCAGGCCCTGCGGGCCGTTCGCGTCATATTTGAACGTCTTCCCCGCCACCAACACGCGGTCGATCCAGGCCTTGAGCTGACTTGGAATCGTGAAATTGTACATGGGCGCGCCGATTACCACGACATCGGCATCGAGGAACTCGTTCAGCACGGCCGCGCTCGCGGCGAGATCAGGTCCGAGTTCCGCGGGCGCCGGCGCGCCTTGGGCCGCCGCAAGGTGCGACCCGGACAAGTGGGCGAGCGGGGTCTGGGTCAGGTCGCGATAGATGAGGTCGAGCAACGGCGTCGCCTGCTTGAGCCGGTCGACGATGGCAGCCGAAACCTGCCGGCTGACGGAATGGGGGCCGAGCACGCTGGAGTCGATATGGAGGAGTTTCATTTGGGTCACCCATGGTATAGATTTGTAACCCGCACTACATGAGTGACTATCAAAAACCTCGCAAGAACGCACTTTTTTGAGCCATGGGCACATCTTTGAAACCTGCGCACGTCGATTTGCCTGCCGCGCCGATGCCGGATCGCGACCATGCCGACTGTCGCGGCGTCGCCTCGATCCTGGCCCGGGTCGGCGACAAATGGAGCGTGCTCGTCATCATGATGCTGAGCGGCGGGCCGAAACGCTTCAACGAGCTGAAGCGCATGATCAACGGCATCTCGCAGCGGATGCTGACGCTGACCTTGCGCGGGCTCGAGCGCGACGGCCTCGTCACGCGCACCATCTTCCCGACCATTCCGCCGCGCGTTGATTACGAGCTGACCGATCTCGGCCGCGGGCTGCAGCAACCGGTCAAGGCGCTGGGTGAGTGGGCGATCACGCATCAGGAGCAGATCGCGTCGGCGCGCTCGCGCTTCGACGAGCGCAACAGCGGATAGCGCGTGAGCTTTTGTGAGACGCGAGCCGAGAACTCCGACACCTCTCCCGAAGGGAGAGGTCGGATCGCATCGTAAGATGCGATCCGGGTGAGGGGGGTCTGGTCTCACTGAGCGCTGCAGCTCCTCATCCGGATTGCTCTGGACGATGCTTCGCATCGCCGGGCGCAATCCGACCTCTCTCCGTCGGGGAGAGGTGACCCGCCCGGTCGAACGAGCCTCACTCCATCGCTCACAGCAACGACACCAGTCCGCCGCCATGACGTTCGAGCCGCCCCGCAAGCTCGAGCTCCAGCAGCACCGTGCGCACGATCGCGGGCGAGGCGCCGGACATTCGCACGAGATCGTCGATCGAAATTGGCGTGGGGCCGAGCAGGCCGGTGATCTGCTCGCGGTCGTGCCCGTGCGGATCGCTTTCGAACGGTTCGCTGTCGGGCTCGCTCGCCGGATGCATCGGCGGCCGCTCCATGATCGGTGCGACGGCGTTGACGATGTCGGACGCTTCGGTGACGAGCGTTGCGCCCTGCTTGATCAGGTCGTTGGTGCCGGCGGCACGCGGATCGAGCGGCGAGCCGGGGACTGCGAACACCTCGCGGCCCTGTTCCGCCGCCATGCGCGCAGTGATCAGCGAGCCCGAGCGATGAGCAGCCTCCACCACGACCACGCCGAGCGCAGCTCCCGAGATCAACCGATTGCGGCGGGGAAAGTCGCGGGCGCGCGGCTCGTGGCCGAGCGGCATCTCGGAGATCGCAGCACCTGCGTGATCGAGAATCGAGGCGAGCAAATCGCCATGTTCGGGCGGATAGATGCAGTCGTGGCCGCCGGCGAGCACGGCGATCGTGCCCGTTTCGACGCTCGTGCGGTGCGCGGCCTGGTCGACGCCGCGCGCGAGCCCGGAGATGATGACAAAGCCGGCTTCGCCAAGCTCACGGGCGAGCTGACCTGCGAATTTCAAGCCGGCGCCTGAGGCGTTGCGCGAGCCGACGATCGCGATCATCGGCCGCATCAAGGTTTTTGTGTCGCCACGCACGGCGAGCAGCGGCGGCGCATCGTCGAGCGTCGCGAGCCGCGCCGGATAGCCGTCCTCGCCGGGTGCGAGCCAGGTGATGCCGAACCTGCGGCTCGCGGCGAGCTCGGTCGTTGCCTCATCCGCGCTACAGATTCGCGCCGATCGCGACGCACCGCCGCGTCGCGCCAGATCCGGCAGCCGCTCCAGCGCGGCCCGCGTCGTGCCGAAATGATCGACCAGCGAGCGGAATGTGCGCGGCCCCACATTGTCGGAACGGATCAGCCGCAGCCGGTCGATCCGCTCTAGCTCGGTCAGCTCCACGCTGGGATTGATGGCGTCCACGGCGTCTCCTTGCGGGGGCAGCATGGAACAACCTGAGGGCGTGGGCAACAGGGGCGTGCGCTTTGCGCGGTCAAAAACGCGATGGGGATTCCGCTTTGAGGGGTGGCCCCACCAATGCCATTTCGAATGATAACCAAAATGCTGGGTCCGTTGGCGCCATCGCGTTCGCCTTGGTGATTTCCAAGAAGAACGCCTCCGCTTGACCCGCGGGTGCGAACACGAAAGTGATCCGCCCCGGCCCTTCGCTTACGTTGGCCCAGCAGTGTGGTACGCCACGCGGCCCGAAGGCCGAGTCGCCCGGCCCCAGCAGGTACCGCTCGTCGCCAATCTCGACAATGTATTCACCCTCAATGACGTGGAACCACTCGTCCTGATGGCGATGTAAATGTCGGGGAGGGCCACCTTTGGCATGATGTGCGATCTCGGCCACCAGAAATGCCCCGTTGCTGTCCGCAGTCGTGACCTTGAAAGAGAGGGTGCCAATGCCAACGTTGCGATGCACTGCGTGTCGGTCGCCGTCACGTTTGACCTGAAATGGCCCTAAGGGGGTCGTTCCCATTGACTGCCTCCTCCTCTCGCTCCAACCATGGAACAACCTGAGGGCGTGAGCAACAGCGGCGTACGCTTGATCATGCTTCAAGAGCGCGACCGGAAGACCCGCCGTGATCGGCGGGTCTTCCGCGAAGTCGCCCGCTTAGCGCGCGTGCGCCGCCTGACCGACAGCGGCACCGCTGCGCGGGAGGCGAGCGTCGAGACTGATCGCACCGGCGCCGAAGGCATAGATCTGAAGCAGGCCGCCCGCCATCATCACGTTCTTGAGGAAATGGATCATCTGATTTTGGTCGGCAAAGTTGTTGTGGAACGAGGCTGCCGCTGCCAGCGAAAATATGGCCATCGCCAGTGCGACCGAGCGGGCCTGATAGCCCGCGATCAGCAGCAGACCGCCACCGAGCTCGACGAGAACTGCGATCGCATACGCCAGCGGCGGCACCGGTAACCCTGCGGAGGCGATGTAGGCGGTCGTCGCGCCATAGGCGGCGAGCTTGCCGAAGCCGCTCATTGCGAACGGGAGTCCGATCAGCAGCCGGCCAACGAGGGAAGCATAACGGGTGGGGTCCATGGTAGTCGCTCCTGTGCTTGGTTGAGGTCCGACGGCGGTAAGGCCTTCGTTGTGGTCTCAAACTGGCCCGATCGGATCGCGGCATAAATAGAAATGGTTGAAAGATACCGTTTCCATTTTTGATCTTATGGGCCGAGCGTCCACGGGCGTCGCGGAGGCGAATGCGCTGGCGAGATGCGCAGCTTGGGGTGCTCGACGGAATGTTGCGGCCTCAGCCGGGTGCGCGACACGGTGCTTCCCTCTGACAGAGTGGCAAGAGTGCCGTTCGCTTGCGCGACCTCATCGCAATGCTAAAAGCGATCCCAATAAGAAGGATTGTGCCATGATCTCACTCGCCGACCTCCAGCGCCGCATCGATAGCGGCGAGCTTTCGCCCGATGCCGCCATCGCCCAATCGCTTGCGGCAATCGAGGCCAGGGAGAAAGACGTCCGCGCTTTCGTCCGTTACGACAAGTCGGCCGAGGCGCAGGCCTCCGGACCGCTGCGCGGCATCGCGGTCGGTATCAAGGACATCATCGACACCGCCGATTTCCCGACCGAGATGGGCTCCGAGATCTATCGCGGCTGGCAGCCGCGCGCAGACGCGCCGGTCGTGATGATGCTGAAGCGCGCGGGCGCCACCATCATCGGCAAGACCACGACCACGGCATTCGCCGCGCGCGATCCGAGCCCGACGCTCAATCCGCACAATCTCGGCCATACGCCGGGCGGCTCGTCCTCGGGCTCGGCGGCGGCCGTCGGTGCCGGCATGATCCCGCTGGCGCTGGGCACCCAGACCGGCGGCTCGGTGATCCGGCCGGCGGCCTATTGTGGCGCCGCTGCGATCAAGCCGTCGTTCCGGATGCTGCCAACGGTCGGAGTGAAATGCTATTCATGGGCGCTCGATACGGTCGGTTTGTTCGGCGCGCGCGCGGAGGATCTCGCGCACGGGCTTTTGGCGATGACCGGCCGCACTGAATTCGACGGTATCGTCGCGGCCAAGTCGCCGCGTATCGGCGTGGTCAGGCAGGAGTTTGCCGAGGCCGTGGAGCCGGCGGCCGAGGAGGGACTGCAGACTGCGATCAAGGCCGCCGAGCGCGCCGGCGCCAGTGTGCAGACCATCGACCTGCCTGAGGCAGTGCAGGAGGCCTGGCGCATCCATCCGATCATCCAGGATTTTGAGGCGCATCGCGCGCTGGCGTGGGAGTTCGACGCGCATCACGACGAGATCGCGCCGATGCTGCGCGCCAGCCTCGATGCGACGGTCGGGCTGACGCCGAAGGAATATGACGACGCGCGCCGGATCGCCCGCCGTGGCCGCCGCGAGCTGGCTGACATGTTCGAGAGTTTCGACGTGCTGCTGACCTATCCGGCGCCGGGCCCCGCGCCGGCCAAGGAGCTCGCCTCGACCGGCTCGCCCCGCTACAACCGGCTGTGGACGCTGATGGGCAACCCATGCGTCAACGTGCCGGCATTGAAGGTCGGCGGGCTGCCGATTGGCGTGCAGGTGATCGCGCGCTTCGGCAACGATCCCGGCGCGCTTGCGGCGGCGTGGTTCCTGGAGAACGCGCTGGCGAAATCAGGCTAGCGCGGGTTCAATGGAGATGGCGCGGTCGCTCGATGCAGGCCGCGCAACATCGACATTCGAACTTTGCCCGAGCCAGCGCTCGGCGGCTTCGCGGCCGCTTCGGTGCAACAAACGGATGAAGCCGCGGCCGAGATCGGTCGAGGAGCGCTGCGCGAGGCCCTCGATCGAGTCTTCCGCGGCGATCTTGGAGAGCCGCAGCGCGGGTGCCGCGCTCGGTCGCGCCCATTCAATCGCCGCGATCTCGGCATTGAGCGCGGCGTTGGCGGCGATCTGGTCGAGACGGCGATCGATCGCGGCGAGCGTGATCGGCACATAGCTGTCGCGCGACGGGGTGACCTGGATCAGCAGCACGTCGGTCGCGGTGGTTTCCTGCACCAGCTTCACCAGCGGCGGATTGCCGCCATAGCCGCCATCCCAATAGGCCTCGCCGTCGACCTCGACGGCGCAGTGAACCAGTGGCGGGCAGGTCGAGGCCAGTGCGACGTCGGCGGTGATGGCGTCATTGCGGAAGATCTGCTGCTGGCCGTCGCGAATCCGCGTTGCCGCGATCTGGAGCTTTGGGCACCTCGCATCGCGCAGCGCCGCAAAATTGATGTCGCGCGCCAGCGCCTGCCGCAGCGGATCGAGATCGAACGGATCGAACTGGCCGGAGCGCAGCGTCGGCCCGAAGGCGACCGAGCCTCCCGCCGGCGAAAAGCCGCCGACCAGCATCAGCGAGCGGAACGAGGCCTCGTGCATCAGCCGGACCCAGAACCGGTTCAGCCGCGCGCGGGCGCCTTCACGGCCGCCTTCGGCGAAGCCGCCGGCCAGCAGCAGCGCGTTGATGGCGCCGGCACTGGCGCCGCTGATGGTGTCGATCTCGATGGACGGCTGTTCCAGCAGCCGCTCCAGCACGCCCCAGGTGAAGGCGGCAAAGGTGCCGCCGCCCTGGAGGGCCAGCGACAGTTTTCGCGGTGGCCAATGTGTTGATGGAGCCGTCCGTGCCGGCGCGATAGGCGCGGCGACCGTTACGACCTCGACCGGACGGGGAGTTTGCGCGACGGGAACAGGCGGTGGCACTGGCGGCGCAACAGGAGCAGGCGCTGGCGCGGGAGGCGGCGAGGGAGCACCGGACCAGATGTCCGTGGCCGAGAGCAGCAGGCTTGCCGCAGTGCGCGACGCACCTTGCGAACCACCGTCGATATGCGTGCCGACAATCTTCTCGCTCATTCTGAGCAACCGCGTGACGCCATGTCCGCTGTCAGGATGACAGCCATGGAACCCGTTCGCCACACCCTGCCGTGAGTCGGCTCGGAGTTGCGAACAGGAATTGGCATATAATGCGGAAGTGGCGCGGCGGTATCCGTAGTTTTTCCGGCCTTACGTCTTTTCGCCGATCCGACTTTCCTTGCCGGCTTGCAGCCGCTTGATGTTCTCGCGATGCGCGTAGAACAGCAGCAGCGTCAGCACCGCGCCCAGCGCGGCCAGTGCGAGGTGGCCGAACCACCACAGGAACATCGGCGTGATGAACGACGCCACCAGCGCCGACAGCGAGGAATAGCGGGTGGTGAAGGCGGTCGCGAGCCAGAGCAGGCAGAACACCACCGCAGCCGGCCAGAACAGGCCGAGCAGGATGCCGATATAGACGGCGACGCCCTTGCCGCCGTTGAACTTGAGCCAGACCGGAAAGAGATGGCCGAGGAAGGCGCCGAGGCCTGCCACCATCGCTGCATTAGGGCCGGCGATGGTGCCGGCGATCACCACGGCCGCCGTGCCCTTGAGCGCGTCGAACAGCAGGGTTGCCGCGGCAAGGCCCTTGCGCCCCGTGCGCAGCACGTTGGTGGCGCCGATGCTGCCGGAGCCGATCGAGCGCAGATCCTGCGTGCCGGCGAGCCGGGTCAGGATCAGCCCGAACGGAATCGAGCCGAAGAGATAGCCGATGACGAAGGCCAGCGGCAGGAATGCATCAAGCCCCATCGTGTCTCCATGGCTGACATAGCCAGCGCCCATTAGACATGCTCAAAAACCGTCCGTCCGCCGACGATGGTCCGCACCGCGCGACCTGTAAAGCGGGCTTCGTCGAACGGGGTGTTCTTGCAGGGCGATTTGAGGTCGGCGGGATCGACCACCCAGGGCACATCGGGGTCGATCACAATGACGTCGGCCGGAGCGCCCGTGCGCAGGGTTCCACCGGGCAGGCCCAATATTTCGGCCGGCCGTGTCGACATTGCCCGGATCAGCGTCTTGAGGTCGAGCTCGTCATTGTGAACCAGCCGCAAGCCCGCCGGCAGCATGGTCTCGAGGCCGATGGCGCCGGGTGCTGCTTCCGCGAACGGCAGGCGCTTGACCTCGACATCCTGCGGATTGTGGTCGGACATGATGACGTCGACGAGGCCGGAGGCGACGGCTGCGACCATCGCGCGGCGATCGTCCTCGGTGCGTAGCGGCGGCGACAGCTTCAGGAAGGAGCGATAGGGCCCGATGTCGTTCTCGTTCAGCGCAAGATGGTTGATCGAGACCGAGGCACTGACGGCAAGCCCGGCGTCGCGGGCGCGCTTGAGGATATCGAGCGAGTCGGTGCAGGACAGGGCGGCGGCATGATAGCGGCCGCCGGTCAGCGCGACCAGGCGCATGTCGCGTTCCAGCATCACGGCTTCCGCAGTGCTCGGAATGCCCATCAGGCCGAGCCGGCTCGCGAACTCACCCTCGTTCATCACGCCTTCGCCGACGAGGTTAGGGTCCTCCGTGTAATGCACGATCAGCGCGTCGAAATCGCGGGCATAGGTCAGTGCCCGCCGCATCACCTGCGCATTGGTCACGCTTCGGTCGCCGTCGCTGAAGGCAACCGCGCCTGCAGCTTTCAGCAGGCCGAACTCGGTCATTTCCTCGCCGCGCATGCTCTTGGTCAGTGCCGCCATCGGCAGGATGTTGACGATCGCGGTGTCGCGGGCGCGGCGCATCACGAAGTCGACGGTGGCGGAATTGTCGATGACGGGCTCGGTCTCGGGCTGGCAGATGATGGTGGTGATGCCGCCGGTCGCGGCCGCCTGGCTCGCAGAGGCAAAGGTCTCGCGATGGCTGAAGCCGGGCTCGCCGACGAAGGCGCGCATGTCGATTAGGCCGGGCGCCACGATCTTGCCGGAGCAGTTGACGACGTCGGTGCCCTCGGGGACACCGGCCGCACCAATGCCGCGGCGGGTCTCGCGGATGATTCCGTCGGCAATCAGGACGTCGCCGGGGCCGTCGAAATCGCGCGAGGGATCGACGACGCGGGCGTTGGCGAGCAGGATGGGGCGGCGGTCAGTCAGCATGAGCATCACGCGTTCGGCAGGTTGCGGGCGAGCGCTTCGAGCACGGCCATGCGCACGGCCACGCCCATCTCCACCTGCTCGCGGATCAGGGACTGTGCGCCGTCGGCGACCGCGGTGTCGATCTCGACGCCGCGGTTCATGGGGCCGGGATGCATCACGAGGGCGTCGGGCTTGGCGTAGCCGAGCTTTTTCTGGTCCAGCCCGAAATAGTGGAAATATTCGGAGGTGGACGGCACGAAGGAGCCGTTCATGCGCTCGCGCTGCAGCCGCAGCATCATCACAATATCCGCGCCGTTGAGCCCTTCGCGCATGTCGCGCGCCACCTCGACGCCCATCCGCTCGATGCCGGGTGGCAGCAGCGTGGAGGGGCCGACGACGCGGACGCGGGCGCCCATAGTGTTGAGCAGGATGATGTTGGAGCGGGCCACGCGCGAGTGCAGAACGTCGCCGCAGATCGCGACCACAAGGCCCTCGATCCGGCCCTTGTTGCGGCGGATGGTGAGCGCGTCGAGCAGCGCCTGCGTCGGATGCTCATGCGCGCCGTCGCCGGCATTGATCACGGAACCGTCGACCTTGCGCGCCAGCAGTTCCACGGCGCCGGAGGCGTGATGGCGCACCACCAGGATGTCCGGGTGCATTGCGTTCAGCGTCATCGCGGTGTCGACCAGCGTCTCGCCCTTCTTGATGGACGAGGATGAGACCGACATGTTCATCACGTCGGCGCCGAGGCGTTTTCCCGCAAGCTCGAACGAGGACTGGGTCCGGGTCGAGGCCTCGAAGAACAGGTTTACCTGCGTCCGTCCACGCAGGACGGTGCGCTTCTTGTCAACCTGGCGGTTGAGCTCGACATATTCTTCGGACAGGTCGAGGAGGCCGCTGATGTCGGCCGCGGAAAGGCCCTCGATGCCCAGCAAATGCCGGTGGCCGAGGACAAAGGTCGATTTCGATGTCATTAAAGCGAGAGCTATAGGCGGGGACGGCCGAGGGGGCAAGGGCCAATGCCGGGGCGGGGAGTTATCCCCTGATAGTCCTGCTCTCTCCGTCATGCCTGGGCAGAAGCGCGAAGCGCGTCTTCGCGCTAGATGTCCCGGGCATCCTTGCACGCTCGCCGCAAAAAGGGCGTGGATGGCCGGGACAAGCCCGGCCATGACGATGCGGAGGCATCTCGTGAGATCATTTCTAATTGCGGCCATAGCGATAACCATAGTGACGCCAGCCCACGCCCAATCGCTCCCCGGCGGCTTCGTCTATCTGCGCGACGTCGATCCCAGCATCATCCAGGACATTCGCTACGCGACACCGAACAATTTCGTCGGCCGCCCGCTTGCCGGCTACGGCGCCGGCGAATGCGTGGTGAAGCAAGAGGTCGGGTTGCGGCTGAAGGCGGTGCAGCAGGATCTGGCGGCACAGAATTTGTCGCTCAAAATGTTCGACTGCTATCGGCCGGCGCGTGCCTCGCTCGACATGGTGAAGTGGTCGCAGAACGGCCACGAGACTGCCGCCGATCGGCGCTATAATCCGAAGATCCCGAAGACCGAGCTGTTTCGCCTCGGCTATATCGCCAGCCGCTCGCAGCATTCGACCGGGGCGGCGCTCGACCTCACTCTGGTCGAGCTCAAGGCGGACAATTCCGCCAAAATCGATCCTTCAAAATCCTATGCCGATTGCTCGGCGCCGGTCGCGGCCCGGCTACCGGAAGGCAGCGTGGACATGGGCACCGGCTATGACTGCACTGACATGAAGGGGCATACCGCGGCACCGTCGATCACGGCGGATCAGCGCGCCTGGCGCAAGCGGCTGGTCGCTGCGATGGCCAAGCAAGGCTTTGTGAACTATTCGAAGGAGTGGTGGCATTTTTCCCTGCCGGGGGCGGGCGGGGCGGCCTATGATTTCCCGATTCAGCCGCGGCGGAACTGATCCGGCCCGAGACACGTCATGACCCAGCCGAGCTTCGCGACCCACGAGGTCTTCAACCAGTCGCCACCCTTTGAGGATGTCGACCTGTTTGCCGTGGACCGTCCTCTGGTCGACGCCGTGAAGGCCAATGGCGGCGCCGCCGCGGAGCGGGAGCTGTCGGAGTTCGGCGAGCATTGGGGCTCGGCGGCGATGGCCGATCGCGGGCGCGTCGCGAACGAAAACACGCCAAAGCTCCGCACATTCGATGCCAAGGGCAATCGCCGCGACCAGGTCGAGTTTCACCCTGGGTATCACGAGCTGATGGCGCATAGCGCGCATGCGGGCGTGCACAATTCGACGTGGACCGCGGACGGCACGCCGGCGGGCGATGCGGCCGAAGTCATCCGTGCCGCAAAGTTTTACATGGCCTCGCAAATCGAGACGGGCCATCTCTGCCCGATCACGATGACGCGGGCCTCCGTCGCCGCGCTGGCGATGCAACCGGACCTGCTCGCGCGTGTGATGCCGGTGCTGTCGACGAAAAACTACGATCCCAGTTTTGCACCGTGGTGGGAGAAGCGCGGCATGACCCTAGGCATGGGCATGACCGAGAAGCAGGGCGGCACCGATGTGCGCGCCAACATGACGCGCGCGGTGCGCGAGGGGAGCGACTATCGTATCACCGGCCACAAATGGTTCATGTCGGCGCCGATGTGCGATGCGTTTCTGGTGCTGGCGCAGGCCGAGCAGGGACTGACCTGCTTTTTTATGCCGCGCTTTGCGCCTGACGGATCGGTCAACGCGATCCAGTTCCAGCGGCTGAAGGACAAACTCGGCAATCGATCCAATGCCTCTTCAGAAGTGGAGTTTGTCGGCGCCTATGCCGAACGCGTTGGCGAGGAGGGCAAGGGTGTCCGCACCATCATCCAGATGGTGCAGCTGACCCGGCAGGATTGCGCGATTGCCTCTAGCGGCCTGATGCGCTCAGGCCTCGCCCATGCGCTGCATCACGCCCGTCACCGCAGCGTGTTCCAGAAGCATCTCGCCGATCAGCCCTTGATGCAGGCCGTGCTGTCCGACATGGCCCTGCATGTGGAGGCGAGCACTGCACTGGTGATGCGGCTCTGCCGCGCCTTCGACCGCACGCCGCATGATGCGGCGGAGGCCGCCTATATGCGGCTGCTGACACCTGCGATCAAATACTGGACCTGCAAGAGCGCGCCGCCTTTCCTCTACGAGGCGATGGAGTGCCTCGGCGGCAACGGCTATGTCGAGGACGGCATTCTGGCGCGCCATTACCGGGAGGCGCCGGTCAATGCGATCTGGGAAGGTTCGGGCAACGTGATGTGCCTCGACATGCTCCGCGCGCTCTCGCGCGAGCCTGACGCGGCGATGGCTGTGCTAAAAGCCCTCGCGGCCGAGACGAAAGGTCTTCCCGGGGTAAGCGAGGCCGTCGCCCTCATCGGCAAGACCTTCCGCCGCGCCGATGGTGAACGCGTTGCGCGGCTCGCGGTCGAGAAGCTCGCACTGCTGGCTGCGGCCGCAGCGCTCAACGACGTGTCACCTCACAACGCTGAACTGTTCGCCGCCACCCGCCTCGCCACCAATCACGCCAGCATGTATGGCGCAGTCGAGCTCGACAGTGGCGACGTGCGCGCGCTGCTTGGGCGTGCGCTGCCGTGAGTCTTCCAACCGAAAGTCTCCTGATGGACTCCCTCAATCCCGACCATCCGCCGCTGACCATGGCGCCTGCGCCGCAGCGCGTGTGGAAATTCTGGGGCACGGCGCTGTGGGGCATCCTGCTCTTTGTCGCAATGTTCGTTGGACAGATCGGCGCGATTGTCCTGCTCGTGGTGCATCGCGGTTTGCCGCTCACCCTTGCATCGATGCAGATCGTCGGCGCCGAGCCTCAGGCGCTCGCGCTATCGGTCATCATGGGTCTGCCCGCGACGCTTGCGGTCGCGTGGCTCGCCATTCGCATCAAGAAAGCCTCCTTCGTCGATTATCTCGCGCTGCGCTGGCCGTCATGGCAGCAAATCCTGTTGGGTGCGGTCGGTCTGATCCTGATCGTGCTGACGTGGGAGGTGGTCTCGCGCTCGCTCGGCCGCGAGGCCACGCCGGGCTTCATGACCGACCTGTTGAAATCCGGCCGCGACAAGGGTGGCGCGCTGCTGCTTTTGTTCGCCTTCAGCGTGGCCGCGCCGATGTCGGAAGAGGTGCTTGCGCGCGGCTTCCTGTTCCGCGGCTGGTCGGCGAGCTTCCTGCGCGTGCCCGGCGCCATCATCCTGTCGTCGCTGGTGTGGACGTCGGTGCATCTGCAGTACGATCTGTACTTCCTCGCCGAGGTGTTCTCGATCGGCCTCTGGTTCGGCTACATGCGCTACCGCGCCAACTCGCTCTGGCTCACCATCGTGCTGCATGCGCTGAACAACATGACCGCGGTGGTGCTGACGATGTGGCTGGGGAGCTGAGGCGGAGGAAAACCTTCGAGGGCATCGCGATTGCCCGCTCCATCGAGCTCCAGTATGTTGGGTAGCAGTCGAGCCTTCCTTCTCTGCGAAGTTGTCGCGAAAGCCCTGCATGTCCGAACTCGAAAATGCTCGCCCTCTAGGGGCAGACCCATCCCCGCAACCTCGCACATTCGATTTCTTCGAGACCTTGTTGGTCGCCCTGATAACCTATGCCGTGTTCCTATTCGCAGCCCAGCTCACGATCATGTTGAGCTTACCGGCTTTCATGAACGGATTATCGTCGGAGCAGGTCGACATATTGTGGAAGCAACCGGTTCGGCAGGGCGCGGCGGTGATTTTTGCGACTCCGGCTGCAATCGCCGTACTTTGGGTCGCGATCCGGCGGATGGGAAGGGAATTCACCGAGTATTTAGCTCTGAATTGGCCAAGCAGAGACGACATCGTAGTTGTTCTTGGCATCATGACCATTTTTTTGACGGTGGAAGCCTTCGTAACGATCAAACTTGGAATAACGCGACCTCAAACCAACTCAGATTTCGTAGTTGGAGGTGCAAAGGGACTGATAATATTCGCTGTGATCATCTGCGTAGCTGCTCCGGTCCTTGAGGAATTCGTTTTTCGTGGATTTATGTTTCGAGGGTGGTCGCAGTCTTTCCTGGGTCCGATTGGTGCGATCGTGCTTACGTCGGCGCTATGGGCGATGCTGCACAGCCAATACGGTTGGTATGAGCGCTCCTGGATATTCGTTGAAGGTCTCGTACTCGGTTACTTTCGCCTTCGTTCCAATTCCACATGGCTGACAGTCGTGGCTCATTCAGCCATGAATATGGCTATCCTGTTTTTGGGCGGACCGTATGTCTAATGCTCACGCCACCAGCGCGATCGCGATCGGCATCGTGATCGCCGCCAAAATCGTTTGCAGCGTGATGATTTGTGCCAGGAGCGGCGCATCGCCGCCCATCTGGCGGGCCAGCACGTAGGCGCTGGGCGAGGTCGGCACCGCTGCGCAGATCGCGACGATCGCGAGGTTGGTACCTGACAGGCCAAACCAGACGGCGAGCGCCAGCGCGAGCACCGGCATCAGCGCCAGTTTGAACGCCACGCCCATCGTCGCGCCCAGGCTCGGGCGGAACAAGCCCTTGAGCTGGAGACCGGCGCCGGTGACGAGCAGGCCGATGGCGAGTGAGGAGCGGCCGAGCGCATCGGCGACCTCGTGCCAGATTTTTGGCAGCGGCAAATGAATCACGTTGACGAAGAGCCCGATGGCGCAGGCCCAGATCAGGGGATTGCGGATCACGGTCATGACAATGGCGCGCGCCGACTGCTTCTCGGGCGATGCGTAGTGCGCGAGCACGGCGACGCTGAACACATTGACGAGCGGGATGATCGCAACCATGGCGACCGAGGCCAGCGCCAGCCCGATATCGCCATACAGATTGGCGGACACCGAAAGCGCCACATAGGTCTGCCAGCGCGTCGCGCCCTGAAAGATCGAGGTGAAGGCCGGGCCGTCGATGTCGAGCCGCGCCAGGGCCGGGCGGAGCGCCAGGCACAACAGCGACATCGCAAGCGCAGATAGCAGCAGCGCACCGCCGACGCCGGCGACCGGAACTTTTGTGAGGTCGGCCTTCACCAGCGTCTGGATCAAGAGCATCGGAAACAGCACGAAATAGGTCAGCCGCTCCAGCCCGTGCCATTGCGTGTCGAGCCGCATCAGGCTGTGCCTGAGCACGATTCCGAGCACGATGAGGATGAAGACCGGCAGCAGCGCCGCGATCACGACGGCCATGGATCAGTCATTCCCCGAAGCTGCGCGAAAATTGGCGAGGCGGTCGAGCGCGCCTTGCAGGATGAAGATCGCGGCGTGCTCGTCGATCACTTCGGCGCGCTTGGCGCGGCTGACGTCCATGCCGATCAGCTCACGCTCGACCGCCGCGGTCGACAGGCGCTCGTCCCACAGGCCGATCGGAAGTGTGGTGAGGCCAGCCAGATTGCGGGCGAAGGCGCGGGTCGATTGCGCGCGCGGGCCCTCGCTGCCGTCCATGTTGATGGGCAGGCCGAGCACGAAGCCAACCGCCTTACGCTCGGTGGCGATCGCCAGCAGCCGGGCCGCGTCCTGCTTGAACTGCTTGCGCTGGATGGTCTCGACGCCGGTTGCGAGCCGGCGATCCGGGTTGGAAACGGCAACGCCGATGGTTTTGGTGCCGAGGTCAAGTCCAATCAACCCGCCGCGTTCGGGCCAGTGGGTTGCAGCATCGATCAGTGGGAGGATAAGAGCCGGCATGGTCTTAGCGCATAACACGCGATGCGCCGCGGAGTGAACCAGAGAATCTGGGCCCTCGGCTGCACTGGATCAGGCCGCGATGACCTGATCGTCGCCCTTTAGACACGCCACGAAGCCTTGCAGAGCGCTATACTGGTGTCCGGCGCAGCGCTGGATGAACAGCGTCTCGACGCGCGCATGCGACGGGCTCAGCGCGTGCATGGTCACGCTGCCGGTCATCGCGCTGCGCTCGACCACGGCGCGCGGCAAGAGTGTCACGCCCATGTCGGCGGCGACGCAGCCGATCATGCCGTCGAGCGTGCCGAGCTCGAAGCGGGCTGCCGACGGCCAACCGAATTCGACGAAGATCTGCTCGAGCCGCTGGCGGTAGGTGCAGCCGGTGCGAAACACCAGCGTCGTCGGGCCTGACTCGGGCGTGCCGGCGCGCAGCTCGGCGAGCGAGGCCCAGCGCCGCGCGCTGACCAGTACCAGCTCTTCGCGAAACGCGCTGGTCGCGGTGAGGTCGGTATGCGCGATGGGGCCTGCGATGAAGGCGCCATCGAGCGTGCCTTCGAGCACGCCGGCGACGAGATCGGCGGTCGGCGACGTGCGCAGGCTCAGGCGCACGGCCGGGAAGCGACGGTGGAAATCGGCCAGCAGCGGCGGCAGCCGCACCGCGGCCGTCGTCTCCATCGAGCCGATCGAAAGCGGCCCCTTCGGCTCGCCGTCGTCGCGGGCCGCAAGCACGGCTTCGCGCGACAAAGCCGCCATCCGTTGCGCGTAAGGCAAAAGGCGTTTGCCGGCGCCGGTGAGCGTCATGCCGCGCGAGTGCCGCTCGAACAGCGGCGTGCCGATCTCGGCTTCGAGCGCCTTGACGCGCTGGGTGACGTTGGATTGGACCGTGTTGAGCTCTTCGGCGGCGCGGGTGATGCCGCCGGTGCGGGCGACCGCGGCAAAGGTCTGGATGTCATTCAGTTCCATGGCACCGTTTCGCTTTTGAGATGGCAGCGTTCGCAACAATTCATTTTTCGAGAATGCTAGTCGCGCCTAATGCTCCTGTCCAGAGGTGAAGACCCCATGCCGATTGCCACGCCGCTGACCGAGCTTCTCGGGATCAGGCATCCGATCCTGTCGGCGCCTATGGATACGATCGCGGGCGGCCGGCTGACCCGCGCGGTCAGTGAGGCCGGCGGTTTTGGCATCCTCGGCGGCGGCTACGGCGACCGCGCCCGACTCGGGGCTGAGGCCGCGGAGCTGAAGGGCTTTGCACCGTTCGGGATCGGCTTCATCACGTGGAGCCTGGCAAAGCAGCCCGAGCTTCTCGAGATCGCGCTCGACGCTCGTCCGCAAGCGATCATGCTGTCATTCGGCGATCCCGCGCCGTTCGCGCCACGGATTAAAGCGGCTGGCGCGCGATTGATCTGCCAGGTGCAGAGCGAGGATATGGCGAAACAGGCGCTCGATGCCGGCGCGCAGATTTTGATCGCGCAGGGGACGGAGGCGGGCGGTCACGGCGCATCGCGTACCACCGTCGATATCGTGCCTGCGATCGTCGATCTCGCGGCCGGGCGTGTGCCGGTCGTCGCGGCCGGCGGCATCGCCGACGGTCGCGGTCTGGCGGCGATGATGATGCTCGGCGCCTCCGGCGTGCTGATCGGTACGCGCTTCTATGCGAGCATGGAGGCCAACGGCGCCGCGGAAGCGAAGGAGCGCATTCGCACGGCCGATCCAAACGACACGGTGCGCGGCGTCGTTCCCGACTGGTCGCGGCAGCTGTTCTGGCCTGTGCCGTTTACCGCGCGTACGCTGGTCAATGGTCATATCAAGAGCTGGACCGGCCGCGAGGTCGAACTCATGCAGCGCGCAGAGGAAGTCGCCAAGGAATATGCCGCGGCGAAAATGGCGGGCGATTTCGAAATCGCGGCAGTCTTTGCAGGAGAAGCGGTCGGCCTGATCCATGATATTCCACCGGCTGCCGAGATCGTCGAGCGGATTGCGACCGAGGCCGAGCAGCTTCTTGCCGGCCGGCGCAATTCCATCGCGTCGCTCGCCTGAACCAAGAGAGAATAACCATGTGGCCTGACCGTCGACTGATCGATCTCTTCAAGACCGAATTCCCGATCGTGCTGGCGCCGATGGCCGGCGTGATGGATGCGGAGCTGGTGATCGCCGTGGCGGAAGGCGGCGGGCTCGGCTCGCTGCCGAGCGCGATGCTGTCGCCGGAGAAGGCGCGCGAGCAGGTCAACATCATTCGCCAGCGCGTCAAGGCGCCGGTGAACATGAACTTCTTTTGCCATACGCCGATCGAGCTGACGGCCGAGGCCGACGCGCGCTGGAAGCAGCGGCTTACGGGTTATTACACCGAGCATGGCCTCGATCCGGCGGCGCCGATCAATGCGGCGAACCGCGCGCCGTTCGATGCCTCTTTCTGCGAGGTCGTCGAGGAGCTGAAACCGGAGGTCGTCAGCTTCCATTTTGGCCTGCCGGAGCAGGCGCTGCTCCAGCGGGTCAAGGCGGCCGGCTGTCTCGTCATCTCGTCCGCCACGACGGTGAAGGAAGCCGTCTGGCTGGAGCAGCGTGGCGTCGATGCCGTCATTGCGCAAGGCGCCGAAGCGGGCGGCCATCGCGCGATGTTCCTGACCGAGAAGATTGCCGAGCAGCCCGGCACCTTCGCGCTGGTGCCGCAGGTCGTCGATGCCGTGAAGGTGCCGGTGATTGCGGCCGGCGGTATCGCCGATGGCCGCGGCATCGCGGCAGCCTTTGCGCTCGGCGCCTCCGGCGTGCAGATCGGCAGCGCCTATCTGCGCTGTCCGGAGTCCAAGGTCAGCGCGGGCGGCCGCAAGGCGCTTGCCGAGGCGCGGGACGATTCCACCGTCATCACCAATGTCATGACCGGCCGCCCGGCGCGTGGTGTCCAGAACCGCCTGATGCGCGAGGCCGGGCCGATCTCAGCCGATGCGCCGCCGTTTCCCCATGCCGCGACCGCGCTGGGGCCGCTGAAGTCGGCTGCCGAAAAGCAGGGCAGGGTGGATTTCACCAATCTGTGGGCCGGACAGGCCGTGGCCCTAGGTCGTGAGGTCCCTGCGGCCGAACTGACCCGGGATCTTGCCAAATCGGCGTTGGCCCGCATGAAAGCGCTGGCTGGATAGGCGGGAAGCGCCGGTTGCGGCGCAAAACCGGCCTCTGCTATACGGCACATGGGTTTTGCCGTGAGAGGCCTTATATAATGTCCGTCGACGCCGCTACCGTCCGCCGCATCGCGCATCTGGCGCGCATTGCGGTTGCCGAGGACGAAGTTCCGCATCTGCAAGGCGAGCTCAACGCCATGCTCGCCTTTGTCGAGCAGCTCTCGGAAGTCAATGTCGAGGGCGTGGAGCCCATGACCTCGGTCACCCCGATGCAGATGAAGAAGCGGCAAGACGTGGTCAATGACGGCGAGATCGCCGACGATATCGTTGCCAACGCGCCCGCGACCGAAGGTCACTTCTTTCTGGTGCCGAAGGTTGTTGAATAGTTCAATTCAGGACGCCGTCCGATGTGCATGCTTTGCGACGATGAGAAGGCCTATCAGGCCTATATGAACTATCTCGACAAGATGGAGCGGCAGGGCAAGGCTGCCGATCCCAACGTCGCCGTCAATGCCGTGCTCGACGAGATCGAGGCCGCTGCGAATGCCGCCGCCAAGAAAAAAGACGACCCGGCCAACGACAAGACCCTGTCCCCGTTCTTCTGCAGCCCGATCAATAAATGACCGATTTGACATCGCTGACGCTCGCCGAGGCCCGCAAGGGTCTCGCGGCCAAGACTTTCACGTCACTCGAGCTGACCGACGCGCATCTGAGCGCGATCGAGAAAGCGCGCGTGCTCAATGCTTTCGTGATGGAGACGCCCGACCAGGCGCGCGCCATGGCGCGCGAGGCCGACGGCAAGATCGCCAAGGGTGACGTGGGACCGCTCGCGGGCATCCCGCTCGGCATCAAGGATTTGTTCGCGACCAAGGGCGTGCGCACCACGGCGTGCTCAAAAATCCTCGGCAATTTCGTGCCGACCTATGAGTCCACCGTAACCTCGCAGCTCTGGCGTGACGGCGCCGTGATGCTCGGCAAGCTCAACAATGACGAGTTCGCGATGGGCTCGGCGAACGAGACCTCGTGCTTCGGTCCCGTGGCCAACCCCTGGCGGCGCGAGGGAAGCAACACGAATCTGGTGCCGGGCGGCTCGTCCGGTGGTTCGGCCTCGGCGGTGGCGGCGCTGCTGTGCATGGGCGCGACCGCGACCGATACCGGCGGCTCGATCCGTCAGCCGGCGGCGTTCACCGCGACCGTCGGCATCAAGCCGACCTATGGCCGCTGCTCGCGCTGGGGCATCGTCGCCTTTGCATCCTCGCTCGATCAGGCAGGGCCAATCGCGCGCAGCACGCGCGATGCGGCGATGCTGCTGCGCTCGATGGCCGGCCACGATCCGAAGGACACGACGTCGGTCGACATTCCCGTGCCGGACTACGAGGCGGCGATCGGAAAATCCGTGAAGGGCATGAAGATCGGCATCCCCAAGGAATATCGTCTCGACGGCATGCCGGCCGAGATCGAGAAGCTGTGGAGCGAGGGCGCGGTCTGGCTGAAGGCGGCGGGCGCGGAGCTGGTCGAGGTGTCGCTGCCGCACACCAAATACGCGCTGCCGGCCTATTACATCGTGGCGCCGGCTGAAGCGTCCTCCAATCTCGCGCGCTATGACGGCGTCCGCTACGGCCTGCGCGAGCAGGGCAAGACCATCATCGAGCAGTACGAGAACACCCGCGCCGAGGGGTTTGGCGCGGAGGTGCGCCGCCGCGTCATGATCGGCACCTACGTGCTCTCGGCCGGCTATTACGACGCCTATTACCTGCGCGCCCAAAGGGTGCGCACGCTGATCAAGAAGGATTTTGAGGATTGCTTCGCCAAGGGCGTCAACGCGATCCTCACCCCGGCAACGCCGTCGGCCGCCTTCGGCATCGGCGAGAAGGGTGGCGCCGACCCCGTCGAGATGTATCTCAACGACATCTTCACGGTGACCGTGAACATGGCGGGCCTGCCGGGCATCGCCGTGCCAGCCGGGAAGGACGCGCAGGGTCTGCCGCTCGGCCTGCAGCTGATCGGTCGTCCCTTTGAGGAGGAGACGCTGTTCTCGCTCGGCGAAGTGATCGAGCAGGCCGCCGGCCGCTTCACGCCCGCGAGGTGGTGGTGAATGTCGCCGATTTCATCACAAGCCTCGACGGCGCGACGCCGGCGCCTGGCCTGAACGCGCCGCTTGCCGGCCTCTGGTGGGCCGGCAAGGGCGACTGGGATCAGGCGCACAAGATCGTTCAGGACGACAATGGCCGCGACGCCGCCTGGGTGCATGCCTATCTGCACCGCGTCGAAGGCGATCTCGGCAATGCCGGCTACTGGTATCGCCAGGCCGGCCAGCCGGCGGCAAAGGATTCATTGGAAGCGGAGTGGCAGCGGATCGCTGCCACGCTGCTCGGGAGCACGACATGAGCACGGCCACGCACAAGCTTCTCAAAGGCGCCACCGGCGACTGGGAGATGGTCATCGGCATGGAGATCCATGCCCAGGTGACGTCGAACTCGAAGCTGTTCTCGGGCGCCTCGACCACGTTCGGCGGTGAGCCGAACAGTCACGTTTCTCTGGTCGATGCGGCGATGCCCGGCATGCTGCCCGTGATCAACGAGGAATGCGTCAGGCAGGCTGTCCGGACCGGGCTCGGCCTCAACGCAAAGATCAATCTGCGTTCGGTATTCGACCGCAAGAACTACTTCTATCCGGACCTGCCGCAGGGCTACCAGATCAGCCAGTACAAGTCGCCCGTCGTAGGCGAGGGTGAGGTGGTGGTCGAGCTCGATGGCGGCCGCAGCGTCACCGTCGGCATCGAGCGCCTGCATCTTGAGCAGGACGCCGGCAAGTTGCTGCACGACCAGTCGCCGACCATGACCTATGTCGATCTCAACCGCTCCGGCGTGGCGCTGATGGAGATCGTCTCCAAGCCCGACATCCGCGATGCCGAGCAGGCCAAGGCTTACGTGACAAAACTGCGCTCGATCCTGCGCTATCTCGGCACCTGCGACGGCGACATGGAGAAGGGGAGCTTGCGCGCCGACGTCAACGTCTCCGTGCGCAAGCCGGGCGCGCCGCTCGGCACCCGCTGCGAGATCAAGAACATGAACTCGATCACCTTCATCGGCCAGGCGATCGAGTACGAAGCGCGCCGCCAGATCGAAATCCTCGAGGACGGCGGCCAGATCGACCAGGAGACGCGGCTCTACGACCCCAACAAGGGCGAGACGCGCTCGATGCGCTCGAAGGAAGAGGCGCACGACTATCGCTACTTCCCCGATCCGGATTTGCTGCCGCTGGAGTTCTCGCAAGAGTTCGTCGACGAGCTGAAGACTGAGCTGCCCGAGCTGCCGGACCAGAAGAAGACGCGCTTCGTCGCCGATTTCGGCCTGTCGGCTTACGACGCGAGCGTGCTGGTCGCCGAGCGCGAGAGCGCGGTGTTCTACGAGACCGTGCTCGACAGGCTCGCCAACCGCGCGCGCGACGGCAAGATGGCGGCGAACTGGGTGATCAACGAGCTGTTCGGCCGTCTCAACAAGGAAGGCCGGGATATTACGGGCTCTCCGGTCTCGTCCGAGCGGCTCGCTGCGATCATCGACCTGATCGGCGAGGGCACGATCTCCGGCAAGATCGCCAAGGATCTGTTCGAGATCGTGTGGCAGGAGGGCGGCGATCCCCGTGCGCTGGTCGAGAGCCGCGGCATGAAGCAGGTCACGGATCTTTCGGCGATCGAAAAGGTCGTCGACGACATCATCGCGGCGAATCCCGACAAGGCGGCGCAGGTGAAGGACAAGCCGCAGTCGCTCGGCTGGTTCGTCGGCCAGGTGATGAAGTCGTCGGGTGGCAAGGCGAACCCGCAGGCGGTCAACGAGCTGCTCAAGTCCAAGCTCGGCATCTGATCTCACGCGTTCGGACGAGGCGGCGAGACGCTCGCCGTCATCGCGCGCGACGCGAGATGAGACGCGCGCAGGCATCGCTGACACCGAACCTCATCCCGTCGAGGTCACGACGCGCATGCGAATCGCGGTTCGGCGATTCGCGCAGAACGGCGACTTGCACAGGCTCTGACGAGCGCTTCCGCCGTTAAGCATGAAAATAATTTCGTTGCCAAAATTCGCGACTCAGAGTCCGCGACTCGCCTCCGCGACGTGATCGCGCGCTTTGCAGCGTGCGTCATCGCGCTGATCGCGCGTGATGTGCGCGTGCAGAATAATACTTGCTGCATAGGGTTTTCCTGCAATCGCTGTCGCGCCGGCATCAATGCAGCGAGACGCATTTGCAATCGTAGACGCGTGTCTCTGCGTGTTGGCAAATCAGGCGCTGCTGGCGCACGCGCGTTGCGCCGTCAACACTTCCTTAAGTGAGAAGATGTTTTTTTCGTCGTGTTGGTGTATTCGGGGTGAGTGCATTCGATCCCCGAATGCGCGCAGCGATTAAGCCATCTCACACATCGGAGGGCAACATGGCCAAGAAAGCTAAGAAGGCGAAGAAGGCGAAGAAGGCGAAGAGCGCAGTGAAGAAGACTGCGAAGAAGACCCGCAAGGTCGCCAAGAAGAAGTAACTTCGCTTCTGAAGTTGCCGGCTCCTAGAGAGCCGGCACGTCATCAGCGCCTCCCAGAGGTTCTGGTCGACGATAGAGGGTGTCGGCGAGACATCAGGTCAACGGTCGGATCGTTCGACTTTACGGTCCGGCAGAAGAAACAAGTTTTCTTCGTTCGGTGCGGGTCTCCTTCAAACGAGCTCCGCAATTTCACAAGCGGCCTTCGGGCCACGGTGGAATCTGGTCCTGACGTGTTCGCCGACGCCCTCGTTCCCTGAGGCCGGGGTACTGCCGGCATCCCATCTCCCCACATTGCTGATCTGGTCGCGATGTCGTCGTGCTGCCTTGCTTTGGCCGATCGGCCCGGAGGCAGGCGAGGCTGCGGCGAACAGTCGTTGCCGCGACAGTCGGGTGCTCAGCCCGAGCTGTCAGGCGGTCTTTCCGGCGCGCCGCCCCCGCAAATTGTAACCACAGGACGCACGCCACCGCGCGCGATGGTTATCGATGTCCCAAAATCCCACGGTAAACCAAATCTAACGAATCGCGGAAGTGCCTGCAAATCAGCGACTTCTTGAATTTTCTGCGCGCGTGGCGGGCGCTCGCGTTTACGTCTGCTTCATCGCGATACTTAAACTGCCATTCAAATTTGCCCGCCATCATCGTCTCAACAAGCCGGCAAACGGTTTGGGCAAGAAGACTTCGACAAGAAGACTTCAACAAGAAGACTTCGACACGAGACTTGGGGATGAGTTGAACAGCGCACGATCCCAGAAGGGGTCATGCAAATCAGAGTTGGACGGGGGCCGCGCTCGGGGGAACGAGACGGCACAAGAAAAAGGGGATGCGTGATGTTTCAGGGTACTTTCGATCTCGATGCGGCGACGCCGATCGACGCAAGGGCGCTGTCGGACGTTCTGTTCGAGCGCGGAATCTATTGGGCGAGCGGTCGCGCGGGCCTGGTCGACCTCGTCGCCGCGCACAAATGGTTCAACCTCGCCGCCCTGAAGGGCCGCAAGGACGCCGTGGCGCTGCGCCAGGAAGTGGCCGGCCAGATGTCGGAGTCCGAGATCTCGGCCGCGCAGCGCGAGGCGAGGGCGTGGGTGTCGGCTCGCTGAACTCAGAATCGCATCCGGCCCCCGTGGTCTCACGGGGCGGTCTGGTTGCGCTGAATCAAGTTCCCGCGTCGTGCCGCCACCTAGACCCGTGCGGCATGAGCAATCCCGACGAGAATGACCCTGGACTGAGGCAATGGCTGCCGATTCAGATCGCGCCCGACGATTGCGATCTGGAACTCGGACAGCCGCACAAGACCGGCATACTACCGCTGACTTTTCCATGCCGCCGCAGGGCTGGCGTCTGGTTCAATGTCTGGGCGGACGAGGCCGTGCTGATATCGCCCTCGCACTGGCGGATCTGGCGATCCCGCGTCTAGGTGCGCTCACACATATATAAGGAGAGCGCGAATCGGGCTGAGCTCAGCCGCGCGAATCCTGGCGCCAGGCTTTCGCAGCCCTGCGACGATCGCTTTCAGATGAACAGGCCTTAATTCTGCCGCTGGGTGGCGGAGAGGGAGGGATTCGAACCCTCGATACAGCTTGAGACCGTATGACGCTTTAGCAAAGCGTTGCCTTCAGCCACTCGGCCACCTCTCCGGTGCGAGCCTTATGCATCTAATTGCTTGGGCCGGTCAATTTGGAAGCGTGTGTTTTTGCTTGAATATTCCCAGCGATTTTCGAAAGAGGATGGTTTGCTCTCTGGGCCTAAGCGTAACGTTGGGAGAACGGGCACGGGAAGCTGGAAAGTCAGGCCCGAGGTCGGACGGCGGGACATCGGATCAGAACGTCTTTGCGCGTGTAAGAGACTGAATTTACTAAATAATTCGATGTAGCGCCGGACGAGACCGGTCGAAAGTTCAAATCGCTTCATCCCCACCAGCCAGCTCCAATAGCTCTCGGACCGGGGAGTCGGCCAGGTCGACGCCTCCTCGTTGGGTCTCCCTTTGATTCTGCGATGCGAGCGCGTCAAAGCCCCTCCCGGCTCTCGCCTGCATGCCTTAAGTGCTGAACTTTGATGGCAGGTGGAAACGTCTCAAGAACATAAACATGGTTGCGAGCTTCCCATGCCGCCATCGGCGCGATTGATGCCGAAGCGCACTCCGCGATATACGGTCAGGTGCCCTCGTTGCTTCCCGGTCCAGCCAAAGCGTGTCAAAACGTCCATCTGCCTCTCAGGAACGAAATGCGTCGCCGGCCGACGTGCTCCAGCGCGCCGGCTTGGCGCTGAGAATGCAGCAATTCGTTGAGGCGGAACGGCTTGCTGCCGAGGTGCTCAAGGCAAGCCGGACCAATGCCGCCGCCATATCCATCCTGGCTCAGGCTTTGATCGCCCAGCGCCGTGGCGAGGAGGCCATCGCGCCGCTGGAGAAGGCGGTCCGTCGCGGCGACGATCCGGGGCTCGAGACCTTGCTGGCCGGTGCGCTGTCGGAAGCAGGGCGGGCTGAAGAAGCCGTCGAGCGGTTGCGTCGTACGACCGAACGTCGTCCGCCATTCTTGCCAGCATTTCAGGAACTCGCGGGGCAGCTTGCGATGGCAGCGCGGATCGCCGAGGCAATTGCGGTCATTGACGGCGCAATCGGGCTTGCGCCCGGCGTCGTTGAGCTGCGATTGGATATGTCGCGCCTTCATCTTTACGGCAATGATCGTCGGAAGGCACGGGCAGTCCTCACCGAGGCGAGGGAGATCGCACCGGGGCGGTCGGATGTTTACACCGCGCTTGGCCGTCTCCTTTTCCTCGATGGCGAATATCAAGCCGCGACTGACACCTTCAGGCACGCGCTTGCGCTCAATCCCGATGACGCAATGACGCGCGCGGACCTTGCGGCCTGCCTCTTCGAAATGGGAGAGCGGACTGCCGCCGAGGCCTGCCTCCGATTGGCTTACGGCGGGCGAAATCACATGCTAGGCCGCACCAGTCGTGCGCTCGTTGGCACATCGCGCGGGCGATTCTTTCTGCGTCCCAGTGCGCTTACGAAGTTTCTTCAGAGCAAGCCGGCTTGACTTCGCGTCAGAGCGGTTTTGAGCGAAGTGGGTAGGGGACGCATCGCGAAAACGCGTCAAAACAAGAATCCGGAGCCCCATTCCGACTCGATCGGAATGGAAATGACTCCAAAGCGCTATGCCGATCAGGATGAATCGTCATCGCGCTCTAGGCTCGGAATTTTCGGCGATAGAGTCCACGCTCGAGGTTGAGCGATCTTGTCAGCTCGTGGACGCGCTGGGTGTCTTCAGCCGTGAACGATTCTGTTTGTACCGCCCAGCGCTCGCGTTTCACGGGAATGCATTGCGCGACAGGTGTGCCCTTGGGAAGAACTCCCTCGAAGTTGATGTCATGCCAAAATGCGGGAAAGTGTATCCAGCTGTCGCGATAGACGTCGCAGTCGACTTGTCCGCTGAGGGTCGTGAAAGGCAGATCGAACCGATTGATCGGATGCGTGAACAGAAGCGCGTAGCCCTCGGGCGCCTCGATCGTCCAGAGATTGTGGAACTTGATCACGAATCGATCGGGCTCGAACAGCGGAGAACCCGTCACCTGACTCGCGTCGTGGAAGCTGATCGGCGACCTCTGAAAATCCAGTGCGCCGCCCGGCGGGATGTCGTTGTCCCACGTGAACTCGCCGTTCTTGACCGTGAGATCGCAGATTAGCGGAATCAGGAATCCCGAGGTCATGGCATCCACGAATGGCGGGCAGCGCTTCACGGTGTCCTCCATACGCATGTCGGTGGGACTGAAGACCTGCATCGGCATCGTCTTGAGCCAGGCTGGGATGCCCGTCGCGGCTGCGATCGGCGGCGGCAGTCGTCCTTCCAGTTCCGCGGGGCAGCGGAATTTGAGGGCGAGCGGTTTGTCATTATCGGGCACTGTTCCTGCCTATGCTCCAAGTGGTGAATTCGGCGTGGCCAGCGAGGAATGGACGATTGTCGGAGGCCCGCGCGATATGTCAGGTGCGCCAAGCCCGATTTGCAAGGGCGCGATCGTCGCTCAAATGTCCATATAGCCACTCAGGATGCCAAGCTGCCAAGAACCGGCGCGACCGGCGTTCTTGCGCCGGGTGATTCCACGATTCGAACGCGTCGGATCGGTCACATCGCAGGGAACCGGCGGGCCCGCCTCAGATGGGGAAATCTGGCGGCAAATGGAACTCGATAAGAAACTGCAACAAAAACAAAGGCTTCCAAGGCCGCCTCGATCACAACTGCGTGTTATTTGTGCAACACCCGTCGGAAAACAAACTTCATAGGCCCGTTCTGAAGCGTTCTCTTGTTGTGTGTGCAAGGACGTTCGGTAATTGTGATCGGGCGACGGAGGGGGGCATCCCAAGGTCGTCCCGTTTAGGTCTTTCGCTTAAGTCCCTCGCGTTCATGCGGGTGTGTCCGAAGACGCGAAGGTGACCGAAGCGGTGATTTAAAGGGGGTTGGGGAATTGGCCGTTCGGGTCAGTGACCTTCCCTGAAGAGCAACTTGGAGGTTTAACATGAAGTTGGTTAAGAGCCTTTTGCTCGGCTCAGCGGCGGGTCTCATCGCCGTGGGCGGAGCGCAGGCAGCCGATCTCCCCGTGAAGGCCAAAGCGGTCGAATACGTGAAGATCTGCTCCCTGTACGGTGCGGGTTTCTACTACATCCCGGGCACCGACACCTGCATCAAGCTGGGTGGTTACCTGCGCGCTGAAGCCGCGATCCATGCGAACGACTTCAACGGCTATTTCAGCAGCACGGCTGGCGCTGAAAACCGGCTGTCGAACTACTACATCGTTCGCGGCCGCGAAGACCTCAACATCGATACGCGCACCGCGACCGAATACGGCGTTGTGCGTACGTTTGCCGATCTGACCTTCTCCTGGACGACCGGTAACTACAGCGGCACGGCGGGCGGTGCGACTGGTTACGACGTCATTGCTGGTACGACGTCGTCTGCGCCTGGCAATTCCTCCGGCGGCAACGTCGCTGGCGGTGCGCTCGGCGTGTACTACGCCTTCATCCAGTTCGCTGGCTTCACGATGGGTAAGGCCGTCTCGCAGTTCAGCGCTCCCTGGACCAACTATCCGGCCAACAACTTCGACGGTCTGGTCGGCGCCGGCGGTACCGTCACGGGTGTTGCTCAGTTCACCTACACCGCGGACTTCGGTCAGGGCATGACCTTCGCGCTGTCGGCTCAGGATCCGACGGTCTATTACCAGGGTGGTGTCGTCAACGCTTCGCTCGCCACCTCGGCTGGCATCGTTGGTGGTTCGCTCGGCGGCTCCGCCTATGGTGGAACGAGGTCTCCTGACCTCGTCGCGATGTTCCGCGCCGATCAGGCCTGGGGTCTGTTCCAAGCGTCGGTTGCCGCGCATGACAACCACGTTGCCTACTACGGCGCAACCGAGTTGACTGGTCACCCCGATGACAAATGGGGCTGGGCTGGGCAGCTGGCCTTGTCGATCAAGAACATTCCGACCGGTGCAGGCGACACGATCAACATGTCGGGCGTCTACGCCAACGGTGCTAGCTACTATGTCTTCCAGGATCTAGCGCCGCATGCCTGGTCGATGTTCGGAGGCACCAGCCTGGCTGGCGCAACCCAGAGCGTCGGCTTTGCGACCGTGACCGACAGCGTGTTCATTCCGGGCGCTGGCCAGGAGCTGACCACGACCTACGGCTTCGCCGGTGGTTACACCCACAACTGGGATCCCTACTGGAACACGTCGCTCTACGGTTCGTACGGTGCGGTTCGCTACAACAGCACGGCCAAGGGCTACATCTGCGGCAGCGCTGGCATGGTCGGTCTGTTGACGGCGGGTTCGACCTGTAACCCGGACTTCAACTACTGGGTGATCGGCACGAAGACGGGCTGGACTCCGGTCAAGAACCTGACCTTCTCGGCCGACGTCAACTACGCGCAGATCGACACCAAGTACGCGGGCTCGGTCGCCTACGCGGGTTCTGCCGGTACCGCCAAGCCGCCTGGGCTCTACGAGATCAAGAACCAGGGCACTGTCTCGCTGCTGCTGCGCGCTCAGCGCAACTGGTAAGTTCAGTCTAACGACCTGATAGAGAGCCCCGGCGGGAAACCGCCGGGGCTTTTTCTTGTCGGAGTGGCTTGTTGGTGTCCCGCGGATGCCGGGGTCAAGCTGGCACGCCGTTGAGCTGGTGGCTTCCGGCCTCGCCTTAAGAGAGAGAGAGGCGGCGTCCATCCCGGCCGCATGCCAGCTCCGCGCCGGTCTGCGCATGGCCCACCTGTGGCTGACTGACAACCCGCGAACCTGACGCCGATCCGGCCACCCAGCCGCAATTATCGAGGCTCGCCTCGATAAGGCTCGCTCGAGGATCACGTTGAGCCGAAGGGCTTCGCTCGGAGGGCGGCGGAGAACAGATGCTGCACCCGCACCGGTGCGCTCCTCGGCGGTTCGAGCCAGGGCCGCCGCTACTCCACGCTGCCGGCGCCGCGGCGCAAATCGGCCTCGATCTGGAGCCGCGTGCCGCCGCCGAAGCGGGCGCGATAGACCTGAAGATTCTCCATGATCCGCTGCACGTAGTTGCGCGTCTCGGAGAACGGGATCAGCTCGACCCAATCGACCGCGTCGACCTTCGGGTCGCGCGGGTCGCCGTAACGGTCGATCCACTTCTTCACGCTGCCACGACCGGCGTTGTAGGCGGCAAAGGTCATGATGTAGGAGCCGCGATAATCCTCGATGAGCCCGCCGAGTTCGGCCGCGCCGAGCGTGGCGTTGTAGGACGTATCGTTCTTCAGTCGCGACAGGTCGTAGGTCGCACCGTGCCGTTTGCAGACATAACGCGCGGCGTCCGGGGTTACCTGCATCAGCCCATAAGCTTGCGCCGGAGAGACCACGGAGGGATTGAACGCGCTTTCCTGCCGCGCGATGGCGTAGACGATGCTGCGTTCGACCTCGGGGCCGATCTGCGTGAACTGTGGAATGCCGTTGACGGGGTAGGCGTAGAAGTCGAACGGCAGGCCGCGATTGAGTGCCGCCTTGCCGACCAGCAGCATGCCGCGTGCGTCGCCGTAGCGCTGGGTCAGCTCGCCGAGGCCGGTCAGCGCCTCCGGATCGCCGTTCTCGCCCATGTCGGCGAGCATGGGCACGGCAAGTTCGCGCTCGTCGAGCTCGTAGAGCAATTGCGCGGCGCGCACGATCTCCAGCCGTTCGGCGCCGCGGCCGCGCGGCTGACTGTTCAGCGCGATCTGCGGCAGGCCGAGCTTGGCGCGCGCGAGCTGGCCGTAATAGCTGGTCGATTGCTCGGCTGCGCGGGCATAGGCGTTGCGTGCCTCCTGCTGGCGGCCGGCGGCCTCGGCGGCGCGGCCCTGCCAGTAACCGGCACGCGCCAGCGTGGTTGGATTGACGCTGCCGACGCCGATGCGGGCAAAGTGCTGACTGGCTGCCGCGGGATCGTTGAGGAAGCGCAGGGCGATCCAGCCGGCCGTGAACTCCTGCTCGGTCTTGTAGATGTCCCGTGTGGGGAGCGCGGCGTCGCGTGCGATCAGGTAGGCGCTGCGGAATTCCTCGGTGTCAATCATCTTGCGCGCCAACAGGCGCCGCTCGATCCACCATTCGTCGAGATTGTAGAGCCGCCCCGGATCCTTCGGCGCCGACAGCATGAGCTGGGCGGCCTCCGCAAACTTCTCCTCGCGGCGCAGGAGCTGGATCTTGCTGAAGATGAAGCCGGGATCGCTGTGCAGCTCGCGCGGCACTTGTTCGAGCAGCGCGCGCGTGTTCGGTGCTTTCCTGAACGAGGCGATACGGGCCTTGGCGAGCGCGACGTAGCCGGCGCCGAGCCGTTTCGCCGCGCGCAGTGCCGCCTCGTGCTCGCTGCCATAAAGCAGCGTGTCCATCCGCGCCTTCTGGTCGCCCGGCGTGAGCAGGGCGCCGAACTGGTCGAGTGCGTTGTTCTCGGTCTCCTCCGACATCGGATCGCTGCGCCAGGCCTCGCGCACCAACCGCTCGGCATTGGCGCGGTCGCCGCGCGCCAGCATCGCCTTGGCGAGCGTGAAGCGGCCCTTCGCGGAAACAGGCGACTCGTTCTCGAACCACGACCACGCAACTGAATCGTCGCGCCTGTCGTCCCACATGGCGGCTTCGAGCCGCCGGCGCAGGAACGTCTGCGACGGCCAGCTCGGATTGGCAGAGAGGAAGGCGCGGTAGCGCTCGACGCTCGCGCCATTGTCCTCGCTGCGCAGGATGATCCATTCCGCCAGCTTTCGCGCGACGGGATCGGAAATCGTATCTGCGTAACTGGTGGCGTCGCCCGGCTTCCGCTTGCGCACCAGCTCGATAACAGTCTCCAGCGTGTCCTTGTCGGCTTGCGACGTCGACGAGGTCGCAGCGACCGCTGCCGGCGTGACCGGCTTGCGCGGCGCGGCGTGCTGGCGTGTCGCAGGCGCCAGCACGGGCGTCGCGACGGGTCGGGCGGGGGCCGGGGCGGAAGGTCTGACTGTGGTTGTCACGGCCGGCGCGGTTCGGGAAGCCGGAGCACTGGCGGTCGGTCGGGATTTTGGCGCGGGGCCGCTCGCTGCGGGCTTCGGCTTGTCCTTCGCGGCGTCCTTGCCAGCCTTCTTTGCGGCATCCTTGGCTGGGGCGGCAGCTGCTCCCCTGCTTGGACCCTTGGCCGCATCTTTGGCTGTTTCCTTGGCCGATCCTTTTGCCGATCCCTTGGCAAGTCCCTTGGCAAGTCCCTTGGCAGGTCCCTCGGTAGATCCCTTCGCAGTGTCCTTTGGGGAATGCTTGGTGGCCGGCTTTGCGGTTCCCTTCTGGGTTCCCTTCTCAGTTCCCTTGGCGGGTTCCTTCGCGGTGTCCTCGGTCGTCTCATTGGACTTGGCCAAAGCGACGCAGCCGATCGACAGGCTGGCCATCAGACATACGGCCAGACCGGCAGATCGCCATGCGGCACGGGATAAGGAGGTCACGGCCGTTCGTCGCCCCGAATCAGTCAATTGGCTCAAGACCTATCTGTACAAGATCTGGCTGTATTTGATTGAATATGCGGACAAAATACCAACAGCCGCTTACCTCCGCCCGGTTTGCACCACCACCGCGGCAAAATCGCGGCTTAAACGGTGCGTCACACGGATGCAGCCCTTTTACCGGCGGGGGAGACCCGATATGAAGGGGGCTTGCTCGAAAAACTTGCCGCGTACGGAGGAAGTCCATGGCAGCCAAGACGAAATTCCGGGGGTCGTTCACCGCCTTGGTCACGCCGTTCAAGAACGGCTCGCTGGACGAGGCGGCGTTCCGGTCGCTGGTCAATTGGCAGATTTCCGAGGGCACCAACGGCCTGGTCCCGGTCGGCACCACCGGCGAGAGTCCGACGCTGAGCCATGACGAGCACAAGAGGGTGGTCGAATGGTGCATCGAGGAGGCCAAGGGCCGGGTGCCGGTGATTGCCGGCGCCGGCTCCAATTCGACCAAGGAGGCGGTCGAGCTGGCTCAGCACGCCGAGAAGGCGGGCGCCAGCGCCGTGCTGGTGGTGACGCCCTACTACAACAAGCCGACCCAGGAAGGGATGTATCAGCACTTCAAGGCGATCAACGACGCGATCGGGATTCCGATCATCATCTACAACATTCCGCCGCGCTCGGTGATCGACATGTCGGTCGACACCATGACGCGGCTGTGGGAGCTGAAGAACATCGCCGGCGTCAAGGATGCCACCGCCAGCATGGTGCGTGTCTCGCAGCAGCGCGCCGCGATGGGCGAGGATTTCAACCAGCTCTCCGGCGAGGACGCCACCATCCTCGGCTACATGGCGCATGGCGGCCATGGCTGCATTTCGGTGACCTCAAACGTCGCGCCGCGCCTGTGCTCGGAATTCCAGGCCGCCTGGGCTAAGGGCGACACCAAGGCGGCGCTCGCGATCCACGACAAGCTGATGCCGCTGCACAACAACCTCTTCATCGAGAGCAATCCGGCGCCGATCAAGTACGCGATGTCGCTGCTCGGCAAGCTGGACGAGATGCTGCGGCTGCCGATGGTGCCGGTCTCCGAGCCGACGCGCGTCGCGGTGCGCAGCGCCATGGTGCACGCCGGCCTGATCAACTGACGCACTGGCTATCGGGAGCTCGTCATGAGCGCAGTCGACGAAAGCGGTAGGCGGATGCTCAAGGAGTTCCGCGATTTCGCCATGAAGGGCAACGTCGTCGACCTCGCGGTCGGCGTCATCATCGGCGCGGCCTTCGGCGCCATCGTCAACTCGCTGGTCGGCGACGTGATCATGCCGATGATTGGTGCTGCCACCGGCGGGCTCGACTTCTCGAACTACTTCACCCCCTTGTCTGCGAAGGTCACCGCCACCAATTTAGCTGACGCGAAGAAGCAAGGGGCCGTACTTGCTTGGGGCAGCTTCCTCACGCTGACGATCAACTTCATCATCGTCGCCTTCGTGCTGTTCCTGGTGATCCGCGCCATGAACAGGCTGAAGCGCAAGGAGGAGGCGGCGCCCGCCGCGCCGCCGAAGCCCTCGGCGGAGGTCGAGCTGCTGACCGAGATCCGCGATCTCCTCAAGAAGTCTTGACGCGCGCGCTTCATCCTAACTGTTAGCGTCCGCGCTCATCTCGATCAGGTTTGTCTGTCAGGTTTTGAAGGTCATGGCCGATAAGAACGAACGTCCTATCAAGGTCATGGCGGAGAATCGCAAGGCCCGCTTCAACTATGCGATTGAGGATACGGTCGAGGCGGGCATCGCGCTGACCGGCACCGAGGTCAAGTCGATCCGCAACGGCAAGAGCACGATTGCGGAATCCTATGCCGATTCGAAGGATGGCGAGATCTGGCTGATCAACGCCACCATTCCCGAATATCTTCAGGGCAACCGCTTCAATCACGAGCCAAAGCGGCCGCGCAAGCTGCTGCTTCACCGCAAACAAATCAACAAACTGATGGGTGCGGTCGACCGCGAGGGCATGACGTTGATCCCGCTCAAGCTCTACTTCAACGAGCGCGGTCGCGCCAAACTGCAGCTCGCCGTTGCAAAGGGCAAGAAGCTTCACGACAAGCGTGAGACCGAGAAGAAGCGGGACTGGAGCAGGGAGAAGGGCCGGCTGATGCGGGCGCGGGGATAGCGAGATGAATCAGAAAAATCTGCTCGAAGTCGATTGGAGTCAGATTCCTGCGCCGGCCGACGATGGCGGCGCCGCGCACCTCGAGGGTATGACGCTGCCCGCGATCAGTCTGCTCGCGACTGACGATAATTCGGTGACACTGGCGGCGCTTTCGGGGCGGACCGTGGTGTTTGCTTATCCGCGTACCGGCGAGCCCGGCAAGATCTCGCTGGTCGACGATTGGGACATGATCCCCGGCGCGCGGGGCTGCACGCCGCAGACTTGCGCGTTTCGCGACCTGTTTGCCGAGCTGAAAGCCGCCGGCGCCGCGCAGGTGTTTGGTCTCTCGACCCAGAGCAATGCCTATCAGACCGAGATGGCGTCGCGGCTGCATCTGCCGTTCCCGGTGCTGTCGGACGAAAAGCTGTCGCTCACGCGCGCGCTGAATTTGCCGACGATGGAGATTGCGGGGCTGACCCTGATCAAGCGGCTCGCGCTGATCATCGACGATGCGAGGATCACGCATGTCTTCTATCCGGTGTTTCCACCCGACCGGAATGCCGGCGACGTCCTGGACTGGCTGAAGGCCAATCCCGCCAAAGGCTGATTATTTTGACGCGTTTTCTTTACGCGAACCGGTATCGACTTCTCTCGAAAATGCTCTAATCGAGGTCAGCTTTTATCCTGGCGAACACGCTGCGGAACATGTCCGTCGTCAGCACGCCGGTGTTCGTGTTGTAACGCGAGCAGTGATAGCTGTCGTAGAGCTTGAACGCGCCGGCCTGGTGCACCGCGCCGTGACCGAACGGGGCTTGCGAGGCCTTCAGCTTCAGCGGCTTGAGCACGGTGTCGTGCGCGATCCGTCCGAGCGCCACGATCGCGCGCAGCTTGGGCATCGTCTCGAGGGTGGCGGCGAGAAACTGCCGGCAGGTGTTGATCTCCACCGGCAGCGGCTTGTTCTGCGGCGGTACGCAGTGCACGGCATTGGCGATCCGGCAGTCGACCAGCTTCATGCCGTCATCGGGCCGGGCCTGATAGGTGCCTTTGGCAAAGCCGTATTCGAGCAGCGTGGCGTAGAGCAGGTCACCGGCATAGTCGCCGGTGAACGGCCGGCCCGTGCGGTTGGCGCCCTGCATCCCCGGCGCGAGACCGACGATCAGCAGGCGCGCCGTGACGTCGCCGAACGGCGGGACCGGAGCGTTGTGCCAGGACGGCTCGCGCGCGCGGTTCGCCTCGCGAAAAGCGACCAGGCGCGGGCAGAGCGGACAGTCACGGTCGGGGACGAGGATGGGGGCCCGGTCGCTTGACCGGACCGCCTCACTCCTCGAAGTCGTCATCGCCCCTCGGCGCCATCGTGGTCGCGCGCTGGAGGAATTGCGGGGCATGCGGGGCGTGGTGACGTGCTTCGCGTTCGCCGCGATCGCGTGGGGCGGGGCGCTCGGACGGGTCGCGGCCAAGCTTGGACTGCAATTCGACGAGATCGGTGAAGACGTCGGCCTGGCGGCGCAGTTCGTCGGCGATCATCGGCGGCTGGCTGGCGATGGTAGAGATCACCGTGACCCGCACGCCGCGGCGCTGCACGGCCTCGACCAGGGAGCGGAAGTCGCCGTCGCCCGAAAACAGCACCATCTGGTCGATGTGCTCGGCGAGCTCCATCGCGTCGACGGCCAGCTCGATATCCATGTTGCCCTTGACCTTGCGGCGGCCGGAGGCGTCGATGAATTCCTTGGTCGCCTTGGTGACGACGGTGTAGCCGTTGTAGTCCAGCCAGTCGATCAGGGGGCGGATCGAGGAGTATTCCTGATCCTCGATGATCGCGGTGTAGTAGAAGGCCCGCAACAGCGTACCGCGGCTCTGAAATTCCTTCAGCAGGCGCTTGTAATCGATATCGAAGCCTAGAGTTTTCGCCGTCGCGTAGAGGTTGGCTCCATCGATGAAGAGCGCAATCTTGTTGGCAGGGGAAGGTGACATTCAGTTTGCTCGCGTAGTGTTTCGTGATTGATCGTTTGTTGATTGTTGGCGCGGCGGCAGCAAGCCGCGCAGTTCAAAGTTCTGCCGAAACCCGTCGAAACCGCAAATCCGGAGAAGCCGGGGCAATCAAGGTATAGTTATGGCGGACTTTCATAGACCCGGCGCCGCCCACAATGGCAGCCCGGGAAACCACCCATCCCAGCCCCAATGTGGGGGTAGCAGAGCCGTTTGGCGAGGCCAAATCACAAATTGGCCTTGCGAAATCGCCCTGGTCCCTATAACTAGCCCCAATCATCCACATATTTCGTCCCACCCACAACGGAGCGACAGTCCATGGCTCGCGTCACCGTAGAAGATTGTATCGACAAGGTCGACAACCGGTTTGACCTGGTCCTGCTGGCCGCCCACCGTGCCCGCATGATTTCGTCCGGTTCACAACTAACGGTTGACCGCGATAACGACAAGAACCCTGTTGTATCTTTGCGTGAAATTGCCGACGAGACCATCTCGCCGGAGGATCTCCGCGAGGAGCTGGTGCACTCTCTCCAGAAGTTCGTCGAGGTCGACGAGCCCGAGCCGGATACGGTGCCGCTGATCGGTTCCGCCGGCGCCAGCGTCGATGCGGACGATACCGAAGTTGCTGTCGAGCGCATGACCGAAGAGGAGCTCCTGAAGGGCCTCGAGGGCCTCGCGCCGCCGGAAGAGCAGCCCGAGGAGGACGAGTAATCGTCTTACTCGCGATCGCCGAACTCTTGTGATCTCATCAAAGGCCCGAACCCGCGTTCGGGCCTTTGCTTTTGTTGGCGTTTTCGTGGTTACCATAGCGCGGCCGGTTCGCGCCGCGTGTCTGTCACTGAATTGATCGGCCGCGTCCGCAATCGGAGCTAGGATGTATACAACGGGCTGTTTCATGGTCCGTTTGAAGGCAGGACGGCATGGTGTATCGACGCCGCGGACACACGCAGATGCAGGCCGCAACCGAATCGGTTGCCGTGGTCCCGACTGCGCCGGTGGCACGGCCAGCGAAGCCGCGTGCGCGCATGATGCGTCAATATGACCTCGTCGAGCGCGTCCGGTCCTACAATGCGAATACCAATGAAGATCTGCTGAACCGCGCCTACGTCTACGCCATGAAGGCGCACGGTTCGCAGACCCGCGCCTCTGGCGATCCGTATTTCTCGCACCCGCTCGAAGTGGCGGCGATTCTCACCGATCTGAAGCTGGACGACGCGACCATCGTCGCCGCGCTGCTTCACGACACGATCGAGGACACGGAAGCCACTCGCGCCGAGATCGACCAGATCTTCGGCCCCGAGATCGGCGCGCTGGTCGAGGGCCTGACCAAGCTGAAGCGGCTCGAGCTGGTGTCGCGCGAGGCCAAGCAGGCCGAGAACCTGCGCAAATTGTTGCTGGCCATTGCCGACGATGTCCGCGTGCTCCTGGTCAAGCTCGCCGACCGCCTGCACAACATGCGCACGCTGGATTTCGTGCCGACGGAATCGCGGCGGCGCATCGCCGAGGAGACGCTCGACATCTATGCGCCGCTGGCGGGGCGCATGGGCATGCAAGAAATGCGCGAGGAGCTGGAGGATCTGTCCTTCCGCACCCTCGATCCCGAAGCCTATTCGGTGGTGATGCAGCGGCTCGATGCGCTCGCCGAGCGCAACCGCAATCTGATCGGCGAGATCGAGGACCAGCTCTCCAACAATCTGCGCCACAGGGGTCTCGGCGCGCGGGTCTATGGGCGCCGCAAGAAGCCGTTTTCGATCTGGACCAAGATGGAGAGAAAGTCGGTCGGCTTCGAGCAATTGTCCGACATCTTCGGCTTCCGCGTCGTCGTCAACGACATCGAGGCCTGCTATCGCGCGCTCGGCATCGTCCACACCACCTGGCCGGTGGTGCCGGGACGTTTCAAGGACTACATCTCGACACCGAAGCAGAACGACTATCGCTCGATCCACACCACGGTAATCGGGCCCGGCAACCAGCGCGTCGAGCTCCAGATCCGCACCGAGGCGATGGACCAGATCGCCGAGCGCGGCATTGCCGCGCACGTCTTCTACAAGGAAGGCGTGGGCTCGCCGACCGAATTCCTCAAGCGCGAGTCGAACGCATTCGCCTGGTTGCGCCACACCATCGGCATTCTCTCGGAGAGCGCCAACCCCGAGGAATTCCTCGAGCATACCAAGCTCGAACTGTTCCACGACCAGGTGTTCTGCTTCACCCCGAAGGGCAAGCTGATCGCGCTGCCGCGCCATGCCAACGTGATCGACTTCGCCTATGCCGTGCACACCGACGTCGGCAATAGTGCGGTCGGCTGCAAGATCAACGGCCAGTTCGCGCCGCTGTCCTCGGAGCTTCAGAATGGCGACGAGGTCGAAGTGCTGACCTCGGAAGCCCAATCGGCGCCGCCCTCGGCCTGGGAAACGCTCGCGGTCACCGGCAAGGCGCGCGCTGCGATCCGCCGCGCCACGCGTACCGCGGTGCGCGATCAATATGTCGGCCTCGGCCGGCGCATCGTCGAGCGCCTGTTCGAGCGCGCCAAGATTGAATACGCCGACGACAAGCTCAAGGGCGCGCTGCCGCGGCTGGCGCGGACCTCGATCGAGGACGTCATGGCGGCGGTCGGCCGGGGCGAGATCAAGGCGTCCCATGTCGCGCGCGCGATGTATCCCGACTACAAAGAGGAACGCGTCGCGCGCTACGGCGTCAAGAAGGGGCTCGCCGCCAAGCTCAAGGAGAAGGCGTCGGAGCCGTCGCGCAGCCCGGTTGCGATCCCCATTGGCGGAAACAATTCCGACCTGCCGGTGAAGTTCGCGCCGAACGGCGGCGCTGTGCCCGGCGATCGCATCGTGGGCATCGTCACGCCGGGCGAGGGGATCACGATCTATCCGATCCAGTCGCCGGCGCTGAAGGATTTCGAGGAGGAGCCGGAGCGCTGGCTCGACGTCCGCTGGGACATCGAGGACTCTGCGCCGCAGCGCTTTCCGGCGCGCATCAAGGTCGAGAACGTCAACGAGCCCGGCGCGCTGGCGCAGATCGCGACCGTGATCGCCGAGCACGATGGCAATATCGACAACATCAGCATGCAGCGCCGCTCGCCCGACTTCACGGAGACGACGATCGACCTCGAAGTCTACGATCTCAAGCATTTGAGCGCGATCCTGGCCCAGCTGCGCGCGAAGGCGGTCGTCGCCCGCGTCGAACGTGTTAATGGATAGGCGTCTTTCGCATTCGCCTGTCTTCCGATTTCGTGAGTCCTCAAATGCCCGCTCTTCCGCTCCGCCTCGGCGTCAATATCGACCATGTCGCGACCGTCCGTAACGCACGCGGTGGCCGCCATCCCGATCCGGTGCGCGCTGCGCTGCTCGCGATCGAGGCCGGCGCCGACGGCATCACCGCGCATCTGCGCGAAGACCGTCGGCACATCCGCGACGAGGACATGGCGCGGCTGAAGGCGGAGATCTCCAAGCCGCTGAATTTCGAGATGGCGGCGACCGACGACATGATGCGCATCTCGCTCGCCACCAAGCCGCATGCGGTGTGCCTGGTGCCGGAGCGGCGGCAGGAGGTCACGACCGAGGGCGGCCTCGACGTGGTCGGCCAGCACAATGCGCTCGCGCCCTATATCGCGCGGCTCAACGATGCCGGCATCCGCGTCTCGCTGTTCATTGCCGCGGACCCTGCGCAGATTGCGATGGCGGCGCAGCTGCGCGCGCCGGTGATCGAGATCCACACCGGCGCCTGGTGCGACGCGGTGGTCGACGGCCACACCGACAAGGCCGAGGCCGAATGGCGGCGGATCGTGGCGGGCGTCAAGCTCGCGACGGACGCAGGGCTCGAGGTCCATGCCGGTCACGGGCTCGACTACGCGACGGCGGAGACGATCGCGGGTCTGCCGGAGATCATGGAACTCAACATCGGCTACTACATGATCGGCGAGGCGCTGTTCGTCGGTCTTGCCGAGACGGTGCGCAGCATGCGCGCGGCGATGGACCGCGGCCGGAGCCGGGCATGATCATCGGCATCGGCTCCGACCTGATCGACATCACCCGCGTCGGCAAGGTGATCGAGCGCCATGGCGAGCGTTTCCTGGACCGCATCTTCACCGCGGCCGAGCGGGCCAAGGCGGAGCGGCGGGCCAAGAACGAGAAGATGGTGGTGGCGACCTACGCCAAGCGCTTTGCCGCCAAGGAGGCCTGCTCCAAGGCGCTCGGCACCGGCATCAGGCAGGGCGTGTGGTGGCGCGACATGGGGGTGGTCAACCTGCCCGGGGGGCGTCCGACCATGCGGCTGACCGGGGGGGCGCTGGCCCGGCTCCGGGCCCTGACGCCGGAGGGATTCCAGGCTCAGATCGATCTGTCGATCACCGACGACTGGCCGTTGGCGCAGGCCTTCGTGATCATTTCCGCCGTCCCGCTGCTCAAGCCCTGACAGCCTGGCAGCTATTTTATGATTCTCATTGAAAATCAAAGTGTTATTGGTTTTTGATGCGATCCTTGATTGCGTGCCCCCCGACAACCGTCTAAAAGTCCGCGAACGCAAATCAGCCTGGGCAAATTCGGCTTTACGCCGGAATTGGCCCTCACTATCAGAATCAGGACAATCTCCTTGCGCCGCGCAGCGATGGGCGGTTCGCGGGAGGAGGGCGCTCCGTGACCGCCGGTCGGAATTGAGAGAGCAATGAGCGTGACTTCGGGAACGAAAACTGAGAGCGGCGTCGGCGAAACGATCCGGGTCGTGATCCATGCTCTGCTGATCGCGCTGGTGATCCGCACCTTCCTGTTCCAGCCCTTCAACATCCCGTCCGGCTCGATGAAGGCGACGCTGCTGGTCGGCGACTATCTGTTCGTCTCGAAATATTCCTACGGCTACAGCCACTACTCGATCCCGTTCTCGCCGCCGCTGTTCTCGGGACGGATCTGGGGCTCGGATCCGAATCGTGGCGACGTCGTGGTGTTTCGGTTGCCGAAAGACGACTCCACCGACTACATCAAGCGCGTGATCGGCCTTCCCGGCGACCACATCCAGATGAAGGACGGGTTGCTTTACATCAACGACACGCCGGTCGAGCGGCAGCGCATGAGCGAGTATGTCGGTGAGGACCCCTGCGGCTCCGAAGGCGGCGGCATTTCGCGGGTGAAGCGCTGGAAGGAAACGCTGCCGAACGGCGTCTCCTATGAGACGCTCGATTGCGCCGACAATGGCTACATGGACAACACCAACGTCTACACCGTGCCGCCCGGTCACTTCTTCATGATGGGTGACAACCGCGACAACTCAACCGACAGCCGCTTCCTCGGCCAGGTTGGTTACGTGCCGCAGGAAAACCTGATCGGCCGCGCGCAGATGATCTTTTTCTCCATCGGCGAGGGCGAGCATGCCTGGATGTTTTGGCGCTGGCCGTGGGCGGTGCGCTGGAATCGTTTCTTCAAAATCGTCCGATGAAAGACGAAGCCAAGGACATCGCGACCCAATCGATCGAGGCGCAAGCCGCTCCTGAGGGCGAGGCTGCGACCAAGACGGCTGCGACCAAGGCGCTTGCAACCAAGACGCCGGCGAAGAAGCAGCGCACGCGGGGCAGCAAGGCCCAGGACAAGGCAAAGGCGGCGGCTGATGCGAACGCGGCGCTCGAGGCGCGTATTGGACACGGCTTTGCCGATCCGAACCTGCTGATGCAGGCGATTACGCATGTTTCGGCGCTGAAGTCCGGGCGCAAGCGTGGTGACAGCTATCAGCGGCTGGAGTTCCTCGGCGACCACGTGCTCGGGCTCGTCGTTTCCGACATGCTATATCATGCCTTCCCGAACGCGGACGAAGGCGAGTTGTCCAAGCGGCTTGCCGAGCTCGTGCGCAAAGAGAGCTGCGCCGACGTCGCCAAGTCGCTCGGTCTGCTCGACGACATCAAGCTCGGCTCGGTCGGCTCCAGCGCCGATGCGCGCCTGCGCAAATCCATCCTCGGCGACATCTGCGAAGCCGTGATCGGTGCGATCTTCCTCGATGGCGGTCATGCGGCGGCGGACGATTTCGTCAAGCGCAACTGGACCGAGCGCATGCACAAGCCGCGGCGTCCGCTGCGCGATCCCAAGACCGTGCTGCAGGAATGGGCGCAGGGGAAGGGGCTGCCGACGCCTGTCTATCGCGAGGTCGAGCGCACCGGCCCGCATCACGATCCGGAGTTCCGCGTTGCAGTGGACCTGCCGGGATTGGCACCGGCCGAAGGCACCGGTGGCAGCAAACGCGCGGCAGAGAAGGTGGCTGCTTCAGTGATGATCGAACGTGAAGGTGTTGGCGGCGGCAATGACGGCTGAAACAAGCGGCGAAGCGCCCACTGCTACGCGCTGCGGCTTCGTTGCCCTGATCGGCGCGCCGAACGTCGGCAAGTCCACGCTGGTCAATGCGCTGGTCGGGGCCAAGGTCACGATCGTCTCGCGCAAGGTGCAGACCACGCGCGCGCTGATCCGCGGCATCGTCATCGAGAACAACGCGCAGATCATCCTGGTGGACACGCCCGGCATCTTCCTGCCCAAGCGCCGGCTCGACCGCGCCATGGTCTCGACTGCCTGGAGCGGGGCGCATGACGCCGATCTCGTCTGCGTGCTGCTCGACGCCAAGAACGGCATTGATGAAGAGGCCGAGGCGATCTTCGCCAAGGCCGCGAGCGTCAAGCACGAGAAGATCCTGGTGATCAACAAGGTCGACCTGGTCCAGCGCGAGAAGCTGCTGGCGCTGGCGCAGGCCGCCAACGAGCGCATGACCTTCGCGAAAACCTTCATGATTGCGGCGATCTCGGGCGATGGCGTCGACGATATCCGCACGACGCTGGCCGAAATGGTACCGCCTGGCCCGTACCTCTATCCCGAGGACCAGATGTCGGACGCGCCGATGCGGCAGCTGGCGGCCGAAATCACGCGGGAGAAAATTTATCAGAAGCTGCACCAGGAATTGCCCTACCAGTCCACGGTCGAGACCGACAAGTGGGAGGAGCGCAAGGACAAGTCGGTGCGCATCGAGCAGACGATCTTCGTGGAGCGCGAGAGCCAGCGCAAGATCATGCTCGGCAAGGGCGGCGCCACCATCAAGTCGATCGGCGCGGACTCGCGGAAAGAACTGATGCAGATTCTCGACGTCCCGGTGCATCTGTTCCTGTTCGTCAAGGTGCGCGAGAACTGGGGTGACGATCCCGATCGCTACCGCGAGATGGGCCTGGAATTTCCCAAACAATAAGCAAGAACAGATCGGTAACCGATGAGCGTGCCCCGCAACGTCCAGCGCTTCGAAGCGTTGCTTTATGCCTCGCTGATGCTGGATGCCCTGTCGGTCGCCGTGCAGGACCGCACGCCCAGCATCGAGATGACCGAGCAGATGATCATGACGGCGACGCTGCTCGCCGGAGGCATGATCCTGCTGCTAGTCTATTTCGTCTGGCTGGCTGCGCATTGGCGCAAGAACTGGCCGCGCTGGGTGCTGGCGGCGGCGCTGGTGCTGTCGGTGATCTCGCTCGCCCAGATCATCGGCGAGCGCGGCCTGGAGCTCGACAGTGTCATCGAGATCGTTTCCTGCGTGCTGACGGCGTTCGGGCTGTATTTCTCATTCTCTGGCGACGCGCAGGGCTGGTTCAACGCGTGAGGTTGCGTAGGGCGGATCACGCCTTCGGCTACTAATCTAATCCGCCCTACGATTCAGGGCTGAAATCCGCTAGACTTTCACACATGGAATGGACCGACGAAGGCATCGTGCTGGGGGTGCGGCGGCATGGCGAGAGTAGCGCCATTGTCGAGCTCCTGACCCGCGCGCACGGCCGGCATCTCGGTCTCGTGCGGGGCGGCGCAGGCTCGCGGATGCGGCCGCTGCTGCAGCCCGGCAATAGCATCAGCGCGGTGTGGCGGGCGCGGCTCGACGAGCATCTCGGTACCTATGCTATCGAGGGCCTGAAGTTGCGTGCGGCGACGCTGCTTGGATCCTCCCATGGCGTCTACGGCGTCACTCATCTTGCCTCGATTGCGCGGCTGCTGCCGGAGCGCGATCCGCATGAGCAGATCTTCGCGATGCTCGAGCATTCGCTCGACGATTTCGACGACATCGGCAGTGCTGCCGTGCACGTGATCCATTTCGAGCTGGCCATGCTCGGAGAACTCGGCTTCGGGCTAGCGCTCGAAAACTGCGCGGTGTCGGGGGAGACCTCCGACCTGATCTACGTCTCGCCGAAATCCGGCGGCGCGGTGTCGCGCACCGCCGGCGAGCCGTGGCGCGACCGGTTGCTGCGGCTGCCGCCGTTCCTTCGCCAGGGCGAGGCCACCAACGATCTCACCGACGACGATCTCCACGACGGCTTTCGGCTCACCGGCCTGTTCCTGCTGCGCCACGTGCTGGAGCCGCGGGGCCAGGGCCATTCCGACGCGCGTGCCGGATTCATCAACGCCCTGACGCGGCAGCAGGCCAAGGCGGCGCTCCCAGCGCCATAAAAGTTCGGCGCTCCCAGCGCCATGAACTGGCGGCGGCTCTGCCCTGCTTCGTGGCCTTCCCCCGGAACCAAATCGGCTAGCTTGAGTTGGCCCGAGCAGGTTCCATCACGGGGGACAGCCTAAATGTTGATCAAAGGATTTGTGCTGTCGGCAGCCCTCTTCGCGCTGGCGCCGGACGCGATGGCTGGCGAGCCGCAGCCGGGGGTCTTTCGGCGGGCATCCTGTACTGTCGTCAGATACTATGTCGCGAAATATTCGGCTGCGGCTGCAGAGACATGGGCGAGATCCAAGGGAGCGACGGAGGCCGAAATCGAGGCCGCCCGGCGTTGCCTGGCCAATGCGCCGGTCAACGCGCAACCCAAGGTCCAGCCGGCTGTCACGGCCGGCTGGGCGGGGCGGTAGAGGCCCGCAGGGAACCAATCCATCCTTGCCCGATTCGCTTCCACGGTTTAACCGGGCGGCATGGGAAAACGAATCGTTCCGCCGGAAGAACCCGCCGAAATTCATGATGTGCCGCTGCGTGAAGCGCTGGAAGAGCGCTATCTCGCGTACGCGCTCTCCACCATCATGCATCGCGCACTGCCTGACGCGCGAGACGGCCTGAAGCCGGTGCATCGGCGCATCCTCTACGGCATGCGCCTGCTCAGGCTCGACCCCGGCACGGCCTTCAAGAAATCCGCCAAGATCGTCGGCGACGTGATGGGCTCGTTCCATCCGCATGGCGACCAGGCGATCTACGACGCCATGGTGCGCCTCGCGCAGGATTTCTCCTCGCGTTATCCGCTGGTCGACGGCCAGGGCAATTTCGGCAATATCGACGGCGATAACCCCGCCGCCTACCGCTACACCGAAGCCCGCATGACCGACGTCGCGCGGCTTCTGCTCGACGGCATCGACGAGGACGGCGTCGAGTTCCGTCCCAATTACGACGGCCAGTCGAAAGAGCCAGTCGTGTTGCCGGGCGGCTTTCCGAACCTGCTCGCCAATGGTGCGCAGGGCATCGCGGTCGGGATGGCGACCTCGATCCCGCCGCACAACGCCGCCGAGCTTTGCGACGCCGCGCTGCACCTGATCGAGAAGCCCGACGCGAAGTCCAAGGCGCTTTTGAAGTGGGTGAAGGGACCGGACTTCCCAACCGGCGGCATCTGCATCGATTCCAAGCAGGCGATCGCTGAAGCCTATACGACCGGCCGCGGCTCGTTTCGCGTCCGCGCCCGATGGGAGCAGGAAGAGGGTACGCGCGGCACCTGGGTCGTCGTCGTCACCGAGATCCCGTTCCTGGTGCAGAAGTCCCGCCTGATCGAGAAGATCGCTGAGCTGCTGGACCAGAAGAAGCTGCCGCTGGTCGGCGATATCAGGGACGAGTCGGCGGAAGACGTCCGCATCGTGATCGAGCCGAAGTCGAAGAACGTCGATCCGGCGCTGATGATGGAATCGCTGTTTCGACTGACCGAGCTCGAAAACAAGATTCCGCTCAACCTCAACGTTCTGATCAAGGGCCGCGTCCCCAAGGTGGTGGGACTCGCGGAGTGCCTGCGCGAATGGCTCGACCATCTGCGCGACGTGCTGATCCGGCGCAGCAACTACCGCAAGACACAGATCGAGAATCGGCTCGAGGTCCTCGGTGGCTATCTGATCGCATTCCTCAACATCGACGAGGTGATCCGGATCATCCGCACCGAAGACGAACCGAAGCCGGTTCTGATGAAGACATTCAAGCTCACCGAAGTCCAGGCTGAAGCCATCCTCGACATGCGCCTGCGCCGCTTGCGCAAGCTCGAAGAGATGGAGATCCGCACCGAGGACAAGAACCTCCGTGCCGAGCTCAAGGGCATCAATGCGGTGCTCGCGTCCGAGCCCGAGCAGTGGAAGAAGGTCGCCGAGCAGGTCGGCAAAGTCCGTGACATGTTCGGACCGAAGACGCCGCTCGGCAAGCGCCGCACCACCTTTGCCGATGCGCCCGAGCACGATCTCGCCGCGATGGAGGAGGCCCTCGTGGAGCGCGAGCCGGTCACGGTCGTGGTCTCCGACAAGGGCTGGATCCGCACCATGAAGGGCCATGTCGAGGACCTCTCGAGCCTCGCCTTCAAGCAGGACGACAAGCTCGGCTTCGCGTTCTTTGCGGAGACGACCTCGAAGCTGCTGCTGTTTGCGACCAACGGCAAGTTCTACTCGATCGATGTGGCGAAGCTTCCGGGCGGCCGCGGTCACGGCGAGCCGATCCGCCAGTTCATCGATCTCGAGCCGGAAGCTGCGCCGGTCACGCTGTTCGTCAACAAAGGCGGGCGCAAATTCCTGGTCGCGAGCCACGAGGGCCAGGGCTTCGTCGTCAACGAGGACGATTGCGTCGGCACCACGAAGAAGGGCAAGCAGGTCCTCAACGTCGACATGCCGAACGAGGCGCGCACGGTCACCGAAGTGATCGGCGACACCGTCGCGGTCATCGGCGAGAACCGCAAGATGCTGATCTTCCCGCTCGACCAGGTGCCGGAGATGGCGCGCGGTCGCGGCGTGCGCCTGCAGAAGTACAAGGACGGCGGCCTCTCCGACATCGCCGTGTTCGAGGCCAAGGCAGGCCTGACCTGGAAGGACTCTGCCGGCCGCGAATTTTCGGCGACCATGAAGGAGCTCGCCGAGTGGCAAGGCACCCGCGCCGACGCCGGCCGCCTGCCGCCGAAGGGATTCCCGAAGTCGAACAAGTTCGGCCGGGTGATCGGGTAGGGGCACTCTTTGCCCGGACGCGCAGCAACGTTTTTCGCGTTGCTGCGCGGAGCCGGGACCTACGCCACATGGATTGCTTGGCGACATGGGCCTGGCTCAGCGGCGCACCGTCGAAGTGACGCTGCGCTGGGTCCGGGGCACGAGCGAGCATTGCTCTCCAATTCGCATTCCGCCACTGGTCTGATATCGTTCATCATCCCGATGTTCTCGAACGTTGAGAAATAGTGCGATGTACGATGTCATTGTTGTCGGCGGCGGCTCGGCCGGCGCCGCGGTTGCGGCCCGGCTCTCCGAGGATCCCGCACGGCGCGTCCTGCTGCTCGAAGCAGGCCTCGACTGGCGCGCTGATGAAGCGCCCTGGGAAGTGCGGACACCAAATCCGATCCCGATCATCCACAAGCGCGAATACCAGGAGAAATGGCAGTGGCCCGATCTCCTGACGCGCCGCGTGGCGGGGCAGGAGCCGCGCTTCTACTGGCGCGGCAAGGGGCTCGGCGGCTCATCGATGATGAACGGCCAGATCGCGATCCGCGGCGTTGCCGATGCGTTCGACGAATGGGCCGCCAATGGCTGCACCGGCTGGTCGGCCAAGGACGTGATGCCGCTGTTCTCGGTGATCGAGGACGATTTTGAGTTCGGCGACGCCGCAGGCCACGGACGCGGCGGCCCGTTGCCGGTCTATCGCGCGCCGCCCGAAAAATGGGGCCCGGTCGATCGCGGCTTGCGCGATGCGGCGCTGGCGAGCGGCCATCCCTGGTGCGCCGACGTCAACGGGCCTGATGGCGAGGGCGTCGCCTGCTATCCCATCAACAGCCGCGACAGCCGCCGTATCACGACCAATGAAGGCTATCTGGAGCCCGCGCGCGGCCGCGCCAATCTGGAGATCCGGGGCAAGACGCTCGTCGATCGCGTGCTGATCAGCGACGGAAGGGCGACCGCCCTCCGGGTTCACATCGATGGGCAGGGCATCCACGTGATCAGCGCCCGCCAGATCGTGCTCTGCGCCGGCGCCATCCACAGCCCGGCGATCCTGTTGCGCTCGGGCATTGGACCTGCGGATGAGCTGACGTCGATGGGGATTGCGGTCGAGCGCGATCTGCCCGTCGGCCGCCACTTCTTCGATCATCCGCTGTTTCGCGCAACGATCCAGCTTCACGAAAATCTGCGTCCTACTGATCCGGACACCCGCCACACCAATTGCTGCGTGACCTATTCGTCGGGCCTGGCCAATGGCGGCAAGCGCGACATGATCCTGATCGCCTTCAACCACCGCGGCATCGGCGTGCCCGGAGCCATCGGCGCCGGGCTGTTCAACGCCTATTCGCGCGGCACGCTCAAGCTGGCCTCGACCGATCCTTCCGTCGATCCCGTCGTCGAGGAAAACATGCTGGCCGATCCCCGCGACATGCTGCGCATGAAGGACGCAGTGAAACGGCTCGCGGTGATCACCTCGCAGCCGGCGCTCGCCGGCATCGCCGACTGGATCAGGTTGACCGACACCGACCTGACGCTGCCGCAGGCATCGGCGTTGCCGGATCACGAACTCGATGCGCTGCTGCGCCGCGAAACCGGCGACATCCAGCATGCCGCCGGCAGCTGCCGCATGAGCGGCGCTGGGGATGCCGATGGCGTGGTCAATCCCGACGGCACGGTGAAGGGCATCTCGGGCTTGCGCATCGCCGACGCCTCGATCATGCCGTCCGACTGCCGGGCTAATACCCACTTCACGACGGTAGTGATTGGGGAAGCGATCGCGCGGATGATGATGGGGTAGTTCTACTGCATCCGCGTCATTGCGAGCGGAGCGAAGCAATCCAGAATCCTTCCGCGGAGACAGTCTGGATTGCTTCGCTCCGCTCGCAATGACGGAGCAAGCGGCGAGGCCATTGCTCACCAATTCACATTTCAAACAGCAGACACATCTTCGCGTTCTCGCGGCGCCTTCGCCCGAGTTATGTCTCTCGCAGCGCCCTCGCAGAGACGAGGGGCGCAGGGAAGGCTGGGCGCCGGCTGGCACCCGCAGGTCCGTGCGCCGTAGAAATGCACACGGGGTGGACCACAGGTTCGCCGGATCGCCCGGCCTTCCCTGCGCGATGGTTTACGGCTTACTTCGTGCTCTCCCCGGGGAGCGATGCACTATTGCCCCCGTCGTCCTGCGGATGGCTGATGCGCGCGGTCCGGTCGGGCCGCCACATCACCACAGGGCTTGACGCACAGGCTCCAGGCGTCAGGACCACACGACTTCTTCGTCCGCGCACATCTTCGCTGGGACTCCGAGTGCTGGCGTGTGCTCACACCCGAAGCCATGCGAAGACGCTGTCAGCGTCGTGTCGTCGGCACGAGAGCTGCTGCTCACGGCCAAAGCCGCCCTGCAACGCCGCTCGCGCCCGACGCCGTCGCGTCCCAGCCCGCGGTTCGTGACGATCGCGATCCGCCCCTTGTCTCGGGCCAGGTGTTTCGCTTGTACGACAAATCCGAATTTCGGTAAAGTGGAATATTTACGATCCCGGGACTTGACAAGCAATGGCGTCGCGCCGGTCGCGGCTGTTTTGCCCGACGGGTGACGGTCGACGGGGCGTGGTGAGTAGCGGTCGGCTTTGAGGACGCCTCATGCGGATTTTGGGCGAGCCCTATGGCCGCGGAGAGACCAATCCTATATTATCTGGGAGAGACCCATCAGCAGGAGCTAGTCATGCCCGGCTCGATCATGTTTAGTTTGGTCGTTATCGCGTTGATGTTTTGGTGCGGCGGCGTAACCGCTAGCTTCGCGGCAGAGAGAGGACGGTCTAAGCGCATTTGGTTCATCTTGGGAGCGCTGTTCTTCCCCCTCTTTCCAGCTCAATGGTTCGTGTTGGGGCTGCTGCCAAAAAAGTAATACCACCTGAAGTGTCGTCGAATATCAGCGCGACGACTTCCCACTGTGGATATCCGTCTTAGCTGATGTCTCTTTTTTGTGGCCCTTCGCGGCCACGCCGCAAGGCTCACTGCTGGTCGGCTCTTCAGGGTAGACCGGAAGCGGTGATCCGAAGCCCTCAGTGGCGCATTTTGACCCGTTGCGGACACTAAGGTCTGCTGTCATTCTGTTCGGATGGTAGGCGGCGCGGAAAAAGCTCGGCGAATGCATTTGCGGCGTTCCACAGGCACGCGCCGACGCGCGTGCGCCTAAAGCGGTGCGGGGACCCGACTACCTCATAGCCCATGCTTGCTTCGAGTGTCAGAAATCATGGAAGGTCCGGGCAGACACGAGCGCGGCTTGTCCACAGTGCAGCTCTTGTCTCCATGAGATGGGCCGCTTGTTCAAGGCTTCGAAGCGGTCCGATGCCGAACAGTGGGCAGAAAGTGCAGGCCCTCTGGTCAGCAGGTTTCCGCTTCTGGAGCTACCGGAGCTACCCCGACGCCGAACCATTGCCCGACCGAATGCAGGACGTTGATGATTTCATGCGCCGCAACCCAAAACATCCGATGCGCATCGCGCCCTGATGTCCCCACATGGCTTAAGGCCGCCATGCAGCGCTGTGGGCGTCAACGCCGGCTCCTGATGGCAAGTCAGATGCGACGAGCCCACGCGTAGTACATGCCCTAGATCACCCCGACCATCCGCAACGCCAAACCCGCCGCGCAGCTGCCTGCCAGCACCGTCAGCATACCCAGCTTAAACCGGAAGATCGCAGTCGCGGCCGCGATCGCCAGCACGAGTGCCGGAATATCGACGCTGGTCAGCACCGGTCTATCGAAGTCCAGCGGAAACGCGTGTACCGGCACGGTCTCGCGGAACAGCGTGTGCAGCGCGAACCAGATCGAGAGGTTGAGGATCACGCCGACGACGGCGGCGGTGATCGCGCTGAGTGCGCCGGCAAGGCCCTTGTTGCCGCGCAGGCGCTCGACATAGGGCGCGCCGACGAAGATCCAGAGGAAGCAGGGCGTGAAGGTGACCCAGGTCGCGAGCAGACCGCCGAGCGTCGCGGCGAGCATCGGCGATAGTCCGCCCGGGTCGCGATAGGCGGCCATGAAGCCCACGAACTGAAGCACCATGATCAGCGGGCCCGGCGTGGTCTCGGCCATGCCGAGGCCGTCCAGCATCTCGTGCGGCTTGAGCCAGTGATAATGCTCGACCGCTTGCTGGGCGACGTAGGCCAGCACCGCATAGGCGCCGCCGAAGGTGACCAGCGCCATCTTCGAGAAGAACAGCGCGATCTGGCTGAACACGCTGGCTTGGCCGAGCGCGAGGAGCAGCGCGATCACGGGTACCAGCCATAGCGCGAGCCAGAGCGCACCGACGCGGATTGCGCGCGCCGTATTGGCGCGGACGTGATCGGGCACGGCGTCACCGAGCATGCTGTCGATCGCGGCGCTGCTACCGCCATGGCCGTGACTGGCAGGCGCGAACTCCGGCCAGCCCGCCCGCGCACCCGCATAGCCGATCACGCCGGCAGCAATAATGATGATCGGGAAGGGGACCTCAAAGAAGAAGATCGCGACGAAGGCGATTGCGGCGAGCCCGATCATGATGCGGTTCTTCAGCGCGCGCTTGCCGACGCGCACCACGGCCTCGACCACGATGGCGAGCACGGCGGCCTTCAGGCCGAAGAACAGCGCCTCGACGAAGCTGACATTGCCGAACGCGGCGTAGATATAGCTCAGGCCCATGATGGCTATGATGCCGGGCAGGATGAACAGCCCGCCCGCCATCAGCCCACCAGCGGTGCGATGCATCAGCCAGCCGACATAGGTCGCGAGCTGCTGCGCCTCGGGTCCCGGCAGCAGCATGCAGTAGTTCAGCGCATGCAAAAAGCGGCCTTCGGAAATCCAGTTCTTCTCCTCGACCAAAATGCGATGCATCACCGCGATCTGGCCCGCGGGCCCGCCAAAGCTGAGGCAGGCGACGCGGAGCCAGACGCGGAAAGCTTCACCGAAGCTGATGCCGTGACCGGCATCAGCTCTCGTTTGATTGGCGCGGATATCCATTACGCCTTCACTTTGTTGGTCGGCCAGTTGTGGGTCTCGCCCGTGGCGTCGCGGCACCAGCGATAGAAAGCGTCGTAGAGCAGCATACCGGCCTCGAGCTGTTCGAGGTCGTCATCGTACATCCGCGATAGCCCGAGCGAGGCCGCCAGCAGTCCGGGCGCTTCCGGTGCGAGGTCCGGCCGCGCGGTGTCGGCGCCGCGTACCAATGTCGCGAGCCGGAGCAGGGCCGGGGTCGCGATCCCGAATTCCTCGATCATGACGTCGAAGGTGCAGAGTTCGCCTCGGTGGCTCCAGAACACGTTCTCGATGTCGAAGGGCGCGGCTTTGAAGCGCTCGCCGACGGCGACCACCTCGGACGGGGCCACATAGAGAAACACCGCGTTGGGATCGACGAAACGGCGGATTAGCCAGGGACAGGCGATACGGTCGACCTTCGGCCGCGCCCGCGTCACCCAGACGGTGCGTCCGTTGGCGTCGCGCGGTGGCAACTTGCGAGTGTCGAGCAGCGGCAGCTTTGCCGCCTTCCAGCCCTCGAAGCCGCCTTCCAGCGTTTCAGCCTCGGCGCCGAGCTGGCGGAGCCAGGCCGCCGTGCCCTGCGCGAGCTTCTCGCCGCGGAAGCACGAGACAATGGCCCGGCGGCCGGCGAAGTCGCCGCCCCATTCCGCAACGGACTCGTGGCTGAGCTTGATGGAGCCGGGGATCAACCGCCGGTCGGCGGCAAAATCCTCATCGGTCCGTACATCGATCAGGACGGGAGCATTGGCTGTGCCGATCAGGCGCGCCAATTTGTCGGATGATATGGTCGTGAAAGTTGACATGATGCGTCCTCGAAAAATCGAACGGGACGCGATTCTTGGGCATGTCGCCTCGTGGGGAGATCGCTCGATCCCCATGCCGCTGATTACATCGAAATCGCGGCCCCCTGTCAATCGCCGGTTTCATTGGCATCGAACGTTAGAAAGATATGCCGCTGCGCCCTATAGTGTGTGGAGGCGGAATTGTGCGGCGAGCTCGGGGTTGATCCTCGGTCGCAGCAGGCAGGCGCTCAAGGAGGGACCAGATGACACCCAAGATCATGTCCAGGATCACGCTCGCTCTCGCCGTCGCCGCATTGACACTGTCCGGTTACACCGCGGTCGCTCAGTCGGAAAAATCGGGTGTCGAAAAGCTCTACATCCTCAATTGCGGCGAGGGCGTCGCCGGTGATATCGCGCGCTGGTCACCCGGGGTGAACGAAGGTCAGTCGATGGACTTCGTCGACACCTGCTATCTCATCAAGCACAAGCAACGCTGGTTCCTGTGGGACACCGGTATCCCCGACGCGGTCGCCGCGATGCCGAACGGACTTGCGCCTGCCGATCCCAAGGCCGTGACCTGGAGGCGGCCGAAGACGCTCGCTGCGCAGCTCGAGCAGATCGGCGTCAAGCCCGCCGATATCAAGGCAGTGGGCATCTCGCACACGCATCCCGATCACATCGGCAATGTCGAGATGTTCCCGCAGGCGACGCTCTACTTGCAGAAGGCCGAATATGATTGGCCGGGTGCCAATAACGAGCCGCGCTTCAAGCCCGCGCATCCCGTCGAGCTATTGTCGGGCGACAAGGACATGTTCGGCGACGGCAGCATCACCATCCTCTCGACGCCCGGCCACACGCCAGGACATCAGTCGCTGCTGGTGAAGCTGCCGAAGACCGGCGCGGTGGTGCTCTCCGGCGATGCCGTTCATTTCAGGGATAATTGGGACAACCGCCGCGTGCCCAGCATCAATGCCAACAAGGAACAGACTGTGGCCTCGATGCAGAAGATCGCCGATACGCTGACCAAGGAGAAGGCGCAGCTGTGGATCAACCACGACAAGGCTCAGCGCGACGGCCAGAAGATGTCGCCGGAGTTCTACGATTGAGGTTCGGATCAGCTTTTCGGCGCGGTGACCGGCGGGCTCGCGTTGGGCGTGTTCTTCGGCTTCAGCGTGCCCGCATAGAACGAGAGCAGCCACACCAGCAGGATGGCAAGGAGGTAGACGCCCCAGGCCTGCGGCGGCGTCATGGCCCAGCGCAGGAGGCCTTTGAACGTGCGGGGCGGGCTTTTGTCGTCGGTCATGCTGCGCTTGTGCGCGAAACCGCCGGCGCGGTCAATCCGGCCGCTTCTCGGCGCGGATCAGGAACAGTGCGGCCAGCGCTGAGAGGCTGAGAGCGGACGAGACCATCAGCACCCTGGTTCCCATGATTTCGATGAGCAGGCCGAAGGCCAGCGGCGCCACCGCCTGCGCCATTCGCGCCGGTGCGCCGATGATGCCGAGGCGATAACCAAAGTCTTTCGGGCCGAAGATCGACAGCGGCAACGTTCCCCGGGCAATCGTCAAAATGCCGTTGCCGGAGCCGTGCAGCAGCGCAAAGGCGATCGCGGCAGGCGCGCCGAAGATGGCGATGACGGCGGCTCCGATCGGGTGGGTAAGGCAGGCAAGCCGGGTCGACCACAGCGGATGGAAGCGGCTCAGAAAGCCCGCTTCGAGGATGCGCGCGACCACCTGCGCCGGTCCGATCAGCGCGCCGGCCGCGATCGCCTCGACATGCGTTGCGCCTGTTGCCTCCAGGATGCGCGGGAAATGCACGGCCATGGCGCCGGTGACGGTCCAGACTGCGGCGAAGACGAAGGCGAGCAGGATCATGGTGCGGTCGAGCGGCACGTGCGGCCTCTCCGCCGTTGCCGCAGCTTGCTTGGCGCCCTTGATCGCCGGCAGCATGAAGAAATTGAGAGGCAGGCCGATCAGGATGTTGGCGGCGGCCCAGGCGAAACACGTGTCGCGCCAGCCGATATGGGCAAGCCCCCAGGCGGTCAGGGGCCAGCCGACCGTCGAGGCGAAGCCCGCCATCAGCGTGATTCCGGTAATAGGCCTGCGCGCCTCGGTGCCGTAGATGCGGCCCAGCGCAGCGAAGGCGGCGTCGTAAAGCCCCATCGCCATGCCGAGGCCGAGCAAGAGCCAGGCGAACGCCATCACGGCCACTGACTGCGAGACCCCGAGCAGCACGAGGCCGGCGGCAATGGTCAGGTTCGAGGCCGACAGCACCTGCCGCCCGCCGACGAGATCGATCTGCCGGCCGATACGCGGCCCCAGCATTGCGGAGATCACGAGCGAGGCCGAGAACGCGCCAAAGATCCAGTTGGTGGAGATACCGAGGTCGTGCGCCATTGGATCCGCAAGCAGGGCCGGCAAATAATAGCTGGAAGCCCAGGCCAGGGTCTGCGTCGTGCCGAGCGCCAGGATGATGGGAAGCTGGCGCTGGCTCATGTCTCTGTATTTCTGATCGGCGGAGTCATCATTTGCATTTGCGGCCCGAGGCGAGAGCGCGTCAACAGCGTCCGCGACATATTCGACCTGCTGCGGGCGGGAGCCTTGGTTGTGCTCGGCCTTTCGCTCGTCACGAATGCACGCCATAATGGCGTATGCAAATAACCTCGCGCCTTGCGCTGATGAACTGGCTGACCGGCCAGGGGCTCACCGGCCTGCCTGAAAACGAGCTGCTGCGCGGCTTCTGCGAGCGCTGCCGCGCCGAAGGACTGGAACTCTCTCGCGCGCTCGTGCTGATTGATACGTTGCATCCGATCTATGAGGGGCGCGGCTTTCGCTGGAGCGACGTGCCGAGTAACGAGAGCGACGTCATCGAATACGGCTCGACCGCGGAGGGGGATGCGGCCAAAAACTGGCAGCGTTCGACCTTCTTCCACATGCTCGAGCACGGCCATGACGAGATGCTGGTCGATCTTGCCGATGCTCCCTCGCTGGATTTTTCACAGCTCGGCGAGCTCGCCGAAAACGGGCACCGGCATTATCTCGCCTTCGTGCATCGCTTCGGCGAGACCGGCGCGCTCGGTCAGATGGACTGTCTCTACTCCAACTGGACGACGCGGCGGGAGGCGGGATTTAGCGAACCGGAGCTCGCCGCGCTGCGCGATCTCGTGCCGGTGCTGGGCCTCGCGGTGAAATCGGCCCAACAGGTCGACATCGTGCGCACGCTCGGCCGGGTCTATCTCGGACGCGATGCCTCCGAACAGGTGCTGCGCGGGCGCATCTCGCGCGGCGTCACCGAGCGCATCAACGCCGTGCTGTGGTATTCGGATTTGCGCGGTTCGACTGCAATCAGCGAGAGCATTGGTCCCGACGAGATCATCCCGTTCCTCAACGATTACGCCCAGGCCGTGATCGACGCGATCCACGATGCCGGCGGCGACGTGTTGAAGCTGATCGGCGATGGCGTGCTCGCGATGTTCTGGGGCGAGGATATGGCGGATGCGCGCCGCGCAGCGCTGCGCGCCGAGCACTTGTCTCGCAAGAACGTCGCGGCGCTGAACGTGCGGCGGGAGGCCAACGGCCGGCCGACGACCTCGGCCTATATCGGCCTGCATGTCGGCGAGGTCTTTTACGGCAATATCGGCAGCGAGGACCGGCTCGATTTCACGGTGGTCGGGCCGACCGTCAACGAGGTCAGTCGCATCGCCTCGATGAGCCGTTCGGTCGATCGCGAGCTCTTGGCATCGGCGGAGTTCTACAAGGGCCTCGATGCCGCCGGCCGGCGCTATCTCGTCTCCACCGGCCGCTACGCGCTGCGCGGCATCGGCCGCGCGCAGGATCTCTACACGCTCGATCCCGAAGTCGACGCGAGCGAGCCGGTGACGGGGAGCTACGAGCGGTATCTGGCGAATTAGCACCGCGCCGTCGCTTCATCTCCCACCATGGCCGGCTGCCGATCCAGCGCCACGGCCGGGGACAGCCAGATCACCAGCGCTTGCACGCTGAACACGGCAGCGGCGAGATACAGACACGCTTCCGCACTCCAGAAGCCGCCGACGATCGCGCCCAGCGCCGAGCCGAGCGGGCGGGCGCCATAGCTCATGATGTTGATGGCGGAGACCCGGCCCAGCAAACGCGGCGGCGTCACCGACTGGCGCAAGGTCGTGGTCGAGATCACCCACAGGATCGGCCCGACGCCGAGCAGGAAGAAGCTGAAGCCTGCCAGCCAGGGCGATGGCACCAGCACCGTCAGCGCCATCACCAATGCGGCGACGAAGCCGGTGACCGGGCCGAGCCCGACCACGGTGCCGAAGGCGATGCGCTTCATCACGCGCGTGGCGAACAGCGCGCCGATCACCATGCCGACGCCGTACATCGTCAGCACGGTGCCGACGCCGGCGGCGGTCAGGCCGAGATGGCGCACCGCGTAGGGCACGAACACCGCGATCTGCAGGAACCAGCCGGTGTTGAAGATGAATTGCGTGATGAACACCGGCCGCAGCAGCGGATGGTGAAATACGAAGGCCGCGCCCTCACGGATGTCCTGGAACGGATGGCGGCGTGGCGAGGGCGCACGTGCGGGCTCATAGATGCCGGAGAGCAGCACCACGGCGGTGGCCGAGAGCGCGGCGGCAAAGCCGAACGCCGGGCTCGCGCCCCACCAGCCGACGAGCGCGCCGCCGAGCGCAGGGCCGCTGGCAAAGGCGATGGTGCGCGCAAGCTCGATCCGGGCATTCGCAGCCGGCAGCAGCTCCGTGCTCACGAGCGAGGGCACCAGCGCTGGCGCGGCCACGCTGTAGACGACGGTGCCGCACACGGCCGTGAAGCCGAGCAGCGCCAGCAGCGACAGATTGAGCGCCCCGAGTGCGAGCAAGAGCACGATTGCCGCCAGCGCCGCAGCGCGCAGCGCCTCGGCACCCGCCATCAGCGAGCGCCGGGAGATGCGGTCGGCAAGCAGCCCGGCGGGAATCGCGAACAGGACGAACGGCAATGTGAGGGCGGTCTGGAGCAGGCCGGTCTGGCCTTCCGCCACGCCCAGCGTCAGCACGGCGACGATGGGGGCCGCGGCCAGCGCGACCTGCTCGGCCGACTGCGCCGCGAGATTGGACCAGGCGAGGCGGTTGAAGGTGTCAGGAAGGCGGGGCGGATTTGACATGGCTCATTTCCTGCAAAGTCGGATTGCCGCCAGTATTCGCTTCCGAGGGGGCCAAACCCACCCGCTTCCCGACAGGCCCGACCGCCTCCGGGCCGCGAAGGGAACCGATACGGCCAGATGCAGTTGCAAATGAGTTGCAATAAGACTCGACTCCGGTATTGTGCCAGCATGGATGCCCGATCGCCTGATCTGATCCCCGACACCGCCGGCTGGCGCGCTGACGCGCCGACCCCCAAGAGCCTGGCCGAGGTGAACGCCACGGTGGCCATCCCGGCGGCAGGGGCGTGGTGGCGGCGGCTGCTGGCCTTCGTCGGTCCCGGCTACATGATCTCGGTCGGCTACATGGACCCCGGCAATTGGGCGACCGACCTCGCCGGCGGGTCGAAGTTCGGCTACACGCTGCTCTCGGTCATCCTGCTCTCGAATTTGATGGCGATCCTGCTGCAGTCGCTGGCAGCAAGGCTCGGCATCGTCACCGACCGCGATCTCGCGCAGGCCTGCCGCGCGACCTATTCGCCTGCGGTAAACTTCCTGCTCTGGCTTGCCTGCGAGGCCGCAATCATCGCCTGCGACCTTGCGGAGGTGATCGGCACCGCGATCGCGCTAAAACTGCTGTTCGGCATTCCCCTGGTCGGTGGCGCGCTGATCGCAGCGCTGGACGCCTTCCTGCTTCTCATCCTGATGAACCGCGGCTTCCGTTTCCTCGAAGCCTTCGTCATGGCGCTGCTGGTCGTGATCGCAGTCTGCTTCACGGTCCAGCTTGCCGCGGCAGCGCCGCCGGTTGCCGAGATGCTGAGGGGATTCGTGCCGAAGACCGAGGTCTTCACCAATCCCGAGATGCTCTACATCGCGATCGGCATCATCGGGGCGACCGTGATGCCGCATAATCTCTATCTGCACTCCTCGATCGTGCAGACGCGCGCCTATGAACGCAATGACGAGGGCCGCCGCGAGGCGATCAAATGGGCGACGACGGATTCGACTGTTGCGCTGATGCTCGCGCTGTTCGTCAACGCCGCGATCCTCGTCGTGGCGGCCGCGACCTTCCACACGAGCGGCCATTCCGATGTGGCCGAGATCGGTCAGGCCTTCGAGCTGCTCTCCCCGCTGCTCGGCCTCGGCATCGCGTCGACGCTGTTTGCCATCGCGCTGCTTGCCTCGGGCCTCAACTCCACGGTGACGGCGACGCTCGCCGGCCAGATCGTGATGGAAGGCTTTCTCGACCTGCGCCTGCCGAGCTGGGCGCGGCGGCTGCTGACGCGCGGCATCGCTATCATTCCGGTGATCCTCGTCACCGCGATCTATGGCGAGCGCGGCACCGCGGATCTGCTGGTGTTCAGCCAGGTCGCGCTGTCGATGCAGTTGCCCTTTGCCGTGATCCCGCTGGTTCGTTTCGTCTCCGACCGCCGCAAGATGGGCCAGTTCGCGATACCGGTTTCCGTCGCGGCGATCGCCTGGATCGTCGCAGGCGTGATCGTGGTTCTGAACCTGAAGCTGCTGGCGGATACGCTGTTCGGGTGAATGATCAATGCATGCGGCGACGTCGCGGATCGTAGGGGCTGAACGGGTTCACGTCCAGATCTACGTCTTTCACGCATTGCTGACGCGCACTGTGGCTTGAACCAGCGTACCATTCTCCGGCACGAAGCTCGATGTTGCTCATCTCAGCGACCTTTAGGCATTTCCACTCGCCTGCGTGTGGAAGGCCCTTGCTCGAACCGCCAGCGAATTGAAACGCGAGTGTATATTCCGCGCCGTTCGAATGCCCCAATAAGGCTGGACAGATTGCGCGCGGGTACCCCTGATAGAAGCAGAGCACCTGAAGTCGTTCGGTGATTGCTCTTGCGATCAAATCGTAGTTTTGGCTGGACAAGGATACCCTCCGTATCCCACTCACGCCTTCAGACATGGCAGCGACTTCGATGCGAGACAGACTCGCGTATTCTCTAATCCTGCGGCTCCGACGCAGCGTCGCCCTGCGCATCGATGCGCAGCCAGCCTGAGGGCGCGAGGCGCTGCTGCGGCAGGAAGCGGGCCTTGTAGTCCATCTTCTTGGAGCCTTCGATCCAGTAGCCGAGATAGACGTAAGGCAGCCCTTGCCGGCGGGCGCGGGCGATGTGGTCGAGGATCATGAAGGTGCCCATCGAGCGGCTGACCTGGCCCGGCTCGAAGAACGAGTAGACCATCGAGAGGCCGTCGCTGAGCACGTCGGTGAGCGCGACTGCGATCAGTTCCTCGCCGCGGCCGGTGATGCCGCTGTCGACGCCGCGCTTGCGGTACTCGATGATGCGGGTCTCGACGTGGCTGTCCTCGACCATCATGGCATAGTCGAGCACGGTCATGTCGGCCATGCCGCCATGGCGGTGGCGGGCATCGAGATAGGCGCGGAACACCGAATATTGCTCGGAGGTCGGTACCGCGCTGCGTTGCTCGCCGATGATGTCGGAATTGCGCGCCATCACCTTGCGGAAGTTGCGGGACGGACGGAATTCGTTGGCAACCACCCGGACCGAGACGCAGGCCCGGCACTGATCACAGGCCGGCCGGTAGGCGATCGATTGGCTGCGGCGGAAGCCGCCATGGGTCAGGAGGTCGTTGAGGTCGCCGGCGCGCTCTCCCACGAGGTGCGTAAACACCTTGCGCTCATGCCGGCCCGGCAGATACGGGCAGGGCGAGGGCGCCGTGAGATAAAATTGCGGGGTGTCGCGCGAGTGCTGGGTCAAGGGACGTCGTGGGCCTCCGAAGTGGGTATCAGCATCGCGCTACCAAAGCCCCCGGTCAATCGGTCTGCTGGGCAGGTCAGATCCGTCAGCTTAGTCGATCCTGGTTGATAGGTCCTTGATCAGTAAGTCCTTGCCGCCTGAGGCACTGGCGACCGAACGGAATTGTTGATCACGATCGTCCCCAGCACGAAATCGTGCAGCAGGCGCCGGCGGCCGTTGAACAGGCCGACCAGCACGACGAAGGGCGACAGGAACGACACCGTGACCCAGAACAGCACGGCATGAGTGGCGCCCAGGACGAAATAACCGGGTGCGCCGTACCAAGTGCGCAACTCCAGATCCATCACCCGCATTCCTATCGTCGCAGACGAGGGACCGCCGATGCAGGCGCCGTAATAAACGATGGCCCAGATCACGGAGGCCGGCCAGGCCAGCCAAAACAGCGCCCAGCCGATGCCGAGCGTCACCACCCCGAACACCGCAATGAAGATGTAGCCGAGGATGACGGGGACGGAGATCACGACCATGTCGATCAGGAACGCGAACACCCGCCGCGTCGCGACACCGCGGAACAGCTCAGGGTGCAAATAGGGATCATAGGCGTGAGCCGCGCCGTCACTTCGCCATGCGCCGCCTTGGGAACCTGAATTGCCCGAGTCCGAATACGACATGTCCGCCTCCCAGGAGAAAACTCCCGTGGCAGGACATGGGAACAGGTCATCCCCGTGCCAAGGGCGCGCGGGCGTCAACAAGCCGAAATATTCCGGCGATTCGGGGGCGGACGCGCACGATTACTGCGCTCGCAGCTTCTCCGCCGCCTTGGGTGCGAAATAGCTGAGCACGCCATCGGCGCCGGCGCGCTTGAAGGCGAGCAGGCTTTCCATCATCGCGCGTTCGCCGTCGAGCCAGCCGTTGTTGGCAGCAGCTGCGATCATCGCGTATTCGCCGGAGACCTGGTAGGCGAAGGTCGGCATCGCAAAGGTATCCTTCACGCGGCGGACCACGTCGAGATAGGGCATGCCGGGCTTCACCATCACCATGTCGGCGCCCTCGGAGATGTCGAGCTCGACCTCACGCAGCGCCTCGTCGGTGTTGGCGCTGTCCATCTGGTAGGTGCGCTTGTCGCCGGTCAGCGTCTTGGCCGAGCCGATCGCGTCGCGAAACGGGCCGTAGAAGGCGGAGGCGTATTTCGCCGCGTAGGCCATGATCTGTACGTCGAGCAGGCCGGAATGATCCAGCCCCTCGCGGATCGCGGCGACGCGGCCGTCCATCATGTCCGAGGGCGCGATGATGTCGCAGCCGGCTTCGGCCTGCACCAGCGCCTGACGCACCAGCACCGCAACCGTCTCGTCATTCAGGATTTTGCCGTCCACGATCAGGCCGTCATGGCCGTGGCTGGTGAAGGGGTCGAGCGCGACGTCGCAGAGGATGCCGAGATCGGGAAACTCCTTCTTGATCGCGCGCACCGCCTGGCAGACCAGATTGTTCGGGTTGGTCGCTTCCGAGCCCTCTTCATCGCGCAAGGACGGGTCGGTGTAGGGAAACAGCGCGAGGCAGGGGATCGTCAGCTTCATAGCGCGCTCGGCCTCGCGCACAGCCTGATCGACACTGAGGCGATCGACGCCCGGCATCGAGGCGATCTGCTCGCGCTTGTTGTTGCCGTCGATCAGGAACAGCGGCCAGATCAGATCATCGGTGGTGAGCACGTTCTCGCGCACCATGCGCCGGGCCCATTCGGCCTTGCGGTTGCGGCGCGGGCGGACGGTCAGATCGAGGGCAGGGGAGGCGCTCGCGCCATCCCGGCGCGAAACCTCGCGCAATTCGATCGGACGTCCGTATTTGATCGCCATCACTCTTTCTCCGGCTGGAATTATTCTTATACCAGCTCGCATGGTTCCCGTCACCGCGGCTTGACCTCCCGCAAGGGCAGAATTGGAGCGACTTGGGCTGCGGATTGATTTTGCGGGGCGAAACAGCCAGAAGGGGGCCATGTCCGAGATCTCCACCCGCGATGCGGCCCGCGACGCCAGGGACGCCGTCCGAGACAATGCCAGAGACAACGCAATGTCGGTGGCGGCGATCTCGTCGGAGCGCCCGGAATCCGACGACAATGTCTGGACGCGCCGGCTGGTGCTGTTCCTGCGGGTGATGGCGCTGCTGTCGATCCTCAAGGGCCTCTATCACTGGGCGCAGGTGACGGGCTTCGTTGGCGGCGAGGACGAGGCGTTCGAGAATCAGTCAATGGCCTGGCAGGCCTCGACCATCTACTTTGCGGTGATCGAGCTCGTCGCCGCCGTCGGCCTGTGGCTCGCCACGCCCTGGGGCGCGGTGGTGTGGCTCACGACGGTGGTGTCGATGGCGGTGATCGAGCTGATGTTCCCGGGCATCTATGGCGGCAGCCTGACCGTGGTCGGCGTCGAGGCCTTCATGCTCGCGGCCTATCTCGCGCTCGCCTGGATGGCCGCGCGCGAACGGCCGCCATAGCGATCGCAGTCAACAGTGCAAATTGCTCTCGTACCCCGGACGCAATGCAGCGCGCCGCACTTGCGGCGTGATGCGTTGCAGAGCCGGGGCCCACTCTTTTTACAACCTGTGCTCTGGCTTTCCGGGACACGGGAGCGGAGTTGTATGCGCTTGGTTGACCGCTGGTTGCGTAAAATTCAAGGTAACTTTTCGTTGACCTAGCGCGATCCGCCACAGCTCTTACGCGTGCGTTTCGAAACGGGGCGGGGCTGTTCTGGAATGCGACAGAAGGTGCGGACGGAGGGTGAACAGGACCTTGCGACGGTCAACAGACGGTTGCGAAAAGCCCTTGTGGCACAGGCTTAATCCGCAATTCACTGTCTTAAATTCATGATCTCTTTATTCTCTTATTTAAGCCGATCTTCAAACGCCCCCCTTAAGTTGCACCTATCAGACGGGACACAAGTTTCGTCGAATAAGTGTCGATAAAAACGACAACAGGGGAAGTGTCATGATGAAAGCCGTCGCAACTGCGGCAGATACCGCAGAGCGCGTTTCCGGCCCGCAGGGTTCGGTGCAGTCGCTCTATCTGGAAGCATTGACTCTGGTGGAGCGGCTGCATCGCCGTCTCCTCGACGTGATCAAGGACGAGTTCGATCGTCGTGGCCGCGCCGACATCAATTCCGTGCAGGCGCTCCTGCTCTATAACATCGGCGACAAGGAGCTGACCGCGGGCGAACTGCGCACGCGCGGTTACTATCTCGGCTCCAACGTCTCCTACAATCTGAAGAAGCTCGTCGAGCTCGGCTTCCTCGATCATCAGCGCTCGCGCGTTGACCGTCGCTCGGTGCGCATCCGCCTGACGCCGCAGGGCCAGGAAGTCCGCCGCATCGTCGACAGTCTCTACCAGAAGCACGTCAAGACCGTGGAACAGGTCGGCGGCATCTCTGGCGAGGAGTTTTCGACCCTTAACAAGTCGCTGCACCGCCTCGAGCGGTTCTGGACCGACCAGATCCTGTATCGGCTCTGAGCTTTCCAAGGGATTTGGCCAAGCCGGCCCACTACAAGACCGGCAAGCCTTTCCTGAACGTGCCTGACTTCCCCAAGCGCGCCGGCCCGGATTGTCCCGGACCGGTGCGTTTTGTCGTCTCGCGATTGCGAAAAAATCAACCTCCCGAACGGAACCAGTTCCCTTCCTCGCGGTTATCTCTCCGGATCGGAGGATGCGATGCTGGTCGAACGCGGGTTGCAGGCTATGAGCGTCGAGCTCGTGAGCGACGCTTACGCCATCGCTGCGAACTACCTGCGCCGCTCCGGCGCGATCCCCGACACGCTCGTCACTAATGAGCGCCTGCTTGAGATCATCATCAAGCTGCTCCAGCACGGCGAATTCAACAAGATCAGGCTCGCCAACAAGGCCATCGCCAGGTTCGAGGCCCAGTCCGAGGCACGTGCGGTTGCTTGATCGAAACTCCCAAAACATCGACGAACCAGAGGGTGCCATGGAAGCCGCCATTGACCGCATCATGCAGACCTATGACCTGCTCGCCAATCGCACGTCCGCGGCGAGCGCGGAGGCGCGGGCCAAGGTGACGAACTACCTCAACACCCTGATGGAAGCTGGAGAGAATGACCCCCACCGGTTGACGGTTTGCGGCCTGACCTATCTGCGTCAGCTCGATGGCAGCGTTGATCCCGTGAAGGCAGGGTATACCGGCCTGTAGACGGGGCGGAGGGCGGCGCCCGACAGGCTCTACCGGGAGCCCGATGGGCGGGCCCATCCTGAGATCCCAGAAATCACCCCCTACGGTCGTTAACGGAGTGCCGATCCGCGGCTGAGCCGGGCAGTCCCGTAGGCTTGCGGGCCTCGAAGTCCCTGCGACCCCACCATATCTGGCATAATTCCCGTGTCCGACCCGCAACTACTTGGCCGGGGGCGGGCGATGTGGTAGATCGCGCTCGCCGCTTCCGATCGCCACACCAGACCCGTCCGTAGCCCGCCAAAAGGCTGCGGCGGTGGAGATATTCGCAAGATGACCTTCGCCAAAACCGCCTCCGCGCCCGATTCGTTTTTCACCGCCTCGCTCGTCGAGGCTGACCCGGAAATCGCCGCCGCCATCAAGGGCGAGCTCGGCCGTCAGCGCCATGAGGTTGAGCTGATCGCCTCCGAGAACATCGTCAGCCGTGCCGTGCTGGAAGCGCAGGGTTCGGTGATGACCAACAAATACGCGGAGGGTTATCCGGGCGCGCGCTATTACGGTGGTTGTGAGTGGGTCGACGTCGCCGAGAACCTCGCGATCGATCGCGCCAAGAAGCTGTTCGGCGCCAACTTCGCCAATGTGCAGCCGAACTCCGGCAGCCAGATGAACCAGGCGGTGTTCCTGGCGCTGCTCCAGCCCGGCGACACCTTCATGGGCCTCGATCTCGCGGCCGGCGGCCATCTCACTCACGGCTCGCCCGTCAACATGAGCGGCAAGTGGTTCAAGGCCGCGCACTACACCGTGCGCCGCGAAGACCAGATCATCGACATGGACGCGGTCGCCAAGCAGGCCGAAGAGGTCAAGCCGAAGCTGATCGTCGCCGGCGGCTCGGCCTATTCGCGCGCCTGGGATTTCAAGCGTTTCCGCGAGATCGCGGACTCGGTTGGCGCGTACCTTCTGGTCGACATGGCGCACTTCGCAGGCCTCGTCGCCGGCGGCGTTCATGCTTCGCCGGTGCCGCATGCTCACATCACGACGACGACGACGCACAAATCGCTGCGTGGCCCGCGCGGCGGCTTGATGCTCTGGAATGACGAGACGCTGACCAAGAAATTCAACTCGGCGATCTTCCCGGGCCTGCAGGGCGGCCCGTTGATGCACGTGATCGCGGCAAAGGCGGTCGCTTTTGCCGAGGCGCTGCGGCCGGACTTCAAGATCTATGCGAAGAACGTCGTCGAGAACGCCAAGGCGCTGGCCGAGACGCTGAAGGGCCACGGCCTCGACATCGTCTCCGGCGGCACCGACAATCATCTGATGCTGGTCGATTTGCGTCCGAAGGGTCTGAAGGGCAACGCCTCGGAGAAGGCGCTGGTCCGCGCGGCGATCACCTGCAACAAGAACGGCATTCCGTACGACCCTGAGTCACCGTTCGTCACCTCCGGTATTCGCTTGGGTACGCCGGCGGCGACGACCCGCGGCTTTGGCGTTGCCGAATTCCAGCAGGTCGGCGGCATGATCGCCGAGGTCCTGAACGCGATCGCGCAGTCCTCCGACGGCAAGGCGCCGCTGGTCGAGGCCGCGATCAAGGAACGGGTCAAGGCGCTCACCGACCGCTTCCCGATCTATCAGTAAGAGGCCAAGTCTCAAAGGAACAAGGCAAACGGATGCGCTGCCCGAACTGCAACAGTCTCGATACGCAGGTAAAGGACTCGCGTCCGACCGAGGATTCTGCCGTCATTCGCAGGCGGCGCGTGTGCGTCGCCTGCAATTTCCGCTTCACCACCTTCGAGCGCGTGCAACTGCGCGAACTCACCGTGATCAAGCGCAACGGCCGCCGTGTGCCGTTCGACCGCGACAAGTTGATGCGCTCGGTGTCGATCAGCTTGCGCAAGCGGCAGGTCGAACCGGAGCGGGTGGAGAAGATGGTCTCCACCATCGTGCGCGAGCTCGAGACCGGGGGCGAGGCCGAAATCTCCTCCGAGGTGATCGGCGAGACCGTGATGGAGCATCTGCGCACGCTCGACGACGTCGCCTATGTGCGCTTTGCCTCGGTCTACCGCAATTTCCGCGAGGCCAAGGATTTCGCCGACGTGCTTGGCGAACTCTCTGGTGAGGAGGAAGCGCGGCTCGCCGCGATCCGCAAATGATCTTCCGCATCCTGGAAGATCAGTTCGCGCAGAAGATCCGAGAGACCAAGGACGCCGATCGCCGCTTCATGCAGCTTGCCCTTTCGCTCGGCCGGCGCGGGCAGGGGCGCACCTGGCCGAACCCGGCAGTGGGCGCCGTCATCGTCAAGGACGGTGTCATCCTCGGCCGCGGCTGGACTCAACCTGGTGGGCGGCCGCATGCCGAGCCTGAAGCGTTACGACGGGCGGGCCAGGCGGCGCGCGGCGCCACGCTCTATGTCACGCTCGAACCCTGCTCGCACTTCGGCAAGTCGCCGCCCTGCGCCGACGCGGTGATCGCGGCGGGCATCGAACGGGTGGTGGCGGCGATCGAGGATCCCAATCCGGAGGTGGCGGGGCAGGGCCATGCGCGCTTGCGCGCTGCCGGCATCAATGTGGATGTGGGCCTATGCGCGGCGGAGGCCGCGTTCGACCACGCCGGGCATTTCCGTCGCATCCGCGATCACCGTCCGCACGTCATCCTGAAGCTCGCGGTCTCGCCCGATGGCAAGATCGCCGCCGCCGGCGGCAAGCCGCTCGCGATCACCGGCGAGGCCGTGCGCAACCGTGTGCATCTCCTGCGCGCCTCGAGCGATGCCATCCTGGTCGGCATCGGCACGGTGCTGGCGGACGATCCGCAGCTCAATTGCCGCCTGCCGGGCATGGCGGCGCGCTCGCCGGTGCGCGTGGTGCTCGACCGGAGCCTGCGCATCCCCGCATCGAGCCAGCTCGTGCGCTCTGCGCGCGAGACGCCGCTTTGGGTGATCGGCTCGGAGCTGGCCGAAGCGGCCGCCGCGACCCGCCTTGGCGCTGCCGGCACGCAAATCATGCGCATGCCGCGGAACAGTGCATCCGGGCTCGATCTTCCGGCTGTGCTGCATGCCCTGGCCGAGAAGGGCATCACGCGGCTGATGGTCGAAGGCGGCAGCCGTGTTGCGGCGTCTTTCGTTTCCGCCGACCTCGTCGACGAGATCTGGCTGTTCCGCGGAACGGAAGAGGTGGGTTCTGGCGGCGTGGATGCGCTCGATGCATTGCCCCTGTCGAAAATCACGCAGTCGCAGGCCTACAAGGTTCATGCTAGCGAGACATTCGATCACGATACTCTCACCATCTACGAGCGCGCCTAACATGTTCACCGGCATTGTCACCGATATCGGCGAGATCGTCAGCTTCACGCCTGTGGCGCAGGGGCAGTTGCACCGGCTGCGCATCGCCTGCCGCTACGATCAGGCCACCATCGCCGACGGCGCCTCCATCGCCTGCAACGGCGTCTGCCTGACTGTCGTCGCTTCGGGCGTCGAAGGAAGTAAAGACCCGAGTAGCGGGACTTGGTTCGACGTCCATGCCGCCGCCGAGACGCTGGCGCTGACGACGGCGAAGCACTGGAAGCTGGGCACGAAGCTCAATCTCGAGCGAGCGCTCAAGATCGGCGACGAGCTCGGTGGCCATATCGTCGCGGGCCATGCCGACGGCATCGCAACCAGCGTCAGCCGCGAGGACCTGCCCGAGATGGCGCGGTTCGAACTCTCCACCACGCGGGAGCTGGCGCGGTTCATCGCCACCAAGGGCTCGATCACGCTCGACGGCGTTTCGCTGACGGTTAATACGGTGAAGGACGTGACCTTTTCGGTGCTGATCATCCCGCACACGCTGACGGTCACGACGATCGGCGGCTGGAAGACGGGCACTGAGGTCAATATCGAGGTCGATTTGATGGCCCGCTACGCGGCGCGGCTGACGGAAATGAAGTGACGGCCTCTTTAAACTTGGCTTGCAGGCTCACGGCGTCTACATAACGGCCGACCCAGAATAGACGGATTGAGACGATGGCAGACGCGCGGCGCGCACCCCTGAAGGACCAGACCGACATTTCCGGCGCGCGTGCGCTGATTGTCGAGGCGCGGTTCTACGACGATCTCCAGGACGCGCTTCTGGACGGCGCGGTGACTGAGCTGAAGGCGGCCGGCCTGACCCATGACGTCATCACGGTTCCCGGCGCGCTGGAAATCCCGGCTGCGGTCGCCATCGCGGTCGATGCGGCTGCGGCGAATGGCAAGCCCTATGACGCGGTCGTGGCGCTCGGCTGCGTGATCCGCGGCGACACCATTCATTTCGAGATCGTCTCGCAGGAATCCTCGCGCGCGCTGATGGATCTCGCGGTTTCGCGAAAGCTGCCGCTCGGCAACGGCATCCTCACCGTCAACAATGAGGACCAGGCCTGGGCGCGGGCGCGCGCCAGCGAGCTCAACAAGGGCGGCGACGCCGCGCGCGCCGCACTCGCGATGTTGCGCATCAAACGCTGCATGGCGCGGGCCTGAGCGATGGCTGACAACAGCAAAAAGCCGGCGGGGCTTACGGAGAAGAAGGCGAACCGGCGCGGTGCGGCACGGCTCGCAGCCGTCCAGGCGCTGTATCAGATGGACATCGCCGGTGCCGGCATCAACGACATCTTTGCGGAGTTCGAGAGCCATTGGCTCGGTAACGAGGTCGAAGGCGACACTTACCTGCCAGCGGAAGCCGCGTTCTTCCGCGACGTCGTCTCCGGCGTCGTCCGCGACCAGAAGAAGCTCGACCCCCTGATTGACGAGGCGTTGTCGACGGGCTGGCCGCTGAAGCGGATCGAGACAATCTTGCGCGCGGTGTTGCGGGCAGGGGCCTATGAATTGGAGCACCGCAAGGACGTGCCGGGCCGCGTCGTAATCTCCGAATATGTCGACGTTGCCAATGCCTTCGTCGACCGCGAGGAGACCGGCATGGTCAACGCCGTGCTCGACCAGATCGGCCGCCAGTTTCGCGGTGACGAGTTCGGGCGAGGGTAACTCATACGTTCCGCTGTCATCACCCGCGAAGGCGGGTGATCCAGTACGCCGCGGCAGCGGTAATTGATTTCGGGCGTCTCGGCGTACTGGATCGCCCGGTCAAGCCGGGCGATGACAGTGGAGTGTGGGGCTAGCGCCGATGACCAACGCACAAAACCCTTCCGCCGAAGACTCCCTCATCGCGCGCTATTTCAAGCCGCTGGCGACTGATCCCGGTGCGTTCGGGCTGGTCGACGACGCCGCGATCCTGTCGTCATCCGGCGACGACATCGTCGTCACCACCGACGCCGTGGTGCAGGGCGTGCATTATCTTTCCACTGATCCCTCCGACACCATTGCGCGGAAGGCGCTACGGGTGAATCTGTCCGATCTTGCCGCCAAGGGTGCTGCGCCTGCCGGTTTCGTGCTGACATTGGCGCTGCGCAGCAGGGAGGATGCCTGGCTCAGGCCGTTTGCGGATGCGCTCGGCGAGGACGCAAAGAGCTTCGGGTGCCCGCTGCTCGGCGGCGACACCGTGTCGACGCCAGGACCGCAGATGATCTCGATCACCGCCTTCGGCCGCGTGCCGAAGGGACAGATGGTCGGCCGCACCGGCGCAAAACCGGGCGATCGCATCCTGGTGACGGGGACGATCGGCGATGCCGCGCTCGGCCTCGACCTGCTCACGGGCGGCGCGGTCGCCACGGCGCTCGCGGCCGATCCGGCTGCGCGGGAGATGCTGGTCTCGCGCTATCGCGTGCCGCAGCCGCGCAACGTGCTGACGCAGGCCGTGCGCGACCATGCGACGGCAGCGATGGATGTCTCCGACGGGCTCGCCGGTGATCTGACCAAACTCTGTGCGGCGTCCGGCGTCTCGGCCACGGTCAACGTGGCCAGCGTACCCCTCTCGGCTGCGGCGGCCGGCCTGGTCGCGCGCAGCGCTATTTGCGTTGAGACGCTGCTTGCCGGCGGCGACGACTACGAAGTGCTGTGCACGGTACCGCCAGCACAGAGCGATGCGCTGATTGCCGCCGGGCAGGCGGTGGGCCTTGCCGTCACGGCGATCGGCACGATCGTCGCCGGGCATGAGCCGCCGTGCTTTCTGGATGGGCTGGGCCAGGAACTGGTCTTGAAGCGGCTGTCCTATAGCCACTTCTAGAAATTGCGCCGAACCAGCGGCCAAGTTCGTCAGATCAGCCCAAATACCTGCCGAGATCGGCTTTTTCGGCCTCATCCGGCGTTGCACCCTCAATTTGATTTTGGCAAGCTTGCGACCGGCCAGGGCCGCCCCTTCGGGCAAGGGGGCGGCCTTGTTCGAAATCAAGGCGCCGCACCGCAAGACGGACAACAAAAGGCGCCGGGGGTACGTCCATCAAGGATCTGAGGCAAAAAATCACATGACAGCTTTATGGTTGATAGTGCTCTGCGGAGTGCTTTCCGTCGTCTACGCGATTTGGGCGACGTCTTCGGTTTTGAGCGCGGATGCGGGGTCACCGCGCATGCAGGAGATCGCAGCAGCGGTGCGCGAAGGCGCGCAGGCCTATCTGCGGCGGCAATACACCACGATCGGTCTCGTCGGCATCGTCATCTTCGTGCTGCTTGCCTATTTCCTCGGTCTTTATGTCGCGATCGGTTTTGCCATCGGCGCCATCCTGTCGGGGGCGGCCGGTTTCATCGGCATGAACGTCTCGGTCCGCGCCAATGTGCGCACCGCCCAGGCCGCGACGACCTCGCTCGCCGGCGGCCTCGAACTCGCCTTCAAGGCGGGCGCGATCACCGGCATGCTGGTGGCGGGTCTCGCGCTGCTCGGCGTCACCCTCTATTTCGGCTTCCTGGTGCACTCGTTGAAGCTTGCACCGGATAGCCGCACGGTGGTGGACGCCATGGTGGCGCTCGGTTTCGGCGCCTCGCTGATCTCGATCTTCGCCCGTCTCGGCGGCGGCATCTTCACCAAGGGTGCGGACGTCGGCGGCGACCTCGTCGGCAAGGTCGAGGCCGGCATTCCCGAGGACGATCCGCGCAACCCGGCCACCATCGCCGACAACGTCGGCGACAACGTGGGCGACTGCGCCGGCATGGCCGCCGACCTGTTCGAGACCTACGCGGTGACCGCGGTCGCCACCATGGTGCTCGCGGCGATCTTCTTCGCCAAGACACCGATCCTCTCGAACATGATGACGCTGCCGCTCGCGATCGGCGGCATCTGCATCATCACCTCGATCATCGGCACGTTCTTCGTGAAGCTCGGGCCGAGCCAGTCGATCATGGGCGCGCTCTACAAGGGCCTGATCGCAACCGGCGTCCTGTCGCTGGTCGGCATCGCCGGGGTGATCTACTTCCTGATCGGCTTCGGCAAGCTCGATGGCGTCGACTTCACCGGCATGGCGCTGTTCGAATGCGGTATCGTCGGCCTCGTCGTCACCGCGCTGATCATCTGGATCACCGAGTACTACACCGGTACCGACTATCGTCCGGTGAAGTCGATTGCGGCAGCGTCAGTGACCGGCCACGGTACCAACGTGATCCAGGGTCTGGCGATCTCGATGGAGGCGACCGCGCTGCCCGCGATCGTGATCATCGCCGGCATCCTCGTCACCTACAGCCTCGCCGGCCTGTTCGGCATCGCGATCGCGACCGCAACCATGCTGGCGCTGGCCGGCATGGTCGTCGCGCTCGACGCCTTCGGTCCGGTGACCGACAACGCCGGCGGCATCGCCGAGATGGCGGGCCTGCCGAAGGAGGTGCGCAAGTCGACCGACGCACTCGATGCGGTCGGCAACACCACCAAGGCGGTGACCAAGGGCTATGCGATCGGCTCCGCCGGTCTCGGTGCTCTCGTGCTGTTTGCGGCCTACAACCAGGACCTCAAGTTCTTCATCGCCGACTCCGCGCATCATACGTACTTCGCTGGCGTCAATCCGGACTTCTCGCTCAACAACCCCTACGTGGTTGTTGGCCTGCTGTTCGGCGGCCTGCTGCCGTACCTGTTCGGCGCGATGGGCATGACGGCGGTGGGGCGCGCGGCCAGCGCCATCGTCGAGGAGGTGCGCCGGCAATTCCGCGAGAAGCCGGGCATCATGCAGGGCACCGACAAGCCGGACTACGGCAAGGCGGTCGACCTGCTGACCAAGGCAGCGATCAAGGAGATGATCATCCCCTCGCTGCTTCCGGTGCTGTCGCCGATCGTCGTCTACTTCCTGATCTACGCCATCGCAGGCGGTGGTGCGGCCGGCAAGTCGGCGGCGTTCTCGGCCGTCGGTGCCATGCTGCTCGGCGTGATCGTGACCGGCCTGTTCGTCGCGATCTCCATGACCTCGGGCGGCGGCGCCTGGGACAACGCCAAGAAGTACATCGAGGACGGCCACTACGGCGGCAAGGGCAGTGATGCCCACAAGGCGGCCGTGACCGGCGACACCGTCGGCGATCCCTACAAGGACACGGCCGGTCCCGCGGTGAACCCGATGATCAAGATCACCAACATCGTGGCGTTGTTGCTGCTGGCGGTTCTCGCGCACTGAGCGACGTCAACGATGCAAGACAAAACCCCGCGGCGCGAGCCGCGGGGTTTTTGTTTGGTGGGCTCGAGGTTCTTGCCCGCCATGCGTGAGCCAGCGGGTCCACGCAAAGGCCGGCCTGATGACAAGCTCCGCGAAGCGATCGATGCCTTCGCGACAAAAAATATCGAAAACAACCCCATGCACAGTAGCCGCTCACTGCCGGCGTGATGCCTTGCACCTGAGAGACCGTTTGACACGTCGGGCAAAACACCGGCACGATGCCACCATCGCAGCACATGGGACCGGCTAGGCGGGGAGCAGCGCTCTCGCGGCGCCTACTGCACGTCCATCTGCAGCCCTTCCTTCTGGATGATGCCGGCGAACTTCTTCGTCTCGGCGTCCACGAAGTCGGAGAACTGCTGGGGCGTGCCGTAGTCGGCGCGGGCGCCCATGGCGACGATCTGCTTTTTCATGTCGTCGCGCTCCAGCATCGCCTTGACCTGGAGATTGAGTGCTTCGAGCACGGGTGCGGGGACGCCCTTCGGCAGGAAGACGGAGAACCAGGAGGACACGTCGAAATTCGCCAGCTCCGGCGCACACTCACGCATGGTCGGCAGGTTCGGCGCGAGGTCGCTGCGCTCGGTCGTGGTGACGCAGAGACCGTTGAGCGTGCCGTTCTGCACCTGTGGCAGGCTCGGATAGAGGTTGTCGAACAGGATCTGGATGTCGCCGGCGAGTGCGGCCTGGAGCGCAGGCCCGGCGCCGCGGAACGGGATGTGCGTCATCTTCAACCCGGTGAGCTGGAGGAACCAGGCGCCGGTGAGGTGAGGGCTCTGGCCGACGCCGGAAGAGGCGTAGCTGAGCTTGTCCGGATTGGCCTTGAGATGGGCAATCAGCTCGGCGACCGACTTGATGCCGGTCTTCGGGTGCGCCGACACGATGTTCGGAATCCGGATCATGTTGGAGACCGGTTGGAGCTGGTCCGGCTTGTAAGTGAGCTTCTTGAATATGCTGTAGGCGATCGCGTTCGGACCGGGGTTGCCGATCAGGATGGTATGTCCGTCGGGCTTGGAGCGCACCACTTCCGCCGTTCCGATGGTGCCGCCGCCGCCTGAGCGATTCTCCACGACTGCCGTCTGGCCCCAGGCGGATTGGAGGTGGGCGGCGAGCAGCCGGCCCATCACGTCGGTCGAGCCGCCCGCCGCAGCCGGCACAATGATGCGGATGTTCTCGGTCGGCTTCCAGTCCGCAAGGCTCGATCGCGGCAGGATGGAAGCGGCCGACAGACCGGCGGCACCTGCGAGAACGCGACGGCGAGACAGAATTTTGTTGGGCACGAATCCAATCCCCTGCTTTTGTTTTGCAGAGAGCGTAGGGAACCCGGCGCACAACGGCAAGCCGCGCGCGACGGTAAGCGCCGTGCGAAGGGCGGCACGACGCCGCAGGCCTGGCTCAGGCTCTCAGTTAAAACTGAGCAGCTTGAACAGCGGCGCGAGGTAGCTCATCTCCTGACCCGACGTCGGCGTGGTCCGGCTGATGGAGTCGAAGATCTTGCCGTCCTGAAGGCCGTAATTCGCAAGCCGGCGCACGCGCCGATTCTTGTCGAAATAGACCGCGATCACGCGCTGGTCGACGACCTTCTGGTTCATGAAGGCAACCATGCGCTCGGAGCGCTGCGAGATGTAATAGAACACCTCGCCGTCCAGCGTCGCGACGGTGGAGGGCGTGCCCATCACGATCAGCACCTGGTCCTGGCTCGCGCCGATCGGAATCTGCTCCAGCGCGCCGGGCGGCAGAATGTAACCCTTCTGGAATTGCTCGCCGGTGCATCCCGCAAGGGTGCCACCGACCAGAGCCACGGCCGCGAGCATGCGCAAGCCGCGCCAGCGTGCATAAAGGCCGCGCCGCTTGTTCGCGCGCAGGCTGGTCTGGTTCGTTATCGTCATAGCGGAACTGATTCCGTCCCCTTGCGTCGCGCGAGGCGCTGAAGTACCGGGCTGGGCGTCTTAATGCAACTCGCGCGCGCCCGCTTGCGGAAACCACAATGCTTTGGCCGTTCAATCACTTCAGGAAACCCCGGCTAGCCCCGGCCGGCACCATTGAGGCCATCTATGGCATGATCGTGACGCAGGCGCGAGAACCCATATTTTACCGGGACTTGGGCGTGCCCGATACGGTTAATGGCCGTTTCGACCTGTTGCTGCTGCACCTCTGGCTGTTGCTGCGGCGCTTACGGACGGCCCACGGCGGCGTGGACCTGTCGCAGGCCCTGTTCGACCGCTTCTGCGAGGACATGGACGATAATCTGCGAGAGATGGGCGTCGGCGACCAGACCGTCCCGAAGCGGATGCAGGCCTTCGGCGAGGCCTTTTACGGCCGCGTCCAGGCCTACGACCAGGCGATCGAGACAGGCGCCGAGGCGCTGGCGCAGGCGATCTGCAAGAATATCTTGAATGGTGCCGGGATCGATCAGGCGCGGCGGTTGGCCGCTTATGCCGAGGCCGCGAATGCGGACTTCGGCCAGACCGGCGATCCCGCGCTTCTGCTTGGATCTTTCACGTTTCCCGCACCGCTTCGGGAGGATGAGACATCATGAACCGACCGACGACCGGACCCGATCCCTGGCGCTCGCCCGTGGTGGTGATGCAGATTCCCGATACCGGCCTGCACCGTGAGCTCGAGGCCTCGGCGGCTGAGCGCCAGGCTATGGCCGCTGCCGCGGGCCTGCGCGACGTCCTCTCGGCCCATGCCGGCTTCGACGTCGTGCCGAAGAGTGGCGGCCGGGTCCAGGTCACGGGTCATGTCCGGGCCCGGGTCGGCCAGACCTGTGTGGTCACGCTCGATCCAATCGAGAGTGAGATCGACGAGGACATCGACCTGACCTTTGCACCTGAGGCCGAGGTACGGCGGCTGGCTGACCTGATCGAGGAGGGCGAGGACAACGAGCAACCGCCGCAGGTCGCAGATCCGCCAGAGGCCATCGTCAACGGGATCATCGACCTCGGCCGGATTGCCACCGACGCGCTGTTTCTCGCGATCGATCCCTATCCGCGCAAGCCGGGGGTGGTATTCGAGCCGGAAATCACTGCGCTGGGCCCCGAGGATCATCCATTCGCGGCGCTGAAGGCGCTCCAGGACAACAGGCAGGGCAAGAAGAAAGACAAATAGCTGGGCATTCCCCGTAAGACCACTTCGCGATGGAAGTGAGGTGTTTGCGGGGGCGGTTTGAGAGGTCAGTATATCTATTTGATTCGTTTAGGTTTATTGTAAGTTCGGTCGTTCCGCCCGTGGGGCGCCCTCAATCCAAAAGACTGGGGGCAAGAGGTTGTTTCGGGATAACAAAACGCTATTGTCCGCGCCGGTCCGGGCGCGGCGTGGCGCTTGACCGATCGCCATGTCCATGGCGAATCCATTTCGCGGCCCGCTGATTGACGACCGCGCCAGACCAGGTTTCCGGGATTTTGATGCCGAGCAAGGTTCGTATCGCGCTTGACGCCATGGGCGGCGACGTCGGCGCCGCTGTCGTCATTCCAGGCGCGGCCATCTCCCTCGGCAGGCATCCCGAGACCGAGTTCCTGTTGGTGGGGGATCGCGCCAGGATCGAGCCCGAGCTCGAGCGCCACCCCAGGCTCAAGGCTGCCTCCCGAATCATCCATACCGAAATTGCCGTCAGCGGAGAGGACAAGCCGAGCCAGGCGCTGCGCCGCGGCCGCAAGACCTCCTCGATGTGGCTGGCGATCGACGCGGTGAAGAAGGGGGAGGCGGATGTTGCCGTTTCCGCCGGCAATACCGGCGCTCTGATGGCGATGGCGCGCTTCCATCTGCGCACACTGCCCGGCATCGACCGCCCCGCGATCACCGCAGTGTGGCCGACCGCGCGCGGCTCTTCCGTCGTGCTCGATCTCGGCGCCACGATCGGCGGCGATGCGCGCCATCTGGTGGCGCTAGCAGTGATGGGCGCGGCCATGGCCAGCGTGGTGTTCGACACGAAGCGCCCGACGGTCGGCCTGCTCAATATCGGAACCGAAGAGATCAAGGGACACGAGGAGATCCGCGAGGCCGGCGAGACGCTGCGCGCGAAAAACCTGCCGGAACTCGACTATATCGGCTTCGTCGAGGGGGATGGCATCGGCAAGGGGCTGGCTGATGTGATCGTGACCGAGGGTTACGCGGGTAACATCGCGCTCAAGGCTGCCGAGGGAACCGCGCGCCAGATGGCGGACTTGCTCCGCAACGAGATTCAGCGGAGCTGGCTGTCCAGGCTCGGTTATCTCTTTGCCCGCAATGCCTTCCAGGCGCTGCGCGACAAGATGGACCCGAACAAGTCGAACGGCGGCGTGCTGCTCGGGCTGAACGGGCTTGTGGTCAAGAGTCATGGCGGAATCAACGCCGAAGGCTTTGCCTATGCGATCGATGTTGGTTATGAGATGGCCAAGTTCGATCTTCTGAACAAGATCAACCAGATGCTGAACCGCGATGGGGGTGCGCTCAGTTCCGTGCCAACCGCGCCGGAGGATGTTTCGTGACCAAAATTCGTTCGGTCGTGCTGGGCTGCGGCTCCTATCTGCCGGAGCAGGTGGTGACCAATGCCCAATTGGCGGCGCGTATCGACACGTCCGATGAGTGGATCGTGCAGCGGACCGGCATTCGCGAGCGGCACATCGCGGCCGAGGGCGAGTTCACGTCGCATCTGGCGATCAAGGCGGCGCAGGCCGCGCTCACCGACGCCGGCGTGGACGCCCAGTCGATCGATCTAATCGTGCTCGCGACCTCGACGCCGGACAACACGTTCCCTGCGACCGCGGTCGCCGTGCAGCACGGGCTCGGCATCAATCACGGCGCGGCTTTCGACCTCCAGGCGGTGTGCTCGGGCTTCGTGTTCGCGCTTGCGACCGCCGATAATTTCCTGCGCACCGGCGCCTTCAAGCGTGCGCTGGTGATCGGCGCCGAGACCTTCTCGCGGATCCTCGACTGGAACGATCGCGGCACCTGCGTGCTGTTCGGCGATGGCGCCGGCGCTGTCGTGCTGGAGCCCGAGGCGCAGCCGGGCAACGCCGCGACCGACCGCGGCGTGGTGACCACGCATCTGCGCTCCGACGGCCGTCACAAGGCAAAGCTGTTCGTCGACGGCGGGCCGTCCTCGACCCAGACGGTCGGCCATCTGCGCATGGAGGGCCGCGAGGTCTTCAAGCATGCGGTGGGCATGATCACCGATGTCATCGTCGATGCCTTCGAGGCGACCGGCATCAATGCCGAAAGCATCGACTGGTTCGTGCCGCACCAGGCCAACAAGCGAATCATCGACGCTTCCGCGCACAAACTTCATATCGCACCGCAGAAGGTGGTGCTGACCGTCGACCGTCACGGCAACACCTCGGCCGCCTCTATACCCCTGGCGCTGTCGGTGGCGCGCAAGGACGGCCGCATCAAGCGCGGTGACATGGTTCTGCTGGAGGCGATGGGCGGCGGCTTCACCTGGGGCTCCGCACTCGTGCGCTGGTAAGCCACAGTCGATAAAATTTTGCCGGAATTCACGCTGATTATCGATGCGTCTGCATTGATGAGTGCTGTTGACCGCCGTATTGTAACCTCCTAATTTCAGACAACAATTGTTCGCCGTGATGTGGGGCAGGGCGATGACCGATCAAAGTAAAACCGTAACGCGTGTTGATCTCTGCGAGGCCGTCTACCAGAAGGTGGGCCTGTCGCGTACGGAATCGTCCGCCTTCGTGGAACTGGTGCTGAAGGAGATCACCGACTGCCTTGAGAAGGGCGAGACGGTGAAATTGTCCTCGTTCGGGTCTTTCATGGTGCGAAAGAAGGGTCAGCGCATCGGCCGCAACCCGAAAACCGGCACCGAGGTGCCGATCTCGCCGCGCCGGGTGATGGTGTTCAAGCCGTCGGCGATCCTGAAACAGCGGATCAACGCCCAGCACCGCACCAATGGCGATGCCAGCAAGGCTCAACCCGAGGCGTAACCGCCTGCGCGAAGGATTTGGCATTTGGACAAGGCGCCGGATGCGTTCCGAACCATCAGCGAAGTAGCGCAGGAACTCGACATTCCGCAGCACGTGCTGCGGTTCTGGGAGACCCGATTCTCCCAGATCAAGCCGATGAAGCGCAGCGGCGGCCGCCGCTATTACCGTCCCGACGACGTCGACCTGCTCAAGGGCATCCGCCGCCTGCTCTACGGGGAGGGCTACACCATTCGCGGGGTACAGCGGATCCTGAAGGAGCACGGCGTCAAATCGGTGCAGGGCCTTGCCGACGGCTCGGCCGCGGTCTCGTTCGGGGCGATCGAGGACGCCATCGGGGCGAGCCTGATGGAGCCGGATGACGAGCCGCCGGCGCCCATCAAGGGCGTCACGGATGCCGATGAGGACGACTACCAGGGCGACGAAGAGGAAGGCATCGACTTCCGCTTCACGGAGGTCGACGACGAGGACATCCTCACCACCTTCCGCAAGGGCGGCACCCAAGCCGCGCCCGCCGGCCCGAGCGCGCTGGATCGCGAGCGCCTGGGACGGGTGCTCGCCGACCTCGTTGCCTGCCGGGAGATGCTGGATCAGGTGCTGAAGGACGGCTAGGGCATTCCCTCAGCTTGGTGGGCAGTTCCGGGGCCTTTCAGTGAAGACACCAAAATGGTGTGGCTCGCCTTGCGCAAAGCGGCGATCCTAGCTAATGGAACGACGTTCGGAGCGTGGCGCAGCCCGGTTAGCGCACTAGTCTGGGAGACTAGGGGTCGGAGGTTCAAATCCTCTCGCTCCGACCATTTTCTCAAGAGATGGAAATGCCGGCGCGCGATCCACGGATTGGCGAGCGCCCTGCTGTGCCGGTGGCCGTTAGGTTAGCACGAGCTGCGCGGACACTGCTGCTCCGGAGGCGTCTTGCCACGGCTCCACGTCCGAACGGCGAAGGCGAGCTGATGCTGCCCCATCGCGTCCACAACAGAGGCTTCCATGCTCTCTAGGCGTTTGGCCAACGCGCTGGGGCTGAGGTCCAGGATCGCATCGGCCGCCAACAGGGACACTGACAGAAGCGCAACCGTCGCGGCAACGGCGATTCCCTTCCATTCTGGTGACTGCATCAGCTGACTTTCTCAGGTATTTCGCTTGCCAGGATAGATGGGGCTTCTGCGTCCGGTTCAAGCCCTCGAACGGCTTACGCACGCGTTCTTGAAGTGCGACGATTCTGTAACGGGAGCGCGTGCGGTCGTCGCGCTGACGGACGACCGCAATTTGTCGACGTTCGGATTGGAGCCGTTCAGCCTGTGCCCCACAACGAACGCTAAGCGGATGGTCGCAAATACCCCACTACCATCCGTGTCGTCTCGTCCACCAGCGTCTTCACCACCTTCTCCGGCAGCATTTCCGCCTGGTTCAGCACCATGTTGTGCGCGACCGCCTCGATCGCGCTGACGCAGATGAAGGTTCCGACATCGAGGTCGATCTTGCGCATCTCCTTGCGGTGGCGCTCGAGATAGCTGCGCACGAGCGTGTGGACCTCGCGGTTGAAGGCTTCGACGTCGAGCTTTCCGGCGCGCGGGATCTGCTCGGCGAGGACCCGATGCAGTTTGGGGTTGATGCGGTGCGCTTCGATCGCGACGGTGACGAGGCGGTGCACGGCCTTCTCGATCGGCATGTCCGCGACTTCGAGGATCGCGGCGCGGACCAGCCGCATGATCTCCTCGTTGTGACGCTCGATCACGGCGGCGACCAGCGCCTCCTTGCCCGGAAAATACTGATAGAGCGAGCCGACGCTGACGCCGGCGATTTCGGCGATCCTGTTGGTGCTGGTCTTCTCGAAGCCTTCCTTGACCAGAATGCGAGCGGTTGCCTCGACCAGTGCGTCGACGGTGGCGCGGGATCGCTCCTGCGAGGCATTTTTCCGGGGTGTTGTGGGCGGTTTGCGGGCCACGGCCTTGTGATCTGAATGTGAGTAGGAAAAGCGAGTGAATGCTCGCATTATATCCATCAATGGCGGCGGGTCGGCAAGCGTCGCAAACGTCGAGAGAACCAGGCGGGGATGTGACGATGGGCGTTGCCAGGATCGTGTCGGCCTTGCAGTTCTGTCCGGGCGGCTGCGCGTTCGGTGCGCGGGCGCCGCGCGATCCCGCGCCGAGCTTGCAGAGCCGCGCCTTCAACCTTCTGCTCGGGCTGCTTCCGTACAAGGAACAGCTGGCATCAGCAGAGGCCGTACAGGCTCATGTCCAAAAGCTCGCCTTGCAGCCGGCTTCGTTCGAGCCGCCAAACCTGGGTCGCGGCGTCGAGGCGACGCTGACGAAGATGGGCGGCTGGCCGGTCTATTACACGGCGCCATCGTCGGACTTTGAGGGCTGCAACCACGTCATGTTCCTGCACGGTGGCGGCTACATCAACGAGATCGTGCCGGCGCATTGGCGCTTCGTCGGGCAGATGACGCGCAAGGCGCGCGTCGTCTGCGTCGTGCCGATCTATCCGCTGGCGCCGCGCGCGACGGCGAAGGACGTCGTGCCGAGGACGGCCGAGCTGTTGCGGATGCTGCTGGAAGATGCCGGATCGGCAAAGGTCACGGTGGTCGGCAATTCGGCCGGTGCGGGCCTTGCGCTTGCCGCCTGCCAGTGGCTGCGTGACCACGGCCATCGGCAACCGAACCGCCTGGTGCTGATTTCGCCTGCGGCCGATGCGACGGTCAGTCGTCCGGAGCAGATCGAGATCGCAGCGCGCGATCCGATCCAGGACATTCCGGGGATCATTGAGGCGGGGCGGCTCTACGCTGGCGAGCTTGACGTCAGCCATCCCTTCGTCAGCCCGCTGAACGGCGCTTTCCGTTCGCTTGCGCCGATGACGATCTTTTCAGGCACGCGCGATCTGCTCTATCCCGACAGCGTCGATCTCGCCGCGCGGGCGAGGGCGGCGGGCGTGCCGGTCGAGCTGCATCTGTTGCGTGACCAGCCGCACAATTATGCACTGATGCCGACGCCGGAAGGGCGGCGGGCGCGTGCAATCATTTTACGCGCGGTGGCTTAGGGAAAGAGCGTGATCGTTGTCGCAAAGCGCGCTGCCTCGTGCGAGACTTGTGCGAGACTTGGCGCTGATGGTGCCCGCACGGAAGGACAAGGCGGCCCCCGGGGCGTCTCCTCGATATCCGTAGTTTTGCGGGGCCTTAGGCGTGGCCCTTGATCTCGTAGTGGCCCGGCACGCATTTGTAGCGGTCGAGGCGCCAGTTGTTGTGATAGATCGGATGCTCGCCCATCCATTTTGCCAGCGGAGCCTGTGCACCGACCGCACACGCCATCATCGACATATCGGGCGTCATATTGCTGTCGGTCACGATCTCCTCGACACAGGTGCCAGAGGCAGCGGCGCCAAGCCGGCAGAGCACGGCAACGACGGTTATGAACATTCCAGTCACCTCATTGGTGGTTTCGACCACGAGGAGGATGCAAGCCGAGTGCCATAGCCTGTGTCGGAAACGACACGCGGCCCGGGCCCGCTCGCCCCAGCGTCCTTCCATTTGATGATTCGGATTGTAAAAAATTTCCCCCAAACCCGAAGCCGGACAACTACGGGGAACTCACAAGAGATGAGCGCAGGAATGTTGGATTGTGGGGGCAGCGTCGCGCCGACCACCTCTTCACAAGGCCCGGTTAGCCGATAGCCTGAAAACCGTGAGCGATACTCGCCAAAAGAGCGGGGCCGCCGCAGGACCAAGGAAACGCGAGGGCAGACCATGAAGGCACGACCGACCGGCGTGATCCCGCCGATGACGACGCCGTTCCGGAAGGACGGCGAAATCGACTATAAGCTCGTGGCGCCGCAGGTCGACTGGATGATCGGCGCCGGCGCGCATGGCGTTGCCGCCGGCGGCTCGACCGGCGAGGGCCACACGCTCGACCACGAGGAATATCGCGACCTGATGGAAGCGACGGTGGAGGCGGTGAACGGACGCATCCCCGTCATCGCCGGCATCATCGTGGACTCCACGCGCGATGCGATTCGCCGCGGCAAGCTCGTGCGCGACATGAATGTCGCAGCGCTCCAGGTCACCCCGGTGCACTATCTGTTCAAGCCGGATGACGAGGCGATGGTGGCGCATTTTCGCGCTATGGCGGATGAGACCGGCATGCCGATCATCATCTACAACGTCGTGCCGTGGTCCTATCTGTCGCCGGCATTGCTGACGCGGATCATGACCGAGGTGCCGCTGGTCGTCGGCGTCAAGCAGAGCGCGGGCGATCTCAAGCTGTTCGCTGATCTCATGATGATGGCGCCGGACAAGCTGATCTACAGCGCCGTCGATGCCCTGATGTATCCATCCTACACGCTCGGTGCACACGGCTCGATCGCCGCGATCCTGACCGCCGCGCCGCACGCCTCCGTCGCGCTCTGGGACGCAGTGAAGGCAGGCGATCATCCGCGCGCGCTCGAGCTGCACAAGAAGCTGCTGACGCTGTGGAACGCCGTCATCGCCGACAATCTGCCGGCCTGCACGCGCTACGCACAGACCCTTCAGGGCCTGCCCAGGACCTATCCCCGCGCACCGATGCCGGAGGCCTCGCCGGCGCAGCAGGCCGCGATCCGCAAGGCGCTGGAGGCGCTCGGTGCGTTGAACGGGCAACGCGTCGAAGCGGCGGAATAGTTCGCCCGCCGAAATAACCGATTTGGGCATGCAGCGCCGATCCGCTTTTACCTGCGGATGCGGCGCTGCTACATTTTGCGAGCAGCCCGATGGGCGCACACGAAGAAACAGACCGATAAGGGGAGAGCTGAAGTCCCATGAAGGAATTTGCCGGAAAGATCGCCGTCATCACCGGTGGCGGCACGGGCATGGGGCGGGAGCTCGCCCGGCAGCTCGTTGCCGAGGGCTGCAATGTCGCGATGTGCGACGTCTCGGAGGCCGCCATGGCCGAGACCAAGCGGCTCTGCGAGGTCGAGAAGCTGCCGCAGGGCCTGCGCGTCACCACCCATGTCGCCGACGTCTCGATCGAGGATCATCTCAAGCGTTTTCGCGACGAGCTGGCCGAACAGCAGCAGACGGACAAGATCCATCTGCTGTTCAACAATGCCGGCATCGGTGGCGGCGGCAGCCTGTTCACCAACACGCGCGAGCAGTGGGAGCGCACCTTCAACATCTGCTGGGGCGGCGTCTATCTCGGCGTCCGCACTTTCCTGCCCATGCTGGTCAAGGCCGATGAAGCCCACATCATCAACACTGCGAGCGTCAACGGTTTCTGGGCCTCGATCGGAATGAACCAGGCGCACACCGCCTACAGCTCCGCGAAGTTCGCGGTGAAAGGTTTTACCGAAGCGCTCGTCAACGACCTCCGCTTGCACGCCCCGCATGTCAAATGCTCGGTGGTGATGCCCGGTCATATCGGCACCTCGATCGTCACCAACTCACGCAAGGTGCAGGGCGCCGACGGATCGGAGCGCCTCAACGCCGACGAGGTCGTGCTGACCCGCAAGCGGATGGTCGCCGCCGGCGTGCCAGATGCTGACAAGATGTCGGATGACGCCATCCAGGCGGCCTTTGCCGAGCGCGCACGCAGCTTCCTCGAGGACGCGCCGACGACGGCGACGCAAGCCGCCAGAATCATTCTCGACGGCGTGAAGGCGGAGCGCTGGCGCATCCTGGTTGGCGAGGACGCCAGGCTGCTCGATGAGCGCGTGCGCGCGGCGCCCGAGCAGGCCTATGACCGTGCCTTCTATGACAGTTTTACCCAGGAGGTCGGCTGGCGGCTTGGTTGAGTTTGTCTGGCTGAGACCGTCAACGATCGCGCGTACACGTAGGTATGATAATCATCATGGCAAGAGGCGCGCCGGTCATTTACCGAGGTCATTTCCGTGCCGCCTCTTGCCAATGTTCGCCGCCTCATGAGGAATTGGAATGTTACGTATGCAACATCACCGTGCGTTCAAGCGATGGTGATCTCGAACGCGTCTCATTCGAAATACGGCAGCTTGGTTGGTGAACCAAAATAGTTTAGTCAATCAGGGGTAACGCCATCATTAAGCGTAGCTCCGATGATACCCGCATGCCTCTCCGACGATTTCATCCTCTGCCCGGAGAGAGAGGATATCTCCGCTGAATTCACGCGGCTGCTCACCGCGGCCCAGGAGGGTGGCGCGACCATCGCCGAATGCCTGATGATCGCCCGGCAGCTCAAGCGCGGCGACGAGCAGTCATGGCACCGCGAGTGGAAGAAGCTGGCGCGGGTCAATCGGCACCGTGCCGAGGCCGCGTTCGCGGAAGGCCACATGGTGACTGCGCAGCGCAACTGGCTGCGTGCGATGAACTACTACGGTGCGGCCGCAATGCCGCTCGATCCGGCCGATGAGCGCCGCTGGGTCGCGGTGCTTGCGATGCAGGAATGCGCCCGGCGCTTCCTCACGGCGCGCGGGCCGGCCGGCGAAGTCGTGACGATCCCTTGGGTCAAAGGACACGCGCTGCAAGGCTATTTCCTGCCCGCGCCGGGGGTGAAAGGACGAGCGCCGACGGTGATCTGCATCGGCGAGCCCGGACATCGCAAAGAGGAATTCCTGGTCAAGCTCGCGCCGCATGCACGCGAGCGCGGCTTCGCGATGCTGGCGCTCGATCTGCTCGGCGACGAGCGTGACGATTACGCAGACGTGCTGTTGCAGCGTCGCGATCTCGAGAGCTCGATCGGCAGCGTCATGGATTATCTGGAGCTGCGCGGCGACGTCGATTTCGATCGCGTTGCGATCGTGGCGGACGGGTGGGGGTCTTCGTTCGTAGCGCGTGCCGTGGCTCAGGAGCCGCGTCTCGCCGCAGCCGTCTGCGATGGCGGCCTGTGGGACCTGCACGAGCGGTCGTTCTTTGCCAGCCGCTTCGCGATGAGCGACCTCAGCATCGTCCCGGTGCCGCATGCGCCGCTGATGGCCTCGATCGCCGAATGTCCGGTGCTGATCACGATCGGCGAGGACGGCTGGCTCAAGGCCGACCGGGCACGTCAGATCGTGCAGCAATCCCGGCTCGGCAGCTCTGACATCGTGCTGAAAGTATTCACCGCGGCGGAAACTGGCGCAGCGCAGGCCCATGCCGATAATCCGAGCCTCGCGAACGAATACATCTTCGACTGGCTGGAATCGCGACTCGGTGCCGCCGGCAGGCGGATCTGAACGGCGGCCCCTGCCTCGGAAACGTCTCGCGCCTCAGTATTTCTCGTCTCAGTAGTCGAGGGAGATCCTGACGCAGGCCTTCTCGAGCCGGGTCTTCAGCGTCGCGAGCTTGGTGGTGAATTCCGTCAGCTCGTTCTCGTTGAACTCCTGGAAGACGAATTCGCGAATCGTCTTGTACTGCTCGTTGAGGCTCGCGATGTGCTTCTGCGTCTTTTCCACCAGTGACAGCCGCACTACGCGGGCGTCGGTCGGCGAGGGGCGACGACGCAGCAGGCCCTTCTTCTCCAGCAGCTTGGACTGGGTGGTGACGAAGGACGGATCGACGTGAAGCAGCTTGGAGACCACGTTGACCGGCACGCCGTCGTCCTTGTCGAGGTCGGAAATGGCCATCAGGATCAGCCATTGCGGTCCGCTGATGCCGAGGGTTCTGGCCCAGAACTGACGCAGCTCCTCCAGATGCATGTTGATCGACGATATCTCCCAGGTGAATCGCCTGATGATATCGAGATTGCCGATGGAGCGGAGGCGCGCCCCTTCTTTCCTTGTCGCTGACACAGCGTCACTCCCGCGGGCTGATTTCTCTCTGGCCGGTGTTCGCGGCGGGCATAGTCCACGCAAGTCTGCCCTGACGCAAGTGCAGAGCAGGGTAATTTTGTCACGGAAACTACAAATATGAGAAGGTCAGCATTTTGGCCTCCGACGACCTGTGGCGCTGCGGACACAGAGTTAGCGAAACCGTAAAGCTGATCTAATAAACTATTTTGATTAAGATAACGGCGCAGGCATATTGATCCGTGACGGTGGGGGGTTCTCGATCGTCCCGTTGCAGGTGGTCCGCTCACGTCCCTCGCGTCTCTAGCGGGTGCGTCCGAAAGCGCGAAGCGGCCGAGCGGATTTGAAGAGACGGGGATTTGGGGGGCCTCACGGTCCGGTCTCCGCAAAATGAGCAACTTGGAGATTTTAAATGAAAATGGTGAAGAGCCTTTTGCTCGGCACTGCGGCGGGTCTGATCGCCGTCGGTGGAGCTCAGGCGGCTGATCTTCCGGTCAAGGCCAAGGCGGTCGAATACGTGAGGATCTGCTCGCTCTACGGCGCGGGTTTCTACTACATCCCGGGCAGCGACACCTGCATCAAGCTCGGCGGCTATCTGCGTGCGGAAGTCGCGCTCAATGCCGGCGGCAACTACAGCGCACAGTACAGCGGCGTGTCCGCGGCCAACAACCGCTTGAACAACTACTACACGATGCGCGCTCGCGAAGATCTCAACATCGACACGCGCACCGCGACAGAATACGGCGTGGTCCGCACCTACTTCGACGCGGTCTTCACCTGGACGACCGATAACTATACGGGAAGCGGCACGGCGCCGGGCGCGACCGTTTACTCGCAGCTCGGAAGCACAGGGGTCTCTGCGCCGAACAACGCAAGCTCGGGCACGATTTCGGGCGGTTCGCTCGGTGTCTACTATGCCTTCATCCAGTTTGCCGGCTTCACCATGGGTAAGGCCGTGTCGCAGTTCGACGCGCCTTGGGTCAACTACCCCGGCAACAACTTCGACCAACTTGTTGGCGGCAGCGGCTCGACCAACGGCGTCGCCCAGTTCACCTACACGGCCGATTTCGGCCAGGGCGTGACGGCCGCGATCTCGGCGCAGGACCAGACTCAGTTCTTCACGACCAGCATCTGGAACAGCAGCGGCATGAGCACTACGGGCGTGCTTGGCGGTGCCTACGGCTCGAACGATATCGGCGGCACCCGATCTCCCGATCTCGTCGGCATGGTCCGCGTCGACCAGGCCTGGGGTCTGTTCCAGGCTTCGGTTGCCGCACACGACAACCACGTCGGCTACTACGGCGCGACCGAAGTCACCGGTCACCCTGAAGACAAGTGGGGCTGGGCCGTCCAGTTGGCCTTGTCGATCAAGAACATTCCGACCGGTGCAGGCGACGTGATCAACGTCTCGGGCGTCTACACTGACGGCGCGAGCCGCTATAACTTCCAGTCGCTGGCAGCGACCAGCTACTCGATGTTCGGCGGCTCCGGCACCGCGTATCAGAGCATCGGCTTCGCCGGCGTGTCTGATGCGGTGTTCGCGCCGGGTGGCGGCCTCGAGCTGACCAAGACCTACGGCTTCCGCGGTGCCTACACCCACAACTGGAATCCGTACTGGAACACGGCGCTCTACGGTGCATGGGCTGCTGTCAACTACAGCGGTACGGCCAAGGGCCTGATCTGCGGCAGCGCTTCGTTCGCGACGCTGACCGGCACCTGCAACCCGGACTTCAACATCGGCCAGGTCGGCGTCATCACCCGCTGGACCCCGGTGAAGGGTCTGACCTTCTCGGCTGACTTCGTCTACAGCCACCTGGACCAGAAGTACTCGGGCGCGATCACGACGCCGGCGCTGACGTCGGTTGCCAAGCCCGCGGCGACTTACGAGCTGAAGGACCAGGACACCTACAGCCTGCTGCTGCGCGCCCAGCGCAACTGGTAAGCTTTAGGTCTTCTGACGATCTGACGAAGCCCCGGCGGGATACCGCCGGGGCTTTTTTCTGCATAGAACATGGATTTTGAAAATCAGAATAACCTCCGCGAGCAGCGAAGACGAGCTATGCGACTCGATTGCCACCAAACTTATTTACTTACCTGAGTTAATCAGCTATATAGATCCCAGCCGGTTTCGAAAAATCACGGCTCTTAGCTTCACGCTAAGCCTCCAGAAGCCTCCGGTAGTGCCCTGCCGGAGGTTTTTCGTTGCGGAGCAAGGTACGGCTGGCTTTCAGCCGCGCATGACTCGCGCGCGGGAGTTCGGCCGGTAGGCAAGGCGGCTGTGGCCGGCGCAATAGGGCTGTCCGTCGTGAACGGCATTGCCGCAGAAGCAGAACTCCTCAGTCCCCGGCGTCGAGATCGGCCAGCGGCAGTGGTTTTCGCCGAGCTCCATCAGCGAGCAGCGATTGGCCTCGTCGATCAGCCCGGTCGCCACAGGCGCGTCCGCTTCGCCGTAGATCGTGGCGAGCATTTCGAATTGCAGCCGGGGCACCGCTCGCGGCGCGCGCGGCGCGGAATTCCTGTCCTGGAGCTTGCGTTCGTCGACCGAGCGGCCGCGCGTGAGATTCAGTCGGGACAGCTTGCCGATCACGGCGTTGCGGCTGACGCCGATGTCGGCGGCGATCTCGCGGCAGGACAGGCCGGCCTCGAAGTGCTGCTTCAGAAGTTCAATTCGTTCGTCAGTCCAAGTTGGTGAGAGAACAGGCATAGTAGCGATCCCAGGTTGCAGATGTCGGCCATCCGCCTCTCGAGATCCGTCCGCCTCACGTTCGGCGCGCGCTCACGTCCTGCCATTGTCGCGAATCGACAAAAGCCCGTCCTTAATGGCGAGACGGATGCCTTCCTCGATCAAGGTACGCGCGACGCCGGGAACGCTGGTGCCGTGGGTGCCCTGTCTCACCAGTTTTTCCAGATAGGTGATGGTTGAGAGCGCCAAGGTTACGGGAATGCGGTCAGTCTCGGCTTTTTCGGTGGCCATGGTCCGAACGCTAACCTCATACTCAGGTACATAAAAGTAACGATTAAGACTCTATTTAGGTTCTGGAGTGGAAGTCAAATGCTGACCGAGGTCGCAGCTCAGCCTATTGGAATCGCAACAGAAATCAGGCATGCCCCGGCGCGCTGCGCGGGAGACCAAGCAGCGGCGGAGCGTTGACAGGTCAGGAGGTGCGAGCCGAACTCAGCCGTGCACGATCGCCTTTTCGATCATGCAATGGATGCCCTTGGAGCCGTTGACGGTCTGGGTCACCCGCAAATCGGCCGCAAGACTGCACAGCGTATAGGCGTCCTCGCGCGACAGGTTTCGCGTCTCGCCGAGTAGCGCGATCATGTCGCGTAGCGCCCGCACCACGCATTGGTCGAGGTCCGGATCCATCGCCATGGTGATGTAGTGGGTCGGCGTCTCCGCGCGCGGATAGTCGAACCTGAGGTCCTTGCGCAGCGTCAGGCGGAAGCGGCCCTGCAGCGCGGTCTCGATCGCGGTAACGCAGACCTCGCCGTCGCCCTGTACGGCATGGCCGTCGCCGCAGGAGAACATCGCACCCGGGACGAACACCGGCAGATACAATGTCGCGCCGGCGCGGAGCTCCTTGTTGTCGAGATTGCCGCCCATGGCACGTGGAACGAGCGAGGAGATGCGGCCCCAGGCCGGCGGCGGCGAAACGCCCATCACGCCGAAGAACGGTTTTAACGGCAGGTCGAGGCCCCAGGGCATGCGGCCGACCATCCGCGTCCGGTCCAGCGGGATGTTGAGGAGTCGGGTCTCGTGGAAATCATCGGGCAGGGTGCCGGACAGCGGCTTGATCAGATTCCAGCCCCAATCCTGCCGAAGCTCGACGTCGAGGATCTCGATTTCCAGCACGTCGCCGGGTTCGGCGCCGTCGACGGCGATTGGCCCGGTGAGGATGTGGCCGGGCACCATCCGCTCGGATTTCGCATGCACCTCGAACATTTCGGGCGGAACGTGAAACTGGTTGCGATCCGGGAGCACTTCGGGTCCGCCGCTGATTGTGTCGATCGTGACCTCATCGCCGCTTGCGACGTTAAGGACCGGCTTGAGCCTGGCTTCGAAGAAGCCCCAATGGCAGGTTTCGGGGCTTGCATGCAGGTGATGATGGATCATTTCACGGTGTCCGGTCGATTTCATCGAGAGGCAGCAGAACCTGTCATGAGAACTTTATCAGAGAACTTCCCTTGGCCGGGCTTGACCCCGCAATCGATCCTCTTCCAAGAAGATTTCTGGAGATAAGCGGGCGGGTCAAGCCCGCGTGTCACAGGCCCGGTCATTTCAGCGAGGTTTTCCTGCTTTTCGTTCTTTCCAAGACGCTTGGCACCGCAGTGCTGCCGATCAATCTTCTGGTCGAGCTCGGGGTCATCTCGGTCGTGCTGATGGCAACGCGCTTCGCCGGGCTCGGCCGGAAACTGGCCGCGGCCACGCTGGTCCTGCTCGCGCTCGCGGCCTTTTCGCCGCTCGGCAATCTGCTGCTCTATCCGCTGGAGTCGCGCTTTCCTCCGTGGGATCCGTCGCGCGGCGCACCCGACGGCATCGTCGTGCTTGGCGGCTCCGTCGATACCGACCTGTCGGCGGCACATCACACGCCGGTCGTGCCGCATGCGGCCGATCGCTTGTTCGCCTCGGCCGAACTCGCAGGCCGCTATCCCAATGCGCGTATCGTCTTCACTGGAGGCTCTGCAAACCTGGTCTCGACCGACGCCAGGGAAGCCGATTACTCTGCACCGATCCTGGAAAATCTCGGCATACCGAGGGAACGTCTGATCCTGGAGCGGAATTCGCGCAACACCTGGGAGAATGCGATCTTCACGAGGCAGCTGGTGATTCCGAAACCGGGCGAGCGCTGGCTTCTGGTCACATCGGCCTTCCACATGCCCCGCTCGATGGGAATATTCCGCAAGGCCGGATTTGACGTCGAGGCCTATCCTGTGGATTGGCGGATGGGCGGCCGCGACGATCTGTTCTCTTTCACCAATGTCGGCATGGACGGTCTTGGCCGTACCGACGTGGCCCTGCGTGAGTGGATCGGGCTCGTGGCTTATCGCCTGATGGGCAGGACCGGCGAGTTGCTTCCGGGACCAGCGAAGGACTAGAAACGACGACAACACGAAGATGAGCGGTGCGTGACCGCCGGCCTGGAGGACGCCATGCAACAGCAGAGTGCCGAGACGATCGATCTTGCCGGCCTCGCGGCCGATCTCAACAGCCTGCTGCGGCTGAAGACGACGGTGATCGGCATGAAGCTGTTCGCGCGCGTCGCCGACATGGAGGCGATCCCGAAGATCCGGCGGCCGAATGCGGTGCATACCACCGACCAGATCGTCAGCATGGCCTCACGACTCGGATGGACCGTTGGCATCACCGGCGACGATCTCGTCGGCGCGCAGTGCCGCGCGGTGATTGGGCTTAGCCCGCAGGACGAAAAATGGCTTGCCGGCGAGAACTATGTCGGCGTCTGGCACGGCACCGCGGAGGATGCGCGCAAGCGTCAGGAGGCGCTCGACGTGGTTCCATTCGGACAATATCAGGCGCTCGCGGTCAGCCCGCTTGCGAGCGGCCGCCTCGATCCGCCCGACATCTGTCTCGTCTACGCGACGCCCGGGCAGATGATCATCCTGATCAACGGCCTGCAATATACCGGCTACAAGAAGTTCGAATGGGGCGTGGTGGGGGAGACCGCTTGCGCGGATTCCTGGGGACGGGCGCTCAAGACCGGCGAGCCCAGCCTGTCCTTGCCATGCTATGCCGAACGGCGCTATGGCGGCGTGCCGGACGAGGAGATGCTGATGGCGCTGAAGCCCCATCATCTCGCCAAGGCAATCGAGGGCATGAAGGCGCTGGCCAGGAACGGCCTGCGCTATCCGATCCCGCCCTATGGAATTCAAAGCGACGTCCGTGCCGGCATGGGCGTGAGTTACGCGAAGAAGTAGAAACAAAGGTCGACCATGGGCTCTGCGAAATTCGACATCGTCGTCTACGGCGCGACCGGTTTCACCGGTCAACTCGTCGCCGAATATCTTGCGGCGCACTACAAGAACGACAAGTCGCTGAAATGGGCGATGGCGGGGCGCAGCCTCGACAAGCTGAAATCCGTGCGCGACGCGATCGGCGCGCCGGCGGATACGCCGCTGATCGTGGCCGACGCCGCCGATGCTGCGTCGCTGAAGGCGATGGTGGAGCGGACGATGTCGGTGATCACGACGGTCGGTCCGTATTTGCTCTACGGCAACGAACTGATTGCGGAGTGCGCGGCCACGGGGACCGATTATTTCGATCTGTGTGGCGAGGTGCCGTGGATGCGTCGCATGATCGATGCCCATCTCGCCACCGCGCAAGAATCGGGCGCGCGCATCATGTTCTCCTGCGGCTATGACTCGATCCCGTTCGAGCTTGGTGCCTTCACCGTCCAGCAGGAGGCCAAGCGCGTGTTCGGCTCGCCGGCACCGCGTGTGAAGGGGCGGGTGCGCGAGATGCGCGGCACGTTCTCTGGCGGCACGGCTGCAAGCGGACGGGCGATCTTCGAGGCGGCGTCAAAGGATCCGAGCCTGCTGGCGCTGCTACGCGATCCCTTTGCACTCACGCCCGACTTCCAGGGGCCGAAGCAGCCGCCGGGCAATAAGCCGATCTTCGATGAGGATCTTCAGACCTGGCTGACGCCGTTCTTCATGGCGAACATTAACACCCGCAATGTCCACCGCTCCAACATGCTGCTGGGCTTTCCCTACGGGCGTGAGTTCGTCTACGACGAGATGCAGATCACCGGCCCCGGCGAAGAGGGCGAGGCGCTGGCGAAGCAGATCGTGGCGGCCAACAACCGCATGGCCACGCAGGCCGGCCCCAAGCCGGGTGAGGGGCCTTCGAAGGAAGAGCGCGAGAACGGCCTCTATGATCTGCTCTTCGTCGCGATTGCGCCGGATGGCCACCAGGTCCGTACCTTCGTGAAGGGCGACCGCGATCCCGGTTATGGTTCGACCTCGAAGATGATCGCCGAAAGCGCGATCTGCCTATTGCGCGATGCGACCGACGTGCCCGGAGGGATCTGGACGCCAGGTGCAGCGATGCAGCACAAGCTGATCAAGCGGTTGCAGGACCATGCCGGGCTCACGTTCGGGGTGGAGGGGTAGAAGTACTTGCGCACCACAATTGCGGTGTCATGCCCCGCGAAGGCGGGCCATGACACCGGGATTGTGACTACACCGCCCGCGCATCATACGCGTACATGAACTCCATGCTCTTGGAGCCCAGCGGCAGCAGCCATTTCATCATCTGATTGCGCATCCACGCGCCGGTGGCGCTGAATTCGCGTTTGTTGTTGCCGTTGCGGCGGGCGATGGCGACGATCTTCTCCGCGCGCGGGCGCCGCTCGGCCTCGAAGGCCTGGAAGGTGGCGCCGAGCTCCTGGCCCTCCTGCATCAGCCGGGCGAGCCGCATCGCGTCTTCGAGGGCGAGCGAAGCGCCCTGTCCGGCATGGGGGCTGGTCGCATGCGCGGCATCGCCGATCAGCAGCGAGCGCTTGCGTGACCAGGTCGGCAGGGTCGCGACGTCGAGGGTGTCGGTAATCACGATGTTCTCGGCCGCCTCGATGATGTCAGGGATCGGGTCGTGCCAGCCGTGATGGAAACCGCGCAGATGCTGCTTCAGCGTCCGTTCGTCGAGCGCGCGGAACATCGCAGCATCCATGCCGTGCGCCGGCTGCGTGCTCCACCACATCACGCCGTCCTTCGGATCCGGGCTGCAATAGCCGTAGCCGAAGAAGCCGCTCTGCCCGAATGTCGTCTCGACATGCCGGCCGATCGCCCGGTTGTCGAGGACGGCGCGCGGCACGAAACCGCCGAAGCCGATCAGGCCGGTGTTGAACGGTGTTGGGCCGTCCGGCACCACCTGGCGCCGCGTGATCGAATGCACCCCGTCGGCGCCGATCAGGAAGTCGCCCTCGGCGGTGGTGCCGTCGGCGAAATAGGCGATGATCGGCTGGTCGCCGCGGTCCTCGATCTTGATCAGGCGCTTGTCGAAATAGAGCGAGACGCAGGCGCACCAGGCCTTGTCGATCAGCATCTCGTTCAGCGTGGCGCGGCAGACATTGACCGCGGGCTGGCCGAAGCGCTGCGCCATGTCGCGATTGATCGAGCCAAGGCGTCGGCCCTCCTGCGAATAGAAGTCGAAGGACTCCGCGACAGAACCACGGCTGATCAGTTCGTCCGCAAGCCCGATCTCGTCCATCACATGCATGCCGTTCGGCGCGATCTGGAGGCCACCGCCGATGCCCTTGGAGTAGGGCCAGGCTTCGTAGATCGCGGATTCGATGCCGGCGCGGCGCAGCAAGATCGCGGTGACGGGGCCGGCGATGCCGGCGCCGATGATCAGGGCCTTGCGGGGACGATGAGGCATTGGCTTGCTCCCGACGTTTCCGTAATGCTAGGAGGAATTACGGTTGCTAAATCTCTTAGTTACTAAGATATATTCTGGCTAAGATATGAGGTGAGCCTTGTCAAGGACAAAGGCGCGCGCGGCGTTGTTGGGGGAATTGGAAGAGGCGATGCGGCGGTCGTCGGCGCAGGGCGTGCTCTACGGTCAGACCGTTGCCAACGTTGCCGGAATTGCCAATTCCGACCTCGAATGCATGGACATCCTGTACCTCGAGGGCCGCGTCACTGCTGGCCGGCTCGCGGAGGTCACGGGGCTGACGACTGGCGCCATCACTGGTGTGGTTGATCGGCTCGAGAAGGCCGGACTCGTGCGCCGCGAGCGGGACGAGACCGATCGCCGCAAGGTCTACATTGGCGTCGTGCCGGAGACGGCTATGAAGATCGGCCAGCTCTACGTGCCGATGCAGCAGGCGATGGAGAAGGTGTTCAATGCCTATTCCGACGAGGAGCTGCGGCTGCTGCTGCGCTTCGCCAATGAGGGCTACAAGGGTGTGCTCGCTGCGACCGCGGCGCTGAAGGGCCTGCTCGATACGCCGCCGGAAAAGCGACCCGATCTCAAGCTGAAGAAGCTTCGTCGGAAGACTTGATCTTATAGATCTGCGCGGCCGCGATCATGCCCCACATCGCGCCCAGCATCATCCAGAAGTGGCGCCAGTGATCGGTGTCGATCACGAAGCTCTCGCCGACGGTGCCGACGAAGGCCGAGAACACCGCGAGATAAGCGCGCTGCCAGGGTACGCGGACGAAGATGTGGCGAAATCCCATGATCACGGTGGTGAAGACCAGCGCCGGATAGCACGCGCCGGAGAGCCAGCCCCCGGACATGAAGGCGTTCAGATAGGAATTGTGGGTGTCCTCGGGGAAGAAGCGGTGGAATTGCAGCGGCCCGATGCCGAACGGCAGATCGAGCGCCATCTCCGCCCCGAGGATGTGACGGCCGAACCGACCAAAACGGCCCTCGTCATAGCTCTGGTCGAAGCTCGCGCGCTGCTTGAACATCTCGGCGATGGAATCGAACGACAGCAGCACCGCGATAAGTGCCAGCCCCAGCACCACAGCGACGATGGACATGATGATGATGCGCGAGCGCTGCGCGTTGGTGCGGCTGGTCAGGACCATCAGCACCAGCATGAAGGCGGAGGTCAGGACCAGTCCACCCCAGGCGGCGCGGGAGAAGGCGAGCAGGATCGCCAGCGACATGATGCCGAAGGCGATGACGTTGCGGGACGCCTTGAGGAGCTTGTCCGAGACGACGCTCTGGAGCGCAAACAGCGCCGGCAGGATCAGGAAGGCGCCGAGCACGTTCGGGTCCTTGAACGTGCCGCGTGCGCGCTCGTAGAGCGTCAGGAGGTCGTGGCCGCCGGGAACGAGGTTGAAATAGCCGGCGATGGCCGAAAGCGAGGCGACGATCGCGCCGACCACGAGGCCGCGGCGCAGCATGTCGAGCCGCGCCGCCGTGTCTTCGGAGGTGACCATGGCGAAGAACACCACGGTCACCGCCATATACCAGGAGGTCGCGATCCAGCTCGCGACCTCGGATTGGTCGAGTAGCGGAATCGCGCTGATGGTGTAGCCGACATTGAGCAGGACCAGCGCCAGCACCAGCGGCATCAGCACGAGCTTCAGCCGCAGGCCGGTGGCGAAAAACGCGACGGTGGCGAGCAGCGTCACGATCTCGTAGGGGCTCGGCTCGATGAAGACGATCGCGCCGGACGCGCCGACCAGCCACACCAGCGCGCGCTGGAGGGCCAGCACGCCGGGCGCAGCCGGTACGGCTACTGTCATCTCTCCGGCTGTCGCCGCATACGCCATCACGCGCTCATACGCTTTACACTACTCGTACACACAACTTCCGCTGTCATGCCCCGCGAAGGCGGGGTATCCAGTACTCCGCGCTGTCGATGGCGACGTTCGCCGCCGGCGTTTACTGGATCGCCCGGTTAAGCCGGGCGATGACAGCGCGCTTTTTGACGCGATCAACTCAATACGCGTTCTCGTTCTTGGTTAGCAGCGAGACCGGCGTCTTCAGGAGAATGACGAGATCGAACAGCACCGACCAGTTCTCGATGTAATAGAGGTCGAACTCGACGCGCTTCTGGATCTTTTCTTCATTGTCGATCTCGCCGCGCCAGCCGTTGATCTGGGCCCAGCCGGTGATGCCGGGTTTGACGCGGTGGCGGGCGAAATAGCCGTCGACGGCCTCGTCGAACAGGCGGCTCTGGAGCTTGCCCTGCACCGCATGCGGGCGCGGACCGACGAGTGAGAGATTGCCGGAGAAGACCACATTGAACAGCTGCGGCAGCTCGTCGAGGCTGGTCTTGCGGATGAAGCGGCCGACGCGGGTGACGCGCGGATCGTTCTTGGTCACAACCTTTGAGGCGGTCGGGTCGGCTTGATGATGATACATCGAGCGGAATTTGTAGACGTCGATACGCTCATTGTTGAAGCCAAATCGCTTCTGGCGAAACAGGACCGGGCCGGGACTGTCGAGCCTCACCGCCAGCGCCACCAGCGCCATCACCGGGAGGGCTGCGAGCAGCGCGAGGCTGCCGACGACGCGGTCGAACAGCCATTTCATGACCAGATCCCAGTCGGTGATCGGCGCCTCGAACACATCGAGCGTCGGCACCTTGCCGAGATAGGAATAGGACCGGGGACGGAAGCGCAGCTTGTTGGTATGCGCGGAGAGGCGGATGTCGACTGGCAGCACCCAAAGCTTCTTCAGCATCTCCAGGATGCGCGTCTCCGCCGAGATCGGCAACGCGAACAGCACCAGATCGACCCGGGTGCGGCGGGCGAATTCGACGATGTCGTCGACCTTGCCAAGCTTGGGCGCGCCGGCGCAGGTGTCGAGCGCGCGGCTGTCGTTGCGGTCGTCGAACACGCCGAGCACGTGGATATCGGAATCCTCCTGCGCCTTCAGCGCCTCGACCAGTTGCTCGCCGTTGCTGTCGGAGCCGACGATGATGGTGCGGCGATCGAGCCGGCCCTGGCGCGCCCAGCTGCGCACCAGTGAGCGCAAGATAAGGCGCTCGGCGACCAGCGCAGCGAGGCCGAGGAAGTAGAAGGCGGCGAGCCAGAGCCGCGACATGTCGCTGCCGAACTTCGCGAAGAAGGACACGCCGATGAACAGCAGGAAGACGAACGACCAGGACGAGATCATCCGCGTCATTTGCCGGAGCTGCCCGCGGAACAGTTGCACCTGATAGATGTCTGCGGCCTGAAAGCAGACCACCGCAGCAACCGCGACGGCGAGGATCTCCGCGGGGTAGATCCAGCTGAAGCCTATGAGCGGCATGACGTAGCTGACATAGACGGCGATGCCGATCACGCTCTGCAGCGCGAAATCGATCGCGCGCGCAAAGCCGGCGATCACGATCGGCGAATAGGCACGTGCGACTTTCTGGTTGACCACATCGAGTGCGGCCGGCGTCAGCCGGCGACGGCGTTCGACGAAAGCTGTCTCAGCAGGCCTAGCCGCGGCGCTGGTCGCGGCATCGAGCATCGAGCGTGCGTTGAGCGGTTCCACGGGCGTCCACGTCCATTCCAAAGACCCGCGGGCGCGGCTTTGCGCTCCCGGGCAAGCATCCCCCGGCAGTTCGATTATCGGACAAATCGGAAGATTCTCTAAAGCGGTCTTGAGGATGGTTAGTGATTGGTAAATGCGTCGCGATAACCCGCGAGCACGCCGTCGACCATCGCCTGCTGGGAGAAATGCGCCGAGATGCGTTCGCGCAAGGAAGCGGCACGCTGCGCGGTCGCCGCCGCGTGATCGAGCGCGGCCACGATCGCCTCAGCCATGGCTTCGGCGTTGCTGGCCGCGAACAGGGCCGGGCTCTCGGCTCCGAAGATCTCGGGGATGCCGCCGACGCGAGCCGCGATCATGGGGATGCCGGCCGCGCCCGCCTCGATCACCACATAGGGCATCGAATCGCCGCGCGAGGGAACCACCAGCAGCCGTCCCTTGGAAAAGCCGTAGCGCGCCTTGACGTGACCGATGAAGCGGATCGCGCCGGTGAGGCCGAGCCGCTCGACCTGCGCCTTTAGCGCCGCCGTCTCCTCGCCGTCGCCGCCGAGCGTCAGCGTGACTTTCCTGCCGTTCTCGTGCAGCCGCGCCACGGCATCGACCAGGAGGTCGGCGCCCTTGATGTGCCTGAATTCGCCGACATAAGCGAGGTCGGTGGCGTCGTCGGCAATGAGAACGGGCTCGAATTCTTCCGGTGTGACCCCGTTGAAGACGCAATGCACGACGCCCTTGGGCGTGCCGACGATGCGCTGATAGGTGTCGCGGGCAAAGGCGCTTTCGAACAGGAACAGGTCCGTCGCATCCATCAGCGTGCGCTCGAGCCGCGCGTAAAACTCGCCCTTCAGGGTGTTGCGGGGATAGTGCAGCGACCCGCCATGCGGTGTGTAGATTCGAATGGCGTCGTCCGAGCGGCGCCGCATTCGGACGAAGGCGCCGGCCTTGGCGCCGTGGCCGTGCATGACGTCGGGCTTGAGCCAGGCGATCAGGCGCCGCATCCGCAGCCACACCAGAAAGTCTTCTGGTGAGGGTTCGCGGCGGATGGCCAGCCGGTGTACGCCGAGCTTCAGCCGCGGCGCGAGCTCGGCCAGCGCCTTGTCCGCGCGATCGCCGCCGGTGAGGCTATCGGCGAGAATGCCGACATGGTGGCCGCGATCGACCTGGCCATTGGCGAGGTCGAGGATATGGCGAATGATGCCGCCCACGGGAGCGCGTACGGCGTGCAGGATGCGAAGCGGCTGGTCGGGAGAGGGGGGCATGATCTAAACCAGCGCTCGACGGCGAATGCCGAACAAAGTTCTCGAAATATCGAGATGGATTAAGGACCCTCGTGGTTAACAAACGGTGACGAGCGCACATGCACTGCTCGCGAGACGTCGTGATTAACCCAGCGGCAACCTTAATGGAGTGTAATCGCGGCCATTGAGGTAGATGAGTGGCGTTGCCCTGCGGGAGTGTTCGATGCGTTTAGCGTTCTGGCGTGCCGGCAAGGAGAAGGCCGTCGTCGAGCGGGCCGTTTCGAAGGCCAAGCTTGAGGCCAAGCCAAGAGTCGAGGCGAAGCCCGCGTCGATTGCTGCGAGGCAGGCGCCAGCCGATTCCGGTGACATCGATCTGCATGCGCTCGGCGGCGCGCTCGCGCGCAAGCGCGGCTGGATCGTCGTGCCGACGGTGCTGGCGCTGGTTGCGTCCGTCGCAATCGTCAATCTCATCACGCCGCGCTACAAGTCCGAATCGCGCATCCTGATCGACGGTCGCGAGAACGTCTTCCTGCGGCCGAGCAGCGACCGCAGCACCGAGGAACGGCAGGCGCTCGATCCCGAGGCCGTCACCAGCCAGGTGCAACTCGTGCTGTCACGCGACCTCGCGCGCGAGATCATCAAGAAGAACAAGCTTGCGGAGCGGCCCGAGTTCGATCCGGTGCTGCAAGGCATCTCGCCGCTGAAATCTCTCGTGGCGATGGTCGGTATCGGTCGTGATCCATTCTCGATGACGCCGGAAGAGCGCGTGCTTGACGCCTATTACGATCGGCTCCAGGCCTATGCCGTCGATAAGTCGCGGGTGATCGTCGTCGAGTTCCAATCGCAGGATCCCGAGCTTGCCGTGCGCGTTGCCAATTCTATCGCCGACGGCTACCTCGTGCTGCAGCAGAACGCGCGCCAGGACCAGGCGCGCAACGCCAGCCAATGGCTCTCGGGCGAGATCGAGAATCTGCGCAAGAAGGTTTCCGACGCCGAAGCCAAGGTCGAGGACTTCCGTTCCAAATCGTCGCTCTTCGTCGGCACCAACAACACCACGCTGTCGAACCAGCAGATGGGCGAGGTCAACACCCAGCTCAACAATGCCCGCTCGATGAAGGCTGACGCCGAGTCCAAGGCCCGGCTGATTCGCGAGATGCTCCAGAGCGGCAAGCCGATCGAGGCGTCCGAAGTGGTGAACTCCGAGCTGATGCGGCGCCTGTCCGAACAGCGCGTGACGCTGCGAGCACAGCTCGCAGAACAGTCATCCACGCTGCTCGGCAACCATCCGCGGATCAAGGAATTAAAGGCCCAACTTGGCGACCTCGACGGTCAAATTCGCGACGAAGCGGCCAAGATTTCGCGCTCGCTCGAAAGCGATGCGCGGATTGCCGCCGGCCGGGTCGACGGGCTGACCGCGAGCCTCGAGCAGCTGAAGAAGCAGGCGACCTCGACCAACGGCCAGGACGTCCAGCTCCGCGCGCTCGAACGCGAAGCCAAGGCGCAGCGCGACCTGCTCGAGACGTATCTTGGGAAATATCGCGAGGCCAGCACCCGGGAGAGCATCGATTCCGCGCCCGCTGAGGGCCGCATCATCTCGCGCGCCATCGTCTCCAACACGCCGGCCTATCCGAAGAAGCTGCCGATCGTGCTGATCGCGACGCTGGCGACGCTGCTGCTCTCGTCTGGTCTCGTCGTCACCGGTGAGCTGCTGCGCCAGACCGCGCCAAGGGCCGTTGCCGCGCTCATCCCGGCGCAAACTCAGTCGCAAGCTCCGGTTCGTCAAGAGCCAGCTGTCGAGCCGGTCGTGGAAGAGCCTGCGCCGCTCCAGCCGGAGATGACGGCGGATGTTGGCGTCAGCGATTTCGCCGAGATCGGGCAGCTGGCCGATAGCCTGCGCGCGGGGGGCGCAAAGAAGGTCACGGTGCTCGGCACCGCATCGGGCGATGCCATCACGCTGTCGGCATTGACGCTTGCCCGTCATTTGGCGCGCGACGCTCGCGTCGTCGTGGTCGATCTCGCCGCATCCTCGCCGACGATTGCCGCCGTCTCCGTCGACGCCTCGGCGCCCGGCCTTGCCGAGCTGATGCAAGGGCAGGCGTCGTTCGCGCAGGTCATCACCCGCGACAGGCTCTCGCGGCTGCATCTGGTCATGGCCGGCCGTTCCGGCTTCGACCGCAGCCTGCTGCAGTCGCCGCGGGTGACGCTCGCAATTGATGCTTTGCTGCGGGCGTATGATCACGTGCTGATCGACGCCGGCAGCGCCGAGGACTTGCCCGCCGAACTCCTGACGACCAATGCCCGCGCCATCGTGGTGCCAGATGCGTCGATGGAGGCAGATGCGCGCACGCTGATGTGCGAGCAGCTTCGGGCCGTCGGCTTCGGCGAGGTGACGATGCTGAGCCGGCCGGTGCAGCCGTCGGATGCGGTAGAAGCGCCACGCGTGGTGGCGGCGTAGGCTGCTTTAGCCGAACGCTTGGCGCAACCGTCGCGCCAGGTCGAACAGCATCTGGTTCTGCTTCACCAGCCGCTTGCCGCGATTGACCGAGGACATCGCCATGGCGACGAGCTTGCCGCGCGAGGTCAGGGGCACGAAACTGTCGAAGATGTCCTCGTCGTCCTTGCAGAACATGCGCTTGTAGTCGTCCGAGCCGATGCCGAGGTCGAGCGAGCGGTAGCCGCGCTCGGCGTAGCGGTCGATGATGTAGCGCATCAGGATCAGGCCCGGGCTGTAGCGGGCGTGCTCCGACATCGTGTAGGTGTTGAACATCATCGAGAAGCGCTGGCCGTCGGCGACACCGGCGAAGATTGCGATCACCTCGTCGCCGCATTCGAGCGCATGGATATCGATGATACGGCCTTCGCCGCGCGGCGACAGGCAGGCGCCGCGGATGAACTGCTCGACACCCGGCTCGGCAAAGACGTTCGGCAGTTTCTGCTCGGCCATCCGCGCCGGCTTGATGCGGAAGAACCAGTCGAGCAGGCGAATGACGTCCGCGTCGGTTGTGGCAAGGTGATAGCGATAGCCGGCGAGCGCCTGGAGTTTCTTCTCCTTGCTCTTCAGCCGGCGGCGGAAGGAATTGCTGATCCGGGACGCGGGCGGGCCGCCTGGCTCCATCACCAGCAGCGGGCAGCCATTGATCGCGCCCTGCCGCGGCAGCAGCGCAAACGGATTCTGCTGGTCGTTCCAGCGCTTCGGCTGTTGCGTCAGCGCGAGCACGTCGACCTCATCGCGCAGCGGAGCGACCAGCGCCTCGAGATCGGCGGCGACCGTCTGTGCCGCGAACTCGGCGTTCCATAGCCCCATGTTGAAGGTCGTGTGCTTGCCGCCCATGAAGCAAGCCGTGCGTACGCCGTGACCCTGGCGCAGCGTGAGAGGAAGCAGCACGAGTGGCCGCTGTTCGGCGTCGCGGGCGATCACGACGAAGGGGCGGGCGCCTTCGCGTTCTCCAACCGATCGCTGCCATGAGGCCAGGAGATCGAACCGCTGATAGGGCGTCGAGAGGTGGCCGGGCTCCTCGAGCGCGCGCCAGACCGGCTCGGCCTCGGCGAGGTCGCTGACGATGTCGATATGCGCGACGCGGCTCGCCTTCGACTGCGCGGGCGATTCTGCCGTCCGGCTTTGTATCGCCGCAGCCATGGTCATTCGCGAAACCTGTCGAGAAAACGAAAAATACGTATTTCGGCCTGTGGCCGACCTTTGCAAACAAATGTCAACAAAGGGTAATGACAATAGCTGAGGGAACGGCCGCCGGCGAACGCGAAGGTGGGATATTGGCATCCGACGACAGATGGCTGCAGCGGTTGCGGCTCGAGTTGGCCTGGTTCACCGGCCAGCCCTTGCTGCGCAGCCGTGGCGCCGGCGCGGTGCTGCGATTCGAGCGCGTGCGGCCGCGGCGGAATGGGGCGTTCCAGCCGCTGCGCGAAAACGAAATCACGCCGCAATTTCTCGATCGTACCATTCGTGCGCTGAAGCGCTGGAACTATGACTTTCTCGGCATGGACGAGGTCTGCCGGCGCGCGGTGACGCTGCCCGAGAAGCGGCGCTTCGTGGCGCTCACCTTCGACGGCGCGGCCAAGGACCTCATCAGCTTCGCCTATCCGGTGTTGGCGCGTCACGCCGTGCCGTTCACGTTGTACGTTCCCACCGCCTTTCCCGATGGCGTCGGAGAGGCGTGGTGGCTCGGGCTCGAGCAGGTGATCGCGCGCGAAAGCCGCATCAGCCTGATGATGGGCGACAAGGAGCAGCGTTTCACCGTTACGGGCAATGCCGAGAAGCAAGTGCTGTTTTCGTTCGTCGAGGGCTGGCTGCGCTCGCTGCCGCCGGCGGATCTGTCAGCCGCGATCGCCGATCTCTGCACGCGCTACCGCATCGACCTTACGGCACTGTCGCGCGAGGCGTCGATGGATTGGGATGATCTGTCCAAGTTAGCTGCCGATCCGCTGGTCACGATCGGCAGCGCGACCGTGAACTATCCCGTTCTCGCCAACATGAAGGACGCGGCCGCGCTGCGCGAGATGACGATGGGCAAGGCGGTGGCGGAAGCATCCTTCCGTCGCGAGATCCGGCATCTGGCGTTTCCGTTCGGCGATCGCGCCTCGTTCCGGCGCAGCCACGTCGTGATGGCGGAGGAGGCTGGATTTGCCAGCGCGGTATCGACCATTCCGGGGATCGTGGATGCGGAAGGCCGCACCAATCTGCGCGCGCTGCCGCGGATTTCCTGGGACGGACGGGTGCGCTCGCTGCGCGTGATGCGGGTGCTGGTGTCCGGCATTGCCTTTGCGCCGGTGAAACCGACGGGCGGCGTTACAAATTAGATTTTGCGCGATCGGGCCGCTGCATCCAGCTCACGATCGGCATCGCCGGCAACACCCAGCCCATGCCGACCACCACGTAATAGATCGCCTGCCGCCAGCCGGACTCGGCAATCCACGGCATCTGTGCCGCCGCCATGCCGAGCAGGGCCCAGACCGTGGCCAGCACGAGGAGCAGAATGGCGCCGAGGAACTTGCGGGTGCGGATCGTCATGGCGGGATATTGCGGCTTTCGCGTAACTTGCGCTGCGGGAGTTGGGGACTATAAGGGGCACGCAGTCCGGTTCAAGTAGCTTAGATACAAGGCTTGTTTGCCCCTGAAATGACGACGAATTCCGCCCCGACCAACCCGCATCGCGCCGTGCGCTGGTGGCTGATCTCCGTGGCCGCCCTGATCGCGTTGATGGTGCTGGTCGGCGGCGCGACGCGGCTGACGGAATCCGGCCTGTCGATCGTCGAGTGGAAACCGGTCACCGGCAGCGTGCCGCCGCTGTCGGACGCGCAGTGGACCGACGCGTTCGAGGCCTACAAGAAGATCCCGCAATATCGCGAACTCAATGCCGGGATGTCGCTCTCCGAGTTCAAGCAGATCTTCTGGTGGGAATGGAGCCACCGGCTGCTCGGCCGCTTCATCGGCGTTGCCTATTTGCTGCCGTTCCTGTTCTTCCTGTGGCGTGGCGGCCTGTCCGGCGAGCTGAAGCGGCGGCTGTGGCTGCTGTTCGCGCTCGGCGGCGTCCAGGGCGCGGTCGGCTGGTGGATGGTAGCCTCGGGACTCTCTGAACGGGTCGAAGTGTCGCAATATCGGCTGGCAACGCATCTGGTGCTGGCACTGCTGATCTTCGCCGGTATCGTCTGGACGGTGCGGCGGCTCGGCGAACGGCCGCAGATTACGATCTCGGCACGACTGCGGTTCACGAGCGCGCTGCTCGTGATCGTGACCTTCGTGCAGATCTATTTCGGTGCACTGGTCGCGGGCTTGCGCGCCGGACGCGCCTACAACACCTGGCCGCAGATCGACGGCGCGTTCATTCCGTCTGGGGAGCGGCTGTGGTTCGAGACGCCGTGGTGGCGCAACATGTTCGACAATGTGCTGACAGTCCAGTTCGAGCACCGCATGACGGCTTATCTGCTGTTCACACTGGCGGTGCTGCATGCGTTCGACGCGGTGCGCTCGCGCGCAGGCTCGGCGGCGGGTGGCGCGCTCTGGCTGTTGGCGGCCGTGAGTCTGCAGGCCGTGCTCGGCATCCTCACGCTGCTCAACCAGGTGCCAATCGATATCGCGCTCTCGCACCAGGCGGTTGCGATCGTCGTGCTCACGCTTGCGGTGATGCAGGCGGAACGGCTCGCTTCTCGGCAATCAGCTGAGATGCAGCCGCGCGCGGTTCCGGTCAGTCAGGTCGGCTGATCACCATCAGCCCGGCTGATCAGCAATAGCCGTAGATGCCGCACGAATAGGGCAGTCGCCAGAAATAATCGACCTGTTTCCCGCCGTAGTATGAGCCCTGATAATCATAGTCCCAGGGGCGACCGTAATAGCCCGGCAGCGTATGCGAGCCGGGCAGCAGCGGCGTGCCCGGTAGGTTGCGGATGTAGCTGCCGACGCCATAGGCCGGCGAGATCAGTGCATCCGGATCGGTCTCGACGTAGACCTTTGGCGGCTCCTGTGGCGGCGCGGCAGCCCGCCGCTTCGGCGTCGCCGGAAGATCCGCGGCCAGCGCGCTTGAGAGCGTCAGTATCGCCGCAAGGGCAGGCACCATCCAACGCAGCATCGTCGGCTCCGAATCAAAGGGGCGATCCAAAGACGATGTATGGGGCAGGTATGGTTAACGACTGTTAACTGCGGCCCGTTCCGGGGCGCGCTTTTGTGTGCTCCGGAACGGCTTGGAAGACTATGCACTCAGCGCCTGCTCCAGATCCGCGATCAGGTCTTCCTTGTCCTCGATGCCGATCGAGAGCCGCACCACGTCGGGGCCGGCGCCGGACTTGATCTTGGCGGCGTCATCGAGCTGGCTGTGCGTGGTCGAGGCCGGGTGGATGACGAGCGAGCGGGTGTCGCCGACATTGGCCAGATGCGAGAACAGCTGCAATTTCGACACCAGGTTGACGCCGGCATCGTAGCCGCCCTTCAGGCTGAAGGTGAAGACGGCGCCCGCGCCCTTCGGCGCATATTTGCGCGCGAGCTGGTTGTACTTGTCGCTTGCCAAGCCGGCATAGTTCACCGTGGACACCGCGGGATGGCCGGCGAGGAATTCGGCGACCGCCTTGGCGTTGTCGCAGTGCTTCTGCATGCGCAGCGGCAGCGTCTCGATGCCGGTGAGGATCATGAAGGCGTTGAACGGCGACAGCGCCGGCCCGAGGTCGCGCAAGCCCAGCACGCGGCAGGCGATGGCGAACGCGAAATTGCCAAAGGTCTCCTGGAGGCGGATGCCGTGATATTCCGGTCGCGGCTCCGACAGCATCGGATATTTGCCGCCGGTCGACCAATCGAACGTGCCGGCATCGACGATGATGCCGCCGAGCGAATTGCCGTGACCGCCGAGGAACTTTGTCAGCGAGTGCACGACGATGTCGGCGCCGTGGTCGATCGGACGGATCAGATAGGGCGAGGCCAGCGTGTTGTCGACGATCAGCGGCACGCCCGCCTTGCGCGCCACCGTCGAGATCGCCTCGATGTCGGTGATGCTGCCGGCGGGATTGGCGATGGATTCGATGAAGATCGCTTTCGTGCGCGCCGTCACCGCGTGCTCGAAGCTCGCCACGTCATCGGGGTCGGCCCACACCACGTTCCAGCCAAAGCTCTTGAACGCATGCGTGAACTGGTTGATCGAGCCGCCGTAAAGTTTTCGCGCGGCGATGAACTCGTCGCCGGGCTGGAGAAGTTGTTGCAACACCACGACCTGGGCGGCATGGCCCGAGGCGACAGCGAGTGCGGCGGTGCCGCCCTCGAGTGCGGCGACGCGCTCTTCCAGCACCGCGTTGGTGGGATTGCCGATGCGCGTATAGATGTTGCCGAATGCCTGCAGGCCGAACAACGAGGCTGCGTGGTCGGCATCGTTGAAGACGAAGGATGTCGTTTGATAAATCGGGGTAGCGCGCGCACCGGTGGTGGGATCGGGCTGTGCACCGGCATGCACGGCAAGCGTTGAAAATCCCGGAAGGCGATCGCTCATTGAGGGCGTCCTGTTCTTGTGGTCTGAAATCGCGCGGCATGCTGATCGGCGCCGCGCCTGCCGTCAAGCCGCCGCTTCACATGGCAATGAACTTGGCAACGATCTTGCTACGCAATGTCGCGTTCGCGAAATGGATGCTTCGCAATGGCGTCAGCTTTGCTCGCTCTTGTTTTTGGCGGCGCGATCGGAGGCCGCGGTGTCGCCACCAGTGACACTCGTCCGATTGAGGGATAGCCGCATGCCCTGCGTCGGCGCCGGCGCCCGCTTGGAACTGAGCGTGCGCGAATTGACGCCCATCCAGGAAATCTCCGACGAGAGCCGGCCATATTCGATCTTGGGGCAGCGGTTCATCACGACCTTGATGCCGACCGATTCCGCTTTCACCGCTGCGGCGTCATCGCGCGCGCCGAGCTGCATCCAGATGACCTTCGGCAGCGGATCGAGCGAGAGCGCCTCTTCGACCACGGGCATGATGTGGCTGGAGTTGCGAAAAATGTCGATCATGTCGATGGGACGGCCGATGTCGGAGAGCGAGGCGACGAAGGGCTTGCCGAGCAGGTCCTTGCCGACATGACCTGGATTAACCGGGATCATGTCGTAGCCGCGCTGCGCCAGATATTTGAACGCGAAATAGCTCGGCCGTACATTGACCGGCGAGGCGCCGATCATCGCGATCGACTTCACGCTGTTGAGGATGCTGCGGATGTAATTGTCGGGATAGGCGTCGTGGTTCATGGCTCGTCGTTTCTTGTTACTCATCCCGCCATGTCGGCGTTCGCTTCTCGATGAAGGCGCCAATGCCTTCTTCGGCGTCGCGGGCCATCATGTTCTCGGTCATCACCTGTGCCGCATAGCGATAGGCATCGGCAAGGCTCATCTCGGCCTGGCGGTAGAACGCTTCCTTGCCGAGCTTGACGGTGTAGGCCGATTTCAGCGCGACCTGTTCGGCCAGCGCGATTGCGGCGTCGCGCTCGGTGCCGGCGGCGACCACCCGATTGACGAGGCCGATCTCGCGGGCACGCGCGGCCGGGACCGGCTCACCCGTGAGCAGCATCTCCATCGCCTGCTTGCGCGGCACGTTGCGCGACAGGGCCACCATCGGCGTCGAGCAGAACAGGCCGATGTCGACGCCGGGCGTGGCGAAGCTTGCAGCCTCCGATGCGATCGCGAGATCGCAGCTCGCCACGAGTTGGCAGCCGGCCGCGGTCGCAATGCCCTGGACGGAGGCGACCACGGGCTTCGGCAGATGCACGATCGCCTGCATCATGGCGCTGCAGGCGTTCATGGTGTCGGCGAAGAAGGCGCGGCCGCGATCGGGATCGCTGCGGCGTGCGGTCAGCTCCTTCATGTCGTGACCTGCCGAGAAGGCAGGACCGCTGGCCGCCAGCACGACACCACGAACGGCCCTGTCGTCACGGATCTCATTGAGCTCGGCATGCAGGCTTGCGATCATCGCCACCGTGAGGCTGTTGCGCGCGGCCGGCCGGTTGAGGGTCAGCACCGCGATGGGGCCGACCATTTCGCGCAGCAGAATTGGGGGTTGCGGGGAGGGGGCGCGGGCGGCCTGGGCGGACATCGAGGCGTTTCCGGTTGGATTATTACGTTTGGATGATGCAGATAACCTAATGTAACAGGCGACGTGAAGCGAGGGTGGGGAACAGCATGGCGTTAGCGAAAATGAACGTGGCGGAGCTGGAGCAGTTTCTCCGCGACGAGTTTCCCCAGGCCTTCAGCGGCGACGACATCACGATCGAGAGCGCGGATGGCCAGACCTGCCTTTTGCGCCAGCGCTACGGCGAGAAGATGCTGCGGCCGGGTGGAACCGTGTCCGGCCCGACGTTGATGGCGCTGGCCGATTTCGCCATGTACGTGGTGCTTCTCTCGGCCATCGGGCCGATCGGGCTCGCGGTGACCACCAATCTCAATATCAATTTCCTGCGCAAGGGTCTGCCGGGGCAGGACGTTTTGGCGGAGGCGCGGCTGCTCAAGCTCGGCAAGCGCCTTGCGGTCGGAGAGGTGAACCTGCTGTCGGGGACCTCGCCCGATCCAATCGCCCATGTCACATCGACCTATTCCATTCCAAATGTTTGACCTTTTCGCAGGTAATATCGCACCATATTTATAACATATTGATTTTGCTGAATTAAATTCAGCGATCGAGCATTGACCGTTGCGCGCCACTTCTCTAGAAACCGCGGAGTCCGGTGCGGTGTTCGCGCCGATGTCTCCCCGTCCACGGAAACTCCGATATGAAAACCTTTTCGGCAAAGCCGGCTGAGGTGACGAAGAAGTGGGTACTGATCGACGCCAAGGGTCTGGTTGTCGGCCGTCTCGCTACCATCGTTGCCATGCGCCTGCGCGGCAAGCACCTCCCGACCTACACCCCGCACGTTGATTGTGGCGACAACGTCATCATCATCAACGCGCAGCACGCGGTCCTCACCGGTCGCAAGCGCGAGCAGAAGACCTACTACAAGCACACCGGCTATGTCGGCCACATCAAGGAGCGCACCGCGCGCCAGATCCTCGAGGGCAAGCATCCCGAGCGCGTGCTCGAGAAGGCCGTCGAGCGCATGATCCCGCGTGGTCCGCTCGGTCGCGTGCAGATGGGCAACCTCCGCGTCTATGGCGGGGCCGATCATCCGCACGAGGCCCAGACGCCCGAGAAGATCGACATCGCCAAGTTGAACCGCAAGAACACGAGGGCCGCATAATCATGGCCGAATCAATTCAGTCGCTCGACCAGCTCTCGCAGCTCAAGACCGCGGCGGCGCCCGACGCGCCCAAGCACGAGAAGAAGGTCGACAAGTTCAACCGCGCCTACGCCACCGGCAAGCGCAAGGACGCGGTCGCCCGCGTCTGGATCAAGCCGGGCGCCGGCAAGGTCACCGTCAACTCGCGCGAGGTCGAGGTCTATTTCGCCCGTCCCGTGTTGCGCATGATGATCGAGCAGCCGTTCTCCGTGGCCGCGCGTTCCGGCCAGTATGACGTGATCTGCACCGTCGCCGGTGGCGGTCTGTCCGGTCAGGCCGGTGCTGTGCGTCATGGCATCTCCAAGGCGCTCACTTATTTCGAGCCTGAGCTGCGCACCGTGCTCAAGAAGGGCGGCTTCCTCACCCGCGATTCCCGCGTGGTCGAGCGCAAGAAGTACGGCAAGGCCAAGGCCCGCCGGTCCTTCCAGTTCTCGAAGCGTTAATCGCTTCGGTCACATTCGCTGCGAAAGCGGCTTCAATGAAATGCAAAAGGGCGCTGATTTCAGCGCCCTTTTTGCTGTTCGTTTGTACGCAAATTGAAGACGAGTTTCCCGAAAACTTGGCCTCGCGTGAAAACCTGAATGGAACTCGCCGGACATAGCGTCGCATCTGGAAGGGCGCGCAAATCGGATGTGCCGATCGCGCAACTGCTATGTTCAAGAGGGGGCCGACATGATGTCGCTCGATAGCATCACGCTCTATTTAGTGGCCACGATGATCGCCGCACTGCTCGGCGCCATGATGGTGTTTTTCGGCAGGCAGGAGAACAGCCCCGCGCTGAAATGGTGGGGCACGGCGTATCTCCTCGGTGCGGCATCGGTCGCGCTGTGGACCGCGACCGGTGACAAGCTCGGCCCGCACCTCTATCTCGCCATGAACGCGGTCGGCTTCGTCGCCTGCGGCATGGTGTGGAATGCGGCACGCGTCTTCCACGGCCGCAACCCGAACTGGCCCGGCCTCGTGCTCGGCGCGGTCGCCTGGGTCGCAACGGTGACGCTGCTCGATCCCGCCGCGTCCATGCTGCGCATGATCATCGGCGCCGGCATCGTCTCGATCTACGCGGCACTGACCGCGAGCGAGCTCTGGGTCGAACGGCGCAAGAGCCTGCAGCGGCGGTGGCCGGCCCTCGTCGTGCCGGTGATGCACGGCTGCGTGCTGATGCTGCCGATCCTGCTCGGCAGCTTCCTGCGCCCGCACGATGCCGGCTTCTCCGGCAGCGTCTGGGTCACGGTGTTCGCGGTCGAGCTCGTGCTCTATGCCGTCGGCACCGTGTTCGTGATCTTTATGCTGGTGTCCGAGCGCACCGTCACCGCCCACCGCACCGCCGCGTCGACCGATCCCCTGACCGGCATGCTCAACCGTCGCGGCTTCTCGGAAGCTTGCGCGCGCATGATCGAGCGCGAGGCCAAGGGCGGCCGCCCGGTCACGGTGATGATCTTCGACATCGATCACTTCAAGTCGATCAACGATCGCTTCGGCCATCCCGCCGGCGACGAGATGCTGAAGCTGTTCTCGACCGTCGTCGTCAACAATCTGCGCATCTCGGACCTGTCGGGGCGCATCGGCGGCGAGGAGTTTGCGGCGCTGCTGCCTTGCGCGCTCGAGGAGGGCGTCCTGGTTGCCGAGCGCGTGCGCGAGGCTTTCGAGACCTCCGGCGTCGTCGTCGATGACGGCGCGGTCGATACCACCGTCAGCATTGGCGTCGCGGGCGGTCCGGCCGGCACCGAGCTCGAGGTGCTGCTGGCTTCGGCCGACACGGCGCTCTACCAGGCCAAGCGCGGTGGCCGTAACCGCGTCGAGGCGGCGGAGGAGCTGCCGCTGTCGCTGGAGAATTGGCGTCGCCAGAGTGCCGCGCGGATCGGTGTGCCCAAGACCGACGTCAAGACCCAGCCGATGACCGCCTGAGACGAGGCGGCTCGCGGTAATCCTCTGTTTACCATTCGGTTCCTACCATTGCGGCCATGGAATCGACCCGCCGACAGAACCCGCAGGCCGCCCTGATGTCACTCGAAGTCGCTGCGGCCTCGGCGCGCGGCGGTTTCGCCTGTCTGTTTTCGACTGCGGATGAATACGAGACGGCGCTGATCGCCGAGCGTCGCGCCCAGGGGCGCTACACGCAGAGCCGCAGCTATTGGCCAATTGCGCTGTTTCTCGGCTGCGCGCTCGTCGTGGCAGGGACCGTGCTGTTGTTCGCCTAAGGACGCCGCATTTTCGGCCGGGCAGGGCGCCGTTTCGGCGCCTTCTTCTTTGGTCCCGGCTGCGGTAGATACGGCCACTAAACAAGAGGGAGGAACCGATGATCACCGAGATCGCGCAAATCGACGTCAAGCCGGGCAGTGAGAAGGATTTTGAGGCGGCCGTCGCCAAAGCCAAGGCGGCCTTCGGCCGCGCCAAGGGCTTTCACGGTTTCGAACTGCACAAGTCGATCGAGAAGCCGCAGCGTTACCGGCTCATGGTGAAATGGGCGACACTGGAAAATCACACCGTTGATTTCCGCGGCTCTGAGAATTTCACCGAATGGCGTGGCCTCGTCGGCCAGTATTTTGCGTCTCCTCCGGAAGTCGAGCACACCGAGACCGTGCTGACGACCTGAGGGTTTTATTTTGAGAGCATGATCTTTTGGAAAACCGCTGCACAGTTTTCCGGATCATGCTCTAAGCCGCCTCTGCCAGGGGCGGCGCCTCATACGTCTTGAAATGGTCGATCATGACCTTGACGATGGCGACCAGTGGCAGTGCCAGCGCCAGGCCCCAGATTCCAAAGACGACGCCGAGCAGGATCTGGAACGCGAACAGCGTGGCCGGCGGAATGTCCAGCGCCTGGCGCTGGAGAATCGGCGTCAGCACGTAGCTCTCCATTGCGTGCACGCCGAGGAAGAGGATCAGCGCCGATAGCGCCGGAATCCAGCCCGAGGCGAGGCTCGCCAGCACCACGACGACGCCCGCGATGATGGCGCCGACGGTTGGGATGAAGGCGAGCAGGCCGGCCTGAATCCCTAGGATAAACGAGCCGGGGATGCCGATGACGGCAAGCCCGATCCAGGTCACGATTCCAACCGCGAGCATGACAATAATCTGCGCGATCAGCCAGCGCTCCAGCGTCTCACCGATGTGGTCGATGATGAGCGTCGCGCGGACGCGATGTTTAGCCGGCGCGAGAAACAGCAGTCCGTCGTGATAGACGCTGGGCTGCGCAGCGAAGGCGAGCCCCAGGAATAGCACGATGAAGATGTTGCCGACGGCGCTGATCGCGCCGAACAGCAGCTTGAAGGTCTGGCTCACGATCGCCCCGCCGCTGGAGGCCAGCGCGCCGGCGCCCGGCAATGGGCCGTGCGGGGCCTGGTTTGGAGCGGGCGTGGAGGCCGTGTCGCTGGTGGAGGAGGCGGGCGTTGCGTTGCCGAGGTCGAAGACGCTGGTGTCGATGCCGTGGTTCTCGAGGAAGGACCTGACATGCGAGATCTGCGACTTGATGGTGTTGCTGAGGATCGAGGCCTGCTCGGCGATGGTGGCCCCGCCGAGATAGGCGACGCCTGCAAGCATCACGGCGAGCACGATGCAGACGATCGCAAGCCGCAGGGCATGTGGCAGGTGTACGCGGCGGCCGAGCGCATTGGTCAGCGCGTTGAGGCCGACGCCGAGCAGCATGCCGGTGAAGATCAGCAGCAGGGTGGCCGCGAAATACCAGGTGAAGACCAGCGCCGCGGTGAACAGCACGACCCCGATGCCGCCGACCGTAATCGACCAGGCTGTATCTCGAGCCAGATCGGAGCGGGTTTTGGGCTGTTCATCGCTGGAGACGGTCACATCTTGTCCTTTTCTGAGCGGGCCGGAGCACTCTTTCGTGAAATCTCACTGGGGATCAAGCCGGGGCCCTGCGCCGGATTGAAGCGCCCGCGGCCACCAGCGGCCAACGCCGCGGGTACGCAGGTGCGCCATCAAGAGTGCCACGGAGGCTCCGAGGCCCGCCTTTGCGCGAAAATAGCATTGCCGTCCCGCGATCCCTTCTGTTGAATTTGTTCCATCCGGGGGGCATGTTTGGAGAATCTTCTTACGAGAGGTCGGAACGGGAGATGAGAAAGCCGGTCGTCGGCGTGATTGGGAACGCCAGTCGCATCGAAAATCGATTTCAGGTCCAGATGGTCGGCGAGCGCAATTTGCGCGCCGTGGCTGAGGTCTCCGGCGGCTTGCCGGTGATGTTTGCGGGCTCGCCCGACATCACCGATGTCGCCGCACTGCTCGATGCCGTCGACGGCATCGTGCTCACCGGCGCCCGCGCCAACGTGCATCCGACCCGTTTCAATGTCGACCCCTGCGAGAAGCACGAGCCCTACGACATCCACCGCGACGAGGTCGCGCTGGCGCTCTCGGTCGCCTGCGTCTCGCGCGGCATCCCGATCTTTGGCATCTGCCGGGGCCTCCAGGAGATGAACGTCGCCTTCGGCGGGTCGCTGCATCCCGAGATTCGCGAAATCCCGGGCCGCATGAACCACCGCATGCCGAGGCTTGAGAACGGCGAGATCCATCCCGATCCGACCGTGATCTTCGCCGATCGCCACGACGTCGACCTCACGCCGGGCGGCGCGTTTGCGAGGCTGCTCGGCTGCGAGAAGATCAGGGTCAATTCGCTGCACGGGCAGGGCATCCTCGATCCCGGCAAGCGCGTGCTGATCGAAGGCATCGCCGAGGACGGCACCATTGAGGCGATCCGTATCGCGGAAGCTCCGACCTTTGCGCTCGGCGTGCAATGGCACGCCGAATACGACCCGCAGCACAATCCGATCAATCGTAAGCTGTTCGAGGCGTTCGGCGAAGCGCTGGTGGCGAAGCAGAGGGCGGCGGCGTAGGCGTGCAGCTTGCGCGCCGCATCGCCCTTTCAGCTGACTCTCTGAATTGGGGCCACGCTTCGGAGCGGCACATATCACGCCGGCTTCGCGGGCTTGCCGGGACCAGACGAAGCTCCGTTTCCCAAGCCAAAAATTCGGAAAAGCAGAGTATTTTGTGGTGGCGGAATTGATGGGCGATGACCAAACTTTCATTGCCCATCATTCCCTATGCAAGCTCAGCGGGTATTGGAACCTTGGTTCCACGTTTTGTTGCTAACAAGCAACAATTGTCGGCAAATCCGTCAATGGGACCTCCAGCAAGGTCGTTTTGCATGCGATTAGCAGTTGAGTCCGATTAACGTGGGTTCACAGCATCGTGTCGGTCCTTGGGGAGATTGTCATGAAAGCGCGTTTTGGTTGGGCAATTGCGTCGGCCATCCTGATTGGAAACCTCAGTCCGGCAAGCGCGGCGGATATGCCCGTCAAAGCGCTTCCGGCGGCGCCTGCACCCATCTTCAACTGGACCGGCTTCTACATCGGTGCCAACGGCGGCGGGATCTGGGGGCACAACAACGTCTCCAGCAACTTCTTTGATGGCGCTGCGGTGGCCTCCGCGCAGACATTGGCTGCGCTTGCAGGCACCGGAGGGGCGAACGGCAGCGGCGGATTTGGCGGCATCCAGGTCGGCTATAATTGGCAGCATTCGACAGCGTGGGTGTTTGGCGTCGAGGCCGACATTCAGGGAATGTCCTTGAATCAAAATCGCACGAGTGCCCTCTTTACGATAGCTCCGAACAGCGCTCAGGACTTTGACCAGATCCACCATGATTGGTTCGCGACGTTCCGTGGGCGCGTCGGCTACACGGCTAATCGCGCCTTGTGGTACGTGACGGGCGGCCTTGCCGTTGCAAATACGCGATTCTCGCGTACGCAGACCTGGGCTTTCCCCGGCGATGCGTGTGTGGTGGATCCTCGCAACGGTCTTGGTGATTGCCACGTTGGTTCGGCGAGCAAGACTTCCGTCGGCGCTGCGGCGGGTGCCGGTGTTGAATATGCGTTCAATGGCAATTGGAGTGTGAAGCTCGAGTACCTCCATATCTGGCTACAGGATAACAACAGCTTCCTGACTCAGAATAGTGGGCCCGGTTTTGTTGGTCCTCCTGTTGTCGTGCAGCGCTTTAACCAGTCGATGAACGACTCCAACCTCGACCTGGTGAGAGTCGGCGTCAATTACAGGTTCGGCGCTGCTCCGGTGGTTGCGAAGTACTGACCATCAAGGCTGTCCTGGCTTGAAACCCCGGCTTTGCCGGGGCTTGTTGCGATCAGTGATGCGCAGCCTGACTGTTGCGGTCATTCTCCTGCTTGCTCTCCCGCATTCGCTCAAGCCACGTCGCGGCTGGAGGGCCCGATCACCTGCGCTTCGCCGGTGTCATCAGACGATACGGAACGGAGCCTGAAGCAGCGCTACGCAAGCAGGCCGTGATGCCGGGTGCGGAGCGCGGGAGGTACAAGGGCCTCATGCTTCTTCGCGACGGCGGCGGATCGACGAATTGAGGTTGCCTTCAGCGTCGACACCGCCAAGCGCGGTTCGGCTCGTGACGGAGATCGGGGTGAATTTTCCGGACAAGTGAAGACGATCGTGCATGGCGGGTTCGCATCCGCCTTCGCTCTTCGAGGTGCGGCCGACAAGTCGCTCCACCCATTTACGAATTACGCTCGCGATATCCTGGGCAGGATAAACCAATCAGCAAGGATTGGCGTGCACCGATTTTCACGATTCCGATTCGTTCCTTGAGAACGAAATGGAGTCAGACGCAGAACGAAAATCGACGGCCCCGAAGCCCGACGTAAATCTCTACGGTGCGACGGTGCAGCTGACGGCGCGGCGGATGCACTTCGATCTCATCCATTGCATCGCACAATTGCAGCGGTGGCCACGCACGCTGCTGCATTGAGGTTCGCGAACCGACCACCTATGTTTGGTAAGGGAGCCCTTGCCGTGTGGATCATGAAAGCGGCCCTCATAGCGGCGATCGGCGTCGTCGCCCTTGCTCTCTGCCTCCTTCCCGGTGCGGCGGAGGAGAACGGCCGCCTTGCACTTACTGTCACGATCGACGGAGCCATCGGACCGGCGTCGGCGAGCTACGCGAAGAGCGCCTTGGCCACGGCAGCCGCGCGGCGCGCCGAGGTCGTGATCCTGAGAATGAACACGCCCGGCGGTCTCAACTCGAGCATGCGCGAGATCATCGCGGATGTGCTTGGCTCGTCCGTTCCTGTCGTTGGCTACGTCGCGCCCGCCGGCGCCCATGCGGCGAGCGCCGGGACCTATATCCTCTATGCGACCCATATCGCGGCGATGGCGCCTGGCACCAATATCGGTGCCGCGACGCCGGTGCAGATCGGCGGTTCGTTCCCGGGCCTGCCGAGCGGCACCCCCGACAAGGACGGCAGAGACAAGAAGGATGAGCCGAAGGACGCAATGACGGCCAAGGTGACAAATGATGCCGTCGCCTTCATCCGCAGCCTCGCCGAACTGCGCGGCCGCAACGCCGATTGGGCCGAGAAGGCGGTGCGTGAAGCCGCTACCCTGTCCGCCAATGGCGCGTTGCAGGCCAACGTCATCGACTTCGTCGCGCGCGATCCGGCCGAATTGCTCAGCCAAATCGATGGGCGCGTGGTGGAGGTCGCAGGCGGCAAGACGCTGCGTTTGGCAACGAAGGATGCCGTCGTCGAAGCCGTCGATCCCGGATGGATCTCGCAATTCCTTGCAGTGATCACCGATCCCAACGTCGCGTTTGTCCTCCTGATGGTCGGCATCTATGGCTTGATCTTCGAATTCGTGTCCCCTGGCGCCGTTGCCCCAGGCGTGGTCGGAACGATCTGCCTGCTGCTCGGCTTCTATGCCCTCAACCTGCTGCCGATCAACTATGCCGGCCTTGGCTTGATGCTGGTCGGGATCACGCTCCTTGCCATCGAGGCGTTCAATCCGACCGTCGTGATCGGTCTCGGTGGCGTCATCGCCTTCGTGCTGGGAGCGCTCATGCTGGTGCGGGTCGAAGCGCCGGGATACCGGCTGTCATGGTCGGCCATCGCCGTCGTCGCGGCGATGTTCACGGGCTTTATTCTTGTCGTGCTGGGCGCGCTTCGGCGCGCCCGCAGCAGTCCGGCATGGGTCGGCGCGCAAGCCATGCGCGGCCTGTCCGCCGAAGTCCTCGACTGGAACGAGACCGAAGGTCACGTCTTTACACATGGCGAACGCTGGCGGGCGCGCGGCGCGGAGACCTTCGGGCCGGGAGAGACCGTCGAGGTCGCCAATATCGTCGATCTGACGCTGGTGGTCCGGCGCCCGAATTCCGCGCGCGGCGAGGGAGGTCAACTCTGATGATTGAATATTCGATCTATGCGGCGCTTGCGCTGATCGTCATCCTGTTTCTCGCCCAGGCCGTTCGCATCCTCAGGGAATACGAGCGCGGCGTGATTTTCACGCTCGGCCGCTTTACCGGAGTGAAGGGGCCAGGCCTCGTCGTCCTGATCCCGGTCGCACAGCAGCTCGTCAAGGTCGATCTCCGGGTGATGGTGCAGGTCGTGCCGCCGCAGGACGTGATTTCCCGCGACAACGTCTCGGTCAAGGTCAATGCCGTTCTCTACTTCCGCATTGTCGATCCCGAGCGCGCCATCATCAAGGTCGGCGACTACATGGCCGCGACCAGCCAGCTCGCCCAAACCACACTGCGCTCGGTGCTCGGCAAGCACGAACTCGACGAGATGCTCGGCGAACGCGACAGGCTGAACGCCGACATCCAGGAGATCCTCGACAAGCAGTCCGATGTCTGGGGCATCAAGGTCACCTCGATCGAGATCAAGGACGTCGATCTCAACGAGACCATGGTGCGCGCGATCGCCAAGCAGGCCGAGGCCGAACGGTTGCGGCGCGCCAAGGTGATCAATGCAATGGGCGAGCAGCAGGCCGCCGAAAAGCTCGTCGAGGCCGGCCGGATTCTCGCGCAGGAGCCGCAGGCGATGCAGCTGCGTTACTTCGCGGCGCTGCACGACATCGCGGGCGAACGGTCGTCGACCGTCGTCTTCCCGCTGCCAACGGGCCTGCTCGATCATTTCATGCCGCGGCGGGATGCGACGTGATTGCGGGACATGGGACCGTAGGGCGGATTAGCCGAAGGCGTAATCCGCCTCTTATGCTAGACTGCTCGAATGCCCAATTACCGTCGCGCGCTTCTTCCCGGCGGTTGCTGGTTCTTCACGGTCAATTTGCTCGATCGACGGCAAACGCTGCTCACTGACCATATCACCATCCTGCGGGAGGCCGTCGCCGCAACGCGGCGGGACTGTCCTTTTGCGATCGATGCATTCGTCGTTCTGCCGGATCATCTCCATGCAGTCTGGACGTTGCCAGCAGAGGACGCCGATTTCTCCGTGCGGTGGCGTCTAATAAAGTCTCGTTTTGCGAAGGCGCTGCCGAAGAATGAGCGACTGAGTGCCGTTCAAGCTGCGCGTGGCGAGCGCGGCATCTGGCAACATCGGTTTTGGGAGCACCTCATCCGAGATGAGACTGATTATGCGCGGCATGTCGACTATTGTCACATCAATCCCATGAAGCATGGACATGTCACCCGTGTTCGGGATTGGCCGTGTTCGTCTTTTCACAGGGATGTACGGGCCGGAATATTCCCTGAAGATTGGGCTGGAGACAGCAGCAAGGTGGGCGGCGACTTTGGCGAGCGCGCGTGACCTTGCAGGATTGGCGGATTACGCCTTCGGCTAATCCGCCCTACGGCACTGGCCCAAAACGAAAAGGCGCTCCTCTTGGAGCGCCTTTTGCTTGTCGCATAAGATTCGAGCCGATCAGCCCGAATAGTACATGTCGAACTCGACCGGGTGCGGGGTCATTTCGAAGCGGGCGACTTCGGTCATCTTCAGCTCGATATAGGCGTCGATGAAATCGTCGTCGAACACGCCGCCGGCCTTGAGGAAGGCGCGGTCCTTGTCGAGGTTTTCGAGCGCCTCGCGCAAGCTGCCGCACACGGTCGGGATCTGCTTCAGCTCTTCCTTCGGCAGATCGTAGAGGTCCTTGTCCATCGCCGGACCCGGATCGATCTTGTTCTTGATGCCGTCGAGGCCGGCCATCAGCATCGCGGCGAAGCCGAGATAGGGATTGGCGAGCGGATCGGGGAAGCGCACCTCGACGCGCTTGGCCTTCGGCGAAGCGGTGTAGGGGATGCGGCAGGAGGCCGAGCGGTTGCGCGCGGAATAGGCGAGCAGCACGGGCGCCTCATAGCCCGGGACCAGACGCTTGTAGGAGTTGGTCGACGGGTTGGTAAAGGCGTTGATCGCCTTGGCGTGCTTGATGATGCCGCCGATGTAGTGGAGGCAGGTCTCCGACAGGTCGGCGTATTTGTTGCCGGCGAACACCGGCTTGCCGTCCTTCCAGATCGACTGATGCACGTGCATGCCAGAACCGTTGTCGCCATAGACCGGCTTTGGCATGAAGGTGGCAGTCTTGCCGTAGATATGCGCGACCTGATGGATGCAGTATTTGTAGATCTGCAGATGGTCGGCCATCAGGGTGAGCGTATCGAACTTCATGCCGAGCTCGTGCTGGGCGGAAGCGACTTCGTGGTGATGCTTCTCGACCTTGACGCCCATCTTGGCCATGGCGCCGAGCATTTCCGAGCGCATGTCCTGCACCGAATCCTGCGGCGGCACGGGGAAGTAGCCGCCCTTGGTGCGGATGCGGTGGCCGAGATTGCCGCCTTCGTATTCGGTGTCGGTGTTGCTCGGCAGCTCCGATGAGTCGAGCCGGAAGCCGGTGTTGTAGGGGCCGGAAGAGTAGCGCACGTCGTCGAACACGAAGAACTCGGCTTCGGGGCCGACGAACACGGTGTCGCCCACGCCCATCGACTTCACCATGGCTTCCGCCTTCTTGGCGATGCCGCGGGGGTCGCGGTTGTAGGGCTCGCCAGTGGTCGGCTCAAGCACGTCGCAGGTGATGACCATGGTGGTCTCGGCGAAGAACGGGTCGATCGTCGCGGTCACCGGATCGGGCATCAGGCACATGTCGGACTCGTTGATCGCCTTCCAGCCGGCGATCGAGGAGCCGTCGAACATCGTCCCTTCGGCGAAAATGTCATCGTCGATCATGCTGACGTCGAACGTCACGTGCTGCCACTTGCCGCGCGGATCGGTGAAGCGCAGGTCGACGTATTTGACGTCGTTGTCCTTGATCGATTTCAGGACGTCTTTGGCGGTCTTCATGCATACCCCTTTTGGCTCTGCGGGTCGGTTTCCAGATGAGCAAAATTATTCTCGCTTTCGGCGAGTTTTGCGCGACCGCATAAACGAAATCAGGCCGCCGAAGCAGCCTTATTTCTTGTCAGAGTGTCGCAAAATGCGGGATAGCACCCGGCTCAGATAGCGTCCAGCCCGGATTCACCGGTTCGGATGCGGATCGCCTCTTCGATATTGGAGACGAAAATCTTGCCGTCGCCGATGCGCCCGGTTTGCGCGGCGCGACGGATCGCGTCGATCGCACGCTCGACCAGGTCGTCGCCGATCACGATCTCGATCTTCACTTTGGGCAGGAAGTCGACAATGTATTCTGCGCCGCGGTAGAGCTCGGCATGACCCTTCTGGCGACCAAAACCCTTGGCCTCGGTCACGGTGATGCCCTGCAGGCCGACTTCCTGAAGCGCTTCCTTCACCTCGTCGAGCTTGAACGGCTTGATGATGGCTTCGATTTTCTTCACTGCGCGCCTCCCGGCCTTTCGATCAAATAGCAACGTCTACGTCAGGATGCGCTTATCTCACGCACGATCTTGTCTTCGTCATGCCGCGACCCCTGACCGGTCCGGCAACGGCCGGCCACACCCTGATAATGCCAGCGAGCACGACGAACCGAAGCGGCTTCCTCGAAAGCAGGGTCTATGCCAAGTTGCAAATGCCCTGATTATTGGAGCGTTATCAGCCTTTTAACGAGCATCTCTGATAGGTGGAGCCGATTGCTCAAAATAGCGAAGACTACGGAATAGGCAAACAGTTCAATCGCTGTGCAGACCAAGGTTTCGTGTTTCGGAACGGCACAGGAAATGCCTCTTGAAAAGGCGTTTGTACCAGGGAAGTGGCATGGAAGTTCTGACCAACGCTGAAATGCAGCGGGCCGACCAGCTCTCGATCGCGGCCGGCACGCCCGGTTTCAAGCTGATGCTGAGCGCGGGCCAGGCGGTCGCGGAGGCCGCCAACGCGCTGGTGGAGGAGGGGCCGATTCTGATCGTGGCCGGGCCCGGCAACAATGGCGGTGATGGTTTTGTCGCAGCCGCCGAGCTCGCCGCCCAGGGCCGCGAGGTCTCGGTGATCCTGATGTGCGAGCGCGACCAGCTTCAGGGCGACGCGGCCTCCGCCGCGCGCGGCTGGAAGCACCCGGTGCTGCCGTTCAATCCGCAGGCGATCGGAAGGCCTGCGCTGATCATCGATGCGCTCTTCGGTGCGGGCCTTAGCCGTTCCGTCGACGGCGAGGCGCGCGCGATGATCGAGGCGATCAATGCGAATGGTGCCACGGTGCTGGCCGTCGACCTGCCGAGCGGCATCAACGGCACCAGTGCGGCGGTGCTCGGCATCGCAGTCAACGCCACCGAAACCGTCACCTTCTTCCGCAAGAAGCCGGCGCATCTCTTGCTGCCCGGCCGCATGCATTGCGGCCATGTGCGCGTCGCCGACATCGGCATCGACGCACAGGTGCTCGACGAGATCGCGCCGCAGACCTTCGAGAACGATCCGGATTTCTGGGGCGATGCCTTTCCGGTGCCGCGCATCGACGGCCATAAATACGCGCGAGGCCATGTGCTGGCGGTCTCCGGCGATGCGGCCGCGACCGGTGCTGCGCGACTTGCCGCCCGCGGCGCGTTGCGCGCCGGCGCGGGCCTGGTGACGCTGGCGACCCCGCGCGATGCGCTCGCGATCAATGCGGCCGCGCTCACGGCCGTGATGGTTCGTCCCGTCGACACCGTCGTCGAGTTCGCCGAGCTCCTCGGCGACAAGCGCTACAATACCTGCATGATCGGTCCCGGCGCCGGCGTGGGCGATCGCACCTGCGATATCGTTCACACCGCGGTCACAGCGCAGCGCCACGTCGTGCTCGACGCGGATGCGCTGACGAGCTTTGCCGCAAATCCCGAGCGGCTGTTTGAAACGATCAAGTCCTCGCCCGATGCGCGGGTCGTGCTGACGCCGCATGAAGGCGAGTTTCCGCGGCTATTCTCCGACCTCAGCAACAAATATCCGGGACGCTCGAAGCTCGAGCGCGTGCGTGCCGCCGCCGAGCGCTCCGGCGCCGTCGTGCTCTTGAAGGGCCCGGACACCACGATCGCCGCGCCCGACGGCCGCGCCACCATCGCCGCCAACGCGCCGCCCTGGCTTGCCACCGCCGGCGCCGGCGACGTGCTCGCCGGCATCATCGCAGGGCTCCTGGCGCAAGGCGTGCCGGCATTCCAAGCCGCCAGCATCGGCGTGTGGATGCACGGCGAGTCGGGCAGCGAGGCAGGGCCCGGGCTGATCGCGGAGGACCTGACGGAGACGCTGCCGGCCGTGCACCGGCGGATCTATAACGCGCTCGGGATCGAGTACTGATGCTCAGGCTGCTCGCGCTCGCCGACATGAGCGCGGCGGCGCAGGTCCACCGAATCGCGTTTGACCATGCAATGCCGTGGCTCGTCGGGCTGCACACGCCGGACGAGGATCGCTGGTTTTATCGCGACCGTATCTTTGCAACCTGCCATGTGTGGGGACATTTCGATGAGGATGTGCTCAACGGCATCATCGCCTTCCGTGACGGCTGGCTCGAGCAGCTCCATGTGCTTCCGGTAACCCAGCGCCGTAACGTCGGCACCGACCTTCTCAACGTCGCCAAAGGCGTCTGCGAACGGTTGGAGCTCTGGACCTTCCAGCGCAATGCGCCTGCGCGGCAATTCTATGAAGCGCGCGGGTTCACACTGGCTGAGGAAACTGACGGAGCGCGGAACGAGGAAGGGGAGCCCGACGCCCGGTACGTCTGGACGCGCGGACCACTTGATTCGTGATCAATTGTAGTCTACAAACTACATGTGGTTGAGATCAAGCAGACCGAAACGTTTCGGAAGTGGCGATCGCGTCTCCATGATGAGCGTGCCCGAGCGCTGATTGCATCGCGATCGGATCGGTTGGCTCAAGGACACCCAGGCGATGTCGAGCCCGTGGGCAATGGAATAAGCGAACTGCGGATCCATCACGGTCCTGGCTATCGCATCTACTTTCAGAAGCAGGGCAACACGATCATCGTCTTGCTGTGCGGTGGCGACAAGAGCACGCAGGCGAAAGACATCAAGGCAGCCAACCGTCTTGCCGAGATGTGGAGCAATTGAGATGGGCGAGAAGCTGACGAATTACGATCCGGCCGAGGACCTTCAGTCCAACGAGGCCATTGCTGTGTTCATGGAAGAAGCCTTCAAGACCGAGGATGCCGCCTATATCGCGCACGCGCTTGGCGTCGTGGCCCGAGCGAAGGGGATGACGCTGATCGCCAAGGAGACAGGTCTTTCCCGCGAGCAGCTCTATCGCTCGTTCAGCACCAACGGCAATCCGACGCTTAAAACCACGATAGCCGTGATGAGGGCGCTCGGTATCGAACTCACGGCCAAGCCGCACGCTTAGTCGGCGCGCCTCATTCCACCCCGTACCACCTGACCAGCCGCGGCGCGGCCCAATCCGTCACGACGGATTCGATCAACCATCGCCCCGCCGAGGTCGCGGCGAAGGCGATGCGCTGGGTCTGGCCGGGTTCGATGGCGAGCGTATCGAGCCAGTAGGGTTTCCAGCCGTCGTCGAGCCGGTCGAGCAGGCGGAAGTGATGGCCGTGCAGGTGGAAGACTGTAGTGACGGTGGCGGGGTTCTTCAGGGCCAGCACGACGGTCCGGCCGGTCTTGGCGCGGAAGGCCGGGGCGGAGACGGTGGAGAAATTGGCGGACCGGGTCCAACCGGCGTCCCTCGCGTCAAGCGCGACATCGAACCGCAGGGCACCTTTCAGGTCGAGTTTTTCGGGAAGGCCGTTCGGAGGCAGCGGCTGTGGCGCCGGTAGCGGCGTGCGCCGCTCCAGCTTCCCGGAGACCACGAGACGCCCGACCGGACACGCCTTCTTGCCGTCATGCAGCACGAGTGCGGCCGATGTGGCCGCTTCCACAAAGGCGTCGGCGCGCGCGCCGGGGGCCAGCACCAGAGCGCCGTTGCGCGCCGGGAACGGCTCGGCCGGCTGTCCGTCGAGGGCCATCACCTGGACCGCGTGATCCTCTAATTTGATCGCCAGAACAGAACGTTGCGAGCCATTGATGAAGCGCAGCCGGAGCCGCTCGCCGGCGGTGGCTGAGAGTTCGAATGAAGTCTCCCCGTTAATCGTGTAGAGCGGTGCTGTCCCAGTCGGGTCCCGGCCGGGCGGAAGCGCGGTGCCGTCCGGCCTCAGGCGCCATTCCTCGATCAGGAGAACCTCGTCACGATCGACCGCGACCGGAGGTGTCTCGGTCGCGATGATCGGGAGCGGGCGCGCGGGCTCTCTCAGGCGGTCTTCGAAGAGGCGGAAGTCGGCCAGCAAAGTTCCCGCGTTTGGTATTGAAATAATTGATGTTTCAGTCGAGTCCGGGGCGACGGGTGCGCGTCCCCGCAGCGGATCTGGGAAGGCCGCGCCAGTGAGGCCGTACCAGACTGGCGCAAGCGGAACGGGCAGGTCGTTTCGAAACACCACTTCGCAGCGGTCGCCGCGCTTGAAACGGACGTTCCCGATATGGCTTGCGGCGACCAGCTCCCAGACCGGTGTAATTGGCTGAGCCGGTCGCAGAACCAGTGTTGCCGGCCGGGCCTGAAGGAGGACCTGTGCGGTCATCAGCGGGCCCGCGCCGCCGGCCATCAACCCGGCCGCGGAGGTCCTCAGTGAGGCGCCAAGTGCGGCCAAAACCTCACGCCGATTAGGGTCGAAAATCCGCGGTTTCATGGTCCGATCCGGACCACGCCGCGCTGGATAAGTCCAGCCGTCGTGCCTACTTGAAGCCTGCCTCCATCAGGCCATTTTTTTGCTGCGAACAGGCGGGCACATGCTATAAGCCCGCCGCCCGCGGCATCGCGGCCGGTCTTGATGCAAATTTACGCGGGCGTGGCGGAACTGGTAGACGCGCTGGATTTAGGTTCCAGTGACGAAAGTTGTGGGGGTTCGAGTCCCTCCGCCCGCACCAAGCGCTTTCAGCGTTTGCACGGATTACCGAAGAGCCGGCTCCTTGCGGATGTTTTCCGTACGGATCTGGCTCTGATTGAACCCACCGGCGCAGGGGGCGTTTGGCCTCGCGCGCCGGACCGATTGATGACAGCGTCCCGACGCGCGAGCGTGCCGGGACCGAACGAGAAGAAGATTGGACGCCATGCAGGTCACAGAAACCCTCTCGGAAGGATTGAAGCACGAGTTCAAGATCAGCGTTCCCGCGTCTGATCTCGACGCCAAGGCTGGCGCGAAGCTCGTTGACCTCAAGGACAAGGTCCGCCTCAACGGCTTTCGTCCCGGCAAGGTGCCGGTCAACCACCTGAAGAAGGTCTATGGCCGTTCGGTGATGGCCGAGACCATCGACCAGACCATCCGCGACACCAACACCCAGTTGTTCTCCGAGCGCGGCTTCAAGCTCGCGACCGAGCCGAAGATCACCATGCCGACCGAGCAGGCCGAGGTCGAGGAGCTGCTCAACGGCAAGTCGGACCTGACCTACACGGTCGCGATCGAGGTGGTGCCCGCCATCGCGCTTGCCGACTTCAAGACCTTCCAGGTCGAGAAGCCCGTCGCCGACGTGTCCGATTCGGATGTCGACGAGGCGATCAAGCGCATCGCCGACACCAACCGCGGCTATGCCGCCAAGGCCGAGGGCGAAAAGGCTGCCTCCGGCGACCGCGTCACCATCAACTTCAAGGGCACCATCAACGGCGAAGCCTTCGAGGGCGGCGCCGGCGAGGGCATCCAGGTCGCGATCGGCTCCAACACCTTCATTCCCGGGTTCGAGGAGCAGCTCATCGGCATCGGCGCGAACGAGACGCGCACGCTGAAAGTGTCGTTCCCCAAGAACTACATGAGCGAGAAGCTCGCCGGCCAGCCGGCCGAGTTCGAGACCACCGCGACGCTGATCGAGGCGCCGCAGGATCTCACCATCGACGACGAGTTCGCCAAGACGCTCGGCCTGGAATCGCTGGACAAGCTGAAGGAGGCTGCGCGCGAGCGGCTGGTTGCCGAGTACGCCGGTGCCACGCGCCAGCGCGTCAAGCGCGCGCTGCTCGATCGTCTCGACGAGGCGCATCGCTTCGAAGCACCGCCCTCGCTGGTCGACGAGGAGTTCAATCTGATGTGGAACTCGGTCAAGGCGGAGATGGACTCCGCCGGCAAGACCTTTGCCGACGAGGACACCACTGAAGACGCCGCCAAGGAGGAGTACCGCAAGATCGCCGACCGCCGCGTGCGTCTCGGCCTCGTGCTCTCCGAGATCGGCGAGAAGAACAAGATCACCGTGACCGACGACGAGGTCGGCCGCGCCGTGATCGAGCGCGCCCGCTCGATGCCCGGCCGCGAGAAGGAAGTCTGGGACTATTATCGCAACAATGCCCAGGCGCTGGCCCAGCTTCGTGCACCGATCTACGAGGACAAGGTCGTCGATTTCATCCTCGAACTCGCCAAGGTGACCGAGAAGAAGGTGTCGCGCGAGGACCTCTACAAGGACGACGAGGCGGAAAAGACCGCGGCCTGAAGGCTTTAAGAAAGCTTCCCATTAACGATGACGGGCGAAGAGGCCCAGCTAGCCAGATGGCCGGCTGGGCCTCTTCGCGAGAATCAGCTTCAAGTGCCGCAAAGGGCTCAGCGGATTAAGCCTTAATTCGCTCCGCACTTGTCTGGCGCGAATTGGGCTATATCTGTCGGTACCTACGCGTTCTACCTCTACCTACTTCCTGCATCACGGGACGTCCATCGGCCTTCCGGCAAATCCAGCCCAACTGGCTAGCCAAGACTGGCGATGTCCGCCTCTAAAAACCCTAGGTGACTCATGCGCGATCCGGTTGAAACCTACATGAACCTCGTGCCCATGGTGGTCGAGCAGACCAACCGTGGCGAGCGCGCCTACGACATTTTCTCGCGCCTTCTGAAGGAGCGCATCATCTTTCTGACCGGGCCGGTCGAGGACGGCATGTCGACGCTGGTCGTCGCGCAGCTGCTGTTCCTTGAAGCGGAAAATCCGAAGAAGGAAATCTCGATGTACATCAACTCGCCCGGCGGCGTGGTCACGTCGGGCCTTGCGATCTACGACACCATGCAGTTCATCCGTCCGCCGGTCTCGACCCTGTGCACGGGACAGGCTGCGTCGATGGGTTCGCTGCTGCTCGCCGCCGGCGAAAAGGACATGCGCTTCTCGCTGCCGAACGCGCGCATCATGGTGCATCAGCCCTCCGGCGGTTTCCAGGGCCAGGCCACCGACATCATGCTGCACGCCCAGGAAATCCTGAACCTGAAGAAGCGGCTCAACGAGATCTACGTGAAGCACACCGGACAGACCTACAAGTCGATTGAGGACGCGCTGGAGCGCGACAAGTTCCTGACGGCCAACGACGCCAAGGAATTCGGTCTGGTCGATCGGGTCATCGACAAGCGCGCCGAGGAGCCGGCGGCGAAGCCGCAGTAACGCGACCGGGGTTGCAACATCGATCCCTGGGATTCCTCCTGGAATTCCTCGGGATCGTCAGGGCGACGTTGACGTTAACGGCGTCCTTCGCGAGGCGCAAAAAGACGAGTTTTGCGCCCTGCGGCAGGCAGAAAGTTCCGCTTTCGTGCTTGTTTTTCGTGGCAATCCAGCAACGCCGGGGTGATTTCGGTCACTTCGCCCGTGCGAAGGGGTGAAATCACGGTATTGTCACGGGTAGCCAGCGGCCCCCCGATTAGCGAATTCTTGATAGTCGGGTGACAGCATGGTTGGCTACGCTTGATCGGCTATGATCGCGGAGAATCGAGAGGCCGTGATTCGCACGGGGATGTAACGCGTAGGGTCTTTTTTGGTACGGAATTTGCTCTATTTAAGTCCCTTACCCGCGAACGTATCGGGATGGGACGATCGAGCGGACGGATCGAACCGCGGACGGAGACATGAATGAGTAAGGTCGGCACGAGCGACTCCAAGAACACGCTATATTGCTCGTTCTGCGGCAAGAGCCAGCACGAAGTCCGCAAGTTGATCGCGGGTCCCACGGTCTTCATTTGCGACGAGTGCGTCGAGCTCTGCATGGACATCATCCGCGAGGAGAACAAGTCCTCGCTGGTGAAGTCGCGCGACGGGATTCCGACACCGAAGGAAATCTGCAAGGTTCTCGACGACTACGTCATCGGCCAGAGCCATGCGAAGAAGGTCCTGTCGGTCGCGGTGCACAACCACTACAAGCGCCTCAACCATCAGACCAAGCACAACGACGTCGAGCTCGCGAAGTCGAACATCCTGCTGATCGGTCCGACCGGTTCGGGCAAGACGCTGCTCGCGCAGACGCTCGCCCGCATCCTGGACGTACCGTTCACGATGGCGGATGCGACCACGCTGACCGAAGCCGGCTATGTCGGTGAGGACGTCGAGAACATCATCCTGAAGCTGCTCCAGGCCGCCGACTACAATGTCGAGCGCGCCCAGCGCGGCATCGTCTACATCGACGAAATCGACAAGATCAGCCGCAAGTCAGACAATCCCTCGATCACGCGCGACGTGTCGGGCGAGGGCGTGCAGCAGGCGTTGCTGAAGATCATGGAAGGCACCGTGGCTTCGGTCCCGCCGCAGGGCGGCCGCAAACATCCGCAGCAGGAATTCCTGCAGGTGGACACTACCAACATCCTGTTCATCTGCGGCGGTGCGTTCGCCGGCCTCGAGAAGATCATCTCGGCGCGCGGTCGGTCGACCTCGATCGGTTTCGCCGCCCAGGTGATGGCGCCGGAAGATCGCCGCACCGGCGAGATCTTCCGTCACGTCGAGCCTGAGGATCTCCTGAAGTACGGCCTCATCCCCGAGTTCGTCGGCCGCCTGCCGGTTGTGGCGACGCTCGAGGACCTGGACGAGGCTTCGCTGAAGAAAATCCTGACCGAGCCGAAGAACGCGCTGGTGAAACAGTACCAGCGGCTGTTCGAGATGGAGAACATCGAGCTGACCTTCGCCGACGAGGCGCTCGGCGCGGTCGCCCGCAGGGCGATCGAGCGCAAGACCGGCGCGCGTGGTCTGCGTTCGATCCTCGAGGCGATCCTGCTCGAGACCATGTTCGACCTGCCGGGCCTCGAAGGTGTGGAAGAAGTCGTGATTTCCCGCGAAGTGGTGGAAGGAACGGCGCGTCCGCTCTACATCTACGCCGATCGGTCCGATCGTGCCGTCGAGAACGCCAGCGCCTGATTTTGCGGCGCTGGAACGCTCCAAACGTCCTTGAAAGTAGCGGCTGCGGATGTCCTCCGCAGCCGGTGTTGCGTCGCTTACCCTGTGCGTAAGCGCCTGATGGCGCGCGTTTTTCAATGACTTGACACCCCCCGGGTCGATAGCCACCTAATGTCGGCGGCGAGCGAGAATTCTCTTCAAGATTCGCCTCAGTTCCGATCCGGCAAGCCCGGTCCAACCTTCGCAAGGTAGACCGGTTTGTGGATCACCTCGGCACCTTGTGGGGTTGCGCATGAGAGAAGCGGACTGCGTGCGAGGGGGCAAAGCAAAAGGAAAAGGCCATGACTAATCCCAAACCCCGGCCAACCATCGTTCATGGCGAGACGCACGCTTATCCCGTGTTGCCGCTGCGCGATATCGTCGTCTTCCCGCACATGATCGTTCCGCTCTTCGTCGGTCGCGAGAAGTCAATCCGCGCGCTCGAGGAGGTGATGAAGAACGACGCACTGATCATGCTCGCGACGCAGAAGAACGCGTCCGACGATGATCCGGCGCCCGATGCCATTTACGAGACCGGGACGCTTGCCAGCGTGCTGCAGCTCTTGAAGCTTCCCGACGGCACCGTGAAGGTGCTGGTCGAAGGGCTCGAGCGTGCGCGCGTGCAGAAATACACCGATCGCGCCGACTATTACGAAGCCACCGCCGTGGCGCTCGCCGACACCGATGCGAAGTCGGTCGAGGCGGAAGCGCTGTCGCGTTCGGTCGTGTCCGACTTCGAGAGCTATGTGAAGCTCAACAAGAAGATCTCGGCCGAGGTCGTCGGCGTCGTGCAGGCGATCACCGATTTCGCCAAGCTCGCCGACACGGTTGCCTCGCATCTCGCTGTCAAGATCGCGGATCGCCAGGGCATCCTGGAGACGCTGTCCGTCACCACGCGCCTGGAGAAGGTGCTGGGCCTGATGGAGAGCGAGATCTCGGTGCTGCAGGTCGAGAAGCGCATCCGCTCGCGCGTCAAGCGCCAGATGGAGAAGACCCAGCGCGAGTATTATCTCAACGAGCAGATGAAGGCGATCCAGAAGGAACTCGGCGACGACGACGGTCGCGACGAGCTCGCCGATCTCGAAGAGAAGATCTCCAAGACCAAGCTCTCCAAGGAGGCGCGCGAGAAGGCGCAGCATGAGCTGAAGAAGCTGCGCCAGATGTCGCCGATGTCGGCGGAAGCGACCGTCGTGCGCAACTATCTGGATTGGCTGTTGTCGATTCCGTGGAACAAGAAGTCCAAGGTGAAAAAGGATCTGGAAGCCGCGCAGGCGGTTCTGGATGCCGATCACTACGGGCTCGAGAAGGTCAAGGAACGCATCGTCGAGTATCTCGCGGTGCAGTCGCGTGCCAACAAGCTGACCGGGCCAATCTTGTGCCTCGTCGGGCCTCCCGGCGTCGGCAAGACCTCGCTCGGCAAGTCGATCGCGAAGGCGACGGGGCGGGAATTCGTGCGCGTCTCGCTCGGCGGCGTGCGCGACGAGGCCGAGATCCGCGGTCATCGCCGCACCTATATCGGCTCGATGCCGGGCAAGATCATCCAGTCGATGCGCAAGGCGAAGTCGTCCAATCCGCTGTTCCTGCTGGACGAGATCGACAAGATGGGCGCCGATTTCCGAGGCGATCCGTCCTCCGCTCTGCTCGAGGTCCTCGACCCCGAACAGAATGCGACCTTCAACGACCACTATCTCGAGGTCGACTACGATCTGTCCAACGTGATGTTCATCACGACCGCGAATACGCTCAATATTCCGGGCCCGCTGATGGACCGCATGGAGATCATCCGGATCGCGGGCTACACCGAGAACGAGAAGGTCGAGATCGCGCGCAAGCACCTGATCCCGAATGCGGTGTCCAAGCACGGTCTGGACTCCAAGGAGTTCTCGATCGACGACGACGCGCTGCTGTTGCTGATCCGCCGCTACACCCGCGAAGCGGGCGTGCGTAATCTGGAGCGCGAGCTGTCCACACTCGCCCGCAAGGCGGTGAAGGAGCTGATGATCTCCAAGAAGAAGTCGGTCAAGGTCACCGAGAAGACGCTGGAAGAGTTGCTCGGCGTGCCGAAGTACCGCTACGGCGAGATCGAAAGCGAGCCGCAGGTCGGCATCGTCACCGGCCTGGCCTGGACCGACGTCGGCGGCGAATTGCTGACGATCGAAGGCGTCATGATGCCCGGCAAGGGCAAGATGACGGTCACGGGCAACCTGCGCGACGTGATGAAGGAATCGATCTCGGCGGCGGCGTCCTATGTCCGCTCGCGCGCGATCGTCTATGGCATCGAGCCGCCGCTATTCGACCGCCGCGACATCCACGTGCACGTGCCGGAAGGCGCGACGCCGAAGGACGGTCCGTCGGCGGGCGTGGCGATGGCCACCGCGATCATCTCGGTTATGACCGGCATTCCGGTCCGCCATGATGTTGCGATGACCGGCGAGATCACGCTGCGCGGCCGCGTGCTGCCGATCGGCGGTCTGAAGGAGAAGCTGCTCGCCGCTGCCCGCGGCGGCATCAAGACGGTGCTGATCCCCGAGGACAACGCCAAGGATCTCACGGAGATTTCCGATGCGATCAAGGGCGGCATGGAGATCATCCCGGTCTCCCGTCTCGACGACGTCGTCGCCAAGGCGCTGGTGAAGAAGCCGGTGCCGATCGTGTGGGAAGAGGACACCAAGGTGACGGTGAAGCCGGACGGCGACGAAGCCGCCGGCGGCCTGACCGCTCACTGAGCTCGCAATTCGAAAAGATGATAAAACGGCGCCTTCGGGCGCCGTTTTTGTTTTGAGGAAGGGGATGCGATGCAGGTCGACGGTCACTGTCATTGTGGGCAGATCACCTTTGAAGCCGAGATCGACCCTGAGATGGTATCGGTCTGCCATTGCCGCGACTGCCAGACCCTGAGCGGATCGCCGTTCCGGGTTACCGCGATCTGCACCGCTGCCGACGTTAAGCTGACCGCCGGCACGCCCAAGATCTACGGCAAGCGAGGCGACAACGGTCGGATGCGCTTCCAGCACTTCTGCGCCGATTGCGGTTCCCCGCTGTTCACCAGCGGCGAGGGTGACCAGGCCGACGATTGGGGCATCCGCTGGGGCTCGATCCGCCAGCGCGACAAATTGCGGCCCGCGCGGCAGATCTGGTGCCAGTCGGCTGCGGTATGGATCGACGCGGTGCCGCTGCTGCCGGGGAGGCCGCAGGATTGAGGCGCCGTCATCGGATCGGCTCTTGCCCCTCCGGGGCCCCTAAGGCTAAACAGGCGGCGAGGGCGGTTAGCTCAGCTGGTTAGAGCATCTCGTTTACACCGAGAGGGTCCGCGGTTCGAATCCGTGACCGCCCACCAGAATTCGTCCAACGGCCTAAGCCCGACCTGCGAAAGAATCTAACATAGAGCCGCCACAGAATTCTCGGCTCGAGTGACAGCACTCCGCGACGGTGTTCTAAATATCGAAAGCGCTCGCAGGAGCGGAAAGCATGCCTTCGTAAAGCCCCAGATTGCCGAACTGCTAAACGAGAGCGACGTCGAGCAAAAACTCATCTACCCGCTTTTGACGGCGGAGGCACCGTATGGCTTTGAAATTCCTAAGGAGAACATCTTCACCAAAAGAAATGTCCGAAGATTTCTTATTGGGAAGGGAACGGCACAGAAAAGCTACTTCCCAGACTACCTTATCGTTCGGGCCGGCCTCGCACTTATGTATCGCGTGATGGCTAGATGATGCCTAATAGCGCGATCTGGGAGCCGCTTCCGTCAGGATTGCGGCTCTTTTTATTTGATTGGTCGCTTCGACGAATTTGAATCTCTTGGCCTTGAAGTGCTCAGCTGCACACCTTTGAAATTCTTGCTCTGGTATGCGGCGCGCCCATGTGGGGAGGATTTTGAGTTCGTCAGTTGTTCGGAATTTCCGATTCATGGCCGGGCGACGACGCGCAAAGCGCCGGCAAGGCGGTCGGCGACAACGTGCACGTCATGGCCGGCGGTCTGGTCATCGCGGACGTCGAGTCGCATGGGCGGAAATCCGGCGCGCCTCGTCAAAGGGATTTAGAGACGACCCGAAATGTCGGCGGTCGGGCCGGCGGAGTCGGGGCGTTCGCCTTCGCAGAAGAGCGGGTGATACGCATCTTCACGGGCCCCGCGTCGCGCGGCGCTCTGGATCGATGTCGTGGCCGGACTGCGGCGCCGACCAACGACTTGTCCCAGCTTACGACTTGTGCCAGCTTACTAAGGCGGGCGATTTTCAACATCCCGCTGGACGCCGTTTGGAACTCCGGCGAAATTCAGGCCTTGTCTGAGATTGTTTCCCAATTCTTTGTTGCCAATTCAATGCTTCGTATCTCTGATGGTGACATTGCGCAGGGTTATTGCCCGCCGGCGCCGCGACCGCCGGAACAGAGATTGCGGCTGTTCGCCTTGCTCGCGACGCTGAAGCGCAATCCTCTGGAATGCTGGAGCGCGGAGTTCTTTCGCGAGCCGATCGCGAAGGTGAAGCTGCCGTTCGCGGACGCGTTCCTGGTGCACGATCCCGTGGCCATCAAGCGCGTGCTGGTCGACAATGCCGGCAATTATCGCAAGGACCCGATCCAGCGGCGCATCCTCGCAACCGGGCTCGCGGACGGCCTTCTGAGCGTCGAGGGCGCGCGCTGGGAGGCGCAACGGCGGATGCTGGCGCCGCTGTTTGCACGGCGCACGGTAACGTCATTCACGGCTGCGATGCTGGCAGCGGCCGATCGTCTGGCGGAGAGGTGGCGCCGCCTTGAACCGAACGCGACCGTCGACATCGCGGCGGAGATGACGCTCATCACGCTGAACGTACTCGCACTCACCATCTTCTCCGATGGCATCGCCGGCGATTACGACGAGTTTCGCGAGGCGATGAATGCCTATTTCGCCGTGATCGGACGCATCGGCGTGCTCGACCTGCTTGGCGCGCCCCAATTCGTGCCGCGGCCGGGGCAGCGCCGTCTGCGCCGGACCATGGGCTATTTCGAGGGTGTCATCGATCAGCTCATCGCTACGCGGTGGAGGCGACTTGCGTCCTTGCCGGCGGGCGAGGGGCCTTCCGATCTCCTGACATTGCTGTTGCGCGCACTCGATCCCTCGACCGGGCAATCGATGTCGCTTCCCGAAGTGCGCTCCAACATCCTCACTTTCCTGTCGGCGGGCCATGAGACCACGGCGAATACGTTGGCGTGGTCGATCTTTCTGTTGTCGCAGGCGTCCGACTGGCGCGCCCGGGTGCGGGAGGAGGCCGCGCGCGAGCTGACGGGGCCGGTGGAAGGGATGGCCGACCGGCTCGTGGTGACACGGGCCGTGGTCGAGGAAGCGCTGCGGCTCTATCCGCCGATTGCCGCGCTGAGCCGGATGGCAAAGTGCGCGGACACGCTTGGCGGCGTCGAGGCGAAGCCGGGGGCGCTGATCGTGATCGCCCCCTATGTGCTGCACCGTCATCGCCTGCTGTGGGACCGCCCGGATGCGTTCGACCCGTCGCGTTTCTTGCCGCAAAACCGCAGCGCGGTCGCGCGCTTCGCCTATCTTCCGTTCGGCGTCGGGCCGCGCATCTGCATCGGCGCCTCCTTCGCGCTGCAGGAGGCGACCATCGTGCTCGCCGCGCTGACGCACCATTTCGACATCGCGTTGATGCCGGACGCCAAAGTTTGGCCGCTGCAGAAAATTACGCTACGACCCGCTCATGGACTGCCGATGCGCGTGACATCCCGCGATTGCAACGAGCAGGCTGCTTAGCGAAACAGAGGTTTTGATGGAACAGCCGAGCGGACACGCCGAGAATGCCGATCAGATCGCTTATTGGAACGGCCCCAGCGGGCAACGCTGGGCCGATCGCCACGCGGCGCAGGAGACGCTGCTCGGGCCGATCGCGGATGCCCTGATCGACCGCGCCAGGCCGAAGCCAGGCGAGCGCGTCATCGATGTCGGCTGCGGCTCCGGCGCGACCACGGTCGCGTTCGCGAAAGCGGTGGCGCCGAGCGGCTTCGCGCTCGGCCTCGACGTCTCCGATCCGATGCTGTCGCAGGCGCGGGCGATGGCGCCAAAGGGACTGCCGCTCGATTTCGTGCTGGCGGATGCGACGGTGCATCCGTTCGAGCCCGCAAGCTTCGACCTGCTCGCCTCGCGCTTCGGCGTGATGTTCTTCGCCGATCCCATCGTGTCCTTCAGCAACCTTCGCCGTGCGCTGAAGCCGACCGGACGGCTCGCCTTCGCCTGCTGGCGCGAGCCGAAGGAGAATCCGTGGATGATGGCGCCGCTGATGGCGGTCTACAAGCACGTGCCCAAAATGCCGCCGGTCGGACCGGAGGAGCCAGGCCCGTTCGCCTTTGCTTCAGAGGAGCGCGTGATGCGAATCCTCGAACGCGCGGGCTTCGTCGATGTGGCGATGGAGCCGCATGATCTCGCCATGGACATCGCCATCGGCGGCGGGCTCGAAGCCGCCGTCGACGGCTCGCTTCAGATCGGCCCGGCCAGCCGTGCGCTGCAAGGCCATCCGCCGGAGACGTACCAAGCCGCGAAGGCCTCGATCCGCGAGGCGCTCGCGCCGTTCTTGGAAGGACAGAGCGTGGCGCTGCAGGGCGCGATCTGGATCGTGACGGCGAGGGCGGCGTAGGCGCAAGCCTCACACCACATCATCCGGCGCCAGCGCGCAGCCATTGTCGGGATGGGTCTCGACCTGAAGCGTGGTGTGGCCGATGCGGAACGACGCTTTCAGCATTCGCGCCGTCTCCATCAGGAATGCATCACCGGTGCCCGCGGGCATCACGAGATGGCAGGTCAGCGCCGTCTCGGTGGTGGAGATCGGCCAGACGTGGAGATCGTGGATTGCCGAGACGCCTGGACGCGCCAGCAGGAAGGTCCTGATAGCGGCAAGGTCGGTGCCCTTGGGGGCCGCGGCCATCGACATGTCGATGGAGCCGCGGAGCAGGCTGGTCATGCTCCAGAGGATGCTCGCGCAAATGACGAGGCTGGTCACGGGATCGAGCCAGAGCCAGCCGGTCCAGATGATCAGTGCCGCCGAGACGACGACGCCGAGCGAGATCGCGGCGTCGGCCGCCATGTGCAAATAGGCGCCTTCGATGTTGATGTCGTCCTTGCGTCCGCTCGCGAACAGCATGGCGGTAAAACCGTTGACGAGGATGCCGATGCTGGCGACCACCATCACCGTTACGCCCGCAATCGGCTCCGGCTCGCGCAGGCGCAAAATAGCTTCCCAGCCGATCGCGCCGGTTGCGACCAGCAGGAATACGGCGTTGGCAAGCGCGGCCAGGATTGTGGAGGCGCGAAAGCCGTAGGTGAAGCGGCCGCTCGGCGCGCGCCGCGCCGCGATCGAGGCGCCCCAGGCCACGACCAGGCCGAGCACATCGCTGAGATTATGGCCGGCGTCGGCAAGCAGCGCGGTGGAGTTGCCGAGATAGCCGTAGACCGCTTCGGCTGCGACCAGCGCCGTGTTGAGCGTGATGCCGATCGCGAACGCCTTGCCGAAATTGGCGGGCGCATGGACATGCGCGTGGCCGTGGCCGTGGTCATGACCATGGTCATGCGCGTGATCGCCATGATCATGGTGGTGATGACCGTGATGGTCGTGGTTGCCCAAATCTAGCGCTCCCCGGACGCTGCCAAATCAGGCGCCATTGTAGGCGTTTCGCCCGCGCCGTCACGCCGGAACAGCAAATAGAGCGCCGGCAGCACCAAGAGTGTCAGCACCGTCGAGGAGATGATGCCGCCGATCACGACCGTCGCGAGCGGCCGCTGTACCTCGGCGCCGGCGCCCGTCGCAAGCGCCATCGGCACGAAGCCGAGGGAGGCGACCAGCGCGGTCATCAGCACCGGGCGCAGCCGTGTCAGTGCGCCTTCGCGGACGGCGTCCGCAACAGGGTGCCCCTCGCTGCGCATCCGCTCGATGAAGGCAATGATGACGAGTCCGTTGAGCACGGCGACGCCCGAGAGCGCGATGAAGCCGACGCCAGCGCTGATGGACAGGGGAATGCCGCGCAGCAGCAGCGCCGCGACGCCGCCGGTCAGCGCCAGCGGCACGCCGGAGAACACCAGCGCCGCATCTGCCGCCGATCCCATCCCCATGAACAGCAGCAGGAACACCAGTGCGAGCGCCACCGGCACCACGATGCTCAGCCGGTTGGTTGCGGAGACCAGCTGCTCGAATTGGCCGCCCCAGCCAATCCAGTAGCCCGGCGGCAGCTTGACCTTCTCGGCGACGGCGGCCTCGGCCTCAGTGACGAAGGAACGCAGGTCGCGGCCCCTGACATTGGTCATCACCACCACGCGGCGCTTGCCGTTCTCGCGGCTGATCTGATTGGGCCCCGGCGCGATCTCGATCGCTGCGACGGAGGAGAGGGGTACGTAACGCAGCGCCATGCCTTGCGCACCCGGCCAAGCAGTCTTCGTAACGGCTGCGATATCCTCGCCCGGCGGAAGCGGGATCGGCAGCGACTTGATCGCGTCCGGGTCGGCGCGCAGGCTTTCGGGCAGGCGGACCACGATGTCAAAACGGCGATCGCCCTCGAACAGCTTTCCCGCCGGCTTGCCGCCGATCGCGATCTCGACGAGATTTTGTACCTCGCTGAGGCTGAGCCCGTAGCGCAACAGCGCCTGGCGGTCGAGCTTGACGGTGAGGATCGGCAGGCCCGCAACCTGCTCGGTCTTGACGTCGGCCGCGCCCTCGATGCCGCGAATGACGCCGTTGACCTGTTGGGCAACATTGGCGAGCACGTCGAGATCGTCGCCGAAAATCTTGACGCCGACGTCGCTGCGGATGCCGGCGATGAGCTCGTTGAAGCGCATCTGGATCGGCTGGGTCATGCCATAGGCGGTTCCGGGCAGGGTGTTGGCGGCGCGTTCGATCTCCTCGATCACCTCGTTCTTCGGCTTTCGGGGATCGGGCCATTCCTCGCGCGGCCTCAGCGTGACATAGGTGTCGGCGACGTTCGGCGGCATCGGATCGTTGGCGATTTCTGCGGTGCCGACCTTGGAGAAAATGGTCGTCACCTCCGGCACCTGCCTGACTGCTTTCTCCAGCCGGAGCTGCATGTCGATGCTCTGGGTCAGGCTGGTGCCGGGAATCCGGATGGTCTCGATGGTGATGTCGCCTTCATCCAGGCTCGGGATGAACTCGCCGCCCATGCGCGTGGCGGCGAAGATGCTGCCGGCGACGATCAGGACGGCGCCGAGCGCGACGCTGCGGCGGTAGCGGATGGCGCGATCGAGCAGCGGCACGTAGAAGCGCTTGGCCGCGCGCATGAAGACGTTCTCCTTCTCCGAGACCTTGCCGGTGACGACAATAGCGACTGCGGCGGGGACGAAGGTGATCGACAGTAGCGCCGCGCCCGCGAGCGCCATCAGCACGGTCAGTGCCATCGGCGTGAACATCTTGCCTTCGGTCCCGGTCAGGGTGAGGACCGGCAGGTAGACCACGGCAATGATGAGCGTGCCGAACAGGCTCGGCTTGACGACCTCGCTGCTTGCGGCGCGGATGGTCTGGAGCCGTTCGTCGAGCGTCAGGAGTCGTCCGCGCCGGTGCTGCTCGGCAGCGAGCAGCCGCAGGCAGTTCTCGACGATGATGACCGCGCCATCGACGATGATGCCGAAGTCGATCGCGCCGAGGCTCATCAAATTGGCGCTGACCTTGCTCTCCACCATGCCTGATATCGTGAACAGCATGGAGAGTGGGATGACGCAGGCCGTGATGAGCGCCGCGCGGATGTTACCGAGGATCAGGAACAGCACCGCGATCACCAGCGCTGCGCCCTCGACGAGATTCCTTTCGACGGTCTGGATGGTCGCTTCCACCAGATGCGTGCGGTCGTAGACGGCGCGCGCGACCACGCCGTCGGGCAGCGATTTCGCGATCTCCTTGAGCCTTGTGGCCACACGCTGGGCCACCGTACGGCTGTTCTCGCCGATCAGCAGCATGGCAGTACCGAGCACGGTCTCCGTGCCGTTGGCCGAAGCCGCGCCACTGCGCAGGTCCTGGCCTTCCCGGACCTCCGCGACGTCGCGGATGCGCACCGGGACGCCGCCGCGTGAGCCGATCACGATGTCGCGAATCTCTTCGATATCAGCGACCTGGCCGGGCGCGCGGACGAGATATTGCTCGCCGTTGCGCTCGATATAGCCGGCGCCGACATTTGCATTGTTGGCGGCCAGCGCCGTCATGATGTCGCGGAAGCCGAGCTTGTAGGCCATCAGCCGGCCGGGGACCGGCAGCACGTGGAATTGCCGCTCATAGCCGCCGATCGAGTTGACCTCGATCACGCCGGGAATGGTGCGCAGCTGCGGCTTGATGATCCAGTCCTGGATGGTGCGCAGCTCCGTCGGCGTGAATTCGGCGCCGGTCGGCGACTTGGCGCCGGCCTTGGCTTCGACGGAGTAGACGTAGATCTCGCCGAGACCGGTCGAGATCGGTCCCATCGCGACCTCGACGCCGGCCGGCAGCTGGTCGCGTGCCTGTTGAATGCGCTCATTCACAAGCTGGCGCGCGAAATAAATGTCGGTGCCGTCCTGGAACACGACAGTGACCTGGCTCAGTCCGTAGCGCGAAATCGAGCGGGTGTAGTCGAGCCTCGGCAAGCCCGCCATCGCGGTCTCGATCGGGAAGGTGATGCGCTGCTCAGCCTCCAGCGGCGACAGGCCGGGCGCGCGCGTGTTGATCTGGACCTGGACGTTGGTGACGTCAGGCACCGCGTCGATCGGCAGGCGTGTGAAATTCCAGGCGCCGAAGGCACCGGCCGCGAGCGCGAGCAGCACCACCAGCCAGCGCTGGCGGATCGAGGCGGTGAGGAGCGCGTCAATCATGCTCGGCCTCCCCCTTGCCCATTTCCGCCTTTACGACAAAGCTGTTCTCGGCGACGTAGCGCTCGTTTGCCGAGAGCCCCGCGCGGACCTCCACGAAACGCGGATCGGCCTCTCCGAGCTCCACCGGGCGCGCCTCGATCTTGTCGTTGTCCTCGCGCACGAACACGATGGTCCTGTTTTCCAATGTCTGGATCGCGCTGCGGCGTACGGCGACCGCGACGTTGCGGGCGGCGAGGATCAGCCGCGCCGTGACGAACAGGCCAGGTCGTAAGCGTCCGTCGGGATTCGCCAGCACCACGCGGGCGAGCGCGGTCTGGGTCTCGCTGCTGCCGATCGGCGCCATATAGGAGATCGTGCCCCTGATCTCGCCCCGGCCGTCATCGGGATCGATCAGCACCTCGTCGTCGATGCGAACGCGTTTGAGGTCCTGCCGGTAGATCGACAGGTCGACCCAGATGGTCGAGAGATCGGCGACGACGAAAGCCGGCTTCTGCTCGGAGGCGTATTCGCCGAGCGAGATCTGCCGTTCGATGATGGTCCCGGCGATCGGGGCCTTCAGCTCGTAGACGGTGAGGCTCTGATTGCTCTCGATGGTGGCGAGCGGTTCGTCCTTGCCGACGTTGTCGCCGATGCGCTTCTGGATCGATTTGGCCAGACCCGGAAAGCGTGGCGTCACCTGCACCACGGCTTCCTGGTTGGCGCGCAAAATGCCGTTGAAAGACAGCGTATCGGTCAAAGTGGCGCTCGCCGCTGCCGCCAGCGTCACGCCGGCGGCGGCAAGCTTGACGTCGGAGATGCGGATGCGGTCGGCGCCATGTTCGTCCTGCTCGACATGGTCGTTCGGCTTTTCCGGCTTTTTGTCCGCGGCATGTTCGGTCGGCGCGACCTTGGCCGGCGCGAGCAGGGAATAGCCGTAAGCACCAAGCGCGGCGGCAACGATGGCGACGAGGATGGCGGAGGATGTCTTCATCGCGCGCTCTCCCGGGCCAGCGCAAATGGGTTGCCGACCAGGCCTTCGATGGTGGCAACCCCGGCATGGAAGTTCGAAAGCGCCTCCTGCTCGCGCAGCCGCGCCTGCGTCACGCTCGCCCGGGCGTCGAGCACTTCGAGCAGGGTGAAGCGGCCCTGGCCGTAGCCCTGCGAGATCGCCTCCACCGCTTCGCTCGCCTTGGGGATCGCGGTCTCGCGCAGCACTGCGAGCTCGCGCAGCGAGCCCTGGAGCGAGTCGTAGGCGCGGCCGGCGACCACGATCAGCGTGTTGCGGTTGGCCTCGCGCTCCGCCCGGGTCTTGGCGAGGCTTTCCTGCGCCGAGAGGATGTTGCCCTGGTTCTGATCGAACACGGGGATCGGCACCGAGACGGAGAGCCGCACGGCATCGTCATTGGTCTCGTTGAAATGGCGCCAGCCGGCGGCGATCCGCACGTCGGGATAGGGCCTGAGCCGCGCCAGCAACAGCTCGGCATTGCGCTGGGCATACACAGCGGTCCAGCGCACCAGCTGCGGATTGGCATCGATCGCGGCGACCACCGACTGGAATGTCGGGGGCTTGCCCATCGTCTCCAGCCTGCCGGAGACCTCGCCGAATTTCGCAGTGGGATCACCCATCAGCACCGCGAGCTCGCGCCGAGCGCTCGCCAGCGTCGCCTTGAAGCGCTCGCGGTCGGCCTTTACCAGCGCGGAGGCAACCTCGGCGCGGCCGGTCTCGGCGGTGGAGGAGGCGCCCGCCTCGACGCGGCGGCGGAGCAGCGGCGTCAGCTTGTCGATCGCCGTAATCTGTTCGTCGAGGATCTGGATGCGCCGCTGCGCGCCGAGCACGCCGAGGAAGGCGATCGCGGTCTCCGACAACACCTCCAGCCTGATGGCCTTGCGCTGGATCGCCGCGACTTCGATGCCGGCCGCGCCCGCGGCGATCCGTGCGTCGCGCTTGCCGAACAATTCAAATGCCTGGCTGATCTGGAGCGTGGTCTCGGCCGATCTGATGCCGCGATAGCTGCCGGACCCGAACGAATTGTCCTGCTCATAGGACAGTTCCGGATTGATGAGGGCGCCGGCCTGGATACGCTGGCCCGTGGCGATGCCGACATCGCGCTCCGCCGCGGTCAGGCGCGGGCTCGCGGCCAATGCCCGCGTGAGCGCGGCGCGCATGGTCAGGGTCTGGGCGTGTGCGTGCTGTGTCAGCCAGGGGCTGACGACAATCGCCATCGCGCACGCGAGGCGCGCAGCCGTTCGTCTGCAAGACATGAAGGTGACCTGTGAACAATAGCATCGTGGGCGCGCGTGGCGCCCGGCTGATCAGCTCAGGTCAGATGTTTGGGGGGCGGGGAGTCGGTATCGGGCGCGATGCCGATCAGCGCAGGCGCACGCTGCGGGACCGGCGCGGCAACGATGTCGCGCGTGGCTTCAGACTGCACCAGCTGCGTGACAGCAATGGAGAAACAGCCATGGCAGTGATGACCGCCGATGGCTTTGTGGTCACTGTGACCCGCTCCGCCGTCATCGAGCATCACGGCGATCTCAGAGCCGCCCGCGGGGCTGGTCACGTCGATATCGTGCGCGCCGTGCAGCGCGCCCGACAGCAGGTACATGCTTGCCACCAGCACAGCCACAAGCCCGCGCCAGTTGCGCTCGGACCAAAAGCTAAGAGGGCGGTAGGTTGCGACCATGAGGTTACTCAATCTGACCTGCCTGCGGTAGCACGGAGGCTGGAACAGTGTCGACCCGCAACATTGTTACGTGTGGGGAACTCGATGTCGCACGGGCCCAAGAGGAAAAGGCCCCAGCCCGGGGCTGACCGGCTGAGGCCTTTGTGCTCACAAACTTCATCCTTGGGACTTGCAGTGACAATTCAGGTCTCGCGGGTTCGTTCCCTGCGAACCACCGAAATTAGGAACGTTCGCCGGTCCCCCTCATTAGCGCCCCGGAGCCTTTGAGGAGGATGGGATTATGGACGGACTGATCTATCTGATCGGCTTGATCGTCGTGATCATGGCGATTTTGTCGTTCTTCGGCCTGCGCTGAGGGAGCTGCGATGGCAATCGAGACTTTCGTGCAGGAAGACGTGACGGAAGGCGGTCTCATGGCCGCTGAGGAGCGCTGGAGCATCCAGTGGAGCTCCATCATCGCTGGCGCTTTCGCAGCCGGCGCAATGTCATTCATCCTTGTCGGCTTTGGCGTGGCGATCGGCCTTGGCGTGAGCTCGGCCTCGCCGACCTGGCGCGATGCATCGGCGGCGCTGGCGCTGTTGTCGGGGCTTTATCTGATCATCCAGGCGATCGTCAGCTTCGGCTTCGGCGGCTACATCGCCGGCCGGACGGCACGACCGGCGCCTGCGCTGGCAACGATCGAGGATGACGGCGAGCGGCGCGACGGGCTTCATGGGCTGACGTCCTGGGCGCTCGCCATGCTCATCGGCGCGGCGCTGCTGGCGATCATTGGTGCTGCGGCGATCGACCGCTCGCCGATGCGCAGCTCAGCCGGGAATGCGAGCTCCGCAGAGCCGCTATTGAGCTACGAGCTCGACAAGCTGTTCCGCGCGCCCCGGCGGGCGGCCAACACCGACATGCGGGAAGCCCGTGCTGAAGCTGGGCGCATCCTGATGACGTCATCCAGCCATAGCGGCGTCGGCACCGATGATCGCGCCTATCTCGTGCAACAGGTCGTTGCCTTGACGGGGCTGTCTGCGCCGGATGCCGAGCGTCGGGTCGATGGGTCGATCGCCGCCTCTCAGACGGCAATCAGCCGCGCCCGGCGTAATTCGGTGATCGTCGCATTCTCGGTTGCGGCGGCGGCCCTGATCGGTGCCGCCGTCGCCTGGGCTGCGGCCGTCGCCGGCGGCCGGCATCGCGATGGCGAGCCGCTGCCAAACTGGATGGCGAGCTCGAACCGCTTTCATCGCGGCCGTCGCGCGATGCCGGTGCCGTAGCGGACCAAGCTTACGCGTTCTCCTCCCAGATCATCGCCAGATGAACGATGGTCTGGACCGCCTTCTCCATGTCCTGCCGGCTGACCCACTCCAGCCGCGAGTGAAATGCGTGCTCGCCGGCGAAGATGTTGGGGCAGGGCAGGCCCATGAAGGAGAGGCGGGAGCCGTCGGTGCCGCCGCGGATCGCGGTGCGCATCGGGCGCAGGCCGGCGCGGCGGATCGCCTCGATGGCGTATTCGAGGATGTGAGGGTGACGGTCGATCACCTGCTTCATGTTGCGGTACTGCTCGCGCACCTCGAACGTGTAGGTCGAGCGCGGATAGTCCTTCATCACGTCCTTGACGATGCCCTCGAGCAGGACTTCCTTCTCCTTCAGCCCCTCCTCGGTGAAGTCGCGTACGATGAAGGAGAGCCGCGCCTGTTCCAGCGCGCCCTCAATGCCGACCGGGTGCAGGAATCCCTGCTTGCCCGACGTCGTCTCCGGCGAACAGCCTTCCTTGGGGAGACGCTCGACGATGGCAGCCGCGATCTTGATCGCGTGTTCCATCTTGCCCTTGGCATAGCCGGGATGGGCGCTGACGCCGGTGATGACGACGGTGGCGCCGTCGGCCGAGAACGTCTCGTCCTCGACGCTGCCCGCGCTCTCGCCGTCCATGGTGTAACCGAAATCGGCCCCTAGCTTCTTGATGTCGACATTGTCGACGCCGCGGCCGATCTCCTCGTCGGGCGTGAACAGGATCTTGACGGTGCCGTGCTTCACATCGGGGTTGTTGATGAAGAAATGCGCGGCATCCATGATCTCGGCGACACCGGCCTTGTTGTCGGCCCCGAGCAGCGTGGTGCCGTCGGTGGTGATGATGTCGTTGCCGATCTGGTTCTTCAGCGCGGGGTGCTCGGCGAAGCGGATCACCTGAGTCGTATCGCCCGGCAAGGTGATGTCGCCGCCGCGATAGTTCTTCAGCACTTGCGGCTTGACGTTCTTGCCGGTGACGTCGGGCGATGTGTCCATGTGCGAGCAGAAGCAGATCACCGGCACCTTCTTAGGTGTATTGGCCGGGATCGTTGCGTAGACGTAGCCGTAATCGTCGAGATGGGCATCCGTGACGCCCATGGCCTTGAGCTCGGTGACGAGAACGCGGCCGAGATCCTTCTGCTTCTCGGTCGACGGCGAGGCCGGGGAATTCGGATCGGACTGGGTGTCGATAGTGACGTAGCGCAAGAAGCGCTCGGTCACGGTATGCGCGAAGGTCAGGGACATGTCTGGTCAAACCGCCGGGTCTTTGGGGGAAGTGGGCAGTATAGCAGAAAAGCGGGCCAGGTTGCGGCCGGACATGGGCGGATCAGGCTTTACGAAAGGTAGCGTCAGATCGCCTCTTTCAGTTCCTTGACGGGGCGGAATGCGACCTTCTTGCTCGCCTTGATGTGGATCGGCTCGCCGGTCGCCGGATTACGCCCGGTGCGGGCCGCGCGCTTGCGGACCTGGAGGATGCCGAGACCGACGATACGGACGCGGTCGCCCTTCTTGAGGTGCCTGGCGATCAGGTCGACCATGTCGGTGAGGACGGCCTCGGCGCGCTTCTTAGAGAGGTCCTGGCTTTCCGCGATGTCGGCTGCCAGGTGCTTGAGCGTGATCGTGGCTGGAGCAGCTGCCTTCTTCGCCATGTCTGGTCTCCTCGGGGGCGCGCGGAAGCCTGCTGGCTCCCAAACTGCCAAGTTCCGGCAGGCCTAGACGATTCGGGATGCGACTGACTACGCCGGCCGTCCGGCGAGGGGCACTGTCATGCGATTTGTCAGGCGAATCCACGCGTTGGCTAGCGCCGTTCGCGCGATCTGCGGCACCATACCGTCGATGAGGCTGAGGATGTGTTGCTAAGTTTTTGAAGATATTGCCAAAAATGGCGCGAGAGACGGGGCTCGAACCCGCGACCTCCGGCGTGACAGGCCGGCGCTCTAACCAACTGAGCTACTCCCGCGTGACGCGTATGTGTCCGCGCGGAACGAGGGGGGACTTAAAGGGGGGACATGGTGAAGTCAAGGACGTTGCGTTCACGGCGACCAAACGCCGGATCGAGCCGGGCAGGACCGTATCGCTACGGCCGGGACGGCTGCCTCGGGGCTTCGAATCAATCAATGATGTTACAAGCTCCACAGGCAATTTCCGGGGACAATTGGCTTGACCGTCGGCTCGCGCGCCTTCCAGAACGCAAGGCTCCAGAAGAAATTCAAGAAGGACGCGGACGCCGCGCTGGCGGCGGCCCATCAGGCCTATGGCAACGGGCGGTTCGCCGACGTCGAAACGCTGTGCCGGCGGATCCTCGAGGTGCTTCCGGATCATTTCGACACGCTGCATCTGCTCGGGGTCTGTCTCAGCGGCGATCCGAAGCGGCTTGAGGAGGCTGAGCGGGTCCTGCGCGCCGCGATCGCGATGAGCCCGCGCGCGGCCAACGTCTATTGCGATCTCGGCACGGTGCTGTTCGACCTCAAGCGCTATGACGATGCGCGGGCCATTCAGGAGAAGGGGATCGCGCTCAATCCGAATTTCCCGATGGCCCTGACCAATCTCGGCAATACGCTGATGCATCTGGCGCTGCCGCTGGAGGCGATCGAACTGCACGAGCGCGCCATCCGATTGAAGCCCGACTATGCCGATGCCTATTGCAATCGCGGCATGGTCGAGCTGCGGATCTGGCACTCCGAGCAGGCCGCGCAAAGCTTCGAGCGCGCGCTGGCGTTTCAACCGAAGCATCAGGAGGCGTTGGCCGGCCGGGGCATGGCCTTGCTGGAGATGCGCGATTACGCGGCCGCGGAAACCGCCCTGAATACGTCCCTGACGCTGAGGCCGGGCAATGCCAAGGTCCTGGCCCATCGGGCGCGGCTGCATATCCGGCTGCTGCGCCTCGAACAGGCGGAACGCGACGTCGACGCGGCGCTCGCGATCGCTCCGACGCTCGAACTGGCGCTGCGCGAAAAGGCGCTCATCAGTCTGCTCCTGAACAAGCCGACGCAGGCCATGGCGGCCTGCAAGAAGCTGCTCGAGCAGAGTCCAAAATCGGAGATCGCGATCAGCCTGATGGGATCGTGTTTCGCCAGCCACGGCGAGATCGCAACCGCGATCGAGCATTTCGACCGGGCGCTGGAGCTCAAGCCCGACTTCGAGGATGCGATCAACAGGAAGATCTTCGCGCTCGACTTCCTGCCCGGCGCGGATTTCGCGATGTTGCAGGCCGCGCGCAAATACTGGTGGGACAATATCGGCGGCAGGATTCCGCAGCGACCCCTTCGGCCGCGGGAGCTCGATCCCGACAGGCGCCTGGTGGTGGGTTACGTGTCTGCCGATTTCAGGCGCCACTCCGCCGGCTTCATCTTCATGCCGGTGCTGCGGCATTGCGATCACACCAATTTCGAGGTCGTCTGCTATTCGTCGTCTCCGCTGCAGGATGAGATGACCGACGAGTTCCGCTCGTTCGCGGATCGCTGGGTCGATGCGGTGTTGCTGTCCGATGAACAATTGACGGATCGCATCGAGGAAGACGGGATCGACATCCTGGTCGATCTCTCCGGTCACTCCGGCGGCAGTCGCCTCGGGATGTTCTCGCGCAAGCCCGCACCGATCCAGGTGTCGGCCTGGGGCGCGCCGACCGGCACGGGTCTGAAGACCATCGACTATATCTTTGCGGACCCGGTCGCGATTCCCAAAGCCGCGCGGCCTGAGTTCGCCGAAAAGATCCACGATCTGCCGTGCATGCTGACGATGTCAGAGCCTGCGCCGGGCTTGTACCGGCCGGACTTGCCGATGCTGCGCAACGGCTACGTCACCTTCGGCAGCTTCAACCGGATCGACAAGATCTCGAACGAGGTGCTGCCGGTGTGGTCCAGGCTGCTGTGCGAGCTGCCGGGATCGAAGCTCGTCATCAAGCACGGTGCGCTCGACGATGCCGGCCTCCGCGATGGCCTGGTCGCCCGTTTCGTCGAGCATGGCGTCAGCCCGGACAGCGTGGTCTGCCTGGGGGCGAGTCCGCGCGACGCGCATCTCGCCGAATACGCAGAGATCGACATCTCGCTCGATCCGTTCCCGCAGAACGGTGGCGCCGGCACCTGGGAATCCCTTCACATGGGCGTGCCTGTGATCGCCAAGCTCGGCCTCACGACTTCGGGGCGGGCGGCGGGCGGCATTCTCAGGGCGATCGGCCTCGACGACTGGGTCGCGGCGGATGACGAAACCTATATCGCGATTGCCAAGCGGTTTGCGGGGGCCCCGGCTGCGCTGGCAGCGCTGCGGGAGGAGCTGCCGGCCCGGATCGCGGCTTCGGCGGCGGGAAATGGCGCGACCTATACTCGCCATGTGGAGGCGGCGTATCGCCAGTTCTGGCGCGACTATTGCGCGGCGCAAGGCAAGTGATTCAAGAGCTTGGCCCGAATTGTTCAGATCCTGGCTCGTCAGGTTCTGCCAAAAATAAAGGCCGCCCCGAGGCGGCCGTTTCGTCTCAAACCGGACCTTTTTACCGCTGTTAGCGGATCTCAGAGGTGCCCGCGCTCGTGATCGCTACCGGCTTGCCGGCCTTGAGCACGTGGGTGGACTGGGCGGTCTGGCTGTAATCGGCGTTGGTGCGAGCTGCGATCCCGAAGGCGGCCACGACTATGCCGGCCACCAGCGCCACCACCACGATCTTCAGGTGGGTACCCCGATCTGCAGAGTGAATTGAGTGGTTCATCAGAGCCTCCCGACGGGCTTTGGCGCCGTCTGTCGGTTGATGTCTTAAGGAGCATCTGTTTCCGGATCGTTTCGCGGGTTCCGCAAAATGGTTTCATCTGGGCATTTGGCCGTTTCGGCTTAAGCAGTCTTACCTGCCGCGTAATCGCGGCGGCCAAATCGCTCCGTCATGATTGCTTCCATCGGCCGCGAACAATCCGGCAAGGGAGAAGCACCATGAACCGTCGAAACGTCCTCGAAGCCACGTTGCTTGGAACCGCCTTGGCGGCGGTGTCAGGCGCCAGTGCGCCAGCGGCCCAGCAGATTGCACGATCGCCCTATGTGACCGCGAAGGACGGCACAAGGCTGTTCGTGCAGGATTGGGGCAACGGGAAACCGGTGCTGCTGCTGACTGCCTGGACCTTCGATGGCACCACCTGGGGCAGCCAGATTGAAGCTCTCACTGCGAAAGGCTTTCGTTGCGTTGCGCTTGACCGGCGCGGGCATGGCCGGTCCGAGATGCCGTCCGCAGGTTATGACCTGGAGACCCTGACCGACGACGTCGCCTCGGTGATCGAGGCGCGCGACCTGCGCGATGTTGCGCTGGTCGGGTTCTCCATGGGGTCGGTCGAGGCGGTGAACTATCTCGCACGATACGGATCGGACCGCATCGCAAGGCTGGTGCTGGTCGCGCCGACGACGCCGTTCCTTGTCAAGACCGAGGACAATCCGGATGCGCTCCCGAAGGCCATGATCGAGACTGACCAGGCGGCTGTCGCCCGCGACTTCGTCAAATGGATCTCAGCGAACGAAGCGCCGTTCTTCCTGCCCGAGACGCCCGAGATCACGCGGACTTGGATTCGCCAGATGATGCTGAGCGTGCCGCTGCCGGTGGCAATGGCCTGTCGCAAGAGCATGGCGTTCGCGGATCTGCGAGCGGCTGCCGCCGGGATCGATCGCCCCACCCTGATCCTTCAGGGCGACAAGGATGCCAGCGCGCCGCTGCCATTGACGGGTGCCAAGACCGCAAAACTGATCAAGGGCAGCAAGCTGACCGTCTACGAGGGCGCGCCGCACCCGCTCCCGCTGACGCATGGCGAGCGCCTGATTGCGGACATGCTCGCGTTCATGAATGCGTGAGCGCCCTAGCTCGCTCGTGCGATGTCGGTGCGGATGGTCCGCGCCGCCCAGACGAACAACAGAGCGCCGAGCGTGGTCGTGACCGCCGCCGAGAGCAGGGAATAGCGCACGGCGTCCGCGCCGTAGCTGCCCTTGAGGGCGTCGTTGACCACGCCCACGGCGAGCGGGCCGACACCCTGGCCGAAGCAGGTCGCAGTGAGCGCGATCAGCGCCGAGGCCAGCGCGCGCATGCTGGGCTTTGCCACCGTCTGCGCGATCGCGAAGATCGGGCCGAGATGGAAGCCGACCAGAAACGAGGTCAGCGCCAGCATCGCGACCATCATCGTGAAATTCTGCGTCAGCATGCACACGGCGAAGACGGGGCCGGCAAGCCCCGAGGTGATCGCCGGCGCCCACAGTTTCCAGCGGTCGTCGCGGCGGCTGACTCGCGCCACCACGATGCCGCCGAACAGGGTGCCGGCCATGCCGGCGAGCCCTTTGAAGGTGCCGGCATAGGTGCCGATCTCGGCGCTCGACAGATGGTGCACGCGCGCCAGGAACGGCGGGATCCAAGCCGCGGTCGCGTAATTGGTGTAAGTGGTCAGGCAGAAGCCGATCAGCACGATGATGAAGCTTTGCTGCGAGGCCAGGAAGCGCAGCGTCGGCCCGAGCGGCTCGGGCACGAAGTTCTCCTGCATCGCGCCACGCTTCGGCTCGGAGATCGTCAGCCACAGGATCAATGCGAGCAAGATGCCCGGCACGCCCGCGACATAGAACGCCGCCCGCCAGCCATAGTGCTGGTTGATAGTGCCGCCGACGAAATAGCCGAGGAAGACGCCGAGATAGGTGCCGATGGCGTAGATGCCGAGTGCGCGCGGGCGCTCGTTCTTGGCAAAGAGATCGGCGACGATCGACTGCGAGGCCGGCGAGCCCGCGGATTCACCGATGCCGACGCCGATCCTGGCGAACGCCAGCGCGGTGACGCTCGAGGCCATGCCGCACAGCGCCGTCATCGCGCTCCAGAACGCAAACGCCAGGGCGACGATGTTGCGGCGGTTGAGCCGGTCGGCGACGCGCGCGATGGGAATGCCGAGCAGGGAATAGAACAGCGCGAAGCCGAAGCCCGCGAGCAGGCCCATCATGGTGTCGCTGAGCAAAAACTCCTTCTTGATCGGCTCGATCAGCACATTGAAGATCGTACGGTCGAGGAAGTTGAGTGCGTAGATGATAGTGAGCAGGCCCAGCACGTAATAGCGCCGCGCCATGGGCTTTGCCGCGGCGGCCGTTTGCACCGACATTTGTGACGTCACATCGACCATCGCTTCCCCCAATTTGGCTTTGCTATCGTTGTGGGTCCAGCTCTCGCTGGAGCTGGCAGCTCAGCCTTCCCTGATGTAGTTCCCCGCTTCGAACTCGACCGGCGCGGCGCTTGCGTCGAATGAGATGCCGACGGGGTCGCGGCCCGCTTCCATCGCGTCGATCTGCTCGCTCAGCATGCGCCGGATCATCAGGATTCCGCGGTCGCTCTGGCCGAAATGTTCCTCGGAATGCACCGTCACCGGGCCTTGGCCGACCTGGGCCTCGTAATCGCCGGGAAATTGCTGGTGCTCTTGCTCCGTCATGTCCCACCAGAACTTGTCGTTGAACTTCGAGCGCATGCGGCCGATGTCGCCGGAGTTTTTCACGCGGCCGGCGACGTAGATGCGGAATGAGGTGTCGTCGATCGGCAGCGTCCAGCCGATCGATTCGACCCGGGCGAACTGCGCGACGCGGGGGTTCGGCACCACGCGCAAAGTGGGGAGGGCGGCTTCGGTGACACGATAAAATACCTTGCCGCCGTCCTGCTTGCGGATCGAGCGCACGGCGATGCCGCGCGGCGTCTTGTCGAACGTCACCTCCGGCATCGAGGCCATCAGGTTGGTGAATTGCGGGCCCGAAAACGAGCCGTGCAGCACCGGCACGTGGTAGGGGTCGACCACGTTCTCGAAATGCTGGAGCCAGCTGCAGGGGATGACCGCCGGTCCGCCGCCGCCGATCGAGGAATCGTCGGCCTCGACGAACTCGCCGTCGTCCATGTTCTCGAGGCACTCGTAGCGTGGCAGCACCGGGCGTTTCTCGGCCGGGCCCATATAGGCGAAGATCAGCCCGTAGCGCTCCTCGACCGGATACCAGGGCTGGCGCACCTTGTCCTTGAACTGGCCGCCGTCGGGCTCGCAGGGCTGCTCCAGGCAATGGCCTTCGGTGTCGAATTTCCAGCCATGATAGCAGCAGCGAATGCCGTCCTCCTCGACCTTGCCATAGTAGAGCGTGGTGCCGCGATGGCAGCAGCGGGCGTGGAGCAGGCCGACGCGGCCGTGTTTGTCGCGGAACAGGATCAAATCCTCGGCCAACGCGCGCACCTTTTTCGGCGTGTCGGTGGCGTCGCCGGCGAGCCCGACCGGATGCCAATAGCGGCGGAGCAATTCGCCCATCGGCGTGCCGCGCGCGACCGAGGTGAGCTCGGTGCGCGTCTGCGCCGGCTTCATCGCGTAGGCCGTGCCGAGGTCGCGATCCCGCTGGGTCATCGTCATCAGCTTCCTCCCGCCGCAGCCTTGATGGCCCGGTCGTCTTCATATGTTGATCCAATGAAAAATAATTCGATGACAATGTCAACGATCTTCTAAGTACCCTCAGTCGCATTCGGATCAGGTTGGGGAGGTTGCGCTACCAAGACGCTACCGAGGCTTGGCACGTCTTGGCTTTCTTGGCAGAGGTGGACCATGAGCCAGAGATCGAGCAGGGACGGGCGCGCAGCGTCCGACGCGGACGACAATCACTCGCGGGCGCCGATCACCGTGATGCTGTCGTCGCGGCTGATCGTGCTGGCCAATTTGCTCAAGCGTGGCGCGATCCTGCGCTACAAGCGTCTCGCCGGATTGTCCTCGGTCGAGTTCGGCCTGGTCGCCTCGCTCGGCCGGCGGCCGCCGATGAGCGTGGCCCGGCTTGCCGAAGCCGTGGGCCAGGACAAGGGACAGATCAGTCGCGCGCTGGCCGAGCTCGTCTCGCGCAAGCTGATCGCGAAATCGGCAAATCCGAAAGACAGCCGCGAGGTGCTGGTGTCGCTGACACAGGCCGGGCTCGCCGCGCATGATGCGATCGTCGAAGGCGCGCAGGAGCGCAACCGGATGCTGCTCGAGCAATTGGGCAACGACGAACTTGAAAAATTGCTCGCGCAGATCGATCGTCTCACCGCGGCTGCGGAAGCGATGCTCGAAGCTGAGAAGGCTCCGCGCTGATCGCTCGGAAATATCCGGACACGTTGGAGTGCTTCTAAGAGACTCTCTAAGAGTTTCTCTAAGAGCCTTTCAATTAGCGATATCGCGCGCGCTCCCCTAAGCGTCTCCCAATCGCATGCCGTCCTGGGACCAGCGGCATGACGGATCAAGTGCACATTGGGGTGACGCGTTGAACAGTCTTGGAATGCTGCGGTCGGCCGTGTTGGCGACCGCGTCCGCTTGGGTTTTGATGCCGCAGATTTCACTTGCGCAATCGTCGATGCAGGGCGGCGCGCAGAGCTTGCCGCCAATCGACGTCGCGGCGCCGGAACAACGCCGCCGTGCAGCCGCACCCGCGCCGCGTCGCGCGCAGAGCCAGGTGCAGACGGCCAACAGCCGCAAACCGCAGCCTCAACGCAATGTCGGCGCCGTCGAGAACCCGCGTGGTCCCGTGCATGGCTACGTCGCCGGTCGCAGCTCGTCAGGCACCAAGACCAACACGCCGATTATGGAAACGCCGCAGGCGGTGTCGGTGATCGGCGCCGAGCAGATCCGCGACCAGAAGCCGAACAAGCTCGACGAAGTGCTGCGTTACACCGCCGGCGTGCGCGCCGGGACCTTCGGCGCCGATACCCGCAACGACTGGTGGCTGATCCGCGGCTTCAAGTCCGACGACATCGGACTGTTCCTCGACGGCATGCAGCTGTTCTACACGTCTTATGCGAGCTGGAAGCTGCAGCCACCGAACATGGAGCGGGTCGAGGTGCTGCGTGGTCCGTCGGCCGTGCTCTATGGCGGATCGAGCCCGAGCGGCATCGTCAACGTCATCAGCAAGATGCCGCCGACCGAACCGGTCCGCACCATCGAGACCGGCGTCAACAATTTCGGCGACGCCTATGTCGGCTTCGACGTCGGTGGTCCCGTCGCGACACAGCCCCAGGATGGCAAACAGGACGGCAAGCTGTTCTATCGTGTCGTCGGCCAGGTCCAGAACGGCAATACCCAGGTCAACTTCACGCCCGACAATAATTACTTCATCGCGCCGTCGTTCACGTGGAAGCCGGATGCCTACACGACATTCACCGTACTCGCCTCGGCCTCGAAGCAGGACACCCGCGGCATCAACTTCCTGCCTTATCAGGGCACGGTGACCAACGCGCCGTTCGGCAAGATCCCGACCAGCTTCTTCGCCGGCGATCCCAGCGTCGACAAGTTCACGCGCGAGCAGGAGATGCTCGGTTATCGGTTCGAGCGCAATCTCACCGACGACCTCACGTTCCGGCAGAATGCGCGCTTCGCGCATGTTGATCTGACCTATCGCGGTTATGTCGGCAGCGGCTGGACCAACGTCAACACGGCCACGCTTGGCCGCTACAATTGGTATGCGAAGAACACCGCCAGCCAGGCCGATCTCGACAACCAGCTGGAGTACCGCTTCAACACCGGTCCGGTGAGGCACACCATGCTGTTCGGGGTCGATTTGAAAGGCTATCAGATCGACGATTATCAGGCCTTCGGGTTCGGGGTATCCTCGATCAACGTCCTCAATCCCTCCTATGGAGCAGCCGAGGTTCCGCTGCCGACCGCTCCGTTCCGTAACTTCCTGATCACGCAGAAGCAGGCCGGGACTTATCTTCAGGATCAGATGAAGCTCGGCAACTTCACGCTGGTGCTGAGCGGCCGCAATGATTGGGTCGAGACGACGCAGGCTGCCCGCGACACCGGCGCAAATGTCGCCAGCCGTGAGGACAGCAGGTTCAGCGGGCGTGCCGGGCTAATCTACAATTTCGACAACGGCATTGCGCCCTACGTCTCCTACGCGACGAGCTACAATCCGATCATCGGCCTCAACGCGCAGAACCAGCTGTTCCTGCCGGAGACCGGCAAGCAGGCCGAGATCGGCGTGAAGGTCGCGCCCAAGGGGTTCGATGGCTATTTCACGGCTTCAGTTTTCGATCTGAAACGCCAGAACGTGGCGACCACCGATCCGTCGAATGTCCTGTTGCAGAACCAGACCGGTGAAGTGACCTCGCGCGGCATCGAGCTCGAAGCGGTCGCCAACGCCACCAAGGAGCTGAAGCTGATCGGCGCCTTCACCGCCTATCATCTCTTCACCAGCAAGGACCTCGATCAGTCGCTGATCGGCAAGACGCCGACCAATGCGCCCGAGATGCTGATCTCGGGCTGGGCGGATTACACCTTCAAGGACGGACCGCTGGAGGGATTCGGTTTCGGGGGCGGCGTGCGTTATGTCGGTTCGTCCTGGGCCGACACGGCCAATACGCTGGAAGTTCCCGCGGTGGTGCTCGGCGATCTCGCGGTCCACTACGAATGGCAGAACTGGCGCACGGCCATCAACGTGATCAATCTGGCCGACAAGATCTATGTCGCGAGCTGTGCCTCGGGGTCATCCTGCTTCTACGGCGACCGTCGCCGCGTCACCGCCAGCGTCTCCTACAAATGGTGAGGCAAAAGGTCAGTTCCGGCGAGGGGAGGGTCTTGTGAAGGCGCGCACGGTCAGGCTCTGGTCCGTGGTCCACACCTGGACCAGCCTGATCTCGACATTGTTCCTGCTGTTACTCTGCCTGACCGGCCTGCCGCTGATCTTTCATCACGAGATCGATGAGTGCCTCGGCTACGCCCCTCAGCCCGAAGCTCATGCCAGCGCGGCGCGCGCGACGCTCCAAGTCGTCGCCGAGGCCGCGCTCGCCGCCGATCCCGGCAGGGTCCTGCAATATCTGTCCTGGGACAAGGACGAGCCCGGGATCGTCATGGCGTTCACCAACAATGCCCCTGACGGTGCGCCCGACAACGCGACCGTCCGCGCCTTCGACGCGGTCTCAGCCAGGCTGCTCGGGCCGGTCGGCGTTGGGCCGATGTTGATCGTGCTGAAGCTGCACACCGACATGTTCGCCGGACAAGCCGGAAAGCTGTTCCTTGGCGCGATGGGGCTGTTGTTTGCGGTCGCCATCATCTCCGGCGTGGTGCTGTACTGGCCGTTCAACCGCCGCCTGCGCTTTGCCACCATTCGTCACAGCGCCGCGCGCCGAGTCCGCTGGCTCGACTGGCACAATCTGATCGGGGTCGTGACGGTGGCCTGGGCGCTGGTGGTGGGATTGACCGGCGTCGTCAACACCTGGGCCGAGCTGATGCTGAACCAGTGGAAGACGACCGAGCTCGCCAGCATGGTTGCGCCTTATGCCGGCAAGCCGCCGCCTGCGCATCTCGCCTCGCTCGATGATGTGGTCGCGCGTTCGAAGCAGGCGGTGCCGGGGATGGAGGTCGCCTTCATCGCCTTCCCGGGCACGCCGTTCACGTCCTCGCACCATTTCGCCGCCTTTATGCGCGGTGATACGGCCCTGACGTCACGGCTGTTGCAGCCGGTGCTGCTCGACGGTGAAACCGGGGAGGTCGCCGACAGCCGGGCGCTGCCGCTCTATCTCCAGGCGCTGTTGATCTCGCAGCCTCTGCATTTCGGCGACTATGGCGGCATGCCGCTCAAGGTGATCTGGGCAGCGCTCGATGGGCTCACCATCGTTGTGATCGGCAGCGGCCTCTATCTCTGGCTGGCACGGCGGCGGAAGCGGGCCCTTCACCGCATTGACACATTCGCCAGACGAGCCCCGGTCCCGTCGTGATGCATGGCTCCTCTGACCGTGCGCATCTGTGGATACGTGTCTTTGCTGCACCTATCCTGCTCGCGGCTGCGACCATCACCGGCCTGCTGGCTGCGTTGCTCTGGGGCGCGCTCGGCCAATATGTCGCCTGGGTGACGGTGGGCTGTCCCGTGCTTGTCGTTTTCAGGGTCTGGCTGCGTCGCAGCAAGAAAGCAAAATCGTCCTAGACTTGTGGCCGCCCCCTCGGGAAAATGCTCCCGCGGAGCCGTCGTCCTGCGGTGGGGAGGCCGATGGGCTGCCCTTGCTGGGTTTGCCGATCTGCTCCATACCAGCTTGGGGTGATTCCGGGATTTCCACCGGTCTGGGAGCAGCAAAGGGCCTGAAAAGAGCGTGTCTTGCGCCCATTGGTGCACTGCGCTAAGGCTCAGAACAATTCCAAACTGGACGAATCCGTGGCTGTCCCGAGGCTGCGGGAAAAAGGGCTCGTCAATGAGCGGCATTCTACAGAACTATCTTCCACTCGTCGTCTTTATAGGGGTAGCGGCCATCATCGGCCTGGTGCTGCTGATCGCGCCCTTCATCGTGGCGTTCCAGCAGCCGGACCCGGAAAAACTGTCCGCGTATGAGTGCGGCTTCAACGCCTTCGACGACGCCCGCATGAAGTTCGACGTCCGCTTCTATCTGGTTGCCATCCTCTTCATCATCTTCGATCTCGAGGTGGCGTTTCTGTTTCCCTGGGCAGTGGCGTTCGGCAAGCTTGGCGCGACCGGCTTCTGGTCCATGGTGGTGTTCCTCGCCGTGCTGACGGTGGGCTTCGCCTATGAATGGAAGAAAGGGGCACTCGAATGGGATTGAACCCTGCACCATCCGGCGGTCCGGTCGTAGCGCCGGCCCCCAATGGCATTTTGGATCCGTCGACCGGCAGGCCGGTCGGAGCCAATGATCCGTTCTTCCTCGAGGTCAATCACGAGCTGTCCGACAAGGGTTTCTTCGTGGCCGCGACCGACGACCTCATCACCTGGGCGCGCACCGGCTCCTTGATGTGGATGACCTTCGGTCTCGCCTGCTGCGCGGTCGAGATGATGCAGGTGTCGATGCCGCGCTACGACGTCGAGCGCTTCGGCTTCGCCCCGCGCGCCTCGCCGCGCCAGTCCGACGTGATGATCGTCGCCGGCACCCTGACCAACAAGATGGCGCCTGCGCTGCGCAAGGTCTACGACCAGATGCCGGAGCCGCGCTACGTCATCTCGATGGGCTCCTGCGCCAATGGCGGCGGCTATTATCACTATTCCTACTCGGTCGTGCGCGGCTGCGACCGCATCGTGCCGATCGACATCTACGTGCCGGGCTGCCCACCCACGGCCGAAGCGCTGCTCTACGGCATCTTGCTGCTGCAGAAGAAGATCCGCCGCACCGGCACCATCGAACGCTAAGGTTTTACGTCATGGACGACGCCAAGCTCGACGCCCTGGGGCAGACGATCGTGAGCGCGCTTCCGGGCGCCGCCATCAGTCATTCGGTGGCCTTCAACCAGCTCACGGTTGATGTCGAGGCCAACAAGATCGTCGAGGTGGTCAAGTACCTCCGTGACGATCCGAACTGCCGCTTTATCAACTTCACCGACATCACCGCCGCTGATTATCCGTCGCGCGAAAAGCGCTTCGACGTGATCTATCACTTGCTGTCCCCGACGCTGAACGCGCGGATCCGGCTCAAGGCCCAAGCCGACGAGACCACGCAAGTGCCGTCGCTGATCGAGGTGTTCCCGGGCGCCGACTGGTTCGAGCGCGAGGCCTACGACCTCTACGGCGTGTTCTTCGTCGGCCATCCCGACATGCGCCGCATCCTCACCGATTACGGCTTCGAGGGTCATCCGCTGCGCAAGGACTTTCCGCTCACGGGCTTCGTCGAGGTTCGCTACGACGATCAGGAGAAGCGGGTGGTGTACGAGCCCGTCAGGCTCAACCAGGAATTCCGCAAGTTCGATTTCTTGTCGCCATGGGAAGGCGCGGACTATCCGCTGCCCGGCGATGAAAAGGCGGGGCCGAAGGTCTGATCATGAATGAACAACCTGAGAACCTCCGAAACTTCACCATCAACTTTGGTCCGCAGCATCCGGCCGCGCACGGCGTGCTGCGTCTGGTGCTGGAGCTTGACGGCGAAGTCGTTGCCCGCGTCGATCCGCATATCGGCCTGCTTCACCGCGGCACCGAGAAGCTGATCGAGCAGAAGACCTATCTTCAGGCGATCCCTTACTTCGACCGGCTCGACTACGTCGCGCCGATGAACCAGGAGCACGCCTTCTGCCTCGCCGCCGAGAAGCTGCTCGGCATCGAGGTGCCGCGCCGCGGCCAGCTGATCCGCGTGCTCTATTGCGAGATCGGCCGCATCCTGTCGCATCTGCTCAACGTCACCACGCAGGCGATGGACGTCGGCGCGCTGACCCCGCCGCTGTGGGGTTTCGAAGAGCGCGAGAAGCTGATGGTGTTCTACGAGCGCGCCTCGGGCAGCCGCATGCATGCGGCTTTCTTCCGCGTCGGCGGCGTGCATCAGGACCTGCCGCAGAAGCTGGTCGACGATATCGACGCCTGGTGCGAGCCGTTCCTGAAAGTGGTGGACGACCTCGACCGCCTGCTCACCGCCAACCGCATCTTCAAGCAGCGCAACGTCGACATCGGCGTGGTGCCGCTGAAGGAAGCCTGGGAGTGGGGTTTCTCGGGCGTGATGGTGCGCGGCTCGGGCGCGGCCTGGGACCTGCGCAAGTCGCAGCCCTATGAATGCTACGCCGAAATGGATTTCGACATCCCGATCGGCAAGAACGGCGACTGCTACGACCGCTATCTGATCCGCATGGAAGAGATGCGCCAGTCCGTGCGCATCATGAGGCAGTGCATCCAGAAGCTGAACGCAGCCGACGGGAAGGGCCCCGTCGTCGTCGAGGACAATAAGGTCGCGCCGCCGCGTCGTGGCGAGATGAAGCGCTCGATGGAAGCGCTGATCCATCACTTCAAGCTCTATACCGAAGGCGTCCACGTGCCGGCCGGCGAAGTCTATGCCGCAGTCGAGGCGCCCAAGGGCGAGTTCGGCGTCTATCTGATCTCCGACGGCACCAATAAGCCCTACAAGTGCAAGATCCGCGCGCCGGGCTTTGCGCATCTGCAGGCGATGGACCACATCTGCCGTGGCCACCTGCTCGCCGACGTCTCGGCGATCCTTGGCTCGCTCGACATTGTGTTCGGAGAGGTCGATCGGTGATGGCGCAGGCGCCCATCCAGTTTGACCGTGCCTCGGGGGCCCTTGAAGGGGCCAACCTGTGGGAGCGGACGGCTGCCTTGGCGCTGGTGACGGGATCGAAGATCTCGTCGCACTTCTCGCATATGGGCTACATCGCCTGCGCGAATCTGCTGCGGAAAACGCTGCCTGAGCGCAACATCGCGATCAAGCTCAACCCGGACGCCGTGTTCGAATTCCCTTACGGCGACGGTTACTGGAGCAAGCTGCTCAACCGCTCCTACAGCTACGAAGACGAACTGGAGCTGCTGTTCGCCCACTCCATCGACGTCGATTACACCTTGCTCGATTGCGGCGCCAATTATGGCTATTGGTCGGTGCTGGTCTCGAGCAAGCCGTTCGGCTCGCACAAGTCGATCGCGATCGAGCCGTCGGGGCAGAACTATCCGAAGCTCGCCAACAATGCGCGCGTCAACGGTGGCCGCTTCGAGACCATGAAATGCGCGATCGGCGCGACCCGCGGCACCGCGCGGCTGTCCGGCACCAAACACGAGGCCTTCAGCATCGCCGGCGATAAAACGGCGGGTGGGGAGGAGGTTCCGGTGCTCGCGCTCGACAACCTGATCGACGACGGCAAGGTCGCAAGCAACGGCAAGTACCTGATCAAGCTCGACGTCGAGGGCGTCGAGATCGAGGCGATCAGGGGCGGTGCCCGGCTACTCCAGACCGACAGCGTCATCATGTGCGAGGAGCACGGCAGCGACCGCACTCATGCGGTGTCGCGCTACATCCTCGAACAGACCCCGCTGAAGCTGATCGTGCTCGATCCCCGCACCAACCGGCTGGAGACTGTGACCGAGCTGTCGATCCTCGATCGCATCAAGGTCTCGACCCACGTCGGCTATAACGTTTTCGGCACCGCAAGCGCATTCTGGCACGACAGGATCAATGCCCTGAATGCAAAAAACGCGCGCCGTATGCAGTGAGAGAATAAGAGATGTCCGTCCGCCGATTAGCACCGAAGGAAGTCCAGCCCGCGAGCTTTGCGTTCACGGACGAGAACCTCGCATTCGCCAAGCAGCAGATCGCGAAATATCCGGCCGGACGCCAGGCCTCCGCTGTCATTGCCATCATGTGGCGCGCGCAGGAGCAGCACGACGGCTGGGTCTCGGAAGCCGCGATCCGCGTCATCGCCGACATGCTCGACATGCCCTACATCCGTGTGCTCGAGGTCGCGACCTTCTACACGATGTTCCAGCTCGCACCCGTCGGCAAGAAGGCCCATGTCCAGGTCTGCGGCACCACGCCGTGCCGCCTGCGCGGTGCCGAAGATCTGATCCATGTCTGCGAGAGCCGGATCCACCACGATCCGTTCCACCTCTCCAAGGACGGCAATTTCAGCTGGGAAGAGGTGGAGTGTCTCGGCGCGTGCGTGAATGCACCGATGGTGTTGATCGGCAAGGACACCTACGAGGACCTGACCAAGGAGAGCTTCGGCAAGGTGCTCGACGGCTTCGCGTCGGGCAGCCCGCCCAAGCCCGGCCCGCAGAACGGCCGCCAGTTCTCGGCGCCGATCGGCGGACCGACCACGCTGAAGGAGACCTCCTGATGCGGGATCTCCCCACGATTGGAGGGAACGCGGCCGTGAAGAAGTGGGGCTACATCGCCATGCATGCCGCTGCGGCGGCGGCCTTCATCTTCCTGCTGCAGCGCTTCACCCTGAGCGCGTCGCTGGAATCCAGCCTGCTCTGGGCGCTGACCTTCGCCGTCTGCGCCGCCGGGCTTGCCTACAAGCAAGCCAACCGTTGATCGGAAAGCACTGATATGCTCGAGGACAAGGACCGCATCTTCAAGAACCTCTACGGCCTCCATGACTGGGGCCTCGAGGGGGCGCGGCGCCGCGGCGCCTGGGATGGCACCAAGGCCATCATCGACAAGGGCCGGGACTGGATCATCAACGAGATGAAGGCCTCCGGTCTGCGCGGCCGTGGCGGCGCCGGCTTCCCGACCGGCCTGAAATGGTCGTTCATGCCGAAGGAATCGACCGACGGTCGTCCCAGCTATCTCGTCGTCAACGCCGACGAATCCGAGCCCGGCACCTGCAAGGATCGCGAGATCATGCGGCACGATCCGCATCTGCTGGTCGAGGGCTGCCTGATCGCGAGCTGCGCGATGAACGCGCATGCCTGCTACATCTATGTCCGCGGCGAGTTCATCCGCGAGCGCGAGCATCTCCAGGCGGCGATCGACCAGGCCTATGAGGCGAAGCTGGTCGGCAAGGACAATATCAACGGCTGGCCGTTCGACATCTACGTCGCCCACGGCGCCGGCGCCTATATCTGCGGCGAGGAAACCGCGCTGCTCGAAAGCCTCGAAGGCAAGAAGGGCCAGCCGCGCCTGAAGCCGCCGTTCCCGGCCAATGTCGGCCTGTTCGGCTGCCCGACCACCGTCAACAACGTCGAGTCGATTGCGGTCGCACCCGACATCCTGCGCCGCGGCGCGGCCTGGTTTGCCGGCATCGGCCGTCCGAACAATGTCGGTACCAAACTGTTCTGCATCTCCGGTCACGTCGAGCGTCCCTGCAACGTCGAAGAGGCCATGGGCATTCCGTTCCGTGAGCTGATCGAGAAGCATTGCGGCGGCATCCGCGGCGGCTGGGACAACCTCAAGGCCGTGATCCCCGGCGGCTCCTCGGTGCGCATGGTGCCGGCCGAGCAGATCATCGACACACCGATGGATTTCGACTCCTTAAGCAAGCTGCGCTCGGGCCTCGGCACCGCGGCCGTGATCGTGATGGACAAGTCGACCGACTTGATCCGCGCCATCGCCCGCATCTCCTATTTCTACAAGCACGAGAGCTGTGGCCAGTGCACGCCATGTCGCGAAGGCACCGGCTGGATGTGGCGTGTCTTGACGCGCATGGCCGAAGGTCGCGCACATAAACGCGAAATCGACATGCTGCTCGAGGTGACAAAACAGGTCGAAGGCCACACCATCTGCGCGCTCGGCGACGCCGCAGCGTGGCCGATTCAGGGCCTGATCGCGCATTTCCGTCATGAGATCGAAGCGCGCATCGACCAGTATTCCCACCAGGCCGACATCGACGATGCCGGCGTCCGCGATCCCGTGAACATGGTCGCGGCGGAGTAGGGTGATGGCAAACGAACTTGACAACATCGTGCTTCAGTACTTGCGACGCTTTGACGAGAAGCTTGATCGCGTGGTGGATGAAATGCGTGACGTGAAAGTTCGCCTGACTTCAGTCGAAGAAGGGATGGCGGGTATCAACCGCCGCCTCGACCGTCTGGAAGCGCGAGTCGAACGGATCGAACGACGGCTCGACCTCGTCGAGCAGCCGCACTGAGAAAGACTGACGTATGACCAAGCTCATCATCGACGGCAAAGAGATCGATGTCCCCGCCGAATACACGCTGCTTCAGGCGTGCGAGGCGGCGGGCGCCGAGATTCCGCGCTTCTGCTATCACGAGCGGCTGTCGATCGCCGGCAATTGCCGGATGTGCCTCGTCGAGGTGAAGGGCGGCCCGAAGCCGGTCGCGAGCTGTGCCTGGGGCGTGCGCGACTGCCGTCCGGGTCCCAAGGGCGAGCCGCCGGAGATCTCCACGCGTTCGCCGATGGTGAAGAAGGCGCGCGAAGGCGTGATGGAATTCCTTCTGATCAACCATCCGCTGGACTGCCCGATCTGCGACCAGGGCGGCGAGTGCGACCTGCAGGACCAGGCGATGGGCTATGGTGTCGACACCAGCCGCTTCGCCGAGAACAAGCGCGCAGTCGAGGACAAATATCTCGGCGCGCTGGTCAAGACCTCGATGAACCGCTGCATCCAGTGCACGCGCTGCGTCCGCTTCTCGGCGGAAGTCGCCGGCGCACCCGAGATGGGCGCCACCGGTCGCGGCGAGGACATGGAGATCACGACGTATCTCGAGCACGCGCTGACGTCGGAACTACAAGGCAATCTCGTCGACATCTGCCCGGTCGGCGCGCTGACCTCAAAACCCTATGCTTTCGCGGCCCGTCCGTGGGAGCTCGGCAAGACCCAGTCGATCGACGTCATGGACGGCATCGGTTCTGCGATCCGCGTCGATACCCGCGGCCGCGAAGTGATGCGCATTTTGCCGCGGATCAACGAGGCCGTGAACGAGGAGTGGATATCGGACAAGACCCGCCACGTCGTCGACGGCCTGCGCACCCAGCGCCTCGACCGGCCCTATATCCGCGAAGCCGGCAAGCTGCGCGCGGCGAGCTGGCCGGAGGCGTTTGCCGCGATCGCCGCCAAGGCGGCGCGCACCGACGGCAAGCGTATCGGCGCGATCGCGGGCGATCTTGCCGGCGTCGAAGAGATGTTCGCGATGAAGGATCTGCTCGCCAAGTTCGGCTCGGCCAATCTGGCGGTGCAGGGCGGCGACGCCTTCGATCCCGCGCTTGGCCGCGGCGCCTACATCTTCAACCCGACGCTGGCGGGCGTCGAGCAGGCGGATGCGCTGCTCATCGTTGGCGCCAATCCGCGCAAGGAAGCGGCCGTGTTCAACGCCCGCATCCGCAAGCGCTGGCGCGCCGGCGGCTTCAAGGTCGGCGTGATCGGCGCCAAGGCCGATCTGACCTACGATTATGATCATCTCGGTGCGGGCACCGAGACGCTCGGTGAGCTTGCGGCGGGCAAGCACTCCTTCATGGATGTGCTGAAGAACGCCAAGAATCCGGTCATCCTGGTCGGCGCGGGCGCGGCTTCGCGCCACGACGGCGCCGCCATTCTCGCGGCCGCCGCCAGGCTTGCGCTGGACGTCGGCGCGGTGAAGGATGGCTGGAACGGCTTTGGCGTGCTGCACGAGAGCGCTTCGCGCGTCGGCGCGCTCGACATCGGCTTCGTCGCCGGTCAGGGCGGCCTCAACGCGGCGCAGATGACCACGTTCGGGACGCTGGATTTGCTGTTCTTGCTCGGCGCCGACGAGATCAAGGCGCCGGACGGCACCTTCGTGGTCTATATCGGCACCCATGGCGACCGCGGCGCGCATCGCGCCGACGTCATCTTGCCGGCAGCCGCCTATACCGAGAAGTCCGCGATCTACGTCAACACCGAAGGCCGCGTGCAGATGACCGGCCGTGCCGCGTTTCCGCCGGGCGAAGCCCGCGAGGACTGGGCGATCATCCGTGCGCTCTCGGAAGCGCTCGGCAAGAAGCTCGGCTACGATTCGTTGTCCGCGCTGCGCCAGGCGATCTTCAAGGCCGTGCCGCATCTGATCCGTCTCGACCAGATCGAGGCAGGCAGCGCCGAGCAGATCAAGAAGCTGGCGGGGAAGGGCGGTGCGCCCGAGAAGGCGCCTTTCAAGGCCATCGTCGAAGACTTCTATTTGACCAACCCAATCGCGCGTGCGTCCGCCGTGATGGCCGAATGCTCGCGGCTTGCCTCCGGGCAGATGCTGACCGCAGCGGAGTGAGCCGATGGAATTCTTCGAAAGCGCATTCTGGACCGGCTTCCTCTGGCCGCTGATCATCATGATCTTGGAGAGCGTGCTGGTGCTGGTCGTCCTTTTGGTCGCGATCGCCTACATCCTGCTCGCCGACCGCAAGATCTGGGCGGCGGTGCAGATCCGGCGCGGCCCGAACGTGGTTGGTCCCTGGGGCCTGTTCCAGTCCTTCGCCGACCTCTTGAAGTTCGTGCTGAAGGAGCCGATCATTCCGTCCGGGGCCAACAAGGGCGTGTTTCTCCTTGCTCCCTTGGTCTCGTGCGTGCTCGCGCTCGCCGCCTGGGCGGTGATCCCGACCAATCTCGGCTGGGTGATCTCCGACATCAATGTCGGCGTCCTCTTCATCTTCGCGATCTCGTCGCTGTCGATCTACGGCATCATCATGGCCGGCTGGTCGTCGAACTCGAAATACCCGTTCCTGGCTGCGCTGCGCTCGGCGGCCCAGATGGTGTCGTATGAAGTCTCGATCGGCTTCGTCATCATTACGGTGCTGCTCTGCGCCGGCACGCTGAACTTGTCGGCGGTGGTCGAAGCCCAGCATGCCCGCGGCCTTGCGGGCCTGATCGGGCTGCCGCAGCTCACCATCCTGAACTGGTACGTCTGGCCGCTGTTTCCGATGTTCGTGGTGTTCTACGTCTCGGCGCTGGCGGAAACCAACCGTCCGCCCTTCGACCTCGTCGAAGCGGAATCCGAGCTGGTCGCAGGCTTCATGGTCGAATACGGCTCGACCCCGTATCTCTTGTTCATGCTGGGCGAGTATGTTGCGATCACCACGATGTGCGCGCTGGCGACCATCCTGTTCCTCGGAGGCTGGTTGCCGCCGGTCGACCTGCCGCCCTTCAACTGGGTGCCGGGGATCATCTGGTTCGCGCTCAAAGTATTCTTCATGTTCTTCCTGTTCGCGATGGCAAAGGCGATCGTGCCGCGCTACCGCTACGACCAACTGATGCGCCTCGGCTGGAAGGTGTTCCTGCCGTTGTCGCTGGCGATGGTGGTCGTGGTGGCCGGCGTGCTGCAGTTCGCCGGCATCGCGCCGAAGTGAGGGCCGTCATGGGTATCAACATCAACGCCACTGCACGCTCGCTCCTGCTGTCGGAATTCGTCTCGGCACTCTTCCTGGCCATGCGCTATTTCTTCCAGCCCAAGCCGACGCTGAACTATCCGTTCGAGAAGGGCCCGATCTCACCGCGCTTCCGCGGCGAGCACGCGCTGCGCCGCTATCCCAACGGCGAAGAGCGCTGCATCGCCTGCAAGCTGTGTGAGGCCATCTGCCCGGCGCAGGCCATTACCATCGAGGCCGGCCCGCGCCGCAACGACGGCACCCGCCGCACCGTGCGCTACGACATCGACATGGTGAAGTGCATCTATTGCGGCCTCTGCCAGGAGGCCTGCCCGGTCGACGCCATCGTCGAAGGTCCGAACTTCGAGTTCGCGACCGAGACCCGCGAGGAACTGTTCTATGACAAGGCCAAGCTGCTCGCCAACGGCGATCGCTGGGAACGCGAGATCGCGAAAGCGATCGAGCTCGACGCGCCTTACCGGTGAGATGAGAGCATGATCCTTCCCGCGCTGTTCTTCTATCTCTTCGCCGGCGTCTGCGTCGCCTCGGCGGTGATGGTGATTGTCTCGCGCAATCCCGTGCACTCCGTGCTGTACCTGATCCTGGCCTTCGTCAACGCCTCCGGCCTGTTCGTGCTGATGGGCGCCGAATTCCTGGCGATGATCCTGATCGTCGTCTATGTCGGTGCGGTCGCTGTCCTGTTCCTGTTCGTGATCATGATGCTCGACGTCGACTTCACCGAGCTGCGTGAAGGCTTCATCCAGTATCTGCCGGTGGGCCTGGTGATCGGCGGCATCTTCCTGTTCGAGCTGCTGCTCACCGTCGGCGTCTGGGTCATCAACCCCAGCATCAGCAAGACCATCACAGCGCCGATTCCGACCAACGTGTCCAACACCGAGGCGCTCGGCCTGGTGCTCTATACGAAGTACGTCCACTACTTCCAGCTCTCGGGCATGGTGCTGCTGGTCGCCATGATCGGGGCCATCGTGCTGACGCTGCGGCACAAGGCGAACGTGAAGCGGCAGGACATCAACGTTCAGAACGCACGCACGCCTGAGATGGCCATGGCAATGCGCAAGGTGGCAACGGGGCAGGGGCTTCAGGACAGCGACGCGGCGGAGTGGGTGAAATGACGATCGGGCTCGGACATTACCTCGCGGTCGGCGCGATCCTGTTCACGCTCGGGATCCTCGGCATCTTCCTGAACCGCAAGAACATCATCGTCATCCTGATGTCGATCGAGCTGATCCTGCTCTCGGTCAACATCAATCTGGTGGCATTCTCGACCTTCCTCGGCGACATCGTCGGCCAGGTCTTCGCGCTGCTGGTCTTGACCGTCGCGGCCGCCGAAGCCGCGATCGGTCTCGCCATCCTGGTGGTCTATTTCCGCAACCGCGGCTCGATCGCGGTTGAGGACGTCAATCTGATGAAGGGCTGAGCGCATGATCCGGAAAAGTGGACACCGGTTTTCCGATCAGATCATGCGGAAAGAGTAAGTCATGGTTCAGGCAATTGTTTTCCTGCCGCTGCTGGGCGCCATTCTGGCTGGCCTGATCGCGCTGTTCGGCGCGCATGCCCGCAACCCCTCGGGCGACGAGGTGGAGCATCACGGTGACCACGGTCACGGTGCGCATGTCCATGCGTCCGATACGATCAACGAGGATGCCTCCGTCATTCACGAGACCCATCACGAACCCGGCGACGGCCACGACGATCACGGCCACGGCCCGGTCGAGCCGCCGGCGGCGGGCTCGCGCGGCGCCGAGCTGATCACCACGGCGTTGCTGTTCGTGGCGGCGGCGCTGTCCTGGATGACGCTGGTCGATGTCGGCTTCAATGGCCATGACGCCCGATTCCAGCTCTTGCCCTGGATCTTCTCCGGCGACTTGCAAGTTTACTGGACGCTGCGCGTCGATACGCTCACCGCCGTGATGCTGGTGGTGGTCACGACCGTGTCCTCGCTCGTGCACCTCTATTCCATCGGCTACATGGACGAGGATCCGTACCGGCCGCGCTTCTTCGGCTATCTCAGTCTGTTCACCTTCGCCATGCTGATGCTGGTGACCGCGGACAACCTCGTGCAGCTGTTCTTCGGCTGGGAAGGCGTGGGTCTGGCGAGCTATCTGCTGATCGGCTTCTGGTACCAAAAGCCGTCGGCGAATGCGGCCGCCATCAAGGCCTTCGTGGTCAACCGCGTCGGCGATTTCGGCTTCGCGCTCGGCATCTTCGCGATTTTCTACCTGACCAGTTCCACGGACTTCGAGACGATCTTCCATCAGGCGCCGAGCCTCACCGGCAAGACCATCGACTTCCTCGGCTGGCACGCCGACGCGCTGACGCTCACTTGCCTGTTGCTGTTCATGGGCGCGATGGGCAAGTCGGCGCAGTTCCTGCTGCACACCTGGTTGCCGGACGCGATGGAGGGCCCGACGCCGGTGTCGGCGCTGATCCACGCGGCGACCATGGTCACCGCCGGCGTGTTCATGGTGGCGCGCCTGTCGCCGCTGTTCGAGCTGGCGCCGGACGCGCAGGCCGTCGTGATGTTCTTCGGCGCGACCACGGCGTTCTTCGCCGCGACCATCGGCCTCGTCCAGAACGACATCAAGCGCATCGTCGCTTACTCGACCTGCTCGCAGCTCGGCTACATGTTCGTGGCGATGGGGGCAGGGGCCTATTCGGTCGGCATGTTTCACTTGTTCACGCACGCCTTCTTCAAGGCGCTCTTGTTCTTGGGCTCCGGCTCGGTGATCTACGCGATGCACCACGAGCAGGACATCCGCAACATGGGCGGCCTCTGGCGCAAGATCCCGTATACGTTCGCGGTGATGACCGTCGGCACGCTGGCGCTGACCGGCTTCCCGTTGTTCGCAGGCTACTTCTCCAAGGACGCGATCATCGAGGCCGCTTATGCCTCGCACAACCCGTTCTCGACCTACGCCTATCTGATGACGATCGCGGCCGCCGGCCTGACCTCGTTCTATTCCTGGCGTCTGGTGTTCAAGACCTTCTTCGGCGAGCCGCACGACCAGGAGCACTACGAGGCCGCGCATGAAAGCCCGATCTGGATGCTGGTGCCGATCGGCGTGCTTGCCGTCGGCTCGGTCCTTGCCGGTTTCCCGTTCAAGGAGTTGTTCACCGGACCTCACGGCGTGGAGGAGTTCTTCCGCGAATCCGTGAAGATGAATCCGCACATCCTCGAGGATATGGAGCACATGCCGCCGCTGCTGGGATGGCTGCCGTTCGTGATGATGGTGGGCGGCTTCCTGGTGTCCTACACCTTCTACATCCGGAAGCCCTACCTTCCGGTCGAGCTCGCGAACACCCAACCGATGCTGTACAAGTTCCTGCTCAACAAATGGTACTTCGACGAGCTCTACGACCTTATCTTCGTCCGTCCGGCGAAGTGGATCGGCTACCAGTTCTGGAAGAAGGGCGATGGCTTCATCATCGACGGCCTCGGTCCCGACGGCATCTCCGCACGCGTGCTGGATATCACCCGCAACGTCGTGAAGATCCAGACCGGCTATCTCTATCACTACGCGTTTGCCATGCTGATCGGTGCCGCCGGCCTGATCACCTGGTTCATGTTCGGCTTTGGAGGCCAGTAAATGACGACCTGGCCCATCCTATCCGTCACGACGTTCCTGCCGCTGGTCGGTGCGCTGATCGTCTATCTCAGCCGCGGCGACGACGAGGCGGCGCGGCGCAACTCGCGCTGGATCGCGCTGTGGACCACGCTGATCACCTTCGCGGTGTCGGTGCTGCTGGTCATGCGCTTCGATCCGTCGAATGCCGACTTCCAGTTCGTCGAGAAGGCGAGCTGGCTCGCGACCGGCATCACCTATCACATGGGCGTCGACGGCATCTCGTTGCCGCTGGTGATCCTGACCACCGCGATCATGCCGTTCTGCATCATCGCGAGCTGGAAGGCGATCACCAACCGCGTCCGCGAATACATGATGGCGTTCCTGATCCTGGAAACGCTGATGATCGGCACCTTCTCGGCGCTCGATCTCGTGCTGTTCTATCTGTTCTTCGAGGGCGGCCTGATCCCGATGTTCCTGATCATCGGCGTCTGGGGCGGCCCGCGCCGGGTCTACGCCTCCTTCAAGTTCTTCCTCTACACGCTGCTCGGCTCGGTGTTGATGCTGCTCGCCATCATGGCGCTGTACTGGAACGGCGGCACCACCGACATCCCGACCCTGATGCACACCGCCGTGCCGCGGTCCCTGCAGACCTGGGCGTGGCTCGCCTTCTTCGCCTCCTTCGCGGTGAAGATGCCGATGTGGCCGGTGCACACCTGGCTGCCCGACGCGCACGTCGAGGCGCCGACAGCGGGCTCGGTGGTTCTCGCCGCGATCCTGCTGAAGATGGGCGGCTACGGCTTCCTGCGCTTCTCGCTGCCGATGTTCCCGCTGGCCTCGCACGACTTCGCACCGCTGATCTTCACGCTCTCGGCGATCGCCATCATCTACACCTCGCTGGTGGCGCTGATGCAGGAGGACATGAAGAAGCTGATCGCGTACTCCTCGGTCGCGCATATGGGCTTCGTCACCATGGGCATCTTCGCCGGCACCATGCAGGGCGTCGCCGGCGGCGTGTTCCAGATGATTTCGCACGGCATCGTCTCCGGCGCGCTGTTCCTCTGCGTCGGTATCGTCTACGACCGCATGCACACCCGCGAGATCGCGGCCTATGGCGGCCTCGTCAACCGGATGCCGCTCTACGCGCTGACCTTCATGGTGTTCACCATGGCCAATGTCGGTCTGCCCGGCACCTCCGGCTTCGTCGGCGAGTTCATGACGCTGCTCGGCACCTTCAAGGTCTCGGTCTCGACCGCGTTCTTCGCCACCTTCGGCGTGATCCTGTCGGCCGGCTACGCACTGTGGCTCTACCGCAAGGTCGTGTTCGGGGCGCTGGTCAAGCCGTCGCTGATGAGCATCAAAGACCTCACTTTCCGGGAGTGCGTGACGCTGTTCCCGCTGATCGCGCTGACCATCCTGTTCGGCGTCTATCCGAAGCCGGTGCTCGACATGTCGGCGGCCTCGGTCCAGCAACTCGTCAACAATTACAACACCGCTGTGACGGCCGTGAAGGCCGCCGCACTGCTCCAGTGACCGGGCAGGTCAGGACATCGCCATGAGCTTTACGACTGCAGGTTATCAACTGGCGCCGGTGCTGCCCGAGCTCGTGCTCGCGATCGGTGCCATGGCGCTTCTGATGCTCGGCGCCTATCGCGGGCAGGGGGCCACCAGCACGGTCACGACGCTGGCGGTGCTGCTCCTGATCGTGGTCGGCGTGCTCGAATACATGCTGCCGGCAGGCAAGCAGGTGACGTTCGGCGGCAGCTTCATCGTCGACGACTTTGCGCGCTTCATGAAGATCCTGGCCCTGATCGGCTCGGCGGTGACGCTGGTGCTGTCCACCGAGTTCCTGTCCGATCCGTCGCGGCGTATTTTCGAGTATGCGATCCTGGTGCTGCTCTCGACGCTCGGGATGATGGTGCTGATCTCGGCCGGCGATCTGATCTCGCTCTATCTCGGCCTCGAGCTGATGTCGCTCGCGCTCTACGTCGTCGCGACCTCGAACCGCGACAATGCCAAATCGACCGAAGCCGGCCTGAAGTATTTCGTGCTCGGTGCGCTGTCCTCGGGCATGCTGCTGTACGGTGCCTCGCTGATCTATGGCTTCACCGGCACCGTCAGCTTCGCCGGGATCGCCACCGCCGCAACCGCCGCGAATGTCGGCCTGGTGTTTGGCCTGGTCTTCCTGCTCGCCGGCCTCTGCTTCAAGGTTTCGGCCGTGCCGTTCCATATGTGGACGCCTGATGTCTACGAGGGCGCCCCGACGCCGGTCACCGCCTTCTTTGCGTCCGCGCCGAAGGTCGCCGCGCTCGCCGTTTTCACCCGCGTCACGCTCACCGCGTTCCCCGGCATCGTCTCGCAGTGGCAGCAGATCCTGGTGTTCGTGGCGATCGCCTCGATGGTGCTGGGTTCGTTTGCCGCGATCGGCCAGAGCAACATCAAACGCCTGATGGCCTATTCCTCGATCGGCCATATGGGCTTCGCGCTGGTCGGCTTGGCTTCCGGCACCGTCGAGGGCGCGCAGGGCGTGTTGATGTACATCGTGATCTATGTCGCGATGACGCTCGGCTCGTTCTCGATCATCCTCGCGATGAAGCGCAACGGCCAGGCCGTCGAGCAGATCAGCGACTTCGCGGGTCTGTCGCGCACCAATCCGCTGCTCGCCTTCATGTTCGCAATGCTGCTGTTCTCGCTCGCCGGCGTTCCGCCGCTCGCCGGCTTCTTCGCCAAATGGTACGTCTTCGTCGCCGCCATCAAGGCGAATTTGTTCACGCTCGCCGTGATCGGCGTGCTCTCCAGCGTGGTGGGCGCCTACTATTATCTCACCATCGTCAAGACGATGTATTTCGACGAGCCGGCCGGGCAGGTCGATCCGGTGCGCGTCGAGGTGAAGACGGTGCTGGCGGTCGCGGGTCTGTTCAACATCCTCTTCGCGGTGTTCGCGGGCCCGGTGGTGAGCGTCGCCTCCGCCGCAGCCAAGTCGCTGTTCTAGGATGGGTTTCGCGCTCGGTCCTCGTGCAATCGCGGCGGGCTACAAGCTCGCAGCTTCGGAGCGGACCGGCTCGACCAATACCGATGCGATCGAAAGCGCGCGCGCCGGCGAGCGCGGCCCGATCTGGTTCGTGACAGCGGAGCAGAGCGCAGGCCGCGGCCGGCGGCAGCGCGCCTGGATCTCGCCGCGGGGCAATCTCGCCGCCAGCGTCCTTGAAGTCGTGGACGTCGCGCCAGCGGTGGCCGCGACCATCGGCTTTGCCGCCGGGCTGGCGGAAGGGGCGGCGCTGGAGAAGGTCAGCCTCGAGGCCGCGCTGCGGCTCGGCCCTGACCGGCCCCGATACGCCCTGAAATGGCCGAACGACATCCTCGCCAACGGCAAGAAGCTCGTCGGCATCGGGCTCGAAGCCGAAGCCGTCGGCGATCGCCTGGCCATCGTCACCGGCATCGGCACCAACATCGTGGCGGCGCCGGAGGGCACGCCGACGCCGGCGGTATCGCTGGCAACGCTCGGCGTCCAGATCAGTGCCGAGGAGCTGTTCTCGGCGCTGACGGACGCCTGGGTCGAGTTCCGCGGCATCTGGGACAATGGCCGCGGCTTTGCCGAGATCCGCAAGCTCTGGTTGGAGCGCGCCGCCGGCCTCGGCGAGCGCGTCGCGATCAACACGGGGACGATGACGCTGGAAGGCATTTTCGACACGATCGACGACACCGGTTGCCTGATCGTCCGCACCACTGACGGCCGACGCCTGCCGGTGGCGGCCGGCGAGGTGTTCTTCGGTTCGGCCGCCTCGGTGGGAGCGGCGTGATGGCGAGACCTGACGAACTGGTATTTGCGCCGCTTGGCGGCGTCGGCGAGATCGGCATGAACCTGTCGATCTACGGCCTCGGCAACCGCCAGCAACGTTCCTGGTTGGCGGTCGATCTCGGCGTCTCCTTCGGCGACGAGGAGCATCTGCCCGGCATCGATTTGATCATGCCGGACATCAGCTTCCTGGAGAAGGAACGCAAGAACCTGATGGGCCTGGTGCTGACCCACGCCCATGAGGACCATTTCGGCGCGATCATCGACCTCTGGCCCAGGCTGAAATGCCCGATCTACGCCACCCAGTTCAGCGCGGCGCTGTTCGAGGCCAAATGCGCCGCCGAGCGCAATGCGCCGAAGATCCCGGTGACCGTGGTTCCGTCCGGCGGCCGCGTCGATGTCGGCCCGTTCAACGTCGAGTTCATCCCGGTCGCGCATTCGATTCCGGAAGCGCATGCGCTGGCGATCCACACCGAAGCCGGCACCGTGCTGCACACCGGCGACTGGAAGATCGACCCGACCCCGACCTTGGGGCGTCCGACCGACGAGAAGCGGCTGCGCGAGCTCGGCGAGGAGGGCGTGATGGCTTTGATCGGCGATTCCACCAACGCCGTGCGCGACGGCCGTTCGCCCTCGGAAGCCGAAGTCGCCCGAACCATCATCGATCTGGTGAAGGCCGCCAAGGGCCGCGTCGCGGTCACGACCTTCGCCTCCAATGTCGCGCGCATCAAGGCCGTCGCCGACGCTGCGAAAGCCGCCGACCGCGAGGTCGTCGTGGTCGGCCGCGCCATGGAGCGGGTGGTGCAGGTCGCGCGCGAGACCGGCTATCTCGACGGCGTGCAGAATTTCCGCTCGCCCGAGGTCTACGGCCATCTGCCGCAGGACAAGGTGCTGGCGCTCTGCACCGGCAGCCAGGGCGAATCCCGCGCCGCGCTCGCCCGTATCGCCAATGACGATCATCCCGAGATCACGCTCAACCGCGGCGACAGCGTGATCTTCTCCTCGCGCACCATCCCGGGCAACGAAAAGGCGGTCGGCGCGATCATCAACAATCTGGTGCTCCAGGGCGTCGAGGTCCTCACCGACCGCGACCATCTGGTCCACGTCTCCGGCCATCCGCGCCGCGACGAGCTGCGCGACATGATCTCCTGGGTGAAGCCGCAGCTGCTGATCCCCGTGCATGGCGAGGCCCTGCACCTCAACGAGCACGCCAAACTGGCGCGCGCCGCCGGCGTGCCGCGCGTGCTGGTCGTCCGCAACGGTGATCTCGTCAAGCTCGGGCCAGGCGATCCCGGCATCGTCGGCGAGGTGCCTTCGGGCCGGCTCTACAAGGACGGCACTATCCTGGAGGATTCAAAATCCCGTGCGGTGGTCGAGCGCCGCCGCATGGCGTTCTCCGGCTGCGCCTTCGTCGCGATCGCCATGACCGCGCAGGGCGAGCTCGTCGACGAGCCCGAGGTCGATCTGGTCGGCATCCCCGAAAAGAACCGGGCGGGCGAGCCCCTCGACGACATCGTCTTCGATGCCGTGATGTCCACGATCGAGGGCCTGCCGAAGGCGCGCCGCAGGGATGCGGATGCGCTTGGTGAATCGGTGCGACGCGCCGTCCGGGCGGTGATCAACGAACATTGGGGCAAAAAGCCCGCCTGTCTGGTACACGTCCTGACAGTCTAAGGGAGAAGCATATGCTGGGCCGGCTCAACCATGTGGCGATCGCCACAAAGGACGCCATCAAGGCTGCCAGGATTTACGGCGCAGCGTTCGGCGCCCAGATATCGGAGGCCATCGCGCTGCCCGAGCATGGCGTCACCACCGTGTTCGCGACGCTCCCCAACACCAAGATCGAGTTCATCGAGCCGCTCGGTGAGGCCTCGCCGATCGCAAAGTTCCTCGAACGCAATGCCGACGGCGGCATCCACCACATCTGCTACGAGGTCGTCGACATCATCGTCTCGCGCGACACGCTGGTGAAGGAGGGCGCGCGGGTGCTCGGTGACGGCGTGCCGAAGATCGGCGCCCACGGCAAGCCGGTGCTGTTCCTGCATCCGAAGGATTTTTCCGGCGCGCTCGTCGAAATCGAGCAGGCATAGGCCGGACCATGGCCTACCAAATCTCGACCGGGCTTGCGATCTACTTCGTCATCTGGTGGCTCGCGCTGTTCCTGACGCTGCCCTTCGGCATCCGCAGCCAGCATGAGGATGGCGCGGGTGCGCCGGGCACCGATCCCGGCGCCCCGATCCTGGCCGGCATGCGGCGCAAGCTGATCTGGACCACGATCATCTCGGCGGTCATTTTTGCCGCCGGCATGGCGGCCTATCACGCCGGCTATCTCTCGGTGGAACGCCTGTCAAAACTGATGGGAATGCCGTTTTAGAACATGATGAAATGAGGTGCGGGTTCACCTCTCCCCGACGGGGAGAGGTCGGATTGCGCAGCAATCCGGGTGAGGGGCCGCGGCACGCGGTGAGACCGTAACCCCTCACCCGGATCGCATCTTTCGATGCGAACCAAAGCTCATCTCTTTAGACTTTTGGAAACGCTTGTTTGGGGGGAATAAATGACTTTTCAGAGGATCGTCGTCGCGCTGCTGGTGCTGATCGTCGCCGGCCTCGGCGGCATCGGCTATGTCGAGTGGCGGACGGCCGTGCAGATGCGAACGCTGAAGGCGTTCGTCGAGGGCTATGTCTTCAACGAAGCCGTGACGGCCTGCGAGCAGGCCAAGAGCTCGACGCCGTTCAAATGGAACGGGGGAAAAAGCACCTCGGTGATCGGCCTGAACTCGGTCAAGCCTGACAAATACACCGTCAGCGCCAGCTACACGCTGGTGGCGGACAACGTCTATTGCGATTACGATCCGATCAAAAGAAAGGCCGAGATCGGCTCGAGCTTCCTGGAGCGGGAGTAACGGTCCGGCCCATATGATGGGATGGATCGTCATGACCGAGGCGCAGGCGGGGGACTATCGGATTCTGCATGAGGCGGCTTTGCGGGATTATCTCGCGGGCCTGCCCGACATTGCAGCGCGTCTCGGCAACGAACCGGTCTCCTGGTCGATCACCGAGGTCGGCGACGGCAATCTCAACCTGGTCTTCATCGTCAAGGGCGACCGCGGCGGCATCGCCGTGAAGCAGGCGCTGCCTTATGTCCGCCTCGTCGGGGAGAGCTGGCCGTTGCCGCTGTCCCGGGCCCATTACGAATTTTTGGCCTTGTCGAAGCAGGCCGAGCTCGCGCCCGGCCTTGTGCCGGCGGTACTACATCACAACGACGGCTTGGCGCTGACCGTGATGGAGCTGCTCGAGCCCCATATCATCATGCGCAAGGGCTTGGTCGCGGGCACCCGCTATCCGCGCTTCGTCGACGACATCACCACCTTCATGGCGCGAACGCTGTTCTTCACCTCCGATCTTGCGCTCTCTACGGCCGAGAAGAAGGAGGCCATCGCGGCCTTCGCCGGCAACCATGCGCTGTGCAAGATCACCGAGGATCTGATCTTCACCGATCCCTATCGTATCGCCGAGCAGAACCGCTGGACCGCGCCGTATCTCGACGCGCTCGCCGCAGATTTGCGCGACGACATGGAGCTTCATGTCGCGATCTCGCGGCTGAAGCTGAAATTCATGGCAAGCCCGGAAGCGCTGCTGCATGGCGACCTCCACACGGGCTCGATCATGGTCACGGAGAGCGAGACGCGGGTGATCGATCCCGAATTCGCGTTCTACGGCCCGATGGGGTTCGACCTCGGCGCCGTGCTGGCCAATCTGCTGATGGCCTATTTTGCATCATCCGGCCACGAGCGCGTGCCGGGCGAGCGGCGCGAATTCGAAGGTTGGGTTCTGGAGACGGTCGAGCAGGTCTGGAACGAATTCGCCCGCAAATTCCTCGACCTCTGGCGGACCAAAGCCGGCGGCGATGCCTATCCGGTCTCGCTCTTTTCCGGAGAGCAGGGCGCCGCGCGGCTGGAGATCGAGCGGCAAGCCTATATGCAGCGGCTGTTCACTGACACGGTCGGCTTCACCGCCGCCAAGACCATCCGCCGCATCTTCGGCCTCGCCCACAATATCGATTTCGAGCTAATCGAGGATCCCAAGCAGCGCGCGATCAGCGAAGCCCGCGCCGTGCGGCTCGCGCGGGCGATGATGGTGGAGACGGGGACGTATCGGACGATCGCCGACGTCACCGGCGCTGCGCGAAAATTGCGGGATTGGATGCCGGAGCTATCAAACTGAAGACGTCGCGATGTTGTCGGAGCCTTGCAGCTCACGGATTGCGCGCAGGATCTTCTTGCGATCGCCGAGGGTCAGTTCGGCGGCTATCAAAGCAGCGCCACCGCGATTCCAGCGGCTGCGCTGAAAGCAACGACGACCAGCGGAGGTGCGCGCCAGGCGACCAGCAGGACGAAGCCGACAAGCGCGATGGCAAAATCCCGTGGTGAATGCACGGTGGTCGTCCAGACGGGATCGTACAACGCCGCGCCAAGCACGCCGACCACGGCAGCATTGACGCCTCGCATCATGGCCTGGGCGCTGGGGTGCTTTCGAAACGAGTCCCAGAACGGCAGGAATCCAAGCAGGACGAGGATGCCGGGCAGGAAGATGCCAATCAGGCCGAGCGCTGCCCCGGCGACCCCACGCGGCTCTGGCGAAGCCACCGTGCCGAGATAGGCCGCGAAGGTGAAGAGCGGGCCCGGCACCGCCTGCGCGGCGCCGTAACCGGCGAGAAAGACGTCGTCACTCACCCAGCCCGGCACCACGAAGGCTTCACGGAGGAGAGGCAGGACGACGTGACCACCGCCGAAGACGAGCGCGCCGGAGCGATAGAAGGCATCCAACAGGGCAATGCCCGTGGATCCGGTCAGGCTACGCAGTACGGGGAGGCCTGCCAGCAGGACGAAGAATATCCCGAGGGTGATCAGCCCCATGGTTCGCGACACGGGAATCTCGACGTGACCGGACGGCGCCGCAGCGTTGCGGCGACACAGCCACAGACCGGCGAGGCCGCCGAGCACGATCGCTCCGATCTGGGCGATCGACGCCGCGCTGAGGAGGATGATGAGCGCCGCGACCACTGCGATCGACGCGCGCTCGCGATCGGGACAGAGGTTGCGCGCCATGCCCCAGACTGCCTGCGCCACGATGGCGACTGCGGTCAGCTTCAGTCCGTGCAGCAGGCCGACACCGACCGGGCCCTCCAAGGCGCCGGCGCCGTAAGCGAAGAGAACGAGGATCGCGGCCGAGGGCAGAGTGAAGCCGGTCCAGGCGGCGAGTGCGCCCAGATAGCCGGCCCGCATCAAACCGATCGAGAACCCGACCTGACTGCTGGCGGGGCCAGGCAGGAATTGGCACAGACCAACCAGATCGGCGTAGGCGTGCTCGTCGATCCAGTTCCGCCGTACGACGAACTCGTCGCGGAAGTACCCGATGTGGGCGATCGGACCGCCGAAGCAGGTCAGACCGAGCTTCAGGAAAATCCGCAGAACCTCCAGCGGCGAACCCGCCTGGGACCTCTGACCGGCCGAGATGTCGGTTGACGGATCCAAATGGCTCACGGATGTTTGATCCGATTCCGGAATATGTTTATCGGGTTTCGATAAACGATATCGACAGGGTCGGCCAGTGCTAATCCTTCATGGCCTCGCCGGTGAATTCGAGGATGCGGGACTTCGCGAGGGCGAGCCCCTTCTTGCCCAAAGGCGTCGCGCGGTAGAGCGTGCGCGCCGTCCGGCCGGGCTGTTCCTTGCGCGACCGCAAATAGCCCTTGCGCTCCAAGCCGTGGAGCAGCGGGTAGAGCGTTCCAGGGCTGAGCTTGTAGCCGTGCCGGGCCAGTTCCTCGATCATCCACTGGCCGTATATTTCCTGTTCCGCCGCGTGGTGCAGAATATGCAGCCTGATGAACCCGGAAAGTAGATCTTTGAACTTCATGCCGTCTTTATCGAATTTCGTAATTGGAACGAGGTTTCCTGTCATCCGTTGATGCGCCGTCCTCCGGACGCCTCCCGATCCGGGAGAGCCATATTAACAGCGAGGAGACTGGACATGGCAAGTGCGGCAGACCGCGATCCCCGACATCATACGCAGAAGATGCAGAAGGCGCTCCAGGATATCCGGAACCATCTGCGCGAAGACATCCAGAAGGTCGACGAGCCGCAGTTGAAGGCGATGTTCGAGACGTCAGCCGAGGTTTTGGGCGGCCTCGAGAAGGCTTTCAGGGATTACGAGCAGAAGAACGAAAAGGCATGGCGCTGAAAGGCATGGCGCTGAAGAGCATGGCACTGAAAGGCCTGGCGCTGAGCAGATCCCGGCGCTGCGACAGGTGTGATCCCGCGCATCCACAGGAGTGCCGCCATGGAAGTCGTTAAGCCAGGCAAGCGTCGTTTCCTGTTGCTCGGAGGAGCGCTGGCGGCGCTCGCGGCTCCGGCCGTTCTCACCACGCCTGCCTTTGCCGAACGCAAGGGCGTTGGCGGGAAGCCGAAGAAGGGCGAGGAAAAGAAGGACGTGGAAGTTACCCCGCCCGAAGACCTGATGCGGGAGCATGGCGTGCTCGATCGCGTGCTGCTGCTCTACGAGGCCGGAAGCCGGAAGTTCTCGTCGAATGAGGACTTCGACCCAGGCCTGATCACGCAGTCAGCCGAGATCATCCGCGATTTCATCAACAACTACCATGAGAAGTCCGAGGAGGAGCACGTCTTTCCGCGCTTCAAGAAAGCCGGAAAGATGATTGATCTGGTGGACATCCTCCTCCGCCAGCATGAGGCAGGCCGGAAGGTCACTGAAAATATCCTGAGGCTCGCGCCGTCGGGCCGAAACAATGCCGACGACCGCAAGCAGCTCGTCCGCGCGATGCAATCCTTCATCACGATGTACCGGCCGCACGCGGCTCGCGAGGATACCGACCTCTTTCCGAAGCTGAAAGACGTGGTCTCTCCGAACGAGTACGATGCGATGGCCGAGGATTTCGAGAAGAAGGAGCACGAACTATTCGGCGAGGACGGATTCGAGAAGATGGCGGCTCGCGTGGCTCAACTGGAGCAGCAGATGGGCATTCACGATCTCAACCAGTTCACGCCGCAGTAATTTAATTTACGTGGGCACACGGATACGGAATTCTTGCGTGGTGTTCGATCCTGCGATTGCAACGGGGTGGCCTGAAAATCAGACGGATAAAACCAGACGGATAATACGTCCGTTCAAGCTGCACGGGAAATTCGCTCGGCAGGCGCCATGATGACATCGTGCGCCTGTTTTGCCGTACGTGTCAAACGGCCAGTCGGAGGCAAGCCCCCCTGTACGCTTGCGCTACGGTCCGGTTCGTCGTGATTGGTCAACAGCAGAAATCTTGTCGCGGCTGTCAGCCTGAACTATGCTTCTGCCATTGAGGATCGTCCTTAATGGATATCAAGCGCGCATTGCCCCACCACCAACTTCGAGACGTCGTGCGCTCGTTCGAGGAGAGGCGGGTGGAGTTAGGGAGCGCCATACTGAGCTGGCCTGTCCCCGCACGACCGCATCAAATCCTGGATGTCCACCTTGCGGAGCCATATCGGGTTCGCGTCGACGGCGGCAAGACAAGTACGATGCCGGATGTGAGTCTGGTCGGGCCACAAACCTATCGTCGCGCCCAGGTTTATCTGTCAGGCTCGGTTCACGTTTTCAACGTTCTGTTTCAACCCTGCGGTTTGAACCGGTTGGTTGGAATCAACATGACGTCCCTGGTCAATCAAGATCCGGCGGCCTCGGACGTCTTTGGCAAATCTGCCGTGCGCCTTGGTGACGCCGTGCGCATGGCACCGAACTTCGATCAGCGCGTCGCCGTCGTCGAGCGTTGGATCGAGACAATGCTGGAGAGGCGCGGCCCGGACGGCCCGATCGGCATCGCGTCTCGCCGGATGATCGCGCTCAGCGGCGGTGCGCGGATCGACGATCTCGTAGCAGCATCTGGCCTCAGCACCAGCCAGTTCCAGCGTCGTTTTGCGACCGAGGTCGGGATGGCCCCCAAACTGTTTGCACGAACGATCCGCTTCGACAGGACGCTGGCCGCTCGCCGCGACGCCCCGGGGAAGCCTTGGACCGAGATCATTCACGAGCTCGGCTATTTCGATCAGGCCCATTTCATCCGCGAATGCCGTGCCTTCGCCGGCTTGCCGCCGAGCAGCCTCATCGGTGACTGGGACAACATTTTTTTTCCGTCCGATGACTAAAATGTACAAGCGGGTTCGCTGACACTTCTGCAAGGTCCGCCCGATCGGAGACCACGGCGGCGATGAGCATGGTGCGGCGAAAAGTCGATCGTACCGCGGCCGGCATCGCGGTTGTCGTGGACGGGCCGAGCACCGGAGCGACGGGCATGTCGAGCAATCTGGAACGATTCAGGGCGATCATCGAGCGCGGATTTTCGGAAGGTGACCTGATCGTCGCGGACGAGGTTTGCGCTGAAACGCTGATCGAGCACGAGTATCTGTCGAGGACCGATATTCCCGGTCCGCAAATCCTGAAGGCGCAAATCGAGGACGCGAGGCGCAGCATCAAGGACCTGAAGCTGACGATCGAAGCGATCGTGGAAGCCGGCGAAACCGTGTGGGCGCGCAGCAAGGCGACAGGCGTCGATCCGCGCTCGGGAAAGCCGGTCACGATCGACGTCATCGATATCTGTCGATTTGCCGACGGAAAGCTCGTCGAACATTGGGGCGTGCCGGACCGATTTGCGCTTCTTCATCAGATCGGCGCGCTGCCGCCTCCGCCTCAACAAACGTGACGCCGGGCAGTCGGCCGCGGCTGAAAGAAGGACACTATGGCAGCACCCAGGATACTCGGCCCGCATGATGGTCATCATGCGGTTCTTGGGGGCACAAGCGCCCGGCTCATGATCGAAGGGGATGATGCTGGCAGGCGTGTCGCCCTTGTAGAACATCCGATGCAACCGCGAGCGCTGGCTGCACCCATGCATCGGCACCATCGCGAAGACGAGTACAGCTTTGTCCTCGAGGGCAGCGTCGGGGTGTTGCTCGGAGACGCCATCGTGATCGGTCATCCGGGAGATCTGATCTTCAAGCCACGCGAACAATGGCACACGTTTTGGAATGCCGGGGATAGTCCCGCTCGGATCCTGGAAATCATAACGCCGGCTGGGTTCGAGAACTATTTCCGCGAACTGGGGGCAGAATTGGCCGGCGGCACCCCCGATCCGCAGCGACTCGCCACTCTGTGGTCCCGCTATGCGCTCGACATGGATATGAGCAGCGTACCCGGCCTCGTTCAGCGCTTCGGGGTTCGCTTTCCAGGGGCACCGTCGTCGGGGCTGCATTCCGAGGGCGCGCCGCCATGATGACATCGTGCTCCTGTTTTGCTCGACGTGTCAAACCAAATTTCGGAAATGGCGCAGGTCACGCACCTCCGAATTCCGCAATGATTTGTACTGTGCATGGGGTTGTTTTCGCAGTTTCGTTTTGCAGACTGATTAATCCGCCGCTTTTTCTCTCAGCCGCTGCGCATAGACGTTGATGATCAGCGCCGCGAGCAGGATCAGGCCGCGGATCAGGATCTTCAGGAAGCTGTCGATGTTGACGTGGTCGAGGCCGTTGTTGAGCACGCCGAGAACGAAGAGCCCGACGATGGTGTTGCCGATGCCGCCGCGGCCGCCGAACAGGCTGGTGCCGCCGACCACGACGGCGGCGATGGAGTCGAGCAGGTAGGTGTCGAACTCGTTCTGCTGCGCGCTGCCGAAATGGGCGACGCCCAGCATGCCGCCAATGCCCGAGCACACCGCCGAGATCACCATGACGGCGCCGAGGATGAGCTTGACGTTGAGGCCGGAATATTCGGCCGCCTCGCGGTTGCCGCCGACCATGTAGACGTAGCGGCCGAAGCGCGTGTAGGTCAGCACCAGATGGCCGCCGAGCAGCATGATCGCCGCGACGATGACGATCCAGGGGATGCCGCCGATCGACCCGGATCCGAGCGTCGTGATCAGGCTCGGCACCTTGTAGGCGATCTGGCCGCGCACCAAGAGCGCCGAGATGCCGGCCGCGATCTGCATCATGGCGAGCGTCATGATGAACGAGGGGATGCCGATCACGGTCAGCCCCAGCGCGTTGACGAGGCCGAGTGCTGCGCAGAGCAATATGGCCAGCAGGATCGCGGCGGCGCCCGCGAGCGGAATGTTGGGAATGTTGACGTAGGATTCCTGCAGCGTGAAATAGGCGACGGCGATGCCCGTGACGTTGGCGATGCCCGCGATCGAGAGGTCGATCTCGGCGCACAGGATCACGAAAGTGAGCCCGACGGCGATGATGCCTGTCACGGATACCTGCGTCAGGATGTTGCCGAGATTGTCGATGGTCGCGAAGGAGGGGCTGGCAAGTGCGAAGAAAGCAGACAGGAAGATCAGCGTCAGGAACGGCGCGATGTTACGCATCTGCGAGCGCAGGAAGGGCGCAAGGCCTCGCGCCCGTTGTCCCGCCGCTGGAGCCGTCTCACTGCTCGCCATAATGCTTCTCCGTCACGCCGCTTCCAGCAGGCGGTCCTTGCTGACCGGCTCGTTCTTGAATTCCCGCACCACTGCGCCGCGCTTGAGCACGAGGATGCGGTCGGACAGCGACAGCACCGTTTCCGGCTCGGTCGACAGCACGATGATGGCGAGCCCCTTGGCGCGGAGGTCGCGGACGATGTTGATGACGTCGTTCTTGGCGCCGACATCCATGCCGCGGGTCGGTTCGCACAGCACCAGCAGCTTGGGTGGATAGGTTAGCCATTTTGCCAGCGCGACCTTCTGCTGGTTGCCGCCAGAGAGCATGCCGAGATCAAGGCCGACCACCGGCGGCCTGATCTGCAACTGCTCGACCTGGCGCTTGGCGATGTCGCGCTCCTGCGCCGGCTTGAGCAGCAGCGCGGAGATACGATCGAGGATGCTGATCGAGATGTTCTTGTAGACGGGCTCCTGGTGGAACAGCATCGCGCGCCGGCTCTCCGGCACCAGCGCCACGCCCGCGCGTCGCGCCGCCGCCGTGCTGGTGAATGTTTTTGGCTTGCCGTCGACGGCCAGTGTGCCGCCATCCGGCTTCAGCTTGCCAAAGAGGATGCGGGACAATTCCTGCTGGCCGCAGCCCATGAAACCGTAGATGCCGAGCACCTCGCCGGCGCGCGCTTCGAATGAGACGTCGTTGAGGCTGCGCGCCAACGAGAGCTGGTCGACCTTCAAGACCACCGAACTGTCGGTCGGCTGCGGCAGCATCAGATCGTCGCTATAACTGTGTTCGAGCGCTTCGCCGCCGCGGCCGATCATGGCCTCGATCAGCGCGCCCTTGCTGGTCGCGTCGCTCGCTGTCTCCGCGACCTTGCGTCCGTTGCGGAACACGGTGACCGTATCGGAGACACGCAAAATGTCCTCGATGAAATGCGAGATGAAGACGATGGCCGTGCCTTGCTCGCGCAGCCGCTGGAGCGTCGCGAACAGACGCTCGACCTCGGGCGGAGAGAGGGCGGAGGTCGGCTCGTCCAGGATGACGATGCGCGCGCCGGAGAACAGCACGCGGGCGATCTCGATCAGTTGCTGCAGCCCGATCGGGAGATCGCCGAGCCGCGACATCGGATCGACGTCGATGCCGAAACGTGCCAGCTGCTCGCCGGCCTCGCGCGCCATGCGCCGCCATTGCACGAGGCCAAGCCGATTGGTCGGCTGGTTGCCGAGAAAGACGTTTTCCGCGACCGTGAGATCGGGCGCGACGGAGAGCTCCTGATGCACCATGGCGATGCCGGCCGCATGCGCATCGCGCGCCGAGCGGAAGTGGGTCTCCGCCCCGTCGATCAGGAAGCGACCGGAGAACTCGGTATGCACGCCGGCGATGATCTTCATCAGCGTGCTTTTTCCAGCGCCGTTCTCGCCGACAAGACCGTGGATCTCGCCGGGAAGAAGCGCGAAGTTGACACCACGAAGCGCTTCGACGCCGCCGAAGCTCTTCGTGATGCCCTGGAGTTCGAGGATGGGCTGAAGTCCCGCAGGCATGGAAGATCAGATCAGGAAGTGATCTTCCATCCACTGCATGCCGGGTGCGTTCGCCTTGGTCACGACCGGGCCGTCGGTGACGACGTTCTTCGGAATGCCCTGGCCGCTCTTCTCGCCACCGACCACGGCCGCAACGCCCGCGATGATCGCGCCGCCATGGATGCGGCAGGACGGATTGCGCACGGTCGCAAACATCCGCCCTTCGCTCACCGCCTGGATCGCCGGCGGCATGGCGTCGACGCCGCCGATCAGGATGTTGGTGCGGTTGTGCGCCTTCATGATGTTGGCGGCGGCGAGCGCCATGTCGTCATTGTGGAAAAACGCCGCGTCGATCTGCGGGTACTTGGTGAGATACGTTTCCCAGAGCCGCGCGGTCTTGGAGACATCCCAGTCGGCGGGTTGAGTATCCAGCACCTCGATCGCAGGGAATTGCTTGACGACGTTGTTGAAGCCCTTGGCGCGGCCTTGCGCGCCGGTGTGGCCGAGCGCGCCTTGCGTCATGATGATCTTGCCCTTGCCGCCCATGGCGTTGCAGAGCGCTTGCGTCACCGATGCGCCCATGAACTCGTTGTCGGGGGCGAGGAAGGAGTGGACGTTGATCTGGTCGAGAGGCGCAATGAGCGTGTCCATGTCGATGACAGGCGTGCCGGCGTCGATCATCTTCTGCACGGGCTGAGTGAGGGTGCCGATACCGAAGGCCTGGATCGCGACGAAATCCCATTTCTGCGAGGCCATGTTGTCGATCGCCGCGCGCTGCTTCACGGCGTCGAGCTGACCGTCGAACCAGGTGACTTCCACGTTGAACAGCTTGCCCCAGAATTCCGCGGCCTGTTTGCCCTGCGCGCACCAGGTCGCCTGAAGGCCTGCGTTGGAGAACGCCGCCTTCAGCGGCTTCTCGGATCGGCCCATTTCGGCTGCCAATGCTGGGTTTATGCCCATGCTGCCGAGGATGGCAGTCGCGGCGCCGGCGGTCGCTGCCGCCTGAAGAAGATCGCGCCTCGTCGTCGAGAAATCTTTCGTCCCGGACATCGCTCGCTCCCATATATTTTATCATCGGCGCGTCATTGATTGCGCGACCGAGGCGGAAAGTGTCTCACAATCGAAGAGTTCACGCTACCCAATCTGTAACGAGGGCCTTGGTGCAGCGCAAAGCGTTAGGCAGCAATGCCAGCGAAGGCGCCGATCTCGACGAGCAGTTGGTCCCATCTGCGCGCAATGTTCGGCGACCATTCATCGCCGAGCAGAACGCGCAGCGTATCCCTGATCGTGGTGAAGAAGGCGATGAACAGCTCGCGCGGCGTGCCATAGGCGTCGTGCGAGGCGATTTCGCAGGCGATCAGCCGGAAATGGCCGCTACGCTCGCCGGCGAAGTCGAGGATCGCCTCGATCGTCAGCGCGAGCATCGATCCCCGCACGAGCTCGCTGCCTTGTGTGCGGAACATCGCTCTCGTTTCGGGATGCTCGTTGAATAACCGTTGATAGACCAGCGGCGTGAGATCCGCACAGCGCGAGGCCGCGCGCTCAAAGCTCAATTCGATCGGATTGGGAGAAGCATTCATCGGCGCGTCAGCCACGCAGGCAAAAAAAGAGCGGGGCCCTAGCCCCGCTCAAAAATTGTGTCGACCCTATTATCCCCGATTCTAAGATTTGATCTTGATTGGCGGGGCGACGCTGCGTTTTGCGCGCCAGGGGCTCCTCCCGAGACTTGGACCACCAGACTTTGACCTCGCGGCTAGCCTGAGCAAGACGGATGCTAGATCAACTTTTCTCACTTGTCATCATTTTCGGCAACGATTGTTCAAAATTCGAGCAATTGACGAAATGATCGGGATTTTAACCCTATAAGCATATGACAAATATAAGAAATCTGTGGAAGGATGGAGCAGGCTGGACTGCCTCAATGCCGGACGTGCCCTCCGGACGGGACCCTCCGAGCACAGTTTTCGAGAAATTTGCGCCATGCCAACAAGGCTGGCGATGCGTCCTCGACTCGGGGCGGGGGCGGTGTTTAGTTAGCAGACGAACGAATGGTTTGGTGGATGCGCGCACGGCTGCAAAAATTCCTACCCATCGTCCTGCTCGCATTGGTGATGCAGGTGCTGGCGCCGATTGCCGCCTGCTGGGCGGCGGGCGAGGCCGTTGCCGATCCGCTTGCCGCCGGCGTCATCTGCCATAGCGTCAGCGAGCAGGGTACTCCGAACAACCAAAACGGCGCGCCGACCGCACATGCCGGCACGTGCGCGCTATGTTGTCTGGCGCAGGCCAACGCGTCGTTCGATTCGCCGCCGCATGCAGCGCTCTCCATTCCCTTCCGTCACGCCGAACGCGTGGTCTGGCACGATGCGGATGCTCCCTCCGTCGCTGCCCTTAAAGGCTCGAGCGCGCAGGCGCGGGGACCGCCCAATTTTTCCTGACGACCCCAAGTGTCGCCGCGGCCCATCCGCTGGCGGTTGATGTTGTCGATTGGCCGGAGACAAAGTCGGCCTCAGGAATGCCTCATGTTACGTCGTCATGCTCGCCGCGGCGTGAGTTTCGTCGCCGTTCAGGCCGCGCTGCTTGCCTCAAGCGGCGTTTTCGCCCAGGGCAGCCCAAGAGAGCTGCCTGCGGTGACCGTCGATGCACCTGCGACGGTGAAACCCAAACTGCGCAAGCCGGCGGTGCAAACCGCAGGCGCCAAGAGAAATTCGGTAAAGCCGCCGGTTGAGCGGCCGGCTTCGGTCGCCGCAACCAATGAGCAGGGCGCGGGCAGCGCCCGGGCGTCGCTCGATCAGCCAGCGGCCGTGGCGCGCTATCAGCTGCCGCAGCGTTCCTTCAGCATCACGGCGAAAGAGGCTGACGAGACCATCAACCTCAAGGACCCCGAAGACGCCGTCAAATACATGCCGAGCCTGTTCGTGCGAAAGCGCAACGATGGCGACAATCAGGCGGTGCTGGCGACGCGGAGCTGGGGCCTGAACTCCAGTGCGCGCACGCTGATTTATTACGACGACCTGCTGATCTCGGCGCTGATCGGCAACAACAACTCCGGCGCCTCGCCGAAATGGAACCTGATCTCGCCGGAGGCGATCGGGCGGATCGATTTCCTCAACGGCCCATTCGCGGCGGCCTATCCCGGCAACTCGATCGGCGGCGTGCTTCTGATTACTTCGAAGATGCCGGACAAGCCGTTTGCTGTTGCGAAGGAAACGGTCTCGGTGATGCCGTGGAATCAATACGGCACCAGGGACACCTATGTCACCAGCCAGACCAGCGCGGCGGCGGGCAATCGGGACGGCAAGCTGTCCTGGCTGGTCACCGCAAATCATCTCGACAGCTATCAGCAGCCGCTGACCTACGTGACGAGCGGGTCAGTGCCGGCCGCCACGACAGGAACCTTTATCGCGCAGAATCGAACGGGAGGGGTTGCAGACGTAGTCGGCACCGGCGTCTTGGCACGCTCCCAGCAGACCTCCGGCAACATTCGCCTCGCCTACGATGTCACCCCATTGGTTCAGGCGACATACTCCTTCGGCATCTGGAACAATCACCAGACGTCCGATCCGCAGACCTATTTGAAATCGACAATAACGGGTCTGCCGACATTCGGAGGCGTCATCGGCTTTGCCAGCGGCAAGTACACTTGGGATCAGCTCAATGTGAGCAACGCTGTCTCGCTTCGGAGCGATACCAAAGATGTATTCGACTTCGATCTCTCGGCATCGAGCTACAACTACCTTCAGGATAATCTCGTCAACCCCTTTACGGTCGTAGCGGCGCCTGGCCTCAGCTATTCACTGAATGGCAAGGTGACGCGCATGGACGGTACTAATTGGCAGAATGCCGATGCCAAGGGCATCTGGCGCCCGTTTGGAATCGATGGTCCACACGAGATCAGCTTCGGCTTCCATGGCGACCGCTATAGGCTCGAAAACCCGGTCTACGCCTCAACGGTATGGTTTTCGGCACCGTCGACAGGAAATGGTCAACTCTATTCGACAGGGGTCGGCGAAACGCGAACCGAGGCGCTGTGGCTACAGGACGCCTGGAAGATCACGCCCAGCGTCAAGCTGACGCTCGGCGGACGTTTGGAGAACTGGCAAGCAGTCGAGGGCTTCAACCTCAATACGACGACGACAGGTGGCGGCGTGATCACGTCGGTGACGCCAACCCAACAGCCGGTGCTGGGCTCGACCAATTTCTCGCCGAAAGTCTCGCTTTCGTATGATCTCAACAAGGACTGGAACATCACGGGGAATTTCGGCGAAGCGTATCGCTATCCGACGGTCACCGAACTCTACCAGAACATCAGTGTTGGCGGCATTACTTATCTGGCCAATCCGCTACTGGCCCCCGAACAGGACTTCACCGGCGAGATCAATGTCGAGCGTCGCTGGACCGACGGTCGCGTGCGGCTCACGGTTTTTGGGGAACGGACGAACAATGCGCTGATATCGCAAACGACTACGCTGACCGATGCTGGCGGGACTCAGTCGCTGCAGACGGCGGTCAGCAATGTTGCGGCCATTCGCATGCAGGGGCTTGAATTGTCGGCCGACAAGGACAACACGCTCGTGAGCGGCTTGGAAGTATTCGGCAGCCTAACTTACGTCGACTCGAGAATCATATCGGACCCGAATTGGAAGGGGGCCACGACCGTCGTCGGCAAACGCGTGCCAAACGTGCCGGACTGGCGCGCCAAAGTTGGCGCAAGCTATCGTCCGAATGAGAATTGGGTTTATACGATTGCCGCGCGCTACACCGGCAAGCAGTACGCAACTCTCGACAATACCGACGTCGTTCAACACGTGTATCAAGCCTTCGATCCCTTCTTCGTCGTCGACATGAAAATACATTACAACGCGACGAAGAATCTCGGGTTCGATTTCGGGATCGATAACATCTTCAACGAACAGTATTTCCTGTTCCACCCATTCCCGGGCAGGACGTTCGTCCTGGCCGGCAAGTACACGTTCTGAGGAGGCTGTTCTCAACAGCACAGGAAGGAAAGTCACATGAACAAGTTCTTACGCATCCTCTCGCTCGCAGCGCTCTCGGCCGTTATGTTCGCAGCACCGGCGCGCGCTGAAGACATCAAGGCCGGCGATCTGGTCATTTCGCAGGCGTGGAGCCGCGCGACGCCGGGCGGCGCCAAGGTCGCCGGCGGCTATCTCACCATCGAGAACATGGGCACCGCGCCGGACAAGCTGGTCAGCGTTTCGGCCGATATCGCGGGGAAGGCGGACGTCCATGAGATGGCGATGGACAATGGCGTCATGAAGATGCGCCCGCTCGACAAGGGCCTCGTCATCGATCCTGGCAAGACGGTGAAGCTTGCCCCCGGCGGCTATCACCTGATGCTCCAGGAGTTGAAGGGCCCGTTCAAGCAAGGCGACAAGGTGCCGGTGACGCTGGAGTTCGAGAAAGCCGGCAAGGTCACGGTGTCGCTCGACGTCCAGGGCGTCGGCGCGCAGGCGCCCGGTGGCGGCGGAAGCATGATGATGAAGAAAATGCCCGACCATTCGGGAATGAAGATGTGACTGATGTGATCTAACTCCCGGGAGATCGAGCATGTCGAAGACACACTGGTTGATCCTGATGGCTGCGCTCGCCGCATCGCCCGTGGCGGCGCACGTCTATCTGGAGGGCAAGCAGGCCACGGTCGGTGCGTCCTACAAGGCCGTCTTCGCCGTGCCGCATGGCTGTTCCGGCTCGCCGACGGTCAAGATCCGCGTGCAGATCCCCGAAGGCGTCATCGCGGTGAAGCCGATGCCGAAGGCCGGCTGGAACGTCGATGTCGTCGAGGGCCAGTATGCCAGCGCGTACGATTATCACGGCAATAAGCTGTCCTCGGGCGTGAAGGAAGTGGTCTGGTCCGGCGGCAAGCTGCCGGACTACAATTACGACGAGTTCGTCGTGAGCTCCTTTCTCACCGACGTCCTGAAACCGAACACGACGCTTTATTTTCCCGTCGTGCAGGAATGTGAGAGGGGTGTCAGTCGCTGGATCGAAATCCCGGCTGAGGGGGCGGCGCATTCGCACGAGGACAAGTCGCCAGCGCCCGGCGTGAAGCTGCTGCCCAAGCCGTAATGCGTCTCCTCGCCGCGGTCTCGACGCTTCTGATTGTGTTCGGCTATTCGACCGGAGCGTCGGCGCATGCAGCGCTGATCTCGGTCGAGCCGGCGAGCGGCAGCATCCTTGCGAGCGCGCCGAAGGCGGTGGAATTGCGCTTCAACGAGGCGGTAACCCCGGGCGCGATCCAGTTGATCGACGGCGCGGGGAGGGCGCGCGACGACGCGCGCGTCACGACATCGGGCGAGAGCATTTCGGTTGCGATGCCGCCCGACCTGCCGCAGGGCACAGCGGTGGTGAGCTATCGGGTGATCTCGCAGGACGGCCATCCCGTCGCTGGATCGGTGATCTTTTCGATCGGCGCGCCGACGGCCACGCAAGCTCTGGCCAATGCGGACGGCCGGTTGAACGCGCTGATCTGGCTGTCGCGGATCGGTCTCTATCTCGGGCTGTTTGTCGGTGTCGGCGGCGTGTTCTTTGGCCGCTGGATCGCGTGGTCGATGACGGGCATGAGCGTACCCCGCGCAGCACTCATTATTGGTCCTCCAAGTGCCGTTGTCTCTCTTGGCGTGCTGGGTCTCGATCTCCTCGGCCTGCCGCCGGCCGCGCTTGCGACGACGGCGCCCTGGACCGTCGCATTCGCGACCAGCGCCGGCCCGGCCATGCTCATCGCCATCGTGGCAATGCTGCTCGCGCTGACGGCGCTCGGCCGCGCGCGGTACACGCGGGCCCTGGCCGCCATCGCCTTCGCCGGCGTCGGCCTCTCGCTCGCGTCGACCGGGCACGCCGCGACAGCGTCACCCGAGGTGCTGATGCGGCCCGCGGTCTTCATCCATGGCCTCGCCGTCGCATTCTGGATCGGCGCGTTGGCTCCGCTGACAGCACAGGTGTCGAAGCCGACTCCGGCCGTGCTGCCGCTTCTGAACCGCTTCTCGCGCATCGCCATGCCGGTGGTCGCGGCGCTGGCGTTGACCGGCCTCATGCTTGCGATCATCCAGCTTGAAAAGCCGTCGGCGCTGGTCGAGACCAGCTACGGCCTCATTCTTTCGGTCAAGCTGGCGCTGGTGCTGTTCGTGCTGGGGCTCGCCGCGCTCAATCGTTACAGGCTGACACCGGCGCTGGCAAAAGATCTGGGCGCCGCATCCGCGCTCAAGCGCTCAATCCTGCTCGAGTGCGGCGCTGCGCTCGGCATCTTTGCTGTCGTTGCCGGCTGGCGCTTCACACCGCCACCGCGGACGATCGTGCCGGAGACGCCGCTGGCGATCCACATCCACACCGACAAGGCGATGTTCCAGGTGCTGGTGTCCCCGGGCAAAGCCGGTCTCGACGATTTCGTGCTCCAGCTCATGACCGGCGAGGCAACGCCGCTGAAGGCCAAGGAGGCGACAATTACGCTCAGCCTGCCGGAGCGCGGCATCGAGCCGATGGAGCGTGACGCCGAACTCGGACCTGACGGCTATTGGCATGTGCGCAAGGTTGAGTTGCCCTTCGCCGGCCGCTGGCATGTGCGGATCGATGCGCTGGTGACCGATTTCGAGAAGATCACGCTCGAGGACGAGCTCGAGCTCGCGCCGCCCTAGTTCCGGCATGTTCAAGTCGAACCTGAAGTCGACGGAAAAATGACAGGAATTCCGCCGCCTTAGCGGCTTTTCCTCATTCCTGGTCTTGTGTTTTCGCTCTCAATCCGGTTTCACTGCAGCCCCTTGCTGATTCTTCGAGTATTGCCATGCGGTTGTCGCGGTTCTTTCTGCCCATCCTGAAGGAAAATCCGAAAGAGGCGGAGATCGTCTCGCATCGGCTGATGCTGCGCGCAGGGATGATCCGGCAGGAAGCGGCCGGCATCTATGCCTGGCTGCCGCTCGGCTTCCGCGTGCTGAAGAAGATCGAGCAGATCGTGCGCGAGGAGCAGGACCGCTCCGGCGCACTGGAACTGTTGATGCCGACGCTGCAACTCGCCGATCTCTGGCGCGAGAGCGGCCGTTACGATGCTTATGGCCCGGAGATGCTGCGCATCGCCGACCGCCACAAGCGCGAGCTGCTGTACGGGCCGACCAACGAGGAAATGATCACCGAGATCTTCCGCGCCTACGTCAAGTCCTACAAGAACCTGCCGCTCAATCTCTATCATATTCAATGGAAATTTCGCGATGAGCAGCGTCCGCGCTTCGGCGTGATGCGCGGCCGCGAATTCCTGATGAAGGATGCCTATTCCTTCGATCTCAACGAGGCGGCCGCGCGCGTCGCCTACAACAAGATGTTCGTCGCCTATCTGCGCACCTTCGCGCGGATGGGACTGAAGGCGATCCCGATGCGTGCCGAGACAGGCCCGATCGGCGGCGATCTCAGCCACGAGTTCATCGTTCTGGCCGAAACCGGCGAATCCGGCGTTTTCATCAATCGCGACGTGCTGGACCTGCCGGTGCCAGGCGAGGACGTCGATTATGAGGGCGATCTGACGCCGATCATCAAGCAATGGACCTCGGTCTATGCTGCTACCGAGGACGTTCACGACGCCGCGCGCTTCGAGCAGGAAGTGCCGGCGGACAAGCGAGTGAATACCCGCGGCATCGAAGTCGGGCAGATCTTCTATTTCGGCACCAAGTATTCCGATGCGATGAAGGCCCTCGTGGCGGGCCCCGACGGCGTCGACGTGCCGATCCATGGCGGCTCCTATGGTGTCGGCGTCTCGCGCCTGCTCGGCGCCATCATCGAGGCCTGCCATGACGATGCCGGCATCAAATGGCCGGAGGCGGTGGCGCCATTCCGCGTCTCGATCCTCAATCTCAAGCAGGGAGATGCCGCGGTCGATGCCGCCTGCGAGAAGCTTTATGCCGAGCTCCAGGTCAAGGGCGTCGACGTGCTCTACGACGACACCGACCAGCGCGCCGGCGCCAAATTCGCCGCCGCCGACCTGATCGGTATCCCCTGGCAGATCATGATCGGGCCGAAGGGGCTGGCGGACGGCAAGGTCGAGATCAAGAAGCGCAGCGACGGTTCACGCGAGACCATGTCGCCTGCGGACGCGGTTGCGCGCCTGGTCGGCTGAATAGTGTTCATCGCGCGATAATGGGCCGGCAATCCGGCCACAATTGACCCCGAATCATGGGATTATCAAGCGATGGATGAGACCATGACCGAAACCGTTCAGACCGCGCCTTTTGCCCCCTTCGAGTGGATGCTGTCGGCGCGCTACTTGCGCGCGCGTCGCAAGGAGGGATTCATCTCGGTCATCGCCGGGTTCTCCTTCCTCGGCATCATGCTCGGCGTCGCCACGCTGATCATCGTGATGGCCGTGATGAACGGCTTCCGCAAGGAGCTGCTCGACAAGATTTTGGGGCTGAACGGCCATATCCTGGTCCAGCCGCTGGAATCGCCGCTGACCGACTGGAAGGACGTCGCCGACCGCATCAGCCAGGTCCAGGGCATCCGGTTGGCTGCCCCCGTGGTCGATGGCCAGGCGCTGGCGTCCTCGCCCTGGAACGCCTCGGGGGTGCTGGTGCGCGGCATCCGCTCCGACGACCTCAACAACCTCACTTCGATCGCCAAGAACATCAAGCAGGGCTCGCTCGAGGGCTTTGACGACGGGCAGGGCGTCGCGATCGGCCGGCGGCTCGCCGACCAGCTGTCGCTGCATGCCGGCGACAGCGTCACCTTGGTGGCGCCGAAAGGCGCGGTGACGCCGATGGGCACGACGCCGCGCATCAAGCCCTACAAGATCGTGGCCGTGTTCGAAATCGGCATGTCCGAATATGATCTCGGCTTCGTGTTCATGCCGCTCGCCGAAGCGCAGGCTTATTTCAATCGCAGCAACGACGTCACCTCGATCGAGGTGTTCACCACCAATCCCGACAAGGTCGATTCCTTCCGCAAGGCGGTGACGGAGGCCGCGGGTCGGCCGGTGTTCCTGGTCGACTGGCGGCAACGGAACTCGACCTTCTTCAACGCGCTGCAGGTCGAGCGCAACGTGATGTTCCTGATCCTGACCATGATCGTGCTGGTGGCCGCGCTCAACATCGTCTCCGGCCTGATCATGCTGGTGAAGGACAAGGGCAGCGACATCGCGATCCTGCGCACGATGGGCGCCTCGCAGGGCTCGATCATGCGGATCTTCCTGATCACGGGCGCCTCCATCGGCGTGGTGGGCACGCTGGTCGGCTTCTTCGTTGGCCTCGTGATCTGCCTCAACATCGAATCCATCCGGCAATTCCTGTCCTGGCTGACCAGCACCGAATTGTTCTCGCCGGAACTCTACTTCCTGTCGAAGCTGCCCGCCGAGATCGACGTCGGCGAGACCACGGCGGTCGTCATCATGGCGCTGACGCTGTCGTTCCTGGCGACGCTGTACCCGTCGTGGCGTGCCGCGCGCCTCGATCCCGTCGAAGCGCTGCGGTACGAGTGAGGGGCTGATGGAGCAGCAGCAGGGGGCGGAAGATGTACCGGTCATCTATCTCCACGAGATAAAACGGCAATACTTGCAGGGCGAGGCGGCGCTGACGATTTTGGACAACGCCAAGCTCGCGCTGTGGGCGGGACAGTCGGTGGCGCTGGTCGCGCCGTCGGGCTCGGGCAAGTCGACGCTACTGCACATTGCGGGCCTGCTCGAAGCACCCGATTCCGGCGAAGTCTACGTCAACGGCGCGCCGACCTCGCAACTGCCCGACATCGAGCGCACCCAGTTGCGCCGCACCGATATCGGCTTTGTCTACCAGTCGCACCGGCTGCTGCCGGAATTCTCGGCGCTCGAAAACGTCATGCTGCCGCAGATGATCCGCGGCCTGAAGAAGTCCGAGAGCGTCAAGCGCGCCAAGGAGATCCTTGGCTATCTCGGCCTCGGCGACCGCATCACCCATCGTCCCGCCGAGCTGTCGGGCGGCGAGCAGCAGCGTGTCGCGATTGCGCGTGCGGTGGCGAACGCGCCGCGCGTGCTGTTTGCGGACGAGCCGACCGGCAATCTCGATCCGCACACGGCCGACCACGTGTTCCAGGCGCTGATGCAGCTGGTCAAGGCCACGCGGGTGTCGATGCTGATCGCGACCCACAACATGGAGCTCGCCGGCCGCATGGACCGGCGCGTGTCGCTGTCCAACGGCCAGGTCGTCGAGCTCGAATAGAAACCGCGAAAACAACCCCATGCACAGTAGACGGCCGTTGCCGGCGACGGTCGCGGTGACGTCTCCCAGCCATCTGACAACACAGGCAAACCCGCCGCGGCGGCGCATCACCGCAGCGGGCAGGGCGGTTACGGCCTGATCACGGTCAATTTGAACGGGCCGCCATTGGCCGCGGCATGCGCCACCGCCTCGTTGGCGTGGTCGAGGTCGAAGGCTTTCGCCTCGTACTCGTCCAGCCGTAACAGCCCGGCGCGCACCAGCGCGATCAGGCGGGTCGCCGCGTCCGGCGGGTACATCCAGACGCCGTGGATGGTGATGCAGTCACGCATGATCCAGTTGTACGGCAGGTCGAGGCCCGCGCCGCCGAGCATGTTGACGCCGCCCATCAGCACGACGCGGCCATACGGACGCACCGTCATGATCGCCGCGCGCACCACCGTGGTGCTGACCGAGGGCGGCATGATGTCGAACACGCAATCGATCGGACCGGGGCTTGCGCGCTTCATCGCCTCGCGGTCGTCGTCCTCGTTGCCGGTGAGCTTGACCGGCCTCACCCGTGGGCCAAAACGGCGGACGAGGTCGGCCAGGATTTTCTCATTACGGCCCGGCGCGATGACGCAGGCCGCGCCCATCGCCAGCGCGACCGAGACGGCCGCGCTGCCGAAATTGCCGGTGGCGCCGCTGACCAGCACAGTTTCGCCCGGTTGCAGATTGGCCGCGAGAAAGCCGCCATAGGGCACCAGCAGCGTCCCCAGCGCGCACCATTGCGTGGCTTCGGCGGAGGTAATTTCGCCGAGACGCTTCACGTTCTCGGTCGGCAGGCGCATCTGCTCGGCAAACGAGCCGTCACGGAAATATTTTTGCAGCCGCATGCCGCCCTCGCCGCGGGCGCTGATGCCTTGCAACGTGATGTCGGGCGAGACGGTATCGTCACGCGAACGAACGGTTGGATCGCACAACACCCAATCGCCGATCGTGAGCTTGGTCGCATCCGGTCCGATCGCCCGCACGCGGCCGATGCCGCCGCCGCAGGGGATGACCGGCAGATCCAGTAAATATTTGCGCTCGCCGCTGAACACTTCGTTGGCATAGGACAACACGCGCGTGGCGACGACATCGATGACCACCTCGCCGGTGCCGATGACAGGTTCCGGAACGTCCTCGATGACGAGCGGCGATCCAAACGATTTGAGTACGGCGGCTTTCATGATGTTCACCTCATATTCGGGTGTACGTCATATGGACCGGCCTTGAATGGGCAGGAAGGCCTGGTATTATCCTAGTATCCTAAAGGCCCTCCATCGCGGGAGCATGCCATGGCCGATCCACGCCGCGTCGAATTCGGTGATTTTCTGCGCTCCCGCCGCGAAAAGCTGTCGCCGAAGACCGTCGGCCTTCCCGCAGGGCAGCGGCGCCGCACTGCGGGGCTGCGTCGCGAGGAGGTCGCCCAGCTCGCCGGCATTGGCGTGGACTGGTACATCCGCCTCGAGCAGGGCCGCACCGTCAGCCCGTCGGTCACGACCGTCGACGCGCTGGCGCGTGCGCTGCGCCTCAGCAAGACCGAGCATGCGCATCTCAAGGACCTCGCGCGCGACGGCACGAGGGGGGCGTTCACGCGCGAGGTGGTGCCGCCGGCGATCCTGCGGCTGGTCGAGAGCCTGCCGCACCCGGCCTACATCACCGGGCGACGCTGGGACGTGCTGGCCTGGAACGAAGCCGCCGAAGAGATCTTCGCGTTCGGGCGGTTGCCGGAGGAGGATCGCAACACGCTGCTGCTGATGATGACCAACAAGAGCACGCGCAAATCCTACGGCGCTGGCTGGACGGACGTCGCCAAGCGCATGGTCGCGATGTTTCGCGCCAGCCACGACGTCTGGGCCGGCGATCCCGCCTTTGCGGAATTGCTGACGCGGCTGCGTGAAGGCAGTCCCGAATTCGTCAAATGGTGGGGGGCGCACGAGGTTCACCGCACCTTGTCGGGCCGCAAGACCATGACGCATCCCACCAAGGGCGTGCTGCATTTCGAGCACGCGAGTTTTCAGGCCAATGACGATCCGGCGCTGAAGCTGGTGATCTATACGCCGGTGTAGGGGACGTGCACTCGTAAGGTCCGAAATGGTAAGGGCCGGCCCGATGCCGCTCTACCGATCAACGCAGAACCACTATCGCTTGTGCGGCAAACGCAGGCATGATACCGATAGCTCTCGGGTCATCCACAACCGCCCGATAAGCTCTCGAGCCAAGCGTTGTTTCGCTCCCTACGGAGGTGAAACATGTCTTGCAGCAGCAGCACCCACAGCTCAACTGATACATCCCATCCAGCTTTTCCAGATCTTGGATGGTTCTGGAAATTCCCGCTCGCGTGGTTGGCCGGAACAGTACTGTGGCTGGAGCGACGTCGCCAATACGGTGAGCTTCTCGAATTAGACGACCGGCTGCTCGCCGACATTGGCGTATCGAGGGCGACGGTCGAAGAAGTACGAAGGTCTTCCTTGTACCTGGACGCTTGGCGCGACAGCCGATGAGTGTCCATTATCCGCATTGGTACAGCCGAGTAAGCAGCCATCGGCGCGCAGTGTGTCTGCTTGTCTCCACGGACGAGACATCGCACCAAGCTCACGGCAAAGGCCCAAGAGCATTCCATCCGGAACAATCGATCGTGTCGACGGCTGTCGGCGCGTGCGGTGAGCGCTTCGCGATCTCCTACGACGGAAAGTTGGTGGTCGATGCGACGTTCACCGAAGCAGGAGGCGTCGGTCTGTGGACCAAGGCTGACAGCGTGACCCGTTTCGACCGGATTTCGATCACGCCGCTGCCGGCTGCCGGCAATTGACGGCCCCTCCAAGATCACCGTGGAGCTTGCACATGGACACCGAACAACAGACATCTCGTCGTCTCACCATTGCCATCCTGTCTCGCGGTGACGCAGCGGCGCGCCGCGACGCAACTCCGCAGAACAGCCGTTTCGTCCGCGTCTTCGAAGCACTCGCTTCCATTGGCATCGGGGCCTATCCCGTCATCTATGACGAAACCTTCGCCGATGCAGTCCGGGATCAACTGCTGGCGGCGGATGGCGTGCTGGTCTGGGTCGATCCGATCCATCAGGGCAAGACGCGTGCGGCGCTGGATCCATTGCTGCGCGAAGCCGCTGCGCGAGGCCCGTGGGTGAGTGCGCATCCCGACGTCATTCTAAAGATGGGCGTCAAGGAAGTGCTCTTCCGGACGCGCCACCTCGGCTGGGGCGGCGATACGCATCGATACGATAGTGCTGCTGCTTTTCGCGCGGAATTCCCACCGCGTCTTCGTGCGGGCGGCCCACGCGTGCTCAAACAGAACCGCGGGAATGGGGGCCAGGGTGTCTGGAAGGTGGAAGCCCTGCCGAACACCGATGCGGTGGTGCGGGTACTGCACGCGCAACGCGGCAGCCAACCCGAAGAGCTTCCGCTCGAGGCTTTCATCACCCGTTGCGAAGCGTATTTCGGCTGGGGCGGCTGCATCATCGATCAGTCGTTCCAGCCTCGCCTGCCCGAAGGGATGATCCGCTGTTACATGAGCGGATCGAAAGTCGCAGGCTTCGGCCACCAGTTGATCAAAGCGTTGATCCCGCCACCGCCGGATGGCCCGGACTCGCCGGAGGCGCAACCCGGTCCGCGGATCATGCACGGGCCGGACGCGCCGCCGTTCCAGTCGCTGCGAAGGTCAATGGAGGACATTTGGACGCCGCAGTTGATGGAAACACTGGGCATCGACGAAGAATCGCTGCCGGTCATCTGGGACGCGGATTTCCTCTACGGCCCGCGGGATGCCACCGGCGCCGATACGTACGTCCTCTGCGAAATCAACGCCAGTTCATGCTTTGCGATACCTGACGACGCGCCGGCGGCGATAGCGCAGACGGTCAGGGATCGCATCCTTCGACGGCAACGAGTGGCTTCCGCTTCGCTGCCGCCGGCCGTCAACTGAGGCATGGCGGGCGGAAGCCCACACCGCCGTGCCGATGTCTTCCGAAATGCCCATGCTAATCTGCCGTGTGACAGATCAGCATGGGTGCTTGTGCATCGACTTCAATTCTTTGCCACGGCTGCCTTGTCGAGTGCCGCCCGCAGGCCTTTCGCGAGCTTGATGGCATCGTCATTCGCCCAGAAGTGCATGAAGAACAGCCGCGGATTCTCCATCAGCATGTGGCTGTGAAGCGCGGTGACGTCGATGCCGTTGGACCGCAGCGTCTTCAGGACCGGGTTCACCTCGATGTCGGTCAGGACGAAGTCGCCTGTGATCGCCGCCTTGCCGTTTCCGGTCGGTTGGAAGTTGATGGCCTCGGCGACGCCCATGGGCCCAACGGGAACCATCTGCATGCCTTCCATCGTGACGGCGTCGCGACGTGGCACGTTGAATTGAAGCACGCCGCCGTTGGCTTGGCCCTTTACTCCGATGATCTGTTCGATCTGCGCGCTGTCGAGGTCGACGGCCGGCGGCGTAGCGGGCGCAGCCGGCGCCGTCATCGGGGTCTTGCTGACCGCGAGCGCGTCGTGGATGACCGCGGCCATCTTCACCGGGTCCCCGTGACCACCGACATGCATGTAGAACGTCGCCGGACTGGCGCGCAGAAGATGGTTGTGGATGGCGGTGATGTCGAGCCCGCCTTCAATGAGCTTGGCCATGACGGGTTCGATCTCGGTTTCGAGCAGAACGAGATCGCCCATGACCATGGCCTGGCTGCCCATCGGCTTGAAGGCGACCCAGCCTCCCAGTGCCAGCGAGGGCTTGATGGTGACGCCGTCGAGGGTCACGTTCAGGTCTGTCCGCGGAAATCCGTATCGGTGGACATCCTGATTGACCGCTGCCGGCCTACCCATGGCCTTGTCGACCTTCGACCAGAGGATGTCTTCTCCGCGTGCTGCGCCGGAAATCGTTACGCCGGCGACGATCAGTAGCTCGAACATTCGCATCGCTCACTCCTTCCTGTTTTGCTCCCAGCCGGATTTGTGGCCGCGTCGATTGGGACCCCCTCGAAATCCTCGTCGATACGGACGTCAATAAGCATCGGGCACGCACGCGTGCCGATGGGGCGGTCAAGTTTATCGGGGGTTATAGAGTAGACGGCAGACATGATGCGTCCTCGGTGGATGACCGGACGCGATTCTTGGGCATGTCGCCTCGTGGGGAGATCGCTTTCCCCATGAACAGGACTACGCCAAGGCGCACGTCGCTTGTCAATCGGAACCTGGCATTTCAAAATTCGTGAGGGCTGAAAACGCCGGCAGAAAGTTGCTTTCCAGGTTCAAGAATTGTTGTTCGGGGACCGAACTGCAAACCCGCCTGCGCTAGCTGGAAGATCCGGACGGCGCCCGAATCCAACCGCAGCAACAGCACGACCTTGCGGAACGTGGCTTCGTTGATGCGGCCGAACAGTTTGAGGCCAAGCCAGGTGCCGGCAAACGGCGCAGGCAGTCCGATCAGAAACAGTTTGACGGAGTCCCGCGTGACGGCTCCTGTCGCGCCGATCCACAACGCGCTCATCAGGAATATCGTCACGGCGCCAGAGCGAGGCCGGTCTGGACACGAAGCGGATCATCGCTCGTGCGATGTCCGAAAGTGATCCATTCGGACATCCGAGCCAACACCAGTCCCTTTAAATTAGCTCCCTTCAATGTTAACCCCATAACCGGGAGGGGCGCATGAACCGGCGAGCATTCCTTGGCCTGATTGGTAGCGCGGTGGCCTGGTTGCCCGTGGCTATGGCCAAACAAGCTTCTCCCCGTCGTCGCATCGGTATCCTGATGGCGCGACTTGAAGACGACCCGGAGGCCCAAAGACAGATCGCGGCGTTCGGTCAGGGCCTGCGCGATCTCGATTGGAAGATCGGTCAATCGGTCTTGATTGAAACGCGTTGGACCGTTGGCGATCCAGAACGGGCATTGGCTCTTGCACGCGAATTGATTGAGCTGAGGCCCGACGTCTTGATAGCAAACGCCACGCCATCGCTCATCGCGTTGCGTCAGTCGACGGTGACAATTCCGATGATATTCGTCTCGGTTGCCGATCCCGTCGGCCAGGGTTTCGTGCCGAACTTGTCCCACCCGGGTGGAAACATCACCGGATTCAGCGCTGAGGAAGCCAGTATAGGCGGAAAGTGGCTCGATTATCTGAAGGAGGTGGCCCCTAATACCGCGACTATTGCGCTGCTGTACAACCCGGACACGGCTCCTTATGCGCCGATGTTTCTGCCCGCAATGCAAGCGGCCGCGCCGCGGATGAAAGTCACGCTCGTACCTCACCTCGTCCGGAGCCTGGCTGAGATCGAACGGGCGGTGACCGAAACTGCGTCAAGGGCAGGCGGCGCTGTCATCGTACTTCCTGACAGTTTCATGTTTGGCCAACGTTCGCCCCTGATTTCGTTGGTTGAGCGGCTTCGCCTTCCTCTCATATTTCCAATTGTGATTGGCGCGACCAACGGTGCATTGCTTGCGTACGGCATTGATCGCGTGGACCTGTTTCGGCGCGCTGCGGACTATGCGGACCGCATTTTGAAAGGCGCAAGTCCAGCGGATCTTCCGGTTCAGCAGCCCACTAAATTTGAGCTGGCCGTCAATGTCAAAACAGCGAAGGCACTAGGTTTGACAGTACCGCAGGCGTTGCTTCTCAGCGCGGATGAGGTGATTGAATAATCCGAGCTGCTTGTCAGCTGTTGGGCCGCGTTACAGTGCACAAAACTCTCAACCAGGTTCGCCAACAGTCTACATGAACCATTTCCAGAAGCATCGGCGGCTCAGCGGGGCTACCGGGAAAGGCGCGTCAAGTCAGTAAAGTGCACTGTGACCGTCACCCGCAGGATCAAGGTGCGGCCGAAGGCGCCGCGCTGACGTTCGGCCGCGGACCGGCCGGCCAAGGGCTCTTCTGACTCGTCGTCGCCGGTGAGCACGATGCCCCAAGCTGCGTCCATGCCGATGCCAAGCCGGTCATGTCGAGGTCGAACTTCGCCATGTCCGTCTTTCCATCCGGCATCGGCCTGCTTTCGCGGACCTGGAGAGCGTGGGACGTCAGCATCGCCTTGACCATTTCGGGTTGGACGGCACCGCTCCACATCTCGTATTTGCCGGTCTGCACCGGAGATCCTCCAATCTCCCTGGTCGCGTCGCTGCCCGCCGTCATCATGATCGTGCTTTTGCCGGCGGTCTTCTCGTCGATTTCGGCCGCGAACATCAGCGGCACGCGATTCCTGTTCTCGCAGAACAAGCGCCATTCCATCGTTCGGAATGAAGATCCGTTCTCCCTCTTCAGCACGGCGAACTTGCTGACGTAGGGCCAATTTCCCTTCTCGAGCTTCCACACCGTCTCGGCAAGTGGCCGCGTGTCGATTCCGAACTTGTAGAGCTCGGCGCGCGTCAGCACGTGCAGATTTTCGAACTTCACGGTCCGGATCAGATCATCAAGCTCGCGGCTGATCCCCATCGTCGCAATATACGCGGCGCGGTCGCGGTCGCTGCTTGCCGTTTGACGCCGCCTGAACTCCGCGAGCAATTGCGGAGGCGGATGGCCGTGAATGGCGAAGACCAGCTTGGAATTATGGACTGCCAGCGCCGCGTCGGGGGCCACCTCGCGTGATGTCGCGCCGAGAAAGAGGTAGCCGCAGGCCGAGTTGCACATCGCATGGTAGGTGGTGAGATCGCCTTCGACCTCGCCGCCTGCGTTCTTGATCTTCAGGCACGCGGCGTCCAGCTGCGAGCCTGCGGCACACGCCGTCGCAATCGTCTGGCCGACCCGTGCGACCGCCCTGCGGGTGTGCAGCAGCCGTCCGATGACGTAGGACTGCTCGACATTGCCGCCGGGGGAATGAAGGTAGATTGGAAGCTGCGGGTCCTTGATGCCGGCGAGGAAGCGGCGAACGCGGGACGCAGCACCATTATCGACCTGGCCCTCGATGGCGATCCAGCGATCGCAGCCCGAGCCACATGCGTCAGGGGCCCCCTTGGCAAGATAGATCGTCAGCCTGGGGGCAAATCCGGCTTTCTCGGCCGGCGTCTGTTCTGCACGCAATGCGCCGGGGATCGACAGCGAGGCCACGAGGAGCAGACTACGAGCGAGCATGAAATGCGGGGACCAGGCGCGATGAAGAACAGCGCGTCGATGCTATACGATGAATGATGTGATCACAACTTTTGGTGGCATTTCGGGATGCCGGGAGCTGATGGTGCCCCCGCAAGCCGGGCGCGCTCCTCAATCGATCCGCCGCGACCGGCGAGGGGGCACCGGCTTCTTCTGCGCAAAATACGGGTTCACGACGCAGCTCGCGGAGCGGCCGACGGCGAGATATTTGCACTGGTCGAGCGAGCCGTAGCGGCAGTCGAGATAGCCGACGGGGCCGTAGATCTGCATGCAGACCGGATAGTTCGGATCATAGGTCTGTGCGTGTACAGACCCGCTCGCAAAGAGCGCGCCGATCGCGACGCGCGCTGGCTCGCTCGCGCCCGACATCAACGCGAATGTGGCGAAGGCGAGCGAAAATGTGGCGACAATGGGGAGAGCAAACAGCGCGCGCATTTCGATGTTCCAATCACAGGATTGTGCGCGCGACGATGTTACGCGCGTTCGCAGTGTACGTCGCGCAGAAGGCATTGGAACTGCTGAATAGTCTTGTTTCAAAGGGTGTCCCGAACGCGCTGCTAAATCCTCATTAATGACACGCGGGCCTTTGGCGCGAACTGTTGCGTCGAGGTTACAGCAATTCCGTCGAGCGCTGGTATGACGTCGCTACGGCCCGGGGGCCTAACGACGAAACTGGAACGGGATTCAAATGAACAAGAATTTGTTGCTTGCCGCTGTGAGCCTTGTCGCGCTCAGCGCGACTGCGCCGGCGCTGGCTGCTGACCTCGCTGCGCGGCCTTACACCAAGGCGCCGGCGATGATCGCGACCGTCTATGACTGGAGCGGCTTCTACATCGGTATCAACGGCGGCGGCGGTTCATCGCACGCGACCTGGGATCTGGTCGGATTCGGTCGCGACGGTTCGCACGATGCGACCGGCGGCACGGTCGGTGGTCAGGTCGGCTATCGCATGCAGTCCGGCCAGTTCGTGTTCGGCGTGGAAGGCCAGGGCAACTGGGCCGACTTCTCCGGCAGCCACATTGGCGCGATCTCCGGTTTCACCAACCACACCAAGATCGATTCGTTCGGTCTGATCACGGGCCAGGTCGGCTACGCCTGGAACAACGTCCTGCTCTACGCGAAGGGCGGTGCGGCTGTGGTTGGCACCAAGTACGACGCCTCGTTCGGCGGCGCGACGGCTTCGGCCAGCGACACCCGTTGGGGCGGCACCATTGGTGCTGGCATCGAATTCGGCTTCGCTCCGAACTGGTCGGTCGGCGCCGAGTACAACCACATCTTCCTGGGTGGCAAGGATCAGACCCTGACCGGCGGCCTCGGTGTTTTCGCCGTCAACACCAAGCAGGACGTCGACATGGGTCTCGTCCGCCTGAACTACAAGTTCGGCGGCCCGATGATCGGCAGGTACTAAGAGACAGTCGCTTCGCAGGAAGCGATCGTGGAAAGCCCCGGCCTTGCGCCGGGGCTTTTTGTTGTGCTCATTCAGCGAGTTAACCATTCTGTTTTGAGTTACTCCATATAGCTTGACTCCTGAGAACGAAATGAGAACAATGTTCTTCATACGTTCTAGTGATGGAGCAAGCCATGTTCAGGATTTTCGTGGAAGAAGCCGCTGCACTGACGTCGATCACGCTGTTCGTCGGGATGATCGCGATCTGGGCCCAAGTCATCCCGCAGCTCTGATCCCGCCGCTTTTGCCACCCGGGCCCCTTATTGGCCCTTGGGGAAAACCGGGATGAGGCGGCCGGTCGGCGGCTGCGGCGTGGACTCTGGCGCGGCGAGCCCGCACCATTGTGAGGCGAGTCGGCCGGGCCCGTGCATGATGCCTCGAGGGGCCGGCGACCGCTCCACCCATCGCAAGAGGCCGTCACGCGACCATGCCGAGCGCCGGATTTGTCCACCTTCACGTTCACTCGGCCTATTCCTTGCTCAAGGGCTCGATCAAGATCGCCAAGCTCGCCGAGCTTGCGAAGAAGGATCACCAGCCGGCTCTGGCGCTGACCGACACCGACAATCTGTTCGGTGCGCTGGAGTTCTCCGACAAGATGGCGGGCTCCGGCATCCAGCCTATCGTCGGCTGCGAGCTCGCAATCGATTTCGGCGACCAGGATCCCAATGCGCGCAACGCGCTTCCGCCTGCGCGCGTGGTGCTGCTGGCCGCGCAAGAGCGCGGCTATCGCAGCCTGATGCGGTTGAATTCGCGCGCGTTCCTCGAATCGCCGGACAGCCACGCGCCGTTCATCAGGTTCGATTGGTTCGACGGCGAGACCGAAGGCCTGATCGCGCTGACGGGTGGGCCCGATGGGCCGATCTCGCTCGCGCTTGCCTCGGGTCAGGCTGAAATAGCGGCGGCGCGCTGCGAACGTCTCGCCGGCCTGTTCGGCGATCGCTTCTACATCGAATTGCAGCGCCACAACCTCGACAAGGAACGGCGCGTCGAGAGCGCCCTGGTCGACATCGCCTATTCCAAAGGCCTGCCGCTGGTTGCGACCAACGAGCCGTATTTCGCGTCGACCGACGATTACGAGGCACATGACGCACTGCTCTGCATCGCCGGCGGCCGGCTGATCGCCGAAACCGAGCGCGAGCAGCTGACGCCGGATCACCGCTTCAAGACCCGCGCCGAGATGGCGGTGCTGTTCGCCGACATTCCCGAGGCGCTCGCCTCGACGGTCGAGATCGCCGAGCGCTGCTCGTTCCGCCCGATGACGCGCAAGCCGATCCTACCGTTCTTCACCGTCGGCGCCGCGGCAAGCTCCGACGCCGCCGCGGTCGAGGCGGCCGAGCTGAAGCGGCAGGCCGAGGAGGGGCTCGCCAATCGCCTTAGCGTCCACGGCCTGTCGCAGGGCACGACGGACGAGGACTACAGCAGCCGCCTGGCGTTCGAGCTCGACGTCATCATGCGCATGAAGTACGCGGGCTACTTCCTGATCGTGTCCGACTTCATCAAATGGGCGAAGGGCCAGGGCATTCCTGTCGGGCCGGGCCGCGGCTCCGGCGCAGGCTCGCTGGTCGCCTGGGCGCTGACCATCACCGACCTCGACCCGATCAAGTTCGGCCTGCTGTTCGAGCGCTTCCTCAATCCCGAGCGTGTCTCGATGCCGGACTTCGACATCGACTTCTGCCAGGACCGCCGCGGCGAGGTGATCCAATACGTCCAGCAGCGCTACGGCCGTGACCAGGTCGCGCAGATCATCACCTTCGGTACGCTGCAGGCGCGCGGCGTGCTGCGCGACGTCGGCCGCGTGCTGCAAATGCCCTATGGCCAGGTCGACAAGCTGACGAAACTCGTGCCGCAGAATCCGGCCGCGCCGGTGACGCTCGCGGCTGCGATCGAGAGCGAGCCGAAACTTCAGGCGTTCCGCGACGAGGATCCCGTGGTGGCGCGCGCCTTCGACATCGCGCAGCGCCTCGAGGGCCTGACCCGCCACGCCTCGACGCACGCGGCCGGCATCGTGATCGGCGATCGCCCCTTGAGCGAACTCGTGCCGATGTACCGCGATCCCAAGTCGGACATGCCGGTGACCCAGTTCAACATGAAATGGGTCGAGCCGGCCGGCCTCGTCAAGTTCGACTTCCTCGGCCTGAAGACGCTGACCGTGCTCGACGTCGCGTGCAAATTGCTCAAGCCGCGCGACATCCATGTCGATCTCGCGACACTGCCGATCGACGATGCCGAGAGCTACCAGATGCTGGCGCGCGGCGAAGTGGTCGGCGTGTTCCAGGTTGAAAGCCAGGGGATGCGACGCGCGCTGGTCGACATGCGCCCCGACCGTTTCGAGGACATCATCGCGCTGGTCGCACTGTATCGCCCCGGCCCGATGGCGAACATCCCGACCTATTGCGCGCGCAAGCACGGCGACGAGGAGCCGGAATATCTCCATCCCGTGCTCGAGCCGATCCTGAAGGAGACCTTCGGCGTCATCATCTACCAGGAACAGGTGATGCAGATCGCGCAGGTAATGTCGGGCTATTCGCTCGGCGACGCCGACCTGTTGCGCCGCGCCATGGGCAAGAAGATCCGGGCCGAGATGGACAAGCAGCGCGACATCTTCGTCGCGGGCGCGGTCAAGAATAACGTGCCGAAGGCCCAGGCCGAGACCATCTTCGAGCTGCTGGCGAAATTCGCCGATTACGGCTTCAACAAGAGCCACGCAGCAGCCTATGCGCTGGTGTCCTATCACACCGCCTATATGAAGGCGCATTATCCGGTGGAGTTCATCGCGGCGTCGATGACGCTCGATCTCAACAATACCGACAAGCTCTCCGAATTCCGCTCCGAGGCGCAGCGGCTCGGCATCAAGGTCGAGCCGCCGAACATCAACCGGTCCGGCGCCACCTTCGAGGTCGGCGACAAGACGATCTACTACGCGCTCGCCGCGCTGAAGGGCGTCGGCATCCAGGCCATCGACCAGATCATCGAGGAGCGGACCAAGCGGGGATTGTTCACCTCGCTCGCCGACTTCGCCGCGCGCGTCAATCCGCGCGCGATCAACAAGCGCATCATTGAAAGTCTCGCCGCCGCCGGCGCCTTCGACACGCTGGAGCCGAACCGCGCCCGCGTCTTCGCCGGTGCGGATTCGATCCTCGCCGCCTGCCAGCGTGCGCATCAGGCCGAGTCCATCGGCCAGAACGACATGTTCGGCATGTCGGCCGACGCACCGAGCATCATGCTGCCGCAGATCGAGCCGTGGCTGCCGGCCGAGCGGCTGCGCCGCGAATACGACGCGATCGGCTTCTTCCTGTCGGGGCATCCGCTCGATGATTATGCCACGGTGCTGAAGCGGCTGCGGGTGCAGAGCTGGGCGGAGTTCTCGCGTGCGGTGAAGACCGGCGCCACCGCCGGCAAGGTCGCGGCCACCGTGGTGTCGCGGATGGAGCGGCGCACCAAGACCGGCAACAAGATGGGCATCATGGGGCTCTCCGATCCCACGGGTCATTTCGAGGCGGTGCTGTTTTCCGAGGGCCTCGCGCAATATCGCGACGTGCTGGAGCCGGGCGCCGCGGTGCTGCTCCAGCTCGGTGCCGAGCTCCAGGGCGAGGACGTCCGCGCTCGCGTGCTGCATGCCGAGCCGCTGGATGACGCCGCCGCCAAGACGCAGAAGGGCCTGCGCATCTTCGTGCGCGACACCAAGCCGCTGGACTCGATCGCCAAGCGTCTGGCCGGACCTGAAGGCGCGAACGGCGCTACATCAAAGCTCGGCAGTCCCGGCATCGCGCCGCGCTCCAACGGCGACGGCGAGGTCTCGCTGGTGATGATGCTCGACCTCGAGACCGAGGTCGAGATGAAGCTGCCCGGCCGTTTCAAGGTCTCGCCGCAGATCGCAGGCGCCATCAAGGCCGTCGCGGGTGTGGTGGACGTGCAGCAATTGTAGAATTCGCGCCTGCCAGCTGAACCCCGCGTTGGTGCGTGATCTTCGCAAGCGGACACTATTCATGGTTGCGCCTTGCGCTGCTTGCGCGCACCTTGCGGGAGGCAAGGGGTCGGCAGAGAATGCAGGGAGAGAATCATGTGCGAGCGATGTTCTGAAGGCGCGTCCGATCTGATCGCCCCGTCGCGGCGGTCTGCGATGCTGCTCGCTGCGTCGGCGCTGGGCGTTGCCTTCACCGGTAGAGCCTTCGCCAAGGAAACCAAGGCGCCACCTAAACCCCAGAATGTGCTGTCGCCCGACGCAGCGCTGAAGCGGTTGATGGAAGGCAATGCCCGCTACGCCGACGGCGTGTCGCGGCGCCACGATTTCAAGCACGAGCGCGAGGCGCTGGCCGGCGGCCAAAATCCATTCGCGGCCGTCCTGAGCTGCGCCGATTCACGCATCGCGCCGGAATATGCTTTCGACACCGGCCGCGGCGATCTCTTCGTCTGCCGCGTTGCCGGCAATTTTGCCGGCACTGAGACCATCGCCAGCATGGAATATGCGGTCGCCGTGCTCAACACGCCGATGATCCTGGTGCTCGGTCACGATGCTTGCGGCGCGGTCGATGCGACGCTGAAGGCGATCAAGGACGGCAAGCCGCCGCCGGGCCACATTCCCTCGCTAGTCGATGCGATTGCGCCCGCCGCAAAAGCTGCGATGCAGCAGGGCGGGGACCTCCTCGACAAGGCGATCCGGCAGAACGTGATCGACAATGTCGCGAAGCTGAAATCCGCCGCGCCGATCCTTAATGCGGCCGTGGAGCAGGGCAGACTGAAGATCGTCGGTGGCATCTACCGGCTCACGACCGGGAAGGTGGAGCTGATCGCGCAGGGCTGAAGCTTACGTAAAAGGCTGAAGCTTGAGCAAAGGGCCGAGGCTTACGCGGAGCTGACGCTGGACGCCGAGGCGGGCGGGGTGCCATGCCGTCGCCTCAATCCGAGCCTTTCGTTCAAGTGCCGTTCAGCCGGCTGAGCATCTCATGCGTGGTGGCACCTTAACAACAATAACGGGCGAGCAAGCTATGCGCGGGACACACAAGGTCTTCATCTGCTTCCTTCTGCCGATCCTGTTGGTTGCGGGCGCGCTCACACCAGTTCGCGCGCAGCAGCAGGAGAAGCGCATCGCGCTCGTGGTCGGCAACGGCGCCTATGCCAAATCGCCGCTGGCAACCACCGCCAACGATGCCGGCCTGATCGCGCAGACGCTGCAGGCGGCGGGCTTCGACGTGGTCGGCGCGCGCGATCTCGACGGCGACACGCTGCGCAAGAGCTTTCGCGATTTCATCCAGAAGGCGCAGGCCTCGGGCCCCGGCACCGTCGCGATGATCTATCTGGCGGGCTATGGCGTGCAGCTTGCCGGCGAGAACTATTTCATCCCGGTCGATTCCAGCATCACGCGTGACACCGACATTCCGACCGAGGCGCTGCGCATCGGCGACTATGCCCGCCAGCTTGCCTCGATCCCGCTCAAGGCCAACATCGTCGTGCTCGACGCCGCGCGCGCGCAGCCCTTCGTCGAGGGCGGCCAGCAGCCGATCGCGAGCGGGCTGGCGCTGGTCGAGCCCGATCCGAACATGCTGATCGCCTTTAACGCCGCGCCCGGCACGGTGGCGCCGGAGGAGCCGGGGCCCTACGGCATCTATGCGCAATCGCTCGCCGAGATGATCCGCACCGGCGGCCTATCGCTGCCGGAGGTGTTCGACCGCGTTCGCCTGCGCGTCAACGAGGCCTCGAAGGGCGCGCAGGTGCCGTGGGACGACCAGAAGGTCGCCGCGCAATTTGCCTTCTTCGAGCGCGCCCCCGACGCGCCGCCGCCGCAGGCCGCACCCGACCAGGTCGCCGCGATTCGGAACAAGCCAATCCGCGATCTCGGCGTGCAGGACGCCTATGCGGCCGCGCTCGAGCGCGACACGCTGCCGGCCTATGAGGACTTTCTCGCCGCCTATCCCGGCGATCCCCTCGCCAAGCGCGTGATGGCGATCGTCGCGGCGCGCCGCGAGGCGATCACCTGGCGACGGAGCTATCGCACCGACACGCCCGACGCCTATTGGTCATATCTGCGCCGCTATCCGCGCGGGCCGCATGCGGGCGATGCACGGCGCAGGCTTGCGATCCTGACCGCGCCGATCGAGCCGCCGCCGACCTTCGCGATGATGGACTATGACGTGCCTCCGCCGCCGCCCGAGGAGATCGTCTATGTCGACCGTCCCGTGCTGTATTTCAGCGATCCCGATTTCGGCTTCGCGCCACCGCCGCCGCCGCCGGTTTATTATCTGCCGCCGCCGCCGCCGGACTTCGTCGTGCTGGCGCCGCCGCTCGCCGTCGTTGGGCTGTTCGTGCTGCCGCAGCCGGTCTTCGTGCCGATCCCGGTGTTCGTCAGGCCGCCGGTCTATGTCGCGCCGCCGCCGAACAACATCATCTACCAGAACATCCACAACACCACGGTCATCAACACCGTGATCAACCATGCGCCGGCACCGCCGCCGGCCGGGAATATCGCGGCCGCAGCGACCGTGGCAGCGAATGGGGCCGGCCGAGCGGGCGCGTTGACGCCGGTGCCCGGCGCTGTCAGGCAACAGGCGTTGGCGATCCAGACCAACCCGAAGCAGCAGCTCAAGCCGAGCCAGGCCGCATTCGTCAGCAACCCCACGGCAAAGCCGGCGACGATGCTCGTAAAGCCGGTCAACGCCACGCCGACTGCAATCGCGCCACAGACGGCGCCGGCGGTCGGCCACGCGCTTCCGGTTCCGGGCAGCCAGAACACGCCGCCGGCACCGCCCGCCGCAGCCGGACTGCCGCCGAACCGCCTGGCGCCGACGGCAAGGGCGCCCGCCAACGGCCTGCCGGAGGTTCATCCCAATCAGGCTCATCCCAATGCAGCGACGGCGCCAGCCAACGCGACCGCTCCGGCCAATGCTGCCACCGCACCGACCGCCAAGCCGCCCGTAGCGCAAACGCCGGCAGTCGGCGGGCGGGAGCCGCGGGCGAAATCATTGGCGCATGAGCCAGCGGTGACCCCACCGACCACGCCCCCGGCGGGCAAGCCAGCGGTGACCTCAGTGAAGCCGACGACGCCGCCGCCGGTCGCTGCGCGCGAGCCGATCAAGCCACAGAATCTGCGAGCCGCCCCGCGACCCGCGCAGGCGGCAAAACCGGCGCCGGCCCCGCCGCGTCCGCAGGCGGTCGCAAGGCCGACGCCTCAGCCTCCGCCGCGGATAGCTGCGCCGCCACCGCGGCCGCCTGTCGCTGCCGCACGGCCCGCGCCGCCGCCGGCGGCCCGTCCAGCGCCGCCACCGCCGCCCCGGGTGGCTGCGGCCCCACCGCGACCGGCCGCGCCGCCGCCGCGCCCTGCGGCCCCGAAGAAATGCCCACCCAACCAGCCAAAGTGCTAGCGGGCAGGGCGGAATTGCCGGATTGGGTCTTTCGGTGGCGGCAAAAGCCCCGAAAGGCCCTTATTTCCTTGCGTCTGGCCGAAATCGCGCTATACAGCCGGCCATCTCACACGGAAGCATGGCTCACAAGGCCGTCCGGTGGCAGCCGGGGCGACAACGCTCCGTTTTGCTCACACGCTTCCGGAGGAACCAACCGGAGAATTAGAACGATGGCACTACCCGATTTCACTATGCGTCAGCTCCTCGAAGCTGGCGTACACTTTGGTCACCAGTCTCACCGCTGGAATCCGAAAATGGCTCCGTTCATTTTCGGCGCTCGCAACAACATTCACATCGTCGACCTCGCCCAGACCGTGCCGCTGCTGCACACGGCCTTGCAGGCTGTCAGCGACACGGTTGCCAAGGGCGGTCGCATCCTGTTCGTCGGCACCAAGCGCCAGGCGCAGGACGGCGTCGCGGACGCGGCCAAGCGCTGCGCGCAGTATTTCGTCAATTCGCGCTGGCTCGGCGGCACGCTGACCAATTGGAAGACGATCTCGGCTTCGATCAAGCGCCTGCGTCATCTCGACGACGTGCTGGCCGGTGGCGAAGCCTCCTCCTACACCAAGAAGGAGCGCCTGACGCTTCAGCGCGAGCGCGACAAGCTCGATCGCTCGCTCGGCGGCATCAAGGACATGGGCGGTCTGCCCGACCTGATCTTCGTGATCGACACCAACAAGGAAGACATCGCGATCCAGGAAGCCCAGCGGCTCAACATCCCGGTCGCCGCGATCGTCGACACCAATTCCGACCCGAAGGGCATCACCTATGTGGTGCCGGGCAATGACGACGCCGGCCGCGCCATCTCGCTCTATTGCGACCTGATCGCGCGTGCGGCGATCGACGGCATCTCGCGCGCCCAGGGCGATTCGGGCATCGATGTCGGCGCCTCGACCCGTCCGCTCGCCGAAGAGCTGCCGGCCGCCCCGTCGAGCGGCTTCCAGGGCCTTGCCGGTCCGCGCGGCACCGCCGACGACCTCAAGAAGCTCCCGGGCGTGTCGGGTGCGATCGAGAAGAAGTTCAACGACCTCGGCATCTTCCATTATTGGCAGCTCGCCGAGCTCGACCACGACACCGCGCATACGATCGGCGAAAATGTCGGTCTGCCGAGCCGCGCGGATGCCTGGGTTGCCAAGGCCAAGGCGCTGACCGCGGAAGCGGAATAGTCAAAAAGAGCGATCGATTGGCCGGACAGGGTCCGGCCACCATTTCATTCAGTTGACGCGAATTCCTGAGATGGACCGCGGCGGGGCAATTGGAGCCGCGCCGCGGCGAACCGGCAGGCAAGAAGGATTTTCAACGATGGCAACGATCACTGCTGCGATGGTCAAGGATCTGCGCGAGTCCACCGGCGCAGGCATGATGGACTGCAAGGCCGCGCTGACCGAAAACGACGGCAACATGGAAGCGGCGCAAGACTGGCTCCGCAAGAAGGGCCTGTCGAAGGCCGCCAAGAAGTCGGGCCGCGTCGCGGCCGAGGGCCTGATCGGCGCGCTCACCAAGGGCACCAAGGGCGTCGTGGTCGAGGTCAATTCCGAGACCGACTTCGTCGCGCGCAACGGCCAGTTCCAGGGTCTGGTCAAGATGATCGCCCAAGTCGCTTTCGACGTCGGTGCCGATGTCGAGAAGATCAAGGCCGCCAAGATCGGCGACGTCACGGTCGAAACTGCGATCAATGACGCGATCGCCACCATCGGCGAGAACATGACGCTGCGCCGGGCCGCTGCGCTCGAAGTGAGCCAGGGCGTGGTGTCTAGCTACGTCCACAACGCAGTGGTCGAAGGCGCGGGCAAGATTGGCGTGATAGTGGCACTGGAATCGCCCGGCAAGGCCGACGAACTAGCTGTGCTCGGCCGCCAGCTCGCAATGCATGTCGCCGCCGCCAAGCCGTTGGCGCTGGATCCGACCGGTCTGGATCCGGCGGTCGTCAAGCGCGAGAAGGACGTGCTGGCCGACAAATATCGCCAGCAGGGCAAGCCCGAGAACGTCATCGAGAAGATCGTCGAGTCGGGCCTGAAGACCTACTACAAGGAAGTCTGTCTGCTGGATCAAGCCTTCATCCACGATAGCGGCAAGTCAGTTGCCCAGGCGGTGAAGGAAGCCGAGGGTAAGATCGGCGGCCCGATCAAAATCGCGGGCTTTGTGAACTATGCTCTCGGCGAGGGAATCGAGAAGCAGGAAAGCGACTTTGCGGCCGAAGTCGCCGCCGCCAGCGGCAAGAAGTAAGCGCCGGAATGTTCCTTCCGGCGTGCCGCCGGAAGCGGCGCCCGGACAAGGAAAAGTGCTCATGACTGACCCGGTCTATCGTCGCGTCGTGATCAAGCTGTCCGGCGAATATCTCGCGGGACAGCAGGGGTTTGGCATAGATCAGCCGACCATCGACCGTGTTGCGGACGATCTGATCGCCGCCCGCCAGCTCGGAACCGAAGTTGCGGTCGTGATCGGCGGCGGCAACATCTTTCGTGGCGTCGAGGTGTCCTCGCGCGGCGTGTCGCGTCCGACCGGCGACACCATGGGCATGCTCGCGACCATGATGAACTGTCTCGCGCTCGAGGCCACGATCGAGCGCAAGGGCACGCCGGCGCGCACGCTGTCGGCCTTCGTCATGCCCGAAATTTCCGAGCTGTTCACCCGCACTGCGGCACATGAATACCTCGCCGAGGGCCGGATCGTGCTGCTCGGTGGCGGAACCGGCAATCCGTTTTTTACCACCGATACGACCGCCGTGCTGCGCGCCGCCGAGATCGGCGCCCAGGCCGTCCTGAAGGCGACCAATGTCGACGGTGTCTACTCGGCCGATCCGAAAAAGGATCCGACCGCTACGCGGTTCGACCGGCTGACGCATTCACAGGCCATCGAGGGCGGCTACAAGGTGATGGATGCGACCGCCTTCGCGCTTGCCCGCGAGACGTCGCTGCCTATCATCGTGTTCTCGATCGCGGAGCCGGGTTCGATCGGCGCGATTCTGCGTGGCGGTGGCCACGGAACCATCGTCGCCGGTTGACGGCTCATCGCTCGCGTCCTGGGGAGGGGCGCGGAGAAGTCGCCGGGATTTTGAAGGAGAAACGTGATGGCCACGGGTAATTTCGACCTCAACGAAGTGAAGCGCCGCATGCAGGGCGCCATCCAGTCCCTCAAGCACGAGCTTGGCGGGCTGCGTACGGGCCGCGCGTCGGCCTCGATGCTCGATCCGGTGCAGGTCGAGGCTTACGGCAGCCACATGCCGCTGAACCAGCTCGCCACCGTCAGCGTGCCGGAGCCGCGAATGATCTCGGTGCAGGTCTGGGACAAGTCGATGGTCAAGCCGGTCGAGAAGGCGATCGTCGATTCCAATCTCGGCCTGTCGCCCGCGACCGAAGGCCAGGTGCTGCGCCTGCGCATCCCCGAGCTCAACGAGGAGCGTCGCAAGGAGCTCGTCAAGGTTGCGCACAAATACGCCGAAGCCGCCAAGGTCGCCGCGCGCCACGTCCGCCGCGACGGCCTGGACGTCCTGAAGAAGCTCGAGAAGAATCACGAGATGTCGGAGGACGATCAGAAGCGTCACGCCGACGAGGTGCAGAAGGTGACCGATGGCACCATCACCGAGATCGACCAGCTGCTGGCCACCAAGGAAAAAGAAATCCTGACCGTTTAAGGCCGCCGTCATGTCCAACGCCGCCGCGCCCGCAACGGAAGGACCTGACCGGTCCGACGCGCCTGCGCACGTCGCCATCATCATGGATGGCAACGGGCGCTGGGCGGCCGCGCGCGGTCTGCCGCGAGCGGAGGGACATCGCCGTGGCGTCGAGGCGTTGCGCCGCGTGGTGCGTGCCTCGCACGAGCTCGGCATCCGCTATCTCACCATCTTCTCTTTCAGCTCGGAAAACTGGTCGCGTCCGGCGAGCGAGATCGGCGATCTCTTCGGTTTGTTGCGGCGCTTCATCCGCAACGATCTCGCAAGCCTGCACCGCGACGGCGTCAAGGTCCGCATTATCGGCGAGCGCGACGGGCTCGAGGGCGACATCTGCGCGCTCCTGAACGAGGCCGAAGAATTGACGCGCGACAACACGCGCCTCACGCTCGTCGTCGCCTTCAACTACGGCTCGCGGCAGGAGATCGCGAAAGCGGCGCAGAAGCTCGCACGCGAAGTCGCAGACGGCAGTCGCGATCCCGCCACGATCGACGCCGACAGCCTCGGCGCCCATCTCGATGCACCCGACATTCCCGATCCCGACCTCATCATCCGCACCAGCGGCGAGCAGCGCCTGTCCAATTTCCTGATGTGGCAGGCCGCCTATAGCGAGCTGGTGTTCGTGCCGATCCATTGGCCCGATTTCGACAAGGCGGCGCTCGAAAGCGCGATCGCCGAATTCGCCAGGCGCGAGCGCCGTTTCGGCGGCCTAGTCGCGAAAACCGCCTCGTGAGCGAACCTGACGCCGCACAGGCCGGCTCGGCGCCTGCCTCCAGCAATCTCGTGATGCGGGTTCTCGCAGCGCTGGTGCTTGCGCCGGTTACGATCGCGCTCGCCTATGCCGGTGGCTGGCTGTGGGCGCTTCTCGTCACCCTGGTATCGATCGGGCTGTTTGCGGAATGGCTGATGGTGGTGGAAGCGGGATCCGCTGCGCTGACCGGGGCAGGGACGATCGTCATCGCCATGATGGGAGCTTGCGTCGCCTTCGGCGCGCTCAAGACCGCTGTTATCACCGGCATCATCGGCGGCGCGATCGTGACGCTGATCGCGCGAGGCAAGTTCGTTTGGGCCGCGACCGGGTTCGCCTATGCGTCCGCAGCGCTGCTGGCCTCGATCCTGATGCGGCAGGATCTCGTCAACGGCTTCGCCGCACTGATGTTCGTGCTGCTCGTGGTGTGGGCGACCGATATCGGCGGCTATTTCGCCGGCCGTAGCATCGGCGGACCAAAGCTGTGGCCGCGCGTGAGCCCAAAGAAGACTTGGGCCGGGGCACTCGGCAGCGTCGTGGCAAGCCTCGCGGTCGCGGCCGGTTTTGCGGCCTCCGGCTTCGGCAAGGCCGTTCCGCTCTTGGTCCTCAGTGCCGTTCTCACCGTGGTCTCGCAAGCGGGCGATCTGTTCGAATCCGCGGTGAAAAGGCGCTTCGGCGTCAAGGATTCCAGTCACTTAATTCCCGGCCATGGCGGGCTTCTGGACCGTCTGGACGGCTTTGTCGCCGCCATCCTGGTGGCATGGATTATCGGCTTCCTCCGCCATGGTGTGCATAGCGCCGGAAGCGGACTTGTGGTTTGGTGAGGATATGAGCGCAGTCCCTTTGCGTAACAACAAGCTTGCTGCGGCCGACATCCGAAGCGTCACTGTGCTCGGCGCCACCGGCTCGATCGGCGACAGCACGATGGATCTGCTGCGCGCCTCGCCCGAGCGCTATCGCGTCGAAGCCTTGACGGCGAACAGCAATGTCGAGGCGCTCGCCAAGCTGGCGAAGGAATTTTCCGCGCGCTTTGTCGCGATCGCCGACGCCTCTAAGTTCGCAGAGCTCAAGGCCGCACTCGCGGGCACGAGCACCGAATGCGGCGCCGGCGAAAGCGCGGTGATCGAGGCGGGCGCACGACCGGCGGATTGGGTGATGGCGGCCGTCAGCGGCGCGGCCGGACTGAAGCCGGCTTTGGCTGCGGTCGATCGCGGTGCGCATGTTGCGCTCGCGAACAAGGAGTGCCTGGTTTGCGCCGGCGATTTCTTCATGCAGCGCGCAGCGAAAGCGGGCGCCTGTATCTTGCCGGCCGATTCCGAGCACAATGCGCTGTTTCAGGCGCTGGCATCGGGCAATCGCGACGAACTGGTTCGCGTCATCATCACCGCCTCGGGCGGGCCGTTCCGGACCTGGAAGCCGGCCGACATCGAGCGGGCGACCCTCGCGCAAGCCCTGAAGCATCCGAACTGGAGCATGGGCCAGAAGATCACGATCGATTCCGCCTCGATGATGAACAAGGGGCTCGAGGTGATCGAGGCATCCTATCTGTTCGCGCTGACGCCCGACGAGATCGACGTGCTGGTGCATCCGCAGTCGATCATCCACGGCATGGTCGAGTTCTCCGACCGCTCGGTGGTGGCCCAGCTCGGCTCGCCCGACATGCGCACGCCGATCGCCCATTGTCTCGGCTGGCCCGACCGGATCAAGGGACCGGCGGCCAAGCTCGACCTGGCCAAGATCGGCCAGCTCACCTTCGAGGCGCCGGATTTCGAGCGGTTCCCCGGGCTTCGCCTGGCCTTCGATTCGCTCCGGCACGGCAAGGGGGCGACCACCGTCTACAACGCTGCCAACGAGGTCGCGGTCGCGGCCTTCATCGCCGGCAAGATCCGGTTTGGCGCCATCGCCCGGCTGGTCGAGGCGACGCTGGAGGACTGGATCCGGGGCGGGAACCGGGGCCCCATGACCTCTGCGGATGATGCCATATCCGTTGACCATGTTTCGCGAAATAAAGCTGCCGCCCTATTGCCTCAAATTGCCTTAAAGGCATCCTAGGTAGTTCGGGGCCAGGGCCTTGCGGCGCTGGATGAGGGAATTCGATGATCGACTTTTTCGTCCATAGTTTCAATATGTTGAGCCATGGGCTCCTCGGTTACGCAGTTCCTTTCCTGTTCGTCCTGACCATCGTCGTGTTCTTCCATGAGCTCGGCCATTTCCTGGTCGCGCGCTGGGCCGGCGTTCGGGTGTTAACCTTTTCGCTCGGCTTCGGACCTGAGTTGGTTGGTTTCAACGACCGCCATGGCACCCGCTGGAAGATCTCGGCGATCCCGCTCGGCGGCTACGTCAAGTTCTTCGGCGACGAGAGCGAGGCCTCCACGCCGTCGGCCCAGACACTCGCCGCCATGACGGACGAGGAGCGCGCCGGCAGCTTCCATCACAAGAAGGTCGGCCCGCGCGCAGCCGTCGTCGCGGCCGGACCGATTGCCAATTTCATCCTCGGCGCACTGATTTTCGCAGGCATGGCCCTGTATTACGGCAAGCCGAGCACGATCGCGCGTGTGGACGGCGTCGTCGCGGACGGCGCTGCGGCCGCCGCCGGCTTCAAGATCGGCGACGTCGTCGTGCAGATCGACGGCAAGTCGATCGAGAGCTTTGCCGACATGCAGCGGATCGTCGCGACGAGCGCCGGTTCGGCGCTGGTCTTCCGGGTGAAGCGGGATGGTTCGGTGGTGTCGTTGACCGCGACGCCGGCGCTGCTGGAGCGCAAGGATCCGTTCGGCAACAGCCACCGCGTCGGCGTGCTCGGCGTCGAACACAAGTCCCAGGCCGGTGAGGCCTCGACCTCGCCGGTTGGTGTCGGCGAGGCGCTCAAGATCGGGGTCGAGCAGGTCTGGTTCATCATCACCAGCACCTTCAAGTTCCTGGGCTCGCTGTTTATCGGACAGGGCAATCCGAACGAGGTCAGCGGCGTCCTCGGCATTGCCAAGATGTCAGGGCAGGCGGCCAGCGCCGGGTTCCAGTTCGTGATCAATCTGTGCGCGGTGTTGTCGGTCTCGATCGGCCTGTTGAATCTGTTCCCGATCCCGCTGCTCGATGGCGGTCACCTTCTGTTCTACACGGCCGAGGTCGTGCGCGGCCGTCCGCTGTCCGAGCGGACCCAGGAGATGGGGTTCCGAATCGGGCTCGGTCTGGTGCTGATGCTGATGGTGTTTGCGACCTACAACGACATCCTTCGGATGGCGGCTTCCTGATAGGGGCTTTTTTGTGGCGTTGCTGTTGGGCAACGTCTTGGAATGAAATTGAAATTACGGCGTGCTCGGCCGTTTGCTGCGTCGGTGAAATTGGCTACAAGCGGCTTGAACTTGGGGAATCTCCCAGACCGGCTTTGGGGTTGGGTCTGGTACGTTGATAAGGGCGCGTTGCGCAATGAAGTTTGGACTGCGACTCCGGGGTGGCTTGCTAGCGACCCTGATCATGTTCGGCGCGCCGGTGGTTGCCCCGATTGGGGCTGTTTTCGTGCCTTCGTCTGCGCTTGCCCAGACCGTGCAGTCGATTTCCGTCGAAGGGAATCGCCGGGTCGAAGTGGAGACGATCCGCTCCTATTTCAAGCCGGGTCCGGGTGGTCACCTTGATCAGGGCGCCATCGATGATGGCCTCAAGGCGCTGATCGAGACCGGTTTGTTCCAGGACGTGAAGATCAACCGCGGCGCCGGCGGCCAGCTCATCGTCTCGGTGGTGGAAAACCCGGTGATCGGCCGCGTCGCGTTCGAGGGCAACAAGAAGATCAAGGACGAGCAGCTCACCGCCGAAGTCCAGTCCAAGGCCCGCGGCACGTTCTCCCGCGCCATGGTGCAGTCGGACACGCTGCGAATCGCCGAAATCTATCGTCGCTCCGGCCGCTATGACGTGACCGTCAACCCCGAGATCATCGAGCAGCCGAACAACCGCGTCGATCTCGTCTTCACGATCAACGAAGGCGCCAAGACCGCGGTGAAATCGATCGAGTTCGTCGGCAACACCGCGTTCTCGTCCTACCGCCTCAGGGACGTCATCAAGACCCACGAATCGAATTTGCTGAGCTTCCTCAGCAGCGGTGACATCTACGATCCGGACCGCGTCGAGGCCGACCGCGACCTGATTCGCCGCTTCTACCTCAAGAACGGCTTCGCCGACGTTCAGGTCGTCGCCGCGCTCACCGAATACGATCCCGAGAAGAAGGGCTTCAACGTCACCTTCAAGATCGAGGAAGGCCAGCAGTACCGCGTCGGTACCGTCGATTTCCGCACCAGTATCGCGAACTTCGACGCGAGCACGTTGCGGTCCTTTTCGCGCGTCAATGTCGGCTCGCTCTACAATGTCGAATCGGTCGAGAAGTCGGTCGAGGACATGCAGATCGAGGCCTCGCGCCGCGGTTACGCCTTCGCGGTGGTGCGTCCGGGCGGCGATCGCAATTTCGATGCGCACACCGTCTCGGTCGTGTTCAACATCGACGAGGGTCCGCGCACCTATATCGAACGCATCAACATCCGCGGCAACACCCGTACCCGTGACTACGTGATCCGTCGCGAGTTCGATATCTCCGAGGGTGACGCCTACAATCGTGCGCTGGTCGATCGCGCCGAGCGCCGCCTGAAGAACCTCGACTACTTCAAGACCGTGAAGATCACGACGGAGCCGGGCTCCTCCAGCGACCGCGTAGTCTTGAACGTCGATCTCGAGGAGAAGTCGACCGGTGACTTCTCGGTCTCGGGCGGTTACTCGACGACCGACGGTGCGCTGGCTGAAGTCTCGGTCTCCGAGCGCAACCTGCTCGGCCGTGGCCTGTTCGCCAAGGCGTCGGTCACCTACGGCCAGTATGCGCGCGGCTATTCGCTGTCGTTCGTCGAGCCGTATCTGCTCGACTACCGTATCGCGCTGGGTCTCGACTTCTATCAGCGCACCCAGCTGTCCAACAGCTACATCTCCTACGGCACCAAGACGCTGGGCTTCTCACCGCGCCTCGGCTTCTCCTTGCGTGAAGATCTGGCGCTCCAGCTGCGCTACTCGGTCTACCAGCAGGAAATCACGCTGCCGTACTACCTGGCGAACTGTAACAACATCATTGGTTCGTCGGCGTTCAACCCGAGCCCGGCCTTTGCCAACCTCAACGGCATCGACCTGAGCTCGACCAACGGCCTCGGCTGCTACAGCGACGGCGAAGCGTCTCTGCCGGTCCGCAAGGAGCTCGCCGGCGGCAAGACCCTGACCTCAGCGCTCGGCTACTCGCTGACCTACAATACGCTCGACAACAACAAGAACCCGACCGACGGCCTGATCATCGACTTCAAGCAGGACTTCGCCGGCGTCGGCGGCGACGTCTCCTACCTGAAGTCCGTCGCTGATGCGAAGTACTACCAGTCGCTGGTGTCTGATCTCGTCGGCCTCGTCCACCTTCAGGGCGGTGTTCTGACCAAGGTCGGCAGCGACCTGCGCATGCTCGATCACTTCCAGATGGGTCCGAATCTCGTTCGCGGCTTTGCCCCGAACGGCATCGGCCCGCGCGATTTGAACCCCTATGGCACGCAGGATGCGCTCGGCGGCACCAAGTACTGGGGCGCTTCGCTCGAATTGCAGATGCCGTTCTGGTTCCTGCCCAAGGAAGTGGGTCTGAAGGGCGCGGTCTACGCCGACGCCGGTGGTCTCTACGACTACCAGGGTCCGACGACCTGGGCGCTGACAGGTGAAACGACGACGACCAGGAACTCGTCCTGTACGGCGTCGACGATCTCTCCGGGAGCCTCGCCCGGCACCTGTACCGGCTTGGTCTACGACGACAGCAAGGTCATCCGGTCGTCGGTCGGTGTCGGCCTGATCTGGGCCTCGCCGTTCGGTCCGCTGCGCTTCGACTACGCGGTGCCGCTCACCAAGGGCAAGTATGACCGCACGCAGGAATTCCGGTTCGGCGGCGGCACGACGTTCTAATTCGAACAGCAGGGCATGATCCGGCCCCACGTGGGGCCGGTCTCGAAAAAGATCGTGCTCAATCCGTGAGATAAGGCATGATGCGGCCTCATCGCTTCATGCCGAAGCCGGACCGCGACGGGGTGGAATGGCGCAGCCGACCTTCTTCACAAAGCCGCCAGCGTCAACGCTGGCTGACATTGCCGCGCTGACCAAGGCACAATTGGTCGATCCCACCCGGGGCGATCATGTCATCACGGGCCTCGCTTCGCTCGACGAAGCCGGTCCGATGCATTTGGCATTTTTCGACAACCTCAAATATGCCGATGAGCTCAAGGCGACCAAGGCAGGCGCCTGCCTGGTGAGTCCGCGCTTCGAGGCTCGGGTGCCCGCCCATGTGGCCGTGCTGCGGGCGGCGCAGCCGTTTCGAGCCTTCGTCGGGATCGCGCGGCAATGGCACGGCGATGCGTTGAGGCCGCAATCCTGGGTCGGCAATGACGGCATCGCGCCGTCGGCGATCATCGATCCCTCGGCCCGTATCGAGGACGGCGTCATTGTCGATCCGCTCGCCGTCATCGGGCCGGATGTCGAGATCGGCAGCGGCACGGTGGTCGGCGTCGGTGCGGTGATCGGCCCCGGCGTCAAGATCGGCCGGGACTGCAATGTCGGCGCCCGCACGGCAATCCAGTGCACGCTGATCGGCAACAATGTCCTGATCCATCCCGGCTGCTCGATCGGCCAGGACGGCTACGGCTTCATCTTCTTCGGCCCCGAGGGTCATCTGAAGGTGCCGCAGACCGGGCGCGTGCTGATCCAGAACGATGTCGAGGTCGGCGCCGGCACCACCATCGACCGCGGGTCCTTGCGTGACACCGTGATCGGCGAGGGCACCAAAATCGACAATCAGGTCCAGATCGGCCACAATGTGACGATCGGTCGGCACTGCCTGCTGGCAGCCCAGATCGGGCTCGCGGGCAGCCTGACCATCGGCGACAACGTGGCGCTGGGAGCGAAGGTTGGCATCAACAATCACCTCAAGATCGGTGATGGAGCCCAGGTGACGGCGATGAGCGGGGTCAAGGACGACATCCCGCCGGGCGGTCGCTGGGGCGGTTTTTTTGCCAAGCCGACCAAGCAGTGGTTCAAGGAGATCATCGCGGTGGAGCGTCTGGTGCGCGACAGCAGGGCCGATCCGAAGGACGAGGGACGGGAATGACGGCGGAATCACCTGTTAAGTTCGAGCTGGTGGATATCAATGCGATCCTCCAGACCCTGCCGCACCGTTTTCCGATGCTGCTGATCGACCGGGTGATCAACATCCGGGCCGATTACAGCGGCATCGGCATCAAGAACGTCACCTTCAACGAGCCGGCCTTCCAGGGCCATTTCCCCGAACGTCCGGTCTATCCGGGCGTCATGATGATCGAGGCCATGGCGCAGACCGCGGGCGTGATCGGCATCAAGTCGGTCGAGGGCACCGAGAAGCCGCGGGCGGTCTATTTCCTCACCATCGACAAGTGCAAGTTCCGCAAGCCCGTGCTGCCCGGTGATACCATCGAGTATCACATGCGCTCGGTCGGCCGCCGCAAGAGCATGTGGTGGTTTCACGGCGATGCCAAGGTCAACGGCCAGGTCGTCGCCGAAGCCGATGTCGGGGCCATGCTGACCGACTGAGGCCGGCGCGCCGTCCGTTCAAATGTTGGATGAGGTCGTTGATGCGAGCGCCCGGCTTGCTCAGCCTGTATCTGAAACACGCCGAGATCATACGTCACTGGACAGATCGGGCGCAGTCGCGCTAACCAGCGGAAAGCCTAGCAAGTTCAACACATAGTCAGACCTTCTTGATAAGTAAGATCGCTTGATGAGTAAGATCGACCCCACCGCGCGGGTGGAAGACGGCGCTGTGATCGGCGAGGGCACCGAGATCGGGCCCTATTGCATCATCGGCCCGCATGTTGTGATCGGCAAGAACTGCAAGCTGATCGGACACGTGCATATCACGGCGCAAACCACGATCGGCGACGATTGCACCATCTATCCGTTCGCCTCGCTCGGCACGCCGCCGCAATCGCTCAGCTATCGCGGCGAGCTGACCAAGCTGACCATCGGCTCCGGCTGCACCATTCGCGAATCCGTGACCATGAACGCCGGCACCGTCGCCGGTGGCGGCATCACGGAGGTCGGCGAGCGCAACTATTTCATGAACTGCAGCCATGTCGGCCACGACTGCCATGTCGGCAACGACGTGATCTTCGCGACCTCCGCGACGCTCGGCGGTCATTGCGAGATCGGTGACTTCGTCTTCATCGGCGGTCTCTCCGCGGTGCATCAGTTCACGCGTATCGGTCCGCAGGTTATGGTCGGCGGGGTCTGCGGCGTGCGCGATGACATCATCCCGTTCGGGCTCGTCAACGGCCAGTATGCGGTGCTCGAGGGCCTCAATATCATCGGCATGAAGCGACGTCAGTTCACCAAGCAGCGGCTTGTCACGGTGCGGGCGTTCTACCAAAAACTGTTCCATGGACCCGGTATGTTTGCCGAGCGGCTCGCAGCGGTGCAACCGCTCGTGGACGAGGATCCCGCGATTGCCGAGATCCTCGACTTCATCGGCAAGGGCAAGCATCGTCCGCTCTGTCTTCCCGCCATCGCAAAGTGACGTCGGGATGGCCGCGGACATGACATCGGCGGCGTCAGGGATTTCACCACCCGTCGGCGTGGTCGCAGGCGGCGGTGCGATGCCGTTCGCGGTCGCCGAGTCGCTCGCCGCGCGCGGCATCACGCCGGTGCTGTTTCCGCTGCGCGGCGCCTGCGATGCGGCGCAGGTGGAGAAATTCCGTCATCGCTGGATTTCGGTCGGCCAGCTCGGCCGCGCGATGCGGCTGTTTCGCGAGGAGGGCTGCCGCGATCTGATCTTCATCGGCACGCTGGTGCGGCCCTCACTGTCGGAGGTCCGGTTCGACTTCACGACGTTGCGGTTGCTCGGCACCGTGATCCGGGCCTTCCGCGGCGGCGACGATCATCTGCTGTCCGGCGTCGGGCGCATTCTCGAGCAAGGCGGCTTTCGCATGGTCGGCATCAAGGATCTCGCGCCCGATCTGCTGATGCCCGAGGGCTGCATCAGTCGCGCCTGGCCGAGCGACAACGGCAAGACGGACATCGAGCGCGGACGCGCGGTGCTGACCGCGCTCGGTCCTTTCGATATCGGTCAAGCTGCGGTGGTGATCGATGGCCACGTAGTGGCGGTCGAGGACATCGAGGGCACCGATGCGCTGCTGGCGCGCGTTGCGCGGCTGCGCGAGGAGGGCCGCATCCGCGCCGCCACCGGACGCGGCGTGCTGGTGAAGGCGCCGAAGAGCGGCCAGGATCTGCGCTTCGACCTGCCGACGATCGGCCCGCGCACCATCGAGAGCGTTGCCAAGGCTGGCCTTGCCGGTGTCGCCGTGATCGCCGGCCACACCATTGCCGCCGAGCCGCAGGCGATGATCGCGCTCGCCGACGCAAAATATCTTTTCGTCGTCGGTCTGCCCGCGTGATGCAGGCGCGTGATCCCAAGCGGAAGATTTTCCTGATCGCGACGGAGGAATCCGGTGACCGGCTCGGTTCGGCGCTGATGAAGGTGCTGCGCCAGCGCCTGGGCGACGGCGTGCAGTTCGAAGGCATCGGCGGCCTCACCATGGCGCGCGAGGGGCTCGAGACGCTGTTTCCCATCGAGGAGCTGTCGATCGTCGGTCTTGCCGCGGTGGTGCAGCAGCTGCCGAAGATCCTGCGGCTGATCCGTGAGACCGCGGATGCCGTAACCGAGGCCGCGCCCGACGCGCTCGTCATCATCGACAGCCCCGATTTCACCCATCGCGTCGCCCGCCGTGTGCGCGCGCGCAATCCGGCGATCCCGGTGGTCGACTACGTCTCACCCTCAGTGTGGGCCTGGCGGCCGGGCCGGGCGCGCGCCATGCTCGGCTATGTCGATCACGTGCTGGCTCTGCTGCCGTTCGAGCCGGAGGAATACCGCAAGCTCGGCGGGCCGCCATGCAGCTATGTCGGCCATCCCCTGATCGAGCAATTGCCGTCGCTGCGGCCTGATACGGACGAGCAAAGGCGCCGCGAGGCTGAAACACCGGTGCTGCTGGTGTTGCCGGGCAGCCGCCGCAGCGAGATCCGGCATCATCTCGACGTGTTCGGTGCGGCGCTCGGCCGGTTGCAGGCTGAAGGCGTCGCGTTCGAATTGATGCTGCCGACCATGCCGCATCTCGAAGCCACCATCCGCGCGGGCGTCGCGAGCTGGCCGGTCAAGCCGCAGGTCGTGGTCGGCGAAACCGAGAAGCGCGCCGCGTTCCGGATCGCGCGCGCCGCGCTGGCCAAATCGGGCACGGTGACGCTGGAGCTGGCGCTGTCAGGCATTCCGATGGTGACCGCCTATCGCGTCGGCGCGATGGAGGCCTTCATCCTGCGCCGGGCGATCCAGGTCTCGTCTGTGATCCTCGCCAATCTCGTGATCGGCAAGGACGTGATCCCCGAATTTTTGCAGGAGGACTGCGCGCCCGAGAAGCTCGCAGCAGCGCTGTCCGAGGTGCTGACGGATTCATCGGTGCGCCGGCAACAGGTCGAGGCTTTTGCCCAGCTCGACACCATCATGTCGACCGGCAACAAATCGCCGAGCGTGCTCGCCGCCGACATCGTGCTTGCGACCATGCGAAAGGGGCGGCGAAGCTAGGCCAAACCGCCGTCGACCCGGAAACACTGGCAGGTGATCCGCTGGCTGTCGTCGGAGGCGAGGTACAGCGCCATGTTGGCGATATCGTCGGGCGTCACCGCATCGGGAATGGCCTGACGCGTGCGCAGCTCGGTGATGGCCTGCTCGTCCGGAAACCACAGCCGACGCTGTCGCTCCGTAATCACCATTCCCGGCGCAATTGCGTTGACGCGGATGCGGTCGGGGCCGAACCGGCGGCCCAGTGAATTGGTGAAGCCGACGACCGCAGCCTTGGCCGCGGCATAGACCGGCAGTGCCGGTGCGCCGCGCATCCAGGCCACCGACGACATGTTGATGATCGAGCCGCCGCCGCGCGCCTGCATCTGCGGCACCACGGCTTGCGCGGCAAAGAAGACGTGCTTGAGATTGACACCGATCATCCAGTCGAATTCGGCCGGGGTCACGTCGGCTAGCACCTGTCGCTGGTCATTGGCGGCGTTGTTGATGAGGACAGCAGCATCGCCGAGCGAGGCATGGACCTTCGCCATCGCGGCCCGCAAGGCGTCGATGTCGAGGAGGTCACAGGGCACGAACAGCGGTGCGGTACCTGCGGTCTTCGCCACCTCCTGCGCCAGCGCTTCGCCCGCCTGCGTGTCGATGTCGAGGAAGGCGACGCGGGCGCCCTGGCTCGCGAAGGCGCGCACGAAGGCGGCGCCGATGCCGCTGGCACCTCCGGTGATCAGCACCACGCGGTCGGCGAGGTCGGCATAGCTCGTCTTAGTCATGCGATCAGTCGCTCCGTCTCGGGGTCGAACAGGCAAATGCGGCGGGTATCCAGCGCGAAGGAGGCGGTCGCACCCGGCGTCGGGCGGATGTCCGGCGAGACGCGCGCCTGCGCGGGCTCGCCGCCAAGCCGCAGCAGGACGATGGTCTCGGCGCCAGTGGGCTCGACGAGCTCGACCGGCGCTGTGACGATGACGGGCGCGCCGGTCGCACCGGAGAACACACGGTCGCCCTCGGCGATGCATTCCGGCCTGATCCCGAGCACCACCTCGCGGCCGACATAGGACACGGCCGCGTCGTATTCCTGCAGGCGGAGGCGGACCTCGTCCGGCCGGCCTGCGCCGATCACGGCCACCGCGCCGGCGGCATCGCCCTCGAGCCGTGCTGGCATCGTGTTCATCGGCGGCGAGCCCATGAAGCGGGCTACGAACAGATTGGCCGGATAGCGGTAGACCGTGTCCGGGTCGGCGAACTGCTGCACCACGCCGCGATGCATCACGGCGATGCGGGTCGCCATCGTCATCGCCTCGATCTGGTCGTGGGTGACATAGACGATGGTGGCGCCGATGCGCTGATGCAGCCGCTTGATCTCCATTCGCATCTCGACACGCAGTTTTGCGTCGAGATTGGAGAGCGGCTCGTCGAACAGGAAGAGCAGGGGATCGCGCACCAGCGCGCGGCCCATCGCCACACGCTGGCGCTGGCCGCCGGACAGTTGCGACGGCTTGCGGCCGAGCAGGGGCTCGATCTGGAGCAGCCGGGCCACGTTCGCCAGCGCCTTCTCCTGCTCCGCCTTCGGTACATTCCGGCATTCCATGCCGAAGGTGATGTTCTGGCGCACCGTCATCGACGGATAGAGCGCGTAGGACTGGAACACCATGGCGATGTCGCGATCCTTTGGCGGGACGTCGTTGACGACGCGTCCGCCGATTTCGATCGTGCCGTCGCTGGCGCGATCGAGCCCGGCGACGATGTTGAGCAGCGTGGACTTGCCGCACCCGGACGGTCCGACCAGCACGGTGAATTCGCCGCTCTCGATGTCGAGGTCGATGCCTTTCAGCACCTCCAGATTGGCGTAGCGCTTCGACAAGGCGCGAATGCTCAGTGCTGCCATGACAAATCCATCATTTCACGGCCCCGGCAGTGAGGCCGCGTACGAAATACCTGCCGCCGAGGAGATAGATCAGCAAGGTAGGCAGCGCCGCGATGATCACCGCCGCGCTCTGCACGCCATGCTGCGGGATATCCGCGATCGCGGCGGAGAGCGCGATGAGTGCGGCGGTCACGGGCTGCTGCTGGCCGGTCGTGAATGTCACGCCATAGAGGAACTCGTTCCAGATATGGGTGAATTGCCAGATCACGGTGACGATCAGGATGGGAGACGAGATCGGCAGAATGATGCGCCAGAAAATACGAAAGAACCCCGCGCCGTCGATGCGAGCGGCCCTGATCAGTTCATGTGGAATGGCGATATAGTAATTTCGGCAGAACAGGACGGTGAAGGAAAGGCCCTGGATCGTGTGAATCAGCACGAGCCCCGTCAGCGTGTTAATGAGACCGATGTCCCGCAGCACGATGGTCCAGGGCAGCAGGCGCATCTGCTGGGGAAGGAAGAGGCCGAGGGTTACGATGCCGTAGATCCAGTTGTCGCCGCGAAAGCGCCAGAGCGACACAGCGTAACCGGCGACAGCACCGAGCAAGGTCGAAAAGATCGTCGCGGGGATCGTGATGAGCGCGGAGTTCAGCATGTACGGCCGGATGCCGGCGCAGGTCTCGGCGACGCAGAAGCCGCTCCAGGCCATAAGGTAGTTGCTCCAGGCCAAATGCTGCGGCCAGCCGATCATCGACCCCTGCGCGATCTCCTCGTTGGTACGGAGCGAGTTCAGCAGGACAACAATCAGGGGCGCGAGATAGGCTGCCGCGAACAATGAGACGACGAGATAGATCAGAATGCGGCTCGGCGCGAAGCTTCGGTCACGCATGGGTGGCCTGCCGTCGCTGGACGTAACGCCACGCCGCATAGGGCAGCAGCACCGCGAGCAGGATGAGCAACATGAGCACCGCCGCCGCCGCACCCCGGCCGAGCTGGCTGCGCTGGAACATCAAATCGTAGACGACAAGGGCCGGCAGCTGGGTCGCGATCCCGGGCCCGCCGTTGGTGAGCGCGCGGACGAGGTCGAAGGCCGAGATCGCAAATTGCAGCTGGATCACGACGACGGTGATGGTGATCGGCCAAAGCGTCGGCAGAATGACGCGCCAATAGGTTCGGATCGGTCCGGCGCCGTCGATCTGCGCAGCCCTGATGATGTCGCCGTCGACGGAGCGAAGGCCGGCCAGGAAGAGCGCCATGGCAAAGCCTGAGGATTGCCAGACCGCAGCAATCACGATCGTCCAGATCGCCATGTCGCGGTTGACCAGCCAGTCGAAGTGGAAAGAGGCCCAGCCGAGGTCATGGGCGAGCTTCTCGATTCCGATGCCGGGATTGAGCAGCCAGCTCCAGACCGTGCCGGTGACGACGAACGACACCGCCAGTGGGTACAGGAAGATGGTCCGCAGCACGTTCTCGCCGCGAATGCGTTGATCGAGCAAGATCGCGAGCACGAGGCCGGTGATCAAGCTCAGCAACACAAAGGCAATGCCGAACAGCAGCAGATTGTCGAAGGCGATCTGCCAATTCCGGCTCGACAGGACCGAGGCGTAGTTGTGAAAGCCCACCCAGCCCGAGACCGGAATAAGGGTGGATGGCGTGAACGAAATCCAGATCGTCCAGATCGAAAACGAAATGAGGTGCGCTGCGGACAACAGCAGCGGCACCCAGATCATCAGATATTCCGGCAGCCGGCGCACCATTTCAGAGGTCGCCGGCCGCGCTGCTGTCGAGACGGCGTTGGTCAACGTGCGCCCTCGACGGCCTCGGCGAGGCGGGTGACCGCCTCCTCCGGCTTGATCGTCTTGTTCTTCACGTACTCGGTGATCACGTCGATCATCGCGGCGGTCAGGCCGTTTTCCTGGGCCATGTTATGCGCGAGGCTAAGCACCGCCTGGTTGCTCGCGACAGCGTCTTTCAGAGCTGCAGCGGTGCGCCGTTGACCGTCCGACCAGCCTTCACCGGACAGATCGACGTCGGTGCGCACGGGGATCGATCCCGTGATCTGCGAGTACATGGTCTGGATCGCCGGATCCATCACGAGCTGCGCCATCAACATCTGGCCGGCCTGAAGATCGGCCTCCTTGCGCCGCCAGAAGATGAAGGCGTCGGCGTTCAACAGGAAAACCGGCTTGCCATTGTCGCTGGGGCCCGGCGTGATGGTGTAGTCGTCGAACTTGAAGCCGGCGTTTTTCAAAACGCCCTGGGCCCAGCCGCCCATGATCAGCATGCCCATGTCGCCGTCGACGAAGCGCTTCAGATTGGTGGCATAGGGTTGGGCGCCGACATTGGGGTCACACCAGTCGGCGATCTTGCGCGTCTGCGCGAAGGCCGCCTTGACCTCAGGGCCCTCCAGGGCCTTCTTGTCGAGGTTCATAATGGCTGCGCGGTATACAGCCGGACTGATGCCGGCGAGCGAGGCCTCGAATTTCTGTCCATCGTCGGGGCGGGTGCCGCCATTGGCGATGGGATAGGTGATGCCGCTCGCTTTCATCCTTTCGGCAAGTGCGTTGAAGTCGGCCCAAGTGACGGGGATCTTGTCGGCCTTGGCCTTGTCCATCGCGCGTTTGGAGAGAAACAGCATGTTGGTGCCGTAGATCTGCAACGGCAGCGCAATCCACTTGCCGCCCGGCTTGTGCAATTTTGCGAGGTCTGGCGCGACCACCTTTTCGTAGCCGGCGGCGGCGACCACGGCGTCGAGATCGACGGTCGGTGCAATCTTCGACCACGCTGCAATTTCGGGACCCTTGAGCTGGGAGCAGGCCGGCGGATCGCCGGCGATGATCTGGGCGCGCAGCTTGTTCATCATCTCCGTGGTGAAGCCGGGAACGGGCGAGTGCTGCCAGACGCCGCCTTTCTCCTCGAATTTCTTGCCGAGCGCGGTGATGGCCGCTCCATCACTGCCCGCGGACCATTGCGAGATCACGGTCAGGCGCGGCTTGACCGCAGCTTGCGCGCGGGCAAAGGCCGGTAGCGCAAGCGCGGCAGCGGATCCAGCGAGCAGACGACGCCTTGTTGTGGTGATCGGCATGGCAGTTCCTCCCGGGTGTGAACTCTTTCGCGCGAGAGCCGCGCGGCATCAGGCGATTTCAGGCAGCCTCCGTCGATACGGCCGGCATGCCGCCGCTTCTGGCCAGGCAGAACGCGGCGAAAGCGAGCGCGGCCTGCGGATCGTTGCCCACCGAGGGCGGGACGAAGGCGAGCGACACCTGCGCCAATGTCCGGCCACCCAACAGACACGCATCGATGCCGTCGATGACGGCCTTTCGATCGTCCTCAGCGAGCAGCGACGGCCAGCCGCTGACGACAACGCCGCGGCATGGCTTGACGTTCAATGTGTTGCCGATGCCGAGGCCAAGCCTGAAGAGCCGCTGGCGCAGCTCCTGGCGGACCCGCGCTTTGAGCGAAATCGTTGTCACCCATTCGCTGCCGAGCTGAAGCAATTCTGCTTCGGTGACGCACAGCAGCTCGGCCAGCGCCGGCAGCGACGTATAGGCTTCGACGCAGCCGTGATGGCCGCAGCGGCAACGGGGGCCGTCACTTCCGAATACCATGTGGCCGAGTTCGACCGGCTGGAGCGCGTCATCCTCGATCGGATCGTCGATCCAGGCCCCGGCGACGCCCTGCCCGACGAAGACGAACAGATGCGCATCGCTGAACGGATAGTTTTCCGTGCGGCAACGATGGAAGATGGCATGCGCCACCACCGAATTGGTGAAGGCGACGGGGACGCCAGCGAATAGCTCGCCGAACTTGCCGCCGATGCGTTCGACGTCGCAAGGAATGATCGGGTTGCCGAACTCGCTCAGGCGGCCGAGGCCCGGAATGGTGATGCCGAACTGCGCGAGCCTGATGCGTCGCCGCCGCGTCCAGTCGCGCAGCAAGGCCAGCGCTTCGCCGAACACCCGGCCGACGGATTCGACGGTCGGCTTCTTCGGAAGCGGCACACGCTCGGTGTAATGCAGCTCGCCCGACAGGCTGCCAACGCCGACGCTGAGCCATTGACCGGTCAGCTCGAGGGCCGCAAGCGCCACCGTGCCGTCGAGCGACACGAGACCCGTCGGGCCGCCGACGTAAGGGGCGGGGCGCCGCACTTCCTCGATCAGGCCTTCGGCCTTCAGGTCGAACAGGATGCGCGACAGGCTTGCCTCAGAAAGGCGCACGGCTCGCGCCAGCGGCGGCCGGAACGAGCCGCCCGATTGGAGCAAATGAGTCAAAATGGCAGCGCGCGTCTGCCGCCGACTTCTCGGCTGCTCCGGCATTTCCATCCCTGTCGTCATTCTTACTTAGAGTAAGAATTTGCGCGCAGAGCGTTTCGACTGTCAAGGCGCTTGGCGCGCGATGTCTCGATTTGTTGTTGTGCGCGGCAGCAAGATCGGGCGGTTCGTAGGGTGGTTTAGCGAAGCGTAACCCACCATCCTCTTCCGTATTTGCCGAACGAAGTTGGTGGGTTACGCCTTCGGCTAACCCACCCTACGCGTCCGCGCAAACAAAAGCGGCGCCATCGTGAGATGGCGCCGCTTGAGAGGCCGTGATGGCTGAAGGCCTACTTGCGATCCTTGATCGCCACGTAGTCGCGCTTGGTGACGCCGGTGTAGAGCTGCCGCGGACGGCCGATCTTCTGCTGCGGGTCCTCAATCATCTCGCTCCACTGGCTGATCCAGCCGACGGTGCGGGCGACCGCGAACAGCACGGTGAACATCGAAACCGGGAAGCCCATCGCCTTCAGCGTGATGCCCGAATAGAAGTCGACGTTCGGGTAGAGCTTGCGGTCGATGAAGTACTGGTCGCTGAGCGCGATCTTCTCAAGCTCGAGCGCCACCTTCAGCATCGGATCGTCGCCATGGCCGGTCTCCTTGAGCACGGCGTGACACATCTTTTGCATGATTTTGGCGCGCGGATCATAGTTCTTGTAGACGCGGTGACCGAAGCCCATCAGCCGGACTTCCGAGTTCTTGTCCTTCACCTTGGCGATGAACTCGGGGATCTTGTCCACGCTGCCGATCTCGGCGAGCATCGCCAGCGCGGCTTCGTTGGCGCCGCCATGCGCCGGGCCCCAGAGGCAGGCGATGCCGGCGGCGATGCAGGCGAACGGGTTGGCGCCGGAGGAGCCGGCGATGCGCACCGTCGAGGTCGAGGCATTCTGCTCGTGGTCGGCATGCAGGATGAAGATCTTGTCCAGCGCGTCAGCGAGCACCGGGTTGATCTTGTACTCCTCGCACGGCACGGCGAAGCACATGTTGAGGAAGTTCTCGGCGAAGGAGAGCGAGTTCTTCGGATACACGAAGGGCTGGCCGACCGTGTACTTGTAGGCCATCGCCGCCAGCGTCGGGATCTTCGCGATCATACGCATGGAGGCGATCATGCGCTGCTTCGGATCGTTGATGTCGGTGGAGTCGTGATAGAACGCGGCAAGCGCGCCAACGGACGCCACCATCACCGCCATCGGATGTGCGTCGCGGCGGAAGCCCTGGAAGAAGCGGGCCATCTGCTCGTGCACCATCGTGTGATGGATCACGCGGTCGTCGAAATCCTTCTTCTGCGCGGCGGTCGGCAGCTCCCCGAACAGCAGGAGATAGCAGGTCTCGAGGAAGTCGCCGTTCTCGGCGAGCTGCTCGATCGGATAGCCGCGGTATTCCAGCACGCCCGCGTCGCCGTCGATATAGGTGATCTTGGACTGGCAACTCGCGGTGGAGGTGAAGCCGGGATCGTAGGTGAACAGCCCGGACTGGCCGTACAGCTTGCCGATATCGATGACGTCAGGCCCGACGCTGCCGCTGTGGATCGGGAGATCGTAGTTCTTGTTTCCGACCGTCAGCGTGGCGGTCTTATTGCTTGATTGTGCGTCCATCAGAGGTCCCCGATGTAAGGTGAAACGGGCCGGACCCGGAAGGCCCCGTTGAGATCGTGGGGCAGGCCGGATATTCCAGAAGGTACGGTCAAGATGGGTATATTATTGCTGTGTGCGCTGCAAGATGGCGCCCCGCATGCTCGACTTACGTCGTAGCCTAGTCCTTGGCCTGATCCTTAAGCCGGCCTAAACTCTCCGCGCGTCCCAGCACGTCCAAAACCTCAAATATACCAGGCGATGTCGACCGACCCGTCAGCGCGGCCCGCAGTGGCTGCGCCACCGCGCCGAGCTTGAGGCTATTTTCCTCGGCAAATGCGCGCAGCGCGGCCTCGGCATTGGCCGCGCTCCAGGTCTCGACATTCTCCAGTGCGGAATGAAGCTGGCCGATCAACTTGCGGTTCTCAGGCGTCAGCAGGGCTGCTGCCTTGGGATCGAGCTGCAACGGCCGGTCGGCGAAGATGAAATAGGCGCTGTCGATCAGTTCGATCAGGGTCTTGGCGCGCTCCTTCAGGGCCGGCATGGCCTTCAGCAGCTGTGCCCGCGTGGCATCGTTCAACTTGGCCTTAATCTCGTCGCGGGCGGGCACGACGTGGTCGAGCACGTCCTCGAACGCCTTCACGAGTGATTGATCGTCGGCGTGGCGAATGTAGTGGCCGTTGAGGTTTTCCAGCTTGGCGAAATCGAACCGCGCCGCGCCGCGCCCGACGCTGGCGAGGTCGAACGCCGCAATCATCTCCTCGGTCGAGAAGATCTCCTGATCGCCATGGCTCCAGCCGAGCCGGACGAGATAGTTGCGCAGCGCGGCCGGGAGGTACCCCATGGCGCGGTAGGCATCGACGCCGAGCGCGCCGTGCCGCTTCGACAGTTTTGAGCCGTCCGGACCGTGGATCAGCGGGATGTGGGACATGCTCGGCAACGCCCAGCCCATCGCATCGTAGATCTGCTTCTGGCGCGCGGCGTTGATCAAATGGTCGTCGCCACGGATGACGTGGGTGACGCCCATGTCGTGGTCGTCCACGACCACCGCGAGCATGTAGGTCGGATTGCCATCGCCGCGCAGCAGGACGAGGTCGTCGAGGTTCTCGTTCTGCCAGACCACGCGGCCCTGCACCTGGTCCTCGATCACGGTCTCGCCGGTCTGCGGCGCGCGCAGACGGATGGTCGGCTTGACGTCGGACGGCGCCGTTGCGGGATCGCGGTCGCGCCAGAGGCCGTCATAGAGGCGGGTGCGGCCCTCGGCCCGCGCCTTCTCGCGCATGGCGGTGAGCTCCTCGGCGGTGGCGTAGCAACGATAGGCCTTGCCGTCGGCAAGCAGCTGTTCGGCGACTTCGCGGTGGCGGGCGGCGCGGCTGAACTGGTAGATGACGTCGCCATCCCAGCCGAGCTCCAGCCATTTCAGCCCGTCCAAAATCGCGCCGATCGCAGCCTCGGTGGAGCGCTCCCGGTCGGTGTCCTCGATCCGGAGCAGCATCTTGCCGCCGTGCTTCTTTGCATAGAGCCAATTGAACAGCGCCGTGCGGGCGCCCCCGATATGGAGGAAGCCGGTGGGCGAGGGAGCAAAGCGGGTGACGACGGAATCGGTCATTCTTGGCAGGGCCTATGCATTGGAGGCGGTGGTATATAACAGGACCGGAGCATAACTAAAGCCCGGCAGCGGACCGCTCAGGGCCTTGCTTAAGCCCTTGGCTCAGCCAAGCAAATTTGGCAGAAGGGCCGCTGATTTCCCTACAGGATTTTCGTAATGACAGAACCGGTGGCGAACGAGGTTGGGCGCGATTTCATTCGTGACATCATCCAGGCCGACCTCGATCAGGCCAAGTACAAGGAGATCGTGACCCGGTTCCCGCCGGAGCCGAACGGCTACCTTCATATCGGCCACGCCAAGTCGATCGCACTGAATTTCGGCATCGCCCAGGAGTTTCCGGGCCGCTGCCATCTGCGCTTCGACGACACCAACCCGGTCAAGGAAGAGCAGGAATATATCGATTCCATCCAGGCCGACGTGCACTGGCTCGGCTTCGACTGGGGTAAGAACCTGTTCTTCGCCTCGGACTATTTCGACCGCCTCTACGAATGGGCCGAGAAGCTGATCCGCGACGGGCTCGCGTATGTCGACGACCAGAGCCAGGAGGAAATCCGGCTGTCGCGCGGCACGCTGACGGAGCCGGGCAAGAACTCGCCGTTCCGCGACCGGAGCGTGGACGAAAATCTCGACCTGTTCCGCCGTATGAAAGCCGGCGAATTCCCGAACGGCGCGCGCGTGCTGCGGGCCAAGATCGACATGTCCTCGGGCAACATCAATCTGCGAGACCCCGTACTGTACCGTATTCTGCATGCGCATCACCCGCGCACCGGGACCAAGTGGAGCATCTATCCGAGCTACGATTATGCCCACGGCCAGTCGGACGCCATCGAAGGCATCACGCATTCGATCTGCACGCTGGAGTTCGAGGATCACCGTCCGCTCTACGACTGGTTCATCGAAAAGCTGCCGGTGCCGTCGAAGCCACATCAGTACGAAATGGCGCGGCTGAATTTGACCTACACGCTGCTGTCAAAGCGCGTGCTGACCCAGCTCGTCCGCGACGGTCACGTCGCCGGCTGGGACGATCCGCGCATGCCGACCATGGCGGGCATGCGCCGCCGCGGCGTGCCGCCGGCAGCACTCCGCGAATTCGTCAAGCGCATCGGCGTGGCCAAGGCCAACAGCGTCGTCGATATCGGCATGCTGGAATTCTGCATCCGCGAGGAGCTGAACCGCACGTCGCAGCGGCGCATGGGCGTGCTGCGGCCGCTCAAGGTGGTGATCGAGAACTATCCAGAAGGGCAGACCGAGGAGCTCGAGGCGATCAACCATCCGGACGATCCGTCGGCGGGTACGCGGAAAATCACGTTCGGTCGCGAGCTCTATATCGAGCAGGACGACTTCATGGAGAACCCGCCGAAGAAGTTCTTCCGCCTGTCGCCCGGCAACGAGGTGCGGCTGCGCTATGCGTACTTCGTCAAATGCACCGGCGTGATCAAGAACGATAACGGCGAGGTGGTGGAGCTGCGCTGCACCTATGACCCCGCGACCAAGGGCGGCAATGCGCCTGACGGCCGCAAGGTCAAGGCGACCATGCATTGGCTGCCTGCGGCGACGTCCAAGCCCGCGGAGATCCGCATCTACAATCAGCTGTTCGCAAATCCGAGCCCCGACGCCTCGAACTTTGCCGCCGACCTCAATCCGCAGTCGCTGGAGATCCTCAGCGATGCCCGAGTCGAGGCTTCGGTTGCCGAGAGCAATGCGACCGAGCCGATGCAGTTCGAGCGCCAGGGCTATTTCGTGCGCGACAAGGACTCGACGCCCGGCAAGCCGGTGTTTTCGCGGACCATTGGTCTGCGGGATACGTTTGCGAAGGAAGTCGCCAAAGGCTAAGGAACGAAAATGAGCAATGAAGCCGACGCCATCGTTTCCGCCATCATTGCGAAATGGTGCGCCGGCTTTGCGACGCTCGATGCGGCTGCGCTGTCATCGCTCTATGCGACGAACGCTTTCTTGTTCGGCTCCAATCCAAAGCTTTACCGGGGCCGAGACGGCGTCGCGGATTATGTCAACGGCCTGCCGCGCTGGCGCAAGCCGAGCGCGGTGTTTTCCGAGGTGCAGATCGCGCACGCGGGCCCTGACATCATCAACATGGGGGCAATCGTGTCGTTCGATCTCGCGGGCGAGCGCCCCGATCTCGTCGTCAAGATGAGCTGGGTCATCCTACGCGAGGACGGCGACTGGAAGATCGTCAATCACCATGCCTCGGCCAAGGCGCCGCTGATCTGACAGGCGAGCGGCACACGGCATCGTCATGCCTGTGAAAGCAACGAACGCGCCTCCGGTGCGTTGTGTGGGTCCCCAATCAAGGATCCCACCATGCAGAACATCGCAGAGCATATGGAAGTCATCGGTGCCGATGGCGTCCATATCGGCACGGTCGACACGGTCGAGGGCAACCGCATCAAGCTGACCAGGAAGGACAGCGGCGAGGGTAGCCACAAGGGCCACCACCACTTCATCGATAAGGGCCTTGTGGCCGATATCGAAGGCAACAAGGTCCGGCTGTCGGCCAAGGCGGATGTCGCCGTGACGATGGAAGAGGAAAAGTAGGGGCCGCAGCCGTTCGTTCCTGATTCGTACCGCTATTCGGGCTCCTGCACGTTCCGGTAGCCTCCACCCCCGTCGCGTATCGTAAGGTGCAGGGAATGGCGGAGCCGGGCCGGCCAGTGCGGTCCCAAGGGGGCGCAGGCGGTATCGCGGGGACTTGGCCCGGCGGCCGCACCGCGTCGGCCGGCGGCTTTGTACCGGCAGGCCTTGGCTTTTGGCCTGCATTTGTCGAAACGCTGCGCGAATGGGCAAAGGCCGAAGCCGGCGCCGGGCGGCTGTTCCCCTGGGTGCCCGTGGCGTTTGGTAGCGGCATCGCGCTCTACTTCGCCGCGGATCATGAGCCGGTGTTGTGGGTCGCTGCCGCGACGGCGCTCGTGTTTGCGCTTGGCGCGGCCTTGTTGCGGCGGAGCCGGCTGTTCGCGCCCGCGATCATGATCGCAGCGGTCGTGGCGGGTTTTGCCATGGCGACCTGGAAGACGGCACGGATCGCGCACATTGTGCTGGCAAAGCCGCTTTATTCGGTGTCGCTGTCGGGTTTCGTCGAGACCCGTGACATCCGCGAGCGCACCGACCGTTTCGTGCTGCGCGTCACCGCGATGGAGGCGCAGCGCAGCGACGTGAAGCTCGACCGTGTGCGCCTCTCGGTGCGCAAGGGGACCGCGCCCGACGTCGGCAGCTTTGTGCAGCTGAAGGCGCGGCTGATGCCGCCGCTCGCGCCGCTCCGGCCGGGCAGCTACGATTTTTCACGCGACATGTTCTTCCAGGGCATCGGCGCCTCCGGCTTCGTGATGGGAGCGATCAAAGCGACCGCACCGCCCGATGCCGGAGGGCTACAGCTGCGCTATGCGGCTGTCATGCAGGGTCTGCGCGATGCGATCGACGCGCGTATCCGCGCCAGGCTCGACGGTGACAACCGCGCGATCGCGACGGCGCTGCTGACCGGGCGCCGCGACGCAATCACCACGCCCGTCAACGATGCGATGTTCATCTCCGGCCTCGGCCATGTCTTGTCGATCTCCGGCTACCACATGGCGGTCGTTGCCGGCGTCGTCTTCTTCGTGGTCCGCGCGCTGCTTGCGTTGATCCCGGGATTGGCGGTCGGCTTTCCTATCAAGAAATGGTCGGCCGCCGCGGCGCTGTTTGCGTCCGCTTTCTATTTGCTGCTCTCGGGCGCGGAGGTCGCAACCCAGAGATCGTTCTTCATGACCGCGGTGGTGCTGATCGCGGTGATGGTCGATCGCAGGGCGATCACGTTCCGCACCTTGGCGGTGGCGGCGCTGATCGTGCTCGCCGTTGCGCCGGAAGCGTTGGTGCATCCGAGCTTCCAGATGTCGTACGCCGCGACGCTCGGGCTGGTGGCGCTGGTGCAGATCGGCATGCCGAACCTGTTCGCGTCTCCCGATCATTCCACGACCGCACGGATCGCGCTGTGGGGCGGCCGCGAGATCGCGATGCTGTTCATGGCCTCGACGATCGCGGGGCTTGCGACCACGCCTTATGCCGCCTTCCATTTCCACCGCGTCACGCCCTACGGCGTGCTCGCCAATCTCGGCGCGATGCCGGTGGTCTCGGCGCTGGTGATGCCGGCCGGGCTGTTGGGATTGCTCGCAGCGCCGTTCGGGCTCGATGGCGTGTTCTGGTGGCTGATGGGGATCGGCATCGACTGGATGATCGCAGTCACGCGATGGGTGGCCGCGCTACCCGGCGCGGTCGGCCATGTTACGGCCTTCGGCATCGCGCCGCTGATTGGAGCGAGCCTCGGCCTGATCCTGATGGGCTTGTTGCGCACGCCGCTGCGCTGGTCGGGCGCATGCGTGCTCGTGGCGGCGATCGTCTGGGGCCTGTCGGTGCGGCAACCCGACATTCTCATCGCCGGTAACGGCCAGAACGTCGCGGTGCGGGGCCGGGACGGGCAGCTGCATCTGATCAGGACGAACAAGGACAATTTCCTGCTCAAGGAGTGGCTCGCGGCGGACGCTGACCCGCGCGACGCCGGCAGCGCCTCGTTCAGTGATGGCGTGTCGTGCGACGAGTCCGGTTGCGTGACGCCGCTCGCCGACGGTCGCATCATTGCGCTGGCACTGCGCATCGATGCGCTGGCCGATGATTGCAGTCGCGCTGCGCTGGTGGTGACGGCAAGGCCGGCGCCGCCGGATTGCGCCGCAATGGTGGTCGATAGGTCGCGTCTCGTGCGCCAGGGCGCGCTGGCGCTGACCCGGCGCGGCGACGGTTTTGCGGTTCAATCGGTAAGAGCGAGAGGCGCAAACCGCCCCTGGTCGCCGGCGGCAGCCGGCGATGGAGATTTCGAGCTGACCCTCATGCCACGGTCGGCAGCTCCGCGCTCAAAAGACGCAACGCCGTCGGAGGTCGACCTCCAGGCCGAGGACTAAGACCTGCTGACCAAGACCTGCCTGACCAAGACCTGCCTGATCAAGACCTGCCTGATCAAGACCTGCGCGTCAGCCGATCGGCAGGCGGCGCGTGGTGGTCGGGCGATTGTCGGCGACGGTCTGCGGCTTGTTCTCACGCTCGCTGAGCGGCTGCGTGACCGGCAGTTGCAGCACGGTTGCGCGCTGGCCTTCGACCAGCTGCGTCACCAGCACGTATTTGCCGTCGGGGAATTCGATCGCGTCGTGATGGCGATCGGGAATGTGCGGATCGATCTTGCCGAACTTGCCGACGCGCGAGTTGATCGTGCGCGTCCAGATCCAGCGATTGTCGTAGCGGACGTTGTCGGCGAAGGCGAGCTCCGTTCCCGGTAGCAGGCAGACCGCGACCGACATGTCGGCTTCGGAAGCGAAGCCGCGCGTCGAGGTGCCGCGAAACGTTGTCGTGACGATCGTCTCGCCGACTTCTGCGGGACGCGTCGCGACGGCATGCAGGCTGTAGTCACACATCGGGTGCTCCTCAATCAGGATAGCAACCCGCGCCTCTGTCTCCGAGGCGCAGGCCTCTATCAGAGTGGAAGCTTGCGATGATATGCCATGTTGAGGGCAAATCTGCGGCTTAGGTCCGCACGCTGCCATCACAATATCTTTTTCAAATGCACGAGGAACAAAACCTGCTCCCGTGCATTCGGCGAACTGCTCCCTTAGCGGCCAGCAGGTGCCGACCAGCCCGAATACTGCCAGGCCGGTTGCGTCTGCTGCTCGACCGCGTTTCGGGCGTTGCGGAATTGCTCGCCCGTCGCCTGCGCGGCCTTGCGGGCGTGATGCTGCGGCTGCGCGGCGAAGGCTTGCGATGCGGATGACGCGATCAGCGCCATCGTGACGGTGCTCAAAATGATCTTGCGCATGGTCGTCTCCTCGGTCTCTCAAGGCCTGCGAAGCGGTAATTGCTCCGTGCGGCATACCGGGGATGTAGCGCTGAAGAGGTGGCCGGATAATCTGTGCAAAATCAGAAAGACTATCCAGCCGGAGCGGACAATCGTCCGCTCCGATCGTTATGGCGCAGCCATCAGCGGGCGGCGCGCGACAGGCTCAATATTTAGAGGCTCAGTATTTGCGGTAGAGCCCGATCAGCTTGCCCTGAATCTTCACCCGGTTGGGCGGCAAGATACGGACTTCATAGGCGGCGTTCGCGGGCTCGAGCGCGATCGAGGCGCCGCGGCGGCGGAAGCGCTTGAGCGTTGCCTCCTCGTCGTCGATCAAGGCGACCACGATATCGCCGGTGTCGGCGCTCTCGTTGCGCTGGATCAGCGCCATATCACCGTCGAGGATGCCGGCCTCGACCATCGAATCGCCGCGCACTTCGAGCGCGTAGTGCTCGCCCGAGCCGAGCATGTCCGGCGGGACGCTGATGGTGTGGCTGCGGGTCTGCAAGGCCTCGATCGGCGTACCGGCCGCGATCCGGCCCATCACGGGCACCGCGACGGGACGCTCGCCGTCGTCCATAGACGGGCTGGAGGTCGTGCGCACCTTGCCGAGATTACCTTCGATCACGCTCGGCGTGAAGCCGCGGCGAGTGCCGGCGGCGGCCTGGAGCTCCGGCAGCTTGATCACCTCGATGGCGCGGGCGCGGTTAGGCAGGCGTCGGATGAAGCCGCGCTCCTCGAGCGCGGTGATCAGGCGGTGGATGCCCGATTTCGAGCGCAGATCGAGCGCGTCCTTCATTTCGTCGAACGAGGGCGGCACGCCGCTTTCCTTCAGCCGTTCGCTGATGAATCGCAGGAGCTCGTATTGTTTGCGCGTTAGCATCTCGACCAAAATCCCCCGGTTGATGTCGTCCGATTCCGAGACGCTGAATTCGGCAATAAGCCGCTACACGCTCGAAACAAATCATGAACGGACACTATATGTTCGATACATGTTCCGCAACTGCTTAATTTACCGTGAACGCGGCAAAGTTCGCGGAACGCATGCGAACGAGGCGATCAGGCGGGCAGTCGCAGCACCTCGCATGGCGTGCCGGCTTCGGCCTTCGGTGCGAACGGCACGCGGACGAGAAGTGCCTGTGCCGCAGCGAGATTCGCAAGCAGCGAGGAATCCTGGTGATCGACGGGAAGGGCGACGAGCGTGCCGTCATCGCGCACATCGAGGCGCGCGCGAAGATAATCCTCGCGCTGGTCGTTGGCGCCGACAGCGCGGCCGAGCACGGCGCGTTCGCGACGATGGTGAACCACCGAACGGCCTGACAGCGCGCGAATCAGCGGCACCAGGAACAGGAAACCGCAAACGTAGGATGACACGGGATTGCCGGGCAGGCCGATCACGCGCATGGCGCCGAGTTGCCCGTTCATCATCGGCTTGCCCGGCCGCATCGCGATCTTCCAGAACGCCATCGAGATGCCTTCATCCCTCAGCGCCTGCTGCACCAGATCGTGGTCGCCGACCGAGGCGCCCCCCGTCGTGATCAGGATGTCGGCGCCGGTCGCGCGCGCGCGGCGGATGCCGGCGGTGGTGGCCGACAGCGTGTCGGCGGCGACCCCGAGGTCGATGGTGTCAGCGCCTTCGCTGCGGGCGAGGGCATGCAGGGCGTAGCCGTTGGAATAGACGATCTGGCCATGGCCGGGCGTACTGCCCGGCATCACCAGCTCGTCGCCGGTCGCGAGAATCGCGACCTTTGGACGGCGGCGAACTGCAAGCTGCGGATAATTCATGCCGGCGGCGAGCGCGAGGTCGCGCTCGGTCAGCCGGGCGCCCTTGCGCAGGAGCACGTCACCCTCGGAGAAGTCGATGCCGGCGGGACGGATGTGCCGGCCGGTGACGGCGGCTTCCTTGATGGTGATGCGCTTGCCGTCTGCGACGGTGTCCTCCTGGATCACAACGGCGTCAGCGCCGTCGGGAACGACGCCACCGGTGAAGATCCGCACGGCCTCGCCGGCGCCGACCGTTCCTGCAAATGGGCGGCCGGCCGCGACCTCGCCGATGACGGTGAGCTGTGCATCGACCCTGGCCGCGTCGGCCGCGCGGACGGCATAGCCATCCATCGCCGACATCGCCTCGGGCGGTTGCGTCCGCCGCGCCGCGACGTCGCACGCGAGCACGCGATGGAAGGCTTCATCGAGGGCGATCGTTTCCTCAGGCCGCGGCTCCGCACCCGCGAGCACCGCGGCAAGCGCGTCAGAAACCGGCATGAGGGCCACGGTAAAAGCTCCAGCTTGGGCAACGCAGATATCGGGTTGCGGCAAGCGTTCTAGCCGAGTGCGCGCGTTGAGGCAAAATGGATAAGCGTGTGCTGAATCCAGCTACTTCTGTAACAACAGCGCACCAGATCGGCCTACCGGCTCACGCCGGTCTCGTCAAAAATCTTCGACAGATGGCTGCGTGCGGCTCCGTCGGTGATAGCGAGTCGTTCCGCGGCGGCCCTGCGGCCGCAGTTCTTGACGATATCGAGAGCGAAGGCGGCTTCGGCGCGGTCGAAGCCGTAGCGCGGGCAAGGCTTCGAGTTGCGCCGAGGCGCCGGGCCGGGGCTCACGACGGCGCTATCGGACTCCCTCTTTTTGGGTCTCCGTCTTCCGCGACGTCCGGCGCCCTGGGCCCCTGATCCTTGTCCGGCAGCGGATCGGCCTGGGATTTCAGGTCGGCGGCCTTGCTGATCAGTTTTGCGGAAAGCTCAGAATCCGATGTGGTTCTGGCGAATTTCATCAGCAGGGAGGCCTGCTTGGTGAGGTAGGTTTTGCCCAACACGTCGATGTACCCGATGTAGAATTCCCAACGGACTCTAGAGTCCGGAAGCGGGCATTCCGTTCCCGGAACTCTGTACAAAAATGCACAAAGTGTTTTGGTTCCTCCTCGCCGGGTGAAATTGTTCCGGAATCTGCCGGTCAGATCCCCAGCGCCTTCAGCGCATCGCCGACGTCGCGGGGCGAGGTCACATGCACTGCAGTCAGGCCGCGGGCGCGGGCGCCTTCGATATTCTCGGCAAGGTCGTCGAAGAACACGATGCGGTTCGCCGGCACGCCCATCGCCGCGACGACGTGGTCGAAGGCCTCCGCGTCCGGTTTGCGCAGGCCGATGCTGGAGGACAGATAGAGCTCGCGGAAATGGCCGAGCAGGTCGGCATATTCCTTCGAGAAATGGTCCACATGCGGTCGGTTGGTGTTGGAGAACGCGTAGAGCGGCATCTGCTTCGCCGCGCGCGGCAGCAATTCCGCGATGTCGGGCATCTCGCCGGCGAAGATCGCGTTCCAGCCCTCGAGGAACTGCGCATCCGAAATGCCGATCCCGAGTGAGGCGCGGAGCGACTGGAAATAATCCTCGTCGCTGATCTTGCCCATTTCATGCAGCCGATAGGCCTCGCTGTCACGCGCATAGCGCGCGACGATGGCATCGGGCTCGAGGCCTGCATGTCCCGCCCAGCAGGCGATCGCCCTGGAGAAATCGATGTCGAGCACCACGCGCCCGAGGTCGAACAGAAGCGCGTCCGCGCTGCCGGGAGAGAGCGAGGTCATTGCATCCTTTCAGGTCAATACCGATACGGCTCGTGGTCGAACAGCGGGAACGCGCTGAACACGCTCGGGGCATTCGTCGCAGTGGCCTGGTGCAGGCAGGACTTGTTCACCCCGGCGAACGAGGTGGCGCCCAAGAGACCGAGGCAGCGCAGCACCTCGTCCTCAAGCAGTTCCAGCATCCGCGCCACGCCGGCTTCGCCGGCCGCCGCCAAGGCCCAGCATTGCAGCCGGCCGATGCCGACGAGGTCGGCGCCCGCCGCGATCGCCTTGACGATGTCCGTGCCGCGGCAGATGCCGCCATCGACCATGATCTTGGCGCGGCCCTTCACGGCGTCGACGATCTCGGGCAGCACATGCATGGCGCCGCGGCCGTGGTCGAGCTGACGGCCGCCATGGTTGGAGACATAGATCCACTCGACGCCGTGATCGACCGCGATCTGCGCGTCCTCGGCGGTGGCGATGCCCTTGAGGATCAGCGGGATCTTGAACTTGTCCTTGATCATCTTCACGGTCCGCCACTCCAGACCCTTCTGGTACTCGCCGCCGGTGGCGCGCAGGCGGCTCTCGCGGACGTAGCGCTTGGCGATGTCACGCTCACGACGGCTGTAATGGGCGGTGTCGACGGTCAGGCAGAAGGCGGCATAGGCGTTCTTCTCGGCCCGGCTGACGATTTCGGCGACGAAGGCGTCGTCGCCGCGGACGTAGAGCTGGTACAGGCGCAGCGCGTCGGGGGCCGCTTCGGCGGTCTGTTCCAGGCCGGGCTCGGAGACCGAGCTCAGCATGTGTGCCGCCCCGAAGGTGCCGCAGGCCCGCGCCACGCTGGCCGCTCCGTGCGGGTCGAAGATTTCAAGCGCGCCGACGGGCGCGAGAATGACCGGCAGGCGCATCTTGCGGCCAAACTGCTCGACCGAGCCGTCGACCTTGCGCACGTCGCGCAGCACACGCGGGCGGAACGCGATCTCGTCCAGCGCCATGCGGTTGCGGCGCATCGTGGTCTCGGTCTCGGCCGCGCCGACAATGTAGTCCCAGGCGTTCTGGTTGAGATTGGAACGCGCCTTCCGGATGAATTCGTGCAGGTTCTGGAACGGCTCGTTGCTGGCGCCGAGTTCGACGTTCCGTTCCGGCCGGAGCGCTTCGTTCATTGTTATCCTCCCGAGAATTTGAAGCATTATCTCATCGCCTATCGCGTCCAGCGCTCCAAAACCATCCTAAAATCGCATAGCTGCGAGGCGTGGGCCGGCCGACCGATTCCCGCATCGCGCGAGGAGGTTTCCGAACGTTGCCAAAAGTTTAGGCCAAGACGAGGGGATTTCTGTAATGTACCCGCCGGCGTGGCAGGCCGGCCTTGAAGAAACCAGAATGATATTGTGAGAACCGGGCTGGATCGCCATTTGCATGGCGCCTGCCAAGCCCCAGCGAAAAGGCCAACCATTCCATGCGGAAAACTCTGCTGTTCCCCCTCGGCGCGCTCACCGGAGTGTGCCTGACTCTCCTCGTATCCGGTCCGCAGGGCGGGCTATGGGCGGCTCGGGCAGCGGCGGGCGCGGATGATGCGTATTCCCAGCTCAACCTGTTCGGAGAGGTCTTCGAGCGGGTCAAGGCGAGCTATGTCGAGAAGCCCGACAATGCCAAGCTGATCGAAGGTGCGATCACCGGCATGGTGACCTCGCTCGATCCGCATTCGCGCTACATGAACGACAAGGCCTGGACCGAGATGCAGGAGATCACCTCCGGCGAGTTCGGCGGCCTCGGCATCGAGGTCACGATGGAGGAGGGCCTGGTCAAGGTCGTTTCGCCAATCGACGACACGCCGGCGTCAAAGGCCGGCATCATGTCCGGCGACCTGATCAGCAAGATCGACGGCGAAGCCGTGCAGGGCTTGACGCTCGAGCAGGCCGTGAACAAGATGAAGGGCCCGGTCGATACCCAGACCAAGCTCACCATCGTGCGCAAGGGCGCCGACGCCCCGCTCGATGTCGCGATCAAGCGCGAGATCATCCATGTGCGCCCGGTGCGCTTCCACGTGGAGAGCGGCAACATCGGCTACATCCGGGTCACCTCGTTCAACGAGCAGACCACCGACGGCCTGAAGAAGGCGATCGCCTCGATCTCCAAGGATGTCCCGCAAGAGAAGCTCGTCGGCTACGTGATGGACCTGCGCAACAATCCGGGCGGTTTGCTCGACCAGGCCGTGTCGGTGTCGAGCGCGTTCCTCCAGCGCGGCGAGGTCGTTTCGACCCGCGGCCGCAATCCGGAAGAGACCCAGCGCTTCACCGCGCATGGCGGCGATCTCACCAAGGGCAAGCCGCTGGTGGTCCTGGTCAACGGCGGCTCGGCCTCGGCCTCGGAGATTGTGGCCGGCGCGCTGCATGATCACAAGCGTGCCACCATCATTGGCACGCGGTCGTTCGGCAAGGGCTCGGTGCAGACGATCATTCCGCTCGGCGCCGGCAACGGCGCGCTGGCGCTGACCACGGCGCGCTACTACACGCCGTCGGGTCGTTCGATCCAGGCCCAGGGCATCGCGCCCGACATCGAGATCCTCCAGGACGTGCCGCCCGAGCTGAAGGGCCGCGTCGACACCATGGCGGAGTCCCAGATGCGCGGCCATCTCCAGGCTGCCGACGGCAAAGAGCAGACCGGGTCGCAGTCCTATGTTCCGCCGGAAGAGAAGGACGACAAGGCGCTGCACGCGGCTTACGACTTCCTGCACGGCGTCACCGTAAATGCGGCGGCTGCCAAACCGGCGCCGAAGACGACGGTGCCGAACTAGACTCCATTCGGTCCTGCGACCTCCAGAGATCGCCCGGGAGTGGATGGCCGCTCCCGGGCGAATTCGTATCGAGGCCGTTCGATGAGTACGCAGCCCTAGCTTGCCTCGCGGCGACGGCTTTCGTTGCCGTCACGCTGGGCGAGGCGGCTGCGATGGAGCGCGAACAGCTCCACGACCTTGTCGGCCGGTTTCGCGGCGCTGAACAGATAGCCCTGCATTTCGGTGCAGCCGAGCGCGCGCAACAGCCGCTGCTGTTCCTCGGTTTCGACGCCCTCGGCGGTGGTCGCCATGCGGCGGGCGCTGGCGAGGTTGACCACGGCCTGCACGATGCTGGCGGAGCCGTCGGGCCCTGCGATGTCGTTGACGAAACAGCGGTCGATCTTGATCTTGTCGAATGGGAAGCGGTGCAGGTAACTCAGCGACGAGTAGCCGGTGCCGAAATCGTCGAGGGCGATGCGGACGCCGATGGCGCGAAGCTGGTGCAGGATCGCAAGTGCGGTGTCGTCGTCGCGGATCAGCACGGCCTCGGTGATTTCGAGCTCGAGCCGGCTCGCCGGCAGGTTGGAGGCGGCCAGCGCGGCCATGATCTTCAGCGCCAGCGTGCCGCTCTTGAACTGCACCGGTGAGACGTTGACGGCGAGGCGGATGTCGTCGGGCCAGGCGGCAGCATCCCGGCAGGCGGTCGCCAGCACCCATTCGCCGATCTCGTTGATCAGCCCGGTATGCTCGGCAATCGGGATGAACTCGGCGGGCGAAACCATGCCGCGCTCGGGGTGGCGCCAGCGCACCAGCGCCTCGCAGCCGGTGATGCGGTCGTCCTTGAGGCTGAGGCAGGGCTGGTAATAGACTTCGAGGCCGCCTTGAGCGATGGCGTGGCGCAGATCAATCTCCAATTGGCGCCGCTCGCGCACCTTGGCGTCCATCTCCGGCTCGAAAAAGCGGTAGGTGCGGCGCCCGGCGGATTTGGCGGCATACATCGCCATGTCCGCGTTCTTCAGGATCTGGTCCAACGCGGTGCCGTGTCCCGGTGCCAACGCAATGCCGATGCTGGCGTCGGTGGTGAGGTGATGGCCCATGCAGTCGACCGGCGTACGGATTGCCGCGAGGACCCGCGCCACGAGTTCGTTGACCTGGTCTGGCGAGGTCACCGCGCTCTGCACGATCGCGAACTCGTCGCCACCGAGCCGTGCCACGAAATCGGTCGGGCCGGCGCAGCCGCGCAGCCTCTCCGCCACCGTCTTCAGCAGCTCGTCACCGACGAGGTGACCGAGCGCATCGTTGACGCCCTTGAATTCGTCGATATCGATATAATGCACCGCGAGCTCTTCGCCGTGGGAGATGGCGGCCAGCTCCTCGCGCAGACGTTCGTGGAACATGGCGCGGTTCGGCAAGTCGGTCAGCGCATCGTAATGGGCGAGATGGGTGATGCGCTCCTCGATGCGACGTCGCTCGGTGATGTCCTCATGGGTCGCCACCCAGCCGCCATCGTCGAGCGGCTCGTTGACGATCTGGATCGAGCGGCCGTCGCCGGTGTCGACGATCATGGAATTGCGCAGGTGGACGTCGCGCAGCACACGCACGACATACTGATCCGCATCACCCGGGAACGAACCAATGGCCTTACGATGGGCGATGATGTCGAGAAAACTGCATCCGGGCTTCACGATCTCCGCCGACAAGCCGTACATTTCGATGTAGCGCTGGTTGCAGACCACGAGCCGCCGCTCAGCGTCGAACAGCAGCAGGCCCTGGGTCATGTTGTTGACGGCGCGGTCGAGGCGCTGCTTCTCCAGCATCAGCCGCTCCCGGGACATGCGGTGCTGCTCCAGCAGCTTGCGCACGATTGCGATCAGCACGCCGGCGATCGCGAGCGCGGAGGCGCCGGCGACAGAAATCAGGATTCCGATTTGCTCGCGCCAGTCGGCAAGAGCCGCCGCGCGCGTGGTCGTCGCCATCATCAGGATCGGAAAATGGGGCAGGGCGCGTGCCGAGATCAGCCGGTCGTCACCGTCGATCGGGCTCACGAATCGGCCGGCGAAGTGATCGAGTGCGAAGACCCGCTGCTGCTCGAACGAGCCGTTCCTGAAATTGCGTCCCATCACGTCGCTGGAATGAGGGAAGCGGGCAAGCAGCGTGCCGTCCCGATGCAGCATCGAGATCGCGGCACCGTCGCCGAGCACGACGGTCGCGAAGAACTTTTCGAAACCGGCCGGCTCGATGCCGCGCCCGACGACGCCCATGAACTCGCCGTGCGGTCCCATGATCTTGCGCACGATCAGGATGGTCCAGGCGCCTGAGATGCGGCTGTACAGCGGTTCGATCAGCACGTCAGGCGCCTGCGGATCGTATCGGAAAGTGCGGAAATAGGCGCGATCCGACATGTTGACCTTCGGGACCGGCCATGCCGTCGAGGAGTTGATCAGATTGCCGTCGGCGTCGATGATGTTGACGCCGCCCATGTAGGGCAACGCCTCGATCTTCGAGCGCAGCATTTTGTGCACGTCCTGGCCCGAGAGGCGCTTGCGATAGTCCTCGGCAGTTGTGATTCCGCTCGCGCGCACATGGTCGATGAAATCCTTCTGGATGACCGCGAAATCCTGCAATTGCTGGTCGAAATGGTGGGCTAGCAGCAGCACGGTGTTTTCCAGCTCGCGGCCCGAGTTGCGGAGCGCGCGCTCGCGGAAATTCTGCGCCATCAGCACCGCGCCGACGGCGATCGTCGCGATCAGGAGTGCGCCGCCCACGACGAGCCAGCGGATCGGTCCGCTGCGCGCGAAGGCCTGGTCAAGGAGGCGACTGCCGTATCTCGTCATCATGCCGATCGTTGCCGTGCACACGTCAGGGTCAATTCTCGACCCCCATAACATCCGTCGGTTTACGGGATCGACGTGGAGGCGGAGTTAGGAAGCGCGGTTAATGCGACGTGAACCGCAACACGCAAATGCAATCGATGCGCATGACGAGAGGCGTGCAGGATTGCCGGGGATTGTCGCGCTGTCGGTCAGTTCTTGCCGGCGATTGCAATCTCAATCAGCGTTTAACGATCTAACGTGTTGACGATCCTCGGTGCCGCATTGGCACGCGTTTGCGAACTGGTCTCGGCAGAGACGCAGAGAGGACGCGATCATGAAAAAGACATTGAAGAGTTTTTGGGCCGACGAATCCGGCGCGACCGCGATCGAATATGGCCTGATCGCCGCCGGCATCGCACTCGCCATCATCACCGTCGTGAACGGCTTGGGCAGCAAGCTCAACACGAAGTTCGGATCGATCAGCGCGTCGCTGAAATAACGGCCTGGTCAGGCGCGATAGTGACCCGACTTGCCGCCGAGCTTCTCGATGAGACGGATGCCTTCGATGCGCACACCGCGCTCCACCGCCTTGATCATGTCGTAGATGGTGAGGCAGGTGACCGAGACCGCCGTCAGCGCTTCCATCTCGACGCCGGTGGGGCCGGTTACCCCCACGCTCGCGCGCACCACGCAGCCCGGCAGCCCCGCGTCGGGCTCGATGTCGACCGTGACCTTCGACAGCGCGAGCGGATGACAGAGCGGGATCAGCTCGGAGGTGCGTTTTGCCGCCATGATTCCAGCGATGCGGGCGGTGCCGAGCACGTCGCCCTTCTTGGCGTTGCCGGAAACGATCAGGTCGAACGTCGCCTTCTCCATGACGACACGTCCTTCGGCGACGGCGAGCCGCTCGGTTGCGGCCTTATCCGAGACGTCGACCATGCGCGCCTCGCCGGAGGCGCCGATATGGGTGAGCGCAGGACTCGCCTTCTTCGATGACTTGGTCTTCGCAGGCTTGCGCGCCATCTTAGCGCGTGCCCGTGGCGCGGGCTTTGGTCTTTCGTGCGAGCAGCGTGCGCGTGGCGGCGGTGACGTCGGCCTGCCGCATCAGGCTTTCGCCGACCAGGAACGTCGACATGCCGACGCGCGCGAGTCGTGCCAGGTCGGCAGGCGTGAAGATGCCGCTCTCGCCGACCATCAGCCGCTCCGCGGGGATCAGCGGTGCCAGCGTCTCGCTTGTTGCCAGCGTGGTCTCGAAGGTGCGCAAATTGCGGTTGTTGACGCCGATCATCGGCGAACGCAGCTTCAGCGCGCGGTCGAGCTCGGCGCGGTCGTGGATCTCGATCAGCACGTCCATACCATAGGCAGTCGCTGCGTCTTCGAGGTCCTTGGCGGTGGCGTCATCGAGCGCAGCCATGATGACGAGAATGCAATCGGCCCCATGCGCGCGTGCCTCGACGACCTGATAGGTGTCGAACAGAAAATCCTTGCGCAGCACCGGCAGCGAGGTCGCCGCGCGCGCCGCCACCATGAAGTCGAGATGGCCCTGGAACGAGGGCGTGTCAGTCAGCACCGACAAGCAAGCCGCACCGCCCGCCTCATAGGCCCTGGCGAGATCAGGCGGATCGAAATCCTCGCGGATCAGCCCCTTGGACGGCGAGGCCTTCTTCACCTCCGCGATCAGCGCGTAGTCGCCAGCGGCGTGCTTGGCCCTGATCGCGCGCAGGAAGCCGCGTGGCGCGCCTTGCGCTTTGGCCGCCGCTTCGACGGCCGAGAGCGGCTGCGCGCGCTTGGCCACCGCGATCTCCTCGCGCTTGTAGGTTTCGATCTTGGTCAGGATGTCCGACATGGAAAGCTCAGCTGTTCGAGACCGCGATCAGATGTTTCAACCGTGCGCCCGCCGCGCCGCTGTCGAGCGATTTCGCACCGATCGCGACGCCGTCCCTGAGGTCCTTGGCGCGGCCGGCGACGACCAGCGCCGCAGCAGCATTTATCAACGCGACGTCGCGATAGGCGCTCGGCTTGCCGTCGAGCACGCTTTGCAGCGCAATCGCATTGGCGTCGGCATCGCCGCCCTTGAGGGCACCAGGCTCGCAGCGCGGCAAGCCGGCGTCCTCGGGCGTGACCTCGAAATTCCTGATCTCGCCTTTGTGGAGCGCGGAGACGAAGGTCGGGCCGGTGAGGGTGATCTCGTCCAGACCGTCGGAGCCGTGCACTACCCAAGCGGATTCGGAGCCGAGATTCTTCAGCACCTGCGCCAGCGGCTGCACCCATTGCCGCGAGAACACGCCGACCATCTGCCGTTTCACGCCGGCCGGGTTGGACAGCGGCCCAAGCAGATTGAAAATCGTGCGCGTGGCGAGCTCGACCCGGGTCGGGCCGACGTTCTTCATGGCCGGATGATGGGCCGGCGCGAACATGAAGCCGATGCCGCATTCGCTCACGCAGCGCCCGACCTGCTCGGGCTTGAGGTCGATCTTCACGCCAAGCGAGGCCAGCACGTCGGCGGCACCCGAGCGCGACGATAGCGCGCGGTTGCCGTGCTTGGCGACCGGCAGGCCGGTGCCCGAGACGATGAACGAGGCGCAGGTCGAGACATTGACCGAGCCGGAGCCGTCGCCGCCGGTGCCGACGATGTCGACGGCGTCCGCGGGCGCGTCGACGGTGAGCATCTTCGAGCGCATCGCCGTAACCGCGCCGGTGATCTCGTCCACGGTCTCGCCGCGGACCCTGAGTGCCATCAACAGGCCGCCCATCTGCGAGGGCGTGGCCTCGCCGGACATCACGGCATCGAAGGCGGAAGCGGCCTCGTCACGCGACAGGCTGGCGCCGGTCGCCACTTTTCCAATGATCGATTTCAGGTCGTCCATCGCGTGCTTTCAACTCACTGGTTCGCGCCGGTCACTTGCGCGAAGGCGGCCTGATTAATGGTGGTCCCGATGTCGGCCTCAAGCTTGTTGACGTAGGAGGCGACCTGCTCGTCGGTCAGCGACTTGTCGATGCTGTCCTTCAGCTTCTTGACGGCCTCGGAAGCGGGATCGGCCGCGGGATCGACGATGTCGGTGACGCGGAAGACGATGACCTCGGTGCCGCCGGTCACGGGCGCCTGTCCGACGCCGTCCTTGGCGGTACGGAAGGCGGCCGCCACGATGTTCGCGGGTACGCCGGCCGGGGAATCGTCGCGCTTGAAGCCGCTCGCGGTCTCGACCTTGGCGCTGATCGCAGCTGCCTCGTCGGCGAGCTTGCCGCCCTGTTCGAGCTTCTGCACCATCTCGGTCGCCTTGGCCTTCAGCTTGGTGGCGATCTGGTCCTGGCGCCAGCGCACCTCGACCTGGTCGCGGACCTCGTCGAGATTGCGGTCGCGCGACGGCGTGATGGCGAGCACGTCGTACCAGACATAGCCGCCCTTGAACGAGATCGGGTCGTTGTCGACGCCGATGTCGCTGTTGAAGGCCTGTGACACCACATCGAGGCCCTGCGGAATATTGTCGACCGGCTGCCCGTTCGGCGCACGGCCGGAGCGGTCGACGGCATCGATGGTCACGGCGGTGAGCCCGAGCTTCTTCGCGGCGTCGGCGACGCTGGTGCCGGCGCCTCGTTCGTCTTCCATCTTGTCGCGGAGCTCGCCGACCTTAACGCGCGCCCGCCCGGCTGCGATCTCGCGCTTGATGGCGGGGGCGAGGGTGGCGTAGTTCGCCTCGACACCCGGCTCGATCTTGTCGACCTTGACGATCGAGACGCCAATGGGGCCCTGGATCGGCTGGCTGATCTCTCCTGCGGCAAGCGCGAAGGCAGCATTGCCGACCGCGGGTTCGAGCGAGGATTTGGTCACGAGCCCAAGATCGACGTCGGAGGCGGTTAGCCCGCGCTCCTTGCCGAGGTCCTCGAAGGAGAGCCCGCCGACCAGGCGCTCGCGTGCGGCCTGCGCTTCGGCGGCGTTCGGGAACACGATCTGCTGGATCTGGCGCTTCTCCGGCGTGCCGAGTTGGTCCTTGCGCTGGTCGAACAATTTTTTCGCCTCGTCATCGGAGACGTCGGTCCACTTGGCGATATCCTCCGGGGAAATCACGGCGAAGACGATCTTGCGGTATTCGGGCGCGCGGAACTGGACCTTGTGATCTTCGAAATAAGCGGCCAGCGCATCGGGCGAGGGCGCCTCGATCTGGCCTGCCTGCGCTGTGTCGAGCCTGACGAATTCGATCGCGCGCTGCTCGTTCTGGAAGCGCGTCGCCACATCGAGCATGGCTTTCGGCGGCTCGAGGCCGGCTCCGATCGTGCCGGTGATCTGCCGGCGCAGCGCCACTTTGCGCTGCTCGGCAACATAACGCTGCTCGGTGTAGCCGAAATTACGGATCAGCCCCTGGAAGCGGTTCGCATCGAATTTACCATCGACGCCCTTGAAGTTCGGATCGTTCATGATGAGCTGGCGGATCTGGTCGTCGGACTGGCCGAGACCGAGTCGGCGCGCGTTCTCGTCGAGCGCGGCTTCCGCGATCGTCTGCTGGAGCACCTGGCGATCAAGGCCAAACGCGCGCGCCTGCTCGGGCGTGAGCGGGCGGCCGAACTGGCGGCCGATCTGCTGGAGGCGGTCGGTGTAGATCTGGCGGAACTCGTTTAGCGAAATCTCGGTATGGCCCACCTTGGCCACCGTTGACTGACCGAAGCCCCGGAAGATGTCGGCGATGCCCCAAACGCCGAAACTGATGATCAATACGCCCATCACGACGGCCATAATGGTCTTGCCGACCCAGTTTGATGAGGCCTTGCGCATTCCTCGAAGCATTTGGTCCAACTTGTTTGGCAGGAGGGGAACGGGAGCGCGTCTTAATGCAGATTCCGCAGAAGCGCGTCACCAATTTGATATGCCATCATAAAGTGGCGGCTTTCCCCCCGCAACCTCAGGTCACGAGGCCGCGCGAAGCTGCGGTTAAAGGCCCCTGGTCTCTGGAATTGCCGCAGCTCCTCTGCTAGCGCATGGAGAAACCTCATTGTGCTGGAAATCGACATGACCGACGCCATCCGCCCCTTGATCGCCGGCAACTGGAAAATGAACGGCCTGAAGGCCGCAGCCGCCGAATTTGGCGCCATGCTCAATGGTGCGGCAGAGGTCACCGGCAAGGCCGATCTGCTGGTCTGCCCGCCGGCGACCCTGATTGCGGCCTTTGCCGACAAGGCGCGCGGCAAGGCCGTCGCGATGGGAGCCCAGGACTGCCATCCCAAGGCCTCCGGCGCCCATACAGGCGATATCGCGGCCGAAATGCTGGCTGACGCGGGCGCGAGCGCCATCATCGTTGGCCATTCCGAGCGCCGGGCCGACCATGGCGAGGGCGATGCACTGATCCGGCAGAAGGCGGAGGCCGCCTGGCGGGCCGGGGTGGTCGCGATTGTCTGCATCGGCGAAACGCAAGGCCAGCGCGATGCCGGCCAGACCCTGGATATCCTGCGCGGCCAGCTCGACGGTTCGCTGCCGGACGGCTCGACGGCGGCCAATCTGGTCGTCGCCTATGAGCCGGTCTGGGCCATCGGAACAGGACTGACCCCAACGTCCCAGGATGTCGAGCAGATTCATGGCTTTATCCGGGAACTCCTGACCTCCCGGTTCAAGCCGGATGGGGCCAGGATGCGGATCCTCTATGGCGGCTCGGTCAAGCCGTCGAATGCGGCCGAGCTGATGGCGGTGAAGAACGTCAACGGCGCGCTGGTCGGCGGCGCCAGCCTGAAAGCGGCCGATTTCCTTGCGATTGCCAAAGGCTGCCCCTAGCTAAAGCGCTGCCCCTGGCTAAGCGTAAAGCGCCGGAGGCGGCCGATCGGGGGTGGAAATGCCCCTTCCGATCGTGTAACACCGCGCAACTTCAGGAAAACCCGCGAAGCGCGATCGGCCGCCGTCTCGGCGCTGTCGGCTTGTGACGGAAGGACACTATGCAGACCGTTGTCATCGTCATCCACCTCATGATCGTCGCCGTCATGATCGGCGCCGTGCTGCTCCAGAAGTCGGAAGGCGGCGGCCTCGGCATGGGCGGAGGCGCGGGCTTCATGTCGAGCCGCGGCACTGCGAATCTGTTGTCGCGAACCACCGCGGTCCTCGCCGCGGGCTTCTTCCTGACCAGCCTGTTCCTGTCCTGGTATGCCGGCTACAACCGTGCGCCTTCGTCGATCATCGGCACGCCGGCGTCGCAGACCCAGCCGGCCGGCGGCGGGCCGATCACCCCGCCGACCTCGGGCGGCATCCTGGATACGCTGAAGAAGGCGGACGAGCAGCAGCAGGCCCCGGCAGCGCCAAGCGGTCCGCAGGTGCCTCGCTCGCAATAAAGCAGGGGGGCCATGCAGGGCGGTGGCTAGCGTCCTGCATCAACAGTCCCCATCAACGCTCTGTCACCACTCTTAGTTTTGGCTCACCCACAGGCCCGCAGATTCTTTGGGGCGGAATGCGAATCGCTTTGGCGAATCGAATTCGAGGGATTAGAGGTTAAGCCCCATGGCGCGGTACATATTCATCACCGGCGGCGTGGTTTCTTCGCTCGGCAAGGGTCTGGCTTCAGCGGCACTCGGTGCCCTGCTGCAGGCCCGGGGCTACAAAGTCCGCCTCCGTAAGCTCGACCCCTATCTCAACCTCGACCCCGGAACGATGTCGCCGTACCAGCACGGCGAAGTATTCGTGACCGATGACGGCGCGGAGACCGATCTCGATCTCGGTCACTACGAGCGCTTCACCGGGCGGCCTGCGACCAAGGCCGACAACATCACGACCGGGCGTATCTACCAGGACATCATCACCAAGGAACGCCGCGGCGATTATCTCGGCGCGACCATCCAGGTGGTGCCGCACGTCACCAACGCCATCAAGGAATTCGTCCTCTCGGGCAATGACGATTACGACTTCGTGCTGGTCGAGATCGGCGGCACCGTCGGCGACATCGAGGGCCTGCCGTTCTTCGAGGCGATCCGCCAGCTCAAGAACGAGCTGCCGCGCGATCACGCCATCTACATTCACCTCACGCTGCTGCCCTACATTCCGAGCGCCGGCGAATTGAAGACGAAGCCGACACAGCACTCGGTGAAGGAGCTGCGTTCGATCGGCATCCAGCCTGACATCCTGCTCTGCCGTACCGATCGCGAGATTCCGAAGGAAGAGCGGCGCAAGCTCGGCCTGTTCTGCAACGTGCGTGAAAGCGCCGTGATCGAGGCGCGCGATGCCGACAGCATCTACGCCGTACCTGAAGCCTACCACAATGCGGGCCTCGACGACGAAGTGCTCGCCGCCTTCGGCATCGGCTCGCGAATCCCGCCGGTGCTCAAGAGCTGGCAGCAGATCAACGAGCGCATCCGCAATCCGGAAGGCGACGTCACCATCGCCATCGTCGGCAAGTACACCGGCATGAAGGATGCGTATAAGTCGCTGATCGAGGCGCTCTCGCATGGCGGCATCGCCAACAAGGTGAAGGTCAATCTCGACTGGATCGAGAGCGAGATCTTCGAGAAGGAAGATCCGGCGCCGTTCCTCGAACACGTCAACGGCATCCTGGTGCCCGGCGGCTTCGGCCAGCGCGGCGCCGAAGGCAAGATCCGCGCGGCGCAGTTCGCGCGCGAACGCGACGTGCCCTATTTCGGCATCTGCTTCGGCATGCAGATGGCGGTGATCGAAGCGGCGCGGAACCTCGTCGGCATCGAGGAGGCCAACTCCACCGAGTTCGGCCCGACCAAGGAGCCGCTGGTCGGCCTGATGACGGAATGGCTGCGCGGCAACGAGCTCGAGAAGCGCTCGAATGCCGGCGATCTCGGCGGCACGATGCGGCTCGGCGCCTATCCGGCGGCGCTCAATCGCGGCAGCCGTGTCTCGCAGGTCTATGGCGGCGCGACCGAGATTTCCGAGCGTCACCGCCACCGCTACGAGGTCAACACCGCCTACAAGGATCGCCTCGAGCAGCACGGCCTGAAATTCTCAGGCCTCTCGCCCGACGGCGTGCTGCCGGAGATCGTCGAGTACGAGGATCATCCCTGGTTCATCGGCGTCCAATTCCACCCCGAACTGAAGTCGCGGCCGTTCGAGCCGCATCCGTTGTTTGCGTCCTTCATCCAGGCGGCGATGGTGCAGAGCCGGCTGGTGTAGTGTCGCAAAGCGCGGCGCTCAATGGACCCGGGTGACTCACGTTCCGGTCCTGACGGCCGGCGGGTCGATTTGAAGACTTGGCGTATCCAGGCCAAAGGTATCGCGAAGACCGATCTCGCCCGCGGTCGTTACCTGCACTGCCCGTGTGCCATTCACCCGGATCAGCCAGTTGAGCTCCATGCAGCGTCGCTGGATTTCAGCTCCGATGTGACCGGCGATGTGATACCGGCGTTCGCTCCAGTCGAGGCATGGCCTGCAAAAGATGCGCTTGCTCTGGCGCGTTCGGCTCAGCTCGACGCCGAATTTCCTCAAGACCTTCGCGCCGGCATCAGTGACGTCGCCACCATCCTGGCCGAGCACGACGCAGCCGCAGGCGATGAGAGAGTCTGCAATCGCAACGCCTAACCTGCCCGCCAAGTGATCGTAGCACGTGCGACCGAGCCGCAGCGCGTTGTGGCGCGCCGATCGAGGGTGATATCGCTGGGGAACTTCCAGAGCAGCCACCAGCTTCATGGCCTCGAGCATGCTTGCGACCAGCGGCGATGCGATCTGGTAGTACCGATAGCTGCGCTTCTTGGTCACCGAGATGAGCCGGGCATCGACCATCTTGGACAGGTGCTCACTGGCCGTCGGTCGCGAAATCCGCGCAAGAAACGCCAGCTCGCTTCCTGTCAGCGATTGGCCGCCCATGAGCGCTGACAACATGGTCGCGCGCGCGGTATCGCCGACGAGCGCTGCCACTTCGACCATGTTTGCCGATGCAGACATGGTCTTCCGTATCATTGTTCACGCCAGCACAACAAGCGAGCAGAGTTCGGCGCGCGCCAAACTCGCAGAGCGAGACAATCGACACGCGGGATGCGACAGGAGGGGCATGTTCGGTCCATCCGATCAACAGACCCGGAGGAGGCGATCGTGAAACGCGAACCCATCAGAGTTGAGCCTGTTTCCACCTTTCTGGAACGACGGCGGAAGGGACCGGTCTGTCCGGTCATTGTCGCCGGCGAGACGGTTTATGTATCGGGCTTGCCGCCATTTGATCCAGCCAACGGCGAAGTCAAGCGATTGCCGTTCGTGCAGCAGGCCGAGATCGTGCTCGACCAGATGAAACTCTGTCTGGAGGTCGCCGGCTCATCGTTGCAACAGGTCGTGAAATGCAACGTCTACTGCACACCTGAAAGCTCGAACTTCAAAGCATTCAACGCGGTGTATCAACGCTATTTTCCCGTCTCGCCGCCTGCGCGCATCTTTCTGACGGTGCCGTCCTGGCCCGGTGAATTCGACGTGGAAGTCGATTGCGTTGCGATCAAGTCCGATCTGGAGGATGGACCGTCGGCAAGGGATATGAACGCACTGACGCACCTCAACGCCGGCTATATGGGCTCGGTTGCCACGAGAGATGTTGATTGGTTCCGCGAACATTTGAGTGATGATTTCCTCAACAGCAACCCTGATGGATCAGTGGTCGACCGCGCAGGGTTCATTGAACAGATCGCGAAGCCCGTAACCATATCGAACCTGGGATATGAGGACGTGCGGATCCGGATCATGGGTGACATGGCGATTATTCATGCGCGGACGACGTACACAAAGGCCGATGGATCGGCCGGCTTCGGGCGATACACCGACAGCTGGGCGCGTCGTGCTGGCCGCTGGGTTTGCGTTGCTGCGCACGTCACCCGGGGATGAGGCGTACAGGAGTCTCGCGGCGCCGCAGCAATTTGGTTGATTTCGGAACGAAATGGAGATTCTGGCTCGCGCTTGCGGAGCTGGGCTCTCGAATCGTCATGCGTGCCGCGCGCGATCGCATCAAGACACCTCCTAGGGCAATCGCTATAACCGCCGCGCGAGAAAATTGGAGGGAATGGATGATCTACGAAATGCGCCAGTATCGCTGCGTGCCCGGCCGTCTGCCGGCGCTGCTCAAGCGCTTTGACACCATCACGCTGAAAATCTGGGAAAAGCACGGCATCAAGCAGGCCGGCTTCTTCACGACGCTGATCGGGGACTCCAATCAGGAACTGACCTATTTCCTGGCCTGGGAGTCGCTCGCCGACCGCGAGAAGAAGTGGGGCGCATTCATGATCGATCCGGAATGGATCGAGGCGCGTGCCAAGACGGAAGCGGACGGCCAGATCGTTGCCAATATCGTCAGCCAGATCCTGGCGCCGACCGCCTTCTCGTCGGTCAAGTAGCGGCTTCCCGCGCGGGGGGCGTCGGGAGACCCCGACGCAACCCTGTTATTCTGATAGCCCGGGCCGAATGGGGTTGATCGGCCCCTCATCACCGCTATGGTCGCGGCGAAACGAGGGACATTGGCCTTGAGCTCTTCACCATCCGCGGCCCCGGTCGTCAGCGTTGGCACGGTCAAATTCGGCAATGATCTGCCGATCGCGATCATTGCCGGGCCGTGCCAGCTCGAAAGCCGCCAGCATGCGCTGGAGGTGGCCTCCGCGCTGAAGGAGATCGCCGCGCGGCTCAAGGTCGGCCTTGTCTACAAGACCTCGTTCGACAAGGCCAACCGCACCAGCGCTTCGGCTGCGCGCGGCCTCGGGCTTGCGCAGTCGCTGCCGATCTTCGCCGAGATCCGGTCCTCGCTGGGTCTGCCCGTGCTGACCGACGTGCACGATGCCGCGCAATGCGCCGATGTCGCGCAGGCCGTGGACGTCTTGCAGATTCCGGCCTTCCTGTGCCGGCAGACCGATCTGCTGCTGGCGGCGGCCGCAACCGGCAAGGTCGTCAACGTCAAGAAGGGCCAATTTCTCGCGCCCTGGGACATGACGAATGTCGTGAGCAAGATCACCAGCGCCAACAATCCCAACGTGCTCGTCACCGAGCGCGGCGTTTCCTTCGGCTACAACACCCTGGTGTCGGACATGCGCGCGCTGCCGATCATGGCGCGCACGACCGGCGCGCCCGTGATCTTCGACGCCACCCATTCGGTGCAGCAGCCGGGCGGGAAGGGCGCGTCTTCGGGCGGCGAGCGCGAATTCGTGCCGGTGCTGGCGCGCGCAGCCGTCGCCGTCGGCGTCGCCGGCGTCTTCATCGAGACCCATCCCGATCCCGATCGCGCGCCGTCCGATGGACCCAACATGGTGCCGCTACGCGAATTCGAAGGGCTGATCCGCACGCTGATGGCGTTCGATACGCTTGCCAAGAGTACGTCGAAGAGCACACCGCGCTGATGCACCAGCCTGTGACCAGGCCGCCCTCCGACCAGAAGTTTCCGCCGGCGATCAACATCATCGCGCTCGCCGGATTCTCCGCGGCCTTGTCGACGCGCGCGCTCGATCCCGTGCTGCCGCACGTTGCGGAGGATTTTTCCATCAGCATCACCACGGCCGCGAGCATCGCGGCCGGCTTTGCGCTGATCTATGCGCTGGTGCAGCCTGCGGTCGGCGCGGCCGCCGATCTGTTCGGCAAGGCGCGGCTGATGACGCTGTGCCTGGCGCTGCTTGGCGTCGCCTGCATTCTGGGTGCGCTCACGACCAGTTTTTCGGGCCTGTTCGCAACCCGCATCCTGGCCGGTATCGCCTCCGGCGGTGTGTTTCCGGTGGCGCTTGGCCTGACCGCCGATCTCGTCGCGCCGGCCAAGCGACAGGTCGCGATCGGACGCACCATGGCGGGGTCGATGACCGGCAATCTGCTCGGCGCGTCCGCAAGCGGCATCATTGGCGATTTCGCCGGCTGGCGCGGCGTGCTCGTGATCCTTGGCGCGCTTGGCCTGATTGCCGCCGTCGCGGTTGCGGCAGGTTTTCGCGGCGCCGCGCTGACGCCGCCGCCGAAGACCGACCTGAGAACCTTGAGACAAGGCTACCGCACCATCTTCGCCAATCCCAACACGCGCTACTGCTACTCCGCCGTGTTCGTCGAAGGCTGCTGCGTGTTCGGCTTGTTTCCCTTCATCGCGGCATTCCTGTTCGATCTCGGCGAAAAATCATTGTCGATCGCCGGCATCGTGATCGCGGGTTTTGCGGTCGGCGGGTTGCTCTATACGTTCATGGTCTCGCGCATGCTGCCGCGGCTCGGCGTCAAGGGCATGATGATCGCTGGCGGTTGCCTCGTGGCGCTGCAACTCGGCGCGCTCGCCTTCGGTCCCGGCTGGAAGCTGCAATTCGCCAGCATGCTGGCGATGGGCTGGGGTTTCTACATGATCCATGGCTGCTTGCAGGTGTTCGCCAGCGAGCTGTCGATCGGGGCGCGGGCGACCGCGATGTCGCTGCACTCGTTCTTTTTCTTCATGGGGCAGACCGTCGGACCGCTGGCCTACGGCCTCGGCCTCCAGCACGGCGGCAAGGTGCCGACGCTCCTTGCGAGCGCCGCGATCATCGTGGTGCTGGGCTTCGTCTGCGCCCAGCTGCTCAAGCCGCGGGCACCGTCCGACGCGCGCGCGTGATGGCGTTGCAGCTTAGCGCGCTTGCCGCGGAAATATCGTTCTAACCCCGCCCGCGATACGGCGCGACGCCTTGCTCCGGCACCCACACGCCCTTCGGCACGCGGCCGGTCTGCCAGAACACGTCGATCGGGATGCCGCCACGCGGATACCAATAGCCGCCGATGCGCAACCACTTTGGCTTGATCTCGTTCGCGATGCGCTTGCCGATCATCACGGTGCAGTCCTCGTGGAAGGCGCCGTGGTTGCGGAAGCTCGCGATGTAGAGTTTCAGCGATTTCGACTCCAGCAGCCATTGGCCAGGCGCGTAGTCGATCATCAGATGGGCGAAATCGGGCTGTCCCGTCACCGGGCAAAGCGAAGTGAATTCCGGCACAGTGAAGCGGACCAGATAGTCGGCCCCTCCTTGCGGATTGGGCACGCGGTCGAGCTTTGCCTTTTCGGGCGCATCCGGCCATTCCACGGCGCGGCCGAGCTGCAAAGAAGGTGAGTTGTTTGATTTGCTGGGTTTTTTCGACATCAGGCCGCCTCCGTGGCGGCCCTCTTAGCCAATCGCAGCGCGGACGTCACCCGGCCTTTTCCGCTTCGATGCATTGCGGTAGAAGCAGCGCCAACTGCCCCCTTTGTTCCCCGAAAAGAGGCCCCCATGACCGCCATCATCGACATCATCGGACGCGAAATCCTCGATAGCCGCGGCAATCCTACCGTCGAAGTCGACGTCGTGCTGGAAGATGGCGCGCTCGGTCGTGCCGCGGTGCCATCCGGCGCCTCCACCGGCGCCCACGAGGCGGTCGAATTGCGCGACGGCGACAAGGCCCGCTATCTCGGCAAGGGCGTCCTCAAGGCGGTCGGCGCCGTCAACGGCGAGATCTTCGAGGCGCTGAGCGGCCTCGACGTCGAGCAGCAGGCCCAGATCGACCAGATCATGATCGATCTCGACGGCACGCCGAACAAGAGTCGGTTGGGCGCCAACGCCATCCTCGGCGTGTCGCTGGCCTGCGCCAAGGCGGCCGCGAACTCGCTCGACATGCCGCTCTATCGTTACGTCGGCGGCACCTCGGCGCGGCTGCTGCCGGTACCGATGATGAACATCATCAACGGCGGCGTGCATGCCGACAACCCGATCGACTTCCAGGAGTTCATGATCCTGCCCGTGGGCGCGTCCTCCTTCGCCGAGGGCCTGCGCTACGGTGCGGAGGTCTTCCATACGCTGAAGTCGGAACTGAAGAAGGCCGGCCACAACACCAATGTCGGCGACGAGGGCGGTTTTGCGCCGAACCTGCCGTCGGCCGATGCCGCGCTCGAATTCGTCATGAACGCGATCGGCAAGGCCGGCTACAAGGCGGGCAGCGACATCGTGATTGGTCTCGACTGCGCCTCGACCGAGTTCTTCAAGGACGGCAAGTATGTCTATGAAGGCGAGGGCAAGACCCGCTCGATCTCCGAGCAGGCCAAATATCTCGCCGACCTCGTCGGCCGCTATCCGATCGTCACCATCGAGGACGGCATGTCGGAAGACGACATGGACGGCTGGAAGGAGCTCACCGACCTCGTCGGCAAGAAGTGCCAGCTCGTCGGCGACGATCTCTTCGTCACCAACGTCAAGCGCCTCGCCGAAGGCATCAAAGCGGGACGTGCCAACTCGATCCTGATCAAGGTCAATCAGATCGGCACGCTGACCGAGACGCTCGCCGCCGTCGAGATGGCGCACAAGGCCGGCTACACCTCGGTGATGTCGCACCGCTCGGGCGAGACCGAGGATTCCACCATTGCCGACCTCGCGGTCGCGACGAACTGCGGTCAGATCAAGACCGGCTCCCTTGCACGTTCGGATCGCACCGCCAAATACAACCAGCTCCTGCGCATCGAGCAGCAGCTCGGCAAGCAGGCGCTCTACGGCGGCAAGGCGGCTCTGAAGGCGCTGGCATAAGCCGGCGTTTCAACAAGGACACGGGAGGATCGACATGAGCGACGGCAAGACCGGCCTGCAACTGCGTTCGCTGATCAAGAAGAGCGGTGAACTCGAAATCTCGCTTTTGGACGTGCCGACCCCCGAGCCCGCGGACGACGAGGTCGTCGTCCGCATCGAGGCGGCACCGATCAACCCGTCCGACCTCGGCCTGCTCGTTGGCGCTGCCGACATGAGCACGGCCAAGGCGTTCGGCACGAAGGAGGCGCCAATCATCACCGCAAAGGTGCCTGACGCTGCGATGCGCGCGATGGGGGCGCGGCTCGACCAATCCTTGCCAGTTGGCAATGAGGGCGCCGGCGTCGTCATCAAGACCGGTTCGTCCGATGCTGCGAAGGCGCTGATGGGCAAGACGGTCGCGATGATCGGTGGCGCCATGTACGCGCAGTACCGAACGCTGAAGGCGAGGGACTGCCAGCCGTTGCCCGAGGGCACGAGTGCGGCGGAGGGCGCGTCCTGGTTCGTCAATCCGCTCACCGCGCTCGGCATGACCGAGACGATGCGGCGCGAAGGCCACAAGGCCCTTGTGCACACCGCAGCTGCCTCCAATCTCGGCCAGATGCTGAACAAGATCTGCATCAAGGACGGCATCGGGCTCGTCAACATCGTGCGCAGCAGGGAGCAGGCGGAGATCCTGAAGAAGATCGGCGCCAAGCACGTTGTCGATTCCAGCGCGCCTGATTTCCTCGACGATCTCACGGCCGCGCTGGTCGAGACCGGTGCCACCATCGCCTTCGATGCCATCGGCGGCGGCAAGCTCGCCGGCGACATCCTCAACTGCATGGAGATCGCGATCAACAAGACGGCCAAGGAATACAGCCGCTACGGTTCCAGCGTGCACAAGCAGGTCTATGTCTACGGCGCGCTCGATATCCGTCCGATCGAACTGCCGCGCGGCTTCGGCATGGCCTGGGGTGTCGGTGGCTGGTTGCTGACCCCGTTCCTGCAGAAGATCGGGCCTGCCGATATCGGTCGGCTGCGTCAGCGCGTCGTGAGTGAACTGAAGACCACCTTTGCCAGCCACTACACCAAGGTCGTGTCGCTTCCTGAGGCGCTCGATCCGGTCAATATCGCGGTGTACGCCAAACGCGCGACCGGCGAAAAATTCCTCATCGATCCGAATAAATTGTCGTGATCTGCGAAGGCAGGTCAACCAAAAGAGATCTTGCCTTCTGAGCGAAGCGGGAGATTGTTCCGCCGCGTTGAAAGCGGAAAACCGCAACGCGCGCTCAGAAGGGGACATCGCCATGACCGATCTCAATCGCCGTCATCTGTTTGCAGGCGCCGCCGCGATCGGCGCAGTTGCCATGGCCGGACTGCGACCAATTGCAACCAATGCCGCAGTGCCGCAAGCCGGCGCGCAGGCGCCGGGCTTCTACCGCTAGAAGGTCGGCAGCTTCGAGTGCACCTCGATCAACGACGGTGCGCGCAGCTTCCCGATGCCGGACACGTTCGTGACCAACATCCCTAAGGAGGAGGCGCTCGCCGCTTCGGACGCCGCCTACATGCCGAAGGGCATGGTCACGGTGCCGTTCAATCCGCAACTCATCAACACCGGTTCCAAGCTCGTGCTGATCGACACCGGCAACGGCATTGCGAACTTTGAGGCGACCAAGGGCGCGGTCGGCCGTACACTGCAAAACCTTCAAGCAGCCGGCATCGATCCGAATAGCATCGACGTCGTGCTGCTCTCGCATCTGCATCCCGACCACACCAATGGCATCCGTTTGGCCGATGGTGCGATGGCCTTTCCCAACGCCGAGATCATGGTGCCAGCCAAGGATTGGGCGTTCTGGACCAGCGAGGACAACGCGTCGAAAGCCGAGTCCAATCCGATGATGAAGAATTACTTCGCCAACGTGAAGAAGACCTTTGCCGGCCTCCAATCCAAGGTCACCAAGTACGATTGGGGCAAGGAGGTTGCACCCGGCATCACCTCGATCGGAACGCCGGGCCACACGCCGGGGCATACTTCGTTCGCGGTCCCATCGGGCGACAAGAAGATACTGATCCAGTCCGACGTCACGAACATTCCGGAATTCTTCCTGCGCAATCCGGACTGGCATGTGATTTACGACACTGACGCCGCGTTGGCGCAGGAAACGCGCCACAAATTCTACGACATGGCAGCGGCGGAGAAGGCGACCGTGGTCGGTTTCCACTTCACCTTCCCCTCGGTCGGACATGTCGAGAAGGACGGCGCCAAGTACCGCCTGATTCCGTCGGCGTGGAATCCGACGATCTGATCGATTTGCAGATTTGCAGGAATGACCGGGCCGCCGCTTGGCGGCCCGATTGTTTTGGGCGACCATCTGCTTTCGAGAAACTCAGTGTTTCCAAATCGGGTCGGTTCATGCACTTGCATCCATCGATCCGGATGGCTTAAGTGCCGCCCGGCACTTTCCCTCAAGGTTTTAAGGATCATCTGATGGCCTACAACATCCTCACGATCGCCGGCAGCCTGCGCAAGGAGAGCTTTTCGCTGAAGATCGCCCATGCGCTCGCCAAGCTTGCGCCGGCCTCGCTCAAGCTCGAGGTCATCACGCTGGCGGGCATCTCGTTCTTCAATCAGGACCTCGAGGGCGCACCGCCCGCCGACTGGCTTGCCTTCCGCGACAAGGTCCAGAAGTCCGACGGCGTCATTTTCGTCACGCCGGAATACAACCGCGCCATCCCGGGCGTGCTGAAGAACGCCATCGACGTCGGCTCGCGGCCCTATGGTAAGAGCTCGTTCAACGGCAAGCCGGTCGGCATCGTCTCGAACTCGCCCGGCCCGCTCGGTGGCGTCAGCGCAGCCAAGACGCTCCAGAACATCCTGCCGGGCATCACCGGCCCGATCATGCAGCAGCCCGAGATCTACCTGAATGCCGTCGGCGACGCCTTTGATGCCGAGGGGAATCTGACGAAGGAGTCGCTCAAGCCCGTGCTCCAAGCCTACATCGACGCCTTCGCGGCGCACGTCGCCAAGCACCACGGCTGAGCCTCATTCTCCGTCATGGCCGGGCTTGTCCCGGCCATCCACGTCTTTGCGGTGGCCATGAAGAACGTGGATGCCCAGCACAAGGCCGGGTATGACGGTTGGGGCTGAGGTTAGCACTTCCTTAACCAAGCTGGCCCATCTTGCCAAAATGGTCTCCCGCGCGCGCCTCAAATCGATCCTGACCGGCCTTGCCCTCTATGCGATGGCGGCCGCCATCGTCGGCTATTTCGGCGTCAACGCCTATACCGGCAAATACGGCCTCAACGCCCGCCAGGAGCTCGATCAGGAGATCATCGCGCTGACCAGTGAGCTGGCCCAGCTCAAGCGCGAGCGCGCCCGGAGCGAGCAGCGCGTGTCGCTGCTGCGCACCGAGAAGATCGACCCCGACATGCTCGACGAGCGGGCGCGCTTTCAGCTCGACTATGTCAATCCGCACGATCTGGTTCGGATGATCCCGCAGAACTAGCGCTTTCCGCGTCTTCCGAAACCGGCATCGAAAGTCGCAGGCACAGAACCGGACGGCGGCTTGACGGCAGTGTCGGAGCTGGCCCATGGGTTCAATCGCTGTTTCAAGGTTGACGCAGATCAACCGGGCCGTACCGGCTCAGCCTAGACTGCCACCCGGAGGAAACAGTGATGAATGGGCAAGCCCCCCAGCATCACGCGGCCCGTGTCGAGGCCGCCATTGCATCAGGCCAGGCGGCTCGTTCCGCGCTCGTGGCCTCTTGGCGCCGTTCGTCGCGATTGCATCGTCTCGACCCGTCCGGCCGCGGCGTGCCGGAGCGGCTGACGGAAGCGGAACTCCGCGAGGCGCGCGAGCGCATCGCGCCGTTGCTTGCTGCTGCGCGGGGCGCGATGGATCGGCTCCATCACGCGGTCGGCGCCGCCGGCTGTTGCGTGCTGCTTGCCGACGGCGAGGGCGTGCCGGTCGATCGTCGCGGCACGCCGGCAGACGACACCACCTTTCAATCCTGGGGCCTGTGGACCGGAGCGCTCTGGAGCGAGGAGCACGAGGGCACCAATGGCATCGGCACCTGCCTCGTCGAGCAGCGGCCGCTGACGATCGACCGCGACCAGCATTTTTTCACCCGCAACACGCTTCTGAGCTGCACCGCCATTCCGATCTACGACCATGAGGCGGCCCTCGCAGGCGTCCTCGACGTCTCCTCCTGCCGGGCCGACCGGACCGATGCGTTCTCCAATCTGATCGCGCTCGCGGCAAGCGAGGCGGCAAAGCGCATCGAGGCCGATCTGTTTCGCAGGGCGTTCGCCCATGCGCGCATCGTATTGACGCATGGCCCGGACGGCCAGTGCAGCGGCCTCGTTGCGGTCGATGCGGATGATCTCGTGGTAGGTGCGACCCGGTCCGCCCGGGTGGGATTGGGGATCGCGCCCGGCCGTCCGCTGCAGCCGGTGCCTGCAACCGATCTGTTCGGCGGCGATGCGGCTCATGACCACCTCGCCGGCGGTCAGCGCGTGGTGGTGCAGCGGGCGTTGTTGCGCGCGGGTGGCAACGTGTCGGCAGCCGCCAAGGCCCTCGGCGTCAGCCGAGCCACGCTGCACAGGAAGCTCAAGCGGTTCGAGCTCAAGCACTAGAGCGTTTTCCAGCGAAGTGGATAGCGGTTCGCGTGAAGAAAACGCGTCAAAACAAAAAAATCTAGAGCTTCCGTTCCGATTCTATCGGAACGGAAAAAGCTCTAGGGATCACGCCGATATCGCTGCCGTCCGCATGACCTGTCGCAGAACTGCGACAGGTCAGCCCGGCCATCGTTCCCGCCCGGGCTGACAGAAAACACCCCCTGCGACATCGTCGGCGCAAGTCGTGAACACACGACGATTGCGCCAACAGCAACATCGGGAGTGATCAATGAACAAGGTCGAATTTCTCAGCGTTATCAAAGTTCCCTTCGCCGCGCGCTATGACAACTTCATCGGCGGCAAGTTCGTCGCGCCGGCTTCCGGCCGGTATTTCGACAATGCCTCGCCGGTGACGGGTCAGATCGTCTGCAAGATCGCGCGCTCCGACCAGCAGGACGTCGAAGCCGCTCTCGACGCGGCGCATGCCGCCAAGGACGGCTGGGCGCGCACCAGCGTTGCCGAACGCGCCGCGATCCTGAACAGGATCGCCGACCGCATGGAGGAGAATCTCGAGCGGCTCGCAATCGCCGAGACCTGGGATAACGGCAAACCGATCCGCGAGACCCGCGCCGCCGACATTCCGCTCGCGATCGATCACTTCCGCTATTTCGCCGGGGTCGTCCGCGGCCAGGAAGGCTCGATCGGCGAGATCGACCACGACACCATCGCCTATCATTTCCACGAGCCGCTCGGCGTGGTCGGCCAGATCATTCCCTGGAACTTCCCGCTGCTGATGGCGTGCTGGAAGCTCGCGCCGGCGCTCGCCGCCGGCAACTGCGTGGTGCTGAAGCCGGCCGAGCAGACGCCAGCCTCGATCATGGTCTGGGCCGAGATCGTCGGCGATCTGCTCCCGCCCGGCGTTCTCAACATCGTCAATGGCTTTGGTCTCGAAGCCGGCAAGCCGCTGGCCTCCAGTCCACGGATTGCCAAAATCGCCTTCACCGGCGAGACCTCGACCGGCCGGCTGATCATGCAATATGCCAGCCAGAACCTCATTCCCGTGACGCTGGAGCTCGGCGGCAAATCGCCGAACATCTTCTTCAAGGACGTCCCCGCCGAGGATGACGATTTCTTCGACAAGGCGATCGAAGGTTTCGTCATGTTCGCGCTGAACCAAGGCGAGGTCTGTACCTGTCCGAGCCGGGCACTGGTGCACGCGGATATCTACGATCGCTTCATGGAGCGGGCGCTGACGCGCGTCGCCGCCATCAAGCAGGGCGATCCGCGCGACGCCGACACCATGATCGGCGCTCAGGCCTCGGGCGAACAGTTGGAAAAAATCCTCTCCTACATCGACATCGGCAAACAGGAGGGCGCGAAGGTGCTCGCTGGCGGCGGACGCGCAAACCTCGCCGGCGATCTCGCCAGCGGCTTCTATGTCCAACCGACGGTGTTCGAGGGCCACAACAAGATGCGAATCTTCCAGGAGGAGATCTTTGGCCCCGTCGTCTCCGTCACGACCTTCAGGAACGACGACGAGGCGCTCGCCATCGCCAACGACACGCTCTACGGCCTCGGGGCCGGCGTCTGGAGCCGCGATGCCAACCGCTGCTATCGCTTCGGCCGCGCGATCCAGGCCGGCCGGGTCTGGACCAACTGCTACCACGCCTACCCCGCCCATGCGGCGTTCGGCGGCTACAAGCAGTCGGGCGTCGGGCGCGAAACCCACAAGATGATGCTCGATCACTACCAGCAGACCAAGAACCTCCTGGTCAGCTATAGCCCAAAGAAGCTCGGATTCTTCTGATCCGGCAGGAGAGGGCGGCGCTCATCTGCGCCGCCCGTTCCGGGCTGTTGTCTATGCGGCCTACCGTCATCCGCCTGTCAGAGTTTTAAGACAAGACGGCAAGCCCGGCATTGATACGATGCCGTGAAGATGGAGGCTTGCCATGACGAACAATCGTTCCCGACGGACGCTGCGTGCTGGAGCGATGTTGTTCGGCGCGGCGCTGCTGCCGATGTCGATGGCGTGCGCGCAGACCGCCCCGGTGCCATCAGGCACAAAACCCTTCCTGACCGTCGATGGCAAGGCGCCGCTGATCCTCGGACATCGCGGCGTGCCGGGACTGGTGCCCGAAGAGACCGAGGCCTCGTATGACCTCGCCGCGGCGCTCGGAGCCGACGCGCTCGAAGAGGATTTGCACCTCACCAAGGATTGCGTCCTGGTCGCGCGGCACAACCCCTGGCTCGCCGACAACACCAACGTTGCCGAGGTGGCGAAGACCAATGCGGCGGTCGCAGCGCGCAAGCGCACGGTGCCCGGTGTGCGCGTCAAGGCGCCTTCTCCCACCAACGGTCCAGCCGACTACCTCGTCGACCTAACCGATCCGGCCGATCCCAAATCGGTGCTGAAGTCACTGATCGTCGACGGCGAAGATCACACCAATGACTGGTCGATCACCGACTTCACCATGGCCGAGCTGAAGGGCTGGATTGGCGGCACCACCTATGATGCCGCCAGCGAGCGGCCGAAGGTGTTCAACGGCAAATTCCCGGTCATCAGCTTCCAGGACATCCTCGATATCGCCAAGGCCAAGAGCAAGGAGACGGGGCGTTCCATCGCCGTCTATCCGGAAACCAAAAATCCGACCTGGAATAACGCCCAGGCCATCGCCAATGGCTGCGGCGCGCCGGGCAGCCATCCGCTCGAGGATGCCCTGATCAAGATCGTCAAGGATAACGGCCTCAACACCAAGGACGCTCCGATCTTCGTTCAAAGCTTCGAGCCCGGCAGCCTGAAATATATGCGCAGCCATGGCCTGGAGACCCGGCAGGTCCAGCTCGTCGACGGCAACGGGATCGACTTCAAAACCGGCAAGGTCCTGCTCAACAACATCACCAATTCCCGTCCGTACGACTGGACGGTTGCCGGCGACGCGCGGCTGTACGATGCGATGTTGACCCCTGCCGGCCTTGCCGAGATCAAGACCTATGCCGACGGCATTGGGCCGTGGAAGGCCTATATCGTGCCGCTCAAGATCGCGCCGTGGAAGGACGCCAATGCCGACGGCACGCCCTACAAGGGCGCGACGCCTGAGGCTTCGACGCAGGATGCAACGAGCCTGATTGCCGACGCCCACAAGCTCGGCCTGTTCGTGCACGTCTTCACGTTCCGGAACGAGAAGAAATATCTGGCTGCCGACTATCGCGCCGATCCGGGCCTGGAATATCTCAAATTCTTCCGTCTCGGCGTCGATGGGGTCTTCACCGACTTCACGCATACCGGCGTTGCCGCCCGTGCGGCGTATCTGCGCGAGCTCGGCTGGTGAGGCGGGCGTCGCGGGAGCCAAATGTTGCCTGATCAAGCCTAAAGGTTTTGCAAAGTTTCGGCCACGTTGCAGTGCGGCATAATGAAAGTCGTGCCATGTCGCTGCGGTGCTTTCGCACGCGATTGAGTTGGGTTAGAGAGGGCTTAGTTTTCTCTGACCCGGAATTCTCATGGCCGCCCCCAAGAAAGCCGCCGCAAGCAGCCCACAAGACAAGACCAACGGCGGTTCGCCCCCGGAATTCACCAGGGAGCAGGAGCTGAAGGCGCTCCGCGACATGCTCCTGATCCGGCGATTCGAGGAAAAGGCCGGTCAGCTCTACGGCATGGGCGCGATCGGTGGTTTCTGCCACCTCTATATTGGCCAGGAGGCCGTGGTGGTCGGCATGCAGATGGCCCTGAAACAGGGCGATCAGGTCATCACCGGCTATCGCGATCATGGCCATATGCTCGCGACCGGTATGGAGGCCAAGGGCGTGATGGCCGAGCTCACGGGACGCCGCGGCGGCTATTCCAAGGGCAAGGGCGGCTCCATGCACATGTTCAGCAAGGAGAAGCACTTTTACGGCGGTCACGGCATCGTCGGCGCGCAGGTCTCGCTAGGCACCGGTCTCGCCTTCGCCAATCACTATCGCGATAACGACAATGTCAGCGTCACCTATTTCGGCGATGGCGCGGCCAACCAGGGTCAGGTCTATGAGAGCTTCAACATGGCGGAGCTCTGGAAACTGCCGGTGATTTACGTCATCGAAAACAACCGTTACGCCATGGGCACCTCGGTCTCGCGCGCTTCGGCGCAGCAGGATTTCTCCAAGCGCGGCGCATCCTTCAACATTCCCGGCCTGCAGGTCGACGGCATGGACGTTCGCGCCGTCAAGGCCGCCGGTGACGAGGCTGCCGCCTGGTGCCGCGCCGGCAAGGGGCCGATGATTCTGGAAATGCAGACCTACCGCTATCGCGGCCATTCGATGTCCGACCCTGCAAAATACCGCACGCGCGAGGAGGTCGAGAAGGTCCGCCACGACCAGGATCCAATCGAGCAGGTGCGTAACCGTCTGCTGGAGGCCAAGGTGAGCGAGGCCGACCTCAAGGCAATCGACGCCGAGGTGCGCGACATCGTCAACGCGTCCGCCGACTTTGCCCAGCATGATCCCGAGCCGGATGCCGCCGAGCTCTGGACCGACGTTTATCGCTGAACGCGCGCAAGCTTTCTCTTGGAGTCGATATGCCAATTCAAGTGCTGATGCCCGCGTTGTCGCCCACGATGGAAAAGGGCAATCTCGCCAAATGGCTGAAAAAAGAGGGCGAGACGATCAAGTCCGGCGATGTCATCGCCGAGATCGAGACCGACAAGGCCACCATGGAGGTCGAGGCGACCGATGAGGGCACGCTCGGCAAGATCCTGATCGCCGAGGGTACCGCGGACGTTCCCGTCAACACGCCGATCGCGACCATTCTCGCCGACGGCGAGAGCGCCGCCGATCTTGCCAAGGCGTCCACGCCGGCCAAGCAGGAGAAAGCCGCGGAGTCCGCAGCTCCCGCCGCTGCAAAGGCCGAGACACCCGCGCCGAAGGCCGCGCCCGCGCCGCAGGCTGTCGCCGAGCCCGATCCGGAAGTGCCCGCGGGCACCGAGATGGTGACCCAGACCATCCGCGAAGCGCTGCGCGACGCGATGGCCGAAGAGATGCGCCGCGACGCCGACGTGTTCGTGATGGGCGAAGAGGTCGCCGAATATCAGGGCGCCTACAAGGTCACCCAGGGCCTGCTCCAGGAGTTCGGCGCCAAGCGCGTGATCGACACGCCGATCACCGAGCACGGCTTTGCCGGCGTCGGCGTCGGTGCCGCGATGACCGGGTTGAAGCCGATCGTCGAGTTCATGACCTTCAACTTCGCCATGCAGGCGATCGACCAGATCATCAACTCCGCCGCCAAGACGCTCTACATGTCCGGCGGCCAGATGGGTTGCTCGATCGTATTCCGCGGGCCGAATGGCGCGGCAGCGCGCGTTGCCGCCCAGCACAGCCAGGATTACTCGGCCTGGTATTCGAGCGTCCCGGGCCTCAAGGTCGTCGCGCCGTTCTCGGCCGCCGACTACAAGGGCCTGCTCAAGGCCGCGATCCGCGATCCCAATCCGGTGATCTTCCTCGAGAACGAGGTGCTCTACGGTCACACCGGCGAAGTGCCGAAGCTCGACGATTTCGTGATCCCGATCGGCAAGGCGCGCATCGTGCGCGCCGGCAGCCATGTCAGCATCATCTCCTGGTCGAACGGCATGAGCTATGCGCTGAAGGCCGCCGACGAGCTCGCCAAGGACGGCATCGAAGCCGAAGTGATCGATCTGCGCACGCTGAAGCCGATGGACACGGAGACCATCGTCAACTCGGTCAAGAAGACCGGACGTGCGGTGACGGTGGAAGAGGGTTGGGCCCAGAGCGGTGTCGGCGCCGAGATCGCCGCGCGCATCATGGAAAACGCCTTCGACTATCTGGATGCGCCTGTTACCCGCGTCTCCGGCAAGGACGTGCCGATGCCCTATGCCGCGAACCTCGAGAAGCTCGCGCTGCCGACCGTGGCCGAAGTGGTCGAGGCAGCCAAAGCCGTCTGCTACAGGTAGGCCATGGTGGGCCCGAAGGAGCAGCCATTGCCACCCGACGTCGTCGCCCGCGATGATGCGGTCGAGATCCTGCGCGTGTTCGTGCTGGACGGCGGGCTGTCGATGGCGTTCCAGCGCGCCTTCGAGGAGCCCGACATGTGGGGCCTGCTGCTGGTCGATCTCGCCCGCCACGCCGCGCGCGCCTATTCGCGCGAAAGCGAATACACCGAGGAGGACGCCATGAACCGGATCCTCGAGATGTTCCAGGCCGAGATCGAGCGTCCCACCGACACCGGCACGACGACACCGCGCGGGAAGGGACACTGACCGTGGCGATCGAATCCTACCATTTCGATGTCATGCTGGAGGCGATCCGCGAGGCGCAGGATTCGATCGCGCAGGGCGGCCTGCCGATCGGCGCCGTGCTGACGCGCGACAACAAGATCATCGCCCGCGGCCACAACAACCGCGTGCAGGAGAACAACGTCATTCTGCACGGCGAGATGAGCTGCCTGCGTGAGGCCGGCGCGATCTCGTTCCACGACACCGTCATGTACACCACGCTGTCGCCATGCTCGATGTGTGCCGGCGCGCTCGCTCTGTTCAAGGTCAAACTGGTGGTGATCGGGGAATCCGTCACCTTCGAGGGATCCAAGGACATTCTCGACAAGTTCGGGATACCCTGGATCGATCTTGCCGACGACCGCTCCATCACCATGATGAAGAATTGGCGTTCCGTTCCCGCCAATGAGCGCCTGTGGCAAGGCGACATCGGCAACTAAACCTGGTCTGTTCGTCCTCGCTTCCGGGGGCGACATTTTGAGAAGTTCTTCGTGAGGTCGGCATGCCCATCAACATCCTGATGCCCGCTCTTTCGCCAACGATGGAGAAGGGCAACCTCGCCAAATGGCTGAAGAAGGAAGGCGACAAGGTCAAATCCGGCGACGTCATCGCCGAGATCGAGACCGACAAGGCCACCATGGAGGTCGAGGCCATTGATGAAGGCACGATCGCCAGGATCCTCGTGCCCGAGGGCACGCAGGACGTGCCGGTCAACGACGTGATCGCGGTACTCGCCGGCGAGGGCGAGGACGTGAAGGCGGCAGGTAGCGCGAAGCCCAGCGCTTCGGCTGCACCTCCGAAGGCTGCCGATACTCCCGCTGCAGCGCCGGCTCCTGCTGCGCCGAAAGCGCCGCCGCCGGCCGCGGCTGCAGCGCCGCAGGCCGCAGCACCGGCGGCACGAGGCAACGGCCATGGCGGCCGCGTGTTCTCATCGCCGCTGGCGCGCCGTCTCGCCAAGGACGCCGGCATCGATGTCGGGATGGTCACCGGCACCGGCCCGCACGGCCGCGTGGTTGCGCGCGACGTCGAGCAGGCCAAATCAGGCAAAGGCCTCAAGGCACCCGCCGCGGCGCCGTCCGGTGCGCCGTCGATCGCGCCGACCATGTCGGACAAGCAGATCCTGTCGCTGTTCGAGCCGGGCTCCTACGAGGTCGTCCCGCATGACGGCATGCGCCGCACCATCGCGCAACGCCTGACCGCGTCGATTCAGAACGTCCCGCACTTCTATCTCACCATCGACTGCGACATCGGCAAGCTGCTCGCGGCGCGCGAGGAGATCAACGCGGCTGCTCCCAAGGACAAGGACAAGAAGCCGCTCTACAAGATCTCGGTCAACGATTTCGTCATCAAGGCGATGGCGGTGGCGCTGCAGAAGATTCCGAACTGCAATGTGAGCTGGACCGAAAGCGGCATGGTCAAGCACCACCATTCCGACGTCGGCGTTGCCGTGGCGATGCCCGGCGGCCTGATCACGCCGATCATCCGCAAGGCCGAGACCAAGACGCTCTCGACCATCTCCAACGAGATGAAGGATTTTGCCGCGCGCGCCCGCTCGCGCAAGCTGAAGCCGGAAGAGTACCAGGGCGGCACAACGGCTGTCTCCAACCTCGGCATGTACGGCATCAGCCACTTCACCGCGGTGATCAACCCGCCGCATGCGACGATCCTCGCGGTCGGCACCAGCGAGGAGCGTCCGGTCGTGCGCGGTGGCAAGATCGAGATCGCGCAGATGATGAGCGTGACCTTGTCGTGCGATCACCGCGCCATCGACGGCGCGCTCGGCGCCGAACTGATCGGCGCCTTCAAGCAGCTGATCGAAAACCCCGTCATGATGATGGTGTGAGAACCGAATTCGCGTCGTCATTGCGAGCGAAGCGAAGCAATCCAGGACGTGACCGGCAGACTGGATTGCTTCGTCGCAAGAGCTCCTCGCAATGATGGTCTCGAACATTGAGGCCGGTTGAATGGGAACGAGCGCTAAGCATGGCCGACACATCCTTCGACGTCATCATCATCGGCTCCGGCCCCGGCGGCTATGTCACCGCGATCCGCGCCGCCCAGCTCGGCCTCAAGACCGCGATCGTCGAGAAGTCGTATCTCGGCGGCATCTGCCTGAACTGGGGCTGCATCCCGACCAAGGCGCTGCTGCGCTCGGCCGAGATCTACCATTACATGCAGCACGCCAAGGATTACGGCCTGTCGGCCGATAACGTGTCGTTCGACCCGAAGGCCGTCGTCCAGCGCTCGCGCGGCGTGTCGAAGCGGCTCAACGACGGCGTCGGCTTCCTGATGAAGAAAAACAAGGTGAGCGTGATCTGGGGCGCCGCCTCGATCGACGCGCCTGGCAAGGTCACCGTGAAGAAGTCCGATGTCGAGGCGCCCAAGGGCGCGCTGGGCGAGGGCGCTTATCAGGCCAAGCACATCATCGTCGCCACCGGCGCGCGCCCGCGCGTGCTGCCCGGGCTCGAGCCCGACAAGAAGCTGATCTGGACCTATTTCGAGGCGATGGTGCCGGAGAAGATGCCGAAGTCGCTGCTGGTGATGGGGTCGGGCGCCATCGGCATCGAGTTCGCATCGTTCTTCAAGACGATGGGATCGGACGTCACGGTGGTCGAGGTGCTGCCGCAGATCCTGCCGGTGGAGGACGCCGAGATCGCCGGGCTGGCACGCAAGCGGCTCGAGAAGCAGGGCATCAAGATCCTCACCAACACCGGCGTCGTCAAGCTGGAGAAGAAGAGCGACAGCGTGGTCGCAACGCTGGATGACGGCAAGACCAAGCAGACGGCCGAGTTCGAGCGCGTCATCTCGGCGGTCGGTGTCGTCGGCAATATCGAGAATCTCGGACTGGAGAAGCTCGGCGTCAAAACCGACCGCGGCTGCATCGTGATCGACGGCTACGGCAAGACCAACATTCCCGGCATCTACGCCATCGGTGACGTCGCCGGTCCGCCGATGCTGGCACACAAGGCCGAGCATGAGGGCGTCGTCTGCGTCGAAGCGATCAAGGGCCTGCATCCGCACCCCATGGACAAGCTTCTGATCCCCGGCTGCACCTATTGCAACCCGCAAGTGGCTTCCGTCGGCCTGACTGAAGCCAAGGCCAAGGAGAACGGCCGCGAGATCCGCGTCGGCCGCTTCCCCTTCGTCGGCAACGGCAAGGCGATCGCGCTCGGTGAGGACCAAGGCCTGGTCAAGGTCATCTTCGACAAGAAGACCGGCCAGCTGCTCGGCGCCCACATGGTCGGTGCGGAGGTGACCGAGCTGATCCAGGGCTATGTCGTCGCCATGAATTTGGAGACCACTGAGGAAGAGCTGATGCACACGGTGTTCCCGCATCCGACGCTGTCGGAGATGATGAAGGAAGCCGTGCTCGATGCCTATGGAAGGGTGTTGAATATCTGACCGCCGCCGTCATTGCGAGCGAAGCGAAGCAATCCAGAAGGCATCGGCGGAGATAGTCTGGATTGCTTCGTCGCAAGAGCTCCTCGCAATGACAAAGGATCGCTCACAGAACAAGAAAGAAGAGAGCCCATGCAAGACAACGACAACCTCACCATCGAACGCCCGACCTTCGTCACCCATCTCGAATGCGCGATGGAGGGCGATCATTACGCCGCCGACCAGGTCCACAATCTCTCCAAAGCCGGCAAGCCGCTGCTCGTGCGCTACGACCTCGCCGGCGTGAAGAAGGCGCTGACCAAGGATGCGCTTAGCAAACGGCCCGCCGACATGTGGCGCTACCGCGAGCTGCTGCCGGTGCGCAAATGCCAGGACATCGTCTCGCTCGGTGAAGTGACCACGCCGTTGATCCGGCTGCCGAAGCTCGGCGCAAAACTCGGCGGCGGCGAGATCATCGTCAAGGACGAGGGACGGCTGCCGACCGGTTCGTTCAAGGCGCGCGGCCTCGTGATGGCGGTGTCGATGGGCAAGGCGCTCGGCATCAAGCACATGGCGATGCCGACCAACGGCAATGCTGGTGCTGCGCTCGCGGCCTATGCGACGTCTTGCGGCATCAAGACCACGATCTTCTGCCCGGCCGATACGCCCGAGGTGAACGTCAGCGAGATCGAGCTCCAGGGCGCGACCGTCTACCGCGTCAACGGCTATATCGACGATTGCGGCAAGATCGTCGGCGAGGGCAAGGCAAAAGTCGGCTGGTTCGACACCTCGACCTTGAAGGAGCCGTACCGCATCGAAGGCAAGAAGACGATGGGCCTGGAGCTCGCCGAGCAGCTCAACTGGGACGTACCCGATGTGATCTTCTATCCGACCGGCGGCGGCACCGGCCTGATCGGCATGTGGAAGGCGTTCGACGAGCTCGAGAAGATCGGCTTCATCGGCAGCAAGCGTCCGCGCATGGTCGCCGTGCAGGCCTCGGGCTGCGCGCCGATGGTGCGCGCCTATGAGGCCGGTTCCGAGCATGCCACGCGTTGGGAGGACGCCCACACCATCGCATCGGGCATCCGCGTGCCGCAGGCGATCGGCGACTTTCTGATTTTGCGCGCCGTGCGTGAGAGCAAGGGTTTTGCCATCGCGGTCGACGACGACAAGATCTCGTCGGCGCTGAACGAAGTCGCGCGCGAGGAGGGGCTGCTGCTGTGCCCCGAGGGCGCCGCGACCTATGCCGCCTACAAGGACAGCCTCGCCGACGGCCGCGTCAGCAAGACCGACCGCGTGATGCTGTTCAACTGCGCGACCGGCCTGAAGTACCCGCTGCCGCCGGTCACCCGCACGCTCGATCGCCACAAGCCGATCGACTACACACAGTTCTAGAAGCTCTCCCTCGCCCCGCTTGCGGGGGCGCGACGAGCTTCGCTCGCGCTGAGAGGGTCGGGGTGAGGGGGAGTCTCCGCGAGTCCTCTAGCAGAAGGGCTCGCGGAGGCTCCCCCTCACCCGAAACCCGCGCTTCGCGGGAATTTCGACCTCTCCCCGCAAGCGGGCGAGGTGAAGAAAAAGAGGAAGCGTCGGGAGAGCACAATGAAGAAGACCGTCTGGGCCGGGCTGATCGGCATTCTCGCGCTCACCGGCGCCGCGCGCGCCGACGATTATCCGTCGCATCCCATCACCATCATCGTTCCCTTCGCGGCCGGCGGCCCGTCGGATGCGATGGCGCGCGTGCTCGCCGAGCGGATGCGCGTCTCGCTCGGCCAGGCCGTGGTGATCGAGAACGTTACGGGTGCCGGCGGCTCGATCGGCGTCGGCCGCGCCGTGCATTCGCCGCCGGATGGCTACACCATCTCGTTCGGCCATCTCGGCACCCATGTCGCCAACGGCGCCGTCTACAAGCTCAATTACGATCTCGTCGCCGATCTCGAACCCGTGGTGCTGTTGCCGAGCAACCCGATGATCGTGGTCAGCAAGAACGCCGTGCCGGCGACCTCGCTGAAAGAGCTTATGGAATGGCTGAAATCGCGCCCCTCGCCGCCGACGGCCGGCACGGCCGGTGCCGGCTCCGGCAGCCATATCGCCGGCGTCTATTTCGAGAGCGTCTCCGGCATCAAGCTGCAATTCGTGCCGTATCGCGGCACCGCGCCCGCGCTGAACGATCTCATCGCCGGCCAGATCGACATCATCGTCGACCAGACCTCCAACTCCATCAACCAGGTCCGCGCCGGCACGATCCGCGCCTATGCCATCACCGACAACAAGCGCCTGGCGTCAGCACCGGAGATCCCGACCGCGGAAGAGGCTGGGCTGAAGGGCTTCAACATGACGCTGTGGTCGGGCCTGTGGGTGCCGAAGGGCACGCCGAAGGAGATCGTCACCAAACTCAATGCGGCCGCCGTGGAAGCGCTGAACGATCCCGCTGTGAAGAAGCAGCTCGAAAGCCAGGGCCTGGAGATGACGCCGAAGGATCAGCTCACGCCGGAAGCGCTCGGCAATCGCCAGAAGGCCGAGATCGCAAAATGGTGGCCGATCATCAAGGCCGCGAACATCAAGGTGGAGTGAGACGGGGATTTGTTGGTGGGTTAGCGAAGCGTAACCCACCAACGCCTCTATCCGCGGCAACAGAAGAGGTGGATTACGCCAGCGGACTGCGCTCGCGCAGCCGCGGTCTAATCCACCCTACGAAGCGGTGCTTACTCCGATCCCATAAATCCGACCGGCGTTGCCTTGGCGGTCGCATCCTGCGTCACCATGCGCTGGTCGCTCTTGCCCGCGACTGCGCCGCTGCCCTCGAACCGCGCGCGATATACCAGCACGTTCTCCATCACGCGCTGGACATAGTTGCGCGTCTCCGAGAGCGGGATGCGCTCGACCCAGTCGACCGGGTCGATCTTGGGGTCGCGCGGATCGCCGTGGGCTTGCACCCATTCGCGCACCCGGCCGCGGCCGGCGTTGTAACCGGCGAAGGTCATGATCTGGTTGCCGCGATATTCGGAGAGCAAAGCGCTCAGCTCGGCGGCGCCCATCTGGGTGTTGTAGACGGGATCGGAGACCATCCTGTCCCAGTCATACGTGACACCAAAGCGCTTTGCGGTGTCGCGTCCGGCTTCCGGTGTTACCTGCATCAGGCCAACGGCATTGGCAGATGACTTGTCGCGTTGGTCGAACGAGCTCTCGGTGCGGGCCACCGAATAGATCACGCTGGTCTCGATCGCCGGCGCGATCTGCTTGTGCTCGGGAATGCCGATGGTCGGGAAGGCGTAGTGGTCGAGCGCCAGCCCGCGCGCCAGCGCCGACTTGCCGATTTCGAGCATGACGCGCGCGTCGTTGCGCCGGCTGGCGAGTTCGCCGAGCGCTTCGAGCGCCGCGACGTCGGCGCTCTCCTTGGCAAAATCCTCAGCGTAGTAGAGCACCACGTCGCGCTCGCCGATGCGGTAGAGCATGTCTGCGGCGCGCACGCGGTCGTCCGCGGGCGGGGTGTCTGCTTCTGCTGAAGCCAGCACCGGCGAGGGCGCGCGCAACTCGATATTGTCATTGTCGAGGCCGAGCTTGGCACGGGCGAGCTGGCCGTAATACGCGGTCGGATAGCGCGCGGCAGTCTTGTAGCTCATGCGTGCGTCGGCTGTGGCCCCCATGGCTTCTGCTGCGCGGCCGCGCCAGTAATTGGCACGCGACAGCGCGATCGGATTGGCCGAGCCTTCGTCTATCGCGGCAAAGTGCATCATCGCGGTCCTGGGATCGTCGAGATAGCGTAGCGCGATCCAGCCGCACATAAAGTGGTAGTCGACGCGATAGACCTCCATTGCCGGCATCGCGGCCGCGCGCACCACGTCGTAGGCGGTCTTGAACTTGCCCTGGTCGAGCAGTTTTCGCGCCAGCAGGCGGCGCTCGCGCCACCACGCATCGGTGTCCTGGGCCGCCATCGCGTCGGGCGCCGCAGCCAGGATCAGTTCGGCCGCGTCGTCGACGCGGTCCTTCTGCAGATGCCATTGCGCGCGGCACAGCACGTAGCCGAGGTCGCGGCGCGCGTCAGCCGATACCTCGTCGAGATAGTCCGTGGCCTTGTTCTCCTTGCCGTTGACGGCGGCGCAGGCCTTGACGATCGCGAGCGCATCCTCGCCGAGACGTTTTGCGGCGCGCCTCGCACCGGCGTAGTCCTTGGCGCCCAGGCGCTTGTCCATGCGGACGCGATGATCCTCGGCGGTCAAGAGGTCGTGGAACGCTTCGTAGGAATCCTCCTCGCTGCGCTCGGACAATTCGTCCGTGCGCCAGGCCTCGCGGACGAGACGCGCGGCCCGGTCGCTGTCGCCTTCGGCGATCAGCACGCGGGCGAGCGCGAAATTGCCCTTGGCGCTGGTCGGCCGGTCCATCGTGAAGGCGTGCACGGTGGCCGCATCGCTTTTCTCCTGCCACAGCCGAGCCTCGGCGCGGCGGCGCAGCAGCGCGGCGCTCGGCCAATCCGGATTGGCGGCAAGGAAAGCGGCGTAGCGCTTGAAATTCGCGGTGCTCTCGGAATGGCGCAGCATGAACCAGTCGGCGAGCTTTTGTCCGGCGGGATCGGCAATGCGGTCGCGCGCGGCCGTCGCGTCATCGGTCTTGCCCTTGCGCGCAAGGTCGATCGCATCCTTCAGCGCGACGAGGTCGCCGGTCAATGGCGGCGGGGCCGGCTTGTCCGCGGATTCGTCCTGCTTCTTCGACTTGCGCTTGGCCTGGGCATGCTTGCCGTGCTTGCCCGCCGCAGCGTGCCGCTGCTTTCCGGCTTTGGCCTCGAGGGTCTTCTTCGGCGCTGATGATTTGCTCTTCGCCGCCAGCTCCGTCGGGAGCAGCGCCAGTGCGGCCATGGCAACGACACACGCGAGCGAGCGTAGGCACTGGTTCATTCCGTGGTCCCCCCTGCGAAACCAGTACAAACCAAAGTCCGCGACGACATGCGGCTCGAGAATCAAATCGACATGAAGAACGGTGACGCAGCATTGTTTCGCATTCCTCACGCTCCCGCAACAATGCGGCAAAATACGGATGGAACGCGGGAACTTGTGCAACGGAGGATAGAGCGAGACTCCTTACCTTTGTTAACGAATGAAGGCTGCGCGACGGTTGCGGACGGCTCGCGGCGCCACCAGCGGCCAGATTGCGCGTGTTCCCCGGCCGAAATCCGGTGTATTGAGTTCCATCAAGCCGTCCTTCACCCTTTGCCCCGCTCCCCATGCCGCTGTTCAACCAGACGATCCGGCGCAAAATCGTCGGCATCGCCCTCGGACTGATCGTCCTGATGGTCGTCACATCGATCCTGTCGATGGTGATGTCGAGCAGGTCGGCCTGCTCCTGGACGAACTGACCGACCGCTACATCCCGGCCTACGGGCATCTGGCGCGCGCCAATATCCGCTCGCTGGAGCGGGCGCTGGCGCTGCGGCGCATGGTCATGACCAAAATGCAGTCGCCCTCGGACGAGGAGGCCTATGCGGCGCGCCTGCGCGAGTTCGAGGAAATCGACCGCAAGATCGAGGAAGAAGCCGAGGGCGCACGCACGCTCATCAACGCGATCATCGACGATCCAAGGACCTTCTCGGACAATGCCGCACTGGCGCGGATTGAGACGCGCATGGAAACCGCCGTCGCCGAGCTACGCCGCGATCTGAACGAGGAGCATGCAAAGCTCCTCAAGCAGGTCGATGCGCGCCAGATGACGGAGGCCCGCGGCACGCTGGAGCGGATCGACACGCTGCGCGACCAATTCAACCAGAAGATCGACGCAGTCCGTGCCGACATGTTGAAGCAGGTCTACTTCAGCACCTCGCAGGTGATCGACCGTCAGCGCCAGGCGATCATCATCTCGGGCATCGTGACGATCCTCGCCGCTGTGGTCGGCTTTGCCTTTGCGCTGCTGGTCAGTAGCGGCATCACGCGTCCGGTGCGGCTGTTGCTCGCCGGCACCCGCGAAGTCGAGGCGGGCCGCTTCGACAAGACCATCAGCATCACGACTCAGGACGAGATCGGCGAACTCGCCGCAGCCTTCAATCGCATGATCGAGCAGCTGCGCCAGAACGAGCGCATCCGCGAGACCTTTGGCCGCTACATCGATCCCAAGGTGGTGCAGGGGTTGATCGACCGGCCGGAGGTCGCCATCGACGGCCAGCGCCGGGTGATGACGATCATGTTCTGCGACATGAGCGGCTTCACCTCGATGAGCGAGGGCATGACGCCGCGCGGCCTCGTCAAGGTGATGAACCATTATTTCACGATGATGTCCGGCCCGATCAGGAGCAATCGCGGCGTCATCGACAAATATATCGGCGACGCCATCATGGCCTATTGGGGCCCGCCCTTCATCGAGGAGGACGAGCCGGCGCTGCTCGCCGGTATCGCAGCCATCGAGATGACCGACCAGGTGCCGGCGCTTCAGAAGCAGCTGCCGGACCTCCTAGGCATCCGCGCCATGCCGGGTCTCTGCGATCTGCGCATCGGCATTGCCACCGGCGAGGTCCTGACCGGCAGCATCGGTTCCGATCTGATGATGAGCTTTACGGTGATGGGTGACGCGGTGAACCTTGCCTCGCGTCTGGAAGCCGTGAACAAGCTCTACGGCACCCGGATCCTGATCTCGCAGGCAACGGCGGATGCGATCGGCTCACGGCTCGAACTGCGCGAGATCGATCGCCTCGCGGTTGCCGGCCAGAGTGCGCCGCAGCCCGTGTTCCAAATGATGGGCCGGGCAGGTGCGCTTGCCCCCGCCCGGGAGAGCCTGCGCGCGCACTATGCCGAAGGCCTTGCCGCGTATCGCGCGTGCCGCTTCGACGACGCACGCACCGCGTTCAACGCCGCGCTGGAGAGCGCCCCCGGCGATGGCCCTACGCGCACGCTGCTCGCCCGCATCGCAGAGTTCGCGGCCAATCCGCCTGCCGCCGATTGGGACGGCGCGTGGCGGATGGACAGCAAATAGCCCTCCGCCTCCGGGAATAATTGATTCTATCTCATAACGATGTTCGCCGTGACGCATTTTCCGGGATTAGGTTTGTTGTCCTTGAGGCGTTTGATGGGGATACGCCGATGACAGAACTTGAGGACAGGCTGGAGCGGTTCGAGACACTCACGGCCGAATGCGAGTTGATCACCAAGCTTGCCACCGACAGCAACAAGCGCGAATTTTACCTAAAGCTGTCGGAGCAGTACCGGCAGCTCGCGGTCGACATGCGGCAGGCGATCGCGACCAGGGCGGCAGCCTGACATGGCCTAAGGGTTCCAGTTGGAGCGAGGTACGACGCCGGGGGCATCCCTGCGTTTGCGAGACGTCGCGCGGTCGCAATCCGTTCTTAACAATTGAGACGCATGCTCGCTGGGAAGCGGGAGTCGCGCGGCGCGGTTCCCGGCGATGGGAATGCCCGGGCAAGGTTGCCATGCAACATTGCCCACGAAAATTGCTCGTCCGGTGGATGACATCCCATGCGTCTGTTTGCCATGCGTCTGTTTGCGGTCATCTTGTTTGCGCTCATGACGGCAGCCTGCAACCAGGAGCAGGACGTCACGGGCTCGACCCCGCTTTGTCCGATACGCAGCTACAGCTCCTACAATCCGCGCGACATGAACCAGTGCGTTGCCGCCTGCAAGTCGTGCGACCACGGCAATACGGTCACCTGCACCACCTCCTGCACGCTGAGGGGCGCGCACTGAGCGGGGCCGCGTCTGGTGACCGACAGCCCGCAGATCGCCCATGCCGGCGAGCTCGCGCAGGAGACGCTGGCCTATGTCGTCCATGCCGCCGTGGCGCTCCACATCTCGGCGACCGTCTGGGGATGCCGTTGGTGATGCGCGATGGAACGCTGGCGCGGATGTGGCAGCGATCGGGGAACCGCGAGAGCTGAACCGCTGACGGTGCTCCGCCACCGGAACGAATGACATAGGATACTCATTGGAAGGAGCAGGCAGGACGCGGAGTCGAATGAATGGGTATGCTCGATCCCGGCCGGTTTCTGGTGTCGTGCTCGCATTGCGAGGCTTGGCCGATGGCCGCCAATGTCAAGCGTGCGAGCTGGTCGGCGCAGCCACACGAGGTCCGCTTCGTCTGCCCGCGCTGCCGCCGCGAGGAGACCGCGATCGTATCCGCATCCGGGCAATTGCTACCGATCAAGCGCGTCGATATTCCGCCGCAGGACGTGACTGCTGCCTGGGCCCAGGCCCAACGTCCGCGGGGGCGGACATAAGCCGCACATCATTGCGCGATCCCGTTTTGGAACCCTGCCAACCGTCGGACGTTTCCGCCTCGACACCAATGCATCGAGGCTGAACGCATGATCAGCGAGCATTTCGACACCCGCACACGGATCAACATGAAGCTGGCGCTGGACCGGGTTTGCCGCCATCGTCCCGACGGCGAGGATCATGGCTTCCGCAGGTCAGTCGCCGAAAACATCATCCGCTGTGCGCTCGCGGGTAGGACCGGCATCGGCCAGCTCGTCGATGCCGGCGAGCGGGCCACGATCAGGACGCGCGCGGAGCGGGAGACGGCCTGATTGCGTACTGGCGGAATTCGTCGATAGCCGTGGTAGGGTTGTCGCCAGGAGATTGTCCATGGTGCTCACGATCCTGCCGCTGCATGCCGACCGCATTCGCCTTCACCCAGTCTGCTTTGCGATGCTGACCGAGTCGTCTGCGCTCGCAAGTCTTGCGGGACGCGCGACAGCTTGATCAGTGAGGCCCATTGGCGCGACGACATCGCGTCGCTGGTGTTTTCAGTCACCGGCCATGGCGCGATCTGTGCCGTGCACCGGGGCGCCTTCCGAACCTTGCTCGGCACAGAGCCGTCGCCGGCGGCCTGCCTCGGCTATTTCCGGCGGTTTGAAGCCGCCTTTCGAGCCGCCGCCGGCGCCAAGATTGCCCGCAAGGGCATTTTGCCCGGGACAAGCCTGCATCTTACCAGTCGCGACATCGCCCGGAAGCTGCTAGAAGACGCGCAAATCGCCAATGGAGAATAGCCTATGAGCCCGTCGCAGCTCACGAACGCCCAGCTCGCCAACGCTCAGGTCACGCTTCCGGTTGCCGCCGGGCACGTGGGACGGCTGTCGCAGGCTCTGATGGCGATGATGCTCGGCGTGTTCGTCGTCGGGGTGGTCGGCTTCTCGCATATCGACGTCGTCCACAACGCTGCCCACGACGTGCGGCATTCGAACGCGTTCCCCTGCCACTAGCCGGGGTGGCATGAGCACGTTTCGCGCGATCGTCTTCGCGTCGGTCATTGCCGGTTTCATCGTCGGTCTCATCGTCACTGTCGTCCAGCAGTTCGGCACCGTCCCCCTGATCCTGAAGGCGGAAGTCTTCGAGAAGGCGGCGGAAGCACATCAGCATGACGTTCCAGCCACCGCGCAACCGACGGCTGCCGGGCATGATCACGCAGACCATGATCATGCCGGTCACGACCATGGCGCCGGCGACCACGACCATGGCGCCGGGGCGTGGGAGCCGCGCGACGGGTTCGAACGCAACGCCTACACCGCCGCTGCCAACATCCTGACCGCGATCGGCTTCGCGCTGCTCCTGGCCGGCTTCTTCGCCGTGCGCAGCGGTGCCACCGGCGGCAGCGTCTCCTGGCACGAAGGCCTGCTGTGGGGCTTGGCGGGCTTTGCCGTCTTCACGCTTGCGCCCGGCCTCGGCCTGCCGCCCGAGCTGCCCGGCGTGCCTGCCGCGCCGTTGCTGTCGCGGCAGATCTGGTGGCTGGCCGCCGTGCTGGCGACGGCCGGAGGGCTTGCCTTGATGGTCTTCCGCCGCTCGGTGCCGGCGGCGATCGCCGGCGTGATCCTGCTGACCCTGCCGCATCTGATCGGCGCACCCGAACTCGCCAACATCGAGACCAACGTGCCGTCGTCACTGACGCATCAGTTCGTCACCGCCGTGACGGTGACGAGCCTGGTGTTCTGGACCCTGCTCGGCGGTTTGACGAGTATGGTATTCGCGCGTTTCGACCGCGGCGCGGACCAGCGCGGCTAACGTTGCGACCGTGTCGCGGTGCGCCACCGTAGCAACGCGACCGCGGTCCAGACGGTCTCGACACATCCGAACGGCCAGGCGCCCTGGAGAAAGCCGTAAATCGCACTGAGCGCGCACGCCGCCGCGAAGGCCAGCACATAATGCGGTCCGCGCGGCTCGAGCGCGTAGAACAGCAGCATCGCGCCGACCGACAGCAGTCCGAAGATCGCGAGCCCGTCCATCAGCCGGCCGGCGGCTTCGGCTTCTTGGCCACGCCGAGCTCGTGGAAGACGACGGACTCCATTGCCGGCCACAATGCGGCCGTCGCGGTCAGCACGGTCGCCGCGCACATCGCCGCCAGCACCGTCGATCGGATTTTCAAGCCCGTCATTCGCGACCGCCACACGATCCAGCCCCAGGCGCAGAGCACGACGGCAATCGACAGCTTCGTTATCTGGCCATGCGCATGGTCGAGCACGGCGATCAGGCTTCCCGCGCTGGCGAGCACCACAGCGGGCAAGGTGAAGGGAAGCAGGCAGCACGCCGTGCAGGCTGCAGCGACAATAGCCGTCGCCACGGCGGTGCCCGCGGCCTTGCCGCCACCTTGCTCGATCTTCGCAGCGCAGCCGCATCCCGACGACGTCTCCGAGGGGAGGCCGCAGGACGGTCCAATAACGCTCATGTGATTCTCCTCATGCTTGTGCGTCTCGAACCTGATCGCTACGCCCTCAGGCCACTTGAGGTTCAAGCGAAAAGTGAGAGCTTCCATGAGAATTGGTGTCCTCGCCAAAGCCGCCGGAGTCTCGGTCCCGACCATCCGCTATTACGAGAGCATCGGCCTGCTCACGCCGCCGGCGCGCCAGGGCGGCCAGCGCATCTATGGCGGCGAAGACGTCAATGCACTCCGCCTGATCAGGCATTGCCGCGATCTCGACTTCTCGATTGACGAGACCCGCAACATCCTCGCATCGGTGCATCGGCGCTTGCCCTGTAGCGACACGAAGGCGTTTGCGGAGCAGCACCTCGCATCGATCAGGAAGAAGATCGCGGAGTTGCGCGCGCTTGAGACGACAGTAGCCGCGCTGGTGAGCGGCTGCGAGACAACCTGCTGCGGCAGCGCCGCGCCGGATTGCGTGATCCTGCAGCCAGGAGAGATCAATTGCGGATCATGACATCAGTTCGTGCAGGCCGATCCAGCCGGTGTAGAGGCCGACGAAGACGATCAGGGCCGCCGATACGTAGGGCGCACGGTGAGCGTAGCGGCTGAAGCCGCCCCAATGTCGTTCGACGTGCCGCAGGCTGAGCGCCGCCAGCACGCCTGCCGACACCATCGTGATAGCGAGCCCGATGCCGAAGGACAGCACCAGGACGAAGCCAAGGCTGAACTGCTTCAGCTGAATGCAAAGCAGCAGCACGGTGATCGCGGCGGGGCAGGGGATCAGTCCACCGGTGAGGCCGAACAGGACGATCTGTGCGGTGGTGACGTTGCCTCCCGCAAAGCGCTTGCGGATGTCCGCGGCATGGGCGCGGGCGTGCGCATCGTCCTCGTCGCCGAGATTCATGTGGCCGTGATCGTGCTCTTCGAAGAGGAGCTCTGCGGCGGCGGCGCCCAGGGTCACGCGCGCCTTGAATGCATGCGGCTCGGGAATTTCCTCGACGCTTTCGAGGTAATCGTCCCGGGAGGCGAACGCGAAGGTCTGCTCCGAACCGTCTTCGCGAAGCGTGGTCACCTTGATGTCGCCGGCAGCGGGAAGCGCGCCGTTCGCGCTCCGGATCCGCCAGCGCGGCGGCACGCCGTCTTCAAAAACCTCCAGCAGCAGGGACGACCCGGCTAGCGAGACGGATTGCGGTTCGTCGTGATGGTCGTGGTCGTGCTCGTGGTTCTGCTCTCGCCACGTGCGCCAGACCATCCAGGCGGCAACGCCGATGATGATGGCGGCGGACGCCAGTTGCAGGTAGGCCTCGCTGCGTTCGCCGGACAATTCCCGGCCGAAATAAAGTCCCGCGAGCGCGATCGCCCAGACCACCGCGGTATGGGAGATGGCCGCCGACAGACCGAGCAGCGCGGCCTGAAGCACCGTTCCTCTCACCGCGATGATGAAGGCGGCCATCATGGTCTTGGAATGGCCGGGCTCGAGACCATGCAGGGCGCCGAGCAGGATCGCGCTTGGCACGAACAGCCATGCGTGCGCGCTGCTCTGTTGGAGCAGATGAGACAGGTCGGTCATGTCGTTCACTTCAAATAGGTTCGGACGACGTCGATGAGGTCGGCCGCGCCCCTGGCCTTCTCCGGATCCTTCTCGTGCGCGGGATCCACGACATGGTGGCGGATGTGGTCCTCGAGCAGTTCGGTGGTGAGGCCGCTGATCGCGCCTTTCACCGAAGCCACCAGCATCAGGACATCGGCGCAACCGATCTCCGACTCGAGCGCGCGTTCGACCGCCTCGAGCTGCCCCTTCATGCGACGGACGCGGCCGATGAGCTTCGACTTGTGCTTGATGGTGTGCGACATGTCCATAAGATAGGGGGGTACCCTATAGCTGTCAAATGCGTCGACCTCATCTGGCCAAGCAGGGCGGGTCATCAAAGTTCTAAAAAAGAGAAATTTCGCTTGCACCGCCGGGCCACACATTTTTACGACTTCGCCCATCCCGGCGCGACCTGGAGGCGCGATCGTACGTCGTTACTGATCGCGAGCCAGGCTTGCAGTGATGCGGCAGCGTCATCGCCGACTCAGTCGTGGGCCGCCCGCCATCGCCCTCGCTTTGGGCCCGCCGCGTACGCCACAACATCTCCAGTTGCGGGATGCCCCCTCCCGTGAGGGTAACACTGTAGGCATTCTCCGTGTCCTCTGAGCCACGATTGTGCTCTCCAGGCAACATCCACGTGCGATTTAACGGTTATCGCAGTCCGTTCGCATCGGCGCCGCTTTTTGGCCACACCCAAACATGAATAAAATCGCTCTGACGTTTCAGGGCTGGGCTGGCCCATGGCAGGCGGGAAATCCCCAAGGTCGATCGAAAAGGTCGATTCAAATCTTGGGTCTCATGTTCCGGGTCTGACAAGGGTTCGCCAAGGAAACTGGACCAAGGAAACTAGACCAAGGAAACTGGTCGCGATGGACGCCAAGACCAACATCAAGCAGAGGCTGCCGAGCCGTCACGTGACGGAAGGCCCTGCGCGCGCGCCCCATCGCTCCTATTTCTACGCCATGGGTCTGACCACCGAGCAGATCCACCAGCCCTTCGTCGGCGTCGCCTCCTGCTGGAACGAGGCCGCGCCCTGCAACATCTCGCTGATGCGCCAGGCGCAGGCGGTGAAGAAGGGCGTCGCGTCGGCCGGCGGCACGCCCCGCGAGTTCTGCACCATCACCGTCACCGACGGCATCGCCATGGGCCATGACGGCATGCGCTCGTCACTGCCGTCGCGCGAATGCATCGCCGATTCCGTCGAGCTGACCGTACGCGGCCATGCCTACGACGCCCTCGTCGGGCTCGCCGGCTGCGACAAGTCGCTGCCGGGCATGATGATGGCGATGGTCCGCCTCAACGTGCCCTCGATCTTCATTTACGGCGGCTCAATCCTGCCCGGCAATTTCCGCGGCCAGCAGGTCACCGTGCAGGACATGTTCGAGGCCGTCGGCAAGCACTCGGTCGGCGCCATGTCGGATGAGGATCTCGACGAGATCGAGCGCGTGGCATGTCCGTCGGCGGGCGCGTGCGGCGCACAGTTCACCGCCAACACCATGGCGACCGTCTCGGAAGCCATCGGGCTCGCGCTGCCTTACTCGGCCGGTGCTCCGGCACCGTATGAAATCCGTGACGCCTTCTGCATGACCGCGGGCGAGAAGGTGATGGACCTGATTGCGTCCAATCTCCGGCCGCGCGACATCGTCACCCGCAAGGCGCTGGAGAATGCGGCCGCCGTGGTCGCCGCCTCCGGCGGCTCGACCAATGCTGCACTGCATTTGCCCGCGATCGCGCATGAGGCCGGCATCAAGTTCGACCTGTTCGACGTCGCCGAAATCTTCAAAAAGACACCGTATGTCGCGGATTTGAAGCCGGGTGGCCGTTATGTCGCCAAAGACATGTTTGAAGTAGGTGGCATACCGCTTCTGATGAAGACGCTGCTCGACAATGGATTTCTCCACGGCGACTGCATTACGGTCACCGGTCGAACGATCGCCGAAAACCTCAAGAGCGTGAAGTGGAATCCGCACCAGGACGTGGTGCACCCGGCAGACAAGCCCATCACCGTCACCGGCGGTGTGGTTGGTCTGAAGGGCAATTTGGCGCCAGAAGGTGCGATCGTGAAAGTCGCGGGAATGTCCAATCTGAGGTTCACCGGTCCGGCGCGCTGCTTCGACCGGGAAGAGGACGCCTTCGAGGCCGTCCAGAACCGCACCTACCGCGAAGGCGAAGTCATCGTGATCCGCTACGAGGGCCCCAAGGGTGGACCCGGCATGCGGGAAATGCTTCAGACCACTGCGGCGCTGACCGGGCAGGGCATGGGCGGCAAGATCGCGCTCATCACCGACGGCCGCTTCTCCGGCGCCACCCGCGGCTTCTGCATCGGCCATGTCGGGCCTGAGGCCGCCATCGGCGGCCCGATCGCACTGTTGCAGGACGGCGACATCATCGAGATCGACGCCGTTGCCGGAATCCTTAACGTAAAATTGAGCGACGCCGAGCTCGCGCAACGCAAGACCAAGTGGAGCGCTCGCGCGACTAACCACACGACGGGCGCGCTCTGGAAATATGCTCAGCAGGTTGGGCCGGCGGTCGATGGGGCAGTGACCCATCCGGGTGGCGCGCACGAGAAACAGTGTTATGCGGATATCTAGGCGTACCATCGTTGCGTTTGTGTTGGGGGCTACCGCGCTGGCCGCGCCGGCGCTCGCCTTCGACGGGGCGCCGGTCAATCCCAAGGATGCGACCATCCCGGTGGTGACCACCTTGCCCGGTGCTGCGGGCGTAGTGCGCAAGTCCGCGCCGCCGGCGGCGACCCAGGATACCTCGCTGAGCGCCCTGCAATACGCCGCCGAGGGCGGTCACCCGATCGCGCAGTGGAAGCTCGGCCGCATGTACGCCAACGGCGACGGCGTGGCCCAGGACGACGTGCGCGCCTTCGAATATTTCACCCGGATCGCCAACGCGCATGCCGATGACAGCCCGTCGGCGCCGCAGGCGCAGATCGTGGCTAACGCCTTCGTTGCGCTTGGCCGCTACTATCTGAGTGGCATTCCGAACTCGAAGATCAAACCTGATCCGGATCGGGCGCGGGAGATGTTCTCCTATGCGGCGTCCTATTTCGGCAACGCCGATGCGCAATACGATCTCGCCCGGCTCTATCTGAAGACGCCGGACGCCTCGCGCGAGGATTTCCGCTATGGCGCGCGCTGGCTCGGTCTGGCCGCCCAGAAGGGCCAGCACGAGGCCCAGGCGCTGCTCGGACAGATGCTGTTCAACGGCGACCGCCTGCCGCGGCAGGCCGCGCGCGGCCTGATGTGGCTGACGCTCGCGCGTGACAGCGCCGGCGTCGACGAGATCTGGATCAAGGAAAACTACAACCGCGCCTTGGCCAAGGCTTCCGACGACGACCGCGCCATGTGCCTGCAAATGCTGGAACAGTGGGTGCAGGGGCGCCGCGAATAGGGGGGGACCTCGGTGCGTAGGGTGGATTAGCCGAAGGCGTAATCCACCATTCTCACGCCGCCTCGAGATCCAGATCCACCCACACCGGCACGTGGTCCGACGGCTTCTCCCAGGCCCGCACATAGCTGTCGATGCCGACATTGGCGAGCCGGTCGCTGGCCTGCGGCGACAGCAGCAGATGGTCGATGCGCAGCCCATGATTCTTCTGCCAGGCCCCGGCCTGGTAGTCCCAGAAGGTGTAGAGCCCGGGCTCGTCGGTGACGGCCCGCAAGGCATCGGTCAGGCCGAGGCCGAGCAGGGACTGAAAACTCTCCCGTGTCTCCGGTTTGAACAGGGCGTCCTCGGTCCAGGCGGCTGGATTGTGGACGTCGCGGGCATGCGGAATGACGTTGAAGTCGCCTGCGAGGATCAGCGGCTCTTCGGTCTTGAGGCGCTCCTTCGAATACTCGAGAAGTCGCGACATCCATTTGAGCTTATAGGGATATTTCTCCGTCCCGACGGGATTGCCATTGGGCAGATAGAGGCAGGCGATGCGCAGCACCCCGCGCTTGAGCGTCACCACGCCCTCGAGGAAGCGGGCATGGGCGTCCTCGTCATCGCCGGCGAGCCCCGATGTGGTCTCGTCGAATTTGAGCTTCGAGAGCAGGGCGACGCCGTTGAACGTCTTCTGCCCGTGGGTGATGACGTTGTAGCCCAGCGCCTCGATCTCCAGCCGCGGAAAGGCCTCGTCGACACATTTGATCTCCTGGAGGCAGACGATGTCCGGCTGGCACTCCCTGAGCCATGTCAGGAGAAGATCAATCCGCTGCCGGACCGAGTTTACGTTCCAGGTGGCAACTCTGATGGGCATGTCGGGGAGCTCCAGGCAGGGGCCATGGTTAGAACAAACTGCAAACGCGCCCGTCAAGGACGCCGCAAAATCTCCCACAAAATTAACCCGGCTTAAGCCGACCGCAGGCCATTGATACGGAAAAGGTTCCGCGGATGGGATGGCCGGACAAATCCTCGACACAGACTGAGCCGCGTGACGGCCTGATCGGCGCGTTCCTGTATTGGCTCGGCGGCTTCGAGATCGAGGATGGCCTGACCGCCGGTCTCAGCGAGCGCGAGCTGCGCCGCATTCGCGCCAGGCAGATCGACGCGGTGACGCGGGCCATCCCCGTGACGATGGCCGTCACCATGCTCAACGTCGCCATCGTGCTGATCCTGTTCTGGGGTAGAGGCTGGAACGACTTCCTCGCGATCTGGGGCCTGACGCTTGCCGCCACCGGCTCGCTCGCGGTTCGTGCGTGGCGCCGGTCGCATCAGAACCCGCCGCAGGAAGCGTCACGCCGCGCCGCGCGGCAGATGCTGCGGCAGGCATTTTTCCTCGCCGCGGTCTGGGGCACGCTGCCGCTCGCTTTGTTCAGCCGCCTCGAGCCGACCAGCCAGCTCATCCTGGCCTGCCTGATGGTCGGCATGATGTCGGGCGGCGCTTTCACGCTGTCGACCTTCCCGCGCGCAGGTCTCGTCTATCTCGCCACCATGACGGTTGCCTGCGCCGGCGCGCTGTTGCTGTGCGGCACCGGGCCGTACCTGATGACGGCGGTATTCCTGCTGCTGTTCGCGTTCTTCATGGCGCGCAACATCGTCTCGCAAGGCAATCTGTTCCTGGGCAATCTCAAGGCCCGGCTCGAGCTGGAACGCCAGACCGAGATCATTTCGCTGCTGCTGAAGGATTTCCAGGAGAACGCCAGCGACTGGCTGTGGCAGACCGACGCTGAAGGGCATCTGGTCGACGTTCCCGAACGCTTCGCCGACGTCGCGCAGCTGCCGCTTCAACTGCTGAAGGGATCGCATTTCGCCGACGTGCTCGACATGCTCTGTCCCGAGGACAAGGCGGCCGCCTACAATATCGTCGGCCTGATGGAGCATGCCGAGCCGCTGCACGAGATGAACGTCAAGGTCGTCGCCGGCGGCGAGGCGCGGCTGTGGTCGCTGACCGCGAAGCCAGCCCATGACCGCGATGGCCAGTTTCTCGGCTATCGCGGCTTCGGCCGCGACGTCACCGAGCGCTGGCGCGCGGAAAAGGCCGAGGCCGAGAGCCGCGCGAAGTCGGACTTTTTGGCGGTGATGAGCCACGAGATCCGCACGCCCATGAACGGCGTGCTTGGGCTCGCCAGCATGCTGCTCGAAACCAAGCTCGATCCAGAGCAGCACGAGGCCGTCACCTCGATTCGCGAATCCGGCGACAACCTCCAGCGCATCCTCAACGACATCCTCGATCTGTCCAAGCTCGAGGCCGGCCGCTTCGCGTTCGAGGCGATCGATTTTGCGCCGCAAACCCTGGTCGAGACGGTCGCGACCGTCGTGCGCGCGAGCGCCAAGAGCAAGGGTATCAGCCTCAAGATCGAGCTCGATCCGAACCTGCCGCCCGCGCTACGCGGCGATGTCGCGCGCATCCGGCAGGTGCTGCTCAACCTCGCCTCCAACGCCGTGAAGTTCACCGACCAAGGCGAGGTGACGATCAAGGCGACCTGCCAGGCGCGCCGCGACCTGCTCGCAACCGTCGAATGGACCGTGACCGACAGCGGCATCGGCATCGCGCCCGAGAAGCTCGGGCAGCTGTTCTCGGACTTCGCCCAAGCCGACGCCTCGATCAGCCGTCGCTTCGGCGGCACTGGCCTTGGGCTTGCGATCTCCCGGCGCATCATCGAGCAGATGGGCGGCACCATCGGCGTCACCTCGACACCGGGCGAGGGGTCGACCTTCCGCTTCACGCTGGTGCTGCCGTGGAGCCAGGCGCAAACGTCTGATCAGAATGCAGGCCGCGACGAAGCCGACGACCTCAAGGCCCGCATTGCCACCCTCGAACGGCCGTTGAAGATACTGGTCGCGGAGGACGATGCGGTCAACCGCATGGTCGTGAGCAAGATGCTCGGTGCCTTCGACGTCGAGCTGCGGGTCGTCACCGACGGCGTCGAGGCCGTCGCTGCCACCTCCGAAGGCGATTATGACATCGTGCTGATGGACGTGCGCATGCCCGAGATGGATGGCCTTGCGGCCACCCGCGCGATCCGCGCGGAAGGTGGACGCTTCGCAACCTTGCCGATCATCGCCCTGACCGCGAACGCCTTCCCCGAAGACGTCAGGATCTGCCGCGAGGTCGGCATGACCGACTTTCTGGCCAAGCCGCTACGCAAACCGGCGCTGGCCACAGCGTTGCTGCGCGCGCTGGACGGACACGTGATGACGGAAGACGCGCCGCTCCAGCCGGCGTTGATGCCAGTCGAGGTGGAGTGGACGGACGAGGAAAGGCAGTTGACGGGCGCGTAGGCGTTAGCCGCGTGCCTGAATATGCGTTTGGCACCAGTTGGCCGGACGCAGGCAATTCGGATGCGCCGTGTTATCTTGCCGCGCCATGCGCCTTGTTGCCCTGCTTCTCATCCTGTTCACAGCCTCTGCCCGCGCGGGCGACGGGCCGCTAATGAGCGCGCACATGATGTTGCCTGTCGTGATCTCCGGCAACAAAGTGTCGCTGGAAAGCTTCGTCATTCATCCTGATCGCCCCGGCAAATTTCCTCTCGTCGTGATCACTCACGGAATGCCTCACGGCTTCGGCGAAGAATTCTTCACTGAAATCCTCAACCGCTCTCCGGTCGACTACAGCAAGGCGGCCGTCGCCTTCGCGCAGCGAGGATATGCCGTGGTCTCGATCATGCGTCGTGGCTATGGCCGATCCGGGGGAGGGTTCTCCGAGTCTGCGCGGCAGGCCTGCGACTATCTTCCGGCTGTGCGCGCTGCCAGCGACGATATCATTGCGGCGGTCGCTTCACTGCGCAATGAGCCCTGGGTCGACGCTGAGCATATTGTCTTGCTCGGTCATTCGGTTGGGGGGCTCACGGTGATGGGCGTCGCCGCACAGAACATACCGGGGGTCGTTGGCGCAGTGAACTTTGATGGCGGTCGGAATAGCTTCTCCGCACCCAACCAACCTTGCTCGCCTGATCATCTGGTCGATACAGTCGCCGCATTGGGGCGCACAGCCCGTGTCCCCATGCTTTGGCTCTATGCCGAGAACGATCAATTCTACGGTCCAGACTTGGCACGGCGCATGTTCGCGGCCTACAGCGCTGGCGGTGCGCCCGCGCAGTTGCACGTGCTGCCTCCGTTCGAACCGAACGGCCACAACACCGTGATACTCGCGCCGGCAGACACCTGGTTTCCGGCCGTCGACCCGTTTCTTGAAAAGTTAGGTCTTCCAGCCAAGACTGTCATAGAGGCGCCGTTGTTCGCGCAGCTGCCAATCCCGCCGGGGGCTGTCGCCGTGTGCCAGGAATCATTCGCGGCCTACCTCGCCAATCCCGACGATGCCAAAGCCTTCGCGGTGAGCACGGGCGGCCACTGCGGGACTGGATTTGGCCGCACAGCTCTCGAGGCGCGCGAGCCTGCCTTAATGAAATGCAAGATCAATTCGCGCGGCGAAGATTGCAGTCTTTACGCCGTCGGACAGAAGCTTGCGGGGGATTGAACCACAGTCCACGCGATCCAGCGTAACGCGGCGCCGCTACAGTTTTCCATAGACCCGCCCGGCGACCGCCTTCAGGCGCTCGACCGAGCCGGACTCCGGATGCGGCTTGACCGGCGCGAACAGGATCGAAGCCTGCTTGCCGTTCTTCCAGACGAAGATGTTGACGGCATTGCCGTTGCCCTTGGTGCAGGAATGCTCGCCGAACGCCTCACGGCCGAGTTCGGGGATCGCCACGTGTTGGCAGGGACCTGCGCGTTTCATCATGCCGACGGCGGTGTCGCGCGAGGTCGCGATGACAGCGACGACCATGGTGTTGGCCTCCCGATCGAACATCATGCAGCTGCCGGCGCCGGTGCGCTGGACCTGCAGCGTGCTCGTGTCGAGGAAGCCGTCGGCATCCGCGGCGTTAAGCCATTCGCAATCGCCGAACCGCTCGCTGGTCCTGGTCACATTGCCAATGGCAATGCGCGCGACCTGGGTGAGGGGGCCGAGCAGTGCGTTGTCGGCGTGCCGGCCGATCGGATAGACGCCAATCTGGACAATGTAATCGCCGGACAGGGCAAGCACTGAGGCCTCCTGGCGCTGCGCATCCGCGGCGGTCGTCCCGCGCTGACCTTCATCGGCGATTTCCGACATCGCGCTCAGCGGCATGCGCTCACCAAGCGTCTTGACGAAGGTCGCATACAATTCCCTGGCGCGGTCCTTGTCCGGATTGCGAAACACGGTCAGCATCATCGTGTCGCCGCGCCCGGCCTGGTAGATGCAGCCGCGGCCGTCCTGATTTGAAATCAGCGACCATTTGAGCGCCGGCATCGCGCCGGCGAGCTCCTGGGCGCTGATGAAGGGGCAGGTCTCACTAGCGTGCGCGGGAGGCGCCGGGACGGCTGCGATGGCAAGGGGCAGGGCGAGGCAACTGAGCAGACGATTGATCATGCGCATTGGATAATTGACTACCGCTATTGGCGCGCCACGGCCGATGAAGACGGGCACTATTGCTTCGCCGTGGCGCTATGATGCCGCAGTCTGGCATGCTCTCCAAACGGCAAGGCTGCGATGGGCATGCTCGGACTTGTCGCGGCCGAAGATGGCTCGTGATATTGTGCGTTTGACAAGCGCTGGGGGAATTGGCGTGATGAGTGGGAGGCTGTCGGTGGAGAACGGGGGAATCTCAGCGGAAGCTATTGATAGAAGGCTCAGGTCAGAAAGCATCCTTCGAGCCGAGGGCGTACCTATCCTTGCCACACTACCCGTTATTGAGACCACGGCTGAGGCGCTGAAGCGATCAAAAGAAGAAGTCGCGCTGCGCACTCTTTGCGTCCTTTTCGTTGCTGCAAAGGGCGAGGGACTTGGGGAAGAGCTAGTTGAACAACTTCTGGAATCATATGAACTCCGGCCCCATCTGACTCCCAAGGAACTCGCCTTCGTACTGGAAAAGTCCCCCTCGCAGCACGACCGGATACAATTCACCTGGAGGCACGAAGCCGCGTGGGCTCTGCTTTGGGCATTGGGCTTCGTGGCCCAACTAGGCAAGCCAAGTCAGATTTGCGATGTGGGATTCGCCGCAGGGACAATGGCCGAAAGGACGACCTCTGAATTTATCGAGGACGCTAAACTTCGTCCGATCACTGACATTCTTGACCAGGCCGATCTGATCTACAGATACCACTGGGCTGTTAGAAACGCCCGTCTGAGAGGGCAGCAGGTACCGGCAGCTCTCGATCCTGGCGTGACGCAAGAAAGACACCACGCGTTGAACTGGCTGATCGGATGCGGTGAGCAAGCGTGGGATCATGTCACGACTGACACCTGACGCTCGACTGCGGCAGGAGCCGCTACGGCGTTGGGCTGTATCGAACCCGCGAGGTGTGTCCGGTCGAACCCCGACTTGGGGACCTCGCGATGATCACACCTTACCCCTGTTTTGCCCGACGCGTCAAATCATTTTCGCAAAAGCCGAAAAGCCTCGTCCCGGCTACTGTGCATGGGGTTGTTTTGCAGATTTTGAGTCGGGCTAGATCGAGAAGCTGGTGCCGCAGCCGCAGGAGGCCGTCGCGTTGGGGTTGTTGACGCGGAACGAGGCGCCGATCAGATCATCGACGAAATCCACCTGCGAGCCCGCCAAAAATGGCTGGGAGGCGGAATCGACCAGCACCACTGCGTTCTCCTGCTCGATCACGAGATCGTCGTCGCCGCGCGCGCGGTCGATATCGAACTTGTACTGGAAGCCGGAGCAGCCGCCGCCCTCGACCGAGATGCGCAGCATCGCGCCTGTGCCTTCGCCCTTGAGGATCTCCCCAATCCGGCGTGCGGCGCGGTCACTGATGGTCACGTCAGTCGTCATGGCTCGTCTCCGATAGTCCCGCGGTCATACCAAGTTCACTTGTCAGGTTCACCTGCCCAATTCATCTGGTATCCCGCGTCCGGCATAGTTAAGTGCAAGGATACGCAGAATCAAATGGATAGGGACTAAATTCGTCGTGTCCGTCGGAATGGCAGCCCCCCGCGCGCCCTATGCCTGCGACCCCGATCGCAGCCGCGGCCGACTGGTCACCGAGCCGCCGAGCCAGACCCGCAGCCCGTTCCGGCGCGATTGCGACCGGGTGATCCATTCCACCGCGTTCCGCCGCCTGAAGTACAAGACCCAGGTGTTCGTGTTCCACGAGGGCGACCATTACCGCACCCGCCTGACCCATTCGCTGGAGGTGGCGCAGATCGCCCGCGCGCTGGCCCGGCAGCTCGGGCTGGACGAGGACCTTACGGAAACGCTGGCGCTCGCCCACGATCTCGGCCATCCACCGTTCGGCCATGCCGGAGAGCGGGCGCTGGACGCCTGCCTGAAGGAGTTCGGCGGCTTCGACCACAACGCCCAGGCGCTCCGCGTCGTCGGCTCGCTGGAGCACCGCTATCCCGAGTTCGACGGGCTGAACCTGACCTGGGAGTCGCTCGAGGGCATCGTCAAGCACAACGGCCCGCTGACCGATCGCAGCGGCGCGCCGGTCGGGCGCTATCGCGAGCGTGGCGTTCCCGTCGGCATCGCCGACTATGTCAAGAGCTACGACCTCGAGCTCTGGAGCTTCGCCTCGCTGGAGGCGCAGGTCGCGGCGATCGCCGACGACATCGCCTATGACGCCCACGACATCGATGACGGCCTGCGCGCCGGGCTGTTCCACCTCGATGATCTCAAGGTCATGCCGCTCACGGCGGAGATCATCGCCGAGACCTCGGCGCATTATCCTGGCCTCGAAGACGTCAGGCGCGGCGCTGAACTGGTGCGCGAGCTGATCTCGCATCTGATCAGTGCGGTGTTCGCGGAGGCGCAGAAGAACATTGCCGCCGCCAGGCCGCAATCGGCCCAGGACGTGCGCCAGCAGAGCCGGGCGCTGATCGCGTTCCCCGCAGTGGTCGCCGAGGAGGAGGCTGCCATCAAGCGCTTCCTCTACCAGCACATGTACCGCCACACGCGGGTGATGCGGGTGATGGGCGAGGCGGAACAGATCCTGTTCGACCTGTTCGCGAAATACCTGACATCGCCGGCCGACCTGCCGCCGGAATGGCTGGTGGGGGCGGAGGCGGACGACGACGGCGACCGGGCCCGCCGGATCGGTAATTTCATTGCCGGAATGACCGACCGTTTCGCCCTGACCGAGCACCAGCGGCTCTTTGACTCGACCCCGGATTTGCGTTAGGCGGCGGCCATGCCCGACACATCCTCAGCACCGCATTTGTTCGCCGACGTGCTCGCACGCGTGCACGCCGTCTGCCGCGCGCTCGCCGCGGAGGCCAAATGGCCCGAGGGCATCGATTTCGCGCGTGTGGTGGTCGAGCCGCCGCGCGATCCGACTCATGGCGACATGGCGACCAACGCCGCCATGGTGCTTGGGAAAGAGGCAAAGGCCAAGCCCCGCGACCTCGCCGAGCAGATCGCCGAACGGCTCCGCGCCGATGCGCTGATCGAGAAGGTCGACGTCGCCGGTCCCGGCTTCATCAATTTGACGCTAAAGCCTGCCGCCTGGGCCGAGGCCCTGCGGACGGTGCTGCGCGAGGGCGCCGATTACGGCCGCGTCCGCGGCGGCTCCAAGGTCAATGTCGAATACGTCTCGGCCAATCCGACCGGGCCGATGCATGTCGGCCATTGCCGCGGCGCCGTGTTCGGCGACGCGCTGGCGAGCCTGCTCCAGTTTGGCGGCCACGATGTCACGCGTGAATATTACATCAACGATGCCGGCGCTCAGGTCGACGTGCTCGCGCGCTCCGCCTTTCTCCGCTATCGCGAGGCGCTCGGCGAGGACATCGGTGCCATTCCGGAAGGCCTCTATCCCGGCGATTATCTGAAGCCTGTTGGTGCGGCGCTGGCGCAGGAGCACGGCGACAAGCTGCTTGCGATGAGCGAGGCGCAGTGGCTGCCGACGGTGCGAGCCAAGGCGATCGCGATGATGATGGACGAGATCAAGGACGATCTCGCCGCCCTCAACATCCGTCACGACGTGTTCTTCTCGGAACGCTCGCTGATGGAGACTGGCAACAACAAGGTCGCCGAGACCATCGATTTCCTGAAGGCCAAGGGCGACATCTACGAAGGCCGCCTGCCGCCACCGAAGGGCGCACCGGTCGAGGATTGGGAGGACCGCGAGCAGCTGCTCTTCAAGGCGACCGCTTACGGCGACGACGTCGATCGTCCGCTGATCAAGTCGGACAATTCCTACACCTACTTCGCCTCAGACATTGCCTATCACAAGAACAAGTTCGACCGCGGCTTCGCCGAGATGATCGACGTCTGGGGCGCCGATCATAGCGGCTACATCAAGCGCATGCAGGCGGCGGTGAAGGCGACCACCTCCGGCAAGGGCGCGCTCGACGTCAAAATCGTCCAGCTCGTGAAGCTGCTGCGCAATGGCGAGCCGGTGAAAATGTCCAAGCGTTCCGGGGACTTCGTCACCTTGCGTGAGGTGGTGGATGAAGTCGGCCAGGATGCCGTCCGCTTTATGATGCTTTACCGGAAGAACGATGCGGTGCTGGATTTCGACCTCGCTAAGGTCATGGAACAGTCGCGCGACAATCCGGTGTTCTATGTTCAGTACGGCCACGCCCGCGGCCACTCGATCTTCCGCAACGCGCGGGCCGAAATGTTCCCGGAACTGCCGGGGGATTCGGACAGGCGGATCGCGTGGCTGGGTGAGTCGGCGGTGGAACGGCTGTCGGACCCCGTTGAGCTCGATCTTCTTAAGCGCCTCGCAATTTATCCGAGGATGCTGGAAGCCGCCGCCGCGGCCCATGAGCCGCACCGAATTGCCTTCTATCTCTATGACTTAGCGAGCGAATTTCACGCACTTTGGACGAAGGGGCGCGATTTGCCCTATTTACGCTTCATTATCAATAATGATGCAGATCTAACGAAGGCGCGACTGGCCATGGTCCAGGGCGTCGTCTCTGTCCTGGCATCGGGCCTCGCCATCCTCGGCGTCCATGCCCCGGACGAGATGCGGTAGTTTGGGGCGAACTACTTAAGGGGAATTTTGGGGGTACCGGCAGAAGCCGGATCGCTTAGACTTGGTTGAAAGCCTTGTGGGTCGAAAGCCGCGCCTTGGTCGAGGGGCGCGCGGCTTTCCCGAAGGGACGCATCATCACGATGGCCGATCGATATCAGGACAGACCTTTCGCTTCCGATGACTATGGTCGCGGTGCCGACCAGCATGGGAGGGTGGAGAGCGATCCCTTGGCCGAACTCGCCCGCCTGATCGGGCAGACCGATCCCTTCGCGGCGCAGGGGCGGCCGAGCCCGCGTCCGCCGGCAGCGCCTGCGCCCACGCAGAGCTATCACGAAGACGATTATCCGCAGGACGACTACCAGCAGGACTATGCCGAGCCGGCGCCGCCGCCTCAGCCCGGTCCGCCCTCATGGATGCGGCGCGCCAATGTGCAGCCGGCGCCCACTCCCGAGCCTGACTATCCCGTCTCAGTAAACCCTGTTCATCCATTGCATCGCTATTCAGCCCAACCGACCGCACCCGAGCCTGATCTTCATCAGCCGCAGCCCTATCCGGATCACGCGTATCAGGACCGGGTTCATCAGCCGCAGGCCTTTCATCAGGAGCAGGGCTACGAGGCGCCCTACGAGCAACCCGATCCGGCACGCTACGATGACGCGCTCTACGGCCGGCTGGAGGGCGAGCAGGATTTCCAGCGTGAGCCGGCCTATCCGGACGATCCCTACGCGTTCCAGAGCGACTATCCCGAGGCCGACCTCGATGAGCCCAGGAAGTCGCGCGGCGGCATGATGACGGTCGCTGCGATCCTTGCACTCGCCGTAGTCGGGACCGGCGCCGCCTTCGCCTACAAGACCTATGTCGGCTCGCCCCGCAGCGGCGAACCACCGATCATCAAGGCCGATAATACGCCGACCAAGATCGTGCCGGCACCGTCGGACTCCTCGGCCAAGGTGCCGGACCGCATGATGAGCGGTGACGGCAGTGAGAAGATCGTGCCGCGCGAGGAGGCACCCGTCGACGTCAACGCCAAGGCGGCCGGCCCGCGTGTGGTGTTTCCGCCGCTGAATCCGAATGCGAACCCGCCGCCTGTTGCGAGCGTGTCACCGTCCGCCGTTCTGCCGCCGAGCGCCAGTCCGATTCCAAGCAACGGGACGATGCCGAACAGCGCGCCACGCTCGATCAAGACCGTGGCGGTGAGGGGCGATCAGACCGACAGCGCCGTGCCGCAAGGCGCCGCGCCGTCACCCGCGAGGCCGGTCGCGCCGCCGAAGCCGGTCGCCGCGCCGCGAACACCGCCAACCTCGGCCAATGCCAGTGTCAACCAGCCGCTCTCGCTGGCGCCCCAAGCCGCGCCCGCCGAGCCGCCGCAGCGCATGGCTGCGACCAATCCGACGCAGATTGCGCCCGTGAGCAGCGGCGGCTTCGTCGTGCAGGTCTCCTCGCAGCAGAGCGAGGATAGCGCGCACGCCTCGTACCGGGTGCTCCAGAGCAAATATGGCAGCGTGCTCGGCTCTCGCTCGCCGGTCATCAAACGAGTCGATCTGACCGACAAGGGCAAGGGAATCGTCTACCGCGCCTTCGCAGGTCCCTACGGCTCGGCCGAAGAGGCTGTGCAGGCTTGCAACAACCTGAAGTCTGCGGGCCTGCCGTCCTGCTTCGTCCAGAGGAATTAGCGGCGGTTTCCTTGACCCCCTGCCGGGGCAGGGGTAATCGGCCCCATGAGCAGGCGGGCCTTCATTACCGTATCCGGAACGGAGCTGACCGCCGCTGAGCGGGAGTTTGCCCGCAGCGAGCGCCCATGGGACTTCAATCGCTTCAGGCGTAGCGTCGAGATTTCGACCCAAGTTACGGCAATAGCTGAGGAAGTGACGGCGACGCGGGTTATCGGGGCCAATCTCGTTGGCCTCAGCATTCCCGTGGATGGCGTGGCCGACCCCGCCCATCCGTCGACGACTTCTGCGACAATGATCTCTCAGGTGATTCGCAGTGCAGTCGGGTTCCAGGGTTTATTAATGAGTGATGACGTGCCGATGATGAACGCGCTGGCGGGAAGCGTTGGCGACCGGATTCGCGCCATGTTCGCGGCCGGCTGCGACACGACGCTTCACAGCAACGACAATGCGAAATTGGGCGCATCGATTGCACGGGTAACGACGGCATCCGCATGACCGCAGAAATCCTATCGTTTGAAACCGGCCGGCCCGCAGAGCTCGCCGAGGGCGAGCCGGCGTTGGTGGTTGACGTCGAGGGCTATGAAGGCCCGCTCGATCTGTTGCTCGCGCTGGCGCGGCAGCAGAAGGTCGACCTCGCCAAGATCTCGATCCTCGCGCTGGCCGACCAGTACCTCCACTTCATCGAGGCCGCGCGAAAGATCCGGCTGGAGCTTGCCGCCGACTATCTCGTCATGGCCGCCTGGCTCGCCTTCCTGAAGTCGCGCCTGCTGCTGCCGGAGCCGCCGAGCGCGGACGGTCCGAGCGCCGAGGAAATGGCAACCGCGCTCGCCAACCGTCTGCGCCGTCTGGAAGCCATTCGCGAAGCCGCCAACCGGCTGATGAACCGGCAGCAATTGCTGCGTGACATTTTCCCGCGCGGCGAGCCCGAGCAGATCGCCGAGATCAGGCATCCGAAATACACGGCGACGCTGTACGATCTGCTCACGGCCTATGCCTCGCAGCGCCAGTCGCGCGTGCTGGCGAGCGTGCATCTGGCCAAGCGCACGGTGTGGTCGCTGGCCGAGGCGCGCGCCACGCTGGAGCGGCTGGTCGGCAGCATCACCGAACAGGACGACTGGGGTGTCCTCGATGATTTCCTGGTCCGTCACGTCGCCGATCCGACGCAGCGCGCGACGGTGTTCGCCTCGAGCTTCGCCGCCGCGCTCGAGCTGGTGCGTGAAGGTCAGCTCGAGTTGAACCAGAAAGAGGCGTTTGCGCCCATCTATTTCCGGAAGGGGCGCCCGAAACCGGTTCCGGACGCAGCTCCCGCGCCCGATGCGCCGGTCGCTTAAGTGCAAGAAGGAGAAGCTGCCATGGCAAGCCTGGCTGAAGTGCGGGTAGAAGAGGCCGAGCCGATGGAGAACGAATCCCAGGCACGTCCCGAAGAATTGCGGCTGCTGGAAGCGCTGCTGTTTGCTTCGAACGAACCGCTGGATACCGCGACGCTGGCCAAGCGCATGCCGGAGGGCGTCGATGTCAAGGCCGCACTCGAACAGCTCCAGGCAGACTACGCCTTGCGCGGCGTGAACCTGGTGCGGGTCGCCAACAAATGGACGTTCCGCACCGCGGGCGATCTCGCTTGGCTGATGACCCGCGAGAGCACGGAGACCCGGCGCCTGTCGCGGGCCGCGCTCGAGGTGCTTGCGATCATCGCCTATCACCAGCCGGTGACGCGCGCCGAGATCGAGGAGATCCGCGGCGTGATCACCTCCAAAGGAACTCTCGACGTGCTGCTGGAGACCGGCTGGATCAAGCCACGCGGCCGCCGCAAGACGCCCGGCCGTCCGCTGACCTTCGGAACCACTGAGGACTTCCTGTCGCAGTTCACCTTGGAACAGCTTGGCGATCTGCCGGGGCTGGAGGAGCTGAAGGGCACGGGCCTATTGGATTCGCGTCTGCCGACCGGCTTCAGCGTGCCGACGCCGTCGGACGACCCGGCGTTGCGTGAGGACGAGGATCCCTTGGAACCGGGCGAGGACCTGGATCTGGCGCTGGCGCCTGCCGTCGAGCCGGAGACGCCGCCGGAAGGTGGTAACGAGGGCGGCGAAGAAGGCTGAGATTCCGGCCTTTTCCCGGCCCCCTGCGACCGGTTAACACTAGCAGGATTACGTAGCGCCAACAGCGAATTGGCGCTGCCTTGGTCCTTGTTTTTGACGCCTGCGAAGCCTACGTTTCGTCGTAGATCGGCCGGGGTCCCGGCCATGCGCGTTTGGAGGGTTGCAGGATGGGTTCGCTTAGCATTTGGCACTGGATCTTGGTGATCGCAGTGGTCCTGCTGCTGTTCGGCCGCGGCAAGATTTCGGATTTGATGGGTGACGTGGCGCAGGGCATCAAGGCTTTCAAGAAGGGGATGCAGGACGACGACAAGGTCGCCGACAAGCCCGAGCCGTCCAAGTCCATCGAGCACAATGCGGCGCCGACCGCGGCGCGATCCGACGTCGGCAGCAAGGCCGTCTGAGCCAGAAAGCACGCGAGACGCGGGTAGCGGCCTGGATCCTGCGCTTGAGGGATCGGGCCGATTGTGGTTTCGCGTGAACGGAAGACGTCATGTTCGACATCGGGTGGAGTGAACTGGTTCTGATCGGGGTCGTGGCCCTGGTCGCCATCGGCCCGAAAGAGCTGCCGGGCGTGCTGCGCATGGTCGGTCAATGGATGGGCAAGGCCCGCAAGATGGCCGCCGAATTCCAGGGCCAGTTTCAGGAGGCCATGCGCGAGGCCGAGATGGCCGACCTCAAGAAGAGTTTTGACGAGGTCAAGGAAGCCGCCTCCGGCTTCACCGGCGGCAATCTGATGACCTCGCTTCAGAAGGATGTCAGCGACGCGCTCCGCGTTGACGCACTCGACAAGCCGACCGAGACGTCCACGACCGCTGTAGCTGAAACGCCGACGACCTCAAGTGAGGCGCCGACGACTTCAACTGAAACTGTGACGATCCCGACGACGCCGGAAGCTCCGACGCCGGAGACCTTCGTGAAAGCCGAGGCGGCGGTGAACGAACCGCTCGCGATCACCCGCGAGGTCGAGCCTGCACCGGTCAGCCAGGATACCGCGCCATCCGAGGCGATCAAGGACGCCAAAGCGTCATGAGCGACGCCGAGATCGAAGCCAGCAAAGCCCCCTTGATGGACCATTTGATCGAGCTGCGCTCGCGGCTGATCAAGGCGCTGCTCGGCTTCGGCCTGGCCTTCATCTTCTGCTTCTTCTTCGCCAAGCAGATCTACAACGTGCTGGTCTGGCCGTTCGTATGGGTCGCAGGCGCCGACAACTCGAAATTCATCTACACGGCGCTGCTGGAATATTTCATCACCCAGCTCAAGCTCGCGCTGTTCGGTGCAGGCTTCATCTCGTTCCCGATCGTGGCGACACAGATCTATGCGTTCGTCGCGCCGGGCCTCTACAAGCACGAGAAGCAGGCGTTCCTGCCCTACCTGGTCGCGACCCCGTTCTTCTTCGTCCTGGGATCGATGCTGGTCTATTTCGTCGTGCTGCCGATGCTGGTTCGCTTTTCGCTCGGCATGCAGCAGTTGGGCGGCGAGGAGACCGCGCAGATCCAGCTGCTGCCCAAGGTCGGCGAATATCTGTCGCTGACGATGTCGTTGATCTTCGCCTTCGGCATCGCCTTCCAGCTCCCGGTGATCCTTACGCTTCTGGGCCGGATCGGCATCGTCACGGCAAAAATGCTGCGTGACAAGCGACGCTATTTCATCGTGGTCGCCTTCATCATCGCGGCCGTGCTGACGCCGCCGGATATCCTCAGCCAGTGCTCGCTCGCGATCCCTCTGCTCGCGCTCTATGAGGGTTCGATCATCGCGGTGGCCATGGTGGAGAAGAAAGCGGCAGCCTCATCGCAGGCAAGCGGCACTGACGCGTCGTCGGACGCCAATCCAGCGGAGTAGGGCGCTTTTCGCTCTATCATATCGCTGCTCAGCCCATGATTCGTCATGCCCGGGCTTGACCCGGGCATCCACGACTTGATCTAAGGCGGCAGACACGTGGATGGCCGGGATAAACCCGGCCATGACGGGAAATCAGCCATGCACGACATCAAATCAATTCGCGACAATCCGCTAGCCTTTGACGCAGGCCTCGCACGACGGGGCCTGAAGCCGTTATCGGCGTCGCTGCTCGCGATCGACGAGAGGCGGCGGGCGTCGATCCTGGCCTCGGAGCAGGCGCAGGCGCGGCGCAATGCTGCGTCCAAGGAAATTGGCGACGCCAAGAAGACAAAGGACGAGGCGCGCGCGGCCAAGCTGATGGCCGAGGTTGCCGAGCTCAAGACCACGATGCCGGAGCTCGAAGCCGCTGCGAAAGCTGCTGACGACGAACTGATCAAAGAGCTGTCCGCGATCCCGAACATTCCGTTCGATGAAGTGCCCGATGGCGTCGATGAGCACGGCAACGTGCAGCACCACGTGTTCGGCAACAAGCGCAATTACGGCTTTGCGCCGAAGCTGCATGACGATCTCGGCACCGCGCTCGGCTACATGGATTTCGAGGCGGCGGCAAAACTCTCCGGCGCGCGCTTCGTCGTGCTGAAGAAGGGATTGGCGCGGCTCGAACGTGCGATCGGTCAGTTTATGCTCGACCTGCACACGACCGAGCACGGCTACATCGAAATCAACCCGCCGCTCTTGGTGCGCAACGAGGTGATGTTCGGCACCGGGCAGTTGCCGAAGTTCGAGGACGACCAGTTCTGGGCCATCAAAGGCGAGTTGCTTGCTTCGCCCGATCATGAGCGGCTGAAGACCGAGCGCCTCGGCCTGATCCCGACCGCGGAAGTGTCGCTCACCAACCTCGCACGCGAATCCATTCTCGATGAGAAGCAGCTGCCGATGCGCTTGACGGCGCTGACGCCGTGCTTCCGCGCCGAGGCGGGGGCCGCCGGGCGCGACACGCGCGGCATGATCCGCCAGCACCAGTTCACCAAGGTCGAGCTGGTCTCGATCACGACGCCGGAGACCAGCAAGGACGAGCTGGAGCGGATGCTGTCCTGCGCCGAGCAGGTGTTGCGGAAGCTCGACCTGCATTATCGCGTGATGACGCTCTGCGCTGGAGATATGGGTTTTTCGTCGCAAAAAACCTATGACATCGAAGTGTGGATGCCCGGGCAGGGCGACGGCGGCATGTTCCGCGAGATCTCGAGCTGCTCGGTGTGCGGTGATTTCCAGGCGCGCCGCATGGATGCGCGCTCGCGCGGCCCCGACGGCAAGCCGCGTTTCGTGCACACGCTGAACGGCTCCGGTACCGCCGTCGGTCGTGCGCTGATCGCGGTCATGGAGACCTATCAGCAGGAGGACGGCTCAATCGCGGTCCCCAGCGTGCTCCAGCCCTATATGGGCGGCCTGAAGGTCGTCGCGCGCGATTAGGGCGCGTTGCCGGTCGGAAACCCAGAAACGTTTGGTTGCGAAGATCGGGCGGCCGGCTATCCTGCCGGCCATCCGTCAACGCGAACCGAACGTCCATGGGCTTGCACAGCGACATCTTCTGGGTCGGCCGACAATGGGCGGTGACCGGCGCAGGCATTCAGGCCGTCGACCAGCGCTTGCGTGGCGTGCTGGACATCGACATCGCGCGGCTGTGGAACGATGCGCACGTGCAAAGCCGGCGTGCCAAGCCCGGCGTCAATGTCGAGGATTTTGATAAGGCGGTGATGATGGCGCGCGAGCGCTTTCCAGAGACGCCGGCATCGGCCCCGTTCCTTGCGCAGCTGAAGGCGCTCGGCGTAATTGAGGCACCCCTCGTCAGCCCAGTCGTGCCGGCGATGCATCTGCGCGCGGAAGGCAAGCTCGCGCGCTTCCTGCCACAATGGCGCGTCCGCCGTTAAGGCAAGTGGGATCAATTGCTGCGCTGCGACAATGAGCAGCGATTAGAGATGAGGTCCGCGCCGAAGCCGGTTTGCTTGATCGGCCGTAGCCGGATAAGACGGCCTGACTCCAGCTCAGGAATCGACCTCAGGCATGCGCATTCTCTGCACCAATGACGACGGCATCCACGCCCCCGGCCTCAAGGTCGTGGAGGAGATTGCACGTGCGCTGTCCGACGACGTCTGGGTGGTAGCGCCCGAGCTCGACCAGTCCGGCGTGTCGCATTCGCTGTCGCTGAACGATCCCCTGCGCCTTCGCGAAGTCGGGCCGCGACACTTCGCGGTGCGCGGCACGCCGACCGACTGCGTCATCATGGGCGCGCGCCATATCCTCGGCGCCAAGCTGCCCGACGTCGTGCTCTCCGGCGTCAACAAGGGCCGCAACGTTGCCGAGGACGTAGTCTATTCCGGCACCATCGCCGGCGCGCTCGAAGGCACCATCCTGGGCATTCCGTCATTCGCGTTGTCGCAGGAATTCAGCGTCGAGGCGCGCGAGCGGCCGCTATGGGACACCGCGCGTAAATTCGGCCCCGACATCCTGCGCAAGGTGATCAGGGCCGGCATCCCAAGGGATACCGTCATTAACGTCAATTTCCCTTCCTGTGCGCCGGAGGACGTGCAGGGCATTCGCGTCACGCGGCAAGGCAAGCGCAATCTCGGTTTCCTGCGGATCGACGAGCGCAGGGACGGTCGCAACAATCCCTATTTCTGGATTGGGTTCGAACGCACGGCGATGATGGACACGCCGGCCGAAGGCACCGACCTGGCGGCGCTACGTGCGCGCTATGTCTCGGTCACGCCGCTGCGGCTCGACCGCACCAATGAAGGGTTTTCCGCAGAGCTGAGCGCCACTCTCAAGTAGCCAAAGGGTCTGTAGCCCGGATGGAGCGAAGCGCAATCCGGGCCACGCCTCTCGAGATAGCGTCAGCCGCCGCGAAGTGCGGCTTCGATGGTCTTGCCAAGCGCGTCGAGCTGAAACGGCTTCTGCAGCGCGGGCCGGTCGCGATATTGTTCGGGCAAGCCCGATGAGCCGTAGCCGGTTGCGAAGATGAAGGGGCAGCCCTTGGCCTTGATCACATCGGCAACCGGCGAGATGACCTTGCCGTTGACGTTGACGTCGAGGATGGCGATGTCGAACTTGGTCGCCTGGGCGAGCCGCAGGGCCTCCGGGATATCGCCCGCCTCGGCGGCGATCTTGTAGCCGAGCTCTTCCAGCATATCCGCGACCATCATTCGGATCATGACCTCGTCCTCGACGAGGAATACAGAGCGGCCCGAAAGCCCTGTCGAAGCCATAACCTGGTCCTTGCCCATTCCTGAAAACGTTCGCAGATAACGCCCGGCGACGCAATGCACGCTTTGGCCTACAGAAACCTGCAAATAGCTTAATCTGTCGCAAGCCGATTGTGGTCAAGTGTTGCGCCGGAAGGCTATCATAGGTTCCTGAGCCGGAACAAGATTCTCGCCTGGGCCGTTGCGACGAAAGACCATCGATCCAACCCCTTCGAGACGAACGCAAACAGCAATGGCCTCCCATCAGCACCCGCCGGAAAAGATGATGTTTCAGCTCTCGCTGAGGCGTCGGGGCATCAGCGATCAGGCGGTGCTGCGGACCATGGAGGAGGTGCCGCGCGATCTGTTCGTCGAGGAGGCCGACCGCGACGCCGCCTACCGTGACAGCGCGCTGCCGATCGCGTGCGGGCAGACCATCAGCCAGCCCTTCGTCGTCGCCTACATGACCGAGCAGCTCCAGCTCCAGAAACAGCACCGCGTGCTCGAGATCGGCGCCGGCTCCGGCTACCAGGCCGCCGTGCTGTCGCGGTTGGCGCGCGAGGTGCTGACGGTCGAGCGCTATCGCAGGCTTGCAGATGCCGCACGCGCCAGGCTCGAAAAGCTCGGCTGTCACAATGTCGAGGTGATGCTCGGCGACGGCCTCGATTTGCCGCCGAACATCGGCCCGTTCGATCGCATCATCGTCACCGCCGCGGTGGAGCAGATTCCGGAGAACCTGGTTGAGCGGCTCGAGGTAGGCGGTATCCTGATTGCGCCGGTGGGCCCGCATCAGGGCGTGCAGACTCTGACCCGTCTCAGTCGCAGCGAGGCCGGGATCGAGCGCAAGGAACTCGTCGATGTCCGTTTCGTGCCGGCACTGCCCGGCGTGGCGCGAGAGCTGTAGAATTCCGGATTGGCTGCGCGTCCAACATCTTATTGGGAGGGTTAAGCCGTTATTTACTCGGCGCGTGTTTACTTAAAAGATCAGTTCTGTTGCGTACGAGTGAGTAACCATGTCTGTTGTCGCCGAGTTGCTTTACTCGCGCCGCGTGCCGCAGGTTGCGGTCTTGGCGCTGATCTCGTTCAGCTTTGCCGGGTGCAGTGCCGACATGCAGTCGCGGCTGTCCCAGTCGAATTTCTCGAATCCCTTCGCCTCTGAGCAGACCGGCTCGGTGCAGCAGGCCCCGCCGCCGCAGCGCGAGTTGCCGCAGTATTCGCGGCCGCAGACCCAGCCCGGCTATTATCAGTCCCAGCCCTTGCCGCCAGCGGTCGCCGCACCGCAATCCTATCCGGTTGCATCCGGCGGGGGCGTCTCCGGAGGTGGTCGCGGACTCGGCTCCTACTCGCCGCCGGCTCAGCCGCATCTCGAAACCACCGGCACCGTGCCGCCGCGTTCGGTTGCGGCCGCCCAGCCCGCCGGCGGGACCAAGATTATCGTCGGCACCAGCGATACGCTCGACGTGCTCGCCAAGCGTTATCACGTGACCCCGCAGGCGATCATGGCCGCCAACGGCTATAAGGGGCCGCGCGCGCTCTCGCCCGGCCAGCAGCTGGTCATCCCGCATCCCGGCGCAACGGCTGCTGCCCCGGCTCCTGTTGCTGCGGCTCCCGCGATGGCGCCAAAGCCGGTTGCCGCCGTCGCTGCACCGCCGAGCACCCACTTCGTCAATCGCGGCGACACCCTCGCCAGTATTGCCCGCAAGAACCATATCTCCGCAGCCGAGCTCGCCCGCGCCAACGGTCTCGCGCCGTCGGCAAAACTCAAGCTCGGTACCAAGCTGACCGTGCCGGGCGCCAGGACGGCGGCGGTCGCGGCGCCGTTTGCTCCGGCGCCTGTTGCAGCGGCTCCCGTGGCGGCTGCGCTGCAGCCCGTTGCTCCCGCACCTGCCACCAGGATGGCCGCTGTCGCCACGCCGGTTCAGAGCGCGCGCCTCGCCCAGGCCACCACCAATGTCGAAGACAAGACGGCCGAGACGCCAGCGAAAGCGGCAGAGACCACCAGCTCGCTGCCAACGTTCCGCTGGCCGGTGCGCGGCAAGGTGATCACGAGCTATGGCGCCAAGACCAACGGCAAGTCCAACGACGGCATCAATGTGGCGGTGCCCGAGGGTACGCCGATCAAGGCGGCAGAGGACGGTGTCGTTGCCTATTCCGGTAACGAGCTGAAGGGCTATGGCAATTTGGTCCTGGTTCGGCACTCCAACGGCTACGTCACCGCATATGCCCATGCGAGTGAGCTGTTGGTGAAGCGCGGCGATCCTATCAAGCGCGGCCAGGTCATTGCCAAGTCGGGTCAATCCGGGGAGGTGGCGTCGCCGCAGCTCCACTTCGAGATCCGTAAGGGATCGAGCCCGGTTGACCCGCTTCAATTCCTGAACGGGGCGTGAGGCCTACGCCTCAGCCGGGTACACTCCCGCGACATTCACGCTATCATCGTCCGCCTTGTGCGCAATTGCGCACTGGGGCGGACGATCCAGTATCCAGAGACAATCGTTATTGAGCCGATAGGCCGCGGCGTACTGGATTCCCGCCTGCGCGGGGAATGACAGTTGTTGGCGGGGCGATGCTGTTCGCTACTTCGCCGTCAGCTTCACGCCGAGCCGTCCTGCCAGCTCCTGCACGAACTGCCAGGCGACACGGCCCGATCGCGAGCCGCGCGTGGTCGACCATTCCAGCGCTTCGCGCTCCAGCGCCTCGTCGTCGACCTTGACGCCGAAATGGCTGCAATAGCCGCGCACCATAGCGAGATATTCGTCCTGGCTGCAGCGGTGGAAGCCGAGCCAGAGGCCGAAGCGATCCGACAGCGAGACCTTCTCCTCGACGGCTTCGCCGGGATTGATCGCGGTCGAGCGCTCGTTCTCGATCATCTCGCGCGCCAGCAGATGGCGGCGGTTGGAGGTGGCGTAGAGAATGACGTTCTCGGGCCGGCCTTCGATGCCGCCTTCAAGCACGGCCTTGAGCGATTTGTACGACGCATCATTTCCGTCGAAGGAGAGGTCGTCGCAGAACACGATGAAGTGGAAGGACGAGGCGCGCAGCTGCTCCATCAGCGCCGGCAGGCTCTCGATATCTTCGCGGTGGATCTCGATCAGCTTCAGTCTGTCGGCGGGCTTGCGGTCCGCGTTGATGCTGGCATGCGCCGCCTTCACCAGCGACGACTTGCCCATGCCGCGCGCGCCCCAGAGCAGAGCATTGTTGGCGGGCAGGCCGTTGGCGAAGCGCTCGGTGTTCTCCATCAGGATGTCGCGCATCCGGTCGACGCCCTTGAGCAGGAACAGCTCGACGCGGCTGACCCGCGACACGGCCGCGAGGCGGCCGTCCGGATGCCAGACATAGGCATCCGCCCGTTCGAACGACTCGCGCTCGACGGCCGGCTTGCCCTGAGCGGCGAGGTGGGCCGCAATGGTTTCCAGCGCGCGGACGATGCGCTCCTGGGAAACGTCCGGGGTTACCTTGGGAGCCGCCTTTAAGACCGCCTTGAGGCGTTTTGCCGCGACCTGGGCAGGCTTCGTGGCAGGGGTACGGGGGCCTTTGCCGGCCGGGCTTTTGCTTGGTTTTTTGGGCATGTCCGAAGTTCCTGAGAATGCAGCCTTATCGGGCCTGACGGCCCACCGCAAGGTGGCCAAATCGACGGTCTGGCAGCGTTGCAATTGGGGCGGTGGCCGCTATAGTCCGCGCGAATTTGACCGAACCGGTCGCCCTTCAGGGCCTGACCGGTTTTCCCCCGTTTCCACGAGGATCGTCCGAATGTTCATTACCCCTGCGTATGCCCAGGCCGCGGGCGCCGGCGACACCAACAGCATGTTGATGTCGCTGCTGCCGTTCGCCCTGATCTTCGTGATCATGTACTTTCTGATTCTGCGCCCGCAGCAGAAGAAGGTGAAGGACCATGCCGAGCTCGTGAAGAACATCCGCCGCGGCGACACCGTAGTGACCACGGGCGGCCTGGTCGGCAAGGTCACCAAGGTCGTCGATGACGACCAGATCGAGTTCGAGATTGCCGACGGCGTGCGCGTGCGCCAGATGCGGTCGATGGTATCCGGCGTGCGCGCCAAGGGCGAGCCGGCCAAGGACAGCGCGAAGGAAAGCGCCAAGGACGACGCCGCGGCGAAGTGAGCGCTTCCGCGAGTCTCTAGAAATCTCCTGATCTGACAGGTCCAGTCGATATGTTGTATTTCACGCGGTGGAAGGCGCTCGGGATTATCCTGACGGCGCTGATCGTGTGCCTCTGCGCGGTCCCGAACTTCTTCCCCGAAGCGCAGGTGAAGACCTGGCCCGGCTGGGCACAGCGCCGGCTCGTGCTCGGCCTTGACCTTCAGGGCGGTTCCTATCTGCTGCTCGAGGTCGATGCCAATTACGTGAAGAAGGAAAAGCTCGACCAGGTCCGCGACGACGTCCGCCGCACGTTGCGAGAGGCCAAAATCGGCTATACCGGCCTTGTCACGCGGGGCGATACTGTCGAGGTCCGGGTCAAGGACACAGATCTCCAGACGGCACTCGCCAAGCTGCGTGACCTCGCGCAGCCGATCGGCGGCCTGCTCGGGTCCAGCAGTCAGCGCGACCTCGACATATCCGATGCCGGCGGCGGATTGATCCGGCTGGCACTATCGGAGCCTGCCATGGTCGAGCGCATGCGCAAGACCATCGAGCAGTCGATCCAGATCGTCGAGCGTCGCGTCAACGAGCTCGGCACCGTCGAGCCGGTGATCCAGCGCCAGGGAAACGACCGCATTTTGGTGCAGGTCCCGGGTCTTCAGGATCCGACGCACCTGAAGCAACTGCTCGGCAAGACCGCGAAGATGGAATTCCGCATGGTCGACACCTCGGTGCCGCCGGACCAGGCGCAGCGCAGTGGAGTGCCGCCGGACTCCGAGCTGCTGATGAGCCAGAGCTCGCCGAAGGTGCCTTACGTCGTCAAGAAACAGGTGCTGGTCTCGGGCGCCGAGCTCACCGATGCGCAACCCGGATTTGACCAGCGTACCAACGAGCCGATCGTCTCCTTCCGCTTCAACTCCACCGGGGCCCGCAAATTCGCGCAGGCCACGCAGGAGAATGTCGGGCTTCCGTTCGCGATCGTGCTCGACAACGAGGTGATCTCGGCACCTGTCATTCGCGAGCCCATCACGGGTGGGCAGGGGCAGATCTCGGGCAGCTTCACGGTCCAGTCCGCCAACGATCTTGCGATCCTGATGCGCGCCGGCGCGCTGCCGGCGCCGCTCACGGTCGTCGAAGAGCGCACCGTCGGTCCGGGCCTCGGTCAGGATTCGATCGAGAAGGGCGAGCTGGCTGCCTATGTCGGCTCCATCATGGTCATCGTGTTTATGCTGCTGACCTACCGGTTGTTTGGCGTGTTCGCCAACATCGCGGTGGCCATCAACGTCGCCATGATCTTCGGCCTGTTGTCGCTGCTCAATGCCACACTGACGCTGCCCGGCATCGCCGGCATCGTCCTCACCGTCGGCATCGCGGTCGACTCCAACGTGCTCATCTACGAGCGCATCCGCGAAGAGCTGCGCGGCGGCCGCAACGCGATCTCGGCGATCGACGCCGGTTTCAAGCGGGCGCTGGCGACCATTCTCGATTCCAACATCACCACTTTCATCGCTGCCGCGGTGCTGTTCTACATCGGTACCGGACCGGTGCGCGGCTTCGCCGTGACGCTTGGCATCGGCATCGTCACCACGGTGTTCACCGCCTTCACGCTGACCCGGCTGATCGTGGCCGGATGGGTGCGGTGGAAACGGCCGCAGAGCGTGCCGATCTAGGAGCCTGATCGTGACTCACTATGTTCTCATCGGGCTGGGCATCCTGATTGCCGTCCTCACCGTCGCCTCGGTGTTCGGTCTTCTGCCCTCGCTGCGGATCGTCCCGGACGACACGCATTTCGACTTCACGCGCTTCCGCCGCATCAGCTTTCCGATCTCGGCGGCGCTGTCGATTGTCGCTATCACGCTGTTCTTCACCCACGGGCTGAATTTCGGCATCGACTTCCGCGGCGGCACGCTGCTCGAAGTGCGAGCCAAGTCCGGTACCGCCGATATCGGTGCGATGAGGACGACGCTGGATGGTTTGCGCCTCGGCGAAGTCCAGTTGCAGCAAATTGGCGGGCCGGCCGATGTGCTGATCCGCGTCGCGGAGCAGCCGGGCGGTGACGCCGCGCAACAGGAGGCCGTGCAGAAGATCCGCACCGCGCTCGGCGATTCCGTCGACTATCGCCGCGTCGAGGTGGTCGGCCCGCGCGTCTCCGGCGAATTGCTGGCCTACGGCATGCTTGGCCTCATGCTCGCGATCGTCTCGATCCTGGTCTATCTCTGGTTCCGGTTCGAATGGCAGTTCGCGCTCGGCGCCATGATCGCCAACGTGCACGACATCGTGCTGACCATCGGCTTCATGTCGATCAGCCAGGTCGACTTCGACCTGACCAGCATCGCGGCGCTTCTGACCATTCTCGGCTATTCGCTCAACGACACCGTCGTCATCTATGACCGCATCCGTGAAATGCTGCGGCGCTACAAGAAGATGCCGATGCCGCAGCTGCTGAACGAGTCCATCAACTCGACGCTGTCGCGCTCGATCATCACGCACTTCACGGTGACCTTGGCGCTGCTGGCGCTGCTGGTGTTCGGCGGTCACGCCATCCACAGCTTCACGGCGGTGATGATGTTCGGCGTGGTGCTGGTCGGCACCTATACCTCGATCTTCATCGCAGCGCCGATCCTGATCTATCTCGGCGTCGGCGAGCATCGCGAAGATGCGAGAGAAGGGGCTCCGCCGGCGAAGAAAAACAAGGCATGATCCGAACCGCATGCCCTCGCATGAGTTTGCGAGGGTAGTCAGCCCATTCGGACGAAGCTCATGGCCGGCGATCCCAACGCTCCCCATTTCCCGCACTCGGCGCCGATCGAGGCTTACGGCAAGGGCGGCTTCGCCTTCGCCGGCATGTCGCACCGGGGCTCGCTACTGTGCCTGCCCGACGCGATCTGGGCTTGGGATGTCACCGATCCCACCAGGATCGACCGCTATGCGCTGGATCGGGTCTTCGCTGCCGCCAATAGCATTGACACGCTCCTGATCGGGACCGGAACCGGCGTCTGGCTGCCGCCGCCGGCGCTACGACAGGCCCTGAAGGCTGTGAGGGTGGTGCTGGACACCATGCAGACCGGCCCCGCCGTGCGCACCTACAACATCATGATCGGCGAACGGCGGCGTGTCGCAGCCGCACTGATCGCCGTGCCATGAGCCGCGCCGAGACGCCGCCCGACTCGGTGACCTTCTGCGCCGACCTCGTGCGTGCCCACGACTTTCCGCGCTATATCGCGACGCTGCTCGCGCCCGCTGCCGAGCGTCGCGCGCTACTGGCGCTCTACGCCTTCAATGTCGAGATCGTCCGCGTCCGCGATCAGGTGAGTCAGCCCTTACCCGGCGAAATCCGTCTGCAATGGTGGACCGACATGCTGTCCGGCCATGCCCACGGCAGCGTCGAGGGCAATCCGGTTGCGGCTGAGCTGCTGCGGGCCATCCGTGCTTTCGAGCTGCCGGTCGAACCGCTATCGCTGCTCGTCGACGAGCACCAGTTCGATCTCTACAACGATCCGATGCCGACCATGACGGCGCTCGAAGGCCATTTGGCCGCGACCTGTTCGGCCTTGTTCGGGCTCGCGGCGCGGATCATGGGCGAAGTTTCCGATGCGGCCGAGCATCTCGCGCGGCACGCCGGGCTGGCGCAGGGCATCGCGCAGGTGATTGCAAATCTGCCACGAGATTCGGCCCACCGGCAGCTGTTCCTGCCGCAGCAATTCCTGACCAGCCATGGCTGTGGCATCGAGGAGGTGTTCGCCGGCAAGGAGACGCCCAATCTCAATGCCGTGCTCGACCACCTCATGAGTGAGGCGCGGCAGCATCTGGCGACGGCCTTCTCGCTGCTGGCGCAGCTGCCGCCGTCGGCGCGGCCTGCATTCCTGCCGCTGAGCCAGGCGCGGGCCGATCTCAATCGACTGTCGCGGCCGGGGCGCAATCCCTTCGCACCGCAGCCGGTGTCGCGGTTGCGCACGCTGTGGACGCTGTGGCGGGCTTCACGATCGCGGGAATTTACCAAATAGCGGTTGGCTTATCGCCCGAGCCGGCCAAATGCTCTATGCTGTCCTATGGCTGACCCGTCCCAAACCGTGTCCCCTGATCTGAGCGGCTTTCCGGTCGCGCCCGCCGACATTCATGCCGCCGCGGAGACGATCCGCGGCGCGGTCGTCGAGACGCCCTGCGGCTACAGCCGGACGCTGAGCAACATCTGCGGCTGCGAGCTCTGGCTCAAATTCGAGAACCTCCAGTTTACTTCGTCGTTCAAGGAGCGTGGTGCGCTCAACCGGCTCACGGCGCTGACGCCAGAGGAGCGCGCACGCGGCGTCGTCGCCATGTCGGCGGGAAACCACGCGCAAGGCGTCGCCTATCACGCCAAGCGGCTCGGTATTCCCGCGACCATCGTCATGCCCGTCGGCACGCCCATGGTGAAGGTCGAGAACACCAGACATCATGGTGCCGAGGTCGTCGTCACGGGCGCGACGCTGGAAGAGGCGGCTGCGTTTGCGCGCAGCCACGGCGAAGCCCGCGGCATGATCTTCCTCCATCCCTACGACGATCCGCTCGTCATCGCCGGGCAGGGCACGGTCGGGCTGGAGATGCTCAAGGCGGTGCCGGAACTCGATACGCTGGTCGTCCCGATCGGCGGCGGTGGACTGATCAGCGGTATCGCCATTGCGGCAAAATCCCTGAAGCCGTCGCTGCGGATCCTCGGCGTCGAGGCCTGGCTCTATCCTTCGATGTACAACGCCATCCATGGCGGCACTCTGCCCGCGCGCGGCGATACGCTGGCCGAAGGCATCGCCGTGAAGTCGCCCGGCAAGATCACCACCGAAATCATCCGCCACCTCGTCGACGATATTGCGCTGGTCAACGAAGCTGAGCTCGAGCGTGCGGTCGCAACCCTGATCTCGATCGAGAAGACCGTCGTCGAGGGCGCTGGCGCTGCAGGCCTCGCGGCGATCATGTCCGATCCCACGCGCTTCGCCGGCGAGAAGGTTGGTCTCGTCCTGAGCGGCGGCAACATCGACACCAGGCTGATCGCCTCGGTGCTGACGCGCGAACTCGCCCGCGAGGGGCGTTTGACGCAGCTCTCGCTCGATATTCCGGACCGGCCCGGCCAATTGGCGGCGGTCGCGGCGTTGCTGGCCGAGGCCGGCGCCAACATCATCGAGGTCTCGCACCAGCGGACCTTCTCCGACCTGCCGGCCAAGGCGACGCTCCTGCAACTGGTCATCGAGACCCGTGACAGCGCGCATCTCGACGAGGTCATGGCCAAGCTCGGCGCATCCGGATTGAGTGCGCGCTGCACCTGAGCAGCGCATCTCTGCCGCTATCGCAGGACCAAACCGGCGAGGTGGGCGATGAGACGATCAATCTCGGCTTCCGTATTGTAGTAATGCGGCGAGGCGCGCACGACCACCGGCAGCGCACGGACTTCCGCGTCGATGCGGGTGCTCGACGGATGTGAAGTGCCGATGGTAATATTGGCCGCCGCTGCGCTGCTGACGATCGTATCCGGCTCACGCCCCTCCATCGTGAAGCTGACGATTGCGCCCGGCGCCCGGCCGAGGTCCCGAATTTTGATGCCGCTGATAGCGCCGAGGCCATTGCGAAGGCGGCCCGCAAGCAGGCGGCAGCGCTGTTCGATCGGACCGAGGCCGATCGCGAGCGCATAGTCGATAGCGGCGCCGAGCCCGAGCCGAGCCGCGTAATTGTTCTCCCAGGTCTCGAAACGGCGCGCATCGTCGCGGAGCTGATAGCGGTCCCGCGAGACCCAGGGCGCCGCGAAGTGGTCGATCATCGGCGGTTCGAGCTGACGCAGCAACGCCCGGCGGACGTAGAGAAAGCCGGTGCCGCGAGGGCCGCGCAGGAACTTGCGGCCGGTCGCCGACAGCATGTCACAGCCGATCGCTTCGACGTCGACCTCCATCTGGCCGACCGCCTGGCAGGCGTCGAGCAGGAAGGGGATGCCGTGCGCTCGGGCGATCTTGCCGACGGCCGCTGCGGGATTGACGAGCCCGCCATTGGTCGGAACCCAGGTGATGGCGATCAGCTTTACCCGCTCATCGATCATGCGCTCGAGCGCACCGATATCGAGCTCGCCGGTAGTATCGCTCGGCACGATTTCGATGATCGCGCCCGTTCTCTTGGCGACCTGAAGAAAGGCGACATAGTTGGCGGCGTATTCCGCCTCGGCGGTCAGGATCCGGTCGCCTGCGCGAAGCGGAAGCGCATAGAACGCCATCTGCCAGGCAACGGTCGCGTTCTCCATGAGGGCGATTTCATCGGGCGCGGCATTCAGCAGACACGCCACCGAGCCGTAGACGGCATCAAGCCGATCGGCCTCTCGGTCGGCGGCGGCATATCCGCCGATCTCGCTCTCCAGATCGATATGCTGCTTCATCGCCTCCGCAACAGCCGTCGGCATGAGGGCCGCACCTGCGTTGTGGAGATAAGCAAGCCATTGTGCGGCCGGCGTGTCGGTGCGTATTCGGTCGATGTCGATCACGCGCGCCTCTCTCTCCTGCGATCCAGCTGCATGGATTAGACGCGCCGAACACCGCGAGCAAGACCGCGGGAAAGCGAGGAACAAGCCTGGTGTGGTCTCAGATGCAGAGGCCGAGCAGCTTGATGTGGCAGTTACTGGCCTTGGGCTTGCTTGCGGGCGCGGCCCCGCGCTTCACGGCGACCAGCGGCTCCGTGTCCTTCGGGCGTTTGCCCCGCTTTGGTTCGTAATCGCCGGCGATCTCCATGGCCCAGTAGGTGCGCTTGCCGCTGGCGTTTTTGGCGCTCGCGATCCCGACGCGCGAAGCATTGTGCAGCAGCAGGTTCTTGCGGTGCCCGGAGGAATCGATCCATTGGCCGAGCGTTTTCTCGAAATTGTCGTAACCGTAGGCGATGTTTTCAGCGGCACGGCCCGCGCCGGCCGGTGCGATACGCCTGTTGAACGGGCCGAGCGTCTCGTGGCTGAGATCGTCCTTCGCCGCCATGGCGCGCGCCTGATCCATGGCGATGCGGTCGAGCGTGGCATCGCGCACCACACGGACCTCTCCATGCTTGAGGCGGAAGCCGGAGATCTGTTCGGCTGGGGACTCGGCCATTGCGGGTACGGTGGCCAGCAACAGCAGGCCGGCAATGGTCCAGCCAACCACACGATGCATCATCGTCCCCCGAGTGCCCATGACCCCGCCAAGCCCGAACTTTCCAATCGCTTCTCTATCGCCAATGTGGACGCTTCAAGGCACTGCCTACACTAGCTCGTCGGCAGGTCCGCCTCGAAATTAAAGCGATCGCGCAGGTTCTTACGCCGCTCCAGGATGTCCTTGAGGAACGCACGGTCCTGCTCGTTCTTCATCATCGGCTCGATCAGATCGAGCTGGTTCATGGCGACCAATTGCAGGATCTCGGTGCGCGGCTTGCCGCCGGCGTCGCGCGGCAGCGCGTGCACGATCTGGATGTGCTCCGGCGGCTTGGGGCCCTTGGCCGCCGACAGATCGTTGTGGAGCTGACCTTCGAGTGCGGCCTGATCGGCTTCGACGAAGGCATAGAGCCCGACGCCGGAGCGGCGGTCGGCAAAGGCGACGATGGCGGTGTCGCGCACGGCCGGGTTCTTGCGGATCAGCTCGGCCAGCACGGGTGCATCGTTGACGAGCCGGCGGCCGCCGCCCTCGCGGTCGGTGAAGTTGAATAGGCCGCGGGTGATCGCCCGATAGACCTTCTTGCCGGTGGCGAGCCACAGGCTCGCGGCGAACGATTTCTTCGCCAGGATTTTTCGCTCGCGCGGCGTCAGCGCTTCCGGTGCGTAGGAGCGCTTGTGCTTGAGCAGATGCCGGAGATCCTCATAGGCGAGGACGCGATAGAGCCGGCCGCGCCGGTCGAAGCAGGCCGCGAGCTGAAAGTCGGTGACATAGGCGCGCCCGTCGCGACCGACCAGCCAGTTCTGTTCTTTGGCAAGATCGTTGTGGCAGATGCCGGCGCGTCGCAGTCGGCGCAGCGCCGCCTTGGCCGATTGGAAATAGGCAAGGTCGCCATGCGGTTTGGCCAGATGCAGCGCGACGCCGTCGACGAAGCCGCGTACCAGCGCGCGGCGGCCGGCCCAGAGAAGTTCGGGCCCGACGTCGAGGCCCTTTGCGAGCACGAGAGCATGCTTCTCACGCGCGAACAGATGACGCGCCAAGAGCAATGACCACCACGGGACTTCGTCGAGCCGGCGCAGCACCGCGTCGACTTCGCCATTGTCACCACGGAAGCGGCCGCGCTCGACGGTCGAGAACACGTCGCGCTTGAGCAGCACGCCCTCGGTCCAGCGCGCCGACAGTGTCGCGGCGTCGTCTTTGGGGAGGTTCATCGAAGACTCACGCGGCGGCGGCAATGCGCAGATGATCGGCGATCCAGCGATCGAGATCGGCGAGGGCCAATGCGCTCATCGCCTGCTTCTTGGCCACTGTCTTTTCGTTGCCGCGCAGCCGCGTGCCGTCGGGCTTCTTCGTCGGCGCGCTGGCAAGCGGCGGGAACAGGCCGAAATTGATGTTCATCGGCTGGAACGATCGCGTGCCTGGCTCGATAGTCTCGATATGGCCGCCGGTGATGTGGCCGAGCAGGGATCCGAGCGCGGTAGTTTCGGGCGGGCTCGCCAGCGTCTCCTCGCGCGCGTCCGCTGCGGCATAGAGGCCGGCGATCAGGCCGACGCTGGCGGATTCCACATAGCCCTCGCAGCCCGTCATCTGGCCGGCAAAGCGCAGCCGCGGCTGCGCGCGCAGGCGCAACTGGCCGTCAAGCAGCTTTGGCGAATTCAGGAAGGTGTTGCGATGCAGGCCGCCGAGGCGGGCGAACTCGGCCTTCTCCAGGCCCGGAATGGTGCGGAAGATGCGCTGCTGCTCGCCGTATTTCAATTTCGTCTGGAAGCCGACGATGTTGTAGAGCGTGCCGAGCTTGTTGTCCTGGCGCAGCTGCACGATGGCATAGGCTTTCGTAGCGGGATCGTGCGGATTGGTGAGGCCGACCGGCTTCATCGGGCCGTAGCGCAGCGTCTCGGGGCCGCGCTCCGCCATCACCTCGATCGGCAGGCAGCCGTCGAAATAGGGCGTGTTGGTTTCCCACTCCTTGAACTCGGTCTTTTCGCCGGCGATCAGCGCCGCGACGAAGCCGTCATACTGCTCCTTGGTCATCGGGCAGTTGATGTAGTCGGCGCCATTGCCGCCGGGGCCAACCTTGTCATAGCGCGACTGGAACCAGGCCACGGACATGTCGATGGATTCGCGATGCACGATCGGCGCGATGGCATCGAAGAAGGCCAGGGCGTTCTCGTCGGTCAGCTCACGGATCGCGTCGGCGAGCGGTGCGGAGGTGAGGGGGCCGGTCGCAACGATGACATTGCTCCAGTCGGCTGGCGGCAGGCCTGTGATCTCGCCGCGGACGATCTTGATCAACGGATGGTCGTTCAGCGCCTTGGTTACGGCCGCGGAAAAACCGTCGCGATCGACCGCGAGTGCGCCGCCGGCGGGGACCTGGTTGGCATCGGCCGCGCGCATGATCAGCGAGTCGAGGCGGCGCATCTCCGCGTGCAAAAGGCCGACCGCATTGTTGGCGGCATCGTCCGAGCGGAACGAATTGGAGCAGACGAGCTCGGCAAGCCCACCGGTGCGGTGCGCCTTGGTCATGCGGTCCGGCCGCATCTCGTGCAGCACCACGGGCACGCCCGATTTCGCCACCTGCCAGGCTGCTTCGGAACCAGCAAGGCCAGCGCCGATGACGTGTACGATATTGGATAGGGGTCCTGTCATGGGGCGGACAGGTAGCGCTTTTCGGCGATCAGTGGAATCGCTGAGATCGAGTTTTCTGCCACCGGATGCGACAACGCCCGCACGAAGCGGGCGCTATCGGTTGGTCCGGTGAAGGGCTGAACGATATCAGCCCTGATACTGACCGGCGGCAACGCGCGGGATGTCCGAGCGATCAAGGCCGATGTCGGCCAGTTCGCGATCGCTGAGCTGGGACAGCTCGGCAACATTGCGCTGATAGTCCCGGAAAGCCTGGATCATGCGGATGAGCGAGAGCAGCATTGGTAGTCTCCTGTAGTTCGATTCAGCCCTTGCCGGAGCGTCATCGTTGAAATGAATATAGGTGAGAGTGGTGCACTGCGAAAGTTCCGATGTTGCGATGCAGCTAAGCGAAGAACGCATGGCACCAATAACAGACGATTAACCTCTCGGCAGTCGTGCCCAGCGACTGGGCGAAACGGGCCTTACATCAGGGTAAACGCCCGTGAAACGACGGACTTACCGCTCATCTGCGGCTTCGATTTGTTGTGGAAATAAGTTGCGTTCCCGTGATCGCAAGGCGTCGGGCCAGCTTGTAGACCCAAGTCCGGCATGCATGATTCGCATGAGCTGGGATCCTTAGCTATGAATATAAGTTCATAAAATTTGAGTGTAGAATTCCCCCGATCTGATCGGGAAAGCCTGCAGATTCGTTCGGGCGGAGGCTTCGAGGGGGCGGCATGCACCTGAACAAGGCAATGCACGCCACTATGGGTAAGGAAACGCTTCGCGAGAGGCCCGGCGCCGGGCGATCGGCCCTACGCGTTTCTCAGGGGATCTTTAAGGGGCGTGTGCAAGCTGGGTGGCAAAATAGGCGACTGTCTTGGAATAGACCTCGCTCTTGTTCCATTGCTGGAGCACCGCGAAGTTCGGGCTGCCCGGCTGCCAGTCCTTACCCTTCTGCCAGCCATAGCCGGCGAGATAGTTGGCCGTGGACGCGAGCACGTCGGGTGCGTTGTGCATGAGGTCGCGCTTGCCGTTGCCGTCGAAATCGACGGCGTATTTCATCCAGGATGACGGCATGAACTGGGTCTGGCCGAGCTCGCCCGCCCAAGCGCCCTTCATGTCGGCTGGCGCAAGATCGCCGCGCTGGACGATGCGCAGGGCATCCATCAGCTCGCCGCGAAACTGCTCGGCACGCCGGCAGTCATAGGCGAGCGTCGCCAGCGAGCGGATCGTCGCGAACTTGCCGGTGTTGACGCCGAAATCGGTCTCGAGACCCCAGATCGCGACCAGCACCTCGCCCGGCACGCCATAGGTCTGCTCGATGCGGGAGAGCACAGAGCCGTACTGTTTCATCATGTTCGAGCCGCGCGTCATCCGCGGTGGCACCATGCGGCCTGAAAACTGTTCGAAGGTCTGGTTGAAGACCTTTTGCGAATGGTCGCGGTTGAGCACGCCCTGGTCGAGCGTGACGCCGGCAAGTCCGGCGGCGATGGCCTGTTGTGAAATGCCCTTGGCCGCGGCCTCGGTTTTGAAGTCGGCGAGCCAGGCGTCGAAATTACCCGAGCCGCAAGCAACCGCGGCCAGCACAGGTTCGACGGACACGATTGAGGCTGAGAGGGCGAGGGCTGCGAGAGCGAGACGAGAAATCGTCGGGATCATTCGAGTAAATTGATTCCGTGAAGTGGCATGACCGGCGGCGGCAATGTCGATTGTAACCGCGGCCAAAGCAAGGCGTATGACAGCAGGCGATCCCGGTCCGGGATCGCCTGTGGCAAGGTTGTCAGGCGTCCGTCTTATTTCGCCAAGGGAAAAGATTGGCGGGGAAATCGGCCGCCGGCTTGCGCGGACGCGGCGGCGGAGGCGGCACCGGACGCGCACCGGGGTCGGAAACGATGACCTTGCGGTAGAGATGCCAGGTGGCGTGGCCGAGCAGGGGGATGACGACGGCAAGCCCGAGGAACGCGGGGATCGTGCCGAGCGCCAGCAGCACCGCCACGATCAGGCCCCAGGCCGCCATCGGCACCGGGTTCTTGGCGACGACGCGGAGCGAGGTGACCATTGCCTCCAGCGCGCCGGCATGGCGGTCGAGCATCAGCGGGAATGACACCGCGCTGATGCAGAGCGCGGCGAGGGCGAACAGGAAGCCCGTACCGCAGCCGATCACGATCAGCCACCAGCCCTGTGAGGTCGTCAGCACGCGCGTCACGAAATCCGAGATTCCGCTCACGCCTTCATAGCCGAATGCCGCGACATAGATCGCTTGCGCGGTCGCGACCCAGGTCACGAACAGCGCGAGCAGCAATGTGCCGAGGCCGAGCATGGCGCCGAAGGAGGGTGAGCGCAGCACCTCCATGGCGTCCCAGGCGCTGGCTTCTTCATAGCGTTCACGCCGGCTGGAGAGTTCATAGAGGCCGAGCGCTGCGAACGGGCCGATCAGGGCAAAGCCGGCGGCCAGTGGAAACAGCAGCGGCAGCACCGAGTAGCCCATGGCCACGCGCGCGATGACGAGACCGAGTACCGGATAGATCACGCAGAGGATGATGGCGTGGCTCGGAACCGCCTTGAAATCCTCCCAGCCGAGCTTGAGCGCGTCGTGCAGGTCGGAGAGTTGGATGGTTCGGATCACCGGTCCAGCCGCGTCTGCGGTCTGGCCCATCGTGGGGACATTGCCCCGGTAGAGTGTGGCCATGGTCGACTTGCTCCCTTGCCATGCAGCCGAATCTGGCGCCGGCAACGGCGCAAGCGGCCGCTCTTCTTGGATGATCGCGATTCCAACTAGACGCGAATTCTGGGAGGCAATCGCGAACTGATGCGCGAAGCCTACTCCCAATTGCGAGTCCTGTCCCTCACGCTTGGGTGAAATTCGATGCCGCAGTGCAACCCCAACGATGTCATTCGGTCGTCATTTTGCCGCAGATAAGCTCATGCTGCTTGTGGTTCGCAGAACTCGGCGGGCGCAACGCAAGAACTTCGTCTATAATTGCCACTCAAGGCCCTACCAACGGAACCTTTTCGGGGAGCAGACATGAGCATTTTCGGGAAAATCATGGGCGCGATCTTCGGCAGCCATCCGGCTTCCGCCGCGCCCGCCGGCACCCCGCCCGCGGGCAGTGCGCCGGCCGGAGCCGCACCGGGGGCATCGGCGCCATCGTCTGCATCCGCTACTGCGCCTGCGGCAACCGTCGATGTCGCCGCGATCGTCGACAAGGCGGCCGCCGCAAAGGGCGAGAAGCTCGAATGGCGCACCTCGATCGTCGACCTCATGAAGGCGCTCGACGTCGATTCGAGCCTTGCCGCGCGCAAGGATCTCGCCAAGGAGCTCGGCTACACCGGCGACATGAACGACTCGGCGAGCATGAACGTCTGGCTGCACAAGCAGGTGATGTCCAAGCTCGCCGCCAATGGCGGCAAGCTACCGCCGGAAATCAAGCACTGACCGACAGTTCGGTCGATGCGAAGGGCCCGCGATTCTCGCGGGCCCTTTTACGTTCAGGCAACGAGATCGGCATCCTCCGGATGCTTGTCGAGATAGTCGACGACGAAACCGCAACCCGCGATCACCTTGTTGCCGTCGCGGCGGATCAGGTCGAGCGCGCCCTTGATCAGCTCGGACGCTATGCCGCGGCCGCGCAGCTCGCGCGGCGTCTCGGTGTGGGTGATGATGACAGCCGACGGCGTCAGCCGGTAATTGGCGAACGCAAGCTCGTCGCCGACATCGAGCTCGAAGCGGCTCCTGTCCTTGTTGTCGCGTATCGATGCCGCCATGAGATATCCTTCCGAAGCCATCCTATTCCCTGATCTAGGCGCCCGCGCTTGCCAAGGCGCTTAGACCTTTACCAGGTCCTGATAGTCCGGGTTTTTCTCGATCCACGCTTTCACGAAAGGGCATTGCGGGATCAGCTTGAGTCCGCTCGCGCGGACCTGCTCGAGCGCACCTTGCACGAGCTTTGAGCCGACACCCTTGCCGCCGAGTTCTTTCGGGACATCGGTATGTTCGAACGTGATGACGTCGCCGTCGAGCCTGTAATGTTCGGTTGCGAGATGGCCTTCGACTTCGAGTTCGTAGCGATGATGGGCCTTGTTGTTGATGACGTCGCTCATAGTGAGTCTCCGGTCAGTTCTTCAGTGCGTCCACCAGCATCTTTCGGATCGACCAGGCTTCGCCATCGGAGGAGCCCTTGATGTCGTCAATCTTCCAGTTGGCCTCGCGCACGAAGTCGTAACGCACAACCTGGTCGGCGGGTTTGCGGTCGTTGCGGTGGCCAGTGATAGTCACCGTGATCACGGCCTTGTCGGCCTCCATCTTCTTCGCGTCAACCTTGAACGATTTCACGTCCGGTTCCTGCGAATTGGTGACGGGATCGAAGTCGACCGGCCCGACATCGCCTTTGGGCGTGTGCGCGTCCGCCTTGGCCCACAGTGCAACCAGCGCTTTCGAGAGGTATTTTGCCTTGGCCGCCTTGTTCTCGATGATGAAGGCGCCGCCACCGTCACCCTTGCCCTTGGCGGCGCGGGTGTAGATCGCGGTCAGGATGGCCGCGGGATCGTTGGGGGCTGGCGCTTGAGCAAAGGCTGGCGTGGCGGCGGCGAGGAGGGAGGTGGCGATGAGGCTACGGCGGGTGAGCATGGATCGTCCCTGGGATGATGGCACGCGACGAGAGGCCGGAATGGCCGATGTCAGCGCGGTATCTCAGTAGACCGGCGCGAGGGTAGTTCGGTTCAATCGGCCGCCTTGGCGAGCCGCGAATCTTCCGGCTGAGGTTTTGCGCGGAGGCAGCCCTGGCAGATGACGAGTGACTGGTTGACCTTGGCGTCCTGGTCGGCCTCGATGCCGTCGCGCTCGGACTGGGCAGCAACGTGCGTTGCCCGCGAGGGGCCGGGATTGGAACGCGGCTGATTAGGGTTCTCGCCGGCGCCATCCCAGGCATAACGCGCGGGCTTGAATGCAGGATCGGGCGACAATCTGGCTTGCGGGGCCATCGCGCATCCGGCAAGCGCCAGCGACAACAGGAGAATGGCGGACGCTTTGACCATGATGCAGCACTCTGTACGCGGATACGGCCTGAAGTTGCCCCGATCATGTTTAAAATTCCTTGAACGAGCGCATGGATAGCGCATGGATGATGCGGTGCCTGGCGGCCTTGCGGCGCCGCCGATGATGGCGATAAATGGGCTGCAAAGAGCGGGGCGCGTGCGTGCCGTCCGCTGTCGAAGAGGAAGCCCCATGCAGCCGCTCCGCATGTCCCGCCGCGTCATGAATCTCGCCTATATGCTGACCCAGAATGCGCGGCGGCATGGATCGCGTCCCGGCTTCGTCTGGGGGGACAAATCCTGGACCTGGCGCGAGATCGATGCGCAGGTCTCGGCGCTGGCCGCGGCACTCGCGGCGCGCGGTATCGCCAAGGGCGACCGCATCCTCGTCCATTCCAAGAATGGCGACGAGATGTTCTTTTCGATGTTCGCGGCGTTCCGGCTCGGCGCGGTCTGGGTGCCCACCAATTTCCGTCTGATGCCGGACGAGGTCGCCTATCTCGCGCAGGCCTCCGGTGCGAAGGCATTTCTGTGCCATGTCGATTTTCCCGAGCACGCTGCGGCCGTGAATGGTGGTGCGCTGGAATTCACCTGGAGCGTCGACGGCAAGGCGTCGTTCAGCGAGAAATCGGTTGCGGATGCCATCGCGTCGCAGGCAGGAACCGTGGTCGAGAACATCGCGGTCGAGCATGACGATCCCTGCTGGTTCTTCTTCACCTCCGGCACCACCGGACGCTCCAAGGCTGCGGTGCTGACGCATGGCCAGATGGGCTTTGTCGTCACCAATCATCTCGCCGATCTCACGCCCGGCGTCACCGAAGACGATGCCTCGTTGGTGGTGGCGCCGTTGTCGCACGGCGCCGGGGTGCATCAGCTGGTGCAGACGGCGCGCGGCGTTTGCACGGTGCTGCTGCCGACCGAGAGGTTCGACATCGACGAGGCGTTCCGCCTGATCGCGGCGCATCGGGTCTGCAATCTCTTCACGGTGCCGACGATCTTGAAGATGATGGTCGAGCACCCGGCCGCGGACGAATACGATCATTCCTCGCTGCGTCACGTCATCTATGCCGGCGCGCCGATGTATCGCGAGGACCAGAAGGCCGCGCTGAAGAAGCTCGGCAAGGTCATCGTGCAGTATTTTGGACTGGGCGAAGTCACCGGCAACATCACCGTGCTGCCGGCGGCGTTGCACGATCCCGAGGACGGGCCGCATGCCAAGATCGGCACCTGCGGCTTCGAACGGACCGGCATGCAGGTCTCGATCCAGGATGACGAGGGCCGCGAGCTCAAGGCCAACCAGAGCGGCGAGATCTGCGTGATCGGGCCCGCGGTGCTCGCCGGCTATTACGACAATCCCGAGGCCAATGCGAAGGCGTTCCGCAACGGCTGGTTCCGCACCGGCGATCTCGGCCACATGGACGAGGAGGGGTTTGTCTACATCACGGGGCGTGCCTCCGACATGTACATCTCCGGCGGCTCCAATATCTATCCGCGCGAGATCGAGGAGAAGATTCTGACGCATCCAGGGGTCGGCGAGGTCGCCGTGCTCGGCGTACCCGATGCGACCTGGGGCGAGGTCGGTGTCGCCGTCTGCGTCGCGCGCGACGGCGAGAAGCCAGTGAGCGAAGCCGAGATGGCGGCATTCCTCTCGCCAAAGGTGCCGCGCTACAAGATGCCGAAGCGGTTCTTCTTCTGGGAGGCGCTGCCGAAATCCGGCTACGGCAAGGTGCCGAAGCGCATGGTGCGCGATGAGCTCGAGGCACGCGGCCTGCTCGATCTCGACAAGATCAAGACGGGCTGAGCGCGAGTCATGCGGACTATCAAGCAGCCGGGCACGCCCGTCGCCGAACGTCTCCAATGGGTGGAGGCGAGAGGGCGCGCCTTTTCGTTCACGCTTGAAGCAGGTCTGCCGCTGCTCGAAGCCGCATGCCGCGGTTTTGCGGCGGAGGGATTTACCGGCGGCGTGCTGAATTTCGGCCAGGGCGCGCTCGGACCGTTCGGCTATGTCATGCCGGCGTTGTCGAAGACCGGTGAGAATGCCGCGTTTTACAGCGACACGTATCGGCCGGCGGGCGTGACGCGCACCAGGCTCGGCAGCATGACGATCGGCACGCGCGACGGCGCGCTGTTCTTTCATTGCCACGGGCTGTGGATCGAGGCGGGCGGCAAGACGAGCGGCGGTCACATGCTGCCGGACGAGACCATCGTCGCCGAGCCGTTCGAGGTCGAGGCTTTTGGGATTGATGGCGCGGTGTTCACCGCTGAGCCGGACCCTGAGACCAATTTCAAGCTGTTCGGCCCGGTTCGCGCCGCGAGCAGTGGGGCGCGCACGACCAGTCGTGTCTTCGCGCTGCGGCTGCGGCCCAATCAGGATTTCGCCTTCTGCCTCGAAGCCTTCTGCCGCGATCGCGGCATTACGCGCGCGAAGATCCACGGCGGCGTTGGCTCGACCATCGGCGCGCGCTTCACCCATGGCGGCGTGACCGAGCCGTTCGCCACGGAGCTTGCGATAACCGCCGGGACGATCGCGCCTGGTGCGTCCGGCGCGCTGGAGGCCGCGCTCGACGTCGCCCTGATCGACTACACCGGCGGCATTGCCGAGGGCCGCCTGGTCCGCGGCGATAATCCTGTGCTGATGACGATGGAGCTGGTGCTGGAGGCGCTGGATTGATGAGCGACCGGAGCTTGTGCCGGCCCGTCCGCGCCACTTGCGCTCCAATCGCGTTCCCGTTACGTTCCTATTGGTATCAATCGAGGCAAACCGGGCGGGGCGGCGGCAATGAGCCGGAGAGGCAATCGCACGATTAATCTGCCTGCGCCGTATCTGAAGCGGGTTTGGCTCGATCCCTCGCACGTTCACGATCGCGAGGCCTATCCTTTTTGTTTGCCCATCTTTCCTGATGATTTCGAGCTCAACTTCGATGCAGCCATCACCATCATCGTGGGAGAGAACGGCACCGGGAAGTCGACGATCCTTGAGGGGATCGCAGCGCTCGCTGGCTACGACGATGCCGGTGGCGGGAAGGGCTACATGCCCGTCGACCACTCCGAAGCGCGGGAAAAGATGGGCGGCCAGCTTTCCAAGGCGTTGCGCGCAAGCTGGTTGCCGAAGATCACCAACGGCTGGTTTTTTCGCGCCGAGAGTTTTTTCTCGGTGGCGAGATATCTCGACAAGGCCGCACGTGATGCCGGTCAGGTCGGCCCTGATTTCTTGTCGCATTCGCATGGTGAGGGCTTCCTGCGCTTCTTCGAAGAGCGCTGCCAGCGCCAGGGCATCTTTATCTTCGACGAACCTGAATCGGCGCTTTCGCCGGCGCGCCAGATCGAATTCTTGAAGCTGCTGCGGCGCATGGAGGAGTCGCGCATCTGCCAAGTCATCATGGCGACCCACGCGCCCCTGCTGATGGCCTATCCCAGCGCGCAGCTGCTTCGGCTCGGGAAGTACGGCCTGGAGCCGACAACGGTGGAGCAGACCGATCATTACCGGGTGATGCGGGAGTTTTGCGCTGACCCGCGCGGGTTCGTGGAGGCGACGTTGGCGGATTAGGCGAGGGGAGCCATCGATGCTCGCCGTCTCCATCATCATTGCGAGCGCAGCTGACAAGTCGCAGCCACATGCCTCGTCTTTCGATTGACGTTTGAAATCGCGGACACGCTTTCACGCTCTCGCGGCACATCGTGCCCGAGCTTTGCTGCAGTCATCGCCCTCAGAAATGCCGAGGGCGCAGGGAAGACCGGGTGCCGGCTGGCACCCGCGGTCCACTGTGCGAAGGTTGCGCTACAAGAGGCTGCACAGCGGCATACAGGTGAAGCCAAAACATCCGGCCTTCCCTGCGCAGTGGTTTGACGGCTTATGTCGTGATCTCCCCGGGGAGCGATGCACTATTGCCCCCGTCGCCTTGCGGATGGCTGATGTGTGCACCCGGTTGGGCGACACCCATCACCGCAAGACTTGGCGCACAGGCTCCGGGCGCCAGGACCACACGATTTTGCCGTACGCGGATCACACCGGTCGTGCGCGCGTAGACTCTCGCTCACGGTTGCCCGCCCTGCAAAACCCTTCGCGCCGATGTGACCCACGCCCACCGCCGTCCGGCCCGCGTTCGTGACGATCGCGATACGCCCCTCTTCCTTGGGCCGGAGTGAGGCGACACATACGCCATTTCCGAATTTCGGTAAAGTGGAATATTTTTGGGACCGCCCATTGACCGACGGTTTGGGTGTTTTGCCGACAGGGAACGCAAGAGGTTGTGGGTTGCGCAAGCAGTCCGCCTTGCGGAGCGGACCAGGGGAGGCCGTCATCGACCCGGTAGTTACGCTGGATCGACAGATGTTCTCCGGGATCGATTGGGTCAGACATGCGCGCGGCCGGGAGATTGTTGCAATGGACAAGTGGGTTGGGCTTGCGGTTTCGTGGCTGACGTTCCTGGTGTGATCGCGCTGTGGTTCTGGTTTTCGCGGCGGCACGGAATGCAGGCGCGCGGATCGTCCGGAGCGAGCATGATCGAACTCTACGAGCAGCAGGTCGCCGAGACCCGGCGGATGAACGGCTATCTGGAGCGGGTCGCACTGTCGCTGGAGAAACACGAGCCGCCGCGTGGCAGCTAGGCCGGCGTCGGACCCCGCACGTCCGCGGCGCGGGTGAGCAAGGCCGGCGCGATGTCGTCGATGCGCTCGAAGACGAGATCGGGTCCGCGCGCCCGCAGCGCCGCCGGCGCCGCATAGCCCCAGCACACGGCGCCGCAGGCAATGCCAACAGCCCGCGCCGCCTCAATGTCGCGGACCTCATCGCCGATCGAAATCACGCGGCTTCGGTCCACCCCGGCGCGGCGGACGACACGGCGGAATTTCGCGGGCTTGCCGAACACCGAGGCCGCGCAGTCGAAATGCGCGAACAGGGCGGCGGCGTCGCCAAGTTTCTCGCGCGCGTTGGCTTCGCTGTCCGACGTCACCAGCGCGAGCTGCACGCCGCCCTCAGTCAGCGTCCGCAACATCGCCTCGGCGCCCGCGAACAGCGAAATCTCCGCCGCCGCTTCCCCCTTCAGCCGCCGCGCATGCCGCGCGATCGCCGGCAGCTTCCACACGGGCACCTCGAGCCGGCTGAGGATCTCACGCGTCGACGCATGCCGCAGCCCCTCGACATCCTCATCCCTCACGCCCCGAAAGCCGAAGCGATCGGCGACGTCGTTGATGGTGCGCAAGAACCAGGGGAAGCTGTCGACGAGCGTGCCGTCGAGATCGAAGATAGCGAGGGAGTGGGGCATTCCGGTCGCTAAGCTCTAGCCACTTATCGTGCTTGTGCAATAGTCGTCAGTCGCGTGCATAGATCGCTGTATCGCTCGCCGACCAAGCCAATCTTTGGATGATGTCGAAGCCCAGATATCTCTTTGTCCGCGGCATTAAGAGCCGTCTGCGCGGCCGCGGCGGCGTCAGTTAGCCCGATGGCACTTTGAATGAGGGCGCGGCTTCCATAGAGGCGGAATACAACAATTGGAAACAGTTGTTGTTCATTCCCGAATTCGTCGAGCAGACCAAGGGCTGTCTCGTATCTGTTTGACAGTCCTTTCGTTGCGACGAGCCAAGCAAAATCAAGCCAAGCCCAAGTCTGGACACGCGGCTCCAGGCGCATCTGCTGGATCGCGAGATCGTAGTAAGTCAGTGCGGCGTCGATATCTCCAGAGTCTAACAGACAGTCCGCCTTTGCGGATAAGGCCTGAACAAAGTTCAGCGAATCCGAGTAGCGATCAATCACATGATCGAAGAGAGAAATTGCATCGATCCGATACTGCGGACCTGCCCCCATTAGGGTGAGGCCCTGAATGAAGACGTACTGAGCTCTATTGTGATCGCGCGCTTTGGCGAGCCGTTGCCAAAAATCCGTTTGATCTTCTTCCGACCAGCATTGCCTGCGAAACCAATCTGCGGCCATCGAACTACCTGTGACGCGCGCGCTCATTTTTCAGGCGCGCCCCTTGATCAACGGTTGGCGGATTCTTCCTCCTGCAGCTACTCCGCCGCCTCGCTCGTGCTCCTTCGCTTCGGCTTCCCCGCCTTCTTCAGCACTGGCGCCAAAAACTTGCCCGTATAGCTCCGCTGCGCTTTCACGATGTCTTCCGGCGGGCCCCAGGCGACGATCTCGCCGCCGCCGTCGCCGCCTTCGGGACCGAGATCGATGACCCAGTCGGCGGTCTTGATGACTTCGAGATTGTGCTCGATGACGACGACCGTGTTGCCCTGCGCGACCAGCTCGTGCAGCACTTCCAGCAGCTTCTTGACGTCGTGGAAGTGCAGACCGGTCGTGGGCTCATCCAGGATGTAGAGCGTGCGGCCGGTGGCGCGCTTTGACAGTTCTTTTGCCAGCTTGACGCGCTGGGCTTCGCCGCCCGAGAGCGTCGTGGCCTGCTGGCCGACATGGATGTAGTCGAGGCCGACGCGGTGCAGCGTCTGGAAGGTCTCGCGCACGCGCGGCACCGCCTTGAAGAACTCGGCGGCTTCCTCGACGGTCATGTCGAGGACGTCGGCAATGCTCTTGCCCTTGAACAGGACCTCCAGCGTCTCGCGATTGTAGCGTTTTCCTTTGCAGACGTCACAGGTGACGTAGACGTCAGGCAAAAAGTGCATCTCGATCTTGATGACGCCATCGCCCTGGCACGCTTCGCAGCGGCCGCCCTTGACGTTGAAGGAGAAGCGGCCGGGTTCGTAGCCGCGCGCCTTGGATTCGGGCAGGCCCGCGAACCATTCGCGGATCGGCGTGAAAGCGCCAGTGTAGGTCGCGGGGTTCGAGCGTGGCGTGCGGCCGATCGGCGATTGGTCGATGTCGATGATCTTGTCGATATGCTCGAGGCCCTCGATGCGGTCGTGCGGCGCTGCGCCTTCGCTGGCATTGTTCAGCTTGCGCGCGATGGCCTTGTAGAGCGTGTCGATGAGAAGCGTCGACTTGCCGCCGCCGGAGACGCCGGTGACGGCGGTGAACAGGCCGAGCGGAATCTCCGCCGTGACGTTCTTGAGGTTATTGCCACGCGCATTCACCACCTTGATGGTGCGGCGGTGGTTCGGCGGACGCCGCTCCGGCACCTCGACCTCGAGCTCGCCGGTGAGATATTTGCCGGTGAGCGATTTCGGATTGCGCATGATCTCGGCGGGCGTGCCTTCGGCGATGATGTTGCCGCCATGCATGCCGGCGCCGGGGCCGATGTCGAGGACGTAGTCGGCGAGGAGAATGGCGTCCTCGTCATGCTCGACCACGATCACGGTGTTGCCGAGGTCGCGGAGCCGCTTGAGCGTGTCGAGCAGGCGCGCATTGTCGCGCTGGTGCAGGCCGATCGAGGGCTCGTCCAGTACGTAGAGCACGCCGGTCAGGCCCGAGCCGATCTGCGAGGCCAACCGGATGCGCTGGCTCTCGCCGCCCGACAGCGTGCCGGAGGAGCGGGACAGGGTCAGATAGTTGAGGCCGACGTCGAGCAGGAAGGTCAGGCGCTCGCGGATCTCCTTAAGGATGCGCCCCGCAATCTCGTTCTGTTGCGTGTTCAGCGCCTCCGGCACGGTCTCGAACCACGCGCCGGCGCCCTTCACGGACAGCTCGGAGATCTCGCCGATATGCTTGCCGCCGATTTTGACGCAGAGCGCTTCGGGCTTCAGCCGGAAGCCGTTGCAGGCGCCGCAGGGCACGTCGTGGAAATATTTTGCCAGCTCTTCGCGCGCCCACTCGCTTTCCGTTTCGCGGTAGCGGCGGTTGATGTTGGTGATGACGCCTTCGAACGGCTTCTTGGTGTCGTAGGAGCGGACGCCGTCCTCATAAGAGAACTTGATCTCGTCCTCGCCGGAGCCATGGAGGATCGCGTCTCGCGTCTTCTTCGGCAGATCCTTCCATTTGGTGGTCAACGTGAATTTGTAGTGCTTGCCGAGCGCCGTCAGCGTCTGCACGTAATAGGGTGACGAGGATTTGGCCCACGGCGCGATCGCGCCCTTGCCGATCGCCAGTTCCTTGTCGGGGATGACGAGGTCTTCGTCGACATGCTGCTCGACGCCGAGGCCGCCGCAGGCAGGACACGCGCCATAGGGATTGTTGAAGGAAAAGAGTCTGGGCTCGATCTCGGGGATGGTGAAGCCGGACACCGGGCAGGCGAATTTTTCCGAGAACAGCATGCGCTCGGGCCCGCTCTTGTCGTGGATCTTCGCGGTTTTCTTTTTCTCTTCGGCGGGCGCAGCTGCTGCCGGCGCATCGGCGTACTCGATGACGGCAAGACCTTCGGCGAGCTTCAGCGCAGTCTCGAAGCTTTCGGCGAGCCGCTGGCCGATGTCGGCGCGCACCACGATGCGGTCGACAACGACGTCGATGTCGTGCGGGAATTTCTTGTCCAGCGCCGGCGCTTCCGCAAGCTCATGGAAGGTGCCGTCGATCTTGACGCGCTGAAAACCCTTCTTGAGCCATTCGGCGAGCTCTTTCCGGTACTCGCCCTTGCGGCCGCGCACGACGGGGGCCAGCAGATAGAGGCGGGTGCCCTCGGGCAGCGCCAGCACGCGGTCGACCATCTGCGAGACGGTCTGGCTTTCGATCGGCAGGCCCGTGGCCGGCGAATAGGGCACGCCGACGCGCGCCCAGAGCAGGCGCATATAGTCGTAGATCTCGGTCACGGTGCCGACGGTGGAGCGCGGATTCTTCGATGTCGTCTTTTGCTCGATCGAGATCGCCGGCGACAGGCCGTCGATCTGGTCGACGTCCGGCTTCTGCATCATCTCCAGGAACTGGCGGGCATAGGCCGAGAGCGACTCGACATAGCGGCGCTGGCCCTCGGCGTAGATGGTGTCGAAGGCGAGCGAGGATTTGCCGGAGCCGGACAGGCCGGTGAACACCACGAGCTTGTCGCGGGGAATCTCGACGTCGATGTTCTTGAGATTGTGCTCGCGCGCGCCACGGATCGTAATTGCGCGCAGGCTGGAGCCCGCGTTCTGCTGTTGGCGCTTCGCCTTGATCACTTCATCCATCCGCGTTGCCCTCGAGGAATCCCAAAGGCGCGCGATCGCGCCAACGAAAAGGCGCGCTTCGCCCGGAACCGGGATCGGCGCCGATGGGGTTGTCAGCGAACGTAGGAAGAACGGAGACGGATTTCCAGTAGGACTTGCGAATCGTCAACGGATTGTTGGCGCGCTGGCGGCATGTGGCAGGAGGAACCGGGTGCGGGATGGCGCTGGAACGGGCCGCGAAAACAAAAAGGCCGGCGCAAGGCCGGCCTTTCGTAACGCGATAGCGTTGGAAGCGAAGCTCAGTACTGCAGCGCTCAGTACTTGGCGACGATCGGGCCGTTGAAGTGATAGTTCACGCCGAACTGCACGGTGTGGAAGTTGAGCGTGCCGGTCGGCAGGGCGCCGCTGAAGTAAGTCTCGCCGCCGAGGCTGCGATAGAGGTACTCGCCCTTGATCGACCACTGCGGAGCAATGAACGCTTCGACGCCCGCGCCGACGGTCCAGCCCGAGTGCCACTTGCTGTCCGACGCGGTCACGCCGAGCGCGGAGAGGCTGATTTTGTTGTCGATCCAGGCGTAGCCGCCGGTGCCGTAGAACAGGATCTGGTTGACGGCGTAGCCAATGCGGCCGCGCACGGTGCCCATCGCGTCGGTCTTGGAGGACACGGTGATGCCGAGCGCGGTGGCCGAAGCGTTGACGTCAGCCCAGGCGCCGTCGGCCTCGAGGCCGAACACGACGTTGCCGGTCTGCCAGTTGTAGCCGGCGGTGCCGCCGACGAAGCCGCCCTGCATCCGGGGGCTGCTCGAATCTTCCCAGGCGCCGCCGCCAACGAGACCGAGGTAGAAACCGGTCCAGTTGTAGACCGAGGCCATAGCGACCGGAGCCTTGGTGTAGGGGCGCGCCGCGAGATCGGCGGCCGAAGCCGGAGCGGCGAGTGCGAACAAACAGGCCGAAGCCAACAAAACCTTTTTCATTTTCAACGTAATCCCAGTCCCAGTTTCTGTTGTTGCCTTCCGTGCGTCGGAAGGGCAGCGGACGCTGTGGTCCAACTGACGTCGTCGTACACCATTGAAGCCGTAAGTTGTGTCTCCCAAAAGTCACAACGGGCGCAAAATGTAACTGCCGCTGACCTATAGTTCCCGCAGGGAACAAGCAATGAAAAGGCCGGCGCGAGGCCGGCCTTCGAATTCTCGAATGATATCAGGTGGATCAGTGCCTGATTAGTACTTGATTAGTACCTGGCGATCACCGGGCCGCCAAAGCGATAGTTGAGGCGGACGAGGCCCATGTCGACGTTCTGGCTGATGTGATCGCTCTGGAATGCCCCCCCGCCCGGCGCGTTGAGTGTGAGGGTCCGACCGCCCAGGAAGATGTGGTCGTACTCGACGCCGACTGTCCAGTTCGGCGCAAAGCCGAACTCGAGGCCGGCTCCGACCGTGCCACCCCAGCGGTTGTCCTTGGCGGAAGCGAGCAGGGTGCCGGCACCGGCGAAGCCGGGCGCGGTGTAGATGTTGTACTTGTCGGCGACCACGGCGCCGCCGCCCTTCACGTAGAACAGCACGTTGTTCCAGGCATAGCCGACCTGACCCGTGATCAAGCCGAAGGCGTCGATCTTCGTGCGGTTGCGCTGGGCCGGAAAGAGAACGCTGACATTGTCGCCGGAGAAGTCGGCCCAGTTGCCCTGGCCCTCAAGGCCGAACACCCAGTTGGCGGACTGCCAGCGGTAGCCGACCTGGCCACCGACCGTGCCGCCGGTGGCGTTGTGGCAGCCTTCGCCGCCTACGAACGCACCGCCGCCGAGCACAACATTGTCCCAGCATTTGTGGCTCGATCCGCCACCGCCATTGATGCCGATGTAGAAGCCACTCCAGTCATAGATGGTGGCGACCATCGGCGCCGGCGCCTTGGTGTAAGGACGTGTTGCGAGATCCGCTGCACTCGCAGGTGCAGACAGGCCCAACGCAACGATACCGATTGTAGCGAACAGAATTTTCTTCATTGCAGTCTCCCCAGTTTCGCCGCTCCAGAGGTCCCCGAAGCGGTCAATCAGGCGCGACGCCCACAAGAACCAATTCCGAGGCAACCGTAGTGCGATCTGGAGGGAGAGTCCGTCGCCGGAATGCAACAGTTACGGGTCAATTGGTGTGCACCTAACTTGATGAATGTTAAGTGCTTTTGCTCGATCTGGGGAACTCGGCAGGGTTCCAATTCATCGCGACGTGAAGAGTGGCACAGAGTGAGAGGCGTGCGCTCATTTCGCGTCAATTTCGACAGGAACAAATCTGGAACAAATGTTCGGTCGATGCTATATGTGGGGATAACCGAGGGCGTGGCGGGTCGATCCGCGCTCGTAGCGTATAGGGTCGGCCCAACAGGCGGCAGCGCGGGCGCGCCTTTATCGATTCAGTGGATTTGGAGTGGAGAGCGGCGATGGCGGGAAGCGTCAACAAGGTCATTCTGGTTGGAAATCTCGGCAAGGATCCGGAAATCCGCCGCACCCAGGACGGGCGGCCGATCGCAAATTTGAGCATCGCCACCTCGGAGACCTGGCGCGACAAGAATAGTGGCGAGCGCAAGGAAAAGACCGAGTGGCATCGGGTCGTGATCTTCAGCGAACCGCTCTGCAAGATCGTCGAGCAGTACTTGAAGAAGGGCGCCAAGGTTTATATCGAGGGCGCGCTCCAAACCCGCAAATGGACCGACCAGAGCGGTGTCGAGAAGTACTCCACCGAAGTCGTGCTCCAGGGCTTCAACTCGACGCTGACGATGCTCGATGGCCGCAGCGGCGGAGGAGGCGGTAACTTCGCCGATGAGCCGGGCGGCGATTTCGGCTCGTCGGGTCCGGTCAGCAGCGCACCGCGCCGTCCCGTGGCCGCCGGCGGCGGCGGCGGTCGCAACGACATGGACGACGACATCCCGTTCTGAGACGGAGCGCGCGCGGGCGTTGGACGTTGCCTGCTCGCGTAAGGCGGAAGGACTTCCAACCAATTTACGGGCAAAGCTCGGGTTTTCCGGGCGGACCTCATGTGCTGCCTCAAGCCTTTGACAGCGCCCTATGTGAATGGTATTAACTTTATGTTAATCCTATTCACATGGTCGGTTCCCGCCGATTTGGAGGACAGTTCTGCATGAGCCTCGCGCCGCTGCTTGACGCCGCTCCGGCGATCCCGCTGCACGCCTTCGCGGCGATGGCGGCGTTCGTGCTCGGCCTCGTCCAGTTCGCAGCCCCCAAGGGCAGGCTGCCGCACCGGACGCTCGGCTGGATCTGGGTGGCGCTGATGACGACGGTGGCTGCCTCGTCGTTCTGGATCCACCAGATCCGCTTGGTCGGGCCGTTCAGCCCGATCCATCTGTTGTCGATCTTCACGCTGGTGATGCTGCCGCTCGCGGTGTGGCGGGCGCACACCCATCGCGTCACCGATCACCGGCGCATCATGATCCTGCTGTTCACTGGCGCGTTGGTGGTGGCGGGGCTGTTCACGCTGGTGCCCGGACGCATCATGCACCGGGTGATTTTCGGGGCGTGACGGATGCTTCGAGGCGGTTCATTCCGGGGCCGCCGAGGGCGGCGGTGAGAATCGCGTAAGTCTCTGGAAAAACAAACGGAAAAACCGCTTCCCAAGAGCTTGCAAGGGTGGTTATCAGGGCCTCGATGCGCTATATGATTCCCAGATAAAATTTCACCGGATTCCCCTTTGGCCGACGACGACAACAAGAAGCCCGGCGACGAGCCGGAGCGCTCGGATATTCGCCCCGTCTCCATCTTCGAGGAGATGAAGAAGTCCTACCTCGATTACGCCATGAGCGTGATCGTGGCGCGTGCGTTGCCTGATGCCCGCGACGGTCTGAAGCCGGTGCATCGCCGCATCCTGTACTCGATGCACGAGCAGGGCCACACGCCCGACAAGAAGTACGTGAAGTCCGCCCGCGTGGTCGGCGACGTCATCGGTAAGTATCATCCGCACGGCGACCAGTCGATTTACGATGCGATGGTCCGCATGGCGCAGGACTTCTCGATGCGCGTGCCGCTGATCGACGGCCAGGGCAATTTCGGCTCGGTCGACGGCGATCCGCCTGCCGCCTATCGTTATACCGAAGCGCGACTGACCAAGTCGGCGCTGGCCCTGCTGGCCGACATCGACAAGGACACCGTCGACTTTCAGCCGAACTACGACAACAACGAAACTGAGCCGTCGGTCCTTCCGGCCAAGTTCCCGAACCTTCTGGTCAACGGCGCCGGCGGCATCGCGGTCGGCATGGCCACGAACATTCCGCCGCACAATCTCGGCGAGGTCATCGATGCCTGCGTGGCGCTGATCGACAATCCCGCGCTCACCATCGACGAACTGACCAACATCGTTCCGGGACCGGATTTTCCGACCGGCGGCATCATTCTCGGACGGGCGGGCATCCGCGCTGCCTATCACCTCGGCCGCGGCTCGATCGTCATGCGTGGCAAGGTTGCGATCGAGACCATCCGCAAGGAGCGCGAGGCGCTCATCATCACCGAGATCCCCTACCAGGTGAACAAGGCGACGATGGTCGAGCGCATCGCCGAGCTGGTCAAGGAAAAGAAGATCGAGGGCATCGGCGACCTGCGCGATGAATCGGACCGCGACGGCTATCGCGTCGTCATCGAGTTGAAACGCGACGCCGTGCCGGACGTGGTGCTGAACCAGCTGTACAGATTCACGCCGCTGCAGACGAGCTTCGGCGTCAACATGGTGGCGCTCGACAGTGGCCGTCCGCGGATCATGCATCTGAAGGACCTGCTGGCCATCTTCGTCGACTTCCGTGAGCGGGTCGTCACACGGCGCACCAAGTACCTGCTCGCCAAGGCCCGCGATCGCGCTCATATCCTAGTCGGTCTGGCGATCGCGGTCGCCAATATCGACGAGATGATCCGCGTCATCCGCACCTCACCCGACCCGACCACCGCCCGCGACACCTTGATGTCGCGCGACTGGCCGGCCCGGGACGTCGAGGACATGCTGACGCTGATCGACGATCCGCGCCACCGCATCAGCGAGGACGGCACGATCCGGCTGTCGATGGAACAGGCGAGGGCCATTCTCGACCTGCGCCTTCAGCGCCTCACCGCGCTCGGCCGTGACGAGATCGGCGATGAACTCTCCAAGCTCGCCGTGGAGATCAGCGACTATCTCGACATTCTGCGCTCGCGCGCCCGCGTCCTGGACATCGTCAAGACCGAGCTCGCCGAGGTGAGGGCGGAGTTCGCCACGCCGCGCAAGACCGTCATCATGGAGCAGGAAGGCGAGGTCGAGGACGAGGACCTGATCCAGCGCGAGGACATGGTCGTCACCGTCTCGCACGCCGGCTACGTCAAGCGCGTGCCGCTGTCGGCCTATCGGGCGCAGCGCCGCGGCGGCAAGGGCCGCGCCGGCATGCAGACCCGCGACGAGGATTTCGTCAGCCGCCTGTTCGTGGCCTCCACGCATACGCCGGTGCTGTTCTTCTCGTCCCGCGGCCAGGTCTACAAGGAGAAGGTCTGGCGGCTGCCGATGGCAGCTCCCAACGCGCGCGGCAAGGCGTTGATCAACATCCTGCCGCTGGAGCAGGGCGAGCGCATCACCACCATCATGCCGCTGCCCGAGGACGAATCGACCTGGGGCAACCTCGACGTGATGTTCGCCACCACCGGCGGCAATGTCCGCCGCAACAAGCTGTCCGACTTCGTCGATGTCCGCCGCTCCGGCATCATCGCCATGAAGCTCGACGACAATGAAGCGATCGTCGACGTGCAGATCTGCACCGAGCGTGACGACGTGTTGCTGACCGGTGCGGGCGGCCAGTGCATCCGTTTCCCCGTCACCGACGTGCGCGTGTTCACCGGGCGCACCTCGATGGGCGTGCGCGGCATTGCGCTTGGCGACGGCGACAAGGTGATCTCGCTGGCGATCCTGCGCCATGTCGAGACGTCTTCGGACGAACGCTCGGCTTATCTGAAGATGCGCCGCGCGGTCGCCGGCGAGGCTGCGGCCGAGGAGCCGGCAGTGGATGCCGAGGCCGAGGAGACGTCCGGCAGCTTCCAGCTCTCGCAGGAGCGCTATATCGAGATGTCGGCGGCCGAGCAGGTGGTGCTGACCGTTTCCGTCAACGGCTTCGGCAAGCGGACCTCGTCCTACGAGTACCGCACCACCGGCCGCGGCGGCAAAGGCATCGTCGCCATGAGCGTCAACAACCGCAACGGCAACCTCGTAGCATCCTTCCCGGTGGAGGACGCCGACCAGATCATGCTCGTCACCGACAAGGGCCAGCTGATCCGCTGCCCGGTCGAGGGCATCCGCATCGCCGGCCGCTCGACCCAGGGCGTGATCGTGTTCGATACCGCGGAGGACGAACATGTCGTCTCGGTCGAGCACATCACGGAAGAGGCCGAGAGCGGCAACGGCGAGAATGGGGAGTCAAACGGAGAGTGACGTGTAGTCACTCCCCGTAGCCCGGATCGAGCGAAGCGAAATCCGGGACGTGCTGACTTGGCTATGAAATCCGGATTGCGCTTCGCTCCATCCGGGCTACCGATTTGCGCTAGTCTAGATCTCCAGCTCCGTCCCGAACTCCACCACCTGCTTGGTCGGCACACCGAAGAACGCGGCCGAGCGCTCGGCGTTGCGCTGGAGGAAGGCGAACAGGCCTTCGCGCCAGACCCACATGCCCGGAATGTCCTCGCTCGGGATGATGGTCTCGCGGCCGACATAATAGGTGATGTCGGAGAGGTCGATGCCGGGCAACTGGCCCTGGCGGCAGGCGAGCGTTAGTCCCTCATAGATCGTCGGATTCTGCATGAAGCCGTAATGCAGGATCACGCGGGTGATGCCGGGAATGATCTCGATCAACTCGGCGCGGTCCTGGTCGGCAACGTGAGGCAACTCCTCGATCAGCACGGTGACGAGAATGACGCGTTCGTGCAGCACGTGGTTGTGCTTGACGAATTGCGTCAGCGCGAGCGGCACGCCATTCGGTGCGGACGCCAGGAATACGGCAGTGCCGGGCAGGCGCGCGCTGCATTTGTTGACGGCTGTCTCGATCAGGTCTTCCTCGGGCTGGCGCAGCTTGCCGCGCGCGGCCTCAACCAGCTTCACGCCGCTGCGCCAGGTCATCATCAGGAAGGCGACGATGGCGGCGAGCAGCAGCGGAAACCAGCCGCCTTCGAACAGCTTGATCGAGTTGGCCGAGAAGAAGATCACGTCGATCACGAAGAAGAAGCCGTTCACGGCCACCACGAGCCACGGCGAATAGCCCCACTGGATTGCAACCAGGGCGGCGAGCAGCGTGGTGATCGCCATCAGGAGTGACACTGCGATGCCGTAAGCGCCGGCCAGCGCATCCGAGGTGCCGAAGCTCAGGACCGCGCCGAGCGTTGCAGCGGCGAGCAGCCAGTTCACCAGCGGCACGTAGATCTGGCCGATTGCGTCGCTGGTGGTGTGGCGGATCTGCATGCGCGGCAGGAAGCCGAGCTGGATCGACTGCTGCGTCAGCGAGAACACGCCGGAGATGATCGCCTGCGAAGCGATCACGGTGGCGACTGCCGAGAAGGCGACCAGCGGATAGTGCAGGAAATCAGGGCAAAGCTGGAAGAACGGGTTCTCGATCATGCTGGGATCGGTGATCAACAGCGCGGCCTGGCCGAAATAATTCAGCACCAGCGCGGGCAGGCAGATGGCGAACCAGGCGAGCCGGATCGGGAAGCGGCCGAAATGCCCCATGTCGGCATACATGGCCTCGCCGCCGGTCACCGCCAGGAAGGCCGCACCGAGGATCGCAAAGGAGACGTGAAAATCCTGGTGGATCAGGAAGTCGAAGGCATAGAGCGGGCTCAGCGCCGCCAGCACGGCCGGCGCCTTGACGATGCCGTGGATGCCGAGCGCGGCCAGCACGATGAACCAGGCCAGCATCACCGGGCCGAAGATGCGGCCGATGAAGCCGGTGCCCTGCTTTTGCATCATGAACAGGCCGACCAGAATGGCGATGGTCACGGGCACGACCACGGGCGCGAGCGAAGGCGCATCCACCTTGAGGCCTTCGATGGCTGATAGAACCGAGATTGCCGGTGTGATGGCGCCGTCGCCATAGAGCAGGGCGGCGCCGACGAGGCCGACGACGAGAAGATGGGCACGCCAGGTCCCGGGTTGGGCATGGCGGGCATGCAGCAGCGCCAGCAGCGCGACGATGCCGCCTTCGCCGCGGTTGTCCGCGCGCAGGATCAGCAACGCATACTTCAACGAGATGATCAGCAGCAGCGCCCAGAGGATCAGCGAGGCAACCCCCAGGACAGCTTCGGGGGTCACCGTCGCACCTTGGGCGACCGCCTTGGCAGCTTCCTTCAGGGCATAGAGGGGGCTGGTGCCGATATCGCCATAGACCACCCCCAGGGCGCCCATGGTCATGGCAATCGGCAACGGGTCAGGATGATGGCCGGAAGCGATTGCAGGCGTACTGGACAAAGGCGACCCCCGATGGGATCGCGCCCGACGGGCCATTCCGCGGGGCGCGAGCGTCAGGCCAGTCTGCGACGGGACGTCGCAAATATCCATCGGGATTATCTTGGGATTGTCCCGGCGTTGATGACGCCAAGCTTACACGGCGACTACGGCGTACGATCGGCGGTCACGAGGCGCGCCACGCGGACGTCGGTTTTGGTGCCGGCGCGACGCAGGCAGGATGCCTCGAAATTCGGCCAGGCCTGCTGCGAGCAGTCAGGGCCGATGATCTTGATGTCGAGCCGGTCGCCCTTGGCGAGCGGCTGCGGCACGCTCGCTTCGACGGTCGGAGCAAAACCGGGCAGGAGGGTGAGGGCGGTAGCAACACACGCAGCAATAGCGATCGCTGAAAGAGCCTTGATCATTGACGGTCCCCTGTGATGCGGCCGCTACGCCCAGTGCGCGGCCCGTCGTTCGTTGGGTGGATTAGTAACCATGACCAGTTTCCGGACGTCTTCGCCGATACGGGAAATGGTTTCGTGCGCGCCTCGCTTTGTTTCGTGGCCGCCCCGAGGACGAAACAATCCGGGACCTTCCGACATGGGCCGGCGGAAAAACCGGCAGGAAACTGACAAGGAACCCGCCCGGCTTGCCGGGCCGGCCCGGGCGGAGTAGGAGGAGGCCATGCCGCGCATTGCCTTCTACCCTGGTTCCTTCGACCCGATCACCAACGGCCATCTGGACGTGGTCCGGCATGCCGTCCCCCTGTGCGACCGGCTGGTTGTCGCAATCGGCGTCCATCCCGGGAAGAAGCCGCTGTTCTCGACTGAAGAGCGGCTCAAGATGCTCTACGACGTCTGCGGCCCGGTGGCGGCCCAGGCGGGCTGCATCCTCGAGGCCGCTACTTTCGACGATCTCTCCGTGACCGCCGCCCGCAAGCATGGCGCAACGATCATGATTCGTGGTTTGCGAGACGGCACCGACCTCGATTACGAAATGCGGCTCGCCGGCATGAACGAGGCCATGGCGCCGGAGGTGCACACGGTGTTCCTGCCGGCCTCGCCGATGGTTCGCCCGATCGCCGCCACACTGGTACGTCAGATCGCGGCCATGGGCGGCGATGTTTCGACCTTCGTGCCGCCGCTCGTCGCATCCCTGCTCAAGGCCAAATTCGCCGGATAACGGCGCGCTTCTTCATCTCACCTGATCCGGAGTTTCCATGATCCGTCGTCTCGCAATTCTTGCCACGATGTTCGTCGCGCTGATTGGCGCCGTTCCGGCAATGGCGCAGCAGCTGCCGGCCAATCTCGACAAGGCCAACGCGCTCGTCATCGACACCACCAAGGGCCGCATCGTCATCAAGCTCAGGACCGATCTTGCGCCACATCACGCCGAGCGCCTCAAGCAGCTCGCGCGCGAGGGCTTCTACAACAATGTGCCGTTCCACCGCGTGATGGACGGCTTCATGGCCCAGACCGGCGACGGCCAGAACTTCAACGGCACCGGCGGCTCGAAATATCCGAACCTGAAGCAGGAATTCTCCAAGGTTCATTTCGCCCGCGGCATCGTAGGCATGGCCCGTCGCGGCGACAGCGTCGATACCGCGAACTCGCAGTTCTTCATCATGTTCGCCGACGGCGGCAGCCTCGATAACCAGTACACCGTGGTCGGCGAAGTCGTGCAGGGCATGGACGTGGTCGACAAGCTGAAGAAGGCGCCGGCCGGCTCGCCGAGCGGCACCGTCACCGATCCCGACAAGATGGTGAAGGTGCAGGTCGCCTCCGACATCAAATAAGGAAACGCATGGCACGCCGTGGCGACAGGCTTCTGCTCGCTGCAGCAGTGCTGCTGTTCGGCGTCTCGGCCGCGGCCGCAGAGGATGCGCCGGTCAACACCATCCACGACATCTTCCAGCATCTGCGGACCTGCTGGAAGCCGCCATCGTCCAGCAAGGCTCGCCCCATCGATATCACCGTCGTCGTGAGCTTTAACCGGTCCGGAAACATTCTGGGCCATCCGAGGATTACCTATGAATCCGCGGAGGCCTCCGACAATGACCGGCTGCAATACCGGATCGCGGTGATGGAGGCGTTGCAACGCTGCACGCCAATGCCATTTACCGATGCAATGGCCGGCGCCGCTGCGGGACGTCCATTCGCGATCGAGTTCCGTAGCCGCAAAACTTCACCTGACAAGACTTCACCCCCAACGCAAGAGAGACGAGCATGAGCGCCACTGAAAACACCTTGATCCTCGAGACCACCCAGGGCCCCGTCACCATCGAGATGCGTCCCGACCTCGCGCCGGGCCATGTCGCCCGCATCAAGGAGCTGGTCCGTGAAGGCTTCTACGATGGAATCGTATTCCACCGCGTGATCGACGGCTTCATGGCGCAGACCGGCTGCCCGCATGGCACCGGCACCGGCGGCTCGGGTCAGAAGCTGAAGGCCGAGTTCAACAAGGAGCCGCATGTGCGCGGCGTCACCTCGATGGCCCGTGCGGCGAGCCCCGACTCCGCTGACAGCCAGTTCTTCATCGTCTTCGACGACGCCCGCTTCCTCGACAACCAGTACACCGTGTGGGGCAAGGTCACCGAGGGCATGGAGAACGTCGACAAGATCAAGCGCGGCGAGCCGGTGCAGAATCCGGACAAGATCGTCAAGGCGCGGATGGCCGCTGACGCGGAGTAACGACTGCCGCCATGCCTCGCGCTTCTGCGGGGCATGGCAAGGTACCTCACGTGCGCACCGACCTCTTCGATTTCGATCTGCCGCCCGAGCGCATCGCGTTGCGCCCCGCGCACCCGCGCGACTCCGCGAAGATGCTGGTCGTCGAGAACGGCGCACTGCGCGACCAGACCATTGCCGATCTGCCGCAATGGCTGAGACCGGGCGATCAGCTCGTCGTCAACGACACCAAGGTGATCTCGGCGCAACTGAGGGGCCGTCGCATCGGCCGCGAGACCGAGCCCAAGATCGAGGCCACCCTGATCAAGCGCCTCGACGGCTCGCGCTGGCAGGCGCTGGTGAAGCCGGCGAAGAAGCTCGTCGCCGGCGACCGCATCCGCTTCGGCAATGAAGGCAAGGTCTGTCTGCTCGGCCATCTCGATGCCGAGGTCGAGGCCAAGGGTGAGGAGGGCGAGGTGACGCTGTCATTCTCGTTCCATGGCCCCGCGCTCGACCAGGCCATCGCCGATCTCGGCAGCCCGCCGCTACCGCCCTATATCGCCTCAAAACGCACGCCTGATGAGCAGGACCTCGCCGACTACCAGACCATGTTCGCGGCCAATGAAGGCGCCGTCGCGGCTCCTACCGCCGGGCTCCATTTCACCCCTGCGCTGGAGCAGGCGCTGCGCGTGCGCGGAATCGGCATCAACCGCATCACGCTGCATGTCGGGGCAGGGACCTTCCTGCCGGTCAAGGTGGATGACACTGAAGGTCACAAGATGCATGCCGAGTGGGGCACGATCCCGGCCGAGACCGCGGAACGGCTCAACGTCGCGCGAAAAAATGGCGGTCGCATCGTCGCCGTCGGCACGACGTCGTTGCGGCTGCTGGAGAGCGCGGCAGCTGAGGATGGCAGCGTTCAGCCGTTCGCGGCAGAGACCTCGATCTTCATCACCCCCGGATATCGCTTCCGCGCCGTCGATGTCCTGATGACGAACTTCCATTTGCCGAAGTCGACATTGTTCATGCTGGTGTCGGCGTTTTCGGGGCTGGAGACGATGCAGCGCGCGTATGCGCATGCGATCGCGCAGGGCTACCGGTTCTATTCGTACGGCGACGCCTGCTTGCTGTTTCGGACAGAGCCGTAGGGTGGGTTAGCCACAAGGCGTAACCCACCACTTCTGTTTCTGCGGATGGAGACCGCGGTGGGTTACGCCGAGCGGTCTGCGCTTTGCGCAGTCCGCAGGGCTAACCCACCCTACGCAGCTTCCGTTACGCCATCACCCGCTGTGGCAACAGCTCCGCGATTTGCACGGCGTTCAGCGCCGCGCCTTTGAGCAACTGATCGGCCGCCACGAACATCGAGATCGAATGCCCACTGGGATCGCTGAGATCCTTGCGGATGCGGCCGACCAGGACGTCGTCCTGGCCGGAGGCGTCGATCGGCATCGGGAAATAGTTCTTCACGCGATCATCGACGACCTTCACGCCAGGGGCCTGCGCCATGATGGCGCGGACCTGGTCCTCGGTGATCTCCTTCTCGCATTCGAAGGTGATGGCCTCGCAATGGGCGCGCAGCACCGGGACGCGGACGCAGGTGACGCCGATGGCGATGGTCTCGTCCTCGAAGATCTTGCGGGTCTCCTTGATGACCTTGGTCTCTTCATCGTTGTAGCCGGTCTCGGGATCGACGGCGGTGTTGTGGTTGAAAAGGTTGAAGGCGTAGGGGTGAGGCATCACCTTCGGCGTATAGACCTGCCCGTTGAGATTGGCGCGGGTGGATTCGACGAGCTCCTCCATCGCTGCCGCGCCGGCGCCGCTCGCGGCCTGGTAAGTCGAGATGATGACGCGCTTGATGCGGTTCTTCTGGTGGATTGGCCACAGCGGCACCAGCGCGGTGATCGCCGCGCAATTCGGGTTGGCAATGATGCCCTTGTGATCCCTGATGCGGTTGCCGTTGACCTCGGGGATCACCAGCGGCACATTCGGATCCATCCGGAACGCGGAGGAGTTGTCGACGACGACAGCGCCGGCCTTGACCGCGAGCGGCGCGTACTTCTTCGAGATGCTGCCGCCGGCGGAGAACAGCGCGATGTCGACGCCCTCGAAGGCGCGCTCGGTCAATTCCTCAATGACGACATCCTTGCCGCGGAACGACACCGTCTTGCCGGCCGAGCGGGCGCTGGCGAGCGCCTTGAGCCTACCGACGCGAAAGCCGCGCTTGTCCATGGTGGCGATGAATTCGGCGCCCACCGCGCCGGTGACGCCGACAATCGCGACGACGGGATCGTTACTCACTGTGTCCTCCATTGAGATCGATTAAGACAACAAAAAAGCCCCGGACCATCATGGGCGGGGCTTCGGTAGAGCTGATTGCGTTTTAGTCGACGACTACAAGCGCACGCCTCCCCGGGCCCCGAAGGCCGCGGTGGTTTTGGTCGTGCGTTTGGTGGTCGTGAACATGGCGGCGACTTATGCGGGAGAGTCTTGCGGCCGTCAATGGCTTTTCGGCGGGATTGTGGCCGGCGTTATTTGCCCCGGGCGCCCGGTGGCTCGAGGATGACTTCCTTGAGGTCGTCGCCGCTGATGACGACGATCGCGAAATTGAGCCGGCCGCCCTCGCGCACCAGCCCGCCGCTGATGGCCTTGCCGGACGCTGCGCGCTCGGCGACGCGGACCGCATCCGCAAGGCGGTGCCTGATGGTGCCGAGCGCTGCGAGGTTGCTGCGATCCTCGAGGTCCAACTCGGCCAGGGGGAGGGCGGCTTCGCCGCCCATCAGTTCACCAGTCGCGGCGTTGATGGTCTGCTTCCAGATCCGGTCGTTGTGCAGGGTTTTCACCCGGTACACCGGTACGCCCGAGCCGCCGTCGAAGCTGACATCCGCAGTGGTCGCGCCGGCATGACGGGCTTCCGCAATCGCCATCGCCTGGCTGATCGAGATCGACGAGGTGCGGAAGCGCTCGATCTCGCGGCTGACGGCCTGGCGGTCCGCCGCGGCGTCACCATCTGTCTCGCCGTGGAGGGCGGTGGGTGTATTGCCCGCCGAGACGATTGCGTGCGCCGGCGCTGCGATGAGCAGCCCCGACAGGGCGACCGCCAGCAACTGCCAAGTGTATCGTGGTGCTGCTTTCATGCTCGAAACCCTCGCACGGCGAGTGTGCCGGATAATCGTAAAGAAGTCGCGGCCGACCACGGGCAATGGCCGGCCGCTGATTGTCGAAACGGGCTGCACCCGTCCCGGCGATCGGAGCGATACGGACCCCCTTTGGGGCTGGTGAAAAAAGCGGTCCGTATCGCTATAACTAAACCATACCGTATCGTTTTATTTTGGTCAACGAGAAGACCATCGTCCGCTGGGGACAGATGGCCAATCTCACGGAAATGTCAGCGAGAAGGGCGGCGCCGCTGCGGGGCTTTGGTTTCCCGGACCCGATCGGCAGGTCCGAGCGCGCCGGCCAGGAACAGCTTGATCGCCGCACGCATCCGCTTTTCGGCAGCTTTGAATTCCATCGGCGTGCCGAACGTCGCCATGCGGTGGGTGTGGCCGACGACGACGTCGAGGAACACTTCCGCGGCGATCGTGGTGTCATCGACGCCAAGCGCGCCTTGCGCCACCAGATGGTCGAAGAAGCGCGCGGTCGTGGCGACGGCCTTCAGCCAGCCTTCTTCCTTGCCGAGCTTGGCAATGTCGGGAAAGTTGATGGCCTGCGACGTCATCATACGGCTGAAGGCCATGGCGTCGGGCCCGCAGGTGAAATTGAGCATTTCGCGCCCGATCTCCACGAGCCGCTGCTCAACCGAAATGTCGGACGAACTGCCGAGCTGCGTCTCGGCCGCAGCCGACAACGGCGCAAGCCAGCGCGCGATCTCGCGCCTCAGCACCGCCGTGAACAGCCCGCGCTTGTCGCCGTAGCGGGCATAGACGGTTGGCTTGCTGACGCGAGCCGCTTCCGCGACCGCATCGAGCGAGGTCGCGTCAAAACCGCGATCGAGGAACAGGCGGGTGGCGACCTCGATCAGGCGCTGATCGCGCTCGATCGCTGCGCTTTTCGTCGGCCGGCCGCCGCGCGATTTCGACACCTCGCGCCGTGGCGCTGCTGTCTTCGCCTTGGTCGCAGTCAATCCCATGCCCAATGATTCCTGCGCGGTCGTCACAATGGTCATTGCTCTATAACGCGCGGCAACAGGGACGTCATCGCGAATCTGGCTGAATTGGCCGCATCGTCAACGGTCTCGGTCCATCGTCGTTCCGCAGCGGGTCTCAAGGCATCCGCGAGGTCCAGGCCTGGCCACTTGCCGCTTTCTCGTATCCGTATTGGTACAGCGCCCGCATATAGGCCGTGTCGAAGCCTTCGGACTGCGGCGCCGGATAATCGCGTTCAATGTAGGAGAGATGGAAGCCGAGATGGTTGCGTTTGGCGAAATCGTAGGTCGAGAAGATGATCGAGCGCGTCTGCGACTGGGTGATCGAGGACAGGCTGCGTGAGGCGACATCGATCGTGCTGTTGGCGACGAGCTCGAAGTTGCGCTCGATCTTCTTGTTGACGAGGATGTAGATGTCCATCTTCGCATTGCCGGGCAGGCGGTCCTGGGAGAGCAGGGCTTCCGGCAAGGTGAGCACCGGAGCTGTCACGCCGCCATCGACGTGCATCTCCTGAAACTTGTGCCCCTGGCCTTCGGCTTCGATCAGGATCGGCGGAAACACCAGGGGTATGCTAGCGGATGCCGCCATCACGTCGCGAAACAGTTTCAGCGCCTCGGGCGTACCGACCGCGGCGATCTTGCCCATGTCCCAGATCGCCGTCCGCTGGGTGTCGAGATCGGTCGTGACGATGAGTAGCCGCCGGCCCTTGGCGTTTTCGCGGGCGACCTGCGCCAGGATCTCCGGCCCGACATAGCGGGCCACCAGCTCGCGCAGCCGCGTATTGCCGAACAGGCCGGAGCTGAACAGGACACGCATGATGCTGGGGTCGCTCAGCAGGCTTTCCGCGATGCCGCTGGTATAGAGCTCCCTGAGCGTGTCGTCATATCGCGAGCCGAGGAACGCGAACGGCGCGATCAGTCCGCCGGTGCTCACGCCCGAGACGACCGAGAAGGCGGGGCGGGTGCCGGCCGCGCTCCAGCCGTTCAGCACGCCGACGCCGTAGGCACCATCGGCGCCGCCGCCGGAGAGGGCGAGGTAGCTCCTGCTTGCGGTGCTGGTGTCCTTGTCGAAGCTGAATTTTGTGACCGGCTCGTCGGTGTAGCGGCGCAGACCCTCGATATCGAGCACGCGCGAGCTGGCGGCATCGGCCGCGGTATAGGGCGTCCGCGGCAGCGACGTGCAGGCGCCGAGCGCGAGGCTCAATGCCAGGGCGGCCAATCCGAGCAGGCGAAGGCCTGCCTGCCGGCTGCGGGCAAGGTTCGTCGGGACAACAGGGGCAGGCATTGGCCGTCAATCACCGCATACGCTACACGGCGCGTCGCAGGCATTGTCGCCCGCGCGCCGGCATCCATCCAAGCCCCTGTGGTCTGATAGAACTATACGGTATCGTTTTGTTTAACAAGCGTCGGCGGCGCGGCCCAATTGTGGCCGGCCCGGGGACGCCGGCCGCCCCGCAGGATCTGCGAACTGCACGGTTGATCGGCCCCTCCCGACACGCAATAAGCACCGCCATGAATCCCAACAACAATCATCCCGATACCAGTCTTCCCAATCATTTCGAGCTGCTCGCCACCGACGGTGCGGCGCGGACCGGCCGCCTGACCACGCCGCATGGTGTGGTGCGCACGCCGGCCTTCATGCCGGTCGGCACGGCCGGCGCCATGAAGGGGATGCACTGGCGGGAGGTGCGCGACGCCGGCGCCGATATCGTGCTCGGCAACACCTATCACCTGATGCTGCGTCCGGGCGCGGAGCGCATCAGCGCGCTCGGCGGCTTACAGCGGTTTACCGGCTGGAACGGGCCGATGTTGACGGATTCCGGCGGCTTCCAGGTGATGTCGCTGGCGGATTTGCGCAAAGTCAGCGAGCAGGCCGTCACCTTTCGCTCGCATATCGACGGCGCCAAGGTCGAGCTGTCGCCGGAACGCTCGATCCAGGTGCAGCGCCTGCTCGGCTCCGACATCGCGATGCAGATGGACGAGTGCGTGCGGCTGCCGGCCGAGCGCGACGATATCGACCGCGCGATGCGGCTGTCGCTACGCTGGGCCGAGCGCAGCAAGCGCGCCTTCGAGAACGCGCCCGACGGCTACATGCTGTTCGGCATCGTGCAGGGCGGCGACGTACCGCAGCTGCGTCACGCCAGCGCTAGAGGCCTCGTCGAGATCGGCTTCCACGGCTATGCGATTGGGGGACTGGCCGTCGGCGAGCCGCAGGCGGTGATGCTGGCCATGATCGGCGAGACCGCGCCGGCGCTGCCGTCCGATCGGTCGCGCTATCTGATGGGTGTCGGCACGCCCGACGACATCCTCGAGGCGGTGAAGCGCGGCATCGACATGTTCGATTGCGTGATGCCGACGCGCAATGGCCGCCACGGTGTGGCCTTCACGCGTTTCGGCCAGGTCAATTTGCGTAACGCGCGCCACGCCGACGACCCGCGCCCGCTCGACGAAGAGAGCTCATGGCCGTCGACGCGCAACTATGCGCGCGCCTATCTGCACCATCTCGTCAAGGCGGGCGAGACGCTGGGGGCGATGCTGCTGTCCGAAATCAATATCGCTTATTACCAGTTCCTGATGCAGGGCATCAGGAATGCGATCGCAGACGGAATGTTCGATGAGTTCTATCAGCGTACGCGCGAGGGCTGGGCAAGGGGCGACATCCCCCCGCGCTAGGTCAAATGCACACGGTCAGTTGCACGTGAAACGCTGCTTGACGGCGTGCTTGGTCACGAAGCCATAACCGCAGGTGTCGCAGGTCCAGAGATAGCTGATCACGTGGTCCGAGACATAGGCCGAGGCTTCGGCGGCGACCATGGAATCGGCGCACACAGGACAGGTGGGCAACTCGCTGCAACGCGGATCACGCCTTGACGCGACGGTCGGCAACACTTCAGCGACTGCTGACATCGTGGTGACCTCCCTGCTTTGAGACCGAAGTCTATCATAAGCAGAATCAGTTGACGAGGTCGCAACACAAATGCGTTGGTTTTCTTACAATGACAGCTCACGCGATTTTGCGATGCAGCGTATTTAACATGTGCCGCATTGTCGCTTGCGTGTCGCCGCAGGCTGTCTCTCAACTGCGCAAAAGCTGCGATCAGAGGCAAATTATCGCCACAGGGAGTTCATCATGGACGCATCCTCAAAGACGGGTGCAGCGCACCAACCCGGCCGCGGTCGGATCTATGACTCAATCGTCGATGCATTCGGCGATACGCCGATCGTGCGCTTGCGCCGCTTGCCGGGCATGCACGGCGTGAACGCGACCATTTTGGCAAAACTCGAATATTACAATCCGGCCGCAAGCGTGAAGGATCGCATCGGCGCGGCGATGATCATCGCCATGGAGAAGACGGGCATCATCAAGCCGGACACGGTGCTGATCGAGCCGACCTCAGGCAACACCGGCATCGCGCTCGCCTTCGTCGCTGCCTCGCGCGGTTATCGATTGAAGCTGGTGATGCCGGAATCCATGTCGATCGAGCGGCGCAAGATGCTTGCCTTTCTCGGCGCCGAACTGGTGCTGACCCCGGCCGCGCAAGGCATGAAGGGCGCGATTGCGGCGGCCGAGGAGTTGTTGAAGACGACGCCGAATTCTGTGATGCCGCAGCAGTTCAAGAACCTCGCCAATCCCGAGGTGCACCGCCGCACCACGGCGGAGGAGATCTGGAACGACACCGGAGGTAACATCGATTTCTTCGTCGCTGGCGTCGGCACCGGCGGCACCATTACCGGTGTCGGTCAGGTTCTGAAGCCGCGCCAGGCTTCCCTGCGAGTGGTCGCCGTCGAGCCCGAGGAGAGCCCGGTCCTGTCGGGCGGCCAGCACTCGCCGCACAAGATCCAAGGTATCGGTGCGGGCTTCGTGCCCGACATTCTCGACCGCTCGGTGATCGACGAGATCGTGAAGATCAACTCGACGACGGCAATCGAGACGTCGCGGGCGTTGGCCCGGCATGAGGGCATTCCGGGCGGCATCTCCTCCGGCGCCGCGATCGCCGCCGCGATCGAGATCGGCAAACGGCCGGAAGCCATGGGAAAAACCATTCTGGCTATAGTGCCGTCGTTCTCGGAGCGGTATCTTTCGACGGCTCTGTTTGAAGGAATCTAGGACATGGCGGATCAACCGAGGCGGCCGCGGACATTGGGCGACGCGCGGAGCGAAGCCGAGGCGGCGTTCAAGAAAGTGACCGCCAAGGTCGCCGTAGCGCCGCCGAAGCAGAACGTGGCGCCGGGGATCAAGGAACAGGTGACCCTACGGATCGACCAGGACGTGCTGGAGCATTTCCAGGCGGGCGGCCCCGGCTGGCAGGACCGCATCAACGAGGCGCTGCGGAAGGCTGCGGGGAAGTAGGCTCCTCACACTGAGGACGACCAACGAAAAAAGCCCGGCGGCTAGCCGGGCTTTTTTGTTCGGGGATTAGGCTTGCGCCTCAGTGACGGAACATGCCGCCCATCATGCCGCCGACGACGCCGCCCATGAAGGCAGCGCCGGCATCGCCACCGCCGCGATGGCCGCCACCGCCGCCGCTGCTCGCGGGGGCGCTGGCGCGCCGGGCCGGCTTCGGGCCGTCGTCGCTTGCGGTCGATGTCGAGGCAACAATCTCGGCGAGCAGCGCTTTGTGCTGGAACTTGTTGAGAAAGCCCGTCGACGGATAGCCGCGGGCGGCCTGCCAGCGCTTGAGCACCGTCCGCGTGTCGTCGTTGAACACGCCCGTCACTTTGGTGTCGAAGCCAAGCCCGTTGAGACGGCGCTGCACGTCGCGGCGCTGGCCCTTGTCGAGGCCGATCTGGTCCTCGGTGAGCTGGCTGGCGTCGTCGGTGAAGGTCGCGGGATCGACGCCGGCATTGAGATTGCGGGTGGTGGTCGACGGACCGTTCTGAATCGCTGCGAGCCGTGCCAGCGCCAGCGCCTTAAACTGGCCGTTCGGATAGGTGGAGAGGTAGGCGTTGAGCTCTTCCGGCTTGTTGGTTTCCTTCACGGAGCGCCAGTATTCGAGCTCGACACCGTCGGAGCTGTTGCTGGCCGCAGGCGCCGGCACGCTGCTGGACGCGGTTGGTGCGGCGTTGGCGACCTGCTGGCTCTGCTGCGCCGGGTTGAGATAGACGGCGCCGATCAGATTGGTGTGGCCCCAGGGAAGCTGACCCTTGTGGGTCTCCTCGTTGACCTGGGCGCGCACCGACGTCATCGCCTGCTGGATTTCGACGCCGGGCTTGGTGATGTTGTCGATCAGCGCGCGGGTGAACGGGCTGTTGTTGCCCTCCTGGCCATCGAGGGCGGTCTGGCCCGGGCCGGTCGCGAACGCGATCAGCGTGCCTTCGCCGGACTTCATCTCAGCGAGGCCGCTCTGCACGTTGACACTACGGGTCGCCGAGTTCGATTTGATCTTGGCGGCAAAGGGATTGTCGCGGCAGGCGTCGAGGAACACCAGCTTCACCTTGGCGTCGCCCATGGTCTGGTCGAGCGTCAGGTCGATATTGATGGCGGCCCCCAGCTTGACGTCCATCTCCGATTTGATGTCGGCATCGACGGGCAGGAGATAGTTGCTGCCGCCGACGGCGATGCCGTGACCGGCGTAGTAGAACACTGCGACATCGGAGCCCTGTGCCTTGCGGCCGAAGTCCAGCAGCTTCTCCGTCATCTGGTCGCGGGTGAGGTTGGATCCTTCGATCACCTCGAAGCCGACATTGCGCAACGTCGAGGCCATCGCCTTGGCGTCGATCGGCGGGTTCGGCAATTGCGCGACGTTCTTGTAGGCGCCATTGCCGACGACGAAGGCGACGCGGCGGTCGGCCTTTGCGGCGCTGACCGACAGCGCCATGCACATCAACGAAACCAGGAGGGCGAGAGTGCGCATCTGAAATCCCCAACAGAATCGAATGGCTGGCAGCAACAAATTGGCGTCGAACCTACACGAAAGCGCCCGGCTTCGCGCTAGCAAAACAACCCTTCAGCCAACTCACCAACCCGCTGCTCTGTGACCGAGCGTGGACGATGGAATGCCTTTCCAACGTGATCCAAATCACGCTCGACCACTCTGTTTTGTCGCGTCAGGCCGCGCGCCGGTTCACTGCACGCGGGCGGGGACGGGGACCGGCGTTGCAGGCTTCAAATTCAGGAGATTGCCGCACAGGATCAGGGCCGCGCCCAGCACGGTCCAGGCATCGAGCCGCTCGGAATAGAGCAGCCAGCCGGCAGTTGCGGTCAGGGGAACCCGCAGGAAGTCCATGGGAACGACAATCGTGGCGTCCGCATAGCGCATCGCGCTGGCGAGGCAATAGTGCGAGAAAGTGCCGCAAACAGCGATGACGCCCATCCAGGCCCAGACATAGGCCGACGGCCAGGTCCAGACGAACAGCGTCGGCACGAAGCCTGCGACCGATTGCACCACGATCATCCAGAACAGGATCGAGAGCGCGCTTTCGGTGCGGGTCAGCGATTTGACCAGCGCCATCGAAACGCCAAATCCCATCGCGGCCCCGAGCGCGATCAGCTGGCCTGGATTGACCTCGCCGGTGGCGGGCCGGACGATGACGATCACACCGACGAGACCGAGCACGATGGCGGCGATCTTCCACGGCGTCATGCGCTCGGACAGGAAGCTGGCCGCCAGGATCGCCGTCCAGATCGGCATGGTGAACTCGATCGCGACCACCTGGCCGATCGGAATCAGCGTCAGCGCGAAGAACCAGCCGAGCTGCGCGACATAGTGCACCGAGTTGCGGCCGATATGCTGCGGCAGGCGTCGCGTCTTCAGGACCTTGAATCCACCAGCGCGATAGATGATCGGCAACAGCAGCACGAAGCCGGCCAGCGACCGCACCTCCATAATTTGGAAGACGTTCAGCTCGCGCGTGGTTTCGCGTCCGGCCACCGCCATGATCAGCATCAACGACAGCCAGCCGGCCATCCAGAAGGCGGCCATGGTTTTGGACGGTGTCGTGCTCATGGGGGAAGCAGGAATCCTGAGGGGGAGGCCGGTATCGGCGACATCGCCGCCGTTTGCAACGGCCAAATCTGCGGGTGCAGCGATGCAGGGCGGCGTGCTACGGCAGCGCAGATCAACAAGAAAATGGGGAGTTCTCCGCTCATGCGTATCTTGCAGCCGGCCGAATGGAAGAAACCGCGCGGCTTTTCACATGGCGTGGTGGCGGAGGGGCCGGGCCGCTGGATCGTGCTGGCCGGGCAGACCGGTGGCGACGAGGCCGGCAATTACGAGCCCGACATGGCGGCCCAGGTCGCAACCGCGCTGAAGCGGATTATCAAGCTGCTCGCAGAGGCCGGCGCCGGACCCGAGCATATCGTGCGCCTGACCTGGTATCTGACCAGCCGCAGCGAATATGAGGCCGCGGGCGCCGGCATTGGTGCGGCCTGGAAGGAGACGCTCGGCCGCAATTTTCCGCCTTCGACGCTGCTCTATATCGGCGGCCTCGTGGACGACCGGGCCAAGGTCGAGATCGAGGTCACGGCGTTCGTTCCGAGCACATGAAAAAAAACGATCCGGCGAGGTCGCCGGATCGATTGTCATGTCGTGGTAATGTCTTAGCGCGACATCGAAATGTTGGCGCCGCGGAACTGACTATCCGCGCGAATCGTGACGGATTGCCTGTTGCCGCTCGTCCTCAGCGCAATGTTGGCGTTGAAGCCGGCGGCGGAGGCGACCACCTCGAAATTTCCGCCGCCGCCGCGGCCCTGGAGGGAGCCGCTAATGTTCCGGCTTGCCTCGCTCCAGCTGCCGGTAATGGCGCTGCCTTCCGCCCTGACGTTGGCGCCGAGGTTGAACTTGTAGGCGTCGCTGGCACAGGTCAGCGACATCTCCATGGTGGGACCGATCGGAGCGTATTTGGCCCGGCAGCGGATCCGCTCAGTCGAACCGTCGTCGAGGGTGACCGTGCCGCCGCCGCTCCAGCTGCCCGCCAGCGGCGCGAAGGGGCCGGACTGGGCGTTGCTCCCGGAGCTGGCAACAGCTGTCACAAACAAAACGGCGGCCGCCATGAGCAGCCGCCGGTTGAGGACGCCAGTCCCGAATTGCTTATTGGCGCGATGCTTCCCACCGCCCGCTGCATGGTATGCCTGCAGATGCTCCATTCCACTTCCCCGATCCGGCGTTGCCGCTGAGTTGACCGTTGGCATATGCACCATTGATCGAAACTTTCACAAGACCCCCGCTGCCGATGGTGCCGGAAACGTTAGCGCCGGGTGCGCTGATCTTGCCGTCGGCAACCGTCAGCATGGAGCTTGCGCTCGGCTCGCAGGAGCCGGTCTTGGTCACGATGGTGACCTGCCAATTGCCGTCATACGGGGTCTGGGCGACCACAGGGGCGACGAGGGTGGCGGTAACAACTGAAGCGGCACAGAACGCCGCGATGCGACCAAAACGCATGAATTCCGTCCTTGAATTTGTCTGATATGCTGACACTTATTCGGACGAAATGTGACGGAAATTTGGTGCAATGCCAAATCGAAAATTGTTCCTGTGGAAACAATGGTTTATTTGCGTTCCTGGGTTCAATTTTCGAAGCAGAATCAATGCAGCTTCACGTTAATCGTTAACGTCGGGAGCGACTCACGAAAGAGAGACTCACGAAAGACTTGGCGCCGAGGTCGCGAATTGTTCGTCCTGGGCTTTTGACGGCAATGCCTTGTGGACCTTGGCATAATCGATCACGTCGGCCAGCAGCTTGAGGCCGAGCGGGGCCAGCGCACGCTCCCAGAGTTCGCGGGCGGTCTCGCCCTTCTTGACGAAGCACCAGTCCTGGGCGGCGATGGCGCCGGCATCCATGCGGTCGGCGAGATGATAGATCGTGCCGCCGGCGATCGGATCGCCTTCCTTGATGGTCCATTCCACCGCCGCCTTGCCGCGATGGCGCGGCAGCAGCGAGGGGTGATAGCCGATCCCGCCGAGCTTGGCGGCGTCGAGCGCATCCTTGCCGATGCGGGCGTGGCTGTGCGCGGTGATGATCAGGTCGGTATCGGGGGCGATCTCCGAAGCAACCACGAGCTTCGGATTGGCCTGCACCACCACCTCGATGCCGGCGGCCTTGGCGGTCGCGGCCAGGCGGTCGTCCGCCTCGGCGACCACGACCCGCACGATCGCGACGCCGTGCTCGCGGAGCATGTTCAGGGTGGTCACGCCGAAATGGCGGGAGCCGACGAGGGTAATGCGCATGAGTGTCTGATCCGTCTCGCAGCTGCGTCATCCCCCGATAACACGTCAGGCCGCCCTGTCACCACCCGCCCGGCGTTTGCGGCGGTTATCAACAATGCGCAGCAGGCAGGCCGCAGTGAATTCCGCGATTGCGCAGCCGCCCACTCCAGTGCTTCCATGCCGGCATCGTCGGCTCGGAGCGAACGCATGCGAAGTGTGTGGTTTGTCCTTCTCGCGACACTGATTGCGGCAGGTCCGGCCCGCGCTGGCGGGCCGTACCCGGTGATCCCGCCCGAGATCGGGGTGGCGCCCTTCATCGGCCCGACCTGGGACGCCTATCGCTGCGCGGAAGGGCCAGTCTACAATTTCTACCACGGCGCTTATTACGGCGAGGAGCCGCCGGCGCTCTATCGCGGCTATGCCTACCGGCCGTACTACCGCTACAGCGCCTATCGCAGGCTGCCCCGGACCTATCTCTGCGTCACGGACTAGGCGTTGCCGCGCCGCCACGGTCGGCCGCAAATGATCAATGCACCGGTTCCTGTGTTTGGTTTTTAACAGAAGGAATCCGCTGTGTGCCGTTAGAACGTGCTCACCGGGGCTGGCCAAATTTCATTCCGGATCCGTTTTCGAACCCGGCTTTGGCCGCTGGCGTGATCGCCAGCGGCTTTTTTATTCCTGCGATCACCAAATCATCGAACGGTAACACGTTCTCAACCAGCTTGTCGTATCGACGAATCCGTCGCGGATTTGTATTGCGTACCGCGACACCAAAAATGTCCCGCCGGCGCGGTCGTGTCGCGCGGGCTTTTTTGCCGGGGCCGATATCATGCCGAGCGCAATTGAGCAGATCGTGGACGCCTATGTGCGGCTGAAGAACCGCCGTGGCCTCGACGAGCTGATGATGCACAGACAGCGGCTCGCGGTCGATCTCAAGAGCAAATCCGGCTTTGATTTTAGCCTGCCGATCGGCAAGATCGATGAGGAGATCGCGATCATCGAGGCCGGACTGACCCGGTTGAAGACGGAGTCCCCCGAACTCGGTGCAACGCGGCTCCGCTGAGACGCTCAGTCGCGCCTGCCGCCATCGATGACGGTGAACAGCGGTCGCGCCGGCGTCGGCTCCACCAGCAGCTCTTCCACCAGCGCAGTTGCCGCATCGACATATTTGCGCGTCGGCTTGTCGAGCTCGCGTTTCGCCTCATCATCGAGTGCGATCTTTGCCGCCTCGACCAGCTTGCGCATGCGCGCTCCGTGGTCGTCGCCCGCCGTCAGTGTCGCGCGCGCCAGCGAGCGCAGCACGAACAGCTCGCCCTCGAGGCGGAGCAGGCGGTCGTTGAGCCTGGTGAGGACGGTGTTGAGGTCGGCCATGGCTGCCGTTCGTTGCAAGGGATCCTGACCCGTCTAGCGGCGATCGGTGAACGGAGTGCAAATGCCGATGGCGCAATTGGGCCGATCTGCCGCACTGCTTAGCCTGAAATGATGCCGCCGATGTGACCGGAAGTGACGCGCTGGAAGCGTGGTCGCCGCCCGGGTTCCGCACCACATCACAGGTCGGGTGGACATTTGGAGCGTGAACCGATGCGGTCTGTCCTGGTCTTGATCCTCTTGATGTCCGCGTGCACGGCGGCTGCCGCGGCCCCGGCCCGTCACGCCCACCGGCCGCGTCCCGTTGTGGTCCGGCCGGCCGAGGACGCGCCCGTGCCGCCCGGCTGGTACAAATTTCCTGGCCGTCCGCCGATCCCGGCGTCGGAGAACCGGAATCTCGATCCCTCCAATTTCGGCGGCGGCTGATTTAGGCCGCGGTTCGCGCCAGATAGTCGCGCGCGAAGGCGAGATACCAGTCGAGGCAGGCCGGATTGGCCATCGCTTCCTTGTTGATGACTTTCTCAACGGGCTGGCCCAGCAGCAGCTTCTTGATCGGCAGCTCCTGCTTCTTGCCCGACAGCGTGCGCGGAATCTCGGCAACGGCGAAGATCTCGTTCGGCAGGAATCTGCGGGAGAGGCCGGCCTCGATCGCCTTGTTGATCTTGGCCTGCATCGCGCCGTCGAACGCGACGCCGTCGCGCAACACCACGAACAGCGGCATGTAGCTGTCGCGGCCGAGATATTCGAGGTCGACGACGAGGCTATCGAGCACCTCCGGCAGCGCTTCGATCGCGGAATAGAGCTCGCTCGTGCCCATGCGAAGGCCGTGGCGGTTGATGGTCGCATCGCTGCGGCCGTAGATGATGCAGGAGCCGTCCGGATTGACCTTGAGCCAGTCGCCGTGCCGCCACACCGGCCCGCGACCGTTGCCGTCAAGATTGTCCGGATAGGTCTCGAAATAGCTGGAGCGATAGCGCGCATTGCCCTGGTCGTTCCAGAAGTAGAGCGGCATCGACGGCATCGGTTCGGTGCAGACGAGCTCGCCGACCTCGTCGATGACGGCGCGGCCCTGTTCGCTGAAGGCTTCGACTGCAGCACCGAGCAGGCGGCACTGCATCGCGCCGGGCGTCTGCGGGAGTTCTCGGTTGCCCCCGATGAAGGCGCCGGCGAAATCGGTGCCGCCGGAGATGTTCGCCCACCAGATGTCGGTCTGTGCCTTGCTGCCGTTCGTTTTCGACAGGCCTGCGAAACGGTCGCTGAACCAGGCTTGCGTGTCGGCGCTGAGCGGCGAGCCGGTCGAGCCGAGGCAGCGCAGTCGCGACAGATCGCCGGCGGCGGTGAGATCGATCTCGGCCTTGGCGCAGTTGGCGAAGAACGCCGCGCCGGCGCCGAAGAAGCTCGATTTCGATTGCGCCACGAAGCGCCACAGCGTGGTCCAGTCCGGCTTGTCCTTGGTGCCGCCGGGGCTGCCGTCGAAAATGCAGCAGGTGGTGCCGCTGAGCAGGCCGCCGACCTGGCTGTTCCACATGATCCAGCCGGTCGAAGAGTACCAGTGATAGCGCTCGCCGAACGAATTTTGGTGATAGGAGCAGCCGATGTCGTTGTGCAAGCCGAGCAGCGCCAGCACCACGATGACGATGCCGCCATGGCCGTGCACGATCGGCTTCGGCAGGCCGGTGGTGCCGCTCGAATAGACGATCCAGAGCGGATGATCGAACGGCAGCCAGGCCGGCTCGAAGGCGTCGATCGCGGCGCTCGTGCTGGCGACGATATCGGAGAGCCGGGCGTCCGGTGCGGCAGGCGCGGCGGCTTCGCTGTGCAGGATGACGTGCTCGACGCTCGGAAGCGACCGCCGCAGCGCGGCAACGACGTCTTTGCGGTCATGCCGGCGGCCGGCATAGGTGACGGCGTCGCAGGCGATCAGCACCTTCGGCTCGATCTGCTTGAAACGGTCGATCACGGCGGGCGCGGCCATGTCGGGCGCGCAGACACTCCACACCGCACCGATGCTGGCGCTCGCCAGAAACGCGATGATGGTCTCGGCGATGTTGGGCAGATAGGCCGCGATGCGGTCGCCGGGTTTCACGCCCTTGTCCTTCAGATGCAGCGCGAGCGCGGCTGCCTTGCGCTTCAACTCCGGCCAGCTGGTTTCGGTGAGCTTGCCGTCCTCGCCGCCGCTGACGATCGCGGGCAGGCCGGCGGCATGCGCGGCGTCGACATGCCGGAACACTTGCCGCGCGTAGTTGACCTGCGCGCCGGGAAACCAGACCGCGCCGGGCATCTTGCGCTCGGTGATCACGGCCGCGAACGGCGTCGGCGATTGCAGATCGTAATAGTCCCAGATGCTGCGCCAGAAGCCGTCGAGATCGCGCACCGACCATTGCCGCATGTCCTCGTAATTCGAGAACGTCAGGCCGCGCTGCGCGGCGAGCCAGTTGCGGTAGAGGGCGATCTGGGGGACGAAGGGTGCGGTCATTGGGTATCGACTTCAATTGTGGGGAAGGGGACTTTATCCGGTGCCGCGATGTAACAGAAGTCGCGCGTTGATGACCGAATGGCAGACATGATATCGCATTCTCGCGGCACGTTTCGCCCGAGTCTTGCGTCGTCTTTTGCCCCTGTCGAAACAAGGGCGCAGGGAAGGCCGGGCGCCGGCGGCACCCGCGATCCGTGCGCGTAAAAATGCACACGGGGTGGACCACAGGCTCAGCCGATGCTCGGCCTTCCCTGCGCGATGGTTTACGGCGTACTTCGCGCTCTCCCCGGGGAGCGATGCACTATTGCCCCCGTCGCCCTGCGGATGGCTGATGCGCGCGCCCGGTCGGGCAGTGCACATCACCACAGGACTTGACGCACAGACTCCGGGCGTCAGGACCACACGACTTGGCCGTCCGCGTACGTCCTCGCTGGGCCTTCGAGCGCTGGCGTGTGCTCACGCCCGAAGCCATGCGAAGACGCTGTCGGCGCCGTGTCGTCCGCGCGAGAGTCCTTGCTCACGGTTTCCCGCCCTGCATGGCTCATCGCGCTCGACGCCGTCGCGTCCATCGCTCCCAGGCCCGCGGTTCGTGACGATCGCGATCCGCCCCTTTTCTCGGGCTTGGGTGTTTCGTTTGTACGATAAATCCGAATTTCGGTAAAGAGGAATATTTTGACCGAGACCGCTTGACAACACCAGCAGGAATTTTGGACGGGTGTTTTGCCGGGCGGGCAGTTCCCTTGTTGTGGCGATGCGAGCGACGTCTGCTTTTGGACCCAAAGCGGACCTTGCGCGATCCACCCTGCCGTCAATATGCTGGGCAATTCAGTCAGTGGGAGTGTTCAGCTTTGGCGGATATCTCGCGTCGCGACCTTACACTTGGCGCAGTTGGCGCTTACGCTGCATTAGGACACGAGAATTCGATCACATTTGTTGATGCGGCTCACGCCCAACAGTTAGCCTCTCCGCCTTTCCGCAATTACAAGGTCGGCGATATCGAAATTTTTTCGTTAATTGATGGCATGCGTGACGTTCCCCTACGGGACGGTATGGTCAAGAATGTCGGCGTCGACAGAGTTCAAACCGTGTTGCGAAGTGCCGGCTTCCCCGACGGTCAAGCGCCCCTGCGGTTTATTGTCATGGCGCTCAAGCTGCGTGACCAAATCGTTCTGATCGACGCGGGTACGGGTGGCCATCCGATTTATGGTGAGGGAAACGGCAGGCTATTCGAGAGCATGGCGGCGGCCGGCCTTGATCCAAAGGCCGTCAAAACAATTCTCGTTTCCCATCTCCACGGCGATCACATCTATGGTCTCATGAATAATGAGACCAATGCGCAGGTATTCCCTGATGCCGAAATCGTAGTGCCCGCCGCGGAACTGAAATGGTGGACACGCCCGGGAGTCGAGACGCTCGACTTGGGACCTTCACGTAAAGGTCTCGCGTTGCGCATTCAGGCGACGGTGGCGACCTGGAAAAACGTCAGGACCTTTGAGGGCGAGCCAGAACTTCTGCCGGGAGTGCACGCGGTTCAGGTGCCCGGCCACAGCCCCGGAATGGTGGCGCATCTGGTCACTTCAGGAAGCAAACAATTCTTGATCAGCGCCGATGTAGTCAATTTTTCACCCCACATTTCGGCAAACCCTGAGTGGCAGCTGGCTATCGACCAAGACCCGCAAATGGCCGCCGATACTCGGAAGAAAATCTTCGACCGTGCGGTCGCTGACAGGCTCACGATTTCAGGTACGCACTGGCTGATGCCGAACGTCGGTACGCTGTCACGGGATGGCAACGGCTACGTGTTTGCAATCGAGAGCTAGTACCCTTGCCAAGCACGACCAAAGCCGTTGGCGACCATGATCTGTCCAGCATGATAGTGGAGCTGGTGAATAGGTCCGGCGACACTCGTTATTGGCCCCAAAGCAGACATTTCCCGCAAAACGTAGTACCATCCTCGACTGCGACCGCTGCCAGTCTTCGTTACGGGGGCTCCGATGAAGTTTCGCACAATTTTTGCCGCATGTGCCATTGCGATAGTTGGATTGCCCATGATCACATTTAGCGTACTTGGCCAGCAACAGTCGATGAAGGATCAACTCCTCGGTACTTGGACGCTGCTCTCGTGGGAACAGAAAAAGACTGATGGCAGCAGAATCGAGCGCTATGGGATGAACCCAAAGGGCATCGCGTTCTTCGACACGGGCGGGCGATATATCATCACTGTGATGCGATCAGATCGCGCCAAATATGCCAGCAATGCCTTGTGGCAAGGTACCCCAGAGGAAAACAAGGAAACTGCCGACGGCACCATCACCTACTTCGGTCCATATTCGATAAGCGAGGCTGATAACAGCATCACAATTCACGTCGAAGGTAGTTCTTTTCCGAACTGGAACGGCACGGATCAGAAGCGCTTTGTGTCGATTGCGGGAGATCGATTGACGCTGACCGTTCGTCCTCCCGGCGGAGACGTCGTCGATGTGACGTGGAAGCGAGCGAAGTGATCAAAGGCGTCAGGTCTGCTTTTGGCCAAAGCGGACATGATGCCAAATCGACCCGGCAGTTTTACAGCGGTGTCCGTCAGGCCGATTGGCGAAATAGCTCAATTTGCTCCCGGAGTAAGTCTTACCACCCAACCGCCGCCCAGCGCCGGCCGAACACCTGCGGCTTGGTCTTCACGGCCGCCCAGCCGAAGAAGTGATGCTTGCCGGACCAGCTGTGCACCACGCCGCTGCAGATGCTGCATTTGAAATGGCCTGAATGCGGCTCGGCGTGCTCCTCCCTTGTCGCGGTGTAGTTCATGCTGCAACCGGGGCAGGTGAATTCTTCGATCGTCCAGATGCTGTTGGCCATTGCACCGCAAGTGTTTTTGAGACCTGGCGCAAGCGTAGGTACGAGCCTTTGCATCGGCGTAAACCGGTTCGCCGAAATCCGGTTAATCGCCGTTAGGCAAACCCGGCTCAGGTCGCAGATATTGCAGGCTTTTCCTGGAGCCGCGCTACGCCCCATGGACCGGGCGATCCCGGTCGCCTTGACGCCCGGCTCACGGCTGGCAATAACCCTAACCCGCGCAAGTGCCGGGACCCGCGTTGATGCCGCAAGGAAAGCCGTGCCTGTGAAAAGTCTGCGTCAGCTCCTGACGGGCGAGGACGTCATCCAGCTCGTGATCCGGCTCGGCCTGTTGGCGCTCCTGATCCTGTGGACGCTCTACATCATCAGGCCGTTCGTGCCGATCCTGGCCTGGAGCGGCGTGCTCGCAGTTGCCTTCTATCCGGCCTTCAGCTGGGTCGCCAAGATCCTTGGCGGCCGGCCCAAGACCGCGGCTGCGATCCTCACCCTGATCACGCTCGGCATCGTCCTCGGGCCGGCGACGTGGCTGGGCCTGAGCGCCGTGGAAGGGGTGAGAGAACTGGCGCATCAGCTCGCCACCGGCGACCTCGCGCTCCAGTCGGCGCCGGAGGCGATCAAGTCATGGCCGATGATCGGCCCGACGCTCTACGAGCTCTGGGACCAGGCCTATAGCAACATCCGCGCGGTGCTGCGCGAGGTCGCGCCCTATCTGCAGCCGCTGGCGGGACCGCTGTTGTCGCTCGCGGGCGATGCCAGCCTCGGCACGCTCCAGTTCCTGGTCTCGGTATTCGTGGCCGGCTTTCTGTTTCCGCACGGGCCCCGGCTGGTCGCGGCCGGCCGTGGTTTCCTGTCGCGGATCGTGCCGGAGCAGAGCGAGCACTTTCTCACGCTCGGCGGCGCCACCATCCGCGCCGTGGCGCAAGGCGTGATCGGCGTCGCCATCGTTCAGGCGTTGCTGGCCGGCATCGGCTTCAAGCTCGCAGCCGTGCCGAGCGCCGGCCTGCTCGCCTTCATCGTGCTGCTGCTGTCGATCGTGCAGATCGGCGCTTTCCTCGTGCTGCTGCCGGTGATCATCTGGATCTGGACCGCCAAGGATGTCACCACGGCGCTGGTGCTCACCGTGTTCCTCGTGCTCGTCGGCTTCCTCGACACCATGCTGAAGCCGCTCGTGATGGGACGCGGTCTCAACACACCGACCATCGTGATCTTCGTCGGCGTGATCGGCGGGACGCTCGCCCACGGCATCGTCGGCCTGTTCATCGGGCCGATTATCCTGTCGGTGGCGTGGGAGATGGCGGCGGCGTGGATCGGAAGCGAGGCGGAGAAGCCGACAGCGACCGCGCCTGCTGCCGACGAGGTTCGATCGCGCGGCACGCGCTGACGCTGACGGTCGCTGCGAGATGGGCCGGACCTCGCAGGGTGTGGACAACTGCGGGGGGCGGGGTCGACCGGAACGGCCATCGAACTTGTCTAATGAAATAGACAAGTTACGATGGCTGCAGATTCTTTTCTCGGTTTGCGACAGGTATGGCGAAGTCTTCCAAGCTGGTGGCCGCCAAGCGCGGCAAGGTTCTGTTGGTCAGGCGACGGTCGGACGGTCTCTGGATGTTTCCCGGGGGCCGCAAACGCGCGCGCGAAACCGACAAGGACTGCCTGCGGCGTGAGATCAAGGAGGAACTGCCGAAGCTGAAGCTCGGCCGGATCAGCCTCTGGAAGGAAGTGACGGCCAAGAACAAGCGTTCAGGGCGCAAGATGAGCGACGCGATCTTCATCGCCAAGAGCGCCAAGGGTCGCCTGGCGATCGGCGACAAGAACGAGATCGACCGCGCCGCCTGGCAGAAGCCGCGCGGGATCCGCCTGACCGCAACCTCGCGCTACATCCGCGATCGCCTGTTTCCGAGGAAGCCGCGGCGGAGTTAGCCGCCGGGTGCGACAAATCGTCCGCTCATTTCGCGCGGCGTGTGTGAACCAGTTCACAAGCGGCCGCCGAGAGAGCTGCTAGAGAGGCGTCATTGCCTTACCAATTCATTTTCGTTGAAACGCCCCAGTGTCTCCAAGCACTGGGGTTTTTCGCATCCGGCGGCGGGCGCGTCGGATCTGTCGGCCTTGCCTCTTAGCCTTGTCCGTTAGCCTTGCCGCCGCAGAAACCCGGTGATCGTGACCTTCTCCCAGATGCCGGCCGCCGCGAACGGATCGGCGCGATTGAAGGCCTCGACCTCGGCGCGGCCGGGGGCCTCGATCAGGAACAGGCTGCCGATCATCGTGGCGCCGTCGTCGGCGACCAGCGGTCCCGACATCACGATCTTGACGCCGAAACGCGATGTGTCGCCGAGGAACGCCTTGTGGGCATCGTAATTGGCGAGCCGTGTCGGCAGTGCACCGGTGCGGTCGATGGCATGGATGGCAAACAGCATGATGTCTCCGGGATTTTTTTGGGGACGGCTGTCATCTCAGCCGTCCCGATGCTTGATGAAACAGGCTGCGGTTATTTCGTGCCGAGCTTGCTGGCCTGTTCGAAGGTCGGGCAGACGCGCTGCTCCAGCGGTGTGTCGAAGGGCTGGTAATTGTCCTTGGTGATGACCGTCGGCTTCAGCACGATCTCGGCGATGACGGGCTGCTCGCGCAAGGCCCGGATCGCCATCATGGTGCCGAGGCAGCCTTGGGCAAATCCGTTGTAATCGCCGCTGGCGAGCAGCTTGCCGGACTTGATGGCGTCGATCGCCTCCTTGGTGCCGTTGATGCCGATCACCTGGGCCTTGCGGTTGGCGCCGTCGAGCGCCTCGATCGCGCCGACCGCCATGGCGTCGTTGGCGGCGAGCACGCCGTCGATCTGCGAGTTCGACTGCATCAAATTCTCCATCACCTGGAGCGCCTGGAGCCGCTGATAGTTGCCGGGCTGCGAAGCCAAAAGCTTGGCGCCCGGGTTCTCCTTCAGTGCGTCGTTGAAGCCGCGGACGCGATCGACATTGGTCAGCGAGCCCTTGACGCCCTCGATGATGACGATGTTGCCCTTGCCGCCCAGGGTCTTGAGCAGGAAGCGCGCGGTATCGAGCCCGAGGCTGTAATCGTCCGCACCGATGAACGAGAGGAATTTTCCGCCGGCGGAGCGATCGGTGATGTTGACGACGGGGATCTTGGCGTCGTTGATCTTCTCCACGCCCGGGACCATCGCCTTGTAGTCGACCGGCGTAAAGACGATCGCGCTCGGCTTCTTGACCACGACGTCCTCGATCTGGCTGAGCTGCTCGGGGATGCTGTCGGGCTTGGTCGGAATATACTGAAGCGTCTTGGCGTTCAGCGTCTTCGCCATGTTGTCGGCACCGACCCGCACCGTCTGGAAGAACGGGTTGGTCTGGTTCTTGGTGAAGACGGCGATGGTTTCACCGTCCGCGCGCACCTCTGTGGCGAACGCTGCGGCCATCAGCAGCGGCAGTGCGAGGTAACCTAGTGTCTGTTTCATGTGGTCTCCATCCCTCATTTTGGTTTGTTGGAACTTCAAGAACTCATTACGTCCGGCGGCGGGTCTTCATGTCGAGCCAGACCGCGAGGATGACGATGATGCCGGTGACGAGCGGCTGCCAATTGGCGCTGACCGAGAGCAGGTTCATGCCGTTCAGCACCAGCGTCAGGATCAGCGCGCCGATGAAGGTGCCGAACACCGTGCCGACGCCGCCGAATAGCGAGGTGCCGCCGATCAGCACGGCCGCGATCGCCGGCAAGGTCAGGCTTTCGCCGATGTCGGCTTCCGCCGAATTCAGCCGCGACAGGAAGATGATCGAGGCGAGCCCCGCCATGGTGCCGGAGACGGCGTAGACCAGCAGCAGGCGTCGCGTGACGGGAATGCCGGAGAGGCGGGCCGCGACCGGATTGGCGCCGATCGCATAGATCTCCTGGCCCCAGATCGTGCGCTGGGCAAACATCGTTCCGATGCCAAGGAACACCAGCAGCAGATAGACCGGGATTGGCAGGCCGAACAGATAGCCGCTGCCGATCTGGCGGAAGCCTACCGGGAAGCCGTGCAGCGTCTCGCCCCCCATGTACCAGTAGGTCAGTCCGTTCAGCACCCAGAGCATGCCGTAGGTTGCGATGAAGGAGGGGATGCGCAGCGCCGTCACCATGACGCCGTTGAGGAGCCCGACAATGCCGCCGCAGGCAAGTCCGGTCAGGATGCCGAGCACCGGCGACCCCGTGGTGTGGATCACGGTCCCGGCGACACAGGCCGACAGCGCAACATTGGCGCCGACCGAGAGATCGAGGCCGGCGGTGAGCACCACCAACGTCAGGCCAGACGCGATGAAGAAAGTCAGGCTTGCCTGGCGCAGCACGTTGAGGATGTTGCCGAGGCTGAGGAAGGAATCGTTCAGCACCGCCAGCACGGCGCAAATCAGGAAGACGGCAAGCAGCCGATAGAACAGCTGGATTGCGTCCTGGGACAGGAAGGAACGTGGCGGCGACAGGGCTTCCTTGGTGATGTCGGTCATGACCGGCTCCGCAGGCCGTCGAGGAACAGCGCGACGATGACGAGGATTCCGACGCTCGCGACCTGCACCGAGGACGGCAGCGAGATCAAATTCAGCCCGTTGCGCAGCACGCCGACGGCGATGACGCCAAGGAGAGTGCCGAGCAGCCAGCCATTGCCGCGCTCGAACGAGGTGCCGCCGACCGCGACCGCGGCGATCGCGTCGAATTCGAGCCCGAGGCCCGCGGTCGGATGCCCCGAATTCATCCGGGCGGTCATCAGGAGGCCAGCGATGCCCGCCATGGTGCCGCCGAGCGCGTAGACCGCGATCAGGAGCTTGTTGGGCGAGAGGCCGGCATAGCGGAGCGCTTCGCGGTTGCCGCCGAGTGCGAACACGTAGCTGCCGAACCGGGTGTGATACAGCAGGCCGTGGAAGGCGGCGTAGCTCACGAGCGCCACCACGATCGGAACGGGAATGCCCAGCAAATTAGCCGAATAGATATCGCGGACACTGTGGGGAATGCCGACCACGCTCTGGCCGTCACTGACGATCAGGGACAGACCTTGCGCCATGCCGAGGGTGCCGAGGGTCGCCACAAAAGGCGGGATCCCGAGAATGGCGACCAGCCAGCCATTGATGGTGCCGAAGGCCGCACCGACCAGCACGCCGGCGCCGAGGCCGAGCAGCATCGATTGGGTCGCGAGCGAGACGATGGCGACGCAGAGCGAGGTCAGCGTCAGCACCGCGCCCATCGAGAGGTCGAGACCCTCCGTCATGATGATCAACGTCATCGGCAGCGCCAGCATGGTCAGGATGGTCGACTGCACCAGCACGTTGGAGAGGTTGGGCGCGGAGAGGAAGCCGGGCGCAATGGCGCCGAACAGCACGATCAGCACCACCAGCACGATGGCGACGCCGGGAATGCGCTGGAGCGGATTGTATTGTGAAACGACCGCGGCCTCACGCATGATTCATCCCCAATCGCACGATGTTCTCCTCGGTCAGCTCGTTGCGTGTCAGGTGCCCGGCGACGCGGCCCTCGCACATCACATAGGCGCGGTCGCAGACATGGCAGATCTCGACCTGCTCGGAGGAGATCATCAGGGCTGCCGCGCCTTCGGCGACCAGCCGGTCGATCAGTGCGAAGATCTCCGACTTGGCGCCGACATCGATGCCGCGCGTCGGTTCGTCGAAGATGAAGAGTTTTGCGCCGGCAGCTAACCATTTGCCGATCACGACCTTCTGCTGGTTGCCGCCGGACAGCAGACCGACTGTCTGGCGTGCGCTCGGGGTCGCGATGCGGAGCTGCCGGATCAGGCCGTCGGCGGTGCGCTGGCCGCTGCGCGGATCGAACAGTCCGCTCGGAAACAGTTTTCGCAGCGCCGAGACCACGAGGTTGTCGCCGACCGAACGCAGCAGCGCGAGCCCCTCGCTCTTGCGGCTCTCCGGGATCAGCGCGATGCCGCGGCGGGCGGCGACATCGGGCTCGCCGGAGATCGGCTTGCCGTCGAAGACGATCTCGCCCGAGGCAACCGGATCGGCGCCGAAGATGGCGCGCGCCACCTCGGTGCGGCCGGACCCGACCAGGCCGCAGAGGCCGACGATCTCGCCGCGGCGCACCTCGATGTTGATGTCGGCGATTCCGCTCAGTGCGGTCAGGCCCTTGACCTCGAGCAGCAGCTCGCCGGGCTTGTCGGCGAAGTTGCGCGGATAGGTCATGTCGACGGTGCGGCCGACCATCATGCGGACCAGCTGGTCGGGCGTGACGTCGGCCGGCCGAACGCCATCGATGCGGCGGCCGTCGCGCAGCACCGTGATGCGGTCGCCGAGCGCGAAAACTTCCGCCATGCGATGCGAGATATAGACGATCGAGACGCCGTCGGCCTTCAGCCGTGCGATCAGCGCGAACAGCAGCTCGGTCTCGCGATCGGAGAGCGCGGCGGTCGGCTCGTCCATGACCAGGATGCGCGCGTTCTGGCTGATGGCCTTCGCGATCTCGACCATCTGCTGCTGGGCGACGCCGAGCGTATTGACGATGACGGATGGGTCGATGTCGAAGCCGATCATGTCGAGCAGGCGTTTGGCGTCGGCCAGAAGCTTGCGACGATCGATGGTGCCGGGGATGCGGCCCTTCGGCTCGCGGCCGAGGAAGATGTTCTGCGCGATGTCGAGATAGGGGACGAGCGAGAATTCCTGGAAGATCACGGCAATGCCGAGTTTTTGCGCGTCAGTTGTGGACGCAATCGTGACCTTCTCGCCTTTGAAGAAGAACTCGCCGGAATCGGCCTGGTAGGCGCCGCACAGAACCTTCATCAGACTCGACTTGCCGGCGCCGTTCTCGCCGAGCAGCATGTGGACTTCGCTCGCGTAGAGCGCAAAGGACACGTCGTCCAGCGCCTTGACGCCCGGAAACGCCTTGCTGATGCCGCGCAGCTCGAGCAGCGGCGTCGCTGCGGTCTCGTCGGGGACGTTCATGACCGCGTTCCCGCAAAAATCTTGCCGGGATTCATCAGGCCGTCGGGATCGAGCGCGGTCTTGATCGACCGCATCACGTCGACGGCGTCGCCGAGCTCGTCAGTGAGATAGTCGATCTTGCCGAGCCCGATGCCGTGCTCGCCGGTGCAGGTGCCGTCCATGGCGATGGCGCGGGCGACCATGCGGGCCTGGAGCGCCTTGGCACCGTCGATCTCCTCGGGCTTTGTGGGATCGACCAGGATCAGCATGTGGAAATTGCCGTCACCGACATGGCCGACGATCGGCGCGGTGAAGCCGTGGTCATCGGCATCCCGGCGCGTCTCGGTCACGCATTCCGCAAGCCGCGAGATCGGCACGCAGACGTCGGTGATGACGGCGCGCGCGCCGGGCCGCAAGCCGAGGCCGGCATAGAGCGTGTTGTCGCGGGCGTGCCAGAGCCGGCTGCGGTCCTCCGGCGCTTTGGCCCATTCGAAGCCGCGGCCACCGTGCTCGGCGGCGATCGCCTGCGCCAGCTCGGCCTGCTCGGCGACGGCGCTCTCCGAGCCGTGGAATTCAAAGAACAATGTCGGCGCCTCGCGATAGCCGAGCTTTGCGTAGGCATTGATGCCGCGCATCATGACATCGTCGAGCAGCTCGACGCGCGCGACCGGAATCGCCGCCTGGATGATGCCGATCGCGGTATCGACGGCGTTATGCAGGGTGTCGAAGCTGCACACCGCCGCCGAGATCGCCTGCGGCAGCGGATGCAGCTTCAGCGTGATCTCGGTGATCACGCCGAGTGTGCCTTCTGCGCCTACGAACAGCCGCGTCAAATCGTAGCCGGCCGCGGATTTGCGGGCGCGACGGGCGGTGCGGATCACGCGACCGTCGGCGAGCACCACCTCCAGCGCCATGACATTGTCCTTCATGGTGCCGTAGCGCACCGCCATGGTGCCGGAGGCGCGCGTGGACGTCATGCCGCCGATCGAGGCGTCGGCGCCGGGATCGATCGGAAAGGACAGCCCGGTGCCGCGCAGCTCCGCATTGAGCCGCTTGCGGGTGATGCCGGGCTGGACCACGACATTCATGTCGCTGTCGTGGATTGTCAGCACCTTGTTCATGCGCGCGAAGTCGAAGCAGACGCCACCTGCGACCGCAGACGCATTGCCCTCGAGCGAGGTGCCCGCGCCGAACGGCACGATCGGCATGTTCGCGCCGGCGCAGAGCCTGACCAGCTCGACGACCTCCTGCGTGGTCTCCGGATAGACGACGATGTCCGGGGGCAGGGTGCCATAATAGGACTCGCTCTGGCCATGCTGGTCGAGCACGCCGCGCGCGATGGTCGCACGCGGACCGATCACGCCGGTGAAGCGTTCAGCCAATGCGGCACTACTGACCCGCGGTCCCATCGTCTCTCCCCGTCTTCGTCCTCGTCGCAGACCGTTGTCAGTCCGTCGATTCGACGTTCGGCTTACGCGGCCTGTACGCTGCTGGCGGCCTGCTTCAGGCCGAAATCATAGTTGAGATGGAAGTAGGCACTAGCCACCATGCGACCATCCGGCGCACGGCCGGCCGGGCAGCGTACGAAGTCGTGGATCAAGCTGTCCTTGACGCCGAACACCACGTCGCTGTCGAGATATTTGTCCCCGGCGACGAACACATGCGTCACCAGCTGCTCGAAGCCCGGCGCCGAAATCATGAAGTGCACATGCGCGGGCCGCCAGGGGTGGCGTCCTTGCGCCTCCAGCATCTCGCCGACCGGACCGTCATGCGGGATCGGATAGGCGGCGGGCTTGATCGACCAGAAATGGAAGCGGCCGTTGGCATCGGTGTGGAAGCGCGCACGCATCGCGAGATCGCCGATCTCGTCGAGCTGCTGGACGTCGTAATAGCCGTCATTGTCGGAATGCCAGACGTCGACCACGGCGCCCGCGAGCGGCCTTCCGTCGACGGTCGAGACCGAGCCGGTGACGATCATGGGATCGCCTTCCATGTGGCCTGAAATGTCGTCGCCGTTCTGCTTCTCCGGCGCGTCCTGGACGAAGAACGGGCCGAGCACGGTGGTCTCGGTCGCGCCTTCCGGCACCGGATGGTTGATGGCGTCGACCAACATGGAGACGCCGAGCGTATCCGACAGCAGGATGAACTCCTGCCGCTTGTCGTCGCACATGTGGCCGGTCCGGGTCAGGAAGTCGATGCCGTATTCCCATTCCTTCTGGGTCGGCCGGATCTCGCGCACGAAGGCGTGGAGGTGGCGCACCAGCGCTTCGCTGACCTGCTTGATGCGCGGATCGCTTGCGCCTGTGATGCGCTCCAGCACGGCGTCGGTGATGTTGGTCTCGCTGAAATTACGCAAGTCTGCCTCCGTCGATCAGAGTTTGGGCTCGCCAAGTCTGGGCTCGTCAAGTCTGGGCTCGTCGAGTCCGGACAGCCGTTCGAGATGCTTGACGGTTGCGATGAAGTCGGTGTCGCCATCGCCTTGCGCGATCAGCGAGCCATAGGTCTCGCGCACCTGGGCTGCGAGCTGCAGCGGCACGCCGACGGCATGGCCGGCGCCGAGGATGAGGTCGAGGTCCTTGGCCATCTGCTTGCAGGAGAAGCTCGAGACGAAGTCGCGGGTCCGCAACGGCGCCGTCTTGTACTTCACCATGGGCGAGGCGACCGCACTCTCGTCCAGCACCTTCAAAATGTCCTGCCAGCCGATGCCGCCCTTGCGCGCCAGCGCCAGGCTCTCGGCCATCATCGCGGCCGAAACCGCGATCATGAGATTGACCGCGAGCTTGGCGTAGCGGGCTTCCTCGCTGGCTCCGAGATAGGTCTGTGCGCGGGTAAAACTCGAAAACAACGGCTTGGCGCTCTCAAAGGCGTCCTTCGGGCCGGAGACGAAGCAGCTCAGCGCGCCGGTGTGGACGATGCTGGCGTTGCCGGAGACGGGCGCCCGCAGATAGGAAATTCCGCGAACCTGTGCGGCCGCATCGACCTCCGCCGAGGCTTCTGCGCTGACCGTGCTGGTCTCGATCAGCACTGCTTTCGGTGCCATCGCGCCGATCAGGCCGGCCGGGCCGAGCATCACGGCGCGCAAGGCGGCGTCGTCGGGCAGCGAGGTGATGACCACGGGCCGGCCGCTGACGGCGTCGGCGGATGAGCTTGCAGCGCTGATGCCGTGCTCACGCGCCTCGTTGAGCTGCGCGGCGCTCTGGTCGAAGGCGGTGACGGCATAGCCGGCCTTGGCGACGAGCTGCGACATCGGCAGGCCCATCTTGCCGATTCCGATGAAAGCGATGTGTCTGGTCGTGTCAGTCATTTCTTGTTGTCCGTTGGCCGCTATCTGGCGGCGTGCCCTTGTCGTTCGATGTCCCGCACCAGCCGCTGGCCGGATTGTGCGAGCAGCTCTTTCTTCTGCGCCAGCCCGTCGACCAGCAATTGTCCGTTTCGTTTCTTCCAGCGGCCTCCGATCATCACAGCCTCGATATTGGCGAGGCTCGTCTGCATCACCACGGTGGCGACGGGATCGTGGACCGGGAAAAGATTCAGATCGTCGGCATTGATGATCACGAGATCGGCGAGTTTCCCCGGCGTCAGCGAGCCGATCTGGCTCTCGCGGCCGAGCATGCGTGCGCCTTCGGTCGTGATCCAGGCCAGCGCCTCGCGCGCCGGGATCGTGGTCGTGGCGGGAATCGTGCCCTGGCTCTTGCGCATCTCCGCATTGTCGAGCGCGCGCTGCATCGACAGCGCGACGCGTGCCGCCGAGAAGAGATCGCCGGGCAGCACGGATTCCAGGTCGATGCCGATGGTGGGGCGGACGCCGCGCTTCAAGAGCCGTCCGGTGATCGGAAACCCGTGGCCCTGGATCATCTCGTTCTCGGGCGTCACCGAGAAGGTGACGCCGAGATCGATCAGCTTTTGCAGGAGCTCGTCGGGCAGATCGTTGCCATGGACGATATTGACGTGGGCACCGACGAGGCCGGCCTCGATCAGCTTTTCCCAACCGCCTTGTGTCTTCGCCGGCCCGCCGCCCTGATGCATCGAAGCGATCAGGCCAAGCTCGCGCGCCAGGTGAAAATCGTGCATTGCGACGTCGAGTGTCGAATAATGCGGACCGAGAACGGCGAGCCCCAGCGTGACCAGGCCATTCCGATCGGCGAGGGGGCCGGCCAGCAGCCGCTCGACCTCGCGGCGGGGATGCGGCACCTCCGAGAAATGCGGCTCGCCCGGCTTCGGCTCCGGCTTTGGCGATCCGTGGAAGAAGGCGACGCGGATGCCGCTCTCGATCAGGCCGCGCACGGCCGCGTCGGTATGCGCGGGCGTCGGGTTGTTGTGGCACCAGTCGACCAGCGTGGTGGCGCCGCAATTGATCTGGTTCAGCGCGCCGACAAGCGTCGCGATGTAGATGTCATCCGGGGCAAACAAGGTCGCGAGCCCGGCATGCATGCGACGGAAATATTCCAGCAGCGTCCAGTTCGCAGCATACCCGCGCAACGCCGTCTGCCAGGTGTGCATATGCGCGTTGATGAGCCCGGGAATGACAATGCGGCCGCTTTCGTCGAGGATCTCGGCATCAGCCGCGCCGCTGCCGAGGTCGATATTGGGACGCACCTCGGCGATCCGCCCGTTCTCGACCAGCACGTCACCGCTACGGAGATCGCCGATGCGATCGTCCATGCTGATGATCGTTGCTGATTGGATCAGGGTGCGGCGCATGTCGCTCACGTCGCCGCTTTGGTCGCGACCGGCGGCTCGCCGGCCCAGGCGCGCGCGATCAGCTCGCGGATGGCATTGCGCTCGAGCGGGCGCGGATTCCAGTAGGCGTTGGTGACGGCGAGATCGGCCGCCTTGTCGATGCCGCTCTCGGGCATGCCGATGTCGCGCAGTGCGAGCTTGGCGCCCAATCGCTTGGCGAGACCGTAAAGGCCTTGCGTCGCATCGGCCGCATCAATCGCGCGCGCAATTCGCGTCACCGCCTCGGGCGCGGCAGGAGCGTTGTAGGCCAGCGCATGCGGCAGCACGATGGTGTGCGTCTCTGCATGCGGCAGGTCGAAAGTGCCTCCGAGCGTGTGGCAGAGCTTGTGATGCAGCGCCATGCCGACGGTGCCGAGGCACACGCCGCACAGCCAGGCGCCGTAGAGGGCGTCGCTGCGGGCGCCGCGATCATCGGGCTTGGCGGCAATGGCGGGCAGGGCACGCGCCAGCGCGCGGATGCCTTCTTCCGCCATCAGCGAGGTCACGGGGTTGGTGTCGCGCGCATAAAGCGCCTCCACCGCATGCGCGATCGCATTGATGCCCGAGGTGGCAGTCAGGCCAACCGGAAGCGTCAGCGTCAGGTCGACGTCATAGATCACGGTCTCCGGCAGCACGGCGGTGTCGCGTACCGTGGTCTTCAGGCCGTTTTCGGTCTGGCCGAGGATCGGGGTCATCTCCGAGCCGGCATAGGTGGTGGGAATGCAGAGCTGGTTGATTCCGGTGCGCAAGGCCAGCGCCTTGCCGAGCCCTGTCGTCGAACCGCCGCCGAGCGCGACGACGCAATCGGCATCGCAGGCCTTCATCGCCACCAGCGCCTTGTCTGTCACCTCGACCGGAGTGTGCATCGTGGCGTCGGCGAAGAGTCCGGCATAGAGCGATCCGAGCGCGGCGCCGAGGGCCGCACCTTGCGCTTCCTGCTGCGGCGTCGTCAGCACCAGCGCACGCTTGCCGCCGAGGCGCTCGACCTCGGCCTTGGCCGCGCCAAGCGTCCCGCTGCCGAAGACGACGCGGCAGTGCAGATTTTCAAAGGTGAACGAACCGATCATGCGCCGGTCTCTTTGGCGGGATAATCGACCTGGAAACGCCCGATCCGCAAGTCGCCAAGCTCATCCCGCACCCGCAGATGTTCCGGATGAGTGGCGTAGGCCGTCAGGGCCGCGCTGTCGGTAAACTCGGAGACCAGGACCACGTCGCAGGCATAATCGACATCGCTGATGTCGGCGCCGACCTCGATATGGGTGAGGCCGTCGATCCGGCCCTTGAGGCCTTCGAACAGGGTTTTGACCTTGGTCCGGGCCGCCTTGCGCTCCGCCTGGGTCTCCGCGCGCAGCCGCCACATCACGATGTGCTTGATTGGGCCCGACATTTCCCGGATTTCCTCGCCTGCGATCTTGCTTGTTGGGAGCATTTTGCCTTGCAGAAATCGGAAATAAAGGCCAAAAATCGTAAGTCTCTTTTCCTATTTGAGGAAGAATGGACCGGCTTCTCCAGCTTGAGGTGTTTTCCAGGACGGCCGAGCTCGGCAGCCTCTCCAAGGCCGCCGAGATCCTGCGCATGTCGAACGCGGCGGCGAGCCGGCACCTCAGCGCGCTGGAGGAGCGGCTCGCGGTCCGGCTGATTGAGCGCAACACGCGCCGGCAGTGGTTGACCGAGGCAGGCCAGGAGCTGCTGCAGCGTTGCAGCACGCTGCTGAACGAGCTCGCCGAAGCGGAGGATGCCGTCAGTGATCGCGCGCTATCGCCGAAGGGTACGCTGCGCGTCACCAGTTCGCTGTCCTTTGCGATGATCTACATGGCGCCGATGCTGCCGGCGTTTCGCAAGCTCTATCCGAAGCTCGATGTTCAGATCATTGCCGCCAACCGTTATCCCGATTTCATCGAGGCGGGGATCGACGTCGCGATCCGCACCAGGGAGCAGGAGCCGGATTCCAACATCATCATCCGCCGCATCGGGCAGATGCGCCGGGTGCTGGCGGCGGCTCCATCCTATCTCGCGACGCACGACCGGCCCGAGCATCCCGCCGACCTCGCGCGCCATGACATGCTGATCTACAACCTTGCCAACGATCCCTATTCGCTGCGGCTCCACAAGGGGAACGCCGCGCAGACGGTGCGCATCGCGCCGGCGCTCGACAGCAATGACGGCCAGGTCATCCGTGGGGCCGCGCTTGCCGGCCTCGGCATCCTGATCCAGCCGCTTTACATCGTGCAGGGCGACATCGCGGCCGGCAAGCTGGTGCCGGTGCTGATGGATTGGGAGCTGCCGCTGCTGACGATGAACGTGGCCTACCAGAACCGCGTCCGGCTGCCGGCGAAGATCAGGGTGTTTTCCGATTTTCTGGTCGACCACATCCGCACGCATTCCGACGCCGGGATCTGGATCGACGCGACGTGAACGGCCGGCCCGGCGCTACTCTGATCGCTCCTGCACCCGGGTCCGTCCGCTGGACGACCGTGACCGGGGCGCCGCACGCGGTTCCGGCGGGGCGGCGCGCCTGACCGCCTCGGCTTCGTGCTGTTCCTTGCGGGCCTTCCGCGCGTTTCGCATGGCGCGCTTGATGAAAGGGTGCTGCGAGTCCTCGGCGAAGAACAACACGACTTCGCAACCGGGACATTGCCTGGAATAGCCGTCCTGCAACCGTCCCGCGCGATCGCGAAACATCGTCTTGCAGCGCGTGCACTGGACCTGGACGAAGCTCATACGCCGATGACAATGACTATTGGAAATCGGCGGCCACGGTGAGCCGAATATCTGAAGAAAGCCTGAAGGCCGGCCTGATCTCACGCCCGACCCCCGCAACGAGGTGCGAACCGCTATTGTTTCGCCGCCATCGCGTCCAGGCAATGATTGAGATAGACGGTCCGGTCTCGCGGCAGCACTTTCTCCAGATCCGCCTTCAGGCCGCATTCGCGCTGACGGATCTGCTCGGCGCGGCGCTTCTCCGCAGCCTCGCGGTATTCGGGCGCAACCTTGGTGGGATCGACCAGCGCCTGGGCTCGGGCGGGAGCCGTCGCAAGGAGCGCGACGGCTGTGATGATAATGACCTGTTTCAAATGAGCCTCCGTAGAAAGGCCCATCCTAGCGCCCGGTTTCGGAAGTCTCAACTGACGTCCGTTACTTCGTGGCGTGGTCGATCTTGTGCCCCAAATGGCCTGTGCCGTGATCGCGACGCAACTGGCTCAGCGACGTCTCGTTCAACTGACGCAAGACCTCGTTGAGTTCTGTCGTATCCGGATACCCGGCCGCAAAACCCTTTCCGTAAATCTTCCGCAATGTACTGAGCTGGGTGTTGCCGTGTTTCTTGCTGATTTCGCCATCCTTGTCCCGGTGGCGGCCATCCAGGCCCGGTTCCTTCATGTGTCTCTCCCGTGCGGCGTCTTGCGCGCCTGGAGGGAGCGTGCGCCCAAACGGGCTGATTGGCAACGGTGCACGCGCGGGAGTTGAGGGCCGGCTGATGGCGCCGCGCCAGCGTTGCTTTCGCGCGTCCATCTCGCAGCTGTGAAGCCGGGGCGGATTGCGTTGGAACAAGCGGCGCATCAGATGGAGCTAGCAGCGATGGGAGCTGATCCGATGCGCTCTATTTTGATTTTGGCCCTGAGTCTCTTGATTGTCCTGTGTACCTTTGCGAATGCCGCAACGCTGCGTCATGCGCGCGCGCGCCATCCGGCGGTGGAACGTCCGAGAGCGGATGCGACGTCTCGGGCACGCTTCGCGGTCCCCGGGTGGAGTGACGATGCAACGCAGCGGTGGCTGAACAACGCCTCGTCCAATGTCGGGCGGGGTGGCTAGCGGAAATCAGCGCGGGTGATGTTTTCCGGTTGCCCGGTTCTATCTGGTTCGGTCGGCGATCCACAATCCGACGGCTCCGCCGAGGCCGCTGAGCAGGACACCGGAGTAGGACAGCATCCCGCCACCCCACAACGCGGGGACGAATCCCCCGATCGTTGAGCCGATCAGCATGGCAAGCCAATAACGCGATCGCACGCGAGGTCCTTATCCAGAAGCCCGGGTGCTTCGAACGAGCGCCAGAGGCGGGGCGGCTAAGCGGCCTGCTCCTCGAACGAGGTGTAGACCCGGCCATTTGGATCAACGATCCGAACGTCCCAGCACCCGTCCTCGATCAGCTCCTTGGCTTTTTTGAGGGCGGCGGCGAGTGACAGCCGCTTGAGGCTGACGACGCCTGCCGTGTCGAAACCGTTGATTTCAAACATGCCGTTCCTCCCGTTTTGTCGAATCCTACACCTTTCCGGCGGGTTGTCTTCCAGCTTTTTGGCGGGGCTCATGGAACGTGAAGCCTGCGATGGCACTCCATCGCACGGCCCCCGTAGTCGGCCGGGGTGGCTGGACATGCCAGGCGGCCACGTCGCTAACGTGGAATTAATCCGAAAAGCTCACAATTTTAGGCAGTTGTAAGTGGGTGCTGCGTAAGGGAGGCGTCGCGAGGACGTTCCGGCGACGGCTTCCTTTTGCTCGCTCATGAGGTCAATGCGTATGACCACGACATCCGAAACGCTGGGCTTTGCCGAGCACCTCGACGCTGCAGCACTTGCAGCCGCGGCATTCGGACCCGAAGCCGAACACGAAGTCCTGGAAGCTCCGGCATCGGGCAAGCAATCCAGCCGGAAATCGGTCCTGGCACTGTCGGTGTGCGCCTTGGCCATCAATGGCGCGGCGGCCATCTATACATTGCCGTTCGATCTTCCGTCGCCGAACATCAGCAGTTTGGCCGCGCTGCTTCCGAGACGGGAAGCTGTCGCGCCAAAACCGGATCCGATTGTCGCTGCCTTGAAGGACATTCAGTCGGCCCAGCAACAGCAGGCCGCCTCGCTGCGGGAGATCAATTCCTCGTTGCAGCAGAATACGGCTCTGCGGCAGCAGGATTCAACGGTTCTCGTGTCTCTCCGACAGAGCATCACGGACGAACGGGGCGACGTGAGGAAGATATCGCCGCAGCTTTCGACGCTGATCGCGAAGATCGACTCGCTGCAAAGTACAATGACTTCGGACGTCACATCTTCGATTCGAAGAGCGCATGCTCGTTACGGACTGTCCGCAGCGATGCGCAAACGAATGGCTCGGCAGTCGAAATCTGCAGGGCCCGTTTCGGTTGGAGGAGCGCCGCTGAGTGTGCCGGCGACAGTTTCAGCTCCGGAAAGCTGAAGAAGCTCATGCAAAATCGCTTGGGATTGCGGCCGTGCTAACCTTGCGCGCCGGTTGGGTGTGAGGCTGCATCGATGAATGACATTCTGTGAAATGGTCGCGCCGACGGAACTTAACCGGCTGCCGCTCGTCGCAAGTGTGAGGGAACGGGGATCGGCCGATGCTCTTCCTCGGCAGCCTCGATCCAACAGCTGATTGCATCCTGCACGTTTTGCACCGCTTCGGATTCGGTGGCGCCATCGGACATGCAACCGGGAAGATCAGGCACGGTCGCGACAAATCCGCCGCCGTCTTCCTCCGGAAGCGAGTCAATGATGATTGTGTAGTGAGGACGCTCGCCCATGTGGTCTCAGTCTCGCAGGAACATTGTCGGAGGCGTCTTCGATGCTGAGCTGCTTTGCACGGACCGTTGGTGAGCGCGCTGGGGCTCGAACCCAGGACCCCGTGATTAAAAGTCACGTGCTCTACCGGCTGAGCTACGCGCTCCCATGGCCGCTGATGGCTTTGAAGTCGATCGCCATCGTCTCGGTCATCTGGAAAAGCATGACTTGGCGTTGCGGGGAAAACCGAACGTTTCCGGGTCATGCTTTCGGCCCGCGCTGTGTAGGGGGATGGGGCGCGGAGGTCAATAGCGCGAGTGGCTGCCGCGGATAGTAGTGCGGGCGGAGATTCTTCCGCTGTTTCCGCTGCTTAACTGGGGACTTTCACCTGGATTGGTGGCCGTCGTCCACGTCGAAGTCAGTTCGCCTCCCGCCGCACCTCGCTCGGCACTGGCTGCGCGTTACCAGGCGTCGGCAGGGCAACCGGGCGCAGGCCGATCAGCTCGGCGGTGCGGATCGCGCCGTCGCGCCAGAACTGGAACGAGTTGATGCGGCTGAGCTCGAGGATGGCGATCGCGACCGCGGCCAGGAACGGCAAGCTCTGCAGCACCAGGACGCCGGCGAAGATGTAGATCTCGGTGATCTGCCTGAAATTGTTGGAGGCAATCAGCACGCCGGCGCCGATCAGGAGCAGAGCGCCGATCACGGCCTCCCAGAACGCCTGGAACTCGATCGACATCCTGGACAGGCCGCCCTTGGAGGTGCGCGCGAACGCGATGTGCTCCGTAATCAGGCCTTGCGCGACCGCGCGCGAGACCGTCCACTGCACGCTCATCGCGGCGATCATGGCGCCCATCATCTGGCCGGGTTTGATCGCGACGCGCGCGCGGTACATCGACAGGAAATGCGCGAGCGAGACGATGAAGGCGCCGATGATCGGCAGCGTCAGAATCTTGTCGGGGATGGCGATGTCGGCGAAGGCGACGATCGGCACCCAGATGAGGTTGAGTAGCGCCACGACCACGCCAAGGCTTTCGGCCCCGAGCCAGTTCAGCCAGCCCAGGCCGTATTCGCGCTTCTGGTCCGAGGTCAGCCGGCTTCTCCCGGGCAGGAACTGCCGCCAGTGCTTCTTCACGATCTGGAGGCCACCATAGGCCCAGCGATGACGTTGCTTCTTGAAGGCCTCGTAGGTGTCGGGCAGCAGCCCCTTGCCGTAGCGATGGTTGGTGTAGTGGGTGGTCCAGCCGAGCTCCTGGATCGCAAGTCCGAGATCCGAATCTTCGCAGATCGTGTCGCTCGACCAGCCGCCGGCCATGTCCATCGCGGCGCGGCGGATCAGGCACATCGTGCCGTGGACGATGACGGCGTTGAGCTCGTTGCGCTGGACCATGCCGATGTCGAAGAAGCCGGCATATTCGCCGTTCATGATGTAGTGCATGATCGACAGATCGCCGTCGCGGTGTTCCTGCGGCGCCTGCACCAGGCCGACGCTCGGATCGGCGAAGACCGGCACGAGGTCCTTCAGCCAGTCGGGTTCGACGACATAGTCGGCATCGAGGATGCCGATAATCTCGGCATCCACGGCGGTGCGGTCCATGGCGATGCGCAGGGCGCCTGCCTTGAAGCCCTTCACCTTCTCGGCATTGATGAACTTGAAGCGTTCACCGAGCGCGCGGCAATGGTCCTGGATCGGCTGCCAGAACGCGGGATCCGGCGTGTTGTTGATGATGACCACGCATTCGTAGTTCGGATAGTCGAGCCGCGCCAGCGCATCGAGCGTCTGCTTCAGCATCTCGACCGGCTCGGAATACGCCGGAATGTGGATCGAGACTTTCGGGTAATAATTCTCGGGCACGTTCTCGATCGGCTTGCTCTTGGCGAGCAGCCGCCGTGGCGGCCGGCCGAGGGCAACGGCTGCGACTTCGTCGATGCGCGCCATCGCGATCAGAACAAGAGGAACAAGGAGGATCATGCCGAGCGTCAGCGCGAAAGCTGATCCGAACAGGAAGTAGTGTCCATTCCAATAGCCGAACACGGTCGCGGCCCAGGCGCCGACGCCGTTGGCGGTGACTGAGAGCAGGAAGGCCTGTTTCGCGGTCGGCTGCTCCAGCCGCAGGATCGGCAGCGACAGCAGAATGCCGACCAGGAGCGCGATCGTCATCAGCTTCCAATAATCAGGGTTTTCGACCGGGCCGGTCCAGGCGAATTTCGGCTCGCGGCTGGCGTTGAGGATGCCCCAGTAAGGACCGACACCGCCTTCGAAGAACTTCCAGGGCTGATCGATCGCCTCGACGATGTTGTAGTCCATGCCGAGCGCTCCGGCGCGGCTGACGAAATTGCGCAGCGTGAGCGCCTGCTGGAACGCACCGGGGTCAGCATTGCGCAAGTTATAGCCGGCGCTCGGCCAGCCAAACTCGGCGATCACGATGCGCTTGCCCGGGAACTGATTGCGCAGCAAATTGTAGCGGTCGACGGCCTGGTCGACGGCCTGGTCCGAGCGGAAATTTTCCCAATAGGGCAGGACGTGGGCAGCGATAAAATCGACGTTGGAGGCAAGGTCGGGGTTGTCGCGCCAGATGTTCCAGATCTCGCCGGTGGTGACGGGAACGTGGACCGCGCTCTTCACCCGCTTGATCAACTCGATGAGGTCTTCGATCTTCTGCTCGCCGCGGTAGATCACCTCGTTGCCGACGACGACGCCGTTGACGTTGCTGTTCTTGCGGGCGAGCTCGATGGCGGCCTTGATCTCGCGCTCGTTGCGGTCGGGATCCTTGTCGATCCAGGCGCCGACGGTGACCTTGAGGCCGAACTCGGCGGCGATCGGCGGCACCAGCTCGTTGCCTTCCGTCGCGGAGTAGGACCGGATCGCGCGCGTGATGGTCGAGAGCTTCTTCATGTCCGCGCGAATCTTTTCGGGGTCGACGTTGTTGTCGACGACGTGTCCCGGTTCGAACGGCGTATAGGACAGGCTGGGCAGCAGACCCTTGAAATCCGGTGCGGGCTCCTTGTCGCGCAAGACTCCCCAGAGGCCGGCGTGGAGCACGGACACGAGCAACAGAACGGCGGCGACAACGCGCATCGCGGCTAAACCAAAAGGGGCTGAGTTGGCAGGGCTGCGGATCCGACCCCAAGATCCGACCGAGTCCGCGGCAAATGGAGCATACCTCTGCCGCGCGGTTTCACAACAGTCATGGCCTCATGTCCTTATGAGGGCATGGCCATTTTGGGAGCGTGGCAGTGCCAACAGCAGATATCGCCGATCGTTCCTGAACGGAGGCTGAAGCCGGGCTGCGGCTATTTGGGCGGTGCCGGCGTCGGGCTGGCCGCGGGCGAAGGGCTCGCTGTCGACTGCGGCTGTGGGGCTCCGGTGGTCGGTGCGGGCGAAGACGAGGCGGCCGCGGATGTCTGCTGCGGCTGCGCAGCCGGGTTGATCCAGCAGGCTTGGGTCAGATTATTCAGGCTGTTCGGAACCTTGTCGTCGATCTGGGTAAGGAAGCGGGTCAGGCAGCGGAACGCGGCCTGGATGTGGCCGCCGGGGCAGCCGAAGCGGTCGTAGAGGTCGATGTGGCGGAACGCGGTATCGAGGTCATCCCTGTACATCAACTGAACCGCGCGACGGCCGAGCCAGACGCATTCAGGGTTGCCGGCCGGACCATTAATGGTGCGGGCAGCTTCAGCGAACTCGTCGATCCGCTTCTGGTTCTGGTTGGCATCCTTAGCGGAGTCGGTAGCCTGCGCCGCCGGCTGCTTGGCTTGGTCGGGGGCGGGCGTTCCGCTCTGGGCGGAGGTGCTACCGAGACCGGCCAGGAGGACAAGGGAAGAGACGGCCAAAGTGGCCGCGAACTGCCGCAGGACCGCATTTCGTAACTCGAACACCCGTCGCCGCATGAATTCCCCAATTGCTCAGCCGTCCGCCCACGCGGGAGGACCTCGCGGACGCCGATGTGATGGCGTCCAAATGGGTCTCCAATGCGGCGGAAAATTCCCGGAGAATCCCATGGCCTGTATTTGAATTTTTGTCCAGCAAAGTCACGATCCTAGGGTCCGGTCGAACGGCCACAGCCCAATTCGCCGGGGAGAGCGAGCACCTCGCCTACGTCCCCCCTTGGCAGATGGCGTGCGAGCAGGTAATCGACGGGCCCTTCGCGGAGGACGGAACCGATTTCTCTTCGTACGCCACTGGCGCTCCTGCTCGTCTCCCTGGGTGCGATTGCTGCCGTGTGGTGGTGGCTGGCCACGCCGATCACGCTCGCGCGCGCGCCCATCGATCCCAATGACAAGGTCCAATGCGTCTCCTATGCGCCGTTTCGCGGCGAGCAGACGCCGCTGAACGAATGGACCCATGTCGAGGCTGACCAGCTCGAGCAGGATCTGCGCCAGCTCAAGCAGATCACCGACTGCGTCCGCACCTATTCGATCGAGAACGGGCTCGACCAGGTGCCGGCGGTTGCGGCCAAGGTCGGCGGGCTGAAGGTGATCCAGGGCATCTGGCTCGGCAGCAACCGCGCCAAGAATTTTGCGCAGGTGGCGACCGCGGTCCGCCTCACCAAGGAATTCCCCACCATCATCTCCTCGCTCGTCGTCGGCAACGAGGTGTTGCTGCGCGGAGAGATGACGACGTCGGACCTCACCGCGATCATCCGTTCGGTGAAGGCGCAGGTCAGCGTGCCCGTGACCTATGCCGACGTCTGGGAATACTGGCTGAAGAACCGCGATGTCTATGACGCCGTCGACTTCGTCACGATTCACATCCTGCCTTATTGGGAGGATGTCCCGGTCAAGGCGAAATTCGCAGCCTCCCATGTCGAGGCGATCCGCGAGCGGATGGCGGTGGCGTTCCCCGGCAAGGAGATCCTGATCGGCGAGACTGGCTGGCCGAGCGAAGGCCGCATGCGCGAAGGCGCGCTGCCGTCACGCACCAACCAGGCACGCGTGGTCTCGGAGATCCTGGGGCTCGCGAAGGCGCAGAAGTTTCGCGTCAATCTGATCGAGGCTTATGACCAGCCGTGGAAGCGCCGGCTCGAAGGCACCGTCGGCGGCTATTGGGGCCTGATCGATTCCGTGCGGCGCCAGCTGAAATATCCGCCGGGCGAACCGATCAGCAATTTCCCCTTCTGGAAATGGTACATGGGCGCCGGCATGGGCCTGAGCGTGCTGGTGTTCGCGGTCGCCGGCATCACGCTGCGCCGCCGTCCCTGGACGCCGCGCTTCTCGGCCTGGCTCGCTGTCGGCATCTCCGCGACGTCGGCGGGCATCCTGCTCGGGATCGCCACCGAGAAGATGCTCTACGAGAGCTACGGTTGGGGCGGCTGGCTGCAATGGGGCGTGCTGCTGCTGGCCGGCATCCTGTCGCCGATCTTCTGCGCGCAGGCGATCGTGATCGGCCGCAGCCTGCCGAGCTTCCTCGACCTGCTCGGTCCGCGCGAGGGACGCAAATGGTCGAAACTCTCCGCCGTGCTCGGCCTGACCCTGGCGGTGACGGCGGTGATCGCGGCCGAGACTGCGCTCGGTTTCGTGTTCGATCCGCGCTATCGCGACTTCCCCTACGCCTCGCTGACGATGGCGGTGGTGCCGTTCGCGCTGTTGATGCTGAACCGGCCACAGATCGGCGTGCGGCCGATCGCGGAGGCGGTGTTCGCCGGATTGCTGGCGCTGTCGGCCGTCTACGTGATCCTGAACGAGGGCCGCGAGAACTGGCAGGCGATGTGGACCTGCGCGATCTACCTGTTGTTCGCGCTTACGCTGTGGCGGGCGCGGGCCGAGCAAAGCCAAGGATGAGCAGGCCGATCGCCAGGCCCGCCAGCACGATGTTGTAGAGCACGATGCCGAGGCCGGCTGCGACCACGCCGAGCGTGAGCAGCACGATCGAGGGCCGCATCAGGTTCAGCGTTGCAATCACCAGCGCAACGATGCCGAATACCGAATTCTTGAACAGCGACGTCGACACCGAGCGCGCCTTGCAGATCATGGTCTGCAGACCGGCATCGCAGGCTAGCGCTACCTGCGAGAACTCGACCGCGAAATAGCGCACATAGAGCGCCCAGCCGACGGTGACGAAACCGACGACGATGAGAAATTGCACCTGATAGGGCGTGAGGCGGAACGGCTTTTTTGTCATGGCGGCAATATGGTCGGGAAGAGGAGAGGGAGCAACAGGGGCGGGGGATTTTTATACCGGGAGCGTCGCTCGGCCCGTTGCCGTCTTTTGCACAACTACGTCGGAACCGTAGCGATACGGATTTGCGAGAGTTCCGACGTCGCCTAGCATTCGGCTCGAAGCGCGGGTGTGATCACTGATTCGATGGAGCAGATCACGTCGTTCAAGAGCGCGACTGCGAGGAGGCGAGCGGGGTAGGCAATGGCTGAGGCGTTGCAAGTCAATTTTGCGCTTTGGGGTATGATCATTTGCGCGGCAATCAAGATCAGCCAGTTGATGGCAGTTCTTTGAGTTGCGCAGTGCGCGGATATAAATCCAATCCGGCGACACTCCGGCGGTTCAATCAAGAGTCCTGATATTCCTACCGCCTGAAGAACGACGATATCGTCGAGCTCGCAGACGCCGCCTCCGGCTTGGCTGCGGGCGCCGCAGGCTGCGGTGCGGGTGCAGGCTCCTCGCGCTTTGATGAGCGCTTGGACGCGTAGCTGCGGCGATGCTTGTCGGGCTTGGCGGTCGGCGCAGGCGCCGGGGTCGCTTCGGCCTGCGGCACCGAGTCCTGCGTCTTCTCGGAGTTCTTCTCCGATCCCTTGGCTTGGCCCTTGTCCGAGCCGCCGCGCATCGACAGGCGCTGGCCGTCGAACACCGTCGTCTCGCAATGGCGGTCGTTTTCGCTCAAACCGGCGCAGAGCTTTGCGGCGGCGGCGGCGTTGATCAGCGGGCCGGCGCCGAGACGGAGCTGCATGCCGAGGCCGGTGTTGCCTTCCTTGATCATGATGATCGGCCGGAGTGTGGCGATCTCGGGATTGGATTTGGTCAGGCCGCGCCAGAGCGCGCGCAGGCCGTCGATCGAATTCGCGCCGCCGAGGTCGATGGCGAAGCGCGTCTGCTGGACTGCGATTGGGGGGGACTCAGGCTCGGTTGTCTCCTGCGGCTTAGCTGACGCTGCGGCGACTTCGGTCGGAACGGGCGCCAGCTCAGGCTTCTTCTCGGTGGCTTCCGGTTGAACCAGTTTCGACGCCGCGGGATCAGGCGGCGCCATGATCGACTTGGAGGCGACGAGCGGCAGCGCTGAAGGCGCGGGTGGGGACTGCGGCATGAGCGAGGCCGCAGCCGCAGTCTGCGGCGGTGGGCTCGACTGATCCTTCGCGGCTTCTTTCGAATTGTCCTTGTTCGAACTGTCCCTGGGCTCCTTGCCGGCTCCGGCGTGCGGCCTGTCGACCAGCGAGGCTGCCGTCGAGGTGACCGGCGCGACATCCGGGGCCGCGGGCTGCGCGGCAGCGACGGGCGTATCCTGCGGCTTCGCGGCCGACGCTTGGGGAGCCGACACCTGGGAAGCCGACATTTGGGGAGATGGCGCGTTCTGCTTGGCGATGGCGCCGGTGACGGAATCGAGCCCTTGCTCGAGCACCGTGACGCGCGAATAGAGCCGGTCGCGATCGGCGTTCAGCGTCTCGATGGCGGAGGCGAGGCGGCGGGCTTCGAGCTGGCTTTCCTTGGTCAGCACCTGGAGCCGGTCGGACTGGCGGGTGAGATCGGCTGAAGCGACCTGGTCGCGCCGCCAGCCGAGATGGGCCTGGTTGGCGAGAACGGCCACCACGACGGCGCCGACGGCGGCCGCCCCCCACGAGCCCAACCGCCACAGCATGCGGCGATCGAACGCGCCTTCCTCGGCCAAAAGTCCGGAGAACAGTCCGCCGGCCTCCTTGTCGCCGAAGGCGTCCGCCAGTGGGTCGGAATCCTTTGCCATGAACGTTTAGCGCCCAGCCCTGCCTGGCTTCCCCGAATCAATCAGAGAACATTAACAGGAAAACCCACTCGCACTTGAATTCCGGGTGTTTGCGGGGGTAGCAAGGCGGGCAGCTCCGGCGACAACGGCTCGTTGCCCGTCGATGTGATGATTGATTCGGCCGTATTTGACAGGATTGCGATGACCGCCCGCTCAAGCCTCACGATCGTGCTCGCCGCCGGCGAAGGCACGCGCATGCGCTCACACCTGCCGAAAGTGCTGCATCCCGTCGCCCACCAGACGCTGCTCGCCCATGTTCTCGCCGCCGCCCCCAAGGAAACCGGAACCGGCATCGCGCTCGCGGTCGTGATCGGTCCCGATCATCAGGCGGTCGCTGACGAGGCAAAGCGCATCCGTCCCGATGCGCTCACCTTCGTGCAAAGTCAGCGGCTCGGCACCGCGCATGCGGTGCTGGCGGCGCGGGAGGCGATTGCGCGCGGCGTGGACGATGTCCTGATCGCGTTTGGCGATACGCCGCTGATCTCGGCCGAGACCTTTGCACGGCTGCGCGCGCCGCTAGCCAAGGGCGCCGCACTTGCCGCGCTCGGATTTCGCGCCGCCGACCCCACCGGCTATGGCCGCTTCATCGTCGAGGGCGAACGCCTGGTCGCGATCCGCGAGCACGCCGACGCCAGCGCGGACGAGCGCAAGATCAATCTGTGCAATGCCGGCGTGATGGCGATCGACGGACGGCGGGCGCTGGCGATCCTCGACAGGATCGGCAAGGCCAATTCCAAGGGCGAGTATTATTTGACGGACGCGGTCGGCATCGTCCGCGAGCAGGGATGGGAGTCCGTGGTGATCGAGACCAGCGAGGACGAAGTGCGCGGCATCAACACCAAGGCCCAGCTCGCAGAAGCGGAAGCCGTCATGCAGGAGCGGCTGCGCAAGGCTGCAATGGAGGCCGGCGTCACGCTGATCGCGCCGGAGACCGTCCATCTCGCCGCCGACACGGTGTTCGGCAAGGATGTGACGATCGAGCCGTTCGTGGTGATCGGGCCGGGCGTGTCGATCGCCGACGGCGCCGTGATCCACTCCTTCTCGCATATCGTCGAGACAAAGCTCGGCAAGAACGTCTCGATCGGCCCCTATGCGCGGCTCCGTCCCGGCACTTCGCTCGGCGACGGGGCACGCATCGGCAATTTCGTGGAGACCAAGGCCGCGACGCTGGAGGCCGGCGTCAAGGTCAATCATCTCTCCTACATCGGCGATGCCACCGTCGGCGCCAATTCCAATATCGGCGCCGGGACCATCACCTGCAACTACGACGGCTTCAAGAAGCACAAGACGATCATCGGCCAGGGCGCCTTTGTCGGCACCAATTCCTCGCTGGTCGCGCCGGTGAAGATCGGCAACGGCGCCTATATCGGCTCGGGCTCGGTGATCACCCGCGACGTGCCTGATGAGGCGATGGCGCTGGAGCGCAACCAGCAGACCATCAGGGAAGGCGGCGCGGCGCGCTATCGCGAGATGAAGACGGGTGGGAAGAAGGTCGAGAAGAAGCCGGAGACGTGAGCGGCCCTAGTCGTCGTCGGCGACGTCCGAGAACATCGCGCGCGTCAGGCGCCAGCCGCGCGACCTGGCGCGCTTTACCGGTTCGCCGGCCGCCTGTGTGACGAGGACAGGCTTGCTTTCCTTGCCCCGGTCGAGGCCGCGCTGGGGCGGCGGCCAATGCGCGAGATGCGTGCCTGTGGTCTCGCGTGCTTGCACGAACGTCGACGACAGGCCTCTGCGGTCGGACGAGCCTTTCATGGCTTTACTCCCTTGCAGGGAAATCGTCAGTCAAACTTGTTGACAGCAGGTTAATGCGCGCGGTTTAAGGCCGGCCAATTCGACGCGGGGAACGATCGCGCGTCGCTGTCGCAATCCGTCATAATTATTGAGTAACTGGTTCGTTAGGAACTTCGCTAAAAACCGCGCGCGTCGTTTAGGCGATTTTTCGACGATTTGGGGGATATTGATCCGCATGTGCGGGATTGTCGGCATTCTCGGGCGCGAGCCGGTTGCAGAGCAATTGGTGGATTCGCTCAAACGTCTTGAATATCGCGGTTACGACTCCGCAGGCGTCGCTACGCTCGAAGGCAAGCATCTCGAGCGCCGCCGCGCCGAGGGCAAGCTGAAGAATCTGGAGAAGCGGCTGGAAGCCGAGCCCCTGAAGGGCACCACCGGCATCGGCCACACCCGCTGGGCCACCCACGGCAAGCCGACCGTCAACAACGCCCATCCGCACGCGACCGAGCGCGTCGCTGTGGTCCATAACGGCATCATCGAGAATTTCCGCGAGCTGCGCGAGGAGCTCGAGAAGACGGGCACGGTCTTCCATACCCAGACCGACACCGAGATCGTGCTGCATCTCGTCGACGATCTGCTGACACGCGGCAACAAGCCGGTGGAGGCGGTGAAGCTGACGCTGGCACGTCTGCGTGGCGCTTTCGCGCTCGGCTTCATCTTCGCCGGCGACGACGACCTGATGATCGGTGCCCGCAACGGACCACCGCTGGCGATCGGCTATGGCGATGGCGAAATGTATCTCGGCTCGGATGCGATCGCGCTCGGCCCGTTCACCGACACGATCAGCTATCTCGAAGACGGCGACTGGGTCGTCCTGACGCACAAGAGCGCTGCGATCTTCGACAAGGATGGCCACGCCGTCCAGCGCGACAAGATCAAGCACGCGGCTTCGACCTCGCTGGTCGACAAGGCCAATTACCGCCACTTCATGGCGAAGGAGATCCACGAGCAGCCGGAAGTGGTCGGCCACACGCTGGCGCGCTATGTCGACATGGCGACCGAGCGCGTCTCGCTGCCGGTCAAGCTGCCCTTCGACTTCAAGGACATCCAGCGCATCAACATCACGGCGTGCGGCACCGCGAGTTACGCCGGCATCGTTGCGAAATACTGGTTCGAGCGATTCGCGCGGCTGCCGGTCGAGGTCGATGTCGCCTCTGAATTCCGCTATCGCGAAGCGCCGTTGCGCAAGGGCGATCTCGCGATCTTCATCTCGCAGTCCGGCGAAACGGCCGATACGCTGGCCGCATTGCGCTACGCCAAGGCCGAGGGCGCGCACACGATTGCCGTCGTCAACGTGCCGACCTCGACCATTGCGCGCGAAAGCGAGACCGTGCTGCAAACGCTGGCCGGCCCCGAGATCGGCGTCGCCTCGACCAAAGCCTTCACCTGCCAGCTCATGGTGCTGGCAAACCTGGCGATCGCCGCAGGAAAGGCCCGCGGCGAATTGTCCGACGAGGACGAGACCAAGCTCGTTCACGGCCTGGTCGAGATCCCGCGTTTGATGGCGGATGCGCTCACCGCCGAGCTTCAGATTGAAAAGCTCGCGCACAGGATCGCAAAATCCCGCGACGTGCTCTATCTCGGCCGCGGCACCAGCTTTCCCCTGGCGCTCGAAGGCGCGCTGAAGCTGAAGGAAATCTCCTACATTCACGCCGAGGGCTACGCCGCCGGCGAGCTCAAGCACGGCCCGATCGCGCTGATCGACGAGACCATGCCGGTCGTCGTCATCGCGCCCTATGACCGCGTGTTCGAGAAGACCGTCTCCAACATGCAGGAGGTCGCCGCCCGCGGCGGCAACATCATCCTGATGACCGACGCCAAGGGCGCGGAGGAGGCGACGGTGGATTCGCTCGTCACCATCGTCATGCCGGACATGGCGGCCGCGTTCACCCCGATGGTCTATGCCGTTCCCGTGCAGCTGCTCGCCTATCATACGGCGGTGGTGATGGGCACCGACGTCGACCAGCCGCGCAATCTCGCCAAGTCGGTGACGGTGGAATAGGCAGAAGGGATCAGGTCGGAACGCTAGGTGGTCTTCCAAAACCTGCTAGAAGACCCTAGCTTGACCGAAGCGACCGATCTGGAACCCGAATGACCGCCCGCGACGACGCGCCTACGCCGCTTGATCCCGCCCCGGAACCGCACATCGGGCTGATGGGCCGTTTCCGCAACTATTTCCTGACCGGGTTGATCGTCACGGGTCCGATCGCGATCACCCTTTATCTGATCTGGTGGTTCGTTACGTGGGTCGATGGCGTGGTGCGGCCGTTCGTGCCGCTGGCCTATCGGCCGGACACCTATCTGCCCTATGGCGTCCCCGGCTGGGGACTGATTGTCGCATTTTTCACGCTGACGCTGGTCGGCTTCCTCGCAGCCAACCTGATCGGCCGTACGCTGGTCGATGTCGGCGAGACCCTGCTTGGCCGGATCCCGGCCGTTCGCGCCATCTATCGTGGCCTGAAGCAGGTGTTCGAAACGCTGTTTTCCGGCAAGGGCTCGAGCTTCCGAAAAGTCGGCCTTGTCGAGTTTCCATCGCCCGGTATGTGGTCGATCGTGCTGATCTCGCAATCGCCGAACGAGGAGGTCGCACGCAGCCTGCCGGGGCAGGAGGAACATGTCTCGGTGTTTCTGCCGTGCTCGCCGAACCCGACCACCGGTTTCTTCTTCTACGTGCCCAAGAGCAAGATCATCGAGGTCGAGCTTAGCGCCGAGGATGCCGCGACTCTGATCATGTCGGCCGGCGTGGTGCAGCCGGGCGCGGCACCCGACCCGAAGAAGGCCGCTGCACTCGCCGGCATGGCCAACGCCGCGCGCATTGCCAACGCCTCGATGCTCCAGCCCGAGCCTGCGAAGGTGGAGTAGGGCCATTCCGGTTTGGGATGGCCGCGTTCACGCGAGCACGTCGGACCTCTGCTATTCTCCGGTTGAACCGAGCGCGTCGTTCGGAATTCGACCTGGAGCGTCCGATGTCCAAAACCATTGCGATCCTCGCACCCGGCGCCATGGGCAGCGCCGTGGCCCGCCGCCTGAGCGAAAACGGCGCGTGCGTGCTGACATCATTGAAAGGACGCAGCGAAGCGACGCTGAAGCGGGCAGCCGATGCCGGTATGGTCGGCGCCGAGGACGACGCCATCGCGGGCGCCGACATCATCCTTTCGATCGTGCCTCCGGGCGAGGCGGTGGCGCTGGCCGAGCGGCTCGCCGCGTTGATCGCCAGGCGTGAGAAGAAGCCGGTCGTGGTCGACTGCAACGCCGTCAACATCGACACCGTGCGCCGGATCGCGGAGATCATCGGCTCGGCGCACGCGCCCTTCGTCGACGGCGGCATCATCGGCTTCCCGCCGCAGCCGGGCGGCAAGAGCCCGGCGTTCTATCTGTCCGGCGAGCACGCTGGGGACGTTGCCGTGCTGAAAGATCTCGGGCTCGATGTCCGCATCGTCGAGGGCCCGGTCGGCGCGGCGTCTGCGCTCAAGATGTCCTATGCCGGCATCGTCAAGGGCCTCGCCGGGATCGGTTCGGCCATGGTGGTCGCAGCGACCAGAGCAGGCGCTGCGGATGCGCTGCGCGACGAGCTCGCACTGAGCCAGCCCGCGATCCTGGCGCGGCTCGAGGTTGCGCTGCCCGACATGATCCCGAAGGCCTATCGCTGGGTCGCGGAGATGCGGGAGATTTCCGGCTTCCTCGGACCGGATCATCCGGCGAGTCAGATCTACGAAGGCTTTGCCAGATGGTTCGAGCATCTGGCCGGCGATGCGAACGGCGAAGCGGTGGATGCGGCGTTGCTGAAGGCATTCGCGGAAAGAAGCGCGAAGAAGAAGGGATAGACTCGAGCCGCGCGCACTCTTCGTTTACCTCGCCCCGCTTGCGGGGAGGGAGAGGACAGCCGATGCGGTGGCAGGTACATCCTATCCAGCCCCGATCAGCGGGATCGCCTCGTCCCGCTCGTAGAGATACAGCAGGCACCGCAGCGCCTCGCCGCGCTCGCCTTTCAGCTTCGGATCGTCCTTCATGATGCGCAGCGCCTCGTCGCGGGCCTGGGTGATGAGCTGGCCGTGCACCTCCGGGCGCGCGATGCGGTAGCCGGGCAGGCCGCTCTGGCGGACGCCGAGCACGTCGCCTTCGCCGCGCAGTTTTAGATCCTCCTCGGCGATGCGAAAACCGTCGGTGGTCTCGCGGATCACCTTCAGCCGCGCCTTCGACATCTCGCCGAGCGGTTCCGAGTAGAGCAGGAGACAGGTGGATGCTTCCGAGCCGCGCCCGACCCGGCCGCGCAACTGATGGAGTTGTGCGAGGCCGAAGCGCTCGGCATTCTCGATCACCATGATGGTGGCGGCCGGCACGTCGACGCCGACCTCGACCACGGTGGTTGCAACCAGAAGCCCGATCTCGTGGGCGGCGAACTGGCCCATCACGCGGTCTTTCTCGGCGCCCTTCATCTGGCCGTGGACGAGGCCGACGCGGTCGCCGAAACGTTTTTGCAGGCTCTCGAAACGTTTCGTCGCGTTGGTGAGGTGTTCGGTGCCTTCGGCTTCGGATTCCTCGACCAGCGGGCAGATCCAGTAGACCAGCTTACCCGACTCCAAAGCCCGGCCGATGCTATCGGTGACCTCGACGAGCCGGCGCATCGATATGGTGCGGGTCTCGATCGGCTGCCGGCCGGCCGGCTTCTCGCGCAATTCGCTGATGTCCATATCGCCGAAATAGGTCAGCACCAGCGTGCGCGGGATCGGCGTGGCGCTCAGCACCAGCACGTCGACGGCGTCGCCCTTCGAGGTCAGCGCGAGGCGCTCGCGGACGCCAAAACGGTGCTGCTCGTCGACGACCGCGAGCGCGAGATCATGGAAGATCACATCGTCCTGGATCAGCGCATGGGTGCCGACCAGCAGGTCGATCTCGCCCTCGGCGAGTTGCGTGATGATCTCGCGCCGCTCCTTGCCCTTTTCGCGGCCGGTGAGGATCGCGACCCGCATGCCGGCGCGCTCGGCGAGCGGCGCGATGGTCTTGATGTGCTGGCGCGCCAGAATCTCGGTCGGCGCCATCAGCGCGGCCTGCTTGCCGACCTCGGTGACAGCGGCGGCGGCCAGCAGCGCCACCACGGTCTTGCCCGAGCCGACGTCGCCTTGGAGCAGGCGGAGCATGCGCACGGGCTGCTTCAGATCATCCGCGATCGCAGCCGCGGCTTCACGCTGGGAAGACGTTAGCGCATAGGGCAGGGCGTCGATGATCTTGTTGCGCAAGTGTCCGTCGCCGGCATTGCGCACGCCGGCCGGCCTGCGCAATTGTGCGCGGATCAGCGCCAGCGCCAGTTGTCCGGCCAGCAGTTCGTCAAAGGCAAGGCGCGACCAGAACGGCTGGTCGGGCAGGATATCCGTGAGCTCGACCGGCTGGTGTACGCGGTGGAAAGCCTCCGCGATTGGCGGGAAGTGGCAGCGGCGCAGCACCTCCGGACTGATCCATTCCGGCAAGGGCGGCAGCTTTTGCAGCGCCTGCGCGACGGCGCGGCGCAGCGAGCCGATCGCGAGCCCTTCGGTGAGCGGATAGACGGGATCGATGCCGGAGAGTTTTGCGAATCCCTCCTCGTCGATGACGCGGTCGGGATGCACGATCTGCGGGATGCCGTCATACATCTGGAGCGTGCCGGAGACGTAGCGCTTCTCGCCGACCGGCAAGAGCTTCTCGACATAGCCGGGCTTGGCGCGGAAGAAGGTCAGCACGACGTCGCCGGTGTCGTCGCTGGCATAGACCAGATAGGGCGCGCGCGAATTGCGCGGCGGGGGCGGGCGATGACGATCGACGGTGACCTCCAGCGTCACCATGGTTCCCTGGACGGCGTCGCGGATCTTCGGCCGGGCGCGGCGGTCGATGACCTGGCTCGGCAAATGCAGCAACAGGTCCACCAGCCGCGGCGTCTCGTTGCGGCCGAGCAGATATTGCAACAGCTTGTCCTGCTTCGGACCGACGCCGGGTAGGCTGGTCACGGGAGCAAACAGCGGATTGAGCAGGCTGGGGCGCATCAGGCGAATCTAGGATCGTTTCGGCTCGTCATGCCCGGCTTTATGCTGAGCATCCACGTCTTTTTTCGTGTCCGCACGCGGGCATCACGCCATGCCAAATCGAGGGCTGACACGACAGGTTCGAGTGGCTATATCACGGCGGCCCGGCACGTCCGGGCTTTCGGCGTTTGACTGGATTTGAGACATGACGGGAACGACACGATCGAGCGAGGGGCTGGAGGACCGCCGCAAGCGGCTTCTGTTCCGCTGCTGGCACCGCGGCACGCGCGAGATGGACCTGATTCTTGGCCGCTTCGCGGATGCCGAGATCGCCAGTCTGTCCGACGCAGAGCTGACCGAGCTCGAGATCCTGCTCGAGGTCAACGATCCCGATCTCTATGCCGCCATCACCGGTGACAAGGTGCTGCCAGCTGATGTCACCGGGGCGCTGTTTGCCCGCATCAAGGCCTATCCGATCGCGGACCGGGACGTATGAAACAGGGGATGAAATCTCCGGCCGAGCTGCTCACGCCCGGCCGCGCGCTGACGCTTGCCAACGTTGCCGAAGGCGCCGAAGGCCTCGTTATCTCCGATTTGGCCCGCGCGATCGCCGCGCGGCCGAAGAAACCGGCCGTCAGCCTCGCGGTCGTCTGTCGCGACGGGGCGCGGATGCAGCAGCTCGAACGCGCGCTGCAATTCTTCGCACCTGATCTGCCGGTGCTGACCTTCCCGGCCTGGGACTGCCAGCCCTATGACCGCGTCTCGCCGCATGGCGGCATTCTGGCGCAACGTCTGACCACGCTGGCGCGGCTTGCCTCGCTCACCGGCAGCGACAAGCCGCTGATCGTGCTGACCACCGTGAACGCCGTCGTGCAGCGAGTGCCATCGCGCGAGCTGGTCGCCGCACAGGCGTTGTCGGTCGCGCCCGGCAACGTCGTGCCGATGGACACCATCGTCGCCTGGCTCGAGCACAATGGCTACAATCGCTCCTCGACCGTGCGCGAACCCGGCGAATATGCCGTGCGCGGCGGCATTCTGGACCTGTTTCCGGCTGGCCTCGACCAGCCGGTGCGGTTCGATTTTTTCGGCGACAGCCTGGAATCGATCCGCTCTTTCGACGCCGAGACCCAGCGCACGATGCTTGACATGCGCTCGCTCGATCTGGTGCCGGTCTCGGAATTCCAGCTCGTCACCGACACCATCCGCCGCTTCCGCATGGGCTATGTCGCCGAGTTCGGCGCGCCCGAGCGCGACGATGCGCTCTACGAGGCGGTCAGCGAAGGCCGCCGCCATCCCGGCATGGAGCACTGGCTGCCGCTGTTCCAGGACCGGATGGACACTCTGTTCGACTATCTGCAAGGTGCCGCCGTTGCGATCGAGCCGCAGGCCGAGGACGCCGTGCGCGAGCGCTTCAAGCAGATCGTCGACTATTACCAGGCCCGCCGCGATGCGATGGAGCATCCGGGCGGCGGCGCCATCTACAAGCCCTTGCCGCCGGATCGGCTCTATCTGACCGAAGGCGAGTGGGCCAAGCGTCTCGGCGATGTCCCGCTGGCGCGGCTGACCCAGTTCTCCGTGCCCGCCGATGGCACTGATGTCGTCGACGCCGGCGCGCGTAAGGGCCGCGATTTTGCGCCGGAGCGCAACGACACCACTGTCAACGTGTTCGAGTCCGTCGTCAGCCACGTCATGGCGCTGCATGCGAGCCGCAAGAAGGTCGTGATCGCGCTCTGGAGCGAAGGCTCGCGCGACCGCATGATTTCGATGCTGCGCGACCACAAGCTGACCCACACCACCAGCGTCAACAGCTGGCGGACGGTGAATGCAACCCCGCGCAACGAGACCATGCTCGCCGTGCTCGGCCTCGAAAGCGGTTTCGAGACCGACGAGATCGCGCTCATCAGCGAGCAAGATATTTTGGGCGACCGTCTGGTGCGGCCGCGCAAGGCCAGCCGCAAGCTCGACAATTTCATCTCAGAGGTGACAAGCCTCGCCGCCGGCGACATCGTCGTCCATGCCGACCACGGCATCGGCCGCTTCATTGGTTTGCAGACGCTCGACGTCGCCGGCGCGCCGCATGACTGCCTCGAGCTGCATTATGCCGCTGACGCAAAGCTGTTCCTGCCGGTCGAGAACATCGAGCTGCTGTCGCGCTACGGTTCCGACCAGACCACGGTCGAGCTCGATCGACTCGGCGGAAGCGGTTGGCAGACGCGCAAGGCCAAGCTGAAGAACCGCATCCGCGAGATTGCGGGCGAGCTGATCAAGATCGCGGCCGAACGTATGCTGCACGAGGCGCCAAAATTGCCGGTGCAGCCGGGGCTCTATGACGAGTTCTGCGCGCGTTTCCCCTATGACGAGACCGAGGACCAGCTTGGCGCGATCGAGTCGACCCTGAAGGACCTCGAAAGGGGCCGTCCGATGGATCGCCTGATCTGCGGCGACGTCGGCTTCGGCAAGACTGAGGTAGCGTTGCGTGCCACCTTCGCCGTTGCGCTCGAGGGCAAGCAGGTCGCCGTCGTGGTGCCGACCACGCTGCTCGCACGCCAGCACTACAGGACCTTCACCGAGCGCTTCAAGGGCTTTCCGGTGAACGTGGCCCAGGCCTCGCGCCTGGTCGCGACCAAGGAGCTCAATCTGGTCAAGAAAGGATTGACCGACGGCTCCGTCGACATCGTGGTCGGCACTCATGCGCTACTCGGCAAGGCCATAAAATTCCGCGACCTCGGTCTCGTCATCGTCGATGAGGAGCAGCATTTCGGCGTCACCCACAAGGAGCGGCTGAAGGCGCTGCGCGCCGAGGTGCACGTGCTGACGCTCTCGGCGACGCCGATCCCGCGCACGCTGCAGCTGGCGCTCACCGGCGTCCGCGAGCTCTCGATCATCGCTTCGCCGCCGGTCGATCGTTTGGCGGTGCGCACCTTCGTGGCTCCGCATGATCCCCTGATGATCCGCGAGGCGCTGTTGCGCGAGCGCTATCGCGGCGGTCAGGCGTTCTACGTGGTGCCGCGCATCGACGACCTCGCCGAGGTCAAGGATTTCCTAGACAAGAACGTACCGGAGATGAAGGTCGCGGTCGCGCATGGGCAGATGCCGCCCGCCGTGATCGAGGACATCATGACCGCGTTCTACGACGGCAAGTTCGACATCCTGCTGTCGACGACGATTGTCGAATCGGGCCTCGACATTCCCAACGCCAATACGCTGATCGTGCACCGCGCCGACATGTTTGGTCTCGCCCAGCTCTATCAGCTCCGCGGCCGCGTCGGCCGCTCAAAACTGCGGGCGTATGCGCTGTTCACGCTGCCGGCGCAGCAGAAGATCACGGCGCAGGCCGAGCGCCGGCTCACCGTGCTGCAATCGTTGGAGACGCTGGGGGCGGGCTTCCAGCTCGCCTCCCACGACCTCGACATCCGCGGCGCCGGCAATCTCCTGGGCGAGGAGCAATCCGGTCACATCAAGGAGGTTGGCTTCGAGCTCTATCAATCGATGCTGGAGGAGGCGATCGTCAACCTCAAGGCCGGCGTCTCCGAGCCCGCCGCCGACCGCTGGTCGCCGACGATCACCATCGGCATGCCCGTGCTCATTCCGGAGGACTATGTCAGCGATCTCTCGGTGCGGCTGTCGCTCTATCGGCGTCTCGCCGATCTCGACAGCGAGGAAGAGATCGAGAATTTCGGCGCCGAGATGCGCGACCGCTTTGGCGTGCTGCCGGACGAGGTGCGCTATCTGTTCAAGGTCGCCGCGATCAAGGCGTTCTGCCGTCAGGCCAATGTCGAAAAGATCGATGCCGGCCCGAAGGGCGCCGTCATCACCTTTCGCGACAATTCATTCGCCCATCCCGACCGTCTGGTGACGTTCATCCGCAGCCACGGCCAGGCCGCAAAAGTACGGCCCGACATGAAGGTGGTGTTCCTCCAGGACTGGGAGACGCCGGAGGAGCGTCTCGCGGGCACCACGGAGATCATGCGGCAGTTGGCGCAGCTGGCGCAGAGCAAGAAGGCGGCGTAGGGCCCGTAGTATTCCGGGGGCGGCGCAAAACGGTGCGCCGCATTTCGGTCCGAAAACAGCGACATATGGCCACTTGCGGAATGACCGAACAACCGCCATGTTCGGTTCGTCGAGTTCAGTCGATCGCCTTGGCCTCGTCGCTGATCGCGTGCTCGATTGACGACCCACCGGCCAGGTCTCGAATTCGTTAACTGAGTACAGTGTCCATCGACCCGCGACTGGTTTACCGGCCGCGGGTTTTTTATACCGGTCGCGGGTTGGCCCCGCGCCATTGAAAACAGCTGAGGTCGCACGCGTGTCCATCAATATCGGTTCAGGCCAGGAATCAGAGCAGGAACACGACGACGTCATGTATCCGCAGGTCCTGCCGTTCGTGTTGATCCACGCGGGATGTGCCGCGGCGATCTGGTCTGGCGTCTCGTGGCAGGCCGTTGCACTTTGCGCCGCTCTGTATTGGTTGCGGATGTTTGCGATCACGGGCGGATATCATCGATACTTCTCGCATCGAGCCTACGCGACGAGCCGGGTGTTCCAGTTCATCCTTGCCTTTCTTGCCCAGAGCAGCGCTCAGAAAAGCGTGCTCTGGTGGGCTGCCAAACACCGCCACCATCATCTTCACTCCGATACGCCGCACGATGTGCATTCGCCCCGGCACAAAGGCTTCGTGTACAGTCATCTCGGCTGGATATTCTACCGGCAGCACGATGCCACCGACCTAGTGAAAGTGTCGGATCTGGCGTCGTATCCCGAGTTGATGTGGCTGCACAGGCTGGAGCTGTTGCCGGCGGTCGTGCTCGCGGGCCTGTGTTTCCTCCTGGCCGGGTGGTCGGGGCTCGTGGTCGGATTCATGTGGAGCACCGTGCTGCTGTATCACGCCACGTTCTGCATCAACTCGCTCGCACATGTTCATGGACGCAAGCGGTATGTGACCGGCGACGACTCCCGCAACAATTGGCTGCTCGCGCTGGTGACGATGGGTGAGGGGTGGCACAACAACCATCACGCCTATCAGGCCAGCGCTCGGCAGGGCTTCTACTGGTACGAGATCGATCTCACCTATTATGTGTTGGTGGCGCTATCCTGGTGCGGGATCGTCCGGGATCTGAAGGCTCCGCCCAGGCAGGTTCTGCGCAATGAGCATCGGTTGGGATCACGTGTGGTGAAGCATGCGGCCGAGCAGCTTGCAGCCCGCTTCAATCCGGACCACATCGCGCTTGCGATCAAGGCATCGATCCACGAGACCGAATTGTCGGTCCGGGACGCGCTCGCTCTGTTGCAGCGCCGCGCCGATCTGCGCCTGTCCAGCATGCCGACTCGCGACCAACTGCTGGCCGAAGCGCAGCGCATGTTCGCCAAGACCATATCCCTGGATGACATTGTCGACCGCGCCCACGAACTCCTAAACGACTCCGTCGGGTTTCTGCTGGCTGCTCCCGCTCGAGCGGTCAGCCCGAAATCGGCCGGCGAATAGGGGGCGCGAGGACGAGAGGTTACGACGCCGCTCGCGTCGCGTCGGCGGACAGCCGCGCGAGCAACGACCTTGCCGTATCAGAGGACGACAGCGAATCCACCGAGACCACGGGATCGCTGCGCATCTCGTGCTTGCCGTTCGAGGTGTGCCGCATCACGGCTGACAGGCGGCGGGCGATCATGTGAGCGGTGCGGAAGTCGGTCTCGGCGAACACGACGATCACGGAGCCGTCCTTCTGCGCGGCGCCGAAATCCATCTGCCGCATCAGGCGGCTGAGGATCCGCGCGGCGTCCAGCTGCGCCCGGGGATTGCCGGGATCGAAAGCGAAGCGCGCCACCGACAGACCGCCGCCGCGGGCGAGCGTCTGCTCGACCGCCTTGGCGAAATCGCGGGCGAAGGCTTCGACCGTGAGCAGGCCGGTGCGCGGATCGAGCCAGCCGCCGGCGTCGATCGAGCGTAGCGTGCGGCTCAATTGCGCCTCCAGCGCGCGCTGGCGGATCAGCGGCAGCGCGTTGGCGGCGACCTTGGCGGGTTCGCCCGCGATGAGCTCGAGATTGGGCAGGTCGTAGCTCTGGGTGAGCTGGTGCGCAGTGACGACCACGGGCAGGTTGCGGAAACGTGTATCCTCCGCGAGCACCGTGAGGAAGGCATCGGTGACGCGCGGGGTGAACCCGTCCGAGAGCACGACACCGTCGATGTCGCGGGTGTTGAGATGTTTTGCGGCGGCCTCGATCGAGAGCGCGCCGACGACGCCGGTACGTTCGCCCAAGGCAACCGAGAGCGCGGGATAGGCGGCGCCGCGGCCGATCAGCAGCACCATGGCATCGCGCACCGGATCGCTCTCCGGCGCCGCGACCTTCACTTCCGGCAGCCGGCGCAGCACGGTGGCGTGCAGCGTGCGGACGCGGATCGCGGCGCGTAAGCGTGCGATCAGGCGTTCGGCGGCGCCTCCGCGCGTGGCGAAGGGCAGGGCGTTGTGAGGCAGCGGGCTTTGCGCATCCAGCGCGACCATCGGCAGATAAAGCGGCTGATCGGCGATCTTCCTCGCGAGCAGGGCCATATGCGGCTCGTGCCCGCCGGACATCGCGACGAGGACGGCGGCCGGCTGCACCTCACTGACGGCGCGCGCGGCGCTCGCCCAATCGCTCTCGACGACCGGAAAGAGACGGGCTTCATCCAGCGCCGCAATGAAGGCGGGTCGCTCGGCATTGGACACAAACAGGATCGGGCCCGCCTGGGACATTGGGAAACTCTGATCACGCAATCGATGCTGCGCAATCTAGTCCGGCCGCCTTAATGCAGCGTCAATGTTCCCGGCGAAACTGCGGCTAGACCGACCCGGAGCGGTCGCGAAAAGCCTCGACCATCAGGGGGTTAAGGCCGAGCTCGCTGAGCGCCTCGCGGGCGCGGGCATTGTCCTGGGCCCGTCCCGCCAGCCGGTGCCCCGAGAGCCGGTCGGGCAGGGCCGTCAGGAGCGCGCCCTGGCCGAGCCGGCGCGCCCATTCCTGGAGGTCGTTGGAGAGGAAGCGATAGCCGCCGACGGCCATGATGCCCGAAGGCGGCGCGGTGATGCAGATGGCGCCGCTGGCACGGTCGATCCGCGCGGCATAGCCGGTGTCGACATAGTCGCGCGGCGGCTGCGCCGTCAGCGTCTCGCCGACCGGCTGCGGCGGCGCGTAGGCCGCGATCGGCACCATCGGGCCGCGCAGGCCGAGCGTACCCTTCGGTGTCAGCAGAATGTCGCCAGCGATCGAGGAGCCGGATTGCTCGCGCGGGGCGCCGTGCGGCCCGGGCATCACCGCCACCGGCATGCCGTCCTCGCCGCGCCGGGCGCCGAACAGCCCGGCCTCGCCGAACAGATAGACGTCCGTGAGCGAGGCATGCGGCGCGATCCAGGCTTCGCTCGCCGCCACCTGTTCCGGCGCGCGCCAGAGGCCGATGACGTTGCGCAAGCTCGGCATCCGTGCCGCGAGATCGGAATCGCCGAGGCGCAACGCGAGCTGGGCCGGTGCGATCAGCACGTCGCATTCATGCTCGTTGATCTGCTGCTCCAGCACCTCGCTCTCGAACGGATGATGCAGCACCAGCGTGCCGCCGCAGAGCAGCCAGACCGCGAGCGAGGAGGCGAGGCCTGCGAACGACATCGGCGCGAACGCCGCCATCACGGTCGCGCCCTGTTTGACGTCGGCCTCCAGCGACATCGCAAGTCCACCTGCGATCAGGCTGAAATGCGGACGCGGCACCGGACGAAAGCCCTCCGCCGTGACGTCGAACGAAATCATCGCCGCCTTGCGGCCGTCCTGGATCACGGTGCGCGTGGTGCCGGGCGGGCGCTCCAGCACCGAGTCGAGCGAGGCCATGCCTTCGGGCAGATCGGCACCGAAGCCGAAGACGTGGCGGATCGAGAAGGCTTCCGCAGCCGCGTGCATGGCGAGGTCGGAATAGCTGACGCCGTCGACCTTGCTCATGGTGACGATGGCACGCGCGGCGGTGCGGTTAAGCGCGGCCGCCAGCTCGGCCTGCCGCCACAGCAGCGGCAGCACCGCCACCACGAGGCCGGCGCGATGGGCGGCGAGCACAGTCAGCACGAACTCGACCGTAGCAGGCAACTGGATCGCGATCACCGAATTGGCCGGCAGACCCGATTCAACGAAATGCGCCGACAGCGCTTCGATGGCGGTGTCGGCCTCGGCGTAGGTCAGCCGCCGCGGTTGGTGCCCGGTGATGCGGGACTTGTTGAGGGGATCGAGCAGAGCGGGCCCGTGCGGCTGCCGGGACAGCGTGCGCTGGAACAGCGTGTCGAGCGTCGGCGATATTGCTGGCTGGTTCACGGCGTCACTTTGCTGGACTGGCTTGAGACTCACCCTTCGCCCACCAGGTCTCCGGCAGATAGCCGGACAGCGCGGTGGTCGATGGTCGTTCTATCCGATTCCAGCGCGCGATCCATTGCTCCGATACGTTAAACAGAGGGATTGTGTAGAAGCCCGCGATCAGGGCGCGGTCGAGCGCCCGCACTGCCGAAACGAAATCCGTATGATCACGGGCCTCCAGCAGGGCTTTGATCATGGCGTCGACGGCGGGATCCTTGGCGCCCATGTAGTTGCGGGTGCCCGGATTGTCTGCAGCCGCGCTGCCCCAGTAGAAATATTGCTCGTTGCCGGGCGAAAGCGACTGGTCCCAGCGGTTCTGGATCATGTCGAACTCGTAACTGAGCCGGCGCTGGTCGAACTGCACGGGATCCACCGATCGCACGCTCGGCTCGATGCCGGCGCGTTTGAGGTCGCGTTGGAAGGCGAGCGCGATTCGCTCCTGGTCGCGGGTCGTCACCAGCATCTCGAAGGTGAACGGCGCTTTCGTCGCGCGGTTGCGCAGCACGGTGCCGTCGAGATCGTAGCCGGCCTCCGACAACAGCTTGAGCGCGGCGCGCAGCGTGTTGCGGTCGCGCCCCGAGCCGTTGGTGACGGGGAGGCGGTAACTGCCATCCATGATGTCGGGCGGAATCTGCGCGACGAAGGGTTTTAATAGCTCGCGCTCGCGCACATCCGCGGGCCGCGCATAGGCCGACAGGTCGGAGCCGGCAAAATAGCCGGCGACGCGTGAATACAGCGAGAAGAAATAGTTGCGATTGACCAGCTCGAAATCGAACAGCAGCGTCAGTGCCTGGCGCACCCGGATGTCGGCGAAGATCGGGCGGCGGGTGTTGAACACCAGGAATTCCGAGGGCTGCGGCACGCCGGGCTTGATGGTGTCGCGGATCACGTCGCCGCTCCTGGCAGCCGGAAAATCGTAGCCGTCGTGCCAGCGCAACGGCTCGTTCTCGACGCGGAAATCATAGAGGCCGCGCTTGAAGGCTTCGAATTGGCCGTTGGCCTCGCGGAAATAGTCGAGCCGGATCTCGTCGAAATTGTAGAGCCCGCGATTGACCGGGAGGTCGCGGCCCCAATAATCGGGATTGCGGGTCAGGGTCACGCTGGCGCCCGGTTTCACCGCGGTGACGCGATAGGGACCCGAGGCGATCGGCCCCGTCAGCGTCGTCTCCTCGAAGGTCGCGACGTCGACGGCGTGCTTCGGCAGGATCGGCATCAGGCCGATGATCAACGGCAGCTCGCGGTCGTCGGCTCCGGTGAGGTCGAAGCGGATTGTGAGGGGGTCCGGCGTCTCGGCCTTGGCGACCTTGGCGTAATATTGCCGGAGGTTGGGACGGCCATGGTCGCGCAGAAGCTGCCAGGAGAACAGCACGTCCTCGGCGCGCACCGGCTTGCCGTCGGAAAAGCGGGCGCGCGGATCGAGGCGGAACGTGACGTAGCTCCGCTCGTCGTTGGTCTCGACGGTCTTGGCGAGCAGGCCGTACAGCGTGAACGGCTCGTCCTGGCCGCGGGCCAGCAGGCTCTCGACCACGTAACCGCGGATCGGCTGCACGGCCAGTCCCCTGACGATGAAGGGATTGAGGCTGTCGAAGGTGCCGAGGATGCCCCAGGTCAGCCGGCCGCCCTTCGGCGCATCGGGATTGGCATAGGGCATGTGGGTGAAATCGGCCGGCAACGCCGGCTTGCCATGCATGGCGATCGCATGCGCTTCCTCGGCCCGCGCGCCGGTGGCCGGGCTGACGGTGAGGGCGGAGATCGTGAGGACCAAGGCGAGACTGCAGAGGCGGAGACACGAGTCCTCGACCAGGCGCTGGAACATGAACATTCGGACACGTTGATTCGAGGACCGGCCGGTCCTCGAATCCTATCACAGGGATTTCACTGAGCGCCCGCTTGGATGCGGCCAAAGACGCTTGTCGGCATTGATCTTTCCGTCGACCACGCTAAGAAGGCACCCGATCGCGCAAGAGCGCCGAGCCCGTCACTTATCTGCCTCAATTGACGGGGAGAGAGCCGCGCCCAAGGCGGTTCGGTTCGGCGCCTCGGAGCGGTTCGGGTGCTTCCCGTTCAGAAAGGGTTTTCTGCAATGAATTTCCGTTATTTGGCCGCGTCCGTCCGGCCGCGCGGGCGAGTTCTCGCCCTGTTGACGGCGACGGCATTGGTCGTCCCGTTTGCTGCTGAGGCCCAGGCGCCGGCCCCGGGCGCGCCCAAGGCCCCAAAGGCGAAGGCCGCTCCCAAGGCTCCCGCGCCGGCCCCAGCGCCCCAAGCCCAGCAGGCCCCGGCTCAGCCGGGCGCTCCGGCGGCGCCGGGCGGTCAGCCGGCAGATCAGCAGATCCAGCTGATCTATGCGCCCTGGACCAAGTTCTGCCTGAAGGGCCAGGACGCCAACGCCAAGCAGGTCTGCTTCACCGGCAAGGACGGCCGCATCGAATCGGGCCAGCCGGTCATCGCGGCCGTGATCATCGAGCCGGAAGGCGAGCCGAAGAAGATCCTGCGCGTGACGCTGCCGCTCGGCATGCAGCTCGTGCACGGCACCCGCATCATCGTCGACAACAATCCGCCGCTGCAGAGCCCGTACGTGATCTGCTTCCAGAACGGCTGCATGTCCGACTACGAGGCGACGCCCGAGCTTATCGCCAACATGAAGAAGGGCCAGAACCTCGTGGTGCAGGCGATCAACGCCAACGGCGCGCCGCTGACGCTGCCGCTGCCGCTCGCCGGTGAATTCCAGAAGGCCTATGACGGTCCGCCGACCGATCCGAAGGTGTTCGAGGAGACCCAGAAGAAGCTCCAGGAAGAGCTTCAGAAGAAGGCTGAAGAGCTGCAGAAGAAGCAGCAACAGCAGGGCACGCCTCCTGGCGCACCGGCTGCTGGTCAGAAGTAATCGGGCTTATAGCCCGAACACGAAAAAGGCGCTCGGTTCGAGCGCCTTTTTTGCTGGCCACTTGGCTCGCGGCGGTGAAACTTCAGAGCGTTCTCGCGAAGTGGATCCCGGTTCGCGTCAAGAAAACGCGCCGAAACCAGAATCTAGTTCAACGAGGGATTGCGCGGACGGTAGCCGCCGGTCTTGTCCTTGACGAAGATCTCGGCGACCTGGGAATGGCGGATCGGCTCGCCGGACTCGTCGGGCAGGAGGTTCTGCTCGGAGACATAGGCGACGTACTCGGACTCCGCGTTCTCCGCGAGCAGGTGGTAGAACGGCTGGTCCTTGTGGGGCCGCACATCCTCGGGGATCGACAGCCACCACTCTTCGGTGTTGTTGAATTCCGGATCGATGTCGAAGATCACCCCCCGGAACGAGAAGATCCGGTGGCGAACGACCTGTCCGATCTGGAATTTGGCGGTCCGCGCTTTAATCATTCCCCGTCGATAGACCAGGATTGTGGCCGATGCTAGTGCCCTCATTTGGAATTAACGCCTGCTTGGGGAGTAGATAACACCCAAGCCTTCAGAAAACACTTCATCAATGGTCGATATCCTCAATCTTGCACTACCTTATTTTGGTTTGATCTTCGTCGGTTTCGCCTGCGGCAAGACCAAGTCGCTGCCGGAATCAGGCCTCGCCTGGATGAACTTCTTCCTGCTCTACGTGTCGCTGCCGGCGCTGCTGTTCGCGATCATGTCGAAGACGCCGTTCTCGGAATTGAACAACCCGCCATTCCTGGTTGCGACCACGCTGTCGACGGTCGCCGCGTTCACGCTTGCGCTGGTCGTCGGCAAGGTGCTGGGACGGCTGACACTGCGTGAGGCGACGCTCGCGGGCCTCTCAGGCGGTTACGGCAATATCGGCTATATGGGGCCGGGGCTCGCGCTCGCCGTGCTCGGGCCGAAGGCCTCGGCGCCGACCGCGCTGATCTTCTGCTGCGACAGCATCTTCCTGTTCTCGATCGTGCCGCTGCTGATCGAGCTGTCCGACCGCGACCATCCCTCGATCGTGCATGCCTTCGGCGTCGTGCTGAAGCAGATCGTGCTTAACCCGCTGATCATGTCGGCCTGTTTTGGCGCGGCCATTGCGGCGCTCCATATCGAGCTGCCGGTCGCGCTCGACCGCACCATCACCTTTCTCCAGAACGCGGCCGCTCCGACCGCGCTGTTCGTGCTCGGCGTGACCGTGGCGCTGCGGCCGTTCGATCGCGTGCCCTGGGAGGTGCCGGGCGTGATCGCGGTGAAGCTCCTGATTCATCCCCTCGTGGCCCTAGGCCTGATGCTGGCGTTCGGTCCGTTTGCGCAGCCCTGGGCTGCCACGGCGATCCTGATGGCCTCGCTGCCGCCGGCGCTGAATGTGTTCGTGATCGCCCGTCAGAACGATGCCTGGATCGAACCCGCCTCCGTCGCCGTGCTGCTCGGGACGTTTGCGTCCGTGGTCACGCTGACCAGCGTGATGTGGTTGCTCCAGACCGGCCGGCTGGCGTTTCCTTGAAAGCTACTTGCGCCAAATTACCTGCGCCAGGTCGGCGTCAGCCCCTCGCGCATCGCAAAACGCCTGAGCGGACCGATGGCGCCGAGCAGGTGCATGCCGACGGCGCGGACCGGCTGGAGCGGCAGGAAGTCGTTGAGCAGCGAGCGATTGGCGATGTCGATCGCAAAAGTCCGGCTCAAAATGTCCGGCCGCCGTGCCCGGTCGTAGCGCTTGAGCATGTCGTCCGCGCCGGGATCCTGTCCGGCGGCAATGGCCTCGCCGGCCAGTCTTGCGATATCCGCGGCATCCCTCAGACCGAGGTTGAGCCCCTGGGCGCCGATCGGGGGAACCACGTGGGCGGCTTCGCCGACCAGCGCGATGCGGTCGCTGCCGAATGATCTTGGCCGTTCGATCGCCAGCGGAAACAGGCTGCGGCCGGGCTCGACCGTCATGCGTCCCAGAATGGAATGCGATTGTTTCTCGATCGCGGCGGACAGCTCCTCGTCGCTGAGGCCGCGAAGGCGTTCGGCCTCCGCGGGGGCTGAGACCCAGACGATGCTGGAGCGGTTGCCGGGCAGGGGCACGAACACGCAGGGACCGTGTGGTGTGTGGAACTCGGTCGAGACGTTCCGGTGCGGCCGCACGTGGCTGACGTTGAAGGTCAGCGCCGTCTGGGTCAGCTCGCGGCGCGTGACCGCAATGCCGGCGGCCTCCCGGCACAGCGAGTGCCGTCCGTCGGCCCCCACCACGAGCCGCGTGGTCAAGAATTGTCCTGAGGCCGTGCGGATCGCGACGTCGTCGGCTTCGATGACGACGTTTTCGGCCTCGTCGTCGAAACGGACGAGGTTGGGCAGCTCGGCCGTGCGCGCTTCGAGCGCCAGCATCAGCGAGCGGTTGTCGATGTTGTAGCCGAACGCCTCGAGCGCGATCTCATGGCAGGAGAACCGGACCTCCGGGGCGCGGAACAGCCGGCCGGTGTCGTCGACCAGGCGCATGACTTCCAGAGCCGCCGCCTTGTCGTTGCAGCGCGGCCAGACGTCGAGGCTCTCCAGAAGACCGACAGAGGCACCCAACAGCGCGGTGGTACGGTTGTCGGCATAGGGCAGGCGCCGTGCCACCAGTGCGGTCCGCGCGCCGGCCTGTGCCAATGCAATTCCCGCCGCAAGACCTGCCGGTCCGCCGCCAATAACGGTTGCGTCAAAGGGTGCCGATCCATCTGTCATGGAACGACACATGACATGCTCAGCGACAAATTCAAGCCCACCTATTTTGCCTGATTTTATGACGAATTGCGCGGCGCAATGCCGCGACGGCGGATGTGCAAACCGGTCCCATTCTGGTAGCAGAAGCCATGAAAACCCGGATGGACAGCGAAGAGGATTCCCTCAAACCCAGGCCCGCGATCCGCGCCGCGGCGTTCTCGGTGCACATCTTCACCGCCTTCGGTGCGGCGATCGCACTGCTGGCGATGCTGGAGGCCGTGCGCGAGCACTGGGCGGCGATGTTCGGATGGCTGGGCGTCGCCCTGATCATCGATGCCATCGACGGGCCGATCGCGCGTAGGCTCGACGTCAAGAGCGTGCAGCCGAACTGGTCGGGCGACGTGCTCGATCTCGTGGTCGACTTCGTCACCTACGTCTTCGTGCCGGCCTATGCGATCGTGGCGAGCGGCCTGTTGCTGCCGGTGGCGGCGCCCTTGCTCGGGATCGCCATCATCGTCACCAGCGCACTCTATTTCGCTGACCTGCGCATGAAAGCGGACGACAATCATTTTCGCGGCTTTCCGGCGCTGTGGAATGCGGCGGCATTCTACCTGTTCCTGCTGCACTGGCCGCCGCTGTCGTCGACACTGCTGGTCGCAGCCTTGGTGGTGCTGACCTTCGTCCCGTTCCATGTGCTGCATCCGGTGCGTGTCGTGCGGCTGCGCTGGCTGACGATGTCGCTGATCGCGGTCTGGGCGCTTCTCGGGCTCTACACGCTTGAGATGGACTTTCGCGTCGGCACCGGCGTGACCGTTGCGCTCTGCGCGATCGCGATCTGGATCGCCTTCAGCGATGCATTGATCCGGCTGGCAAGATCGTTTGCATGATGCACCTTCTGACCAGCCCCGAGGCCTGGGCCGCGCTGCTCACCTTGACATCGCTCGAGATCGTGCTCGGCATCGACAACGTCATCTTCCTGTCGGTGATCGTCTCGCGCGTCCCCGAGAAGCAGGCCCGCCGCGCCCGCCAGGTCGGGCTCGCACTGGCGCTGATCTTCCGCATCATCCTGCTCAGCCTGCTGGTCTGGCTGATCGGCCTGACCGCGCCGGTGTTCTCGCTCGCAGGCTACGACTTCTCCTGGCGCGATCTCATCCTGATTGGCGGCGGCCTGTTCCTGATCGCCAAGGCGACGCACGAGATCCATGCCGCGGTCGATGTGGGCGATGAGGAGGGTGATGGCAAGTCAGCCCGCAACGCTTTCTTCTGGGTGATCGCCCAGATCGTCGTCATCGACATCGTATTCTCGCTGGACTCGATCATCACCGCGATCGGCATGGCGCAGGACCTCGAGATCATGATCGCCGCCGTCGTGATAGCCTGCCTGATCATGTACATTTCGTCCGGGCCGGTGGCGCGATTCGTCGCCGAACATCCGACGACCAAAATGCTGGCACTGGCATTCCTGGTGCTGATCGGTGTCGCGCTGGTCGCGGACGGATTCAAATTCCACATCCCGCGCGGCTACATCTATTTCGCAATTGCGTTCTCGGCGGCGGTGGAATTCTTCAACGTGCTGGCGAAGAGCAACCGCAAGAAGGCCGGGAAGCGGTCGGTCTAGGCGTTCCAGATGGCGTCGAGTTGACAAGGCGGGCGCGATGCCTTTCGCTGAGCGCTCGCGAAGAGGAGGTCAGGTGATGACCAAAGCCGTCCGTGTGCACAAGGTCGGAGGTCCCGAGGCCCTGGTCTATGAGAGCGTCGAGGTCCCGGCGCCCGGCCCCGGCGAGGTGCGCATCCGCCAGCATGCGGTTGGCCTGAACTTCATCGACGTCTACTACCGCACCGGCCTCTACAAGGCGCCGGGGCTGCCCTTCATCGCCGGCAACGAGGCCTCGGGCGAGGTCGTGGCCGTCGGGCCGGGCGTGACGAATTTCCATCCCGGCGACCGAGTCGCCTATTACCACAATCTCGGCGCGTACACGAGCGAGCGCAACATCCCCTGGGAGAAGCTGGTCAAGCTGCCCGATCACATCACCCACGAGCAGGGCGCCGTGCTGATGCTCAAGGGCCTAACCGTCTGGTATCTCCTGCACAAGACGTTCAAGGTCGAGCCGCATCATCGCGTGCTGATCCACGCCGCCGCCGGCGGCATCGGCCTGCTGGCCTGCCAGTGGGCGCGGGCACTCGGTGCGCATGTCATTGGCACCGTCGGCTCGCGCGCCAAGGCCGAGCTTGCGGAAGCCAATGGCTGCGATCACGTCATCCTCTACAACGAGGAGGACTTCGTCGCGCGCGTCAAACAAATCAGCCGCAACGAGGGCTGCGACGTCGTCTATGACGGTGTCGGCAAGGCGACTTTCCCGGGCTCGCTGTCCTGCCTGAAGCCGCGCGGCATGTTCGTGTCTTTCGGTAACGCCTCAGGTCCCGTGCCGCCGTTCTCGATCGCCGAGCTGAACAATCACGGCTCGCTGTTTGCGACCCGGCCGAAGCTCAACGACTATGTCGGCAAGCGTTCGGAGCTGCTGGAAGGCGCCGACACGCTGTTTTCCGCAGTCATCAATGGCAAGCTGCACGTGCCGATCAATCACGCCTATGCGCTGAAGGACGCCGCAAAGGCTCATATCGATCTCGAAAGCCGCAACACGACCGGCGCGTCGATCTTGAAGCCGTAGACGGGAGCCGGCTCGGCAGGCCGTGACGGCGACGGGCCCGCCTCATGTCGAACGGCGGCGTCGCATTCCGGTTTTGACGATCGTTCAGGGATAGCTGGTTTCTTGGTACGCTACCGGACCGACTGGCCACCCGAGGCCATTGTTTGTTCTTTGATGCTGCGCGAGCTTCCCAGAGTTGCCACGATTCAGTCGCGAAGGTGGCGACGGGTGACTGTGACGCGAGAGTCCTTGGGGGCACAATGTCAAAGACGTCAAAGGCGGAGGTACGTCGTCCGCAGGCATATTGTAACGATTGTGCGACAGCGACCCCGCATCTGCACGAGCGCCGGGCGGTCGGCGGTCGCATCGTCGTCCGGTCTGTCTGTCTCGCGTGCAACGGTGAAAGACCGAAAGGGTGCGTGGGTAGCTAGAGGCGCGGCCGCGGGCGATAGACGAAGTGGTCCCGCTGGTCGTTTCCCGGCGTCGAATTCCGTGGCCCGTGCAAGCGCAATGTCCAATGAATATATCTCCGATGAATTGCGCAGCTTCATTCTGAAGCGGATCGATTCCGTTGCCCAGATCGAAGCACTGCTTCTGCTGCGATCCAGCCCCGGATCCTCCTGGAACGTCTCTGGACTCGCAGAGCGCCTGTACATCAGCGAATCCCAGGCAACCGAGGCCTTGAACCGACTTTGTGCTTCCGGGTTGATGTGTTGCGTCGAGGGAATCTACAGCCTCGATGCAGTGTCGTCCGAGGACCAGGAGCTCGTTGGTCAATTGCTGGAGGCGTACTCGCATCACCTCATTCCGGTGACCAACATCGTCCATTCGAAGCCCCGCCGCATCGGCTCCTTTGCCGATGCCTTTAAGTTCCGAAAGGGTTCGTGACAATGTCCCCTTTCATCTTCGGTCTATGTGCTGCGACGTCGGCGGTCTGCGCCGGCATGCTGCTTGGCGCCTATCGGCAGGAAAAGTACAGGCTGCTGCTCTGGAGCGGTCTGTGTTTCGTCGGTCTGACACTGAACAATGTCGTCCTCGTGCTGGATAAGGTCGTACTGCCCGACATTGACTTGTCGACGTTGCGTCTGCTCATCGCACTGATGGCGATGATGATCCTTCTCTACGGGCTGATCTGGGACGCGGAGGGATGATGAGCAACGTGTCCGCCGTTTTATCCGGCGCCGTCGCAATGGCCTCATTCGCGACGACGCTCTTCTTTCTGAAGTTCTGGCGTCAGACCTCGGACAGCTTCTTCCTGCTGTTCGCTCTCGCCTTTGCCATCGACGCAGTCTCGCGCGCTGCTGTCGGATTGACGCACATTTCCAACGAACTCGAACCGGCGTTCTACTGCCTGAGACTGGCGATGTTCGGCTTGATCATCGCGGCGATCATGACCAAAAATCGGTCGCGGTCGAAATAGTCTGCTGATGCGCGCATCAACTGTGACATGGTGGGGCAGCGCTTCGGTACCCTCGGACGGGACGGCGCGTCCGACTGGCGTCCGGCGGGACGACGATCTTGGTGAGGGACAGCGCCATGCCGTTTAGGTACAGGGATATCCTTCGCTTCGGAGTCTTCGGATTGGCGGTCGCTCTGATCGTTGCGTTCGGCATCTCTCCGTTCACAGGCGGGATCGTCGAGCAATGGTCGCGCAGCGACGTCGAAGCCCGATCGAGACTCGTCTTCAACGCGATCCAGCCCTTTCTCGATCGCGACGTCGAGGACCAGTCCTGGGGAGGGCTGTCTGACCTCTTCAAGCGCGTTGCGCTCGACAAGAAGATTCTGGCGGTCGGCTTTTGCGATCATGCGGGAACATTGATCGCGGCGACGCCGGAGATGCCGGCGAGCTTCAGTTGCGAGAAGATCGCCAGGTCCGAGAGCGAGAGTTTCGCAAACATCACGAGCGGCGGGCGACGAATTCTGGTCGCAGCGTTCCCCGTGATCGTCGCCAGGGGGCGTTCCTATCTCGTGATCCTGACCGACCTGAGCTTCGCGAGCGCGCGGTCGAGCCAGGTGATTTCCTATCTGCTGGCGTCGGTTTCCGGCGTCGTGCTCGTCCTGACGGTGGGCACGATCATATTCGCGATCCTCATGCTGCGAAGCTGGATGAATTCGCTTCGGCGCGCCGTGGAGGAGGTGCGCCAGGGGACTTCGCATGCACGAGGGGCTGCGGGAAGCTCGGCGATCGACCGCGAGATTCACAATCTTTTACGCCAGGCCGAACACTTTACGCTGCCGAACCAGACGGACTGGAGCCCGAAGACGCTTCAAGACCTGCTCAACGGTGTGCTGCCGGGCGCGGAAGTGCTGGTCGTCTCAAATCGGGAGCCGTACATCCATAACAGGACCGACAAGGGCATTTCCGTTCAGAGACCCGCCAGCGGCCTCGTGTCTGCCCTCGAGCCGATCATGCGCGCTTGCGGCGGCACCTGGATCGCGCACGGGAGTGGAAGCGCCGATCGCGAGACGGTCGACCAGTACGACAGGATCGGAGTCCCGGAAAGCGCGCCAACGTACAAGCTGCGTCGCGTCTGGTTAACCGAAGAGGAGCAGGACGGCTACTATTACGGCTTCGCCAACGAGGGGCTCTGGCCGCTGTGCCACATCGTGTTCGTGCGGCCGACGTTCAGGGTGGGCGACTGGCGCAGCTATCGGGACATCAATCAACGCTTCGCGGATGCGGTCGTGGCCGAAGCGCAGACCGAAGATCCGATCGTGCTCGTCCAGGACTACCACTTCGCCCTCGCTCCGAAGATGATCCGCGAGCGCCTTCCGAAGGCGACGATCATCTCGTTCTGGCACATCCCGTGGCCCAATGCCGAGACGTTCAGTATCTGTCCCTGGAAGACGGAAATCATCGAGGGCATGCTCGGCAGCACCATTCTCGGATTTCATACCCAGTTCCATTGCAATAATTTCGTCGAATGCGTCGATCGTTTCGTCGAAAGCCGGATCGATCGTGAGGTGCAAGCCGTCAGTCTGGCCGGCCACGAGACCAGAATTCGTGCCTATCCGATCTCGATCGAATGGCCTCCGAGCGCTCTGGTGACCGTACCCGAGCGGGAAAAGTGCAAGACGGAATGTTTTGCACAGTTCGACCTTGCGCCGGGAACGAAGGTGATCGTCGGCGTCGAGCGTTTCGACTACACCAAGGGGATACTCGATCGCATGCGGGCGGTCGACGTTCTGTTGACGCGCAACCCGGCCTGGCGGGACCGGCTTGTTTTCATCCAGGTCGCGGCGCCGACGCGAAGCAAGCTCAGCGCCTATTCTCGGCTTCAAAGCGAAGCGGAAGCGCTGGCGGCGGATATCAACGCGCGTCACGGCGATCGGCAGCCTCCGATTCGGCTCGTTGCAAGGCACTATGAGCCCGTTGACGTCTTCAGGCTGTTTCGCGCGGCGGATGTTTGCGTCGTCAGCAGCCTGCACGACGGGATGAATCTCGTCGCAAAGGAATTTGTGAGCGCGCGCGCGGACAATGCCGGCGTACTGGTGCTCTCGAGCTTCACGGGCGCTTCGCGCGAGATGTCGGAAGCGCTGATCGTCAATCCCTACGACACCGAAGAAATGGCCGGAGCGATCGAGCTTGCGATGACCATGCCCCTGGACGAACAGTCCGAACGGATGAAGTTGCTGCGTCAGCAGGTCAAGGAGAACAACGTATATCGCTGGGCAGGCACCATGTTGGTGGATGCCGCGCGAAGCCGGACGCGTGAGCGAATTCTCCACCTGGCCAAATCGGGCGAGCAGACACGAGCAAGCGCGGCGAACGTTCGAACTGCTTGGTACGGCCGTGGCCGGAGCACGCAGGCAAGCGGCTGACGCCGATCGGATTCGGGGATCGCAGTGTGAGCATCGACCATCGCATGCGGCTGCGCTACTATGTCGCAACGCCACGTCTCCGGTGCGCGCTAGTTTCCGAATTGCAAATCGGGGGTGGCGCCAAGCCGCGAGAAGATGATTCACTCAGCTCGATCGAGACCAGGCCGATACTCCGATTTGACCCCGGTCGCGGTTCAGAACGCGATATTGGCAACGCTCCCCGAGGCTGAGTTCGCATTGTTGCGACCGCACCTGACGCTTGTTCCGCTGAAGCGAAACGAGATCGTTCATGACGCGCTGCGCTATCCCGATGCGGCCTATTTCATTGAATCCGGCGTGGTGTCGCGGGTTGTGCGCACCGCCAGGGATGGTCCGGTCGAAGTCGCGGTCGTCGGCAAGTTCGGATTTCTGGGCGTGTCGTTGGTTCTGGGAGCCGTGCAGTCGATGCAGCGCAGCGTGGTGCGCGTACCGGGGAGGGCGCTTCGCATCGAGGCGCAAATCTTTCGCGATATCCTCCGGCAAAGCCCTGTGACCAGAGATCACATGCTCAGATATGTCCAGGTGCTGATGGCGCTCAACGCGCAGATTGCGCTTTGCAATGCAAGGCATGAAATCGGCGAGCGCGTGGCCCGGTGGCTGTTGCTCGCCCAGGACCGTATCGAGAGCGACGTCGTGCCGGTGACACATGGTCTGATTGCATCGGCGCTCGGTGTCAGGCGCCCGAGCGTTTCGATGGCGCTCGCCGACCTCGACGCGAAAGGGATCATCGCAGGCTCCCGCGGAGCCATTCGAATTCACGATATCGACGGATTGCGGCAGAGCGCGTGCGAATGCGACAAGATCCTCAAGGATCGATTTCGCTTGTTTCGCGATCTGCCTCATCACCACCATTGTGTGACATGACATTCGTGGTCCGCTATTTCGGGACGTAGGCTGTTGCGGTCGTCTTGGACCGCAACAGCCGCCGCCCGTGTTTACGCCACCCGTCGGGCCGCGCCGGCCTTGGTCAAGATCCCGTCGAGACAATCGATCATCTCGGCGATCTCTGCCCGCGTGACGTTCAGCGCCGGCATGAAGCGCAGCGTGTCGAGTTGCGGCGCGTTCAGCAGCACGCCGGCCTGGAACGCCTGGGCGACGATGCCGGGCGCGATCGGTAGCTTGAGGTCGAGCGCCAGCAACAAGCCGCGGCCGCGCACGCCGCCGAGGCCATGCCGGGCCGAGACCTTCTGCAACTCGGCTTCCAGCAGCAGGCCGGTGTCCGCCACCGCTTTCAGAAACTCCGGCTTGCTGACCTCATCGACCACCGCAAGGCCGGCCGCACACATGACCGGGTTGCCGTTGAACGTGCCGCCCTGGTCGCCGTGTTCGAAGCAGGAGGCGCGTTCGGTCGCAAGCAGGGCTGCGAGCGGCACGCCGCCGCCGACACCCTTGCCGAGCGTCATGATGTCGGGCGCGATGCCTGAGTGCTCGTAGTGGAAGAGCTTTCCGGTCCGGCCCATGCCGGTCTGGATCTCGTCGAAAATGAGCAGCAGGCCGTGCGCCTCCGTCAGCGCGCGCAACTCCCGCAGGAACTGATCGGTCGCCGGCCACACACCGGACTCACCCTGGATCGGCTCGAGCATCACCGCGACGGTGGTTGTGCTGATCAGAGTCTCGACGGAGGCGATGTCGTTGAGCTTCGCCTTCTTGAAGCCCGCGACCTTCGGCTCGAACAGCGGCTCGAACGCCTTCTTGCCCGACGCCGACATCGTCGCCAGCGTTCTTCCGTGAAAGCCGCCCTCGAAAGTGATGATCTCGAACGCGCCGCCTTTGTGAAGGCTGCCATATTTGCGCGCGAGCTTGATCGCGCCCTCATTGGCCTCCGCGCCTGAGTTGGCAAAAAACACCTGGTCGAAGGCGCTGTTGTCGACGAGCGCCTGCGCCAGTTTCAGGCTCCTCTCGTTGTAGAAGGCCGGGCTCGGCGTCAGCAGCCGCTTGGCTTGCGCTGTGAGCGCGTCGGCGATCGCGGGCGGGGAGTGGCCGAGGCAGTTCACGGCCCAGCCCTGCACGAAATCGAGATAGCGCTTGCGGCTGTCGTCCCAGAGGTAGGAGCCGGCACCGCGGACGAACACGGCCTTCGGCCGTGCGGTGATGTCCATCAGCGCGTCATACGGATGGGTGGCGGTGGTCATGTCGAACTCCTCTTGGGGCATGGAAGATTTGGGGTAGGGAAGATTTGGGGGCGGATGAGAAATGGACGCAAAATGCAAGAAGGCCGCACTTTGCGGGTGCGGCCTTCTCGAAAACTGGCTGAATTCAGTGCTTCAGCGGCGTCGTCGGACATGGCGCAACCCATCATCGTCGCAGGAGCGACGACGCATGGCTTGGCGCAGATGGGTCCGGAAATTGATCATGGGCCGCGTCCGTACAGCCGAATGGCCGCGCTTGTCAAGCGGACGTTTTGCAAAACACGCCTGGCGTGTGCCGGTCAGGTCAGATGCACGGCCTCTTCGACGTCGTCCTCGCCCCAATCAGCATCCGCAATCGCGGTGTCGATGAGCTCGCCGCGCATCAGCTTGAGCGGCGATTTCCAGTACAGCGCGATGTTGTGGAAGGGATCGGTCAGCACCTTGAACGCCCACACCAGTCCGGTCGTGACGCCGCGCGTTGCGAACAGCTGGACCATGCGTGCCAGCCCACCGCCGATGCCGATCGCGAGCCAGAGCACGCCGATGTGACGGATGAAGTCGAGACGAACGGTTGGAGGAGCAAAGAGACCGAACAGCGTCGGATACGCGTACAGCGCAATCGGCGCGCCGCCCCAGACGAGGAGTAAAATGATCTTGCGGGTCTGGTTGTAGCCGACCTTGACCGCTTCCTTGTAGTTGTTGCTGACGTCATTGACCGCGTCATAGCCGTTCGGCTCGAAGAAGAAATGCCCGGTCTGCCGCGTCAGCATCGCGAGCCAGCCAATGATGCCCGCGAGCGCTGGATCCCTGAACAGCAACGCATAGCAGCTGAGGAAAATCATGGCGCTGATCAGATGCAGCGTTTGGTTGACGGTGCTCTGGTGGTAGAAGCGGTAATCGTCGAAGCGCTGCGTGCGCAGCATGTTCGGGAGGCGGCTCATTCTCGTTCCTCGCTCGCGTTGAAGGCGCGCGAGAGTTAGGGCGAGTCGGTGACCTCTGCGTGAATGCATTATAGTGTCACATTGCCGTGTGCGGTGGCGACGCGCGTAACAGCGTTGCGGCAGAGCTCCCCGCGACGACGCCGGATATCAATCGCGGTCTGATCAGTTGCGTTTCCGATGGAAACAATCGTGCGGCTGGCGCGTTTGTGATCGAGGGAACGAAATTGGTTTCGAACCGGGTGCCAGACCGGCTCGACCAAGTGTAACGGGACCAACCAGACAGTTTTCAGCCTTGTCCGATATTTATCCTATCGATCTCGACAGCATTCGCGGCGCGTTTCCGCCGGGCATCGAGGCGCCGCCTTTGCTGCTGGATTTTGCCGGCTGGCTGAACGGGCGCCCCTGGGGCAGCGTCGGCTGCTTCTCCCTGCAAGGCCAGTTCTCCGATCAGGCCCCGATCTTCGACGGCAGTCCGTTGCGCGACCGCTTCGCGTTGTTCATGCGCCTGCCTGATGGTTCGGCCGTCGGCGGCTGGTACGGCGCCGGTCTCGACCGCGACGATGCTCCGATCGTGGGGCTGGGGTCGGAGGGCGATTATGAGCTGCTCGCGCCATCCCTCGACGTGCTGCTGGCAAAACTGACGTCGGAGCAATTCGACAAGGCCTGGCACGATCTGCGGCCGCACGATGAGGTCGAGCCTCAGACGGTCGAGCTCGCGCAATGGCTCGCCCGACGGCCGCCCTGTGAGCCGGTGCCGTGCGAGGACGGCGCATCGGACCTCCCGGACTTCCGTGGCTTCGTCGAGAAATGGAGCCGGGAGCGCGAAGACTATTGGGCCAATCACCGGATGATGGCCGAGCTCGGCTGGCGGCTCGCCGCGCATCTGCCGAAGGGGAAGAATGCCTGGGACAAGACCCGCTTCGAGGTCGCGATCGTCGGCGAGCAATACCAGGCGCGCATTCTGACGCGCGGGCAGCAAGCCTTCGAGGAAGCGGCCGCGATCGAATCCCTGTTGCGCGAACTGCGCGAGGGGATGTGGCGGGCGCAGCCTAAGCTCGGGCTGTGGTACGCGATGAGCTTTGGTCTCTACGCCGACGGGCGCGTCATGCCGAATTTCGAATACGATGTGCGCCCGACCATCGACGGCGAGCCGGCGCTTTTGTCTGAAGCAAAAGCCGATCTCGCCCGCGCACCGCGCCCCGAGCGCTGGGTGCCGAAATGGCTGGCGTGACGCAACGACGCTAGCGGCGTGGGACTACCCGCATACGAACATTCACATTCACAAGAGGTCGTCATGCCCGGGCTTGTCCCGGGCATCCACGTTCTTCGCATCGCGCGTCAAGGCGTGGATGGCCGGGACAAGCCCGGCCACGACGCTGTGGAAGCGTTCAGTGCACAACAATGCCGTCAGAACCCCGCGACGCTGCCGTGCAGGTCATATTGATCGGCGCGCTCGATCTTCGCGGTGACGATCTCGCCGACGCGCAACGGGCGGCGGCTTGTCAGATACACCGCGCCGTCGATCTCCGGCGCGTCGGCCTTCGAGCGGCCCTTTGCGACAGTCGGGCCGACCTCGTCGATGATGATCTGCTGCCGCGTGCCGACCTTGCGCTTCAGCCTGCGTGCGGAGATCTTCTGCTGGCGCGCCATCAGCGCGTTGTAGCGCTCCTGCTTGACCTCTTCCGGCACGGGATTCCCGATCGCGTTCGATGTCGCCCCCGCAACCGGCTCGTATTTGAAGCAGCCGAGGCGATCGATCTCGGCTTCATCGAGCCAGTCGAGCAGATAGGCGAAATCGGCATCGGTCTCGCCGGGGAAGCCGACGATGAAGGTCGAGCGCAAGGCGAGATCGGGACATTCCTCGCGCCAGCGCTTGATCCGCGCCAGCGTCTTGTCCTGCGCGGCCGGGCGCTTCATCGCCTTCAGCACCTCGGGGCTTGCATGCTGGAACGGGATGTCGAGATAGGGCAGCACCGTGCCTTGCGTCATCAGCGCGATGACCTCGTCGACATGGGGGTAGGGGTAGACATATTGCAGCCGGACCCAGGCGCCGAGCTCGCCGAGCTCGCGCGCGAGGTCGAGGAATCTGGCGCGGACCTGGCGATCCTTCCACGGGCTCTCGGCATATTTCAGATCGACGCCGTAAGCCGAGGTGTCCTGCGAGATCACCAGCAGCTCTTTCACGCCGGCGCTGACCAGCTGCTCGGCCTCACGCAGCACATCATTGGCCGGACGCGAGACCAGATCGCCGCGCAGCTTCGGGATGATGCAGAAGGTGCAACGGTTGTTGCAGCCTTCGGAAATCTTCAAGTAAGCATAGTGGCGTGGCGTCAGCTTGATGCCCTGCGGCGGCACCAGGTCGAGATGCGGATTGTGGGCGGGCGGCAGCGCACGATGCACGGCATCGAGCACGCTCTCATATTGCTGCGGGCCGGTGATCGAGAGCACGCCGGGATAGGCCTGCTCGATCTGCTCGGGCTCGGCGCCCATGCAGCCGGTGACGATCACCTTGCCGTTCTCGGCCATGGCCTCGCCGATCGCCGAGAGCGATTCCTGCTTGGCGCTGTCGAGGAAGCCGCAGGTGTTGACGATGACGATGTCGGCCCCGTCATGCCTGCGGGCGAGCTCATAGCCTTCCGCGCGCAGGCGCGTGATGATGCGCTCGGAATCCACCAATGCCTTGGGACATCCGAGAGATGTGAATGATATACGCGGCGCTCGTTCCATGTGCTCGCCTGGGGCCTGCAGCTGAATTGTCGGGATGTGCGCTTCAAGTAATTGATCTGATGGCGAAAATCAACCTTGAGCTTGCAAGTTTGGCTGTTTCGGCGCGTAGCTGTCGGTTCGCCGGTCCCAGGGGTCCGTGAGGCTTTTAGAGCGACCGGTGCGGCTCATTGATACGTTCGCGGCTGGGATCCATTTATCTACTACATTCACCAAGGTTTGGGCGCCTATACAACCGACTTGGCAATTGACCATGAACCTATTCAGAATACTGGGGGTCACACTCGTTGTCTCAGGCCCACCCGAGTGAGGAGAATGCGCTGCATGCGTCGCTTGATCTGCGGCATGGTTTTCGTAAGCGCCATCTGGGGCGGGATGTTTTCGGCTCAGGCTGAAGTTGCTAAAATCCTCCATGTCTGTGATCGCCAAGAGCGAATGTGTCCAGAATTCAGGCCACAGGTGAAAACACCTGATGGATGGGTGAGGGACGATGTCGCCAGCCTCAGGTATGGCGCGTCCATGTTTGTGCCGAAGGGGACGCAATTCGGCAAAGCCGATGCAATCATCTATGCCGAAGCCCGCTACAACAAGGATCGGACCGAATTGGTCCAATGGGTCGCAGCCAGCGATCGGGATTGGACGATGACATCCGGCGAGAATGCCAAGATAACCACGCTTCCCTCGGTCAACCCCAAGGTCATTATCAACCGCTACGACAATCCGTCTCTGAAGGACCAGCCGATCGAGGTGATCGCGCATTACGCCGATCTCGACAAGGACGGCAATTCTTATGTCGTGCGGCTAGCGGTCTCCGGCCGCAACGAAACGGCGGTGCTGGCTACCGTGCCACTTCTCGACAAGATGATCATTGGCGCGAAGGTTCCGTGAGAGCAAAAGCCCCGATGTTCGCTCCGGGTTACCACCGGCAATGCGCCGATTGACCACGTGAGTTTTGCTTCGCATCCGAAAGCCGAAATCTCGGCTTAACGGCTCCGAAATTTACTTTCGTTGTCTCAGCGACACCCGAGCGACACCAAGCTGAGCTTGGGCGCAGCCGTCTGAGCCATATTCAAATCTGCCTGATTGACAGGCTTGAGCTAGTCCCAATTGCCCATAATTACAACCCTTTGCATCGCCCTCCGGCATGCTATGGATGAATCGCCGGGTCGTGAGTGAGCTATGAGCGCCGAACAGTCGCCCAAAATCGTGATTGTCGACGAGAGCCCGATCCGGGCCGCGATCCTCCAGGAGGGACTGCGGGAGGCCGGGTTCACGCAGGTCGTCCATATCAGCGAGATGCAGAGCCTGTTGGCCCGCATTTATGCGGTCGATCCCGACATTATCCTGATCGATCTCGAAAACCCCAGCCGCGACGTGCTCGAGGCGATGTTCCAGGTCAGCCGCGCCGTGAAGCGGCCGATCGCGATGTTCGTGGACCAGAGCGATTCCGCCTCGATCCAGGCCTCGGTCGAGGCCGGGGTCTCCGCTTACATCGTCGACGGTCTGAAGAAGGAGCGCATCAAGCCGATCCTCGATCTCTGCGTGTCCCGCTTCAATGCCTTCGCCAAACTCCAGGAGGAGCTGGAGCGCACCAAGTCGCAGCTCGAAGACCGCAAGATCATCGAAAAGGCCAAGGGCATCCTGATGCGGGTCAAGGGCCTCAACGAGGACGAGGCCTATGTGTTGCTGCGCTCCACAGCCATGCGCGAGAAGAAGAAAATCGGCGAGATCGCCCAGTCGATCATCACCGCGTCGGAGATGCTGAAATGACCGCTCCGCTTCGCATCGGGTTCATTCCGCTGGTCGATGCCGCCGCCCTGATCGTCGCCGTCGACAAGGGCTTTGCCGCCGCCGAAGGCCTCGACATCGAGCTGGTGCGCGAGGTGTCCTGGTCCAACGTCCGCGACAAGCTCAATATCGGCCTGTTCGACGCCGCGCATCTGCTCGCGCCTGTCGCCATCGCATCCTCGCTCGGGCTCGGCCACGTCAAGGTGCCGATCGTTGCCCCCTTCAATCTCGGCATCAACGGCAATGCGATCACTGTGTCGCCGGCGCTCCTGGCCGCGCTGACGGAGGCGATCGACGGCGACCGTTTCGATCCGATGGCGACGGCGAAAGCCCTCGCGCGGGTGGTCGCCAAGCGCCGCAAGGCTGGCGCCGAGCCCCTGACGTTCGGCATGACCTTCCCGTTCTCGACTCACAATTACCAGCTGCGATTCTGGATGGCGGCCGCCGGGGTCGATCCGGACGAGGACGTGCGCCTTGTCGTGCTGCCGCCGCCCTACATGGTCGATAGCCTCAAGAGCGGCCATGTCGATGCGTTCTGCGTCGGCGCACCCTGGAATTCGATCGCGGTCGATCTCGGCGTCGGCCACATCCTGCATTTCGTTTCCGACATTCTCGTGCACGCGGCGGAGAAGGTTTTGGCGGTGCGACAGACCTGGGCGGACAAAAATCCGGACGTGGTCGCGGCGCTGGTGCGTGCGGCCGAGAAGGCCGCCGTGTTCATCGAGCACCCCGAAAACCGGACCGAGGCGGCGCGCATCCTGGCGCAGCCGGAGCGGATCGGCGTCGATGCCGAAGTTGTCCAGCGCACGCTCGATGGGCGTCTGAAGATCTCGCCCGACGGCACGTTCCGCGAAAGCGGTCGTTACCTCCTGGTCGGGCGTGAAGGGGCAGGGCGCCCCGATCCGGTCCAGGCCGCCTGGCTCTATGCACAGATGGTGCGCTGGGGGCAGGCGCCGCTGACGCCGGATGGTGTCAAGACGGCCATGGCCGTGTTCAGGCCAGAGCTCTGTGACGCCGCCCTGGGGCGCCCGCAGCCCACTGAGGCGCCTGCCCCGTTTGGCGCATTCGCCGGCCCGGCCTTCGATCCCGACGATATCAGCGGGCACCTTGAGGCCTTCGCGGTCGGTCGCTGGAAGACCTGAGTCGGGTCACCGACCCTCTGCGAGCAGCCTTCGATATGTCGAGCCCCTTCCATCGACTGAGGTAACGCCAGCTTGGCTATTCTGATATAAGTGTTTGATATTGCTTTAGTTTACTGCGTACCCTCCCGCAAGGGCAGCTACTTTATTACTGCTTCTGTTTGAGTGGTCGAACTCCACCGGGCAGGCCTCAAATCGTCTAACTACCAGCAGTCGTTCCCTTGTTGTAGTACAGCTTTTGCGCGGGCAAAAACGGGGGTACGCGGTGAAGGACGACTTTGCTCCTCTCAGCATCATGGATTACGCGGAACAAGCCCTGACGACGGACCAGCGGAGCGACGCTGGGTCGCTGACATTCCCGCTGCTCGGGCTCTTCGGCGAAACTGGTAGCCTTCTCAGCGAAGTGAAAAAGAAGCATCGCGACCGAGCCTCCTACATCGGTTATGCGGCCGCTGTGGTCGATGAGCTTGGAGACGTCCTTTGGTATTTGACGGCGGTCGCGGCCCGGGGTGGGCTCACTCTCCAGGAAATCATCTCGAAAAGCTTCGGCCAGGAGGTTGCGTCGTTTGCGGCATTACAGCCTCCGATTATGCCCCAGACCGGTTCACCCAGCTCAACGTTCGAGCAGACTTTGCTTCAACTGGCAGGCGAGGTTGGATTGCTGATCATTGACCAAGAGGCTGGTCGGCTGAAAGATAACCAGTCCGCGCTGGCCGGCCGCCTTATTCCGATCACTCGCACCTTGATCAAGGCGGCGACCGAGGCAGGCGTTACACTGGAAGCTGCAGCTATCAAAAACCTGTCAAAAATCTTCGACCGATGGCCCAAGGAACGCGTCTATCCCACAGCTCTCGATGCCGAGGCAGTGGAGGAAGAACAGCTACCCCGCACACTGTCGGTCGAAGTATTTGAGCGAGAAGTCGGAGGCAAGACGTACGTCTTTCAACGGTGCAATGGCATCAACATCGGCGATCGCTTAACCGATAACGCAATGACTCCGGATGACTACCGCTTCCATGACGTGTTCCACTACGGCTATGTCGCGGTCCTGAGCTGGTCACCGGTGATTCGAGGGCTCTTCCGGCTCAAAAGAAAAAGCGATCCCAAAATTGATGATGCTCAAGACAGCGCGCGGGCTATGCTTATCGAGGAAGGAGTGACAACCTGGATATTTGGGCAAGCAGTAAACCTCAATCTTTTCGAAGGCATGGCTGCCGGTGACTTACCATTCGACCTATTGAAGCACGTCCGTCAATTTGTTTCCGGCTATGAAGTCGAGAGCAGGCCATTGTGGGTCTGGGAAGAAGCCATCCTAACGGGGTATGCTGCTTTCCGATTCTTGAGAGAACACCGTCGTGGCCTCGTCAAGATCGACATGAACCGCCACACGCTTACGGTAGAGAAATTGCCTTGAACACACCCAAGCTATTCGCTGAAACCTTGGCTGATGTGCGTCTTCCTTCAGTGTTCAACCCTTACGTCGAATGCTGTGAGCTTCATGATCGACGTGACGGGCCGAAGGTTCGAAAGAGGAATCTGATACGCTTCCTTGAAGCGGCTATAGACGTTCGTGTTGATACTCTCTGGATTGCCCGCGACCTGGGATACCGTGGCGGTCGTCGAACAGGCATCCCTCTCACTGACGAAGTGCATCTTGGCCGAGCTGCCGCGATGCTTGGTGGAATATCGCTGGATCGGGCAACGTCAGGACCTCCCGTCGCGGAACGTACTGCGGCGATCATCTGGACCGTCCTAACGCGAATTAATCAGCCGGCGATGTTGTGGAACGTATTCCCCTTCCATCCGTACGAAGGGGCGAACCCGCTCTCCAATCGCTGCCACACTCGCCAAGAACGAGAGACGACTTGGCCGCTCCTGCTTACGCTCATTTCTATGCTCAAGCCGCGGCGTCTCGTCGCAATTGGACGCGATGCAAGCATTGCGCTGAACAGCCTAAACATACCGATCGAAACAGTCCGCCATCCGAGTTATGGAGGGCAAGCTGAATTCATCGCCGGCATCAACGCCATTTATGGGTTATCAGCTATCGTCGAGCCGACAGTGCTGGAGTTGCCGTTCGAAGGTGACTGTGTAGCTCCCAAGGCTAAACATTCCTGATCGAAGCGTGTCAGTAACCCGTTGATGGCTCGGCGCTTGCATTTGCAGGGCTGATCGATCTCAGCGTGCGTAGAGACGACAGTTAGATTTCCTACGGAGACTCGGCCTTCCTTCGCCACGAACTCCATCAAACGACCGAGGCCAATCAGGTTGCCAAGCAATTTCTCGATATAGAAATGATTGCGATACACTGCCGTCAGCGCCAGTGTTTTTGTTGCCCCTGGCAACAGCTTGAAGCTCATATAGCTGAGGCATTGTCCGCCGTAGGGAGAATCATCAACGTCACGCGCAGGGTCAAAGACGGTTAGTTCGAATTTGTTGAGCGCCCGCACGTTGTCGTCGCGGATGCGTTCCACTATCTCCCAGAGCTGATTAATGGGCTCGTCAGGTGGATTCGGAACTCGAGTCATCCTCTCGAAATAATATCCTGACCATCGGTTGTTTCTCTGTACCTTTGGCAGCACTCTTTGGTGAAATACTTCGAAAAATGCTGGTGCGCCGTACCGGCGGTAAAGTCCGGCGGGCATAATAGTGTTCGCAACAGTCTCAACTGACTTGTCAAAACCATTCAAGAAATCGTCAACCGCGGCGATCCGGGGATCTTGTCGCGTGGTACTCGCGAGCGGATCGGCGATGTCAATTATGACGTTATGTGCTGAGTGCCCGGATCGAGCGTCGACCTGACGAACCGCCTCGCGCCAGGCGCTTGCGCAATCATGCTGTTGGGGAATTGGCAGGTACATTCAAATTCTCCGTCAACGTCGCAACGGCAAACAACCGTGGCTTTAAGAAGCCTTCCGTCAACCAGGCGTAGCCATCCTGACCCCAGCCAGCGCCCCAACTGTTTCGAACCAAAATAGCGCGATGCCCGTCGACGATACCGTGGCCGACTCCGATCACCGCGTGACGACGTTCTGGCTCGGGGGCCTCTGCTGGCTCAGGATGAACGATGCCCTCCGAGGACGGTCGAAAGAAAGAGCGAGATAACATAGTGAGAAGGATAACCGGATGGTCGTTTGTGATCTCGTCGACGATAGCGTCGAAGGTAAGGTCGGGGGATGTCGCATTTCGTCGGTACAACGCACCCACCTCCGTAGGCGGCATCCATGATCTCGGGTCAGCTGGCGTTGCGCTCAAGTATGGCCACCCACTTTCTTCGGGTTGGCCGTCAAGGCGGATCGCTTCCAGCATTTTAGAGAGAATGGCACCAACACTCGGTAAGCGGCTTGCACGGCGCTGAGCATGGAAGAAAATGTACTCGCAAGACAACGGAGCCCATCCCGACCTCATTGCAGCGTGCGCATCGCTCGCCGCAAACGCGAGGCAGGTTGGGCGCGCCAACTGGTTTCGCGCGGGACCAAACATCAAGCGCAGGTCTTTAGCCGGCACAATCTTGCTCATGCCGCCTCAAGTAGAACTCTTCTTTCGGCTCGCGACAGCCCTTCCTGTTCCGGGCCAGTAAAGTCGAAGTCTACATTCAGTGTTGCTAGTGGTTGATCAGTTTCCCAAGGTCGGCGTTCCTCTAGCGACATCCTACCGCGACGGCTGTCGGTTGGAGCTGCGGTCACCCGCCTAATGACGTGACCGCCAACGCCATCATCGTTATGGGACTCAAGCGCGTCGCGAACTACTGCGAAACCGCTCACCTTCAACTGATCGATGTCCCAAAGGTAACCACCCCCGCTGTGCTCCTCGAGCCGAAGAACAAACAGATCATTTCGGCTTCCATCGATCCGAGTGCCGGCGTCGCGTTCAGTCAACAGCCAAACATCGCCCCGATAGTCCTGGGGTTTGTAGCCCTCCAACAGGCCGACCTTCAGTTCGCGCGGCTGCGTTTGAAGTAGTTCTTGGACCTGGTTAGGCTTGATCAGTTGGTTTTGGGCCAAAGTCCAGCACGTAGCTTCGTAGCTGGCTCCCATCCGAAGCGACAGTTGATAAATCGTGCTGGGACGACGAAACGCCTCGACCGTCCATCCCTGGCGCTGTGAATGCCAAGCGATCAGCCATCGAGGTAGCATGAAGGCGACAGCAAACGCATTCGCCTCGACCTCCTGAAAGTTTTCGTCTCTGCCACCCTTTAACGGCATGCGTCTGAGCATGCTTTCGTCGTCGAGACTTGGGTTATGGCCCAACGCGAAATGCCCTAGCTCATGAGCGGCCGTAAAGCGTTGGATGCTCATCGGGCGTTCTGTCGTCACAAGGACGCCTGGGGCTGGCTGGCTGAGATAAGCTCCGAGAAGCCCCTCGAGAGGGCGTATCAGCAAGGGGAGGTCCAGGGCGTGAATGGCAGCAAAGACGTCAATGTTCCCGCCGAACTGGGTGGTTTTCTCCTGGATTCCCAGCTGGCGGTGCACCCTAGCGGCAGCCATAGTCCCAGCCCGGACGGCTCCTGCGTAGCTGGTTGCCATGCCTTACTGCCTCCCTGCGAGAGACCGAGCCCTCAGATACTCAGCGAACCGGCTCAATTCGTCGCGGTCCTGTTGTGACAGATTGGCCGCGCGCCGCGCCAAATGTGCAACGTCAACTGGAAGGCCGGCGGCAGCGTCTTCCTCGCCGGTGAAATATCCCATCGGTTGCCGATACAGCCTTGCGAGACGAGCGAGCTCGATAGCTTCGACACGACGCTGGCCGTTCTCAATGTCCGTCAATGCGGTCCGGGGTATCTTCAAGTAGGCGGCAACCTCCTCTTGCTTCAGCCCCAAATATTTCCGAGCTTCTCTCAGTTTATCGCCGAGGCGCCGACGCTCCTGCTCGTCGGTCTCATCCTGCGGATCTGGCTTCTTCATTGTTGGCTTCCATTTTTCTTTTTCCATTGCGCTTCGATGCGGGGCAGTAAATGTCCGAGCGCACTTTCGATTGAGCCATATCCACCGGTTCGCACTAAATGGTCCGGAAGCTCGAACCCCACGATAGGCTCGACGGCGGAGAGGATTGAAACGGCGACGAGGGAATCGATGGAGACCTGAGCCTTCACAAGATCGACGGGCGACGATGGCAAAGTTAGGCCTTTGAGGTTGGCTTCAATTTTCACGGCTTCAGCCAGTTCGTCGTGGAGGCACGCCGCGACCGCAGTCGCAGGAAAAGCGACGCCGAGAGGCGTAGCGAGGAGGACCGTCATACCTACACTCATGTGTTTTTTCGTGACGACGGAACTACTATATGTCTGAAATTCAGACATGCAAGACCTTTCTCAGGCAACGAATGTTTACTGCATCGTTTTGAGGCGAAAGCGAGCGATGGCTAAATTTTCGGCCGCGTGCACGAATTTCGTGTGAGGTCTGGGCCCCGGTTTTCCTAGGCGCGCTCATATTGGCTTGAAATAGCTTCAGTTTTGATCGCGTCGAAGCTGGCACGCAACTTGTATGTTGCAGTGCGGCCAGCCTGTCACAGATGCCTGCTGCGCCAAGTCCCACAGCAACGAAGCTGATTGGACCGTCGGATAGCGAAGCAGGCTTAAGAAGCCAGCCGAGTTCTCCGCGGGTCGAATCTCATTCCCTCGATCCCACCCAAGGTGGCCGCAGGAGCTTCGCTACCGACCATGAAAATCGAAACGGTTTCAGTCGACTTTACCGACGAGCAGAAACGCTATCTCGAAGGCTTCACGACCGGTCTCCAGATCAGCAAGGTCGGTCGCGGCTTGGGTGGCGGCACCGGCAAGGCGAACGCCGAGCCCACCGGTCCGGACGCCGTGCACGTCAAGGCGCAGGACAAGGTCATCGCGTCCGGCAAGAAGCTCGCCGACCAGGAGAAGTTCAAGCGCGACGAGCATCCCTTCGATGCCTATCAGCGGCTGCGCCAGCAGGCGCTCGATAACGCGCCGCCGAGCCCGGCCGACAATTTCCGCTGGCGCTATTACGGCATCTTCTACGTCGCGCCGACGCAGGACTCCTACATGTGCCGCCTGCGGATTCCGAACGGCATCATGAAGCACTGGCAGCTGTCGGGCCTGGCCGATCTTGCCGACGATCTCTGCGGTCAGTACAGCCACGTCACGACGCGCGCCAACCTCCAGCTGCGCGAGATCCCGCCGAAAAACGCGATTCTGCTGATCGAGGGCATCCAGGATCTCGGCCTGTGCTCGCGCGGCTCCGGGGCCGACAACATCCGCAACGTGACGGGAACGCCGACCGCCGGCATCGATCCGCAGGAGCTGATCGACACGCGGCCCTTTGCCCGCGAGTGGCACTACCACATCCTCAACGACCGCTCGCTCTACGGCCTGCCGCGCAAATTCAACGTTGCCTTCGACGGCGCAGGCAAGATTGCGGTGCTGGAGGAGACCAACGACATCGCCTTCACCGCATACGAGGTGAAGGACGGGTTTGGCGTCGAGCCCGGAATCTGGTTCCGCCTCGGCCTCGGCGGCATCACCGGGCACAAGGACTTTGCCAAATATTCCGGCATCATCGTCAATCCGGAGCAGGCAACCGCCGTCGCTGACGCCATCGTGCGCGTGTTCATCGAGCATGGCGACCGCACCAACCGCAACAAGGCCCGGCTGAAATACGTGCTCGACGCCATGGGCCATGACGGCTTTCTCAAGCTTGTCGAGGAACGGCTGAAAACGTCATTCACGCGCGTGCCGGAAGAGGCGTTCGCGCCGCGGCCCGCGTCAGATCGTATGGCGCATATCGGCGTCCACAAGCAGAAGCAGGATGGCCTGAACTGGATCGGTGTCTCGCTGACCCTCGGCAAAATCAGCTGCGACCAGATGCGCGGCCTGGCCAAGGTCGCGCGGGATCTCGGCGACGGCGAGATCCGCCTGACGGTCTGGCAGAACCTCCTGATATCCGGCGTGCGCGACGAGAATGTCGAGCTGGCGATTGCCGCGATCAAGCAAATCGGGCTCGCGGTCGAGGTTTCGCATATCCGCGCCGGCCTGATCGCCTGCACCGGCAATGCCGGCTGCCGCTTCGCCGCATCCAATACCAAGCGCAACGCCGCCGAGATCGGCGACTGGTGCGAGCCGCGCGTCGCCATGGACAAGCCGGTCAACATCCACGTGACCGGCTGTCACCATTCCTGCGCGCAGCATTACATCAGCGACATCGGACTGATCGGTGCGCGCGTGCCGGTCAACGAAGACGATACTGTCGAGGGTTATCACCTCTTCACCGGGGGCGGGTTCGGTCCCGATGCCGACGTCGGGCAGGAGGTCTATCACGACCTCAAGGCCGAGGACGCGCCGAAGACGGTCGAGGGGCTGCTCAAGGCCTATATCGCCCATCGTTCGTCACCCGAGGAAACCTTCCTGTCCTTTGCGCGCCGCCATGACGGCGAAACGCTGCGCAAGCTTGCCGATGCACAGGTGTCCGCATGAACCAGATCACGCCTCCGCCGAAGCTCGATATCATTCCCGCCAGCGCGCCGTTCTCGGATGCGCAGCGCTCCTGGCTGAACGGCTTCTTTGCCGGCTTGCTGTCGCCCGATGTGGCGGCGCCGTTGTCGGCGGAGCAGGGCGCCGCCGTAATGGGCGGAGCTGGTGACGGCGACGATGGTGAAGCGCCATGGCACGACCAGACCATGCCGATCGCTGACCGGATGAAGCTCGCCGAAGGCCGGCCCGTGCGCCGCAAGATGATGGCGGCGATGGCGCAGCAGGATTGCGGCCAGTGCGGTTACAATTGCAACGACTATTCGGAGGCGATCGCCACCCGCAGCGAAGCGCGGCTCAACCTCTGCGTTCCCGGCGGCAAGGAAACCGCGCGGATGCTGAAGTCGCTGTACGAGGAGCTGGACAAGGCGCCGGCGGCCAAAGCGCCTGACAAGGCGGATGCCGTGAGCGCGCCGGCCGTGACGGTCACGATCGCGGAGCCCGGCCGCTCGCGCGACAACCCGGTCGCGGCGACCTTCCTGTCGCGGCGCCTGCTCAACAAGGGGAAGTCGGAGAAGGAAACCTACCACGTCGAGTTCGATCTCTCCGAGAGCAAGCTCGATTATGTCGTCGGTGATAGCTTTGGCGTGTTCCCGCGCAACGATGTCGGTCTCGTCGACCAGATCATCGCGCTGCTCGGCGCCTCCCATACGACCAAAGTCAACGGCAAGACCTTGCGCGAGGTGCTGATCGACGACGTCTCGCTGTCGCCCGCGCCGGACTCGCTGTTTGAATTGATCTCCTTCATCACCGGCGGCGCGCAGCGCGAGAAGGCGCGGGCGCTGGCGCAGGGCGAGGATCCCGATGGCGATGCCGCCACGCTCGACGTGATGGCAACGCTCCAGAAGTTTTCCGGCACGCGGCCGCACCCCGAGGCCTTCGTCGAGGCGCTGGAGCCGCTGCAGCCGCGGCTCTATTCGATCTCCTCGTCGCACAATGCGACGCCCGGAAAGCTGTCGCTGACGGTCGATTCCGTGCGCTACGTGGTCGGCAAGCGCAAGCGCATCGGCGTCGCCTCGACCTTCCTCGGCGAGCGCATCAATGACGGCGAGAAGCTCAAGGTCTATGTGCAGAAGGCGCACGGTTTCGGCCTGCCGCAGGATCCGAAGACGCCTGTCATCATGATCGGCCCCGGCACCGGCATCGCGCCGTTCCGCGCCTTCCTGCTCGACCGCAAGGCAACCGGCGCGCCCGGCAAGAACTGGTTGTTCTTCGGCCATCAGCGTAGCGATTGCGACTTCTTCTACCAGGACGAGCTCAACGCGATGAAGACCTCGGGTCAACTGACGCGGTTGTCGCTGGCCTGGTCGCGCGACGGCGAGAAGAAGTTTTACGTGCAGGACCGCATGCGTGAGGTCGGCCGCGAATTGTGGACCTGGCTCGCCGACGGCGCGCATCTCTACATCTGCGGCGATGCCAAGCGCATGGCCAAGGACGTCGAGCGCGCTTTGGTCGACATCGTCGCCCAGTTCGGCGCGCGCTCGACCGACGAGGCCGTCAGTTTCGTCGCCGAGTTGAAGAAGACGGGCAGATTCCAGGCCGACGTCTACTAAGGTGCTGCGCGATCGGAATGAATTGCCGGCGCGGAGCAACGTGCCGGCGATCGCCGTCTACTGTGCATGGGGTTGTTTTTCGAGGTTTTTGATCTGGTGGAACCAGGACGGGTTCCAGTCGGCTCGGACTTTAACGAACAAGATTCTCGGAACCAGAGGGTTTGGAGAATTTGAGCCTGCGATGAGGCCTTTGAAGAGGCTTCCATCGCTATTTGCGCGACGGTCTTACAGCCGTCGCGTTTGCTCGTTCATAATCCCAGGCATGGTGCGTTGGAAATCGACCATCCGGGAACTATCGGCGGAAGCCAGGCTGCATTTCTTTGCGCGGTCGCTGTCGCGCAGGGCCGGGGCAAGCGCGCACCACATCGGGCTCTACGGCGCCTGCGCACTGATCGCCGTTCTCGTCCTCAGCACGCTATCGGTGCACCCGTTCTGATCACGGCCCGCGCCTGAACGGCGCGACCTCGATCCCTGCATTCTTCAACGCCTGACGCAACGTCCGCGCGATGTCGACGGCGCCGTGCGTGTCGCCGTGGATGCACACCGTGTCCGTGCGCATCTTGATCACCTTGCCGGTGACCGAGACCACCGCGCCGTCCTGCACCATGCGTACCACGCGATCGGCGATGGCCTTGGCATCGTGCAGCACCGCGCCGGGCTTCTTGCGCGAGACCAGATTGCCGTCGTCCTCATAGGCGCGGTCGGCGAACACCTCGTGCACCATCGGCAGATTGGCGTCTTCGCCGGCCTTCACCAGCTTCGAGTTGGCGAGCACGACGAAGATGAGGCTGGGGTCGACCGCCCTGATGCCGGCAGCGATCGCCTTCGCCGTCATGTCGTCCTCGCAGGCGACGTTGGAGAGCGCGCCATGCGCCTTCACATGCGTGACCTTGTGCCCGGCCGCGGTCGCGATCGCCTGCAACGCGCCGATCTGGTAGGCGACGAGGTTCTCGATCTCGGAGGATTTGAGGCCTGCAATCGGATGCCGGCCAAAGCCGTGGAGGTCGCGATATCCGGGGTGCGCGCCGACCGAGACGCCGCGCGCTTTCGCCAGCTCAACCGTCCGACGCATGATGTCGGGATCGCCCGCGTGGAAGCCGCAGGCGACATTGACCGAGCTTGCCAGCTCGATCATCGCGGCGTCGTTGCCCATCTCCCACGCGCCGAAACCTTCGCCGAGGTCGCAATTGAGATCGATCGTCTTCATGGTTGCTCTCCGCCTCTGGTCGTCTTGTCGTTTACGGCTCCGCCGCGACCTGCCAGGTCCCGGCATCCATGGCGCTGACCGCATAGCCCGCGACGTTGGCATCGCTGAGCGCTTCGATGTTGAGTTCGACCGTGTCGGACGAGCGCAGGCGATCGGGCAGGGTACGGATCAGCTCTTGAAACTTGCGCGCCTCGTCCTGCGCCTCGGCCATGGTGACGGCCTTGAAGCGGAACGCCGTGCCCGCCGAGGTCTGCGCCAGACGGCCGACATCGGCCGTGATCACGGTTGCGATCTTGGGATAGCCGCCCGAGGTGCCGCGGTCCATCATCAGCGCAATCGGCGTGCCGTTGCCGGGCACCTGGATGCTGCCGTTGACGGTGCCATCGGAAACGATGTTGTGGCCGTGCAGATGCTTGATCGCGGGGCCTTCGAGCCGGTAGCCCATGCGGTCGGAGGTTGCCGAGATCTTCCACTCGCTGTCGAGGAACAGCGCCTTGTTGGCATCGTCGAACTCGTCGTCCTGCGGCCCCAGCAGGACACGGATCGGACCGCTCGCAGGCTTCGGCAATTCGATGCGCAGCTCGGCCGCGCCGCTCGCGGCATCGACCGTCAACTCGTCGCCGGCCTGGAGCGGACGCGGGTAGGGGCTGCCGAGGCCGGCGCGCGCGTTCACCGCAAGGCTGCCGAACACCAGCTCACCCTTGATGGCGCCTTCGATCGCGAGATAGCTGAACGCACCGCCGCGCGCGAAGCCCAGCGTCAGCGTCTCGCCGTCCTTCAATGTTACGGAAGTGTCCAGCGCGACCGGGCGGCCGGCGATGTCAGCATTGCGCGGCGCGCCCGCGATCGCCACGCGCACGGCGCCGTCACGGGCGGTGAAGGTCGCGCCGAACGGGCCGATCTCGACGGCAGCCGCCAGCGGCTCGTTGCCAACCAGCGTGTTCGCCGCCGCGAGCGACAGCCGGTCCATCGCACCGCTGACCGTCAGGCCGTAGCGCTGCGCACCGTGGCGTCCGCCGTCCTGGACGGAGCTGGCAGGCCCAATGCTGGCGACGACGAGCCGGCTCATGCGACCACCTGCTCGGCGATGATCTCACCGGCCTCGGCGGCGCGGTCCTGCTCCTCGAACGTCTTGTGGTCGATGGCGAAAAACGTCACGCGATCACCGGGTTCGGTGAGGAAGGTTGGATTCCGGTGCAGCTGATAGGTCCGCACCGGCGTGCGGCCGAGCAGGTGCCAGCCGCTCGGGGCGGCCAGACACTGGATCCCGGCCTGGATGCCGCCGATCGAGATCGTGCCGGCGGGCGTCAGCAGCCGCGGGTTCTGCCGCCGCGACATCTGCAGGGATTTGTCCAGGCCGCTGAGATAGGACCAGCCCGGCGTGAAGCCGATCATGGCAACCTTGTAGTCGCCGGCGACGTGACGGGCCACGATATCGTCGGGCGTCGTGTTCAGCGCCTTGGCGACATCCTCGAGGTCGATGCCATGCTCGCCGCCATAGGCAACGGGGATGCGCCAGCGCCGCGCCTTGGTGGCCGGCGGCAGCGGCTGGCTCGCGATCGGGAGGATCTTTGCGCCGAGCGCGTCGAAACCGATCTTGCCGGGATCATAATGCACCAGCAGCGAGCGATAGGTCGGCACGGTCTCGGTGATGCCGTCGATGGGAGCTGCCGCAAGCGCCTTGTCGAGCGCCAGCACGCGCTGGTTGGCGTCGTCGTCGATGGTGCGGCTGAACTCGACCGTGACGGCGCTGTCGCCACTGGGCAGAAGGCGGGGCGGGGGAAGCGTCGCGGCCATGGGGTGTCGAGATCGGGCTGTCGAAATCGGGCTTCTGGAAACATGCGGGCTCGACCTTGAGTTCCGCCTCGCCCTGCTTCGCGTAAATGCGCCCGCAAGTCCAATAAATTAATGCAAGGGCAAGCGATAAAGCCTTGTTATCGCGGTCCATAACAGCTCTGCGGCCCTGCGTTCTTAACAGGTCTTTGGCCCTTGACGGCAAGCGCCCGGCTCGCAAGATGCGCGCGTTCTTTCCCGCCCATCCGGAGCTCGTCGCCGTCCATGTCGCTATCCCCCGAAGCCCGCAAGACACTCGCCGGCATCACCACTGCCACCATCACTACGGTCCTGCTGAAGAAGGGCCTGCGCAATGTGTGGATGCGCGGTGCGCGTCCACTGCGCCCGGGCCTGCCGCGCCTGGTCGGGCCGGCCTTCACGCTGCGCTTCGTGCCGGCGCGCGAGGACCTGGCGACGCCGGAATCCTGGTCGTCGCCGATCTCGACCCGCACCGCGATCGAGGCGATGCCGGACGGCTGCATCGCCGTGGTCGACGCCATGGGCATCACCGATGCCGGTATCTTCGGCGACATCCTCTGTGCCCGCATGATGAAGCGCGGCGTCACTGCGCTCGTGACCGACGGCGTGGTGCGCGACGTCGAGGGCGTGCTCGGCACCAATCTTCCGGTCTGGTGTGACGGCTATTCGGCGCCGCCGTCGGTCGCCGGCCTGACCTTCGTCGGCTGGGGCGAGCCGATCGGCTGCGGCGGCGTCGCCGTGTTCCCGAACGACATCGTCGTCGCCGACCAGGACGGCTGCGTGCTGATCCCGCAGGCGATGCTCGAGCACGTGCTCGCCGAGGGCGTCGAGCAGGAGCGAATGGAAGCCTGGATCGTCAACGAAGTGAACAACGGCGCGGCATTGCCGGGCCTCTATCCCATGAACGCCGAGACCAAGGCGCGCTACGCGGCCAGCAAGAAGTAACGAGACAACAAGCGAGGTACCCCATGGACATCACAGTCGCAGGCACGCGGCCGACCCGCCGCGCGCCGAAGGAACACTTCACCGGCACCGTCTTGCAGGACCCCGTGATCATGGCGCCCGCGCCAGCACGGCTGAACTGCTCGTGCGTGACCTTCGAGCCGGGTGCACGCACCAACTGGCATCATCATCCGCTCGGACAGACACTCTACGTGATCTCGGGCGTCGGCCGCGTCCAAACCAAAGGCGGCCCGGTTCAGGAAATCCGCCCCGGCGACACCGTCTGGATTCCGCCGGGCGAATTGCATTGGCACGGCGCCTCGCCGAACAACAGCATGTGCCACATCGCCATGCAGGAAGCCCTCGATGGCGTGTTCTCGACCTGGCTCGAGCCGGTGACGGACACGGAATACGGCGCCGCGATCGGCTGAGCGTCGGCTGATCACATCCGCTCAGCGGTCCACGTTCCCGTGCACATGGTGCCACGCCATGTGCCGGAGCCCGAGGTGCCGCTGAGCCGGCCGAAGCCGACGGCGCGCTTGATGCCGGTGCTCAAAGTGACGTTGATGCTGCCGGCGTCGGCCACACGGCCGGACGCCGTCACGGCTGCGCTGCTCGAGGCAATCTGGCCGTTGCTGATGCCGATCGCGACGGACGCGCCGTTGCCGCAGGTTTCGCTCGACGACGAGATGCGGACATTCCATGCGCCGTCGAAGGTGCTGGCGCTCGCTTGCGCGATCGGCAGAGCCAAGGCGAACACGGTAACGAACAGCGCTTTGCGAAAGCAATTCATGACACGCCCCTGTGGTTGAACCTGCGGGCATCGTGGCATGAGCGTGGGGCTGCCGATGTGAGGGCAGTCACGTGGGCAATGGGCTGTGTGAGATAACGCACATCACACGAGCACTGCGGACCAAAAGCAAAGGGGCCCGGATCACGGGCCCCTTGCCTGTCTCGGAATGTCGCGAACCTAGTTCACCCGCGTCCAGGTCTGGCCACCGCAGAACATGCCGCCGAACGCGCAGCCCTGCACGCGCAGGCGGTCGCCTCCCTTCAGCGCGATCGTTGAATCGTATGTCGAGCCGGTGTTGGGATCGAGGATGCGGCCGGACCATTTCTGGTCCTTGCTGGGCTTCATGTTGATCAGGACCTGTTCGCCGTTCTGGTTCGATTTGCTGTCGACCGAATAGCCACAGAGATTGTTGCCGCATTGCTCGATGCGGACCTTGCCTTCCTTCTCCTCGGTGAGCCAGACGCCGAGCGGTGAATTAAGATCGCGCGTCGGCGCAACCGCGGGAGCCGGCGGTTCGACGGCGGCGGACTGAACGGGAGCGGGGGCAGGCGCCGGCGCAGTTGGCGCCGGAGGTGCTGCAGCTACGGTCGGAGCCGGCGGCGGAGGCGGTGCGGGCGGAACCGCGGCCACCGTTGGGGCAGCGCCTGGAGCCGGTTGAGGCGGCGGCACCAGCGTATCTTCTGCCGGACCGTTGTTTGCAGTGGCGGCCGGAGGTGCCGGCGAGGCGGGAGGCGCAACGGCCACGGGAGCTTGGACGGGGGCCTGCTCGGCCGCCGGGGGCGCGGTGACAGGTGCGGGGGCTGGCGCTGGATTGGCCGGCGTTTGCGGATCGACCTTGGCCTGCTGCGGGGCCTGCTGGTCGAGTTTGGTGTCGTTCTTCTTGGCCTTCTTGGCCTTGCCTTGACCGGTGTTGTCGTAGACGCCGGGAATCTGCACCGTGCCGCGGTCGGGATCGATGCGGATGGTGCGCCCGCCATATTCGAAAGTGTACTGCGCCTGCGCAGCAGTGCTCGCCAAAAGGAATGCGGCCGTGGCCAACAGCTTCCTCATTTCCATCTCCTGAGCAGGTGGTCCCGCACCGACGCTTACGCCTCGGCTCGATCGCGAAAAGTGATCTAGATCACTGTCACGGTATGAGTCGCCTTCCGGGGTAGCCGGGTTCAATAGATCAAGAGCCGGTCCAAAGTTTGGCCGGCGGAGGCGACGAGAGGGCGCGGGGTCAGTCGAACCAGGCGGCGTAGATCTTCTTGTAGCTGCCGTCCTCCATGGAGAGGTGCAGCCACTGGTCGACGAAGGCCTTCAGCGCCATGTCGCGCTGGAGCCAATAGGCCTTCTCCGAGAAGTCGAACGGTTTGTCGGGATGCACCGCGCAGAGCACGCCAGCATGCTGCTTCTGCTGGTAACGCGTCTCGGAAGCGTCCGTCATCATCAAATCGGCATTGCCCTTGGCGATCTCGTCGAAGATCGCGGTGTTGTCGGGGAAGACGTTGATCTCGGCGTTCTTGACGTTGGCGCGCGCGAAGCGCTCGTTGGTCCCGCCGGGATTGACGATGACGCGGGTGCCCTTCTTGTCGATGTCGGCGAGCGTCTGATACTTGGCCGTGTCGGCGCAGCGCGCGATCGGCGTCTTGCCCTCGCGCATGATCGGCATCGAGAAATAGCCCTTCTTCTGGCGGTCGAGCGTGACCGAGATGCCACCCATGGCGATGTCGAACTGGTCGGCCTCGAAGTCCCTCATCAGCTTCGGCCAGGCCGTCGGCACGAACTCGACCTTGACGCCGAGCGCCTTGCCGAGCGCCTCCGCCATGTCGACGTCGAAGCCGGCGAACTGCTGCGTCGCCTTGTCCAGGTAGGTGAAGGGCTTGTAGTCGCCGGTCATGCCGACGCGCAACGTGCCGCGCTTGACGATCTCGTCGAGACGCGAGGGGGCCGGCTGCTGTGCGTGGGCCGAAAAACTTGCCAGCAGCATCACGGCCAAGGCCGTCACGATTCGAACGATCATCTCTTTTCCACCCATGCCCAAGCTGTCATTGTGTAGCTCTTGAGACGTGGATTTAGACCAGATGCCAGTTTCTGGCGAGACGGAATTGAAGGGAATCTTGAAGTGACGATTTCGATGTACGAGGCCTCGGTCGGCCTCTTCGTGCCTTACCTGCGCAATCTGTCGGTCCTGCTCGACAAGGGCGTTGCCTATGCCGAGGCCCGCAAGTTCAATCCCACCGTCCTGCTCGGTATGCGGCTATCGCCGAACATGTACGATCTGGCGCAGCAGATCGGCGAGGCCTGCCGCCATGCCACGGTCGCCCCGGCCTTGCTGACACAATGCGAACCGGTCGCGCTGCCGCCGCTGGAGCACGACATGGCCGGGCTTCAGGCGCGCATCGCCACGTCAATTGAATTCATTGAAAGCCTGCCGCGCGCCGAGATCGACGCGGCTGCGGAGCTGAAGGTCTTCTTCAAGCTCAAGAACGGGACCGAGCTGCCCTTTACCGGGCGGACGCTGCTGCTCACGAACAGCGTCCCGCAATTCTTCTTTCACGTCACAACGGCCTACGACCTTCTGCGGCACGCAGGCGTCGAGCTCGCGAAGAAGGATTTCCTCGGGCGGAAGTAATTGGCGGGCTCGATGTTCACCTCTCCCCGACGGGGAGAGGTCGGATTGCGCCGGGCGGTGCGAAGCATCGTCCCGAGCAATCCGGGTGAGGCGAGCCCGACCTGCAAGCTGCCTTACGCTTCGCCCTTGCGCTCGTACTCGGCGAGCGAGCTGCGGCCGGCGATCTCGCTGCGCAGCAGCTCGAAGCGTCGATGCGCCTCGCCCTCGTGTTCGTCGACGAAATGCACGGCGGCCTCGCTCGTCATCGGGCCGCTGATCACGGGCGCGGACTGTTCGCCGATGGTCTCGTGCACGTAGTACTGGCCGTCATCGCCGCGATGCACAGTCCATTTGAGGCGGATTGCCACCATCGGCCCGGGGCCGACCTTGCTGTAGCCGTCGGCATCGGTGTGCTCGGGCACAAGCGGCTGTTCCTCGACCACGAGATGCTCATGCTCGTCGACGGCAGAATGTTCGGCAACGACCGGATGCTCGTCAGCGACGACCGCTTCCGTCTCCATGGTGTCCCGGACGACGAAGGCAGACTCGGGATGCTCGAAAATGCTGGCGATGGTCGCCAGCGCTTGGTCGGTCGGGTCGATCTCTGACAAGGGTCCATCCTCCAACTCGATGCGGCCGGCAAGTCTGTCCCACTGCCGCCGCGGCCGGACTTATTACGCGGGTTTGATTAAGGCTGAGTTGGGGCCCGATCTGCACCAAAATGGGACGCATTCTGGCCTTCCGAAGGCGTGTGGACTGGCCGCCCCAGGTTCGCCTCAGCCCAGCACGTCCTGATTGATGATGTTCTGCCGGATCGGATCGCCGTCCAGCACACTCAGGATGTTGCGCGCGGTCTGCTCGCTCATGCGCTGGACTGCCTCGACGGTGACGCCGGCCACGTGGGGCGCCATGATGACGTTTGGCAGCGCGAACAGCGCGTTGCTGACCGGCGGCGGCTCCACCTCGAACACGTCGATGCCGGCGCCTGCAAGCTTCCCGGAGACGAGGGCGTCGTAGAGTGCAGCTTCCTTCACGATGCCACCGCGCGCGGTGTTGATGAGATAGGATCTCGGTTTCATCCGGCCGATCCGCGCTGCGTCGAACAGGCCGATGGTTTCCGGCGTCTTCGGGCAGTGGATCGTGACGAAGTCGGCATTGGGCAGCGCGGCGTCGAGATCGGCCACGGGCTCGCAGCCGGCGGCCGTGATCTCGGCGGCCGGCTTGTAGGGATCGTATACCTGAACCTTCATTTCCATCGCCAGGCAGCGCTTGGCGGTGCGGGTGCCGATGCGGCCGAAGCCGACGATCAGCACGGTCTTGCCGTAGAGGTCGAACGGCAGCATGCCGAGCCGGTCGGCCCATTTGCCGTCCTTGACACAGGCATGCATCTCCTGGGCGCGCTTGGCCAGCGTCAGCATCATGAACAGCGCCTGCTCGGCGACCGAGGGCGAGTTCGCGCTGCCGGCGACCATCAGCGGCACCTTGCGGCGGGAGAGGGCTGATACGTCGACCGCGTCGTAGCCGACGCCGATGCGGGTCACCACCTTCATGTCCCTGGAGGCTTCGAGCTCGGTCTCGCCAAAAGCAGTGGCGCCCAGCGCCACGCCGTGGACCGGCGCATGGCTCTTCAGCAGGGCTTCGAAGTCCTTGGCGGAGATCAGGTTGGGAAACTCGACGAGCTCGATCTCGTCCCGCTGGGTGAGGAGGGCGCGTGCCCCTTGCGACAAAGTTTGTGTAACGAAAATCTTCTTCTTGTTGGTCGCCATCGCTCCCCGCCTGCTTGCGTTTCTTGGACCGGCGTCACAGCACGACGCCGGTCTCATCGTTTAGCAGGTGCATATTGTTGAGGTCCATCGCCAAACGCATGGGAGCCCCGTCCCTGGCGCCGGCATTGGGATCGACCCGGCCGCAGACGGGCGTGCCTTCGAGCCCGAAATAAACCAGCGTCTCCATTCCCATCGGCTCGGTGACGTCGAGCACGGTGTCGAAAGTCTCGACGCCGGGCTCAAGATGGGCGTGGGCTTCGGTGAGATGCTCGGGCCGAATGCCGAGCAGCAGCTTGTCATTGCGCGGCAGCGCATTGTAGCGGGCGGCACGGGCCGGCGGCAGCGCAAAGGCGATGCGATCGGTCAGGCGGACCTGGAGCGCGCCGCCGACATCCTCCAGCCGGCACGGCAGGAAGTTCATCGCCGGCGAACCGATGAAGCCCGCGACGAAACGCGTCGCCGGCTTGTGGTAGAGCTCGTTCGGCGTGCCGATCTGCTCGATGCGCCCCTTGTTCATCACCACCACGCGGTCGGCCAAGGTCATCGCCTCGACCTGGTCGTGGGTGACGTAGACGGTGGTGGTGCGCACCTTCTGGTGCACCTTCTTGATCTCGATGCGCATCTGCACGCGCAGCTTGGCGTCGAGATTGGACAGCGGCTCGTCGAACAGGAAGACTTTTGGATTGCGCACGATAGCGCGTCCCATCGCCACGCGCTGGCGCTGGCCCCCGGAGAGCTGCTTCGGCTTGCGGTCGATCAGATCGGTGATGTCCAGCAGGCGCGCGGCTTCGGTGACCCGCGCCTTGATCTCGGCCTTGGGATAGTGCTTCAGCCGCAGACCGAACGACATGTTCTCGGCGACCGTCATGTGCGGGTAGAGCGCGTAGTTCTGGAACACCATGGCGATGTCGCGGTCCTTCGGCGGCACGTCGTTGACGACGTCGCCGCCAATCGAAATGTCGCCGTCGCTGATATCCTCGAGACCCGCGATCATGCGCAGCGTCGTCGACTTGCCGCAGCCTGAGGGGCCGACCAGCACGATGAACTCATGGTCCGCAATGTCGAGATCGATGCCGCGCACGGCCTCGACCTCGTCGTAGCGCTTGATCACTTTCCGCAACGTAACGTCGGCCATGAGAATTCAACCCTTTGTCGCACCGGCGGTCAGGCCGGCGATGTAGTAGTCCATCAGGAAGGCGTAGATGACGAGCGGCGGAGCCGCGCCAAGCAGCGCGCCGGTCATGATCTGCCCCCAGTTGAAGACGTCGCCCTTGATCAAGGTGGTGGTGATGCCGACCGGCAGCACGAGCTGATCAATCGATGTCGTGAATACCAGCGGATAGAGGAATTGGGCCCAGGACACCGTGAAGGCGAAGATGGTGGCCGCGATCAGCCCCGGCAGCGCCACGGGAATGAAGATCCGCGTCAAGGTCTGGAGCCAGGAGGCACCGTCGATGAGCGCTGCCTCATCGAGCTCCTTCGGAATCGAGGCGAAATAGCCGATCATGATCCAGGTGCAGAACGGCACGGTCAGCGTCGGATAGATGAACACCAGCACATACCAGCGGTTCAGCAGCGTAATGCCGGTGAACTCCTGGATCACCGCCAGCATCTTGAACAGCGGAATGAACAGGAGACTGTCCGGGATCAGGTAGGTGAGAAAGACGCCGGTCGCGAGCGTCGCCGAGCCCCAGAACTTCATCCGCGCCAGCGCGAACGCAGCAGGGATGCTGATCAGCATCGTCACAATCACGACCACGATCGAGATGATCGACGAATTCCAGAAGAACCTCAGGAACTGGTTCGAGGTCAGGAGCTCGACATAGTTCGACAGGGTCGGGTGAAACACCCACCACGGATTGGTCGCCGCCGAAATCTCCGCGCTGCTCTTGAGCGAGGTGATCAGCATGTAGACGGGCGGCGTCAGGAAGAAGATCGCAAACAGGATCAGGAAGAAGTAGGACCAGCGCAGGGCCCAGGCGCGGTCCCGGCTCATGCTACGGAGTTTGCGGGTTGGTCCGGCCTTGTCGATCGCCAGCGTGCTCATCAGGCTTCGTTCCCACGTTTATTGACATCGCGCAGGATGAAGACCGCCGCGACGGCGAGGATCGGCACCATGAACAGCGAGACGCAGGCGCCGAGCGGGATGTCGCTGCTCTGGATGCCGACCTGGAACGCCCAAGTGGCGAATAGATGCGTCGTATCCAGCGGTCCGCCCGAGGTCAGGATGCGCACGATGTCGAAATTGGCGAAGGTGACGATCAGCGAGAACAGCGTGGTGATAGCGATGATGTTGCGCATCATCGGCAGCGTGACATACCACATCTTCTGCCACCAATTGGCGCCGTCGATCGCGGCGGCCTCGTAGAGCTGGTCGGGAACCGACTTCAGCGCGGCGAGATACATGATCAGGAAGAACGGAGCGCCGTACCAGACGTTGACGAGAATGACGGAGAAGCGCGCCCAGAAGGTGTCGCCGAGCCAGGGAATCGGACCGACGCCGAAGAAGGAGAGCGTGTAGTTGAACGCGCTGTAGGAGGGATCGAACAGCCAGAGCCAAGCCAGCGTGCTCATCGCCGGCGGAATCACCCAAGGCACCAGCAGCATGCCGCGCCATTTGCGCTGCTTCCTGCCGGGGATGTTGTGGACGAAATGCGCGACGATGAAGCCGATCAGCGCCTTGAAGATCACGGCGGTGACAGCGAACAGGCAGGACTGCTTCACCACCATCCAGAACGTCTCGCGCTTGAACAGAAAGGTGAAATTGCCGAGGCCGACGAATTTCGTCATCGCTTTGTTCAGCGTCGCCAGATAGAGCGAATAGAAGGCCGGATAGAGCACGAGCAGCACGATCAGGAGGATCAGCGGCAGCGTCAGGAAGAACGCCACCGTCGATTTTCGACCCAGCACATTGCGCAGACCAGCACCTTTGCGCGAGCGCGCGGAACTGATGCGGCGACCTTGCTCAACGACGACATCGGCCATTGGATCAGACTTTCTGGGGCAAACTTTCTCACGGAAGATTCAAAGACGAAGCCGGCGACCAGTCGGCCTCGTCGCCATGCTGAAGCGCGCCTCGGCGGCTCACGCCCGAAAGTGTGAACCGCCATGGCACACACCCGGCTCAGGTTCGCATAAAGCCCTCACACTCGTCCTCGGCCCAGGCGAGCGCCGTTTCCAGCTTCTCGCCCTGCGCAAAGCGCAGCGCCATCTTGGTCAGCGTCGCCTGGAAGTAGATCTGCTGGGCGATCTTCGGCGGCGCCGGTGACGCGGCGATCGACAGCGTCTGCTGATGGTAGGGATCCGGATAATGGAAGAGCGTACCTTTCGGGGGCCCTTCCTCGGCCCAGGTCTTGAACTTCGTCATGTTCGCGTAGGCCGGGAGATCGTACCCGCCGCTCGCCGCGACGAACTTTTCAATCGCCGCGGGCGAGGACAGATGGACCAGCAGACTCTTGGCGGCCTCCTTGTTCTTGCCGAAGCTCCAGACGCCCCAGAAATAGGGCAGGAACGGCGCGAAGCGGCCCTTCGGCCCGGCCGGGAAGCCATGCGTCCAGCATTGCTCGGCGATCTGCGGCGCGTCGCGCTTGGCGACGGCCCAGGCGCTCGGTGGGTTCATGATCATCGCGCCGCGGCCCGAGATCAGCCATCTGTTGTTGGAGGCATCGTCCCATGACGGGGCGTCCGTGGGCAGCACCGCGATCAGCTTCTTGTAGAATTCGAGCGCCTGCCGCACCGCGTCGGTCTTGACCGTGACGTCGCCCTTGGCATTGACGAGCTCGGCGCCGAATGACTGGAAGATCGCCCCCGCCGTGTCGACGCTGTCGGTGGTCTCGCCGAGACCGATGCCGAAGGGGAAGCCGGCCTTGTGGCAGGCTTCCGCTGCCTTCAGGAACGTCTCCAGCGTCCAATTGTCGGCTTTCGGCGGGCTGCCGGCCGGATACATCTCCTGCACGTCGATGCCGGCGTATTTCTTCATGAGGTCGATGCGGGAGCAGGGGCCCTTGATCTGGCTTCCTGGCGTGGCGGGCACGGCGAGCCATTTGCCGCCCGACTGTCCCAGATATTTGACGGTGCCGTTGACCTCGCCATTCTGCTTGATGAGCGGTTCCATGACGTCGTTGAGCGGCTCGAGATTCTCCGAATAGGCGTGCGGCCACCAGCTCGGCATCTGCAGAATGTCATGACCGGACTTCGCTTGCGCTTCGGCGGCTGCGGTCAATTCGATCTTCTTGTTGTTGCTGGTGATGTAGTCGATCGAAACTTCGACCTTCTCCTTGGCCGCCCATTCTTTCACGAGCGCGGTGGAGGCGTCGTTGGCGTTGGGCACCCAGTGGTCCCAGAAGCCGATCGAGAGTTTGCCGGCGGCGTAAGCGCCTCGGACATAAGGCGCCGCGATCAGCGCCGTGGAGGACATCGCAGTGGCAGCTACAAATTGGCGTCGCGTCAGTGTCTTGCGTGACATCTCGTTTCCTCGCCTTGGTGTGTTTTATTATTCTGTCGTTTCCTGTGACTTTCCTGAGTTTGTTTTTGATCTTGTCGTTGGGCGTTTCTTGTTGGCGCCATCGTCGCGGGCGGCAAATCACGCGCGGACGCGGCAAATTGGTAGCGCGATCAGATCATGATTGATTGCGTCTGTCGAGAAAGCCGAACGCCTCGCTTTCTAGAACTAACGTTGTGTACGGAAGGGGCCGCGGCCTGCGTGGCCCGGTGAGCTGCTGCCGCTCTTATTGCGACGCACACGTCGAGCGAAGCGGGCCGCGAGATGATCCATGCGCAATTACGCCGCAGTTCCGAATGAGCCTGCATAACCACCTCGCCAAAAGGTTTTTCGAACGGGACAGCGATTGTCCGCACCTAGACCTCGGTGCGGCGAAAACGATAGAGTTGCAACCGGCAGCAGGCCTGCCGTTCTCAAGTCTAAAGGCAAGCAGATCGAGATGGAGACCAAAATGATCACCCCGGCGCCGCCTGCGCGGCTTGGCCTGCGACGATGGTTCGCGCGCGGGTCCGTGCTGACGTTGCTGGTTGGCGCGGCCGCAGTTGCGAATGCACAAGGTTTGGTCAAGGGCGTTCAGGACGGTGCTGCGGCCGGTAACAAGGCAGCCGGTCCTGTCGGTGGCGTTCTCGGCGGCGCCATTGGTGGCGTGGTCGGCGTCTTCACCGGTGTTCTCGGCGTCGGGAACAACAATGGCCAGGTGCCGACCGCCAAGGACGCGAATAAGGACGCATCCAAGGATGCGAGCAAGGACGCCAAGCAGCCCGGCGCCGGCAAGGACAAGGATGCCAAGGGCACCAAGGAGAATGCCAAGGAGAATACTAAGGCCGGCAAGGGCGCGAAAGCGAGCAAGGAGGCCAAGAACGCTCCGCCGGACATCAAGGACAAGGACGTCACGGTCCTAACCCAGACCGGTGCGCCGCAACTGACCGCCGACCAGATTGTCGCCAACAGCGATTCTTACATCGAGCGGATCAAGACTGAACTGAACCTCACGCCCGATCAGGAGAAGCACTGGTTCGGCTTCTCCAGCGCCATGCACTACTTGGGGCATAACGGCGCGGAACGGCTCAATCTGCGCATGACGCGCGCGAAACGGGATCCGCCGGACGACATCATCGAGCAGATGCGCAACGAGGCGCAATTCCTGACCGACCGCGCCGCCGACCAGCGCAATGTCGCCGATGCCGCCGAACCGTTGTATTCGAGCCTCGACGACAAGCAGAAGGAGCTGTTCATCCAGGAGATGGTTCGCCTCAGCCATGAACGCGGCCTCGACTGATCGAATTTGAATTGGATTGCGCGCGTTTATTGTCCGCCACGAATTCGTGAATCCTTTCCGCAATTGGAGTATGCTTAGCTTCGCAAGGTGGCTGCGAGGGTGATATGGCGGACGGACTCTCCGTTTTCCTGGTCGAAGACGAGGCGTTGATCCGGATGATGATGGCCGACATGGTGGTCGAGCTCGGTCACCATGTCGTCGCTGAAGCGGACAATGTGCGCGACGCGAGCGCTTATGCGATGACCGCGCACTATGATTTCGCCATTCTCGACATCAATCTGATGGGCGTTTACGTCGACCCCGTCGCCGACCTGATCGAGCGTCGCGGCAAGCCGTTCCTGTTCGCGACGGGTTATGGGCCGGAATTGCTGCCGTCCTTGCTCCGGCGCAGGCCGATCCTGCGCAAGCCGATTGCGCTGGACCAGCTCAAAATCATGATCGACTCGCTGTTTCCGGATTCGGCCGCCAAAGCGCCTCACTGATCAAGGCGCGGGACTGACATTGACATCGTCAACGAAAATGGCCGCCCGAAGGGGCGGCCATTTGGGACAGAAGTTCCGTCAATGTCTCACATCAGGCCGACGCTGATGTCGATGCCGTGCGCCACCAGGCTGAACGAGGCGAGCAAGCCTGCGCAGCAGAAGATGACAATGGCTTTAAAAGAATAGTCAGTCGATCGGGTCTGGATGGCAGCCGGCATTTCGGCGAGCGAAATCATGCTCATGTTCATTCCCCCCTGTGTTGATCCTGAATTGCATCAGGTGAGGGAACTCTTAGAGCAAGAAGTTTGACGCAAGGTTGCGAGGGATCCTTAACGGAATCGCAATCGATCACGGACTCGTCACCGTGCGGCAGGAGGTCCTGCACGCCTTAGTTGCGACCCGCCTTCAGCACTGTGGCGATGGTGTGGGCCGTCATGGCGGCGCGGTCCGAGGCCCGCTGGGCAGCCAACCGGTCCCTGGCCTTCTCCTCGATCAACAGATCGATCAGCGCCATGCGCTTATCGTCATCGTCCGCCTCGGTCAGCAACCGATGATAGCGGTGATAGTCGAAGCCCACATCCTGCTTACGCATGTCACGCCCCTGCACCTACGCCACACACGCCCGAATTGTTTCTCATCGGAAACAAGGGGGCAAGCACGATCCTGCGTGGAACCGCGTGTGCGCTGCAATCAGCTGTGAATTACTGGACCGGACGAGGCGAGGGCGGGCGCGCCTCAATCCGCGTTATGGTCGGCGAACATCTTCAGGCCGGCGAAGCTCGCATCGGGCTTCATGACCAGGCGCGTCGGGATGTTGCGCAAATAGTCCTGGAAGCGTCCCTTGGCCTCGAAGCGGGCGCGGAATGCAGAGGCCGCGAGGAACTCGGGAAAGCGCGGCGCGATCCCGCCGGCAATGTAGACGCCGCCTCTGGCGCCGAAGGTCACCGCGAGATTGCCGGCAACGGAGCCGAGGATGGCGCAAAACATCTCCAGCGTGGCGCGGCTGAGCTCACAGCTGCCATCCAGCGCCGCCTTGGTGATACCTGCCGCATCGCGTTGCGGCACCTGGACGCTATCGACCTCGGCCAGCGCTTCGTAGAGAGACTGCAGGCCGGAGCCGGAGAGGGCGCCGCGCTCGATGGAGACATGGCCGAAGCGCCGGCGCATGGAGGCGATCACGCGCTCCTCGCGTTCGTTCTCCGCCGGCAGGGTGGCGTGGCCGGCCTCCGTGACGACAGCCAGCCGGGCGCCATGGCGCTCGACAAGACAGGAGACGCCGAAACCCGTCCCGGGGCCGACCACGAGCAACGGTTCCCCGGGAAGGCCATCCCGGCCTCCGAGCGGGATCAGGTCGGCCGGCTGCAACGCGGGCAGGGACCAGGCCACCACCTCGAAATCATTGAGCACGTGGACGCTGTCGAAGCCGAGCGCGGGCTGGAGCTCGTTGCCGTCGATGACCCAGGGGCTGTTGGTCATGACGCAGCGGTTGTTGGTGACGGGACCCGCGACGGCCAGGACGGCTCTCGCAGGCGTCTCGCCGCCGCCCCGCTGGAGCACGTCGGTGATGGCTTCGCGGACTGTGGGATAGTCGGCGACCTTGACGTGGTCGATCGTCCCCATCTGGTCGCCATTGCTCAGCGCGAAGCGCGCATTGGTGCCGCCGATGTCGGCGAGCAGAATGTTTCCTTGCTTACTTCCTGTCTTGCCGACACTCATGACCATTCGGCTGCCGTAGCCTTGCAGGCTGCGGGAACCTTTCTCCTCCACTGCTTCGAAACCGATCCGCATGGTGCGGACACCAAAGAATCCGCGCTCGGGCGCATCTAGTCAACACGGACGACGTCAGAGCGTTGCATCCCGGGGAGATCCGCCCGCCATTCGCGCGACATCGTTGCAGCACCGGTGGTTGCGAAGCAGCACGGGAAGATCGACATTGACGAGAGCGGCCGGCGCCAATTGCGCCGGGCGGATCGAATGAGGCCCGCGATGAAGATATCCGACCGCGACGTGCTGCTGGTAATCGACGTGCAGAACGATTTTTGCACCGGCGGGGCGCTCGCCGTTCCCGGCGGCGAAAAGGTCGTGCCAGCCATCAACCGCATCGCCCAAAAATTCACCAACGTGGTGCTGACGCAGGACTGGCATCCAGGCGACCACGTCTCCTTTGCGCCGAACCATGCGGGCCGCCAGCCGTTCCAGACCATCGAGCTCGACTATGGCACCCAGGTGCTTTGGCCGGCGCATTGCGTGCAGGGCACGGCCGGCGCCGAATTCCATCGGGATCTGGATGTCACGCGCGCCAGCCTGGTGGTGCGCAAGGGCTTTCGCCGCGGCATTGATTCCTATTCGGCACTCTTCGAGAACGACCACAGGACGCCGACTGGCCTGCTCGGATATCTCCGCGAACGCGAATTGAAGACGGTCTTCGTCGCGGGCCTCGCGCTCGATTTCTGCGTCCGCTTTTCCGCGGAGGATGCGCGCAGGGCGGGGTTCGAGGTTGCCGTGATCGAGGACGCTTGCCGCGGCATCGACCTCGACGGCTCGGTCGCAGCGACCCATCACAGCTTGAGGGAGCTTGGCATTTCCGTCGTTAGCCTGGAGGCCTTTCTGTGAGGATCACGCGGTGATGGTGATGCAGAAGAGCGGTCAAAGGCCCGGCGAGGCGGGGCGCGCTCCCGACGACCCCATGCTGTGGCCGTTTGCGGCGGCACGACTCGCGATGGATGCCTGCTTCTGGTGGCTGGAGCGCGGCCCGGCGGAGCAGGGCGACGGCGACCTCCCTTACCTCTCTTGGTCCACGCCCGGGACCCTAGCGCTGGAGCTGGCCACCATGCGTCTGCGCGATTGCTCGCGGACGCGATCCGGCCAGCCGGCGCTGGTCTGCGCGCCTTATGCGCTGCATCGGGCCCTGATCGCTGATTTTGCACCCGGCCACAGCGTGGTGCAGTCCCTCCAGAATGGCGGCATCGATCGGATCTATCTCACCGACTGGCGCTCGGCCACGCCTGACATGCGCCATCTCTCGATCGACAGCTATCTCGGCGATCTCAACGTAGCCATCGACGAGATCGGCGCGCCGGTCGATCTCGTCGGACTGTGCCAGGGCGGCTGGCTGTCGCTGCTCTATGCGGCGCGCTTTCCGGCCAAGGTGCGGCGGCTGGTGCTAGCAGGTGCGCCGGTCGACCTGTCGATCGACTCCAGGCTGGCGCAACTCGCCCGCAATGCGCCCGTGATGGTCTACGACCAGCTCGTCGCGCGCGGCGGCGGCAATGTCAGCGGCGAAGAGATGCTGCATGTCTGGTCGAAAGCACCAAGCCGCGACGACATCGCGGCCGCGTTGCAGAGAGACCTCTCTGACGAGGAGGGGGCGGCCCTGCTGGCGCGCTTCGATCGTTGGAACACCGAGACGCTCAACCTGCCGGGCGCCTATTATCTCCAGATCGTCAACTGGATCTTTCGGGAGAACCGGATCGCCTGCGGCAATTTCACGGCGCTAGGCCGCGCGATCGATCTGAAGGACGTCAAGTCGCCCATTTTCCTGCTGGCCGGGCTCGACGACGATGTCGTGCCGGCCGTGCAGGCGCTTGGCACCGCCGGTCTGCTCGGCACGCCGCCGGCCTTCGTCGCGGCAAGCTCCGAGCCCTGCAATCATCTCGGCCTGTTCATGGGCGCGCGGACGCACGCTTATGCCTGGCCCCGGATCGCAGAGTGGCTTCATAGCGATCTGGCGGGTGTATTGGCGCGTCGCGCCTGACGCCGCCAGAGGGGCCGGCGAAGCTGCAAATCCGTTATGCATGACGGCGGATGGCCTGCACGGGGCCATGGCGATGGGCTACATATAGCCTGTGCTGGGGCCGCCCGACGACGGGCCGCTTCGACAAGATTTAAGGATCCTTTGCGCGATGAGCTTTCACTCGATCTACGCCCACGGGTTTGCGCGCGTTGCGGCCTGCGTCACCACCTCCCATGTGGCCGATCCCACGGCCAATGCGAAGGCGGTGATGGCGGCGGCGAAAACCTGTCACGAGCAGTCGGCGGCGGTCGCCGTGTTTCCCGAGCTGTGCCTGTCCGGCTACGCGATTGAAGACCTCGTGAAGCAGGATCCGCTGCTCGACGCCGTCGAGCGCGGGCTCGCCGCCATTGTCGAGGCCTCCGCGGCGCTGATGACCGTACTGATCGTCGGTGCGCCGCTGCGCTTTGGGGCGCGTATTTACAATTGCGCCGTCGTCATTCACCGCGGCAGCATTTTGGGCGTCGCGCCCAAGACCTATCTGCCGACCTATCGCGAATTCTACGAGGGACGCCATTTCGCCTCCGGCGCCGGCATCGCCGGCGAGGCGATTACCATCGGCAAGCTCCACGCGCCGTTCGGGACCGATCTGCTGTTTGCAGCCGAGGACGTCCCAGGCCTCACCATCGGCGTCGAGATCTGCGAGGACATGTGGATCCCGGTGACGCCGGCGTCCGAGCTCGCGCTTGCCGGCGCCAGCGTGCTGATCAATCTGTCGGGCAGCCCGATCACCATCGGCCGGGCGCGCGCCCGCGCGCTGCTGTGCCAGTCGACCTCGGCGCGCTGCCTTGCGGCCTATGTCTATTCCGCCGCGGGCGCTGGGGAATCCACCACCGATCTCGCCTGGGATGGTCAGACCTCGATCTATGAGAACGGCGTGCTGCTCGCCGAGGGCGAGCGCTTTAGGCAGGACGGCCAGGTCACGCTGGCCGATGTCGATCTCGACCTGCTCAGGCAGGAGCGCACCTTGATGGGCACGTTCGACGACAATCGCCGGCAGCGCGAAGGCTTCTTCCGCAAGGTGACCTTTGCCCTGAAGCCGCCGGCTGCCGATATCGGCTTCCTGCGCAGGATCGAGCGCTTTCCGTTCGTGCCGAGCGATGAAAGCCTGCTCGAGCAGGATTGCTACGAGGCCTACAACATCCAGGTCGCGGGCCTCGTGCAGCGCATGCGCGCGACCGGCACCAAGCGCGTCGTGATCGGCGTCTCCGGCGGCCTCGATTCCACCCACGCGTTGATTGTGGCCGCCAAGGCGGTCGACCTGCTCGGCCTGCCGCGCGAAAACATCCTCGGCTACACCATGCCGGGCTTTGCCACCGGCAGCGAGAGCAAGACCAACGCGCTCGCGCTGATGGAGGCGTTGCAGACCTCTTGGCAAGAGCTCGACATCCGCACCACGGCCACGCAAATGCTGAAAGATATCGGCCATCCCTTCGGCAAGGGCGAGAAGGTCTACGATGTCACCTTCGAGAACGTGCAGGCCGGCCTGCGCACGGATTATCTGTTCCGGCTCGCCAACCACCACGGCGGCATCGTCATCGGCACCGGCGACCTCTCCGAGCTCGCGCTCGGCTGGTGCACCTATGGCGTCGGCGACCAGATGGCGCACTATAATGTCAACGCCGGCGTGCCGAAGACGCTGATCCAGCATCTGATCCGCTGGGTGATCGCCTCAAAACAATTCAGCGGCGACGTCAACGGGACGCTGGCCTCGATCCTGTCGGCCGAAATCTCGCCGGAGCTGGTTCCGGTCAAGGCGGGCGAGAAGCCGCAGAGCACAGAGGCTTCCGTCGGGCCGTATGAGTTGCAGGATTTCAACTTGTTCTACACGCTGCGCTTCGGCATGAGGCCGTCGAAGATCGCGTTCATGGCGTGGCAGGCCTGGAAGGACGTCGCCAAGGGCGAATGGCCGCCGGCATTCCCGGCCGATAAGCGCAAGGCCTATGATCTTCCCGAGATCCGCCGCTGGTTAGAGGTGTTCCTGCGCCGCTTCTTCGCCTTCAGTCAGTTCAAGCGCTCGGCGATGCCGAACGGACCGAAGGTCTCGGCCGGCGGCTCGCTGTCGCCGCGCGGCGACTGGCGGGCGCCATCGGACTCGAGTGCAGCGGCCTGGCTCGAAGATCTCGAGCGGAACGTGCCGAAGTAAGCGAAGAGGGCAGGCCCAAACGACTTCGCGCCGCGCGGCCCATTTGGCCGGCGGCGCGAAATCACGTTCAATCTAGAAAGCACGAGGTCCGGAGTGCCTAGGAGTCCGGACCTCGTAACCTTGCCCCAGCCTTTGATCCCCCCGCCCCGAGTGGTCCCCCAACCCCATGGTGCGCGATCAGAAGGTGATGCCCTTGGAAGGCCGCCGATCGATGAGCGCGATGTACGCGAGATCCTGATAGGACTCCATTCCGGATCACTACGGACTCAATTGCACTTGATTCCGCGCGCTGATGCATGCTGCACGCGCTGCGCTCACCGCTGCTCGAAATCGATGCAGGCGCTCACCGGGATGTCCACATCTCGCCGGCATGCGCAACCTGCATTTCACGGGCCTGTCATTGAACTGGACTAGCGCTGCCGCTGTCATCGCTGACAGTCAGGGAGGCAAGCCATGTCGAAGCCGGTGTTGGGCGCCGCGCTGTCCATCAAATCGATCCCCGCTCATCGCGACTGGCTGCTGGAGCGGCAACGCGATCTCGAAATCCAGGATTTCGTCCGCGCCGATCTGCTCGACGGCGACTGGCGCAGCGTCGCTGCCGACATCAAGCAGATGCTGTCAGGCCACACCGGGCGTCTCGGCATCCACGGCCCGTTCTGGGGCTTCAAGATCGACAGCCAGGATCCGATGATCCGCCAGGCGGTGACCAGGCGCCTGCTTCAGGGTCTTGATGCGGCTGAATTCCTTGGCGCGACGCAGATGGTGATGCATTCGCCGTTCACGACCTGGGACCATAACAATCTCGATCTCTATCCGGACAACCGGGCCAATCTGGTCGAACGCGTCAAGGCGACGCTGGCCGAGGTGATCGCGCGCGCCGAAACCATCGGCTGCGAGATCGTCATCGAGAACATCGAGGACAAGGATCCGCGCGACCGCGTACGCCTCGCCAAGGCGCTCGAAAGCAGCAAGGTCCGCGTCTCGCTCGACACCGGTCACGCCAATTACGCCCACATCTCCACCGGCGCGCCGCCGGTCGACTATTATGTCGAAGCCGCCGGTGACATGCTGACCCATGTGCACCTCCAGGACACCGACGGCTTTGCCGACCGGCATTGGGCACCGGGCGAAGGCAATATCCGCTGGGTCGCCGTATTCCGTGCGCTGGGCCGGTTGAATTCCAACCCGCGGCTGATCCTCGAACTCCGCAACCACGACGACGTCCGTGCCGGTGCAGCGCATCTCGCTGCGCTCGGTCTCGCCGAATAACCAGATCGCAGAGGGCAGGGATCATCGTCGTCGCACGCTGCGCCCGGCGAACGCTTGCAATAGCCCGCGCCGGGAGCAGGGGAGCCCTGTGAGGCCCAAGTTCCCGTTGCGCCCGCCCATCCCGTGCGCTATCCGGCCGGAAAGGCCTGAGGCGGCTTCCATTTTCCCGCCCCGGCCAGCCAAACCCGAGGACGGAAACCGCCATGCCAGCCTATCGCTCCCGCACCACCACCCACGGCCGCAACATGGCGGGCGCCCGCGGCCTCTGGCGCGCGACGGGCATGAAGGACGGCGATTTCGGCAAGCCGATCATCGCGGTCGTCAACTCCTTCACCCAGTTCGTGCCCGGCCACGTCCATCTCAAGGACCTCGGCCAGCTCGTCGCCCGCGAGATCGAGCAGGCCGGCGGCGTCGCCAAGGAATTCAACACCATCGCGGTCGATGACGGCATCGCCATGGGCCATGACGGCATGCTCTACAGCCTGCCGTCGCGCGAATTGATCGCCGACAGCGTCGAGTACATGGCCAACGCGCACTGCGCCGACGGCCTCGTCTGCATCTCGAACTGCGACAAGATCACGCCCGGCATGCTGATGGCCGCGCTGCGGCTCAACATCCCCGCCGTGTTCGTCTCGGGCGGCCCGATGGAGGCCGGCAAGGTCACGCTCCAGGGCAAGACCAAGGCCGTTGACCTCATCGACGCGATGGTCGCGGCCGCCGACTCCAAAGTCAGCGACGAGGATGTCAAGGTGATCGAGCGCTCGGCGTGCCCGACCTGCGGCTCGTGCTCCGGCATGTTCACGGCCAATTCGATGAACTGCCTGACCGAAGCGCTGGGCCTGGCGCTGCCCGGCAACGGGACGGTGGTCGCGACCCACGCCGATCGCAAACGCCTGTTCGTCGAGGCCGGCCACACCATCGTCGACATCGTGCGGCGCTACTATGAGCAGGACGACGCCTCGGTGCTGCCGCGCAATGTCGCGAACTTCAAGGCATTCGAGAACGCCATGACGCTCGACATCGCGATGGGAGGTTCGACCAACACCGTGCTGCATCTGCTCGCCGCCGCCCATGAAGGGCAGGTGGAGTTCACCATGCAGGACATCGACCGGCTGTCGCGCCGCGTCCCCGTGCTCTGCAAGGTCGCCCCCTCGGTCGCCGACGTCCATGTCGAGGACGTGCACCGCGCCGGCGGCATCATGGGCATTCTGGGCGAGCTCGATCGCGCCGGCCTGATCGACACGTCGGTGCCGACCGTGCATGCGCCGACCATGAACGACGCGCTGGAGCGTTGGGACATCAAGCGCTCGAAGAGCGAGTCCGTCCGCACCTTCTTCCGCGCTTCGCCCGGCGGCATCCCGACGCAAGTCGCCTTCAGCCAGGAGCGTCGCTACGACGAGCTCGACACCGATCGCGAGAAGGGCGTGGTGCGTAACCTCGAACACGCCTTCAGCAAGGATGGTGGCCTCGCCGTGCTCTACGGCAACCTCGCGCAGGACGGCTGCATCGTGAAGACCGCGGGCGTCGACGCCTCGATCCTGAAGTTCTCCGGCCCCGCGCGCGTGTTCGAAAGCCAGGACGCGGCGGTGGAAGGCATTCTGGGCGGCAAGGTCACGGCCGGCGAGATCGTGGTCATCATCTATGAAGGTCCGCGCGGCGGCCCCGGCATGCAGGAGATGCTGTATCCGACGAGCTATCTGAAATCGATGGGCCTCGGCAAAGCCTGTGCCCTCGTCACCGACGGACGTTTCTCCGGCGGCTCGTCGGGCCTGTCGATCGGACATCTGTCGCCGGAAGCGGCCGAAGGCGGCAACATCGGTCTGGTGCGGACCGGCGACCGCATCGCCATCGACATTCCGAACCGCAGCATCAACCTGGAGGTCTCCGACGAGGAGCTCGCCAATCGCCGTGCGGCGGAGGAGGCGAAGGGCGACGCCGCCTGGCAGCCTGCTGCCCGCAAGCGCAACGTCTCGACCGCGCTTCAGGCTTACGCCGCGCTCACCACCAGCGCGGCGCGCGGCGCCGTGCGCGAAGTGAAGCGGCGGATGAAGTGAGTTTCTTGTAGCCCGGATGAAGCCCTTGGTCGGCGCGAAGTGCCGAGCAAGGGCGTAATCCGGGGCAAGTGCGAGACCAGACGAGAGATCTCCCGGATTACGCTTCCGCCTTCGCTCTTCGAGCTGCGGCGGAAGCTCCATCCGGGCTACGAATCTCCCGCGCGGCGTCAGCCTGCATGGTCAACAAATCCTTATCGATCGCCCGCTCATCGCGCTCGCATTAAGGATGCCCCGACGAACTTCGGCAGCTTCGGATTTTGCGGCGTATACTGCTCAGCGACCTTCGCAAAATCCATTTCGGGCAACTGGGGCGCCACCACAATGTCTCGTACTCTTGCTGTCGTTTTCTCCACGGCTGTCGCTGCGATTTCGATGACGGGCGCGGCCTCGGCCGGCTGCACCAATTGCTACGCGCCGCCGCCGTGCACGACCTGCTATCAGCAGCAATATGTGCAGCCGCAATACCGCACCGTCGACGAGACCGTGATGGTGTCGCCCGGCGCGACCGTCGCGCATCGCTCGCCGGCGCAATACCGCACCGTGATGGTTCCGCAGACCGTGATGGTCGCGCCGCCGAGCGTCCAGTACGAGCGCATCCCGCCGCAATACGCCACCCGCCAGCGCGTCGAGATGGTCTCGCCGGGCTATTCCTATTACGCGCCGGTGGCGCCGCGCTGCGGCAATTGCGGCTACTGAGCCGAGGCGACAAGAAACCAGCGCAACAATGAAAACTTCGCGCGGTGCCCCTTGGGGCGCCGCGTTTTCTTTTGCGGGCCGAGCCAAACGAGGCCCGGAAATGGAGACGAATCCAATCCAATCGGGCCGCCTGTCTCACTCGTAGGCCAAAGGACCAAACTGACGCGCGCCTGACAGACCCCGCTCCGGCGGCGGAGAGGTCAGGCACAGGGAGCGGACCAACTTCGCGTTGCCTTGTGCCGCCGACTACGTTAAGCGACAGCCGTTCCGGGTTTGGAAGGGTGGCCGAGTGGTTTAAGGCACCGGTCTTGAAAACCGGCGTGCCCGCAAGGGTACCGTGGGTTCGAATCCCACCCCTTCCGCCAGTCTATCCGACCGGGGTCTGCCGGTCGGGCTTTCCCGGGCAGGTAATCGGTGAATCAGACGTCCAATCCGGCCGCGCTCGACAAGCTGAAGCTCCGCATTCAGGCGTTGCGAGCCAAGACGATCGCCAATGGTTGCACCGAGGACGAGGCGCTGTCTGCCGCTGCCAAGGTCGCCGAGCTGCTGGATCGCCACGATCTGTCGCTCTCCGACGTCGAGCTGCGCGCGTCGCCGTGCGAAAGGAGGGTCTACGACACCCATCGCAAGAAGCGAATTCCCCTGGACGACTGCATCGGCGCGATCGCTCTTTTCTGTGATTGCCGGGTCTGGCGCGAGAAGAACGCGGCCGGCGAGAGCAGCTATGTGTTCTTCGGTCTCGGCGCGGATGTCGAGGTCGCGCATTATCTGGCCGAATTGATCGACGGCGCCGTGCGCGCCGAACTCGGCCGCTTCAAGACCTCGGCCGACTACGCCCGGTTCCGGCACCAGGAGCGGCATCTGGCCAATGCTTCCTTCGCGCTCGGGATGGTGGCGTCGATCGCGAATAGGCTGGTGGCTATCAAGGCCAGTCGCGATCAGGTCAACGAAGGCAGCGGCCGCGGGCTGGTGGTTCTCAAGACCTCGGTGGTCGATGCAGAATTCGGCAAGCTCGACCTCAAGCTCCGAACCCAGCGGAGCACCGGCCGGATGGTGTCGATGACGGCCTATGAAGCCGGCGGCGCTGCCGGAGCGTCGCTGGCCATCAATCCCGGCCTTGGCGGGCAGTCAGGGACCGCGCGCAAGGGAAGCTGACGCACAGGGAGAGGGCGCGGCCTCGGCCGGAGCTGAGAGCATGGCGATCCATTCCGGTTCATCAGCACCGCCTGTCGTCCATTCTGCCCGTGCCAATAAAGTGCAGCGTCGCCGTAATTCCCAGCGCGGAATTGTCGCCTCGGCGCTAGGGCTTCTTGAACAAGCTGATTACGTCCGCCGTGTCGGTCGGCAAAGCAACCCCGGCAAGCGCCAGTGCCCTCAAGAATTGGCGTAGCGCGTCGTCGAATTCCTCGAGCGAGATGGCTTTCTCCACCGGCATCTCATAGGTACGGAGAATTCGGCTTTTGCCGAGTTCGGGCGCACTGACATCGATGATTAGGGGGATCGGATCGTTCGGGTCTTCGACGCAATGAAGCTCGTATATGCCTCGCGCGAGGAACCGAACGTGGTCATTAAACAGCGGCTGTCCCTTGCGCGCATTGATGAGGACCGCGTAGCCCTTGCCGTCGACCCACCAGACGCCTTTGATGCTCGGCTTGAACCAGAAACCCAGCACCTTCTTCGGCTTTTCGATGTGACGATACCAGCGGCCCTTGCCACCAAAATGATCTCTGAGCAGCCGCGCGACATCTTGAAGTGCGTCGTTCTTCCAGCTTTGCTGAGGATCGTCAGGATAAGGGCTGAACGCGGTCTTGATGTAGGCGTCGGTGGCAAGGCCCGAGATGATCTGTTCCAATCGCGGCCAGACCATCTGGTATGACATGAAGCCACCACCAGCCAATCGCTCCGAAAGATTGTTTGCGGTTAGACCGGCATCCATGCCGGTGATCGACGGGTACGCAAACTTTGGCAAATCTAACAACTCAAAGAACTTTCCGCGACCCGCCATCTAGGTTCTCCGGTGAGATGGAGCCGAACAGAAACGCTTAAGCTGATTCGGCCCCCACAGACAATATAGCCTAAGGAACCGCTAATGACGAACTGTGGATTTCCTCTCCCCAGCAAAATGCTCTCGGATGAGCTGATTTGGAATACGCGGACTCAACGTTGGATCAGCGAGATGCGCCCGATACACGATATCCCACGGCCCATTTGTTTCGTGCGATAGCGAGACCAATTGGCCGGTGGTGAAATGGCTATACGATCGGAATTCGCGAACTACGATCTTCCGATGCTCCTCGCGAATATCGTCGAATGGCACTGGGATACGCTGACCGGACGCATAGTCCAGGAATTGAGCAGGCCCCGTGATCGGGCTTTCCCTGTGAATTTTAAAGGCGTCGAAAACGGGCTTTATCACGGGTCCGAACTGCCAAGCCTCAAAATGATTTCGGATCAAACCCTCGGGCATCTGCCGCAGCGCGCCCGCCTGAATGAAGAAAAGGAGCTTATTCATACGCAGATTTGTTAGGTCGAACTCGACTGCGTCGAAATTTGCCAGAAGGAAGTTACATATCTTGCGAGCTTCGTACATTGCTACCCTAACGGGGGAAGTGGAATTGGCGTTTGAATTTGCCGAATTCGTTCATAAAGTACGCGAGCTTGATCCAAGCGGCCATTTGCAGCCTTTTCAGGCTTGCGGCGTTTGGTCTCTGACCAAGGGTCAGACGGGGTTAGACGCGCCAAAAATAGGAAAAGCGCGGTCGCCGCCAACTCTAGCGCGATAGCATCAGAACTGACGGTTTCCTGAGCAATTCTCCGCCTCGATTCCGGAATGTTGGGATCTGGCGGCATATTAACTTCGAAAGTCGAAAACAAGCCGCCCCAAGACGCTGGCAATTCAGTCTCATTTAACAATCCAAGAATTGCAGCGGTGCGTGAGGCATTTGACAGTTCTTCTGAGTAAGGACCGTAGTGCTTGTACTTGAACGGGAAACCTGACCCAAGCCCCGCAGCCTCCAAAATAAAGGCCATTTTTTGAAGCCGTGTTCGGCCAACAACGCGGCCACCAGCATCTCGAATTATGGCCGCCGCTCTGCGAGCTTCTTCTACTGTTGCCATTTTGTAATCCTCGCGTCGACTATCTGTTTAATTTTGCTTTTAGCTTCGAAGTCATCACCATCGTGATAGACGCGGAATAACTTGTACGCTTGGAGTTCAGCAACGACTTTGGAGCGCTGGGCTAAGTCAACCAAATGTCCGCCATCGGTCCGAATATTTATTTGATCTAACGGCCCCTTTGTTTCTGTAATTTTCTTGTACGGCGAACGAGTTTGCTGGTCGACCAATGCGCGGGGAGCGGAACCTGTTTGTGGATCGGACCACGCAGCTATCTCGTCGCGAATGTCGGCACAAACACGATCAGCTTCAGGACTGCCTACGGCGGCGTCCCCTTTTTCGTGGGCAATGCAAGTCCTAACATCGATGCACTTATACAATTTTCGATCGCGAAGTCGTTTCGCGAGCGTTGCGAGACACTCGTCTTTTGCATCTGCCATCAGTGACAACGCACCCCATACGACCGTGTCATCAAGTGCGATTGCGCAATCGATATTTTCGGGATCCTTCGCAAATTTAACTAGCGGGTGCGAAGCCGCCAAACCGGTCATTTTTGTAGACCCGTCTCTAACTAGCGTAACCGCACGAGCCAGCAGTTCAACATAGAGCTTCTCTGCTCCGCGCGTCGCTTTATGAAAATAGACTGTGGGGTAAAGTTGAAAAAGGCCAAGCACGTAAGCTTCTGCAGCAAAAATGGCCTTCGGCCCGAGAACAAATGTTTGAACTTGCCCAAGTGATGTTTCGTCTACACCGTAAGCTACATCGGCAACCTCTAGATTTTGGATAAGCCACTCAAAATCAATTCCGGAATGCTCAGTGCCCGCCATCATCCTGTCGCGGCGCATATAGTCCAGCCGATCTGCATCAAATTGACTCGATACGACTGCGGAATAAACTGAGCTACTACCGTTTCCACTGACGATGTCAGCCACGTCATCAGCAAAACCAGAACCAAGTTCCTTAAACTCCGCCGAGATCTCTCCGTTGCGTATCAAGGTTTCACTTACAAGCTCATGATCAGCCAATTTGAGGCCGAGCCTTCTTCCGACATCTTCGAATGCGTGGCTGAATGGACCATGACCAACATCGTGCACCAGCGCAGCAGCCAGCGCTTGATCCGCCTTTGCCGATTCAAACGGGTGCGTATACTTTCGAACGACATCCATTAGAATTCTTGCTGTGTGAAAAACACCCAAGCTATGCAGAAGCCGAGAATGTGTTGCACCGGGATAAACAAAATCTGAAAATCCAAGTTGCTTAACTCTTCGCAGTCTCTGGAACGGCCTGGTTTGAATCACTCGCCACAACACTCGCTCCAGGTGCACATCACCGACATTGAAATCGATGATGTCGTGCAAGGGGTCGCGGATGCGTTGTTGTTTCGGCATAGCCCCAAGGGAATCGGAGGATCCTCAAGGGGAGTTGTATCATAGAACAAAATAGGAACGCGTCAAGGTCCACATAATTATCCGCTCCGGTTTTCATTGAGGCGCTATCGGCTAGAAGCGTGCTGCCCGCTGCGGAGAAACCGCGAGCCCCCGCGGGCTGCCAGTGGCGATTTTTCGCGCGGCGCTCGCCTGACTTATCGCGAACATCTCGAGCTACTTCTCGACACTATCCGGGGGATGTGCCGGGGGCTGGCGGCGGCTCAGCAGCCCTTCGCACACAGTTTTCCCAAGACGAAGGCGGCTAGAGCGTCCGCCGTTCCACCGAGACATTCCCCGGACGCCTTGTGTACATCCGACAAGGCGTCACACGCCGATTCCTCCACAGCCACGACCGGCAGTAGCTCGCGCGCGTTCCGCGCCGCTAGGAATCGATAATTTGACTCTCGCCTGCGCCGCGTTTCGATGGCGCCATGACGAAGGCAGAGAACCGAGCGGCCGCGAAGGCCTGGCATGACGAGCGGCAGCGCCAGCGTGCGGAGGAAGCGCAGGCTGAGGCGATCAGTGCCGCGCTCGTCGCGTTGGACCGGTTTCGCAGATACCTCATGCAAAGCAGGCTCGGCCACACACAGCCGCTGATCGACGCGATCGACGACTATGCCGGGCAGATCACCGGCGACCGGACCGCGCTGCACGCGAAGCCCTCGAGCATCGGGCCAGCCAAACGAGGCCCGCCAGCGTAAGCCGGCGAACCCCGTTGCCCATACCGCCTCAGTCACCGTCTGATCTGGCGTGCGCTGTCGGTGCGATGTTATGGTCGTCGCAGAACCCGGAGTGTTTCGATGCGCAAATTCGCCGTCGCCGTCCTGCTTGCCCTGATCGCCGCCCCTGCACTGGCGCAGGACGACCATATTCAGCAGTATCGCGAACAGCCCAAGGAGAAGTCGGCGGCGGAGAAGGCGGCCGACGCCCGGGCTGAGCGCGCCTATCAACGCTCCCTCGACAACGTGCCGGACCAGAAGCCGGTCGATCCCTGGGGAGCTGCCCGCGGCGACGATGCGTCGAAGAAGTCGGCCGCGCCGGCCAAGCCAGCGGTGAAGCACTCGTCCAAGGCCAAAAGCGGCAGCGCCACCAATTAGCAGCGGCGGCACCGTCGATCAGCAAAAGATACGCACGGAGGTGGACCGACCGCGACCCGCCGCACGGCCAGTCGAACTCGACTGGCTTGAGCTACACGAGAGCGGGCTACGCCTTCGGGGCGTTTCGGGCAGCGCAATCTCCGACCAGGATCGGCGCCCCCTATGGTTGTGCGGGTAGCGGTGCCGTGAGGCGTTTGATGTCCTTGTCGGTCTCGGATCCATCCATGCGGAAAGCGCCCTTGCCCTCGCGCTTTTGCCTGGCTTCGAGCCGCGCAATCGTTGCTTTGCACCCCGGCGGGATCGCTGCGCCACCACCGGCGGTCAGCGTCCCGCGGACCAGGTCGTCAGCCATGGCACTACAATAGGCCTCGTCGTCGTCCGTCGGCGGCGGTTCCGGGGCTTGCGCGGTGTCAGCGGCCGGTGTGGAGGGCGCCGTCGCGACGGGATCATCCCTTGCAGGCGGTTGCGAGGCCGCTTCGGCGAGCATGCGCCGAAGCCTGTCGCGAAGACTTTCCCGACGCTTCTCGGGCGGTGCGGTCGCATTGCAATCCGCCGGCAAGACCCAGTTGTCCGGCGTTGGGCCCACGACGACGCCGTGAGCCTCGCCGGGTTTCGCCCAGGCGTTCAGGAATTTGCGCCTGGCACATTCCGCGACCTTCTCGACATCGTGCTCTGCGCCGCCTTCGCCGCGGCACTGCCCGGCGAGCTCGGGCTCGGCCCACATCACCGCCTCGCCATATTTGGCCTTGCGGCACGCGGTCTTTGCATCGCCCTCGGGAACGTCATCGCACAAGCCCGAGCGATCGATGGCTTCCTTTTCGATATGCTCGGGGTGCCAGCGTAGCGGAACATCGAGCGCGGGACGGCTGGTCCCGCTGACAGGTTGCAGGCAAACGAGGTCGCGCGCTTTCGCGCGCACGCGAAGCGAGGCTAGCCGGCGTTCGAGCAGGTAGCGCAGCCGTTCGCGCTGCGGCGACGTATCCGGCGTTGCCATCACCAAGTCGCCGAGAGCGAGAATTTGAGCGGTGTCGTCGGCCGAGAGGCCGCCATCCTTCCACGGCCGCGGCTTGCTCGACTTGCGGGTGTCGCCCTCGTTCAGCCGCGCTTGTTGATGGGGAGGAGGGGCGCTGCGGTTGGTCCCGCAACCGGACGGCGCCGCCGAGGCCCCGCCGGTGCCGGTGATGTCGCTGCAGGACTGTCTTTGCCTCGCAACGCGCTTCTCCGGTGCTGGCACCTTCGCCTGTTGTTCGGGTGTGGCGCTCGCCACCCGTGGAGCCGCACCCGAGCGTGTGATGGTGCAACATCCGCCGGACATGGTTCGACCGTCCGCCTGCAGCTGATGCTGCGTTGTCACGCCGTTATCGACATAGACGGTGATTGTGTTGCCCGAACAGGTCCAGGTGCCGCCCGGAGTGCACAAAGGGCAGGTCACGTGTGTCCTTCCGTCCGGCGAGATCACGGAGGGGTAGGTCTGGCCGGTTGCGTTGACCCTGACGGTCCAGCTCCCGACGAACTTGCTTGCGCAACTTGCCGGGGGAGCCGCAGCCGCGGGCGCAACCACGAACCAGATCGATGAAATCAACAAACCAACCCTGACATAATGCAAAAGAGGCTCCTTCTTCAAAACGGCTAAACTCGAGCGTCTCGAGCCGGCCAAATGCCGCCAGCAATTTTTGGCCCTGAGGCGAGCAGCGACACGCTCGGATGAATTTCGGAATAATGGTATTGTGCCGGTGTTTTGCCCGACCCGTCAAATGATTTTGCGGGAGGCGCGAGGTGGGAGGCGCAAGACCTTGATCCGACACGCCCGGGCTACTGTGCATGGGGTTGTTTTCGGGGTTTTGGCGGGGCGGCGCGAGGTCTGGTTCGGGGCGACTGATGGAACCGTTTGGTCACCGCCGCGTTGTCTCGGCATGACAGAAGACCTTTCCTATCGACGCAAGCCCCTGACGCCCGAACAACGCCAGGCGCGCGATGCGGCTCGCCGGGTCGAGGCCGAGAAGGCCATGCGCGACCATGAGGCCGCGCAGAAGGCGTTTTATGACAATCGGGAACGACTGCGGGCGGAACGGCTCGCCCGCGAGGCGGCTGCAGCGAAAAGCTGAAAGAGAGCTGACAAGGACTGAACGCGCGCTGAGCCGGTCAGTGTCGGCTGGACGGGCGCGTCGTCGTGAGGACGTGCTTGAGGGCCTGAACGGCGACAGCAATAGCCCCGCGGGGCACGGGCAGGGCCTCGATGGCTTCTGCCGCCAGGCGGCAGTCAGCAGCGACCTTGAGCAATCCGGTTCGCGCCAGATGATCCATGTTCGACAGCGCGGCCTGCTCCAGGCACACGCGCTCAAGCCGCCGAAATTCCCGAAGCTCTCTGTTCATGCGTCGGCTCTCGATTTCCCCGGGACCATGCGGCCCCGAGTCTGCTTAACAAATCGTAAATACGATCCCGTTAGCCGGTCAGCTGGTCCGGGCCTGGAGACGACGCGCTCCCCATCCAGATCCCATCAGCGCAACGCAAATGGAGCTGACCATGACCACGTTCGACAAGCGCGAGCAGGGCTTTGAGGCCAAATTCGCCCATGACGAGGACCTCATGTTCAAGGCCACGGCCCGATCCAACAAGCTGCTCGGGCTCTGGGCGGCAGGCCAGCTCGGGCTCAGCGGCGATGCCGCGGCAGCTTACGCGACGGCGCTGGTCACGGACAATCTGGCCAACCAGACGATGGACGCGACCCTGAGCAAGGTGTCGAGCGACCTCGCCGCGAAGGGGATTTCACGCGAGCAGGTTGCGCGGAAGCTGCAGGAGTGCCTGCACCAGGCGCTGGCGCAGCTCGCGGCCGCAGCGAGCAAAGCCAGCGCGTGATCTTCACTCGGCATTTTTGCGCGCGGTGGGGCAGCCCGAGGTAGAGCGGCAGCTGCAGCCAGCGCGAACCGAAGATGATCATCGGCAGCAGGCCGAGTCGCGGCGAGGGCGGTCGGGATCGGGAGGGGCGGACAATGCTGCGCGGCAGCTTTGGCAAAGGGCCCGGCGGGGTCGCGCTTGCAAGCGCTGCGATCCTCGGGACGATTCTTGGGACGATCCTTGGCGCGGCGCATGTGTCGGCGACACCGCTGACGCCGTTTCGCTACGAGGCGCAGGCCCAGCGCCATTGCCCCGGCGACAGCGTGGTGTGGCTGGATTTCAGGAAGGGCGTCTACTACCGCAAGGGACAGAAGCTCTATGGCCAGGGCTTCGACGGCAGCTTCGTCTGCCTGACTGAAGCGCACGACAGCCTCTATCGTAGCTCGCCGCTAGGCTTGCGCTGAGCAGTGTGCGCCTTGCTTGACGGCGGGCGCCGCTAGTTCTGGCGAGGCAGCTTCACCGGGACGTGCGGGGAGGTGCTGATGACCCGGGGACTTCCGTCGGAATAGGTCCGGCCGCCGCGGATCAGCGATTCCAGAACCAGGAAGAATTTCTCGGCTAGCATGTGCGTCAGCCTCGTTGGTGATGGCCTCGTAAAAATGAGTCGAGGTGCCGACGCAGAAATTCAATCAACTAAATGGGAGCAGAGCAATCCCGGATCAAACGTGCATGCTGCATCGCAGTAGCCGAGCGGTCTGAAAATCGCGGAGTGCGGTGAGGATTAGCCGAAGGCCAGCGCCACAAGGCTCGAGCAGAGCAGGACCAGACCGCCTGCGGTCAATGCCAGAAAGCCATCGGATACGAGGTCATGTTTGCGCATGGGACACCTGCTGCTCTCGTCTTCGATGCTCGATCGGACTCATTAAAATTGTCCGAACGCGCCGCCATGAAGAGGTGATGCAATGTCGCCCGCGCGAGTGCCTTCAGGCCCTCGTGCGGTAGCCTTCAAACGCATGGGCCAGGAAGATCCCCGCGCTTAACAGACCCATCAGTGCCGAAACCGTCTCGATCATCGTTAAATTCCAATCCCGCCCTGCACGCGAGAAAACGCGGGCGGCCTTGCACAGTCAAAAGAATTCCAGTGCAGCCTGCGACAATGGGGGTGGAGTGAGGTTTTGGCGCAACAGCTTGTGCAAGACTGGCACAAACGAAGCGCGCGCGAGGCGCTCGCGCTCCGTAGATCAACGGAGAATGCCAAACGTCCTGTTTACCATCCCAGTGCGAACGCTACGGGCTCCCCATTTCCGCCGTGTTCGGGTTGCGATATCGTCGCAACGTCTGGGGCAGTGGTGGGCTTCCTCGGAGCTTGAGGACCGGAAGGCGCTCCCCGTAGCTAAAGCGGGTTGGGTTCGTCTCCGGCGAAATGGTATTTGGGGCGAATGGGGATCCGACGGTCAGATTCGGTGGTGCGGGCCGCGCGGTGCGTTGCGGCGGTCGCCACCTGCCTCGCGCTCGCCAACTGCGCCTCGTCCAACAAGTTCGCCAGCCGGGTCGATCCCAAATACGGCGTGTCCTCGAGTCCGCGCGTCGTGGCCTGGGGCGATCCCGTCCCCAAGGGCGGCGGCACCTATCGCGTTGGCAAGCCCTACGTGGTGGCCGGCCGGACCTACGTGCCGGAGGAGGACGTCAACTACCGCGCCGAAGGCATGGCATCCTGGTACGGCGACGATTTCCACGGCCGCCAGACCGCCAATGGCGAAGTGTTCGACATGGGCTCGCTGACGGCAGCGCATCCGACCCTGCCGATGCCGTGCTATGCGCGGGTCACCAACCTGTCTAACGGCAAGTCACTGATCGTTCGCGTCAATGACCGCGGGCCCTATCACGGCAACCGCCTCATCGACGTCTCGAACAAGGCTGCCGAACTCCTTGAATTCAAAGGTAATGGCGTTGCCAGGGTCCGCGTCGAATATGTCGGCCGGGCGCCGCTCGAAGGCTCCGATGATCGCCAGCTGATGGCGACCCTGCGCACCGGCGTTCCGGCGCCGTCGCCCTCGATGGTCCGGGTCGCCTCGGCCAGGCCGTTCGTGCCGGAACTGCCGTCATCGAACCGCGGCGCCATCCGCGGCGAAGTTCCGATGCCGGAGGGGCGGCCCTATAGCCTTGGCAACACCTCAGCCGACGTCGCCTCGATCAATGCAACTTCCGAGATGTCGGCTTCGAGCCGCAGCCGGGGCCGGGCGCTCCAGAACGCCCGGCAAGTGTCCTATGACGAGAATGGCCGCTATGCCACCGATAGCGGTCCCGACGCGTCCGATGGCGCCGCCGAGGCCCGCAGCATTCTGACCGGCCGCGGCTTGTATTGACTGCAAGCGCATTAGCGCGACGCCGCTTCGCGCAAAAACTTCACCAGCGCGGCGTTGACCTCGGCGGGACGCTCCTGCTGCACCCAATGGCCGGCGCCGTCGATGATCAGCTTGCGCGTGAGATTGGGCAGCACGCGCTCGAGCTCGTTGACACGCTTGGCTCCGATCAAGCCGGTGATGACGGCGTCCTGCGCGCCGGCAATGAACAGGGAAGGCTGGTGAATCTTCGCGTCCTGCCAGGGCGCAGTCAGCTCCCAATTGCGGTCGAGGTTGCGATACCAGTTCAGCCCTCCGCGAAACCCGGATGAGCGGAAGCTTTCGGTGAAGTGAGCGAGATCATCTTCGCTCAGCCACTCCGGTAGCGGCTCCTCGCTGGTGGCATGGCCGAGAAAGCCTTTGCCTTCCTGCACGAACATCGCGGCATTGGGATCGGCAAGCCCGCGCCCGGCGAGCAGGACACGCATGGTGCGGGCGACGTCATGCTCGAGCTCGGCTTCCGCGACACCGGCCGCCTGGAAATACTGCCAGTAGAAATTGGTGATGCCGCCCTGGCGCAACAGCTCAAGCGGCTTGCCGCGTCCGCGAAAGGGCGGCGGCACACTCAGGCCCGCGACCGCCGTGAAGATATCCGGACGGAACAGCGCCGCATGCCAGGCGACCGGCGCGCCCCAGTCGTGGCCGACCACCATCGCCTTGGTCTTGCCGAGCGCCTGGACCAGGCCGACCACGTCGCCGACCAGGTCGAAGATCGAGTAGGCGGCGACGTCAGAGGGCGCCGTGCTCCGGCCGTAGCCGCGCATGTCCGGCGCCACGACGTGAAATCCGGCGGCCGCCAGCGCCGGGATCTGGTGCCGCCAGGAATAGGATAATTCCGGCCAGCCATGGCACAGCACCACCAGCGGCCCCTGACCGGCCTCGCGGACGAAGAGGTCTACCCCGTTGGCCTTGATCACGCGGGTGGTGGACATCGCTTTTCCGCCTTGTTTCAGGGGTTTGGTCGGGAAACATGAGGTGCCACGATAGGGACGTGACGAGAATCGTGCAATCTCGGGGTAGCAGCGATCCTCGTGTTGTTCGCACCGGTTCCAACTGTTAGAACGCCGCTCTCAGGGCTTCGCCATGGCATTTCGTCTCATCTCGCTCCGTCATACCGAATTCACGGCCGGAGCATTGGCGCGCGGGCTGGTCGCGGCGGCGCTCGCGGTCAGCCTCAGCTGGGGTGGGGTGATCTACGCCGCCAACCAGAGCGTCCAGGGCGCCAAGAAAACCGAAGATGCCGGCTTCGACGGCGATGCTCCCACCGCGATCCTGATCGAGGCTTCCAGCGGCGGCGTGCTGTTCGAGAAGAACGCCGACGAGCTGCGTGCGCCCTCCAGCATGATGAAGCTCATGACGGCGGAAGTCGTGTTCAATGCGATCAGGAAGGGCGACGTCAAGCTGACCGACGAATACCGGATCAGCGAGAATGCCTGGCGCAAGGGCGGTGCCCCATCCGGCACCTCGACCATGTTCGCGGCCATCAACAGCAAGGTCTCGGTCGACGACCTCCTGCATGGCGCGATTATCCAGAGCGGCAACGATGCTTGCATCGCGCTCGCCGAAGGCATCGCCGGCAGCGAGCGGATCTTTGCATCCGATTTCATGACCAAGCGCGCCCGCGAGCTCGGCATGACCAAATCGACTTTTGGCAATTCCAATGGCTTGCCCGACCCTGGCAACAAGATGACGGTGCGCGAGCTCGGCATGCTCGCCCGTCACATCATCCTGGACTTCCCCGAATTCTACAAACTGTTCGGCGAGAAGGAGTTCACCTGGAACAAGATCCGCCAGCCCAACCGCAATCCTCTGCTCAATTCGATGGAAGGCGCCGACGGCCTGAAGACCGGTTACACCAAGGAGGGCGGCTACGGCATGGTCGGCTCGGCCGTGCAGAACGGCACACGACTGATTGTGGTCGTCAACGGGCTTGAAGATAGCGAGGACCGCGCCACCGAAGCCAAGAAGATGCTGGAATGGGGCTTTCGCAATTTCGAGACCCGCACGCTGTTCGCGGCTGACCAGCCCGTCGGCTATGCCAAGGTGTTCGGCGGCGAGAGCCGCTCGGTGAAGCTGGTCGCGAAAGAGCCCGTGAAGGTGATGGTGCACAAGAGCGGCGGCGACAAGCTGATCGCGCGTATCGTCTATAGCGGGCCGGTGCGCGCGCCGGTCGAGGCCGGTCAGCGGGTCGGCGTGGTCAGGGTCTGGCGCAGCGGCAATATCGCGGTGGAAACGCCGGTCTATGCGGCCGAAGCGATCGGCACCGGCTCGACCGTGCGGCGCGCGATCGACGGCGCCAGCGAGCTCGTGATCGGCATGTTCCGCGCAGGCGCCGAGAAACTCTGATCATGAGTGAGAGCACGGGACAGCGGCCGTCCGGACGCGGACGTTTCATCACCTTTGAAGGCGGCGAGGGGACGGGCAAGTCGACCCAGATCAAGAAGCTCGCCGACCGCCTCACTGCGGCGAGGCTACGTACCCTCGTCACGCGCGAGCCCGGTGGCTCGCCGGGCGCTGAGATCATGCGCCATCTGGTGCTGTCGGGTATGGGCAAGCTGCTCGGGCCCGATGCGGAGACGCTGCTGTTTGCCGCCGCGCGTGACGACCATGTCCGCACGGTGATTGAGCCCGCGCTCAAGCAGGGCGTTTGGGTCCTCTGCGACCGCTTCGCCGACTCGACACGGGCCTATCAGGGCAGCCTCGGCAGCGTGCCGACCGCGCTGATCAACGCCATGCAGCGGGTCACGATCGGCGATCTCAAGCCGGATCTCACTATCATCCTCGATTTGCCGGTCGAGATCGGCTTGGCACGTGCGGCGGCGCGGCGCGGCAGAGGCACGCCCGACAGGTTCGAGGGCGAGAAGCTCGCCTTCCATGAAGGCCTGCGCGAGGCCTATCGCAAGATCGCAGCAGAGGATCCCGCGCGCTGCGTGCTAATCGACGCCAATTCCGCCCCCGACACGGTTGCCGGGCGCGTCTGGATCGCGCTACGCGACCGTCTGCTGCCGACTCCTGCCTCGGCGGCCTCAGCATGAGCCCGCGTCAGGCCGAGCGCGAGACCGCGATTCCGCATCCGCGCGAGACGAGCCTCTTGTTCGGCCATCCTGAGGCCGAGATGGCGCTACTGACGGCCTATCGCAGCGGGCGCATCCCGCATGCCTGGTTGATCGGGGGACCGCAGGGCATCGGCAAGGCGACGCTGGCCTATCGGATGGCGCGCTTCGTGCTCAGTCACGGCCAGCCGCTGGCGCCTGTCGTGCAGGGTGCCGAAGACCTCGCGATCGATCCGGACGACGCCGTGGCGCGGCAGGTGGCGGCTGGTTCGCATGGCGGTTTGCTGACGCTGGAGCGCACTGCGAACGACCGCGGCGTGATGCGCACCGTCATCACCGTGGACGAGACGCGTGAGACAATCTCGTTCTTCGGTTCAACCGCGGCAGCGGAAGGCTGGCGCGTCTGCATCGTCGATACCGTCGATGAGCTCAATCCAAATGCAGCGAACGCGCTGCTCAAGATACTTGAGGAACCGCCGCAGCAATCGCTGTTCCTGCTGGTGAGCCACGCGCCCGCGCGCGTGCTCGCCACCATCCAGTCGCGCTGCCGCAAGCTGCGCCTGCGCTCGCTGGCAACCGACGAGGTGATCGGCGCAGCCGCCGCGGCCGCCGACCTCGCTCCGACCGACCTGGCGCTGCGCGAGGCGGCGGAGGCCTCCGAGGGCAGTGTCGCGCGTGCGCTGACGCTGCTCGGCGGCGATGCGTTAAAACTCCAACAGCGCACGGCTGCGATGCTGGCGCGCCTGCCGCAGGTGGATCCGCGCGAGCTGCACACGCTCGGCGATTCGCTTCCCACCAACGACCGCGTTGCGCTTGCGGCCTTCGTCGACGGCATCGATCGCTGGATCGCCGAGCGCCTGCATGCGGACGAGGCCAATGCCAACCAGAACCTGCCGCGCCTTGCGCGCCTAGCTGAGGTATGGGAAAAGATCGTCCGCGCCGCGCGCGACACCGAAACCTACAATCTGGAGCGAAAGCCCTTGGTTTTCTCGGTGTTCGGCTGGCTGGCGGACGCAACGCGCTAGGCGCGTTTCCAAATTTCGAGAAGCCGGCAAAGGAATTCGTCGTGGCAGCGCGAGCTAAGAAAACCGCAAAGGCCAAGAGCAGCAAGAAGAAGGCTGCCAAGAAGGCCGTGAAGAAGACTGTGAAGGCGCTCGCGCGCAAAGCCGCCAAGACGGTCAAGAAGACCAAGAAGGCTGCCGCCAAGAAAAGCGCGAAGAAGGGCACTGCGAAGGCGGTCAAGAAGGCCGGCAAGAAAGCTGCGAAGAAGCAAGTCGTCGCCAAGAAAGCCGCGACAAAGAAGGCCGCTAAAAAACCCGCCAAGGCTCCGACGATGAAGGCGGCCAAGAAGGCGATGGTGACCGCGCCCGCCGTGATCGCCGCGCCGACTCCGGTCGCCACGCCGCCGAAGGCCGTGAAGCTCAAAGTGTCGAAACCAAAGGTGCCGCCTGCGCCGAAGCCGGTGGCGCCCGCAGCTGTGCCGACGCGCGACAACGTCTTCTACATCACCACCGCGATCGCCTATCCCAACGGCAGCCCACATATCGGCCACGCCTACGAGGCGATCGCGACCGATACGCTGGCGCGTTTCGCGCGGCTCGACGGCAAGGACGTGTTCTTCCTGACCGGCACCGACGAGCACGGTCAGAAAATGGTTCAGACTGCGGCCAATGAAAAGATGTCCGCCTCGGAGCTCGCCACCCGCAACGCCGGCCGCTTCAGGGAGATGGACGAGCGTCTGAACGTCTCGTTCGACCGCTTCATCCGCACCACCGAGGAACAGCACCATCGCTCCAGCCAGGAGATTTGGCGGCGCATGGCCGCCAATGGCGACATCTATGCCGATACCTACGCCGGTTGGTACTCGGTGCGTGATGAAGCCTATTACGCCGAAGACGAGACGCGTCTGAACGACGAGGGCGTGCGACTCGGTCCGCAGGGTACGCCGGTCGAGTGGGTCGAGGAGAAAAGCTATTTCTTCCGCCTGTCTGACTATCAGAGCAAGCTCCTGAAGCTCTACGAGGAGCACCCTGATTTCATCGGCCCGGACTCGCGTCGCAACGAGGTAGTGAGCTTCGTCAGGGGCGGTCTGCGCGATCTCTCGATCTCGCGCACCACCTTCGATTGGGGCGTAAAAGTGCCCGGCGACGAAGAGCACGTGATGTATGTCTGGGTCGACGCGCTGACCAACTACATCACCGGCGTCGGCTTCCCCGACGAAAGCGACAAGAACTGGCGCTACTGGCCGGCGGACGTGCATATCATCGGCAAGGACATCATCCGCTTCCATGCCGTGTACTGGCCCGCCTTCCTGATGTCGGCCGGCATTCCCGTGCAGAAGCGCGTTTACGCCCACGGTTTCCTGTTCAACAGGGGGGAGAAGATGTCGAAGTCGATCGGCAATGTCGTCGATCCCTTCAACCTCGCCGACCAATATGGCGTCGACCAGATGCGCTACTTTTTCCTGCGCGAGGTGCCGTTCGGGCAGGACGGCAGCTACAATCACGAAGCTATCGTGGCGCGCATCAATGCCGACCTTGCCAACGACCTCGGCAATCTTGCGCAGCGCTCGCTGTCGATGATCGCCAAGCAGCTCGGCGGCGTGCTGCCGGAGCCCGCCGCGTTCAGCGACAACGACAAGGCCATGCTGGCGCAGGCCGACGGCATGATTGTCGCGTCACGCGAGGCGATGGCAACGCAGCAGATTCACCACTGGCTCAACGCCGTGTGGGCCGTGGTCGCGGAAGCCAACCGCTACTTTGCGGGCGAGGCGCCGTGGGCGCTGGCCAAGACCGATCCGGCACGCCAGAAGACGGTGCTCTATGTCACCGCTGAGGTCGTGCGCCAGATCGCGATCCTGGCCCAGCCGGCGATGCCGACTGCATCTAGCCTGCTGCTCGACAGCCTCGGCATCCCCGCGGACGAGCGCAATTTTGCGATGCTTGGCGGCGCCAAGCGGATCGCACCCGGCTCGACGCTGCCGGCGCCGACGCCGGCGTTCCCGCGCTACATCGAGCCGGCGACCTGAGGCGTTCGTACGATGCTGGTCGACAGTCACTGCCATCTGGATTTTCCGGATTTTGCGGAGGATCTCGACGGAATCGTGTCGCGCGCGCGGGGGGCGGGCCTCACGCGCATGGTCACGATCTCGACGCGGGTGCGAAAGCTCGATCAGCTTCTCGCCATCGCCGAGCGCTACGACGACGTCTATTGCTCGGTCGGCACCCATCCGCACAACGCGGATGAGGAAGACGGCATTTCGCCGGACGAGCTGATCGCGCTGACGCAGCATCCGAAGGTCGTCGCGCTCGGCGAGGCCGGGCTCGATTATTTCTACGACGACGGCTCGCCGGAGGCGCAGGCGAGGGGCTTTCGCGCCCATATCGCGGCGGCGCGCGCCACAGGCCTGCCGCTGGTGATCCACACCCGCGAGGCGGATGAGGATTGCAGCCGCATCCTGGAGGAGGAGGCGGCGAAGGGATCGTTTCGTGCCGTGCTGCATTGTTACACCGGCGGGCGCGAGCTGGCGCTGAAGGCGGTGTCGCTCGGGCTCTATATCGGCTTCACGGGCATCCTGACCTTCAAGAAGTCGGATGCCTTGCGTGCGCTCGCGGCCGAATTGCCGGCAGATCGTATTCTGGTTGAAACAGACTCGCCCTACCTTGCGCCGGGCAAGTTCCGGGGCAAACGCAACGAGCCGGCCTATGTGGTCGAGGTCGCCAAGGTGCTGGCCGAAACGCGCGGTGTGTCGCTCGAGGAGATTTCACGCCAGACCAGCGAAAACTTCTTCCGCCTGTTCTCCAAGGTGAAAGCTTGAGGTTGAAAGCCGCATGACGCTGACGCTGACGATCCTGGGCTGCGGCTCCTCCGCCGGCGTGCCCCGCCCGGCGCTGGGCTGGGGCGCCTGCGATCCCAACAATCCCAAAAACCGCCGTCGCCGCTGCTCACTGCTGGTCGAACAGACATCAGGCCATGGCACCACGCGCATCGTGATCGACACCTCGCCGGATTTGCGCGAACAGCTGATCTCGACCGATGTCGACCATATCGACGCGGTGTTCCTGACGCATGAGCATGCCGACCAGACCCACGGCATGGACGATCTGCGCTCGGTCGTGATCCACATGCGCAAGCGCATCCCGGTCTATTTCAACCAGTCGACCGCCAAGGACATCATGGCGCGGTTCTCCTATTGCTTCATCTCGCCGGAGGGCAGCGACTATCCGCCGATCCTCACCCGGCATTCGATCGAGGCCGGCCACAGCCAGACCATCAGCGGCAAGGGCGGCGAGGTGACGATGACCGCGTTCCTGGTCCAGCACGGCCAGATCCCTGCGCTCGGCTATCGCATCGGCAATGCCGCTTACACGCCCGATCTCAACGACATCCCGCGCGAGAGCTGGGGTGCCCTTGAAAACCTCGACCTCTGGATCGTCGACGGCCTGCGCTACACCGGCCATCCCAGCCATTTCAGCATCAATGACGCGCTGTCCTGGATCGAACGCTTCAAGCCGAAGCGCGCCGTCATCACCAACATGACCGCCGATGTCGATTACGAGGTGATCCGGCAATCATTGCCCGCAGGCGTGGTGCCGGCCTATGACGGGCTGCGGCTCGACACGGTGTAAAAGTACCCGAAGCCTCCGGCCCAGACCGGCATGGTCCTTGCCTGCATGGACGCGATCGTGTTGGTCTAACGTCTCAAAGACAGGCGCGGGACGGCAGCGATAATCAGCCAGCACCGACGGGTTCGCAAGTCGTCTGGTTTGGACCGCGTGGCGTGAGGATGGGGGCCGTATTGGCGGAGCATAACGATGAGGTAGCGGCGCCGGGCTTGCTCCGGAGCGCTCTCGACTTTCTCTACCTCGGCGCTGGCTACGCGGCGGGCGCGTTCCTCGTTGCGATCTTCGCGATCATGATGGTGATGTCTGTCGGTCGGCAATTCGCCATCAACATTCCGGCCGGCGACGATTTCGCGTCCTGGTGCATGGCTGCGATGGCCTTTCTCGGCCTCGCGCACACATTCAAGCGCGGAGAAATGATCCGCGTCGGCCTCCTGCTCGAGCGTTTGCATGGCAGGGCCAGGCAGTGTGCCGAGATCGTGGCGCTCGGCATCGCGACAGCCTTCATTCTCTACTTCACCCGATATGCAATGCAGATGGCCTACGACTCCTGGCGCTTTCACGACGTGGCACAAGGCGTCGTTGCCGTTCCTCTCTGGATTCCGCAGCTGGGCTTTGCCGGCGGCCTCGTGATCCTGGGGATCGCGGTCATGGATGAAATGGTCAATGTCCTGCGCGGTCGTCGGCCGAGCTACGAGAAGGGGTCGCCGGAGGAAACGCCGGACGAGTTCATCGAGCGCATCTCGCAGGGCGGCGGGGGCTGAGGATGGCCAGTCTCGGCATGATCGAACTATCGTTCATTCTGCTCGGTGTCATGATCCTGCTGCTGGCGAGCGGCGTCTGGATCGCGGTCTCGCTTGGGCTCGTCGGCTTCGTGGCGATGGCGCTGACCACGAGCCTGCCGCTCGGGAGCGTGCTCGCGACGACGACCTGGAGCGCGAGTGCGTCGTGGACCCTCGCGGCGTTGCCGCTGTTCATCTGGATGGGCGAGATCCTGTTTCGCACCAGGCTGTCAGAAGAGATGTTCCGCGGCCTGTCGCCCTGGGTGCAATGGTTGCCCGGACGGCTGACTCATGTGAACGTCATCGGCTGCGGCATCTTTGCTGCCGTATCCGGCTCTTCGGCCGCGACCTGTGCGACCATCGGCAAGATCGCGTTGCCCGAGCTCGACAAGCGCGGCTACGACAAGGGCCTCAGCCTCGGCTCGCTGGCGGGATCCGGCACGCTCGGCCTGCTGATTCCGCCGTCAATTCCGATGGTGGTGTATGCGGTCACGGCGAACGTTTCCGTATTGCAGGTGTTCCTCGGCGGCTTCCTGCCCGGCGTGCTCGTCATGGTGCTCTATTCCGGCTACATCATCATCTGGTCGCTGCTGAATCCTGCGAAAGTCCCGCCGCGCGACCCGCCGATGCCGTTCGGGCAGAAGCTGCGCGAGTCGGCCAAGCTTGCCCCGTGCCTGCTGCTGATCCTCGCGGTCTTCCTCTCGCTGGTGCTCGGTTTTGCGACCGCGACCGAATGTGCAGCATGGGGCGTCTCCGGCGCGCTGATCCTGGCATGGTGGAGCGGCACGCTGACGCGCAAAAATTTTCTCGAGAGCGTGATGAGCGCGACTCGGCTGACCTGTATGATCATGCTGATCCTGGCAGGGGCCGCCTACACCACAGCCGCGATGGCCTATACCGGCATTCCGGCGGCGCTCGCCACCTGGGTCCAGGGGCAGCAGCTCACGCCAGGCATGCTCGCGCTCTACCTGAGCGTCATGTACATTATCCTTGGATGCCTGATCGATGGCATCTCGATGATCGTGCTGACCGCCGTCATCGTGTTGCCGATGGTCAAGCAGGCCGGGCTCGATCTCGTCTGGTTCGGCGTCTACCTCATCATCCATGTCGAGATGGCGCAGATCACGCCGCCGGTTGGCTTCAACCTGTTCGTGCTGCAAAACATGAGCGGTCGCGATACCCTGACCGTCGCGCGAGCGGCGTTCCCTTTCTTTGTGATGCTGCTGGCCGCCGTGTTTATCATCACCGAATACCCGCAGATCGTGCTGCTTCTACCCAAGCTCGCTTTCCCCGACTGATCGCGTCAGGTTTTTCCGCTTTACCGTGAGGAGAAGTTCGATGAAGTCTCGTTTGTTGCTCTCAGGACTAATTGCCGGAGCGGTGCTGGCCGCCACGCCTGCCTTGGCCCAGACCAAATGGAATTTGCCGGCAGCGTACCCCGCCGACAATCCTCACTCGGAAAATCTGGTCGCTTTTGCGAGGGACGTCGAGGCTGCAACGTCCGGCAAGCTCCTGATCACCGTTCATCCGAATGCCTCGCTGTTCAAGGCGCCCGACATCAAGCGTGCGGTGGCGACGGGGCAGGCGCAAATGGGCGAATTGCTGCTCTCGGTCCACGAAAATGAGGATCCGATATTCGGAATCGACGTCGTGCCGTTTCTTGCGACCAGCTTCCCGCAAGCGATGAAACTGTATCAGGCGTCGAAACCCCTGATCGCGAAGAAGCTGGATGCGCAGGGGCTGAAGCTGTTGTTCGCGGTGCCGTGGGCGCCGCAGGGCGTCTACGTCAACAAGCCGCTCGCCTCGATCGAGGACATGAAGGGCCTGAAATGGCGCGCCTACAATGTCGGAACCGCGCGTATCGGCGACCTCGTCGGCGCCCAGTCGGTTACGATCCAGGCTGCCGAACTGCCGCAAGCGCTCGCCACCGGCGTGGTGAATTCGTTCATGTCGTCGGGTGGCACGGGCTACGATTCGAAAGCCTGGGAGTCGCTGAAATATTTCTACGACGTGCAGGCCTGGATCCCGAAGGACTATACTTTCGTGAACAAGGCGGCGTTCGAGGCACTCGACAAGCCTGCCCAGGAAGCCATTCTCAAGGCCGCCGCCACGGCCGAAACGCGCGGCTGGAAGGCCTGGGAGGAAAAGGCCAACTGGTACATCGATCAACTCAAGGCCAAGGGCATGACGGTCGAGCCGCCGAGCCCGGCGCTGAAGGCCGGCTTCGAGAAGATCGGTCAGCAGCTCACCGCCGACTGGCTCAAAAAGGCTGGCGCAGACGGCCAGGCGGTGATCGACGCTTACAAGAAGATGTGATGGGGAGATCGCGGCACGAACGGGTGAGGGCGCTCGGGCGCCCTCATCTATCGATGCTGATGATCACCAAGCGTAGCGCACCACGGCTTTGCCTGTGTAGGCGCGCACCAGGCTCGACAGCTCGCTGTCGAGGTTCGCACTGGCGGACCAGCCGTTGATGCCGCGCAGCTCGAATGCAACGCCTGTCAGCGCCGAGTTCGGCGCAAGCGCCGTGCTGCCGATCACGAAGCCCTGACCGGATCCCTGGCCGGAGATCGCCTGGAACACCGCCGGCATCGACTGCGTCGCGCTGAAATCATGCGCCCAGGCGAAACGCCCACGCAGATCGAAGAGGCCGCCAGCCAGCACGAAGGACGTGCTCGTACGCAGGCCGAGCTCGCTGCGGCCGTCGGCAAAGCTGTTGCTGCCGGATGGCGCCGCGGATGGATCGGCGGCATAAGCCGGCTGGCCAGCACTGGCGGCGAGGCGAAACATGGTGACCTGGCCGGCCGCATAAGGCGTGATGCCGAGCCACGGCGTCCCAATGCGGTAGCCACTCTCGATGCGGCCGGAATAGGCATTGGCGTTGATGGCGGCGCCGAACTGATCGCTACCGGCCGGCGTCGCCTGACGGTCGCTGGTGATGGCCTGCCAGCCATAGGCCAGCGCCGTCGCGACATAGGCCGCGCCGATGGAATGCCTGACGAAGCTGCCTGCCTGGAACAGGTCGGAGCGGCCGCTGGAGAAATTATTGGCAAAGCCGGTGCCGCCACCGGCAAGGGCAAAGCCGATCTGCGTCTGCGGTGAGAGCGAGTAATCGGCGCCGACGGCGGTGGCGAAGCTGCGTGCGGACGAGCCCGCGCCGTCGGTCGCTGTCTGCGAGCCGCCAAAGCCCGCGGCCCAGATGCTCCAGTGCGGGGCCGCGAGCGATGGCTTGCCGTAGATCGCCTCGTAGGCTTGGCGCCCGATGCCGCCATGCGTGCGGTCGTTGCCGAGATCAGCATAGGCCGAGAGCTCGGCGTCGAACTCGGGCTGGCCGATGCCGCGACCGTCGATGGCGGGATCGAGCAGAGTCTGCGTGAACTGCGTCATCGCCAGGAATGTGGCTTGCGCCGTTTCAGTCTGCGACGCGGCCGCGGAGTCGCCGCCAAAGGCCTGGCGCATGCCGGACCTGGCCGCGCCGGCGAGACCCGGCGGCTCACCGTTCCAGCCATAGTTCGGCTGCATCCCCGGGCCGCCGCTATTGCCGTAGCCGTACGGCGCGCCGCCAAAACCCGGTGACTGCTGCGGCGCGCCGAACGTTGGGCCGCCCATGCTGAAGCCAAAGTTGCTGCCGCCACCAAAATTGGCGAAGCCGCCGCCCGGCGCGTTCGGACCGGGATAGCCAAAATTTTCGGAAGCTGCGAAGGCGCCTAATTCGCGCATGACCTGCGCATCCGCCGCGCGCGGCAGCAGCAATCCGGCCGTCAATAGCAGCAGCGCCAGACGCGCACGCACATCTGTGCTCACGACACCAACCGCATGAAGCGCCCCAACCGCGCCGGTCGCCGGCCGCGCAGCCTGCGCGGCGAATCAGGTGGAATCAGCGAATCCGACGGGAGAGAAACGTAAATGCGTCTCTAACGTTTTCCAATCTTTTCCTGTCGTGTCTCGATGTCGTCGAACATGCAAAATCGGTTTCGGGACAACACCGCAGCGAGACAGCGCATGTTTCTACATGTGTCTGAGGCCGGAACGCGCCTCAGGCCGTGATCGCCTTGACCGATCCGACCTCGTTGCGCAGCAGGAATTTCTGGATCTTTCCTGTCGACGTCTTCGGGATCGGCCCGAACACGACGGCCTTCGGCGTCTTGAATCCGCTCATATGCGTGCGGCAGAAGGCGATGATGTCGGCCTCGCTCGCGCTGGCGCCGTCCTTCAATTCGACGAAGGCGCAGGGCACCTCGCCCCATTTCGGATCTGGCTTTGCCACGACCGCCGCGAACAGCACGGCGGGATGCTTGTAGAGGATGTCCTCGACCTCCACGGAGGAAATGTTCTCGCCGCCGGAGATGATGATGTCCTTGGAGCGATCCTTAATGGTGACGTAGCCGTGCGCGTCGAGCACGCCGAGATCGCCGGTGTGAAACCAGCCGCCCTCGAAGGCTTCTTTCGTCGCCCTCTCGTTCTTGAGGTAGCCCTTCATCACGATGTTGCCGCGGAACATGACCTCGCCGATGGTCTCGCCATCGCGCGGCACTTGCCTCATGGTCTGCGGATCGATGACGGTGACGTCTTCCTCGAGCGGGTAGGGCACGCCCTGCCGGCGCTTCATCCGCGCTCGCTCGGCGGCGGGAAGCTCGTCCCAGCCGGGCTGCTCGGCGCAGACGGAGGCGGGGCCGTAGACCTCGGTCAGGCCATAGACGTGCGTGAGCTTGATGCCGATGTTTTCGGCGCCTTCGAGCACCGCGACCGGTGGCGCCGCACCTGCGATCAGGCCGACCACGCGGCGAGCCGCGCTACCCTTCGGCGCATCGGGCGCGTTGATCAGCGTGTTGTAGACGATCGGCGCGCCGCACATGTGGGTGACGCCGTGCTGCTTGATCAGATCGAAAATTTTGGTCGGCTCAACCTTGCGCAGGCAGACATTGACGCCCGCGGCCGCCGCGAGGGTCCAGGGAAAACACCAGCCGTTGCAGTGGAACATCGGCAAGGTCCAGAGATAGACCGGATGCTGGCCGAGTTGGCCTGCGAGAATGTTGCTGATGGCGTTCAGATACGCGCCGCGATGATGGGTGACGACGCCCTTGGGATTGCCGGTCGTGCCCGAGGTGTAGCTCAGAGCGATCGCATCCCATTCGTCCTTTGGCGGGATCGCCGCAAAATTCGGATCGCCTTGCGCGACGGCGGCTTCGTACTCGATCTCGCCGATGCGCTTGCCGCCCTTGAAGGTGGTATCATCGACGTCGATCACGAACGGCTTTGGCCCGCTCATCTGCGCCAGCGCATCGGTGATCACGCCGGAAAATTCGGGATCGACCAGGATGATTTTTGCGCCGCCATGATCGAGCTGGAATGCGATCGAGGGCGCATCGAGGCGGATGTTGAGCGCGTTGAGCACGGCGCCGGTCATGGGAACGGCAAAGTGTGCCTCGTTCATCGCCGGGATGTTCGGCAGCATCGCCGCCACGGTATCGCCGACGCCGATGCCCCTGCCGGCGAGATAAGAGGCAAAGCGCTTGCAGCGCTCATGCGTCTGCCGCCACGTGAAGCTGCGGCCCTCATAGACCGTGCTGACGTGATCGGGATAGACCGCGGCGCTGCGAGCGAGGAAGCTCAGCGGGCTCAGCGGAACGTAGTTGGCGGGGGTCTTGCCGAGGCCGATGTCGTACTGGTTCTGCCGGTCACTCATCGACATTCTCCTTCGCGCCTACAGGAATCCGATCGAGATCCAGGGGAAGACCGCAACGATGATCAGTCCCACCAGCAGCGCCAGCAGATAGCCCCAGATCGGCCTGATGCCTTCGGCCGGATCGACCTTTCCGATGGCGCAGGCGGCATAATAGCCGACGCCGAACGGCGGCGCGAATAGCCCGATACCCATCGCCAGAATGATGATCATGGCGTAGTGCACCTCGTGCACGCCGACGAGGCGCGCGATCGGAAACAGCAGCGGCCCGAACAATACGATCGCCGGAATGCCTTCCAGCACGCTGCCGAGGACCACGAAGGCCAGAATCGAGACGGCGATGAAGGTCGCGGATCCCCCCGGCAGGCCCGTCATGGAGGCCGCCAACTCGCGCGAGAAGCCGGACTGGGTCAGGCCCCAGGCCATGCCGGTCGCAGTGCCAATGATCAGCAGGATGGCGCCCGACAGCGCCGCGGTCTCGACCAGCATCGGAAATAGTCGTCGCCAATCGAAGCGGCGGTAGACGAGGATTCCGACAATGGCGCCATAGACGATGCCGATGGTTGAGACTTCGGTCGCGGTGGCAATGCCCTCGACCACTGCGTAACGGATCACGAAGGGCAACGCGAGCGCGGGCAGGGCGACGATAAAGGTCCTGCCGATCTCGGACGCAGTGGCGCGGCGGACATGGCTCATGTCCTCGTGGCGGTAGCGCCACCGCACCAGCATACAAAGCGTGACCGCGAGCACGACGCCGGGCAGGAGGCCGCCGGTGAACAGCGCCGCGATGGAGACGCCAGTGACCGAGCCGATCGTGATCAGCACAAGGCTGGGCGGGATGGTTTCGGTTTGGGCACCGGTCGCCGCAAGCAGCGCGACGAGATCACCGGGCTTGGCGCCGCGCTGCTTCATCTCGGGGAACAGCACCGGGGCGACCGCCGCCATGTCGGCCGCCTTGGCGCCGGAGATACCGGAGACAAGGTACATCGCGCCGACCAGCACGTAATTCAGGCCGCCGCGGACATGGCCGAGCAGGCTCGCCAAAAACGCCACCATGGCCTTCGCCATGCCGGTCATCTCGATCAGGAGCCCTAAGAACACGAATAGCGGCACCGAGAGCAGAATGAGATGGCTCATGCCCTCGTCCATCCGCCCGACCAGCACCATCACCGGCGTGCGCGTCGTCAGCGCCAGATAGCCGAAGATCGCCAGCCCAAAGCCGAACGCAATGGGAACGCCGGCAAAGACGCAGAAGCCGGCAACCCCGACGAAGAAGATGACGAGGTTGAGATTGCCGAGCGGCCGCAGATAAGGTTGCGCGAGCCAGAACAGACCGATGATGACTGCAACGGAGATCACGGCCGTCAGCACCATGCGGTAATCGGCGGCGCGCAACAGCCGCAGCAGCGCGAACACCGCCATCAAGCAGATGCCGGCCGGCAGCGCCGTGGCGCGCCACATGTTCGAGATCTGGAGCGCTGGCGTGGTGATGAAGCTTTCCTCGTAGGCGTACTCGGCCGATGGCCAGACGATCAGCGCCAGGAACGCCAGTGCCGCGCAGGTCGCGACCACATCGAGATAGGCGCGCATGGCCGGCCCCGCGCTGGCGACAATTGCCGTCATGCGCATGTGCTCGGAGCGACGGAACGCGACCGCCGCGCCCAGCATGGCGAGCCACAGGAACAGGATCGAGGCGAGCTCATCCGACCAGATCAGTGGCCGGTGCACGCCGTAGCGCGCGACCACGCCGGCAAACAGGATCACGATCTCGGCGACCACCAAAATGGCCGCCGGGACTTCGACCGCGAGGCCGAGCACGCGCTCCAGTGAAGCCAGCAACGAAGGTCGGCGAGGGGACTGAACAGCCACCTCGCCCACCACGTCGGTCACTTCAGCTTCGACATGAGCCATGACGGCCCCAACACGTTACGACAGCTTGCCGGCGGCCTTTTCCAGCAGCGCCCAGGCCTGATCGCCATATTTGCCTTTCCACTCGGCGTAGAAGCCGGCAGCGCGCAGCTTGTCGCGGAACGGTGCGACCGCCGGCTGGTTGAAGGTCAGGCCTTTGCCCGCCAGCTCCTGCTGGAGATTGGCGTTGAGCTTGGCGGTATCCTCGCGCTCCTTGACGGCGGCGGCGTTGATGTTCTTGGCGACGATGGTGCGCACGTCCTGTGGGAGCTTTTCCCAGGCGCGGCGGTTGGCCAGGAACCAGAAGCCGTCCCACATGTGGTTCGTCAGCGAGCAGTACTTCTGCACCTCGTAGAGCTTTGCGGTCGAGATGATCGCCAGCGGGTTCTCCTGGCCCTCGACGATCTTGGTCTGGAGCGCGGAATAGACCTCGCTGAAATTGATCGAGGCGGGCGAAGCATCGAACGCCTTGAACATCGATGTCCACAGCGGTGACACCGGCACGCGGATCTTGAAGCCCTTGAAATCATCCGGGCCGTTGATCGGCTTGGTCGACGATGTCGTCTGGCGGAAGCCGTTGTCCCAGATCTTGTCCATGACCTCGAGGCCGGCCTTCTTGATCTCGCCGCGGACATAGGCGCCGAGGTCGCCGTCCATGGCCTTCCAGACCGTGGGGTAGTCCGGGAACGCGAAGCCGATGCCGTTGATGGACGCCGCCGGCACCAGCGTCGCCAGGATCAGGCCGGACAGCGTGAAGAACTCGACGCCGCCGGAGCGGATCTGGCTCAGCATGTCGGTGTCGGAGCCGAGCTGGTTGTTCGGAAAGATCTGGAGGTCGAACTTGCCGTTGGTCTCGCTCTTGATCGCCGCCGCCATCTCCTTGGCGCGCAGGTTCAGCGGATGGGTGTCCGGCAGATTATTGGCGTATTTGTAGGTGAACTCGGCGGCCTGGGCGCGGGCCACTGAGGGCGCGCTGATGCCGCCAAAGACGGCGGTCGCAGCGGAGGCCTTGAGAAGCGTGCGGCGGGAAAAACTCATGGGTCTGCTTCCTCGGAAGAATTGTTTTTGTTTTGAGACGCAAACCTATACGGACGTCAGGTCAGCAGTCATCTGCGATCTCGCGAAGTTCGCTTATTGCAGCCGGGCAACGTTGCCGCAATATCGGCTTTCAACACATGGGCCGGATTCAAAAAGTGAAAAACAACCCCATGCACAGTAGCCGTCAAGAGCTGGGGGGATCATCGATCGTCTGGGCCGAAAACAGACGCTGGGCGAAGGCGATGTTGCAGGAGTTTCACCTAAATAACTGATCTGATTGAATATAAATATATTCCATAATATACCTTATGCGAATTACGGATATAGCCATGCAGGACAGACCAGCCAAATCCGAGGCTACCCAGAAACCCGCTCCCGGTCGACAATCGGTCGACAAGGGACGACGCTCCGACTGCTAATCGGATGGTCGCCGACACGAACACAGGTGGTCCGAACCGCCGGCTCTTTGGGAGGTCTTCATGCAGGAGAACGTCGCCTGCGCGAGCGGCTCGCGCGCCATTCCGTTCGATGCCGCCAAGCTCGACCGCCTGATGGAGGCAGCCCACCTCGACGTGCTAGTCGCGACCTCCAAGCATAATGTGCAGTACCTGCTGGGTGCCGAGCGCGCGATCTTCTTCGACTACATGGATGCGCTCGGCGTCAGCCGCTATCTGCCCGTCCTGGTCTATCCCAAGGGCGCGCCGGAGAAAGCCGTCTATATCGGGCATCGACTGGAGACCCATCAGCGCGCCGTGGCGCCGACCTGGGTGCCTCAGGTCCGGACCGAGTCCAACGGCTCGGTTGATGCCGTCACGCGCGCCGTGACGCTGATCCGGGATGCCGGTGTGCCGTTGAAGCGGGTTGGGGTCGAGATGGCGTTCCTGCCGATGGATGCGGGCCGGGCACTTGCCGACGCCCTGCCCGGCGCCGAGCTCAAGGACGCGCTGTTGGTCCTGGAGCGACTGCGCGCAGCGAAGTCGGCGGACGAGCTGGCAAAACTCAAGACCGCCTCGGAGCTGGTGATTGCCTCGATGCTGGAGGTGATCGCCGGGCACGGGCCGGGCACGACCAAGCAACAATTGTCGGATGCGTTGCGGGTCGCCGAAGCCAATCGCGGCCTGACCTTCGAATACTGCCTGCTCGCCTGCGGCAACAGCCATAACCGGGCGCCGTCGGCGCAGCGTTGGGAGCAAGGCGACGTGCTGTCGCTCGACTCCGGCGGCAACTATCACGGCTACATCGGCGATCTCGCGCGCATGGCCGTGCTCGGCGATCCCGATACCGAACTCAGGGATTGCCTGGCCGAGATCGAGGCGGTCCAGCGCGCGGCCTTTGCCGCGGTCCGGCCGGGCGCCATGGGCGGCGACATCTACGTCGCGGCCGAGCGCCAGCTTGCCCAGATCACCCAGCGCGACTGCACGGACTTTTTGGCCCACGGCATGGGTCTCGTCAGCCACGAGGCCCCTCGCCTGACCGCCAAGGGCCCGGTTCCCTACGATGACACCGACGCCCGGCTCCCGCTCGAGCCCGGCATGGTGGTGTCGATCGAAACAACGATGAAGCATCCCAGGCGCGGCTTCATCAAGCTTGAGGACACGGTCGTGGTGACGCCGACGGGATACGAGATCTTTGGCGAAAGCGGCCGCGGCTGGAATATCGGCGGCAGCGCGCTTTAACGCAGCGGCAGCACTGCGGCTCCTTAGACGGCGAGAAATCCCGCTCCGCGCGTCGCCCTCTCCTTACGCCGTGCCGGCGGCCGCAAGCCCGCGCAGAGCCGGCGGGATCGTTTCAGGCAATTGTCCGAGCTTCTGAACGGCCGCCATGATCGCGGCGAGATAGCCGTACGGTCCGAGGCCGCAAATGACGGCCGTGCAGGCACTCGACGTGATCGAGTGGCGGTGAAGCTCGTCTCGCGCGTGAATGTTGGAGATATGCAGCTCGATCTTCACCCCCTCGAAGATCTTCAGAGCATCGATCAGCGCGATCGACGTGAAGGAATAGCCCGCCGGATTCATAATGATCGCATCCGCCGCACCATGGGCCGACTGGATCAGGCTGACGAGCTCGCCTTCCATGTTGGACTGATGGAACGAGATCGAGACGCCGAGATGATCGGCCAAGGCCTGGCAGCTCGCCTCGATCTCCTTCAGCGTCGTCCGGCCGTAGATATGCGGCTCCCTGATGCCGAGGAAATTGAGATTGGGTCCGTTGAGGATCATGATCTTGGCAGCCATTTTCCTGCTCCTTGCCATTGTTTCCGATGCAACCAGCCACCGAACCATTTTGCCGGGATCGTCACCAGTCCGGAAACAGCGCGCAAGGCCTGCCGGAACGCCGGTTCCCGTTCGGTTAGCGCAGCGGCAACAGCTCCAGCTGGCTCTGCGCCTTCTTCGTCGCCGCTGCGAACCAGCTCTGGCTCGGCGCCTTCCTGGCGAAACACTTGGTATAGGCGTCCATCGCCTGATCTTCCTTGTCCATGGAATCCTCCGGGACCTTTTTCGCCATCATCTGCTTCCAGACCTTCTCACAAGCCGGGATCTCGGCCGTTTTCACGGCATCGGTTGCGGCGAGGAAGAACACCTTGCCGCCCTGGATCGCGACCACGTCGATCTCGTGCGGCGGCCCCTTCAGGTCGCCATTGCCGCGGACGCCGAGCACGGCAACTGCAGCGCTCGCGGACGCGGGCTTTGTGATCGGTAGCTCGGCATATTTGGCGAAGGCCGAGTCCTGGATTGCTTGATAGTAGAAGCGGTCTGACCTGAATGCCGCGCCAATATCTTCCGGCATGCCGTCCGCGCGGTGCTCGGCGAGCCAGTGCTTGAGCAGCGCGGTCGTGGTCACCACGGCCTGCATCTTGTCGCCTTCGGTTGCGAAACCGAGACCGTCGAGGTGGCCGAAGCCTGAGTCACCTTTGAAGAGCGTGTCGGCGTTCGTCTTGCCCTCTGCAGGCAGCCCCTTGATCGCGACCGGCCCCACCAGGCCACGCAGCACGCCGGTCAGCTCGTCGAGCGCTGCATCGTGCTGCTTGGAGGTCTCGTCGCTCTCCTTGGCCTTGGAAAATTTTGCGATGTAGCGGTCGCGCAGGTCGAGATAGTGCTGCTCGGGAGACGCCGCGTGTGCGGGCGTGGCGAAGGCGAGCAGGCAGAGTAAGGCAAGCGATCTCATTGCGATGTCCGGATGACGGAGTGAGGTTCTCCAGGCTTGGTGGCGTTGCCGGGTCGGAAGGTTCATCCCTGGCGGCATGCCCTGCTCCGCCGAAGAATCAATCCTTCACCATGCCAGCCGGGTTCGCCGCCTGACACTCACCGAACCATTTGCAGCCACGGCATCACGATCACCAGCAGGCCTGCGAAATAGAGCAGTCCGAAGACCAGGCCAAAGCCCCAGAACTGGCCCTTCCCGATATAGCCGCTGCCGTAATACATCGGCGCCGGCCCCGTTGCGTAGGGCGAGATCACGCCCATCAGGCCGAGCGAATACATGCAGACCATGGCAAGCGTCGTCACCGGCAGGTCGGGGATGCCGGAGCCGACCGCGAGCACCACCGGCAGCACCGCTGCGGTATGCGAGGTGATGCTCGAGAAGAAATAGTGGATCCAGAAGAACAGCGCGACCAGCAGGATCATCGCGGTCGACGGCGACAGCCCCACGAGCGGTTTTGCGAATTCATTGGCGAACCATTTGACGAAGCCGATTTCGTTGAGGCCCGAGGCCAGCGTCAGCAGCGAGGTGAAATAGAAAAACACCTCCCAGGCGCCCTTCTCGCTGACGATGTCGGCGAACGCGATCACGCCCGTGACCAGCATCAGCGAGATCACGATGAATACGACGGTGGTGGCGTTGACGAAGTTCGAGCCGAGCAAGGGGACGTGGATGTTCGGGCTCGATCCCGCGATCCACAGGAACATCGCGAGTATGATCAAGGCCAGCATGATCCACTCGTTGCGCGACATCGGGCCCATCTCCGCGAGCTCTTTCGCCGCCCATTCCGAGATTTCGGGGCTGCGCTTCACCTCCGGCCGGCAGATCGCGTAGCTGAGCAACGGGACGAGAATCATCAGCAGAAGGCCGAGCGGTGCGAAGCCGACGAACCACTGGCCCCAGCTCACGTCGACGCCGACCGTCTTCTTGGCGATCGCCAGCGCCGCCGCGTTCGGCGCCAGCGCGGTGAAGAACAGCGAACTCGTGATCGCGGTCGCCGCGAACGCGGTCCACATTACATAGGTCCCGATCTTGCCGGCGGTCGGGCCCGGCTCGGAGCCGTAGATGCGCGGTATGTTGCTGATGATGGGATAAACGATGCCGCCGCTGCGCGCGGTGTTCGAGGGCGTCGCCGGCGCGAGCAGGAAGTCCGAGATCGCAACCGCATAACCGAGGCCGAGCGTGTTGCCGCCGAGCCGCCGCACCAGCACCAGCGCGATGCGCCGGCCGAGCTGGCTCTTGCGATAGCCGATCGAGAACACGAAGGCGCCGACGATCAGCCACACCGTGCTCTCGGCAAAGCCGGCGAGCATCCAACGCAGCGATTTGTTGGGATCGGCATCGATATAGCCGCCAACGCCGGCAACCGTCAGTCCGATCAGGCCGACCGCGCCGACCGGCATCGATTCCAGGATCAGCCCGGTGATGACGGCCGCGAACACGGCAAAATAGTGCCACTGATTGACGTTAAGACCCGCCGGCACCGGCCAGAGATAGATCGCCAACCATACCACGAGCGGTGCGATCAGTTTCCAGCGAAATCGTTTCGCCTCAGGCGCCTGCGAACTGGCGGCCATGGGCCCTCCCCCTCGATGGTTGTCGCAACGTGCCGCCCGTTGGCGGGGCCGCTTTGGTCCCTGCGCCGCGTATAGGGACTGTCCGCGGCGTGATCAATGACCTGGGTCAACGTCTCCAACCCGGCTCAAGGTCTACCGTCCCTTGAAGTGCGGCTTGCGTCGGCCGAGGAACGCCTCGACGCCCTCCTTGTGGTCCTCGGTGAGGCTCGCCAGCGCGAACTGATCGAGATCCATGTGACTGGCAAGATCATCCAGCGCGTGTGCAAGGCGGTTGACCGTGAGCTTTGTCATGGCGACCGAGAGCGGCGGTTGCGCAGCGACCTTCCAGGCCATATCCATCGCTGCGTCGAACGCCTTGCCGGGATCAACGACCTGCTCCACCAGGCCCCATTCATAGGCCTCGTCCGCGCTGATGCGCTGATCGGCCAGGATCACCGCCTGCTTGGTGCGGGCCGGTCCGATCAGATGCAGCATGCGCGGAATGCTCTGCCAGCTCATGTTCATGCCGAGCCCGATCTCGGGCACGCGCAGATGCGCGTCGCTGCCCATGATCCGGAAGTCGAGCGCCACCGCCAGCGCCACGCCGCCGCCGACGCAAAAGCCTTCGATTGCTGCAATCGTGATCTGCTCCATCTCCTGCCAGGCATGGGTGAGGCGCGGTCCGAGCTTGAGATGCCGCCGCAGCGTGCCGAGGTCCATCTCCTTGCGCGCGCGCCCTTCGGCGTCCTTGAGGTCGAAGCCCGCGCTGAATGTGCCCACATTGCCGGTGAGCACCACGACTGATGTTGCCGCGTCATCCTCGAAGCTGCGCGCGGCTGCCGTGAGCTGGCGCAGCGCTTCCGGCGACAAGGCGTTGATGCCGTCATTGCGGTCGAACCGCACCACCGCGATCCGTCCCTCGGGCCCGAGGCCCTTCTCGATCTTGACGAAGTCTTTCATGGGTCTCTCCGAAGCTGATTTGCGTTGATGCTAGCCCACAAATGGCGTCACGAACACGTGGCTGAATTGCACTGCAACGAAGGCTCGACAGGCGGGGAAAGTTTCGCTTAATCTTCCGCTCCATGAGCCACGATCACGACCACCATCATCACGATCATTCGGAATTGTCCGAGACCGAGCTGCGCGTGCGCGCGCTCGAGACGATCTTGACCGAAAAAGGCTACGTCGAGCCGGCTGCGCTCGACGCCATCATCCAGGCCTACGAGACCAAGATCGGCCCGCATAACGGTGCGCGCGTCGTTGCCAAGGCCTGGACCGATCCGGCGTTCAAAAAGGCGCTGCTGGAGGACGGCTCCAAGGCGATCGGCACGCTCGGCCATGTCAGCCGTGTCGGCGACCATCTCGTCGTGGTCGAGAACACGCCAGAGCGCCATAACATGGTCGTGTGCACGCTGTGCTCCTGCTACCCCTGGGAGATGCTGGGGCTGCCGCCGGTCTGGTACAAGGCCTCGCCCTACCGCTCGCGCGCGGTGAAGGACCCGCGCGGCGTGCTCGCCGATTTCAACGTCACGCTGCCGAAAGACACGGAAATCCGGGTGTGGGATTCCACGGCCGAGACGCGCTTCCTGGTGCTGCCGATGCGCCCCGAAGGCACTGAAGGCTGGGGCGAGGAGCAGCTTGCCGAGCTCGTCACGCGCGATTCCATGATCGGCACCGGCTTTGCCAGGACGCCCGGAGCGCCGTCGTGAACGGCGTGCACGACATGGGCGGCATGGATGGGTTCGGCAAAGTCGAGCCCGAGCCGAACGAGCCGATGTTCCATGTGGACTGGGAAGCGCGCGTGCTGGCCATGGTGCGCGCGATGGGCGCCGCCGGTGCCTTCAACATCGACACCTCGCGCTTCTACCGCGAGACGCTGCCGCCGCATGTTTATCTCTCCAGCTCCTATTACAAGAAATGGTTCCTCGGCCTCGAGGAGATGCTGATCGAGAAGGGCTATCTCACCAGACAGGAGATCGCCGCCGGCCACGCGATGCAAGCCCCGAAAGCGCTCAAACACGGCAAGTTCGACCTCAACCAGGTCGAACGCATCATGGTGCGCGGCAAGTTCGCCCGCCCTGCCCCTGCACCCGCCAAATTCAACATCGGCGACCGCGTACGGGCTAAGAACATCCATCCGACCACACACACAAGGCTGCCGCGCTACGTGCGCGGCCATCTCGGTGTGGTCGAGCTGAACCATGGCTGCCACGTGTTTCCGGATTCGGCGGCGATGGAGCTCGGCGAAAATCCGCAATGGCTCTACACGGTCGTGTTCGAGGGACGCGATCTCTGGGGCACGGACGGCGATCCGACCCTGAAGGTCTCGATCGACGCGTTCGAGCCCTATCTGGATCTTGCGTAATGAGCAGCAGCGCTGCTGCCGCCGCGACGGCCGCCATACCGAGCATTCCACGCGACGACGAGGGTCCGGTGTTCCGCGCGCCTTGGGAAGCCCATGCCTTCGCCATGGCGCTGACGCTGCACGACCGCGGCGTCTTTACCTGGCCGGAATGGGCTGCGGCGCTCGCCTCCGAGATCAAACGCGCGCAGGCCGCCGGCGACCCTGACACGGGCGAGACCTACTATCTGCACTGGCTCGCCACGCTGGAAGGCTTGGTCGCAAGCAAGGGCGTCGCGTCGATGGACACGCTGCACCGCTATCGCGACGCCTGGGACCATGCGGCGGACAGGACGCCACACGGCAAGCCGATCGAGCTGAAGGTCGAGGATTTTCGGTAAGCTGCCTCCACACACTCCGTCATTGCGAGCGTAGCGAAGCAATCCAGAATCCCTCCGCAGAGACAGTCTGGATTGCTTCGTCGCAAGAGCTCCTCGCTATGACGGGGGAGAGAGACGCGCCTACCTTCCCGCCACATACTCCCGCCACCCGTTCGCGCGCAGGCTGCACGCCGGGCACTCCCCGCAGCCATAGCCCCAATCATGCCGCGCGCCGCGTTCACCGAGATAGCAGGTGTGCGACTGCTCGCGGATGAGGTCGACGAGCCCATCACCGCCGAGGTCGTGCGCCAGTTTCCACGTCGCCGCCTTGTCGATCCACATCAACGGCGTATGCAGTTCGAATTGTCTCGCCATGCCGAGCGAGAGCGCGGCCTGCATGGCGCGGATGGTGTCGTCACGGCAGTCGGGATAGCCGGAATAGTCGGTCTCGCACATGCCCCCGACGATATCCGTGATGCCGCGCCGGTAGGCCAGCGCCGCGGCAAACGTCAGGAACACCAGATTGCGGCCGGGCACGAACGTGTTGGGCAGCCCGTCCGCGCCCATCGCGATCGCAACGTCACGCGTCAGCGCGGTCTCGGACACCGCTGCAAGCGTTGGGATCGACAGCGTATGGCTCTCGCCGAGTTTTGCCGCCCAATCGGCGCGCAGGCTCTTGATGCCGTCGAACAACTGCTCGCGGCAGTCGAGCTCGACGGCGTGGCGTTGCCCGTAGTCGAAGCCGAGCGTCTCCACCCGCGCAAACCGGCTCAGCGCCCAAGCGAGACAGGTGGTGGAATCCTGGCCGCCGGAGAACAGCACCAGCGCGGTTTGTGATGAAAATGCGTCACTCATGGCCCGCGCTTTAGCACTGCGGAACGTATCAGCCAATCAGTGGAAATCGACCTGTTCCGCATGCCGGTGCTGGGAACGGCGGGCCGCTTTTGGCATAAGGTTCTGGACCCAGGAGACTGCCCCGCAATGACCCCTTCCCGCGACATTTCCCGCCTGATCGAGATCATGGCGGCGCTGCGCACGCCTGTGACCGGCTGCCCCTGGGACCTCGAGCAGAATTTTGCGACCATCGCGCCTTACACGATCGAGGAAGCCCATGAGGTGGTCGACGCCATCGACCGCGGCGATCTCGACGACCTTCGCGAAGAGCTTGGCGATCTGCTGTTGCAGGTGGTGTTCCACGCCCAGATGGCTTCGGAGCAAAACGCCTTTGCATTCGGCGACGTCGTCGAAGCCATCACGCGAAAAATGATCCGGCGCCATCCGCATGTCTTCGCCGACAAGGAGGGCAACCTCGCCTCCTCCCACGTCAAGGAAGTCTGGGACCGCATCAAGGCCGAGGAGAAAGCCGAGCGCGCCGCGCGCCGGCCGCCCGAAGCGATCCCAACGCACAAATCTCTGCTCGCGGGCGTGAAGGCCGGCCAGCCCGCGCTGACCCGGGCCATGGAGCTGCAGCGCAAGGCCTCCACCGTCGGCTTCGATTGGAACGACCCACGCGCGGTGCTGACAAAAATCCGCGAGGAAGCCGACGAGATCGAGGCCGCGCTGGACCGCAACGACAAGCAAGAGATCGCAGAGGAAACTGGCGATCTGATGTTCGCCCTCGTCAACCTCGCCCGCCATGTCGATGCGGATCCGGAAGCCGCGTTGCGTGCGACCAACGCCAAGTTCGAACGGCGTTTTGCCTATATCGAACGAGCGCTGGAGGCGCAGGGGCGGACGCTGGAGCAGGCCTCGCTGGCGGAGATGGACGCACTGTGGAACGAGGCGAAGGGTGCGCCCGGGCCTGCTCAAACGCGGACCGATACGACGACGAGGGCGTGACGTGGACATCAGGCAGGACGATCCGACGGCCCCTTATGTCGCCGACTTGCTCGCGCATCATCTGCGAGAGCTGCAGAGTGTGATGGGCGAGCACGCGCAGGCACTCGATGCGAGCGGTCTTTCGGCTTCGGAAGTGACGTTCTGGACGGCTTGGCAGGGCGGTGTGCTGCTTGGATTTGGTGCTCTGAAACAGCTGGATGACACGCATGGCGAAGTGAAGTCGATGCGCGCGGCTCCCTCTGCGCGGGGCACCGGTGTCGGGCGCAGCATTCTCCAGCACATCATCGCAGAAGGCCGCAGGCGCGGATATGCGCGTCTCAGCCTGGAAACCGGCACGGCGCCGCTGCACGTTCCGGCCGTCGCGCTGTACCGCAGCGTCGGCTTCGGACCGTGCGAGCCGTTCGCCGACTATCAGGCGAGCCCGCACAACCAGTTCATGAGCCTCGACCTGTCCAATTGAGCTCTCTCAGCTTGCTGGCGGAAGCTTGAGCAAAGCAGAGAACAGAACTGCAAATCGCTAACTGCAACAGGATCGCTCGCCCTGTTTCGGCGGGCACCGCACCGTTCCATAGGAGCAGAACACGCAGCAGTCGCCCGGCTTCGGCCGCAGGCGCGAGCCGCAGCCCTTGCAATCATAGAAGTATTGGCACGCGTCCGAGGGCATGGTCTCGGCCGACTGATGGCCGCATTCCGGGCAAGTGAGAATTGATGCCAATTCCATCTGCGTCGTTCCCGTCGAGCCGGTCACGCCACGCGCGGCACGGCGTCGAACCGGTTCACCACGATATCCCGCTTGGTCTCGTCCACCCGCACGGTCATGTCGAAGCGGCCGTCGTGCAGCTCTTTCACCAGCACCTCGGCATTGCGGTGCAGCCAGGAGATGCCGGCGCCGTCGGCAGCGTCGATGGAGAGATCGAGCGTGGTGCGTTTGGCGGCTAGCCGTTCCTCGATCATGGCGAGCAGCGCCTCGATCCCCTCGCCCGACACGGCCGAGACCAGCATGGCCGGATGATCTTCCGGTCTGCGCGCGGCGATGTTCAGGAGATTTTCGCGTTGCTCCGCATCGTAACGGTCGATCTTGTTCCAGACCTCGATGATGCGGCCGCTATCGTCGGGATTGATGCCGAGCTGGCGCAACACCGCATCGACGTCGCTCTGCTGCGCTTCCGCGTCCTCGTGCGAGATGTCGCGGACATGCAGGATGACGTCGGCTTCCAGCACCTCCTCCAGCGTGGCGCGGAAGGCGGCGACGAGCTGGGTCGGCAGGTTGGAGATGAAGCCGACGGTGTCCGACAGCATCGCCTTGCCGCCATGCGGCAGGGTCAGCGCGCGCAGCGTCGGGTCGAGGGTGGCAAACAGCATGTCGGCGGCCTGCACGTCGGCGCGGGTCAGGCGATTGAACAGCGTCGACTTGCCGGCATTGGTGTAGCCGACCAGCGCGACCACGCGATACGGCACGCGCTGGCGGCCGGCGCGATGCAGCCGCCGCGTCGCCTGCACCTTCTTCAACTCGCTTTCGAGCTTGGAGATGCGTTCCTGGATCAGGCGGCGGTCGGCTTCGATCTGCGTCTCGCCCGGACCGCCCATGAATCCGAACCCGCCGCGCTGGCGTTCGAGATGGGTCCATGAGCGCACGAGGCGCGAGCGCTGGTAGTTGAGATGGGCGAGCTCGACCTGAAGCGAGCCTTCCTTGGTCTTGGCGCGGCGGCCGAAGATTTCCAGAATGAGCCCGGTGCGATCGAGCACCTTGGCGTTCAACTCCTTCTCGAGGTTGCGCTGCTGGATCGGCGCCAGCGCGCAATCCATCACCACGAGCTCGACGTCGAGGCTTTTGGCCAGAGCAGCGATCTCCTCGACCTTGCCCTTGCCGATGTAAGTGGCCGGGCGGATCTGGCTGATCGGTGCGATGATGGCATCCGCAACGACGAGATCGATCGCGCGCGCGAGGCCGGCGGCTTCATCGAGCCGAGCCTCGGCGTTTCGCAGAACAAGACTCTCCGATTGCGCGTCGGCATTGCCTGCGCGCACCCGCAAATAGGGGCCGATGACCAGCACCCGCCCCGTTTGTTGAGCCCCTGCCGATCGCGGACGATCGGCATCCCCGTCGAAATTCCGGGGTTCCAATCAGGTCACTCTCAAGCCGGCTGATCCTCGCCGCCTTCGAACAGCTGGATCGGAGCGCCCGGCATGATGGTCGAGATCGCATGCTTGTAAACGAGCTGCGAGTGACCGTCGCGCCGAAGCAACAAACAGAAATTGTCGAACCAGGTCACGATGCCCTGGAGCTTCACTCCGTTGACCAGAAAGATCGTCAGTGGCGTCTTGGTTTTGCGAACGTGATTAAGGAAGGTGTCCTGCAGGTTTTGTGCGCGGTCTGCCGCCATTGTTTTTTTCTCGCTTTGAGTTTCTTGTTATTGCGCCGATTGCGGCCCTGTTTTGAAAATGTGGGCCTTCTTCCGGTTGCCGTCCCTCATGAGATCCCCCTCGGAAGGAACAGCGGTTTGATTAGAGGACAGGTCGGCTTATTAGGCAAGCCGCTTCCGGCGGCAGGGCTCGTCCGATTGCCCCGAAAAACTACGGAAATCGATGATTTTCCTCGCTTATCCCTGATCGTCGGCGCGGGCCGCCGACATCAGCCGACGCCGAGCGCCTTCAGCTTTCGGTGCAGCGCCGAACGTTCCATGCCAACAAATTCGGCCGTACGAGAAATATTTCCTGAGAAACGGCTGATCTGAGCAATCAAATAGTCGCGCTCGAACACTTCGCGGGCCTCCCGCAGCGGCAGGCCCATGATGTGTTCGCCATTGTTGCTGGTCGGCATCGCCGGCACCATCGAGCCGACATCCTGCGGCAGCATATCGGCGGTGATGATCACCTCCGGTCCGCCGGCGGCCAGAATCATGACTCGCTCAACGTTATTGCGGAGTTGGCGCACATTGCCCGGCCAGACATGCGATTGCAGCACCGCCATCGCGTCCTGCCCGATCTGGCGCTTGGGCAGGCCGCTGCCGGCCGAGATCTGCTCCATGAAATAGTCGATCAATTCCGGAATGTCCTCGCGCCGCTCCGACAGCGCGGGCACGCGGATCGGCACCACGGAGAGCCGATGATAGAGATCCTCACGAAAATGACCGGCCGCGATCTCCTCCTCGAGGTTGCGCGCGGTGGAGGAGATGATGCGGACGTCGACCTGCACCTTGGCGGTGCCGCCGACGCGCTGGAACGACTGCTCGACCAGGACGCGCAAGATCTTGTTCTGGGTCTCGCGCGGCATGTCCGCGATCTCGTCGATGAACAGCGTGCCGCCATGGGCTTCCTCGAGCGCGCCCGGCTTGCGCGCATGCTCGCCATTGGACTGCTCGATGCCGAACAGCTCATTCTCCATGCGCTCGGGTGTGATCGCAGCCGCGTTGATCACCACGAATGGGCCGTCGGCGCGACCCGAGGCCGTATGCAGCGTGCGCGCGGTCAGCTCCTTGCCGGCGCCGGCGGGGCCGACGATCAGGATGCGACTGTTGGCTTTCGCCGCGCGCTCGATGGTCTGGCGCAGCTGGTTCATGCTCGGCGAGCGGCCGACGAGCGAGCTCGCGCTTGGCGCGAGTTGCTTCAGCTCCTTCACCTCGCGCTTGAGGCGAGAGTTCTCCAGCGCGCGATTTGCGACCAGGATCAGCCGGTCGGCCTTGAACGGCTTCTCGATGAAGTCATAGGCGCCGCGCTTGATCGCGGCGACCGCGGTCTCGATGTTGCCGTGGCCGGAGATCATCACCACGGGCAGATCGGCGTTGTCCTTCTTGACCTGCTCCAGCAGCTGCAAGCCGTCGAGCTTGGAGCCCTGCAGCCAGATGTCGAGGAAGACCAGATGCGGTCGGCGGTTGGCGATCTCGGCCAGCGCCGAGTCGCTGTCGCGTGCGGTCCGGGTGACAAAACCCTCGTCTTCGAGGATGCCGGCAACGAGATCCCGAATATCGGCCTCATCATCGACAATCAGAATTTCACTTGCCATGGGTCGCGCCTGTCTTGTCAGCTGCCTGTTGAGGCTTCGATCTTCGTTGAATCATTGGTCTTTTCATCCGGCTCTTTGGTTTCGGCCGCCGGCTCATTTGTTTCCTGCGTCTTGACGGAATCCGCAGACGTTTCGTTGATATCCAGGGTGTCGGCCGCCGGCGCCGGCTCGGTCCCGTCGGCGTTCGCAGGCCGACCGGAGATCGCAAAGCGCATCCGCATCCAGGCGCCGCGCTGGCCTTCGCGGAAGTCGGAGGCGTCCTTCAGCTCGATGCGGCCGCCATGGTCTTCCAGCACGCGGCCGACGATGGCCAGGCCCAGGCCAGTGCCCTTGGCGCGCGTGGTCACGTAAGGCTCGAGCAGCCGCGAGCGCGCGACCTTGGGCAAGCCGATGCCGTTGTCGATGACGTCGATCAGCACGTCCTCGCCTTCGCGCGAGACCACGACGTCGATGCGGCCCTTTCCGTTGTCCTTGCCCAATTCTTCCGGCGGGACCTGCTCGATCGCCTCGGTGGCGTTCTTGACGATGTTGGTGACCGCCTGCGAGATCAGCCGCCGATCGAACTGGGCGCGCAGCGGATCTTCCTTGAACTCGGCCTCGATATCGATCTCGGGATGGGCGACCTTCATCAGGAACACCGCCTGCCGCACGGTGTCGGCGACGTCCTCGCCTTCCATCACGGGCTTCGGCATCCGCGCGAAACGCGAGAACTCGTCCACCATGCGGCGGATATCGTCGACCTGGCGCACGATGGTGTCGGTGCACTGCTCAAAGATCTGCTTGTCCTTGGCCTCGGTGATGTCCTTGCCGAACTTGCGGCGGATGCGCTCGGCCGAGAGCTGGATCGGCGTCAGCGGGTTCTTGATCTCGTGGGCGATGCGGCGCGCGACATCGCCCCAGGCCGAGGTGCGCTGCGCCGAAACCAGCTCGGTGATGTCGTCAAGCGTGATGATGTAGCTGTCGTGCGGCTGGTTCTTCTCGGCGCTGACGCGGACCGAGAGGTTGCGTTCCTGCCCGTCGCGCGTGATCGTGATCTGGCCCTGCACGAGGCGCTGGGTCCCTTCCCGCGCCGCCGTCATCATCTCGTCGAGCTCGGGCAGCACGTCGGAGAGCGGATGGCCGAGCGTCTCGGCCTCGGAATGGCCGATCAGCTTCTCGGCGGAGCGGTTGAGGATGCCGACGCTGCCCGAGGTATCGACGCCGATGATGCCGGCGCTCGCAGAGGACAGCACGGCTTCGATGAAGCGGCGGCGGCTGTCGATGAGGTCGCTGGCGTTGACGAGCTCGTCGCGCTGACTGCGCAATTCCTGCGTCATCTTGTTGAAGGTCTCACCCAATTGGGCGAGGTCGCCTTCCGACTGATGCACGGACACCTTCACATTCAGGTCGCCGGTCGAGACCGTGTGGGCCGCGTTCATCAGCCGCCGGATCGGCGCCACCAGCGAGTTGGCGAAGTTCAGCCCGATCAACACCGAGGCCATCAGGATGGTCAGCGCGATCACTGCGAACATCAGCGCAAACGCCACCTGGATGCCGAGCCGGCGTGACTCGATCTGGGCGTATTCGGCAACGCTGACCTCGGTCTGCTTCAGCTGATTGACGACGTTGGGATCAAGCGGCCGCGCGACATAGAGGAAGGTGTCGCTGAAGGCGCGCAGGCGGATCACCGCGGCGACGTAGCTCGCGTCGGGCAGCACCGCGATCTCGGGCTCGGACTCGTTGACGTTGCTGAGGAAGTCCGGCGCCGGCGGCGAATAGGCCAGCCGCATGCCGGTGTCGGCCGATTCCAGGATGTTGGTGTTCTTGTCGATGATCATCGCGCCCGGCAAATTGCGCGAGCCGGCGCTCGACGTTAGCATCTCGCGGAACGAGCGGCGATCCTGGTCGTACAGCGGCCGGGCATGGGCGATGTCGTTGGCCATGCCGATGATGTCGCCGCGGATCAGCTGGGCGTGGTCCTGCATGTAGGCGCGTGCGATCGTCAGCGAGTTCTGGATCACTTCCTTGGTCGGCCCGGAGAACAGCCGGTCGAGGCCGCGCTCGAGGGTGACGTTGGCGACGACGGCGACCAGCACGGCCGGCAGCACGGCGACGATCGAGAACAGGCTGACGATCTGGACATGAAGGCGTGCCGCCGCCCGGCCCCGCCGTCGCGCCAGGATCAACTGCCAGAGCTCGCGGACGATGATCCCGACCAGCAGCAGGATCGTGCCGGCATTGATCAGGTAGAACGAGCGGACAACCTCCGGCGTCGGATCGATACCCGTCAGTCCGGTCAGGACCAGGAAGGTCAGGAAGGCCGACAGCAGCGCCAACGCCACCGCAAACGGCGCAAGCCAGCGCCGCACCGACCAACGCCGGGGCTCTTCCGCTGGGGCCGTGTCAAAGGATGCGGCCGAGGTGTCTGCGCTGGTCATTCCGGCAATGGGGTGCTGAAAACGGGTCCGCGTCGGGCGGATACTGATGTATTCGTACCACATTGTTGCCGAATTGCGACAATTCCGCGGCGCCCCCACTGCGACGGACGCGCGCATCCACAGAGGATGCCGGATCGTGGGCAAATACTCCGGAACGGAATCCGGCCATTCCGGCTTGACCCGGCATGGACAGGTTCTTTCTCGGAATGATGGTGTCGGCGGTGCTGCTGCTGATCGTGGCCTCTGACCTCCTGGTCAATGGCCCAAGCAGGCAGGATCAGACCGCGGAAATGGCCAATATCGAGCCGGTCGCTGCCCGCCTGCTCAGATAGGTGTGGCGCCGGATTCTGCGGCCGGGTGACTGCGGCCGGGTGACCCATTCGAACGTTCCAGCGGAACATTTCAGCCCGATTCGGACTTCTGCTCACCGCGTCAGCCACAAGGGCCAGCGCGATCCGGACAGGCTCAGCTCACCTTTGGTAGGGGGAGCTGAGCCACCGCCGCGCAAACGTCTAGCGTTTGTCGCGAGAAACTAACCCCCGCTCCGATACACTTGGATGTCGAGATCCCGGATCTTCTTCCGCAGCGTGTTGCGGTTGAGCCCAAGCAGGTCGGCGGCGCGGATCTGGTTGCCGCGGGTGGCGGCGAGTGCGGCCGTGAGCAGCGGCACCTCGATCTCTTTCAAGATGCGGTGATAGAGACCCGGCGGCGGCACGCCGTTCGGGAAGCCCTGGAAGTGCGAGGAGAGATAGGCTTCCACCGCACCACCGAGATTGTCGACGCCCTGCTGGGCTGCGGCACCGGGGCTGACCGAGGGCGGTGCGAGCTCGCCGTCGATGACGGAGGCCGTGATCACGTCCTGCGGATAGAGCGCGGCGAGACGCCGCGCCAGGTTTTCCAGCTCGCGCACGTTGCCGGGCCAGCGATGCTGCTTGAGCCGCTCCAGCGCCAGCGAGTCGAGCTTCTTCGGCGGCAGGCCATCCTTCTCGGCGAGCGCGAAGAAGTGACGGATGAGATCCGGCAAATCCTCGATGCGTTCGCGCAACGGCGGCAACCGCAGCGGCACGACGTTGAGGCGGAAGAACAGATCTTCGCGGAACAGACCCTGCTGGATCAGGACGCGCAGATCCTTGTTGGAGGCCGCAACGATCCGCACGTCGGTCTTGATCGGGGTGCGGCCGCCGACGGTGGTGTATTCGCCCTGCTGGAGCACGCGCAGCAGGCGGGTCTGCGCCTCCATCGGCATGTCGCCGATTTCGTCGAGGAACAGCGTGCCGCCCTCGGCTTGCTCGAACCGGCCGGAGGCGCGGGTGTTGGCGCCGGTGAAGGCGCCGCGCTCATGGCCGAACAATTCCGACTCGATGAGATCGCGCGGGATCGCCGCCATGTTGACCGCGACGAACGGGCCGTTGCGGCGCTTGCCGTAATCGTGCAGTGCGCGCGCCACCAATTCCTTGCCGGTGCCGGACTCGCCCGTGATCATCACGGTGAGGTCGGTCTGCATCAGGCGCGCGAGCACGCGATAGATTTCCTGCATCGCCGGCGAACGGCCGACCAGCGGGATCGCCTCCATCTCGGCGTCGTCGTCCGGCGTCGAGACCCGCTCCTTCGGCTCGGCGAGTGCGCGGCCGACGATGGCGATCAGCTCCTTTAGATCGAAGGGCTTTGGCAGATATTCATAGGCGCCGCGCTCGGAGGCGCGGATCGCCGTCATGAAGGTGTTTTGCGCGCTCATGACGATGACCGGCAAATTGGGCCGCATCTTCTTGATCCGCGGCAACAGGTCGAAGGCGTTTTCGTCGGGCATCACCACGTCGGTGATGACGAGATCGCCCTCCCCCTGGCTGACCCAGCGCCACAGCGTCGCGGCATTGCCGGTCAGCCTGACTTCATACCCGGCCCGGGAAAGCGCCTGGTTGAGAACCGTGCGGATGGCGGTATCGTCATCAGCTACGAGAATGCTACCTGCGGGCATTGTTAATCCTCATTTTGCCCCCTGTGATGCAGACGACGACTTCCCGGCAGAGCCGTCGCGACTGCTGTGATCTGCGGGTTTGGCCGATGTGGAATACATCGGCATCAGCACGCGGAAGTTGGTCTTGCGCGGCTGAGACTCGCATTCGATGATGCCCCCGTGATCGCCGACGATCTTGGCGACCAACGCCAGACCGAGCCCGGAGCCTGTCTGCTTGGTGGTCACGAAGGGGTCGAACAGATTGGGCAGAAGATCGTCCGGCACGCCTGGTCCATTGTCCCTCACGCAGAATTCCAGCGGCAGGGATACCCGGGTTTTTTGACCGGGGACTGACAGCCGCACGCCGGGACGAAATGCGGTGGTGAGCTGGATCTCGGCGTCGGGAACGTCGATCAGCGCTTCAGCGGCGTTCTTCACCAGATTGAGGAACACCTGGATCAGCTGGTCCTGGTTCGCCAGCACCGGCGGCAGCGACGGATCGTAGTCCTCGACGAAGCGAATGTTGCGGGCAAAGCCCGACTGCGCCAGTCGCTTCACGTGGTCGAGCACGGAATGGATGTTGACGGGGCCGCGCACCACGGGACGCTCGTCGCCGAACACCTCCATGCGGTCGACCAGCGTGACGATGCGATCGGCCTCGTCGCAGATCAGGCGGGTCAGCATGCGGTCTTCGGAGGACGCCTGCTGCTCGAGCAACTGCGCCGCGCCACGAATGCCGGAGAGCGGGTTCTTGATCTCATGCGCGAGCATGGCTGCCAGCGCGATCACCGAGCGCGCGGCGCTGCGATGGGTGAGCTGCCGGTCCATCTTGTCGGCGATGGATCGCTCCTGGAGCATCACCACGATATGGCCGGGCCGCTCGGTGAGCGGAGCGACATGCAGATCGACCTGGCGGTCGCCGCCCATACGCGGCGTGCCGAGATCGACCTTGTATTCGTTGACCGCCGCGTTCGACGAGCGCACCTGGTCGATCAGTGCCAGCAAGGGGCTGCCGAACGGCACCAGCTCTTTCAGTGACTGGCGCTTCAGGAATTGCGTCGAGATATCGAAGAAGGCCTCGGTCGCGATGTTGGCGCCGACGATCTTGCCGTCCGGCCCGATCAGCAGCACGGGATTGGGCAAGGCATCCAGGATCGCATCGCTGTCGGACGAAACCGGCCGACGATGTTCAGCGGCTGAGCTCATGCAGCAGCGCTCCATGCAAAGTCGTCGAAAGCATCTTGCAGTGACTGGTGAACGAGACGCGGGTCTTCGGAGGTCAGGATCTTCCGGCGCCAGGCTTTCAGCGTTTCGACCGGCGCGCCGCTCGCATCGGCGGCGACATCCAGCGCCCAGCCAAGATGCTTGCGCGCATGCTTGAGCCCGACGCGCAGGCCGTAGAGCGCGCAGACGCCTTCATAGAGCGTGCGGACATAATGGAGCTGCGTCTCGAGCGACGGCGTGGCTTCAGCCGCCCCGCCCTTCAGGCGACGACCGATCTGGCCGGGCAACCAGGGCTGGCCCTGTGCACCACGGCCGATCATCACGGCATCGGCGCCGGAGGCCTGAAGCGCCGCAAGCGCCTTCTCGTAAGACGTGATGTCGCCGTTGACGACGAGCGGAATGGAGATCGCCTCGCGCACCGCGCGGATCGCATCCCAATCGGCCTCGCCCTTGTAGAACTGGCAGCGGGTGCGGCCATGCACGGTGACGAGCATGATGCCGGCGGCTTCCGCGCGGCGCGCCAGCTCCGGCGCGTTACGGCTGCCGTCGTCCCAGCCGAGTCGCATCTTCAACGTCACCGGCACTTTCACGGCCGCAATCGTTGCCTCGATCAGGCTGACGGCGTGATCGAGATCGCGCATCAGGGCCGAGCCCGACTGGCCACCGGTGACGTGGCGGGCCGGACAGCCCATGTTGATATCGATGATGTCGGCGCCCTCGGCCTCGGCGATCCCAGCGCCTTCCGCCATCCAATGCGCCTCGCAGCCGGCGAGCTGGACCACATGCGGCCCAACCCCGGTCGCTTCGCAGCGCAACCGCGACATGCGGTGGCCATTGGCGAGTTCATCGCTCGCCGTCATTTCGGAGACGACCAGACCTGCCCCCAGCTCGGCGGCCAGCCGGCGCACGGGCGAGTCCGTCACCCCCGACATCGGTGCCAGGAAGACCGGGGTAGTGACTTCAATGTCACCTATTTTCAAAGGCTTAGTGCCTGATCCTGCCTGGCCGGTCACAGTGGTCTCGTTGACTGGCAGGGCCTCATCGCGCCTGCCTGACCTATCTTGCGCACAATTCTTGTGCAGTCAAGCGTCATGCCTACAGTTTAGACAGTTCTGCAAATCTTTCAAGTGCAGTGCAGCAAAATGCTGAATCCCACAATCCGGGGAAACCCCCTTTTTTTGCGGGCCTGCCGTGCTAGAGGCATGCCGGCTAATCACCCCACTCCCGACGCTTCCCTTAGCAATTGAATATTTGAGTCCTATGGCGAAATCACAGCGCACCGCAGTCGTTCTTGTCGCGGCCGGACGTGGCCTGCGCGCAGGCGCCGGCGGCCCGAAGCAATATCGTGAGATCGGCGGCGTGCCGGTGATCTTCCGCGCCATGGAAGCCTTCAGCACCCATCCCGATGTGTTCGCGGTGCAGCCGGTGGTGAACCCCGACGACAGCGCGATGTTCACGGCAGCGGTCGCAGGCCTCAAGCACGAGGCACCCACCAATGGCGGCACGACGCGTCAGGCTTCGGTGCTCGCCGGTCTCGAAGCGCTCGCCAAGCACGAGCCCGACATCGTCCTGATCCACGACGCCGCGCGTCCCTTCGTCTCGGCAGGCGTGATCTCGCGCGCGATCGAGGCGGCAAGCCGCACGGGCGCGGCAATCCCCGTCGTCCCCGTGACCGACACCATCAAGGTGACGAGCGAAGACGGCAACGTCGCGGACACGCCGGACCGGGCACGCTTGCGAATCGCCCAGACGCCGCAATCTTTTCGTTTCGATGTCATCCTCGAAGCGCATCGTCGCGCGGCAAAGCAAGGCCGCAGCGATTTTACCGATGATGCCGCGATCGCCGAATGGGCGGGATTGACGGTTGCGACCTTTGAAGGCGATGTTGCCAACATGAAGCTCACCACCCCCGAGGATTTCGTGCGCGAGGAAGCGCGCCTGGCCAGCCTGCTCGGCGATATCAGGACCGGCACGGGCTACGACGTGCACGCCTTCGGCGAGGGCGACCACGTCATGATCTGCGGCGTGCGCGTGCCGCACACCAGGGGCTTTTTGGCGCATTCCGACGGCGATGTCGGCCTTCATGCGCTGGTGGATGCCATCCTCGGCGCGCTCGCCGACGGCGACATCGGCTCGCACTTCCCGCCGAGCAACGCGAAATGGAAGGGCGCCTCCTCCGACCAGTTTTTGAAATACGCCATCGAGCGCGTGACCCTGCGCGGCGGCCGCATCGCCAATCTCGAAGTGACGATGATCTGCGAGCGGCCGAAGATCGGCCCCTTGCGCGACACCATGCGCGCGCGCATCGCCGAGATCTCCGGCGTTGACATCTCCCGCGTCGCGGTGAAGGCGACCACCAGCGAGCGGCTCGGCTTCACCGGCCGCGAGGAAGGCATCGCGGCCACTGCGAGTGCCACCATCCGTCTCCCGTTTAATGAAAAGACTTTCAACGACAAGACTTGGAGCGTCTAGGTCATGGGCGGCAGCGACGCACGCGCCCTCTCCCGCTCGCTGCTCGATTTGTGCCGGATGCGCAAGCTGACGATCGCCACGGCGGAGTCCTGTACCGGCGGCCTCGTCGCCGGAGCCCTGACCGACATCCCCGGCTCTTCTGACGTCATCGACCGCGGCTTCGTCACCTATTCCAACGACGCCAAACGCGCGATGTTAGGGGTCGAGGCCGGCACGCTCACCAATTTCGGCGCCGTCAGCAAGGAGACCGCGATCGCCATGGCGATCGGTGCTCTGGAGCGGGCCGGTGTCGACCTTGCGGTTGCCATCACCGGCATTGCCGGCCCCGGGGGCGCCACCCCCGGCAAGCCGGTTGGGCTGGTGCATTTCGCCGTCGCCGCGCGCGATGGCCGCATCGTTCATCGCGAGCAGCGTTTCGGCGCGATCGGCCGCACGACCGTGCGGCAACGCTCAGTTGTCGAGGCGCTGCGCATGCTGATGGATCTTGCCCGTGGCCCGCAAGCTGCGACCAAGCCGCGCCGCCCTGCCGCGGCAACCCGCCTGCGTCCGCGCGTGACACGCTCGCCGCGTCGTCACGTCGTGAAGCGCCGGACCCCGCGGTCACCGCGCGGGTGAACAATCCCGTAGCCCGGGTGAGCGAAGCGACGCCGCTCTCGCGTCCGGATGCATGACCGGGAGCTTTTGCTCAATCGCCTTCGCAAGCACCGTTCCTGTGGTGCGGCCAAGCTCTTTTGCGATCATCGTGATCGGCTTGGTGCCAGCGAGTTGCCTGAGCTTGCTGAGCTCTTCCTCGCTCCACGATTGTTTCCAGCGCGCCATATCCCCTGGTCCCACTCCGAAAAGCCCCGCGCCCGACTCGCATTGTAGTTGAATATGCCGCGAAAGGCCCGTTGTTCGGGGGTGTCGCTAAGGCGACGGGGGCAATAGTGCATCGCTCCCCGGGGAGAGCTCGGCATAAGCCGTCAACCCACTGCGCAGGGAAGGCCGTGTGTTAGGCTTCACCTGTATGCCGCTGTGCAGCCTCTTGTAGCGCAACCTTCGCACAGTGGACCGCGGGTGCCAGCCGGTGCCCGGTCTTCCCTGCGCCCTCTGACAAAAGAGGGCGACACGACGAAGCAAAGCTCGGGCGAAATGAGCCGCGAGGGTGCGAGACTATGTCTGCGCTCGGGACGCGAGGTGGTCGTGAACGGCATTTCCTCATGCTCTGTCGCGTCCGCAATGACGGGGGAGAGAGCGTGCCAGACCGGAAAGACTACGACGACGCCAGCTTCGGCCGGCCGTAGATCGCGTCGGCGCGTTTCTCAAAGGCGGTGGAGAAGCGGGCGAATGCGGCATCGAACATCGAGCCCATCAACAGCGCCAGCATGCGGCTCTTGAACTCGTAGGCGAGGAAGAAACCGACGTCGCAGACGTCATTACCATCCTGTTGCCCCTTGGGCTCGAACGTCCAGCGGTTTTCCAGATTACTGAACGGACCTTGCAGATATTCGACGAGAATCTTCAGATTGGCGCGATCGAGCGTCACGCGGCTGGTGAAGGATTCCTTGACCAGCTTGAACGACACCGTCATGTCGGCGACCAGCACCTCGGTGCCATCGGGCTTTGCCATGCGCTGGCGGATCTTCAGCGCGCTGCACAGCGGCACGAATTCCGGATAGCGCTCGACGTCGCCGACCAGATCAAACATCTTGGATGCGCTGTGATTGACACGGCGCTTGCTCGAAAATTTGGGCATATCAGTTCAGCGCGCGGTCGCGGCCCGCGCAGCCTTCAGTCTCGCAAAGTCCTCGCCGGCGTGATGCGAGGAACGGGTGAGCGGGCTCGCCGACACCATCAGGAATCCCTTGGTGTAGGCGACCTTTTCGTAGGACGAGAACTCGTCCGGCGGCACGTAGCGCATCACGGCGTGATGCTTGCGGGTCGGCTGGAGGTATTGCCCGACGGTCAGGAAATCGACGTCGGCCGAGCGCAGATCGTCCATCACCTGCTGCACCTCGTGGCGCTCCTCGCCGAGGCCGACCATGATGCCGGACTTGGTGAAGATGGTGGGATCGAGCTCCTTGACCCGCTGCAACAGCCGGATCGAGTGGAAATAGCGCGCGCCGGGCCGCACCGTCAGATAACGCGACGGCACGGTCTCGAGATTGTGGTTGAAGACGTCGGGCCTGGCCGCGACGACAACCTCCAGCGCCCCGTCCTTGCGCAGGAAGTCGGGCGTCAGGATCTCGATCGTGGTCGAGGGACAGGCTGCCCGGATCGCGCGGATGGTCTGGGCGAAATGCTCGGCACCGCCGTCGGTGAGATCATCGCGGTCAACCGAGGTGATGACGACGTGGGCGAGGCCAAGCTTGGCCACGGCCTCGGCGACGTTCTGCGGCTCGGCGGCATCCAGCGCATTGGGCAGCCCGGTCTTGACGTTGCAGAACGCGCACGCCCGGGTGCAGGTGTCACCCATGATCATGAAGGTGGCGTGCTTCTTGTCCCAGCACTCGCCGATGTTCGGGCAGCCCGCCTCCTCGCACACCGTGTGCAGGCCGTTGGCGCGCACGATATTGCGGGTGTCGGCATAGCCGCGGGTGTTGGGCGCGCGCACGCGGATCCAGTCCGGCTTCGGCGGCGAAGCGGAATCGGGGCGGTTCACCTTTTCAGGGTGACGCGGGCGCAACGGGTTCGAGATGGTGTCGACAATAACGACCATGGGCTGTCCGGTCTGTTCAGGTCCTACCTAGTCGGTCTGGCTGCCTGCCGCAACCCGGCTCGCCCTGCTTCAGGGAACATGGCAGATATGGGCAATATCCTGCTCCGTTCTCAGGCGATTCTCAGCTCGAATGGCTCCAGTCTCGAAGACCTCTACCCCGCGGCTCGGCAAGCGGCTGACGCGTGCCTTTTTCGGACGCAGCGTCCACGAGGTCGCGCCCGATTTGATCGGTGCGACCATGCTGGTCGACGGCGTCGGCGGGATCATCGTTGAGGTCGAGGCCTATCATCATACCGAGCCGGCGGCGCATTCCTACAACGGCCCGACGCCGCGGAACCGGATCATGTTCGGTCCGCCCGGCTACGTCTATGTCTACCGCTCCTACGGCATCCACTGGTGCATCAACTTCGTCTGCGAGGAGCAAGGCTCGGCCGCCGCCGTGCTGATCCGCGCGCTGGAGCCGACGCATGGCCTGGCCACGATGCGCCGCCGTCGCCATCTCCAGGATTTGCACGCGCTGTGCTCGGGCCCGGGCAAGCTCACGGAAGCGCTCGGCATCACCATCGCCCACAACACGCTGCCGCTGGATCGGCCGCCGATCGCGCTGCATGCGCGGTCGGCCGATTTGGAGGTGGCGGCGGGCATCCGGATCGGCATCACCAAGGCCGTCGAGCTGCCCTGGCGCTACGGCGTCAAAGGCTCGAAATTCCTCAGCAAGCCGTTTCCCAAATAGGCCTACAACGCCTGCTTGAGCCGCTCCATCGCCTCGAGCAGCTTGGCCTTGCGCGCCAGCGCTGCCTCGCGCTTCTCGCGCTCCTCCTCGACGACCTCCTCGGCCGCGTTGGCGACGAACTTTTCGTTCGCGAGCTTGGACTCGGCGCGTTTGATGTCGGCGTCGGCCTTGGCGATCTCCTTGTCGAGGCGCGTGCGCTCGGCGGCGAAATCCACCACGCCCTTCAGCGGCAGCGCAGCGACCTCCCCACGCACAAGGAGCTGAACCGCGCCATCGGGAGCGCGGTCGGCGAACGAGATGTCCGACAGCCGCGCCATGCGCTTGATCACGTCGGTCCAGCGCGGCGCGCGCTCCTTCGTCTCGGTCGAGGCGCCCGCGAGCACCAACGCCGTCAGGGTCGCCGGCGCGATGTTCATCTCGGCGCGCACCGAGCGGATTTGCGTGATGAGGTCGATCACCCAGCCGATCTCGGCTTCCGCCTTGGGATCGGTGAAATCGGCATGGTCGAACATCGGCATCACAAAGGCCGGCGAGATGAGCGGATCGGTCGACCCCGCCGCAGCCGCAAGCATCGCCAGCTGCTCAGGCGTCGGCCCCTCCGGCTTCAGCGGCCACGGCGCGAGCGCAAGCAGGCCGTCGCGCTTGGCCGTCACCTCCCACAGCTCTTCGGTGATGAAGGGCATGAAGGGATGCAGCAGCTTCAGGATCTCGTCGCGCGCCCAGGCGACCATGGCGCGGGTTTCGGCTCTCAGCGGGCCGTCGGCGCCGAGCAGCGCAGGTTTTGCGAGTTCGACATACCAGTCGCAATAGACGTTCAAGACGAACCGGTACATCGCAGCCGCAGCTTCATTGAAGCTATGAGCCTCAAGTGCCTCGGTCACTGCGCGCGTGGCCTCCGCCGTCTCGTGCGCGATCCAGCGATTCAGCGGCTCCTTCGTCTTCGCCGGCTCGAAGCCTTCCGGGACGACGCAATCGTTCATCTCGGCGAAGCGGCAGGAATTCCAGAGCTTGGTCGCAAAGTTGCGATTGATTTCGACAAGCTGCGACGAAAGCTTGATGTCATGCGTGTGCGCCGCCTCGCGTGCCAACGCAAAGCGGAGAGCATCAGCACCGAATTCGTCGATCAGGTTGAGCGGATCGATGACGTTGCCTTTCGACTTCGACATCTTGGCGCCCTTCTCGTCGCGAACGAGCCGGTGAATATAGACGGTCGAAAACGGCGCCTCCTTCATGAAGTGAAGGCCCATCATCATCATTCGCGCGACCCAGAAGAAGATGATGTCCCAACCTGTGACCAGCACATTGGTCGGATAGTAGCGCTGCACCTCGGGCGTCTCGTCCGGCCAGCCGAGCGTCGAGAACGGCCACAGCGCCGAGGAGAACCAGGTGTCGAGCACGTCTTCATCACGGGTGATGAAGCCCTCGCGCTTGTTGCGGTCGAGCGCCATCTCGCGGCCCTGCTCGGCCGTGATGACTTCCTGCTCGACGTAATAGCCAAGCGCGTGGCTGACGGCCTCCTCCTCGGTCTCGGCGACGAACACCTTGCCGTCGGGACCATACCAGGCCGGGATCTGATGGCCCCACCAGAGCTGGCGCGAGATGCACCAGGGCTGGATGTTCTCCATCCACTCGAAATAGGTCTTTTCCCAGTTCTTCGGCACAAACGTCGTTTCGCCCGAACGCACCGCCGCGATCGCGGGTTTTGCGAGCGTCTTGGCGTCGACGTACCACTGGTCGGTCAGGTAGGGCTCGATCACACTGTTGGAGCGATCGCCATGCGGCACCATGTGGGTGTGCGGCTCGATCCGCTCGACGAAGCCGAACGATTCCAACCGCTCGACGATGCGCTTTCGCGCCGCGAACCGATCGACCTTGTGAAACTCCTGGGCGAATTGCGACGCGCCTTCGGGCAGGCCGCGCAGATAGTCCTCGTTGTCGAGGAGATCGAGGCAACCTTCCTTGTCAAGCACGCTGATCCGGCGCAGGCCGTGGCGATTGCCGACCTCGAAATCGTTGAAATCGTGCGCCGGCGTCACCTTGACCGCGCCCGAACCCTTCTCCGGATCGGAGTATTCGTCGGCGACGATCTTCACCTTGCGGCCGACCAGCGGCAGGATGATGTTCTTGCCGACGAGCTTTTGATAGCGCTCATCCTCGGGATGCACGGCCACGCCTGTGTCGCCGAGCATCGTCTCGGGCCGCGTGGTCGCGACGACGATGAAGCTCGTGGGATCCTCGGGGCTGAAAACCTTGCCCTCGATCGGATAGCGCAGATACCAAAGGTGGCCTCTGACCTCGGCCTGCTGCACCTCGAGATCGGAGATCGCGGTGAGCAGCTTGGTGTCCCAGTTCACCAGCCGCTTGTCCTTGTAGATCAGGCCGTCTCGGTGCAACTCGACGAACACCTTGACCACGGCCTTCGACAGGCCCTCGTCCATGGTGAAGCGCTCGCGCGACCAGTCGCAGGAGGCGCCGAGCCGCTTGAGCTGGTTGATAATGGTGTCACCGCTCTCCGCCTTCCACTGCCAGACCCGCTCCAGAAAATTCTCGCGGCCCATCTCGCGGCGGCCGGGCTGCTGGCGCTCCATCAGCTGCCGCTCGACCACCATCTGGGTGGCGATGCCGGCATGGTCGGTGCCGGGCTGCCACAGCACGTCACGGCCCCGCATGCGCTCGAAGCGGCACAGGATGTCCTGGAGCGTGTTGTTGAGGGCGTGGCCCATATGCAGCGAGCCCGTCACGTTCGGTGGCGGGATCACGATGCTAAAGGGCACGGCGTCACGGCGGTCGGGGCGGCCGGCCTTGAAGGCAAGGCTGTCCTCCCAGACGACGGACATGCGGGCTTCGATATCGGCGGGCTGGTAGTTTTTCTCGATCATGGGGCGCTAGAAAGCCGCGCACGGGGTTCAAGTCAACGGAAAGCTCAGCGGCAAAAGGGCTTTCCGGCCCGATCGGCAGGCCGAGCATGACGCAGGAGCAGGGCTTTATCGGGGCCGAGCAGCCCGGCTCAGCGGCCGCCGCGCGAAACCCGCTCGATTTCGGCCTTCACGATGCGTTCGACGAGGCCCGGCAGATTGTCGTCAAGCCAGGATTTCAGCATCGGACGCAGCATCTCCTTGACCAAATCCTCCAGCGTCCGCGCATTGCTGCTGAGCACCGTGTGGGCCAGGGAGTTGAAGGCGGATTCGACTGCCGAGACGGTCGACTGGGCCAGGATCGGCTGCTGCGGCGGCAGCGACGGAGCATCGAAGTCCACCGGCGCATAGGACGGCGCAGGCGTCGAACGGGGCGGCGGCACTTCGGCGAATTCGAGATCGTCACGCGGCTCGACCCTGCGGAAGCTCGGAGGCGGCGGCGCCGGTGTTGGCACGGGATCAACCGCCATCTCGTCGGTCAGCTCGAGCACGTCGGGTTCGGGCTCCGGCTCGGGTTCCGGGGCTCTGACCTCGGGCGTAGAAGTAGCCCCGTCGAGGCCCGCCAGCAGCGCGTCGATATCGTCCTGGTTGTTCGGGCCGGCATCCGCCGCGGGCGGTGGCGGTGGCGGCGGCGCGGGCTTCGCGGCCGGCGGTGGCGCGGGCTTTTCAGCGGCAGGTTTTGCAGGCGCGACTTTGGAGGGTGGAACGTCGGCCATCGCCTGTGGCTTTGGTGTCGGCACTGCGGCGGGCGCAGGCGCTGGCTTTGCGGCCTCTGCCGGCGGCGGCTTGGCCTCATCATCGGCAATGATGCGCCGGATCGAGGCCAGAATCTCCTCCATGGAGGGTTCTGTGACCTTTGCAGGCTGCGTCATCTCCGACTCCACATCATCAACGCCCTCGCATGCGTTGTTTTACACCAAGCACGACGGGATTGGCCGGTTCCGGATGTGTGGCCCGACATTTTCGTCGTAACAGCCAGACTTGTCCCCAGATCACGGCTCAACGTGAGGCGGTGTGCCCCTCCCCCGTCACTCAAGCATTACGCATGCAACATCGAATGCGGAGCGAATCGACCCGCAGCTTCTTGGCAAGGCTATGTCAGGGATTTTGATGATTGCAAGCAAAGCGCCGGTCGACCTCGGCTGTTTGCGAGGTCGACCGGAGGATTACGGCAATCAGCGCCCGTCGGGCGTGCGCACGCCGGCCCAGCTGTCGCGGACCTGCTGGTAGTGCACGCTGGGATCGTAGACCGTGGTGTTGAGGCCAAGCACCTGCGGTGCAAGGCGGCCGACCGCGCTGAGCACGGAGTAGGATGCGACCACGCGGTCGTGCTGTGCGGTGACGAGCGCGACGCGCGCATTGACCAACGCCTGCTGCGCGTTGAGTACGTCGAGCGTGGTGCGCTGGCCGGCCTTGGCTTCTTCACGCACGCCGTTCAGCGCGATCTCGGAAGCCGTGACCTGCGCCTGAGCGGACTGCACCTGCGCCTTGCCGGCGGCCAGCTGTCCCCATGCCGTCACGACGGTTGCGCGGGTCTGGTCACGCGTCGTTTCGAGATTCAGGCGCTGCTGCGCCAAGTTCTCTTTCGATTGGCGGATCAGCGAGTATTCGGCGCCACCTTGATAGATCGGTATGGAAGCAGTCGCGATAGCGGACGCGGTATTGGTTCGGAACACCGTCAAGGTCTGCTGATAGGCTGTACTGACACCAGCTTGGAAGGTGACCGTTGGCAGCAGCGCGCCCTCATTGATCTTGACCTGGAGATAGTTGACGTCGATGCCGTACATCGACGCCGTAACGTTGGGGTTCTCGACCAGGCTGAGATTGACCGCAGAGGGAAGCGTCCCCGGCAGGAAGCGATCGACCGGCGAACCCGGCGCGAGGTTTGCCGGCTCGTTGCCGATGATGCGGCGGAAGTTGGAGCGGGTCGTGGTCAGGTTCGATTCGGCGGTCAGCGCCTGCGTATTGCCGGCCGCCAGCTGGGCCTCGGATTGCGCGACGTCGGTGCGGGTCACCTCACCCACATTGAAGCGGTCGCGCGTCTGCTTGAGTGTCTGCTCCAGCACGCGCACGTTGCTGCGCTGGACTTCCAGCGTTGCCGCATCGCGCAGATAATCCATATAGACGGTGGCGGCCTGGAGCAGCACGGTCTGCTCGAGCACGCGCAACGCTTCGCGGGCCCCCGAGACCTGGCTCTCCGCCGCACGCGTCCTGTTGCCAGTCTGATTGCCGTTGTAGAGCGTCTGGTTGACCGTCAGGCTGGCGCTATTGGATTGAAGGGGCGGATCGCTATGGATGGCGAGGCCCTTCTGCACTTGCTGGATATCCTGATATTGATACCCGGTGCCGAGGGTCACATTAACCTTGGGGCGGTAGCCCGACAGCGCCTGCGGCACGTTCTCGTCGGTCGAGCGCACCTGGGCGCGCTGCGCGTTGAGCTGCGGATTGTTCTGATAGGCGCGCACCAGCGCGGCCTCGATCGTGTCCGCCAAGGCAGGCATCGGCCCGGCAAGCGCCGTCAGCAAGACCGAAACCGCTGCTCCGGTGAAGAACTTCACCCCATGCATCCCTGAAAATCCGTTCATTCTCACGTCAGGTTCGTGCCCGCGAACCTGGTTACCGTATCCGAGTGGAGTCGTTGCCCCGCAGCAACATAGGACGCGGTCGAGCGCGACGGAACACCCTCTGGGTAGTTCTCAGTGGAAACTCTTCACGTGCAGCATCCCGGCCACACTTCTGATTCAGAACGGGATTTTAACGGGCTTTGGGCGGTCAGAAAACGAAGGCGGCGGCCCGTTCCAGCCCGGGAAGCACCGGGGCTGCCGCATCGAACAGCGGCCGATAGCCGAATTCACCGTGGGAGCGGGTCACAATCATGGCCCGGGAGGGCCGAGATTCAGCCGAGACCCCGACCAGCCGTCCGCCTTCCCTGAGCTGGCCGAAGAGCCGATCGGGCGTCACCTCGGTGGCGCCATTGAGGACGATCACGTCATAGGGCGCGGCGGACGAATCGCCGTCGGCACAAGCGGCGGCCTTGCAGGTGACGTTGCTGAGCCCGATGGCGGCGAAGGCATCCTTGGCTTTCGCAGCCAGAGCCGAATCGGTTTCCGTTGCCGTGACTTGGCGCGCAAGCTTCGCGACCAGCGCGGCGAGGTAACCGGTGGCACAGCCGACGACCAGCACATTGTCGTTCTCGTCGATTTCGGCGGCCTGGAGCAGCTTGCCGGTCAGCGCTGGCTTGATCAGGAACCGTTTGGCCGCGCCGCCTTCGCTCACGTCGAGATCGAGGTCAAGATAAGCCAGTGCCTGCCGGCTGGCGGGCACGAAGGCCTCGCGCGGAACCATGAGCATGGCATCGAGAATTCGACGATCAGTGACGTCAGTGGTGCGCACCTGGCCATCGACCATTTTTAGGCGCGCGGTCGAGAAACCGGACATTTGCGGACCCTGAAATGCGGACGATGCCGCGAACGAAAGTTGGCGGCATCTTTGGAACATGCTCGGCGAAAACGCAACATGGCCGTTGGCTTGAAGACCAGGACCATCCGCAGCCCAGCGCATCGGGTCCAAATGGCCTATTCGATCGTAACCGCGAGGCGGCTGATCAACGCGGCGACTTCGTCCAGCCGTGCCGAATCGTGCGCCTCGACGGCGCGTGCGAGACGGGCCAGGCATTCATCGTCACTGAGCTCGGGGATATCTGCCGGCAGAATCGAGGGGGCCATTTGGGAACCGTCGACCTGGATTATTGGCATAGTAATCAGCTCCGTAAAAATCCGGCGGCTGCGAAGCTCGATTGAATTAAGTCGATTTGGTGCCGCCCTGATCACGCGATCACACACGTCTGCTTGACCGCGATTCTGTGGATGCGGGTGGACCGGTATTGAGAGATTGCTCAAACAGCATCACGCGTCACTTCAGGGCGTGACTATAAGAAACTGAAATTACAGCGGAATTTGGCTCCCCGGGCAGGATTCGAACCTGCGACCATCCGATTAACAGTCGGATGCTCTACCGCTGAGCTACCGAGGAAAAGGCGAACCAGTCGTTCGCGCGCGGCTGCGTATAACAAAGCCGCTTCCGCTTGCAAAGGACGAATTCGCCATCGCCCGAAACGCATGGAAGAACGGCCGTATGGCCCCCTCGTCCGGGCGGTGTCGGGTCAAAAACTTACTCGGCGACGAACGACGTGGTCTTGGTGCCGGAGTCGTAGCGCAGTCGAAGCGCGGTCATCTTGCAGAGATTGACGTTCTTCCAGAGCACGGACTCGTCATAATTCTGCCAGTCGACGCGAATGTTCCAGACACAGCCTTCATCGTCCTCGTCGAACTCGACATAGGTGCTCGCCTGGTTCTGCAAAACCTTGTCGAGCTCGTTGTCCCATTCGTCCAGGCCATCGTCCGGTGCATTGAAGCCCAGGAACTTGATGGCGTAGCCGGTCTCGTTGACGACGGTGACGTTGCGGGCGTCAGCGGCGAAGGACGCCGTGGCGGCAAGCGAAAGACCCACGGCGATCAGCGCAGACAGAAAATACTTCATGTGAAATCCCCAATGGAAAACAGCCCTCGGCCCCTGACGTCGATCGGCGCAGGCGCCGCGGCAACCAAAATTGCCTCGAAAGATTCGTCCGGAGCGCGATCGAAAGGTTCAACACACCTCGATCAGCGCTCCGGAGTTGTGCGCGACGCGAGACGCGCACAGGCAGCTTTTATCGATTCGAATTCTCCGCAGCAATGAACCGGCATTCATAGATCGGCGCCGTTTGTTTGCTCCGGCGCAGGCACAGCCGCCGGCGCGATCGCAGCACCATTCGCCTTGCCGGTGACGGCGCCGACCAGCGCCTTCACGGGATCGTCGCCCGGCGCAAAGCCGCTCTGGCGCAGGATCTCGTCGATCATCGGACGCAGCGCGTGCACTTTGAGCAGTTCGCCGGCCAGCCCCTCGCCGAAGCCGACATTGCCGACGCCAGCTCCACTGCCGCCGAATGCGCCACCGGTGTGCAGGATGCGAACGTCCTTGAGGTTTCCGATCGGCTTGACGATCTCGGCCAGCGCCAGGGGCATGGTCTCGATCCGCTTCTTGGCGATCTCGAAATCGATGACGTTGCTGCCGAGCTTGTTCTGCGCCTCGTTCTTCATGGTGATGACGGCGGCCTCGGCCTCGCCGATGTTGCGGACGCCGACGGCTTTGATCTTGTTGGACTCGGCTTCGGCCGTGGCGAGCGTCTTGGTGGCCTCGGCGCGGTCGAGCGCCGCTTTCTTCTCGGCTTCCGCCGCCACGATCACCTCGGTCGATTTGCGTTCGGCCTCGGTGCGTGCAGCCAGCACCTGGGTCAGGCGGGCACGATCGGCGACCTCGACGGCGCGCGCGGTGACGACCTTTTCCTCGGCGGAGACGGCGAGCGCTTCGGCCGTCTTGGCTTCGGCGACGGCTTCCGACGTCGTCTTGCTCTTGGCCGCAATCTGGATCTCGTTCTCCTGGGTCGCGATCTGGATCTCGCGCTGGGCGTCGGTCTTGCGCTTGTTGATGGCGAGATCCGATTCGATCACCGCGGTTTCCTTGACCTGCTTGGCGCCCGCCTCCTTCTCGGCCACGGCACGGTCGGTGTCGATGCGGGCGTTCTCCTCGGTCAGGCGTGCGGTCTGCGTGGCGGTGGCGACTTCGGCGCGGGTGCTGGCGGTCTTGTTGGCGATGTCGCGCTCCTGCGACAACTCCGCCTCCTTCTTGGTGCGCTCGATGGTCAGGGTCTGCTGTCGTGCCTCGAGGTCCTTCTGGGCGATCGCCACCTCGTTGTCGCGGACGATCGAGTTACGGTCGCGCCGGCGCGTTTCGGTGACGGTTTTCAGCTGGGTCAGGCCTTCGGCGTCGAAGAAGTTCTCGGGATTGAAGAATTTGACGTCGGTCTGGTCGAGTTTCGTCAATGACACCGATTCAAGCTCGAGGCCGTTCGACTTGACGTCGGACTCCACGGTCGCCTGCACGTGCTTGACGAAATCGCTGCGCTTTTCCTGAAGCTCCAGGATGGTCATGGTGGCCGCCACCGACCGCAGGCCGTCGACGAATTTCGCTTCGACCTGGTTGCGCAGTGCTTCGGCGTCATTCGTCAGCGCGCCCAGAGTCTGGCTCGCGAGTGCAATGCTCTCATCGTCGGGGCGGACGCGGACGTAGAACTCGGCGACGATATCGACGCGCAGGCGGTCCTTGGTGATCAGGGATTCCCGCTCCTTGCGCTCGACGGTGAGCCGCAGCGTCTTCAAATTGACGCTGGCATAGGAGTGGAAGATCGGCAGGATCATGGCGCCGCCGTCGAGCACGACTTTCTTGCCGCCGAGGCCGGTGCGCACGAAGGCCTCGTCGCGTGTGGCGCGCTTGTAGAGGATGGTGAAGACGATGCCCAGGACCATGATCAGTGCGACGCCGATCATGGCCGGGACTGCGATGTCGAACATGACTTTCTCCGATAATGACTTGCCAGTTGCTTAGACGCGTTAGCTGCTTAGACTCGGCTTGGATGGTTTCAGTTCATCGTCGGCTTTGACCGCCACGAAGCGGGTACCGGCGCGATCGACCAGCAGGACCATGGTCCCCTGCTGCAGAGGCGACGAGGAAGGTGCGGCGACTGCCCAGACGAAGTGCCTGTTGCCGTGGACGTCAGCGACGCTGACGCGGCCGGGCGGACCCTGGTCGAGCGGTCCGACGACGACCTCGCCGACACGGCCGACGAGATCGCCGAGGCCGACCGCGTAGCTTTCATCCTCGGGAATGATCTGCGCGATAGCCCCGCTCGCGGCACGGACCAGCGGGACCGAGACGGCGACGGCTCCGAGCGAGGCGACGGTGGCCGGCAACGGCCCCGCCACCATCCGTGCGACGTCCTGGATCAGGAAGCCGGTAATGGAGAAGGCGCCGAGCAGCAGCAGCAGGAAGATCAGCAGCGGCACGCCGCCGACATTGATCCAGGAGATGGCGTTGATCACGCCGTTGTCGCTCGGGTGACTGAAATCGATGCTGGTGCCGAGCATCTCGCTCAGCGAGGCCCCGACCAGCATTGTGACCACCTCGAGCGAGCCGACGATGAGGATCATGGCCGCGGCGATCGCGAACGGCCTGACCTCCGGCGCCATGACGTGTTCGAGCAAAGTGCTCATGACACATGACTCAGGAGCGCGACTTCAACCGCGCCAGCCTCGCTGCAATCTCCTTGTCGCGATGCAACGTGCTGAGCTCGTCGATGTCGCTTGAAAACGGGATGGGGGCCGGAACACCGGTGGCACGCGCCACCGCCCTCCCCGCACGCAACGCCTTCGCCGCCGCCGAGCTGCCGCCGGACTTCCGCCGTGACGTGGAAGCCTGCTGGCTTGCGGCCGCCTCGCTCTTTGCGAGATCGGCGCGGCGCTGCTCGGCATCCTGGAGCGCCGACAGCACCGCGCGCAGCGAGGTCACGCATTGCTCGATTTTCTCGTTGTTCTCGTCGATGGCACGCGTGAGCACCTCGAACTGCGCCTCCAGGTCCATCTGCCGCGCGATGCCGGCACGTGCGAGATCGTCGCGGCTGTCAGCGATCGCGCCCTCGATCTTGGGGGCGAGATCGGTCATCTCGCGCTCGATTTCGGTGCGGCGGGCGTTGAGCCGGTATTCCTCGGCGCGCGCAGCCGCGAGCGCATCGCGTGCCTCGCTTTCGGCGCGCTCGATCTCGCGGATGGCCTGTCCGACCACCCCAAGCTTGTTCTTGCCTTCCGCCTGCTCGATCGCGTCATAGGCGATGCCGGCGATCAGACGTCCGACCCGTGACAGGAAGTTTTCGGGAGCGGCAGCAATGGTATCCATGGCGTTCTCCTCCTCTGGCAGACTGTTCGGCGTGACGCCGTAGTGAACCTCGAAACCGTCGTCGGTGCGGATCAGGTGCGCGGGCACGCTCTGCCCCCAGCCCTCGGCGTAGCCGGCGTAATCGAAGGGCACGCTGAAGCGCCCTTGGACGGTCGAAATCGAAATGGTGGCCGGGCCCTTGATCTTGGCGAGCTTGTCGTCGAGTGGCAGGCGGCGGCCTTGCGCCGCGCGATAGTCGGCGCGGTCGCGCAGACCCAGTGTCACCAGCCGCGACGGCAGCGCGGTTTCTTTCCGGATCGGGTCATAGGCATGGGCATGCAGCAGGACGACGTTGGAGCCCACATTATGGCTCCGCGCGACCTCATCCAGGATCTCCATCATGCGGTCATAGGCCCTGAACGTCGCCTCCATCGCGGCCCTGGCGGCCGGATCGGGGGCTAGCCTGTAACGCAGCGCAGATGGCGCGTTTCGGGGCGATTGGCTCATGGAAAGCACTAAAGCACCATTTTGGTGCTTTACAAGGGGAAAGCTCGATCACGTTCTACTGATCCTTGTGCACGCTAAAGGTTAGTCGCGGTGGCCGGCGCGAGCGTTCAAGGCGGGCAATCACCTCTAGATCACCGCGGATCAAGACTTCTTGCACGTGCGGGTTGCAATTTGAGACGAAATGCGAGCTCTCGTGTCCCGGACGCACCGCTGCGCGCAGCGCTGCGTCCGGGGCAGGAGACCGATGTTTGGCTGGAGGTGGCACACGAATACGCCAAAGCCGAATTTCGGTAAAGTAGAATATTTTCCCGTGAGCGGATTGACCCGTCCATTGGGTGTTTTGCCCGTCAGGCAACGCAAGGGATCGTGGCCTGAATGAGCGAAGCGATATCCGGGGTGTCGCCATGTGCTTGGCCGCCGTCCCGAATATCGCTTCGCTCATTGCCCCTGCACGCAATTCCGAATTCGGGTGAACCAAATAATCCCGAATGACGCGGTCATTTGCACGTCCAGGAAATCAATCAGTGAGATCATTTAACGGAAATATGTCGTCTACTGACTGACATATGCCAGATGAGCGGCGTATCTGCGATCGGAAGCCGCAGCACTTCACAGCCGTCCACAGTCCATCCGCAGCATATCCACAGCCCGACTATGCCGGATTCGCGAGCCCGCACGAGCTACTTGCTGCGCACAAACCCACAGACCAGATATATCAGCCGCCGGCCTGATCGAACACGGAGCGACAAGCCTCGCTCAGGCTTGACCGGTTACGGCGCAGGCACGCGGTGATGGCGCGGACGTTGGGGATTTCGCCGGCGCAGAGCCGGTAGACGTCGGGGGTGCAGGCCCGGCGCTGTTCCGGGGTTCCCTGTTGCGCCTGGGCGGCGGAGGCAAACAGCGTCAGGAACAGCCCGACCGTTGAGGCGCGTCGCGCCCGGCTTCTCACGCCCGCACACCGCAAGAACCTCGGCTTCATAACCAGTCTCCTGTCTGCCCCTGCTCGCCCGGCCTGCGTTGGCCGGCGCGTGCAAAGGGGTAGGAGGAACAAAGCGCGGGGGATGTGATCTCTTTCACACCGACGCCCCCCATAGGAACCTAGAGTTTCCACGGGGATTTCAGAAATCGCTAACCAATCGAGTCTCGATCGGCCGATCGCTAAAATGCGACCGATCGGATCAATCGGGTGACAAACCGGCTTTGCGACAGTGCGCCATCCGTGTTCCGGGGGGTGTGATGAGCGAAGCCGAATTCAACTTGCTGCTGGATACCGTCCGCGACGCCATGATCAATGACGATTTCGCGCCCACGCCGGAGGAGGAATTCGTGCCCCGCTCGTGGAGCTTTCACGTGACGCCCAAGGCCGCGAACGACAATGAGGGGGCCTGGCCCCTCCTGCCCTTTCCGGACGGCTGGTACGCCGCCTGCTGAGACGCGCTCGGCCAGTCTAATCAGATCTCGCGAACGGACGCGCAACGCGCGCGGCTTGCGATCAATTCTTGACGCTCTCCTCGCCGTCCTGCGGCGCCCGGTCGGGTGCGGTCGGCGGGAAGATGCTGTCATAGATCGCGCGCGCCTCGGCAATGAGGCGAGCCCGCTCCAGCTCGGACTTCGGAATAAATCGGACGATCTCGCCCACTTCTGCTCCAGCGCTCGATGTCGGGAATTGCATCCCTTCGCAGATGCGAAGTCTATGCCATCGGGCGTGAATCGAGGGTTTCCAGCAAGCCCCGGGCAAACCCGGTGCACGCGCCCCAGGCGCGCTCCGCATCAGCGAGGGGTGGAATTCGTGCCGAGATCGATTTTATACTGAAATACCAGAGGCTTGCGATGGAGGCCACGTCGGGACTCGAACCCGAGTAAACGGTTTTGCAGACCGGCGCGTAACCACTCCGCCACGTGGCCCCAACGAGGGCGGAGCAATATAGGGGATCAAGGATTTAGGCAACCGCCTTCGTCCAATCTGCACGCCCAACTTCTGACGCTCCATAGCCCCGGCTTGCCGCAAAAAAGGCCCCGCAGAGCGGGGCCTTTGCTGTGATGAGAGCGAAGGAACGATCAGTACCTTGCGACGACCGGGCCGCCGAACTTGTAGTTCAGGCCGATTTTCGCGATCGAGAGTTTGTTCTTGATATCGACGTTGCCCGTAGCGGCCGCACCGACGAGACCCGAGAAGTCGAACACAATGTTCTTCTTCTGGAAGTCGACGTAGTCGTATTCGATGAACGCGCTCCAGTTTTGGTCGAAGGCGTATTCGGCGCCCAGACCCAACAGCCAGCCAAGCGTCGTGCTGCTTGAGCTGACGGACCCCACGGCAGGAGCACCAAAACCAGCGGTAACGCCGAGAGTGTGGTCGGTGTGCATCCAGGCCGCGCCGCCCTTGACATAGACAAGGGTGCGATCGCCGACGACACCACCGAACCGGCCCGTGACGGTCCCCATCCAATTGCTCTTCGCCGTGCACGAAGCGACCCCGGCCAAGCAAGGCGTCGTGCCCTTCACGTCCATCCCATCAATGTCGCCCTGGACACCGAAGACAGCCCAGCCGGACTGGAAATTGTAGCCGATCTGGCCGCCGCCGAGGAAACCGCTCCTGCTATTTTGAGCGATGGCGAAGCCGCCGGGGATCGCGCCGCCGGGATTGATGGCGGTCAGCGTCGACTCCGTGGTGCCCCAACCGGCGCCGACGTGGCCGCCGAGATAAAATCCCGTCCAGCTCCGGACCGCGGCCGGCGCAACGTACGGCGCCTTGACCGCCATATCGGCTGCGAAACCGATCGACGTGGAAGCCAGAAGGATGGCGGCGGCAGCGGTGAACTTAATTTTCACGAAAACCTCCAATAGTATGACGATGCAACTACAAGCATATGGATACGCCTACTTTTATGGGTTCCCGGCCGGGAACCACTAGTGCTTCAAAGCCACACGGCCCGACATTGAGGCGCCGGTATACAAAGCTGAGAATGTGTCGCCTCAAGCGCCACTTGACGCGACAGGCCTATCGAACCGCGGAGCGACGACGTCGCGGCGACCACCGGCCGCCTCCTTATTCCCTTCCCGCGCTCGCGAGATATTGGCTGAGAATTTCCTCGGTCGGTCCGGCGCCGGTGATCCGCCCCTTCTGCAGCAGGATCGCGCGATTGCAGGTGCTCTTGATCAGGTCGATGTCGTGCGAGGCCAGCACCAGGATGCCGGCGCGCGCGACGATCTCGTCGAGCCGCTGCCGCGCTTTTTTCCGGAATTGCTGGTCGCCGACACCGAGCCATTCGTCGAGCAGCACGATCTCGCCCTCGATGGCGGTCGCGACCGCGAAGATCAGCCGCAGCATCATGCCGCTGGAATAGGTGCGCAGCGGCAGGTCGAGCCGATCGCCGAGCTCGGTAAATTCGGCGATCTCCGCGCGCAGCGCGTCGATCTCGGTACGCCGCGCGCCGATCACGAGCCCACGGCGCATGATGTTCTCGTAGCCGGTGGCCTCCTCGTCGAAGCCGGCCGACAGGTCGAACAACGGCAGGCAACGGCCGAGCACGTCGATGCTGCCCGCCGTCGGATGGTAGATGCCGGCGAGAACCCGCAGCAGCGTGGTCTTGCCGGCGCCGTTGGCGCCGACGATGGCGACGCGGTCGCCCGCACGAACCTCAAGATTCACGTCGTTCAGCGCGTTGACGATGTGCGGGCGCGGCGCCTCCCGGCGCAGCGTCACGGCGCGAACGAAGCGGCTGCGCAGCGAGCGGTCGCGGAACGACAGCACCGGAAACGTCACCGAGACGTTGCGCAACATGATATGGGCTTCGCGGCTCATCTCGGGCATCACAGCCAATACGCCACGCGGCGGCGGTATTTTGTGTAGCAGCCCAGCCCAATGACGGCCATGGCGATCGCGTAAGCCAGGCCGAGCAGCCATTGCTCCGCATCCATCGGCTGCGACAGCAGCGGCCTGCGCACGAGATCGAGCAGCGTCGCGAACGGATTGGCCCGCGTCAGCCAGGCGAACGCGGTGCCGCGCACGCTGTCCTCGGTCCAGATCACCGGCGTGAGGAAGAAGATGAATTGCAGTCCGCTCACGATCGCAGATCCAATGTCGCGAAAGCGCGCACAGAGCAGGCCGAGGGCGAGCGAGCCGCCGAGCAGCACGATGAGCAAGATCGCAAAGCCGGGCACCACGAGCAGCATGGTCCAGTGCAGCGGCCAGGGCATCACGACATAAAGCAGCGCGACGATCACGAGATGATGGGCGAAGATGAGCACGTTGCGCGCGACCATTTGCAGCACGTGCACGATCAGCGGCGCCGGCACCGCCTTGATCAGATGGCCCGAGGCCACGAAGATGTTGGAGCCCTCCTGAAGCGTGGTGGCGATCAAGGTCCAGACGATCAGGCCGACGGCGAAGGGCGGCAGGAAGCTGGCGATGTCCTGCTTGAACAGCGCCGCATAGACCGTGCCGACACTGACGATCGTCGCCGCCAGCGTCAGCGTGATCCAGAGCGGTCCGATCACGGTTCGCCGGTAGCGTAGCGAGATGTCCATCAGGGCGAGCGTGCCCCAACGATCGAACTGCGCCGCCTGGGCCAGGATCTCCTTCGCTGCGCGCTGAATTCGGCTGCCCCTTCTGCTTTCCCGGATTTGCGACGCTGCGACATGATGGCAGGCCACAGGCCTGTCGGCCGGTGGTCTGTATCTGCCTGCTCTTGGCTGGGCAATCAACCGTACGGATGAAACCGGCTGATGTCAGGCCCGCTTGCGGCGCCGGAAATCGCGCCGGCGGCCTTTTGGCGCGGGCTTTGGCGCCAATTCCGGCAGCTCGGCCTGAACCTCGCGGTAGCGCGTTAACAGCCGTTCAAAGCTCGCGTTGAGCGTCTCGGCGATGTCGGGCCGCCGCTCCAGGCCGGCCAGCAGCGTCGCAGCCGCCTCGATGGTCGACAGCCCGTCCTTGCGCGGCTCGCGGCGCAGGCTCCCGTACCGCGAGGGGCGCGCCGGGTTGAGGATCACGCGCTGGCATTTCAGCATCCAGGGGTTGCGCCACCACAGCGCCTTGGCCTGGCTCCAGGTGCCATCGAGCAGCACCACGCCTTCGAGCTTTCCGAGGATGGCGCGCTGGTTCTCCGCGACCTCGCCCTTGCGGTTGAGCGCGACGATCTCGCCCTCCACGTCGAGATCGGTCGCGCGCGCCGAGCCGAGATAGAGCACGGCCCAGTGCGAGGCGTTCTCGATCGGGTGCCCGAGCGCCTTGGACAGGCTCGGCCAGGACAGGCCGACCCGCAGGGTCGCCTTCGGGAAATGCCTTGCAAGCAGCCGCGCGGTGCCGAGCGCCCTGTCCTGCTCCTGCGGATGCTGGAGGATCAGGAGCCCAAGGCGGTTTTCTACCGGCGAGACACTGTCGCAGATGCACAGCGGCATCGGCTTCTGGCAGTGCGGACATTCGGGAATCGGCTCTGCTACGACGGCCGTGGTTTCAGCGGGGTTCGACATGCCGCCGCTATACGCTTGAAGCGGCGCTTCAACAACCTATTCCGCCGGTGCTGCCAGCGCACGCGGCTCGGACCGCCGGCGCAGCCGGTCGATCAGCAGATAGATCACGGGCGTGGTGTAGAGCGTCAGGATCTGCGAGACGAACAGGCCACCGATGATGGTGATGCCGAGCGGACGCCGCAACTCCGTGCCCGGCCCAGTCGCGACGACCAGCGGAATGCCTGCGAACAGCGCTGCCATGGTCGTCATCAGGATCGGGCGGAAGCGCGCCTGGCAGGCCTCGAAGATGGCTTCCGCCGAGGACAGGCCGCGCTGGCGCTCGGCGTCGAGCGCGAAGTCCACCATCATGATGCCGTTCTTCTTGACGATGCCGATCAACAGGATGATGCCGACGAAGGCGATCACCGTCAGCGGCGTATTGGTGATTTGGAGCGCAAGCAGCGCGCCGAGGCCGGCCGAGGGCAGCGTCGAGATGATCGTGAGGGGATGGGCAAGGCTCTCATAGAGCACGCCGAGCACGATATACATCGCCACCAGCGCGCCGAGGATGAGCAGCGGCTGCCGGCCGCTGGTCTTGGCGAAATCGCCGGCATTGCCGTCGAAGCTGCCGCGGATGCCTTCGGGCATGTGCAACTCCTCGACCGCGCGCTGGATGTTCTGGGTCGCGGCCTGGAGCTGCACGTCCGGCAAAGTGTTGAACGACACCGTGGTCGAGGGAACCGATTGCGAATGATAGACCGCGAGCGCGGCGAGGCTACGCGTTGCGTGCACCACGGCGGACAGCGGTACTTGCACGTCGTGGGCGCCGGCGACGTAGATGCGTTCGAGATTTGAGGGATCGACCTGGAATTTCGGATCGATCTCCAGCACGGTCATGTACTGGTTGCGCTGGGTGTAGATGATCGAGATCTGCCGCTGCGAAAACGCGTTGTTCAACGCATTGTCGATGTCCTGGACCCTGACTCCGAGCGCTGCTGCTTTCTGGCGGTCGATGTTCAATGTGAGTTGTAGTCCGCCAGGATCGCGGTTGCTCGAAACATCGGTGATGCCCTCGACCGTCTCCATGCGCTTGGCCACGATCGGCGCCCATTTCTGGAGCAGATCGAGGTCGGTGCTTGAGAGCGTATACTGGTAGTTGGAATCGCTCTGCCTGCCGCCGGCCCGGACGTCCTGGGCGGCGAACATGAAGAGGCGGATGCCGGGCACGGGAAACAGTGCCTTCCGCAGCCGATCAATCACGACCTGCGTCGAGATGTGATCGCGCTCCTCGGGCGGCTTCAAGCTGATGTACATGACGCCGCGGTTCGAGGTCGCGCCCCCCGGCCCGCCTCCACTGCCAACGGTCGAGCCGATGCCGGCCACGGCCGGATCCTGCATCACGATGTCGGCGAGGCGCTGCTGGAGGTTGAGCATCGACTGGAACGAAATGTCTGCCGAGGCGCGCGTCGCGCCGATGACGAAACCGGAATCGTCCGTTGGGAAATAGCCCTTGGGCACCTTGATGTAGAGCATCACCGTCAGGCCGATGGTGGCGAAGAATACCAGCAGCGTCAGTAGCGGAAACTCCAGCACCGCGCGCAAGGTGCGGGTGTAGAAGGCAACGATGCGCGTCAACGAGCCCTCGATGATTCGGTCGAACAGGGTCGCCGATCCCGACGTGGTCTGCCGGACGTAGTGGGCGCAGATCATGGGCGTGACCGTCAGCGACACCACGGTCGAGACCAAAATCGCGAAGGTCAGCGTCAGCGAGAATTCGCGCAGCAGACGCCCAACGATGCCGTCCATGAAGATCAGCGGCGTAAACGCCGCGATCAGCGACAGGCTGATCGAGACCACGGTGAAGCCGATCTGCCTGGCGCCCTCCAGCGCCGCCTGGAACGGCCGCATGCCGTGTTCGAGATTGCGGAACATGTTCTCGATCATGACGATGGCGTCGTCGACCACGAAGCCGACCGAAATCGCCAGCGCCATCAGCGACAGATTGTCGATCGAGAAGCCCGCGACCCACATCCCGGCACAGGTTCCGGCCAGCGCCAACGGCACTGAGATGCCGGCCGCGATCGTCGGGGTCAGCCGGCGCAGGAACACGAACACCACGACCATCACCAGCACCGCGGTCGCAAGCAGCGTCCACTGCATGTCCATCACGCTGGCGCGGATCGTGCTGGTGCGGTCCACGAGAGTGGAGACGTCGACGCCGGCCGGGATCCACTGCTTCAGCTTGGGGATCAGCGCCTTGACCCGGTCGACGGTGTCGATGACGTTGGCATCGCCCTGCTTGGTGATCTGGATCAGCACCGCCGGCTGCTTGTTGAACCAGGCGATCGAGCGCGCGTTGCGGACGCCGTCCTCGATCTCGGCGACGTCTGAGAGCTTCACGAAATTGCCGTTGGAGTTCTTGATGACGATGTCTCGGAATTCCTTGGCGGTGCGCATCTGCCGGTTGAGCGACAGCGTCTCGCTCTGGCGTTCGCCATTGAAGATGCCGACGGGACCAAGCGGGTTGGCGTTGATGATGGCGGTGCGCACGTCGTCGGTCGCGATTCCCGCATTCGAGAGCGCCACCGGGTTGAGCTGGATCCGCACCGCCGGCTGGTCGGCGCCAGACACCGTGACGTCGCCGACGCCGGGCACCTGCGAGATGCGCTGCGCCAGCACGGTATCGGCGACGTCGTAGATCGCGCTGGCGGACAGCGTCTTTGAGGTCAGTGCCAGCACGAAGACAGGCGCGCCGGCCGTGTTGGCCTTGCGGAAGCGCGGCAGCGCCGGCAGATCGCTCGGCAAATCGACCAGGGCGGCGTTGATCGCGGCCTGTACGTCGCGCGCCGCCTTGTCGATGTTGCGGCCGATGTCGAACTGGAGCTGGATGTTCGCCGTGCCGAGCGACGACGTCGAGGTGATCTGGTTGATACCCGCGATTTCCCCGAGCCGCCGCTCCAGCGGCGCGGCCACGGTGGCCGCCATCACCGACGGATCGGCACCGGGGCGGCTCGCTGAAACGAAAATCGCGGGGAAGTCGACATTCGGCACCGAGGCGACGGGCAGGAACTCGTAGGCGACACCCCCCAGCAGGAACAGCCCGATCGACAGCAGCGTGGTCGCGACCGGGCGGCGGATGAACGGCTCCGAGATCGATGCCATCACTGCATCCCCTCGGTCGCCCCGGCGGTGGGCGGCGCCTCAGGCACCGGCGGCGGGAGCGCCTGCTCGAGGCGACGGTTGATGCGGTCGAGCGCGAGATAGATCACCGGAGTGGTGTAAAGCGTGAGGAGCTGACTCAGCAGCAGGCCGCCGATGATGGAGATGCCGAGCGGAAAGCGCAGCTCGGCGCCGGTGCCGCTCTCGATCGCGAGCGGCAGCGCACCGAACAGCGCGGCAAGCGTCGTCATCATGATCGGACGGAAGCGCAACAGACACGCCTGCACGATCGCCTCATGCGCCGGCATGCCCTGCCCGCGCTCCGCCTCCAGCGCAAAGTCGATCATCATGATCGCGTTCTTCTTGACGATACCCATCAAGAGGATGATGCCGATCAGGCCGATGACGGATAGATCTTGCCCGCACAGGATCAACGCCAGGATGGCGCCGACGCCGGCCGAGGGGAGCGTCGAGAGGATGGTGATGGGATGAATGTAGCTCTCGTAGAGTACGCCCAGCACGATGTAGATCGTGATCACGGCGGCGAGCAGCAGCCACGGCTGGCCGGCAAGTGCCTTGGCGAATTCGGCGGCGTCACCCGCATAGACGCCGACGATGCTGTTCGGCATCTCGATCCGGGCCTCGATCGTCTTCACCGCGTCGACGGCGTCGCCGAGAGCTGCGCCCGGCGCGAGGTTGAAGCTGAGCGAGATCGCCGGGAACTGCGCCTGGTGCGAGATCGCCAGCGGTGCCGTGGTGCGCTTCAGCGTCGCCACCGCGTCGAGCGGCACCTGGGCGTTCGGCGCGCCGACCACGGAGCTGCTCGCGCCGCCCGGCAAATAGAGTTTTGACAGGATCGAGGGATCGCGCTGGTACATCGGCAGCGCCTCCAGCACCACGCGGTACTGGTTGGCCTGACCGTAGATGGTCGAGATCTGCCGCTGAGCAAAAGCGTCGTTCAGCGTGTCGGTGATGGCTTGAAGGCTGACGCCGAGCTGGCCGGCGCGGGTACGGTCGACATCGAGCTGCGCCCGCAGGCCCCCTTCCTGGGCCTCGGAAGAGACGTCGCGGAACAACGGATCGCGCCGCATCTCGTCGACGAGCTTCTTCGCCCATTCCGACACCAGCGCCGCATCCGTGCCGGTCAGCGTGTACTGGTATTGCGAGCGGCTCGACTGGGTCGAGATCTGCACGTCCTGCACCGGCTGGAAGTAGACGGTCATGCCGGCAATGCCGGCCACCTTCTCCTTCAGCCGGGTGATCACCGCGCTGACATCGTCGCGGCGCTCGCCGCGCGGCCTCAGCGTCATGACGAGGCGGCCGACATTGGTGGTCGGGTTGACCGACCCCGCGCCGATCACCGAGACCACGCCGGTCACATCTGGATCAGCCTTGATGACGTCGGCGGCCTCGGCCTGCCGCTTCTGCATCTCCCCGAAGGAGACGTCAGCTCCGGCCTCCGTCACCGCCGTGATCGAGGCGGTGTCCTGAAGCGGCAAAAAGCCTTTTGGCGCGACGACATAGAGCACCAGGGTTGCGATCAGCGTCGCGAAGGTCACGACCAGCGTGGTGCGCTGGTGCCGCAAGACCACGAGCAGCGTGCGGTGGTAGAATTCGACGGTGCGATCGATGAACCGGCTGACCGCGGCAAGCCCCGGCACCGCCAGCTCCTCATGGGCGTGCTTCAGCAGCCGCGAGCACATCATCGGCGTCAGCGTCAGCGAGACCACGGCAGAGGTCACGACCGCGATGGTGAGCGTCAGCGCGAATTCACGGAACATGCGGCCGACCAGGCCCGACATGAACAGCAGCGGGATGAACACCGCGATCAGCGACACCGTCAGCGAGATCACGGTGAAGCCGATTTCGCTGGCGCCCTTCAGCGAGGCCTGCATCGCGCTGTCGCCATTCTCCATGTGGCGGACGATGTTCTCGATCATGACGATGGCATCGTCGACGACGAAGCCTGTGCCGATCGTGAGCGCCATCAGCGACAGATTGTCGAGGCTGAAGCCGGCAAAATACATGATGCCGAAGCTCGTGATCAGCGACAGCGGCAGCGCCACGCCCGCGATCAGCGTGGCGCGCAACGAGCGCAGAAACAGCAGTACCACCAGCGTCACCAGCACCACGCTGAGGATGAGCGTGAACTGCACGTCATGCACGGACGCACGGATGGTGACGGTGCGGTCGGAAACGATGGTGAGGTTCACGCCGGCCGGAATCGCGCGCTGGACCTTGGGGATTTCGGCGCGGATTTGCTTGACGACGTCGATGACGTTGGCGCCGGGCTGGCGCTGGATATCGATGATGACGGCCGGCGTGCCCTGATACCAGCCGCCGGTGCGATCGTTCTCGAGCCCGTCGACGATCTGCGCGACGTCGCCGATCGTGACCGGCGAGCCGTTGCGATAGGCGATGATGATCGGCCTATAGGCGTCGGCGGCGGCGATCTGGTCATTGGCGGCGATGATGTAGGATTGCTGCGCGCCGTCGAGCGAGCCCTTTGGCCCCGAGACGTTGGCGTTTGCGATGGCGGCGCGCAGATCCTCCATCGCAATGCCGTAGGCAGCTAACCGCGCCAGATCGGCCTGGATGCGCACGGCCGGCTTCAGACCGCCGAGCACGGAAACACGGCCGACGCCGGAAATCTGGCTGAGCCGCTGGGCCAGCAGCGTGTCGGCGATGTCGCTCATCGCCCGCAGCGAGATCGTGTCGGAGCGCAACGCCAGCGTCATCACCGGCGCATCGGCCGGGTTCACCTTGGCGTAGGTTGGCGGATAAGGCAGCGTCTTGGGCAGCACGCCGGCGGCCGCATTGATCGCGGCTTGCACGTCCTGGGTCGCGCCGTCGATATCGCGGTTGAGGTCGAACTGGAGCGAAATCTGGCTGACACCAAACGAACTCGTCGAGTTCATCGCCGTCAGCGACGGGATCTGGCCGAGCTGACGCTCCAGGGGCGCCGTGATCAGCGAGGCGATCACGTCGGGGCTCGCGCCCGGCAGCTGTGTCGACACCTGCACGGTCGGGAAGTCGACCTGCGGCAGCGCCGAGACCGGCAGCGCGAAATAGCCGAGCGCACCGCCGATCAGCAGGGCAATGCCGAGCAGCGAGGTCGCGATCGGTCGGCGGATGAAGGGTTCGGAGACACCCATGGGACGTATAGCCTGCCGCTCAGGCGGCTGTTGTCGGGATCATGGCTGCTTGGCTCCAGGTCCCGATGGTTGAGCCCCCGGCCCCGGCGCCGGACCGGTCTGGCCCTTCTGGTCGCCCTCGCTGCTCTTCCGCTTCGCGCGGAAGTCGCCGTCCTTGCCTTGTCCGTCCTTCTGGCCGTCCTTGGCCTGACCGTCTTTCTTCTGGCCATCCGGCGCACGCGTGCGCTTGCGCGGGGCAAGATCGGCCGAGGGCGTCTGCTCGTCGCGGCCGATGATGACCTTGGAGCCGTCGGACAGATTGGCGAAGCCCGTGGTGACGACCTTGTCGTTTGGCGACAGGCCGCTCGCAATCACCGCGTCATGCTCGTTCTGCTGCGTCACGGTCACGGGCTTGGCTGTGACGACGTTGTCCTCGCCGATGACGTAGCTGAACGTTCCGATCGGTCCGCGCTGCACGGCGGACGTCGGCACCACCAGCGCCTGTGTCAAGGTCTCGACCTTGAGGCGGACATTGACGAACTGGCCCGGCCAGAGCTGGTAGTTGGCGTTAGGGAATTCCGCCTTGAGCTTGAGCGTGCCGGTGGTCTGGTCGACCTGGTTGTCGATGCCCGTGAGCTTGCCGGTGTCGATCACGGTAACGCCGTCATTGCCGAACACGTCGACCGCGAGTGCGCCCTTGGCGGCGGCGGCATTGACGCGCATGATCTGCTGCTGCGGCAGGCTGAACCACACCGCGATCGGCTGCAATTGCGTGATGACGACGAGGCCCGTGGTGTCGGAAGCGTGGACGATGTTGCCCTGGTCGACCTGGCGCAGGCCCACGCGGCCCGAGATCGGCGCCACGATCTTGGTGTAGCTCAGCGTCGCCGCCGCATTCTCAATGGAGGCCTGGTCGGCTTTCACCAGCGCCTCGGTCTGGGCGACCGCCGCGCGCTGGGTGTCGGCCTGCTGCTTGGAGCCGGCATTGGTGGCCGCGAGCTGCTCGTAGCGCGTCAGATCGATGCGCTGATTGGCGAGCTGGGCTTCGTCCTGGGCCTTCTTGGCGACGGCCTGGTCATACGTCGCCTGATACAGCGCCGGGTCGATCTCGCCGAGCACGTCGCCCTTCTTGACGTCCTGGCCTTCGGTGAACTTCACCGCGATCAGCTTGCCGTCGACCTGCGAGCGCACGGTCACCGTGTTGAGAGCGCGGATCGCGCCGACGCCGTCGAGATAAACAGGCACGTCCTGGACTCGCGGGGTCGCCGCCAGCACAGGCACCGGCAGATCGGGGCGCTGGTTGCGGCCGTTCGCCTGCTGCGGCTTCTGCTGCATGACGGTCCAGCCGAGATAGAAGAGGCCGCCGAGGATTGCGAACGTGATCAGGGTCATGACGAAGCCGCGGCCGCGCGACTTTTTCGCCGTCCCCGCTTTCGCGTCCTGCTTCATATCCGGCTTAAAGAGCATTGACCGGTTTCTCCATTCGCGGCTCCCAGCCGCCGCCGAGCGCCTGATACAGGCTGACGATGGCAAGAAGGCGTGCGAGCTGCGCCTGCGCCAGGGTGTCTTCGGCCTGGAACAGGGTCAGCTGGGTGTTGAGTACTGTCACGATATCGGCCGTGCCGGCGCGCAGCTGCTGCTCGGCGAGATCGAAGGCCCGGCGTGAGGCGTTGACGACGTCGCGCTGCAATTGCAGCTTGATCGTGGTCTGCTTGATTGAAAATAGTGCGTTGTCGACGTCGGTAAAGGCCTGGACGATGGTCTTTCGATAGGTCTGGAGCAATTCGTCCTGCCGCGCCTTGGCGTATTCGAAATTGCCGAGGATCTTGCCGCCGTCGAAGATCGGCTGGGTCGCGCTGCCGACCAGCTGGAAGAACGCCGCGTGCGGCTGAAACAGCGAGACCAGCGCCGAGCTCTGATAGCCGCCATTGCCGGTGAGCTGGATCGTCGGGAAGAACTGCGCGCGAGCATTGCCGATATTGGCGGTGGCGGAGGCGAGCTGCGCCTCCTGGCGGCGGATGTCAGGCCGCTGCGTCAAAAGCTCCGACGGCAGGCCGGGCGTGACGCGCGGGATCGCGATCCGGTCCAGCGAGCCGCCCGCGAGGCGCACGCTCTCCGGCGGGCGCGATACCAGCACCGCGAGCGCATTGGCGTTCTGGTCCAGCGTCTGGCGCAGCGGCGGCACCAGCGCCTTCTGGTTCGCCAGCACGCTTTCCTGCTGGGCGACGTCGAGATCGGTGCCGGTGCCGGCCTTGCGGCGCTCGCGGATGGCATCGAGGATGCGCTGGGCGCTTGCGATGTTGCGCTGGGCGGTGCGCAGGCGATCCTGCGAGGACAGCACCTCGAAATAGGCATTGGCGACGGCTGCGAGCGTCGTCAGCGCGACGGTGTCGCGGTCGAAGCGGTTGGCATTGGCGGTCTCCTCCGCCGTTTGCAGCGCGTCGCGGTTCTGGCCCCAGAAATCGAGCTGGTAGCTTGCGCTCAACGAAGCCTGGTAGTTGACGACCTCACGGCCGCCATTGGTAAGCCCTGAAGCCGACGAGCCGGACGTGCGCGAATAAGTCTCCTGCCCGGTGCCGGAAAGGCTCGGCAACAGCGCCGCGCCCGCCTGGCGCGCCTGGGCGTCGGCCTCGACGATGCGCGAGACCGCGGCTGCGATGTCGAGATTGACAGTCTGCGCCTCTTCCATCAGCTGCGTCAGCTCCGTCGAGCGGAAGCTGCGCCACCAATCCAGCGTCGGCGGCGCGTCCGCCTTACCGGCGTATTTGTAGAGCGCGGGAACGTCGACCGCGGGATCGGGCAGGTCCTGGGTCAGCACGCAGGCGCCCGAGCCGGATGCCAAGCTTACCACAGCGACCGCACGCAGCATCCGGGACGCAGAACCAAGGAATTGCCGCATGGCGACGGCCGGAACCCGCTGTGTCACATCCACCCCCTGCCGGGCAGATCACGCCGCCACCGCGCGGCTGGATTAGCCGATTCGCGGGCGGACGGCCGGGGACCTCTCTTGAACTCGTTCACAGTGTGATGCTTTCTGCGGAACCTGAAGTTCATACTAGCCGGGCGCGGAACTGCGGGACAGTCCAGCAGGTGCGAAACGCACACCCGGGCGCACCCTGTCCTGAGCGACGAAAATTCAAGAAATCGCTGTGTTGCAGTGGTTTCCTGATTTGTTGCGCCATCATGAGGCGCGTTCAAGCTTACCAAGATTTCATGTGATATTGTGGCCACACTCGCAGCAAGACCAGCGAACGCCGCCCGCGCTCCACTGAAACCCGCGCCGCCATGCACTGTAGCTCGTCCAACACGAGGCGGGACGCTTACACACATGCGCATCGCGGTCATCGGAACGAGCATCGCCGGCAGCACGGGTGCAGCACCGGTTCAACCGCAATACCCCGCGCCGGGCTCTTCCAGGGCTATCGACGCGAGGTCGCCTTCGTCCAGCATTACATCTTTCCCGGCGGCATGGCTGCCCTCGCCGGCTGTGCTGAAGTCGCTTGGCGACCGGTTTGGTGTTCCTGTCATCCGCGAGCGCATCTTCGGGCAAGATTATGCCAAGACGCTTGCCACCTGGCGAAATAATTTCCGCGCGGCTTTGACGACCGCTTCCGGCGGCTGGGGGAGTACTATCTCGCTTACTGCGAGGCGGGATTCCTCTCTGGAAATATCGACGTCCGGCAGGTCATCTTCGCAAAGCAGCAATAAGAACTTGCACAGGCGGCTTGCCAAGGGGTCGCTTGTAAGGCTGGCGACCCTACTTTAGGGTCGCGTCCATCCTATGCACCAGCCGGTAATTGCCTGACATGACCATCAAAAACGACGTTGTCGAAGCCATCGGCAACACCCCGCTCATCAAACTCAAGCGTGCGTCCGAACTGACCGGCTGCACCATTCTCGGCAAGGCCGAGTTCATGAATCCCGGCCAGTCGGTCAAGGACCGCGCCGGCAAATGGATGATCCTGGAAGCCGAGAAGCGCGGCGAGCTGAAGCCGGGCGGTCTCGTGGTGGAAGCGACCGCTGGCAATACGGGCATCGGGCTGGCGGTCGTGGCGAGCGCGCGCGGCTACCGCACGCTGATCGTGATCCCGGAGACGCAGAGCCAGGAGAAGAAGGACTTTCTGAAGCTGTGTGGCGCCGAGCTGCTGGAATCACAGGCCCTGCCCTACTCCAATCCGAACAACTACCAGCATGTCGGCCGCCGCCTTGCCGACGAGCTGCGCAAGACCGAGCCGAATGGCGTGCTGTTCGCCGACCAGTGGAACAATCTCGACAACGCCAAGGCGCATTACGACTCGACCGGCCCCGAGATCTGGGAGCAGACCGGCGGCAAGGTCGACGGCTTCGTCTGCTCGGTCGGCAGCGGTGGCACGCTGGCCGGCACCAGCCGCTATCTGAAAGAGAAGAACAAGAACATCCGGATCGCCTGCGCGGACCCGCACGGCGCCGGCATGTATGAATACTTCAGGACCGGCGATCCCAAGGCGACGCCGGGCGGCTCGATCACGGAAGGTATCGGCCTCAACCGCGCGACCGCGATCGTCGAGAGCGCGAAGGTTGACGACGCCTATCTCATTCCCGATGCCGAAGCTGTTACGGTAATCTACGAGCTGCTCCAGCACGAAGGCCTGTGCCTCGGCGGCTCTACCGGCATCAACATTGTCGGCGCGATGCGGCTCGCAAAGCAGCTCGGGCCGGGCAAGACCATCGTCACCGTGCTCTGCGATTCCGGCAGCCGCTACCAGTCGAAGCTGTTCAACGCCGACTTCATGCGCGCCAAGAACCTGCCGGTGCCGGAATGGCTGGAGAAGCGCAGCAACATCAAATTGCCGTTCGTCTAGCCCAGGATCAGCTCCAGGTCGGACGCGCCGAGCCCTGCGACACGCGCGCAAGGCGCTGGTTCGACGTCGAAGGATTTTTCACCGTGCGCGCACGCGGCTCGAAGGGGTTCGTGTAGGATTCCTCGCTGTCTCCGCTCGGCCAGAACATGAGTGCCAGCATCAGGGCGAGATTGACCAGCCCGCCGACCATCGTGGCCTGATGCTCCTCGCCGATCGTCCAGGCCGGAAACCGGCCCGCCACCAAATGATCGACGATCATGAGCGCGATCCAGCCCGGAATCACGCAGACCGGATCCCAGCCGATGTCGCGGATGCGCATCGATTGCAGCGTGAAGGTCGCAAGTCCAAAAAAGATCATCGCGGCGATGATGGCCCAGTTTCCGGTGATGTCTTCCGGCCGGATCATGCTCGGCGACGTCGTCCGTAGCACGGCCATCGCGATCGCAAAGCAGATCGCGGTCATCACGATCGCCAGCGCGACCGAGGCCAGGAAGAAATGCAATCGCCCGAGGCGGGCATTGAGGCCAAACACGAAACCGAGCATTTAACGCACCCCTTTTGCGTCACATGCGCAGAAAGAGCTTTCAGACGCGTGAAGCGGTGGGGCTCGCAGAAGACATAGTTTCCTGCCGGCGACGGAATTGCGTAGAATTTTACGCTTCGGGGCCCTCGCCGTGCGAAGCCGAGGCACAATAGTCGCGCCAGAACTGGCGGTAGCCTGCGCTGACCCTGGCCGCGTAAATTTCGACATTGCCGGCGGGCGAGGCCACGATCCGAGCCGGCAAGTCCGCGCGCAACTCCGCCAGATGAGCCGGCGCCGCCGCGTATTTGCAGGCGATCGCGGCGTAGCCATCGTCATCCTCGGCCACCCAGTCATCGAGGCCGACGGCCGCCACGATAGAGCCGCCGGCGCGCGACGAGGACGCGTTGCCGAGCTTGGCGACGACGGGAACGCCCGCGTAAAGCGATTCCCAGGTGCTGATACCGCCATTCTGCGGGAACGGATCGAGCGAAATGTCGACCTGCGCGAAGGCCGCCAGATGCTCGTGGCGCGGGGTCGAGCCCAGGCACGTTATATTGCCCTCGGAAACACCATGCGCGACGAACCGGGCGATCAGGCGCTCGCGCACCAGGGAATCGTCGAGCAGCGTATGCTTCAGGATGATCCTCGATCCCGTCACCTCGCGCATCACGTTCGACCACACGCGGATGGCGTCGTCCGAGATCTTGTTGATGCGGTTGAACACACCGAAGGTCACGTAGCCATTCCGGAGCATCGGGAGCTCTGAAGGCGGCACATCCAGGATGGGATCGATCGTGTTCAGACACGGCAGATCATAGACTTTTTCGGCGAGCAGATGCCGCGCCGATTCCGGAATGAAGATCGGATCCGCAAACACGTAATCCATGGTCTGAAGGCCCGTGCCGGACGCATGTCCGAAGCCTGAGACCTGGATGGGGGCCGGCTTGCGTGCGAAGACGGAGAGCCTGTTGCCGGTGGTATGCCCGGACACGTCGATCAGGACATCGACCTTGTCCGCCTGGATACGATCGGCCAGCTCGTCGTCCGAAAGCCGCCAGGCATCGACCCAGACGTCCGCCAATTGCTTGAATCTGGCGGTCACCTCATCCTGTGTCGGCGAGCACGAATAGCAGACGATTTCGAATTGGGCGCGATCATGATGGCGCAGCAGAGGTAACAGGGCGAACGCCGCGGAGTGATACCAGAACTCGGCAGAGACATAACCGACCACGATCCGCCTGTCGGGATCGAGCGGCCCGGGTGAGAGCTTCCTCTGTGGCAATTTGGCGCCGATCGCATCCCACCAATGCTTTCGTGCGGCCTGCTGGACTGTGAAATCGGCGTCGGCGAGAAAGTCCAGAAAGAAGATCTTTCGCCCGATCAAGTCCGCATCCGGCGCAATTGCCAGCGCAGCGTCGAGCAGTTCGATCGCGGAAGCGATCTCTCCCTGGTTGGCAAAACAGGCGCTCAACAGCGCCATCGCGATCGCGGAGCGCGGATTTTCCTCGAGCAAGGTGGTGCAGGCCAGGATCGCCTGCGCGGTATTCCCCAGACTGAGCGAGACCTGCGCCTTGCCCTGCAAGGCCACCTCGAGCCTTGGCGAGAGCGCTAGCGCTGCATCGAAATCCGCCGCCGCTTCTTTCGACCGCGACAGCTCAAAGTTGAGCCGTCCGCGGTGCGCCAGGATCTTCGCCGAACCGGGCCTGATCGTGAGCGCCGCTTCGAGTGCGGCTTTCGCCGCGTCGTAGCTCTTGAGCTCGATACCGACTAGACCTTTGCCTACGAGCGATTCCACGTGCCGCGGCTGAAACAAGAGAGCCCGCTCGAAGCTTTGCCTGGCGCGGTCAAATTGGCGCAGCGCCAGCTCCGCCAGACCACGATTGCTGAGCGCATCGACGTAGTCGGGCTTCAGCCTGATCGCGCGATCGTACATTTCGATGGCCGGCTCGACGAGGCTCAGGTGCAGCAGCGCGTTGCCGAGATTGGCCAGGGCCATCGGGAAGTTCGGCTTCAGAGCGATGGCCTTTTCCAGGCAAGTGCGCGCGTCCTCATATTGTCCAAGTGCGAAATGCGTAGCTCCCAAATCGGAAAAGGCCTGTGCCGAGCGCGGGTCAACGGTCACGGCGTGCTTGAATGCCTGTCTTGCTTCCTCGAAGCGCTGGCCCGCGAACGCGCACAGTCCAAGCAGATGCAAGGCGCTGAAATGCTCCGGCAGCTCATTCAGGATCTGGCGGCAGAGCGCTTCGGTCTCCGCATAGCGGCCCTGGCCATGGGCCGCGTTCGCGGCCGAGATGATGGCCTCCGCCTGCTTCTTGAACTTCTTCTGCAATCGCGCGTTCTGGAATGCGCGCGCGCCGGCGCTGCTCTGCAAGGTCGCTCTCCGAAGGATGGCCGTCGAAGAGTCTACCTGATTCGCAATGCCGCCCGGTCCACCGGCGGCGCCTCCGGGATGTCCCGGAGATCAGCGCAGGATCTGGCTCAGGAACAGCTTTGAGCGGGCATGCTGCGGGTTGGCGAAGAATTCATTCGGCGTGTTGGCCTCGATGATCTGGCCGGCGTCCATGAAGACGACGCGGTTGGCCACTTCCTTCGCAAAGCCCATCTCGTGGGTGACGACAAGCATGGTCATGCCCTCTTTCGCCAAGTCGACCATGGTGTCGAGGACCTCCTTGACCATTTCAGGGTCGAGCGCCGATGTCGGCTCGTCGAACAGCATCACCTTCGGGTTCATGGTCAGCGCGCGCGCAATGGCGACGCGCTGCTGCTGGCCGCCGGACATTTGCCCCGGAAACTTGTTAGCCTGGTGCGGGATCTTGACCCGCTCCAGGAATTTCATGGCGGCCGCTTCGGCATCCTTTTTCGGGATGTTGCGCACCCAGATCGGCGCCAGCGTGCAATTGTCCAGCACCGTCAGATGCGGGAATAAGTTAAAACTCTGGAACACCATGCCGACTTCGCGGCGCACCGCATCGACATGCTTGAGATTGGGCCCGAGCTCGATACCGTCGACGACGATCTCCCCCTCCTGGAACTCCTCGAGCGCATTGATGCAGCGGATCAAGGTCGACTTGCCCGAGCCCGAAGGGCCGCAGATCACGATGCGCTCGCCCTTCTCGACCTCGAGGTCGATGTCGCGCAGCACGTGAAACTCGCCGTACCATTTGTTCAGGCCGGAAATGTTGACGATGGGTTCAGCGGACATGGCGGCCTCGATCAGTTGCGGCGGTGGGCGTTGAGGCGGCGCTCGACGAAGAGCGAGTAGCGCGACATTCCAAAGCAGAAGATGAAGTAGATGATCCCGGCGAAAGCAAAGCCGGTGAACAGGGTCGACGGCGTCGACCATTTCGGATCCGAAAAAGACGCCCGCAGCGAGCCCAGGAGATCGAACAGCGCCACGATCGAAACCAGCGTGGTATCCTTGAACAGCGAGATGAAGCTGTTGACGAGATTCGGAATGACGTGGCGCAGCGCCTGCGGCAGCACGATCAGCGAGGTCGTCTTCCACCACGACAGCCCCAGGGCGGCTGCGGCCTCACCCTGCCCGCGCGGGATCGCCGCAAGGCCGCCGCGAATGTTTTCGGCCTGATATGCGCCCGTGAACAGCGCTATGCTGATCAAGGCGCGCACGAGGCCATCGATGGTGAAGTTACCTGGCAGGAACAGCGGCAGCATGTAGGTGCCGAAGAACAGCACGGTGATCAGCGGCACGCCGCGCCAGAACTCGATGAAGGCGATCGAGAAGATTCGGATCAGGGGAATCGAGGCGCGGCGGCCGAGTGCCAGCGCGATGCCGATCGGCAGCGAGGTGACGATGCCGGTGACGGAGACCACCAGCGTCACCAGCAGGCCGCCCCACAAATTCGTGGCGACGATCGGTAAACCGCCGTGGTCGAGCCCCATCAGTTTGATGACGATGGCAATGGCGACGAAGGTGGCAATGCTTGATGCGAGCGCGCGCCCCCCGCCGCGCAGGCCGCCGCCGAGGACGAAAGCGATCAGCGAGACGAACGCGGTGGTGATGGCAAAATCAACCCAGACCGACTGGCCCGTCCCCTGGATCTGGTCGCGCAGCCAGATCAATGGGAAGATCAGCCAATGGATCCCTGTGCCGATCAGCACGATAAGATTGCCGGCAACCCAGAGCAGCGGCGCGATCGCCGATGTCTTGCTCAGGCTGAGCAGGCCCCGTCCGGCGCTGACGATGCTGTCGTCGAACAATTCCAGCAGGCCGGCCGTCCAGCTCAGGCCGAAACCGGTGACGCCGCCGCCATGCAGCAGGAAGAACGCCACGACCGGAAACGCGAAGAAGAACAAGCTGGCGTTGAGCCCTTTGGCCGGCAGGCGGGGAATGAGCAGTGGCAGCAGCAGGGCCGCCGCCAGGATCAGTGCGAGATTGACCCGCCAGCGCTCCGCCTCGGGATAGAAGCCGTAGATCAGCTGCGGCAGCTTGGCCTGGATGTAGGGCCAGCAGGCGCCGACCGCGAATCCGGCGTTCTCGGCCAGGCAGGCCGTCCGGTCCTGGCCGCTCCAGACCGCATCGACGATCAGGAATTTGACCGACGGAATGACGGTGAACCAGAGCAGCAAGGCGCTGACGATCGTGAGCAGAATATTGGTCGGCGAATTGAGCAGGCGGGTGCGCAGCAGGCCGACAATACCGGTGGTCTTGACCGGCGCCGGACGCTCGGCGACCAGGTCCTGCCGCACGAAGGATGACGCAGTGATGTCGGTCATGCGCCGAGGCTCCGGTTGAGGCGCCAGCCGTAAACGCTCATCACAAAGCTGGTGAAGAGCGAGATCAGAAGATAGACGCCCATCGTCATGGCGATGATCTCGATCGCCTGCCCGGTCTGGCTCAGCGCCGTGCCGGCCCAAACCGAAACGAGATCCGGATAGCCGATCGCGACCGCGAGCGAGGAATTCTTGGTGAGGTTGAGGTACTGATTGGTCAGCGGCGGCACGATCACGCGCATCGCTTGCGGCACCACGATCAGCCGCAGCGTGGTGCCGCGGCTCAGGCCCAGTGAAGCTCCGGCCTCCATCTGTCCCTGGTGGACGGACAGGATGCCGGCGCGCACGATTTCCGCGATGAATGACGCGGTATAGGTCGACAGCGCCAGCGTCAGCGCCACGAATTCCGGGATGATGCGCGCGCCACCGGCGAAATTGAAACCCTTGAGCTGCGGAAGCTCGACCGTGAAGGGCAGACCGAACACCAGCATCGTGACGAGCGGCAGCCCGAACAGCAAGGCAAGCACGTAGGGCCAGATGCGGATCACCCGGCCGGTCTGGAACAGGGCGCGTCGTGAGTAGGAGCGCAATCCCAGCGAGGCAACGACGCCGAAGGCAATCATGGCCATGAACGGCATCAATCCGGGCTGACCGATCGGACTGGGAATGACCAGGCCACGATTGCTGATGAAGGCTAACCCGAAAAGCGAGATGCTCTGCCGCGGATTGGGCAGCGCCGCCAGCACCGCCAGGTACCAGAACAGGATCTGGAACAGGAGCGGCAGGTTGCGAATGATCTCGACATAGATCTCGCCGACGCGCGACACCAGCCAGTTCGGCGACAGCCGGCACAGCGCGATGATGAAGCCGATCAATGTGGCGAACACGATGCCCACCACAGAGACCACGACCGTGTTCAGCAGTCCGACCACGAACACCCGCAGGAACGTGTCGGAGCCGGTGTAGGAGATCAGCGTCTGGTTGACGTCGAAGCCGGCGTTATTCCTGAGGAAGCCGAAGCCGGCGGCAATGTGCTGGTTTTCGAGGTTGGCGCGAGCGTTGGAGATGATCTCGTAGGCAATCCAGCCCAGCACCGCCGCGAAGGCAAGCTGGACGGCGACGCCGTTCCAGCCTGCCTTGCCACCCAGGACGCGCCTGATCTTCAGCGCGATCTGGAGCGGCGGTTTACGAGCTTCGGTGCTCATTGCCCTGCCCCGGCCGATCGGCGGGATCAGCGGATCGGCGGCGCGTACTGAAGACCACCCTTATTCCAGAGATTGTTGAGACCACGGTTGATCTTGAGCGGCGAGCCGGCGCCGACATTGCGCTCGAACACCTCGCCGTAATTGCCGACGGCCTTCACGATCCGGATCACCCAATCGTTGGTGACGCCGAGCTGTTCGCCGAAATTGCCGTCAGAGCCGAGGACGCGCTTCAGCTCCGGATTCTCCATCTTGGCCTTCTCGTCGACGTTCTTCGAGGTGATGCCGAGCTCTTCGGCAGTGACCATGGCAAACAACGTCCATTTCACGAGGTCGAACCACTGGTCGTCGCCGTGTCGCACCATCGGTCCGAGCGGCTCCTTCGAGATGATCTCAGGAAGAATCATGTGATCATTGGGGTTGGTAAGAGTGAGGCGGTTGGCGTAAAGGCCGGACTGGTCAGTAGTGAACACGTCGCAACGTCCGGCTTCATAAGCCTTAACCGTCTCAGGGTTGGTGCCGAACGCGATCACCTCATACTTCATGTTGTTGGCCTTGAAGTAGTCGGCGAGATTCTGCTCGGTGGTGGTGCCGGTTTGCACGCAGACCGAGGCGCTGTTGAGCTCGAGCGCGGAATTCACCTTGAGCGACTTCTTCACCATGAAGCCCTGCCCGTCATAGTAAGTCACGCCGGTGAAGTTGGCGCCGAGCGCGGTATCGCGCGAGAGGGTCCATGTGGTGTTGCGCGAGAGCACATCGATCTCGCCGGATTGCAGCGCGGTGAAGCGGTCCTTGGCCGAGGTCGGCACGAACTTCACCTTGGTCGGATCGTTGAAGATGGCAGCCGCGATGGCGCGGCAGACGTCGACGTCGAGCCCGGTCCAGTTGCCCTTGTCGTCAGGGTTCGAGAAGCCGGGCAGGCCCTGGCTGACGCCGCAGGACAGCATGCCCCGGTCCTTGACGGTCTTGAGCGTTTGCGCGTCGGCGGCCTGGGCAGAGAGGCCGGCGGCGAGAGCAAGAGTGAGAGCCAGGGTTACGCGTTTCATGGGCTTTGGGCCTTTCAAAGTCGTCTGAAGGTCAGGAACATTGTCTCAGGATCGTCTCTTGCCGGGGCAAATCCTACTAAAAACTGCCTTGCAAGAGTCATGCTGGAAACAGTCATGCTGGAAACCTTGCCGAACACCCGCCGACGCCTTGAGGCCATACCTTAATCCCCGCCGCGGGCGCCTGCCGTGCCTTTATGGCTATGGCGCAAGGTCCGGTCAGACGATGGATCGAAGGTCGCAGCAGGCCCCTCAACATGCGGCGACTGAATAGCACCTGCGCATCACAGAACGACTGGCGAGCCGGGTCAAGGGGTTGACGGGACTCTTCTGTGTTCTGTTATTAACGTTCGCGGCCTTTCGGCCGTCCCGACGGCGCCATCCGCGCCCGGCAGAAACGCGCTTTTGAAAGCAGACGCATGGATTCCCCGCACCCCGCACAGCAGCACGCCGAAACCCGGCTGGTCACCTCCGGCCGCGATACCAAGGCGCAGAAGGGGTTCGTCAATCCGCCGGTGTTCCACGGCTCGACCGTGCTCTATCCGACCGCCGAGGACCTGCATGCCCATCGCGGCGAGTTCACGTATGGCCGCCACGGCACCCCGACGACCCGGGCGTTCCAGGACACGCTGATGGCGCTGGAGGGGCCGCAATGCGCCGGCGTCGGCATCGTGCCGTCGGGGCTGTCGGCGATCTCGACCACCCTGCTCGCGGTGCTGAAGACCGGCGACCACATCCTGGTTTGCGACAACGTCTACCGGCCCTCGCGCAATTTCTGCAACGGCATGCTCGCGCGCCTCGGCATCGAGACCACCTATTTCGATCCGCTGATCGGCGACGGCATCGACAAGCTGTTCGAGCCCAACACCCGTGCGGTGCTGATCGAAGCGCCCGGCTCGCAATCATTCGAGATGCCCGACATCCGCGCCATCGCGGAGGTCGCGCATGCGCACGACGCGCTCGTCATCGACGACAACACCTGGGCGACGCCGCTCTATCACCGCTCGCTCGAGCAGGGCGTCGACATCAGCATGCAGGCCGCCACCAAATATATCGGCGGCCATTCCGACATCATGTTCGGCACGATCTCAGCCAACGCCAAGGCCTGGCCGCAGATTGTCGAGGGCATCCGCCTGCTCGGCGTCTGCGCCGGCCCAGACGACGTCTTCCTCGCGTTGCGCGGCCTGCGCACGCTGTCGGTGCGGCTCGCGCAGCATCATCGCTCCGGCCTCGACATGGCGCGCTGGCTGGCTAGCCGGCCTGAGGTCGCGCGCGTCCTGCATCCGGGGCTCGAGACCGATCCAGGCCATGCGATCTGGAAGCGCGACTTCACCGGCGCCTCGGGCCTGTTCAGCATCGTGCTGAAGCCGGCGCCGCAGAAAGCGGTCGACACCATGCTCAACACGCTCAAACTGTTCGGCATGGGCTTCTCCTGGGGCGGCTTCGAGAGCCTCGCAATTCCCTTCGATTGCAAAGATTATCGCACGGCGACGAAGTGGGCGCCCGGCGGGCCGACGCTGCGTCTGCATATCGGGCTGGAGAGCACCGACGATCTCAAGGCCGATCTCGATCGCGGCTTTGCGGCCCTGAAAGCGGCAATGTGAGCTTCGGATAGGGCAGCGCCGGAATCAGCGATTGAGCGTCTTCGAGGCGCTGCCGCGGTTCTTGATGATCAGCATGATGTTGCGGACATAAATGATCGTCGCCAGCGCCTGTCCGAGGATGATGACGGGCTCGCGCTTGACGACGCCATAGACCAGGGTCATCAGGCCGCCGCCCATCGAGCAGAACCAAAACGCCATCGGCACCACGCTGTTGCCGGCGCGCTCGCTCGCGATCCACTGCACCAGGAAGCGCGCGGTGAAAAACAGCTGTGCGACCAGGCCGAAGGCGAGCCAGAAATCGAACTTGGCGACGAAGACGTCGTAGAAATAATTGTGCAACGCCTGACCGAATTGAATGATCATGCCTTTACCTCGGTCACGTCTGGAGTGGGCTTCTTGCGGCGGATCAGCCACCACACGCCGGCGAGATCCATGATCCCGATCCACAGCCGGTCGAAGAAGCCGTAGTTGGACACGCCGGAATGGCGCGGCCGGTCGATCACGTCGACATAGGCGATGTCGAAACCCTCGCGACGAACCAGTGCCGGCAGGAAGCGATGCAGCCCGTCGAAATAGGGCATCATCAGAAAGACCTCGCGCCGGAACGCCTTCAACCCGCAACCGGTGTCGCGCGTGCCGTCGTGCAGGATCGCGTTGCGGACCTTGTTGGCCACCCGCGACTGGAATTTCTTGAAGCCGGTGTCCTTGCGCCCGACGCGTTGCCCGGCGGCAAGCCCGACATCGGCGCCCTTCTCGACCGCCGCGATCAGGTCCGGCAGGAAGGCAGGATTGTTCTGGCCGTCGCCATCGAGCGTCGCCACGATCGTGCCGCGGGCCGCGCGCACGCCGCTGCGCACCGCCGCCGACTGGCCGCCCGATTTGGCATGACGAAGCTGCCGCACATTGTCCCGCTGCGCCATGACCGCCGCGAGCCGCTCGCCGGTCGCATCGGTCGAGCCGTCGTTGACATAGATGATCTCATAAGCCCAGCGGCCATCGAGCGCGGCCGTGATCTCCTCGATCAGGGGCGCAATGTTGTCGGCTTCGTTGCGCACGGGGACGACGATGGAAACCGAAGGCTGGGGCGACGACAAATCGAAAGCTCGTGGTTGGTTTGGCTTGACTTGAGGGATTGGCTCGGGGAACCGTGAGCCCCGGCAGGCAGCCGCTTTTATGGGGCGGATGGGCCACGGGCAACCCTTTTGAGGCGTCCGGGAAGCGGTCCTGGAAGCGGCACGATGGTGCCGTCGGCCCGGATGGCAAAAGCGAGCCGGCGCGCCGCAAACCAGTAGCGGACCGCCATGGCGCCGACCATGCCGATAAGAGCACCGGCCGCGACGTCACTCGGGTGATGCGCCAGCAGCACCAGGCGCGTCAGCAGGATCACGATAGCGTAAGTGTACATGAACACGCGCAGGCGTGGCCAAAGCGCCGAGACCGCAAGAGCCAAAGCGAACGCCGTCACCGCATGCCCCGACGGCAGGCTGGTATAAGCCGCCGAGCCCTCGAACGGGATGAAGTTGAACGGATCGGCCTTGCCGCCGACGAACGGACGCCCGCGGCCGATGAGATATTTCAGGATCTCGGCGACGAACACCGACAGGGCCACAGACAGAAACATGTACTGAAGCCGAGTGCCGAAGCCGAGCAGCAGCGCGCGGCGTGTGCCGTGCAGGCCTGCCGCAACGAGCGCCACGACGACCAGGATTACGCCAAGTACCGAGAGCACATTCTCGTCCTTGCCGAAATCGGTGAGGATGCGGATGGGCCAGAGAGCCGGCGTGCCACGCGCTGGCATCAACTGGATCTCTGTCCGATCGAACGCGACCATCAGCACGATAATCAAAGCAGCGCCCGCAGCGCTGAGCCACAGCGAATGCCGCGCCAGCTTTCGAGCGGCCGCGGCGCGGCGCGAATGCGATGGCGCGCGCACGAGCTGCGCCAGCCCACGTCCCGCGACCACGAACAGCTGCGCGGGGTAGCTCGCGCCCGGCGCGATCGTGGTCGTAACAGGCATCCTATTCGGTGCCTTCCGAGCGGAAGATCGAGATCGAGATCGCGCGTCCCTGCGAGAAGTTATAGCCGTCAATGCGCGTGCCGACCTTGTAGCGCAGCCCGATCGCCTCGGCGCGCTGCACGAAGCTGCGCTCCGAGCGCTGCTCGATCAGCGCAAACCGGCAGCTGCCCTGCCTGAGGAAATCGGCGGCTCCAGACCCGTCGGTCAACAGCGTCTGGGTCCCGGTCAGGAACACGAGGCTCGGCTCGTGATAGCCGGCCGACGCCGCCTTCGGACCGACGCAGGTGACATTGCGCAGCGCGCGCGCGACCTCGATGCTCGGAAACAGCGGCGTCAGCGACGGCAGCACGATGCCATAGACCACGATCGCCAGCATCAGGGCGGCGACCAGCGCGTTGAGCACCGAGCGCTCGGCGCGGTTGTTGTCGTAGAGCCACCAGGCGAACAGGCCGAAGATCAGCGAGGCCGCGATGAACGGCCAGGCCACGAAGGCCGGCTGCCGCGTCAGCATGACCGCGCCGACCACCGCGATGATCGAGGCCGCCGCGGGAATCGCGAACCACCAGGCCGAGCCGCGCGCCAGCCAGGAGCGCGACAGCACATTCCGCTCCAATGCGCCGGCGGTGAGGATCGCGATCGCCGGATAGAGCGGCAGCACGTAATGCGGAAGCTTGGTCAGCACCGCCTCGAACACGATCCAGGACGGGATCAGCCAGGCCAGCAGGAATTGCGCACCGGGCTCGCGCCGCGCCCGCCACACCGCGGGTGCCGCCATCGCCGCGAGCGGCGCGCCCGGCCAGAAGGTGATCCAGAACAGCGCCAAATAGAGCCCGGGCGGCGCACCATGGGATTCCTGGGCGCCGATCTTGCTCAGCATGTCGCCGCCGACGGAATCGGCGAAGAAGGCATCGCCCGCCCGCCAGAAGATCGCGATGAACCAGGGTAGCACCAGCACCAGCATCCACATCAGGCCCCAGACCGGGCGCAACTTCCACATCCAGGAAGAATCGCGGTCCTGGATCGCCAGCGCGACGATGGTGAGGCCTGCGAACATCAGGATCAGCGGGCCCTTGATCAGGATGCCGACGGCAAGCGCGGTCCAGAAGATGGCGGGCCAGCTCCAGGGCGGATGAGTTTCATCCTCCGCACGCTGCCAGGACAGATAGGCCCGCGACATCGCCCCCATCGCGGCGACCACGCAGAACAGCAACATCGCGTCGGTCTTTGCGAGCCGCGCCTCGACGCCGAGCAGCACAGAGGCGGACATCAGGAGCCCGGCAAGGACCGCGGCGCGCCGCGTGACGAAGCCGAGCGCCGTCCAATAGGTCATGAGCACCGCGCCGATCGCACCTAACAGCGATGGCAGCCGATAGACCCAGATCCGCAATTCGGCCTTCGGCAGCCCGAGTGCCGACGCGGCTTCAACAGCAGCCGACTGCAACCAGTAGATGCCGACCGGCTTCTTGTAGCGAACGTCCTCCTGGAAACGGATGTCGACATAATCGCCGCTCTCGACCATCTGCTTGGTGGCCTGTGCAAAGCGCGCCTCGTCGCGATCGACCGGCGGGATGGTGAAGAAGCCGGGCAGGAAAAGCAGCAGCGCGCACAGCACGAGGAAAGCGACCGCACGGGCGTGACTGGCAGTGACAAAGTCGAGCATCAGCACGAGCCGGCTGCCCGGATTCACGGGCGATTTCGGCTCTCGGGGCGCTCCAAAACGAGGCGTTGGATAGGTCTCGACCATTGGTTCCGCTTACGCTGAAACCGCCATCGCCACAACCGCTTAAGGCAGCGTCATTGAATTCGAATGACAACTGTGTCCGCGGCGCCAGTGGCGTCGATCACGGTCAGCCGCGCAAAGCCCGGGCCGGGCGGATCGATCAGGCGCTGGCGCCGTCCGTCGATCTCGCCGAGCGCCGTCCCGTTGACCATGACAGTCATCGGCAGCACCCCGCCGGCGACCTTGACGGGCACGGCGGCGGCCTCAGCTCCACCTGAGCGGTCTACGTCGATCCGGGAGCCGTTGAGCGGGAACTGGATGTGCAGCGCCTGCTCGCCGCCGGTCCGAACCAGTTCCCCCACCGGGCGGAACCGCTTCAACGGCAACGGCAACTTCGCGTTGCTGGCGACCAGGGTTCCCTTCGGCGGCCTCGGCAGCGGAACCAGCGTCTTGCCGGTCCGCGCAAAAGCATCAAAAAGGATGGGGGCTGCAGCGACGCGACCGATCAGACCGGGTACCGGCGCGCCATCGGGCCGGCCGACCCAGACACCAATGGTCATGCGGCCGTCGAACCCGACCGACCACGCATCGCGGTAGCCGTAAGAGGTGCCGGTCTTGAACGCGATGCGGTTATGGGCGGCGTTTTCCGGCGGGGGCGTGCCGAGCAACACGTTGCCGACCTGCCAGGCTGCGACTTGATCCAGAAGCCGCAGCGGCTCACGATCGTCCTTATCCGCCATGACCTCGCGCAGCGGCCTGGTGGTGCCGAGCCGGGCGAAACCCGTATAGAGCTGGACGAGGTCCTGGAGTGTCACGCCGACGCCGCCGAGACCCATGGCGAGCCCCGGCGCCTCGTTCTTGGGCAGAACGAGGTTGCCGCCGGCCTGCCGCAGCCGCGACGCCAGCCGGCTCGAACCGACGCGGTCGAGCAGCACGATCGCGGGCACGTTCAGCGACAGCTGCAGCGCCTTCTTCACCGGCACCGTGCCCTGGAAGGTCATGTCGAAATTTTCCGGCGCGTAGGAGCCAAAGCGAACCGGGCGATCGTCGATCAGGCTGTCGGGATGAACGAAGCCGTCCTCGAAGGCCAGCCCATAGATGAACGGCTTGAGCGTCGATCCCGGCGAGCGGATGGCGCGGGTCATGTCGACCTGCCCTGCCCTGCTCTCGTCGAAATAATCCGCCGAGCCGACGCGCGCGAGCACGTCGCCAGTGTCGTTGTCGACCACAATGATGCCGACCGAAATGTTCGCACCCAACGCAACGGCGCGGTCGCGCGCCAAGGGTTCCAGCACCTTCTGGAGATTGGAATCCAGCGTCAGCTTGATGACCGGCGTATCCTTGATGGTGGACAGCGCGGTGTCGGAGGCGTGCGGCGCCAGGATCGGCATCGGCTTGCGCAGTTTCGGCACGGGCACGGCCTTGGCCTGCTTTGCGTCCTCGGTGCTGACCACATGCTCCTCGACCATGCGGTCGAGCACGCGGTCTCGCGCAATACGCGCGGCTTCGGGATAACGGTCGAGCCGGCGTCTCTCCGGCGATTGCGGCAGCGCGACCAGCAGCGCGGCCTCCGCCAGCGACAGCCGCTTCGGCTCCTTGCCGAGATAGGCGATGGAGGCTGCACGGATGCCTTCCAGATTGCCGCCATAAGGCGCGAGTGCGAGGTAGAGGTTGAGGATCTCGTCCTTGCTGAGCGTCTGCTCCAGCTCGATCGCGCGCACCATCTGGTGCAGTTTTGCGTAGAGCGAGCGCTGCCGCCGCGGCTCCATTAGCCGCGCGAGCTGCATCGAGATGGTCGAACCGCCCGACACGATGTGGCCGCGCGTCGTGAGTTGCAAAGCCGCGCGGCCGAGCGCCAGCGGATCGATGCCGTCATGGTCATAGAAGCGCTGGTCTTCATAGGCGAACAGCAGTTTCAGATAGGTTGGATCGACGTTGGCCTTGGTCTCGACCGGCAGCCGCCAGCGGCCATCGGCCATGGCGTAGGCGCGCAGCAGTTTGCCGTTGCGGTCGACGATCGTGGTCGAGACGCGCCGCGCTTCGTCGAGCGGCACCGGGCCGAGGGAGTAGACCCAGCCGACGAAGCCGACAATGGCGAGGATGAACGCGAACGCGGCGACGGAGAGGACGCGGAAGCCCCCGCCCCTTGCTCCGTCATGGCCGGGCTTGTCCCGGCCATCCACGTTCTTGGCCGCCGCACCAAAGTCCGTGGATGCCCGGGACATCTGCGCGAAGACGCGCTTCGCGCTTTTGCCCGGGCATGACGACGGAGATTGTGGCTCGTTCGGAGCGTCAGTCATCCCAAACACTCACTTCGCCGCCCGCACCTCGACATTGCCCGTGCCGGTGCGGCCATAACGCGAGGGATTGTACATGTCCTCGACATAGGCCTGCGGCAGCACGTATTTGCCGGGCGACACCACACGCACGACATAGGCCACTGTGAACACCGCCTTGGAATCCGAGGCACGGTCGACGGCCGCGGTGAAGCGGTCATCGCGGAACTCGGTATCCACCGGCTCCTGGCCGTCCTCGATCCAGTCCAGCGTGCCACTGTCGCCCGACGACACCAGTTTGGGATTGTCGATCTCCAGTCCCGCCGGCAGATAGTCGGACACCATGATGTGGCCGTATTCGGGCTTCGCCTCTGTAATCTTCAACACCACGGCGAAGCGATCGTTCTGCTTGACCTTGCTGATGTCGGCCGGCTTGCCGTCGAGCGTGAAGTAGTTGCGCTCGATCTTGAAGCCGTTCGACGCCGCCGGCTCCGGCGTCACCGGCGAACCCGACACCGAGATCACCGCCTGAACCGGCGCATCGCCGGTGTTGGTGATCTTCAGCGGCTTGCCGCTCAGCGTGTCCGCCTTGTAGCTGCGGTAGAGCGCGGTCTTGACCGGCTGGCCGTCGACATCGATCGACATATTCTCCTTCGCCAACGCCCGTGCCGCTAGCACCAGCCACGCATTCTCCTGCGTAGAGGTGTAGGGCGTGAGCCCGCGCGCGGTCTCGACCCGCAACACCGCTTGCGTCAGCGTCGCCTTCGGCGCGTTACCTTCGCTCGCGAGCGAGACGAGTGCTGCGGCATCGCGAAGCTGCGAGCCGTAGTCGGTGCGGCCGAACTCCAGCACCGGTTTTGGCGCAAGACTATCGAGCGCTGCGCCATAGACCCGTTCCGCGCGGTTACGGTCGCCGACCAGAGCCAGCGCCGCCGCGAGCTGAGATTTGGCGATCGGCGTCGCCAGGTTGTTCAGCTTGGTGTCGGCGAGATAGCGGAGATCGCCGATCGGCGCCGCGCCGTTACGTGCGAGCACGTAGAGGCCATAGGCAAGATCGCGGCCACCGTCCTTCTCCGGCTCGTTGCCGTTGACGACGGAGTTGCGGATGCGATCGAGTGCGGTCTTGAACAGGATATCCGGCACCACAAAGCCCTTTTCGCGGGCGCGGGTGAGGAAGTCGGTCACGTAGGCATCGAGCCAGGCATCGTCGCCGCCCGCCGACCACAGGCCGAACGAGCCGTTCGAGCCCTGGCGCGCCAAGAGCCGCTCGATGGCGTCGCGGATGCGCTGATCGACTTCGGTATCCATGGCGAGATGCGCCCCGGCCGCGAGGTCGTTGACATAGAGCAGCGGCATGGCACGGCTCGTGATCTGCTCCGAGCAGCCATAAGGATAGCGATCGAGCGCCTTGAGGATCGTCGCCGCATCGAGCGCGGTCGACAGGCTCGCCGAGACCGAGACGCTGCCGGTGCCCGGCACGAGGTCGGAGAACATGTCCGAGGTCAGCGTCAAGCTTTCGCCCTTCGCCAGCGTCCGGATCGAGCGCCGCGCCAGCACTTGCGTCGCCGCTTTCACGTCGAATGCATAGTGACGCGCCAGCGCAAGGCCATTCGGTCCCTTGATGTCGACGTCGAGCGTTGCCGGCCCCGCTGCGGTCGCATCGACCGCGAGCGCGAACGAATTGCGCTGCTTGGCGGCGAGGTTGACGGTGGTTGCGGGATTGCCGGTCATCTTCACCGGACCGCCCGTCTTGACGTTGATGACGTAGTCGCCGGCCTGGCCCTCGACATTGTCGATCTCGAGGTTGACCGTGCCGTGGTCGCCATTGAGCAGGAAGCGCGGCAGGGTCGTGGTCAGGACCACGGGATCGCGGATTACGACATCGGTGTTGGCGCGGCCGAGTTTCGTGGCGGTCCACGCCACCGCCATGACGCGCGCCGTACCGGCGAACTCCGGAATGTCGAAGCTCACCTCGGCAATGCCGTCGGCGCCCACCGTGACGATGCCGGAATAGAGCGCGAGCGGCTTCTGCGCGGGCGGCGAGCCCTGGAGCTCGGCAGCGCCTGCGTCGCCGCCGGACTTGATCTGGCCGCGCGTGCCCGACATGCCGTCGATGAGCTGCCCATAGAGGTCGCGGATCTCCGCGCTCAGGCGGCGCTGGCCGAGATAGTAATCGTCCGGCGCCGGCGGCTGGTAATTGGTGAGGTTGAGGATGCCGACATCGACCGCGGCAACGACAATTTTGGCGTCCTCGCCCGGATTGAGCCCGTCGAGCTTGACCGGGATCTTCAAGGTCGAGTTCGGCCGGATCAGCGCCGGCGGCGTCAGCTTGACCTGGAGCGTGCGGGCCTGCTTGTCGATGCCGAACCATTTCAGGCCGATCGCACGGCCGGGCATGCGCTGGGCGGCCGCATCGAGCGGACGGCGCAGCGTCGCCACCACATAGGCGCCGGTGCCCCAGTCCCTGCCGACCGGGAGCTTTACCTGCGCGGTGCCTTCTTTGACGTCGATGGTCTGCGTCGTCAGCAGGCGGTCGCCGAGCACGTTGACGGTGAGCTTGCCGGCGGTGCGGACATTGACCGAGACCGTCATGGTATCGCCGGAGGAATATTGCGGCTTGTCGATCGAGGTCTCCAGCAGGTCAGGCGTGTCGGCGCTGCCGTCGGAATACCAGCCGACGTCGAACTGCACCGAAGTCACCGGGCCGTCGGCGTCGTTCGATTTCACGTCGAGCCGGTAGCGGCCGGGCTGGGGCGCGAGCGAAATCCGCGAAGGCTTATCGGCGGCGATGGTGACGTCGCCGTCGGCGACGCGCGAAGTCGATTTGACCGGTTCGTACTCCCAGTAATTGTTCTGGCGATACCATTGATAGCGCGACTCCATCTTCAGGAGCTCGTAGCGCAGGCCATCGCGGGGAAGCGTCTTGCCCTCGGGCGAGACGAACACGATGTCGAACTCAGCCTTGTCGCCTTCCGCGAGGTTCTTGTCAGCGAATAGCGGCTTGATGCCGATCAGGGCGGTCGCGGGCGCGACCGGCAGCACCAGCTTGCGCTCGACGGCGCGCCCCCCCGTCTCGACCATGCGGACGAAGATCTGCGCCTCCTGCGGACGGGTCGAGGCCGGCTGCTTCTCCAGCGTCACCGGGAAAGTCGCAACACCATTGGCATCGGCCTCAGGCAGGTTCTCCAGCGGCGTACGCTCGTTCGAGGTGGTCTGCTCGTCATCGACGCCGAACTGGTAGCCGGCAAAGCCAGGCCGCTCGGATGCGGGCGCGACCAGCAAATCGCCCTCGAGCTGGAGACCCGAGGCCGGCGCGCCATAGAGGAAATGGCCGTCCGCCTTAAGCTCCACAGGAGTGTTAGCTTTGATCAGCTTGTCCTTGGCGGATAAGTCGAATTCGATCCGGTCGGGGACGTAGTCCTCGACCATGAAGGTGGTCTCGCCGACCGAGGAGCCCTTGGGATCGGTGAAGGCGCGCACCCGCCACGTCCCGGTCGGGACGGCGGAGTTGAGCGGCACGGCCAGCGTGCGACCGCCGGCGCCCTGGTCGGCGAGCTGAGCACGGCGGTATTCGACGCCGTCGGGGCGCTCGACCACCAGGGTCAGCGGGCCGCCGGTGACGGCATTGCCCTGCCCGTCGCGCAACAGCGAGGTGAGATAGACGGTCTCGCTGGAGCGATAGACGCCGCGCTCGGCATAGACGAAGGCGTCGGCACCAACAGGCATCGCCCGGCCCGCGACGCCGCGGTCGGACAGGTCGAAGGCGCCTGTTTTCAGGCTGAGGAAAGCGTAGTCGGCCTTTTCACCCGTGACCGTGAGCATCGCCGGCGACAAGCCGCCCTCGCCGCGCGCCAGCCCCGCCTCGAACAGCACATGGCCGGCATCATCGGTCTTGCGGGTCGCCAAAATCTCGTTGTTGCGGGCGACCAGCCGCACCTCGGCTTTGCCGACCGGATCGGTCGAGGCCAGCGAGTTGACGAAGACATGGATTCCGTCATTGCCGGAATAAGCGCTTACGCCGAGATCGGAGACGATGAACCATTGGGTCGCGAGCTGGTAGTCGTCGTCGTTACCCGGGCCCTTGGCGGCCGCCGTCATCACATAGATGCCGGGCTGGAGTTCGCCGAGCGCCTGGTCGACCGGGAATGCGGTGGTGACGTCCCGATTCAGCGTCATCGCGGTCGCAAGCTCGCCGGACCAGACTTTGACGCCGCGCTCGCTGCCCAAATCGGTGAGCTGGTATTTCGACAGCGTCTTCTGGAAGTCACTGTCGACCACCGTGTTGATCAAATTGCGGTCGCCGATCCGGAACACGTTGACGGTAACCGCGGGCGTGTTGACGCTGACCACGGGAATGCCGCGCTGACCGGTGCGCGGCAGCACGTAAGCGCGGCTGGTGAAACGCACGAACGGCTTGCGGTCGCGGACGTAGACGTTGAACTCGGCCGATTTCGGCAGGCCCTCCTTCACGGTCGAGGGCAGGCCGGCGCGCAGATTGATGTTGTAGCGCTCGCCGTGCGTCAGCCCGTCGACGCAGAGCTGCTTGCCCTCGGCCGACAATGCCGGCTTGTCCTGGCCGGCAAGCGCGAGGTATGGCGCGAAGTCGGTGCGCTTGGCGAGCTCTTCCGAGAACTGGAAGCACGCGCGCGGACTGGCCGAGTCCGAGTCCACGGTATAGTCAAGCAGCCGGAAACCGTGCTCGTCGCGCAGCTTCTCATACTGGCCTCGGACGTCGGCGACCTCGCGCATGTCAAGCGACAGCCGCAACGCATCCAGCGCCGGACGCCACAGCTTGCGTTCGGCGAGCGACTTGCCGAGCACGGCGAGCGCGTCGGCCTCCTCGCCCGGATTGGCGGCGCGCTGGTAGGCGATGTAGGCGGCGGTGGAGGCGCGCTCCAGCAGGAAGGTCTGCTCGCTCGAGCTCTTCGGCGTGATCTGGAAGATGACCTTGGCGAGCCGCAGCCAGTTGCCGGCGTCCTCCGGCGCGGTCGCGGCGATCTGGCCGAGAACCGAAAGCCCGGTGCGGAAATCATTGCGCCTGAAGGCGGCATCGGCGTCCGTGCGCAAGCTCGCTCCGGTCTTGGCGACCGGCCCCGCCTCGCCCTTGATCTGCGCCTCGAGCTTGATCGCGGAATCGGCGAGATCGTCGCGCCTGAAGGCCTTGTCCGCTCCTTGCGCGGCCGCAAGGCCGAACGCCAGCGTGGCGCAGAGTGTGACGGCGCGGATCAGACCGATCATGACGGACTCCCGGAAATCGCGGACGAACGCCGCGGTGGCAATAAAGTGCGCGGAAAGGTGACGGACTCAAGGCGATGGAACCAGGATAGCAAAAACGTCGCATGCGCCATGGCAAGCCAAGCCCAGAGGAGACCGATCAAGATATCGCCGCGCACGCCGTCCTGTGGCGCAGCAATACCTGAAACAATCGACCGGCGGCCGTGTCCCGGAAGCTGGCCAGCGCCCCCGGCGATGTGAACCATCGTCCAGTACGCTGCCGCTCAACCCGGCACCCTGACACTCCGCTGTTCCGCTTTGTCGCGGCATTGAGGAAAACGGTTCGGTTCAGGCTTGGCGAAAGACCAGATTTTTCATATTGGCATGCTATATGAACAGCCGCCCCAAACGGAGGCGGCCCAGGACGGTCCCGTAGCTCAACTGGATAGAGCATCAGATTTCTACTCTGAGGGTTGCAGGTTCGATTCCTGCCGGGATCGCCAAGCCTCAGGTCTTTATCGACGGATGCCAGCGTTCATCGTCAGCGCGCGACACGTCGCCCCATTGCAAACCGTCGTCTTTCACGAAGGCGTGGGTCGGCTTGCGCCGGGCTTTGAACCGGGCGGATGCGCCCTATCTATGCGGCGGGCAAGCTTGCGCCCCATAGGGACTGCCGATGCCGCTATCCGAGTGGACGAGAATGGGTATCGCCTGTGCGGTGGCGATCGTCGCGATGTCGTTTCTGGCGCTCGATGCAGTCGTGGACGTCAACTCCAGCGTGATCGCGAAGCGCATCGACGTAGCGCAGGCGTCCATTGTGGATGCCGCAACGAACCAGCATCAACTCGCTTCCGCCGTTCAGGCATGGGTGCATCGGGGCCATCAGAAGCAGCCGTCGACGATTGAATGATCTGGACCGGCGATATCGGCGGGCATCAAAAATCTGCCGAGAGTCACGAATTATGCCGACATTGATTCGACGTCCACCATTCGGCAATCGCCGCTGCAAGACCATTCCATAGCTCAGTCGGCAAATCCGGGACCGCGACCCGGACGCTGTAGCGGTCCGTGGTCGCGTCGTGAAACCACTCGGTCGCGGCAAAATCGAAACCGAAACTGCCGGCGTGGCGGATGGGATATCCCTTTCGGCTCAGATCGCGGCTCATGGCTTCTGCGGCTTGCCGCGCGCTGGCCTCATCGAGGGGACGGCTGGCCTGCAGGGTGACATAGAGGCCATGGGTGAAGTGTAGTTCTGCCGCGAGCGAAGCGAGTTCGCGCGCAAAAAGCCGGGCCGCATGGCGGCCGTTGCGCAGGATGGCGGCGACGCGCCGCTTCGTGAATGCCCAATAGGCTTCGCTGCCTCCAAAGGGCGGAAAGTGGGCGGGAAGCGCCGCGCCACCCAGGAGCCGCACCGCGTCGCGGGTCTCGGCGGCAAGACGCTCGACCATCGAGCTGCTTGCCTCGACGCCCTGCCCGCTCCATCCGACGAAAACCGCAGAGCCGAGCCTTCCATATTCCGCGCCGAGCGAATCCAGCTTGTTATGGCTTCGCACCATCACGACCGGAAGTTTGCATCGCTGCGCCCAGCGCAGGACACGCCGGATACGTCCCGATCGGCCGGCGAAGCATGTCGTGTCGAAGACGAGCAGGTCGAGCGCCGAACCGTCGTAGTTCAGGACCGCCTCGAAGGCGCGGGCAGCGACGCAAGAATCCAGCAGCAAAATTCGCGGCATGCCAGCCGGAGCAAACGCATCAGACAGCGGCACGCTCAGGGTCAGGAGGCGCAGGTTTGGGACAAAGCGTCCGATCAGTTCCAGCGTCTCACCGTAAGAGCCCGGCAGCACCAGAATGTCGCTCTTGGCGAGCACCGGTGCGGAAGCCAGCAGCAGGGTCGAGATCGCGGCCATGCCGGAGGCGGTATAGATTGTCTCGCTGACGCAACCCTGCGCGAGTTCATAGAATGAAGGTCCGCTGACATCGAGATCTGCGCGCTGATAGTCGTAACTGAATACGAATGGACCGCTTCTTGGAGAGGCCGATGCCGACCACGCCGTCTCCGTCGCCTTCCAGTCATGCAGGGCGTGCTCCGCACGCAGCATTGCGGTGAGCTGGAATTTCGCCTTGATGACCTCATCCACGGATCGCGGACGAGGCAGGCGAACCGGGTTCTTCAGGCAATCGTTCAGCAGCCCGATTTCCCCGTGCTTGCGCTCCAGATAGGCGTCAACGGTCTCCATGCGCGTCGCGGTGCAACGATCGGAAAGCTGTCATCGTCCTTCAACGTCTGGGACGTGCCGGAGGTCCAAATGTCTGCTGGCGCGCGTTGCAACGAAGCTGCGTCTGCATCGTTGATGCTCCACAAGGAGGACAGCATGTCCGAAATCAGGGAACACATGAAAATCATCGGCAAGGACGGCGTGCATGTCGGTACCGTCGACCGCGTCGAGGGACATCGCATCAAGCTGACCCGGAAGGACAGTCCGGAAGGTCATAAGGACCATCATCACTACATCGACAGGAAATATGTCGGCGCCGTCGAGGGCGACATCGTCAAGCTTTCGATGAATGCCGATGCCGTGCCAAAGACGGAAGCTGCCTGATGCAGGAGCCCCCTTCGAGGGCGATTTGTTTGTTCACGATCCGACTCCGCTTCGTTCCCCGAGAGCGAATCGAGATGCGAAAATCGGCATCCGGGTGATTCTTAATCTAACGTTTCGACGATTAATCAGATCAAGCGCCGAACGGCACCAGTGCAGGCGGCAACCGATAAGCAGCGGCAAGCCGCGTAGCTGCGGCGAGCGGCGGCACGGCAAAATGCGCATCGGCGTGGAACGACATCAGGACCCGCACGTTGGATGCAGCGAAACAGAGTGGTGCCGATCAACCAGCCCCGGTCGGCTTTGAAGGGCCCCGTGCTCATCCCCCGAGCACGGGGCTTTCTCATGACCGGTGACAAAGCCCGAACGGGCCGGCTTTTCTATCCGACGAAGATTCGCCTCTGCGCTCGTCGTCGCGACGATCGCGCGCGAGTTGATGCCAGGCCAGGGCCAGTTCGATGAGTCGCTGCCGGTCAGAGCCTTCGGACGCCGCAGCACGTTTCATCGCCGCCTCGGCTTCATGCTGAGGGTCGTACTTGGTACACATGAAGCCAACACTAGCGGGACGATCTGGACAAGTGCGTGGCAATTTCGTCCGTATGATTGCGGAGGACGAAAGGCGCACTGGTGCGCCCGCGCCAGCACGATGTTACCGACGCGAATTCCACCTGCGAGCAGGGCCGTGCGAGCTCGCATTTTTGCGGCGATTCGCGTCCAACGTGCCAAGACCGGCGCAACCACTCGATCACGCCAGAATTCGTATTGTCCTAATTATACGGCCCCCACGATCGTTCTGAGCGCCGCACGCATAAAGCGCTGAGGCCGGGGTGCATTCCGTCGGATATGTGAATTGCATCACAGCCGAATTCTGCCGCGTTCGCTAAACAGGGCCTCACGCGCCGCGAGAAACGCGACATAGGATGGATGGCTGTTCCCCTCATGACACAGAAGGCCGAAGCCGCAGCACGCGCCGACGTGGCGGCGTCATCGCACAAGACCGATACGCTCGGCCTCGCCTTTCTCGCCTCGATCATCCTGGTGATGGCGGTTTGGATCGGCGGCCTGGTTTGGGCCGCAATGGCGTTCCTGGAATGGCTCGTCTCCTAGCGCGCAACGTGATCGCACGCGCTAGAACAGATAGTGCGCCAGCTGCACCGCCTTGATACTTCCGCAAACGATCATGGCCCAAAGTGCCAAGCTGATCTGGATCGCATCCAGCATGTTCCGGTCCCCTGCGACTCACGTGTCTTTTTTCTTTGATCAAGGCGTGTTGCGGCGGGGAGCGCCAGCGAAAAGTTGAGGCAGTTGTTGTGCGTCGCCGCAACGATGTCGCGTCGCTACTCGCGCACCAACGCAAATGAAGCGGGCACTTGGCCCGCCTCATTCATGTTGGATTGCGCTTTGGTGATTCAGTAACAGGCGCGCGGATCGGCCTGCACGTACTGGCCACTCGGATAGCGGTAGTAGCAATTGCCTTGAGCAAAATAGTAGCCGGGGCGCGAGGCGGCCGTGGCGCCGGCAATGGCGCCAGTCGCACCGCCGATCACGGCGCCTGCGGCCGCACCCGAGGCGTTGCCCGAAATCAGGCCGCCGAGCACGCCGCCGACGATGGCACCGCCGAGCGCGCTCGCGCCGGGATCCGCGGGAGGCGGTGGAGGCGGCGGCGGTTCGTAGGCGACCGGCGGACCCGGCGGCGCGTAGGCCACCGGCACGTCGTCGATATAATCTTCGGAGATGTAGGCGGGCGGACCGTCCATCCGCTGCGGATAATAGTACCAGACGCCGCCGACATCCCACCACCAGCCGGGGCGGCCGTTATGGATCTCATGACGCCAGCGTCCGCCGTCCCAGGCAAGATTGCCGCGATAGGCGTGTCCGCCCCAGTCGCGCGCCGGTGCGGGGCCGCGCGCCATATAGCGACCGGGCGGCGGACCGCCGGCATTGTGTGGGCCGGGACCGGGACCGCCGGCATCAGCCTGGCCGCCGGGCTGAGGCCCAGGCCGGACCGCCTGCTGCGTCGGCGGGCCCTTATGCATGTTCTGTGGCGGCGCGCCGGTGCCCGCCCCCACCTGCGGATGGCCCTCGTGCCTTGGCGGTCCTGCGTCCTGTGCCTGCGCCGAGACGGCGAGCAACGATATGGCCGAAACCATGGGAATGATGATCTTCATGCAGCTGGACGCAGTCATGCGAGCTTACCCCTCAACTTTCGCAATTGCCGTGATCCACGCGCGATAAACGATTCGGACCGCGCCTGGCTGATGCCGGCTGACATAACTTGACCCGGCAAGGTGAGCTGCCAAGTCGGCCATGTCCCGTTACAAATGATTAAGATCACGGCAATTTTTCGTCCAGATACATGTCGGGATGCGTCTAGCGAGCCGGATCGATCACATTGCAATTGCTGCGCCCCGACATCACGCAGTCCTGCATCTTGCTGGCGGCGGTGAGGTCGCGGGCGAGCCACAGGCCGACACCGAGGATCACGGCGGCAATGATCAGCCCCGCGATCGCGCCGCGGCGGCTGTCGCCGGATTGGGGCTTTGGCGGCCCGTCGCGCTTCTCGGTGCGGTCAGGCTTGGACATGGCTAGTTGGATGGGGTGCTTAACGCTCGGTAAGACCCTTTATCACCTCTGCGACGTCGCGTCACATCCCGCTCAGACCCTCGCCGCCGCTCAGCCCCTGGTCGGCTTCATCGCCTCTTTGCGAGAGGTCTCGACCGCCGGGATTGCCTGCTGCACGCGTGGCGCGCAGCTCGTCAGGATGAAGGCGGTCTGGGTGCACTCCCAGCCGGCCCCCAGAACGGCGCTCTCGATGGGTTGCGGGCGGCCGAGCAATAGCACTGCGCCCGCGACCGCGGCCGCTGCAAAGGTGATGGCCAGCGCCCTGAGGCTCAGCCGGAAAATAGACATGCCCGTGCTCCGTCTCGTATCGGGGCGGACGCTAGGCGCCGCCGCTGGGTGCCCTTATGAGGGACATCACAATTCGGCAGTCTTTCCGGGCTACGAAGGATCGGCTGGTTCAGCGATTTTCGTTGACCTGATCGGCTGCGAATATGGGTGGCTTCGCGGCGCGCGGCGATGTACACGCTTCTGCGTCGCGTGGCGCCTGCTTGTGCCCAGCCGACGTACCAACAGGCAGTGATGTAGGACTGAAAGCGAGGATGACAAGGTTCGTTCGATGAGTGGATTCAGGGAACCAGGCTTCTCCGACCGGCAAAAGGCCGCGCAGGAAGCACGCAAAAATCTTTTGAACAAGTTCAAATCACAGCCCGGGCCGGACGATCCCGCGGTCGCGGCGAAGCGTGCCGAGCGCGAGGCCCTCGCGGCCAAGCGCGCCGAGGCAAAGGCGACCCGTGAGGCCGAAAAGGCGGAGCAGAAGCGCATCTCGGAAGAAGCTGCCGCTGCGGAAGCCGAGCGGCTCGCCCGCGAAGCGGAAGAAGCGGTAGCCAAGCTGGCTGAGCAGGAGGCCGAGCAAAAGGCCAAGCGCGACGCTCGCTATGCCGCTCGCAAGGCCAAGCGGAAGTAACGTTCAACCGAAATTGAACTGAGGCACGCCTCAGTTCACTCGTCACTTCGGGGCGGCCCTCCCCGGCCGGCGCGAAAGTGCGTCCCGATGACAGGGTTACAGAGCGAACCCAGATCGCGAAACGCCGGGTTCGCCTCGTCGAGGCGCCCCGGCATGACGGTAGGCGATCAGTTCTTCTTCATGCCGTCATCTTTCTTCATGCCGTCCTTGGACATGTGGTCGTCTTTCTTCATGCCGTCCTTGGACATGGTGTCCTTCTTCATGCCGTCCTTGGACATCGTGTCCTTCTTCATGCCGTCGTCCTTGCCCATCTTGTCCTGGGCAAAGGCGGCCGGCGACAGCGCCAGGCCAAGCGAGAGGGCGGCAGCCGAGACGCCGAGCACGATGCGGGTGCGAATGGTCATGAGAAAAATTCCCTTCGAGATGGTGTTTGTCAGCGACGGGTGCCGCTACTCAATCTCGACGGATCGACGCGCACGCTTGTTACGCGACGTTGCGAACTTTTTTTCGGAAGTCGCCGGGCGCCCTGCCCGACCGTCCTGACGAACAGCGTTAACGACCGGAGCAGCTGAGGCTTACGTGTGCAGCGCAGCAAGGACAACCCTTGCCGCGGCGTTCCGTCTCGAACTATCAGATGAGAGAAGTTGGGGTCGACGACCGGCTAGGATGGGCCGCCGGTCTCATGACCCGCCCAGATCACGTCAAACAAGAACCGTCCAAGAAACCGCTCGAGGGGATCCACCATGTTCACGCGCCGCCACCTGATCGCGACCGCCGTCGCTGCACCCGCCATTCTCCGCTTCGGTATCGGCACCGCGCATGCCGCGACCACGCTGAAGATCTCGCACCAATTCCCCGGCGGCACCATCGACAAAGGCGATTTCCGCGACCGGCTCTGCCGCATGTTCGCAGCCGAAGTCAGTAAGCGCAGCAATGGCGACATCGCTGCCGAGATCTATCCGAACTCCTCGCTGATCAAGACCAACGCGCAGTTCTCCGCGATGCGCAAGGGCGCGCTCGACATCTCGCTGTATCCGATGCCCTATGCCGGCGGAGAATTGCCCGAAACCAATATCGGCCTGATGCCGGGCCTCGTCACCACTTACGACCAGGGCACGCGCTGGAAGAAGGAGCCCGTCGGCAAGGCGCTGACGGACTTCCTCGCCGACAAGGGCATCATCCTGCTCTCCTGGGTCTGGCAGGCCGGTGGCGTCGCCAGCCGCTCCAAGGCGATCGTCGCGCCGGAAGATGCCAAAGGCATGAAGGTGCGCGGCGGCTCGCGCGAGATGGACATGGTGCTGCAGACCGCCGGCGCCTCGGTGCTGTCGGTGCCCTCGAACGAGATCTACGCGGCGATGCAGACCGGCGCGTGCGATGCCGGCATCACCTCCTCCACCAGCCTGATCTCGTTCCGCCTCGAAGAAGTCGCGAGGTCGCTGACCTCGGGCGCCGGCGCGTCCTACTGGTTCATGCTCGAGCCGCTGATGATGTCGAAGGCGATCTTCGACAAGTTGCCGAAGAACCAGCAGGACATCCTGGTCGCCGTCGGTGCGGAGCTCGAAGCCTTCGGCCGCAAGGGCGCGCAGGATGACGATGTCGAGGTTGCCAAGGTCTACGAGAAGGCCGGCGCAAAAGTCTCGGTGCTCGATGCCGCGACCGTCGGCAAGTGGCGCGACATCGCCCGCGATACCGCGTGGAAGGATTACGGCGCCAAGACCGCAACCGCCGCGAACCTGCTCAAGCTCGCCTCCGACGTCGCTGCATGAGCCACGGTCCGCTACGGGATCGTGACGACCGGACGAATGCCGCTGCAAGCACGGGCCTTGCGGCGGCGCTCGATCGTGGCCTCGCCATCCTCAACCGCATCATCGTCGCGTTCGCAGCGGTCGCGCTCGTGGCGGCCTGCGCGATCCTGAGCTACAGCGTGCTCAGCCGCGCCTTGTTCAAGGCCGCCAATTACTGGCAAGACGAGGCGGCCGTATTCCTGCTGGTCGGCGCCACCTTCATGACGGCGGCCTATGTGCAGCAGAACCGCGGCCATATCGGCATCGAGGCTTTCGTCGGTCTGCTCTCGCCGCTGGCGAACAGGATCAGGCTCTGGTTCGTCGACGTCGTGACGCTGCTGTTCTGCACCTTCTTCGCCTGGAAATCCTGGACACTGGCGCATGAGGCTTACGTCGACGGCCAGGTCTCGAACTCGATGTGGTCGCCGCCGCTCGCCATCCCCTATTCTCTGATGGCGCTCGGCATGAGCCTGCTCTGCCTCCAGATCCTCCTGCAGCTGGCGCTGCCTTTCGCAGGAGCCAGGCGTTCATGAGCGTGTTCGGTATCGGTATCGCCTACGGGCTTGCCACGCTGCTCGTGATGTTCTCGGGTATGCCGATTGCGTTCGCGCTCGGCGCGGTCGCGGTCGTGTTCATGGGCATCTACATGCCCGCGGCGTCGCTCGATACGGTGACGCAGAACGTCTATGAGGAGATGGCCTCGATCACGCTGCTGTCGATCCCGCTGTTCATCCTGAAGGGCGCGGCGATCGGCAAGTCGCGCGCCGGCCAGGACCTCTATTCGGCGCTGCACGCCTGGCTGCACCGTGTGCCCGGCGGCTTGGGGGTCGCCAACGTGTTCGCCTGCGCGCTGTTTGCGGCAATGGCGGGCTCCTCGCCCGCGACCTGCTCGGCGATCGGCTCGGCCGGCATCCCCGAGATGCGCAAGCGCGGCTATTCCGGCGGCTTTGCCGCAGGGATCATCGCCGCCGGCGGCACGCTCGGCATTTTGCTGCCGCCCTCGATCACCATGATCTTGTTTGCCGTCGCGGCCGAAAAATCGCTCGGACGCCTGTTCCTCGCCGGCATCGGGCCCGGCCTGCTGCTGGTCTCGCTGTTCGGCGGTTATGCCGTGATCCGCTTTCGTCAGGAATATGCGGCGGCCGAGGCCGCCTACAAGAACGGCGGCCCTGAAGCGGCGATCCTCGCCCGCGACGAATATACGCTCGCAGAGCGCTTCAGCGTGCTGCCGCGCGTGCTCCCCTTCGTGCTGCTGCTCACCGGCGTCATGGCCGCGCTCTATGGCGGCTATGCCACACCGTCGGAGACGGCCGGCCTCGGCGGTCTTCTCGCATTGGCGCTGATCGCGGCGATCTACGGCGTCTGGCGGCCGAGCGATCTCGGTCCGATCATGAAGTCGACGATCCGGGAATCGACCATGCTGATGATGATCATCGGCATGTCACTGCTCTATTCCTACGTGATGAGCTATCTTCACATCTCGCAATCGGCCGCCGAATCCGTCGTCGCGATGCATCTGCCGCGCTGGGGTCTGCTGTTCGCGATCCTCGTCATGGTCGTCGTGCTCGGCTTCTTCCTGCCGCCGGTTTCGATCATCCTGATGACCGCACCGATCATCCTGCCGCCCTTACGGGCCGCCAATTTCGACATCATCTGGTTCGGCGTGGTCATGACCATCGTGATGGAGATGGGGTTGATCCACCCGCCGGTCGGCCTCAACATCTTCGTCATCCGCAACGTCGCGCCAGACATTTCGCTGAGCGAAGTGATCTGGGGCACGCTGCCCTTCGTGCTGCTGATGATGGCCGCGGTGCTGCTGCTGTGTCTGGTGCCGGGGATCTCGACCGCGCTGCCGGATCTGGTGATGGGGCCGGACGGGAGCAGGTAGCCGCAAGCACAGCTGTCGTAGGGTGGGTTAGCCGAAGGCGTAACCCACCGCTTCTGTCCCCGCAGAAACCAAACGCTTCTGTCCCCGCAGAAACCAAAGAGGTGGGTTACGCCCAGCGGATCGCGCTTCGCGCATCCGCAAGGCTAACCCACCCTACGAAGTGCGCTTCCTCTTCGCGTTCAGCGCGGATGCCACGCGGCCCACCGGCGGCTTGCCGAGCAAGCGGCTCATCTCGTTCGTCGCCGCCACCAGCTTGTCCATGTCGATCCCGGTCCTGACGCCCATGCCCTCGAGCATGTAGACGACATCCTCGGTCGCGACGTTGCCCGTAGCGCCCGGCGCGTAGGGACAACCGCCGAGGCCGCCGGCGGCGGCATCGATGATGCGGACGCCCTCCTCCAGGCCGGCATAGAGATTGGCGAGCGCCTGACCGTAGGTGTCGTGGAAATGCATCGCGAGTTTTGCGGCAGGGATGTTGGCTGCCACCGCGCGCAGCATCTCCTTCGCTTTGGCCGGTGTGCCGACGCCGATGGTGTCGCCGAGCGAGATTTCGTAGCAGCCGAGGTCCCACAGCGTGTTGGCGAGATCGGCGACTGCGCTGGGCTTGATCTCGCCGTCGAAGGGACAGCCGAGCACGCAGGAGATATAGCCGCGCACCGGCACGCCGTCGGCCTTGGCGCGCGCGAGCACAGGCCTGAACCGCTCGATGGACTCCGCCACCGTGCAGTTGATGTTGGCACGCGAAAAGCCCTCGGAGGCCGCGGCAAACACGGACACCACTTTCGCGCCCGCCGCGCGTGCCGCGTCATAGCCCTTTTCGTTCGGCACCAGCACGTGGAATTCGGCGCCGGTCAAATGGCTCACGCCGCGCAGCACGGCGTCCGAACTCGCCATCTGCGGGATCGCCTTGGGCGAGACGAAGGCGCCGACCTCGACGGTGTGCAGCCCGGCCGCGACCAGCGCCTCGATAAAGGCGATGCGGGCCTCGACGCTGACGGGAATCTTCTCGTTCTGGAGGCCGTCGCGCGGCCCCATCTCGATGATCCGGACGGGATCGCTCATGTCACTCACCCCACGTCATTCTTGCGAAGCCTCGACCACGGCAAGTTCGACGCCTTCCTGGACGATGTCGCCGACCTTGCACTTGATGGACTTCAACACGCCGGCATAGGGCGCGCGCAGCGTCTGCTCCATCTTCATCACCTCCAGGGTGAGGATCGGCGCACCCTTGTCGAGCGTTGCGCCCTCCTCGGCGAGCACGGCGACGACCGTGCCCGGCAAGGGTGCCGCGATCTTGTCCGCGCCGGTCTGCTCCTCGGTCTCGCCACCGAACGGATCGACCCAGTGCAGGTCGAAGCGGCCGTTGCGCGTGCGCAAATACAGCTCATGGCCGTCGATCACGGCTGCGACAGAGGATTTGACGCCATCGAGCGTCAGATCGAAGCCGCCATCCTTCGGCGCGATCGTGAACGCCAACTCGCGCTCGCCGATCACCAGCGTCGAGGGCCCGCTGCCGTAGTTCAGCGTCACCTTCAGCTCGGGGCCGTGGCCGACGCGGAAGGAAAAACCGCGCCGGCGGCGGCCGACCGGCATCCAGCCAAAGGTCTGCCAGGGCGAATTCGCATCTGTCAGCGCGGCCTGCCGCTCGTCATTGACGATCGCGGCGACCGCCGCGCACAACTCGAGCTCCCCGGGTGCGGGCGCCCCCGCTGTCAAGGCCGCCAGCTCGCGCTCGATGAAGCCGGTGTCGATGGCATTCGCCCGCACCTTTGGATGCGTGATCAGCGCCGACAGGAACGGGATATTGGTGACGATGCCGCGAACGTCGGACTCTTCCAGCCCTCGGTTCAATCGATCAATCGCGACATCGCGCGTCGGGGCCCACGCGATCATTTTCGCGAGCATGGCGTCGTAGTATGGCGACACGCTGTCGCCCTCGCGATAGCCGGCGTCGACGCGCAAACCCCCGGTCTCCGCGGGCAAGCGCCAGGTCGAGATCCTGCCGACCGACGGCATGAAATTCTTGGTCGGGTTTTCGGCGTAGACGCGGGCCTCGACGGCGTGGCCGTTGAGCTTGATCTCGTTCTGCTTCAGCGGCAGTTCTTCGCCGAAGGCGACGCGCAACTGCCATTCGACCAGATCGATCCCGGTGATCAGCTCGGTCACGGGATGCTCGACCTGGAGACGCGTGTTCATCTCGATGAAGAACACATCCTTGCCGTCGGAGACGAACTCGATGGTGCCGGCACCGACATAGTTTACCGCGCCGGCCGCCTTTCGCGCGGCGGCACAGACTGTCTCGCGTTGCGCAGCGTTCAGCGTCGGCGACGGCGCTTCCTCGATCACCTTCTGGTGCCGGCGTTGCAGCGTACATTCACGCTCGAATAGCGACAGCAAATTGCCATGGCTGTCGCCGATCACCTGCACCTCGATATGCCGGGGATTGTCGACATATTTCTCGATCAGCATGCGGTCGTCGCCGAACGCGGCCTTGGCCTCGCGCTTGGCGCTGACAATTGCGGGCGCCAGTTCATCCGCCGAGCGGACGATCCGCATACCCCGGCCGCCGCCGCCGGCGGATGCCTTGACCAGCACGGGGAAACCGGCCTTCTCGGCCGCCTTCGAAAGCGTCGCCTCGTCCTGGGCCTCGCCGTGATAGCCGGGCACCAGCGGCACCCCCGCTTTCTCCATCAGCGCCTTCGAGCCGGATTTCGAGCCCATCGCATTCATCATCCCGGCGGTCGGGCCGACGAATACCAGGCCGGCGTCGTAACAAGCCTGCGCGAATTCGGCATTTTCCGACAGGAAGCCATAGCCTGGATGGACCGCCTCGGCGCCGCTCTTGCGCGCGGCCTCGATTAGCTTTTCGACGCTGAGATAGCTGTCACGGGCGCGCGCGAGCCCGAGCAGCACGGCTTCATCCGCGAGCGCGACATGCATCGCGTCGCGGTCCGCTTCGGAATAGACCGCGACCGTGCACAGGCCCATGGCGCGCGCGGTGCGGATGACGCGGCAGGCGATCTCGCCGCGGTTGGCAATTAGAAGTGTGCGAAAACGCCGGTAGAGCTTTGAACGGTCCATCGCATCACATCCTGAACAGGCCGAATTTCGTCGGCTCGATCGGCGCATTCGACGCCGCCGAGAGGCCAAGGCCGAGCACGAGCCTTGTGTCGGCCGGGTCGATCACGCCGTCGTCCCACAGACGCGCGGTCGCGTAGTAGGGATGGCCCTGGCTGTCATATTGCGCGCGAATAGGCTCGCGAAATTTGTCTTCCTCGTCCTTCGACCAGCTATCGCCCTTGGCCTCGATATTGTCGCGGCGGACTTGGCTCAGCACCATCGAGGCCTGCTCGCCGCCCATCACCGAGATGCGCGCGTTCGGCCACATCCAGAGGAAGCGCGGTGAGTAGGCGCGGCCGCACATGCCGTAATTGCCAGCGCCATAGGAGCCGCCGATCACGACGGTGAATTTCGGCACCGAGGCGGTCGCGACCGCCGTCACCAGCTTGGCGCCGTCGCGCGCGATGCCGCCGGCCTCGTACTTCTTGCCGACCATGAAGCCGGTGATGTTCTGCAAGAACACCAGCGGAATGCCGCGCTGGCAGCACAGCTCGATGAAATGCGCGCCCTTCAGCGAGCTCTCGCTGAAGAGGATGCCGTTGTTGGCGATGATGCCGACCGGAAAACCCCAGATATGGGCGAAGCCGCACACCAGCGTCGTGCCGTAGAGCTTCTTGAACTCGTCGAATTCGGAGCCATCCACGACCCGGGCGATGATGTCGCGCACGTCGAACGGCTTGCGGCCATCCACGGGCACCACACCATAGATCTCCTCCGCGGCAAACAGCGGATCGCGCGGCGGATGCATGTTGAGGTTCGGCCGCGCCGATGGCTTCAGCGTGCCGACGATACGGCGGGCGATGCCGATCGCATGCGCATCGTTCTGGGCATAATGATCGGTCACACCTGACTGGCGCGAATGCACGTCGGCCCCGCCGAGCTCTTCGGCGGTCACGACTTCGCCGGTCGCGGCCTTCACCAGCGGCGGGCCGCCAAGGAAGATGGTGCCCTGGTTGCGCACGATGATGCTCTCGTCCGACATCGCCGGCACATAGGCGCCCCCCGCCGTGCAGGAGCCCATCACGATCGCGATCTGCGGGATGCCCTGCGATGACATCTGCGCCTGGTTATAGAAGATGCGGCCGAAATGCCGCTCGTCCGGAAAGATTTCGTCCTGAAGCGGCAAGAAGGCGCCGCCGGAATCGACCATGTAGACGCAGGGAAGATTGTTCTGGCGCGCAACGTCCTGCGCGCGCAGATGCTTCTTCACGGTCATCGGATAGTACGTGCCGCCCTTGATGGTGGCGTCGTTGGCGACGATGACGCATTCGCGGCCCGAGATGCGCCCCACCCCGGTGACGACGCTGGCCGAATGTACGTCGCCGCCATAGAGGCCATGGGCCGCAAGCGGCGACAGCTCCAGGAACGACGTCCCGGGGTCGACCAGCAGATCGACACGCTGGCGCGCCAGCATCTTGCCGCGCGCGGTGTGTCGGTTGCGCGAGACCTCGCCGCCGCCGCCGGCGACTTGCCTGAGCTTTTCACGCAAATCCGCGACGAGGCCACGCATGGCCTCGGCGTTGCGGGCGAAATCGGAGGACGACGGATCGATACTGGAATGGAGCAGCATGTGGTCCCGCGTGTCTGGTGATTTGGTGAGAGGCCGTGAACAGGTGGCGGCAGTTGCAATGGTGGGGACGGCTTAAGCGGTTTCCGCCATCAGCTCGCGGCCGATCAGCATGCGCCGGACCTCCGACGTGCCGGCGCCGATCTCGTAGAGCTTGGCATCGCGCCAGAGCCGTCCGACCGGAAACTCGCTGGTATAGCCAACGCCGCCGAGCGCCTGGATCGCCTCGCCCGCCATCCACGTCGCCTTCTCGGCGGAATAGAGGATCGCAGCCGCCGCGTCCTTGCGCAAGCTGCGCGCATGGTTGGCGCGGTCGCAGGCTTTTCCCACCGCATAGACATAGGCCCGCGTGGCCTGCCAGGTCGAGTACATGTCGGCGAGCTTGCCCTGCATCAGCTGGAAGTCGCCGATCGGCTGTCCGAACTGTTTTCGTTCGTGCATGTAGGGCACCACCGAATCCATGCAGGCCGCCATGATGCCGAGCGGACCGCCGGAGAGCACGGCGCGCTCGTAGTCGAGGCCGGACATCAGCACCTTGACGCCCTCGCCGACGCCGCCGAGCACGTTCTCCGCCGGCACCTCGCAATCGTCGAAGAACAGCGGATAAGTGTTGGAGCCGCGCATCCCGAGCTTGTCGAGATGCTGGCCATGGGTGAAGCCGTTGAACCCCTTCTCGATCAGGAAGGCGGTCATGCCGCGCGGGCCGGCTTCCGGATCGGTCTTGGCGTAAACCACAAGCACATCGGCATCGCCACCGTTGGTGATCCACATTTTCGAGCCGTTGAGCACATAGTGGTCGCCGCGCTTGTCGGCGCGCAGCTTCATCGAGACCACGTCGGAGCCGGCGCCGGGCTCGGACATCGCGAGTGCGCCGACATATTCGCCGGAGATCAGTTTTGGCAGATAGCGCTCGCGTTGCGCGTCGGTGCCGTTGCGGCGGATCTGGTTGACGCAGAGGTTGGAATGGGCGCCGTAAGACAAGCCGATCGCGGCCGAGCCGCGCGAAATCTCCTCCATGGCGATGACATGGGCGAGATAGCCCATGTTGGAGCCGCCATATTGCTCCGGCGCGGTCATGCCGAGCAGGCCGAGATCGCCAAAGCGCGTCCAGAGGTCCGCCGGGAACAGATTGGCCTTCTCGACCTCAGCGGCGCGCGGCGCCACCTCCGCCTCGACAAAGGCGCGCACGGTATCGCGCAGCATGCTGATGTCCTCGCCCAGATCGAAATCGATGCTCGGGATGTTCAAGGCGATTCCTCCGTATTCTTGCAAATTTCTTGTCCCGCCCGAACCTACCCCCGCCCGGGCGCCGCTTCGGTCGAAAAGGTTGCATTTTCCGCCAAGTTTGGCGAGGATTTTCCATGCCCTTTCGAGCTGCAACGGCAACACCCCGCCGCGCCATGACCCCCGCCGCCTTTGTGCGGGGCGTGGTCGCGGCCTATGCCCGCTATGGTCGGGATCCGGCCGAGGCGCTGAGTAAGGGGCAGGTCCTCTCCGACCTCGTCGGATCGACTGACGGGCGGGTGACCGCGGCACAGTTCGAGGCGCTGGCCGGCCACGCCATGCGCGAGCTCGACGACGAGGCGCTCGGCTGGTTTTCACGGCGCTTGCCGTGGGGCACCTATGGCATGCTGTGCCGCGCCTCCATCACCGCGCCAACCCTGGAGGTCGCGCTGAAACGCTGGTGCCGGCATCATCGCCTGCTGACTGAGGACGTGCTGTTCGAGCTTGCGGTCAACGGCGAGACGGCAACCGTCTCGATTCGCGAGCAGCGCGATCTCGGGCCCTTGCGCGAATTCTGCCTCGTCACCCTGCTCCGCTACGTCCTCGGCTTCTCTTGCTGGGCGGTGGATTCCGCGATCGCGCTGCGTGCGGCGGAATTCCCTTACCGCGAGCCCGACCATGTCTCGGTCTATCCGACCATCTTTTGCAAGCACATCCGCTTCGATGCGATTGGGGCCCGCATCGTCTTCGACAAGCACTACCTTTCGCTGCCGCTCACCCGCAACGCCGCCGATCTCGACAGCATGCTCAAGGGCGCGCTGCGCCTGACTGTGCTGCCTTATCGGCCCTATCGCCGCGACCGGCTGCTGGTCGATCGTGTCCGGCGCGTGCTGCGCGAGGCGCGCGGGCGCATTCTCGGCGCGGAGGATATCGCAAGCGAACTCGCGCTCTCCACCCGCACCATGCATCGGCGCTTGCGCGAGGAAGCCACCTCGCTACGCGACCTCAAGGAGGAAGCAAAACTCGAGCTCGCCAGGCAGGAGCTGATGCGCGGCCGCACCCCCATCAAGCGGATCGCGGAGATCGCCGGCTTCCGTAACGAAAAGAGCTTTTCGCGGGCCTTCCGCAGCTGGACAGGCGCCAGCCCGCGCGAGTTTCGCGGTCGGTATCGCTGAGGCGCGGTGCCGCCAGCCCCGTCACATATTTGCGGCCTCCGAGATGAATCCCGGAGGCCGCAATCTCTCGAAACCGATCTCGAATAGAGGCGTTAGTTGGAGTTGGTCTGCGCGCCCGGGCGAAGTTTGGGGTGCTTGGCTTGCTTCGGCTGGAACGCGAGTGCGTCATTGGGGGTCTTCGCGCCGCCGCTCTGCGAGCACGAGCCGCCGATGCCGGCAGAGGCCGCCCGGCACGCTTCCATGGTCGGGTAGCCGCAGCCGTGAGCGGCCTGCGCACCGTTGGTGATGCAGAAATCGTCGGCCCTGGCGGCCGGCGCGGTCATCACGAGAAACGCAGAGGCAAACAGCGTCGCGGCGGAGGCGACGAGCGTCTTCGAGGTCGAGGTCATATGTCTTTTCCTAAGCTCAGGGTCCCACAAAAGAGTCCTCAGTGCGGACGCACGCTGAGGGTTCACACCCCGGATGTAGGCCACGCCCAGGGGCCGACAATCACGGATCCGCGCATTGCAGAACTACCTAAATCACATGTCACAGTTAGGTGAGTTACTCAGCTTTTATGACACTATCCGAATCGGTCCTATGGCACGGTAGTTCCCGGTTTTTCGTAGTTTCAGCGCGAAGCCGCCGGCGCCTACCCGGCCGACGCCGTCACCGCGATATCCGGTACCGGCAGCGGCACGTCCTTCGCGACGCCCAGTACAGGAAAGCTGCGGACGTTCTTCACGTTCGGCATGGCGGCGAAATGCAGCAGCTGCTGGCGCATGCTCTCGACGCTCGGCGCGACGCATTTGAGGAGATAATCGGTGTCGCCCGAAATCCGCCAGCATTGCTGGATGCGCGGGATCGCTGATATCGAGCCCTCGAAGGCCTCGAGCACCGGCTGGGCCTGGCTGCCGAGCTGGATCGAGACGAACGACACCACCTCATAACCGAGCAGCCGTTCGTCGATGATGGCGCGCACCGCGCAGATCACACCGCGGCTGAACAGGGATTTGAGCCGCCGCAGGCAGTTGGGTGCGGACACGCCGACGCGGAGCGCCAGCTCGTTATTGCGAATCCGCCCGTCCTGCTGCAGCTCGGATAATATCTTCAGATCGACGCCGTCGAGCTGGTCACGCCCGGCCATACCCCCACCTCGTCATGGTCCCGTCATGCGGGCCAGCGAAGCACGAGGCGGAATGGGTGCCAAGGGCTCCCCACGAAGACGGACGAAGCGAAGCCCTCAGTGCGTCCAGGGCTCGCCGCGGCGGAAGGCGAAATTGTCGGCGTAGGCGACCTGGCGGTGCAGGGATTCCTTCGGCTCGATCACCTGGTAGGCGATGCCCTTGCGCTCGCAATAGGCGACCGCCTCCTCCTTGGTGTGGAAGTGGAGGGTGATCTGCTGCTTCATGTCGCCGGACGAGGTCCAGCCCATCAGCGGCTCGACCGCGCGCGGCTGCTCCGGCTCGTAGTCGAGCTGCCATTCCTTGGTCTTGGACCGGCCGGATTGCATCGCGTTCTTGGCGGGCTTGAAAATGCGTGCGGTCATTGGCGGTCCGGCCTCTTCGTCTTTCGTTCGATTTCAATGCGTCACGGTGGCGATTGGTGGAAACCGCGGGCATAGTATAGAGACACCTTTCGGGAACTGATCGGTGATTCCGGGCCCCCGGGTCCCTCACCGACGGATATAGTCATTATGCTGCACTGTGACAATTGCGTACCCGCCTTCCGCCCGGGAATCCCGCCCGACGGCCAAGCCTTGCCAACACAAGCCTTGCCAACACAAGCCTTGCCAATACCAGCCTCGCCGACATCAGCGTATCCATCCCCTTCGAAAGCTCCCGTCGCATGGCCTTCCTGAACATCAGCGCAACGCTTCCCGAAAAGGGCCGCGACCTCAGGCTTGACCTGTTCCGCGGCGTCGCCAACTGGGCGATCTTCCTCGACCATATCCCCGACAACATCGTGAACTGGATCACGACGCGCAACTACGGGTTTTCCGACGCCGCTGACCTTTTCGTCTTCATCTCCGGCTACACCGCCTCCTTCGTCTATGCCCGGATGATGCTGGAGCGCGGCTTCATCGTCGGCGCCACAAGGCTCACCAAGCGGGTCTGGCAGCTCTACGTCGCCCACATCATCCTGTTCGTGATCTACATCGCCTCGATCAGCTATCTGGCTCTGCGCTTCGGCGATTCCGAGATGATCAACGAGTTCAACGTCGCCGGCCTCGTCGACAACGCCACGGAGACGCTCCGCCAGGGGCTGTTCCTGCGCTTCAAGCCACTCAATCTCGACGTGCTGCCGCTCTACATCGTGCTGATGGGACTGTTTCCGCCGGTGCTGTGGTTCATGCTGCGCAAGCCCGACTTGACGATGGCGGTGTCCATCGTGCTGTGGCTGACCGCGCGTCACTTCGGCTGGAATCTGAACGCTTACCCGGCCGGTCAGTGGTATTTCAACCCCTATTGCTGGCAGGTGCTGTTCGTGTTCGGCGCCTGGTGCGCGATGGGCGGGGCACGGCGCTCGATGAGGGTGATCAACTCGCCGATCACGCTATGGCTCTGCCTCGGCTATCTCGCCTTCGCGCTGGTGATGACGATGGCCGCTCGCTTCCCGAGCCTCGCCGCGCTGTTCCCGGAATGGCTGTTCTCGGCCTTCAACCCCAATGACAAGACCAACCTGGCGCCCTACCGCTTCATCCACTTCGTCGTGATCGTAATCATGGTGATCCGCTTCGTGCCGAAGGACTGGCCGGGCCTGGAGTGGAAGATCTTCGATCCGGTGATCGTCTGCGGCCAGCAATCGCTCGCGGTGTTCTGCGTCGGCGTGTTCCTGTCCTTCGTCGGCCATTTCGAGCTGTCGATGAGCTCGGGCTCGGTGTTCGCGCAGCTCTTCGTCTCCATCGCGGGCATCGCGATCATGACGACGGTCGCCTACTACATCTCCTGGTCGAAGCGGCAGGACAAGCCGCTGAAACCCCCGCCGGCGAAGCCAGCTGCCGCCCCGGCTGCAAAGGCCGCGTAACGCACCGAACGCCTGCTTTTTCAAGCGAGCGCTCGGCTTCCGTTGCGATGTTTGGGGTGCCCGGGATCGAATTGACCTGGGTCAACTAGGGGCGGCGCCCGCCGGCCTAGTGTCGGTGGGATACGCGCCGGTGTCCCAATGTCGGCGGCCTCTCCCTCGGACAAGGCCCAAGCACATGCCCTCTCATTTTCACGCCGTGGTCTGGATCGATCATTCGCAGGCCCGGATCTTCCATCTCGGCCTGAGCGGCTCCGACGAAGTCACGCTGCACCCGCAGCTGGCGACGCGGCATCTTCATCACAAGGCCAACGCAATCGGCAGCGGCCATGCTTCGCCCGACAAGACGTTCTATGCCGAGGTGACCAAGGCCCTCGCCGACGCCGGCGAGATCCTCATCATCGGTCCGGCGAACGCAAAGACGGAACTCGCCAGTCACATGCGCGCCCACGCGCGCGACATCGCAAAGCGGATTGCCGCAGTCGAAACGGCCGATCATCCCTCGGACAACGAGATCGTCGCTTACGCAAAGCGTCACTTCAAATTGCCGCTGCCGCGCGTGCAGACGCCGGGAGCAGCCGCGGGCGAAAGGCACTCCGGCTAAGGGGAGCGCGGCTCACTCAAGCCGCAGCCTCGCCGTCGTATTCGGTGAATTTCTTGTAGATCCAGTCACGGCCGTCGTGACGGCGCCAGACCCTGCCGTAAACGAGCTGCCCGTTGATCGAGCGGCGCGGCACGATCACGGTCCAGAGGTGCCAGATCTCGGTCCAGTTCGACCGTTGGCGGAGTGTTTTGGAGGTGAGATCGAAAGTCATGGCGGACAACTCGCGCGAAACGAAACGCAGCGACGAATGTGATCTCGTGTGAGCCTCTCGATGGGGCGTCGTCGCGTGCCGGGACCGGATTGATACCAGTCGTCAGTGCTGCCGCAACGACGGCTCGTGTTTAACCTAACCGATCAACCTTACTTTGTTGGCGGCCGCCGTCTTGCCGGTTGAAGCGCCTGCCTATCTTTCCTAAGATGCATGCGCAATTTGAGAATGAGTGCGCCGCTTTATGGAGCGCGTGCTTGGTGATTTCGAACTCAGACTTAATTTTCAAAAGATCGACTGCGCAGGTTGATGATCATGAATTTGCAATGTGCATATTTGCGTCTGGCGATGGTTTCTCCGCCGCTAACCCCTGTTGCCGAGGTAACTACCGACAGGTCGCCAAAGGCCGCCAACGACAATTATCCAGCCTGGCCACTGATCCCGTTTCCGGCTGGCTGGTACGCCTCGAATTGAGCGGCCCTGAACAGCGCAACGCCGCACAAGCGGAATATCATCGCTTGGCGGCGTCCGTTTAGGCATTGGGCGCTGAAATCCCCAACACTGATATGTCTGTGGCGACGTCCAAAGGTTCGAAGAAGCTTTGGCAATTGGTGGCCTCGGCCGTGCCTTCGGCCCCCGATGGGCGGCCGTTCAGACGCCGTTGGCGCTGAGCGCGCCTTGCGAATTATAGGTCTGTCCTGCCTGGCCGCCCGGGCTCGCCTGGGAGCTGGCTGCTGAGGTCTGCACGTCGGTGGTCCCGTCGGAATAGGTGATTGTCGTTGTCGTGATTCCGTTGACGGTGGTGGAGACCTCGCTGACGACGGTCTTGGACGAGCTGCCGCCACCGCCCGATCCCGAACTGCCGCTCGCCGATTGCGAGGGTGACCGACGCGCGTCGGGGGCGGTCCGCGGCGGCATCGCCCTCAAGCCTCAGGGACAAGCTGGCGCGCTTGTCTGAGACCGAGCGCGAGCTCGTGCTCAAGACGGTTGAAGGAATGCTGCCGGAAACCCGCCAATGAAGCTTCGCCGCAGAATGCACAGGAAGCGCGACCGGCAGCGGCTGATGACGCACCGCAAGCGCCTCAGGCGATTTGGCGAGAGGGCTCCGACTCGCGCCTGATCCGTGCTAAAACGACGCCAGCGGCCGGCGGGCACCGGCCGCCAATAATTCTAGTCACACTCCCGTCGGCTCCAGGTCGGCGGGATTTTTTTTCGAGATCGATGCGGAGTTCTGGGTTGAAAGCTTTCCGGCTTTTTCGACTCGAGCCTCAGCGCCTCTTCTCGATAATTGTTTGCCATCTCCTCGAGAGCTTCCCGGCCGAGTTTTGGCAGGCAGAGTTGCGCTTGCTCCAAGCAGAGGCGCTCCATTGATCGAAGGTGCTCAATTTGACCGCGTATATTCACGATATCTAGACCGACCAATTGAAACCAGCCGCGGTAAGGGCCCCACTGCACTTCATTGCGCACCATCCTTCCGGACGAGATGAAGGAGCGTGTCATCCTGGTCCCACCGATCAACCTCGTAGGCCTGCTTTATGGCTGGCATGCCGTTGCGGATCCAAGGCTCGGCACTCCGCCATATTTCCTCTCCCTCCGCGGCTTCCTTGCCGATGAAAAGGTGCTGAGGGCCATGATCGATCAGATATGAGATCTGCATCTCAGCATCGCGCCGACGCATGGTCTCAATTATTCCTGGACCTGGATGGGCCGACCGCTGACCGACCTGAGCCAACAGCGCACTTTGATGCAGCGCGAAAATCGACAGGCTAGAGTCCGGGCCACTCGCTGCCTTGATGAACGCTACCTGCCGCCTAAACCTAGTATCGGCATCCCACTGGGATATCTCTCTCCAGTTCTTAATTGCGAAAAACACGACGCGGGGTACGCCGACCGAAGCATTAACAACCGCGACGAAAAGAGCACCAACCGTCAAAGCCGCTAGCATCCAACTCGCCAACCTTTCAGGGAGCGCAGTTCCTGTCGGCTTCCAACTGTCTATAAGGTAGCCGAGCAACAAGAAAAACGGCCAACTGACATAGATGAAAACGACCGGATGGGCACGACCGTTGTAATAGCTGAACAGCCCCAATGCCAAGACTGCGAGATATGCCGCGCGCTCGAGCCGCGGAGAATATGGACCAACCTCCATTCTGATCGCGAAATGGATCAGGATTAGCAGCGCGCAAACGATCGACGCCACCCACGGATCCGGGAATGACATCGGGACCATGAAGAAGCCGATGATGTAGAATATACGCGCGAACGCGAGATAATCGGCGACTTGCAGCGGCTGGCCATATTTGAACGTCAGGTAGGCGCCAAAGCCGGAAATCGTTGCGAGCAACGCAGCGATATAGACGGCGCTCAACCCAAGATTTGCGCGCAATCTGCTCCATGCGAACTGCGATGATGTTGCCCCACTAAGAAGTATGAAGCAGAAGAGCGCAACAGCCACGACTGCTCCAGAATCCAGATTCCAGCAGATCGATAGGCCAGAAAACGCTCCGATCAAAATCGCTTTGGTCGGCGACTGGCGTCGCTGGCAGGAGAGCACCACCAATAAGCTGAGCGAGGGGAAAAGAATGCGCAACGGGGTATATTGGAAGTATTGGTCCGCAGCGATATTAGGCAAGAAGACCCTGTTTTGCGCTATCCCAACCCAGATTGCCGCCATGGCCAAAACGATCGGGCTATGAATTACCCTGCTGGCAAATACGACGATGGCGCAGGCGCTGAGGGCAGACAAGGCCGCCATAATCAAAGTAATGCTGACAATCGAAAGACCGCTGATCTTCAGTAGCGGGGTAAGGAATTCGCCATAGCATCCATATTGCACCAAGAGGTCGCCGAGACATGTTCCGCCGTAGAAGGACTGCACAATCGAATAGAAGAATGCATCGAAGTGATCGTACATAGCGAAGTTGCTGCGATCACTGAAGACCCGCCAGGACAGGGGCAGCACGACGGACAGTACGCAGGACGAGAACACAACGATGCGATGGATCTCGCGCCCGCGAACTTTGTAGGCGGCAAAGATCCACTCCGCGACTGCGCGCACCTTCGCTCTCTTAAATCTGCACGCGGCGACGAAGATGACGATGGCCGGTATCGAGGCAATGAGCCCATTCTTGAGAAAGGAGAATCGTTCTGTGTCGTGGGGGACGGCAACCGCGACTAGGATGACAAGCAGAACGGGCAGAAGCCAGCTCACCGATAGCTCGGAAAGGCGAAGCGAGGCGGAAAGCTTGACGGACATCCAAATCGCAAGCGGCGCCAGGATGGTTAACGCGACATAGGTGTCGCGCTGTGCGGGTTGCGGGCGAAGCTCCGTAAGTGAAGCGACCAACAGCTGAGATGCCAGGACAGGATCTGGCGCTGAGGTGCCGATAGCAAAAAAAATGATGGCCCCGACTGCGCTTAACGCAATGGCGCAGATAAGAAAAGCGACCGCGCCGTTCGGTGCAGATTTTGAGAAGGTACGGCGTTCAAGCCTAGGCACATCTGTGGCGGCGGCAATGCCGGCAGAGTATCGCGGGTGCAGCAATTCTATCCCCCAAAAGGGCGCAGTCTATAGAGCTGTTCCGCATTTGCAATGATGGGTTGCGCTACGTCCGACGACCACTTTTGCTGCACCGGTAAAAACCGAAGGTCGATGGCCCCGCTAGCGTTAGCCGGCGGGCCTCACGACACCGGATAAGCCGGTATGCTTTGGCGGGCTTGCGGCTCGGCTCGACTGCCGGAGCCGGTTTCCCGTGGTTCAAGGCCCGCATTATCCCGAGCCGGGCAAACATCGTCGGGCCGCCTCGCTCCGCAACCAGCATCAGGGCTTCGGCCGCTGCCTGCCAGTGTTGCTGTTGGGCCTTGGGTAAGGACCCGATGTACTCGCCGGCCTCCCTGAGCGTCCTCAGCGGCCGCGGTCGGGCACAGGTATGGGCTCGTCGAATCCGCGGGACCAAGCCATTAGCGCTGGGCTGGCCCAATGCTCCATGACTTCGCATGTAGCGCGGTTCGGTCGCCGGTGATCTGCTCGACATAGTCGTCGATAGCGTCAATCAGCGGCTGCGTGTGGCCGATCCTGCTTTGCATGAGATATCTGCGGAATCGGTCCAACTCGACGAGCTCGGCTTTGACGGCCTCAGCCCGCGCTTCGGCTCCCCGCTGGCGCATTCGTTCGTCGTGCCACGCCTTCGCGGCCGCTCTGTTCTCTGCCTTGGTCATGGCACCATCGAAACGCGGCTTAGGCGAGAGTCAAATTATCGATTCCTAGCGGGGCGGAACGCGCGCGAGCTACTGGGACTAGTGGGTCGCGGCTTCACGTCATGCTTGGACAGCTATCACAATCTCTTTTCCAAGCTCGCTTAGAGTAAGGAAGTGATTTCCGCCGAACAAACGAACGCAACCAAGCGCATCAAGATTTTCGATGCTCACTATAGCGGCTGACTGTCGACAGCCGATTCGCTCAAAAGCAGCATGTTTGGTGACTTGGTCGTTCGCAGGATTCAGCTTGGAAATAAAATCGAGCACTTTGGCATCGAGAGGTTCCAATTTTTTCAGAATGTCGATGTATGCGGCTCGCACATCGCTGATCCGGCCAGGATCCATGGTATTCGCGAGCAGCCGAGCCCAAAGATCTATAAGCTCGTCCCGGCTTTCCGCTTGTGCGACCTCAAGCAAAGGAACCGCGATTTGCTCCGGCGGTTGGGTCGGCTGCGTCACGCCACGGTCGATAAGCTTCTTCTTGGCCTTTGCCGCCATCCTCTCCAGCCGTTCCGCTCGAGCATGCTTGATGGTATCGCCAATCACCAACCCGTATGCGTCACTGATCGCGGGACTGGCGGCCTTGATCAGCTCGAGTGCCTTGCTGGTAGCTTTAGCCGCCTCTTCTATCGCTCCCTCGTAGGGCATTTTATCTGGCATGGTCGACTCCGTCCCTCCGAGCAGTATGACCTTCCCGCCCACTTGACGAAAGGCGGCCGGCGGGAGTCTGATCGGCCGCATAGGGCAGCATCAGCACGATATCGACGAGCTCAGGGGCTTCGAGCGGCTTTGCTTGGACATGGCCGCGGAAAGCGCCCTGCCCCTGGAGCGCGCCGGCCTGCTCGAGATGGCGGCGAACTATCGGGCCGAGGCAGCCGCCCGCGCTGAGCAGCTATGCATTGAGCCTTCCCATGGCCTTCCCAATCAGAATTTCTGGGAAGGTCGGACGCTGCTTTTCTGCTCTAAGTGTTTGAAATCGCTGGTCGGGGCAGCTGGATTCGAACCAACGACCTGCAGTACCCAAAACTGCCGCGCTACCAGGCTGCGCTATACCCCGAATGTCCGGTGAGCCCCGTCGATACACGCTTCCCCAAGCGCCAGCAAGCTTACTACGTGCCAGCAAGCATTCAGCCGCCCGTCAGGGCGGCCATGGCGGCACCAATCGGACCTATTTGCTGCCGAACAGGGGGTGGCCGACGCGATCGCCGGGGCGGATACCGTATTTCTGCGCTGTTCCCGCCACCACCTCAAGGACGGCCCGGGCGGGGCCTCGTGACGAGATGATCTTGGTCGAGAGCGGTTCGGTATTCTCGGCGATGCGCAGGATGCGGCCGTCGGCGCGAATGAAGATCATGTCGAGCGAGACATAGGTGTTCTTCATCCACATCGACACCTCCTGCTCCGGATTGAAGTCGAACAGCATGCCTTTCCCATCGGCCAGTTCCTTGCGGTACATCAGCCCGGTCTGCTTCTCTTCGTCGGTCGTCGCCATCTCCACCGAGAACACTTGCACGCCGCTCTTGGTGACGATCTCGAGCGGCTGGAAGCTTGCGGCGCGAACGGGGCCGCTTGCGACGGCAAGGCCAGCGACGAGGATGGCGGCAAGCCAGCCCCTGGCGAGGGACCAGACAGTGTTTCGATCAAGCTTCATGGGATGACACTCGGAACCGGCGCTAAGGCGTGGAGACTGCGGCAATCCATACGCGGCGACCGTGACAAAAGCCAGAAAAGGCGCACGGCTCCGACCGCACGCCTTTGCTCACGATTGCGGGAATGGGCAGCCGCTAGTGCGACTGGAGGCCCGGCGAGCCGGTCTCGGGATGGATCTCGGCCGCCATCATGCCCTTGGAGCCCGGCCCGAAGCGGACCAGCACGTACTGGCCGGGCCGCAATTCGGTCATGCCGAAGCGACGCAGTGTCTCCATGTGCACGAAGATGTCGGGCGTTCCCTCCCCGCAGGTCAGGAAGCCGAAGCCGCGCAGCCGGTTGAACCATTTGACCTGGGCCCGTTCGAGCCCGCTGGTCGCGGTGACCGTGACGTGGGTGCGCGGCGGCAGCATCTGCGCCGGATGGATCGCGGTCGATTCGTCCATCGAGACGACGCGGAAGGCCTGATAACCCTTGGCGCGCTGGATGCACTCGACGATGATGCGGGCGCCTTCATAGGCGGTCTGGAAGCCGTCGCGCCTAAGCACGGTAACGTGCAGGAGCACGTCGGGCCAGCCATTGTCGGGAACGATGAAGCCGTAGCCCTTTGAGGCGTCGAACCATTTGATGACGCCGTGGACCTCGACGAGGTTGGCGCTGCCCTCACCTAACCCGGTGAAGGGACTGAGCGCGCTGTCGTGACCGGCGCCGTGCTCGCCCGACGCGGGAACTCCCAGCTTCTTGGACTCAAATCCGTCCGACGACCCCATAACCCCGGACCCCACACATGCCATGCAACCCGCCTTAATGGCGGCGCCGAATCACGCGTCTTTAGAGAATCTTCTCAACTCGACGCGACGCGAATCTTTCGAATCAAAAGATAACACTCCCGGTTGCGAGGCATAGACAAAAAAGAGATTCGGCGGAACCTATGAACAGCTTGCACAGGCGCGAATCAAAAACGCCCGTTCAATTCCGGACGAACGGCCCGAGTGTTTCGCCGATGTCGTGACGGATGACGAGGTCGGCGATGTCATCCTGCTCGGTCTGCTCGCGATTGATGATCACCAAACGTGCACCGGCGTTCCTTGCCATCATCGGAAAGCCCGCCGCCGGCCACACCACGAGCGAGGAACCGATCGCGATGAAGAGGTCGCAGGCCTGCGCCAACGCGGTGGCGCGCTGCATTTCATCCTCGGGCATCGCCTGACCGAATGAGATCGTTGCGGTTTTCACCGGCTCGTCGCATGCGGTGCAGTTGGGCGCGCTGCCATCCTGGTCGAAGGAGCGCTTCACCCAGTCGAGCTGATAGGACTGTCCACATCCGATGCAACGCGCATAAGTGGTATTTCCGTGAAGTTCAATCACGCGATCGGGGGCGAAGCCCGAGGCCTGGTGCAGATTGTCGATGTTCTGGGTGATGACAGCGGGAACCTTGCCGGCGCGATGGAGTGCCGCGAGCGCACGGTGGCCGCGGCCGGGTCTGGCTGCGGCGAACACCTCCTCCATCGCGAACCGCCGGCGCCAGGACTCATCGCGGGCGTCCTGGCTCGCGACGAACTCGTCGAACGGGATCGGACGATTGCGGGTCCAAATTCCACCGGGCGAGCGGAAGTCGGGGATGCCGCATTCGGTCGAGATGCCGGCACCGGTGAACGGCACGATGATCTTCGCACTCGCGATCATGTCGCCGAGCCGCTCGACGCCGCTCTGAAGGTCCGATGCAATCACTCGCCGCCTCCCGATTTGCCGCCGCGCTAGCTGCAACATTTGCAAGCGACAAGATTGTTGACGCTGTTATCCCCTGCCGCGCAAGCCGTGAGCGGCAATTGCTCGGCAATTTTTTCCGATCTTCGCTTATCACATTCCTGCAATGCCTCCTCCCCATTGACGCCCCAATCAGAAGCGCCAATGCATGTGTTGACGCGACTCAACGTGATTGCGGCGGCAGTGCTTGAGTTCAGCAGTGCACACATACTCCGGTGTAGTGGGGATTTGACATGACCGAAGACGAACAACGCAAGATCCGCGAACGCGAAGAGATCGCCGCCCGTGTCGCCGCCTTCCGTGCCACGCAGGAAAAATTCAAGCGCGAGCGTGACGAGTATTTCGTGTCGACGCTCGAAAACGCGCGCAAGGTGGAACGGCCCTCGCTCTGGCCGTAACGATATCGCGCGGACCATGCGCGCATGAAAAAAGCCCGGAGCATTGCTCCGGGCTTTTCATTTCAGCCATTACCAACGCCGATAATAGTGGTGGCGGTGATAGTACGGGCCACCGTAATAGGCGTACGGGCCGGGGCCGTAGTCGTAGCCGTAATAGACCGGGCCGCCATAATAGCCGTAGCCCGGGCCATAGTAGCCGTACGGATGGGACGCGGCGACAGCGCCGGCAGTGATCGCGCCAGCGGCGAGACCGAACGCGAGGCCCGGTCCGATGCCGCGTGCCTCGGCAGGCGCCGGCGCCGCGATCGCGGTCACGCCGACAGCTGCGACGGTGGCAAGGACTGCGAGTGTCTTCTTCATGATCTTCCTCCTTCGCATCTGGGTGAGACAACGCGGGTGGCGCAGGATGGTTCGGACGCAGTGGAACCGGGCACCGCAGAAAAAATCTCATCCCGGCGGGAACGATGTCGGGGTGATCGGATTGGACCCTCAAGTGCGCGGGCCTCCGCCATCCGGTTGAGGCAACGGCACGAAGACCCCGTCAGCATCTCCGCGGTGCTGGCGGGGTTTTCGGTATCGCGGGACAAAAATGGCAGCAGACATGCATCGCTGCCAACGGGGCGGACGTCGAGGAGGAGAGATTGCCGATATCCGCTTTGCTGGCTCGCATTCGCAGGCTCGTTCCGAAAACCAATGCACAGCACTACGACGAGATCGTCCGCAATTTCAGTGTCGGCGTGCTGCGTCCGCCGCCGACGCCGATGACCGACGGCGAGCTCGCCCGCGCCATTGCCGAGTTCCTGAAGGACTCGCCCTCGGCGGAGTCGGTTGCGGTGCTGGGGCGGCGCCTCGATCCCACTTCGCCGCTCTGAGCGCCGTCTTTTCGCAGGACCCTTGACTCGCAGGATTCTTGACTTGCAAGGTTCTTGACGCGTCGGAACAAGCGTGGCGCGCGCACGTTGAGGTCGTCTTCGCTGTGAAGAGGCCCGTCATGCCTGTCTGGCTCGAAATTCTGCTCAACCTGTCCGGCTATGCCGGCTTCGTGGCGCTTGCGACGCGGGGGCCGGCGTGCCCGCACGATTCCGCCGACGATCGGATCCAGGGTAGCAAGCGCTAGTTCGCGTGCGGCCCCTCTCCCGCGGTGCGCACCAGACGGTCGGCCTTGACCGCGACGCGCGTGTCCTCGGCCTGCGGCCGCAGCGAAAAGCTGATCGCCACGAAAGCGAGACAGAACAGCAGCCCTACGACAGCGACACGGCGATAGGTCTGGCGGTCGCCCTGATAAAATGACGGTTCTAGAAATGGGGTCATAATACGGCTCTTGGCAAAATGGTCTTCTTGTTGTCTTTGCCAGACACCTATCCCAACGCGCGGCAAGCGCAACGCGATTGGGCTTTTAACCTAACCGAATAGGGTTATCGCGATATACGGTTAGCGCGATCCCTGCAAACTTCCGTTAGGAATCTGCCGCGCGCCTCAGATCTCCGCGAGCCGCTTCAGCGATGCGCGAAAACCGAGGCTGCGATGGCCCGCGACCAGCACCGTGCCGAACACCTCGGCCCCCTCCTCGCTGAACGTTCCGGAGAAGCCGCTGGTCGCCTCTGCGCCGGCGAACAGCGGCCGAACGAGCGGATCGGCGAACGGCGAATGCTGGTTGGTGGCAAGCTCGCCCTTCCAGGTGCCGTTCTTCGACGTGCCGTTGCCGACCGTGTAGGAGCCGCGCGACCAGAAGTAAGGCCCGCCGCCGAGCAGCACGCCATCGCGCAAGATCAACACGCCGCTGTCGCGGCCCTTCACGCCGTCGAGCATGTGGATGTGGATGGAGTAGAGCCCGTTCTTCATGGATGCGTCCGCCGCAGGTGGCGACGATAGCGCGGGCCGATGGAAGCGTCGAGACGCGACGCGCCGCCTGTCGCCGCCCGGCGACCGGCTTTGTTCGGGCTTCACCGCCATTTCGTTCCCGGAGAACGAATCGGAATCGACGAAATCGATGCCGAGCAATTGCTAACGATTGGTTTGCGTCGCGCGAACGATCCTTCGATCACATCGACACCGTGGATGTCGCGCGTGGCGATGGCGCTCCAGGCAAAGGTCCGCGCGAAGCAGACCGCTGACTCGTTTTGAGACAAGCCGCACGTCGAAATCCAGGCAGCCGCGACATGTTCTGCATCCGACTCCAGTTCGTTCCCCCAGAACGAATCGGAGTCGAAAAAATGGGTGCGAGGCGAATCCTAACGATGGATAAAGACGCGACCGATCGTCCGAGGCAAATCCCTCAAGCCAAATCCTTCAAGCCGCGCGCTTGGCGGTGCCCTTCTCCGTAAAGCATTCGAGGATCTGGATGCGGAGCTCTTCCGCGGCAGGCCCCTCGACCTTCCTGAGTTGATTCCAGAGCCGGATCACTTCGCGCTGTTTCTCGACGGTCATGAGTCACCTCCAAAGCTGGCGACTCACTAGAACAAAATGAGAACAAAAAGTCCAGCCCTCGCGTGCGAATTCCCGTGCACGTCGCCTTGAACCTTTTCGGCGTCGCGAGGATCCAGCGCGAGGATTCTTGGAGGCTGGGGGATTTCAGCGCCCGGTCACAGGGCAGCGCAGCGCGGCGATGGACGAACATATTCCGTCACCGCGGCGCTGTTGCTTTTTGGATTTTCAACCTTAAGTTAAGGATATGGCTGACGGCCAGGCGCTGAAATCCCAATGCCGTCGGCAAGAGAACCCCGTGCGCAAGCGCGGGGTTTTTCTTTCGGGAAGCGGACTTGCGCGTTCGTCGCACCGGCGACGCGCGATGGCCGGATCAGACGGAGTCCTTGGCGACCTTCAGCGGCGAGGCCTTGACCGACTTGCTCGCCGGCTTGGCCGCGAACTGCATCGGCTCCTTGGTGAAGGGGTTGACGCCCATGCGGGCTTCGGTCGCAGGCTTGTTGACGACCGACATCTTCACGAAACCGGGAATAACGAACTCGCCGGACTCGTTGAGCTCCTTGTAGCCGACCGTCGCCATGTACTCGATGACCGACTTCACGTCGTTCTTCGCAAGCTGCGTGCCTTCGGCAATCGCATCGATCAACTGGGTCTTGGTCATCTTCGCCATGTCTGGAGTCCTTTTTTGGAAGGTCTGGAAGTCTGTGAATTTGGTGCGCGCGAGCCACGATGCAGCTCTGGCTGGGAAGCGGTAAAACTACGCAGCGCGCTGGGTTCATGCTTACGGCCATGAAGCGACCGGGCTTAGAGCCTATCGAGGCCAAAAAGGCAAGACGCAGTTCGGGGCAGGTTCCGCATCTTGGGGATTCGAGCCTGGCCGAGCATCCCGCTGAATTCCATGAAGGATGGGCTGAACGTATTCAGCTTGAACAGACACTTGAGATCGCGATCCCGCGACCCCGGAGGGAAGCATGGAGTGGATGGCGTCGCCGCCTTTGGACCGGTCTTCGGTTTTCTCGGCTATGCGTTCTGGCGAAGCCGAGGGACTCCGCCCAGCGGAAACCGCAGCGACGCCAGCGACGCCACTGACCTCACTCACCATTCAAATTGATTGGCGTCGGTCGATGGCCGTCAGCCCGGCCAAGGAGCGAGGGGAATAGCCCCGCCCCGTCAAGTCGAAGGCGCGACGTCAAAACCCACAGGCCTGCCGCAACGAGGGTTCTCTTTTGTGGCCATCTCCTGCATAATGCGGCATGGCTAAAACAAAAGTGACCTTCAAAACCGTCCGTATTGCGGACAACGACTGGAAAATCCTGGCGGACTACCCCGACCACGAGCAGCGCCAGATCACAGGGTTTACCAGCAAGGCAGACGCCGACGACTGGATCAACGGCGATCGCAAGATCGCATGGCTCCGCTCTCAGGGCTACGCCAAGTGACTTAGCTTCCAAGTAGCGTCGCTCTAAATAGCTTCCCTTCACCCTGACTTTTCCTTCAAGCGGCGTCGTTTCAAGCGACGTCGCTTTTGAATGCATCGCACACAATCCCGACCTCATCCTGAGGGCCCGCCGCAGGCGCGCGTCTCGAAGGATGGGCCGCGGGCGAACTGCTCGCCAAATTGCTCCCTCCTATGCGACAGCCCGCGTAACCTGTCATCTCATCGTGAAACTTGTGACTTGATCGATATTGTTCAGACTCTGGTAACCCAACGCCGCCACTCTCCTCATCAGTATCGTTGCGTTGGAGTACCCCACAGTGCTGAATTTTGACGAGCTGCGTGAACTCGCAGCCGATGTTCGCGTGTTTGTCGATGTCGCCGAGGACAAGGCCGAGGCGCTCAGGGCCGTCATCGCGGCCTATGACGTGGTGCTGGCGATCTTCCCGTCCGGCGACGGCATGGGCCTCCACGTCATCAAGGGCAAAGCGATCCTGGACCGAATTGCAAATTCACGGACGCAGGCGATCTACAGCCACACGGCGATCGCGGTCCCCGACCTCGAGCACGCGGAAGTGCTGAAGTACCTGACGGTCCCCGCCGAACAACGGATTGCAGCGTAGTCACTGCAATTGGCGTGTCTCACTCAAGGGAGCGCAGTCCACTCAACTCACCAAAGCGCTTTTGACTTGATTGCACTGTCCCGCACCGAGCCATCCACTAGCGCTCCTTGAAGGCGGCCGTCGGGTTCACGCGGTGTGTCCCGGATCGACCTTTGGCGTCTTCTTTTCGCGCTGCGGCGTCATCTTCGCGGGACCCTCTTTGCCGGGCACCCCACGGGAGCCCAACTGTTCACGCTGGATGTCGTCTTCGGAACGCTCCGGCTCCACGCCGTTGATCGGCCTCTCCGGCATCATTCCATCCTCGATTTTTCCTTGAGGTCGCGGATGCGCGTCTCGGCTTCTTCCCTTGATTTGACCACTTCCGACCAGTCACTGGTGCGGGCGAGCTCGCTCAACCTCTTGAGTTCGGCAAGCTGTTCGGAGGTGGGCTTTTCCATTTTCGCGTCCTCGACGGCCTCAACGACAGCCTCGTCGTCGAGCACGTCCATGAGCTCGTTGATGGTGCTTTCGCAGTCCCTTGGGCCGGGCTCGACGTACCGGGCGAGAATGCTCTGAGCTTGCTCTACGGCCTGTGTTACGCGCTTTTCCGGGTTCATGCCGGGACTCCGCTGATGATCATAGCGCGCGGGCCCTGCTGGAAAGATCGCAAAGATCGCAGGAATGCCGCGCGGGCGGCCTTCCCGCGAGCAACGGCGACCGCCGCAGAAAGAATGCCTGACGAGGCCCGCCGTTCCTACTTGGAACCAGCAGCCCGATTCGTGCCTTGAATGATTTCGGAGGTACCGATGGCAGTGAATAGACCGATCGGCGACAGCGCCCGCAGGGGCGCGGTGAAGAAGCGTACTCAACTCGAGAACCCGCTGACGAAGACATCAACCACGCGCGACAAGAAGGACGGTCAGTTCATGGCCGTCAAGAAGAGCGCGGTTAAGTACAACGGCGTGCGGCGCAAGACATAAGTGGCGAAGACCCTCATCATCGGCGCCATCATCCTGGCCCTGCTGATCGCGTTCACGGTATGGGTGATTGGGCTGTAGGCGCGCGGCCCTTCCTGTGAACGCGCAAGAACACCGCGCACGCCAGGTAATTCAGTCCCGTATGTTCCGACCCGCAATATGAGGATGTTCAGGAGAACAAAAAGGAAACCAAGAGCCTGGTCCGACGTTGGTTGGAAAAGGAGATTTGTGATGGCTGACAACACGCAGAAGGACCCGAAGGACTGGGTTTCCGGGGACGACCCGATGACGGGCGCGCAGGAGTCCTACCTCAACACGCTCGCCGAGCAGGCCCACAAGCCCGTGCCGAAAGAAGTGCTGACCAAGGCCGAGGCTTCCGAGCTGATCGACAAGTTGAAGCACGAAGCGGGTCTGGAACGCCCCTCGGGCCGGAGAGTTGGCCGCGCATGAGCAGAGAGTCCCTTGAGCATCAGGCCGATCGGGCCGAGGCACTTGCCGCACAAACCGCAGACGAGGAGGTCAAGCAGACCCTCCTCGATGCGGCGCGGCAGTATCGCAGCAGCCGCCTGATCAAGTCGGAGCCATTCGAGCCGAAGCCGGAATGGGACCTGCCGAAAGAGATCTCCTGACGAAGATTCCTGCGGCTTTTCAGTTCCAGATGCAAGACGCCACGCGGCCGCCCATTTGCGTTCGCCGCGGAGAGCCACCGTCACCAGCATTCGGCTCGGTCCGCGCCTGCTTCCCTTCACCGAAGATCAAGATTCTTGCCCTAATCTGGACGGCTACCTGGGGAGCATCAGGGGCATTCGGTGGGTGAGGGAGAACAACGCAAGGATAGGCGCGTCGCTTTCGAGCGACCGATCGAAGCTCGCGTCATGGCCATCGACGGCACATGGCAGCGCGTCTGCAAGATCTACGACATCTCCGAGATGGGGGCGAAGCTGGTGATCGACGGCGCGGTGACAGACATCGGCCAGAAGGAATTTTTCCTGGTGCTGTCACCCACCGGCTTGGCTTACCGACACTGCGAACTCGCTTGGGTCAATGGCGAGTTCGTCGGCGTTCAGTTCATCAATCGCGGAAGAGCATCGAAGAGAGCGCGTCGCGGCGAAACCCTAGTCAAGTAACGCCTACCGTAACGCGAGTTTCGCACCATCACCTTCACTCGATGTCCTTGGTCACGAAGTGGCATCCAAACGCAATCATGGCCAGCGTAAAGTTCGAGCCCAACAGAACTCGCAAAACCAGGCCCATGTCCTCGCTCACATAGCGGACGTCGTGCCGGTGTGCGTAACGCTCGGGGTGCGCGGCATCGGGGTCCCAGGAGAAATCGTCACGAGCGCAAGCCAAACAACGGTCCCGCACAGCGCCGCGACCCGCACAATCTTTCCCAGCCTTTGAAGCCTGCGCTTCATGCCGCCGTCATCGCGGCCGGATCCGGCCTGATGTTTGCCTGTTGCCGTCACCGCAATTGCAAGCTCTTCAGCGCGGTGAATATGCTGACGACGGCAAAGGCTGGCAGGCTATAGACCACTGCGTTCGCAGCCCATCCAATCACAGTGCCCCAGAAGACGGAATCGCTGAGCGCTCCCCAGAACAGGTACGCTGCGGCCATGCCTGGAAATTCCACGCCCGACCAATCGCTGGTGCCGTCTCTCATCGATGGTATCGACATGAAGACCGTGGAAATCAGAAATCCGATCGCCAACGCCATCATCAAGTTCGTTTTCAGGGTCTGAGCCATGCAACTTAGTCGCGCGACCTCGCAAAGCGTTCACGTGCCCCCCGCGCTGCGCTGGGCGATCGCATATGGCATTTTGGCGGCTTGAGCGCGCGCCTCGTCCTTCGAGACGACCGCGGAGCCTGTCGTCGGGCCGCGCTTTGCGCGGACCCGGTGGCGGTCTCCTCAGGATGAGGCTAAGCGACATCGTGTCCGTTGAAACTGCTGCCGCGCACTCCGTCCTCATCCTGAGGAGCCCGCCAAAGAGCGGGCGTCTCGAAGGACGGCCGCAGGGAAATCGTCCAAATGCGATCGCCTGCCGCGCTGCGGGGCGACGAATATGCGCCAAGCCTTCAGCACATAAGCCTTGAACACATAAGCCCTCAGCACGTAAGCCCCGAGCGCATGTCGGGCCACGACAATCCATTGCGCGACCGGCTTGCCTCTGCGAGTTAATATGCCTGCCCCAATCCAGGAGCGCTGAACTATGCTCACTGTCTATGGCGAAGGTCGTGGCTTCCGTGTTGTCTGGCTGCTCGAGGAATTGGGACTGGCTTATCGGCTGCGCCCGGTCGATCTGCTGGCCGTCGAGAATGATCCCGAGTTCCTCGCGATCAATCCCGCCGGCTTCATTCCCGCCCTGCAAGACGGCGAGACGATCATGGTCGAATCGATCGCGATTCTTCAGTACCTGCTCGCCCGCCACGGCTCGGGTTCGCTTGCCGTCGCCCCGCACGATCCCGCCTTCGCTTCCTATCTGCAATTTCTCCACTTGGGCGAGGCCGGGCTCGCCGGGCCGATGAACGCCGTCTTCGTCGGCCGCGAGCTGGCGCCCGAAGCCGAGCGAGAAGCCCGCGTGACCCGCTGGGCGCGCGAGACCTTCGAGAGCCGGCTGGGGCTGGTGATCCGCCGCCTCGCGGATTGCCCCTACCTCGCCGGCGACCGATTCACTGCTGCCGATATCTCGGTGAGCTACGCCCTCCTGCTCGGCCTGCGAACCGGCAACTACGTCCCCGGTTCGACCGAGCGTGACTATCTCGCCCGCACCACGGCACGCCCTGCCTATGCCCGAGCGATGGAAACCTGCCAGGCCACCAAGGCCTGGGCGGCGAGATCGCCGGGATTGTAGTGCGACTGCGGCTTCGGCCCATGCTCACCCTCTATGGGGTGTTGCCCTTCAATTTGGAATCCGTCGCCTGTTGCACCAATTTAGTGCATTGTCACCGTACTTCCGCCTCGAGCGACCGCTCAAGCCGGGCAAGCGAGGAGCAAAGCCATCGGAGCCGGAAGGCGCCTAGCAGGATGGAGGATGGGAGGTTTTGTGCACCGTAATTCGACTGGCAAGCTACGCGCCGCTCTCATCGCCTCAAATCCAGTCTTGGTGACCCTCCGTCCCGACGGGACTCTCGACGGGGTGTCGGTAGCTGTTGCGCGCGCGCTCGGCGCGTATCTCGGGTTTTCGGTCGAACTCAAGCCTTACGACAATCCCGCGCGCTACAATGAAAGCCTCGCGGGCGATGACTGGGATATCGGGATCGCAGCGCGCGATCCCGCTCGCGCTGACCACCTCGCGTTCAGCGAGACGTTCATGGAAGTCGACAACGGCTATGTAGCACGTCCCGGCACGGCGCTGACAAACGCGGAAGGGGTCGACCAGCCCGGCGTGAAGATTGCAGTAGCGCAAGGAAGCGCGCCACACACCGTGTTGAAGCGCTTAATAAAGAATGCGGAGATCATTTCAATTCCCGGTGGGTTCGAGCCGGCCTGCGAGGCACTGGCGGCAGGCAAGGCTGACGTCTACGGCGACAATCTGCACGTAGCTCATCGCATCGCCGATGCGTTGCCCGGCGCACGCGTATTGCCTGGCCGTTTCAACGTGGTTCAAATGGCTATCGGAGTGCGCAAGCGGGCCGCGTCCGAGCTTTCCACTGTGGATGAGTTTGTGAAGCAGATTCGATCCGATGGCACGGTGCAAAAAGCCATTGCTGAAGCCGGTCTACGTGGGGTACGGGTGCCGTGATCCCATTTGTCCGTAAGACTTGAACCGCATGGTCATCTCTGCAATTACGGTGACGCATTGAACTCGTTCGCTCTAGCCACACAACTTCAGTTACGGGCACAAATTGAAGGCCGAGCGTTTCCGATACCGCGCCCGGTAAGAAGGTGAATTTCCAGCACCGTCACCGTAACTGCCGGAAGGAAGCTCAGGTGTTGGCAGACTCTTTAAGCTGAAGCTTTGGATGGAAGTCGAACTCCTTCACGAGCAACTTGTGAATGGCATTCAGTCGCGTCCACGCCACCTTGACCTCTTCATCCGTTCGCGACTTCATCTCCGCAACCAGCATATTTAGTTCAAGCACCTTCGGAGCCATCTTGTCGTGCTCCTCTTGTGTGAAAGTGGTCGTACCTAGGTTGCCCTTCATCTTTGCCGACATTGACGACATTGCTTCAATGCGCTTGGCCCTATAGGTTTCAAACACCTCAATGACGCCGTTGTGGACGTCGTCGAATGGTCCCAACTCATTGAACTGAAGGGTACTCAGTGACAACAATAGCGCCATCTCATCTGAAGTGAACTTGACGCGGTCCGGCAAGTTCGCCAGCGGCAAAACAACCTGCCAATCTCCTCCAAGGTCGCCGTCAGCGCCGGTCATCTGTCGCTTTTTAGGCTTTAAGGTCTTCTGAAGAACTGCGAGGTTTGAATGAATCCTGAGGAGCTTGAAAAACAAAGAATATGCTTGAGCTTTTCGTGTCTCGAACCTATCGCTGTCCCTATGTGCTTTAGCAGCAGCAAGAGTCCGCTTCTGAGTCCAAAAAGCAACGATCGTACTGATGGTCGATCCCAACAGCGTCCCCCCAACGACGCTAAACACCGCCCACGCGGTTGACACCGTGCTTACGTGTCCGCTCACTTCCGCAGCCAAACCTGCCCCCTAAAGTAGATTCCCCTTCCTGCTACCACGAATTGAATAAGGCCTGTTCAGGAAATACTCGCGATAGTCCGTTGCTGCTTTACTGGTCAATGGAGAATATCTTTGCACCAGCCTCGACTGCCATTTGCGCGAATTCGCTAAGCTAGTGTATCGCCGATCCTCGGGTCGCGTACTACGTGTATTCAGATGAATTGGGCCGTTGTCACGTGAGAACTCAAAATGGCATCGATCAGAGACCTTTGGGTCGAATCTTACTTTGATGTACCACCTTTCCCTTGCCCTCATTGCGATCGGGGAATCCTTCAGCTGCAAAAGAACTCACTGAGGATCGTCGAAACCAAACCTAGCCGCGACGCCATCGCCTCTGGCGATATGCTCATGGAAGATGGAATCTACCGCTATACGCAACTGTTGGAGTGCGCTGCGTGTGGTGATGTAGTCGCGGTGATCGGCAGGGCTGCGCTTGTGCCTGATCCCGCCCGGGTGCCGGAGCAACCGTACACGTATCAGCTTTTTCCTATGGGCTTTTATCCTGCTCCGCCGCTCATATCCCTACCATCGGGGATACCAGACTCGCTTGCCGACGAGTTGAGGGCATCCTTCGGCCTGTTTTGGGTCGATTTGGGCGCTTGCGCTAATAAGATGCGGGTCAGCGTTGAAAAGGCATTGGACGAGTTGGCTGTCCCTGAAGCACCAACCCTATTCAGGCGCATCGACGCTTTTAAGCATGTCGATCCCGAACATGCTGAGAGCTTTGACGCCCTTCGACACGTTGGCAACGTTGGGAGCCACGAAGGAGATAATACTCGCGAGACCATTCTCGACGCCTTCGAGGTGTACCAAGATGCAATCCGAAACCTTTTCGGCGGGCACCGACGCCACATCGACTTGTTGAGAAAGAGGATCATCGCCTCCAAAGGAAAGTAAGAACGTACGGTTTTCCTGGCGCCGCTCCGCCGCAGAAGTGTTTGCCGGTTGTCATCCGGCGGTTTTTTTTGGTTTGTTATCGACGCCTCGCCTTCGGCGCGCCCCCCAACCCCACCGCCCTGCATTAAAGGGTGCGGACAGACAGGGCCATTACGGAGAGAGGAGTCTGGGATGCGCGCCTGCATCATCCGAATGCGGTTGGAACGGCACGAGAACCGGTGACACGCAATTGACACGCAACACCCTGCCCCTCCCCCCACTTTCCTGCTATCTCCTACCCGCCGTCCGGCCCCAAACCAAAAACCCTCCGACCACCCAGGGAGCAACAACCATGCGATACCTCCACACCATGCTGCGCGTGCGCAATCTCGATGTTGCGCTGAAGTTTTATCAGGATGCGCTGGGACTGAAGGAGGTGCGGCGGATCGAGAACGACAAGGGGCGGTTCACGCTGGTGTTCCTGTGCTCGGATGACGACCTCCAGGCACTGAAGAAGCAGCCGCAAACGCGCGGCGCGCCGCTGGTCGAGCTCACCTGGAATTGGGACGAGGAGACCTATGGCGAGGACCGCTTCTTCGGCCATCTCGCCTATGAGGTCGACGACATCTACGCCACTTGCGAGAAGCTGATGAAGGCCGGCGTCACCATCAACCGTCCCCCGCGCGACGGCAACATGGCCTTCGTCCGCTCGCCAGATCTGCACTCGATCGAGCTGCTCCAGAAGGGCGAGCCGAAGGCGCCGGCCGAGCCGTGGTCGTCGATGCCCAACACCGGCCATTGGTAGGCCCGTCAGCAGGAACCACCACTGCTTCCCCGCGTTCACACTCCAGGACAATGCAATTGGAGGAGAACGCGATGGGACGCGGAATTTTGTTGTGGCTGTTGGGCGTGCCGATCCCGGTGATCATTCTGCTGTGGCTGTTCTTCGGCCATTGATCTCCGCGCAAACGCATTTTGCGTTTGTCGCGCAGCCGGTTACTCTGCAATGAAAGCTCCGCCCGTGGCGGAGCTTTTTGCATGAGAGGCGCGCAGCAATCGCCGTCGCTGTGCGCGCAGGATTCCGCTATCACCCGCGCGAGGTGGCCTTGTAGCCCGGACGGAGCGCAGCGTAATCCGGGACCCTGGCGGCCGAAGCCCCCCGGATTGCGCTTCGCTCCATCCGGGCTACGACAGCGATAACGCCGCGGGAGACGCTTGATGCCGGACACACAGCTGACGATCTGGGGCCGCGCCAATTCGGTCAACGTGCAGAAGGTGCTTTGGTGCCTCGCCGAGCTGGCCTTGCCCTACGAGCGCATCGACGCCGGCATGAGTTACGGCAAGACCCGCGAGGCCGATTATCTCGCGATCAACCCCAATGCGCGGATCCCGACGCTGGTCGAAGGCGACTTCAGCTTATGGGAATCCAATTCCATCATGCGCTATCTCTGCATGGCGCACGGGCGCGGCACGCCGATCTATCCGGAGGCGCCGAAGCTGCGCGCCGGCGTCGACCGCTGGCTCGACTGGACGCTGTCGATGGTGCAACCGGTCGATCGTCCGGTGTTTTGGGGCCTCGTGCGCACGCCGGCGGCCGAGCGCGACATGATCAGGATCCAAGGGGATGCCGATGCGGCCGCCGAGGTCTGGGCGATTGCCGACCGCCTGCTCGCCACGCGGCCCTTCATGGAAGGCGACGCGTTCACGCTCGCCGATATCGCGATCGGCGCCTATGCGCGGCGCTGGCTCGGGGTCGAGGGGATCACCCGGCCGGCGCAGCCGAACCTGACGCGCTGGCTCGCCGAGCTCGGCAAGCGGCCCGGATTTGCCCGGCACGTGGCCCCGCCGATGTCGTGAGCCGCTGACGCGGCTTAAGCTGCGGTGAGATCACTCTGAATGGCGCCAGGCGCGCATCACGCCCAATGCGGGGCGTCTACTGTGCATGGGGTTGTTTTCGCGGTTTTTGTTGTGGGCCTGCCCTAGCGCCAGCCGCGCTCGACCGCGACCACGCAGATGATCAGCACGAGCGTCACCACGGCCGTCCCCAGCCGTGCCGTCCAGCTCAGGCCGCGGCCGACCCACCACAGCAGCGCGCAATACATCAGCGCGGGAACGAGGAGATCGAGCCGTATCAGATCCGGCGACATCGGTGCTAGCGCCGGACCGCGGTATCGACGCTGACCGAGCCGCCGATCTTCACGCAGGTCCCGGTCGCCTCGACCCTGCTGAAGCCGCGGCCATAGGAGGCGCACGCGTTCGCCTTCGCCGCGCCGGTGGCGCCCTTCAGCGGCAGGGTCTTGCCGGCCTGCCCAGGCTCGGCGGGCGGCAGGCGCAAGGTCTCGGCCGCTGCCGCGGAGGCGGCTGCGAGAAAGGCGAGAAGGAGGACGATGGCGCGCATACGCGCCTTTTAGCCCGAGCCCGCGCCGGGCGCTATCCGGGCCGTCAGAGGAACCGGATGCCGGCCGACTTGCCGCGGCGCCAGACCACCTGGCAGCTCTGCCCGGTCCGCGCGTCGCGCGAGAACGCCATCCGGATCACACCCGGCAGCTGGCTCGCATCCTCGTCCATCGTGATCCTGGCACCCGAGGCCGAGATGTCCTCGACCAGACAATGCCGCGCCGCGAACCCGCCCTCGAGCGTGATCCAGGCGTGCCGCGACAGCAGTTTGCGGGCCGCGCGCTTCTTGGGCTGGGGCATTGGCTTGAAAATCTCCCGCTCCAGCGCTACCTCAGGGAACCCTAAGAAACGGTTGAAATCGCCGCCCGAATGATCCCGGGAAAGCTATCCACCGGGTGGCAAATGACCGGTCCCGAACGGCTTGCCCGCGAGCCCAAAGGCAACTATACGTTCGCCCGCCGCAAGCCGCCGGGCCCGACTCGGACGGCCGGCGGCCGTGCCGCGAAAAGCGGCGTGGCCTTGCGTTTGCTCCCTTCGTCTATCGGTTAGGACGCCACCCTTTCACGGTGGAGAGAGCGGTTCGATTCCGCTAGGGAGCGCCAAGCACTCCATATCCTTCACCGCCGGACCCTCACCGCTCGCCCAGGAAGCTCTCGCGCACCTTCGCGCAGGCGAGCCCGACGGTATAGACGTGGATCCCCTCGATCACGCAATGATCCGGCTCGAGCGCCAAGAGCCCGATCGAATTTTCAGCGTCGAGCGGCGCCGCCGAACGGACGATGATGCAGGGGTAGTCCTCGCTGAGCTTTGCATAGCTGGTGGGGCGAAAATTGTTCTTCAGGACGTGCGTGTAGATGTTGTGGTCCAGCAGCGGCACCGTGAAGGCGCGGGCATAAGCCCTGGAAAACCTCTCCCGCATCGCCTGGTCACCCCAGGGCTGCAATGTCATGTCCCAGCCGTGGTTCATGTCGTTCTCCGGCGCGCGCACGAACATTCCGGAGACGTTGGCGCAGGCGGGACCGGCCGCGACCACCGCCTTCGAGAGCCTGGCTCCGATCGCATTCGACGCCGACGATTGCAGCGCGACGGCGCGGGCGTCGATCAGCGTCGCCGCGCTCACGACAGCGCACAGGCTGCCCACCAGCAGGCTCAGCGCAGCCGACGGGATCGCCGGGGCCAGACGCCTGACCTGCACCACGAGCAGGACGAGGACGCCGCCGGTCAGGACCCACGGCGCCATCATGTAGTGAAGCGCGAAATGCTTCGACGTCGCCACGAGATGCGCGGCAAAGATCAGGACGGCGGCACTGAGCGTCAGGGTGACCGGATCACGCCAGTCGCGCGTCTTGACGCACCAGGCCAGCACCGCGGCCGCGGCTGCGACGTAGACGCCCGGCACGAACGGCGCCGATGCAGCGATCTCGCGCATGTTGGACCAGAACGTTCCGAAGTCGATGAACCCGGGCTCACCCTCGCCGTAATTTCCCTTGTGGGTCGCGATTTGCGCGAGCCAGCCGAAACCGCGCGTGATCGTTCCGGGATTGAAGATCAGACTGAAGCCAACGAAGCCGATCGCCCCGGTGATCATGGCGGCGACCAAGGCCCGCCTGTTTCTGAGCAGGCACACCGCGAACAGCGCCTGCGGTAAATAGAGATATTTGGTCGAGAACCCGAGCGCGAAGACCAATCCGGACACGACCCCGAGGCTGGTCGCCGGCGGATGCTCGTCGAGCGCAGCCTTGATGACGATCGCCATGCCGAACAGGGCGATCGCGACCATGAGGCTTTCCGGAGCGAGCACCATCTGAAAGTGGAACGCATCGGGATGGACGAACGCGCCCGCCTGGAACAGCATTGCAGCCATCGCGCTGCGCGTCGTCCGCCCGACGATGAGCCCGCCCCCCAGCAACGCACCGGTGAGCACCAGCGCCTCGCAGGTCCGCGCCGCGTAGGTGATCGCATCGTAGTGCTTGAGCCCGAACGCGACGATATCCTCGGGCCGGGCGACCAGGGCCCAGCCCCTGATGATCAGCTCGACCAGCAGCGTCGTTGTCGTTCCCGGATGGTCGAATTTCAGCGAGCCGTATCCAGCTGCCGCCACCAGCCCGTTCATCGTGTACGCCGATTCCGGATCGACCTGGACGCCCCAGACCGCCTGGTAGGCCGAATAGAGCAACGTCGCCGCCAGATACAGCGACGGCATCATGAGGATCAGCAGAGTTCTCAGCCGTCCGCTCATGCGTTCGTCGGGAAAACAGCACTCGTCTGACATCATCGTGGTCGAACCGTAGTTCCCACGGCCTAGATCGCCTTGATCTTGATAAAGGCGAACGCCACCATTTTCAGCAGCATCCAGCCGTGGCGAAACCTGGATATCTGGGTCTCGCCATAGGTGCGCGCGGCGTAGCGAATCGGAAGATCGACCGATTTCAGATTGAGCTTCGATGCGCCGAAGATCAGGTCGAAATCGCCGAACGGATCGAAATCACCGAAATAGGCCTTGCCGGCCTTCAGCCGCTGATAGTCACTGCGGCGTAGAACCTTGGTGCCGCACAGCGTGTCCGTATAACGCTGATTGAGCAGCCAGGAGAACAGATAGGAGAAGATCTTGTTGGCGATCAGGTTGAGGAAACGCATCGCGCCCTCGTCCATGGGATAGACCAGGCGCGATCCATTGACGAACTCGCCCTTGCCCGACAGCAGCGCATCGACGAATTTCGGAATCTGCTCCGGCGGCATGGTCAGGTCGGCGTCGAGAATGATCAGCACGTCGCCGCGCGCCGCGTCGAACGCGGTGAAGACGGCGTCGGCTTTGCCCTTGCCGGGCTGGCGCATCACCTTGATGTCCTTGGAAGGATGCGCCCGCTTGACCCGTTCCATCTCCTCAAAGGTGCCGTCCTGACTGTGGCCTTCGATGAAGATGATCTCGATGTCGCTGCAAAAGTCCGGGATGCGCAGGACCGCCGGCTCGATATTGCCGCGTTCGTTGCGCGCCGGGACGACAACGGTCGCCGAGCAAAATTCCTCCCTCGCTCTGCGGCTGGAGCGCGCAACCAGATAGTGCCTGAGCGCCATCTGGCGGATTCCTGGCAACACGCTGACGAAACGGTTGAGAAAGCGCCCGAGCCCGAACATCCGGGCCGGTGAGAGCACGCGTTGCTCCGACTTGACCGGATCGAAATCCGCAAGCCTGGCAAGGCTGCGCAGGTCAGAGGGCGACAGCACGTTCTGATCCGGCTGCGGCATCCGCCGGCCGATGAGCTCGGCGAATTTCAGCAGGGGATACCAGAGGTGAGAAAAATAGCCGATCACCAGCCGCGTATCCCGCGTGCAGAACGGATGCAGCTGGGCGATGAATTTCTGACAATCCTCCAGCGAGCCGATCGTATCGAGGACGACGATGTAATCGAACGGACCTTGCAGCGCATCGAGCGTGGCGGGATCCTCGGCATCGCCTTCCACGAAAGTAAGATCGGGGTGACGCTGCCGCGCGATCGCGATTTGCTTGCGGCAGAAATCCACCCCGACGCCATGTGACGGCGCGAGACTCGCGAGCGTATCGCCAATGCCGCAGCCGATGTCGAGGACGCGACATCCCGGCGGGATCAGAAACCGCAGATAGCGTTCGTCCTCGTCGTGGAAGAAGCTGTTCTTTGCGCGCCAGGCCACGCGATCGGCGGCAACACGTTCGGCGTGATCGAGAATGCCTGCTTTCCGCGGCGACAGGCAGCCGGACATGACGGTCATGTCCATGACAAGACACAGGCCTCATTGAGCCTGCGCGAACGAAAATCGACTGAAAAACCGAATGCGGCGGCGCAAGACACCGCAGCCAAGAAAATAGACATCAAAATGGTCCCCCCAGACCTCTCGGTACTCAAGCGCAACAGGGGGACGAGATCAACAGGAAGATTGTCAACGAAGATTATTGGATATGTCTGCTGTCGGGCCCATGAAAGAGGTCCCGGCCGATGGCGTCGACGACCAGCTTCGCCCCACCCGGCGACAGATGAATCGCATCCGTTGCGATCACCTCACCGGCAGGCGTCCGGACGAGGCATTGCCGCTGGTCGCAGAGCACCTTCCGCACCGACACGAAATCAACGCCGGCGGATTTGCCGAAATCCGCCATCAATTCGTCCTCGGCCGGGCCCGACACGCCGGTCCCGAGCCGGTCCGGCAGCTCGTGCGCGAAGCGATAGTGGTTGATGATCGCGTGCGGAAGCGTGCGCTTCCATACCGGCGGCGGCCCGAGAACGACCACACGGGGAACGCCGGCGCTTCGAAGTGCGGCAATGGTGCGGCTTAATTTCGTCAGGTCGTTGTCAAAGCCCCACATGGCATACAGCACCACGACCTCGGGGCGAGACGCCGCGATCAGCGCGAAGGCCTTGCCGTTGGCTTCGGTGCATGCGGCGCTCGGTCCGGCATCGATGATCGGCGCACAGCCCGGCGCCGTGAAGCGCGCCACCCGGAACGAGGTTTTCCTGGCTGCGTCGCTCACGGCCGGATAGAGGGCCGCGGCATTGGAATCGCCCCATAGCAGGAGCAGCGGCTTGCCGCCCTGTTCGACGCAGCTTGTATCGAAACTGCTCCCCGCCGCCTCGAGGAAGCAGTGGTCCCTGAAGGCAGGATTGTCGTCGGTGCTGACGGCCGCGATCGCTTGAAGCTCCGGCGGAAATCGCCAAAGGAAGCCGGCCGATGCGATCGTCACCAGGCCGATCGTGCCAATCGATGCCAGGGCGATCGACAAGGCCGGCACCACATTGCGCCGATGACGGAGCGGCAATTCGATGAAGCAGTAGGTCACGATCGACAGCACAATCGCGGCAAGAACTGCGGTCCAGATCTCGAGAAAATTCGGCACCCCGTGCCGCAGGATTCCGAGATACGCCAACAACGGCCAGTGCCAGAGGTAGAGCGGGTAGCTGACAAGTCCGAGCAGAACGGCGGGCCGACTCGACAACAGCACGCGGTTGGTCGCGGCGCTCGGCGACACGATGACAAGCGCGGCGCCAAGGACGGGGACGAGCGCCAACGCGCCCGGAAATGGCATCGATCGGTCGAACAGCAGCGCGGAAGCCACGATTGCGCCAAGGCCGATGGCTCCGAGGAAATGACTGCCGCTTTTCCTGACGAGATTGGCTTCGGCCAGGAGCCCGCCGATCAGCAACTCCCAGGCGCGTGGCAGCGGCGCGTAGAAGCCCCAGTCCGGGTTCACCCTGGCCAGGATCACGCTGGCGCCCAATGACGCCAGGATCGCGCCGAGGATGTACCTCCGACGATAGAACGAGCGCATCAAAAGCACGAGCGCCAGCGGCCAGAAGATATAGAACTGCTCCTCGACGCCGAGTGACCAGAGATGAAGCAGCGGATTTTCCGCAGCGAGCGGCGCAAAATAGCCGAGCTGCTCGAGCTGGAACAGGTTCGAGGTGAACAGCGCGCTGGCAGCGATGTTTTCTCCCAACAGACGAAACGGCTGGGGGAGCAAGATGGACCAACCGATCGCATAGGTGGCCAGGAGAACCGCGATCAGCGCCGGAAATATCCGCTTGATCCGCCGCGCGTAGAATGTCGCGAGCGGTATGCCGCCGGGCGCGAGCAGGATCCGCGTGATCAGAAATCCGGAGATGACGAAGAAGACATCGACGCCGACGAAGCCGCCGGGCAGCATCCAGGGATGCGCGTGATAACCGACCACCAGCAGGATCGAAACAGCACGGAGCCCGTCGATATCTGGCCGATAATTTTCGGACGGCGTCATTGCCCCTGCACTAGCCGCATTCACCGCAAGACACAATCAGACATGCGATAGCATTTATTTGAAATGAAGCTGTCCGGCCGGGGCTTGGTCGCTTGGAATGCCGGGCGACGAGCGGGCAAAATCCGTCACCATCGAAGCGATCGCGACGTTTGCGCTACGGCACGCATTGCCGTGGGTCGGAAAGATCAGGTGCGACAGCCTGACCTGGAAGACGATCAAGCTCGCCGTGGCCATTGGCGCGTTGGCGCTGCTGCACGGGCCTCTCTGAACGCCGCCGTTCAGGTCGGGCGAAGAACCGCTCGTCAGGTCTCCGCCAGCCTGTGCGGCCAGTTTTGGCAAGCCCGATTCATCGACAAATGCCGGAACGGCCGAAGCAGCGATCCACGCGGGCTCCGCCGCGGTCGCAGTGACGTGGTTGTGAACGTTCACGCCCAGCAATCGGGTCGTTTTGCCGCTTACCCCGGAACACTACCGCCTCGTTGATTTACCGGAAATTAACCCCTGCTCCTGAGCGCCGGTATCATTTGCTTAGAAATTGATCGCTATACCGTGGAATTACGGAAACAGTCCGAAACACGATTGGCGCCCATGTCCGTCGCAGAGTTCCTCAGGCAGCGTGCCGTCGAAGTGACCGTGAGCGGCAGCTATTCGCTGCATCGCTGGTACGATTGCGAGGGCAAGCTGCGAAACTTCGCCTGCCGCACCAAGCGCGTCTCACCCTTCCGCATGATCGTGGACGTGCCGGTCGTCGGCAAGATCGGCGAGCGCGTGACGTCCTACTTCCAGGACTTCGGCGAATTCCAGTGCACCATCAGCGCGACGCTTAAATCGGGCTTCCTCATGGAGCTCGATATGACGCGGGCGCGCCGTGCCTGGATGTCGGAAAAGCTGACCTGGCTCGAGAAGAAGCAAAAGGACGACAGCATCCAGGAGCTACGGCGCGACGCGCGCTACGTTCCGCAGTCCTCGCATACCGTCCTGACGCTCGCCGACGGCTGCAGCCATCCGTGCTTCATCATCGACGTCTCCACCGCCGGCGTCGCGATCTCCTGCGAATATGACCCGCCGGTCGGAACCCCGCTTGCGGTCGGCGCCTGTGTCGGGCGCGTCATCCGCAAGTTCGACAACGGCTTCGCGGTGAAGTTCGCCGAGAAGCAGCAGCGGGACGACCTCGCCCGCCTGGTCGTGCGCCAGACCGTGCCGCAGCCGGCCTGAAGCCCGCCGGACCAATCCGTCCCGCACCATCAGCTGGAGTGAGCGGCCGCCTTACCGCCAACATCGCCGCCCTATCGCGGCCCCATTGCGGGATCAGCTTTTTGACGGTCCGCGCCTCGTGCCGGGCTTGATTTGCAGACTTGCGATCGGGGGACCGGATGGCAGTCGACAAGATCACCAGGGTTGGCCGGGTCACCGAGCCCGGGCGCTACATGTACACGTTCGGCTGGCTCACCATCACCGCCTGCGATCTGGATATCTGGAAGCAATATCCGCAGGCGGCCTTTACGCTACTCGGGCAGCACACCTTGTCCGACGAGGTCGCCGGCGAGGAATTCCATCTCGGCGCCTTCGATATCGCGCCTGACGCGCTACCGCCGTTTACCACCCATTGAGGGCGGAAAGCGCGGACCCAGGTCACCTTGTGGGAGCCGGGGTTCGAACCGGAGCAAGCAGTGCTTTGTGTGAGACGCCGTTGTGCACGCCGCAGGCCCGTTCGGGAATGCATGGCATGCGGGTTGCTTGATCAACGCCATGATAAAGATACCTCCCGCCGACCGGGCCTTCCTGCTGCTGCTCATCGTCTTCAGCCTCGGCACGTGCCTCGTGCGCGCCTTATAGGAACTAGAGCAGGTGCGGGCGCGCCGGACTGCGCCACCACCCCGCGGACGCACAACGAAGCGTGACTGGGCCGTTCCGACCGCCTGCGCGTTGTCCGGCGCGAGGCATTCCGCCTCTGGACTCGCTGCTCGCACGCGTGCATCGTGAATCGAAGAAACCCGCACATTGCCTTGATCTGACTTATCAATCACGATCCGATGACAGGCGCGCAACCGCTGCGGCCGATGACGAATTGGCTCTGTCATGCAATTGATTGCGCTCGTATTCTACATTTGGAAGTCCTGATGAACGCCAGCTGTCACGCTTGTTAAGCAACGGGACAGCGAGTTCATGACAGATGGTCGCATCAGGAGACGTAGATAAGCGGACCAAGGGAACCTAATTTCGGCGCCGATGTATCTGATTGAAGCGTTACCCACCGTCATCGGAACGGCCGCCATCGCCCCGGCGCTGCTGATGCTGTGGCTCGTCATTGCCGCCGAAGAACGCCCCGGACCGCCGGCCCAGGTCTGGACCGCCTTCCTGCTCGGTGCCGCCAGCATTTCGCTACTGGGTCTCGCCCGCGCACCCTTCACCAAGATGGTTGCGGCACCCGACAATCCCTGGGCCGCGCTCGCCATGCATTCGGTCTTCGGCGTCGCGGTGCCCGAGGAGGCGGTGAAGGTGATCGCGATCGTGCTGGTCTCCTCGACCAAGCGGCGGACCTTCGCCAACCCCATGGACACCGTGGTCTATGGTGCCGCAGTCGGCCTCGGCTTCGCCGCCTACGAAAACCTCGCCTATCTGGTCCAGCATGCCGAGATGTGGCGGTCGCTGGCGGCGCTGCGCAGCGTGCTCACCGTGCCGTTCCACGGCGCGCTCGGCATCATCGCCGGCGCCTATCTGACAATCGCGCGCGCCGGCACGGCGCTGGGGGCCAACCGCCGTCATCGCGACTGGTCCCGGCTCTCCAGCCGCCTGCTGATCTTCGCAGGCCCCTTGGCCCTGCATTCGGCCTTCGACTTTCCGCTGCTCACGCTTCAGCGCATGCCGGATCTCGATCCCAGCTTGCGGATGTGGCTCGGCGCCGCGAGCCTCCTGATCGGCTTCAGCTCGATCGCCTTTGCCATGCGCCTGGTGCGGCGCGTCGCCCGCCATCATGCGCCGCGGACCGAGATCGCGCGCGAGCGGCTCAGCCAGTTGCGGCGGATGTGGGCGCTGTGGCTTGCCGGCGGCGGTGTCGGCTTCCTCGGCCTCGCCTTCGTGCTGACCTCGATCCACCACTGGCTCATAAACCCTGAGCGCAATCTCACGCTGGCGCTGATCCCGATCGGCCTCACCTCGATCCTGCTCGGCCTTGCGCTGCTGGCCGTCACGACCGCGATCTACGTTCTCGGCCGCAACCGCATCCGCACCAGCGGCGAAGGTTTTTCGTCAGCGCATGGCGGCGGTTGATCCGCGGGATGGCAAGCGCGGTGTGGGCGTACTAGATTGAGCCGCATCCGCTTCCTGTGACGTGAGAGGCCATCATGACATCGCCCGAGGACTTTTCACGGCTGCAATCCGCGATGAGCCAGGCGGTGAAAGCGCATTGGAAGGCCTTCCTGTTCGAGGGCATCCTGCTCGCCGTTCTCGGCGTCGCCGCGCTGATCCTGCCGCCGTTCGCGAGCCTCGCGATCGCGATATTCCTCGGCTGGATGTTCGTGATCAGCGGCATCGGCGGCTTGATCGCGACGTATTGGGCGCGCAGCACACCCGGCTTCTGGTGGTCACTGGTCTCGGCCGCGCTCGCCGTGCTCGCCGGCATGCTACTGTTGGCGCGGCCGATGCAGGCCGTGCTGACGCTGACCATCGTGCTCGGCGCCTATTTCCTTGCGGAGGGCGTCACCACCATCATGTACGCGCTGGAGCACCGTCGCGAGCTGAGCGGCCGCTGGTCGTGGCTGCTGATCTCGGGCCTCGTCGACATCGCGATCGCGTTCATGGTGATCACGGGACTGCCGAGCACGGCGGAATGGGCCATCGGCGTGCTCGTCGGCATCAACCTGCTGTTCGGCGGCGTCACCTTGATCGGCATGGCGCTTGCGGCACGCAACAGCAACACCTGAGACGCCTCGTTGCGCCCTCCGCCGATTTGGGGGGTGACAACCTGCCAATGGCACGCTATATGAGCCGCCATGATCACCGTTGCCACCAGCTTTTATTGGTACTTTAGCTACGACAGCTCGCTGGCGGTGGGAGGATCACGCTCAATCTGACAAATTGCAGCATCTAGTCCGAACAGCCGCCAGACCTGGCGGCTTTTTTATTGGCCGGCAGGTTCGAGAAACAGACAGGAGCCCGCCGTGCTGAGCACGACCGACGATCTTCGTATCCGCGAACTGAAAGAGCTGAGCACGCCTGAGGAGGTGATGCGGGAGGTCCCGCGCACCCTCACGGCAACCCGTGTGGTGATGGCGGCGCGCAACGCCATCCATGCCATCCTCAACGGCCAGGACGACCGGCTTCTCGTCGTCGTCGGCCCCTGCTCGGTGCATGATCCGAAGGCTGCAATCGACTACGCCGAGCGGCTGGCAAAACTGCGTGAGGACCTTGCCGATCAGCTTGAGATCGTGATGCGGGTCTATTTCGAGAAGCCGCGCACCACCGTCGGCTGGAAGGGCCTGATCAACGATCCTGATCTCGACGGCAGCTTCGATATCAACAAGGGTCTGCGGCTGGCGCGCAACGTGCTGTCAGCGGTGAACAATCTCGGCCTGCCGGCCGGCGCCGAATTCCTCGACATGACGACGCCGCAATACATCGCCGACCTTGTGTCCTGGGCCGCGATCGGCGCGCGCACGACCGAGAGCCAGATCCACCGTGAGCTGGCCTCAGGCCTGTCCTGCCCGGTCGGATTCAAAAACGGCACCGATGGCAATGTGCGGATCGCGGCGGACGCAGTGAAATCGGCCTCGCATCCGCATCATTTCATGGCGGTGACGAAACTCGGCCGTTCAGCGATCGCATCGACTGCGGGCAACGAGGACTGCCACATCATCCTGCGCGGCGGCAGCAAGCCGAATTACGATGCGGCAAGCGTGGCGGAGGCCTGCAACGATCTGGCGAAATCCGGTGTCGCGCCACTGGTGATGGTGGATGCGAGCCACGCCAATTCGAGCAAGAATCCGGAAAACCAGCCGCTGGTCACCGCCGACATCGCCGGCCAGATATCCGGCGGCGAGAGCCGCATCATGGGCGTGATGATCGAGAGCAATCTCGTTGCCGGCCGCCAGGACGTGGTGCCGGGCAAGCCGCTCGTCTACGGCCAGAGTATCACCGATGGATGCATCGATTGGGCGACCACGGCAACCGTGCTCGGGCAGCTCGCCGATGCGGTCGAGATCCGGCGCAACACCGCGCGCGCCGGACTGCACGAGCGCTCCGCGTAGGCTGGGCCAAAGGCGGGCGGGGCGACGCTGTTCGCGCCCTGCCCGCAAGGGTCTTTGGCTCAGCAGCCGCGGCAGATGCTCTTGATCTTCTTGTCGAGCGCTCGGTTTTCCTTACTCAGGGGATCGTTGGGATCGCTGATATTCTTCTCATTCGGCACGTCGCCGGCTCGCGGCTGGCGGTGACCAACCGGCGCCGACGGCGTCGAGCCGGACGTCGCCCCGCCCGATGTCGACGAGCCCTTGGTGCCGGTCTGCGCGACGGCCACGCCGCCGAACAACACCAGAAGCGACAGTGCCACGACGATCTTCCTCATTTTGCTGCTCCATTCCGCAAAGCCGGCGCCCCCTCGTCCTTCACCGCTCAGATCTCGGGCGGATAGAGATGAACGTCGCCGCAATAATCTACGATACGATAGCGCGTTTCCGATTCCGCTTCACGCTCATCAGGTGCGGTATTTCGCGCCGCCAACACATAATTCGGGCCCACCGGCGATTTGCCGGCGCCGCCGGGAATATCGATGACGTAGTCCGGCTGACACAGCCCTGACACCCGCCCGCGCAACTGCCGCATCAACTCCTGCCCTGCCGCGAGCGTAGTACGCAGATGTGCCGTGCCCGGCGCGAGATCGCCGTGATGCAGGTAGTAGGGCTTGACCCGGCACTCGACGAAAGCCCGCATCAAATCCGACAAGGCGGCGACGTTGTCATTGACGCCGCGCAAAAGCACGGACTGGCTCACCATCGGAATCCCGGCATCGACCAGCTGCGCACAGGCGTCTCGCGCCGCTTCCGTCAGTTCGCGCGCATGGTTGGCATGCAGTGCGACCCAGGTGGTCGCGCCTTCGACCCTCAGGGCAGCGACCATCTCGTCGCTGATGCGCGCAGGCTCGGCCACCGGCACGCGGGTATGAAGGCGGATGATCTTGACGTGATCGATGCCGGCAAGATCGGCCATGATCTCGCTCATCCGGCGCGGCGACAGCATCAGCGGATCACCGCCGGTCAGGATCACCTCCCAGATCTCGCTATGCGAACGGATGTAATCGATCGCCGCACGATAAGCGCTATCAGAGAGCGCGTTCTCCTTGCCAGGTCCGACCATCTCGCGACGGAAGCAGAAACGGCAATAGACGGCGCAGACATGAACAAGCTTGAACAACACGCGATCGGGATAGCGGTGCACGATGCCGGCGACCGGCGAATGCGGGTGATCGCCGATCGGATCGGCGTTCTCGCCGGGCTTCCTCTCTAGCTCTGCGGCGGTCGGAACGAACTGGCGGGCGATCGGGTCATCGGGATCTGAGTTGTCGATGAGTTCGACCAGCGCCGGCGTGATCGCGACCGCATAGCGCGCAGCAACGCGTTCGAGCACGGGCAGCGCCGCGGCGGGCACGAGGTCTGCGGCCACCAGTTCGGCCGGCTCGCGCAATGTCCGTGCAAGATTGGTTTTCGTCATGTCTCACTTAACGTTTCATCTGCAGGCGGCGTCCACACCACCTGATCAATCCGTGTTGCGCCGCTTGCCAGCATCACCAGCCGGTCGAAGCCGAGAGCGACACCGCTCGCCTCCGGCATGGCGGCAATCGCGGCCAAAAAGTCTTCGTCCAGCGGATAGGCCTCGCCGTAGCGACGCTGCTTTTCCGCCATGGATTCAGTGAAACGCTTGCGCTGCTCCCCAGCGTCAGTCAACTCTCCAAAGCCGTTGGCGAGTTCGACTCCGCAGCCATAGACCTCGAACCGTTCCGCGACCCGCGGATCGTCTGCCTTCACCCGCGCCAGCGCCGCCTCTGGAGATGGGTATTCGAACAAAATGGTCAAACGCCCCTGCCCCAGATGCGGCTCGACATGCTCGACCAGGACCTTGCTGAAGATGTCCGACCAGGTGTCGTCCTCGGCCACGCGAACCTTGCCGGCGGCCGCCCGAGCGAGCGCGGCACGGTTACCCTCGTTGCCTGAGATTGTCGACAGCAGGTCAATGCCGGCGAAGCGCTCGAAGGCGCCTGCGACCGTCAGCAGCTCCGGCTCGGCGAAGGGGTCGGCGGTCCGGCCCCGGAACGCGAAGGTCCCGATCCCGGTCGCCTGCGCAGCCCGAGCGATGACAACCACAGTGTCGGCCATAATGGCATCATAGAGCGCACCCGCCCGGTACCATTCCAGCATGGTGAATTCGGGCAGATGGAGGTCGCCGCGCTCACGGTCGCGGAATACGCGGGCGAACTCGAAAATCCGCTCTTCGCCGGCCGCCAGCAGCTTCTTGCAGGCGAATTCGGGCGAGGTCCGCAGATAACGGCCGGCCCGGCTGCCATCGGGCCGGATGAGCTCGGTCCGGGGGGCGTGAAGATGGGTCTCATTGCCCGGGGAGACCTGGAGGACGGAGGTTTCGACTTCGACAAAGCCCTGCTCGGCGAAAAAGCCCCTGAGAGACCCGGTGATGGCCCCCCTGGCTTGGAGGAACGGCCGCCGGTCAAGGTGCCGCCCGGGCGTCCAGAACGGCGAAATCGGCTTGTCCCCAGCCATTAACCGACCGCCCCCTGAGCCAGCAAAATGCTGGCATTCAATGACAAAATGCGTATGTTGCGGCCCGAAACGGGCGCCAAGGTCTGATTTGAGGCCCCAGGACCCCCATCAATTTGACCACGTCCTGGCCGGAGCCGGGCCAAGCAAGCAGGAAATACAGCTTTGAGAGTCATCGCCAGTTCTATTCGCAAGGGCAACGTGATCGAGCAAGACGGCAAGCTCTATGTCGTCGTGACCGCCGAGAACATTCATCCCGGCAAGGGCACGCCGGTCAGCCAGATCGAAATGCGCCGAATCTCGGACGGGGTAAAGATCTCCGAGCGCTACAAGACCACCGACCAGGTCGAGAAGGCCACGATCGAAGAGCGCAACTTCACCTTCCTCTATGAAGATGGTGACGGCTTCCACTTTATGAACCCAGAAACCTATGATCAGGTCCAGGTGTCCAAAGACGTTATCGGCGACGCGGCCGCCTATCTCCAGGAGAGCATGACGGTCAAATTGTCGACGCACGACGTCAACGTGGTGTCGATCGCGTTGCCACAGCGCGTGACGCTGGAAGTGGTCGAGACCGAGCCGGTGACCAAGGGCCAGACCGCCTCCTCCTCCTACAAGCCCGCGATTCTCTCGAACGGCGTGCGCACCACCGTGCCGCCGCACATCGCCGTCGGCACCCGCATCGTGGTCATGACCGAGGACGGCTCCTACTCCGAGCGCGCCAAGGACTAAGCAAAGGATCGAGGAAGCGGAACTGGTGGCGCCGGGGGGCGAGACAGTGGGTAGGAAGACTTTCCGCTTCGTCTCGCTACTTCTGGCGTCGCTGTCGCTCCTCAGCGCACCTCCGCTCGCTGCGGATGAATTCCGCAGCCCCTCGCTCTCGGCCCTGCGCGTCGACTGGCGCGCAGCGCTCGGCCAGCTCCGCACCGAGATCAATAGTCGGCCTCGGATCGCAGGCGATTTCATTTTCGCGCCGCGCCGTTCGGTGCCGCGCTTCGATCCGCGCGCGATGCCGGCACTGGTTCAGCTCAATGCGGTCTCCTCGCAATTCTTCACTGGCATCGCCCGCAGCTCCGTTCCCGTGCTGCTGCCGTTCGATGCCGCCGCCTATCTCGAGGCGCAGCGCAGTGGCGCGCCGGGCACACCGCTCGCGCTGTCGCGCTACCAGGCCGATTTCGATCCCGTCGACGTGTTCGACGCCGGCCCCGCCGGCTATAGCGCGGGCTTTTCATTAGAACCCGGCGCCGGCGACGGCATGCCGACCCGCGTCTTCGCGAAACCGGTCGAAATTCAAATCACGGGATCGGCCCTGGTCTACGACATTGCCGACCCCGCCGGCGGCAAGGGTGAGCCGGTCAAGCCGTTGGCAACAATCTATCCGGATTTGCGCAGGTTCATCCGCGAAGGCTATGTGCGCTACGCCTTCACGCGCTTCGGTGTCGCCTATGTGGTGTCGATCCAGTGCCTGGACAGCGTCGCAAAACCGCGACGTCTTGCCTGCAAGGAAGCTTATCCCGTTGCCGAGCGCTTCCTGAAGGCGCTGCACATCGCCGGCGGCCTGCGCACGCGGCCGCTGATGGACGTCGCCTCCGACGTGATCGATCGTCCCGCCGCGCGTTCGGCGGATTTCAGCTACCGGCCGAGCGGCGACATCATCCCGAACACCGGTTATCGCAGACAGGGCGGCCATCCCGATGCGATGGCCTATGCGCAGATCCGCTTTCCGCTCGAACGGGCGCCAGCCTTCGTGCATTCGCAATCCTACGCCAAGCGCGACAAGGACGACGGCCCGACCGCCTATCCCTGGCGCGACAATTTCTGCGAGTCACGCAGCTTCGAGGTCTGGCAATGCGGCGGCGGCTATGGCCATCAGGGCGAGGACATTCGCGCCGCCGGCTGCCCCTCGCCGGCTGACGGCCGCGCGCCCTGCGATCCCAAGCAGCGCAGCGTCGTTGCCGCGCGCGATGCCGTGGTGATCAGAGCCCCCAAGGACCAGGCCGCGACGCTCGAGGTCAACAGCCGGACCGAGCACATCCGCTTCCGCTACATGCACATGAACCCGGAGGCGATGAACGCCAACGGAGTGCTCAACGGCCGTATCGTCACCGAAGGCGAGAAAATTGGCGTGATCTCGAACTATCTCGACCATCCTGCCGGCACGTCGATGCACTTGCATTTCGACGTTCAGCTGTTCACCCGCGACGGCTGGATCTGGGTCAGCCCCTACGTCACGCTGGTCTCGGCCTATGAGCGTCTGATCCACGCCCGCGGCCGCGAGATCGGCCCGGAGATCGCGGGCACCCCGCAGCCGGTCGCACACGCACTGCCCGAAGATGTGATCAAGCCAGATCCGCGCGAGGGATCGAGCAGCGAAGAGAACTGACGCGCGGCTCCACGCGACCGCCGTGTTTTGATGACGCGCCAATGACAGCGCAGCAGGCTTGGCCGGACCGTCTTCCGGACCCGTTCCGCATGACTTGACCTTCTCTGGCCCCAGAATTGCTTGGCTCCCCGCAGCCAAACAGGATGAAGGGGAAGCTCATGCGTTGTCTCACCACGGCGGCCATTCTCGCCGTCGCATTCGCCGTGCCGGTTCATGCGGAGGAATTAAGCGGCACGCTGAAGAAGATCAAGGACACCGGCGCGATCACCCTCGGGATACGCGACAGTGCCGTACCCTTCAGCTACATCGACGACAAGCAGAAGATCGTCGGCTACGCCGTCGACATCTGCATGAAGATCGTCGACGAGATCAAGGCCGAGCTCAAGCTGGACAAGCTCGAGGTCAACGAGAACATCGTCACGTCCTCCACCCGCATTCCGCTGATGGCGAACGGCACCGTGGATCTCGAATGCGGCTCGACGACCAACAACGCCGATCGGCAGAAGCAGGTGTGGTTCACCAACACGCATTTCCTGACGGCAAGCCGCTTCTTGTCCAAGAAGGCGCTGAAGCTCGACCAAGTCGACGATCTCAAAGGTAAGGCCGTCGTCTCGGTCTCGGGCACGACCAACATCACCCAGCTCAACAAGGCCAACGCGGCCCGCTCGCTCGGCATCACCGTGATGAATGCCAAGGACGTCCCCGAAGCATTCCTGATGGTCGAGACCGACCGCGCGCAGGCCTTCGTCATGGACGACATCCAGCTCGCGGCCATGATTACTTCCTCAAAGGATTCGTCGCTTTACGCGATAGCACCGGCGCATTTTCCGATCCGGAGCCTTATGGCATCATGCTGCGCAAGGACGGCGCGCCCTTTAAGGCCGTGGTCGATCGGGCAACTGCAAGGCTCTACAAGAGCCCCGAGATCGAGAAAATCTACAGCAAATGGTTCATGGAGCCGGTGCCGCCGCGCGGCCCCAACTTCCAGGTGCCAATGCCGGCCTCGCTGAAGAGATCCTTCGAGCATCCGTCGGACAATCCCGATCCCGCGTCCTACGGGGGATGACGCAATTCACGATGTAGCCCGGATCTAGCCTCCGCTCACCCGGGCTACAAGTCACTCCAGATAAGTCGTCAGCTGGGCGCCCTCGTCGGCCACGAACACGGCGATCAGTTCGGCAGGCTCGGTGGTGCTGGCGTTGGCCGAGACCAGATGTGTCGCACCCGGCGGCTCGAAGAAGGATTGGCCGACGCCGAACGTCTCGACCGGGCCGCCGCCGAGCTGGGAACGGATCTCGCCCTTGGTAATATAGGCCGTCACCGAGCCGGCATGCCGATGGGGCCGCGAGAATCCGCCCGGACCATAGAACACGCGCACGATGGTCACGCGTCTGCCCGGCACGTTGGGCAATGCGTAGGAACCGATTGGCTCGACCTTATCGAGCGGCGAGCTCTCCGCGGCCGTGGCGCAGAGCGGGGCGAGTGCGCCTGATACGGTGTCCATCATCACCGGCAGCACCTTGCCGATCGCGAGCGCGCAGGCAAGCCCGCCGGCAACAGCCAGCGCCATTGAGCGCACCGGCATCTGGCGCTGCGTGGTGGCCAAACTGATGCCAATCATGACAACCTCCCCTCGTCAAAATCAGGATGCCGCGGCATTCGCCGCGACCGGCCGCTTCGCCGGCGTCCAGCGAAAGGCAGCGCCAAATCGGTTCCAGACGTTGATCGAAGCAATTGCCGACGTCAGGTACATCAGCTCGGTCTCGGAGAATTCGCGCTGCACCTCGTCATAGACTTCGTCGCCGAAGCCGTCGGGCAGCAGGGTCAGTGCCTCGGCCCAGGCCAGCGCTGCACGCTCGCGCGCCGAGTAGATCGGCGCTTCGCGCCAGACCGCGACCAGATGGAGCTTGTCCGCGGGCACGCCGAGCCGCTCCGAGAGAAGAACGTGATGCTGAACACAGAAGGCGCAGCCGTTGATCTGCGAGGCTCGCAGCTTGACCAGCTCGAGCAGCTGCTTGTCGAGGCTGGCCTTGGCCGCGACCTGGCCGAGCGCCAGAACCAGATCATACGCGTCCGGCGCAATCTTCTTGAAATCCTCGTATTCACTACGGGCGTGTGACATTGCCGCTCACCTCGTGCTATTATAAGGGTGCTTATATATTATAAGAGCACTTATACTATGCGCAAGTCGGCCAACGTCACGAAATCGAAACCGCGGCAGAAGGTGTCGAGGGAGGAGGCTACGGTACACCTGCCCTCCCCCGGTGAAGGCAAGCGCGGTGAGCAAGGCTACCTCGGCTATCTCCTGCGCCAGGCCCACGCCGCGGTCCGGCTGAAAATGGAACGCACGCTGGCCGATCTCGGCGTGACCTCGCCGCAATTCGCCGTGCTCACCATGCTGAACGCCTATCCGGGCCTGTCCGGTGCCGATGTCGCCCGCCTCACCTTCCTGACACCGCAAACCGTCGGCGTGATCATCCGCAACCTCGAACGCGACGGCGCAATTGTGATGACGCCGCATCCCGTTCACGGTCGCATCCAGCAATGGACGCTGACGCCGCGCGGGGCAAAGCTGCTGAAAGCTTGCAGGGAACGCGTGATTGAATTGGAGAAGAGACTGGCCGGAGGCCTTGATGCCAAGGCGGAAACAACCATTCGCCGCTGGCTCGCCAACGTCGCGACGGAGTTGCAGGAGGACTAGGCGAGCCTAGTCGCCGCCTCATCCGTCACTCCCGTCACCGCCACCATCGCACCCTCCGAAATCAGCGAAATCGCCGCCTGCGGCGCCGTCACCATGAATGCCGCGGCCAAAGTTCTCGGCAAGGATCATCAGGACCACGACCGATAGCCCCGCGCCGAAGGGCCAGGGATTGGCTCGGATGATGTCGAACAGCTCGCGCATGCCCACATTCTGCCCAGACAGAAGCAAAGCGATGCGCTCAAAAACGGGAGTATTCGTCCTGGCGCAGCAACCTACTTGCCCTTCAACACTTTTTTGACTTCGCCGTCGGGCCAGATCTCGCCTGCCGCGATCACGCGGACGCGACTTTGGTCCGTACCATTGATCAGGACGTGCGAACTCATCCGGTCGCCGCTCGGCTCCGGATGCAAATCAGTTTCAGGTTTCCAGCTCAGCGTCGCGGCGAGGTCGCCGGGGAAAATCCGCCAGCACGATCCATCATCGAGTTCGACGACATGGCTTTCCGCATGCGCGCGTATCTTCATTCCACCCCGAAAGCTCGTTGAAGAAGACGGGCCCCGGCGATCCGCCGGGGCTCCGCTCCGTCAATCGTTGTCGTGATGAATCACGGTCTTGCTGCGATTGCCGAATTCATCTTCCTTCTTGATCACCGTCTTGCGGTCAGCAGGCTCGCGCTCCTTGATGACCGTGGTGCGGTTACGATCGCGGTATTCGGGGGCCTGGCCGACCGTCACCCCGGCTCCAACCGGACCGACGTGAACACCGACTTCATCCGCGAACGCAGGGGCTGCGATCGCAGTGACCATGGCGGCGGCAAACAGATACTTCCTCATTGTGTCCTCCTCGATTGTATCGGGAGAGAATGCCTGGGTGCGACACTTTGTTCCGGGGAACGAGACGTCCAAGCCTGTTCCCCTTGTTCCAGGGACCGACTCACAGGAGCCATGTTTCCCGCTACAATGCACGCATGAAACAAGCTGATTCCTCGGCCTATTGCACCCGCCGCGCCCTCCTCCGGTCCACGCTCGGCGCAGCCGCCCTGCTGACGCTGCCAGCGCCCGTACTCGCCTCACCTCCCGGCTTCGATGAATGGCGCGAGGGTTTTCGCGCGCGTGCAATGGCCAAGGGCATCTCGGCCGCGACCTGGCAGCGCGCGATGACACGTGTCGAGCCCGACATGAGCGTGTTCAAGCAGATGCGCAACCAGCCCGAATTCCACGAGCAGGTCTGGCAATACATCAACCGCCGCGTCTCCGACTGGCGCATCATCAACGGCAAGATCGCGCTGAAGAACAACGAGGCGCTGTTCGCACGCATCGAGCGCGATTTCGGCGTCGAGCGCGGCACGCTGCTGGCTTTGTGGGGCGTGGAGTCCGCTTACGGTGATCCGCTGGTGCAGCAGAACCACATGACGCCGGTGTTTCCCTCGCTGGCCGCACTCGCCTGGAACGAGCCACGGCGCAAAGCCTATTGGGAGGCCGAGCTTATTAACGCCCTGCGGATCGTGGATAAGGGCTGGAGCACGCCGGAACAGATGAAGGGATCGTGGGCCGGCGCGATGGGGCATTCGCAATGGATGCCGGAGGTCTGGCTCAATGTCGGCATCGACTATGACGGCGACGGCAAGGTCTCGCCGTTCGGCAAGCCCGACGACGCGCTGGGCTCGACCGCAAAATATCTCGTCAATCGCGGCAAATGGCACCGCGGCGAGCATTGGGGCTACGAGGTGCGCACGTCCGGCGAGATGAGCGGTAGCCGGACCTATGCGGCGTGGCAGGCGGCCGGCGTCACCCGCGCCGACGGCCAGCCCTTTCCGCAACCGAACGCCTCCGCGCAAATGTGGACGCCCGTCACGGGCGGACCGACATTCCTGCTCGGACCGAATTTCAATGCCGTGAAGAGCTACAATCCTTCGATGAACTATGCACTCGCGATCTGTCATCTCGGCGACCGCTGCTTAGGCGCCCCACCCTTCATTCAGCCCTTCCCCGGCTCCGAGCGCGTGCTGACGCTCGCCGAGGTGCAGGAGATGCAGACGCGCCTGACGAAAGCCGGTTTCGACACCGGCGGCACCGATGGCCGCGTCGGCAACGACACGATGAAGGCCATCAAGGATTTTCAGCAGCGCGCCGGGATCACCCCCGCCGATGGTTATGGCGGCCTGAAGGTGCTGGCAAAACTGCGGCAGGGATCGTAGACGGCCTCAGTGCCGGTACTGCGGCTCTTCCGCATCGAGCTGACGGCGGATCGCGGCGAGATGCAATCGCGCGGACTCGGAATCGCCTTCGCGCATCTGCCTGTAGGTTTCGGCCGCAATCGCAGGATCGACTGGCAGCACCTTGCGTCCCGTCGACATCGCCAGCGCCTGCACTTCCGCGGCGCGTTCGAGGTAGTAGAGATCGTCCCAGGCGTCTGCAATCGTCGGGGCCAGCACCATCACGCCGTGATGCTTCATGAAGACGATGTCGGCATTGCCCACGGCCGACGCAATGCGTGCGCCTTCGCGGTTGTCGAGCGCGAGGCCGTTGTAGTCGCGGTCGATGGCCGTGCGGCCGTAGAATTTCAGCGCGGTCTGGCCGGCCCAGATCAGGGGATCCCCTTCGGTCATCGACAATGCCGTGGCATAGGGCATGTGGGTGTGGAACGCGACCTTCGCGCGCGGCAGGCGCTTGTGCATCTCAGCATGAATGTAGAACGCGGTCGCCTCGGGTTCGCCGTCGCCGTCGAGCACGTGACCGTGAAAATCGCAGATCAGCAACTTTGACGCGCTCAGCTCGCGGAAGGCGTAACCGTAAGGGTTGACCAGGAAGAGGTCGTCATGGCCGGGCACGACGGCCGAGAAGTGGTTGCAAATACCCTCCTCAAAGCCATTGCGCGCCGCCATGCGGAAGCAGGCGGCGAGATCCTCGCGCGCGGTGCGGATCGCATCGGTGGCGAGGTCCGGCCGGTTCGAGCGGACCGGCGCAGGTGTGGACGAGGCAGCGTGAAGGCCGTGTGCCATAGCGAAGGAAAACCTCTTTCGGTCGGGATCTGCGCGCGTTGTATAGGGCGGAGGCCTGCGCGTCAGCCCCTGCGGCCGCCACTCTGCCCTGCACGTCTCACGCCCGCCGCGCCACCCCGCCGGCATTCATGCCGCCGTCGATGACGAGCTCGCTGCCGGTAACGTAGCGCGAAGCATCTGAGGCCAGATACAGCACGCCGGAGGCGATTTCCGCAGCCTGGCCTGCGCGGCCGAGCGGCGTTGCGATCTTGGCCCGCTCCTCCGGGTCGATCGGCGCATTCTGGCCTGCGCCGGTCGCACCCGTCGGGATCTTGCCCCAGATCGGCGTGTCGATGATGCCGGGATGGACCGAATTGACTCGGATGCCGTCGCCGGCCGCCGCGCACTCCATCGCGATCGATTTCGCGAACAGCCGCACGCCGCCCTTGGTGGCCGAATAGGCCGACAGGCCGGGTGCGCCGCGCAGGCCCGCCAGCGACGACATCATGACGATCGAGCCGCCGCCGTGCTTGCGCATGAGCGGCAGGCAATGCTTGACCGAAAGAAACACGCCCTCGAGGTTGATCGCATTCTGCTTGCGCCAGTCAGAGAGCGTCATGTCGACGATGGAAGGTACGGTAATGCCGATGCCGGCATTGGAGACCATGATGTCGAGCCGGCCGTAGCGCTTCGCGATCTCGGCTGTGATCTCGAGCCAGCGTTCCTCGCGGGTGACGTCCTGCTCAAGAAAGATCGCCTTGCCGCCGGCCCTGGTGATGCGCTTGACGAGCTCCGGGCCGCGCAGCTCGTCGATGTCGGTGGCGATGACTGTCGCGCCTTCGCGTGCGAACAGCTCGACGATCGCCTCGCCAATGCCGGACGCGCCGCCCGTCACCAGTGCGACCTTGCCCTCAACCTGCCCTGCCATGTTCACTCCCGTTCTTTTTTGTTGTTTGAGGTTTGCTGTTTGACGCCGCTATCTAATCAGGGCGGGCCCCTGGTCCGGTAGTGCGACGTCGATGACGCGAAACTGCACGCGCTCGGCGCCCTGATAGCGATCGACCGACATGGAGCCCGCGACATGCAGTTGCTGGCCGCGATTGGCCACCAATGCATTTCCGAGTTTCTGACCGATCGAACGGAACGCGATGCCGTTGACGATGGCACCGTCGCCGGATTTGAAACGCAGCCGCAGATGCGCCTGTCCGACCTCGTCGGCAAAGACGAGCTGATGCGCCGGCAGCGCCAGCACGGGCTCCGGATTACCGCTGCCGAACGGACCCGCGCGATTAAGCGTGGTTGCAAGCTCGGTCGTCACTGCACGTGCCGAGATCGCACCGTCGATATAGAGCTCGTTGACATGGCGCGCCTCGGCGACATCGCGCGCCAGCGCGTTTTCGAGATGGGCGCGGAATTCAGCGAGCTTCTCTTTCCGCAGCGTCACGCCGGCAGCCATCGCGTGGCCGCCGCCCTTGAGCAGAATGCCGTCGGCGACCGCCTGTCGCACCGCCTTGCCGAGATCGACGCCCGTAATCGAGCGGCCCGAGCCGGTGCCGATGCCGCCGGGCTCGAGCGCAATCGCGAAAGCTGGCCGCGAAAACTTCTCCTTCAGGCGGGAGGCGACGAGGCCGACAACGCCGGGATGCCAGCCTTCGGAGGCCGTGACGATGACGCCGAGCTTGTCCTCCAGCCCGATCGAGGCGAGCGCTTCGGCCTCGGCCTGCGCCTCCGCGGCCTGCTCGATGACGCGACGCTCGCTGTTGAGGCGGTCGAGCTCGGCCGCGATCCGCGCGGCTTCGACGCTGTCGCCTTCCAGCAAGAGCCGTACGCCGAGATCGGCGCGGCCGATACGGCCGCCGGCATTGACGCGCGGCCCGAGCATAAAGCCGAGATGCCAGGCCTCCGGCGGGCCATTGAGCCGCGCCACGTCCATCAGTGCGGTGTGGCCGACATGATCGCGGCGCCGCATCGCGATCAGCCCTTTGGCGACGAAGGCGCGGTTGAGGCCAATCAACGGCGCGACGTCCGCGACCGTGCCGAGCGCGACGTGATGCAGCATGCCGAGCAGATCTGGCTCGGGCATCTCCGCCGTCCAGAAGCCGCGCTGACGCAGTTCGCGATTGACCGCGACCAGCGTGACCAGCACCAGGCCGACGGCGGCGAGATGGCCGAGGCCAGAGAGATCGTCGAGCCGGTTCGGATTGACCAGTGCGTCGACCTCCGGCAGCTCCGTACCGGCCTGATGGTGGTCGATCACGACGACGGACTGGCCTAACCGTTTCGCCTCCGCCAGTGGCTCGATGCTGGTGGTGCCGCAATCGACGGTCACGAGCAGCGTGGCGCCCTTTGCCGCAAGCCCACGCACGGCTTCGACGTTGGGGCCATACCCCTCGAAAATGCGGTCGGGAATGTGGATCAGCGGATCGAGCCCGCAATGGCGCAGGTGCCAGGCGAGCAGCGCCGCCGAGGTGGCACCGTCGACGTCGTAATCGCCGAAGATCGCGACGGTCTCGCCCTTCACTGCTGCGTCGGCGATGCGCTTCGACGCGGCTTCCATCTCCGTCACGGTGAACGGGTCCGGCAGCAGTTGTCGGATGGTCGGATCGAGGAAGTCGGCGACAGCGTCGATGTCGACACCGCGCCCCGCCAGCACCCGCGCCAGCAACTCCGGCAGCTGATGACGCTGCACGATGGCGAGCGCCTTGGCCGCGCCGCGCGCGTCCAGCCGATCGCGCCAGAGGTTGTCCGTGAGCGAGCGCGTCACGCCCAGGAAGGCCTGGGGCATTTCGACGGGCAAGGCGGTGGCGGGCGGCGTCATGACAAGAAGCTGGCTGTTGGGAACTCGGGACCCGGACAATTACGGATGTCCGGTCGCTGGCTGAAAGAGATTGGCCGGCAATCCCCGGCGATTTGCAACGGCCGGGCCGCACAAAGCGGTGGATGGCCGCCTGACTGGCGGGAGTGACTACCATTTGGGCATTCCGCCGAACAGCAAATTAAGCAGGCGTTAGGTTGAATCCTAGAAAAAGACTCGTATTCGATCTGTAAGTGATTGTTCCGGGTTCGTTGCAGATCAGGCCTCATTGCCAAGGGAAGTCCCCGATGTCTGCTGCGCTGGGTCTGAAAACCAAGCCGACCACCGCCGAACCCGCCGACGACGATTCCGATATCTCCGCCCTGATCAATCGTCTGACCGCGGAGGTCAACCAGATCGCGGTCGACAAGACCAAGTCGATCCAGCAGATCACCAACCAGATGAAGATGCTGGCGCTGAACGCGCTGATCGAGAGCTCGCGTGCCGGCGCGCAAGGCGCGGGCTTCGCGGTGGTGGCGCAGGAAGTCCGCGCCGTCGGCCAGCAAGTCGAGACCATCGCCCGCGAGCTCGAAAGCCAGTTGACGAAGCGCACCGGCGATCTCGTCTCGTCGATCGATCGCATGAGCCAGCGCTCGCGCGGCGAGCGCATGATGGACTTGTCCTTGAACGCGATCGAGCTGATCGACCGCAACCTCTATGAGCGCACCTGCGACGTGCGCTGGTGGGCGACCGATTCCGCCGTGGTCGATTGCGCGGCCTCGCCTGCTCAGGCGGCGGTCACATACGCTTCAGAACGGCTCGACGTCATCCTCGGCGCCTATACCGTCTATCTCGACCTCTGGCTCTGCGACCTCGACGGCAACGTCATCGCCAATGGCCGTGCCGACCGCTTTCGCGTCGTCGGCCAGAACGTCGCCCACACCAAATGGTTTCGCGAGGCGAAAACCCTGCGCTCCGGCGACGACTATGTTGCCGGCGACATCGAGAGCCAGCCGCTGCTCGGCAATGCCCACGTCGCAACCTATTGCGCCAGCGTCCGCGCCGGCGGCCAGGCCAACGGCGCCCCGGTCGGCGTGCTCGCCATCCATTTCGACTGGGAGCCGCAGGCACGTGCGATCGTGCAAGGCGTGCGCGTCGGCGACATGGACAAGGCCCGCGTGCTGCTGGTCGACTCGCATTTCCGCGTCATTGCCGCCTCCGACGGCCAGGGCATCCTCAGCGAGCGCGTTTCGCTGTCGCTCAATGGCCAGCGCTCCGGCTGCTACCGGGACCGCTCCGGCACGATGATCGCGTTCCATGCGACGCCGGGCTACGAGACCTATCGGGGGCTCGGCTGGTACGGTGTCATCGTTTGCGCGGCCTGAGGCTCGAGCCGGTCTGCCCGTTCGAACCCAAACCTTGAAAACAACCCCATGCACAGTAGCAGGGGGGTTGTCTTCATGATGCTTGTCGTTTTCGATCTGGCGGGACGAAAAGCAAGCCCGCGATTTTCGCGTATTGCCGTTTGACACGTCGGGCAAAACACCGGCATTCTGCGATGATGGCGTCGTTCGCAAGCGAGGCGCAGAGCGCTAGGCTCCGACGATATCGTCCCCGGCAGTCTGAATGGATGCGATTCCGAGCGTCTGCGACGGACGCTCACCGAACATCGCAAGATAGTATTGCGAGAACCGGCCGAGCTCGTAGAAGCCCTGCTGCATGGCGACGGCTGCCACGGTCGTCGATCCGGGCGCGCTCTGGTGCAGGATGGAATGAACGGCGCACAGCCGCTTGTGCCGGAGGAAGCTGGCCGGACCGAGGCTGAACACCTCCTGAAAGGCGCGATGAAGAGTACGTCGCGACACGCCCATTGCCGCGCAGATCTCCGACACATGCACCGGGCGGGTGCCGGCTTCGTCGAGATATTCCTCGACCCTGCGGATCAGCCGCCTTGCGGAGGGCAGCCAGCCATTGTCGTCGGGCGGTAGCGACGACATGACGTTGGCCGCCATGCATTCGACGATCGATCGTTTCCAGAAATCGGCGGTGGATGGTGTCAACCCGCCGCTGTGCGTGCACAGATGCGACATGATCCGGACCAGACGGCGTGATGCAATCGCCCCGGTCTCCAGATCTGCCCGGAAATGGCCGCGAATACGCCAAGTGTCGGGGTCGCTCAGCCTCGCCTCGCCGCCAAACAGCGAGGTGACCTCGTCGAGGTCGAAGCGCATGGCAGCATAAGCGGAGCCGCCGTGAAACACGCCATCATGCTCGAGCAGCGGCGGAATGACGAGCACGTCGTTGAGCTGCATGTCGAACGACCAGTGAGCAACGCGATCCTCGGCCGTGAGCAGCATCCCGATGATCAGCTTGTCGTCGCTAGCGACACGCTGCGTGCGCATGCCGACGTTGAAGGTGCCTATGCTGAGCGAGAACTCGCCGATGCCAATGTGCGACAACGTCCCGCGCAACCGCCCACGGCCGAGCTGCATCACGTCGACATGCGAGCCGTGAACGGCTCGGTGAAGACCTTCAAAACCGTCCAGCTTTCGCGAATCAACCAGAAGGAATTGCCCCATGGTTGTACCCTGTTACTGAAGCGCGACAATTCTACGGCAGCCAGCAACGAAATACCACCACAACGCGAGATGGGTGCGATCAGCGGACTTCGCGTTTTAGGCAAATCATGGCCGAATTTGACGCGAAGTTTGCGCTTGATCGCACTGCGGATCGAGGAGTTTGCGAGATAGCGCGTTAGGTCTTACCCGCCAGTTCTGCGTACTGGCACAAACTGCACATCACAGTCGGTCGATCTTCGGATACCTTTGCAACCTCAGCGATATCGATCAAACGCGCTCTGCGGATGGCAGAGCGCACGCGGCAAGTGTTGCTGCGTGCTCGAAAGCGTGCGCGCAAAGGAAAGAGATGTTGACGCAATGCGGCGTCGTCTTCTCGCCAAAGCGCCAAAAAGAGGGGACCAGACAATGCATCCAACGTGCAAGGCAATGTGCCGTCGTCGAGATCAACCAAAGCCTGCGTCATAGCAACAGGTGGAACGCGCGTATCGGAGTTTCCATCATGTTGCGGGCGGATATGGATCACTGCGAGTGGTTGCCGGATGATGTGAAGACCGGCGAGATGGTCTTCATTCCCGGCGGTACTTTTCGCATGGGATCCGACCATCATTATCCGGAAGAAGCGCCGAGCCACCGCGTCTCGGTCGACGGCTTCTGGATTGATCGCACGCCGGTCACGAACCGGCAGTTTAAGCAATTCGTCAGCGCGACCGGTCATGTCACCGAAGCGCAGATCGTTCCCGACCCGAACGACTATCCGGGCGCACTAAAGGAGATGCTCTACGCGGGATCACTGGTGTTCTCGCCGCTGCCGCGCATCAACGATCTCACCGACTGGAGTCAGTGGTGGTCCTTCATGCGCGGCGCCAGCTGGCGCCATCCCTACGGCCCCGGCAGCAACATCGGGGGTCTCGACGACCACCCGGTCGTGCACGTCTCCTATAGCGATGCGGCGGCCTATGCCGGCTGGGCCGGCAAGGATTTGCCGACGGAAGCCGAGTGGGAGTTCGCCGCGCGCGGCGGCCTTGAGGCCGAGGAGTTCGCCTGGGGCGATGCGCTGATGCCGGGCGGAAAGCACATGGCCAACATCTGGCAGGGAAACTTTCCTGTCCAGAATCTCGGCGAGGATGGGTACGAGCGTACCTCGCCGGTCATGGCCTTCCCGCCGAACGGCTACGGCCTCCACGACATGATCGGCAATGTCTGGGAGTGGACTTCCGACTGGTGGTCAGCCCGGCACGCGGCTGACGCCGCAAAGCCCTGCTGCATTCCGAACAATCCCCGCGGCGGCCGCGAGGAGGCGAGCTACGACGCGCGCCAGCCGGACATCAAAATTCCGCGCAAGGTCCTGAAGGGCGGCTCGCATCTCTGCGCACCCAATTACTGCCGCCGCTACCGTCCCGCCGCGCGCCATGCCGAGCCGGTCGATACCTCGACCAGCCATGTCGGCTTCCGCTGCGTTGTACGCATGCCTCTCGTCATTCACCGCGAACAAGAAGGATCTGCTGCAACATAGGGAAGAACACCTGGCTGACCTTCGCGATCTCGCCCGCGGCGCCGGAACCGGCGTCCACGAGGCCGATCGTTCGAAAGTATTGGCGGAGGCATCACGCAGCCCCGATGACCGGAGAGAGAACCAGCAAGCGCGCATTTCGCATCGCCTTCCAGACATCGATCATCACTGTGTTCGTAAGCGTGGTGCTGCTCGTCGGCCTGACCCTGGTCTATCTCAGCTTCGCGCGGGTGACTGTCATCACCAGAACAGCGGCGAGAAGCTTCATCGAGAAGGTCGCGCAGTTGGGCGCCGACCACGTCGACGAGCAGTTCAAGAACGTCCGCGACAATCTCGACATCCTGTCCGGCCTGCCGTCGATTCAGGAAGCCGATATCGCGGATAATGCGCGGCTCTACAGCCTGATGGCGGCGATGCTGCGCAACAACAAGCGGCTGTTCAATCTCTATGTCGGCTACGAAGACGGCTCATTCATCGAGATGGACGTGATCGACCGCGCCAAGCCGGCGTTCAGGGCGAGCCTGATGATCGATCAGGATGCGGCCTTCCGGCTGGTCGTGATCTCGCGAACGGCCAGGGCCGCGCCGGTCACGCAATATCTGTCCGAAAATCTCATCCAGGTGGCGGAGGTCGCGGGACCCGCCGGCTATGACCCGCGGCAGCGGCCCTGGTATGTCGAGGCGTTCAAGAACGACAAGACGCTGCTGACGGGCCCTTACGTCTTCTACGCCACGGGCGAACCCGGCTACACGCTCCGGACGCCCCTGAAGGAGGGACGCCGCGGTGTCGTCGCCGGCGACGTGCTGCTGAACCGGTTCGAGGACATGCTGGCGCAGCAGAAGCTCGGCCAATCGGGGCTTGCCTTCCTGTTCAACGATGCCGATCGCATCGTCGGCCATCCCGAGATGAACCGCCTGATGGCGGAGATCCCGGAGCGGCAGGACGATCTGCCGCAACTCGGCGCGCTCAAGCTGCCCGCATTGGTGCCAATCATCCGGTCCTGGCGCGACGGCGGGCCGGCCCAGCAATTCTTCGACGATGCCGCGGGCCGGACCTATATCGCGGCGGTCCACCGTCTCGATACGGCCGGCTCGGCCAATGTCCGGCTGGCGATGATCGCGCCGCTCGACGAATTCTACGCCCGCATCATCAGCGAGCGGCGGACATTGTTCGCGCTGGCGTTGGCCTTCGTCGGCGCCACGCTGCCGTTCGCGTTCTGGCTGGGATCGTTGATGGCGCAGCCGCTGCGCAAGCTCGTCGAGGAGACCGACGCGATCCAGCGGTTCGAGATTGCGGAGCGTCCGCGCATTCATTCTGTCATCGCCGAGATCGAGGAGCTCGGGCGCTCGGTCTTCACCATGCGCAGCCTGGTTCGCAGCTTTGCAAACTTCATCCCGCGCCCGATCGTTCGGCAGCTGATCGAGACCGGCTCGTCGCTCCGCCTCGGCGGCAGCAGGCGCGAAGTCACGGTGCTGTTCACGGATGTCGCCGACTTCACCGCTAAGACCGAGCGCGCCGACCCGTCACAGGTGATGATCTACACCTCGCGCTATTTCGCGGCGCTCTCGGACCAGATCATGCGGCACCAGGGCACGGTCGACAAATATATCGGCGATGCCGTGATGGCGCTCTGGAATGCGCCGGTGGATGATCCCGACCACACCCTCAACGCCTGCCACGCAGTTCTCGCATGTCTCGCGGCGAACCAAGCCCTGAACCAGGAGTTCCGGCGCGAGGGCTGGCCGCCCTACGACACGCGCTACGGCCTGCATGTCGGCGATGCCGTGATCGGCAATGTCGGCTCCAGCCACCGGATGAACTACACCGCGCTCGGCGCCGCCGTAAATCTCGCATCGCGGCTCGAGGGCCTCAACAAGAACTACGGCACGTGCGTGCTGGTCAGCGCCGCCGTGCGCGCACGTGTCGGCCACAACTTCCTGTTCCGCAGCGTCGACAGCATCACCCCGAAGGGATTTGCCGAGCCGATCGAGGTCAGCGAACTGCGCGGCGAGCTTGCACTCGCCAGCGAGACCGAGATTGTCATGTGCCAACGCTGGGACGATGTTTTTGCATCAATTGCGCGGAATGGCGCTGCCGAGACCACCCTGGTCCGGCTTTCCGGCTTCCTGCACGACTATCCCAAGGACGGCATTGCAGAATTTCACGCCCGGCGTTTTCGCGCGGCGGCCCGGAATACGGGAGCTGCGGCATGAGCCTCCGCCGTCAGCCGCCGGCGATTGCTGCGTGGCGGCGCTCGGGGTCAACAAGCCGGCCTCGGCGCAATCGGCCTTCGCGACCGGCGCGTGCATCATCCGCCGCCCTCCACGAACGTGACCGGCGTCCCTTTCGCGACGCTGGCTGCGACGCGTTCGGCATCCCAATTGGTGAGACGCACGCAGCCGTGCGATTGTCCCTTGGAGATATTTTGCGGCGACGGCGTGCCATGGATGCCATAGCCGTCGGCGGACAGGTTGATCCACATCGTGCCGACTGGATTGTTCGGGCCGGGCCTGATCTTGAAGGGTTTTCGGGAATGTACGCCCTTGAAGTGATAAGCGGGATTGTAGCGGTAGGTTGGATTGGGATCGATCTCGGTGACCTTCAGCGTGCCCGAGGGCGATGGCTTCTCCTCGCTTCCGACGCTCGCCGGATAGAAGCCGATCAGCGCATTCGACTTGTCGAACAATTTTACGGTTTGCCGCGCCTTGTCGATCTCCACCCTGTCGGCCTTGGCAGGCGCGGCGTTTCCGCCGTTGCTCGTGTCGACGACAGCGATGGACTCGCCGGCGTGGTCGAAATGGCGTCCGGGATTGAGCGCCGCCAGCAGCTGTTCGCTCATGTGAAATTTCTCGGCCAGCGCTTCGCGCGGACTGGTGTAGCCGAGTTTCGGGATGTCCTTCATGTTCTCCATCTTGGCTGGAAGCTTGTGCAAAAACGGGCCCGCGACGTCCTTGTCGGTGATGGTATAGGTCGCCGTCAGCGGCCGACCGTCCGCCTGCAGAGCCTTCCAGGCATCATCCGTCAGCTCATCCGAACTCGGCAATTGCCGTGCTTCCGCGTAGGCGCGCAGCGCTTTCTTTGCGTTCTCCCCGAATTTGCCGTCGATCTCGCCCGGCGAGAAGTGGGCCCTGTCCAGCAGGACCTGCAGACGCACGCCTGCCGGGGTCGACTTCTCCTTTGACAGGGTCTTCTTCGAAGGCTCGGCGGAAGCGATCGCGGCCGCGTCCATTCCGGCAGCGAGCGCTGGTGCGGCCGTCAATGCGAAGAACGCGACGGCGAAGACGATTCTCACCGCCGCGCGTGGCACCTGCTCGGCCATGTTCCAGCTCCGACGTGGAGACATTCGTCGGGAAGCAACTCGGCTCCACGGCGGAAGTTTCCAGTTTTTCCTGACAGGGCGCGCCGGTCCAGGTCAGCCCACCCGCCGCCCGGCCATTTCCGCCGCAAGCAGCACCGCGGCACGAGTGGCACCGGTCGACGCGACGCCTTGGCCTGCGATGTCGTAGGCGGTGCCGTGTGCGGGCGTGCAGATCGGGAACGGGAAGCCGCCGAGCAAGGTGACGCCGCGATCGAACCCCATCAGCTTCATCGCGATCTGGCCCTGGTCGTGATACATTGTCAGCACCGCATCGAAGGCGCCGGCCTTGGCGCGCAGAAATACCGTGTCGGCGGGAAACGGGCCCTCCACGGCAATTCCGTCACGCTGGCCGGCCGCGACCACGGGCGCGATGACATCGATCTCCTCGCGGCCGAAATTGCCGCCGTCGCCGGCGTGCGGATTGAGGCCCGCGACCGCAATGCGCGGCCGCGCATAGCCGGCGTTGCGCATGCAGGCATCGGTCAGCGTGAGCGCGCGATGGATCCGCTCGCTGGACAGCTTTGCCGCGACGTCCTTGAGCGGGATGTGCGAAGTGACCCGTGCATTCCAGAGCTCGCCCAGCACGTTGAATTCGCTGGCCGGCGTCTTGAGGCCGGCGACCTCCGCGGAGAACGCGATCTCGTCGTCATAGTCGGCGCGGGCATACCGCATCGCCTGCTTGTTGAACGGCGTGAAGCAAACGGCATCGACGCGGCCATCGCGAGCGAGCTCGAGCGCGTGGCGGTAATTCGTCAGGGCGAATTGTCCGCCGGCCAGGGTCGCGGTCTTCGGCTCGACCTCCTTGGGATCGAGATGGCCGTGATCGACGAACAGGGCGTCGCCCTTCGCCGCGCGAAAGTCGGCGCCCTGCTGTACCCTCGTCAGCTCCGGCGCGACACCGGCGACGCGTGCGCCTTCGTCGAAGATGCGGCGGTCGCCGATCACGACGAGCCGGGCATGATTGCGGATCTCATCCAGCGCCACGAGCTTTGCGGTCAGCTCCGGGCTGATGCCGGCAGGATCTCCCATCGCCAGCGCAATCAGCGGCTTTGCGGTCATATGATCACCTTTCCTGGGCTGTCGTCTCAGTGGCAGGGGATGCAGGCTTATGAAATAGCCGCGCGAGCTGCAACACCAGCGGAAGCAGGAGCAGCGCGATGCCGGCCACCACCAGGGACGTCACCAGCTTGTTCGCAAAGAAGATCCCGAGTGATCCCTTGGACATCAGCATCGACTGCCGGAACGCATCCTCGGCCTTGTCGCCGATGACGATCGCAAGCACCAGCGGCGCCAGGGGGTAGAACAGCTTCTTGAAGAGATAGCCGACGATGCCGAAGCCGAGCATCATCACCACGTCGAGATAGGAGTTCGACACCGAATAGGCGCCGACGACGCAGATGATCACGATCAGCGGCGCGATGATCACGAAGGGAATCCGCATCAGAGCGGCAAACACCGGAACGGTGAGCAACACCAGGGCAACGGCGACGATATTGCCGACATACATCGAGGCGATCAGACCCCACACGAAGTCCTTCTGGTCGACGAACAGCATCGGCCCGGGATTGAGGCCCCAGATCATCAGCCCGCCCATCATCACCGCCGCGGTGGCCGAGCCGGGAATGCCGAGCGAGAGCATCGGCAGCAGCGCACTGGTGCCGGCGGCATGATCTGCTGTCTCGGGCGAAATGATGCCTTCGACCTCGCCGGTGCCGAAATAGCGGCCGCGACGCGAGAAGCGCCGCGCGATGCCGTAGCTCATGAAGGATGCCGCTGTCGGGCCACCGGGCGTGATCCCCATCCAGCAACCGATTGCGGCGCTGCGCAACAGTGCAACCCCGTGACGCGGCAGCTGGCCGACCGCGCGAAATACCTCGCGCCAATCGATCTTCGAGGACACAGCGCGGGCATGGAACTCCTCCTCGACCGCGACCAGCAGCTCGCCGATGCCGAACAGGCCCATCACCGCGACGACGAAGTTCACGCCCTTCACCAGCTCATCGATGCCCATGGTGAGGCGGACGCTGCCGGAGACCGTGTCGATGCCGATGGCGGCGATCGCAAAACCGATCGCGAGCGCCACCACGGTCTTGATCGGCGCGGAGCCGCCCATGCCGACGAAGCTGGCAAAGGCGAGGAAATAGACCGCGAAATATTCCGCCGGCCCGAAGGCGAGCGCGACCTGCGCCACCCATGACGCCAGGAACGTGATCAGGATGACGCCGACCAGCGCGCCGAACGCGGCCGAGCCGAAGGCGGTGGCGAGCGCCGTGGTCGGCCGGCCATCGCGCGCCATCGGGTAACCGTCGAAGGTGGTGGCAACCGAGGACGGCTCACCCGGGATATTGAACAGGATCGAGGTCACCGAGCCCCCGAACAACGCGCCCCAATACATGCTGGAAAGCAGGATGATCGCCGACACCGGCTGCATGCCGAAAGTGAGCGGCAGCAGCAGCGACACCCCGTTCGGCGCACCCAGCCCCGGCAGCACGCCGACGAGAATGCCGAGCAGCACGCCGACGACCATCAGCACCAGATGCGGCACGGTGACCGCGATGGTGAAGCCGTGCAGGAGCTCCGAGAAATTGTCCATTGGCCCCTCCCTCAGTACCCGAGGGCGGCGGCGAGCGCGCCATGTGGCAACGACACCTGGAACATGCGCTCGAACACGACATAGAGCGCCAGCGCCGTTGCTGCTGCCATCACCGCCGAACGCACCGCGGATTGATGCCGGGGGATCGCGAGCACCGCGAAGACGTAAACCGCCGAGGCGAGATACATTCCAAGCAGCGGGATCGCTGCGACGAAAATCGCGGCGGGCACGAACAGGCCCGCCAGCCGCCGCAGCTCGATGGACGTGATCGCGACCGGAACGCTCGCCAGCGTCGCGGCCGGCACGACGCCGCGCGCCAGATTGTACAGGCTACCAGTGATGATGACGATGCCGGTCAGAAACGGGAATGTGCCGGAATCCACGCCCGCGCTCGACCAGCCGATGCCGTTGTCCAGGCTCTGGACCACCACCGCAACACCAAAACTGCCGGTGAGGATGGCAGTCGCAAGTTCGAGCGCGCGTCGCGATATCATCGAAGGCTCCAGTCAGGAGTCGAATGACGGCCAGTCGTATATGACGCACGCACCTTCCCTGCGGTTAGGCGTCGTCCCGGCGAAGGCCGGGACCCATAACCACAGGGAGGAGTTTGACGAAGACTTGGAGTTAGGTCCACCTCGGTACGATGACCAGCACTCCTCGATGGATCACGCGGTAGGGGTCCCGGCCCCCCGTGCGCAAAGTGCGCACTAGGCCGGGACGACGGAGGAGCTTGAGGGGATTCCCGCCTCACTTGACGAGCCAGCCCTGCTCGCTTGCAACCTGTTTGAGGTGCTCGAGATCCTCCTTGATGAACTTGTCGAGATCGGCACCGGTGAGAAACGTGTCGATCTGGGAGCTCTTCTCGATGTAATCCTTCCATTCCGGCGTCGCCTGCACCTTCTTCATGAGGTCGACATAGTAGGCGGCCTGGTCCGGCGTGACCTTGCCGGGCAGCCACACCGTGCGTGGCTGCTCATATTGCTTGATGTCGAGGCCCTGCTCGGCGCAGGTCGGAACGTCGCTCCAGCCTTCGGTCGCGGTGATCTTGGGCCCTTGCGGCAGCCGCTTCGGGCTGAAAGCGCAGAGCGGACGCTGGGTCCCGCCGCGCCATTGCCCGAGGCTCTCGCTGGGATTGTTGACGTGGGAATCGATGTGCCCACCGGCGAGCTGCACGGCGGCCTCGGCGCCGCTCTTGAAGGGAATGTAGGTCAGCTTCACATGACCGGCCTTCTCGATCATGCGCGTCAACACCTCGTCGGTGTCCTTGGACTGCGCGCCGCCCATCTTGAAGTCACCCGTTGCGGCCGCCTTCAGATAATCGCCCGCGGTCTTGTAGGGCGCGTCCTGCTTGACCCAAAGCAGGAATTCATCCTGCGCCATGGCTGCGATCGGGGTGAGATCGGTGTAGTTGAAGGCGACCCTGGAGACGAGCGGCTGCTGCCAGGCATTCGAGGTACCGAAGATCACCTTGTAGGGATCGCCGGCGGAGGCCTTGCCGTAGACATAGCCTTCCGCGCCGCTGCCGCCGCCCTTGTTAACGACGACGATCGGCTGGTCAGTCAGCTTGTACTTGGTGATGATGTTCTGCACCGCGCGGGCGATGTTGTCGGTGCCGCCGCCGGGCCCAGCCGTTGCCACGAACTCGATCGGCTTCTGCGGCTGCCAGGCTGCGAGCACTGGCCCAGTGCCGGCGACCACGACCGCGGCCGCGGAAAGCAGAAATATCGACGTCCCACGCATGATGTCCTCCCGATGATTTTGTTGTGTTGTTGTTTTTGGTCGTATCGACGTTGCGCTCAGGCGACGGGTTCCTCGCGCCTCCCCGTGGCCGAAACGATTGCGCCTTCTTTTTCGAGCGCTTCGATCTGCTTTTGGTCGAACCCGTGCTCGGCCAGCACCTCGCGCGTATGCTCGCCATAGACGGGCGCGCCGGACACGACCTTGCCCGGCGTCTCCGAGAATTTGACCGGCAGCCCGATCGTCTTGACCGGGCCGAGCGTGGAATGCTCGACCTCGACGACCATTTCGCGCGCCAGCGTCTGCGGATCGCTGAGCGCCTCCAGCATGTCGTGTACGGGGCCGCATGGCACGCCCTTCTCGTCCAGCGCAGCGAGCCAGTGCGTGCGAGTTTGGGTGCGGAAGCGCGCGCTCAAGACAGCTTCGAGCTCCTTCAGATGCGCCATACGGTCGGCGCCGGTGACGAAGCGCGGATCGGAGGCCAAGTCGCTCGCGCCGAGCGCTTCCAGCATCAGCAGCCAATGCTTCTTGTTGGCGCCGCCGACCACGAGCCAGCCGTCGGAGGCTTCAAAAGCCTGATACGGCGCGTTGAGCGGGTGCGCCGAGCCCATCGCGCGCGGCGCGGTGCCCGCGGCGAGCGCGATCGTCGACTGCCAATAGGTCTGCACCAAAGCGGCCTCGAAGAGCGAGGTCTCGACCCACTGCCCCTCGCCGGTCTTGAGGCGATGCGTGTAGGCCGCAAGGATTCCCATGCTCGCGAGCAGGCCCGCGGTGATGTCGGACAGCGGCGGGCCGCACTTCACCGGCGGACCGTCAGGTCGCTCGCCCGTAAAGCTCATGATGCCGCTCATCGCTTGCGCGACGAGGTCAAAACCGCGACGGTGCTTGTAGGGGCCGGTGCGGCCAAAACCCGACAGCGAGCAGTAGATCAGCGCCGGGAACTTGTCATGCAACGCTTCGTAGCCGAAGCCCAGGCGCTCCATGGCGCCCGGGGCAAAATTCTCGACCAGCACGTCGGCATCCGCGATCAGCCGGCGCAGCACCTGCTTGCCGCCGTCGGTCTTCAGATCCAGCACGATGCCGCGCTTGTTGCGGTTCATCATCAGGAACGACGCCGCCTCATCGCCGATCTTCGGCGGCACCGAATGACGGGTGTCATCGCCGTTCGGCGATTTCTCGATCTTGATGACATCGGCGCCCATGTCGGCGAGCATCAAGGTGCAGGTCGGCCCGGCCATGACGTGGGTGAGGTCGATGACCTTGAGACCGGCGAGCGGGCCTGCGCGGCGTGACGTGGATTGCGATCGATCGCTCTGCATCGGGGGCGTCCTACTGACCGCGCCACTGCGGCGCGCGCTTGTTGAGGAAAGCATCGAGCCCTTCGCGAAAATCCTGGCTCGTGTAGCACATCAGGATGAGGTCTTCGCCCTCGTCCCGCGTCAGCCGCCTTTGCAGGCGGGCCACCGCCTGTTTGGTCGCGTTCAGCGTCAACGGCGCATGGCTGGCCAGGAGCCGGGCAACCTCGTCGGCACGCCGGTCGAGCGCAGCAATATCCTCGACGACCTCGCCGAGCAGCCCGATTCCTGCGGCCTCCGCGGCATCGACGAGCCGCGCGGTGAAGATCAAATCCTTGACGCGCGCAGCGCCGATCAGCGCGGTGAGACGGCTGACATTGGACATCGACAGGCAATTGCCGAGGGTGCGGGCGATGGGAAATCCGATCCTGGCGCTTCTGGTGCCGATGCGCAGGTCGCAGGCGGCGGCAATGCCCGCCCCGCCGCCGGTGCAGAAGCCGTTGATCGCCGCGATCGTCGGCACCCGGCATTGTTCGAGCGTGGTCAGCACCCGGTCGATGCGGTTCTCGTAGTCGATGGAATCCTGCGGCGTCTTGAAGTCGCGGAACTGGTTGATATCGGTGCCGGAGGCAAAGGCCTTGTCGCCGGCCCCGCGCAGCACCAGCACCTTGATGGAGCTGTCGTCGTTGGCCTGCTCGCAAATGGCGGCGAGCCGCTCGTACATGGCAAACATGAAGGCGTTACGCGCCTGCGGACGGTTGAAGGTGATCCGCCCGATGCCGTCCTTGCATTCAAAAACGAGGTCGTCCGCCGCTACGTCCTGGTCCATTTCCTCGATCCCACCCTTTTTGTATTTTTGAATGCAAAATTTGGGATTTTCAAGATATAATTACCTAACTTTCGTCTATTGGATCATTTTTGCATTCAAAACCGGAGTTATCCCATGCTGCATGAAGAGGTCGTCGGCCGCATCCGCGACATTCTGCTCGACGGCGAGATTCCGCCCGGCGCGCGGATTCCCGAGCGCGAGCTGTGCGAGCGGCTCGACATCTCACGCACGCCGCTGCGCGAAGCGCTCAAGGTGCTGGCTGCCGAGGGGCTCGTGCAGCTTCTCCCCCATCGCGGCTCGCGCGCGGCAAAGCTGACCGACAAGGACATGCGCGACCTGTTCGAGGTCTGTCAGGGCCTCGAAGCGCTGGCGGGCGAGCTCGCCTGCGAGCGCATCACCGATGCCGAGATCGGCGCGATCGCCGCCGCGCATGCGGAGATGGTGCGGCATTATCGCGAGGGCGATTTGATCCAGTATTATCGCGGCAATCGCGCCATTCACGAGGGCATCGTCACCGCGGCCGGAAACCCCGTGCTCGCGGGGCTCTACGCGTCCGTGACCGCGCGCATCCGCCGCGCCCGCTACGTCACGCCGATGACGCCGCAGCGCTGGGCCTTGGCCGTGACGGAGCACGAGGCGATCCTGAACGCGCTCCAGCGCCGCGACGGTGTCGGCCTCTCCCACATCCTGCGCGCGCATCTGCGACACAAGCGCGAAGAGGTTTTGCAGGCGGGATTTGCGGAGGCGGAGACGAGCGAGCTTGCGCTAAAGATCGCGTGAGGCCGCTTACCTCTTGTCCTGCTAGGCGCGATTGCCGAACAGCGCGAGCGTGATCGATCGCAGCCAGCGGTGGGCGGGATCGCGATGGTAGCGCTCATGCCAATATTGCGCGATCTCAATCCGCGGCAGTGATACTGGCGTCTTGAACACGGTCATTCCGAGCGGCTCGGCGACGATCGCGGCGAGATTGGCGGGCAAGGTCGCGACGCCATCGGTCTGCGAGGCCACGATCGCGCCGGCGATGAAGCTTGGCACCTGCAACAGGATATTGGCGCGGGCTATCGCGCGCGTCAGCACGCGCTGGGTCTCGTGATGGGCCGCATGCCCGGTCTCGGACGCGGTGATCAGGATGTGCTGCTCGTCGAGAAATCCCCGGCGCGTCCGCGCTTGCGCCGGCCGCGGATGCCCTCGCCGCACCACGCTGGCATAGCCGTCGGAATAGAGCCGCTGCGAGCGAAGATGCCCCGCCGCCCGCGGGAGGGCGCCGAGCGCAAGGTCCGCCTCCCCCGATTCCAGCTTGAGCGCAAAGTGCCGGGAATCGAGCGGAATGGCGCGCAGCTGGACGCGCGGCGCGAGATCAGCCATGCGCGCGACCAGGGGCGGCAGGAACCGCACCATGCCGACATCGGTCAACAGCAGGCTGAAGGTCTTCTCCGATTTGCGCGGATCGAACGGCAGCCGCTCATGCCACAGCGTGTCGGCCATCTCTAGCAAGGCGCGGACTTGCGAGGCCATCTCGACGGCCCGTGCCGTCGGCCGCACGCCGCTGCCGTGACGCACGAACAAGGGATCGTCGAAGCGAAGGCGCAGGCGCGCCAGCAGCTTGCTGACGGCCGGTTGCGTGCTTTCGAGACTTGCGGCAGCACGCGTGATGCTGCCCTCGCGGATCAGTGCGTCGAGCACGCGCAAGTCGCGGAAGTCGATGCCGGAAGATTCCATTTTTGACATATGAAACATTCCCATTGAGCCATGGACCGAGCATCGCCGTTTGCTATCCTGTGGTCAATCGAACGGCCGAACGGCCCTGCGGATACGGAGGGAGCCATGACCAAATTCGTGATCGAACCGCATTTCCGCCTGCAGGAATGGCTGGCCGAGGAAAAGGGCTACTTCCGCGACGAGGGGCTCGAGTATGAATTCCGCGAGCTGATCCGCTCGACCGAGGGCCAGCACCACAACAAGGTCAATGAAGGCGCCTTCCAGAGCATCGAGAAGGGCCGCAAGGCAGACGTCAGCTGCGCCTGCCACTGGACCGTCAACGTCGCCGCCTCGAACGGCCACGCCAAGCTTTACGCCGACGTCTATTCGGTCGCGCCTTCGGGGATCTTCGTTCCGGCGGATTCGAAAATCCGTACACCTGCCGATCTCGCCGGCGTGCCGATCTCGGTCGGCTTCCAGTCAGGCAGCCATTATTCGACCATCCAGGCGCTCGAGCCGTATCTGGCGCCCGGCCAGATCAATCTGACCTTCGAGGACGGCATGCTGTTCCGCCGGATGGAGCTGCTGTTCGAGGGCAAGAGCGAGGCGGCTGCGCTGTTCAACGGCCCCTATTATTTCGCCGAGCAGCTCGGCTATCGCAAGATCGTCGACACGACCTTCATGATCGCGTCCATGATCAATGGCGATCCGGCGCCCGAGGACATCAAGCGCTATTTCCGCGCCCTGAAGAAAGCCCAGCGCGACATCGACATGCGCCCGGAACTTTACACCCGCTACTACAAGAACGAATTTCCCGAGCACTTCCACGCAGCGATGGATACGCGGCGTTGGGGGCCCGGCGAGCGCATCGTGTTCGAACCCTATTCGCGCGAGATCTACGAGCAATCGTTCGACTGGATCGAGAAGCACGGCATCTTCAAGGAAGGCACGATGGGCGACGGCAGCTACGACAAGGCCACCGTCGCGTTCGGGAGGATTTGAGCGGTTGCCTCAATCAACGGCAATCGTCGTCGTCGCGATCGCACGCTCCGCCTTCATGGTCGTCCGCGTCACGACCAAGTCCCGTCTCCGGCGTGAACGAAACGCCCCGGAGCGCTTCGGCGAAGCGCGCGGAACGCACCGTGGTGAACGTCTCGCTCGCTGGCAGCGCAGTCGCGGCCAACTTGTCCTTGATCATCACGAGCTTGTTCGGATCGGCGCCCTGGTCGCCGCCGCCACTCACCGTCGAGGTGATCGCCCAGATCGATGCCGTGCCGTCGGAATTGACGCGTCCAACGATGTTACGCAGGCCGTCGGTCGCGGGCGACCACGGCAGGCCGGTCGCAGCGTTGTTGCCTGTCGGGTAGTCCCGCACGGTATAGGGGACGCCGAGACCAAGTCCGGCCTGTAGCGTGTAGCTCAGCTTCCAGGTCTTGGTCGTGTCGTCGAACACCCATTTCTGCAAGCCTGCTCCGGTCTGGGCTGCGGCGGCAGTGTAGGTGTTGGTCGCGGCGCTGAACGTATTCGTGCCGTCGCCCTCGTCGGCCACATAGAGCGTCTTGGCGTCTGCGAACCAAACGCCGAACGGGAACGCGGTCGCTGTCTTGGCGAGATTGGTCGGAAAACCCTTGAGCACGCACATGTTGTAGGGCGTGACGCCGAGCGTCTGAAGCTTTGATGCATCATAGTAGATCGGCGTCGTCGGCAACTTTGCCGATGCGCTGGGCAGACCGACGCCATTGGGGCATGCGAGCGGCTTGCCGTTGGCGTCGAAGCCCGAGGTGTCGATGAAGTACACCGTGTTGACGCCGTTGCCGCCGCTGCCTTTCGTCACATAGACCACGTCGTTGAACACGGTCAGGCCACGGAAGTTGGTGTCCTTGCCAATCTTGTCTGCCTTCAGACTCAACTCGGTGACATTGAAACTGCCGGCCGGTGTCGGCAGGCCCGGATCAGGTTGGTCGACGAGCGGAGCCTTCGCAGCGGTCATGATCTGCGCGCCGGCACCGATGATGACGCCATTCGGCTGGGGGTTGCTGCCGTTGCCGGCATTGCCGGTGGTATAGAACACGTTGGCGCCAGGCCGGTCGTTCAGAACAGCCGCGCGCCCGTTGTTGCCGCTATAGGCGTTGGTCTTGGTGAAGCGGAAACGGCCATGCTCGTCGACCGTCGCGATCACGCGCGAGAACGCCGATGTCACCGGGTTGGTCGGATCGACGACATCAGGCGTATTGGAATTGGAGACGTCGACCGCATCGACCGGAGCGAGGTAACCCATGAACGATACGCTGTGGCGATCGATCGACAGGTTCAACCCAATCTCGGACTTCGACGGGAAGCTCGTCACCATCTGGTCCTTGTTCGACGTGACGCCGCGCTGACCGCTGTTCGGCACCTCCAGCGACTGGACGCGATGGCCGTTCAGCCGCAGCTCGTCGAGCACGATCTTGGCGGTGATACCAAAAGAGCCGTCGACCAGATCGTTGCTGAATACCATCGGATAGGTGCCGTCCGCAGTTGCGGCGGCGCAATTGGGCGCCACACAATTCGGCGGCAATTGGGTGATGCCGGCCGTGATGTTTGAAGCTTTGTTGTCATAGACCGCTTTGCTCAAGAGCAAATGACCCGGCCGGAAATGAAAATCGTCCTGATCGGCCTGCGCCGGCATACCGGCCAGTGCGGTCGACGCGAACAACGCAGACACAAATACGGTCCGCGGAAGTCCCACGAACCCGCGCAATCCTTTGACAGCCATTTGGCGCTTTCCCAATTTTATGATTTTCGCAAGACGGGCAGTCCGGCCAACTCGCGGCTCGGCGCGCACGCAGTCTGCGAGCGGACTGTTACAGCAATGCGAACGAGATACGACGCGTCTCGGCCATAGCCCTGCCTGGCATTTGGGCTGTAATGGCCCGGAACTCTCGACCAGTTGTCGTCGCCTATCGGCGCGACCAAAATTGCCACAACGGATCTCGCGGAGAAGCTGCCTGGCGTTGACGTCACCTGCAAAACGATTGTAACGTTACACTTCGTAGCGGATCTCTTGCCGAGGGCGCAATATGGGACTGCAGCTTTTGGGATCGTCTGAAGGGCTCCCCATGAAACTGATCCAGGCATCACGCATGGCGGCGCTCATGCTTTGTCTCGGCGGCGTGGCACATGCCGCCGATTTGCAGACCGTCGAGGATCCCGACAGTCTCGGGTTTTCGGCGCGGCGATTGGCGCGCATGACTTCCTGGTTCGAGGCCCAGACCAAAAAGGGCGACCCTTCCGGTTTTGTCGTTGCGGTCGCCCGGGGTGGAAAGCTCGCCTATCTGCAACCCATCGGTCTTGCGGACCACGACAAGGCGATTCCGATGCGGACGGATTCGATCTTTCGCATCGGCTCGATGTCCAAGCAAATCACCAGCGTCGCGACGATGATGCTGGTCGACGAAGGCAAGCTCGACCTCGACGCGCCCGTGGCGCAATATTTGCCGGAGCTCAGGGATAAGCAGGTCGTCAAGACCGATCCGGCCACTGGGGACGCGATCCTCCTGGAGCTTGAGCCTGCCAAGCGGGCAATGACCATTCGGGATCTCCTGCGCAACACGTCCGGCCTCGTTTATCCGATGGCTGACTATGCCGATCCCGGATTTGGCAATACCGCGATACACCTGCTTTACGGCGCCAGGGCGCCGTTCCGACGCGATAAGCCCATCGCTTCCTTTGTCGCAAGCCTCGGCGCGCTCCCGCTTCTGCACCAGCCGGGCGAAGTCTGGGAGTATGCAATCGGTTACGATGTTCTCGGACGTGTCATTGAAGTCGTGTCCGGCCAGACATTCGACAAGTTTCTGCAAAGCCGGCTGTTCGCGCCGCTTCGGATGGTCGACACCGGCTTCTATGTGCCGGAAGACAAACTCGCCCGTCTCGTCGCCGTGCCGGGCGCGCAGCCCGCACCTCTTTCGGATGGGGACGTCACCAAGCCGCCAACGTTCTTTTCGGGCGGCGGAGGGATCGTTTCGACGGCTCCTGATCTCCTGCGCTTCTGCCAGATGCTGCTCAACGACGGCGAGCTTGACGGTGCGCGCATTTTGAAACCCGAAACGGTCCGGCTGATGATGACGAACTCGCTTCCACCGGACATGCACGTCGCGGGACACGAAGCCGGTCCCGCTTTTGGGACGGGTTGGGGGCTCGGCTTCGCCATTCGCACCGATCCGAATTTCAGCCTGATCCCAGGTGCGGTCGGCAGCTTCAACTGGCAGGGAAGCTGGGGCACATTTTTCTCAGTCGATCCCGCGCAGAAGCTGATCCTCCTGATGATGATGCAGCGGCCGCAGTACAGGCACAACGCTTTCTATTTCGACGCCATCCGTCGCCTGCCCTATGCAGCGTTGAAGGTTCCTGAAGTCGCCGCGCCGCTTGCGTCGCAGCCATCTAACGCCGCCCTGCTCACCGACTATGTCGGACGTTACGATTTCGGCGGATCCGCAAGTTCGCTGGACCGACAGATCTTTGTCGCCGACGGTAACGGCTGGACCGGCCTAAAGTCCGTTGTCGTGGAGACCGATGGCCTCAAGGTGATCAAACCGGTTGATGGAGGCCCCGCCGCAAGAGCGGGTGTCCTGGCGGGAGACCTCATCACAGCCATCGACGACGCCTCGATCCGGGGCCAGACCCTGGAAGCGGCACTTCGCCGGATTCCAGGTCCGGTCAATGCCAAGATCAAGCTCAAAATCGCCCGCGAGACGCAGAGCGATCCGGTCGTTGTCGCCTTTGCCCGGGAGGCGGTCCCCTCGCACAGTGTCGCGCTTCGAATCCGCATCACGGACGGCAAGCTTGTCGTCGAGGCAACGGGCGCCTGGTCGGTGCTCGATTTCGACAAGGGCGAGCCGACGCCTGTGGCGGCTCTTTCAAAGGATGAATTCCGCGTCGAGGGCGGCGATCATACACGGATCAAGTTCGTTCGTGACGCTGCCGGCAAAGTCAGCGGTGCGGTACTCAATCCGGGACCGTGGGAGCAGCACGGCGCGCTCTTCCAATGAAACAGGCTGACGTTTTTTCCCGAGGTAAGGCCCCTTGCTGGCCGGCCTTGGCTGGAGGGTAGACTCACCGAATTCTGAGTATCCGCCCTAGCATCCCAGCTTGTCGGCGATCCCGCCAAAATCCTTGGCGACGATGTCCCATTGGCCTGTGGCTTCGAAGTCGATCTTCTGATGCGGGCCGTATTCGGTCGGGCGCGCCACGAAGGCGGTCTTCAGGCCGTAGCCCTGCGCGGCCTTGAGGTCGTAATTGTGGGCGGCCACCATCATCACCTCCTCCGGCTTCAAGCAGAGCAAGCGCGCGGCGCCGAGATAGGTCTCGGGATCGGGCTTGTAGTGCTCGAACAGCTCGGCAGACATGACGAGGTCCCAGGGAAGGCCTGCAAACTTCGCCATGTTGGTGAGCAGCGCGACGTTGCCGTTCGACAGCGGCGAGATCACGAACTTCGTCTTGAGCCGCGTCAGGCCGGCGACGCTGTCGGGCCACGGATTGAGGCGGTGCCAGCCTTTGGTGAGGTAATCGAGATCCGCGTCGGTGAGGCCCTTGATCGCAAACTGCTCGACCAGCTTCTCCAGCGAGCGGCGATGCAGATCGTCGAGCATGACGTAGCCGCGCTCTGGATGCTTGCGCACGTCGTCCATCGAGGCCGAGTACACAGCACGCCAGCCGTCGACCAGAGCGGTCCAGTCGGCGCTGATGCCGCGGCCCCTCGCCCACCACATGAAATCGGTGATCAGGCTGGTGCGCCAGTCGACGACGGTGCCGAACACGTCGAAGATGAGGGCTTTGACGGCGGAGAGATCGGACATGGCGCTTCCCTCTTATTCTTTCTTGTCATTCCGGGGCGTGCGAAGCGCGAACCCGGAATCCATTTCATCTCAAACTCTGCGGCCTGATGGATTCCGGGCTCTCCGGGCCGCGCTTTGCGCGGTCGCGTCGCCCCGGAATGACGGAGAACATTAGTCCAGACGGAGAACATTAGTCCAAATGGAACTTCGCGAGCTCGCGGTGCTCGGCCTTGATGTAGCGCACGGTGCCGGTGACGGAGCGCATCACCACCGTCTCGGTCTCGATCACACCGTCCTTGCGGAACTTGACGCCCGAGAGCAGCGACCCCGTGGTGACGCCGGTGGCGGCGAACAGGCAATCGCCGCGCGCCATGTCCTCGATGCCGTAGATCATCTTGGGATCGTTGACGCCCATCTTGGCGGCGCGCTCGCGCTTCTCGTCGGAATCGAGGATCAGGCGACACTGCATCTGTCCGCCGATGCAACGCAGCGCGACGGCTGCGAGCACGCCTTCCGGCGCGCCACCGGTGCCGAGATACATGTCGACGCCGGTGTTATCGGGATCGGCACAGTGGATCACACCCGCGACGTCGCCGTCGGTGATGAGGCGCACCGCCGCACCCGTCGAGCGTACGCTCTCGATGATGCTCGCATGGCGCGGACGGTCGAGCACCAGCACGGTGATGCCGTCCGGCTTGACACCCTTGGCCTTGGCGAGGCGATGGACGTTTTCGGCCGGTGTCGCATCGAGTTCGACGACACCCTTGGCGTAGCCCGGGCCGATCGCGAGCTTCTGCATGTAGACGTCGGGGGCGTGCAGCAGCGTGCCGCCGTCGGCCATTGCCATGGTGGCGATCGAGCCCGGCATGTTCTTGGCGCACAGCGTGGTGCCTTCGAGCGGATCGACCGCGATATCGACCTCCGGGCCGGTGTTCATGCCAACCTTTTCGCCAATGAAGAGCATCGGCGCCTCGTCGCGCTCGCCCTCGCCGATCACGATGGTGCCCTGGATCGGCAGCTTGTTGAGCTCGCGCCGCATGGCGTCGACGGCGGCCTGGTCGGCCGGCTTCTCCTGCCCGTGCCCGCGCAGCCGCGCCGACGACACCGCCGCCCGCTCCGTCACGCGCACGATCTCCAGCGTGAGAATGCGCTCGAGCAACGCTTGCGGCGGCACTGAAATATGGGTCGACATCGGCTCACTCCTTCGAAACGTTTGGGACGGAAATCTCCGTCCGCATCAACTCGTAACACCCACAGTTCGTTCGAACTGTTTTATCGCTTGAGCACGACCTTTCCGGAAAACCGCTTCACACTTTTCCGGGTCATGCTCTAGTTCTTCTCAATCCGTATGACTTGCGGCCGCCCGCTGATCACCTTGTCCTTCTGCACGGCGGCGAGCGCGCGGCGCACCGCGTCCTCATGCGTGGCGTAAGTGATCAGGATGACGGGCACGGGCACCGCCTTGCCATCGGCCGGTGCGGCGCCGCCATTGGGATGGCGCTGCACGATCGACTCGATCGAAATCTTCTGCTCTGCAAGCCGGGTCGCGATCGCAGCCGCCGTGCCCGGGAAATCGCGCGCCAAGAGGCGGATGTAGTAGCCGCCCTCATGCCGCTCCATCGGCGCCTTCCTGGTGTCGTACAGATGCGAAATGGGCCGGCCGAACGGATTGGCGCGGATGCCGCGCGCAACGTCGGCGATGTCGGCGACGACGGCGGATGCGGTCGCAGCACCACCTGCGCCCGGGCCGACCAGCGTGATCGGCGGAATGCCCTCGCCGTCGATCGTGACCGCATTGGTGACACCCGTCACCTGTGCGATCGAGGAGGATTTGGGAACCATGGTCGGATGCACGCGCTGCTCGATGCCCTTGGCGGTGCGAACGGCAACGCCGAGCAGCTTGACGCGGTAGCCGAGATCGGCGGCCGCGCGAAGATCTTCCGGCGCGATGGAGGAGATGCCTTCGACATACACCGCACTTTGAGCAACTTTCGTGCCGAAAGCGAGGCTGGCGAGAATGGCGAGTTTTTGCGCGGTGTCGTGGCCGTCAACGTCGAAGGACGGATTGGCCTCGGCATAGCCGAGCCGCTGCGCATCCTTCAGACATTCGGCGAAGGACAAGCCCTCCTGCTCCATCCGCGTCAGGATGTAGTTGCAGGTGCCGTTGAGGATGCCGTAGATGCGGTTGATGCCGGTTCCCGCAAGACCTTCACGTAACGTCTTGATGACAGGGATCGCTGCTCCAACCGCTGCCTCGAAATTCAGCGCGCCGCCATGCTTTTCGGCGGCTTTTGCCAGTTTGATCCCATGCTTGGCGAGCAACGCCTTGTTGGCTGTCACCACGGACTTGCCGGCGTTGAGCGCGGCTTCGACTGCCGACAGCGCGGGATCATCGGCGCCGCCCATCAGCTCGACAAAGCAGTCGATGCCGGGATGGGTTGCGAGCGCCATCGGATCCTTGACCCATTCGACGCCGCGCAGGTCGATGCTACGCTTCTTGGCCTTGGAGCGTGCCGTAACGGCGACGATTCGAATGCCGCGGCCGCTGCGACCCGCGAGCACGCGCGCCTGCGTTTCAATCAATCGGACAACTTCGGCGCCCACGGTGCCGAGCCCCGCTATGCCCACTTTCAGGGGTGCGACCATGATGCTTTACGAAAACCTGTCGAAGAGAACTTAACGCCGGTTGGCGAGCGGAACGACGTTGTGCAACGTTTCGATGCCGCTTTCAAGGAAGCGGCGCACGCCGCGCGCGGCCTGCCTGATCCGTTGCTCGTTTTCCACCATGGCGATGCGGACATATCCTTCACCGTGCTCGCCGAAGCCGACACCGGGCGAGACCACGACGCCGGATTTCTCCACCATCAGGGTTGCGAACTGCATGCTGCCGACGCTCCGGAACGCCTCCGGCAGCGGCGCCCAGGCGAACATCGAGGCATCCGGCGGCGGAATCTCCCAGCCCGCCCGTCCGAACGACTCCACCAGTGCCTCGCGGCGCTTGCGATAGGTGTCGCGCATCTCCTTGATGCAGTCGTCGGGTCCGTTCAGCGCTGCGGTTGCGGCAACCTGCACCGGCGTGAAGGCGCCGTAGTCGAGATAGGATTTGACGCGGGCGAGCGCTGCGATCACGCGCTCATTGCCGACCGCAAAGCCCATGCGCCAGCCGGCCATCGAATAGGTCTTCGACATCGAGGTGAACTCGACGGTGACGTCGATCGCACCGGGCACCTGGAGCACCGAGGGCGGCGGGCTGTTCTCGTCGAAATAGACTTCGGCATAAGCGAGATCGGACAGGATCAGGATCTCGTGCTTCTTCGCAAACGCCACGAGGTCCTTGTAGAAATCGAGGCTGGCGACATAAGCGGTCGGGTTCGAGGGATAGCAGACGACGAGCGCGAGCGGCTTCGGGATCGAATGCACGATCGCCCGCTCCACCGCCTCGAAGAATTCCGGCGTCGGCTCCGACGGCACCGAGCGGATCACGCCGCCCGCCATCAAAAAGCCGAAGGCGTGAATCGGATAACTCGGGTTCGGACAGAGGATGACGTCGCCCGGCGCGGTGATCGCCTGAGCCACGTTGGCAAATCCCTCCTTCGAGCCAAGCGTTGCCACCACCTGGGTGTCCGGATTGAGCTTCACGCCGAAGCGGCGCTCGTAATAGGCAGCCTGGGCCCGGCGCAGCCCGGGGATGCCGCGGGAGGCCGAGTAGCGGTCGGTGCGCGGCTTGCCCAGCGTCTCCTTGAGCTTCTCCAGCACGTGCGGCGGCGCCGGCAGATCCGGGTTGCCCATGCCGAGATCGATGATGTCGGCACCGGCATTCCGCGCGGCCGCCTTGGCCCGGTTGACCTGCTCGAACACGTAAGGCGGAAGACGGCGGATGCGGTAAAACTCGTCCATGGCTCTCTGGGCTCCGGGCAACCGGTCAGGACAGAATCGAGGGACGATAATGCCCCTTCGAGGAGATCTCGCCCTGCGCACGAAAATCACTCAAAATCAAATGCTTGGAGTGATTCTCGGCGACGAGGACTGAACTCCTTCGCCCTGACTCTCGGCTGAATTGATGTCTTTTTAGCACGGAGTAGCGGGGGCGCCAGCGATTACCTTGCACCGCCTCACTTGTACCGCCTCACTTGCAGCGCCTAACTTGAGCACCCTACTTGGCGTCTTTTGCGGCAACAGACTGGCGGTCGCGCGCTGCGGCGAGCTCGGCTTCGATCTTGGCGCGCTGGTCCGGCGGAATGGTCGCTTGATCACGATCCGGCGGCAGATCGTGGACCGGGAGGTAGGCGCTGGGGTCCCGGGGATGGGCCTGCGCGTCGGTGGGCGTGTAGTCGGCCAGCTGGCTCGAGCAGCCGCCCAGGGCGACCGCCGCAATTAGCAGCGCGCCGCTGATCGGCAGCGACTTTTGCAGGACCCTCAACGCCGACACTTGGGAAATCCCCTACTCGTCCCAATGCAAGGCTGCCGGTAGCTTAACCAACAACCCGCCCAAGCTCAAACCATTGCTGCCCACAATGGTACGAGCGAGAAAACATCCAAGGCCCACGGCGCGAGAGGTGCACCCTGATTGTGACAAAAGCAAGAAGCCTTGTCGCAGTGCAGCACATCTTCGCGTCTGTTTAACGCGAAACCAGCGAGCTTCGCGGTGACGAATACGGAATGAATCGTTACTGTCGCCTTCATGAGTACCGCCACGACCGACACGCCCAAATCTGGGACAAAGTTCGAAACGAAATTCGATGCGGAAGCCTTCGCGATGAATGTCGCGCGGGCGCTGGAGAGCGGCGGCAAGGCGCTCGCCGCCTACCTGAAGCCGCGCGAGAGCGGCGAGGTTCAGGACCGTCCGCCGGCCGAGCTCGCCGAAGTCGTCAAGACCTTCACCTCGGTCGCCGAATACTGGCTGTCGGACCCATCGCGCTCATCCGATCTCCAGACCAAGCTCGCCAAGGACTATCTCGACCTCTGGGGCTCGGCGGCGCGGCGGATGGCCGGCCAGGACGCCCAGCCCGCGATCGCGCCCTCGCCGCGCGACAAGCGCTTTGCCGATCCGGAATGGAAGTCGAACCAGTTCTTCGATTTCATGATGCAGCTCTATCTGCTGACGAGCAAATGGGCGCAGGAGCTGGTGCACGACGCCGACGGGCTCGATCCGTCGACCCGCCGCAAGGCCGAGTTCTATATGCAGCAGGTCACCAACGCGATCTCGCCGTCGAATTTCGTGCTGACCAATCCGGAGGTGCTGCGCGAGACCGTTGCAAGCAGCGGCGAGAACCTCGCACGCGGCCTGACGATGCTGGCGGAGGACATCGCCGCCGGCAAGGGCATGCTGAAGATCCGCCAGTCCAACCCGGACAATCTCGTCGTCGGCGTCAACATGGCCACGACGCCGGGCAAGGTGATCTACCAGAACGAGATGATGCAGCTGATCCAGTATTCTCCGACCACGGAGAAGGTGCTGCGCACCCCGCTGCTGATCATCCCGCCCTGGATCAACAAGTTCTACATCCTCGATCTCAAGCCGGAGAAATCCTACATCAAGTGGTGCGTCGACCAGGGCATCACCGTTTTCGTGATCTCATGGGTCAATCCCGACAAGAAGCTCGGTGCCAAGAGCTGGGAAGACTACATGAAGGAGGGCCCGCTCGCGGCGATGGACGTGATCGAGAAGGTCACCGGCGAGATGAAGGTGCACACGGCCGGCTATTGCGTCGGCGGCACGATGCTCGCGACCACGCTGGCCTGGCTCGCCGAGAAGCGCCGCCAGCGGGTGTCGTCGGCGACGTTCTTCGCGGCACAGGTCGATTTCACCCATGCCGGCGATCTCCTGGTGTTCGTCGACGAGGAGCAGATCGCAGCGCTCGAGCAGGACATGAAGGCGTCCGGCGTGCTCGAAGGCTCCAAGATGGCGATGGCCTTCAACATGCTGCGCTCCAACGATCTGATCTGGTCCTACGTGGTCAGCAACTACCTCAAGGGCCAGCAGCCGAGCGCGTTCGACCTCTTGCACTGGAATTCCGACGCGACGCGGATGACCCAGGCGAACCATTCCTATTATTTGCGCAATTGTTATCTGGAGAACCGGCTGTCGACCGGCACCATGGTGCTCGACAACACCCTGCTCGATCTGTCCAAGGTGATGGTGCCCGTCTACAATCTCGCCACCCGCGAGGACCACATCGCGCCGGCGGAATCGGTGCTGTATGGCTCGCAGTTCTTCGGCGGGCCGGTGAAATATGTGCTGTCCGGCTCCGGCCACATCGCTGGCGTCGTCAATCCGCCCGCCTCGAACAAGTACCAGTACTGGACCAACGACACCATCAAGGACGTCAACATCGCGCAGTGGATGAAGGGCGCGGTGGAGCACAAGGGCTCGTGGTGGCCGGACTGGCGCGAATGGCTGGGCGGGCTCGATCCGGAGGAAGTGCCGGCGCGCAGCGTCGGCACCGAGGCGTTCCCCCCGATCGAGGATGCCCCCGGCAGCTATGTCAGGGTTCGCGCATAGCGCAACGGCGCGCGCTTTCGTATAAGCTCACGACATCTAAGCTCACGAGATGGATTTTGGAGGGGACCGGGTTATGACGCGTGAATTGTTCTGGCTGACTTGCACGGTGATCCTGACCGGGATCCTCTGGATTCCCTACACCATCAACCGCTGCCAGGTTCGTGGGCTGAGTGGCGCCATGGCCAACCCTTCGCGCGGCGACAAGCCTCAGGCCGAGTGGGCGAACCGGTTGATGTTCGCGCACGACAACGCGGTCGAGAACCTCGTCTTGTTCGCACCGTTGGTGCTGATCCTGAACGCGATCGACTATTCCTCGAAATGGACGGTGCTCGCCTGCGTGGTCTATTTCTGGTCGCGCGTCGCGCATCTGATCGTCTATGCGCTCGGCATCCCGGTGTTCCGCACCCTGGCCTTCACCGTCGGATTCCTCGCGCAGGCCGTGCTGGCGCTGGCGATCTTCAAGGTGGTTTGACGCTCTCTCCACCGTCATTGCGAGGAGCTCTTGCGACGAAGCAATCCAGACTATCTCCGGTGGGAGTTCTGAATTGCTTCCGCCTTGGCCGAGGCCTCGGCAGACAAGTCGCTGCGCTCGCAATGACGGCGGATAGGCTGTGGCGCTTACTCCTCCGGCAGGCCCAGCATCAGCCGCATGTTCTGCACGGCCGCGCCTGACGCCCCCTTGCCGAGATTGTCCAGCCGCGCGACCAGCACCGCCTGATGATACTTGTCGCTGGCGAAGACGTAGAGCTCGAGCATGTTGGTCTCGTTCAGCGCCTCTGGCTCGAGCTTGCCGCCCTCGCTCTGAAGCGGCATCACCGTGACGTATTTCGCGCCGGCGTAGCGCTTGGCGAGCACTGCCTGCAGATCCGCGCCATCAGGCTTGCCCGGCAGCATGTCGAGCTGGAGCGGCACCGAGACTAGCATGCCCTGCCGGTAGTTGCCGACCGAGGGAATGAAGATCGGCCGCCGCGTCAGGTTTGAATAGAGCTGCATTTCCGGCAGATGCTTGTGCTCGAAGCCGAGGCCATAGAGCTCGAACGACGGCGCGCTGCCGTCTTCAAAGCTCGCGATCATCGACTTGCCGCCGCCGGAAAAGCCGCTCACCGCATTCACGGTGACGGGATAGTCGTGCGGCAACAAGCCGGCATCGACGATCGGCCGCAGCAGCGCGATCGCGCCGGTCGGATAGCAGCCGGGATTGGAGACCTTCCTCGCGGCCTTGATCTTGCCCGCCTGATCGGGCGCCAGCTCGGCGAAGCCATAGGCCCAGTCCGGCGCGACGCGGTAGGCGGTCGAGGCGTCCAGCACCTTCGGACCGGAGGCGCCCATGCTGTCGATGAGCGCGACCGTTTCCCTGGCGGCGTCGTCCGGGAGGCAGAGGATGACGAGATCCACCTCCTCCATCAGCGCCTTCTTGGCCGCGGGGTCCTTGCGCTTGTCGTCGGCGATGGTCTTCACCACGACGTCGCCCTGGAGCTTGAGCCGCTCGTTGATGCCGAGCCCGGTGGTGCCGGAGCCGCCGTCGACGAAGACGGTTGCGGGCTTCTTCGCCGCACCGGTGGTCGGTGCCTGCTTGGTATCAACGAGACTCATGGTACGCTCCTTTCGAGCTTGTCGGTTTCGTCCGCGAAGGCTTCCGGCCTCACGTCCTGCATCAGTTGCGCGATCTCCCTGGCGTCGGCGGCGGGCTGCGCACCGAGCGCATTGGCGATCGCAATATAGTCGGCGTCGGACTTGTGCTGATTGAGCTTGAAGCTGCCCTCGACCTCTTCAACCGTCATCACCAGACCCACGATTGCCTTCTTCATCGCCTCGAGGCGTCCGGCCGTCATCTTGCCCGACGTCCACGGCTTCTTCGGGAGCAGCCAGTTCTCGAACTTGTCGCTGAGCACGTCGAGTTGCACCGACAGCTCGCCGTCCGACAGCAGCCGCACCGGACCGCTCAGATGCACCGACTGATAGAGCCAGGTCGGCACCTGGTCCGGCGAGACGTACCAGTCCGGCGACACATAGGTATCCGGGCCGTTGACCGCGAGCAGCCACGACGTCGCGCCATCCGCCAACTTTATCAGCGGATTGTGACGGGCAACGTGAAAGGCGGCCTGCGGCGTGCCGTCATCGGCGTAGGTCAGGTAGAACGGGAGCGCCGAGGCGATCGGCCTTTGACCGTCAAAGGCGCAGATGGTGCCGAAGCCGCGCTGATCGGCGAATTTCAGGCTCGCGGCGCGGTCCTGCTTGAAAAAGGGTGGCGTGTACATCGTGGTCTCCTGCTGGGCCTCCTTGGGGCCGCCGGATCAGATCGCGCTGACAGGAGAGAGAATGCCGCGGATCGGGTCCAGCGGCAAAGACGATGATCTCAAACGCGATCGACCGCCCAAACCGCAAGAGTGCGGCGGCGGCGACGGGCGAACAGGATGGTCGCGGCGTTGATCATGGCGCGGGGCTATAAGGCGAGATGCGGTTCCCGTCAAGGTTTTGCTCGGCCGTTCCGGGCTCCGCGTGACCGGCCGGGCAAACCGGGCCGAGGGCTGGACTTGACACCTCGCATCACGAGGCATAGCAGTACTAGGTATTAGCTCCATATCCAGGAAAGGCACTCAGATGCGGAATCGACGTAGCATGCTTGTATTTGGGTCCCTTGGCGCGACATTGCTGGTTGCATCCCGCAACATGGCTTGCGCGACCGGAAACGGTTCACCAGCCGCGAGTGCCGAGACCGTCGGGAGCTTGCTTCTCGACAGGTATGTGGCCGCAGTGAATGCGCACGACACCGCCAAATTCCCGGAATTGTTCACCGAGACCTACATTCAGCATTCGGGGCGCAGCCCCTCCGGCCTCTCCGCCCAGATCGAGAATTTTCATCGGATCTTGGTCTCGATGCCGGACGTCCAGCTGCGGGTCGACGACCGCATCATTGCCGGCGACAAGGTCGTCGCGCGCACGACATATTCGGCAACCCACACCCAAACGATACGAGACGTTCCCCCGACGGGCAAAGCCTTCACATTCAGGACCATCGATATATGGCGCGTCGAAAACGGCAAATTCGCCGAGCACTGGGATCTGACCGACCTCTCAGAGGTGCTGAACAAACTGCGTGGCGGATAGGCGAGCGATCCCGCGCACCGAACCGATGCCGGCCGTCGGCGATTCCCCCCAACTTGACCGGTCGAGGGGTAAGGCATAGCGTCACGAAGTATGGAAGGAGAAATGCTCAAGGGCCACCTTGACTTGATCGTGCTGGCTGCCTTGGCAGCGGGCCCGGCGCATGGCTACGCAATCATCGAGGCGATCAAGGACAAAAGCGGACGAGCCTTCAATCTGCCGGAAGGGACGATCTATCCGGCGCTGCATCGTCTCGAGCAAGCAGGGCTCCTGTCCAGTCACTGGACGACGGCCGAATCCGGGCGAAAGCGGCGGGTCTACGCCCTAACCCGCTCCGGCCGCCGCGCGCTCACCGAACGGCGCGCGGTCTGGGAGCGATTCTCCGAAGCCATCGGCGGCCTTCTGGATGGGACAGCACCTTGCAAGACCCCCGCGTGATCGCGGCCTTCGCGGAATCCCTCGCGGGCAGACTCAATTTCGATTCAGCCCTGTCGCAACGTGTGCGACAGGAGATTCAGGATCATTTGTGCGAGGCCGTGGCGGCTGCTCCTTTAGGCGATGGCGGCAAAGCCGTGCAACGTGCCATTGCCAATTTTGGAGATCCGCACGTTATCGCTGCGCAGTTTGCGACCGCGTGGCTCGCCAGACAGGCCTGGAAGGTCGGCGTCATCGTCACCGTCGTCATTACCTGTGATTTTGTGACCATGAAAACCCGCCTCGCGTGGTATGCCGCGACGCGATCGGTCTTGAGCGATGACGTGAAAGCTCTCGCGAAGGCGGTCGGCTGGATCGATGCCTGCGCCTTTTACGTATCGGCCATCGTCGGGATCGCGGCTTGTGCTTATCTGGTCCTCCGCCGTGTGCTTCCCACTGTCGTGTGCGCCACGCAAGGCAACCGGCTTCGTCATGTCCTCTTCCTAAGTGGCGTGTCTGCGGCCGCGCTGAGCATCTCAGTGATCGGCGATGGCGTGCTCACCACGGTGCGGCTGGCCGGAAAAGACCTTGCCGTCGAGCTCCTGGTTCCCATCTCTTCGATGGCCATCGAAATTGTGTGCACCGGCATTCTCATCTTCAGCATCCGAACTGTCGTTGCGCGGATGACGCACGCCGCAGCCTTGATCGAGACATAGCATCGACTTATCCGCCCGCGGCTGAAGCCTGGCGCGGAATTCTACGATGCGCGATAGCGCGTTGGGTTCACACCACCCGCCAGATCCACTCCATGATCTCGGCAATGACGTCGCCGAACAGCAGCAGCGCCGCCGACCAGACCAAGGCCGAGACGAAATTGGCGGCCTGGAAGCTCCAGTAGGGCATCTCGAAAATCCCGGCGGCGAGCGGCACGGAGGCACGCAGCGGCCCGAAGAAGCGGCCGATGAAGATGCTGGGTACGCCCCAGCTGCGCACGAAGGCCTCGCCCTTCGGCAGCAGTTCCGGATACCGCGAGAGCGGCCACATCTGCGCGACCTGCTCCTTGTAGCGATAGCCGAACCAGTAGGAGACCCAATCGCCGAGCGCGGCGCCAATCGCGCCGGCAATCCAGACCGGGTAGAAGCTGATGCCGCTCACCCCGATCAGGGCGCCGATGGCGACCAGCGCACCCCAGGCCGGGATCAGCAGCGAGATGAAGGCGAGCGATTCCCCGAAGGCGAGCAGGAACACGATCGGCGCGGCCCAGGCCTGGTGAACGCGCACAAAGTCGGCCAGCGCGTGCGCGTACTGCTCCATTCAAAATAGCCTTCCCGCCTGCCTCAAGGTGCTGCTCGATGAAAATGACTGGTAAGCCAAGGGCTTGTGTGACATCAAGTCACAAAACCCGGTTCAGAGCGGCCGGGGCGTCAAATTGCCGGGACTTGGTTAGCTTGCGGCGTAAAATCGCCGGGATTAACTCCCACCCACGGCGCCCGATCTGCCCCGCGGTAACCTTTCGAGGCCAGAAGTGGCATAGTCAGGCCAACCGATTCGCCGCTTGCGCGACCCTCAAAATGCATCAAGATATATGTCCAAGCAGTTGAAAACTAAAACTAAAGACGATTTGTTCGACGGTAGCGAGCCGAAAGCCCGACCTGCCGCGAAGGCAGCTCCCCGCCCAAGCGGTGCCGAGGCCGATTACACCGCAGCCGACATCGAGGTGCTCGAAGGCTTGGAACCAGTCCGGCGCCGGCCTGGCATGTATATCGGCGGTACTGACGAGAAGGCACTGCATCACCTCTTCGCCGAGGTCATCGACAACTCGATGGACGAGGCGCTGGCGGGACACGCGACCTTCATCGGGGTGGATTTGAGCGCGGACGGCTTTCTGACCGTGACCGACAACGGCCGCGGCATTCCGGTCGATCCGCATCCGAAGTTCCCGAAGAAGTCTGCGCTCGAAGTCATCATGTGCACGCTGCATTCGGGCGGCAAGTTCGACAGCAAGGTCTATGAGACGTCTGGCGGCCTGCACGGTGTCGGCATCTCCGTGGTGAACGCCCTCTCCTCGCTGCTCGAGGTCGAGGTCGCCCGCAGCCAGAAACTCTACCGCATGACGTTCGAGCGCGGCCACCCGAAGGGCAAGCTCGAGGATCTCGGCAAGATCAACAACCGCCGCGGCACCCGCGTGCGCTTCAAGCCGGACACTGACATCTTCGGCGCCAAGGCCGCCTTCAAGCCGCAGCGGCTGTTCAAGATGACGCGCTCGAAGGCGTATCTGTTCGGCGGCGTCGAGATCCGCTGGAATTGCGCGCCCGAGCTCTTGAAGGGCGTCGAGGACGTGCCGGCGGAAGCCACCTTCCACTTTCCCGGCGGCCTGAAGGACTATCTGGCGGCGGCGATCCACGCCGACACGCTCGTGCATCCCGACATCTTCTCCGGCAAGTCCGGCCGCAACGGCGCGCATGGCGCCTGCGAATGGGCGGTGGCCTGGACCGCGGATGCCGACGGCTTCCTCTCCTCCTACACCAACACCGTGCCGACACCCGATGGCGGCACGCACGAGTCGGGTCTGCGCAGCGCGCTGTTGCGCGGCCTGAAGGATCACGCCGAGCGCGTCGGCCAGGGCAAGCGCGCCTCGTCCATCACCTCGGAAGACGTCATGGTGGGCGCGGCCGTGATGCTCTCTGTATTCGTACGCGAGCCTGAATTTCAGGGCCAGACCAAGGATCGCCTCGCCACCGCCGAAGCTCAGCGCATCGTCGAACAGGCGATGAAGGATCCGTTCGACCATTGGCTATCGGGCAATCCGAACATGGCCAACAGGCTGCTCGACTTCGTCATCGACCGCGCCGAAGAGCGGCTGCGGCGTCGCCAGGAAAAGGAGACGGCGCGCAAGACCGCCGGCAAGAAGCTGCGCCTGCCCGGCAAGCTCGCCGATTGCAGCGATGCGGGCACCGAAGGCTCCGAGCTTTTCATCGTCGAGGGTGACTCGGCCGGCGGCAGCGCCAAGCAGGCGCGCGACCGCAAGACCCAGGCCGTGCTGCCGCTGCGCGGCAAGATCCTCAACGTCGCTTCCGCCGGCAAGGACAAGCTGACCGCGAACACCCAGCTCTCCGACCTCGTGCAGGCGATCGGCTGCGGCCAGCTCGCGCAGTATCGCGAAGAGGATTTGCGCTACCAGCGCATCATCATCATGACCGACGCCGACGTCGACGGCGCCCACATTGCTTCGCTGCTGATCACCTTCTTCTATCGGCAAATGCCACGGCTGATCGACGAGGGGCATCTCTTCCTCGCGGTGCCGCCGCTCTACAAGCTGACCCACGGCACCAAATCGGTCTATGCGCGCGACGACAAGCACAAGGAAGAGCTGATCAAGAGCGCGTTCAACGCCAACGCCAAGGTCGAGGTGAATCGCTTCAAAGGCCTCGGCGAGATGATGCCGGCGCAGCTCAAGGAGACCACCATGGATCCGGCCAAGCGGACCATGCTGAAGGTGGTGCTGCTCGCCGACGATCGCGACACCACGGCGGATTCGGTGGAGCGCCTGATGGGCACCAAGGCCGAGGCGCGCTTCGCCTTCATCTCGGACAAGGCCGAGTTCGCGAGCGAAGAGCTGCTCGACGTCTGACGCTTGCGATTCCCGCTCAAAAGCCCCGGCCGAGGCAGGGGCTTTTTCACGTGAGGGCGGCGGTGCAGCGATTCATCCGCGGCAAACCGGCTCTCCAAGTACGACTCGGCCAACGACTCACTGAGGAAGGGCCAACGCCAGGGCTGAGGCAGGACTGCCTTTATTTCTGACTAAGGCGAATTCCTAACGAAAACTTACCCGAAGGGAGAGGTCCAAAGATTCGCATAATCTATTGAAATTACATAACTTTTCGTGAACCCTGTGACCGTGATACAATACCCCTCCAGCTGACGTTTCCCGGCGACTGTGCCTGCCCTGCAACAGCATTTCGGCGAGAACCGGCTATAGTCCGGGCATCAGTTGAGACGAACTTCGGTGCGCTCGCGCCTGCTACAGACCAAAGTTGGGGATTTATCATGAAGAAGATTTTGCTGGCTCTGACCGCGGTTGCGGCAATGACCGGTTCGGCCTCGGCGGCCGACCTTGCGGCCCGTCCCTACGTAAAGGCCCCGATGGCGGCTCCGGTCGCCAACTGGACCGGCTTCTACATCTTCGGCGGTGGCGGCGGCGGCCTCTCGAACTCCGACCAGCAGATCCGCGACACCGCGACCGGCACGCCGCTGACCATCACCCAGCGTCAGGGTGGCTCGGGCTGGTTCGGCACCGTCGGCCTCGGCTACGACTGGCAGTTCAGCGGCACCTGGGTCGCCGGCGTGTTCGCCGACGGGCAGTTCGGCAGCATCCGTTCCACGGTGCAGGATCCGCTCTTTGGCATCACCGGCAACCAGAAGCTGGAAGACTCCTGGGCCGCTGGTGTGCGCCTCGGTTGGCTGGTTGCTCCGAACGTTCTCTCCTACGTCAACGGCGGTTACTCGGGCGCCCACTTCGGCAGCACCAGCTTCATGACCCTGGCTGGCGCGCCGGCCGGCGCTCACCTCAACGGCTACAATCGCAATGGCTGGTTCGTCGGAGGCGGCGTCGAGAACAACCTGAACATCTTCGGCATCCAGTCGCCCGGCTGGTTCATGAAGACCGAGTATCGTTCGGCCTTCTACAACGCCAAGACACAGGATGAACTGATCGACGGCACCAACCTCCCGACCGGCAACAGCATCCGTGCCAACAGCTGGAACCAGACGATCTCGACCTCGCTGGTCTACCGCTTCAACTGGACCGGTCCGGTCGTCGCAAAGTACTGATCTGATCTGAACCCAGTCTCAGACGTCAAAGCCCCGGTATCGCCCGGGGCTTTTTCGTATGCCGAGCACGCCCCTGCGATCGAATCTCGTCCATCACAGGCTTGAGCATCGACTGGACAGCTGGCACAGCGTCTGACGTCCAAGTCCGCATGTAGTGTCACAGACCGTGCGGATGGCAGCAAAAGTCCGTGCACGTCGCGCCAAGCCACACGGCCGTTACAGCCATGTATCTGGTCTGCAACAGCATTTCGGCGGGAACTGGTTATGGTTCGGATGTCCGACGACTCCGAATTCGGAGCGCTCACGCCTGCCCGTTGAACCAAGATTGGGATTTCAAATGAAGAAGCTTTTGCTCGCTCTGACCGCGATGGCGGTGATGACCGGATCGGCCTCGGCGGCTGACCTCGCCGCGCGGCCCTACACTAAGGCTCCGATGGCTGCGGCTCCGGTCGCCAACTGGAGCGGCTGCTACGTCGGCGCCGGTGGTGGCGGCGCGATGTCGAACAATGATTACAACGATTTCACCACTGCCACGGGCGCTGTGCTCGACAACAATCTGACGGGCGGTGCCCGCGGTTGGTTCGGCACGGTTCAGGGCGGTTGCGACTACCAGTTCAACAATTGGGTGGTCGGCGCCTTCGCAGATTACGATTTCATGGACGTACACGGAGACCACGGCTTTGCCGGCGCCTTCACGGGTCAGCAAAAACAAGACTGGCAATGGGCTGTCGGCGGCCGCGTCGGCTATCTGGTCCTGCCGCAACTCTTGACTTACGTTTCCGGTGGCTACACCCAGGCACACTGGAAGGGTACGACCTTCTTCTTCCCTGGTATCGCGGCTGCCGCGTTCTCGGCGCCTGGCTTCACCAAAGGTGGCTGGTTCATTGGCACAGGCGATGAATATGCCTTGACCAGCTTCCTGCCTGGCCTGTTCTGGAAGACCGAGTACCGGTACTCGGAGTTCGACCGCGCTAATGTCGCGGTTTCCGACTTTGCGACTGGCCTTCCGACAGGATTTAGCCAGACTGAGAAGCTTCGCGAGCACAGCGTGCGCAGCGAACTCGTGTATCGCTTCAACTGGGGCGGTGCGCCGCTCGTCGCGAAGTACTGAGACGACCTCGACAGTCGGACGAGCAAAAAGCCCCGGCAATTCCGGGGCTTTTTAGTTGCGAGCCGCTGACCTTGCGCGAGCCTCCCAAGCCCCGTACGCAGACCTTTCCCGCGCACAAAACTACGCCGCCCGCCGGGAGATTAGGCCCGCGGCATTGTATCCGGACCAAAGCTGCGGTTACTGTGCTGCTCGAGTTTCCGGCAGCAGACGTCGTTAGTCGCGCGTGGCGCTGCAAATGCAGATCAATCCGGAGGAATGCATGCGCAGATTTCTGCTAATCGCAGGCCTGCTCGCCCTCGCCCTCGGGCTGCTCTGGATCGGACAAGGCACGGGAACCGTCGCCTGGCCGCGATCGAGCTTCATGATCAACCAGCTGCAATGGGCGGGCTATGGCGCGGCGATGGCCGGCTTCGGGCTGGTCCTGATCTGGCAGAGCAAGCAATAGAAGAAACGCAAGCAAAAAAGGGAATACAAGCATGACATCCAGCCGGTTCGAACTCCGCGGCAAAGTCGCGATCGTCACAGGAGGCAATGGCGGCATCGGGCTTGGGCTCGCGCACGGACTCGCCGATGCCGGCGCCAGCATCGCTGTGGTCGGACGCAACGAAGCCAAGTCGGCCGCAGCGGTCGCCGACCTCAAGCAGCGTGGCGTGAAGGCGATCGCCGTCACGACCGACGTGACCGACAAGGCCGCTATCGCCGCGATGATCGACCGCGTCGTCAAGGAGCTCGGCCGCATCGACATCCTGATCAACAACGCCGGCATGAGCATCCGCAAGCCGCCACACGAGCTCGAGCTCGACGAGTGGAACAAGGTGATCGACACCAACCTCACCAGCGCCTTCCTCTGCTCGAAGCTGGCCTACCCGGCGCTGAAGGCGTCGGGCAACGGCAAGGTGATCAACATCGGCTCGATGATGTCGATCTTCGGCGCGAGCTTCGCGACCGCCTATGCAGCGAGCAAGGGCGGCATCGTGCAGTACACGCGCGCCTGCGCCAACGCCTGGGCGCCCGACAACATCCAGGTCAACGCCATCCTGCCGGGCTGGATCGACACCGATCTCACCCGCGGCGCGCGGAAGCAGGTAGCGGGATTGCACGAGCGCGTGCTGGCGCGCACGCCGGCGGGGCGCTGGGGCGACATCGACGACTTCGCCGGCATTGCCGTGTTTCTCGCCTCGTCAGCCTCGAACTTTGTCACGGGCACGGCGATCCCGGTCGATGGCGGTTTCTCGGTCATGGCCTGAGCCGCCGTCGCGTCACACAAAAAAGAAGCCCCGGCAATGCCGGGGCTTTAAATTTGGAAGTGATCGTCTTTTTTGCTGATTGGTCGTTTGTTGCTCAGTAGCGGCCGATGACCGGCGCGTCGAACTTGTAGCTCGCACGCACGACGGCCCACTGGATGTCGCGCGGCTTGGCGTCGAACGTGTAGTTCCCGGAGAGGCCGCCGAGTTGATAGGTCTGGCTGCCGAAGGCCGCGTAGTTGTATTCGAGGCCGACGATCCAGTTGCGGGTTATGCCGTATTCCCAGCCGGCGCCGACGGTCCAGCCGTTGGCCCAGTGGGTCTGACCGCCCGAGCCCGTCGCCACGCCGACCGTGTCGGTGACGTTGAGACGGTTGTTGACGCCGGCATAGCCGCCCTTGAAGTAGAACAGATTGTTCTGCACGGCGAAGCCGGCGCGACCGACAACGGTCGCGAGGACGTTCGCACGCCAGCTGAACACGTCGTCGCCCGCACCGAAAGCGGTGTTCACGACGGTGCCTTTGTTGTCGAGGCCGGAGATCGTGCCTTCCATGCCGAACACGTAGTTGTTGGCCTGCCAGTTGTAGCCGATCTGGGCACCGCCCATGATGCCGGCACCGCGCTGGCGATAGCCCTGGCCCGGCGTCAGATCGCCGAACGGCGCACCGACGCCATTGTTGATGAACTGCTCGTTGGTCCAGGCGCCACCGATATGGCCGCCGACATAGAAGCCGGTCCAGTTGAACAGCGGCTCGATATAGGCAGGCGCCTTCGTGTAGCGCGCACCGAGATCGGCCGCGGAAGCGGCACCGGTCGAGACCAGCGCGGTCGTGCAGGCGAAGGCAGCAATCAATTTGTTACGCATGGTACACCCCGTGTCCTTTGATGGGCGCACGCTCACACGCAGTTCTTACTCAAATTTGAATCAAGAGAGTTAAGGCGCCGGATTGGCATCCAGCAGCCTTTGAATCCGATTGGGCTGTTGCACGCACGCAACGCAGAAGCCGCAATTTAACGCAGCATTATCCCTACCAAATCGCTACGTCAGGATGCCGGCGCGGCTTTCGACTGCACGTGCTCGGGGCGCACACCGATGGCGATGAAGCGCGCGGGAATGCCCTGGAGCCACGGCACTGCGGAGATCAGGCGCAGGATCAGCGGCACCTTGAGCGGCCGATCGGCACCTTTCAGCGCGCCTTTGATGATGTTGTTCTGCACGACCACCTGCATTGCCTGCGTCATCTTCACCGGGAACTCGCGGCGGCGCCTGATGGCATCGAGCTCTTCCTCGGATGGACAGCCGTGCGCCAGCCTCGCAGCCAGCAGGTTGGCGGTCGCGACCGCATCCTGCACGGCAAGATTGACGCCGACGCCGCCGACCGGCGACATCGCATGCGCGGCATCGCCGATGCAGAGCAGGCCCGGCCGCGTCCAGTGTGTCAGGCGGTTGATCGCGACGGTGAGAAGCTTGACGTCGTCAAAGCTCTTCACGTCGGCGATTCCGCGCTTGAGGACGGGCGCCATGCGCACGACGTCGTCGAGCAACGCCTGCAATCCCCTCGCCTTCACCGCATCGTATTGCCCCTTGGCGATGACATAGGCGCACTGCCAGTAGTCGCCGCGGTCGAAGGTGACCATCATCTTGCCGGGCTCGACACGCGCGAACAAATTCTCGGTCTCGCCGGGAGTTCGCCCCGCGCGGAACCACAGCACGTCCATCGGCGCACCGATCTCCTCCGCGCTGAGGCCTGCGCGCTCGCGCACCGTCGAGTGCCGGCCGTCGCAGGCAAGAGCGAGATCGGCCTCGATGTCGATCATGCCGTCCGGCGTCTGCGCGCGCACACCGGCAATGGTTTCGCCGTTGCGGATCAGGTCGACCGCCTCCGTGCTCATCAAAACCTCGAGCGAGGCGAAGCGCTTGCCGGCCTCGCGCAGGAAATTCAGAAAGTCCCATTGCGGCATGAAAGCGATGAACGGGTACTTTGTGTTGAGCCGGCTGAGATCGGCGATCCGCACCTTGGTGCCGCCGAACAGGCCGTCAAGCGTCTGCAACTGCTGATGCGGCAGCCTCAGGAAACCGTCGATCAGGCCGAGCTCGTCCATAACCTGGAGCGTCGAGGGATGCACGGTGTCGCCGCGGAAATCACGGAAGAAATCCGCGTGCTTCTCCAGCACCACGACGTCGATGCCGGCGCGTCCCAGGAGATAGCCGAGCATCATCCCGGCCGGCCCGCCGCCGACGATACAGCAGCGGACTTTCCGGACGCGCGATGCGGGTTGACCTGACGTGACTGTTTCCATGACCGGCTCTCACTGCTGCATCGTCGGCTGATTGTAGCGCCTGCGCGCGTCGAGAGCATGTTCAATTTGAGAAACCGCTCAATTGTTGCTGCGGTTCGCGGTGCGAAAACTCTTGACCTCCGACACGCTGCCGTCGCGATAGGTCAACTCGACCGACATGAATTGCGTTGCCGGCGGGAGCTTCTGGTAGAGCAGCATGCCAGCCGAGATCGCGCTGGGATCCCTGAGGTCGCAAGGCGGCATCTTCAGCACCTTGTCCGGCACCGCCGTATCGATGCCGATCCGCACCTCGCGGATGGCGCAGCGGTACGACACCAGATGCGTGTAATAGACCAGCAGCCCGTTGAACTCGCGGAACGACAGCCAGCTCGTGGCGGTCATGTCGAGGATCTTGCGCTGGTCGCGGATCAGCGCCGCTTCAGGGTCGAACTTGATCGGAAACGGTCCCTGCATGTCACCGGAAGCGTCGACATAGCGGACCTCGATCGTGCCGGCGGCCGCGTCCGGCGGCAATTCGATCGACGGGTTCGGCATCCGCTTGCGCGTGCGCGGATCGAATGTGTCCATGAATCCGGTCTCGCGGAAGTCGCCGTTGCCGGCCATGCGCCACGAGATCCCGACCGTCGGATCCACGAAGGAGAAGGTCACGCTCCAGCCGCCATTGTGGCGCGAGAAGTTCGCGATCGGCGCGTTGCTGGTCTCCTCCTTCGGCACGCGCGGCACCGAGACCGGCGGCAGGGCTGCGACCTTCTGCGGCGGCGGATCGGCCGGCCGCGCGGCGGCGGCTGCCGCATCCTTGGCGATGCCGCTGAGGAAGACGTCGTCGACCATCTGGTCGAAATAGACCGGCACCTGCTTGTGCTTGACGGTGTCGGCCATCTCGCTGACCAGTCGGCGCGTGTGCTGCGCGACCTGCACGAGGTTCTCGCCGGGCTGGAGCAGCTCTCTCGCGAAGGTGCGCGTGAACACCGAATTGGGATTGGCATCGTCGTTGGAGAGACGATCGAGTGCGGTCTGGCGGGGACCAGCCGAGAACACCGAGAACACGCCTTCGGGCAGCTGCGTCATCGGCGCGAGGCCGCCGCCGCCGGTGACCGCGCGAGTGCCGGAGCGCTCGAACGGATTGTTGCGGCAGGCGTCGAACACCAGGATCGAGGTTCGCGCCTTCTTGTTCTGGAGACGCTCCACGACACGGTCGGCCAGAATGGAGGCGTCGCGCACCAGTTCTTCCTGGCCTTCGGTCGCCGCCGGCACATCGGTCGGCAGCAGATAGTTCTGGCCTGCGATCTCGAAGCCGTGGCCGGCGTAGAAGAAGAACGCGGTGTCGCCGGGCTCGATCGCCCGGTCGAAGGCGAGCAACGCCTCGGAGAATTGCTGCCGATTCTGATTTTCGGCCACCATCACCGAGAAGCCAAGCTGCTTCAGGGTGTCGCCCATAGTGCGGGCATCGTTGACGGCCTTCAGGAGCTTCGGCACGTTCTTGTAGTCGTTGTTGCCGACGACCAGCGCGACGCGCTTTTCGGCATGTGCGATACTGGCGAAACCGCTGAGGCTTGCCGCCAGGCCAAGCGCTGCCAGACTTCTGAAAAACCGACGCGTCATCGTCTTCTTCCCACTGCAGAACGGCGTCCCGTCAGGTCCCAGAACCGCTCGTCAGTAACCTTACGCCGTTGATGTGATAGTCGGTCCAGCCATAATGGCGGTTCAACGAACCGGCCTTCCGGTTCCACCAATTGGCCTAGGGTAGATTCCCGCGGAAACTGCTTTTTCTTGAGCGGGTTTCCGTTCGAGGCGAGGGGCTGCCGTGTATCGCTGGTACACCGACGCGGGCAGGCCGCGCTCCGGACCGCCCGCCTGTCCCTGGCCCGGCGCCTGATCGCTCGCCATTTGCCGGACCCGGCCCTGGTACCGACGCGCGTGGCCGATCTGCTCGGTGTCTCCGTGCGCCATTTGCACATGCTGTTCGAGGTCGCCGACCGCAGCTTCTCGCAGACCGTGACGGAAGAGCGGCTGAAGAGAAGCCGCCGCCTGATGTGCGATGCGCCGGAGCGGCTGATCGCCGATATCGCCACCGCCTGCGGCTTCGAGAGCCTGGCGACCTACCGGGTCTTCAACGCCGCCTATGGCATGGCGCCGGGTGATTTCCGGGCCCAGGCCGCAGGAGCGCGTTAACCGCCGGGCCAGCCGCCGCGGCGAAAAGCCAAGCCGCGCCCGGTATTTGGCAAAAACCTGAGGGTTTTTAGGGCCTTCCCGCGGCTGCTCCATTGACTTTGGCCGATTCCCGCCTATGTTCCGGGGCGACGCGGCTCAGATCGAAGAGCGATTCCTGAGCCTGGCGCTTTGTTCGCGTGAGTCAGCACCCCCAGCTTCTTTGAGAGCGCGCCGTTTCGGGGTGGAACGCGACAGCCTTATTACCCTCGATTCCGAACGGCGGTTTCGACCAGAGGCTCAATGTCCTTTTCAAATCTCGGACTGTCCGAAAAAGTCCTCGCCGCAGTGGCGGCCACCGGTTACACCACCCCCACCCCCATTCAGGAACAGGCGATCCCTCACGTCCTCGCACGTAAGGACGTGCTCGGCATCGCCCAGACCGGCACCGGCAAGACCGCGGCCTTCGTGCTGCCGATGCTCACCATTCTCGAAAAGGGTCGCGCCCGGGCACGTATGCCGCGCACGCTGATCCTGGAGCCGACCCGCGAACTCGCGGCGCAGGTCAAAGAGAATTTTGACCGCTACGGCGCCGGCCAGAAACTCAACGTCGCCCTCTTGATCGGCGGCGTCTCGTTCGGCGACCAGGATGCCAAGCTGACGCGCGGCGTCGACGTGCTGATCGCCACCCCGGGCCGCCTGCTCGACCACACCGAGCGCGGCGGTCTTCTGCTCACCGGCGTCGAGCTGCTCGTCATCGACGAAGCCGACCGCATGCTGGACATGGGCTTCATCCCGGACATCGAGCGCGTCTGCAAGCTCGTCCCCTTCACGCGGCAGACCCTGTTCTTCACCGCGACCATGCCGCCGGAAATCCGGCGCATCACCGAGACCTTCCTGCACAATCCGCAAAAGGTCGAAGTCTCCAAGCCGGCCACCACCGCCGTGACCGTCACGCAGTGTCAGGTCCCGGCCGGGCGCGAGGCGCACGAAAAGCGCGAATTGCTTCGCCGCCTGCTACGCGAGGCCAAGGATCTCAAGAACGCGATCATCTTTTGCAATCGCAAGCGCGAGGTCGCCGTCGTTCATAAATCGCTGCAGAAGCACGGCTTCAGCGTCGGCGCCCTGCATGGCGACATGGATCAGTCGGCCCGCACGGCGGCGCTCGAACAGTTCCGCAAGGGCGAGCTGCCGCTGCTGGTCGCCTCCGACGTCGCCGCCCGCGGCCTCGACATCCCCGAGGTCAGCCACGTCTTCAACTTCGACGTCCCCCACCATCCCGATGATTACGTCCATCGCGTCGGCCGCACCGGCCGCGCAGGCCGGTCCGGCATGGCGATCTCGCTCGTCACACCGCTCGACCAGAAGTCGATGGTCGCGATCGAGAAGCTGATCGGCCAGAGCATTCCGCGCGCCGAGGGCGACTACGCGGTGAATGCGGAATCCTCCGAACAGGGCGACCGCCCCCGCGAATCGCGCGGCCGCGATCGTGAACGCTCCCGCGGCGGACGCGGCAAGCCGCAGCGCGGCCGCGACCGTGAGCGCAGCCACGAGCCGCGCGAACCGCGTGGCGAAGCTCGGCCGTCAGCCGAAGTACAGCCCGCCGGCGAAGCGCGGCCTGCACGCGAGGCAAGGCCCGCGCGCGAGGCGAGGCCTCCGCGGGAAGCCAGGCAATCATCCGAGCCGCGTGGCGGTTCGCGCCAGCAGGCCAATCCATCGCACGTGCCCTCGATCGGCCGCCCCGAGCCGCGCCGGCAGCGCGAGGCCGACACCGAGCCCGGTGATCACTCGCATCTCCCGGCATTCTTGCTGCGACCGGTCCGCTCCCCCGCCGGGGCCTGAAACCACGATACACGCTAGAGTTGAACGATCGGCCGTTTACCGACCGTTCACGATCATCCGTTAGCCTACGAACATAATTTAAGCATTGCTGCGGCCGGTGGCGCACGGACCGCTGTGGGGTATGTTCTGTGGTCAAGGTGCTCGATGAACACGAACGCACGATGGCGTTCGCCGAGGTGGCGCTCGGTCAGATCCGATCGCTCAAGCAAACTGCAATTCCCCGCAATTACGAGATCTGGTACGTCTACGCGACCGGCTACAATGCGCCGCTCAACAAGATCATCAACGAGACGCTGGCACGCAACGGCAAGCTGACCGAAGCCGATCTCGAGCAGATCTACGACGCCTATCTCTCCCACATCAAAACCACCGACCGCATCGACAAGGTCGGTGCGCGCGTCATCGGCGAAATCGACGACGTCGTGGATGTGTTGAGCGAAGCTCTCGGAATGACGAGCTCTTACGACGCCAGCCTGTCGGGTGCTGCGAAGGAGCTTTCGCTGGCCAAGCAGGCCGAGCAGATCAAATCGATCATCGAATCTCTGCTCCGTTCCACCGGCGAAATGCGTGAGAGCAACAAGACGCTGGAAGATCGGCTCATCCTGGCGAAGAGCGAGATCAGCAATCTTCAGCAGAGCCTGGAGGCGATCCGCGCCGAGAGCCTGACAGATCCGCTGACGGGCCTCGGCAACCGCAAATATTTCGACCGCATGATCGGCATGGCCGTGCAGAGCGCGCTTGCGAGCGGCGAACCGCTGTCGCTCTTGCTGTTCGACATCGACCATTTCAAGTCGTTCAACGATTCCTACGGCCATCTCACCGGTGACCAGGTGCTCCGGCTGGTCGGCCTGTCCCTGAAGCAGACCATCAAGGGCCAGGACATCACCGCGCGCTACGGCGGCGAAGAATTCGCGGTGGTGCTGCCCAACACCGCGCTGCGCCAGGCCCTCACCGTCGCCGACCACATCCGCCGCGCCGTGATGGCGAAGGAACTGAAGAAGAAATCCACCGGCGAGATCCTCGGCCGCGTCACCATTTCCGTCGGCGTCTCCATGCTGAAGCAGGGCGACGACACCGAAGCGCTGATCGAGCGTGCGGATGCCTGCCTCTATGCCGCCAAGCGTAACGGCCGCAACCGTGTGATCTGCGAAGTCGACCCGGAATACGCGGTCGAGACGCACAACCGGGTGGCATGACGCGCAACCAACGCGCCGAAAGCCGCCCGCGCTTGACATTCCAATCTGACGAACGACATCTTCCTCCTCGCCCCCCGCGAGCATCGAGGACTTGTCATCTTGCCAAACCCGCATGATTTTCACGTCCCGCAACCGTCCTACACCAGGGACGATCTGCTGAGATCGAGCGAAGGCGGCTATTTCGGTCCGGGTAACGCGCAATTGCCGGCGCCGCCGATGCTCATGATGGACCGCATCACCGAAATCAGCCTGGACGGCGGCGAATTCGGCAAGGGCCACATCGTCGGCGAGCTCGGCATTGTGCCAGGCCACTGGTTCTTCGATTGCCATTATCGCGGTGACGCGATGATGCCTGGAAGTCTGGGGCTGGATGCGATGTGGCAGATGGTCGGCTACTGGCTCGGCTGGTCCGGCTCGCCGGGCAAGGGCCGCGCCATCGGCGTCGGCGAGGTGGAGGTCACAGGATCCATCACGCCGGAGACGCGCGCCGTGCGCTACGAGGTCGCGATGCGTATGGTCCGGCGCGGCAAGCTGGTCCTCGGAATTGCCAACGGGCGCGTGCTTGCAGACGGCGTGTGTGTTTTTGTGGCCAAGGACATGAGGGTTGGCCTCACCAAGGCCGTGGACTGAGGTCTCGTAGAGTGGGAAGGCGCGCAAGCGCCGTGCCCACCATTTCTCCACGGCAAGACCTTAACGGTGGGCACGCTTCGCTTTGCCCACCCTACGGGCCGACTTCTTGACTGCTTTCTTGGCAGGCTGCTTCTTCGCGACGGCCTGCTTCGCCGCCGCCTTCTTGGCCTTCTTGGGACGCTTCTTCACCTTGGCGCGCTGGGCGGCGGCGAGCGCCGCCCTCGCCCATTGCGCCAGCTCCTCGGAATCGTCGAACAGCCGCGCTGGCAGCTCCCAGTAGGAATTCACCAGCACGGTCTTGGCGCGAGTCGAGTACTGGAACGGCTTTGAGCCTTCCGCTTCGAAGTCGGGGATGGTCACCTCATCCGCGCGGAAGAACAGGCCAGCGCGCAAGGCCAGCGCGAAATTGATGCCATCGGCGGAGATGCCGTAGCCGGAGAACATTTTCCGGATAGCGACGGGGCCGAAATCGGCGAACAGATCGATCAGGAATTCGCGGTCCATTGGAGGCTTCCCCGGGCGAGCAGGCCAGCCTTCATACCACCGCCGTCATTGCGAGCGAAATGTGCGGCGGTAGCGCGGTTACCCGTCGATCTTGGCCGGGCGCAGCTCGACCGACTCGCCGCAGCCGCAGGCGGAGATCTGGTTGGGATTGTTGAAGACGAACTGGGCTTGCATCTTGTCGGCCTTGTAGTCCATCTCGGTGCCGAGCAGGAACAGCACGGCCTTGGGTTCGACCAGGATCTTGACGCCCTTGTCCTCGACCACTTCGTCGGTCGAGCGGATGTCGTGGGCGTATTCGACGGTGTAGGACTGGCCGGCACAGCCGCCGTTCTTGACGCCGACACGCAGGCCCACGATCTCGGAATCGGCGCGCTGGGTGAGCTCACTGATGCGCTGGGCAGCAGCATCGGTCAGCCGCATCACCTGCGGGCGGGGCCGCTTCGGCTTCGGAGTGGATGCTGGTGTCGAGCCTGACGATATTTGGGTCATGTCAGTGATGTGGTCCGTTGCCGAGCGAATTCAATATCGAGGTTACGCGTCACCACATGTTGAGGACGAGGCGCGCCTCGTCGCTCATGCGTTCCGGCGTCCAGGCCGGCTCCCAGATCACCTTGACGTCGACCACGCCGACGCCGGGAACGCTGGCGACCGCGTTCTCGACCATGGTCGGCAACTCGCCGGCGGCCGGGCAGTTCGGCGTCGTCAGCGTCATCTGCACGTCGACGGAGCGATCGTCCTTGATCTCGACCTTGTAGATCAGGCCAAGCTCATAGATGTCGGCCGGAATTTCCGGATCGAACACCGTCTTGAGAGCCGCGATGATCTCGGTGGTGAGACGCTCGGTCTCCTCCGGCGGCAGCGCCGAATGGGTCTCCATCGGATTGGCTTTGATTTCGGCCGTGTCACTCATGCGAACAAATCCCGCGCCTTTAACAGCGCCTGTGCCAGATGATCGACTTCTTCCCGCGTATTATACATGCCGAACGAGGCACGGCATGTGGCAGTCACGTTGAACCGCTCTAAAAGCGGCATGACGCAATGAGTGCCGGCGCGCACCGCAATCCCCTGACGGTCGATCACGGTGGCGACGTCATGGGCATGCGCGCCCTTCAGCTCGAACGAGATCACCGGACCCTTGCCCCGCGCCGTGCCGATCAGCCGCAGCGAGTTGATCTCGCGCAGCTTGTCCTGAGCGTAGGTGACGAGATCGTGCTCGTGCGCGGCGATGCGCTCCTTGCCGATCGAATTGACGTAGTCGATGGCGGCGCCAAGGCCCACGGCCTCGACGATCGGCGGCGTGCCCGCTTCGAACTTGTGCGGGGGATCGCCATAGGTGACGACATCGCGCGAGACCTCGCGGATCATCTCGCCGCCACCGTTATAGGGGCGCATCGCGACGAGATGGTCGTACTTGGCCCAGAGCACGCCGATGCCGGTGGGACCGTAGACCTTGTGGCCGGTGAAGACGTAGAAGTCGCAACCGATGTCCTGGACGTCGACCGGCAGATGCACCGCGCCCTGGCTGCCGTCGACCAGCACCGGGATGCCGCGGGCATGCGCGATCTTGACGACGTCCTTGACCGGGACGATGGTGCCGAGCGCGTTCGACATCTGCGTGATCGCGACCAGTTTTGTCTTAGACGTCAGCAGCTTCTCGAACTCGTCGATGAGGAAATTGCCTTCGTCGTCGACTGGCGCCCATTTGATCACGGCACCCTGACGCTCCCTGAGGAAATGCCAGGGCACGATGTTGGAGTGGTGCTCCATGATCGAAATGACGATCTCGTCGCCGTCTTTGATGCTCGGCCCACCCCAGGACGAGGCGACCAGATTGATCGCTTCCGTCGCGTTGCGGGTGAAGACCACTTCCTCAGGTCGCGACGCGTTGATGAACTGCGCGACCTTGATACGACCGCCCTCATAGGCTTCGGTCGCAGCGTTGGCGAGGTAATGCAGGCCGCGATGGACGTTGGCGTATTCCGACGTGTAGGCCTGCGTCATGCGGTCCAGTACGGCGCTCGGCTTCTGCGCGGAAGCGGCGTTGTCGAGATAGACCAGCGGCTTGCCATAGACCTGCGTCGCAAGCGCCGGAAAATCCTGGCGCACCCGCGCGACGTCATAAGTGCCGTTCTTGACTGCCGGATGCGTGCTCATGACCGCCGCTCCAGCCAGCGCTCGGCAATGCCGATCACGTGCTCGCGCAAATCATCATCGGCGATCTGCTCGATCGCTTCGCCCACGAAGGCCTGGATCAGCAGCGCCTGGGCCTGCTTCTCCGGCAGGCCGCGCGCCTTCAGATAGAACAGCAGGCTCTCGTCCAGCGCGCCGGCGGTGGCGCCGTGGCCGCAGGAGACGTCGTCGGCGAAGATTTCGAGCTCGGGCTTGTTGTCGGCCTCGGCTTCGTCCGAGAGCAGCAGCGCGCGCGTCATCATCTTGCCGTCGGTCTTCTGCGCGTCGGGACGGACGATGATGCGGCCCTGGAACACGGAATGGGCGCGATCGTCGATTACGGCGCGGAAGATTTCGCGGCTGACGCAGTTCGGCACCGCATGGTCGACCACCAGCGTCGTGTCGCCATGCTCGGTCTTCTGCAACAAATTGACGCCGTTGATGGAGAGTTCGCTGCCCTCGCCCGCCAGCGTGATGAAGCCTTGCAAGCGGCTGACGGCCGCACCGGTGGTCATGTTGAAGAAATTGAATTTGACGTTGGCGCCGACCGTGACGAAATGCGAAGTCACATTCAGCGCGTCCGGCGCATCGTCCATCAGGCGGATATGCGCGACGTCGGCATCGTCACCGACTGTGACGAGTACGGCGTCGTTGATCTGATAGGCCTTGGCGCCAGCCGCAACGAAACTCTCGACGATGGTGGCGCGAACGCCCTTCCCGATTGCGACCTGCGACCGGGTGAAGACCGACGCCGACGCGGCGGTCGCCACGTGAATGATCTGGATTGGCGCAGACGGCTGCGCGCCATCGGGAATCGACAGCACGACGCCGTCCGTCGCCATCGCCGCGTTGAGCGCGATCACGGCATCGGTGGACGCGGTCTTCAGCAGCCCGGCGTCCTTCCCCAGCGTCTCCCGCAACGTCTTAAAGCCCACCTCAGCGCCAAGCGCCTTGACGTCGGACAGATCGGCCGCGAACGCGCCGTCGACCAGCACCAGCTTACGGGCGCCTGCGATCGCATGTGCCTTCACCGCGTCGGCAGCGCACTTCAGCGCGGCTGCATCCGGCGCGGCCGCCAACGGCAACACCTCACCGACCAGCGCACGCAGATCGGTGTACTTCCATTCCTCGATCCGGCGATGCGGCAGGCCGAGACGCTCATAGGTCTCGAACGACTCGCGGCGCGCCGCAATCACAGAAGGCGAACCCGGCAACCGGCCTTCGGCGCTGGTGAAGAGATCGCTCACCGCGCGGCCCTTTCCGGTCTTTGCCACAGCAACGTTCATCGTAAACAATCCTTACGCGGCATCCTCGAACTGGGCGTAGCCGGACGCTTCCAGCTCGAGCGCCAGTTCCTTGTCGCCGCTCTTCACGACGCGGCCCTTCGACATCACGTGCACCACGTCGGGCACGATGTAGTTGAGCAGCCGCTGATAGTGGGTGATGACGACCATCGCGCGCTTGGGCGAGTGCAGCGCGTTGACGCCGTCGGCCGCAATGCGCAGCGCGTCGATATCGAGGCCGGAATCCATCTCGTCGAGGATGCACAGGCTCGGCTCGAACAGCGCCATCTGCAACACTTCGTTGCGCTTCTTCTCGCCGCCGGAGAAGCCGACATTGACGCCGCGCTTGAGCATGTCCTGCGGAATGTTCAGCGACTTCGAGACCTCGCGGACCTTCTTCAAAAACTCCGGCACCATCAGCTCGGTCTCGCCGCGCGCCTTGCGCTGCGCGTTCAGCGCGGTCCGGAGGAAGTTCATGGTGGTGACACCGGGAATCTCGACCGGATACTGGAACGCCAGGAACACGCCCTTCGCAGCGCGCTCCTCGGGAGCCATCTCCAGAAGGTCCTCGCCCCTGAACAGGATCTGGCCGTCGGTCACCTCGTAGCCGGGCTTGCCGGCGATGACGTGCGAGAGCGTCGACTTGCCGGAGCCGTTCGGCCCCATGATGGCGTGGATCTCGCCCTCGTTCACGGTCAGCGTCAGCCCGTGGAGGATCTCACGCTCCTCGACACGAACCTTCAGGTCTTTCACTTCAAGCAAGGCCATCTTGGTATCCAGTTTATTCAATTGATGCATGGTGCGCCTAAGCGCGCCGCGAGAGTCGGCAATTAGCCGACCGACCCTTCAAGCGAGATCGAGATCAGCTTCTGCGCTTCCACCGCGAATTCCATCGGCAGCTGCTGAAGCACGTCCTTGACGAAGCCGTTGACGACGAGGCCGACGGCCTCTTCCTGGCTGAGGCCGCGCTGGACGCAGTAGAACAGCACGTCCTCGGAGATCTTCGAGGTCGTCGCCTCGTGCTCGAACGTCGCCGAGGAGTTCTTGGCTTCGATGTACGGCACGGTATGCGCGCCGCATTTGTCGCCGATCAACAGCGAATCGCAGGCGGTGAAGTTGCGCGCGCCGGTCGCCTTGCGATGGGCGGTGACGAGGCCGCGATAGGTGTTCTGCGACTTGCCGGCGGCGATGCCCTTGGAGATGATTCGGCTCGACGTGTTCTTGCCGAGATGGATCATCTTGGTGCCCGAATCGACCTGCTGGAAACCGTTCGAGATCGCGATCGAGTAGAACTCGCCACGCGAATTATCGCCGCGGAGAATGCAGCTCGGATATTTCCAGGTGATCGCGGAACCGGTCTCGACCTGGGTCCAGGAGATCTTGGAATTGTCGCCGCGGCAGTCGCCACGCTTGGTGACGAAATTATAGATGCCGCCCTTGCCTTCCGAATTGCCGGGATACCAGTTCTGCACGGTCGAATATTTGATCTCGGCGTCATCGTGCGCGACGAGCTCGACCACGGCGGCATGCAGCTGGTTTTCGTCGCGCTGCGGCGCGGTGCAGCCTTCGAGATAGCTGACGTAGGAGCCCTTGTCCGCGATGATCAGCGTCCGCTCGAACTGACCGGTGTTGCGCTCGTTGATGCGGAAATAGGTCGACAGCTCCATCGGGCAGCGCACGCCGGGCGGCACGTAGACGAACGAACCGTCGGAGAACACCGCCGAATTCAGCGTCGCGTAGAAATTGTCGGAGGTCGGCACCACAGAGCCGAGATATTTCTGCACCAGCTCCGGATGCTCGCGGATGGCCTCCGAGATCGGCATGAAGATCACGCCGGCCTTCTTCAGCTCCGCCTTGAACGTGGTCGCAACCGAGACCGAATCGAATACAGCATCGACCGCGATCTTGCGACGCGCGGGATCTTCCTCGCCGGGCTTCGGCTCGACGCCTTCGAGCATGGCGACTTCCCGCAAGGGGATGCCGAGCTTCTCATAGGTCTTCAGGATCTCTGGATCGATCTCGTCGAGCGAGGTGATCGTCTTCTTCGGCTTCGGCGCCGCGTAATAATAGAGATCCTGGAAGTCGATCTTGGGATAGTCCACGCGGGCCCAATTCGGCTCGGTCATGGTCAGCCAGCGCCGATAGGCTTCCAGCCGCCATTGGAGCATCCAGGCGGGCTCGTTCTTCTTCTGCGAGATGAATTTGACGGTCTCTTCCGACAGCCCCTTGGGGGCCTTATCGGACTCGATCAGGGTCTCAAACCCATAACGATACTGATCGACGTCGATGCGCTTCACGCGCTCGACCGTCTCTTGCACGGCTGGCATTCTATCCTCCGCTCGTGGTTTCAAGGACCACGGTGGATCAAACTTGGACGAGTATTACGATGTCTATTACGATGTTTTTTGGCGGAAAGCACGGGCTTAGAACCGTTCAAGCCGTGTTTCGTCGCTTAGACTCTAAGTAGGGTATTACCGAGCTTTCGCCAAGCCTCTAACGCCCTGTTGATGTCATCCGCTTCCGTGGACCAGCCCAGACTGAGGCGCACTGCTCCCTGGGCCACGGAGGGGCCGAACCCCATCGCCGAGAGGACGTGGGACGGCTGGACCTTACCTGAGGAACAGGCCGACCCCGAGGATACGGCGATGCCTTCGAGATCGAAGCCGATCACGGCGGTCTCGGCCTTGAGCCCGGGCGCAGTGAACAGAACGGTATTTGGCAACCTTTTCACCTTTTCCGAGAAGACGGTCGCGCCCGCAATCGTCCGAATGCCATTTTCTAAGCGATCTCTTAGGGTTGTGATCCGTTCCGCATTCTCAGGCAGAGCCTCAAGCGCCATCTTCAGCGCTGCGCCGAAGCCGGCGATGCCGGCGACATTCTCGGTTCCCGCCCGGCGGTTGAGTTCCTGCCCGCCCCCGCGAAGCACAGGTTCCAGTCCCGTAATGCCTTCCGCCACGACTAGCGCGCCGACGCCCTTGGGGCCCCCGATCTTGTGCGCAGAAAAGGTCGCAAGGTCCGCGCCTACCGCGTTAATATTGAAAGCAATTTTGCCGAGCGCCTGAATTGCGTCGACATGCAGCAGGCCGCCGGCTTCGTGGACGATCTGTGCGGCCTCCGCCACCGGCTGGAGCGCGCCGGTCTCGTTGTTGGCCGCCATGATCGAGACCAGCGCCGGCGGACCGTCGGCGAGCTGCTCTCTCAGATGATTGAGATCGACGATGCCGGAACGGGTCGCCCGGATCCGGCCGATGCTGTCTGCCGGGAATCGTCCGCCCGCCAGCACTGAGGCATGTTCGATGGCCGAGACCAGGAGCCGCCGCACCGGCCCGCCAGACGAGCCGCGCAGACCGGGAGACAGCGCCAGCACATTGGCCTCGGTTCCGGCCGAAGTGAAGACGACGTTCCGCGGCAACGCGCCGACCGCTGCCGCCAGCGCGCTACGTGCATCCTCGACCAGCCGCCGCGCCTCGCGCCCCTCGGCATGGACCGAGGACGGATTGCCGACGAGATCGTAGGACGCGACCATCGCCGCCCGCGCCTCGGGGCGCAGCGGCGTGGTCGCATTCCAATCGAGATAGACCCGGCTCGGCATGAAAGTAACATATTACCTTGTGACGGGACATTGTCCGCACGCTCTGGTCCCCGACATGGGCTGCTGCCCCGCGCTTGGCAACCGCGAATCCGATCCACGTCGGACCATGACGCAGCAATGACACGCTAACACCTTGAGGCAATTGCGGGATGTTCAAGATGCTTGCTTTTTGACCCACGCCTCATGTTAGAACGCGCGCGTCAGTTCGCCGCGCGCCGCTCGCGCATCATCCGAGGGCGCCGCTCCACCCTTCCATTCGCGGTTTGATCGGCCTCGCGGCCGGTAAACTCCGCCCAGTCGGTTGATTGCTGAAGACCGTCTTCAAGAGATCAATCAAGAGATCATCGATGCCCGAAGTTATTTTCACCGGCCCTGCTGGCCGCCTCGAAGGCCGCTACCATCCGGCCAAGCAGAAGAACGCGCCGATCGCGATGGTCTTGCATCCGCATCCGCAGTTTCACGGCACGATGAATCATCAAATCATCTACCAGTGCTACTACGCGTTCGCGCATCGCGGGTTCTCGGTGCTGCGCTTCAACTTCCGCGGCGTCGGCCGCAGCCAGGGCTCGTTCGACCACGGCACCGGCGAATTGTCGGATGCGGCGGCAGCACTCGACTGGGCGCAGACCATCAATCCGGAAGCGCGCGCCTGCTGGGTTGCCGGATTCTCGTTCGGCGCCTGGATCGGCATGCAGCTTTTGATGCGCCGCCCCGAGGTCGAGGGCTTCATCTCGATCGCGCCGCCGGCCAATCTCTACGACTTCTCGTTCCTCGCGCCCTGCCCGTCGTCGGGCCTGATCGTGCATGGTGAGAAGGACGCGGTGGTGCCGCCGAAGGACGTCAACACGCTGGTCGAGAAGCTGAAGACGCAGAAGGGCATCGTGATCGACCAGCAGGTCATCCCCGGCGCCAACCACTTCTTCGACGCTAAGCTCGAGCCGCTGATGGAAACCATCACCGCCTATCTCGACATGCGTCTGGCCAACGTGCGGTAAGAATGACATGGCCGCGTTCGTAGCCCTGCTGCGCGCGGTGAATGTCGGAGGCACCGGCAAGCTGCCGATGACCGAGCTCAAGGCCATGTGCGAAGAGCTCGGTTTTGCTGCCGTGCGCACCTATATCGCCAGCGGCAATGTGGTCTTCACCAGCCGCAAATCGGAAACCGCAGTCAAGGCCGCGCTGGAAAAGCGTTTGCACACCTACGCCGGCGCGCCGGTCGGTGTGCTCGTGCGCAGCGCTGCCGAGATGGCTGCGGTTCTGGCCGGCAATCCATTTCCAAAGCTGGCGCCGAACCGCACGGTTGCCATCTTCCTCGACAAGGCACCGCCGGCTGACGCGCTCGCCGGAATTCGCGGTCAGAAGGACGAAGAGGTCAAGCTCGGCCGCCGCGAGATCTACGTGCACTATGGCGACGGCATGGGGTCATCAAAGCTCGCGATCCCCGTCGCCAAGACCGGCACCGCGCGCAACATGAACACCATCGCCACTCTTGCGAAGATGGCGGCGGAGCTGTGACGACTCAAGCCAGCTTGAGCGCGGCAATCCCCATCAAGACCAGCGCGATGCCCGCAAGCTTCATTGCACTCAGCGTCTCTCCGAACAGCACAACGCCCATGACGAAAGTGCCGGCCGCGCCAATGCCGGTCCACACCGAGTAGGCGACGCCGACCTCGAGCACCTTCAAAGCGCGTCCGAGCAGGAAGACGAAGGCCGCGAGCAGCACCAGCGAGGCGATACTCCAACCTGCGCGCGTGTAGCTTTCCGCGTATTTCATCGAGATCGCCCAGCCGACATCAAGGAGGCCTGCAACCACCAGCATCAGCCAGGCCACAGATTGCGACATCGAATGGACTCAAGCCGCGAGCTTGAGGAGATGCGCGTCGTGGCGAACGAGGAAGGCGCGCAGCAATTGCGGATAGTCCGCGCCGACCGCGGTGCGGACGCTCGGACGCTGCGCAAGGCCCGCGCGCCACGCCTGCACCTTCAGCAAATCCCTGAAGATGCCGTGCTCGGTCAGCTCGTCGAACAGATCGAAATAGCGGAAGATCGGCGCAAACACTGCGTCGACCAGACTGAACGCGTTGCCTGCGAAATACGGCCCCACCCCGAGCGCGGCCTCGATACGCGCAAATTTCGCCGCGACAGCCAGGCGTTTGCTTTCGAACGTCGCGGGATCCGTCGTCGTCTCCAGTCGCCAGAGATCGCCGAGGATCGCCGAGCCAAACTCCATCCAGGCGCGGTGCTCGGCACGCGTGAGCGCATCGGCTGGATGCAGTTTCGCGCCGCCTTGCGTTTCCTCGATGTATTCGCAGATCACGTTGCTCTCGAACACGGCGACCTCGCCTCTGTCAGTCGTCACCACCAGCACCGGCACCTTGCCGAGCGGCGACAATTCTAGAAACCAGTCCGGCTTGTCGGCGAGATCGATGTCGATCCGCTCGAACGGCACGCCCTTCTCCTTGAGCGCGATCACGGCGCGCTGCACATAGGGGCAAAGCTTGTGGCTGATCAGCTTGAGCGAAGCGGTCATGACTGTGATTCCGGCGGTTTAATGCAACTGCATCCAAGATAGATGCACTTGCATGCATCCGTCAAGATCAATGCACCTGCATCAATCAGCCGTGACCTCAGGCGGTCCTCTTTAGGGTCTGGCGATCACCCCGCCGGTCATCGGCATCGGCACGCCGGTGGTGGCCGGATAGGACAGCGGCAGGCCCTTCAGGCCGCGCGCGGCGAGGAAGCCGAAGGCCTGCGCCTCGATGGCGTCGGAGGCCCAGCCGAGTGTTTCCGCCGCTTCGACGGTGGCCGACCCCACCCGCTCCCGCAGCATGCGCAGCATGGTGAGGTTGCGCGCGCCGCCGCCGCAGACGATCCAGCTGTGCGGCCGGCGCGGCAGCAAGGAAATGATGCGGGCAATTGCGGCGGCGGTGAAGGCGGTGAGCGTCGCGGCCCCATCGGCCGGTGCGATGTCGCCGAGCTTGAGCGCGGCAAAGTCGTTGCGGTCGAGCGATTTCGGAGGCGGCAATGCGAAGAACGGCAGCTCCAGCGCCTTTGCGATCCAGCCTTCATCGACCTTGCCGAGCGCAGCAAACTTGCCTTCCGCATCGAATGACTGGTTCATGGTGCGGTACATGAAATCGTCGAGCAGCGCGTTGCCGGGTCCGGTGTCGCAAGCAATCAGCGTGTCGTTGCCGTCGATGTAGGTGATATTGGAGACGCCGCCGATATTGACCACGACGATCGGCCCTTCGCGCTCCAGCGAATTGGCGAGCGCCCGGTGGTAGACCGGCACGAACGGCGCGCCCTGCCCGCCGGCCTCGACGTCGGCGGCGCGAAAGTCGTGCATGACGGGGATGTGGATCGCCCTGGCCAGCGCCGGCGCATCGCCGATCTGTACCGTCAACCGCCGCTCGGGCCGGTGCAACACGGTCTGGCCGTGGAAGCCGACGATGTCGATGTCCTCCGGCTTCATCCTGTTCTGGGCGACGAAGGCGGCGACCGCCTCGGCATGCGCCAGCGTCACCGCGCGCTCGGCCTCGGCCAAGATTCCCGGCCGGGCATCGCGTTGCGGCAAATGCACGGCCTCGCTCAGCGCCTGGCGCAGCAGATTGCGCTCGGCCGGGCTGTAGGGTCGATAGCCGGACGGCCCGAATGCTTTCACCTGCTTTCCGTCGGTTTCGATCAGCGCGACGTCCACCCCGTCCAGCGAGGTACCGCTCATCAAACCGAGTGCCGTCAACATCATGGGATCAGCGTCCTCAAAAGCCCCCCCGGCATGCCGATCTTGTGCCAGAGGGACACATCTTATAATGCCACAGCGCCAAGTGGCGGGCAGCAATCGAGTTCCTGCGGAAGACCCTTAAATTGCTCCCAAAACAGTAAACCAAGAATTGTCAGGCGCGCCGACAAATGACTGCATTCAAATCGGATTTCCTCAATATCCTGCAAGAGCGTGGATTCATCCATCAATGCTCCGATTTCGAGGGGCTGGACGCGATCGCCGCCAAGGGCGAGGCGATCGCCTATGTCGGCTACGATTGCACCGCTCCTTCGCTGCACATCGGCAACTACCTGACCATGATGCTGCTGCACTGGTTCCAGCAATCCGGCAATAAGCCGATCACGCTGATGGGCGGCGGCACCACCATGGTCGGTGACCCCTCCGGCAAGGACGAGACGCGCGCGATCCGCACCGTTGCGGAGATCGAAGCCAACAAGGCTTCGATCCGCGGCGTGTTCGCCAAGGTGCTGCGCTATGGCGATGCGAAGAGCGACGCGATCATGCTCGACAATGCCGAGTGGCTGACCAAGCTCAATTGGATCGAGATGCTGCGCGATATCGGCCGCCACTTCTCAGTCAACCGCATGCTGACGATGGACTCCGTGCGGCTGCGCCTCGAGCGCGAGCAGGAGATGAGCTTCATCGAGTTCAACTACATGATCTGCCAGGCCTACGATTTCGTCGAATTGGCCAAGCGCACCGGCTGCCATTTGCAGATGGGCGGCTCGGATCAATGGGGCAACATCATCATGGGCGTCGATCTCGGTCGCCGCATGGGCACGCATCAGCTGTACGCGCTGACGACGCCGCTGCTGACGACTGCGTCAGGCGCCAAGATGGGCAAGACGGCACAGGGCGCGGTGTGGCTCAACGCCGACCAGTTCTCGCCGTATGATTTCTGGCAATATTGGCGCAACACCGAGGACGCCGACGTCGGCAAATTCCTCAAGCTGTTCACGACGCTGCCGATGAGCGAGATCAAGAAGCTCGAAGCGCTCGGCGGCTCGGAGATCAACGAGGCCAAGAAGGTGCTCGCCACGGAGGCAACCGCGCTGCTGCATGGTCGCGACGCAGCCAACGAAGCGGCCGAAACCGCACGCCGCACCTTTGAGGAAGGCGCGCTCGCCGAGACCCTGCCGACAGTGAAAATTCCGCGCGGCGAGATCGAGGCTGGCATCGGCGTGCTCAACGCCTTCGTCAAGGCGGGCCTCGTCGCCTCCAACGGCGAAGCGCGGCGCCAGATCAAGGGCGGCGGCCTGCGCGTCAACGACGAGCCCGTCACCGACGAGAAGATGGAGCTGTCGGCGGCCAGTCTGACACCGGAAGGCGTGATCAAGCTATCGTTCGGCAAGAAGAAGCACGTCCTCATCAAGCCTGCATAGGCGTATGAGCTTTTGATGCTTGTCAGGGCGAGCCGAAGCGCGCTCCCTGACGGGCAATGGATCAAAACACGCCCAGGGAACAAGAAAGCACACAGCAAGGTGCGGTGCGCACCGCGCTCGTCGTGCTCGCGCTGTGCTTCACGCTGGCTGTGCTCGGCCGCGGCCTGAGCGAAAGCTTCACAGTTTTCCTCAAGCCGATCTCCGAAAATTTCGGCTGGGACCGTGGGCAGGTCGTCTCGATCTATTCGCTGACCTGGCTCATCAGCGGACTGACCGCGCCGCTGGTCGGACGCCTGTTCGATCATTCCGGCCCGCGCATCGTCTATGCACTCGGCCTGTTGCTGCTCGGCTCGGCCTTCCTGATCGCGGGCCATGCGCAGGCACTCTGGCAATTCCGGATCTCGATCGGCTTATTTGTCGGCATCGGCGTCGCCTTCATCGGCAACGTGCCGAACTCGATCCTGCTCGGCCGCTGGTTCGGACCAAAGCTGCCGACCGCGATGGCGGTGGTCTATTCCGCGATGGGCGGCGGCGTGCTGGCGCTGCTGCCGGCCTCGCAGCTGCTGATCGATCATCTCGGCTGGCGCGAGACCTATCAGATCTACGGCTTCGCCGCGCTCGGCCTGCTGGTGCCGCTGCTGCTCCTGCCCTGGCGCATATTCGCGGCCGGCTCGCCGCATGTGGCCAAGAGGACCGATCCTGATTTCATCGACAACGGCTGGACGCTTGTGAGCGCGATGCGTCACCACGCTTTCTGGGCGCTGTTCTCGACCTTCTTCTTCACCGCGGTCGGCATGTATGCGATCGCAGCGCAAATCGTGGCCTATCTGATCGATGCCGGCTTCCCGCCGCTCCAGGCCGCGACCGCCTGGGGTTTTTCGGGTGTCGTGCTGGTGTTCGGCATGCTCGGCGTCTCCGCGCTCGACGGGCTGATCGGGCGCCGGCCGTCGGTGCTGTTCAGCTACGCGATCTCGATCCTCGGCATCTTCCTGCTCTGGCTGCTTCAGTATTATCCCAACGTCATCCTGCTCACCGGCTTCGTCGTCTGCTTCGGCAGCATGATGGGGTCGCGCGGGCCGCTGATCACGGCAACTGCGATGAAGATCTTTCGGGGCAAGCGGGTCGGCACCATCTTCGGCACGATCTCGATCGGCAGTGGCCTCGGCTCGGCCTTCGGCTCCTGGAGCGGTGGCCTGATCCACGACGCCACCCACGGCTACGACGCCCTGCTCGTGTTCGCACTTGCGAGCGTGGTGCTCGGGATGATCCCGTTCCTGATCGTGCCCGCCTTGCGGCGCTAGGTCCCGGAGGTAATCTGAACTCATTCGTGATCCCGGGGGAACTACGGACGGGCACGACGTGAACACGCGCAAAAAAAGCCGGTGGCTCACGGCTCAAATCGCGGTCTGCGGTGTTTTGTCCGACATGACAAAAATGTCAGCGCGAATTGATCTGGCGCAGCTTGCAGGGTGGAACCGAATGCGGTCCTAGTTGCAGCCTTGGATGGAGGGCACGAACCAATGAACTTTCCCTATCTCGCTCGCTTTCAGCCGGTTCTCTTGAGCCTGTTCCGTTTCATCACTGGACTGCTGCTGTTCCAGTACGGTGTCGCCAAGCTGTTCAAGTTCCCGGTGCTCCCCTACTTCGCCGATATCCCGCCGTTGATCTACGTGGCCGGCACGATCGAGTTGATCCTCGGCGCGACATTGATGCTCGGCCTGTTCACACGCCTCACGGCGTTCATCCTGGCGGGTGAAATGGCCTTCGCCTACTTCATGGGCCATGTGATGAAGACCGGCACGCCCGTGCTCCTGCCGCTGCTCAACGGCGGCACCGCCGCGATCCTGTTCTGCTTCGCCTGCCTCTATATCTCGGCAGCGGGCGGCGGCTCGGTCAGCGTCGATGCGCTGATCGGCAAGGAGAACGACGCGCCGGGCGGCGCCTTCGCGCGGCGCTGAAGCGCGCAGTCAGCTCACCCGCAGATGGCGCCCGCGGACCGCTGGCGCCATCCTAGCGCGGCCCGAGCACGTTCCAGATGACGGCCAGCGCTGCCAAGAGCAGCACCGACATGATGATGCGATGAACGAATCGGTTCATTGCCGGTCCCGCGAAGCTGAGTCACCACCAAAGTCGAAGATCGATTCTCGCCCGCGAATATACGGGTGCGCGGCAATGCGCGGCGATTTGCCGGCACCGTTGCGCATAAGGCTGCGAAGAGTCTCTCGCGCGGCAGGCGTTCGCATGGCTATCTTCATGATTGGTAAGAAGTTCATGTTACGGATGATGACAATAACAACCATTCCGTAGGGGCTGCGATGAAGCTGCTGAGTCATCTGAGAATCCGCACCAAGCTCGCCAGCATGGTTTGCCTTGCGGCCCTCACTGTCACGGCCATCATCGCGGTGTCGGCCTTCCTCAGCAAGAGCCGCATGATGGAGGACCGAATCCAGCAGATGAAGACCGCGGTCGACATCCTCTACACCCTCGCCCAATCGGTTCAGGACGACGTCACCGCCGGCAAGCTGACACAGGCCGAGGCCAAGGCCCAGTTCCACATGCGCGGCCGGCGCATGAGCTTCAACGGCGGCCAAGGCTACCCCGTCGTCTACAACGCCGACACCTCGTTGCTCGTGAACGGCGCAAATCAACAACTCGAAGGCAAGATCACCGGCGCGGTCGACTCCAACGGCGTCGTCATCGCTGACGCGATCATCAAGGCCGGCGATCAAAATGGCGGCGGTATGGCCTCCTATCTCTACCCCCGCCCTGGCCAGACTGCGCCGGTCCGCAAGACCGTGTTTGCGCGCAAATTCGCGCCCTGGAACGCGACGATCAGCTACGGCCTCTATGTCGACGACATTGACGCCGACGTCCGCGCATTGACGCTGGAGCTCGCCGCGGTCGGCGTCGGCTTGATGCTGCTGATGGCGACGCTGTCCTGGCTGATCGCCCGCGACGTGCTCAGCGCCCTCGACCGTCAGAAGACCCGCATGCAGGACATCGCCGACGGCGCCATCGACAAGCCGGTCGAAGAGACCGATCGCGGCGACGAGATCGGTCGCATGGCCGAGACACTCGAAGTGTTGCGGCAGACCGCCTTGACCGCGCGCACGCTGGAGGCCGAGCAGGTCGCGGCCAAGGCGCGTAGTGAGCAGGAGAAGCGCGACGCCCTGATCTCGCTTGCCGACCGCTTCGATGCATCCGTCGGCCAGCTCGTGGGCATGATGGCCTCGGGCTCCGGCGAGCTGGAAACCACGGCCAAGTCGATGTCGTCGACCGCAGAGGGCACCAACAGCCGCGCTGCAGTGGTCGGCTCCGCCGCGACCGAAGCCAGCCAGCGCGTCCAGACGGTGGCAGCCGCCGCGGAAGAGCTCTCCTCCTCCATCACCGAAATCAGCCGCCAGGTCGCGCAATCGGCCGAAGTGACCGGCCGTGCGGTCGAGAGCGCGCGCCGCACCGACACCATCGTGCGCGCGCTGTCCGACGGCGCCCAGCAGATCGAGCACGTCGCCGAGCTGATCTCGAGCATTGCGGCGCAAACCAATCTGCTCGCACTCAACGCCACCATCGAGGCCGCACGCGCCGGCGAAGCCGGTCGCGGCTTCGCCGTCGTTGCATCCGAAGTGAAGTCGCTGGCGAGCCAGACCGCGGAGGCCACCCGCGAGATCGGCGACAAGATTGCCCAGATCCAGGGCGCGACCAAAGAGGCCGTCGACGCCATCGGCGGCATCACGGCCACCATCGAGGAGGTCAGCCGGATCGCCACGTCGATCGGCGCGGCCATCGAGGAGCAAGGCGCGGCCACCGCCGAGATCGCCCGCAGCGTCTCGCAGACAGCTGAAGCCACCAAGGAGGTCACCGCCAACATCGGTGGCGTCAGCACGGCGGCCAACGAGACCGGCAACGCCGCCGGCATGGTGCTCGCGGCCGCCTCGAACCTCTCCAAGCAGGCCGAGCAGCTCTCGGGCGAAGTCGGGACATTCCTGGCCGGCGTGCGCGCGGCATAGGCTTCCGGGCACCACAACCTCCCCACGTGTCATGGCCGGGCTTGTCCCGACCATCCACGTTTTAGCCGCGCACCACGAAAAACGTGGATGCCCTTCGCCGCGCCGAGCGGCTTTGGCCGCGCAGGCGGGACAAGCCCGCTGTTCGCAAGTGCCTTTATGCGGAAGTGGCAGTGTATCTCTGCGAAGCGCCGCTTACCGCCGCGCGAGGCTGCAACCGCTCGACAACGGCCTTGCCGTTCCAGTCGGGCTGTCGCCGGACTGCGCCGACGGCAACTGCTCGTCGAACGGCGAATTCTGCTTGCCGGTGTTGAACTCCATAATCTTCCGAGTCACGCCAGGAAATATCGCCGATATCGGATTGACGCGCATCACGGGCGCGGCCGGCGTGCCGACGACCTCGTAGGTCACGCCGATCAGTCCCTCTTTGTCGCCGCCACCTAGGAACAACCCGAGTACCGGAATCTGTCCGAACATGTTGTTTAAGCCGTACATCGGCACGAAGGTGCCGCTCATGCAGACCTGATTGCCGGGATAGTCGATCGAACCTTCGATGGTGGCGCCGATCATCGGACCCTTGACGACGCCATCGCGGATCGTGAGCGCGCCGTTCTGCCGGGTGAATTCGGCGCGCAACGCGCTGAAGGAGATGCCATTCCCGGTCCCGTTGGGCGCGCCCGCGGCGACGCGTTCGAGCTGCGCCTCGCCCTTCACCGTGAAGTCGCGCACGTTGATGAGGCCCTCGCGCGACGCGTTCGGCTCGGACGTCGGCGGCTCCATCGCCACCACCATCTGGCCGCCAATGGCTTTGGTATAGGTATCGGTGAAGCGCAGCAGCGCGCCGGCATCGTTGGTCTGGAGATAGATCACTTCGCGGCTGCCCTGCGCACGGCCGCCGCGCAGATCCGCCGCCACCGGCGTGTTTTGGCCGATCCTGCCGTTCAGCGTGAAGGCCTTGATGGCGCCGCTGCGTTTCGACATCTTGGCATCGACGCCGCGCATCGCCTCGCCGTTGAATCCTGCGACCGCACCAAGCTTCACGTCGATGTCGAAATCGACGTTCTTCAGCTTGCTCTTGCTGTCGTCCTTGGAATTCCCTGATATCGCCGATTTCAGGAAGCCGCGGCCGTCGAACACGTCGCCACGCATGGTGCCGCGGACCACGCCATCCTGACCGCGCTCGACCTTCAACGACGTCTTGTCGCCGTCCGACGGCGAATAGACCGGGAAGTTCGCATTCATGAGGTCGCCGTTCGGGTCGACTTCCAGCGAGCCCTTGATCGAGGCGCCGCCGCCTTCGATGACGATATCCTCAAGCCGCGTCGATTGCGCCGTCGGCACCACCTTGAACGTTGCCTTGCTCGCTTTGCCCGGCAGCTTGACCCAGCCGGGAAGGATGTTGTCCAGCTTGACCGAGGTCAGGTCGGCCTCGATGCCGAGCTTCGTCGTCTGGTCCGGACCGCTGGCAATCTTGCCCGACAGCTTGATCGGCACCGACCCGCTGACGGCAGGACTGAGGTCGAAGCCCAGGCGCGCACGGCTGGCGTCGTCCAGCGTGGTCTGCAGCTTGACGTCCGCATCGCCATCGGTCGCCTTACGGTAGTCGAGCGAGGCCGCCTGTCCGTTGATCTTGACGTCGCCCTTGACCTGATAGCCCTGGTTGTTGGCGACGATCTTGAGATTGTTGGCCTCGAGCTTCTGGTTCATCACCAGCTTGTCGGCGGCAAAGCCGTTGAGATCGGCGGTGACGGCGTAGACGGTGTCCGCCTTGGTCAGCTCGCCCTTGACCGGCAGGCTGAGCTGGATGTTCGCCGTGAACGTTCCCTTGGCCGTGTTGGGATCGATAACGGTCGCGGACAGATCGCTCAGACGATCATTGGAAAGCATTTCGGCCGCCGCCGGCACCGGACCGTCGACGCGGAATCTGGTCCGCGAGGGCGAGGGTTTCGGCGCCATGTCCGGCACCTCGAAGACGAAATCGGAGATCGTGACCTTGCGGCCCGCGGGCGTGTCGGCAATGCCCTGCCCGATATTCACGGTGGCGGTACGTCCGGTCACGTGCGCCTTGAGATCGGCGTCGTGTACCACCGGCATGCCGTCCACCGGGCGAACCGCAACGCCGCTCGCCACGATGTTGACGGACAGGCCGTCATCGGGAATGGGCGGTCCCTTGCGTGGAAGATTACGCGTCGGCGAGTTGATGCCGACCTCGATGCGCTGGAGCGTCCCGCGCTCGATCCGCTCGATCACCCATTGGCGCAACTCCGGCACGACCAGGGTCGGCCACATCCGCTTCAGCGCGGAGGCCGACATCGGCGTTCCCGCGAAGCCGAGCGTCAGGCGCGGCTCGCCGGAATAGTCGATCGCACCGGTACCGGCGACGCCGATCTCACCGTTGGAGATGTCGGCTTGCGTCAGCAGCATGCGCTTGTGATCGGTGTCGAAACGGAAGCCGATCGCGATGCGGTTGAAGACGAGCGGCGGCTCGTTGTCGATACCGCCGAGCAGGATCGAACCGCCGCTGAAGCCCAGCTGCCAATCATTGATGGTGCCGTTCGGCGGCTCGAGATGGGCCAGCAGCGTCAGGCGATTGGCGCCCGAGAGGATCTTGAACGGTGCAACCAGCACCCGCCGTCCCGCATCCCACTCGACATTGATCTCGGCGGAGTCGATCGCCATCGGATAATCGGGCGTATCGGTATCGATGATGTTGCCCGCGCCGATCGTGACCTTGCCGCGGAAGAACGTCGGCACGCCGTCGCGGCCGAGTTCGCCTTTCAGCTCGCCGGTCATAGGCAGGTCGGCAGTATAGGTCAGGTCCTTCACGCGCAGCGCGAGCAGGATGTTGGAGGTCGAGAGCTTGTCGGCGCGGATGTCGACCGAGCGCACCCCATTCTCGGACGGTCCGATCGTGGCGCGCAGTGACCACGGGTGCGCGCCCTCCTCGCCGAGGCTGAGCGTGACACCGCCATGGCTCGGCCGGCGCAGGCTGAGTGTGATGTTCTCAAACGTCCATTTGCTGCCACGCTGCTGATCGTCGACGATCAAATTGCCGTTCTTGAGACCGATCTCGTTGAGGTTCTGACCATCGAGGCCCGTCATACTCAGGCTGTCGAGCCAGTCGAGGCCCTGAAGGATTCCGCTTTGCGCGGTGGGTTGCGGCGCGGTCTGAGAGGCGTCCGGGGTTGCGGGCGCCATCCCGAAAGGCGGCGGCGGGACACCGTTACGCGGGAATGTCGGCGGCAGGCCCGCTTGCTTCTTGGATGCGACGCCGGTTGCGAGCGGTTTTGCCGTGTCGCCGGCGGACACCGTGACGGTCCCGTCAGGCGCGATCCGGATCGCGAGCTCGGCGTCGACGAGGTTGAGGCTTTCGGCACGCAGATGCCCGGTCAGAAGTGCGACCCCGGACAGCCTCACCTCAGCCTTCGGTGCACTGGCGACAATGGCATGGTCATGATCGCGAACGATGATGTCGCGGATGCGTACGGCGATCCGGACCCGCCCGGCGCGCTCGATCTGGGTGCCACCGACCTCCACCGTGTTGCCGTGGCCGATATTGTCCTCGATCGCCGCGGCAAGCCAAGGCGTCGCGATGTCGAGGTTGATCGGGCCGGCGCCAAGCCGCCACCACAGCGCGCCAAAGCAGCCGGCGAAGATGACGATCAATGCGCCGAGGACGACGGACATCCGGCGAAGCCAGCGTCCACCCGGCAACACCCGCCGAAACAACGAGAAACCGTCACCGACGCGGAGGCGCGAGTTGGAACGTGACAACAGGCGGCGTGCGCGATGACCCGCCTCCTCGTCCTGATCTTGATCCCAGTCGGTCTCGTCCCATTCGGCCGGTTCTTGATGGCCGCCGTGCCGATCGAAATCCCGATTGTGATCCTTGGGCGACGTATTCCTTGCCATTGCCTCTCGATACAGGCGCCCGTCGTAGGATTGAGCGCCGCCGGGACCGCAGCCGTCGACGGGAATCGACGCTCCCCGCCCCGGCATTGCCGCCATGCCTCGAATGTTCCTGCTGTTCGTCATTTCGCCCCGGGAGCGCGTTCAACGAGCAGTGGGGTGGTGCGTGGAATTCCTTGTAACCATACTCCGTCGCCGCCAAAATTGCCCAGCCGAGGGCGCGAATCCGGCACACCGGACGAGAGCAGCAATACCGCTTTGGTTGACCCGCCGAAAGCGACGAAAGGAAGGCGTATGTCCAAGAAATCCCGAAAGAAATCGTCCAAAACGCCCTCCGGCAGTCAGACCGCTAAAAAGAAGGCCTCCAAGACACCGGCATCGACACAAACACGCAGCGGGAAAACACAGCCAGCATCGGCAGACACATCAAGGAAAGGCACGAGGGCAGCATCGCATAAGGCCGCATCGAAACGGTTAATATCTTCTGAAAAGGCCTCTAAGCCCAAAGCCGCCTCCGCCCTGGCCGAGGGCCAGAAGGCCCCGGTCTTCCGCCTCCCCCGCGATGGCGGCAATGTCGTCAGCTCAGCGGATTATGCCGGCGAGAAGCTCGTCCTGTTCTTCTACCCCCGCGCCGACACGCCGGGCTGCACCCGCGAAGCGATCGACTTCACCCGGCTGAAGGACGCCTTCGCTTCTGCCGGCACCGCCGTGCTGGGCATTTCGGCCGACCCGTTAAGGGCCCAGGAGAAGTTTCGCGACAAGCACAGCCTTGGCATTCCCCTGATCTCGGATGAGCAGCACGAGATGTTGGAGGCGTACGGTGCCTGGGGTGAAAAATCCATGTATGGCAAGAGCTTCCTCGGGATTCTTCGCACGACGGTGCTGATCGGGACCGACGGCAAGGTGGCCAGGGTCTGGCGCAACGTCCGGGTCGACGGCCATGCCGACGAGGTGCTGGCCGCGGCAAGAAGTCTTTAACCAGTCCGTTAAAATCGAGCGTTCCCGTTTCCGGAAAATTAACCATGACCGGCCCAGATTGCTGCGGCAATTAGGCCGCAAGGAACCGTTCCGACCGGCGCGGGAGTGCCGATGTCGAAAAGTTCTGCCCAATATTCGCAGTACCCCCAGCATCATTCCCACGACCACGGACGATCCTTCCATCGCCGTCCCGCCACTGCTGCGGCAGCCGCGATTCCCCTGCCCGACGCCGATGACGCCTACACCATCGTGCATCACGGCAAGCAGGTTCGCCTCGGGCCAGTGGTGTTCTGGATTGTAGTCGGCACAGTCGTGCTGCTCGGGCTGTGGTCGGCGGCAACCGCGACCTATTTCGCCTTCCGCGACGACGTCCTGACCCGGCTGATCGCCCGCCAGGCCGAGATGCAATACGCCTATGAAGACCGCATCGCCGAGCTTCGCGCCAAGGTCGACCGCACCACCAGCCGGCAGCTGCTCGACCAGGAGCAGTTCGACCAGAAGCTCGACCAGATCATGAAGCGCCAGACGGCGCTGGAGTCCCGGGCCACGGCGCTCGGAGCCATGCCTGATGTCACCGGATCAATCCCGCGCTCAGCCTTCCAGCGCGGCGATTCGAACCAGGGGACGACCCAAGGCACGCCGAAACCGTCGCCGATCAGCGACACCGTCATTTTCGTGGCGCCGCCCGATCGCGAAGCGCGGCTCGAATCGCGCGCGCCGACTGTGATCGCTCCGCCGGTCAATCAATTCGCCAAGAACCAGGGTTTTGACAATGTCCTGGTCCGGCTCACGAGCTCGCTTGATCAGGTCGAACGCCGCCAGGTTGCGGCGCTCAATGCCGTCGAGGAAGGCATGGATTCGCGCATGCGCCGGATGCGCGGCGTGGTCAGCGACCTCGGCCTGAACATCGCCAATCTCGAGGCTGCTGTGCCGCGTGCTGCGATGGGCGGCCCGTTCGTGCCGGTGAAGCTCGCCGCCAACGCCGGACCGTTCGAGAAGCAGCTCTATCGTATCAATGTCACCCGCGCCGACATGGACCGGCTCAACCGCACGCTGGCGCAGGTGCCCTATCGCAAGCCCGTCGTCGGCGAGGTCGAATTCACCTCCGGCTTCGGCGTCCGCAGCGATCCCTTCCTCGGCCGGCCGGCGATGCATACCGGCCTCGATTTTCGCGCCGCGACCGGCGATCCCGCGCGCGTCACGGCCAACGGCAAGGTGGTCTCGGCCGGCTGGTCTGGCGGCTACGGCCGCATGGTCGAGGTCGATCACGGTAACGGCCTGTCGACCCGCTACGGCCATCTCTCAGAGATCAACGTCAAGGTCGGCGAGATCGTGAAGATCGGCCAGGTCATCGGCCTCGTCGGCTCGACCGGCCGTTCGACCGGCCCGCATCTGCATTACGAAACCCGGATCGACGGCGAAGCCGTCGACCCGCAGAAATTTTTGCGCGCCGGCGTCCGCCTGAGCACGGGCTAAGCCTGGTCGGTCCTTAGCGCCGGCCGCCGCCCATCCCGCCACCGGGACCACCGAAGCCGCCACCACCCATGCCACCGCCAGGCCCCATCGGGCCTCCGCCGGGCGTGCCAAAACCACCGGGGCCTGTCGGGCCGCTTGGTCCTGTGCCTGGGTTTGCCCCGGGATTCGATCCGGGCGCAGACGCTCCTGGTGCGCCGGGCTGGCTGCTGCCCGGAGCCGGCGCGGTTCGTTCCGGATGCATGATCGAACCGCCGGGTGACCGGCCGGAATTGCCGCCGCCAGACGGAGGCGCCTCCGGACTCTGGCTGATCGCCTGCGTCGACTCGACCTGAAGTCCGCGCGAGCGATCGAACACACCATTGACGACCATGCGCGCTTCGCCCGCCGCCGGCCCGAAGCGCGAGCTGTCACGGGCGACGAGCCCCGAGCCGAGTCGCAGGCTGGAGCCCGCGCGCTGCACATAGGCCTCGATCGAGAGACGGCTCGCGCCGACGAGATCCGAGAAATCGTCGATGCGCGTGCGCGCGGCCTGCATTGCGCCTTGGCTCGCACTGCCCTCGATCTGGACGCGCTGGCCGACCAGCAAGGGATCGACGCCGCTCAGCTTCAACCCGCCAATATGCAGCCCGTCGGGTCCGCGCTCGACCAGACCCGTGATGCGTTCGGCTGCGTTCGTCCGAGGCGCGACCAGACTTGCAACGATCACACCGTCGGTCCGGCGCAGGCCATAGACGGCCACCTGCGTGCCCGTACGGAGTTTGCTCTCCTTGCTGCTAGCTACGATCTTCTGGCCCAATACCGTCAGCTCATTGCCCTTCACCGATTCGATTGGCCCTGCGACCTCGCTCGCGATCGCGATATTGCGGGTGACCAGCGTGCCGTCGGCCTGCCGGGTTGCGACCACGCGCGCGAGCTGTCCGATGCGCAGCGCTTTCGGGCTCGCAGCCTCGCCGTCGATGCGCACCGGCACGTCGCTCGCATAGGTGACGCGCTCGCCATTGACGTAGATGCTGCCGAAACGCTGGATAACGCCGACGATGCCGGTACCGCCGATGCCATGATCGTCACCGCGCGTGATGCCGGTGCCGCCGATGCCCTGGTCGGTGCCGCGCTTGACCTGCGCGCGCGCAATCGCAGTTCCGGCAAGCCAGAAACCGGCCAGCAACAGACGGCGCGAAATCAGCGGCGGCCGGCTCATGAGGAGCTGCCCTCTTTTTTGCCGGCATCATCCTTGCCGATATCCTTGCCGATATCCTTGCCGACATCCTTGGCCTCGTTTTCCTGATCGGCATCCTCGCTATAGATGTAGATGCCGAAATTCCAGCGGGCGTCGCCTCCCTTGTCCTTGGCGAGCGCGCGGTTGGCCTCGCGGTTGGCGGTCTTGAGCGCCTCCATCGCAAGCTCGCGCGAGCGTGCCTCAAGGCGCTTCGCGAGCTTCGGCGAGATGTTGTTGTAATGCACCGCGCGTTCGAGAAAGCGCGGCGCCGGTCCCGACACGTTTTCGGCGGCGGCCGCAATATGGTCATGCAGATTGCGGCCGAGATAATGCCATTTGCTGTCGTCCGCACCACTCGGGACGAAGGCTGCCTCCACGAGCTCGATCTCGTCAGCCGCGTTGATGGTGACGAGCTTGCGGTCGACCCATTCGTCGAGGACCGCGCGCGGGCGCACGTCCTTGGTGACGGAGGCGACGAGCTGCTCGAACGAGGGCGCATCGCCCTCGGCGGTGCGCGGCAGCGCCAGCGGCTCGCCCTTCGCATCGGTGAATTCCGGGGCAGCGAGCCAGCGCGCGATCACCGCGCTCGTCAGCGACAGCGCCGCGGGCGTCTCGTGCACCGGCGCGCCGGCGCCGCGCAGCCGCGCCACCTCCTTGCGGTGAATGCCGGTGAGCAGGCTGACTCGGCTGTCGGTCTGCTCTTTGCCTTCAAGCGCGAAATCATGTTCGGCGACGTTGACGAAGAGCTCACGGAGCAATTGTGCCAGGGCCGGAAAGGTCATGCCGCTGCGAATGCAGAGCCGCACGAGCGGGCGCAGCAGCCGCGCCAGCGGCGCATGCAGCTTTGTGGCGGCATTCGGCTCTGGCGCCGCCGCTTTGGGCCCGGACTTGGCATTCATGTCTGAATTGTAGCGACGCGCCACGTGGGACACAATCCCACATTTTCCCATTTCGCGATTGACGTGGTAAATTTTCCCACATATACGGAACCCCACTGAGGGCGCGACGTAAAGGGACTTCACCCATGGCTGACCGCTTGGTCCGCAATTTCAGTTCACTGCGAGCACTACCGTCTCCCGACGGGAGTCGTGCCGGCGCGATCGAGCCGATGCTGCCGGCGCTCTTGCGCGGCGTGATCTTCATCTCGGTGCTGGCCGCACCATTCGTCGCAGCGCTTCTCGCAGGCTGAGCCCCGTCATGCATCACACCAGCTCTCCCCCGCGCCGTCCGTCGGTGCTGCACATCTTCAAGATCTATTATCCCGACCTGTTTGGCGGCACGCTCACGGTGATCCGCGACATCTGCGCTAGCCTGAAGGATGCCTTCGCCTCCGCCGTGCTGGTCTGCTCGCAATCGGCCGAGCGGCGCCAGATCGTCGTCAACGACGTGCCGGTCGAACGCGTCCGCTCGTTCGGCAATGTGCTGTCCCTGCCGGCAGCGCCCACCTACCCCTGGCGGCTGTGGCAAAAGATCGCCGAGCACGACCTGCTGGCGCTGCATGCGCCCTTTCCGCTCGCCGACCTCGTCTTCGCCCTCGGCTTCGGCCGCAATCGGCCGCTGGTCGTGCACTGGCATGCCGACATCGTCACCCATGCCGGCTTGCGCTGGTTCATCGAGCCCTTGATGCGGCGGACGCTGCGTTGCGCCAAGGCGATCATCGTCTCCGACCGCGTGCTGGTCGACGAGACGCCGCTGCTGCGGGAATTCGACGACAAATGCCATGTCGTGCCGTTCGGCATCGACACAAGTGTCTACGACTGGCCGAAGATCGAGCCGCACCACGTCAATGATCGTGGCCGCCTCGTGCTCGCCTGCGGTCGGCTCGTGCCCTACAAGGGGTTCGACGTGCTGATCCGTGCCGCCGTGAACCGCCCTTTCGAGGTCTGGATCATCGGCGAAGGCGCCGAGCGGCCTCGACTCGAGCAGCTGATCGCCGAGCTCGGCCTCGGCGGTCGCGTGCGCCTGCTCGGCTCCGTCAATGATTGCGAGCGCATCAAGCTGATGTGCCTTGCCGACGTCTTCGCGATGCCGTCCGTCACCAATGCCGAAACCTTCGGCCTCGTCCAGCTCGAGGCCATGGCCGCCGGCCGCCCCGTCGTGAACACCGCGCTCGACACGGCGGTGCCCCGTGTGGCCCGCCATGGCATGGAGGCGATCACGGTGCCGCCGGGCGACGCCGAGAAGCTCGGCGAGGCCATCGAGACCCTGATCAGCGATCCTGAGTGCCGCCGCCGCATGGGGCTATCGGCCCGGGCGCGCGCCGTGAGCCGCTACTCCGCCACGGCCTTCAAGGACGGTATGGAAACCGTCTATCGCGCGGCCGTCACTGCGCCTTATGACGAGGTCGCGCCAGCCGCCGAGCCGACGCAGGTCACGGGCTGGCTGGACAGCTTGCGGATCGCCGCGGCGCTGGCCTGGTCCGACATGCGCCACCGCTATGTCCGCTCGCTCCTGGGGCCGTTCTGGATGTCGCTCCAGATGGCGATCGTGGTCGCGGTGCTCGGGTCGGTGATCGGCCAGATGTCAAACGCAGATATGATGTCGCGGCTGCCCATGCTGGCGCTCTCGATGACGGCCTGGACCTTCCTGAACAGCGTCGTGCTCGATGCGACTACGGCACTCCAGAATTCCGCGAGCCTGATCCGCGATCGTGCGCTGCCGCCGGTGATCTTCCTCCTGCAATGCACGTTCCGTCAGGGGCTGTTCGCCCTCCACAACGCCTGCGTACCGCTCATTCTCTGGCTGCTGCTCACGCCGCACGATCTTTCGGGCGCGCTGGCAGCCCTTCCCGGTCTCCTCCTGTTCGTGACCTGCACCTTCGGCTTGAGCCTCGTGCTCGGCGCGCTGGCGACGCGGTATCGCGACCTCAAGCCGATCATCGAATCCACGCTGATGCTCGCCTTCCTCGCCTCGCCCGTGATTTGGTCCGCCGACATGATCAATCATCGCTCGACCGTGATGCGCCTCAATCCGCTGACCCATCTGTTCGCGGTGTGGCGCGAGCCGCTTGCCGGCGGCCATGTCGATGCGACCAGCGTCATCTATGTCCTGGTGGCGCTGGCGCTGTTGCTCTGTGCGAGCGTGCTGACGCTGGTCCATTTGCGCAAAGCCGCGTTCTGGATCTGACTGATGGCCGCGATCAGCCTGCGCAATGTCTGCCTCGACTATCCGCTCTACGGCGCCTACGACTTCTCGCTGAAGCGGCGGCTGCTCGGCCACCTCTTCCGCGAAAAGGGCGAGATGCGGATCATCCGCGCCGTCGACAACGTCACCATCGAAGCCGAGGCCGGCGCGCGCATCGGCCTTGCCGGCCCCAACGGCTCCGGCAAGTCGACGCTGTTGCGGCTGATCGCAGGCGTCTATCCCCCGAGCAGTGGCCGCGTCGCGATCAGCGGCAACGTCGTGCCCCTGCTCGGCCTCAACGCCGGCGTGAACCTCGACTTCATCGCCGAGGACAACATCGCCCTCCTGCTGCGGATCAGCGGCCGCAAGCCGACCCGCGCCGTGATCGACGAGATCTGGGCCTTCACCGAGCTCGAAGAGCGCATGCAGCGGCTGCCGTTGCGGATGTTCTCCTCGGGCATGCTGATGCGCGTGCTGTTTGCGACCGCGACGGCCTTTCCGGCCGACATCCTGCTGCTCGACGAATGGCTGAGCGTGGTCGACGAGCACTTTGCCGAGAAGGCCGAGAAGCGGCTGCAGAACCTGGTCTCGCAGGCCGCGATCGTGATCATCGCCTCGCACGACCAGCCGCTGTTACGCCGCACCTGCACCAGCATCATCAACCTCGATCACGGCCGCATCGCCTCGACCGTCGCGGTCGAGCCGCCGATCACTCACGCCTTCGAGCTTCGCGAGAAACGTGCATGAAACAGAATATCCTCGTTGTCTCCGAGTCGCTCGGGCAGCCCAATCACAAGCGAGGCATCTTCCATTTCACCCGCGAATTGGTACGTTCGCTGGCGTCGGAGGGCCACGACCTCACGCTGCTGGTGGAGACCTCGAAGCGCTATCGCAAGCTGTGTCGGCGCGAACGACGCACCAGGCTGTTTCCGCTGCAGTCGCGCAATATCGAGCTGCTCGCTCTTTATCGCTTCCTCGACGAAGTCAACGTCAGCGGGCCGGTAACGCTCAGCGGCACGCGCGGCAAGTTCGACTGGCTCCGCCACAGGGCCACCTCGTTGCTGTCGCGGGACAATTTGCTCTGCTTGCTGCGCGCGATCGGCCTGCGCGGCCTGCACGCGCGGCTGATCGAAAACAAGACCGCCGCGCTCGAATACATTCCGCCGGATCTGCGCCATCTCGGACTGTTCCGCGACTTCCAGCTCGAGCCCGGGTTCTTCAACTATCAGGACTCCTCGGCCTTCTTCCTGCTGCCGCCGCCGCGGATCGACGCGCGCGACTATGACGTCATCATCGTGGACACGCCGACACGCGTGGCGATCCGGCGCAAGCCGGATGCCAAGGTGATCTGCGTGGTCCACGATTTGTTGCCGCTCACCGACCTCAAGCTCAGCGACATCGCCACGCGGCAGTTCCTGGCGCGAATCCGCACCAGTCTGCATCAGGCCGACGAGCTCGCCTTCGTTTCAAACTACAGCATGATGCGGTTCAGGGAGCTGTTACCGCAATTTGCGCACCTGCCGGCGCGGGTCGTCTATCCCCGCACCCGGTTCGACGCCCCGGATGTCCTGCACCTCCCAGCCCCGTCGGGGCGTCCGGGGCGGCCGAGCTTTGTCGTCATCGTGTCGAACGAGCCGCGCAAGAACGTCGCCACCGTCATCCGCGCCTTCCGCAACATCCCCCAGGCCGATCTCGTCGTGATCGGCTATGCCGGCCAGATCAGCCGGATGCGCAATCTTCCGCCGAACATTCGCTTCGTCGGCTACGTGGACGAACATGAGAAGGCGGCCCTGATTGCGGACGCCCACGGCCTGATCATGCCGAGCCTTGCCGAAGGTTTTGGCATCCCGATCATCGAGGCGCTGGCCGCAAACACGCCAGTCCTCTGCTCGGATATCGCCGTGTTCCGAGAGGTCGCAGGCGAGCTCGCCGACTATTTCGATCCGTTCGCGATCGAGTCGATCGTGGCCTCCGTCACCCGCGTGCTGGCGCGGCAGGAGGAATGTCGCGGCCGAATCCGGGCCCGCCGCTCCGATCTTGCGGAGCGCTTCGGCTACCAGACCCAGGCCCGCGATTTCCTCGGGCAATATATGCCGCCGGAACGGCTGGCCGCGGCGCAATAGACGCCGTGGCCATGACCGCCGAAGCTGCGGCGCGCGCTGGTCGCACCGCTCGGGCCGACCAACGCTCAGCCACGCTGATCCGCGCCGCCGACGTGCTCGCCGCATTGACCGCGGCGTCACTGCCGTGGTCGACCACAGTGCCCTCGATCTTCGTCGGGCTCTGGCTATTGGCCGTGACGCTCACCATCGACTGGCCGGACTATGCGCACCGGCTCGCTCGGCCTGCTTACGCCCTGCCCTTCGTCGTGCTGCTGCTCGGGCTTCTGGGTACGCTGTGGTCGGATGGCGACTGGGCCGACCGGCTGCATGCGATCAAGCCGGTCGCAAAGCTCGTGCTGATTCCGCCGCTGCTCTATCATTTCAGCCGGTCGGAGCGCGGCTTCACGGTTTGCCTTGCCTTTCTCGCCTCCTGCACGCTGCTTGCGGTGTTGTCCTGGATCGTGCTGCTCGATCCCGCCTGGAAACTGACGGCAACCGCGTCTGCCGGCGTTCCCGTCAAGAACTACATCGACCAGAGTCAGGAGTTCACGTTGTGCGCCTTCGCGCTCGCGCTGCCGGCGCTGAGCTTCTGGCGCGGTGGGAGCGTGATCGGAACCGCCGCGTGCCTGGCGCTGATCCTGCTATTCGTCGCCAACATGGTGTTCGTCGCCTCCGCCCGTACGGCGCTGCTCTGCATCGCAGTCCTGCTGCTGCTGTTTGCCTGGCGGCACCTGAGCCGGCGCGCTGCGCTGCTGCTGCTCGCCGGCGCGGTTGCCGCAAGCGCGCTAGCCTGGACGGCATCGCCCTATCTGCGTCAGCGTATCACCGACATCGCCGTGGAATATCAGCACGGGCACGAGGACATCAGCCGCGCCTCGACCGCGCAGCGCCTGACCTATTGGCGCAAATCCGCCTCCGCCTTTGCCAAGGCGCCCCTATTCGGCCACGGCACCGGCTCGATCAAGCGGCAGTTCGAGCGCGCTGCTTCGGGCGAGAGCAGCCTCGACGCCGAAATCGTCAGCAACCCACACAACCAAACCCTGAACGTCGCGGTGCAATGGGGACTGTTGGGCGTCATCCTGCTCTACGCGATGTGGATCGCCCATCTTCGCCTGTTCACGGGTGACAGTCTTGCCGCCTGGATCGGCCTCGTCGTCGTCGTGCAGAACATCGCGAGCTCGGCACTCAACTCGCATCTGTTCGATTTCCACGAGGGCTGGATCTACGTGCTCGGCGTCGGCGTTGCCGGCGGCATGGCCGCCAGGACGAAAGCCGACAGCCAGCACTGACTACTGGCTGCGTTCGTGGCCGACCTCGCCGGTAATGACGTCGCCGAATAGCTCCCAGGCCTGCCCGTTGAAGCGCATCAGCTGCATCTGCTCGATCGGAAAGTAATCATCGGGCGAGGTGTTGACCAAGATGCCGGGCAGCATCATGTCGGTGTGGAAATTCTTCAGGCTGGCCGCCTGCTTCATGACGTTGTCGCGCGTGAGAGTGTCGCCACACTGCTTCAGCACCTGCACCATCGCCTCAGCCTGCACGTAACCGTAGACGTTGTTCGCATTGGTCTTGTCGCCATCAGGATAATACTTGTCCATGAATTCGCGCCATTTGATCACGGCCGGGTCCTTGTCCCAGGTCGGATCTGTCGGCTCCTTCAAATAGATGGTTGAGATGATGTCCTTGGAATAGTCGAGCCCAGCGGGCTTCAGCACCGAAGCGACCGAGGTCGCGGTGTTGGCCAGGAAAAACTTTGGCTTCCAGCCGAGCTCGCCAACCTTCCGGATCGCCTGCGCTGAGCCCTTCGGCGCCGCCCATGAGAAAAAGATGTCGGCGCCGGAATCATGCAAGGCGACGATCTGCGAGTCGATCGAGGGATCGCTGACCTCGTAGGATTTGTCGGCGATGATCATGCTGACCTTGTCGCCAAGCCCGTCCTTCAGGCCCTTGAACTGGTCCTTGCCGGCATCGTCGTTCTGCCAGAACACCGCGATCTTGCCGTTCGGGAAATTGTCGCGGATGTACTTCGCGTAGATGCGCCCCTCGCTCTGGTAGTTCGGCTGGAACCCCATCGTCCACGGAAAGTTCTTGGGATCGCCGAACTTGGTGCCGCCGGAGGCGACGAAGAGCTGCGGCACCTTCTTGGCGTTCATGTATTTCATGATCGCGGAGTTCGATGGCGTTCCAAGCGACTGGAAGATCAGCAGCACCTCGTCACTCTCGACCAGCTTGCGCGCCTGCTCGATCGCCTTCGGCGGCGAATAGGCGTCGTCATAGCTGATGAAGTTGATCTTGCGACCGTTGATGCCGCCCTGATCGTTGATCATCCTGAAGAACGCGGCCTCGGTCTTGCCGATCACGCCATAGGACGACGCCGGCCCGCTATAGGGCATGATGTTGCCGATCTTGATTTCGGTGTCGCTGGCGCCGGGATCGTATGTCTTCTGCGCCGAGGCCGGTGTCGTGACGAGCACGCCGGCAGCAAGCATTGCGAGGGCAGCAAGATTTTCGCGACGACCCAGCATCGTTCTCTCCCCTGTATTTTGTCGTTCTTATTTTGAGGGAGTGTCGCAAGACGGCCGGCCGCTGGCAAGCGACAGGATTTTCCGCAAGGTGAAACGAGGGCCGGGAACCTACCCGACGCGCTGCAGCATTCTCACTGCCCGCCCGTCGATCACGAGCAACGCGCTGCCGATGACGATCGCGCCTGCGATCTCGCGCATGGAGATCGGCTCACCCAGCACCAGCCATCCCAACAAAATGGCGGTAACGGGAATGAGCAGCGTCACCAGCATCACATTGGTCGCGCCTGAACGTCGTATGATCTGAAAGAAGACGATGTAGGCGAGCGCCGTCGAGAGCGCGGCAAGGCCGAGCACCGCAAGCCAAGTCGCCAGACCCGGAACGGGAAGACGCCACGGTCGCTCGATTGCACCGGCGACGACCGCCATCATCACCGTCGACGCTATCAGCTGAAACGTCGCCGTTCCCAGCGGCGGCGAGTCCTTCAGGAGCCGCCGTGCCGCGAGCGCCGCGAAGCCATAGCTGAAGGCACCGCCGAGGCAGAGCAGGATGCCTAGCCCCTGCCCGGTCCGCGTCTCGACGCCCCAGCCTCTGAGAATGATCACACCGGCAATGCCGAGCGCGACCCCGGCCACGCGCCGCACCTGCAACACCTCCTCGCCCGCCGCCGCCATCACGATCACGGTGAACAGCGGCGTGGTCGCATTCAGGATCGACGCCAATCCACTCGGAATGAAGGTCTGGCCAGCCACGATCAGCGAGAACGGAATGACGTTGTTGAGCAGACCGATCACGACGAACGGCTTCCAGCCCGTCATGCCCTTGGGAAAGCCAATGCCCCGCATTCGAAGCAGCGGCAGCAGAATGATCGCGCCCAGCGCCACGCGCAGGAACACCAGCGTCAGCGGCGGCAATTCCCGCAGCGCCGCGCCATTGAGGAAGAACGAGCCGCCCCAGAGCACCGAGAGGATGGCGAGCAGCGACCAGTCTCGCGCATCAATCCGATTGTCGTTCGGGGACATGGCGTCTCACATCGGTGGTCAGTCCCACCGCCTAGTACGGCGTAATGAAGATTGCCACCCGATTTCCGAGACTGACATAATCTAAGACCGCTCGCGCGATCGGGTGCCACCCGTAATGTCGGCAACGACCGCCCCGATCACCAGAGCTCCGCCAATGAGCGCGTGGACGGCAGGCACCTCACGAAATCCGACCCAGATCCAGAACGCCATCAGCGGTGTCTCCAGCGTTGCGATCAGTGAGGCCTGTCCGGAGGGTAACAGGCGCGAGCCGAGCATGTAGAAGGTCAGGCCGAGCGCGACCTGGAGACAGCCGAACATGGCCAGGATCGCGAGGCTATTGCCGCCGACATGGGCGATGTCGCGGGCGAAGGGAAGGCTGACGAGGCTTCCCAGGAAATTCGACAGCGCAGCAGCCGCAACCATCGACGTCTCCCTGTGGCGCCTGACGACGACCGTCATAGCCGATATGGCGAGCACCATGACGCAGCTCAGCTCCACGCCGCCGACATCGGCGCCGGCTCTGACGCCGCCGACGGTGATGACCACGCCGGCAAACGCAACGAGGCTCGCGATCAACGTACGCCATGTCGCGGCCTCGCCGAGCCACAGCCACGCCAGTGCGGCTGCGACGAACGGCTGCGTCGCGATCAGCACCGCGACGTTCATGACATCCGTCATCTGCAGCGCGGGAATGAACGAGATCATGCCGATGGCTGACAATGACGCGACGAGCAGGCCTCCGCGTCCCGGCATCACCAATTGCCGCAACGCGCCGCGGCCCTGCATCAGGACGAGAAAAATCGTGATCAGGCTGCCGCCGAACAGGCCGCGCCAGAACAGGATGGTCCAGGGATCGAACGGCAGAAGCCGCGTGAAGAACGGCGCCGTGCTCCAGGCAATCGCCGCTGCGGCGACAAGGGCAACGCCGAGACCGCGGTCCGATCGAGGCTGCCCCATGCCGATGTGCCCCGGTTAGGACGGCTTCTTCGGACGCGACACCAGCTCGATCATCCTGCCCTCGTCGTCGTCGGGCATCGTGGCCTTCGCCTGCGCATAGGCTTCGACTGCTGCACGCGAGACCAGCGGCTTGCCGGCCAGCAGGCTCTCCGCAAGCTTCACGGCATAAGCGGCATCCTTGTGCCGCAGCGCCGAGGTAAAGGTCGCGCCGCTGAAGTCGCGGGCGACCATGCGTTTGGAGTGGCGCTGCACCTGCGGGCTGGCCGCGACACCGGCCTGGATAGACTCCAGCACCAGCTTCATGTCGAGCCCGGCCTGCTCGGCGATCGCAAGGCCCTCGGCGAGGCCGGCGATCTGGATCGCGCCCATGAGGTTGTTGATGAGCTTATAAACTGTGCCGGAGCCCACCGCACCGAAATGGCGGATGGTCGAGCCGATCGGCTCGAGGAACGGGCGCGCGCGCTCGAGGTCGGCCGCGTCGGCGCCGACGAGCAGCGTCAGTTTTCCGGCGGCTGCCGCGTCCGGCAATCCGGTTACGGGGCAATCGATGTAGATCAACCCACGCGCATTGAGCTCGCGGCCCATCTCGCGGGCATGGTCATAGGAGACGGTGGAGCACTCGATCGCGATGGTGCCGGCCTTGGCGGTCTTGGCCGCGCCGTTCGGTCCGAGCCAGACGGCGCGCGAGGCTTCGTCGTCAGCGACCATGGTGACGACGGCGTCGGCATCGATTGCGGCATCCTCAGGCGAAGTCGTCCAATGCGCGCCGCGCGCGATCAAATCTTCCGCTTTGGCCTTGCTGCGATTCCACAGCGTCACCGTGAAGCCGGCATCGAGATAGCGGCCGGCCATGCCGTGGCCCATCCGTCCAAGCCCGATGAAGGCAATTCGGGTCATTGGCTAGTCCACGTCCTCGATGTCGGCACCGGTGGTGCCGAAGGCGCGCTGCGCCAATGTTGCGGCCATGAAGTCGTCGAGCTCGCCATCGAGGACGCCCGACGTGTCGGAGGTCTGCACGCCCGTGCGCAGATCCTTCACCATCTGATAGGGCTGCAGCACGTAAGAGCGGATCTGGTGGCCCCAGCCGATATCGGTCTTGGCGGCCTGGTCGGCGGCGGCCTTCTCCTCGCGCTTCTTCAACTCGATCTGATAGAGACGTGCGCGCAGCATGTCCCAGGCCTGCGCCCGGTTCTTGTGCTGGGAGCGGCCGGCCTGGCACACCACCGCGACGCCGCTCGGGATATGCGTCAGGCGCACCGCGGATTCGGTCTTGTTGACGTGCTGGCCGCCGGCGCCGCCCGATCGCATGGTGTCGACACGGACGTCGGATTCCTTGATGTCGATCTTGATGCTGTCGTCGATGACCGGAAACACCTGCACGCTCGAAAACGAGGTGTGCCGTCGCGCGTTGGAATCGAACGGCGAGATCCGCACCAGCCGGTGCACACCGGCCTCCGTCTTCAGCCAGCCATAGGCATTGTGGCCGGAGACCTGGATGGTCGCGGATTTGATGCCGGCCTCTTCGCCCTCGGACTCTTCGAGGAATTCGACTTTGAAGCCGTGCGTTTCGGCCCAGCGCGTGTACATGCGCAGCAGCATCTGCGCCCAGTCCTGGCTCTCGGTACCGCCGGCGCCGGCATGGACTTCGAGATAGGAATCGAAGCGGTCGGCTTCGCCCGAGAGCAGTGCCTCGAGCTCGCGCCGCGCCACTTCCTTCTTGAGGGTCTTGAGCGCGGCTTCAGCCTCGGCAACGACACCGGCATCGCCCTCGGCCTCGCCGAGCTCGATCATGCCGATGTCGTCTTCGAGCTCCTGCTCGACCTTGCCGATACCCGAGAGCGAATCCTCCAGCGAGGTGCGCTCCTGCATCAGCTTCTGGGCTTTCTGGGAATCGTTCCAGAGATTGGGATCTTCTGCGAGCTTGTTCAGCTCAGCGAGGCGCGCCGTCGATTTCTCGACGTCAAAGATGCCTCCTCAGCAGCCCGACTGACTGCTTGATCTCTTCTACCAACCGTTCGATTTCGGCGCGCATGTCGTTCTCTGGTCTCGCGGAATTGGTCCCGCGTGCAATCGGGATTTGGTCCCGCGTGCAATTAGGATTGGGATGTAGCGGCGGCGGCTGCAAAGCGCAACCGCCGGAACCGTGATCGTCTGTCTTATCCGCTGGCCTAGTAGAGCCCGCCGGTGCCCGACCGCATGAAGAAGCCGGAATCTGGCTGCTGCTGCTGCGACGGCTGCACGCGGCCGTCGGCATCGGCAACACCGATAACAGAGTAATTGTCCGGCGGCGCCGTGCCCGGTTTGAAGGCCTCGAGGATGGTTCCACTGGTCTCACCGGGACCGGCACGCATGCCGGTCTTGGCGACGACGCGGATCAGCTTGATCCCGGCCGGCACCTTGAACGGAACCGCAGGCTTGTCGGCGAGCGCGAGCTTGAGGAAATCGCGCGCGATCGGCGCGGCCAGGTGACCACCGGTCGCGGCATTGCCCTTACCCAGCGGACGCGGCTTGTCGTAGCCCATGTAGATGGCGACCGCGATGTCGGGCGAGAAGCCAACGAACCAGGCGTCCTTGGCCTCGTTGGTGGTGCCGGTCTTGCCGGCGATCGGCTTGCCGACTTCCCTGACGACGGTCGCGGTACCGGCCTGGACCACGCCTTCCAACAGCTCGGTGATCTGATAGGCGGTCATGGAGTCCAGCACCTGCTCGCGGCGGTCGATCAGCTGCGGCTCGGCCTGGTTCTTCCAGCCGCCGGGCGCGTCGCAGCCGCGGCATTCGCGCTGGTCGTGCTTGAAGATGGTATGGCCGTAGCGGTCCTGGATACGGTCGATCAAGGTCGGCTTCACCCGGCGGCCGCCATTGGCGAGCATCGAATAGGCCGTGACCATGCGCATCGCCGTGGTCTCGCCGGCGCCGAGCGCGTAGGAGAGATAGTTCGGCAATTCGTCATAGACGCCGAAGCGGCGCGCGTATTCGCCGATCAGCGGCATGCCGATATCCTGAGCGAGGCGCACGGTCACCGTGTTGAGCGACTGCCGCAGCGCGTTCCGAAGCGTCACCGGTCCCTGATATTTGTTGGCCGAGAAGTTTTCGGGCCGCCACACGCCTGCGCCCTGGCCCTGGTCGATTTCGATCGGCGCATCCAGCACGACCGTCGAGGGCGTATAGCCGTTGTCGAGGGCGGCCGAATAGACGATCGGCTTGAACGACGAACCCGGCTGGCGGTAAGCCTGCGTCGCGCGGTTGAACTGGCTCTGGTCGAACGAGAAGCCGCCGACCATGGCCAGCACGCGACCGGTCCAGGGATCCATCACCACCATCGCACCCGACACTTCGGGGATCTGGCGCAGCCGGTACTGACCTTCGACCGGCTGTCCCTCTTTGCTGAAGAGCGGATCAGCATAGATCACGTCACCGGGCTGGAGCACCTGCGCCACAGAAGTTGGCGTCTTGCCCTTGGTGTTGCCCTGGGCCGCCCGCGCCCACTTGACGCCATCGAGCGTGACGATACCGGTCTCGCGCTGCTTGCTGACGGCGCCGCCGAGCTCACGGCCCGGCTGGAAGCCGATGCGCGCCGACTGGTCGCTGGTCTCCAGCACCACCGCCATGCGCCATGGCGAGATGTCGGAGAGCGACTTGATCTCGGCGAGCTTGACGCCCCAATCGCCCGAAATATCGAGCTTGCTGATGGCGCCTCGATAACCCTGCTGCTCGTCATAGTTCACGAGGCCGGCGACCATGGTCTTGCGCGCCATGACCTGGATCTTCGGATCGAGCGTGGTGCGGACCGACAGGCCACCCTCGTAAAGCTTCTTCTCGCCATAGCGCTCGAAGATGTCGCGGCGGACCTCCTCGGCGAAATATTCGCCGGCGAAGGTATGGGCGCCGTTGGTGCGATTGGTGACGATTAGCGGATCCTTGCGCGCCTTGTCGGCGTCCGCCTGCTTGATCCAACCGTTCTCCAGCAGGCGGTCGATCACGTAGTTGCGGCGCTCAATGGCGCGGTCGCGGTTCTTCACCGGATGTAATGCGGCGGGCGCCTTCGGCAGCGAGGCCAGATAGGACGCTTCGGCGACAGTAAGCTCGTTGACCGACTTGTCGAAATACACCAGCGAGGCGGCGGCAATGCCGTAGGCGCCGAGGCCGAGATAGATTTCGTTCAGATACAGCTCGAGGATCTTGTCCTTCGAATAGGTCTTCTCGATGCGCATCGCGAGCAAGGCTTCCTTGATCTTGCGTGCGAACGAGACCTCGTTGGTGAGAAGGAAGTTCTTGGCGACCTGCTGGGTGATGGTGGAAGCGCCCTGCGGACGGCGGTTGGAGCCGTAGTTCTGAAGATAGAGCAGACCTGCTCGTGCCATGCCGGTGTAGTCGATGCCGCCATGCTCGTAGAAATTCTTGTCTTCGGCGGCGAGAAACGCATTGATCACGAGTTTCGGCACCGCCTGGATCGGCAGGTAAAGCCGCCGCTCCTTGGCGTATTCGCCAAGCAGCGAGCCATCGACCGCGTGCACGCGGGTCATCACGGGCGGCTCGTAATCCTGAAGCTGAGAGTAGTCAGGCAAGTCCTTGGAGAAATGCCAGATCAGGCCTGCCACGGCGCCGACACCGACAAGGAACAACACCGTTCCCGCAGCGAACAGGAAGCCCATGAACCGCACAAGCAAGCGCATTATGTGTTTATCCGTTCAATCCCAGGATCAGCCCAAAGCACCCAAACGGGCGCCATCCTCACGTCGCGCATTCACCGGCCTACTCAACGACATCAATGCCGGACCGAGAGACGCTTGCCGAACGGGATTCTCGTCGATTCCGGAACCCCCTGCGTCGTTTTTATAAGGCGTCCGCTGTGGCCAAACTAGGGCTTAACAGCGGGAGCCGGCATTCCCTTCTCAATTCCCGGGTCCCGCGATCGCCATCCGCTTGGCCAGGAACGCGTCGATCGCCTGGGCCATCGAGCCCACGGCGCGCGACCGCCACCCCTCGGACACGAGGTGCTCAAGGTCGCCCTTGTTGGAGACGTAGCCGATCTCGACCAGCACCGAAGGCACGTCGGGGGCCTTCAGCACCCGGAACCCAGCCGATTTCAGGGGATGCTTATGCATCCGCACCGTCGTCTTCATTTCGCCCATCAGCAAATGCGCAAAACGGTTTGAAAAGGTGCGGGTTTCCCGCTGCGTGAGATCAATCAGGATGTCGGCGACGTCGGTCGGCTCCTCCGCGAGATTGAATCCGGCAATCGCGTCGGCGCGGTTTTCGGCATCCGCCAGGCGCTGGGCTTCGGCGTCGGAGGCCTTGTCCGAGAGCGTGTAGATCGTGGCGCCCTGCGCATCGCCCTCGGCCTTCGGCAGCGCGTCGGCGTGGATCGAGACGAACAGCGCGGCATTCAAATTGCGGGCAACTTTGGTCCGGTCATTGAGCGGAATGAAGGTGTCGTCGTCCCGCGTCATCACCACCCGGTATTTGCCGGCCTTTTCCAGCCGGTCGCGCAGCGCCAGGCCGAAGGCCAGCACCAGATTCTTCTCGCTCTCGCCGCTCGACTGGGTACCGTTGTCGATGCCGCCATGGCCGGGATCGATCACGACCACCGGGCGGCCGTCAGCCGGCGCCCCCGACTTCTGCTGCGCCGGGTCCGGCGCTGCCGCGGGAACCATGGCCGGCGGCGCGGCGGCAATTGTCGGCCGCAGTTCGGGGCGATTCTCCGGGGCGGGTGTTTGCACAAACGCCGCGCGGTCGACCTCCTCCAGCTCAAGCACCAGCCGGGCCGGCTGGCCATTGGCCGCTTCGAGCACGTAGGAATTGGTGATCTTGGCGGGCCCGGTCAGGTCGAACACGATTCGGGAGCCGCCGGGCATCACCAGCCCGTAGCGGAAGGCCTTGACCAGCCCTCGCCCGGCCCCGGTGCCTGGCGCCAGCTGAAAATTGACCTGGGGAACGTCGATCACCACGCGGTAGGGGTCGGCGAGCGTCGTCGCACGGAAGCTGACGGTCTGGTCGAGGTCGAGAATGAAGCGGGTCTGCTTGCCGTCACCGGCCAGCCGGGCGGCTGTCGCGATCGGGAAATTCGCTACCGCAACAGAGGGTTGCGCCGGGCTTTCGGCGGCGCTCAGGCGCGAGGAATCGGCACATGGCAATGCTGCGGCGCACAGAAGCGCACATCCCAGCAAAACCCTTTGATTTGCGCGGCTCGCCACCGATTCCGTGCCTCCGAGCAGCCTCTTTAACGCAATAGAACTACAGGGTTAATCGATCCTTAATGACAGAAACGCGAAACTCTTCGACTGTGACCGGCGTGCGACGCTCCCTTGCACCAATGCCCCATTCCTCGTATGTACGGAATGCTGACGGCCAATAATTTCCGGTTGTGTCGCATTCAGCCTCCGGTGCAGCGCCGGAACTCCCAAGGTTTGGGAATTCCAGCGTTTTCCGTTTCCCTCTAAGTCCAGCGCGGTGCGCGGCAGCGAGGTGGAGCGGGGCAAGCCCCGGCAGGCAGACGGTCCCCGGCTACCACTCGCGTATCCGGGACAGTTTTGACAGCGACGCGGCCAGTTACCCGATCCCTTAATCCCAAGGGGGCGGTTCGTGATCCAGGGCGAGCGCGCACGCGCCATGCCTGGCCAACAGCAACTGATTAGGGGCGGCCCCGCCGCCCAATGTTTCATACGGGCCGACGCTTGATGCGCCAGACTGTGCCGACGAATTCTGAAGGATCTTTCGCGACGCTGCGGAGTGACAATCCCGCGCGCCGCTTCGGTCCTGAAGCTTCCGATTCGGCGAGGCGCGAGAGACGGCGTTTCGGCCTTCCCCTCACCCCCGAATCAGGTGGACCGTCGCGTCACCCGGCAGCGCTTTTCGCGCCCACGGTCGATCGCGCCCGCCGCCGCCAAGAGCTAAGACATGCCCAACAAGATGTTGATCGATGCCACCCACCCGGAAGAGACCCGGGTCGTCGTGGTCCGCGGCAATCGCGTCGAAGAGTTTGACTTCGAGACCGCGCAACGCAAGCAACTGCGCGGAAATATCTACCTCGCCAAGGTCACCAGGGTCGAACCCTCGCTCCAGGCCGCTTTCGTCGAATATGGCGGTAACCGCCACGGCTTCCTCGCCTTCAGCGAAATCCATCCCGACTATTACCAGATCCCGGTCGCCGACCGGCAGGCGCTGATCGAGGCCGAGGAGCAGGCCCATCGCGAGGCCGAGGAAGAGAGCGAGAACCGCTCCCACGGCCGCCGCCGCTCGCGCCACCGCAATTCCCGCCGCCGCAGTCAGGGCGAACGCGTCCGCAGCGACGTCGTCGAAGGCGCCGATCCCGCGGCCCAGCCGGTCGAGGGCGGACTCCTTCCGGAGCACGCCGAGGGCGCTGCGCATGAGGGCGAGCACTTGCACGCCGATGGCGAGCACGAAGGCCACGATCATCACGACCATCATGAGCATGATCACGACGATCATGACCATGAAGGACATGAGCACGACGATCATCATCAGGCGCATGATCATGATGACCATGGTCACGACGACGAGCACGATCATCATGACCACGATCATGCCGACGAGACGCCTGCGCCTGTCGCGGCCATTGGTGCCGAACCTGCAATTGCGACTGAAGCCGTTGCCGAGCCCCAGGAAGCTCACGCTTCCGAAGCGCACGCCGAGGCTCTGGCCGAAGCCGTGACCGCCGCGGCTGAGCCGGCCGACGCCGTATACGGTGCCGGCGAGAGCACCGAGGCTCCGCATCACGAATCCGATGCGACGTCCGAGGACGACGACGAGGATGATGACGAAGACGGCGAGGAAGCGGAAGAGGAACACGTCGAATCCGTCGGCGGTGACGACGTGCTCGAGGAAGTGCCGGAGCGCACCTTCCGCCCGCGCCGCCAGTACAAGATCCAGGAAGTCATCAAGCGCCGCCAGGTGATGCTGGTGCAGGTCGTCAAGGAAGAACGCGGCAACAAGGGCGCTGCGCTGACAACCTATTTGTCGCTCGCCGGCCGCTATGCCGTGTTGATGCCGAACACCGCTCGTGGCGGCGGCATCAGCCGCAAGATCACCTCGGCCCAGGACCGTTCGCGCCTGAAGGAAGTGGTGCAGGATCTCGACGTGCCCGAGGGCATGGGCATCATCCTGCGCACCGCCGGCGCCGCCCGCACCAAGCCCGAGATCAAGCGTGACTTCGAATATCTGATCCGGATGTGGGAGACGGTGCGCGACCTGACGCTGAAGTCGCAGGCCCCGACGCTGGTCTACGAGGAAGGCTCGCTGATCAAGCGCTCGCTGCGCGACCTCTACAACAAGGAGATCGACGAGATTTCGGTTGCCGGTGAATCCGGCTACCGCGAAGCGCGCGACTTCATGAAGATGCTGATGCCCGCCAATGTCAGCGCGGTGAAGCAGTACCGCGACGGCCAGCCGCTGTTCTCCCGAATGGGCGTCGAAAGCCAGCTGGACGCGATGTTCTCGCCGACCGTGCAATTGCGCTCCGGCGGCTACATCGTGATCAACCAGACCGAGGCGCTGGTCTCGATCGACGTCAACTCCGGACGATCGACCCGCGAGCACCATATCGAGGATACCGCGCTCAAGACCAATCTGGAAGCGTCCGAAGAGGTCGCCCGCCAGCTTCGCCTGCGCGACCTCGCTGGCCTGATCGTCATCGACTTCATCGATATGGACGAGAAGCGCAACAACCGTGCGGTCGAGCGCAAGCTGTCCGATTGCCTCAGGCAGGATCGCGCGCGCATCCAGGTCGGCCGCATCTCGCATTTCGGCCTGCTGGAAATGTCGCGCCAGCGCATCCGCGCCAGCGTGCTGGAGAGCTCGACCGATCCCTGCCCGCATTGCGGCGGCACCGGCCACGTCCGCTCGGTGTCCTCGGTGGCGCTGCAGTTGCTGCGCGGGCTCGAAGAGATCCTGATGAAGGGCGCGACCCACAATCTCGTGGTCCGCACCCGCACCGACGTCGCGCTCTATGTGCTGAACCACAAGCGCGGTCATCTGCGCGATCTCGAGAACGGCTTCAAGGTCACGCTCGCGGTCATTGCCGACCCCAGCGTCAGCGGACCGCAGGCCTATCTCATCGATCGCGGCGAGCAGGTGCATACGCTGGAAGCCGCCAAGGCGCTGCTCTCAGCGCAAGCGGCTGCAAGCCCGCCGCCGCTGGCGGAAGAAGCCTTTGACGACGAAGAGTTCGATCCGGAGCTGGAATCCGAGATCGAGACCGAGGAGACCGAAGGTCTCGTCGAGGAGCAGGCCGCAGCCGATGCTTCGCCCGAGCAGGATGGCCAGCGTGGCCGCAAGCGCCGCCGGCGGCGTCGCGGTCGCGGCGGTCAGCGCGATGGTGAGATACGCGAAGATGGCGCGCCCACGCTTCCAGAGACGGCAGCGGTCGCCGGCGAAGCCGAAGAGGATTCCGAGTCCGAGCAGGATGGCGAGGAAGGCGAGGACCAGGCAGCCCGCGGCGAACAGCACGGCGCAGACGCCCGCCGCCGCCGGCGTGGTCGTCGCGGCGGACGCCGTCGGCGTGGTGGCGGCGAGGACGGTCTTGCCGGCTCCATCGGCGACGAGCTCGGCGGCAATCCGCCCTCGGAAGCAACCGATGCTGTGGCCGATTTCGATAGCTCCGGCAGCGAGACGGCACCGTCAATTGCGCATTCGGAGGACATCGCCCCGGTTGAGCGGCAGATGCCTCAGCCTGAGCCCTATACGCCGGCGCCGGCTGAAGCACCGGTCCACTCCGCGCCTTCTGCTGCTGTCGTCGAGGAAGAACCCGCATCCGACGACAAGGCGGCACGGCGCCGCTCTACGGTCCGCGAGAAGGTGAGCTTCATGTCGAGCAGCCCGAGCGAGCCCGCAGCGCCGGAGCCGCTGGCTCCGCCGGCGCCTGCTCCCGAGCCCGCGCCGGAAGCGGCAACCGAGACGCCGGGCGCACCGCGTCGCGCCGGCTGGTGGTCGCGCCGGTTCGGCGGCGGCGAATAATACGAACAACCAGATAAAACCGCCCGGCCAAGCCGGGCGGTTTTGATTTGGCGAGGTCAAATCCGATGCAAAGCGCAATCGTTCTCGGCGGCGGCATGGTGGGCGTGGGCGCCGCGGTGCATCTGAGGCAGCGCGGCTGGTCGGTCACGCTGGTCGACCGCAGGGAGCCGGGCCGCGAGACCAGCTACGGCAATGCCGGCATGATCCAGGCGGAGGCGGTGCGGCCCTATCCGATGCCGCGCGACCTCGCTTCGCTCGTGAGGATCGCGACCGGCCGCACCAACGACGTGCGCTACAGCCTGTCCTCGCTGCATCGCCACGTCGAGCCCCTGCTCCGCTATTGGTGGCATTCGGCGCCGAAGCGACATCGCGAGGCGATCGCCGCCTGGGCGCGGCTGATCGCCTACGCGACGCCCGAGCACGACATCCTGATCCGCGAAGCCCACGCCGACAATCTGATCCGCCGCGCCGGCTATCGCGCGCTCTATCGCGACGCTGCGGCCCTGGACCACTCGATCAAGGACGCGGAACAAGACCAGCGCGAATTCGGCGTGAACTTTCGCGTGCTGTCGGGCCGCGAGCTCAACAAGGCCGAGCCGATCCTGCGCGACGACCTTCCCGGCGCGATCCATTGGCTCGACACCTGGACGGTGTCCGATCCGGGGGCGCTGGTCACAGCCTACGCCAATTTGTTCGAGCGCCTCGGCGGAACGATCGTGCTCGGCGATGCGCAGTCGCTGCAGCAGACCGCGACCGGCTGGTCGGTCGATACCGACCAGGGGCGGATCGATGCGGCCGCGGCCGTCGTGACCCTCGGGCCGTGGTCGCCCGATCTGTTGCACAAATTCGGCTACCGGATTCCGCTGGTGCGCAAGCGCGGCTACCACATGCATTACAGCGGAGGTTCCTCGCTCGACCTGCCCCTGGTCGACAAGGGCCGCGGCTACGCGATGGGGCCGATGGCGAAGGGCATCCGCATCACCACTGGCGCCGAGCTAACGGGGCCGGATGCACTCGCAACACCGGTGCAACTCGCCAGTGCCGAAGCATCCGCACGAGAGCTGATCGATCTCGGCAAGCGCGCCGAACCGGAGCCGTGGTTCGGCACCCGTCCCTGCACCCCGGACATGGTGCCCGTGCTCGGCCCCGCCCCGCGCCACCCTGGTCTTTGGATGAACTTCGGCCACGGTCACCAGGGTTTTACGCTCGGACCTGCCACCGGACGCCTGCTCGCGGAAATGATGAGCGGCGAGACGCCATCGATCAGTCCGACGCCGTACCGGCCAGAGCGGTTCTAGCCCTCGGACTTCGCGGCAAGCACCGCAAGCGCAGCCGTCAGGCGCATCAACGGGTCGTCCCATTCGCGGGGGCTGCGCTGACGGAACAGCCGCATGGTCGGATACCACGGGCTGTCCTCGCGATCGCGCAACCAGCGCCAGTCGAGCGCGTAAGGCGTGAGCATCCACACCGGACGTCCGAGCGCGCCGGCCAGATGCGCAACCGACGTGTCGACGGTGATGACGAGATCGAGCGCTGCAACCGCCGCCGCCGTGTCGGCGAAATCGCCGAGCGCTGGCGCGAGATCGACGACGTCGTCACCAAGCGCGGCCAGCACCCGACCGTCTTCGGCGCGCGGCTCCTTTTGCAAGCTGTAGAGCTGCACGCCTGGCATCACGAGGCGCGGCAGCAACGCCTCGGCCGACAGCGAGCGCTGCCGATCGCCTTTGTGCTTGGCATTGCCGGCCCAGACCACACCGACCTTCAGCCGTGTCTCGTGACCGAGCGCGGCCCGCCAGCGCGAGAGCTTCTCGGCATCGGGATGCAGGTACGGAACCGCCGCAGGCAGATTATCGAGCGTGGTGCCGAACAGGCGCGGCAGGCTCATCAGCGGCAGTTGCAGATCGAATGGCGGCAGCGCCTCGCCGCGCGCGATCACGGTGACATCGGGCAATTGCCGCAGCAGCGCGGCCAGCGCGGGCTGCACCTGAAGGATGATCCTGCCGCCCAACGCGGTCACCATCGGCGGGTAACGCACGAAATGCAGGGCATCGCCGAGGCCGTATTCGGCGAACAGCAGCAATGTGCGGCCTGCGAGCGGCTCGCCCTGCCATTCCGGTTCGCTGAAGCTGGGATCGCCGTCCGACAGCGTCTTGCATTTGCGTCGCCACCGATAGGTTTCGAACCCCTCGGCAAAATGGCCGTTCATCAGCAGGAAATGCGCGTGGTTGTATTGCGCGAGCGGCTGCTCCGGATCGAGCGCGACCGCGCGGGCCGAGACCGCAAGCGCCTCGTCGATCTCGCCGGCATTGCGCAACGCGACTGCGAGGTTGGCGTGCCCCTTGGCATAGGACGGATCGGCCGCAACCGCGCAGCGGTGCGCGGCGACTGCGTCAACGACGCGTTCCTGCTTCTCGAAGATGATGCCGAGATTGGTATACGCCGGCGCGTGATCGGGCTTGAGAAGCAACGCGTGCTCGCAGGAAGCAGCGGCGTCGTCGAGTTCACCCAGATCGGACAGGCAGGCCCCGAGATTGGTGGCGATCATGTGATCGGCCTGGTCGCGCGCGAATGTCTGCCGGTAGATTTTGGCGGCGTCGTCCAAATGACGAGCTTCATGCAGGACGAGGCCAAGCAGGCGCAGCGCTGCGAGGTTGTCGGGCGCGAGCGCGATGGCGCGGCGATACTGGACGATGGCCTCTTCGAGCAATCCTTCCCGATAGAGCGACGCGCCAAGATTGCAGATCAAGCCGACATCGCCCGGATCAATCGCCAGGGCATGGCGGTAAGCGGCCTCGGCCTCACCAAATCTATTCTGGTCCACAAGGACGTTGCCGAGATTGAGCCAGACACCGCGAAAAGCGGGCTCGCGCGCGATCACCGCGCGATAGGCATCCTCCGCCTCGATGAGCTGCCCTTGCTCCGCGAGCGCGACGGCGAGGTTGAAGCATGCCCGCGTCAGACCCGCATCGAGCGCGATCGCACGGCGATAAGCCGTCTCGGCCTCGCCGAAGCGCGCAAGCTCGCCCAGCGCCACGCCGAGCTTGTTGTGCAGGCCGGCATCGCCCGGCCGCCGCTGCAGCGCGCGCTGGAATGCCGCCACCGCGCCTTCATGCTCGCCTTTGACCGCGAGCGCATCGCCGAGTGTCGTCAGCGCCGGCGCATGGCCGGGATCGATGTCAAACACGCGGTTGAGGAGCGCCGCGCCGTCGGCCGCGCGGTCGCTGACGAAAGCCGCGACCGCGGCCAGATGCAGCGCCGGCACATGATCCGGGTCCGCCTTCAAGACCTCGGTGCAGAGCATCTCCGCCTGATCCGGCCGACCGGCTGCAAAATGCTCCGCCGCCTCCAGCACGATCCGATTCACTGCCGCTTTGCCCACGATGCCGCCCACCCCATCAAGAGAGATGCGGATTAAACGGGCGAGGACGCGAAATCCGTCAGTCGGAATGCTCGGCCAAAACGTTCCTGATGCGCTGGGCATCCGCAGGCGTCGCCGGATTGTAAACGACCATGCCGAGATCGGGCCGGCCGTCAACCGCGAAGGCCGAATATTCGAACGCGATCGGGCCGAGCACGGGATGGCGCAGATGCTTGACGCCTTCGCCGTAGCTGCGGACGTCGTTGTCGGCCCACAGCTTCGCGAATTTGGGACTGAGACGGCACATCTCGTCGACGAACTCGGCGACATGCGAGACTGCGCCGGCGCGCGCCGCATCCGCCCGGAACGCCGCGACCACGAAACGGGCCACGCTCTCCCAATCATATTGCGCAGCCCGCACGCGCGGTTCGGAGAAGATCAGGCGCAGGATGTTGCGCTGCTCCCGCGGGAGCTTTGAATAATCGGTCAGCATGATCGTTGCCGCGCGATTCCAGGCGACGACGTCCCAAGTCACGGTCCTGATGATGGCCGGGCTGGTCTCGAGCGCATCGAGCACGCGCTGAAGCCGCGGCGAGACGGCTCCGCTGGCCTGGTAGCGGACCTCGGGCGGACGGCCGAGCCCGATCAGGAACAGGTGCTCCCGCTCGACATCGGTCAGCATCAGGGCGCGGGCGATGCGGTCGAGCACATCGGCCGACGGCGCGCCACCACGGCCCTGCTCCAGCCAGGTGTACCAGGTCGGGCTGATACTGGCCCGCTGCGCCACCTCCTCGCGCCGCAGCCCCGGCGTGCGCCTGCGGCTGCCGCCAAAGCCGAAGGCAGCCGCATCGAGCCGGGTTCTACGGTCCTTGAGATAGGTCCCGAGCAGGTTCTCGCTGGTGGGCTCGCTCATCCTGTTAGCTATTATACCCTGATAATCTCACTACTTTACCCGGATAATTCTAGCGCAGATGCTGGCCCCTACCAACACTGGAGAACTGCTCATGCGTGTATTCGTCACTGGCGCCACCGGCTTCGTCGGCTCTGCCGTCGTCCGGGACCTCATCGCCGCCGGCCATAGCGTGCTCGGCCTCGCCCGCTCTGATGCGGGCGCCGCATCGCTCGCCGCGATGGGCGCCGAAGTCCACCGCGGCTCGCTGGAGGACCACGCCTCCTTGCGCAGCGGCGCGGCCGGCTCCGACGGTGTGCTGCACCTCGGCTTCAACCACGACTTCTCGAAATTTTTGGACAATTGCGAGCTCGACCGCCGCGCCATCCTCGCGCTCGGCGAGGAGCTCAGGGGTTCGGACCGTCCGCTCATCGTCACCTCCGGCGTGGCCCTGCTGGCGCCCGGCCGTCTCGCGACCGAGGACGATGAGTCGGCGCACCACTTTCCGCGCGTGTCGGAATCGACCGCGCTGTCACTGCCCGGCGTCCGCGCCGCCGTGGTTCGGCTGCCGCCGACGACCCATGGTGAAGGCGACCACGGTTTCGTCCCGCGCCTGATTGCGATCGCGCGCGAGAAGGGCGCCGCCGCCTATATTAGCCAGGGCATGAACCGCTGGCCGGCCGCGCATCGCGTCGATGCTGCCCGCGTCTATCGGCTCGCGCTCGAACAGGGCGCAACCGCACCGCGCTATCACGCGATCGCCGAGGAAGGCATCCCGTTCAAGACGATTGCGGAGGTGATCGGCAAAAGGCTGGGCCTGCCTGTGGTCTCGAAATCGCAGGACGAAGCGGCCGGGCATTTCGGCTGGTTCGCGCAATTCGCCGGCGTCGATGTGCCGACGTCGAGCGCGAAGACGCGCGCCGCTCTCGGCTGGGCGCCGAAAGAAAAAGGGCTGATCGAGGATCTCGACCAGCCCTATTACTTCCAAATCTGACGGCGCGACGCACCGTGAGATGCGGCTTGCAGATCAGTCCGTCGTGACAGCCGTCTCCATGTCGGTCGGATCGATCTGTCGGCTCAGTCCCGCGTTGAGCTTGTCGCGATCGAGCTCGCCTTCCCACCAGGCGACGATCACACAGGCCACGCCGTTGCCGCAGAGATTGGTCAGTGCGCGGCACTCGCTCATGAACTTGTCGATGCCGAGCACGATCGCCATGCCCGGCACGAGACGCGGATCGACCACGGCGAGCGTCGCGGCCAGCGTGATGAAGCCCGCACCGGTGATGCCGGAGGCACCCTTCGAGGTCAGCATCGCCACGACCAGGATCGTGAGCTGCTGGCCGAAGGTGAGATCGACACCGAGCGCCTGTGCGATGAACAGCGTCGCCAGCGTCATATAGATGTTGGTGCCGTCGAGATTGAATGAATAGCCCGTGGGCACCACGAGGCCGACCACCGATTTGGAGCAGCCGAGACGCTCGAGCTTCTCCATCAAGGACGGCAGCGCGCTTTCCGACGACGAGGTGCCGAGTACGATCAGGAGTTCGTCCTTGATGTAGGCCAGGAACTTGAAAATCGAGAAGCCGGCGAAACGCGCGACTGTGCCGAGCACAACGAGCACGAACAGCGCCGCAGTGACGTAGAACGTCGCGATCAACCCGATCAGATTGAGGATCGCGCCGGTGCCGAACTTGCCGATGGTGTAGGCCATCGCGCCGAACGCACCGAGCGGTGCCGCGCGCATCACGATGGAGATGACTCCGAATACAGCATGCGCCGCCTCGTCGATGAAGCTGCGGATGACGTGGCCGCGTTCGCCGAGTCCCATGATGGCGAATCCGAACAGCACCGAGAACAGCAGCACCTGCAGGATCTCTCCTTGCGCGAAGGCGCCGACCACGGTGTCGGGAATGATGTGCAGGATGAAGTCGACGGATTTCTGCGCCTTCGCCTGATCAGCGAACTTGGCAACCGCTTGTGCGTTGGCTGCCGCGTTGCCAAAGCCTGCGCCCGGTTTCACGACGTTGCCGATGATGAGGCCGATCACCAGCGCGAAAGTCGAGACGATCTCGAAATAGACCAGCGCCTTGACGCCGATTCGTCCCACCTTCTTGGCATCCTGGATGTGGGCGATGCCGGAGACCACGGTGCAGAAGATGATCGGGGCGATCACCATCTTGATCAGCTTGACGAAGCCGTCGCCGAGCGCCTTGATCCAGTCATTGGTCGCAACTGACGGCCACAGCCAGCCGACGATGGCGCCGAGCACGATCGCGATCAGCACCTGCACATAGAGAATTTTGTACCACGGCTTGGCCGAGGCTGGCGCAACCGGCGCGCCCGCCATTGTTGTCGTCGTCATCGTTTCACTCCCCCCTCAAAACTCAGAGCCAGCCAAGATCAACTTGGCCGGCCCTGTCAATTGGAACTGCTCGGACTTACGAGCTTTAGTGACTTGCGCGCTTTACCGGCGATCGATGATCCGGCGTGCCGCCGGCATCAGGGTCGCACCCAGCGCGTTCTTGATCAGCGATGCCGCTATAAACGGTGCGACGCCGACCTGCCAGGCCTTCGCAGTGCCAAGGCCGAAGGCCAGCCAGCCGAACCCGCCGACGAAAATGACGACATGGCCGACGGCCATCGCCACAAACAGCAGACCCACGCTGCGATCCCAGCCGCGCTCGGCGAGCCAACCTGTGACGAAAGCCGCGGCGACGAAGCCGAACAGATAGCCGGCGGTCGGGCCGACCAGCGGCGCAAGTCCGCCGACCGGACCGGCAAACACCGGCAGTCCCATTGCGCCCTCAGCGAGGTAGGCGATCATGGTTGCGCTGCCAAGGCGCCAGCCATAGGCGGCGCCGATCATCAGCACGACGAGGCTCTGCAACGTCATGGGCACGTAAGGCAGCGGCAGGTTCACCTTGGCTGATAGCGCCATCAACGCGGTGCCAAGCGCAACCAGGACGAATGCGCGCAAGCCGCCGACGGTTTCGCCCGGTCGGGTCGGCCACATCACTGCGGCGAGAGGAGAATGCGGTGTGGCGGCGGACTGTACGGTTCGGTCAGACAAGATGCACTCCGGAAGGCTGTTCGAAACTCGCGGCTATTTAAGCCAGTGAGCGATCCGGTCAACTGCCTCCCGCATCTCTGCAGCCGAGCGCGCGTAGGAGAATCGGATGAACGAGCGGCCATGGATCGGATCGAAATCGAGCCCCGGCGTTGCCGCAACGCGGGCCTGCTCCAGCATCTGCTTGGCGAAGTCGAAACTGTCCGAGGTGAAATCGGAGACATCGGCATAGAGATAGAACGCGCCGTCGGCCGGCAGGAACCGGGTCAGACCGGCCCTCGGCAATCCCTCGATCAGAATGCGGCGGTTTTCCTGATAGCCGTGCTTGATCTCCTCCATCTCGGCCGCACCATCGAAGGCGGCTTCAGCCGCAACCTGCGACAGCGACGGCACCGAGATCGAGAGGTTTTGCTGCAACCGCTCGATGGGGCGTACCAGGATGTCGGGCACGACCATCCAGCCGACGCGCCAGCCCGTCATGCAAAAATACTTCGAGAACGAGTTGATCACGAGTGCGTGCGGGGACAGCTGTGCCGCCGTCACTGCCGGAAACGCGTAGTCGAGCCCGTGATAGATCTCGTCGGAGATGAAACGGATGCCGGCATCTTCGGCCGCCGCGATCAGGCTGGCCAGAGCCTCCCTGGACATCATGGTTCCCGTCGGGTTGGCGGGACTGCCGACCAGCACGCCCTTGAGCGGCGCCTTGCGATGGGCGGCGAGCAGCGCCTCGCCGGTCAGCGCGTGGCGCGTCTCGTTGGTGGTCTCGATCAGCACCGGTTCGCAGCCGAGCGCGGTGAGGATGTGGCGGTAAGGCGGATAGCCCGGCACTGTCACCGCGACGCGATCGCCGGGCTCGAACATCGACAGGAAGGCCAGGATGAAGCCGCCGGAGGAGCCCGTGGTCACCACGACCCGGTCCGGAGCGACGTTGCAGCCATAGGCATCGCGATAATGCCGCGCGATGCGCGCGCGCAGGCTGGGAATGCCGAGCGCCGAGGTATAGTCGATCCGCCCCGCTTCGAGCGCCGCCTGCGCGGCCGCAATTGCAGTCTTCGGCGCGCCGGCCGCGGGCTGGCCGACCTCCATGTGGATGACATTTCCGCCGGCCGCCTCGATCCGGGCCGCTGCAGCCATCACGTCCATCACCATGAAGGGAGGAACATCACTGCGGCGGGACGGCTCGAGCCACTGCCCTACCCGGTTCCTCAATGTCGCATCGTGCATCGATTTCTGCTATTTCGCTGGCGGATCGGGCTGTCCGATCCGGAACAGGGCGCTTGCGCCCAAGACTGGCCGCATTATACGGCTCATAAGGGCATATCGCGTATCCGGTCCGCCGCCAATCGCCAAAACCAATCACAAAACTGCATTCAAATCGTTTGACCCAGACCGCTTGATGTTGCTCCAACTCGCATTGCGCAGGAAGGCTTCCGCGCTGACCACCCTCGTGACGGCAGCGGCGATGGTGCTGTCGCCATTCTCGGCGGCGCGGGCCCAGGAGGGCGGCAAGGGGCCGCCGGTCCTGCGCGACACCGAAACCGAACAATTGTTGCGCGAATACACGCGCCCGATCCTGCGCGCCGCCGGTCTGGAGAAGCAGAACATCCAGATGGTGATCATCAACGACAACTCGTTCAACGCGTTCGTCGCCGATGGCCACCGCATCTTCGTCAATTACGGCGCGATCCTCCAGTCGGAGACGCCGAACCAGCTGATCGGCGTGCTCGCGCACGAGACCGGGCATCTGGCGGGCGGCCATCTATCAAAGATGCGCGAGCAGCTCGCCAATGCCCAGACCCAGATGATCATCGCCATGCTGCTCGGCGCAGGCGCCCTGGTCGCAGGCGCCAGCCGCGGCTCGAACAGCCCCGGCAATAACGGGCTTGCCAATGCCGGCGCCGCCGCGATTGCCGGACCGGGCGAGATGATCCGCCGCTCGCTGCTCTCCTATCAGCGCCAGCAGGAGGAGAACGCTGACCGCGCCGGCGTGAAGTTCCTGACCGCGACCCAGCAGTCGCCGAGGGGCATGTACGAGACCTTCAGGCGCTTCACCAGCGAGAGCCTGTTCGCAGCACGTGGTGCCGACCCCTATCTCCAGTCGCATCCGATGCCCGCCGAGCGCGTCGCCGCACTCCAGCAATTCGCCAGCACCAGCCCGTATTGGGACAAGAAGGACGATCCCGCACTGCAGCTTCGCCATGACATGGTGCGCGCCAAGATCTCCGCCTTCATGGAGCGGCCGGAGCTCGTGTACCGCCGCTATCCCCTGACCAATGACAGCATGCCGGCACGCTATGCCCATGCTATCAGCACCTATCTGCACGGCGATTTGCGCAGCGCGCTAACCCAGATCGACGCGCTGATCGCGGTGCAGCCGAACAACCCGTACTTCTACGAGGTTCGTGGCCAGGCCCTGCTGGAGAGCGGCAAGCCGGCCGATGCCATCGCCCCGCTGCGCAAGGCGGTCCAGTTGTCGAACAACGCCCCCCTCATCGAGATGTTACTTGGGCAGGCGCTGGTTGGAACCGATAATAAGGCCTACACGGACGACGCCATTCGGATTCTCCGTGCAGCGGTGGGACGCGAGCCCGAAGCCCCTCTCGGCTATATGCAGCTCGCGATGGCCTATGGCCGAAAGGGAGACTATGCCGAGGCGGATCTCGCATCGGCCCAGGCCGCTTATCTGCGCGGCGACAACAAGACCGCTCGCGAACTCGCCACGCGCGCGAAAACCCGTTTCGCCGTCGGCACTCCCGGATGGGTCAAGGCCGACGATATCGTGGCGTCGAAACCGCCACGCAACTAGCATACAGGCGGCCAGAATGACGCCTGATCACGACAACTGCCGCTTTGACGTCACGACACTAGCTTAAGTCCGCCGGGACGTTTTTTTCGAAACCTGCTCTGGATAAGAGGATTTGCCAATGCCTTCGCTGCGCCTGCTCGCTCCCGCGCTGTTTGCTCTCGCCATGTTCGGCGCAACGACACCGGCTTCGGCCGACAGCTTCTCGGATGCCCAGCGCACCGACATCGAGGCCATCGTCAAGAACTACCTCGTCAGCCATCCCGAAGTGCTCGAGGAGGCCATGGGTGAGCTCAGCAAGCGCCAGGCCGCGGCCGAGACCGAGAAGCACGAAGCCAGCATCGCCCAAAACTCGGATGCGATCTTCAACTCGCCACGCCAGGTCGTGCTCGGCAACAAGGACGGCGACGTCACCTTCGTCGAGTTCTTCGACTACAATTGCGGCTACTGCAAGCGCGCGATGAGCGACATGCTCGACCTCATGAAGAGCGATCCGAAGCTGAAAATCGTGCTGAAGGAATTTCCGGTCCTGAGCCAGGGCTCGGTCGAAGCCGCACAAGTCGCGGTCGCCGTGCGCATGCAGGACCCCTCGGGCAAGAAATATCTCGACTTCCACCAGAAGCTGCTCGGCGGCCGCGGCGCTGCCGACAAGGCGCGCGCGCTTCAAGCTGCCAAGGAAGCCGGCCTCGACACTGCCAAGATCGAGAAGGACATCGCAAGCCCCGAGGTGCGCGCCACCATCGAGGAGAACTTCAAGCTCGCCGAAGCGATGGGCATGAACGGCACGCCGAGCTACGTAATCGGCAAGCAGATCGTGGTCGGCGCCGTCGGCCTCGACGGCCTCAAGGAAAAGATCGGCATTGCCCGCTGCGGCAAAGCGACCTGCTGACGCAGGCTTGCAACGCGCGCGCGCAACGAAGCCGGCTGAAAAGCCGGCCTTTTTCGTTGGCCAAAGCTCTGCACAAATCCTGGCGTGAATCCGGCGCGGGCGTTCATCCCGCATTTAGGAAACAAATGCTTGGGAACAGCAGATGTTCCGGAACAACTCAAATCTCCTTTCGTTGGTGGCGCGGGCAATGACGCAAAAGAAACACGTGAGGAGAATTCAATGTCTAATCGCTTTATGATCTCGGTTGCCGCACTCGCGCTCGTCGCGGGCACCGGACTGGCGAACGCACAGGGGACGAACCGCGAAAGCGGCGCCGGCGCGCAGCCGACGCAGCACTCGCAGTCCTCGGGCGCGGCCGAACACGGCAGCTCGATGGGCAAGGAATCCAGCCATGAGAAGGGCACCGTCGGCCAGGCTGGGGGCTCCAGCACCATGAAGTCCGGCGCTGCGGCTGAGGAGAAGTCCTCGGGCGCCACGAAGGACGAGCACTCCGGCCGTGAGATGAACAAGAACGCGGCCGAGGAGAAGTCCGGTGCAACCAAGGGCCGCGACGAGCATGCCCAGGGCCAGATGGACAAGTCCCAGCAGGACAAGTCCAAGAGCATGAGCCAGGACACCAGCAAGTCCGGCGCGAAGGACATGAAGGCTGAAGGCCGCGAAGGTCGCGACACCAATCAGAAGGCCGAGGGCAGCAAGACCGGCACCTCGACCAACAACGCCGAGAATCGCCAGGGCAACGAGACGCGCACCAACCAGAACGCCCAGGGCGAAGCGAACTCGCGGACCACGGTCGGCCAGGCCGGCGCGGGCGCCAAGCTCTCGACGGAGCAGCGCACCCAGATCACGTCCGTGATCCGGGACGAGCACGTGAAGCCCGTCGAGCACGTGAACTTCTCGATCTCCGTCGGCACCCGCGTGCCGCGCGAGGGGATCGAATTTCACACCCTGCCGTCGCGGGTCGTGACGATCTATCCGGAGTGGCGCGACTATCGCTACATCGTGGTCCACAATCAGCTCGTGATCGTCGATCCCAACACTTACGAGATCGTGGCCGTTCTCGACGTGTAAGGGCTGAGACCGTTAAGCTCTTGGGGGCGGGCAGCGATGCCCGCCCCTTTGCGTTCGCCGGCAGCCACGCTTTGGACTGGTTAACAAGCAATTTCCGTGGTTTCCGCACAGGTTTTTGCACACTGGATGAGGTGTCTGATGCGGTCCCGGAGGCCCTTCAAGGCTTCCCCTAGGTCACTTTGTTACCTATAACCCCCGCCACGCCGAAACACCTTTCCGGGACAGGAATGGCCGAAGCAGCAACCGACACGATCCTCGTTCTCAACGGGCCGAACCTCAACATGTTGGGGACGCGCGAGCCCGAGAAGTACGGCCATGCGACGCTGGCCGACGTCGAGGCGCTATGCCGGGAGACGGCCGCGACCTTCGGCCTCAAGGCCGACTGCCGGCAGTCCAACCGCGAAGGCGAGCTGATCGACTTCATCCACGAGGCTCACGCCCGCAAGATGAAGGGCATCATCATCAATGCCGGCGGCTATTCGCACACCTCGATCGCTCTGCACGACGCGTTGCTCGCGGTGCAGATCCCGACGGTCGAAGTGCACGTGACCAACATCCACGCCCGCGAGAGTTTCCGTCACCACTCCTACACCGCGCGCGCGGCTTTCGCCTCGCTGTGCGGCTTCGGCATCGAGGGCTATCGCCTCGCCATCCAGGGCCTTGCCGCCAAGGTCGGCACCAAGCCCAAAGCCTGACGCTCCCTCCTCACACAGAACATTCGGATCAAAGAACATGGCGCGCCAGCCAGACGACAAAGCAGCCGCAAAGTTTTCCAGCGAGGATTCCGCGCTCGTTCGCGAGCTCGCTCTGCTACTCGATGAGACCAGCCTCACCGAGATCGAGATCGAGCGCGCGGGCCTGCGCCTGCGCGTTGCCCGCAACATCAGCGTTGCCGCGACCATGCCCGTTCCGGTGGCGCATGCGGCTCCCGCGCTCGTCGCGGCACCAGCCGCTGCCCCTGCCGCGCCAGACATGTCGAAGCATCCGGGCGCCCTGACCTCGCCAATGGTCGGCACCGCCTATTGGGCACCGGAGCCCGGCGCCAAGCCGTTCATCGAGGTCGGCTCGAAGGTCTCGGTCGGCCAGACGCTGCTGATCATCGAAGCAATGAAGACCATGAACCAGATCCCCTCGACGCGTGCCGGTACGGTGACGCAGATCCTGGTCGAGGACGGCCAGCCGGTCGAGTTCGGCGAGCCGCTGGTGATTATTGAGTGACGCGAATGGGGAGTAGCGAATAGCGAATGGTATGACCGTTCCCTGCTCGCTATTCGCCGCTCGCTATCCGCTATTCCCCTGTTCGCCCTTCGAGGCACCATGTTCGACAAGATCCTCATAGCCAATCGCGGCGAGATCGCCCTTCGCATCCTGCGGGCCTGCAAGGAGCTCGGGATCGCGACCGTCGCCGTGCACTCCACCGCCGACGCGGACGCCATGCATGTGCGCCTGTCGGACGAGAGCGTCTGCATTGGGCCGCCGCCGTCCAAGGACAGCTACCTCAACGTGCCCGCGCTGCTCGCGGCCTGCGAGATCACCGGCGCGGACGCAGTGCATCCCGGCTACGGCTTCCTGTCGGAGAACGCACGCTTCGCCGAGATCCTTGCCGAGCACAATCTGCAGTTCATCGGCCCCAAGGCCGAGCACATCCGCCTGATGGGCGACAAGATCGAGGCCAAGAAGACCGCCAAGAAGCTCGGCATCCCCGTGGTGCCCGGCTCCGACGGTGCGGTTGGGCCCGGCGACGACGCGATGGCGATTGCGAGGACAATCGGTTTCCCGGTTCTGGTGAAGGCGGCTGCCGGCGGCGGCGGCCGCGGCATGAAGGTCGCGCAGAGCGAGGCTGATCTCCAGCTGGCGCTATCGACCGCTGCCAACGAGGCCAAATCGGCCTTCGGCGACGCTTCCGTCTATCTCGAAAAATACCTCCAGAAGCCGCGCCATATCGAGATCCAGATCCTCGGCGACGGCCGTGGCGGCGCCATCCATCTCGGCGAACGCGACTGCTCGCTGCAGCGGCGCCACCAGAAAGTCTGGGAGGAAGGCCCCTCGCCCGTGCTGGCAGCCGCCGCGCGCGCCAAGATCGGCGAGACCTGCGCGAAGGCGATGCGCGAGATGAAATATCTCGGCGTCGGCACCATCGAGTTCCTGTTCGAGGACGGCGAGTTCTACTTCATCGAGATGAACACGCGCATCCAGGTCGAGCATCCCGTCACCGAGAGCATCACCGACATCGATCTCGTGCTGGAGCAGATCCGTATCGCCGCCGGCGGCGATCTGCCGGCGAAGCAGAGCGAGATCCAGATCATCGGCCACGCCATCGAGTGCCGCATCAATGCGGAGAACCCGCAGACCTTCCGTCCCTCGCCGGGCCGCATCACGCAGTATCATCCGCCAGGCGGCCTCGGCGTCCGCATCGATTCCGCGGTCTATCAGGGCTACACGATCCCGCCTTATTACGACTCTCTCGTCGGCAAGCTGATCGTCCACGGCAAGACCCGCGCCGAGTGCCTGATGCGGCTGCGCCGGGCATTGGACGAGATGGTGGTCGAGGGCATCGAGACCACGCTGCCCCTGTTCCGCGACCTGGTACGTCAACCATCCATTATCGACGGCGACTACCACATCCACTGGCTGGAACAGTATCTCGCAGGCCAGGCGGAACCGACTGCGAAATAACCTTCTCGGCCCATGGAACCCTTTGAGCCCAATCGCATTAGGGACGATTGGGGACAGTTCCAAGGGGGCGTTTTGAATTCCGTTGTTTTGTGCAAGGCGAGAGCGTCGTGACGGCGGAGGCTCTCCGACGGCGTGCAATTTGGCAGATCCTGCTATTCGCGGCAGGACTTGTGGTGCTGACCGTGATCAGCGCCGGCTCAGTCTATCTCGTCAACCAAGCCCGAGACGACAGCAAATGGGTGGTTCACACCATCGAGGTGGAGAACCGGATCAATGGTCTGCTGCTCGAAGTCCGGCGCGCCGAGAGCGACCTGCGCGGCTATCTCCTGACGCTGGGACCAGAATTCCAGGACGATTACGAGAAGGCCGTCGCCGCAATCATTCCTGCGCTTGACCGTGTCACGCGCCTCACCGGCGACAATCCCGCACAGCGCGATGGCATCGAGAAGCTGAGTGCGGCGATCGAGACCCGCCTCGGCCAATTTGCGCGCGAGATCGATCTTATCAGGCAGGGCCAGCCCGACAAGGCCGCGGCGCTGGTCCGCGAAGCGGCCGCTGGCAACACCACCGCCGCGATCGGCAGCCTCGCAGGCGAGATGATCGCCGAGGAGGAACGGCTTTTTCGGATTCGTTCGGCGAACGCCGACCGCAGCCAGACGTTCGCCGCGTCGATGACCGGCATCGGCTCCGGCCTCGTAGTGGTGTTCGCCCTGCTCTCGGTCTGGCTGGTGAGGCGCTCTGCCGGCGCCCGCGACGACGCCGAGACGCGCCTACGCGAAGCCAACCTCAATCTCGAGGCCACCGTCGACGATCGCACGGCAGATCTGCGCGAAGCCAACAACGAGATCCAGCGCTTTGCCTATATCGTCAGCCACGATCTGCGCTCGCCGCTGGTCAACATCATGGGCTTCACCAGCGAGCTCGAAGAATTGGGCAAGAACATTTTTCGACGGATCGGAGGGCTCACCGGCGTGCCGGCGGACGGTCCGTCCCTGGATGTCGGCGACATGCCGCTCGACGGCCCCGACAAGCAGCTTTCGGCGGACTTTTCCGAAGCGCTCGGCTTCATCAAATCCTCGATCGCCCGGATGGACCGGCTGATCTCTGCGATCCTCAACCTCACCCGCGAGGGTCGGCGTGAGTTCCAGCCGGAGAGGATCGATACGCGCGACTTCGTCGAGACCATCGTGTCGTCGCTGGCGCATCAGACCGCCGAAGCGCACGCCGAGATCCACATCGAGCCGCTGCCGAATATCGTCAGCGACCGCCTTGCGCTGGAGCAGATCTTCTCCAATCTGATCGATAACGCGATCAAGTATCTGAAGAACGGCGTGCCCGGCGAGATCAGAATTCGCGGGCGCACCAAGCTCGGCTACGCTATCTTCGAAATCAGCGATAACGGCCGCGGTATCGATCCGAAGGATCATCAGCGGATTTTCGACCTGTTCCGCCGGGCGGGAACCCAGGACAAGCCCGGCCAAGGCATCGGTCTTGCGCATGTACGTGCACTCGTGCGTCGTCTCGGCGGCACGATGTCGGTATCGTCGGAACTGAACGCGGGCAGCACCTTCACGATCACGCTGCCCATCAACTGGAACGCCAGCAACCGGAACGCGGACCAATGACACTGCCGGTCACCATCATCATGATCGAGGACGACGAGGGCCACGCCCGGCTGATCGAGCGCAATATCCGCCGCTCCGGGGTCAACAACGAGATCGTGTCGTTCACCAACGGCACCGAGGCGATGAAGCACATGTTCGGCGCCGACGGCAGCGGGCTGGCCCAGAAGGGCAACGCGCTCCTGATCCTGCTCGACCTCAACCTGCCCGACATGAGCGGGATCGATATCCTGAAGCAGATCAAGGAAAACAAATATCTCAAGGCTTCGCCCGTGGTGGTGCTGACCACGACCGACGACAGCCAGGAGATCAAGCGCTGCTACGAGCTCGGCTGCAACGTCTACATCACCAAACCCGTCAACTACGAGAATTTCGCCAACGCCATCCGGCAGCTCGGCCTGTTCTTCTCGGTCATCCAGGTCCCGCCCGCCGCCTCATGACCCAGCCCATGCCAACACTGCTCTATATCGACGACGACGCAGCACTGGCGCGCCTGGTCGATCGTGGCTTGACGCGACGCGGCTACAAGGTCGTTCATGCCGCGAGCGGCGAGGAAGGCCTCGATCGCATCCGCCGCGCCAGCACCCAAGGCTCCGAGGGCTGCATCGATGTGGTGGCGCTCGATCAGTACATGCCGGGTCTCGACGGGCTCGAGACGCTCGAGCAGATCATGGCGATCCCGGACGCTCCGCCGGTGGTCTTCGTCACGGCCTCGCAGGATTCCAGCATCGCGGTCACCGCGCTGAAGGCGGGTGCGGCCGACTATCTGGTCAAGGACGTCAAGGGTGACTTCATCCCGCTGCTGCATGTCGCGGCCGAAGGCGCGCTGCGCCAGGCCGCATTGCAGCGCGCGCGCGAGGAAGCCGAGGCCGAGATCCATGCCTCGCGCGACCGCTACGCGGCGCTTGCCGCCGAGCGCGAACTGCTGCTGCGCGAGGTCAACCACCGCGTCGGCAATTCGCTCCAGATCATCGCCTCGCTGCTGCATTTGCAGGCGAGCTCCGCCGCCCGGGAAGAGGTCAAGGCCGCGCTGACCAACGCGATGGGCCGCGTCGCCGCCGTCGCCCAGGTGCACCGCCGCCTCTACACCTCGCAGGATCTGAAGAGCGTGGTGCTCAACCAGTATCTGGACTCCCTGCTCGAGGATCTCAGGCGTTCCGCCGAAGGCAACCGGATGTCGCGCCTGACGGTGAAGGCCGAGCCGATCGAGATCGACCCGGACCGTGCCGTCGCCGTCGGTATCATCGTCAACGAGCTGGTGATGAACGCGGTGAAATACGCCTATCCCGACGGCGCCGGCCCCATTCATGTCGAGCTGACCTCGCAGGGAGACGATCTGCTGCTGTCGATCAGCGATGACGGCGTCGGCGACAAGGTCAAGGCCGACCCGCGCTCCACCGGCATGGGCCAGCGCATCGTCGCGGCCATGGCCTCCAAGCTGGACGCCACTGTCGAGCGCGATCCCAACCATTCCGGAACCCGCATCATCCTGCGGTTCCGCCGCACCCCCGCCGCAGCCGACAAGGCGAACAGCGCCGCTGTGGGTTGATTTTTACGCATCCGGAATTGCCCCCCATCGCACGCGCATCGCGTTCCTGCTATGATCGGGCACTATGAATTCGCGCGACTCCGCCTCGTCTGAAATCACGCCGGCCGTGCTGCTGCGCGCCTATGCCTGCGGCATCTTTCCAATGGCCGAGAGCGCCGACGACCCGACCTTGTTCTGGGTCGAGCCGGAAATGCGCGGCGTGATCCCGCTCGATGGTTTTCGCATTGCCTCGCGGCTTGCGCGCACCGTGCGCTCGGACGCGTTTCGCGTCACCGTCAACACCGCGTTCAAGGCGACGATCGCCGGCTGCGCCGCGCCGCAGGCCGGACGCGAGGACACCTGGATCAACAAGCGCATCCGCGACCTCTATGGTGGCCTCTACGAGCTCGGCCATTGCCACAGCGTCGAGGCCTGGCAGGGCGACGACCTCGTCGGCGGGCTCTACGGCGTAAGCCTGGGGCGCGCCTTCTTCGGCGAGAGCATGTTCCACACCGCCCGCGACGCCTCCAAGGTAGCGCTGGTGCACTTGGTCGCGCGTCTCATCCATGGCGGCTTCGAGCTGCTCGACACGCAATATGTCACCGAACATCTGAAGAGCTTTGGTGCGGCCGAGATCTCGCGGCGACGCTACACCGCGCTGCTCGACAAGGCGCTCGCCGGCGAGCCCGGGGATTTCCTGAAACTGCCGGCCGGTGACGCGATCCCGGGCGCACGCGCGCTCGAGATCATCGCCTCACGTCAATAGACCCACGCCAAGCCTGGCGGCCAGACCCTCGGGAATTTGGTCTAGCACCAAACCCGGGGGATTTGGCCTAGCGGCCAAACCCGGGGATACCGAACAGACCCGGCCGTTGCTCCGGCGGCGGAGGCGGCGGTGGCGCCGGCTGCTGCTGGATCGGCGGCAGAGGCTGCGGCGGACGCTGCTGCACGGCCTGCTTCGGCGCAGCCCTCTTTTGCGCCGGAGGCGGCGGCGGTGCGGGCTTGGTCGCGGGATCTGGCGCCGCGGTCGCGATGGTCTGCTGCGGCTCTTTGCAGTCGGTGAGCCAGATGTCGTAGATCGGGTGCTCGACGCCGTGCAGGCCCGGGCTCGCGGCATACATCCAGCCGGAGAAGATCCGCTTCACCTCGCCCTGCAAGGTGATCTCGTCGACCTCGACGAAGGCGTCGGTGTTGGCGGCTTCGGTCGCGGGCCGGGTGTAGCAGGCGTCGGTCTTCACGCGCAGCGCGCCGAACTGCACGGTCTCGCCGATATCCTCATCGAAATTGATGATGCGGCCGGTGATCTTGTCGAGGCCCGAGAAGGTCGCCTTCTTGTTCACGATCTTCTGGGCCGGCGGCTCGGTGACGACCTCGTCGCCCGGCTGGAGGCTTGCCGACGCCTGCGGTACGGCGCCCTGCTGCGGCCCGCCCTTCTGCGGCGGCTGATGCTGACCAGGCCCGCCTGGCGGTGCCACGGCGACAGCCGGCGGCTGATTCTGTGGAGCGACGGTCGTACCGGGCGGCGGCGCCAGCGGCTGGCTCTCGACCGGCCCCGGCATAATATTTCCTTGCCGGCTTTGCGGTGGCATTGGGCGCGACGGCAGCACGCGGCCCTGCGGCGGCAGCTCGGGCACCTCTTCGTCGTCGTCCGGGGTCGGCTGCGGTTGCGGCTGCCCGCCACGGGGGATGCTCCCCGGCGGCCGCAGCGGCGGCGGATCGGAGAAAATCGTGCCGATCTGCGCCTGCGCAGGCGTCGCCACCGTCAGCGCGGTGGCGGCCAAAAGCGCCGCAAGACCTGTCAGGGTAAGGGTTCGAAACATATCTCGCGCGGCTTCAACAGCGAATCGGGCTTGTTGGACATTCTACAGGGCATACCGCCGCTCGCAGGCCATCCGGTTAACACGGCGAATACGGCGGGGAAAGGGCGGCATTCCTGCCCTGCCCGCCGCCTTCTGGCCAGACCGGCCCACGGATGGGATAGTCCAAGGCTCTTCAGTCCCAAGGCTTCTCAGTCCCAAGGCTCCTTAGTCGGATGGCTCCTCCCCGGGGGGCCGACGCGGGCATTGTCCCCGAAAATGACGTCCAACCATGACAACGCCATCATCAAAATGTCGTCCGCGCTTCCAACTCTCCTTGCCCTTCCCCTCCGCGGCCTGACCTGGCTTGGCGGCCAGGGCACCCGCGCGGTGGCGACCGTCGTGTTCATCGCGCTGGCGGTGCCGCCGCTCGGCATGCTGCTGCGGCCCTATGTCACCGAAGCGATCCTCGTTCTGCTCTGCATCTCCTTCATGCGGGTCGATCTGGCGGCGCTTTACGGCCATCTGCGCCGGCCGGCGCTGGTGGCGACCGCCACGGCCTGGACCACGATCGGCGTGCCGTTGATCGTCGGGCTGACCGCGCATGTCACGGGGCTCACCGACCGCGCGCCCGGCCTGTCGCTCGCGCTGATGCTCCAGAGCATGGCCTCGCCGATGATGGCAGCACCTGCGCTCGCAGCGCTAATGGGGCTCGATGCCACACTCGTGCTGGTCACGCTGGTGACCGCGACCGCGGTCGTGCCTTTCACCGCGTCGTTGTTCGCGAGCCTCTTCCTCGGCGGCATGCTGAGCATCTCGCCGCTCACGCTCGGGCTGAAACTGCTCGGCATTCTCGCGGTATCGCTGTTCGCAGCGACCATGATCCGCTGGATTTTCGGCGCCGAGGCGATCCAGCGTCACAAGCAGCCGATCGACGGCTTCAACATCGTCATCCTCTTGATGTTCGCGTCCGCGGTCATGGGCGACGTCGCGCATGACTTCGTCGTCGATCCCCTGTTCACGGTCGGCATCGCCGCGCTCGCCTTTGCGGTCTATTTCACGCTGCTCGCGGTGACGACCTTGCTGTTCCGCCGCAACGGCTATGAGCGCGCGCTGGCCTTGGGGCTGATGGTATCACAGCGCAATCTCGGCCTGATGCTGGCCGCGACCGCCGGCGCGCTGCCGCCGGCCACCTGGCTCTATTTCGCGCTGACGCAGTTTCCGATTCATCTTGCGCCGTACATGCTGACGCCGATCGCGCGGCGGCTGACCGTAAGGGCGGACCTCTCAGGCACTGCGGCTCCGACCAACTCGCCGGGCTGACGGCCGCGCGAGACCCACCTTTTCCGCTCAGCTCTCGCAAGCGGACACCTCTAAGTCGCGTTGTGGGTCAGCTAAGGGCCAGCGCCGACCATCAATCAGCTACCCCCAGGCGCCGCAGGAGAGTGGCGGCGTTCGGCTGCCTCGTAGCCCACGCCATATTATGTTCGCCGTCGACCTGCACCCAATATGTATGTTCAGGCATGTCGCTCCCATCAAGTGAGTTGAAAATGCATGTTGCCCTTTCACGAATGATGGCTCCGACGGAGTCCTGAGCTTGATAGTCGATGAACGCGACATACTGAACCGGCGGCACTCGTGCGACTTGGACCATCGCTTTCCTTGTGGCTTCGGACGCAGCCCGTATCGGGTCCGTGAAGAACTCGTCGAACGTGATTGTCTTCCGAGACTCGTCTACACCAATCCGTTCATAGGTGGATGGAACCACCAGCCGCTCCTTGATTGCTCTATCACACGTTTGCACAAATTCAGATGTGAACGGCGGGTACCCACGAACGCGCGTATAGCCTAGAGCGAGCACACCGAAAATCAGAAGCACTAAGATCGAGACCTTTGTTCTCATCTTCCTGGTCGTTGCCGATATCCTACGCGGCATTCTGCACCCCTCTGATCACGGAAGCAAAAAACAAAGGCAGAGGATTTTTCGAGCAGCCGTTACGAAATGATAATAATGTCAGCTACGGGTCAAAAGTCGAAGAGCAGAGTTGACCATCTAAGTCTGCTTTGCCCACCAAGGCGGACCTCCTCAAATCGATTGGCGCCCTAACCGGCCCGCGCTGCGCGCCGCAGCGCTTGCGGCGGCTGGCCAAAGGCGCGGATGAAGGCGCGGCGCATTCGCTCGGGATCGCGGAATCCGGTCGCCTCTGCCACGAGCTCGATCGCCTCGCGCGAGGACTGCACGCGCTCGCGGGCGACCTCGATCCGCAACCGCTCGATCGCCTTCGACGGCGTCGTGCCGGTCTCCGCGGCAAACGCGCGGGCGAAATGCCGCGCGCTCATGCCGGCGCGGTCGGCGAGATTTTCCACCGTCAGCGGCGCGTCGAGATTTTCCCGTGCCCAGGACAGTAGCGCACCGAACCGGCCGTTCGGCGTCTTCAATTCCAGCAGCGATGAGAACTGCGACTGGCCGCCGCTGCGGCGATGGTAGAGCACGAGCTGGCGCGCGGTCTGTTGCGCGATCTCCTCGCCATGGTCCTCGGTGACCATCGCGAGCGCGAGGTCGATGCCGGCCGTGATGCCCGCCGACGTCCAGACATTGCCGTCGCGGGTGAAGATCTGGTCCGGCTCGAACTTGACCTGCGGATAGCGCGCGACGAAGTCGCGCGTGCGGCCCCAATGTGTGGTGGCGCGACGGCCGTCGAGCAGGCCGGCTTCGGCAAGCACATAGGCGCCCGAGCAAACGCTGGCGATCCGGACGCCGCGCCTGGCCAACCGCTGGATGAAGGCGAGCGTGGTCGGACAGCGCGCCGCCGCCGCGACGCCGGCGCCGCCCGCCACCACCAGCGTCATGATCGCGTTCGCCGATTTGAAATCGCGCGCCATCATCTCGACGCCGGAGGACGAGTGCACGGCTCCCGCCTTCACCGCCAGCACCCGCAGCGCAAGCGGCTTGTCGCTGGCGCGCGCCGCGATCTCGAACACCGAGATCGGGCCTGCCGCATCGAGCAGCTGAAAATCCGGGAAGATCAGGATGCCGATCATGCTCATGTCCGAAAGTGAGGGAAATACGCCATTTCGGACAGGATGGCATCATGCCAATTTGCCCGCGTCAAGCTCTTCATTTGGAGGTTTTCATGCCGGCACCGCTCCAGATCGGACTTCTGGTGTTCCCGCGCGTCACCCAGCTCGACTTCACCGGCCCTCTGCAGGTGTTCGCCTCCGTCCCCGGCGCAAAACTGCATCTGATCTGGAAACGGATCGAGCCCGTGCCGAGCGATTCCGTCCTCACGCTGACACCAACCACGACATTTGCCGATTGCCCGCAGCTCGACGTGATCTGCGTGCCCGGCGGCGGCGGCACCAACGATCTGCTCAACGACGAGGAGGTGCTGAACTTTCTGCGCACGCAGGCCGAGGGCGCCAAATACGTCACCTCGGTCTGCACGGGATCCCTGGCGCTCGGTGCGGCCGGCCTGCTGAAGGGCTACCGCGCCGCCACCCATTGGAGCGCGATGGAGATGCTCGGCCAGTTCGGTGCGACGCCGACCAAGACCCGCGTCTGCGTCGACCGCAACCGCATCACCGGCGGCGGCGTCACGGCAGGAATCGATTTCGCGCTGACGCTGGTGTCGATCATGATCGACCGCACCACGGCGGAGACGATCCAGCTACAGCTGGAATACAATCCGGCCCCGCCGTTCAATTCCGGCTCGCCCGACACGGCGCCTGTGGAAGTGCTCGCCCTGCTCAAGGAGCGCGGCGCGCAAAGACAGGCCGACCGGCTCGAAGCGGTCAAGCGGGCGGCCGCGCGGATGATGTAGCGCTGTTCCGCGGTACTCGTGCCCCGGACGCAGCGCAGCGCGTCTTCAGCGGTGCGCTGCAGAGCCGGGGCCCACCTGCACGGGAAGCGTGGGTCCCGGCTCTGCGGCGCAGCGTTGCACGCTGCACCGCGTCCGGGACACGAGCCAAATCATCCCATCAGAAAAAGGCCGCTCGGTTTCCCAAGCGGCCTTTCCTGTCTCACGGCGGCGCACATTCTCATCGGGCGATGTCGGAGCTTCCAGACCGGGGGCCTATCTCCCGATCGAGTCCTTCCTCGGCGGCCGCTGCATTTCGGGGCAGTCGCGAACTGTTGCCCGAACCGAACGCGATGGTTTCCCATCTCCGTAAGATGGGTTCATTGAGCCGGATCGCTGGCGCAGGCGCAACGGGCGTGGGTGCACCGTCCCCGCTGTTCCCGTTGTCCACAGCGGAGCGAGGCGGATGCGTTTGCATCCAATCCAACGATGGAAGAGCGCGACCGGTTAGCCGGGCGTCCAGGGCTGATAGTCGCCGGTCGCCTTGGGGCGCTTGCCGCTGGCCAGTGTCGAGCCAGAGGGCCGGTAGGCCCTCGCCGTACCGGTCAGGTTCGGCTGATGCGGCTTTTCCCATTCGCGCGGCTGATAGTTCTCCTGCGTCGGCGGCACGTCGACGGTATGGTGCATCCAGCCGTGCCAGGACGGCGGAATGCGGCTCGCTTCCGCATAGCCGTTGTAGATCACCCAGCGCCGTTCGAAGCCGAGCGTCGGGTCGATCTTGCCGCCAATCGTGCGGTAGTAGCGGTTGCCCTGCTCGTCCTGACCGACCAGCTCCCCGAACCGGCTGGTCCAGAGTTGCGTGCCAAAGGTCTGGCCGTTCCACCAGGTGAAGAGCTTCAGGAAGAATTGTTTCATGCGGCAAGGGCCCTGCTTCGTGGGGTCCTGATGCCATCCGGACGGCCAAATGTCCAGTTCGCCCAATGCGGCGGTGCTCCATCCCAAACGCGGTGTCGCCAGCGCGGGAGGCCGCCGCAAATCGGACGCGATCCATTCATGCCCGGTACAGCCGCGGCGTGGAAATCTGCACCCCGTGCGCAAACCGGCGTGATCCCAGGAACTGTAGCCCTTTCAAGGGATTTGCTTCCGGGAAAGGAGTTTGATCATGAACAGTCTGAGAGTTTTGAGTGCGGCCGCAGCGCTGGCACTGGTTCTTCCGATGGCGACCCCGAGCTTTGCACAGGGCCATGTCGGTCACGGCGGCGGCGGTGGTGGCGGTCATATCGGCGGTGGCGGAGGCGGTGCGCACTTCGGTGGCGGCGGTGGTGGAGCCCATTTCGGCGGCGGCGGCTTTGGAGGCGGCGCCCGGATCGGTGGTGGCGGCGGCAATTTCGCAGCCGGCGCGGCTGTGCGTCCGAGCGGCGGAGCCGCCTTTAACGGCGGCGGCCGCAACTTCGCAGCGGCCGGAGGCCACTGGAACGGCGGAGGCAACTGGCACGGCGGCGGCTGGCATCATCGCGGCGGCGGCTTCTGGCCAGGCGTCGCGGCAGGTGCAGCCATTGGCGGCCTCGGCTCATATGCTTATTACGGCGGGGGGTATTACGACGATCCCTACGCCTATGCTGATGACAGTTATTATGACGAGCCGTCAGTCGCCGTGGTCACCGAGGGCGGCGGCGATCCCGCGTACTGCGCTCAGCGCTACCGCTCCTACGACCCGGCGTCCGGCACCTATCTCGGCTATGATGGCCTGCGGCATCCCTGCCCGTAAGGCGGCCTGAAGATCATCATTCGTGGGCGGCGCCGACTAAGGGCGCCGCTCATGCATTTTGGCCGCCTCGGCGACCGTCACGTTGCGGTCGTGAATCCAGAAGCTCGCGAACAAGACCGCGAGAACGATCGCATAGAACGCGCCTGAGCACCGCGCCCATCGTCGATACGTCGTGCGATCTTCGGCGCTGAGCTCTTGCATGTCTCGCTGCGAACGCAGTCCATGAAGCGCGAGTCTGGTCATCGCAGAACCTCTGGGATCACGGTTCGGCAATATTCGACCAGTGCCCACGCGTCATCATCCCGTCGGGTGACTTGGGCGCTCCGCACCTCATGACGGGGCGGCTTTTGCTGATCGCGCGGATTTGTCTCAACCTGTCATTGAAATCCGACGAAATTCGCCTGGCGCCGCGCCGGCTGATGCTTGGAACCCGCAGGGGGTGCTATGCATTGCGCCGTGCATACCCATCTTGGCCTAATCCAAAATTGACCCGACACACGATTCGCGGATATCACCAATCGCTGTGGGGACTTGGATCTACTGGGAAATGTGATGCCGCGTATCCTCGTGGTAGACGACGATCCGATGGTCGGCGCGACCATCGAGGTCCTCCTGCAACGTCAGGGCTTCGACGTCACGTTGGCCGATGGCGGCGAAACGGGGCTCGCGGCGCTGGAAGCGCAGGCGTATGACGTGATGCTGGTCGACATCTTCATGCCGCACATGCGCGGCTTCGAATCCATCCGCATCTTTCACGAGCGCGCGCCGGCGATTCCGCTGATCGCGATGTCCGGCTACGCCTTCGCCTCGTCTGCCTCGCCCTCCCCTGACTTTCTCCGCATGGCGCTGGAGCTCGGCGCGACGCGCTGCCTTCGCAAGCCGTTCACGCCGGACGCGCTTCTGACCTCGATTCGGGAATGCCTCGCCGGTCGCGGCGAAAACGCACCGCCGAAGGACAAGAAAGAAGTCCCTTGATCCCCTCGCAGCGCGTCATTCTCGGTGCCGGACTTGCCATCCTCCTGATCATCACCGCCGCCTCGATCGGCCTCGACGTCAAGTCGCGGTCGGACGCCGCATGGGTCAACCACACTGTCGAGGTGCTGAAGAAGATTTCGGACGTGCGCCTTCTGGTCCGGCGGACCGAGAGCGCGGCGCGCGGCTACGAGCTCTATCGCACGGCGGGCTTCATCGACGAATTCCAGACGGCGAAGAGCCGGATTGCACCAGCACTTGGCGATCTCAAGCTCGCCGTGCGCGACAACGGCACCCAGGTCCAACTGCTGGAGGCGACCGAGCCCCTGATCCTGCGCCGGGTGGAGGTGGCCGCCGAGGTCGTCCGCCTGCGCGCAAGCAGCGATCAGGCCGCGGTCGCGGAGCTGCAAGGCAAGGCCGAGGGGCGCGGACTGATGGAAACGCTCTCGGCCAATCTCGAGCAGATGGCCGCGAACGAAGAGAAACTGCGCGCCAGCCGTGAAGCGGACTCGCGCCGGACCGGCATCGTGCTGCTCGGCATCGACGTGATTGGCGCTCTGGTGATCCTGCTGCTGGTCGCCATGCTGCTGCGCGAAGGCCAACGCACCACCGGACAACTCAAGAGCTCTCTGCACGAGACGCAGGCCGCCAAGGAAGTGCTCGAGGCGGCTGTCGCCGAACGCACCGAACACCTCGTCACCGCGCATGACGAGCTGCGTCTCTCGGTCAACGTGCTCCAGAGCACGTTCCGCAGCATGGCCGAGGCGGTGCTGGTGATCGATGCGGAGGGCAATGTCCTTCTGTCCAACCCGGCCGCAGAGCGCATGCTCTTGCATCGCACCGGCATGAATTTGCGCAACCTGCGCGCCCTGTCCGACGTCTTCCACGGCGACGGCGTCACGCCGCTCAAGCCCGAAGAGCTGCCCTCCGCACGCGTGCTGCGCGGTGACGCATTCGAAGAGCTGGAGATGATCGTCCGCCCGCACAGCGGCAATTCCGCGCGCCATCTCATGATCAGCGGCCGACCGATGCGGGATGCGCACGGCGCGATCTCCGGCGCAGTGCTGGTCTATCACGACGCGACCTCGTCGCGCGACACCGAGCGGCAGCTATACCAGTCGCAAAAGCTCGACTCGATCGGCAAGCTGACCGGCGGCGTCGCGCACGACTTCAACAACATGCTGACTGTGATCTCCGGCAACACCGAGACGCTGGTCGCAAGCCTGAAGGAACAGCCCGAGCTGCAGCGCACGGCACGCCTGATCGACGATGCCGCCGAACGCTGTGCCGAGCTGATCCAGCATCTGCTGGCGTTCGCGCGCAGGCAACCGCTGCAGCCGCGCAACGTGGAGATCAACGCCGCCATCGCCGACATCGCAAAGCTGCTCCGCCCCACCCTGGGCGAGCAGATCCAGATCGAGACCGTGCTCGAGCAGGGCCCGATGACCGCGCACATCGATCCGTCCAGGCTCACCAACGCGGTGCTCAACATGGCGATCAACGCCCGCGACGCCATGCCGAACGGCGGCAAGCTCCTGCTCGAGACCCACCGGGTGGTGCTGGACGAGGCGTATGCGCAGGCCAATGTCGACGTGCGGCCCGGGCCTTACGTGATGCTCGCGGTCAGTGACACCGGCACCGGCATGCCGCCCGACGTCCAGGAAAAGGCGTTCGAGCCGTTCTTCACCACCAAGGAGGTCGGCAAGGGCTCAGGCCTCGGCCTCTCCATGGTCTACGGCTTCGTCAAGCAGTCCGGCGGCCACATCAAGATCTACAGCGAGCAAGGCCACGGCACCACGATCAAGCTCTATCTGCCGCCGGGCGAAGGCACGGCGGACGTGGCCGCATCGGCCGCGCCGCACGCCGAAGGCGGCGCCGAAACCATTTTCGTGGTTGAGGACGACACGCTGGTGCGCAACTTCGTCACCGCGCAGCTGCAGAGCCTCGGCTACAGGACGGTCGCCGCCGCCGACAGCAAGGCTGCGCTGCAATTGATCGAGGCCGGCCAGGCCTTCGACCTGCTCTTCACCGACGTCGTCATCCCCGGCGGCATGAGCGGGCGCGAGCTCGCCGAGGAGGTCGCGAAGCTGCGGCCGGGCCTCAAGGTGCTCTACACCTCCGGCTACACCGACAACGCCATCGTCCACCACGGCAAGCTCGACGACGGCGTGATGCTGCTGACCAAGCCGTACCGCCGCAACCAGCTCGCCGAGATGATCAGGAAGGCGCTGAACGGCGCTGGTGGAATGACAGCCAGCTAACGCGTCGCCAGCACCACGGCCGCAAGCGTGAAGATCAGCGACGCGATCTGCCCGGGCCCCAGCGGCTCGTGCAGCGCGACCGCGGAGGCCACGACGCCGATCACCGGCACGGCCATGGTGCCGATCGCGGCGACCGAGGCCGGCAGGCGCGAGAGCGCCGCGAACCAGCTGACATAGGCGATGCAGAACTGCACCACGGTCGAATAGACCAGGAGCCACCAGCCGATCGGCGTCACCTTGTCCAGATGCGAGGTCTCGATCAGGAGGCCGACGATCGAGATCGGCAGGCAGCCGATCCCGATCTGCCAGGCCGCGGCCGTGATCGGCGGCAGATGGATCGGGTACTTTTTCGAGAATACCGTGCCGACGGCGAAGCCGATCGCCCCGAACAGCGCCATGATGATGCCCGGCAGCTTGGCTTCGCTGGCGGCAAAGCCGTTGCCGCCCATGATCGAGGCGAGCCCTGCAAAGGCCATCACCAGCGCGATGGTGCGCAGCACCGTCGGCCGCTCGCCGAGCACGGGCCAGGCGATCAGCGAGGCCCAGACCGGCATGGTGTAGGCGATCAGCGCCGCCTCGCTCGCCGGCAGCCAGAGCAGCGCCAGCCCCATCAGCACCATCCAGCCGGTGACGTTGAGGATGGCGGCCGTGACCAGCCGCGGCCAGATGTCGGCTGCGACCTTCAGGCTGTCACGCCGGACCAAAGCGAGCACCGCCAGCAGCACCGCGCCCAGCACCCCGGTCACGCCGCGGAGCGTCAGCGGCGGCAGCTCGCCGAGCAGGAATTTCGTCACCGGCCAATTGAAGCCCCAGCCGATCGAGGTGATGGCGAGGAACATCAGGCCGGCCGGGGCGATGCGCGGCCGCAGGCCCGGTTTGGTCGAATCAAGCATGTGGGGTGTCCGACAAAATCGGCTTCAGCTTGGCGCGGATTCGGCGCCGCCACCACCACCTCGGCGGGCATGCCTGCCCTCACCTTCCGTACCCCTACGTGAGTCCCGCCGAGGCAACCCCGCGGCTCAAAAATATACCTGCCCTGTGAACAGCGGGAGGAAGCCTCCGTAGGGTCACGGCAGACAAATTTTTTCGGTTGGGAATCCCTGAGGACTCACCGATACTTGGCTCCACAACAGGTGCGGGCTTGCCCCCTGTTATCCCCCGCAATCCCCCATATTTAGTATTTGATTCAGGAACTCGCACTAGTTCTTGACGGGCGCAACGGAGAGTCCTAGCTTTCGAACCGTTCGGCGCGAGTGTGTTTGCGTCCCGCCGGCACTCCCCCAAAGGGTTCGCAAAACTGCACTCCGCCAAGCCAGACGAAGGCAGCGGGATGAGGGCTTGTCTGCCCTCGCGAGGCGGATCTTTCGGGCGCCAGAACGGGCCGGAAACAGGCTCGGATGGCATTGGTTGAAGTGATGTTGTGGGGCGTTTGAACGCATGTCGGGCTCATCCCCTTGGGGCGGATGTGTCTGGACATGCCGGCGGATGGAAGGTGCACGCACCTGACACCCCCGGGAGAACCAGAGCCGGAACCACCGGCTGAACTGCGAAGCCTTTGGGCCGATGAGGCCTTCGAGGACTCGCGAACTGAAATCGCGACCCGGGCGCCTTGCGGAGGCGGTCCGGTCAAAGACAAGGACGGGGCAAGACCATGCGGATTGAGCGGCGCCACACCACCCAGGGACAGTCACCTTACGCCGGGATCGATTTCCGGCAGACCACGTCGGAGATCAGGAATCCCGACGGCTCGGTCGTGTTTAAAATGGACGGCGTCGAGGTCCCGGCCGAATGGTCGCAGGTCGCCTCCGACGTGCTCGCCCAGAAGTATTTCCGCAAAGCCGGCGTCGCCGCGCGCCTGAAGAAGGTCGAGGAAGAGTCCGTCCCCTCCTTCCTGTGGCGCTCCGTGCCCGACACCGAGGCCCTCGCCACCCTCCCCGAGAAAGAGCGCTTCGTCAGCGAGCTCAGCGCCAAGCAGGTGTTCGACCGCCTCGCCGGCTGCTGGACCTATTGGGGCTGGAAAGGCAAATATTTCTCCTCCGACGAGGACGCCCAGACCTTCTATGACGAGATCCGCTACATGCTCGCCATGCAGATGGTCGCGCCGAACTCGCCGCAATGGTTCAACACCGGCCTGCACTGGGCCTATGGCATCGACGGCCCCGGCCAGGGCCATTATTACGTCGACCCCTTCACGGCCAAGCTGACCAAATCCAAATCGGCCTATGAGCACCCGCAGCCGCACGCCTGCTTCATCCAGGGCGTCGGTGACGACCTCGTCAACGAGGGCGGCATCATGGACCTCTGGGTCCGCGAAGCCCGCCTGTTCAAATACGGCTCCGGCACCGGCTCCAACTTCTCGCGCCTGCGCGGCGAAGGCGAAAAACTCTCCGGCGGCGGCCGCTCGTCCGGCCTGATGAGCTTCCTCAAGATCGGCGACCGCGCCGCGGGCGCGATCAAGAGTGGCGGCACCACGCGCCGCGCCGCCAAGATGGTCGTGGTCGACGCCGACCATCCCGATATCGAGACCTATATCGACTGGAAGGTGAAGGAGGAGCAGAAGGTCGCCGCCCTGGTCACCGGATCCAAGATCAACCAGAAGCATCTGAAAGCGGTGCTGAAGGCCTGCGTCAATTGCGAAGGCTCGGGCGACGATTGCTTCGACCCCGAGAAGAACCCGGCGCTGCGCCGCGAGATCAAGCTCGCGCGCCGCAGCCTCGTGCCCGACAATTACATCAAGCGCGTCATCCAGTTCGCCAAGCAAGGCTACAAGGACATCCAGTTCGACGTCTACGACACCGACTGGGATTCGGAAGCCTATCTCACGGTATCAGGCCAGAACTCCAACAACTCGGTCTCGCTGAGGGACGACTTCCTCCGCGCCGTCGAAACCGATGGCGACTGGAATCTCGTCGGACGCACCACAAAGAAGATCACCAAGACGCTGAAGGCGCGCGACCTCTGGGAAAAAATCGGTTACGCCGCCTGGGCGTCGGCCGACCCCGGCCTGCACTTCAACACCACCATGAACGACTGGCACACCTGCAAGGCGTCCGGCGACATCCGCGCCTCCAATCCGTGCTCGGAATACATGTTCCTGGACGACACGGCGTGCAATCTGGCCTCCGCGAACCTGCTGACGTTCTACAACACCGCGACCAAGCAGTTCGACGTGAAGGGCTATGAGCACCTCTGCCAGCTCTGGACCATCGTGCTGGAAATTTCGGTCATGATGGCGCAATTCCCGTCGCGCGCGATCGCCGAGCTCTCCTACGAGTTCCGCACGCTTGGTCTCGGCTATGCCAATATCGGCGGCCTCTTGATGACCATGGGTCTGTCCTACGACAGCAAGGAAGGCCGTGCGATCGCCGGCGCGCTGACCGCGATCATGACCGGCATTACCTACAAGACCTCGGCCGAGATGGCGGCCGAGCTCGGCACCTTCCCCGGCTACAAGAAGAACGCCGCGCACATGCTGCGCGTGATCCGCAATCACCGCCGCGCCGCCCACGGCCAGTCCAACGGCTATGAGGCGCTCAGCGTCAACCCGGTGCCGCTCGACCTCGTCTCCTGCCCGCTGGCCGACCTGGTCAGCCACGCGCAGGCGGCCTGGGACGCGGCGCTCGAGCTCGGCGAGAAGCACGGCTATCGCAACGCCCAGACCACGGTGATCGCGCCGACCGGCACGATCGGCCTCGTCATGGATTGCGACACCACCGGCATCGAACCGGATTTCGCGCTGGTGAAGTTCAAGAAGCTCGCCGGCGGCGGCTACTTCAAGATCATCAACCGCGCGGTCCCCGCGGCGCTGCGCGCGCTCGGCTATCGCGAGAGTGAGATCGCGGAGATCGAGGCCTACGCCGTCGGCCACGGCTCGCTGTCGAACGCGCCGGGCATCAACGCCTCGACGCTGAAGGCCAAGGGCTTTACGGATGAGGCCATCGCCAAGGTCGAGAAGGCGCTGCCGACCGCCTTCGACATCAAGTTCGCCTTCAACAAATGGACCTTTGGCGAAGACTTCATCCGCGACCAGCTCGGCATCGGCACTGATGCGATCGCGGCCCCCGGCTTCGACCTGCTCCAGGCCGTCGGCTTCACCAAGCGCGAGATCGAGGCGGCCAACGTCCACATCTGCGGCGCGATGACGGTGGAAGGTGCTCCGCACCTCAAGGCCGAGCACTATTCGGTGTTCGACTGCGCCAACCCCTGCGGCAAGATCGGCAAGCGTTATCTGTCGGTCGAGAGCCACATCCGCATGATGGCAGCCGCCCAGCCCTTCATCTCGGGCGCGATCTCCAAGACCATCAACATGCCGAACGACGCCACGGTGGAGGACTGCAAGTCCGCCTACATGCTGTCGTGGAAGCTCGCTCTGAAAGCCAACGCGCTCTACCGCGACGGCTCCAAGCTCAGCCAGCCGCTCAACTCGCAGCTCATCAGCGACGACGAGGACGAGGACGATGCGGTCGAGGCGCTCTACGAGAAGCCGATGGCCGCGCGTACCGCTCAGGTCTCGGAAAAGATCGTCGAGAAGCTGGTCGAGCGCATCATCGTGATGCGCGAGCGCGAGAAGATGCCGGATCGCCGCAAGGGCTACACCCAGAAGGCGGTCGTCGGCGGCCACAAGGTGTACTTGCGCACCGGCGAATATGACGACGGCCGCATCGGCGAGATCTTCATCGACATGCACAAGGAAGGCGCCGCGCTCCGCTCCTTCATCAACAACTTCGCCATCGCGGTCTCGCTGGGTCTCCAATACGGCGTGCCGCTCGAAGAATATGTCGACGCCTTCACCTTCACCCGCTTCGAGCCGGCGGGCCCGGTGCAGGGCAACGACAGCATCAAGTATGCGACCTCGATCCTCGACTACGTCTTCCGCGAGCTCGCGGTGAGCTACATGTCGCGCTTCGACCTCGCCCATGTCGATCCGACCGAGTCGAACTTCGACGCGCTCGGCAAGGGCGTCGAGGAAGGCAAGGAGCCGGAGGAGCCGAACCAGGCGACCAGGCTGGTCTCGCGCGGCCTCACCCGCTCCCGCACCGACAATCTGTTCGTGATGCGCAGCGGCTCCGCCGCGGTCGCCCAGGGCAATGACAGCGCGCCCGCCGGCGGCAGCAAGGTCACCTCGCTCGCCTCCCACGGCGCCACCGCCCGCGGTGCCGGCGATGCCCTCGAAGGCGCGGTCGCGCTGAAGCAGGAAGTCAGCCACGACCTCTCGCCGACGGAGAAGTTAGAGGCCCTCCAGTGGAGCAAGTCCGGCAGCGCCGCCCAGGCGGTGCCCAGCAAGGCCGAGCGCCGCGCGGAAGCGAAAGCCAAAGGCTACGAAGGCGAGATGTGCGGCGAGTGCGGCAACTTCACGCTGGTGCGGAATGGGACGTGTATGAAGTGCGATACGTGCGGCAGCACGACGGGGTGTTCGTGAGGGGGTAGAGCGCGACGAGCGTCATACCCGGGCTTAAAGGGAGGGCGGCCGAAAGGCCGCCCGAGTCGCAGACGAGAAATTCACTTCGATCAAGCCTTAAGACGGACTGTCAACCATCTCCTTAAGATGTAACAGGGCGTTCCGAAGCGCGTTATCTTCGTCTAAAGGCGACTCCGAATTGTATTCAGAGATTATCCGATCTATCTGGCGACGTGTGAGGACCAACTCTTTACGCTCCGCCAGATTTATATGAGATCTGATCTGCCCCCACTTGTCGGAACGATGGCTTTCGCCAGCGCTGCCTAATTCTTCCGCCAACTTGCTCCAGGCAGCCTCAGCATCCTTCGTTGAAATTCTCTTTTGACGATCGAATTCGAGCATAGAATTCAATATCTCTTCCGACCGCCCGCGCAAACTATGATGCACGCGAGCCCGCAGTTCTGAAGCGGCCGATTGATCTAAAATACGCCCAGCAACAACCTTATTAAGAGCCTCTTTCTTTAGCTTACCAGTGGCCTCATCAATTGCTTTCGTTCTCACTTGATCACTTATTATTTTTCGCTCGCGAATCTCGCTTGAAAACACGAACGGATAATCGCCGGTTCTTAACGCAAAAAGCGCCGCACCAAGAGCCCACACATCGGTTTGGTAATCACATTGAGCACCGCTCGAAATCGAAAAGAGCTCGGGCGCGCGCGTAAATACAGTCCCGCGCACGTCCCCGCCATCGCTCGTAACTGATCCCAGATCAAAAATCTTAGCTCTTAGCTGATGATCCAAACCACAATTGTCGAGCTTGAGATCTCTGTGCACTAGCTTGCTATCATGCAAACAAACCAGTCCTCTAGCAAGGTCGCGCGCTATACGTACGAACTGCACAATGTCGTTCAGGGGCGCCAGCCCCTCTAGCGGACGATCGAGCAACTCTTCAATGATAAAAAACCGCCCATCCTGCCCTTGCTGGAAGCCATAGAACTTAGCCAGATAGCCGGCGTATCGATGCTTAGACATCGTGCGGATTAAACTGGTGACGTCCTTGACTACGATGTCAGGCTTCTCATCATCATGAAAAAAAAGGAGAGCTACATCTGCTAGACTGTAAGGACTCGTAGCGCGATAAGCACTCTTCCAATTTCCACCCCCAAGGTACTCTCGGACTTTATAACCCAATCCGGGATTTGGTAGCTCACCCATCACAACCTCCCGATTCGACACGTTAGACATTGTACTCAAATTCGATACTTCTTATCGACATACTCGCGAGACTCGGCCACAAAGTCTCTCGGAACATAAACTCGGTTCACCGAAAACGTCTCGAGCAAATTTTCGATATTAAAGCCAACACACATTGGATCAATCCGCTCCAAGGGAACAGCATTTCCTTGAAACGAAAATAGCAGGTCCGAAGGTGGCGCAGAGCTGAATGTTACTTGGTCGAAAGCGACTAGATATGTCGCTGCATCCTCAGGCACTTGATTGCTCTGGAACCGACCTCTTACGTACTCCCTCAAATCTTCAGTAACAGACAGCAGGTCTGCCGGTAGAAACTCCTCCATTAGTACTCCCTGCCGTTCGGTCTCGGAAAACGGCTCGTCAGACATTCTATATCGTTGAGAAAGAAGCTTATTCGACTTCGCTGAATCCAATACTGCCTTTGGAAATTGCCGTCGCACGAACATGTCGGCCAGCAATCGAAGTACCGCGTCCGAGTGATCGGAAGCAAAGCCTCGGATCATATAGGCGATCTCGATATCAGTTGTCTGAATGAAGTCATCCAATGATGGCTTTTGACCGGAAGCAATACTATGCAGACATTTCGGCGCCAATCGGATGCTATCCGAATGCCCAGGAATGTCTTGCATGCGTGCAAAAATTCCTTTCAGCAGGAGCTGTGCTCCTCGGATCGTCGGGTGAAAGTAAACCTGCCGGTGCAGGTATCGACGGGCTGCGAGAAATTGTCTCAGAGCGTCCAGCCCGCGCGGCCCATCAAGGAGCAAGATCGGAAGCCCGAAATCGTTGGTCTCAACTGTAATGGCGTGAAAAAGCCACTTCAGATCGTATTTGCCGTATTCAACACCAGCCATTCGACTGTCGCGCAAGATGTAGTCGCAGCGGTCTACGTCAAATGTGCTCGAAATCAATTCAACGAGCGCCTTGTTTGCATGCCGCTTCCTAAGCAGATTCTTCACGGCATCGATATCCGCAGCATCATTAATAGCTGAGGCAACCGGCGTATCTGCGGAAAGAATAGCCACGGTACAATCTTCGTGGTTCCGAATGCCATCCGGTAAAAGAATAGTCTCTAGTACATGTGAGAACGCGGAGTGACCAAGGTCGTGGCACAATGCAGCGATTCCAAACTCAGCCATCGCTTCATCGTCGAATCTCAAGCCTGGTGTCTGAAGATCGAGCGGCGCGGCCCTTTGCTGCAACAACCGAAACACCTGACTTGCGGTAGCGAACACACCTAAAGAGTGCGCAAATCTCGAATGTTCGGCGGTAGGGAAGACATATGACGATAGGCCCATCTGCCGAATGTTTCGTAGCCGCTGAAATTCTCGCGTATCGACGACGCGTCGGACGCGATCCGGCATCTCAATGAGACGATTACCTTCAATATTATCTCGAAAAACAGAATTATGAATTGATGCCAACATTGAGCACGCTCCAGACCAGAATCGAGGAGCATGTCTAGCGCCGCCTCGCAGCGCTATCAGAGTTTGCCAGCAGCCCCCCGCTTTACAAATACGCCGCCCTTTCCAGGAGCGATGTCGCCACGATGAGACACCACAACCAGAACGTTTGCAAACGGGAAACATGGTTGCGTTATAGAACAAACAAAGAACGCAGTCTATCGTCTCGATTCCAGCAGTTTTCAGCCTTTTACCCGCTCGCCACGCCATAATGCCCCTGTTTTGACCTACTGGTGGCCGCAGCGAAGCGATATCCATCAGCCCTCCCACAAACCCATGCCAAGAAAAACCCAGCGCCTACTCCCTCGCCTTCGCAGCATCCGGCGGGGCGCCCGATGGGTACGTTCGCGCGGGCACCGCGGATGGTTCGGATCCCGTGCACCGTCGTGATCCTTCTTGCCGCCGCCGCGCTCCTGAACGTCGCTTATCAAATGATCCGCAAGCCGACCGGGCTGTTCGTCCTCGTCGACAACGCCCTCGACAAGGATCCATAAGAGACTTGGCGTCCGGGCCGCTCTCCCGCAAGCTTTCCACCGCTTCGATCACGCCCGAATTGCTGGCCGCGCTGGCGCAGGTCGAGAGCTCGTAGGATGGGTAGAGCCCTTGCGAAACCCATCATTCGACGATCAGCGTTGATCGGTTTCGCTCCGTTCTACCCATCCTACGAATATCTGCATGTGATTGAGAACAACCGCGATCTTCTTCTGAAAGCCTGTCATGACCATTTCGGCAACTTGCGTTCGCTTCGACGACCACACGATGCGGGTCGAGCTGTGCGATGGACGAATACTCGGGATCCCGCTCGCATGGTTTCCGCGCCTGCTGCATGCAACGCCTGAAGAGCGCGAGCAGGTCGAGCTGAGCCGGGGCGGACTGTCCTGGGAAGCCTTGGACGAGGATATTTCCGTCGCGGGCCTCCTCGCCGGACGCGGCGACGTGACACGATCAACCGAACATGCGCAGTAACGGTGCACTAAGTTCGTTCGCTATCGCATGTGACCCTGATTAAGTGCACACCGTAATTCGCCAGAATTGCCTTTGCGGTCGAGCCCTTCCCTCCTAAACTCCCAATCCCACCGGCATGGGTTCCGACGGGCCCGGTAGAAGCGGAGTCAAATATGCCCAAACCGGAAAGCTTCCCGATCGAGAAGATCTTCGTTCCCACCAAGCAGAAGAAGGCCATCAGGCCCGAGACCGTCGGCGAGATCGCGGAAAGTATGCTGGACATCGGACAACAGGCCCCCATTTCCGTTCGGCTCGACGGAGACCGCCTCGTTCTGGTCGAGGGACTGCATCGGCTCGAAGCCTGCAAGGCGCTCGGCGAGACGAACATCATCGGTGTCCTGGTCCCGGCGGAGCTTGCTCAACACAAGCCGCAGCTCGCCGAACGACCCGAAGTCGAGGCCGAGCGCATCAAGATGGCGCGATTGAAACAGCTGCGGCTCGAGAGGGAAGCCGCAGAGGCATCGACTGCTGCCTTGAAGAGCGTCAACGCAACGGAAGCGCCGCGCACCCGTTCGACGAACGGCGTCCGCGACAATCCGAAGGCAGTGCCGGGCCGGACCGCAGGATCGACACGGAAAACATTGTCGGACTGGATCACGCAGCAGAAGGGCAGCGGCGGCCGCTATTGATGCGCGATTGCGGCTCGTAGGGTGGATTAGCGAAGCGTAATCCACCACACTTCTCGTTCCGGGACACACGGTGGTGGGTTACGCCTTGCGGCTAACCCACCCTACGCGCTACGCGCTACGCGCTCACGCCGCTTTCGCCTGCTCCGGCTGTGCCGTCTCCATCGCGCGCATGTAGAGGTCGAGCAGGCTTTCGCGCTCGTCGCGCTCGTTCTTGTCTTCCTTGCGCAGCTTGATGATCTCCTTGAGGATCTTGACGTCGAAGCCGTCGCCCTTGGCTTCCGCAAAGACTTCCTTCTTCTGCTCGCTCAACTCCTGCATTTCGCTGTCGAGGTTCTCAATCCGCTCGACGAAGGAACGGATCTTGCCGCCGGGAATGGTGATGTCGGACATGGTGCCTCTTTGCTGACTGAGGTCGTGAAAATGACCGCAAAGACATGACCAATGTATTAACCGCGCCGCCGGGCATGGCTCGCAGCAATGCAGGGGCGCAATTTCGGGAGTTGTGTGGCGCAGCCCTACTCCCGCGCGCGGCGAAGGGCCTCTTGCAACTTGATCCGCTGCTTGTCCCAACGGGCCTCCTCCGCCGCCGCACGTTCATCAAGCGCGGCGCGCTCGGTTTCGATCGCGTCGGCGCGCGCCTCATGGTCACGCCTCGCCTTCTCCAGCACCGCCTCTGCGGCTGCGACCGCTTTCTCCCGGCGCGCACGCTCTTTGGCGCGGGCGGCCTCTTCCTTCCGGCGCGCGCTCTCGCGTCGCTGCTCCTCCTTTGCAAATGCAGCGGCGGCCTTGCGCGCGTCCTGATCGTCGATTCCAGACCTCGCTGCGGTTTTGGCGAGACGCTTCTTCGACTTGGACTTTGGCTTAGGCTTCGCCTTGGACCTCGCTCTCGGCTTGTCCTCGTCATCGGCGAGATCGGTCGGCAGTTCGGCATGCTCGGTGAACGGGCCATCCGATCCGACCGGGCGCCTGAGCACGACACCGGGGGCCGCCATGGTCGCCGCGACGATATCGGAATCGTCGGTCTCCTTCGCGAGACCCTGATGGAACAGGTTGGACTTGGCGCCCCAGGCCTCCAGCGCCGCCTTCATCGAGGGTGCGGCGACCGCCTGGTCGTAGAAGCCGAGCGAGGTCTGATAGGTCTTCAGCTTTCTTGGCATGTCGCCTCACGGCCTGGTATTGCGGTCTCAATGACGGTGATAGTGCACTAGCTCTCTAGCTCGAGCTTACCAACGCACGAGTTCCAGTGCGAAAGACGCACTGATCGCATCACGCGAGCGAGACGTTCAGTCGATTCCCAGCAACGCCGCCAAGCGTTCGCGGACCTCGCTGAGCAGAATGTCAGGTGCCCGTCCGGCATGTGCGATTGGCCGTTTCTCCCAGGAGATGCTCCGGGGCTGGTCGGCAAGAACGGCGCCGCGAAGGCTCGAATTGTCTGAAAGCACGGCCTCGAATGGATAGCCGCGCACGCGGTTGGTGATCGGGCAGATCACGCAGAGGCCCGCTACCGAGTTGTAGCTGTGCGGCGACACCACGATGGCCGGTCGCCGGCCGCTTTGTTCGTGGCCGACCGTGGGGTCCAGATCTATCCAGATGAAATCGCCGGCCTCCGGACAATAGTCACCAGACTTCGTTGCCAACGGCCGGCCCCCAATCGATCTCGTCATGACGGTTGTCCGGCGTTATCCCGGCAACCAGTTCGTCGAGCGCATAGCGGCGTTTGCGCCGCTTGGGCAGCGCGATCTCGATCACCAGCTTTCCGTTGTTCACGGTCATCTCCGCGGCCCGGCCGGCGCGCGCCCCGATTTCATCGGCGAATGCTTTCGGCACGCGCAGCGCGAGGCTGTTGCCCCACTTCTGAAATGCCACCTTCATCCTCGGCCTCCGGCAAATTGATGATACAATGTAGATACGATCTCGAAGCCGGTCAATGGATGGCGTCCGCAGCCTTTCCGGGAATTTCCGTGACACCCGGCCGGTCGTCGAGCTCGCAGCCCGTAGGATGGGTAGAGCCCTTGCGAAACCCATCATTCCGTGACGGTTATTGATGGATTTCGCTGCCGCTCTACCCATCCTACAGGATTCAGACCATCGCTTCCGGCTCTGACCGTTTTCCGCCGTCCGCACCAGGCGTCCGGCTTCGCGCCGAGAAAATGTCGTGCACCAGCCCGAGCTTCCCGAGCCCCAAAATGATCAGCCCGTTGATATCGATCTCGTACCAGGCGTGCGAGAGATAAGCGTCGCGCGGAAAGCGGTGATGGTTGTTGTGCAGGCCTTCGCCGAAGGTGAGGATCGTGGTCACCAGCTCGTTGGTGGTGCCGTCGTCGAGCTCGAAGCGGCGATAGCCCCAGCGGCCGTCGCTATGGCAGACCGAGTTGACCAGCGACGTCGCCATGGTCATGAGGTAGCTGCGGAACAGACCGGAGAACAGCACGCAGCCGATCATCGCATGCACGCCGCCGAAGGCGTAGCCGAGGGCCGCCGGAATGATCAGCGCCGACAGCGCGTACCAGTACCAGCGCGTCCTCGTGAAGAACATGGCGATCGGGTCGGCCAGAATGTCCCTGGCGTAGTATTCGGCATCGGTGGTGGCCTTGTCCCACACCCAGCCGCCCTGCGCGTGTCCCATGCCCTTGGCGAAGCCTTCGATGCTGTTGCCGAAGCCGTCATAGTAGGGGCTATGGACGTCGCCGGGCTTGTCGGAGTGAAGATGGTGCCGGCGATGGTTGCTCACCCATTTGAGGATCGAGCCCTGCACCGCCATCGTGGCGATCGCAGCGAGGATCGTCCGCATCACCGGACCGCAGCGGTAGCTGCGGTGGACGAAGTAGCGATGCATGAAGCCGATGCCCATCGTGGTCATCACGAACATGCCGGCGAAGACCGAGATCTCCACCCATCCGATGCCCTGCGTGAAGGCCCAGATCAGCGCCCCGATCGAACCCGCGATCATCATCGCGAACGAGATGTAGGAATCGCGAAATTTTGCGTCGACCACCGGGCCTTCGACCACCACGCCCGGCGGCATTTTTGGCGGCGTTGTCCGGTCGGCACCTTGCTCCGGAACCACGCTCTCGATGACGGTCATTGCAGCCGATCCATTCCCGAAAATTAGCTCTTGTGTCGCGCTCAGCGTACAGTTGCAGGCTATTTCGAGCAAGGATTGGGCGAGCCCTGCGGCGATCACCTCGTCGCAAGTTGCCTCGGGGGTTAACGCGATGGGGCGGCGATTTCAGCCATCGTAGGGTGGGTTAGCCCTGCAGATGATGCGCAAAGCGCATCTGCTCGGCGTAACCCACCACTTCTGCCGCCGCAGAGATCAAAGAGGTGGGTTACGCCGCGAACAGCGCTTCGCGCAGTCGCGGGGCTAACCCACCCTACGCACTATCCCTTCACCACCAATACGGCCACCGCCACCCTTCATAGCGAATATAGGACGGCACCAGCGGCGGGCCGTTGGGATCGACGCGGTCGTCTTCAGGGCGATAACGATAGCGCGGAACAACATTGTAATCCCACGGCGTTGGCCGGAGCACCGGGACTTCCACCCTCAGCCGTGATTGCGGAACGATTTCACGAACCACGTGCACCCTTCGCACCCGGGCTTCGGCACCAGAAATCCCGAGGTTGCACAGCACCAGAGCGGTTCCAAGCGCGCACGCGATGGTCATGATTTTCATGCGTTGGTCTCCTTGCCTCCAGAGTGCAAAAGGACGGAAAGCAAGGCAAGCACTTTCGCGACGCCACGTCGATTTCCTAAAGGCCTCGGCGTCGGGCCTGCAACGCGGACCGCGCGCTCAACCGCCTCTCAGGCGCGACATCATCCCGACCTCGCCTTCGCTTCGGATGGTTGGTAAACGTAGGTCGGCGCGCCAACGAAACTTGATCTGCATCAAGAGCGTACGGCGAAGTTCATAGGAAGAAATGACGCGTCATCTTCCGGAAGGATCACCATGAACGGCAATCGCTATTACGGCGTCCGTGTCGAAGGCGCGAAATACGGTGTGGGCTTCGGCTCGGCGCTCGCCATCGCGATCTCCTACACCAACAACCATTCGATTCCATGGGCGATCATCCACGGCATCCTGGGCTGGCTCTACGTGATTTTCGTCGCGCTGTTTCGGTAAAATCAGCCCACTGCGCGCCCTTGCTTTTCCCTCCCCTTGCTTTCCTGGTCCTCGCCCCTACGGTGCGCCGCGCACCGACCGGAGACGAGACCACCATGGACGACTCGACAAAATGCCCGAACTGCCAGTCGGAGCATGCCTATCAGGACCGCGATCTCTGGATCTGCCCGGAATGCGCCCATGAATGGAGCGCCGCGGCGGGCGCTGTGGCGGATGCGCCGCACGAGGCCGGCGTGCGCGATGCCCATGGCAATGTGCTGGCCGACGGCGACAGCGTCATCGTGATGAAGGACCTCAAGATCAAGGGATCCTCATCGGTCGTCAAGGGCGGCACCAAGGTCCGCAACATCCGCCTTCAGGATGCCACCGACGGACACAACATCGCCTGCAAGATCGACGGCATCGGCGCGATGAACCTGAAATCGGAGTTCGTGAAGAAGGCGTGATGCGTAGGGCGGATTAGCGCAGCGTCATCCGCCATCCATGTCGCGCAGATCGACGGATGACGCTTGCGCCAATCCGCCCTGCCCGCTTCACGCCGCCGCGGCGCCTTGTTGCGGGTTGATATCCTTCAGGCTCGCATCGCTGCGATGGACGGCGAGAATGTTGATGCCGAGCGCGAAGGGCCGGTAGCCATTGTCCACGAGCCATTGCTCGAGTTGCCGGATATCCGTCTTGATCTTCTCGATCAGCAGGATCGGGCGATATTTTCTGATCGTCTCCCGGGCGCCGTTCAGCGCCTCCATCTCCATGCCCTCGATGTCGATCTTGATGAAATCGGCGCGCGGCAGATTGAGCTCGTCCAGCGTCATCTTGCGCACGACGACGGTATTATCGGTGTAGTCGATCGGCTGACCAATGAATTCGTTGCTCGGGCGCGGCCGCAATTCCAGGCTGCCGAAGCTCGACGGCGTGAAATAGTCCGGATTTGGAATTTGCATCGTGCCGGCTTCGGAGGACACGGCCGCATGCACCGCCAGCGCATTGAAGCAGTTGTTGATGGCAATGTTGCCGGCCAGCGCATAATAGATCCGTTCCTGCGCTTCGATCGCGATCACCGAGCCCCAGCCCGTCATCGACGAGGCCCATTCGATCGTGTGCACGCCGATATTCGCGCCGCAGTCGACGGCGATCACGCCGTCACCATGGTGCTTTCGCCGCAACGCCAGCAATTCGAGCGCGATCTTGACTTCGCCGGGATCGAACGCAGCCGCTTCGAGGATCTGATACCCCACGCCGTAACCGCGGCCGGGACCGACCATGCGATAGTCGAAGCGGTTGACGATCATCGTTCCGTGATTGGACGAGGCCATGACGAAGGCCAGTTTTTGCCCCGCGATCGGCATTGCAGAATCTCCTCGAACCCAGAGTGAGATGCCACTATCGCAATGCCCGCTTATGCGGGGCTTGTCCCGGCGCATCTGCTCACCCTGGCATCATGCGCCTGTTTTGCCCGACAGGTCAAATATTATTCTGTTTCGCCGAAATTCGAAATTCCTCAGGCGTTTCTACTGTGCATGGGGTTGTTTTCGCGATTCCTGATCGGACCAGCACGAGGCCTGCTCTACCTCTGCCTTTGCGCGAGGTAGAACCCGCACAGCACCGTCACAAGGCCGGCGGCCTGCAATGCCGTCGGCGGCTCGCCGAGCAGCAGCCATCCCGTGAGCAGCGTCAGCGCCGGCACGCACGCCGGGAACACGGCCGCGCGCGCGACGCCGAGGCGCTGGACCGAGACGGCGAACAGATAGAGCGCCGCGGGACCGGCGAGCACGCCCTGCGCCAGCGCCTGGATGGCGTTTTCGGTGACGCCGATCGCCGCGACGCGCGCGAGCCCGCCGCCGGCGAGGTAGATCGGCAGCAGCAGCAGCGACAGCACGTTGATGACGAGCGCAGCCGACACGGCGGAGACGCGCCAGTGGCGCAGCAACGCGCCGAAGCCCGCGAACATCAAGCCGGTCAGCACGAAGATCAAATCGCCCTGGACGCCGTCGATGCCGATATGGCCGATCGATTCCGCGCCGATTACGCCGAGCCCGCCGACGATGACGATCGCGCCGGCCAGCCGCGAGGCCGAGATCTTCTCTTTCAGGAACAATGCGGCAAGCAACAGGCCGCCGAGCGTCGCGCAGGACGGCTGGATCACGCTGCCGTGGCCGAGCGGCACGAACAGGAACCCGGTGTAGGAGATCAGCGACATCACGGGACCGCCGAGCACCATCAGCACGAGCCCCCTGCTCCAGCCGATGCCGCAGAGATCGGAGATGCCGGCGCGCAGCACCAGCGGCAGAAAGGCGATGCCCGACCAGACATAACGATGCGCCAGCAGATCGACCGGTGTAAAGCCGACCTTCAGGCCGTGCCGGGTGCCGGCAAAGCCGAGCGCCCAGAACAGCGCTGCCGACAGCCCCGAGAGGACGCCGAGCAGCGCCTGCGTCGCATCGTTCGTTTGAGTGAGAGCGTCAGCGCCGCTCGTCCGCTGATCCATGGGGGCAAGCCTTATGTCAGTGCGAGGGTCGGCTCAACCCACGCGGCTGCAGGGCTGGCACGCGATGGCCCAAATCATCGTGCCTCGTCGCCAAACACCATGCGCCATCCCTTGCGCGTATCCATGTACTCCCGCACCTCGCGGATACGGTCGCCGGCCAGCGTGAATACGAAGCAATAGTCGTTGTCGTAAGCCTTGCCGCCGGCAAGCGTCGCGCGCATCCGCTCCTCCACGATCACGACATCGCCATCCGCGTAAACGCCGCGAAAACTGATATCGACGCCGGAGAACATCCGGTGCATCTCCTGCGCGATGAAGCGCGCGATCTGCTTGGCTCCGACCATGTGGTCGGTGTGATCGAGTGCGACCGCCGTGGCATTGCCCTTCGGCGCGATCCACTCGGCATCGTCCGTGAACAGCGCGGCGATGCGCTCGGTGTCGCGCGACGAAAAGGTCTTCCAGGCGTTGAGTACGATGTCCTTCGAGCTGATCACGATGCGCTCCCTCGGCTTGCGTTGATCGCAGGGGCCCCTTCTAGGCCGTGATGCGTGGCGCGGCTCGCCGCAATCGGACTCGGTCATCCCGCGGCTCTTCCGCCCGCGCCGGCATGCGCTATCATCCGCTGATGTTGAGCTTCGAGACCTGCAACGCCGCGCGGCTACGCCGCGATCCCCGCTATGACGGCCGCTTCTTCACGGCGGTGAAGACGACGGGGATCTATTGCCGTCCGGTCTGCCCGGCCAAGCACCCGCTGAAGCGCAACGTTGCGTATTATCCGACGGCGGCAGCGGCCGAGGCGGCGGGCTTTCGGCCTTGCCTGCGCTGCCGGCCTGAGACCGCGCCGTTCTGCCCGGCCTGGAACGGCACGCGTTCGACGGTCGCGCGTGCTCTGAAGCTCATCAATGAAGGTGCGCTCGACCAGGACTCGGTGGTGACCCTCGCGACGCGGCTCGGCATCTCGTCGCGTCACCTCGCACGCCTGTTCGAGCGCCACCTCGGCGCGACGCCACAGCAGCTTGCCAAGACGCTTCGCGTCCAGCGCGCCAAACGCCTGCTCGACGGCGGCGATCACACCATGACGGACATTGCGTTCCAATCCGGCTTCGCCAGCCTGCGCCGCTTCAACGCCGCCTTCGCCGAGCTCTATGGCCGCTCGCCATCGAGCCTGCGCGCACAGCGCAGGCCGTGATCGCTCGGAAAAACCCGGGGCTGAGGTCGAGCCCGTAAGTCAGGCTCACACGAACACGAACAGCGCGGCGGCTGCGAACAATGCGAGATGCCGGATCAGGACAAATGAAATGGCCGGGACAAAGCGCGGCCATGACGTCGTGGAAGCTTCGGCACTGAGCTCTCGGCTGAGTGCAATGTCGGTCTTAGCGGGCGGAGCCCGTGGTCACGGTCGCCGTCTTCAGCTTGCGCGGCGTCAGCACGCTGGCCTGGAGCGGCGTCACGCTGATGGCGGGCGCGGTCACTTGCTGCTCGACGTGGGCAGCGCCGAGCACGCGGACCTGCACGGGCGAGACCGGAATACCGTTCGCCTCATAGACCGGCAGTTCGGCAGCGAAGGTGGCAGTCGAGCCCGCAAGAGTGAGGACGGCGGCTGCGATCGACAAAGTCTGATTCATGGTGATGCTCCAAAGAGAAGTTCGGAGCACATCTAATCCTGATTTGCTGCATTGCGATATGCGTCGCTGCAATGCAATATCGCGCCTCGTGCATGGCGATATGTTTAACGCGTCCATCGCCTTGGACAAACCCGCTCTGCCGCCTGCGTTGAAGGATGCAGAACTGCTTCGCCTCGCTCGCAACGATGAGGCCACAACGACCCTACTTCAGCGCCGCCGCCAGCCACGCGGGAACCGGAGTTGCATTCGGGCAACACTGGCCTGAAAAGCCCGTTTTGGGAGATTTGCGCCATTGCGTCGCCACACCGTCCGCCGAACAATTGACGCGCCGCGTGCTTGGCTGTGCAATCTGGTTCGCTCACGAACCTTGGAGGCAGGGATCATGAATGATCGGCGGTCTCTTCTTGTGGCGGTCTCGTGCCCTTCGGCCGTAATGGCCGGTTGGCTGGCACTCTCGCTCTCTGCTTATGCCCCCGCCCTGATCGAGAACGGCGGCGCCAACGCGGCCGCGGTCTCCCGCGCGAAAGATCTCACCCGCCTCGAGCTTGCCGATATCCCGCGCGCGGCCACGATTGACGATGGCATCGCGCTCACCGCCGACATTGCCGCCGCCGCGGCTGCGACGCCGAGTGCGGCGATGACCGAACCGGCCATGCCCGAGACACCGGCCCCCGGCGTGCAGCTCGCCTCGGCCGATCCGACCGAGATGCTTCCGGCGCCGCCCTCGCCCACATCTCAGATTTCGCCCGCCCCCTCTTCCATCGAGAGCGAAGCCGCTCCCGTTGCCCGCGAGGCTGAGCCCACGCCGGAGCCCACCGTCAAGCTCGCCTCCGCCGATCCCGGCGACGTTGTGCCATCGGACGCGCTGTCGCCTGCAACGATCGCGAGCGGGCCCCTGGTGGAGAGCAAGGCGTCGCCGCCCGCCGATACCGTGGCCGTGCTCGATGAGTGCTTCGCCATGGATGCCTGCATCGACCGCTATCTCTGGGCGCTCTATCAGCGCACGCCGAAGGAAGATTCCATCAAGGTCGAGGACCGCCGCGCGGTCACCATCAAGCGCAAGGGCAAGATGATCACGGTGATGCGCAGCTTCACCAAGCTCGTCGACGAGGATTTTGCCTGGAAGGATCCGAAGGCGGCCGAGCACGCCAACATGGCGCTGATGGATTACGTCATCGGCGGCATGGACAAGAGCTTCAAGCAGAAGCTGTTTCGCACGCTGCTTGCGGCCGAAGCCGCCGGCCTTTCGCCGGGTATCACCAGCGCGTTCCGTGACGACTATCGGCAATCGATCGCAAGCGGCCTCCACGCAGCCTCCAACCGCTCTTATCACGGCGGCAGTCTTCGCGGCGGCTACGGTCACGGCATGGCAGCCGACATCGTCAGCACCAAGGGCGGCAACCGTGCGCAGCGCTGGGTCTCGACCGAAGTGTTGTGGAAGTGGGTCGATGCCAACGGCAAGGCGCTCGGCATCGGCCGGCCTTATCTGGACCACGATCCGCCGCATGTTGGTCCGATCGACGGCGCGGAATACATTTCGAAGCGTGGCATTGCGACCGACCGCAGGGAAGCCGCCAACGCCAAGTCGAAAAAGGCGCACGCTGTGGTCGGCGCCAAGCCGCCGAAGGCGCAGACCGCGCGCGAGCAGAAGAGCCCGGCTAAGCCACAGAAATCGGCCCAATCCGCCACGAAGCGGACGACCTGATCCGGGGTTACGTGCGTGACGCCAGCAGCGGCACGAGACTCATCTCGGCCGATCCCGCCGCTTGCGTGCGGACGAGCACGGCAAAGACGGTTTCGACCGCAAGCCGCACCGCCGCTTCGATCGCCGTGCCCTTGGCGAGGTGCGCCGCGATCAGGCCGGTGAGGAGATCACCGGTGCCATAGGGCCGGATCGGCAGAAGTGGCGTCGCAAAGCGCGACAATTGGCCGTCGGCACACAGGATCGTCTCCACCTGTCCCGCCGGCGTCTCGGAGAGAGTGCAGCCGGTGGCGACGACGTCGGTCCGGCGCTGCCCCGCAATCGCGGCCGCCGCAGCGCGCAAGCCATCCGCGTCCGCGATCTTGACGCCGGAGAGCAGCTCGAGCTCGAATTGGTTCGGCGTGATCAGGTGTGCCGCCGGCAACAGCCGGTGTCGCACCACATCCAAAATACCGTCGGCGACATAGATGCGGCCGTCATCGCCGATGACGGGATCGCAGAGATAGACGAGCTTCGAATTGCGCGACAGCGCACGCCCGACGAAGTCGGCGATGACAACGGCGTTGTCGGACGAGCCGAGATAGCCGGTGACGAGCACGGCGGCCTCATCGACGAGGGCCCGCTCCTCGACGCCCTTCAGCAGATCCGCAACGAGCTCCGCGTCCAGCACGCGTCCACGCAAGGTCGGATAGCGCGGATGATTCGACAGCAGCGTCGTCGGCACCGCCGCGACGTTGACGCCTTCGGCCTGCATGGCATGGACCGCGGCGCTGTTGCCGACATGACCATGGACCACCTGGCTTTGAATGGAGATGACGAGCATGGAGAGGTCCGTAGGATCAATCGCGCCGCAAGGCAAGCGCTGCCGGGTCGCGAAGGCGCGGCGCTCGATCGCTCGGGCGTAGGACTGGGCCAGGTTAGCGATTCGTCGCGGGTTCGTCACGTCCGAGTGGTATGCCTCCCGGGCAACGGCAGCCGACCGAAAGCCACGATCGGCGTTGAACATACCTACCGTGCGGTATCTTTTCTCCTTCCTGCACCTGCTCCAAGCCGACCATGACGTCCACCTCCAATGCCTATGCAGCACTTGCCCTCGCCATCGTGCTCGAGGTGACTGCGTCCGCCTTTTTGCAGCAATCCGCGCAATTCACCCGGCCCTGGCCGACGCTGGCGATGGTGCTGTTCTACGTCGCCTCGTTCTACGCGCTGTCAGTCGCGATCCGGGTCATTCCCCTGAGCGTTGCGTACGCGATCTGGGGCGGGGTCGGCATCATCCTGACCGCCACCGTCTCCTTCGTTCTGTTCCGCCAGATGCTGGACGCCGCAGCCTTCGTCGGAATCGCCCTGATCGTCTCCGGGGTCCTGGTCATCAACCTGTTCTCACAGACGACGGCGCATTGATGCCGGCGAGTGCCTACACCCGCGCCAAACAGCCCGAGCACGTGCGGCGCGCGCTGCTCGACTGCGCAGCCGCCATCGCCATGGACCACGGCGTCTCCGGCGTCACGGTGCAGGCGGTCGCGGCGGCGGCCGGCGTCACCAAGGGCGGGCTGTTTCATCATTTTGGGAGCAAGCAGGCGCTGATCGAGGGCCTGTTCGCCGATCTGCTCGCCCGCGTCGATGCCGAGATCGACGCGGCCGTCGAGGCGGACCCGAAGCCACGCGGCAGTTTTACGCGCGCTTATGTGAATGCGGTATTCACCGGAAAAGCCTTCGGCTTCGCGACGCCGTGGGCAGCGCTGAGCATGGTCGTCGTCACTGATCCGTCTTTACGCACACTCTGGAACGAGTGGATGAAGGCGCGCCTGAAACGCCACCGTCCGACTGACGCCGCGCCAGAACTCCAGATCGTGCGTCTCGCCGCCGACGGCGCCTGGCTGTCGTTCGTCACCACGGGACAGACCCGCATGAGCGCCGATCTGCGAGCCGTGCACGACCGCCTGATCGCGCAGACGTTTCGGCGAGGGTAGCCGGACGACGTCTACTGGCTCTGCACAGGCCTTGACGGACGTGGTTTGGATCGGGCTGACTTTGCGCCAGACTTCGCCGGCGTACCTGGGGGCGGTGTATCGACCGACACCAGATAAGCCGCGAGCGCCTTGGCGGTGTCCGAACCCGCCGAATAATGGTCCTGGAGGAACCAGGACAGCGTGAGGGTGTAGCGCCCCTTCGCAAGCCCCCGCGGGCTACGATGGCAGGTCGCGCAGCCATCGGCAAAGAGCTTTTCGACCGATTTGCCGGCGTCGAGATTTTGCGCGGCCGCAAGGCTCGCCGTCAGCACGACGCTCGCTGCAGCAACAGTCCCAAGAATCACCAGAGGCGCGATGACCTCGCGCCCCGATCGAAATAGCGATCTCAATGTCGTCCCCTAGCCCGCGCCTCGCGGTTACGCCGCCAGCAACTGATCGAACTCCGGCGGGGCGTAAGCCTTGCCGTCCTGATCGGTAATGACGACCCGCCATCCTTCGCTCGCCCACACTTTTGCCTTCGCCACGATCAGCAACCGGCTCTCGCGGGCAAAACTGTACTTCTCATTCTCGCGTTCTGCGATCATCTTATAGGCCAATGCGCATCCCCTTGCGGTGCCCTGCACCCGTTCTGGTCGTGGCAGCGGGCTTTGGCGGCAATTCGCCGGGAGCGTGGCAATTTCGTGCCGTCTACGGCAGCATTGTGCGCCAGCACCGGTTCCAGCCGAGTGACGGAGGTCAATCATGCGGCGCATCATGAATGCGAGTCTGCTTGTCGGGAGCTTGTTCGCGGCCGCTCGCATCCGCGCCGCGCGGATCCGCCAGCCCGGCCCAAGCCCATCGCCGCCGCGACGGAACCGATAGCGCCCGCGATCCGCTCAGTGGACGCGGATGACGTGTGGGCGGCCGAGGTCAATCAGCCCCTGCACGGCCGACAGACGATCGTCCAGCGCGGCAATGGTGAGCAACAGATTGTTGCGGCGCTCGTCGAGCAGGCCCATCTCGGCGCCGGAGAGCTTTGCACTCGTCCGCTCCTTGTGGATGCCGTCGAGGGATTTGCGCAAGCCGGCGATCAGGCCGGCCAGTTGCTTGGCCTCTTTGGTCATCGACCGCTTCGCGACATTTTGGCGGCGCGTTTCCGCCTGTCCTTGTCTCATCGTCATCCTCCCGTGCCCCACTGCCCCGGTTGGATGCTTACAGCTTTCGATAGAGATATTACGATCGATGAAATCTGCGCGCGAAGAACTGCTTTAAATTGTAAGGGCCTTTCCGTGCAAAAGCCCGGCGCGAAGGCCGGGCTTTCGTTGATAAAATGCTAGTGCTTCTGGTGTCCGCCACCAGGGCCGCCGGCTGGCCCGCCGCCGTGCGGCGCGGCATTGATGTGCGGAGCGCCACCGCCGCCACCTGGATGCGGCATCGCAGGCGCGGCCGCGCGCGGCGCCGGCATCTGCGCATGGGCATTCATCGGCGCACCACGGCTGACGTTCGGCCGTGCCATGTGCGGCATCGCGGGCCTTGCCCCAGGCACGGCCGAGACACGCGGCGCTTCATGCGCCCGCGCCATCGGTTGCGCACGCACCGCAGCGCGACCCGCAGCCTGTTCGTGCATCATGCGCGCTTGCGCATCGCGGGGGTTGCGCCCCTGCACGCCGGTCCGCTCATTGACGAAACGCTGGCTCCGCTCGGCGCGGGTCCGATCGACGCCTACCGCAGCGCCGCGCCTTGCGATGGCCGCGTCATGCCGGGCCGTAGCGGCATCGCGCCCGGAGACAGCGACATTGCCCTTGCCGTGCGCATCGTTGCGGCCCAGCGCGACCGCTGCATCACGCGTCGCCGCGCGACCAATGCGGGCCGCATGCGGATCGATCGTCATCCGCGTCGCGAAGCGCTCGTGCGAGCTCCAGTAGTTATTCCAATAGGCGTGCCGGCGATACCAGGGGCGCCCCTCATAGTAACTCGACCAGTACGAACTCAGCACGAAGGGGACGACGGGCACGTCGACCTCGTCGGCATAGTCTGGCAGATAGACGTAGTGATTGCGGTAGAGATATTCGAGATATTGCGACGACACCCAGCCGCGGTCGTCGGAGAAGCTCACGTCGCACCACGCATTGCCACGCAGGCAACCATGGATGTTGACACGAGCGCCCTCGGGGACGCGGTCGACCAGCGGAAAGCCCGCACCCGGGCCGGCGCGCAGACCGGTCGAGACGGTGACGATGCCAGGCGCGGCCAATGCGGCCGTCGGCGCGAGCAGCAATGCTGCAACCAAAGCGGTTCTCAATCTCATGGCGTAGTCCTCCTCTGAGAGAAGGAACGCGCGAGCGGATCAAGGCGTTCCGCGTGCAAACGTCGCATCAGCCAAAAGTTTGAGAGCTACGCCGCGCGCAGAGTTCAATATTCATCCGCCATTCATCGGCGGAGCAGGACTCGCAATTGAGTCTCAATTCAGCCGCAGCATGAAGCCATCGAAATATGCGGCAAGGGCAGCGAAATCATTGAGCGGCAGCACCTGCGCGACATATTGATCCGGCCGCACCACGACCATGCAGCCGGCCTTCCGATCGATACCGCGCGTTGCGAAAACGTCGTGACCGCTCTTGAGGTCCGGACAGAACATCTTTTCGTAGTCGAGCAGGCCGTAACGGCCTTTGCGCGGGAGCAACAGCGGCGGCATCGCCTCGATGGCGAGCTCGCGATGATCCTGCTGGAAGACCGCGCGCAGGTCGATCACAGAATCGATGTCGGCGCTGGCCGACGTGTATCGCTTGAGCGGCGATTCCCTGGCTTCAGCGAGGAAGTTGCATAGCGCGCGAATGGCGGAGCCGGCCGCGGCCGGATCTTCGGCGCCGGAGAAGGCATAGATACGGAAGCGGCCATCCGCTTTCCCCGCATGTCCAAGATGCACCGGCTTGGCGTCCCCAAGCCGAATCACCGGCGCGGAATGGAAGCGCGTGCCGATGATGAAGCCTTCGGCGAGATGCTGATGAGACGTCGCGCCTGTCAGGATCGACGCGCGGTAATGCGTCGCCGTGCCCGCGGTGTAGCGGCCGTGCCTGACAAAATAGTCCTGCGTCTTCGCTGCATCGCCGCCGCCGGCCTTGGCCGCGGAGGCCAAGATTCCGGCCCATTCGCGATCGAAATCGATCAGCTCCTTCGCCACCGCCTGCCGCTCGGCCGAATAGGAATGCAGCAGGCTCGGCGCACTCCGCTTCCGCAGCACGGCGGCGAGCTTCCAACCGAGATTGAAGGCGTCCTGCATCGAGACGTTCATGCCCTGCCCTGCCTTCGGGCTGTGGGTATGGCAGGCGTCTCCGGCAATGAAGATACGCGGCAAGCGCGCATCGATCTCCGCTTCCGGCACGTCGTCGAACTTATCGGTCAGGCGCTGGCCGATCTCGTAGACCGACCACCAGGCGACCTCCTTCACCTCGAGCTTATGCGGCTTCAGGATCCGCTGCGCTTTCGCAATCACGTCATCGGCGGTGATGTTGCGGTTGGCGACGCGCTCGCCGATGTCGAGCTTGGCGAGCTCGACATAGAGGCGGACCATGTAGCCGCCCTCGCGCGGGATGATGAGAAGGCTGCCGTCCTTGGCCGACTGGATCAGGGCCTTGAAGCGGATGTCGGGAAAATCGGTCACCGCCAGCACGTCCATCACGCCCCAGGCGTGATTAGCGGAATCGCCGTGCAGCTCACGGCCGATTGATTTGCGCACCGTGCTGCGCGCGCCGTCGCAACCGACGACGTAGCGCGCCTTGATGGTCTTGACCTTGTCCTCGTTCGCGGCATCGACGCGTTCGAGACGCACGGTCACGGCATGGTCGGCAGGACCCGCCGCCGGGTCGACCTGAAGGTCGAGCAGGCGCCGGCCGTAATAGGGTTCGAGCTTGGCCTGTGATTTGCGCATGACGTCGAGAAAGCCGTCATGGATGCGGGCCTGGTTGAGAATGACATGCGGGAATTCCGACAGTCCGTCCTCGACGTCCTGCACCCGGCCGCTGCGGACGATCTGCTCCGGCATCCGCTCATCCGGCTTCCAGAACGTCGTCTCGTTGACCCAATAGGCTTCCTTCAGCACGCGCTCGCTGAAGCCGAAAGCGTGGAACATCTCCATGGTGCGGCAGGCGATGCCGTCGGCCTGCCCGACCGAAAGCCGGCCCGGCTTCTGCTCGACGATGCAGGTCTTGATGTCGCCGAATTGCGCAAGCTGGGCAGCCAGCGTCAAACCGGCAGGCCCGCAGCCGACGATGAGGACATCGACCTCGTCGGGCACGGCGCCCGCAGCGCCCGCGGCCTGAACGCGCTCGGCGGGATCGGCTATCTCGGGGTCGCCCGGCTGGAATCCATTGAGATGGAATTGCATGAGCACCTCTCCCGTTGACGCCTCGTTCGATATTGATCAGTATGCTGACTATCAGTATACTTGTCAATGTTCGCCCGCCGTCCCTGCACGCGAGGAGAATTCGGTGAAAGACAACAATGATATGCCCGGACATCTGGCGCGGCGGTTTCAGCAGATCGCGGTCGCCGTGTTCCTGGCCGAGGTCGGCGAAGCCGGATTCGATCTCACCCCGGTGCAATACGCAGCCCTTGCGACCATCAAGGCAAATCCCGGGCTCGACCAGGTTACGCTCGCAGGATTGATTGCCTACGACCGGACCACCATCACCGGCGTGATCGACCGCTTGGTGCAGAAAGGCCTCATCGAGCGCCGCGCCAGTAGCCGCGACCGCCGTGCCCGCGAGCTCGAGATCACCGACGAGGGCCGCCGCACGTTGCGCAAGATCACGCCGGCCGTCGAATCCGCCCAGCACATCATGCTGCGCGGCCTCAGCGCCAAGGAAGGCGAAGACCTGATGCGGCTCTTGCGCAAGGCCATCGCCGCCGGCAACGAGCTCAGCCGCGCCCCGCTGCGCGATATGCAGGCATGAGCTCGTATTTTTGTACGTATTTGTCGCAGCGCCGCGAAACCAGGAACTAACGTTCGGATGCTACCGTCACGGCCAATTCTGCGCTTAACGCGCGATTAACTTTGCCGGTTTGGAGTTTCGGATGCTCAGGTTCGTCATTGTGGCCGCAATCATCGCGTTGTCCGCCGGTCATGCGTTCGCGAACGGGCATGGCGGCGGCGAAGCCGCTCCTCCGCCGAAAGCAGAGGCCACGACCGCGCCTGCGCGCGCGGTCCTGACCAAGCAGGGTTCCAAGCTCGTCGATCTCAAGGGGATGACGCTCTATTTCTATGAGCGCGACACCAGCGGAAAAACATCGAGCTGCAACGGCAAATGCGCCGAGAGCTGGATTCCCCTCGCGGCTCCGGGAGACGCCAAGGCGATCGGCGATTTCACGCCGATCACCCGCAACGACGGCAGCAAGATGTGGGCCTTCCGCTACCGCCCACTCTACACGTCGGTCAGCGACAAGTCGCCGGGCGAAGCCAACGGCAACGCCACGACCCTGCAATGGCGCGTGGCCCGGCCCGAGGATTAAGGCTGGAACGGCGCGCGTCCGTCGTTACCTGACGTGCCCACGAGCTTGGCGTGGGCCGCGGAATCGGCCGAGGCGTAATTGACCTGCGGATTCGAGTGCAGCGCCACGTACACGACCATGCCGGCCAGGATGGACCCATAGAAACCGACGGTCACCAACCGCCATTTCCGTACAATCCGGCGGTCCGTCTCGTTCAATTGATCAAGAAAATTTCGCATGATGCCTCCAATGGCAACGAGCCATTGAGGCATAGCGCAACAGTAGCAATTTGCCTGTGAAGCAATTCACCTTTGAAAGACGGGGTAAGACGCGCGCAGTCACGCTTCGGTGAGCGTGACGGCGAGTCGCTCCGCTCACCCGCGCCAGCCAGGCCCGGCTTCAATCTGCGCGCTTTGTCCGGGCGGCAGCACCACGACGGTCGCGTTGAGCTTCACCCGATCGAACAGGTCGATCACGTCCTCGTTGCGCATCCGGATGCAGCCCGACGAAATCGCCTGCCCGATATATTCCGGCTGGTTGGTGCCGTGGATGCGGTAGAGCGTGTCCTTGTTGCCGGCATAGAGATAGATGCCGCGCGCACCCAGCGGATTGGCGGGGCCACCCGGGACGCGCGCGGGATACGGTCCGAGCCGCGCCTGGATTTCCGGCGTCGGCACCCAGTCCGGCCATTCCGCCAGACGACCGACCCGCGCAACGCCCGAGAAGGCCATCGCCTGCTCGCCGACCGCGACGCCGTAGCGGATCGCCTTGCCGTCGGGCAGCACGTAGTAAAGGTAGCGCGCATCGGTATCCACCAGGATCGTGCCCGGCTGCTCCTTGCGAGGATAATCGACGACGTGGCGGAGAAATTGCTCGGGCACGCTGGCCTGGGCGTAAGGCGCGTGCGCCAGCAACTGCCGGTCGCGCGGCGTCATGCTCGCGTCGGTCGACGGCGACAGCGTTGCCTGCATGCAGCCGCCGAGCGGCAGCAAGGCAACGACGAAAATAGCGATTGAATGTCTTGGCACCGCCGGCCCCCCGATAGCGGATAGCAGCGCCCCCAGCGTCGTCAAATGCTGCCCAAATCGTGCTGAAAACAAGGCAGCGCGGAACACGTGCCTGTGTTCAAAAAATCCGGTTCCATCACCACAAACGGCGGAAGACGGTCGCGATGTCTCCATCGCCTTGCCTTGCTTTGGTCAAACCCGGCTGGACTCGTGCGTCATCTGGCCCATGAGACTTGGGATGGGCTCGACCAACCGATCGGCTCGCGCCAATGCGGACGACTAACGCTTTAAGGGAGCTGCGATGCTCGCGACGCTGAACAGCCGGCAAATCGTCGATGAGATCGTGAAGGACGCGGTCAAGGACAACGATCCGCACGATGCCGTCCAGATTTCGCCTGACATAGTGCGGGCCTCGCGCGTGAGCAGCGAGGCGCCAACGCTTGCACCTGAGTTCACGAGCCGTCCGGAGCCAAAGTTCGCGCCGGAGCCCAGAATTCATCCGGAGCCGAAGGTCAGTCCTATCCCGCAAGCGGCGGCGCCCGCGGTCGACACTGCCGTACGCGTGACGGCCAGCGATGATCACCGACAGAAGCGATCCTCCGCCGGCAAATGGTTGCGCGGCGCGTTCGTCACGTTTCTGTTTGCAGGCGGCAGCGCGGCCGCCACCATCGCCTGGGAGCAACATGGCGACACCGCAACCCGGCTGCTCGCCGAATGGACACCGACATTGGCGTCGCTGCTGCCTTCGACATCGGAGCCGGCGGCTGCGCAGGCTACGCCGCCCGTCACGCAGGATCAGACCGCCGATCAAACTACGGCGCCACCGGCAGCACAGGTCGCGCCCGCTGCTACACCTGCCGCGACACAAGCCGACGCCACGCCATCGGTGGAATCGATGACGAGCGACATCGCCGCAATGGCGCAGCAGATCGAACAGCTCAAGACTGACATTGCCGAGTTGAAGGCCGGTCAGGAGCAGATGGTGCGCGAGATGGCCAAGCCCGCCGCGCCAAAGCCGGTCGCTGAGGCGAGACCGCCGGTCGATCCACGCGCGCGCGTGTCGGCACTTCCGCCGCGAGCTCCGGCTCCGATGCCGCCGGTTCGCAAACCGAAGCCGGTCGTATCGCACACCTACAGGCCGGCCTATTCGCCCGCGCCGCTCGCGGTTCCACCGCCTTCACAGGCTGCCGCGGTTCCGCCGCCGGTGGCACCACCGGCTGCGACGACACAAACCGTTGCCGATGATGACGGACCAATCGTGCGTCCGCCGATGCCGCTGCACTAGAGTTGCGTTGAGCACCCGCTGTCCGAGTCGGTGCGATGTATTGAGTCCGTGCAACTGCGGTGATGCGCCGCCGTGCGCAAAGAGAAAAGGCCGTCGGGATCTATGCCGCCGGCCTTCTCTTGCAGCTGCCGGTTCCCGGAGCCCGGTTCTGCTGCAATTCCATGCCTCATGATCAGGCGGATATATTTAATAAAATCTTAATGCATCCCAATGCTGCACATCATTTCTGCGCCATAAGCACAGAGATTGCGCGGTCCGTTCATTCGATAGATATCGACTCAGTGGTACTATCCAGCATGCTTTGAAGACTTCCGTTGAAGGCTTCGTTTGGAAATTTGGGTCGTCACACCGGGGAATTCGGATGCCGTACTATTCCTTCGATCTCGTGGTTGGTGAAGAGTTCAAGAACCAGGGCGGAATCATCCTCGAGGATATCGAGGTCGCCTCTGATCGCGCCGTTCAACTGGCTACGGAGCTGTCGCAGGTGAAGCCTGAGTTGCAGCGGAAAGGTTGCGCGGTGCGCGTCACCGATCGCGATCACAACGAGGTCTATCGCACGCCGCTCGATCCCGTGCCGGCCTGGCGACGCTAGGTCATCTTCGAGCAGAATCCGCGACAAAGCCGCATGTAGTCTGGCGCCCAATCGGCGCAGCCACCATTGCGAAGCGGCCTGCCGGACGCTAGCCTCCCAAAAAAACGAGGAGGTTACCAAGGATGCGCTACCCCATGCTGATGGCAGGCCTGTTGCTGATCGCAGCTCCAGCCCAAGCGGCTGACGATCATCCGCGCTCGACCTATGTGACGATGGTCTTGCAGGCCTTTGCCGCCAAAGTCGAATGCCCGAACACGGACGTCGTCTACCAGGATCTGGTGCAGAAGGCGCAGCAAATGCAGTTGCCCGACGGCACCACCGAGCAGGTGCGCAAGGCGATCGCCTGGTTGCACACCGGCGGCAAGATGGGCGAGAAGCAGGCCGACGACATCATGGCGGAGGTTGCAGTCGCCACCCAGATGACCGATCTCGATCAGCGTCGGCTCGGCATGAGCAATTGGTGCGAGAAGCAGAAGACCAGCCTTGCCGGCCTGATCCGCAGCAAGGGCGGCTAGCCGTTCGATCGATCGGCGTTAATCACACCGCGGCGGAACCCTCGGCGCGGCCAAGAATCGTCACAATCTTCGCCAGCATGCGGCTTCTTTGAACAGGAGATCCCCATGCGAATTGCCCATCTCGTTTTCGCCGGTGCTCTCGCGGCCAGCACCGTGCTGACCGCTCCGGCCGTCGCGAAGAATTCCGATGCCCAGAAGGGCGAGGACAAAGCGACGTCGTCATCCTGCAGCGCCTATCAGCAGGCAGCCGACGGATCCTGGGAGCAGCTCCCCTGCAAGGAGACGGGCGAACGTGCACAGCCACAGACGCAGCACAAGCCGGTGACACCAGGCGCCGATCAGGGCGAGCGCTGATCTGCCCGATTGCAGGGGGATCAAGGACGGAACCGAACCGGGGCCAGTGCATCAGCTGTGATGCGGCCCGCGCATGATCTTCATGGCGTCTGCGATGTGACGCCATTCTTTGGCGTCATCCGCTTCCCCACGGCCCTCGCAGGCCTGAGCCTGTTCGGCAGCCTTCGCAATCGCAGCGAAACCATGCCGTTCCAGCATCTGCCGCGCGACGGTGTGAACCTGGACCTCGGACATCATGGGCGCTCTCCGGTTCTAAGGAAACCGCGGCGCCCGGCTCGGCGCTCCGCGGGTCTCGGACAACGATCGAATCGCGAATCTCGTTCCGCTCGAGCGCCCCTACGACAAAGGCGGCCCGCTATGCCCAGCGGACCGCCTTCTCACCCACCCCAAAGTCTTCGGCCGGGTCCCTACCCGACCGCCGCTTTCTTGCGCTCGAAGTCGTTCGGCACCTCGATGTCGACTTCGAGGGTCGAGACCTCATCGCCGCGCTCGAGCCGCACGATCACCTTGGTCGGGTCCAGCGTGACGTGCCTGGACACGACGGCGAGAATTTCCTCACGCAGCACACCGAGCAGATCGGGCTGGCCGCGCAGTCCGCGTTCATGGGCAAGCAGGATCTGCAACCGCTCGCGAGCGACGGGTGCAGAGGCCTTGTTGCCGCGGAGAAGCCGGAGCAGACCCATGCTCATGCAGCCCTCCGTCGCAGCAGACGATCCATGAAACCCTTGCGCTCCGTCGGCACCTGCATCGGCACGGTGTCGCCGCACAGCCGCCGCGCCGCATCGATATAGGCTCGGGCGGGCGCGCCTTCGGCGTTCGACAGCGTCACCGGCGTGCCGACGTTGGAGGCGCGCAGCACGTCCTGGCTCTCGGGGATGATACCGAGCAAGGGCGTCGCGAGAATCTCCAGAATGTCGTCGATCGTCAGCATCTCGCCGCGTGCCGCGCGCGAGGGATCGTAGCGGGTGATGAGAATGTGCTTCTCGACCCGCTCGCCCTTCTCGGCCCGCACGGTCTTGGAATCGAGCATGCCGATGATGCGATCGGAATCGCGCACCGAGGACACTTCCGGATTGGTGACGATGACGGCCTCGTCGGCAAAGCGCATCGCCATGGAGGCGCCGCGCTCGATGCCGGCCGGGCTGTCGCAGATCACCCAGTCGAAACGGCTGCGTAGATCGGCGATGACCTTGCCGACGCCCTCTTCCGTCAGCGCATCCTTGTCGCGGGTTTGCGAAGCCGGCAGCAGCCAGAGGTTCTCCAGCCGCTTGTCCTTGATCAGCGCTTGCGGGAGTTTCGCGACGCCCTGGACCACATTGATGAGGTCGAACACGACGCGGCGTTCGGCGCCCATCACCAAGTCGAGGTTGCGCAAGCCGACGTCGAAATCGACGACGACGACCTTGTCGCCGCGTTGCGCCAGCGCAGCCCCCAGCGCAGCGGTCGTGGTCGTCTTGCCGACGCCGCCCTTGCCTGATGTCACGACCAGTACCTTGGCCATCTCAAATATCTCCTTCTGGTCAGTTCAGCGCGGTAATTCGCATGGTGTTGCCCTGCAGCCAGGCTTGAGCCGGCTTGCCGCGCAGGGCCTCGTCGATATCCTCGGCGGTCTGATAAAACCCATCGATCGCAAGCAGTTCGGCCTCAATCTTCTGGCAATAGATGCGCGCGCTCGTGTGACCGTTCACGCCCGCCATGGCACGGCCGCGCAACGCGCCGTAGATGTGGATGGAACCGCCGGCAACGACCTCGGCGCCGGAGCCGACCGAGCCCAAAATGGTGACATCGCCCTCGGGGAAGATCACGGTCTGACCGGAGCGCACCGGGCTCTCGAGCAGCAGCGAGGTCGGCTTGGTCTCCGCCTTCGCCTCAGGCTTCTTGGGCGCGCTCGGCTCGATCACGCAGCTGCGCCCGCCCGAGAGCAGCGGCGGCATGGACGGCGTCAGCCGCGCCTCCTCCACGCCCTCGATGCCGAGCACGCGGATGTTGCGGTCTTGAAGACTGGTCAGCAGATGGCCAATGCCGGACTGGCTGAGATCGACCGATGACAGGTCGATCACCACGGGGCGGCCGGCGAAGAAGCCCGGCGAGCGCGCGATGGTGGTGTCGATTTCCTGGAGCCAGTCCTGGATCGGAACCGTCGGGACGAACACGAAAGCCACGTAGGAGCGCCCGCGCAGGCGCACCATTTGGCGTTGAATTTTTGCTGCAGCCTCCATAGCGGCCGACTCGTTCCCTGTTATTGAATGGTTAACGATGCCGCGGATATGGTTAATGGCCGGTTAATTTCTCCGTGGGGTTACGTAGGTGAGATGGCTTGGGCTGGCGCTGGTTCGTAGCCCGGATGGAGCGAAGCGCAATCCGGGAGGCACTCGCCGCAGATGCTCCACCCCGGATTTCGCTTCGCTCCATCCAGGCTACGGGGGCCCTACTTCTTCACCTTGCTCGCATCCATCTTGATGCTCGGATCCAGCATCTTGGTCGTGAACGCCGTCGTCACGTCGAACGGCTTTTCCATGCCGAGGTAGGTCTGGACCAGCTCGTAGTCCTTCTTCATCCGCTCGCCGTCGATCCAGCCGAGACCCTTGGTCGTCGTGAACTCGTCGGTCATCAGGAACTTGATGCGCTCCCACTGGCGCTCCTGGTTCTGCTTGTCGAGACCGGAGACCTGGTCGAGCAGCGCTTTCAGGCACGGCGTGACGTCGGCGACGCAGGCGGCAAAGGCCTTCTGCGTGACGCGGACGAAGTCTTCGACCAGCTTCGGATTCTTCTGGAGATAGGCGCCGTTGACGATCAGCGAATTGCCGTAGGGGTTGAGGCCGATGTCCTTCCAGTTGATGTAGCCGAGGTCCTGTCCGAACTCGATCACCTTCAAATCATGCTCGTTGTAGAAGTCGCTGATGATGTCGACGGTGTGGCTCTTGAGCGCGGCGATCTTCGCGGTCGGCCCGATATTGACGAAGCTGACGGAGTCGGGCGCGAGACCGGCGGCCTTCGCAAACGCCGGCCACATCACGCGCGACGCATCACCCGGCGGATTGCCGATCTTGTGGCCGGCAAAATCCTTCACGCCGTTCACGCCATAGCTCTTCAGCCAGTAGAACGTCTGCCCGGTGTTGGCGTAGATGCTCATCAGCGCGACATCGTCGGCGCCCTTGCTCTTGGCCACCAGCATGGTGGCGAGATCGGCGATGCCGAAGGGCGAGCCGCCTGAGCCGACCTTGGCGGCGGAGACGCCGGAGCCCTTGCCCACCTCGATCGTCAGGTCGATGCCTGCTTTCTCGTACCAGCCTTGCGCCTTGGCATAATAGAACGGCGAATGGTCGGCCGTCGGCGTCCAGTTCAGGATCAGGTTGACCGCCTCGCCCGCGCTCGCCGGCATTGCCGGCAAACCCAGGGCCAGAGCCACAATCGCCGCCTGCAAACGTTTCATCGCATCTCTCCTCGTTGCCGCGACCCGGCTTGTCGCTCTCCCCATGTGAGGCTACCAATGCAACAAGCCCACCCTCAACTTGTCAACTGTTTGGTTGGAAATGCCGGCAAAACGATCAGGCGACACCGTGCCGCAGCGGCGCGACCCCGTTGCCACCCGCAAGAAGCTGCTCACCGCGGCGCGCCTGGAATTCGCCCGGCACGGTTTTGCGGGCGCCCGCGTCGACGAGATCGCGGAGCGCGCGGGCGTCAACAAGCAGCTGGTCTATCACTATTTTGGCGACAAGGACGCGCTCTACCTCGCCGTGCTCGAATGGGTCTATGAGGACATCCGCGAGCAGGAGCGCAAGCTCAATCTCGAGGGCCTGCCGCCAGACAAGGCGATCCGCAGGCTGATCGAGGCCTCGTTCGATCATCTGGCGGAAAACCCCGATTTCATCGTGCTTTTGAACGACGAGAACCGCGGCGGTGCCCGCCACGTCCGCGGCTCGACCCGGCTGGAGGCGATGCATTCGCCGCTGGTCAAGAGCGTCTCCCACATCCTGCACGAGGGCGTGCGCGCCGGGATCTTCCGCAAGGGGATCGATCCCGTCCAGCTCTACATCTCCATCGCGGGATTGAGCTATTTCTTCTTCTCCAACACCCCGACGTTGTCGGCGATTTTCGGCAAGGACCTGTCGAACCGGGCCCAACGCCGCGCCCGCCGCCGGCACGTCGTCGATCTCGTGCTGCAGTCGCTCCGGCCATAATCAACCAACTGGTTGAAACTTGCAGCGGGGACGGCTAGGCTCAGCGTTGCGGCAGTGAGGCCGCGGCAATTGGGAGCAGACGGTGGCGGGTGACGGAGCAAGGCCAGCGCGCAACTTTGCGATCGTCCTGATCGTGCACCTTGCCGTGCTCGTGCTCTGGCAGGTCCTGGTCGATGCCTTCCACGTGCCCAAATTCATCCTGCCCTCACCGCTCGCGACGGTGCAGACGCTGGGGACGGCGAGCTACGCCTGGGCGTCCAATACGCTGGTGACGGCCGTCGAGATCCTCGGCGGCTTCGCGCTCGGCGCCCTCGTCGGCGTGACGCTGGCCGTGATCTTCAGCTGGGCACCGCTGGTGAGCGTCGTACTGTTGCCGCTGTTCGTGACGCTGAACATGATCCCGAAGGTCGCGCTCGGCCCGCTCCTCATCGTCTGGTTTTCTTACGGCATCGTGCCGAATATCCTGATCGCCTTCAGCATCTGCTTCTTTCCGATCCTGCTGACCACCGCACGCGGCCTGCGCGAGGTCGAGCCGGACCTGCTCGATCTCGTCAAATCGCTGCGCGGCTCGCGCTGGACGCTGTTCCGCAAGATCCAGCTGCCGGGCTCGCTGCCTTACGTGTTCTCCGGCATGAAGGTCGGCGCCATCCTGGCGGTCGCCGGCGCCATCGTCGGCGAGTTCATCGCCTCCGAGCGCGGGCTCGGCTACCTCATGATCCAGGTGCAGTCGTCGCTCGACACGCCCGCGATGGTGATGGCCGTCGTGCTGCTCACGCTGCTCGGCGTCGCTCTCTATGGCCTGGTGCTCGCCCTCGAACGCATGTTCGTGGTCGGCGACGCCAGGCAGAACTAACTGACGAAGGACCGATCCATGCTGCTCACCCGCGAGACGCTGCCGAAGACCATCCCTGATATCGCAGCCCTCGACGATCTCCTGTGCCGCCCGAGCCAGGCGCTGATCGACGACCTCGCCAAGGTCGAGGGCGACATCATGATCCTCGGCGTCGCCGGCAAGATGGGACCGACGCTGGCGGGGCTGGCGAAAGCTGCCGTGCCCGATCGTCGCGTCATTGGCGTGGCGCGCTTCAGTGACGCCGGCGTCAAGGACTGGCTGCACGCGCGCGGCGTCGAGACCATCAATTGCGATCTGCTGGACGAGGCCGCGATCAGCGCACTGCCGAAGGCGCCGAACATTGTCTTCATGGCCGGCCGCAAATTCGGCGCCGAGGGCGATCTGTCGCTGACCTGGGCGATGAACGCGCACGTGCCGTCACTGGTGGCGCAGGCCTTCCCGTCGTCGCGGATCGTGGCGTTCTCCACCGGCTGCGTCTATCCGTTCGTGCCGGTCGACGGCAAAGGCGCGACCGAGGACATGGCGCCGAACCCGCCCGGCGAATACGCCCAGTCCTGCGTCGGCCGCGAGCGCATGTTCGAGTATTTTTCGCGCAAGTTCGAAACACCGGGACGCCTGTTCCGGCTCAATTACGCGATCGACATGCGTTACGGCGTGCTGCACGACATCGCGACGAAGGTGCTGACTGGCGCCCCGATCGACGTCAGCCTTGGTCATGTCAATTTCATCTGGCAGGGCGATGCCTCCGCGCAGGCGCTGCGGTGCCTGGCCCATTGCACCGCACCGGCCTCGCCGATCAATGTCAGCGGCCACGAGATTTTGGCGGTGCGCGACCTCGCCGCGAAGTTCGGCGCAAGGTTCGGCCGCGCACCCGTGCTGGTTGGCGAGGAAGAGCCGACTGCATGGTTGACCGATACATCGCAAGCCGTGGATCTGTTCGGCCTGCCGGTGGTGGACACCGAGCAGCTGATCGCCTGGACCGCCGACTGGGTGTCACGCGCCATGCCGAGCCTCGGCAAGCCGACCAAATACGAGGTGCGCGATGGCCGCTACTGACGAGCTGCCCATCATCAAGCTCGGCCCGGAGGATGCAATGGCCGGGCTCGTGCTCTCGACGGAAGCGCGCTGGAACCAGACCGAAGAGGATTGGCGCGTCTTCCTGCGCGAGGGCGTCGTCTTTGGCATCCGCACCGGCATATTGTTGGTCGCAACCGCCGCGCTGCTGCCCTACTCCGGCAACAACGCCTGGATCAGCATGGTGCTGGTGACGGCCGGCCACCGCCGGCGCGGCCTGGCGACGCGCCTCGTCGATGCGTGCCTAGAAACCGCGCGCAAGAACGGCCTGACCAGCTGGCTCGACGCGACGCCGGACGGAGTCGCCGTCTACGGGCCGCTCGGGTTCACGCCGACGCTGCAATTGCGGCGGTTGAAGCTGGCAAAATCAACGCAAGCCGCGCCGGCGCCGCCGGCCGCGACGCTCGACGCGCTTCGCGCACGCGATTGCCGCGCCACCGGCTTCGACCGGACGGCTCTCCTGACCGCCTTTGCGCAACGCTCCGGATCGCGCATCGTCGCAACGCGCGGATCCATTGGCTTGATTCGCGACGGCAGGACCGCGCGCCATATCGGTCCGCTGTTCGCCGACAATGCCGCCGAAGCGCTGGGCCTGGTTCAGGCGATCGCGCGATCCGAGACCGGACCGTTGCTGATCGATGCGCTCGCCCCGCAGGCCGCGTTCCTGGACGGAATGACAGCATCGGGCTGGATCATCGAGCGGCCGTTCCAGCGCATGCGGTTCGGCCCCGCCACGACTCAGGCTGAGGAATTGCCATTCGCCGTCGCCGGCCCTGAATTCGGATAGGACATCATGCACCACAGCCAGATCGACAGCGACATCCGCAAGCTGATTGCCGAGGGCACCGTGCTGCCGGCGCACCCACTTGCGCTCACCGCCGAGCGCCAGCTCGACAAGACACATCAGCGCGCGCTGACGCGCTATTATATCGACGCCGGCTCCGGCGGCCTTGCTGTCGGCGTCCACACCACGCAATTCGCGATCCGCGATGTCGGCCTCTATCGTCCCGTGCTGGAGCTTGCGGCCGAGACCGCGGCGAATTGGACCAAGCGGCCGCTGGCGATGGTCGCAGGGCTTGCCGGTCCCACCCAACAGGCCACAGCTGAAGCCCGCACTGCGCGCGACATCGGCTATCACGCCGGTCTGCTCAGCCTCGCTGCGATGAAGAGCGCCTCGGACGACGAGATCATTACACATTGCACGGCGGTCGCCGCCGAGATCCCGCTGGTCGGGTTCTACCTTCAGCCGGCGGTGGGCGGCGTCGTGCTGTCGAGCCGGTTCTGGCAGCGCTTTGCCTCGATCGACAACGTCATCGCGATCAAGATCGCGCCGTTCAACCGCTACCGGACGCTGGATGTGCTGCGCGGCGTCGTAGCCGCGGGCGCGCTCGACCGCGTCGCGCTCTACACCGGCAATGACGATCACATCCTGCTCGATCTGATGCTGCCGTTCGACTTGCGCGACAAGGGCGTCACCACGCGGACCTATTTCAAAGGCGGCCTGCTCGGCCACTGGTCGGTGTGGACGGCAAGCGCCATCAAGCAGTTCGAGCGCTGCAAGGCGGCGCGGCACAAGGACAACGTTCCGGCCGACCTGCTCGCGCTCGATGCCCGCGTCACCGACTGCAACAGCGCCTTCTTCGACGTTGCCAACAATTTTCACGGCTGCATCGCCGGCTGCCACGAGGTGCTGCGGCGCCAGGGCCTGATGCAGGGCCTGTGGTGCCTCGATCCGAATGAGGGCCTGAGCCCCGGCCAGAAGGACGAGATCGATCGCGTCACGCGCGAGCATGCCGACCTCAGCGACGATGCCTTCGTCGCCGCCAATTTGGATAAATGGCTGGCATGAGCCCAACACCCTTCATCAGCCTGCAAGGCGTCCGGAAGGTCTATCGCAGCGGCGGCGCGGAATTTCTCGCGGTGTCCGATGTCACCATGGACGTGCAGGCAGGTGAGCTCGTCTCGCTGGTCGGCCCCTCCGGCTGCGGCAAGACCACGGTGATGAAGATCTTGGCTGGCCTGCACGGCACCGACGGCGGCACGGTGACGATCGGTAACGCCAACAGCCCGTTCGATCCGACCCGCGACATCGGCATGGTGTTCCAGCAGGCGCTGCTCTTGAAGTGGCGCACCATCCTGGACAACGTGCTGCTGCCGGCTGAGATCGTCGGCCTGCCGATGAAGGCGGCGCGCGAGCGGGCGCGCGATCTGCTCAATCTCGTCGGGCTCGCCGGCTACGAGCAGAAATATCCGCGAGAGCTGTCCGGCGGCATGCAGCAGCGCACCGCGATCGCGCGCGCCTTCATCCACGATCCAAAACTGATCCTGATGGACGAGCCGTTCGGCGCGCTGGATGCGCTGACGCGCGAGCAGATGAATCTGGAGATGCTGCGGATCTGGCGCGAAAGCGGCAAGACCATCGTCTTCATCACGCACTCGATCCAGGAGGCCGTGTTCCTGTCCTCGCACTGCGCGGTATTGACGGCGGGCCCTGCGAAGATGGCCGATTACTTCCCGATCGACCTGCCCTTCCCGCGCGACCTTCCGCTCAAGACCACGGATGCATTCGGCGCCTATGCAAGGCGGATTTATTCGAGGCTGGGATTGGGTGCTGCATAGGCTGCCACACGATGGACCCCGTAGCAACCATTAAGTATGGCGTCCCGATAGCCTTGAGGCTGACGCCGCGCGCCGCGGCCGTCAAGGCGTGGCCTGGCGGCAGTTGATGTGAGGTGAGACGCGCGCGACGGCCATCCTTGACGGCCGCGGTGCGCGGCGTCGTCTTGACGGCAGGTCGGGACGAAGAAACGGTCGCCTGGTCGAACCAAGAAACGCGATCAGGTGACGGACACACTCACGGTTTTGGGCGGTTCAGCGACCCACGGTGTTCCGCGGGCGACGACGGCGTTGATGATGACGATCAGCTTTCTGGCACAGGCGACGAGCGCGCGCTTGTGGCCCTTGCCGGCGGCGATCAGCCGGCTGTACAGGGCCATGAGCTGCGGGTTCCAGCGGAAGGAGGCCGGAAGAGCTGCGGTGTAGAGTGCCTGACGCAAGCGCTGGCGTCCGCCGTCAATTCGACGGGCGCCGATATGCTTGCCGCTGTCGTCATCGTAAGGCGCAAGTCCGGTGAGGGCTGCGGCTTGCTCGCGGGTGATCCGACCGATCTCGGGCATCCTGATCAAGATGGCAACCGCGGTCGGCAAGCCGCTGCCGCCAACGCTGTAGATCAGATCGAGACGTGCGGCGAGATCGCGATGCTTGCGGATCGCTGCCACCAAGGCCTTGAACTCGGCTCGTCTGTGCTTGGCCAACAGAGCAATCTGCTCCTTCCAGAACTTCTGGATACGCTCGTCACGGCAGCTCTCCAGCCGATTTTTGAGCTTTGCGATGTCCTCCTTGATCTGGTCGATCATCGTCAGATGCACGGCAAAGGGCTGCAGCCGGGGGTCTGGAGCGGGATGGATGTTCTTGACCGCGGCGGTGCAGGCCGCAATCAACGCAGCATCGATCTTGTCGTTCTTGGCCCGTTGCAAATGGAACGTGGCATAGGCACGGACCTGGATCGGCTGAAATACGATGACGACAAACCGCTTGCGTCGCAGTTCGGCAACCGCCGCCTGCTCATAACCACCGCTCGCCTCGATCCCAACCCTCTTGACCTTGTGGCGCTTCAGCCACTCCACCAACTCCTGGTGACCTTCCGCCGTGTTCTTGACCTGCAGCTCCTCCGAACTGCCATCGAGCGCCACGTCGAGCTTGTCTTTGCTAGTATCGATTCCGGCACAGATCGTGTTACGTTTGGCCATCTTCCTCGACCCTCCCTTGTGATGCGAACCTGAAGTTCGTTCAACCATGCGGGTCCCGATGAAGTGCCGACCGCGATCTTGCTACGAAACGCAGCTCTCAGGGGCTTCGGTGGGCATCGATCCGATCGATCGGCGGCCCAGCCCGGGTGGCCACCCGGGCTGGGCCATTCCTCACGGAACCAGCCCATCATAGCCCGGCCCGCCAATACAAGGGTGGGCAAAGCGAAAGCGTGCCCACCACGGCAAGTGAAGCAAGGAGTGGTGGGCACGGCGCAAGTGCGCCTTGCCCACCCTACGAGAGCGAGGGCGAGCATCCAGGCGCCCGCCGCGGCATGGCGTCCCAGATCGCTCAGGCGTCGGCGACAAAGATCGACAGCGCCCGCTGCAATTCCTTGTAGGCGCGCGGTCCGATCTTGGCCGCCAGCGCCTTATCGCTTTCGGCGGCCGCTGGCCTCAGCCGGTCCAGCAGCGCCGTGCCCGCCTCCGTCAGGTAGAGCACGTAATAGCGACGGTTGACCGCCGACGCAGTGCGTCGCACCAGGCCACGGCCTTCCAGATGATCCACCAGTCTGCCGAGCCCGGCCCGTTCGATCGACAGCAGCTGCGCAACGGCGAGCTGGTTGACGCCGGGATTGGCGTCGATGACGCAGAGCACGGAAAACTGGGCGGGACTGATCTCGAAGGCCGCCAATTGCCGGCTGAACTCCCTGAAGATCCAGAGCTGCGCCCGGCGGATGGAGTAGCCCAGCAGTTGCGAGAGGTCCCCGAGCGCAAGCGGTTTTGCCCGGGCCGGCTTGGTGTCGGACACGATGCGGGGCGCCGATCGCGACGGTTTTGTCACGCCGGCGGCCTGCTGCGGTCGCTTGGCGGCGATCCGCTTCGTCACCTTTGCCTTGGCTGGCCGCATTGACGCGCATCTTTCGCAAAGCCGGTCGAGGTGCATCCGGCCATGTCTTGAGGATTCGGACAGCTAACCTAACGCAACGCCGTCGAATCGAGAAGCCGAGCGAAGCCTGGCCCGCCGCATACAGCTTCTACGACAGGTTGCACAGCAATATCGCGCAGTGCGTCATGTTGACACGGCAACATCGTTCGCCTAAGGATCGTGAAAGCCTGCCGTACCACGAGCGGGCTCAAGGGGAGCGAACGTCCGTGCCGTCATCAGGGGTGGGCGCCGATCCGCATGCCAAAGCGCATCGCGGCGAAATGGTTTTGCGCGCAGCGCATCGCAATGGCGAGAGCGACTCTCCCGACAACAGCAATTCTGCAACTGTTTCCGACCACGCCTCGCCGGCCGCCGGCCGCGTCGGGCGCTTTCGTTCAATTATCAACGATGAAACTGGGAGGGTATGACATGAAACGACTTTTCCTCGCCTCGACGATCGTAGCCACATGGGCGTCGCTCGGCGCGCAGGCCGCAGCACACGGACTGCCGCCGGGCGGCGTCGCCCCGCGCTCGTCCTGCACCGGCCTCACCGGCCTTACTTTGCCGAATACACAGATCCTGAGCGCGACGCAGAAGTCGGGCTATTGCAACGTGATCGGTATCATCAACAAGCGCGTCTCCACGCAGGACCCCGATCACTTCACCTACGGCATCGGCTTTGCGCTCAATTTGCCCACCACCTGGCATGGCCGCTTCGAGATGATGGGCGGCGGCGGCACCGATGGCAGCCTGCAAAGCGATCCGCAAGGCGCTGCCGGCGTCGAGCTCGGCCAGGGCTGGGCGGTCGCAGCCGACGACGGCGGCCACGAGGACAACGCGACCAATGTGGTCGGCGGCTATCAGGACGACGACGCCAATGCCGGCGGCTCGGCGCATTTCGCCATCGATGCGCAAGCGCGCAGGGACTACGGCTACAACGGCATCGAGAAGACCGCGACGACCGCCAAGCAGATCATCTCCTATTTCTACGGCCTCGACACCGTCTATTCCTACATCATGGGCTGCTCGAACGGCGGCCGGGACGCGATGGTCGCGTCACAACGATCGCCCTGGCTGTTCGACGGCGTGATCTCGCAAAATCCCGGCTTCAACCTGCCGCAGGCGGGCCTTGCCGAAGCCTGGAACGAGCAGGTGCTCGGCACGCTCGCAACCAGCAAGGACATCAACGGCCAGCCGTATATTCCCGACACCTTCCCGCAGCAGGACCTTCAGGTCGCGTCGGCTGCGATCCTGAGCGCCTGCGATGCGCTCGATGGCCTCGTCGATGGCATCATAGACAATTACCATGCCTGCACGGCGAAGAAGGTGTATCCGGCGCTCGCGAGCTACACCTGCAGCACCGGTTCGCACGGCAGCACGCCACATGGCGGCACTTGCCTGAGCAGCGGGCAGGTGGATGTGCTGAAGAAGATCTATGCCGGCCCAGTGAATTCAAAAGGCGAGCGGCTCTATTCGAACTGGTTCTGGGATGCCGGCATCTGGACGCCGCCCACCGCGCCCGGCGCGGGCTGGCAATTCTGGAACGTCGTCACTGCGCCGGTGCCTACCGTCAACACCGCGATCAACCTGACGCTCGGCGCCGGCGCGATTCCGATGATCTTCCAGACGCCGCCCGTGGTTACGCCCGTCGACGGGCCGACCGGCCAGGAAGCGTTCGTGTTCAAATTCAACTTCGACACCGACGCGCCGAAGATCTTCACGAAGACCGCGGCCTATCCGGAAAGCGCGATGGACTTCATGGCGGCGGTTGCAACGGATCTGCGTCCGTTCCGGGCGCGCGGCGGCAAGCTGATCATCTCGTCCTCGGTCAATGACGGCATCTTCTCGGGGGCTGCGATCGCCCGCTGGTACCGCAAGATGAACCAGCGCATGGACGATCGTGCGACCGACTTCGCGCGGCTGTTCATGGTGCCTAACATGGCCCATTGCGGCGGCGGCGCGGCCACCGCGAGCTTCGCGACAAACGAGCTCAAGGCGATCACGGACTGGGTCGAACACGGCGTCGCGCCGGAGCGCATCGTCGCGGCCAACACCAACACCACCTCGCCCTACCCGACCGGCGGCGTGTTCGATCCCCGCATTGCCCAGAACTTTCCGACCGGAGGCACGCGGCCGCTTTGCGTCTATCCCAGGATTGCGGCCTACAAGGGCAGCGGCCTGACCAGCGATGCGGCGAACTTCGCGTGCGTCGATCCCGGCTTCAAGCCAGGCGGTGACCACGACTTCCACGACGATGACGACGGGCACGGCGGCGACAGGCACTGAGCCGCCCTGCACTTGGAGTGACTGAGCAAGCAATATCGTCGGCATTCACTCTCGTGTCCCGGACGCGCTGCAACGTCTCTTAGCGTTGCTGCGCAGAGCCGGGACCCAGAAGCCACCAGTCCTCTGCGGCATGGGCCCCGGCTCAGCAGCGCACCGTCGAAGAGACGCTGCGCAGCGTCCGGGGCACGAGAGGAGAGCAATGACGCGATAGAAGAAGCGCGGCTTCAGAGCAGCTTCGCGCTCACGAACAGTGCGCGCACGGCGTTGGTCGCCTGCACTGCGAGCATGGCATTGCCGGCGGCGCCCTCGAGCGCAGCAACCGCATCCTCATGCAGCGAGCGGAATTCCATCCACTCGACCGATTTGAAGTTGGTGAGAAATTGATAGGCCTGGCCGACCGTCGCGATCGCCAGCGTGTCGCCGTTCAGCTTGATCTTGAACGTCGTGCGCAGCGGGGTCTCGGAGCTTGCTGGATCACTCATGGGCTGCTTCTGGACGACAACGGCTTAAGGAAGGGAAAACGGCAGCCCTGCCGCCCGGGCGGATATCAGGAATCGGTGCTGGCGCGCTGCGACGCAGTGGTCGCCCCGTTCAAGCTCGGCACCACGACCAGGCGGTTGAACTCGCCATTGTCGTAGGCCTTCATGAAGCGATCATAGTCCTTGATCGAAACGCAGCCGTTGGAATCGCCGCGCGGTCCGAGCATGAAGGTGTGCGTGAGCAGGCCGACGCGGCCGAGCGCACTCGTACCGTCCGTGGGTGTCAGGCGCAGCGCCCGGACGCCGTGGAACAGTTTTTCGCGCGGCTTGAGGTCGTAGGTTGCAGGCGGGGTTGCGCCCACCATGCGCTGGTCGACATGGTCGGGGTCGTCCATCAACGCGCCCATGCCGGAATGAGCTTCCAGCGTGACGCCACTCGGCAAATACAGCGCCTTGGCCTTGATGTCATAAACCGCCGTGCGCGAATCGTAGCCGAGCGCCGCCAGATCCGGCGCCTTGCCGAACAGGCCGCTGTCGGGCGTCAGCGAGGCCAGCCTGATCTTGTCCGTGAATTTTTCGAAGAAGTTGCGGTTGTCGACCCTGGGATTGGTGTCGGCAAAGGCCTGGCTCGACGCGATCTGGGCAGAGAGATCGGCCTGGACCGGCCTGGAGCGCGGCATCGGGACTGCGTCGGCACGCTGTGAGGGCCTTGTCTCGTCAACCGCAGGCTGCTCGTTGTCGGTCAGCGTCGAGCGCCAATCATCACCCTGAAGCTTTTGGGCGAGCATCGCCTTGGCGTCGCGAAGCTTGAGCTGGACCGCATTCAGGGCCGATCGCTCCAGCGTCCGCAGGCCGAGCTCCCGCGCAGGCGGGTTGCCCGACAGCGAGGCGAAACGATCCTCAAACGAAGGCGAATTGGCCGGCGGCAGCGCGGCTGTGACCAGCGGAGTCGAATCGCCCAAATTCGAATCGCCCAAGTCCGCGACCCACGCGGCGGCGCCCAGCGCCAGCGCGATGGCAGCCATAGACAGCAATATTGTCTCGGCTCGCCCAACGCGGCGGCGCGGCAATAGCCTCTCGGCTCGTGCGCGGTCGGAAACCATCAGATCCCCAAAAACGACCCCCGGGGGGACCCACCCCCACCCGGAGACTCTTTACCAGCTACCACATTGGGAGCCAAAAGTTAGGCATAATCGCGGCCGTCGAGGCACCCCAAAAGGTATTCCATGACCGATCCTTTTCACCTGGACCGGTTCGTCCAAGCCCAGAACCCGGTTTTTGGCGCCGTCCGGGCCGAGCTGTCCCGGGGCCGGAAGCAGACTCACTGGATGTGGTTCGTCTTCCCGCAGATCGCCGGCCTCGGCTTCAGCGCGATGTCGCAGCGCTACGCCATTGCCTCGCGCGCAGAGGCCGAAGCCTACCTGGCCCACCCCGTCCTCGGCCCGCGCCTGGTCGAATGCACCCGTCTCGTGCTCGCCGTCGAGGGCCGGACCATCAACGCCATCCTCGGCGCGCCTGATGACGCCAAATTTCGCTCGTCGATGACGCTGTTCGGCGCGGTGTCCGGCGCACCCATTTTCGACGCGGCGCTCGCCAGATATTTCGCAGGCCAGCCCGACGGTGCGACGCTGGAGATCCTCGCCGCCCTTGACCGAAAGGCCTAGCTGCCCCGCTTGTCGCGCGCAGCAGCGTAAACCCGCGCTTAATACGCTCCCCCTATTTTTCGGAGAATATCTTTCTCCCCGCGCCAATTGCCGGACAGATCATGAAAATCGGTACGCTTCTGACCACCGCCATCGTTTCGCTCTCGACCGTCGGCGGCGGCCTCGCCATCTACGTTGCGGTCACGAAATACCAGACGATGGAGAGGGTAGCCGAGGCGCAGGGCCGGCTGACGATCGTCCGCGCCGTCAGCGACATCCCGCGCTATCTCAACCCCGAGCGCGGCTTTGCCACCAACATCCTCTACGGGCCCGCGACCTACGACCCCGCGCAGCTTTCCGAGCATGACAAGCTGCGCAAGCAGACCGACGGCGCCCGCGACAAGATGAACGCCCTGCGAAAGGCGCTGCCCGGCTCCCTCGACGACGGCAACGCCATCGGCAGCAACATCGACGGTATCAATTCGAAATTCACCGCGCTGCGCGAGGCCATCGACAAGGCGATGGCGGGACCGGCGGAGGTGCGCAAGGACGCCGCCAAGAAGATCGTCACCGACAATTCGGTGCTCAACGGCAGCGTGACCGCCCTGCTCAACGAGCAGGTCCGCCGCATGGCGATCCTCAATGGCGATGCCTACCGCCAGGCCAGCTATGCCAACATCGCGATGACGCTCCGTGACGTCGGCGGCCTCAACTCCAGCCTGCACAAGAATCTCGTTGGCGGCAAGAAACCGGCGACTGACGCGGAGAAGGCCGACATCAGCCGCTCGCAGGGCCGCAACGACCAGATCGTGATGACGCTGCAGGAATTGCGCGGCAATCCGACAACTCCGGCGAACGTCGCCGCTGCGCTGGAGAAGTTCAACTCGATCTACATCGAGGAGTTCGGCCGCGAGCTCAAGCTGGTGAAGGACGGCGCGATCAGCGGCAAGTACGAACACGACGTCGATACCTATTTCACTGCCACGCAGCGCGGCCTCGGCACCATCATCGACGTCCGCGACGCGTTCTACGACAACGCCGAACAGATCCTCGCCAGCGCTTCCTCGGCCGCACGCACCAGCTTCACGATCGCGCTCGCTGGCCTTGTTGCCGTGCTGATCGCCAGCGCCGGTCTGATCGTGATGGTGCGCCGCCGCGTCTGCGCCCCGATCGTCAGCCTGACGACGCGGATGTCACGGCTTGCCGACGGCGATCTTGCGGAAGAGATCCCCGGCGCCGAGCGCTCCGACGAGATCGGGGCGATGGCCGCGGCCGTCCAGGTGTTCAAGGACAACATGATCCGGGCCGACCGGCTCGCGGCCGAAAAGCAAGCTGAGAACGACGGCAAGATGCGCCGCGCCCAGGCGCTCGACGAACTGACCCGCGGCTTCGAAGCCAAAGTCACCGAGCTCGTCGGCGGTCTCTCGCGCGCCTCCTCCACCATGGAGACCACCGCGCAATCGATGACTTCGACGGCATCCCAGACCAACAGCCAGGCTGCGGTCGTCGCCGCCGCCTCGCAGCAGACCTCGACCAACGTGCAGACGGTTGCCAGCGCCACGGAAGAGCTGACCTCGTCGATCGCCGAGATCGGCCGTCAGGTCGCCCAATCCACCGAAATCGCGGCCCGCGCCGTCGACAACGCCCGCCGTACCGGCGACACCGCCCGCACGCTCGCCGAGGGCGCACAGAAGATCGGCGACGTCGTTACGCTGATCCAGAGCATTGCCGAGCAGACCAACCTCCTGGCGCTCAACGCCACCATCGAGGCCGCCCGTGCCGGTGACGCCGGCCGCGGCTTTGCCGTGGTCGCCTCCGAAGTGAAGTCGCTGGCCGGCCAGACCGCCAAGGCCACCACCGAGATTTCCGAGCAGATCACGGCGATCCAGGCCGCGAGCGACGAGACCGTGGCCGCGATCCGCAACGTCGCCGACGTCATCGCCGAGATCGACCAGATCGGCACCGCGATTGCGGCCGCGATCGAGCAACAGGGCTCGGCAACCCGGGAGATTTCCCGCAGCGTCCAGGAAGCCGCCCGCGGCACTCAGGAGGTCAACACCAATATATCGGGCGTGCAGCACGCCGCCGACGATACCGGTGCGGCGGCAAGGGAAGTGCTGGGCGCAGCCGAGCAGCTCTCGACGCAGTCGCGCGACCTCGCCGGCCAGTTCGAGCGCTTCCTCGGCGAAGTCAGGGCGGCGTAAGCAGCCTAGTAAGGCGGCGCCTTGCGCGCGCGTTGCGCTTTCGCCGCCTCGATCCACCAAAGCAGATCATCCGCGAAGCGCGGGAACGACCGTTCCAGCGCCTTGCCGCCCTCGCCGATCGGCTCGCTCTCGGCCGACAGCGTCTGCGCGATCGGCCCGACGCCGATCGTGCTCGAGATCACCACCATGCCCATCTCCGACAGCGTGCCGTGCCAGGCCGTCGAGGCGCGTGCGCCCGACAGGCGGCCGGCGGAATAGCTCACGATCGCGGCAGGCCGCCAGAACCACTCCTCCAGGAAGTGGTCGGTGAGGTTCTTCAGGCCGGGCTGAATGCCCCAATTGTATTCGCCGGTGACGAAGACAAAGCCGTCGGCGCCACGGATCTGTCCGGCCAGCTTCTCCAGCGCCTCCGGCGCTTCTCCCTTGGGATGTTCCTTGTACATGCGGTCGAGCATCGGCAGGCCGATCGCCTTGGCGTCGATGAACGCGACCTCCTCGCCGCGGCTGCGCAGGCGATCGATGACGAAGTTCGCAAGGCGGATGCCCATGCGGTCGGAACGGTAGGAACCGTAGAGGACGAGGATGCAGTTGCTCATGGCCGGCACGTTAGCACGGGACGCGGCAACTGACCCAGCCTGTTTGTCGTGCTAACGCCTTCGTCCACGCTCCAGCGTCTCCGACGGCGCCTCGCCGAACTGGTCGCGATAGCTTCTGGAGAAATCGCTGAGATGCCAGAAGCCGAACGCCAGCGCGACGGCCTTCACGCTCTCCGCGCCCGCCAACAGCCGCTGACGGACCAGCCAGAGCCGGCGCAGCCGCAAATAGCGATGCAAGCTCATGCCGCGATAACGCCGGACGACGTCGTGCATGGTGCGAACGGAAAGACCAAGCTTGCGCGCGAGGTCCTCGCTGTAGATGGGCTGGGCGAGATCGCCGGAAAGCAGCGCGCGGATCTCCTGAAAAATCTTGAAGTTCCGCTGATCGTTCGGCCAAAGCGTCCATCGCGCCGGAACGATTTCGGCGATGGCCGCATCGACGGCACCGAACAGGGACTCCTTCATCGCCGCGGCCTTCATCGGCACTTCTGCGGGATCGATGGCTTCGGATGCGGCTGCCACCGCTTCCGTGACGATTCGCCGCAACCGATCCAGCGCCCCAGCACTGGTCTCGAAGACCTTGAAGTTCGGCTTGGCCTCCGGCCAGCCGCGATCCTTCACCTCCGGCCTGAACACCACCGAGGCGACCTGACGCGGCACCTCCTCGATCGTGTTGTAGGCCGCGCCGCTGCTGCCGACGACGATGACCGAGCGATCGCGCTGCGCCCCGTTGAAGCGAATGGGCACGTCGAGATCGTCCATCGCAAATCCGATCGCCGTGCAATCCGCGGTCAGCTGCGCATCCACGACGCGTGGAAACGCGCGCGTGACGTTCACGTCGCAGCCCGGCAGACGCAAGATGATCTGCTCAGTCGAAATCCTTCGCACGAGCGGCGTGAACTCGATGTTCAGGCCGCGGATGGAACTGCGAAACTCATCGACGTCTGAAAAACGAAATATCTTTGGCGCCAACGCTGGCGCATCATCATCATTGGTCATGGCAAAATGAAAAGCAGCGTCACGAAGCGACGCGCCACCGGCGACAGCACCGGCTGATTTCCCCCCTTTCGGCTGCCCGCTCCACCGAAGACTCACGCGAGCGTCTCTCGACCAATTGGCGGGGATCGACTTCAAAGAACAAGCCGGTCAATCAGGTCCTGCCAAATTTCGATAGCGTTTCCAGCAAAGCGGATGGTGCGTTGATACCCGGCAACCCCAAGTTTAAGAACCAAATTAACAACTCTGGGGCGAAATGAGCCCGTTCATTTGTCATAATTTTTTCAGTTCAGGCTCCTGCCATGGCGGCAAATTCGCCTGCCGATATTCTAGTTGAGTTGGAAGAAGCGGTCGCAGCCTGCTCGCCGGAGCGCTGCGCCCGCATCCTCTCGGGCATTGTGCACCTGCTCGCATCCGGCCGCGACAAGCCTCAGCACCTGCTGGTCAATGTGGTCGACGGCGTCTTGCTTCGATTGACGGGGCGGGTCACGCCCTCCGCATTGACAGAACTGAGCGAGGCACTCGCTGGTTTGAACATTGCGCCGCAGGACACGTTGCGGCATCTGGCATCCCACGAAGACCCCTCCATCGCTTGCCCGGTCCTGCTCAAATCGCGAGGGCTCTCTGCCGCCGACCTGACGGCGGTCGCGACAGCCTGCGGCGAAACGCATCAGCTCGCGATCTCGGCCCGTCACGAGATCGAAGCGGCCGTGGCTGAAGCGCTGGTCACGCGCGGCACGCGCGCGGTCCGCCTCGCCCTGATCAAGAACCCCGGAGCCCAATTCTCCGATGCGGCTTACGCTTCGCTGATCGAGACGGGTGCTGCGGACGACGAGATCGCAAAGGCGCTGGCGCTCCGGCCCGGCACGCCCGACATCGTCTTGCGCAAGCTGCTTTCCGCTTCACCTGAGCCAAAGCCCGCGGCCAAGCCCAATGCCTCCGCCCTGCCCCCGGCACAGGGGCCCGCGATCGTTGCGCCGAAGCGGCCTTGCTCGGCCGACTATGCCAACGCAAGGCCGGAGATCGTTGCGCTGAACCGCGTCGGCAAGCTCAACGATTCCACGGTGAACCGCTTCGTGATCCGCGGCGAGATCGCCAATTTGTTCACCGCTCTGTCGGTGCTGTCAGGGGCTCCGATCGAGATTGTCGAGCACGTCATGAGCGATGACGATTGCGAAGGCCTGGTGATGGCCTGCCGGGCTTCGCGCTTGAACTGGGCGACCACGCTCGCGATCCTGAGCAACCGCGGCGGCAAACGCCTTTCCTTCGCCGAGCGCGAACGCGCGCAACTGATCTTCGAAACGCTTCTCTTGTCGACCAGCCAATGGACAGTGCGCTGGGGGGAAATCGCAGCAAGCGCCATTCCAAGCGATCCGGGAAATCGCGGCGCAAAAATGGGGGTTAGCCGATGAAGTTCGACGGTCGCAAGGCGTTTCGCGTGCGGATGGATCACAAGCAGTCCGTCAACCTGATGGGCTCGGACGGCACCTGGCGACGCAGTTGCGTGCTGCTCGACGTGTCGCAGAGCGGCGCCAAGATCGAGGTCGAGGGCACCCTCGACGTGCTGCAAGCCAAGGAATTCTTCATGCTGCTGTCGTCGACCGGTCTCGCCTATCGGCGCTGTGAGCTGGTCTGGATCGACGGCACCATGGCCGGCGTGCACTTCATCAACGCGGACAACAAGAAGAAAATGGCGAGCGCGAAGGCGGCCGCGCAGAGCAAATAGGCATTTCGGCGCGAGACATCATCAAGGTCGTTCAACTCCAGCACAGTTCAGGTCTGCCGTGCAGAAGGCGCGAACCATCACCAGCCCCGTCAAGGGGGAAGGTAGCCTCAAAGCGGCGCAATCGGCTCGTCCCTTCGTCCATGTGCTGGCCGATTCCTCCGCCAAATTGTCGGGCATTTGCTCTATCCTGGAACGGCAATTTGCCGTCGCAGGCGAACGGCTCGATGCGGAAGCCAAGCTGTCTCAAGTGCCATTCGCCATCGTCGTCCGCGCGGACCTGCGTGACACCGTCGCCATCGCTGCCATCAAGAAGCGGACCCCTAAGCTGGCGAAGGCGACGAAGCGGATCTTCCTGGTCGAGCATTCCTCTCACGCAAGCGTCTCGCAGGCTTATGCATTGGGCGCGACGCTCGTCCTTCCCGGCACGATCAACAAGTTGAAGCTGCTGGCGGCGCTGGCCGAGCCCGCTTCCGCTTCTTCAAGCGGGCCGTCCCGGCCAGAGAACGCCGTCGAAACCGCAGCGACCGCTATCACATCGATGTTCACCGCCGTCACGCTTGGCGGCCCCCTCAACGTCGATGGCGCGAAGGACGCCGGCCGGCAGATCGCCGATCGCATCACCGAACATGGTCTATCGGAATGGCTCACAGCGGTGCGCCGGCACCATGAAGGAACCTACCAGCACTGCCTGCTCGTGACCGGCGTGGCGATCGACTTCGGACTGAGCCTCGGCGTCGGACGAGCCGATCTGGAGCGCCTCTACACGGCCGCCATGTTCCACGACATCGGCAAGGCCCGGATCCCGCTTGCGATCCTGGACAAGCCCGGCCGCCTCGATGCCGACGAACGCGCCATGATCGAGACGCATCCGGCGGCGGGTTACGAATTCCTGAAGGACCACGAGCAGATTACGCCCGAGATTCTCGATGCCGTCCGGCACCACCACGAATTTCTCGACGGCAGCGGATATCCGGACGCGCTGGCTGGCGAGAGCATCAACGACATCGTGCGCATTCTCACGATCTCGGACATCTTCGCCGCGCTGATCGAGCACCGGCCCTACAGGCCGTTGATGCCGCGCAGCGAGGCCTACAATATTCTCTGCGGGATGACGGGAAAGCTGGAGAAAGCGCTCGTCACCTCGTTCAAGCAGGTCGCGCTCACACGGTGAGTGTGCACCACAACCCGGGAGCGGGAATGACGTCACGGGTCCGTCTAGTGCGTGGCCCGGTATTTGATGCGGTGCGGGATCGAACGACAAGCCAGTCCTTCGGCGAGCCGCTTCATGTCCTCGCGCTTGCCGCTGCGGATCAGCCTGCCGAACTCCTCAGGGGCAAACGGAAGACTGGGATCATCATCGATCGGACGCCGCATCCGCGGACCGAAGAACCATCGAACCAGGCTAGCCAGCCGCCGCATATCAATTTCCTCGCGCCAGCAACAAACCTTTCAGTCCGCGTATTGTTCCTCCTGCGCGATAGAGATTGCAAGAGGCCGCATGGAGTCCGCACCAAAAATTTCGTGAAGGAATCTCCTCCGGCCTCTCCGCATCAGTCAGCGAAGCCGACGTAGCGCACGAACTCGTCGTTGCCCTCGCGACCCGAGCGAACGGCATTCGCGGCAAAGTCGTCGTCGGGATAGCCCATCGCGACGCAGGTCATGATGACCTCGTCCTCGGGGATCCCGGCGACCTCGCGCACGATATCGGAGCGCATGATGCCCTGGCCGTTGATCACCGAGCCGAGCCCGCGGTCCCAGGCCGCCAGCACGATGCCGTAGCAGAGCGCGCCGAGATCGAAATGGCAGACCGCGCCGGGATCGAGCACGCGGTCATAAGTGAGCACCAGCGAGACCGGCGCGTCGAACTGTCGGAAGCCGCGCAGCACCCAATCCTGCCGCATCGGCTTGTCGTCGCGCGCGATTCCCATCGCGCTGAATAATTGCTTGGCGATGTCGACTTGCCGGGTGCGATGCACGCCCTGGTATTCGCCATGGCTGACGATGTCGCGCTTGACCTTGGCGCCGCCAACCATCTCTTCCATGTTGCGGCGGCGCACCTGTTCCAGAGGGCCGCCGGTGAGCACGTGGACATGCCAGGGCTGGGTGTTCATCGAGGACGGCGCGCGCTTGGCGCTGTCGATGATCGCCTCGATCACCGCGCGCGGCACCGGCTCGTTTTTGAAACCGCGCACGCTGCGGCGCGACTGGACCAGCGTTTCGAATTCCACCTCAAGACCTCCCTGCCCGTTCATTCGGCGGCGTTGCAATCGTAGCGCCTCGCCGGTTGCCGATGCGGCGCGCGAAATCTATGCTAACCCGCAAGCAAGACCAAGAACCCCGTGTGGACCCGACCACACCCCGTGAGGACTCCCAAATGGCCGCACCGCTCGATCCCGTCATCGCCCAGATCATTCCGCTGCTGCCGCTGCGCGATCCGACGACGATGACGCCACAGAGCGCCCGCGATTCCTTGCGCGCACTGGCTGCCGCGCGCGCGGCCGTGCCGCCGCCGCCCGTCGATGCCGTGCAGGATATCAAGGTGAAGGGCGGCGCCGGTCCGCTCGACGCCCGCGTCTACCAGGTCGGCGGCACGCCCGCGCCCACCGTCGTGTTCTTCCACGGCGGCGGCTGGGTCGCGGGCGACCTCGAGACCCACGACCGGCAGGCGCGCAATCTCGCGATCGAGACCGGCGCGGTCGTGGTCTCCGTCGATTACCGGCGACCGCCGGAGACCCGCTTTCCCGGCGCTTTCGAGGACGCCTTCGCTGCGACCAGCGACGTGTTCGACCGCGTCGCGGAATTTGGCGACGACGCAAAGCGTCTTGGCGTCGCCGGCGACAGCGCCGGCGGCAATCTCGCCGCCGCCACGGCAATCGCCTGCCGCGACGCCGGCATCAAGCTCGCGGCGCAGCTGCTGGTCTATCCCGTGACTGACGTCGTGGGCGGCTATGCCGACACGCGCGAGAACGCGCGCTTTCCGTCACGTGCCGAGAATGCGGATGGTTACTTCCTCTCGCGCGCCGTGATGGAATGGTTCGCCGGCCATTATCTCGCCGACGTCGATCAAGCCACCGACTGGCGGGTCTCGCCGCTGCGCGCCACCTCGCTCGCCGGCCTTGCGCCCGCGATCGTGACCACCGCCTGGTTCGATCCGTTGCGCGACGAGGGCGCGGCCTATGCGAAAGCGCTGGAGGCTGCCGGCGTGCGGGTGAAGCATCATGAGGGCCCTGGCCTGATCCACGGCTATTTCGGCCTCGGCGACGCCGCCGAAGTCGCACGCGCCGAGGCGCAACGTGCCCGCGCCGATTTCAGGGCGTTGCTCGCGCGCGGGGCGTGATCGCCTTGCGGCCCGGCGGCATTGAATTGCGACCTCATCTCATCCGTATCATCGGCCTGATCGCAGCCCTGCTGCTATCGGTACAGGTCGTCGCGGCCGCACCCCAGACCGTCTATTTCCGCAGCGCCGATGGACGCGCGGCGCTCACCGGCTATCTGTTCCAGCCGAGCACGCCGGGCCCCTGGCCCGCCATCGTCATGCTGCACGGGCGCGGCGGACCGTACTCCAGCAACGACAATTCCGATTGCACCTTCGTCGGCGCCGGCATCGCCTCGCCCTGTAATGCAGGCGCTTTGTCGAAGCGCCATGCGATGTGGGGCGAATATTGGTCGGCACGCGGCTACCTGGCGCTATTGCCGGACAGCTTTGGCCCGCGCGGCAAGGCGCACGGCTTCGGCCGCTTCACCCATGATGATCCCGACCGCGCTAACGTGAACGAGACCAATGTGCGTCCGCTCGACGCCGAAGGTGCGTTCGCCTATCTGCGTGGCCGCAACGACGTCCTCGCCGGCGAGATCTTCCTCCAGGGCTGGTCCAATGGCGGCAGCACCGCGTTGAACGTGATGATCCGGCAAGGAAACCAGCAAGGAAACCAGCAAGGCAACCAGACGGGCTATCGCGGCGCCCTCGTCTTCTATCCAGGCTGCGGACAGACCGCGCTGCTGGCGCCGACCATCTCGACCACCGCCCCGATTGCGATGTTCCTCGGCGCCGACGACGAGGAGGTCTCGCCGCAGATTTGCCAGCACGTCGCTGAGCGGTCGGCGCAGGCGGGCAGCCCGATCGACGTCACCGTCTATCCCGGCGCCACCCACGATTTCGACGAGCCTTCGTCCCGCCGGCAAGCAACGTCCGGGAATCAGGCAGCCATGGACGATGCCCTCGTCAAGGCCAACGCGATCCTCGACCGTTGGAAAAATTGAGCCGCATGCGGATGCCCCTGCTTGATTGCGCCACGATTCCGGGCTCCAATTCCCGCGCCATCTTTTTGGTTTAGGGAGACACCCATGATGAAGCGAATTTTCCTGGCTGCAATCGTTGCCACCTTTGCAGCGGGCTCGGCCCTTGCGGACGACACTTGCGAGAGCAAGGCGGTCGGCAAGGATGGCAAGGCGCTCGCCGGCGCCGCCAAAACCTCGTTCATGAAGAAGTGCAAGGAAGACGCCTGCGCGCCCAAGGCTGTCGGCTCCGACGGCAAGCCGCTCGCCGGCGCCGCCAAGAACAGCTTCATGAAGAAGTGCGAGATGGGCGCGTAAGGCGCTGTGCGATCTACTCCCTCGCCCCGCTTGCGGGGAGAGGGTTGGGGTGAGGGGGAGTCTCCGCGGGGACGGCGATAGTTGGATTCGCGGAGAGTCCCCCTCACCCGAATTTGCGCTTCGCGCGAATTCGACCTCTCCCCGCAAGCGGGGCGAGGTAAAGGAAAGACCTTCGATCCCGAACGCGCCTCCCCGCGCACCCAAACCAAATCATCCCACGACATCACAACCCTAGACAGAAGCCGTCGGCTGACGGATCATGGAGTGCTGAGCGAATTGGGGCGCACCGACGAGGCTTTCCAGGAAAGGGACGTCAAGATGTGGCAATCTCGAGTGCGTAATCAGACATTGGCGACAGCGAGCTTGCTCTTTGCGCTGCTCATCAGTTTCGACGTCGCGAATGCAAGGAGCCCCGGTCTGCCCAATGTCATGGTTCTCGCGACTGGTGGCACGATCGCGGGCACCGGAACGAGCAGCACCACCGTGGTCGGTTATACCGCGGCCACGGTGGGCATCGAGACCCTCCTGAACGCCGTCCCCGAACTCAAGACGGTGGCCAACGTCAAGGGCGAGCAGGTTTTCCAGATCGCCAGCGAGAACATGAACAATGATTACTGGCTCAAGCTTGCCAAGCGCGTCAACACGCTGCTCGCGCAGGACGACGTCGACGGAATCGTGATCACGCACGGCACCGATACGATCGAGGAAACCAGCTATTTCCTCGACCTGGTCGTCAAGAGCCGGAAGCCTGTCGTCGTCGTTGGCGCGATGCGGCCGTCGACGGCGATCAGCGCGGATGGGCCGATCAACCTCTACAATGCGGTGATCCTCGCAGGCAGTGACGAAGCCGTCGGCAAGGGCGTGCTCGTTTCTCTCAACGATCAGATCAACGCGGCGCGCGAGGTGACCAAGACCAACACCTCGACGGCAGACACCTTCCGCACGCCGGAACTCGGCTTTCTCGGCTACATGCAGGGCAACAAACCGTATTTCTATCGTCAATCGACGCGCCGGAACACGGCGGACTCCGAATTCGACGTGTCCGACCTCGATACCCTGCCGCAAGTCGATATCGTCTACGGTTATGCCAACATGAACCGGGTCGCGGTGGATGCTTTTGTCGCCGCCGGCGCCAAGGGGATCGTGCATGCCGGCGTGGGCGACGGCAGCCTTGCCCGGCCCGCCGTCGAGCCGGCTCTCGACGAAGCCCACAAGAAGGGTGTCGCGATCGTTCGCAGCAGCCGTGTCGGCAACGGCATCGTCGCGCGCAACGGCGAAGCCAAGGACGACGAACACGACTTCATCGTCTCGGATACGCTCAACCCGCAAAAGGCGCGTATCTTGCTGATGCTGGCGCTGACCAAGACGACCGACAGCAAGGAAATCCAGCGGATGTTCTACACGTATTAGAGCGTTGTCGAGCGAAGTGGATTCCGGTTCGCGTCAGGAAAACGCGTCAAACAAGAATTGAGAGCCCCGGAACGGGGCTCTGGACGCGTCCGAAGCGCGATCGCCCTAGTCCCGCTTGAAACAGTAGTCAAAGGCGGCGCCGAACGGCTTGATCAGACCGCGGTCGGCGCGGGAAAATGGATCGGCAGGATCAGCGTGTCGGTGCATTGCGCCGCTTGGCAAACTTCGTACGAAAATTACTTGAGCGTACCACTCTTTGGAGAGAGCCTGTGGCTATTGCTGTCGAATCGCTGGCGCAAATGATCGGCTTGCTGCCGGCAAACGAAGACAAGGCGGCGGCACTCGACTTCCTGAAGCGACCGGATCTGACGCGGCCTGACTCTGTGACAGGGGTGTCGGACTACGCGTCCGCCGAATTTTGGCTCCGATCACTCAGAAGACGGCAGGAGAGAACAATTGGAGCTGGCATCGCTACACGTGGCTTTCCATCACTGCTAGCTGCGCTGGAGAAGCTGAGTCCGTCGGCTCCCGTAACCATCACAGTCTACACGACCAACGCAGGGTCTGGAAATTTCTGGTCAGATCAAAATGGTCAATTCGTGGGCTTCGTGCTCGTGGAACGTCGATCTCCCGAAGAAGAGCAGGAGCGCCTGGAATGGCTTCGACGAAACCTGACGTAGCTGACTAGCTCCGCAATCCCGGCGCCTCCTGCCCGGTGCGCGCGACGTACTCCGTGTAGCCGCCACCGAACTGGTGGATGCCTTCCGGCGTCAGTTCCAGCACGCGGTTCGACAGCGTCGCCAGAAAATGCCGGTCGTGCGAGACGAACAGCATGGTGCCTTCGAAATCCGACAGCGCATTGATCAGCATTTCCTTGGTGGCGAGGTCGAGATGGTTGGTCGGCTCGTCCAGCACCAGGAAGTTCGGCGGGTCAAACAGCATCTTGGCCATCACGAGGCGCGCCTTCTCGCCGCCTGAGAGCACGCGGCAGCGCTTCTCGACGTCGTCGCCGGAGAAGCCGAAGCAGCCGGCAAGCGCGCGCAAAGAGCCCTGTCCCGCGGTCGGAAACGCATATTCGAGTGACTCGAACACCGTCTGCTCACCGTCGAGCAGGTCCATCGCGTGCTGGGCGAAATAGCCCATCTTGACGCTGCCGCCGACCGCCACGGTGCCCTCATCCGGCTCGCTCGCGCCGGCGACGAGCTTGAGCAGCGTCGACTTGCCGGCGCCATTGACGCCCATCACGCACCATCGCTCCCTGCGGCGGATCATGAAATCCAGCCCGTCGTAGATGCGCTTGCTGCCGTAGCCCTTGAACACCTTCTTCAAGGCGACGACGTCCTCGCCGGAGCGCGGCGCCGGCAGGAAGTCGAACGCGATCGTCTGGCGGCGGCGCGGCGGCTCGACCCGCTCGATCTTGTCGAGCTTCTTGACCCGGCTCTGCACCTGGGCCGCGTGCGAGGCGCGCGCCTTGAAGCGCTCGATGAACTTGATTTCCTTGGCGAGCATCGCCTGCTGGCGCTCGAACTGCGCCTGCTGCTGCTTCTCGCTCAGCGCGCGCTGCTGCTCGTAGAACTCGTAATTGCCGGCGTAAGTCGTGAGCGAGCCGGAATCGATTTCGACCACTTTGGAGATCACGCGGTTGATGAACTCGCGGTCATGCGAGGTCATCAACAGCGTACCTTCGTAATCATGCAAAAATTTCTCGAGCCAGATCAGGCTTTCGATATCCAGATGGTTGCTCGGCTCGTCGAGCAACATGACATCGGGGCGCATCAGGAGAATGCGGGCCAGCGCCACGCGCATCTTCCAGCCGCCCGAGAGCTTGCCGACGTCGCCGTCCATCATCTCCTGGCTGAAGCCGAGGCCGGATAGCGCTTCGCGCGCGCGGCCGTCGAGCGCGTAGCCGTCGAGCTCCTCGAAGGCGTGCTGCACCTCGCCGTAGCGCGCGATGATCTCGTCCATCTGGTCGGCTTTGTCCGGGTCGGCCATCGCGGTCTCGAGCTCATGCAGTTCGGCCGCGACCGCACTCACCGGACCTGCGCCATCCATCACCTCGGCGACGGCGCTGCGGCCAGACATCTCGCCGACGTCCTGGTTGAAATAGCCGATGGTGATGCCGCGATCGGTCGAGACCTGCCCTTCATCGGGCAGTTCCTCGCCGGCGATCATCCGGAACAGGGTGGTCTTGCCGGCGCCGTTCGGGCCGACGAGGCCGATCTTCTCGCCCTTGTTGAGGGCGGCCGAGGCTTCGATGAACAGGATCTGGTGGCCGGCTTGCTTGCTGACGTTGTCGAGGCGGATCATGGGGTCTTTTGGGGAAATGTTGCGTTGCGGCGTAATAGGCCATGCGGGCCGCCAAAGGAAGCCCGGCGGGGCCCGGGTTTTGCCCCCTCCTGACAAATCCTTAGCAATTTTCGGCCAGAAGCACGGGTGGCGTGGTCCAGCGAATCTGACCGACGTCTGTCGACCTGACGCTTGCCGAGAACGCACCCGGGGGGAATACCGATGAAAACTCGCTTTGGCCTGGCCATGGCCGCCGCACTGATGCTCGGCGGCGGCGCAACGGCTCAAACTCTGCCCGACTACATGGCGCCGATCTCCGGCAGGACCAATTCCACGCCCGGCGAAATCGCCACCAAGGACGTGCTGGCTCTGAACAATGCGATGTTCGAGCTCTATGGCGAGGCTTCAAAGGTTTTCCAGAAGAACATCCTCGACAAGCACCCCGTGATCCTCGGCCTGTTCTCCGGCGCCGGCGGACGCCTGATCCTCTATCGGCCGGGCCAGCCGCCGCTCGATGCGCCGCAGGTGCCGGTCGTCTATCAGCTGCTGAAATCGGTCGGCCACAGCACCATGGCTTTGGCCGAGGTGGTCGGCCCCTATGTCGACAATCCCGACAACAAATCCTGGCGCGGCGCCATGCTGGCCTTTCGCAGCCGGATGCAGTCGGCGCTGGACAGCCTCGACGCCACGCCGATGCAGGCCGACTGGCGCGACAACAACCGCACCATCCTGAAGAACAACATCGCCTTCATGGACGAATGCCTCGCCAGCGGCGTCATTCCGTTCGCGAAGTTAGAGGCTTTTGGCAAACAACAGGCCCCGTTCCTCGCCAAGAACGTCGCGTGGGCGGCGCAGACCCAGGTCGCGCACTGGATGGGCGTGCTGGCAGACTGGAAGGCACAGCTCGGTCCCGACTGGGAGAAGACCTATGGCGCCAGCAACACCATCTACGTCACACGGCAGAACAACGTGATCTTCAGCGTGCTCGCACAGTTCTTCGGCGCGGAGGCCATCAACACGCGCCTGCTGCTGATCGAGACGGTCTCCTTCACCACCACGCCATCGGACATGCTGGAATCGCTGACGCGGATCATCGCGGATCGCTCGGTCGGCGCGCTGTTCTTCGGCAATTATCACCTGATGGATTACGAGCTGATGGGAGGCGACGCGCGCGCCGCAATCGTCGCCGAGACGGCCAAGCGCGGCATGACGCCGTTCCTGCCGCCGCTGGTTCCGTTCGGCTCCAAGCAGTGGCCGACCTTGGTCACCCCCGGCCCCGGCCCCGCGACGATCGCTGATCTCAAGTGAAGACTTGACGTGAAAGGCTTGGGCCAGACGAAAGGCGGCTGCGTTCGCGCGGAGCCGCCTTCACCTCTCGTAAACGGCCGCCCTGTTCTATTTCCGCATGGGCGAATCATGACAGCCTCCCGCCAGCGTTGTACAAGGATGAGATCATGCGGCCTTCGCGACGCGAGTTCGTGAAGTGGTTATCGGCGGGCGGCATCTCAGTCAGCCTGTCGCATCTCGCTGCGGCGGCAAACGCGCCCTTCGCGGCGCATGAGACGCTGCCCGGCCGGGGACATTTCAATCCAGCAACAAAAGGCACTGGCCGCGTCGACGGCGTCGCCAAGGTCACGGGCGCAAAGCTCTACGCCTCCGACTTCCGCGCCAACGATCTGCCCGGCTGGCCGCAGACCACTTCGCACGCGATCCTGGTGCGCGCCAACGACGCGACCCATGTCTACACCGGCATGGACCTTGCCCGCCTCAGCGGCGCGCTGAAGCCATCCGTCGTCGTCGCGGCCAGCGATCTCGACCACATCGGCACGCAAGTGCCGGAGTTCTATGCCGGCGATTTGTTCTGCCCGCCCGGCAAGACGCCGCTTTATCTGGGACAGCCGGTCGCGCTGCTGATCTTCGAAACGTTCGACGCCTTCGACCAGGCCCGGCTCGTCTTGCGCGACGGCACCTTCGTCAAGTTCGGCGAAGAAACCGGCCCGGTGATCGCATCCGATTACGGTTCCTACCGCTTCACCCGCGTCGCAGGCCCCTCGCCCGACAAGCCCGACGTCTATTCGCCGATCCGGGCTGGCTGGGTGTCGCCCAAGAAGGTGCAGACCACGGCGCTGCCGGTGTGGTCGCCGCTCGCTAGCGAGATGCCGGCCGACTACGTCAAGGCGGCAAAGCTTGGGGAGCAGATCCGTGCCGAGTTGGCCGCGGACGACGCCTCTCTCCTGGTGCTGGACCGCGAGTTCGAGACGCAATCGGTCGACCCGATGTTCCTGGAGCCGGAGTGCGGGCTGGCCTGGTACGGCGGCCAGGGAGCTAATAAAGGCGGCAATCTCGAGCTGGTGCTCGGCGTGCAGTCGCCTTACGAAGCCGCGGAGTCGCTCGCGCATCTGCTCGGCAAGGCCCACGCGCCTTACAAGCCCGCGCATATCAACGCGCAGTTCGCCCATGTCGGCGGCGGCTTTGGCGGGCGCGACCACACGCCGTTCATCCTCTATGTCGCGCTGGCCGCGATCTGCTTCCCGGGCAAGCCGGTGCGGCTCGCCCATGACCGCTACCAGCAATTCCAGGGCGGCATCAAACGCCACGCGATCAAGATGCGCTCGCGCATCGGCATCGACCGCGCCACCGGCCTGATCAAGGCTTTCGCCGCCGACCATGTGCTCGACGGCGGCGGGCTGCAGAACTTCTCCACCAACGTGGCCGTCGTTGCCGCCACCGGCGCGATCGGCATCTACGACATCCCAAAGGTCGACGTCACCACGACCGCGCTGCATTCGCGCGGCGTCACGGCCGGCTCGATGCGCGGCTACGGCACGCTGCAGACCATGACCGCGCTCGAGGCGCTGATCGACGAGGCCGCAGGCGCGCTCCAGCTCGATCCCATCGAATTCCGCCGCCGCAATGCGCTCAAGCAAAACGGCCGGACCATGACCGGCAATCCCTATATCGTCTCGGTGCGCACGCCCGAAATCCTCGACAAGCTCGAAACTCATCCAATCTGGCAGCAACGCGCGCAGCTCAGGCAAACCACGGGAGATCGGCTGGTCGGCACCGGGGTTGCCTGCGTCACCAAGGACTACGGCTCCGGCGCGGACTGCTCGCTCGGCCGCGTCGAGCTCGGCGCCGACGGCAAGATCTCGATCTTCTGCGACCATGTCGAGATGGGCAACGGCATCGGCACGGCGCTGGCCAACCGCGTCGCCGGCCATCTCGGCGCCATCGCCGACGAGGTCTCGGTCGCCCGCGTCGACAGCTACGACGTGCTCGGCCTCGTCTCCTCCGGCGATCCCTACACCATGGACCAGAAAACGCAGGACGCCGCCGAGCGGAATCCGCGCTGGGTGCCCTCGATCTCCTCGGCGACATCAGCGTCAATCGGCGCCCATGTCGGCACGCACTCGTCGGCCGAGGCCGCCCGAATCATCTTCCGCTTCGGCCTGTGGCCCGCCGCGCTGGAGCTGTGGCACATTGCGAAGACTGACGCGCGCGCCCGGCAATGGGCGAGCGCGAGCTGGCAGAATGGCCAGCTCACGATGCCCGGCTTTGAACCGCTGGCGCTGTCGGCGCTCGCCGCAACCGCCCATGCGCGCGGCTTCGTCACCGGCGCGGTCGCGCACAGTTTTTCGCGCTGGGCTTGGTCCAGGGCGCGCTTCCCCTTGTTCGGCGAGCAATACCGCGCGGATATCGATGCACTCGCGATCCGCCGCGGCAACGGCAAGTTCGAGCGGATCAACCGCACGAGCGTCAAATTTCCGCCGACCGACAACAACCGCATCGGCACCGCCTACACCTCGATGTGCGGCACGCTGGTCCGCGTCGAGATCGAGCGCGCAACAGGCGCGCTTCGCATCGCCAAGGCCTATAGCGTGTTCGAATGCGGCACCGCGCTCGTGCCCGAGGTGGTGATGGGCCAGGCCCAGGGCGGCTTCGCCATGGGCGTCGGCTACGCGCTGCTCGAAACCCTGCCCCCGTTCGAGGGCGGGCCGGGCAACGGCGAATGGAATCTCGGGCGCTATCTGGTCGCACGCGGCTCCGACCTGCCGCTCCGCGATCTCGAGATCGAGATGCTGAAGCCGCTCGTACCAGACGAAGCACCGAAGGGCATGGCGGAGGTCGTGATGATCCCGATCGTGCCGGCGCTGATCAATGCCATCCATGATGCCACCGGCCACCGTTTCCGCGCGCTGCCGGTCACGGCAAACCTCTTGAAGGGAGTTTTGGCGTGACCACCGTCAGCCTCACCATAAACGGCCGGAAGCACGGACCGATGGACGTCCGCGACGATCTCTCGATGAACGATTTCCTGCGCGAGATGCTCGGCATGACCGGCACCAAGTTCGGCTGCGGCGCCGCGCAATGTTTGAGCTGCGCCATCATCGTCGACGAGCCGGACGGCACCAGCACCACCAGCCCGACCTGCGTCGCGCCGGCCGTGAATTTCGACGGCAAGTCGATCCGCACCATCGAGGGCCACGCCAAGAACGGCCAGCTCTCGGTTCTGCAACAGGCGTTCATCGATCACTTCGCCTTTCAGTGCGGCTATTGCACCGCCGGCTTCCTCAATGAGGGGCAAGTGCTGCTCGAACGTTTGGCGCGCACGCCGGTCGCACGCGAGGCGCTGGAGCAGACCATCGCGGATGCACTCGACGGCCATCTGTGCCGCTGCACCGGCTACATCAGATATCACGAGGCGGTGCGCGACGTGATCCTCGCCGATTCAACCCGCTATCTCGTCGCCACCAAATGAGTGCGCCAGCGATGAAGACCGCGCGCATCAAGATCATGGTCGTGATGGCGGCGCTGGCGAGCAGCCTGTGCGCCGGCTACGCCGCGTCGGACACGAGCCACGGCCTCGCCTCGCCCGAGAGTTTTGCGAACATTGCCGACACCGAAAAACGCTCAGCCGCAATCTTCACCGAGCTCGGCAAGGTGCTGACGCATCCGCGCTGCACCAACTGCCATCCGGCCGGCGACAGCCCGCGGCAAGGCGACAATCCGCGCCCGCATCAGCCGCCGGTCACGCGCGGCGTCGACGGCCATGGCCAGGAGGCGATGCGCTGTCCCACCTGTCACCAGAAGGCCAATTTCGAGCCCGGCCGCATTCCCGGCCATCCCGAATGGCACCTCGCACCGCGCGAGATGGCCTGGGAAGGCAAGAGCATCAGTGAGATCTGCGAGCAAATCAGGGACCCCGCGCGCAACGGCGGCCGCAAGGTCGAGGCGCTGATTGATCACATCGGCAAGGACACTCTCGTCGGCTGGGCCTGGAAGCCCGGCTTCGGCCGCTCGCCCGCGCCAGGCACGCAGGAGCAGGCCGGCGCGCTGGTGGAGGCTTGGGTGAAGAGCGGAGCGGTATGTCCCGCGCAGTGATGGGACCCGGATGCGCCTCGGTCGCCTGGTTTGAAAACGGTAGTGACCTGATTTGCTTTTCAAGCATTTGTAAAGGATGGAACAGAACCGCATAGACTAACGTTTTGACTGCAACTCCTACGGTTAGGACCCGTATGAACGAGGCCCGTCATGAAGCAGCGTCGCCGGTTCAGGCAAACCTTGTCCCTCGAAGAACGTTTGACTGCAGAAGCAAAGCGCCTGCTTGATGAAGCCAAATCGCTCCCACCTGGTGCGGCCCGGGAAGATTTGATCCGCAGAGCCCGGCAAGCTGAAACAGGCTCGCACATGAGCGAATGGCTACGGTCTCCCGGACTAATGCCACCCACCTAACGTTGGCGACATGACCGACAAGATATGGCCGACAAGAAGCCGCCTCCAAAGCCGCCGCCTCCTGATCCGGAACGCACGGAGCGCGCGAGGTAGGCCGTCCAAGAGTAAGCGGACGATCAGAGCCAGATCATCGAGAAGCTCCGCCGCGGGCTCAACTAAGGGACGTGAGGAACCGCGCATTGGTGCCGGGTGGTTTCGAATCGTAGGCGGACCAAAGTCCGAGGGCGGCAGGTGCTGGAAAAGATTGCTCGGAAAGGAACGAGGTGAATCATGAGCGACTTTCGTGACATTCAACATGGCGTCAACGACCCCGTCGGCGGCGTCGACGTGAAGCGCCAGATCAGTACCAACCAGACGCCGCACGAGCGGGCGCAGCATCATGCCGATGTGCGCGCTGCCCCGTCGGCCTCATCGTCCGAGCCGTTCCTGCCGGAGCGGCTGCGACGGAAGCCGACCGATCCGATCAATCCCCGCACCGGCCGAAATCCGACGGATTAGGAACATCGGTCCCGGCGTCGTGTTGATTGGCGCAAAGATCCGCGCGGAGGCCGCGTGGCCAATCGGAGGACCGGACCATGAAACGTATTGCCATCGCCGCTGCCTGCGTGCTCCTCGCAGGCCCAGCGCTCGCCCAGTCGCTCGGCGAGAAAACCGGCGTCAACTCGGCGCTCGGCGTCGCGCCGGCGACCGCCGATTTCGTCAAGGAGGTCGCCATCAGCGACATGTTCGAAATTGAATCGAGCAAGCTCGCCGAGCAGAAGGGCAACGCGCAGGAGAAAACCTTCGCTCAGCAGATGGTGACCGACCACACCAAGACCAGCAGCGAGCTGAAGGCCCTCGTCGGTGACGGCAAGGTGCAAGCCACGCTGCCGACTGCGCTCGACAGCTCGCACCAGAGCAAGCTCGACAAGCTCAAGAATGCCTCGGGTAAGGACTTCAGTTCGGACTATGACTCCTACCAGGTCAGCGCACACAAAGACGCCGTGTCGCTGTTCGACCGTTATGCCAAGGGTGGCGACAATGCCGCGCTGAAGGACTGGGCCGGCAAGACCGTGCCCACGCTAAGGCATCATCTCGACATGGCCCAAGAGCTCGGCAAGGCGCCGAGCGTCGGACAGTCGAAATAGGACCTTTCGAGGACGTCGGCTCCGCCGGCGTCCTCGATTAGCAACGATGCTTTGCTCCGCTGGTTGAGACTGCAAATCGCGGAGGCCTTCATGGCACATCAGGACAAGACCACAGTCACCCGCCGGCACGTCGTGCACGCTGCGAGCGCCACGCTCGCCGCGGCTTCGCTGGCATCCTCGACAGCGAAGGGAAACACAGGCATGGCCGAGCAGGACCTGATCGACCCCGTCAGCCGCTATCCGAAACCGCCATTCAAAAAGCAATCGCAGCCCTGGCCCGGCCTCGCCGGCAAGATGGAGCCGCGGCCGGACCATGGCGAGACCAGCTACAAGGGCTCCGGCCGGCTCGCCGGCCGTAGGGCGCTGATCACCGGCGGTGATTCCGGCATGGGCCGGGCAGCCGCGATCGCCTATGCGCGCGAAGGCGCGGACGTCGCCATCAACTATCTTCCGGCGGAGGAGCCCGACGCACAGGAGGTGATCGCGCTGATCAAGAAGGAAGGCCGCACCGGCCTTGCGATCCCCGGCGATCTCAAGGACGAAGCCTTCTGCAAGAAACTGGTTGAACAGGCCGTGCAAGGTCTCGGCGGCCTCGACATCATCGTCAGCAACGCCGCCCGGCAGCAGACGCGCGCCTCCATCCTCGACGTGACGTCGGAAGATTTCGACGCGACCATGAAGACCAACATCTACGCGCCGTTCTGGATCATCAAGGCGGCGCTGCCGCAGCTCAAGCCGGGATCCTGTATCGTCGCAACCGCGTCCGAGCAGGCTTACGATCCCTCGCCCGACCTCTACGACTACGCGCAGACCAAAGCGGCGACCATGAATTACGTGAAGTCGCTGGCAAAGCAGCTCGCCTCCAAGGGCATTCGCGTCAACGGCGTTGCTCCGGGACCGATCTGGACACCGCTCCAGGTGTCCGGGGGTGCCACGATGGATAAGCTTGAAAAATTCGGCGGCATGACACCGCTCGGCCGCCCCGGCCAGCCCGCCGAGCTTGCCTCGATCTATGTACAGCTTGCAGCTGCCGACGCCAGCTATGCGACCGGTCAGGTCTACGGCTCATCGGGCGGATCGGGGCAGCCCTAAATCGCGCTCCTTCAACTTTGTTTGAAAAGAGGGCCGCCTTGATTGATGTCGAGGCGGCCCTTCTCTTTGTCAGCCAACCCTGACATGGAACCCTGTCGTCACAGAAGCTTTACATAAACGTCATAAACAAACTCCGCTTCTGGACTGATGGCCCTCATAACTGTCGAGCCCACCCGTACTGACCTCGCGATTGCCAACGCGATCTCCCATCATGCGAACCCGCAGTTCGAAGAGACGGCGGAAGCGCTGACTTGGGGCGCCGACGAGCATGTGCTGCTTGGACTTGCCGCGACGGCGTGGCTCTACGCCCGTCTTCGGCGTCCCGAGGAGCGTAGGGTCGCAAATCACATCCTGACCGTTTCGCTGGCGACGGCAGTGCTCCCGCACATCCTGAAAACCGTGTTCGACCAGATCAGACCGGATCGGCTGACCCTGCTCGGCCATCGGCGTGGCATCCCATTCTCCGGAAGAGCACGCGATGCCTTTCCGTCTGGCCACGCCGTCCACATGGGCGCGCTGGCATCCGCCGGCGCCCTGCTGCCCCCGTCCCGGCGACGTCTCGTGCGCACCATCGCGATGGCCCTCTCGTTGACCCGCATCGCGCTGCTCGCGCATTGGGCCAGCGATGTGGTCGCGGGCTTCACGCTGGGGATCGTGGTCGAGCGGATGTTGAGGCCTTGGACGCTGGCAAGGCGGAGCGGAGAGCCTGTGGATCGGGGGGCACGTCATGGCTGAGTATCTCCTCCGCTTCTTCGCCGGCGGTGTGATCGTATCCGCCTTCGCAATGCTCGGCGACATGCTGCGGCCCAGGAGTTTTGGCGGCCTCCTGGGCGCGGCGCCATCTGTCGCGCTCGCCACGCTCGGCATCGCGGTCGCGCGCCACGGCTCGCAATACGCCGCGGCGGAAAGCTGGAGCATGATCTACGGTGCGGCAGCCCTCGCCTGCTACAGCCTCGCCGTGTGCCACGTTCTGATAAGGTCTCGGCTCGCGGCGCTGCCCGCCAGCATCATCGCTTTTGCCGTATGGCTCGCAGTCGCCTTCGGCCTGCTCGCGGGTCTCGGAGGTGCCGCCTGATGCTGGTCAAGCTGACATCCTCGGCACTCGAGAAGACGCGCTGGTATGAATACGGCGTCCGCTTCCTGCTCGGGGGGCTTGCGACTGTGTTCGCCGGAATAATAGGTCAATATTTCGGGGCGGCCGTAGGCGGGCTCTTTCTTGCGCTTCCCGCCATCTTCTGCGCCAGTGCGACCCTGATTGAAAGCCATGAGCGTCGCGCCAAAGCGAATGCCGGTCTTGCCGGGGCGCGACGCGGACAGCAGGCCGCGGCACTGGACGCCGCGGGTGCCGGGCTTGGCAGCATTGGCCTTGCCGGATTCGCTGTGACTTTTTGGGCGACGGCGGGGACAAATGTGGTCGGTGCATTCGCCGCAGCCATCTTGGCCTGGATGGCCGTTTCAGTTTCGGCATGGTGGGTGAGACAGTTTTTCCTGCGGCGATCTCCAGCACTCCGGCCAATTGGCATGGCTCCGCCGTCCCAACACCGGTGATCCGCTATCTGTCAGACCTGTAATTACGGTGACAGTGCATTAAATTACAGGCCGCCCCCATCCTAAGGGCCACAGCGCCGGTCAACGCTTGGCGAACACCGCCGGTGAGTGCACTGTCACCGTAACCCCCGTAACCCCCACACCGGGAACAGGAAGAGGCCGGTGCGCTGGTGGTGGCTTGGGTGAAGACGGCAGCGGCGTGTTCCGCGCCGTGATGGGGGTAGTCGAGCGCTCACAAACGTCGGCTTCCGAGGCTAAAGCGGACGTCGCGCCGCTTGGTCATCATCGACGGCTTGTGGACCCATTGCGGACGGCCGGGGAACGCGGGGGAACGCCCTCGTCCAGTCATAAAGCCCAGCGTGCACATGCGCGTCGCTTCATGGCGAAGCGATAAATGCCCCGGCGGCGCGCGGTTGCAACGCTGGCGGCGAGCCAGCTTGCGCCTTCGGCCGCCAAAGGATGAATCGTTCGAGACGTAACGAGTTGCCGCGCCATCGCCGCCAGTCCGCCCGCATAAAAGAAAGCGAAACAGTCTGCGACTTGTCCGGGAATCATCAGGCTGATGGCGATGACCACCAGATTGAGCAGCCAGGACCGGGTCGCCCGCAACATCACGAAGAAAAAGAAATAGACCAGCACTTCGACTGATATCGACCAAATCGGTCCATTGAAACTTAGGGCTTCCTGGGTCGTAGCGTTGCTCGCCATCAACAACTGAAGAAGAAAATGCAGCGCATCATTGTTCTGGTACACAAAGAAGTATCCGGTAAGCTGGAAGTACAGGGGCTGAAGCGCGGCTACGAACAGAAGCGTCACGAGGTGCAGTGGATAGAGCCGCGAGAAACGCAGGACGAAGAATTTCCATCCGTCGAGCAGGCAACCGGCGACCGCGTCGCGATATTTCCAGAAAAAAATGAAGCCGCTAATGCACCAGAATACCCGGACCGCATACGGGCCGCTATGGTACAGCGGGCCGAAAAGCCAATAGATCGGCAGCCGATCCTGAATAAGACCCACTTCCCTGTCGCCTACGAAGGCGAATTGGCGATAGTGGAATAACAAAATGGCAAAAGCCGTCAGGAAGCGCAACAGCTCCAATCCCGGAAGCTTGTTCGATCGGACAGCGGCAGCCGCTGGTTTCATTTCGAGCCGCACGAGACCGATGCTCCCTTCAGAACGGCTTCATTCCAAAGCTGATACCCGGCGCCGCTCAGGTGTACCCCGTCAATAGTGTGCGGCGTCGGCAGCGGCGGCAAGGCAGCAAAGGTCGCGCCGCTGCGGACGGCGAGTGCTGGCAGAGCGGAATTATAGCTGTCGATGAGCCGCGTCGCTTTCGTTCGCGTCTCAACGGCAAGACGAGGAGAAGCATCGAGCGGCGGAACCTCCAGCATGATCACATGGGCCGCCGCCTTGGAAAGCGTCGCCACGAGCGAGTTGTAGTTCGCCTCGAATTGCGGCAAGTCCCGCGCAGCCCCCAACGCGTCGTTGATCCCTAATGCGATCACGATAGCGGCGGCGGGTTTGCCGTCGAGCGCATCCATCAGCCAGTCGCCCAAATCGCTCGTCGTCGAGGCACCATCCAGGCCAGCGTTGACTATGGCATGGCCGCAGAGCTCGCGCGGCAGGGTAGACGCTTCGACAATGCTGTCGCCCAGAACGATGACAGGATTATCGATCCGGCTTAGGGTGTAATAAAGGATGGTTTGCCGGCTTCGACGATGCGACTCTGCAAAAGCTTGCTTTTTGACAATCGAGGCTCCGACCGAAACAGCACCGATCGCAAGGACCGCAAAGCCGACCAGCATCCGGTTCATGTACGCACTCGAACATAGCCAGGGTTCAAACCGCGAAAGATAGACCGGTGAAAGTTAAGATAATCCACCTATGGCGCCGACCTCGTCCCGCACCCAGTTCGCCTCACCAAGCGAACGATCAGCAAAAATGACCGCTTATGACTGACCCGCAGCGGAAATGTTTTGGACTGTCTATTCCTCGTCAACGTCCCATCGCCGGCCTTGTATATACGCTCTCGTAAAGGCCGGTATGCTCCTCCTTCCAACCGCGCTTTTCGACGAGAAACTGCCTCAGTTGTTCATGCCCCTTCAGCCACAACACGGCGTCGATGTGGTATTTTTCAAGGACTTCGTCCCAGGTGCCTTCATCGACCTCCGAGTGAACGAGCCTAAAATAGTCTCGTAATAGTTCGTCGGGATAGGCGGTCGCGGCCCGCCCGTCCACAAACAGGGGGACTGATCCATGGGTGAGAAGGATCAGATATCCTCCCACGTTCCAATGATTGAGCACACGTGCGTGCGAGAGATGTGTTTGCAGATATTCGGCGTCTTGCTCCGATAGCATCTCAGGCAACGCCAGAGCCGGCCCGATCTGAAGAAAAGTCAGGGGGAGTACACATACGCCAACGATCGCCGCAGTCATGAGGACCCGCTGAACTAGTCGCTGCTGCAGCTGCTTAGGAAGAATCCAATCGAGGTGTAGAGCCACGGGGAGTGTTGAGAAAATGAAGAAAAAGGACATGTATCGAAATTGGTGGAGCCCGAGCGCAAGAAAGACCCAAGAAAGAATGCGGGGTTCGAGGCGGATCTTCGTGGATATCCCGTAGCGCAATTCGAGCGCGACAAACGCCAGAATGTAAGCCATTCCGGGAATGCTACCTGGAATTTCGATGTTGTGGGAATAAGGCAGCCACTCGCCAATGTTTCCTTGAATGAAGTGCCCCAACGTCTCCGTTACACCCTGGTAGATGTGCCAGCCCAACGGATTGACGAAAGTCGCGGCGAAGCAGCCGATCCCGGCCACCGCTATGGCTCTGAGCCTGTTCCAGTCGCGCCGGAGCAGCGCACCACCGCCGAAGACAGCGAGGATCATGAAGCCCAGTACAAATCCTCCGTGCAAGTTGACCCAGAGGATCATTAGCAAGGGCAACAGCAACAATTTCTTGGACTGCAGACATTCCCGGTAGAAAATGACGCTGAAGAGCATTGTTGCGACGTTCGGAGATGCTGCCAAGTAGGTATTGGGTGCAGCCTCGTATGCCGGATATAAAAGGCATGTCATGAAGATCGCGATGCAAACTGCGAGCGAAGAAGCCCCAACCGCTAAGCAGGCGGACGTCAGATATCCAACGATCAACGCACCGCACACGACAACCAGGCCGACAAGACCACCGTACCCCGCGTACTGAAAAATCAAGCTGGCGATAACATCCCATAACCAGGAGAGGTTGAACCACTGCTTGGTCCCGAGCGTGAATGACCAAGGATCCTGGAATGGAACGTGCGCTTCGCTTCTAATCAGGTCACCAGCGGCCAAATGCCAGCCGAGGTCATAGTGACTTAAGATGAGGGACGCGTTGGAAATATAGAATACGCTCAAGAGCGAGATCAGGAACGCGTAAGTTCCCAACGTCAACGGCAGTGTCGCCCCTGATGGCCCAGCAAGGTTCTGGAGCATCCGTGAAATTCCCGTCATTCATTCCAATACTTCCAACTCAGAACTTCGACGTCTTTCTGCCATCGGTTGTCAAACATTCCGCCAGCCGTTTACCAGCAGATCATCTAAGGTAGAGTGAAGATCGATTGTGCAATCGAGGTTCCACAAGCAACAGGAATGGATAGTTAATGCTGGGTTAGGATCGGCGACATTAGGAATAATCAATGCGCGGCCGGTGGGTACGTAGGTTCCTCGGCGGTCAGAACGAGGCCACGTCTCGCATACCCTCCGGAAATCGCAGGTTGAGTGCACTGTGACCGTCAATCCCTTGGCAGCTGCGGCTCACCGCAGACGCACGTGCCGATAGCGGGAGTGGGGACTTCACGTGGCGGGGCGTTGCAACTCTTCAATGGCTCGTGCCTGGTTCGGCGCGGCAGAATGAGGAAGTGCGCTTCTAAGCAGCGCGCCACAGCCAAACGCTTTTGTGATCAGGCATCGTGACGGCGCTTTGCTCTTGCAGAGATTGCACTTTTCGCGACGGTGAACCGTTGCCCTAAAATTTACGTGCGGCCCAACGGGAATACGGCGCTGGCTGCCTGCGTCTTATCCTCAACCAACCCGCTACGGTATTGTCGAAGTGCCAAACGTTCACCGCAATCCGATCGACGGAGCACCGAAATGACTGCTGAAAAATCACGACGGCCAGTTGTCGTCTTCGCAACGTTGGCGATCGCCACCGTCGCATTCGGCGTCCAGCCCGCCGCCGCATTTGCAAAGCCCACCCTTGAGGCCCACCAGAGTACGGCTTGGTCTGGAGCGCAAGCGCGCCGAGATGGCTATGCCTTCTCTCCAGCGCCTCCCGTCGGTTCATTTGCCGCCGCGCTTTGGGGCGCAAAGAAAGGCGTTTGCGACCACGGCGATAACACAATGATTTGCTGAAAACGCCGCTCGGAGAATTGGATCGGGCCCTGGTTCTCCGAGCGATCAGCCAAGTGGCGCGTGCTCGCACCTTCCTGCTCGTTTGCTGGGCGCAGCCTGCCAAATGCACACATTTTCTGGCGAACACCGCTGCTTTGACATAATCCCCTGCAGGATCGTTTCGACAGCTATGTCTTGAACTGAGCCGTCGGTGTGGAGCGGGATATCTTGAGCTCTTCCTCGTTCATGTCGGCGGAGACATCGGCGAAGAGTGGCGTGCTGAGATAGCGTTCGCCGGTGTCCGGCAGCATGCAAAGAATATTTGCGCCCTTCTCTGCTTGTGCGGCGATCCTCAGCGCGCCAGCCATGGTTGCCCCTGACGTGATGCCGACAAATATGCCTTCCTTGGTCGCAAGCTCCTTGCTGCATCGGAGAGCATCGGCGCCGGCGATCGGCAGAATCCGATCGATGACCTTCATCATGACGGCGTCGCCGGTCAGCTTCGGAATGAAATCAGGTGTCCAGCCCTGCATTGGATGTGGCTTGAATTCCGGATGTGGCGCAGCCGGCGTGCCATTCGGATTGCGCTGCTGCTCGACGCCGCTGCCCAGGAGCTGCGCGTCCTCGGGTTCGCAGACGATGATCCTGGTTTCGGGACGCTGCTTGGCGAGCACCTGCGCGACGCCCTTCAGCGTGCCGCCAGTTCCGTAGCCCGTGACCCAATAGTCCAGCCGTTCTCCGGCGAAATCGTCCAGGATCTCGAGCGCCGTGGTCCTGGAGTGGAAGTCGGGATTGGCTTCGTTCTCGAATTGCCGCGTCATGAACCAGCCGTGCGTCTCGGCAAGCTCGATCGTCTTGTTGATCATTCCGACGGCCCGATCGGCAGCAGGCGTCACAACAACCTTCGCGCCGAGGAAGCGCATGAGCTTGCGGCGTTCGACACTGAAGGGCTCGGCCATCGTGACCACGAGCGGGTACCCCTTGGCGGCGCAAACCATCGCAAGACCAATTCCCGTGTTACCGCTGGTGGCCTCTATCACGGTTTGGCCAGGCTTCAGCTCCCCCGATTTCTCCGCAGCCTCGATCACACCAAGGGCCAGCCGATCCTTCACCGAGCCGAGCGGATTGAAGGCCTCGATTTTGACGAACAAGTTGACGTCCGGGGGAGCGAGACGATTGATCCGCACGACGGGTGTATGGCCGATCGTTTCAAGAATGCTTTGATATCTGTGGCCCATGGGAGTGCCTCCGGTGTCGTATTCATTTTGGGAAAAGAAATACAAAATTGGCGTTGGCTAGCCGGCGAAGCATACCCGAATTGAACTTTCCGGCAATCGGCAGAACTGGCATATGGCTGATGTCGCGAACATCCGATCCGGGGCAGGCATCGATTGGATCGCCACAACGACAGGGCGAGACCAAGCCTCACAAGCTTCAGGTCCGGAACCGCTCCCTGGCACGGCTGCTCGATATCGTCCTGGCCGGAGCTATCGTGAACTATGCTGCTCCCGATCGCGGAGCCCATCGTGCCATGATGCCAGCATGCACGTGTTTTGCCCGACGGGTCAAGCAAATTTCGCAAAATCCGCAGCCGCCCGTTTCTTCAGCCAATCGGCTGCTTTATCAGCCACCTAGCTACTGTGCATGGGGTTGTTTTCGACTTTTTGGTTTGCCGGCCTGCCCCGCGCGACCCGCCTCGTGCGTCAGTGACGTTTGAAATACTGCACGTCGCGCTCGTGCTTCTCGGCCGCCGCGCGGCTCTTGAAGGTGCCAAGGTTGCGGCGCTTGCCGGTTTTGGGATTCACCTTGCGCGAATAAAGCCGGTATTCGCCGGACGCGAGCTTGCGGATCATGGTTGCGCCTCCTGCTTGTTGTGATGTCAACGACCCGTCCGTGCGCGAGTTCCTTTTCGAACCCGCAAGTCCCGGCGCGCGACCCGCTCGATTCACCTCTCCCGCTGGAGGAGAGGTAAATCAAAAGCACAGCGTAGTGACGAGCTTGCCTTGCTTGTCCTTGATCGCGTAGGGGCAGCGCAGCCGCTCCAGCGCCTTCTTGGCGTCCTCGTCGCCGAGCGCGGCGGCGCGCTCGTAATAGGATTTTGCCGCGTCCTTGTCCTTCGGCCCGCCGCGGCCCTCCTGCGCGAAGGCGCCCATCTGCTCCAGCGCGCCGGGATGGTTTTGCGCCGCCGCCTTCTCGAACAGCGCGCGCGCCGCGACATCGTCCTTCTCGCCGCCATTGCCGTTGGCAAGCATCAGGCCGAGCTGGTACTGCGCTTCCACATTGGTCTCGGCCGCCTTGCCGAGCAGCGCACGCGCCTGCGCGGGATCGGCAGGCCCCGCGTCGCCGGAATTGCCGAGCGCTGCGAGGTTGGAGACCCCGCGGGGATTGCCGGCCTGCGCCGCCTTCTCGAACAGTTTTCGCGCTTGTGCGTCGTCCTTGGCGACGCCGGAGCCGGTGCCGTAGAGCACGCCGAGCTCGACCATGGCCGCGCTCGATCCCTTGTCGGCCGCCTTGCGCCAGGCCGCGATCGCCTCCGCTGTCTGCCGGTTGGCCGCATAGGCGCGCCCGAGCGCAAACATCGCCCGGCGCGACGATGATGCCGCCTGCTTGCAGAACTTGATCGCGGTCGCGACGTCGGAGGCCGCGATGTCAGCCACGCCCTTCACGTCGGCCGGCTTGTCGGGATCGCTTGGATCGGCGGCGACACGGTCGCACAGGACGAGGTCGGCTGATTGCGCATGCGCGGTGATGGGCACGGCAAGCAGGACGAGGATGGCACAGAGACAGGTCCGCATGGATATCACGTTGCGTCTGTGTCCCGGCGATTTCAAGGCTCGAGTCCTGACTGACGCAGGACGGGCACGACCTCCGGCGAGGCCAGGTAGCGCAACAGCGCCTCGGCGGCTTCGGCCTGTTTCGCATTCGCCATGCGGCCGGCGGAGAACACGGCCGGAATCTGCAAATCATGCGGGACCGGGCCGATCACCTCGATGCCCTCGACCTGCTTCAGCTCGCTAATCTGCTGCACTGCGAGGTCGGCCTCGCCGCTCACGAGCCGCGCCGCGGTAAAGCCCTGCTCGAGGATGGTGGCCTTGGCGTTGATCTCGTCCGCGATGCCCATCCGCACGATCAGCTGGGCGAAGTACACGCCGCTCGCGCCGAGCCGCGAATAGGCGACGGATCGCGCGGCGAGCAGCGCCTTGCGCAGCGCGGCTTCAGTGGCGATATCGGGATGCGGCTGTCCTGTCCGCACGGCGATGCCGACATAGGAGCGCGCCAAGTCTGCTGCGGTATCTGCGATCACCCGGCCGTCGCCGATCACCTCGTCGAGCCCTTCGCGCGTGAGGATGACGAGGTCGGCAGGTTCGCCGGCGCGCAATCGCTTCAGGAGCGCCAGGGTCGGCGCGAAGTCGGCATCGACATGGATGCCGTAGGCCGCCTCGAAGGCCGAAGACAGGCTGCGCATCGCGCCCATCAGGCCGAGCGTCGAGAGCATGCGAATTTTTTCCATGTGAAATTTCCCGTCAACGGTCAGGCGCGATGCATCAGCTTGAGCGCGGCGGTCAGCCGCAGACTGCGCTTGCCGGCCAACGCCGTCGCCTCCAGCACCGCCCGCTCGCCGTCATAGCTGCCGGAGAAGCCGATACCCACCTCGTGGCCGCCGAAAATCGGATCGTCCTTGGCCGGCGTGTGCTCCTGGTTAAGGATCTGCCCCTTCCAGCGACCATTCGCAGCGGTGTAGCTGCCGAGATAATAGAACGAGGCGTCGCCGCCGAGGATGCGGCCTTGGTTGAGCAGCATCACGCCGGTGAGCCCGCCATCGATGCCGTCGAGCATGCGCAAGTGAACCGAGTAGAGGCCATCGGCGATGCTATCCTCGCCGACGCCGCCGGCGATCGGCACCTCGTCTTCCGTGATCGGCGTCATCAGCGACTGAAAGGGGACGCCGGGCAGCTCCTTGAGCTCGCCCTTGAAGCGGTAGAGATCGCCGTCGGCAAAACCCTTCGCGATCAAGGTCGCATCATCGGTGCCGGCCATGGCGCGGTAGTTCGGATCGGGGTTGTGGCGGACGGTCTTGATGACAATGTCGATGCCGTCTGCGGTCTTCTCGTAAGTGCCGATATGGGCGAATGCCGAATTGCCGCCGAGCATCTTGCCATTGCCAGCATGCATCACGCTCCGGCCGACGCCGTCGCCGAGCTGAAATTGCACCTTGTAGAAGCCTTCAAACACCAGCCGTGTCCCCGGCCCCGCGCATCGTCCCGATACTCTATCCCGGTTTGGGCGGTGATGGACAGATATCACGCCGGCATCGCTGGCAGACCCACGACAACCGCGGTCATCCGAATGCAAAAATCCGCCGGAGCCTTGCAGCTCCGGCGGATTGAAAGCCAACCCGGGCCAGCCCCCAGCCTGGGCCGGGAGGATCTTAGGCGGCGGCCTTCTTGTCGGCCGGCACGGAGGCGATCGTCTTCAGGATCTGCGAAGCGATCTGGTATGGGTCGCCCTGCGAGTTCGGACGGCGGTCTTCCAGATAGCCCTTGTACCCGTTATTCACGAAGGAGTGCGGAACGCGGATCGAAGCGCCGCGATCGGCAATGCCGTAGCTGAACTTGTTCCAGGGCGCGGTCTCGTGCTTGCCGGTCAGACGCTTGTCGTTGTCCGGGCCGTAGACGGCGATGTGGTCCATCAGGTTCTTGTCAAAGGCAGCCATCAGCGCCTCGAAGTACTCCTTGCCGCCGACGGTGCGCATGTACTCGGTCGAGAAGTTGGCGTGCATGCCGGAGCCGTTCCAATCGGTGTCGCCGAGCGGCTTGCAGTGGAACTCGATGTCGACGCCGTACTTCTCGGTCAGGCGCAGCATCAAATAGCGGGCCATCCACATTTCGTCAGCGGCCTTCTTGGAGCCCTTGCCGAAGATCTGGAATTCCCACTGGCCCTTCGCGACTTCCGCGTTGATGCCTTCGTGGTTGATACCGGCCGCGAGGCAGAGGTCGAGATGCTCTTCCACCATCTTGCGGGCGACGTCGCCGACGTTCGAATAGCCGACGCCGGTGTAGTACGGGCCCTGCGGCGCCGGATAGCCGGAGGCCGGGAAGCCGAGCGGACGGCCGTCCTTGTAGAAGAAATATTCCTGCTCGAAGCCGAACCACGCGCCCTCGTCGTCGAGGATGGTGGCGCGCTTGTTGGTCGAGTGCGGGGTCTTGCCGTCCGGCATCATGACTTCGCACATCACCAGCACGCCGTTGGTGCGGGCGCCGTCCGGGAACACCGCGACCGGCTTCAGCACGCAATCGGAGCTGTGGCCTTCGGCCTGCTGAGTGGAGGAGCCATCGAAGCCCCAGAGCGGAAGCTGCTCGAGCGTCGGGAACGACGCGAATTCCTTGATCTGAGTTTTGCCGCGCAAGTTCGGAGTCGGCGTATATCCGTCGAGCCAGATGTACTCGAGCTTGTACTTGGTCATTGAGCCTCTCTGTAGATGATGCGAAAGGTGGGGACGGCTGGTCCCCGCACGATTGTTTACCCGGCCACGATCGGCCGACCCTTTACAAGCATTTTGCGTGCCAAAAGGCCGCAGCGCGGGAAGGTTTTCCACCGCTGCACGCGACCTGTGGACACCCGCCGTTTCCACGCCGGCCACCCCAGCCGCGTGCGTCATAGCAGCGCACCTTTCCGTGAAGCTGCACCGCAAAAATCTCGCGGAAAACGCCCGATTCCGGTGCACCCCACCCCTGCCCGAGGTTGCCGACCAAACGCGCATCAACGGCAAGCAATATTCGCGAAGTCTTCGGCCGGTCGCCCGCAACCTTCGCAACGGCCCAAGCGTTAGTCAGCCGACCGCTGCCTTGCAGGATGCAGAACAGTGACTGCCCACAAATTAGGCCGAAACTGATCTCCTTTTCAGCACTTTGCATTTGGGGGTGCGAGGCCGATATGGGGATTCCAGTAACCACAAGCGAACGAGTCGGGCGCACCATGGAGGCTAAGCGCTTCGGCGAGAGGAGATACCGCAATGATGAATAATGGTTTGAGTGGGGGATCGGCAACGATCTACCAATTCCCTGTCGGGGGCCGCGCGGCTCTCGGGGGACGTCGCTACGGCGAGGTCCGTCTTCCCGCCGATCATCTCTCGCCCCCCGTGAACGAGACGATCTGCAGCGGAAGCTGGTACCATCAGGAAGCCGTCGATGAAGCCAAGCCGAAATGGGATCGCTGATGCCTGTATTTGGTTCAGTACCGCCGCGCTCCGTCGAGCGGCCGGCGGAAGTTTGGAAAAAGGGTCGAAACAACGAAGTTTCGGCCCTTTTTGATTCTCGCTGCTGACCAAAGGATCAGATCACCGTGCAGGTGGTGACCGGCCGCCTCAAATGCCTCACCGTGGTCGTCCCGGTCTTGCCGATCGTCAGCGTGATCCCGGCCCCCGAATAGCGCATGCCTGAAACGGTCAGACGCTGGGCGAGCGTCACCGGCTTCCCGTCGATCTGGAGAAAGACGCGCTTGTCCTCGTCATAAATCCCCGCGATGAACTGCGTACCATCGGCGCAATGGTAGGTCCGGAACGTCTGCGCATCGGCTTGCCGCGCGCCGGAAATTCCAGCCGACAGCATGATGATCCCCAAAAGAATGGCCTTGTGCCGCCCCATGATCGCCCCCTGTAATAGCTCTCCGGCAACATAACAAAAGCTGATTCAATGTCAGACTCCCCTGCCCGCCATCTCAGCCTGCAAGGCGCCAGCAATTTTCGCGATCTCGGCGGCTATGCGACGGCCGACGGCCGTGCCACGCGCTGGCGCCAGATCTTCCGCTCCAATCATCTCGGCCAGCTTACCGCAGAAGACATCGAGGTCGTCCGCGCGCTGGGCGTCAGAAGCGCGTTCGATTTCCGCGGCGTCGAGGAACGCGCGGCTGGTGTCTGCGTCGTGAACGAGATTGCGGTGCATTCGCTGCCGATCGAGCCGACGGTGGTGGCCTCACTGCGTGCCGAACTCGCCAAGGGCGCGCTGACCGCGCCGGTCGCGCTTGAGATCATGCGCGAGTCCTATCGCAACTATGTCCGCCACAACACGCACAGCTTTCGCACACTGTTCGGCCATCTCCTGGAAGACCGCGCCCCGCTCGTGATCCACTGCACCGCAGGAAAGGACCGCACCGGCTTTGCCAGCGCCCTGATCCTGCATGCGCTCGGCGTGCCCGAGGAGGTCATTGCAGAGGATTATCTCCTGACCAACCACCACTACAAACGCGACGTGTCGAGCGTCTCCGATCTGCCCGCCGACGTCCTCGACGCGATCGGCTCGGTGCAGGCCTCCTATCTCGATGCAGCCTTCGATGCCGTCAGCCGCGACTATGGCGATCTCGAAACTTACTTGCGCGACGGCCTCAAGCTGGGCACAGCAGAGCGGACCGCGCTGAAGGCGCGCTATCTGCAATCTTAGGCGACCGGGCCCGTAGATCGATGATGCAAGAGATGATGCAAGACAAGACTCTGATTGTAACCGGCGCGCTCGGCGCGCTTGGCAAGGTGGTCGCAGACGTAGCACAATCACGCGGCGCGCGGGTCGCCGGTATCGATCACGCGCCCTCGCAGATCCCTGCAACGGCCGATCGCATCGAGATCGGCGGCGTCGACCTGTCCGACGCAGCACAAGCGAAGTCAGCGGTGGAGACCGCGGCAAAGCACTTTGGCCGGCTCGACGCATTGATCAACATCGCCGGCGGCTTTGCCTACGAGACCGTCGGCGACGGCGACATCAAGACGTGGCATCGCATGCATGCGCTGAACGTGTTGACAGCCCTCAACACCTCGCACGCGGCGCTGCCGCATCTTGCCGCCTCGCAGGCAGGCCGCATCGTCAATATCGGCGCTATGGGCGCGCTCCAGGCGGGCTCCGGCATGGGGCCCTACGCGGCGTCGAAGGCGGGCGTACACCGCCTCACCGAGGCACTGGCCAGCGAATGGAAGGGCAAGGTCACCGTCAACGCGGTATTGCCTTCGATCATCGACACCAAGGCCAACCGCGCCGACATGCCGAAAGCGGACTTCTCCAAATGGGTGACGCCGCACGAGCTTGCCGAGGTGATCCTGTTCCTCGTGAGCGACGCCGCAAGCGGCGTCACCGGTGCGCTGATTCCGGTGAGTGGACGGGTGTAGCCACCCATCTTTTCCTGGACCCACTGCACTGCTATATTCAAGCAATGACGACTGAAGATATCGAACGAGCGATCGAACGACTTGCGCCTGACGATTTGGCGCGATTTCGCGCGTGGTTCGAGCGGTTCGACGCAGAACGCTTTGATAAAGCCCTGGAGCAAGATGCCCAGGCCGGCAAGCTCGATTCCTTTGCCGAGGAAGCGCTGGGCGCCTATCGCGCCGGCCAAACCCGCGACTTGTGAAACACACGGCATCGCCGAGATTCTGGAAGGCTTACGAGGCTTTGCCCGCCAATGTTCGACGGCTGGCCGACGCCAATTTCCAGCTCTTGAAGAGCGATCCTACTCATCCTCGCTTCAGTTCAAGCGGGTCGGACGATATTGGTCTGCCAGAGTCGGATTGCGCTATCGCGCTCGGGCTATCGAAGCCGATGGGAACTACGTCTGGTTCTGGATCGGCTCACATGGCGACTATGACCGTCTTCTGCGATAAGAGAGGTCAATCCGGCACCAACAGCCGCAGATCTCCCTTGAAACGGATGCTCTGCTTGCCGGCGAGCGCGATGCCTTCGCCATAGGCGGTCTCGTCGGTATAGGTGCCGCTGAAGCCTATCGTGACGACCTTGCGGCCCCACACCGGCCGCTCGTCGAACGAGGGCGAATGCTCCTCGTTGGTCAGCTCGCCCTTCCACTTGCCGTCGGCGGAGTTGTAGCTGCCGTAGGCAAAGAAGAATGAATCACCGCCGCGCATAGTGCCGTCGCGCAGCACCATGACGCCTTGATTGCCACCCTGGACGCCATCCAGCATCTCGATCCGGATGTGATAGAGCCCGTTCCTGATCGTCATGTCGCAAGCCGCCCGCCTGTTGCCGTCCGCAGGATAGTCGCACCATCTGTTCCCGATCAAATGACGCGGAGCCCAAATCCGATCCGCGCTAAGCTGCCGCAACTGATTCTCGGATCGGACGTCCTGTGGAAACCGCGCTCTATCTCCCCGTCAAACGATTCCTCGAAGAACTCGGCTTCGCCGTAAAGGGCGAGATCGGCGGCTGCGATCTGGTGGGCCTGAGCGCCGGCGATCCGCCGGTGGTGGTGATCGGCGAGCTCAAGCTTGCCTTCAATCTCGAGCTGATTCTCCAAGCCGTCGACCGCGCACCGGCAGGCGACGAGGTCTGGATCGCGGCAAAGATGTCGATCCGCGGCAAGGGGCGCGAGAGCGACGCACGCTATCGCAATCTGTGTCGCCGCCTCGGCTTCGGCATGCTTGGCGTGACCGACCGCGGCCAGGTCGAGGTGCTGGTGAAGCCGCCGACGGCCGCACTTCGCCGTGAGCCGAAGACGCGCTCGCGGCTCGTCGCCGAACATCAGCGCCGCCAGGGCGATCCCGTGCTCGGCGGCAGCACGCGTGCGCCGATCATGACGGCCTACCGGCAGCAGGCGCTGGCCTGCGCATCGGAACTCGCCGCAGGCCCGCGGCGCGTGCGCGATTTGCGCGAACGCTGTCCCGATGCCGGCAAGATTCTCCTGCACAACGTCTATGGCTGGTTCGAACGCGCCGAGCGGGGAATCTATCGGCTCACCGAAGCCGGCCATGCGGCACTGAAGCGCTGGCCGCAGCCGCCGGCGGGCGAGACCGCGCGCGAGGCATCCCTGCCCTAGCGGCACTTGTATCAGGGGACATTGCATGATCGTGGTGACTGGCAGTGTGACGACCCGGCCCGAGACATTTCAGGAGGCGCGCCGCCTCAGCCTTGAACACGTCCGTCGTTCCCGACAGGAGCCCGGCTGCATCTCGCATGCGGTGCATGTCGACTGTGAAGATCCGCTCAGGCTGGTGTTCTTCGAGCAATGGGCCGACCGCGCCGCCCTCGCCGCGCATTTTGCGGTACCTGCGTCCGGCGAATTCGTGCGGGCCTTGCGCTCGCTGGCCGTGGGACCGACCCCACTCGAACTTTATGACGCTAACCAGCTTGAGAAGCATTGAGTGCATAGCTGAGATGCCACACCAATTTCATATTGCATTGCAACATAACCGGCACTAGGTATCCCGGATCGAAACGAGGCTCCTATGAACGCAGATTGGAATACCAAGTACGGCACGCGGCGCGTCCGCCATGATCCGCCCACCCTGGACGAGGCAATTTTTGCTGCCGTCGGCATCACCGACGATCAGGAGCAGCAGGCCGAGATCGCCGCCGCCCTGATGGGAATGCCGCTTGATCTCGTTCAGGCCGAGGTCAAGAAACAGGTCCGCACCAACAGCCGCATCACCTCCACCCGCGTCATCGCCGGCGAGCAGGGCGCACAGCGGTCCGTCGTGGTTGAACGTCGCGTCGTCCGCCGCTTCGGCAACGACAAGCGCACCGGCACCTGAGCGCTTAGTCCTTTGCTTCCATACAAAAGCGGACCGGTTTTGCCGGTCCGCTTTTTGATTCCAGGCTGGTTTTCAGGCGGCGCGATTGCCGTACATGCTGGAGATCAGCTTCCAGCAGGTCGAGTTGAAGTTGAGAAGCGCGCGGCCCGCCTTGAAGGGCGCCGCGGCAAGATCGGCCAACTCGGCCTCGGACGCCTTGGCAAGGTCGATCGTGCCGGTCGACTCACCGTGGCGGAATGCGAGATGCGCGCCGAACTTCCTGGCGAGCGCCCGCATGGCGTGATTCTCGGCGCCTGTGGTGATGCGCAGGCGCTTGTAACCCTTCCAGCGGGCCTCAGCGATCAGGCGACTGAACAGGATGGTGCCGACATTCTGGCGACGAGCGGACGCTTCCACGCTGAATGCGACTTCGGGTAGCGACTCGCCCTCCGGCGGATGCAGTTCGGCCGCACCGCGGACCACGCCGCCGACGATATAGGCGACGATCACGGTGCCGTCCTCGGCGCAACGGGCGGCGTAACGCTCGATGAAGCTGTCGTCGAGAAAACCGTTGAAACGGTCGTGCCGGCTCACGGCATCGAGTCTCAGCAGGTGATCGCGCAGAAGCGGCAATTCTTCCTGTTGGCTCAAGGTCCGCACATAGCCGGGAACGGACGTCGCGCGGATGGTGTCTTCAAGTACCACGTCAAAACTCCTCTTGGTGTCCCTCGAGGAGGCGTCGAATCCCTAGGCCTCCAATATTGTGCGTCGCAACAAATTTTTCAAGCCGAGAACCTGCTCAAGTTTGAGGCAGCTGAAGCGACTAATTTGTTAACGAAATCAAAGACCCGTAGTCTTACAGGATCAGTTGCGTCTGGGTCACCAATGCGACGAGCTTGCCGTCCTCGGTTTCCAGCCGGGTGGTCCAGACCTGCGTCCGGCGGCCCCGGTGGACGGGAGTGGCGGTGGCGATCACCATGGTTCCCTCCTTGGCCCCGCCAATGAAGTTGGTCTTGCTCTCCAGGGTGGTCGTGCCCTTGGCATTCTCCGGTAGGTTGATCACGGTCGCCGCCGCACCGACGGAATCGGCGAACGCCATCACCGCGCCTCCGTGGATGGTATGATGCAGCGTGCAGAGATCGGGCCTGACCGTCATCCGCGCCACCACGCGATCCTTCTCGGCCTCGACGAACTCGACTCCCTTGAGCTCGGCGAACGGCATCTTCATCGCTTTGAGTTTCTCGAGCGGCGTCATCGGATCTCCTCCCAATTCATCGTTGTCTCAACGTGATTGACTACGCACGGCAAAGCAATAACGTCCGAGGTAATCGCGGTGCGCGAGGCCAGGCCTGACGTCATCCTCGCCTCCTGGTGCGCGGCTGCGCTGACAGATGGGCTCGATGCGATCGTCACGGCGTTATGGCTTACCTAGGTCACCGCGTTCACGATCTGATATTCCGGACGGCGCCAAACTTCGCCAGCGATCACTTCCTCGATGATCTCGGTCGCCTTCATGACTTCGGTCTCACCGATATAAAGCGGCGTGATCCCGAACCGCATAATGTCTGGCGCACGAAAATCACCGATGACGCCGCGAGCAATCAGGGCCTGCATCGCGGCGTAGCCGCCGTCGAAAGCGAAGGAGATTTGCGAGCCGCGGCGCTCATGCGCGCGCGGCGTCACCAGCTTCAGCGAGGGACAGCGGCGTTCGACCTCGCTGATCAGGAGATCGCCGAGCGCCAGGGAGCGTGCGCGGACCTCCACGATATCAACCCGATCCCAGATATCGAGCGAAGCCTCCAGCGCCGCCATCGCCAGCACCGGCGGCGTGCCAACGCGCATGCGCTCGACACCGCCGGCGGCTGCATAGCCAAGCTCGAACGCAAACGGCTTTGCGTGGCCCATCCATCCGGACAGTGCAGCGCGCGCGTCGTCGGCATGGCGCGGTGAGACGTAGAGGAAAGCCGGCGCGCCAGGGCCTGCGTTGATATATTTGTAAGTGCAGCCAGCGGCGAAATCGGCGCCGCAGCCGGCGAGATCGACCGGCAGCGCGCCCGCCGAATGCGCGAGATCCCAGACCGTGACGATGCCGAGCGTATGCGCCTTTTCGGTCAGCTTCGCCATGTCGTGACGGCGGCCGGTGCGGTAGTCGACCTCGGTGACGTAGAGCACCGCGATCTCTTCCGACAGCGCGGGCTCGATCTCCTCCGGCGCCACCAGGCGCAATTGATGTCCGCGCCCGAGCGTCGCGATCAGGCCTTCGGCCATGTAGAGGTCGGTCGGAAAATTGCCAGTGTCCGATAGGACGACCTTGCGCGACGCATTCATGTCGAGTGCGGCGGCGAGCGCCTGATAGACTTTGAGCGACAGCGTGTCGCCGACCATGACTGAGCCCGCCTCCGCGCCGATCAGCCGCGCGATGCGATCGCCAACATGGTGCGGTTGAGCATACCATCCCGCACTGTTCCAGGCACGGATCAGCTCGTTTCCCCACTCGGTAGTGATGACGCGGCGAACGCGTTCGGCAACGCCCAGCGGCAGTGCACCAAGCGAATTGCCGTCGAGATAGATCACACCATCCGGTAGATGGAACAGAGCCTTGGTGTCGTCATAGACGCGATATCTGGTCATGAGTTTTTCTACAGAATGGTACGGACACGCCAGAGTTCGGGAAACAGCTCGACCTCCAGCATGCGCTTGAGATAGCTGACGCCGCCGGTGCCTCCCGTGCCGCGCTTGAAACCGATGACGCGCTCGACGGTCGTGACGTGGTTGAAGCGCCAACGGCGGAAATAGTCTTCGAAATCGACCAGCTTTTCGGCGAGCTCGTACAGCATCCAGTGCGTCTCCGGCGCCTCGTAGACGACGCGCCAGGCCTGCAGCACGCCCTCGCTGAAACTGTGGGTCTCGCGGACGTCGCGCGCCAGCACCGCCGCAGGCATCTTGAGCCCGTTGCGATCGGCGAGCCGCAGCACCTCATCGTACAGGCTGGGCGTCGCAAGCTCTGCTTCGAGCAGCTTCGTCGTTTCCACATCGTGCGCGTACGGCTTCAGCATGGCGTGGTTGCGATTGCCGAGCAAAAATTCGATCAGCCGGTACTGGCGCGATTGGAAGCCCGAGGACTCGCCGAGCTGCGAACGAAAGCGCGTATATTCGCTCGGTGTCATCGTACGCAGCACGTCCCAGGCGTTGTTGAGCTGCTCGAAGATGCGCGACATCCGTGCCAGCATCTTCATTGCGGGCTGCACCTCGTCCTTGGCAATCGCGCGGCGTGCGGCGGCAAGCTCATGGATGGCGAGGCGCATCCACAGCTCGGTGGTCTGATGCTGGATGATGAACAGCATCTCGTCATGTGCTTCCGAGAGCGGATGTTGCGCGCCGAGGATTGCCTCCAGCGCCAGATAATCGCCATAGGACATGCGCCGCGCGAAATCGGTCTCGGCGCCTTCGTTTGCAGGATCGTAATCGCTGGACGTCATGACGGGCCCTTTCGCTCGATCGTTCCTGGCCTTGTTCAGTCGAGGCCGATCAGGCGTGCGGTGATCTGCGACGACGGGTCCTTCAGAGCATCGATCACGGTAAAATGGTTCAGCCCGGGATCGACGACGAGGCGCGTCGGCACGTCAAAACCGGTCCAGACATTGGCCAGCAGATCGGACTGGCGGATGAATTCCGGCCGCTCGCCGCCGCCGACCCAGGCAGTCACGGGCGAATGCCCGCGCGGCAGGTGCAGCGCCACGCTTTCGAGCGTCGCCTCTTCCATGGTCATGCGCAATGTCTCGTTCATCTTGGTCTTGAGCAGCGGCCGCAGATCGTGCAGGCCGCTGATGGACAGCGTGCCGGCGATGCGATTGTAGACGGCGGGCTCGAGCCGGCTGTCGTCGCACAGCATGCGCGTCACGAGATGGCCGCCGGCGGAATGACCGGCGAGCCGGATCGGCCCCGCGACGAGCAAAGCCGCTTTTGCAATCGCTGCGGTGATCTCGGCAGTGATGTCGGAAATGCGCGCGGCCGGGGTCAGCGTGTAACTCGGCAGCGCGACCGTCCAGCCATGATGGCGTGCGCCTTCGGCCAAATCAGTCCATGTCGATTTGTCGAACCGCATCCAGTAGCCGCCATGGACGAACACGACGAGGCCCTTGCTGTCGCCGTCGGGCACGATCAGGTCCAGACGCTGACGCTCGCCCGAGCCATAGGCGATGTCGGGATGAAAGCCCTTCAGCCCGGCGCGGTAGGCTGCCGCCCGCTCCGCCCATTGCTCTGGCATCTTGTCCGAGCCCGGGATATGGGCCGAATTGGCGTAAGCATCATCCCAATCGCGCATCGTTACTCTCTCGACGGACTCGGGTCTTGCTGTTGAGCGCCAGTCTGCCACCGGTCAGGGCGGCGTCCTAGTCTTTATTTTAAGCTTAAAGGATTTCGATGAGCCCGTGTTTCGGGGCAGCTGGGCGGCATAATATTTCTCCTCGCCTGGAGAAGCCGGCAGCATCCCCGTCATTGCCGGCGGAGAGGCTTACGCCTTCTCCACCCCGCACCATTCCGCGATGAACAGCGCCATCGCCTTGGTGGTCTTCTTCAGCGACTCCAGATCGACATATTCGTTGAAGCCGTGCATCTCGCCGCCGCTGGCGCCGAAGCAGAGGCTGGGGATGCCGTAGTTGAGGCCATAGAAGCGGGTATCGGTGAGTGCGGTGAAGACGAGGTCCTCGACCGCACCGCCATAGACCTTGTTGAAGGCCTTGCCGAAAGCGGCTTCCGGCGCGGCGGAATCGGTCAGCTCATAGCCTTCCGACAGAAAGCCGGACCATTCAACCTCAGGCGGATTGTTGGCGAGGAAGCGATGGTTGCGCGAGGCGGCAGCAACGCAAGCCAATATCTCCTTCTGGTGGTCGGCCACAGACCAGCCGGGCAACACGGCAATGCGGCAATCGACGTCGCACCAGGCCGGCACGCTGGAGGCCCAATCGCCACCCTTGATGATGCCCGGGTTGAAATTGATGGGATGGTTGATCGTCCCAAAGTGACGATCGGCTTTCGCCCGCTCGTTCCATTCGATCTCGAGCTTCTGCAGGGCATGGACGAGATGATACGCCGCCATGATCGCATTGGAGCCGGAGCCCGCAAAAGCGACGTGGGTCGGATGGCCCTTCACGCGCAGGCGAAACCAGATCACGCCGACCTGTGAGCGCACCATCTTGCCGCCGGTCGGCTCGGGGATGAAGCAGGCGTCCGCGCGGTAGCCGCGTTGAAGCGTCGAAAGCGCACCGACGCCGGTGCTCTCCTCCTCGATCACCGACTGAAAGTGAATCCGCGCCGTCGGCTTGAGGCCCGCGGCCTTGATCGCATCCAGCGCTGAGAGCGCACCGATGGTGCCGGATTTCATGTCGCAGGCGCCGCGGCCGAACATCTTGCCGTCCTTGATGACCGGCGAGAACGGCGGCGTATCCCACAATTCGAGCGGCCCCGCAGGCACGACGTCGCAGTGGCCCTGGAGGATGAGCGATTTGCCGGCCTCGGTCTTCGGGCGATAGGTGCCGACGACAGTGCGCGCCTTGGAGAAATCATGCTCGATCGGGCCGAAACCGCGCAAATCCCTGAGATCGTCGACATTGATGTGCCAGTCGTCGACCTCGTAGCCGCGCGCGCGCAGGAGGTCGCCGATCATGTCCTGGCACGGCCCCTCCGCCCCGCGGGTCGAGGGGATCGCGACGAAATCGCGGGTGGTCGCAAGCTGGGCTTCGAAGCCGGCGTCGACGGCGTCAAGAATCCTCTGCTGCGTTTCGGCATTCATCACGGCAACTCCAAGCATCCGGTTGGTCGAAGGAGCGCACAAGCTAGCCGATTTCAGCCGTTCGGGTACGCCACAAAATAAGCATCCCGCAATGCATCTTCGAGCAGTCGGCCCTCGAAATAGCCATTCAGCGTCGCCGGCCGGCTCACGCCGTCGAGCAGCCGGGGACACGGCTCCGGCGCGCCGAGAACTGTGCGGACCGGAATGCGCTCGGCGTAAATTGGCAATTCGTAATCCTCGTCGTCGTCGGCGACACCCTTGGCGCGGACCTTCGCGGAAGCTTCCTCGATCTCCATCGCAATGAAGGAGGTCGCCTTGATCTCCTGGTTGTTGCTCGCCCGCAGGGTCGCAGTGCGATCCGGGAAGAAGCGGTCGACCATCGCGATGACCGCGCGCTCTTTCTCGGACGCGTCGGTGACGAGATAGGCGGTGCCGAACGCCATCACCGCGCGGTAATCGGCGGAGTGGTTGAAGCCGCAACGCGCCAGCACGAGGCTGTCGAGATGGGCGACCGTCAGGCAGACCCGCTCCCCCTTGGTCTGGTTGCGCAGCATGCGGCTCGCGCTCGAGCCGTGCCAATACAGCTTGGTCCCCTCGCGCCAGAAGAAGGTCGGTGTGCAATAGGGCTGGCCGTCGATCGCATAGGAGACGTGGCACAGCATCGAGGAATCCAGGATGCGATGAACCGTGTCGTGATCGTAAAAGCCGCGGTCGTGCCGGCGCTTCACTTGGTTGCGCGCTGACGTCGGATAGGAATCTTGGCTCTCGGTCTGGCTCACGGCCGCTCCTGTCGGGACTGGAAGGGTTCCAGGCAGTTGTAGCCGGGCATTTGGTCTGCGATAGTGCCAATTCCATGCAAAAAATTCCGACCAATTCTCCCTCCTCGGCCAAGGCCGAGCTGCCACTCGATCTCACTGGCCCGCACATCACCGCCGGGGCGTCCTCGGCGCACCGGCTCTTCCAGGCGCTATGCGAGATGATCGTCTCTGGCCTCGTAAAACCCGGGGAGCCGCTGCCGCCGTCGCGCACGCTGGCGAAGCAGACCGGCTTTCGCCGCAACGCCGTGGTCACAGCCTATGAGCGCCTGATCGCTGACGGGTTTGCGGAAGCGACCGTCGGCTCCGGCACCTTCGTCGCCGCACGAATTCCCGCGCGCGCTGCCGTGTCCAGGAAGCCGAAAGTGATTGTCGAATCGCCGCAGCAAGGCGCGCTTTCGCTCGGCTGTACCCATATCGACGAGCGCGCGGTGCAGCGTTTTCGCGCTTTCGTCGGCAGGCGCATGCGCGCTTTCGGCGCCGAGCATCTACACTACGGCGACCCGCGCGGCAGCCGCGAATTGCGCGTCGCGATCGCCGACCATCTGTTGTCGGCGCGGGGGCTGCGCTGCGACCCGGACCAGATCATGCTGACGTCAGGCACGCTGCACACGCTGCGCATCGTGCTCGGCACGATCCTGAAGGCCAACGATCAGGTCTGGTGCGAGGACCCCGGCTATCCCATTGCACGGAGGACCATCGCGCAATGCGGCTATCGCACTGTCCCCATTCCCGTCGACGCGCACGGCCTGCACGTCGTCAAGGGCCGCACCGCCGCGCCGGCAGCGCGCGCGGCTTACGTGACGCCGTCGCATCAATTTCCGCTGGGCGTCCAGATGTCGATGCCGCGACGGCTCGAGCTGCTCGACTGGGCCAGGCAGGCCGACGCCTTCGTGTTCGAGGACGATTACGACAGCGAGTTCCGCTATGACGGTGCGCCATTGATGTCGCTCGCCGGCATCGACCACCTCGAGCGCGTGATCTATATGGGCACGTTTGCCAAGACGCTGTTTCCGGGCCTTCGCATCGGCTATTGCGCCCTGCCCGAGCGCCTGATCGGTGACGTCACAGCCGCGCGCGCCGCGCTCGACCGTTTTCCCGGGACGCTGATGGAGGGCGCGGTCGCCGACATGCTCAATTCCGGTGCGTTCGCCGCGAACCTGAAGCGCGTGCGAAAACTCTATCGTGAGGCGCGAGATGCGCTGGCCGAAACTCTTGAAGCGGCATCGAATGGCGCGCTGTCAGTCCCGGTGCCGTCGCAGGGCCTGCATCTGGTCGCAAGGTTCGATCCGTCGGTGGCCCCCGCGGTTGCAGCCGAAGCGAAACAGGCGGCGGGCACGGAAGGCTGGCTGCTGGCCGACACCTATGCGCGGGTGCGGCCCCTGCCCGGCTTCGTGCTGGGGTTTTCCGGGCACGCGGTTCCGCGCCTCGTCACCTCCGCCGAGCGGCTCGCGCGTGAAGCGCGCGCAGCCTTGGGCACCAAGGGCAAATCAGCCCGGCGGGCCTGACAAAGGTTCACTATGAGAATCGTGTGCCGCTCCCTACATTGCGGCATCGACGCCGGGACCTCTCATCATGTCACTCCGCCACGCCGTCTGTCTTTCGCTCCTGATCTCCGCCGCGCTCGCGACGACGTCCAACGCAGCCACAGTCGGCCGCGAGCAGGACATCGTAGATCTCAAGCTGGGTCAGCGCGTGATGGTGGATGACGGAACCTGCCCGGCCGGGCAGGTCAAAGAAGTTCGCGGTTCGAAGATGAGCGACAAGGGGGTCGTGCGAGTCAGCTCCTGCGTGGCGCGGTACGGCCCGAAATCGAAGTAGCGAGCATGATCCGGACCCAAAGGGTCGCGTCAGCGCAAAGTGTGAAGCGGTTTTCCGACGAGACCATGCTCAAACAATAGAGCACTACGACTTCGCCGGGTCGAACATGCACTGCAAAGTCGGCTTGGCGATCTTGGTGAAGGTCGCCCCGATTTCACTTTGCTTTGCCGCCGGCACCCAATCGGTCTCGATCGTCGGCACACCGGTCTCGCTGATACCGCGCAGCAGCGCCTCACGCAGGTCGCGATCCTCGACGACGGCCGCGGCATGATCGTGCAGACAGCCACAGACCTCTTCCGGATGCTCCCAGCGCCCGAGCATACGCGGGGCACATTGCCGCACGAACTCGGTGCGCGGATCCGGCAATCGGCTTGGCGAGCGCACCTGCGCCTGAACGGAACCAATCGTTAGAAGCGACAGCAGCGCCGCAGCGCAGAGACGAAAGTACATTGATGGCCTTTGCCGGCTGTTTTTTCTTGTTGGTGATCAGAAACGCGCCGCCAGGACGATCGGCTGCGGCGCCGTGGTCGTGACCGGCGAGCCGCTGTACTGGAAGGTGCCGATGCCCGGAAGATTGCCGTCCGGCGGGCCGGCGAACAAGGAACCGGCGAGCAGGAAGCCGCAAGCAACGATGAAGCTGAGCGCGCGCATGGATTAGTCTCCGAATTGCGTGGCCGGCGGTGCGCCGTCGTCGTTGTCACGCTGATAACCATTCGCGGTTTCTCCCGTGATGCGCCAAAAGCCCAAAATGGTTTCATTCCCCCGGGATTTGTTTCGTCGCCCGCGGCGCGACGAAACAAATCCCGGAAAACATCAATCATTTCAGGTGGGGCGCCTGACGGTTTGAATCCCGCTTGGGAACGACCCTCCAAGCAGGTTGAGGTGGCGCGGTCACATCCGCGACGTCCGAGCTTCACATGCACTTTACGATTTTCTGCTGAAGAGAACCGCAAACGAAAGCCGGTCCCGCCGATGAACCCAAAGCCGGCCGGGCGCGACCGAAGCCTTCGAAAACCGACAGGCCCGTAAACCGGGCTCGCATTTTGAGGAATGGCCATCATGACGGCGCAAGATCGCGCAACGGTGCGCGATGCGGCTGAGCAGACGGACCGCGCCGATCGAGAGCCCATGCGAAGCCGCGCCAGTTCGCCCGGCGCGATGGTCCTGCAATCAGATCGCGGCTACGAAGCCAAACCGCAAGCATTCGTGCGGCTCAGCGGCTCGCATCTTGCGAAGCCGCGCGCCCGCCGCGATTCCGTCACTGGTGAACGCCAGTACGTCACTGAGTGAACGCAAGTGCGTCACTGAGTGAAGAAGTCGCCGCACCTCTGGACGGTCGCGTCGGCCGGGCCCCACGGCATGATCGGCACCGACGAGGTCGAATTCTTCGGTGATCCCTCGATCAGCTTGTCCGAATAAACCATGTAGACCAGCACGTTGCGCTTGGCGTCGCAGCCGCGCACGATCTGCATCTTCTTGAAGAAGAGCGAGCGGCGCTTGCGGAACATGTCGTCGCCCTGCTCCATCTTGTCCTTGAACTTGATCGGACCGATCTGGCGGCAGGCGAGCGAGACGTCCGAAACCTCCTCGGCAAGTCCCAGCCAGCCCTTGAAGCCGCCCTTCTCCGGCACCGTGAAATGACAGGCCACGCCCTCGACCTCGGGATCGTCGAGGCCATAGGTCGCGAGCTTGTCATTCGGGCTCATCCATTTGAACACGGTGGAGCGGCGGAAGATCAGATCCGGCTCGTCGGCGGCAGACGCGGATGCCACCGGGACGACCAGCAACAACAGGAATAAAGCGAGGCCTTTCAAGCGGATGCTGGAAGGATCGTGGAAACGAGATGACATGAAGTTCTCCGGTATCAAGTCCCGTAATGTAGGCATGGGACCGCCGGGCAGGAAGGTGACGGGCAACCAGGTGCGGCCGCCGTTTACTGCTCCGTGAGGCTTTTTTGCTACGTCTTGGACAAAACTAGCTGATGGCAGAACCGCCATGCTGGTGAACGCGTATCCCCTCTGCGAGACTAACGTCTGATTTGATTGTGGATTCGAGGAATGAATAGCGTGAACGAGTCCCGTTTTTCGGCCGCGCCGGTACGGCTGTGGCAGTTCGCGATTTTGACGGCCGCGGGTGCGATCGGGACGGCCAGCCAGGCCGAAGCAGCGTTCTATTACACGCCGGATTACTCGGACGGTTCCTACTACTCCCGGCAGGAACGACATCCCCAGGTGCCGCGACAGAAGCTGGAGAAGCGCGGCTCGGCAGCCGGCAAGAACAAGAAAGAGACCGTCGTCGAGAAGGAGACCGGCGCGAAGCCGCAAGGTCCCCTCGTCATCGTCGTCTCGATCAACCGGCAGAAGGTGACGATCTACGACTCCAACGGAGTGTTCGCGGAGGCTCCGGTGTCGACCGGCATGAAGGGCCACTCGACGCCGATGGGCGTGTTCAGCGTCATCCAAAAGCACAAATTCCACCACTCCAACATCTATAGCGGCGCGCCGATGCCGTACATGCAGCGGATCACCTGGTCCGGCGTCGCCATGCATGCCGGCGTGCTACCGGGCTATCCGGCGTCGCATGGCTGCATCCGCATGCCTATGGCGTTCGCGGTGAAGATGTGGAACTGGACCAAGATGGGCGCGCGCGTTCTCGTCACGCCCGGAGAGATGACGCCGCACAGCTTCTCCCATCCGATGCTCGCCTCGCTGCGCGTGCCGCCGCAGCCCGCGGCAAGCCTCGAGCCGACGACGAGCGTCGGCGACAAGGCGGACAAGGGCGCGCCCGAGACCAAGGTTACGGACGCCAAGCCGGTCGAAACCAGATCTTTTGAAACCAGAACCGCCAGTGCCGACGGCGTGCTCGAGCTGCGCTCCACGGTCGGCCACACCGTGATGTCGGATGCGACCACGGGCAATGCGCCGATCCGCGAGGAGGAGGCTTCCGCCAACACGGCTGCGGCTGAAGCGAAGCCTATTGAGACTGCGGAAGCTCCCAAGGTCGCTTCGGACGAAAAGCCGGCCGACAAGGTCGAGGCCGCAAAATCCGAGCCCACCGATGCTCCGAAGGCCGACGCCTCGAAGGCGGAAGCCGCTTCCGAGCCGGTCAAGATTGACGCACCGGTGACGGCAACGGCGCCCGCGCGACCCACTTCGCCGGAGGGGAAGAAGGACCAGACCCGCGTCGCCGATCCCGCGCCGTCGCTAAAGCCGGACCTGCCGAAGCGGACTGGCCAGATTGCGGTGTTCATCAGCCGCAAGGATTCCAAGCTCTATGTGCGGCAGAACTTTGCGCCGCTATTCGATGTACCCGTGACGATTGCGGCAAGCGACCGGCCGCTCGGCACCCATGTCTTCACTGCCGAAGTCGACAAGACCGATTCCAACGCGCTGCATTGGTCGGTGGTGTCGCTGCCCGTCGCCGTCCGCACCGCCGCGCGCGATGACGACGGTCACGTGGCGCGCCGTCAGCGCAACGCCGCCGTGATCCCCGTTGCCGCAAGGCCGGTCGTGACGCCGGACAGCCCGGCCGAAGCCCTGGATCGCATCACAATACCTGCCGACGCCATGGCGAAGATCAACGAGATGCTCACCACCGGCGGCTCGATCATCGTCTCCGACCAGGGCATCAACCAGGGTGAGACCGGCGAAGGTACCGACTTCATCGTCCGTCTGTACTGAGAGTTTCGCCGCCTCTGATAACGCGGTCTTGAGCGGGCTGCTCTTATCGCAGGAGTAGACTGCATCTCGGATCATGTCGGGGGACGTCGCCATGCTGAACCGCAGGACCATGCTCGTGGCCGCGCTTGCTGCGACGGCATCATCGGCAACGCGCGCACTGGCCGAGGGCGGAATGAGCCGGATCCCGGCTTACGCCTTCTCTTTTCCCGCTCTGTCCGGTGACGACATTCGCTTGGCGAGCTTCACCGGCAAGCCGTTACTGGTCGTGAACACGGCTTCGCTGTGCGGCTACACCCCGCAATATGCCGGGCTGCAGGAGCTCTGGAACGAGTTTCGCGAGCGCGGCCTCACCGTGATCGGCGTGCCCTCCAACGATTTCGGCGGCCAGGAGCCCGGCGGCACCAGCGAGATCTCGGAAACCGCGCATCACCAATACGGCGTTACCTTCCCGATCGCCGCCAAGGCCGTCGTCGTCGGGCCGAAGGCGCATCCCTTCTACAAATGGGCCGCCGAGGCGCGGCCGAGGGATGTTCCGAAGTGGAACTTCCACAAATATCTGATCGGCCGCGACGGCTATATCGCCGAGGTATTTGCATCTGCCATCGAGCCTGCCGACACCCGGATCAAGACTGCGGTGGCCAAGGCGCTGGCTGACAGTTAAGGCGCTGGCCGACAGTCGACGGGTCTTACCCCGAACGCGCTTCGGAGGCACAGGCTTGGGCACAATTGTGGCGAAGCGCCAAACAGCCGTTGCAATGGCGATGGAGCACCATCTAGGCTAGGATGATCAGGGGCAGGATAGGTTTTGCCGGAGGCGAAAAGCCACGGCGGAACAACGGGATCAATCTCGAGGACAACACCCATGCATGTGGCGGCAGGACTGATTTTGGCAAGCGCGATCTCTGTTGCGCTGACAGGTGCGGCATGGTCGCAGACTCCGGCTGCGAAACCGGTAGCCGCAACGCAAGCGGCACCGGCCGTTGCGCCCGCTGTGGCTCCGGCCGCAGCCCCCGCGCCGCAAGCCGCCGTCGTCAATCCGCCCCCGCCGCAACAGGCTCCGCAGCCGGCACGCGCCGCCTGCAACAATCCGAATGCACTGGGCGTTGCCCGCACTGTCGAGATCGACACCACCGGCGGTCCCGGCTTCGGCTTCGAACACTTCAAGGAGCTCGACTTCCTGCGCGACCACGAGGTGGTGCTGACCTTCGACGACGGCCCTTGGCCGCACAACACGCAGGCGGTGCTGAAGGCGCTCGCCGACCAGTGCACCACCGGCATCTTCTTTCCGATCGGCTTGCACTCAACCTATGAGCCGGAGATCCTGAAGCAGGTCTACGCGGCCGGCCACACCGTTGGCGCGCACACCTGGTCGCACGCCAATCTCAACAACAAGAAGCTCACCGAGCAGCAGAAGAAAGACGAAATCGAGAAGGGTTTTTCGGCGGTGAAATGGGCGCTCGGCGGGATCTCGCCCTCGCCGTTCTTCCGCTTCCCGGCGCTGCAGCATCCGCCGGAGATGGTCACCTATCTCGGCAATCGCAACATCGCGATCTTCTCTTGCGACCTCGACTCCTTCGACTTCAAGGCCTCCAAGCCCGAGAAGGTGATCGACACCGTCATGAAGAAGCTCGACAAGCTCGGCAAGGGCATCATCCTGATGCACGATTTCCAGAAGCACACGGCCGAAGCCCTGCCCGAGCTGTTGAACCGCCTCAAGGCAGGCGGGTTCAAGGTGGTGGCGATGCGCGCGAAGACCCCAGTCTCGACGCTGCCCGAATACGACCAGGAGCTGCTCAAGGACGTCAAGCTGCCGACGGTGAGCACACGACCGGTCAACAGCGTCGTGACGACGGTCTCCGAATAGCGGTCGCTTGTCTTTCCGGTTCGAAGGCTACGTCATCGTCTCCGCGGACGGCATGCTGGCCGATGCGGCACGCGTCATGCCCGAGGTGCTGAAGTTCGAGGGCGACAAGCTGTTCTTCGAGCAGGCGCTCGATCGCGCCGCGCTGATCGTGCACGGCCGCCACTCGCACGAGCAGCAGCCGAAGTCGCCCAAGCGGAAGCGGCTGATCCTGACCCACAAGATCAAGACCCTCACCGTCGATCCGGAGATGCCGAACGCGACGCTATGGAATCCGGATCATGCGAGTTTCGAGGAAGCCTGTGCCTTCGCCGATGTTTCATCCGGCACGGTCGCGATCATCGGCGGCCCCGTCGTGTTCGACCTGTTCATGGACCGCTACGACACCTTCTGGCTCTCGGAAGCGCCGCATGTCCGCCTGCCCGGCGGCGAAGGCTGCTTTGTGGGCGTGCCCGCGCGGACGCCGCATGAGGTGCTGGCGTCACACGGGATGACGCCGGGCGCCCCCTATCTACTCGACGCGGCGCATGAGGTGACGGTCACGCCATGGCGGCGGGGCTAGAGCGCCCTCTTCAAAATCTGCAAATCAACCCCATGCACAGTACCGGCATTTCGATACCGGAGACTATCCCGCTCATTCAGCAGGCATAACGGGCGATCGGGTCAAACTGCGCTTCTGGAGCTCGGCGCGCACGTGCTGGAGTGATACGGAAACTGGCGACGCTTCAGCAAACATGACGCGGGGCCATCATCGATGCGATGACTCGCTCCCGATCATTCTGCAGCGACGACCTTGCGCGAAGCCGGACACGCCGCAACAGCTCAGGCGAGGACTGCGTAGGGTGATTAGCCGAAGGCGTAATCCACCGCTTCCGTATCCGCAGCGGGAGGCGTTGGTGGGTTACGCCAGCGGACTGCGCTTCGCGCAGCCACTAGCTAAGCCACCCTACGAGCCTACGAGGTCCTACACGTCGCCGTAGGCCGTCTCGGCCGAGCGCGTGGCGCGGCCATAGCCCATGATCATGAACAGCGCGCCGATGACGGAGAGATTCTTCAGCGCGTCGACCACCATCTTGGCGTTGTCGGGCGCCGCCTGATTCCAGAAATCGTAGAACAGGAAGGTCGAGACCGCGATGTAGACGATCATCAGCATCGCGAAGAAGCGTGCGCCGAAGTTCAGCGCGATCATCACTCCCGCGATGATCTCGAGCCCGCCGACCGCGATCGCCAAAAGCTGCGGCGTGGTCATCGCGGTCGCCGTCTCGATCTGCTTGGCGTAAGGCGCGATCACGTCGGGCACCACGAGCTTGCCGGCGATGAAGTCGGCCGTCGCCTGAATGGCAATGAGCTTGGTGGCGCCCGTGTAGATGAACAGCACGGCGAACAGAATCCGCCCGAAAGTCACGAACGCTGGCATAGGTCGGCCTCTTGGCAATGCTGTAAGGGCGGGGACGCTTGCGGGGATTATGATGAGTCCGCTTGAGGTTTTCAAACGGGGAAATGGGAAACTGCAAGTAATTCAAAGTTGGCGGCGCACTGTGCTCGATGGCGCTCCCTAGCGGAATCGAACCCGACAGTGGCCAGATTGGCCATCACGCTCTCAGCGTCATGGCCGGGCTTGTCCCGGCCATCCACGACTTGCTCCGCGGCACAAAGATCGTGGATGCCCGGGACAAGCCCGGGCATGACGAGCTAACAGGACCCTACGTAAACAACGTCGGCTGCTGCCGCGCCGCACGTTCCTGCGCCTCTACGGCCGCAACGGCGGTCATGTTGAGGATGCCGCGCGCGGTCACCGAGGGGGTGAGGATATGCGCCGGCCGCGCCGGGCCGATCAGGATCGGGCCGACGGGGAGCGCATCCGCGAGCGACTTGATCATCTGATAGGCGACGTTGGCGGTGTCCAGCGTCGGCATGATCATGATGTTGGCTTCGCCCTCGAGCTTGGAGTGCGGCAGCACCATTTTGCGCGCAGCGGCGGAGAGCGCGGTGTCGCCCTGCATCTCGCCGTCGGCCTCGATCTCCGGGTGCTTTTCCTTCAGGAGCTGGGTTGCCCGGCGCATCTTGCGCGAGGAATCCGTGTCGTAGCTGCCGAAATCCGAGTGCGAGACGAACGCGATCCTCGGCTTGAGCGCGAAGCGCTGGACGTGCACCGCCGCAAGCGAGGCGATCTCGGCGAGCTCTTCCGCGGTCGGATTGGGCCGCACCTGGGTGTCGGCGATGAAGAAGGCGCCCTTGCTGGTGATCAACAGCGCCAGCGCGGCATAGTCGCTGACGCCCGGCGCAAAGCCGACGATCTCGCGGACATGGCGGAGATGGTGCATGTAGCGGCCTTCGACGCCGCAGAGCATGGCATCCGCCTCCCCGCGCGTGACCGCGAGCGCCGCGATTACCGTGTTGTTGGTGCGTACCACCGTGCGCGCCGCATCCGGCGTGACGCCGCGGCGGCCGGCAACCTCGACATAGGACTGCACGTAGGACCGGTAGCGCGGATCGTCCTCGGGATTGATGAGGTCAAAATCCTTGCCGGCGCGGATCAACAGGCCGAAGCGCTTGATGCGGGCGTCCACCACCGAGGGACGGCCGACCAGGATCGGCCGCGCCAGATTTTCCTCCAGCACCACTTGCGTGGCGCGCAGCACGCGCTCGTCCTCGCCTTCGGCGTAGATCACGCGCACCGGCTGGGTCTTGGCCTTGGCGAACATCGGCTTCATGACGATGCCGGAGCGGAAGGCAAAGCGCTCGAGCAGCGCGGTGTATTCGTCGAAATTGGTGATGGGCCGCGTCGCCACGCCGGACTCCATCGCTGCTTTTGCAACCGCCGGCGAGATCCGCAGGATCAGCCGGGGATCAAACGGGCTCGGGATCAGCGAGCCCGGCCCAAACCCTTGCGTCTCGCCGGTGTCAAAGCCCTGCGCCACCGCATCCGAGGGCGCCTCGCGCGCGAGCTGCGCGATGGCTTCGACGGCTGCGTGCTTCATCGCCTCGTTGATCGCGGTGGCGCCGACATCGAGCGCGCCGCGGAAGATGAAGGGAAAGCACAGGACGTTGTTGACCTGGTTCGGATAGTCGGAGCGGCCAGTGCAGATCATGGCGTCGGGGCGGGCTTTGCGCGCCTCCTCCGGCATGATCTCCGGCGTCGGGTTGGCGAGCGCCATGATCAGCGGCTTGTCGCCCATCGCCTTGGCCATCTCCGGCTTGAGCACGCCCGGTGCCGACAGCCCGATGAAGATGTCGGCGCCGCCAATGACGTCAGCGAGCGTGCGCTTGTCGGTCTTCTGCGCATAGACCGCCTTCCAGCGGTCCATCGTGGTGTTGCGGCCCTCGTGCACGAGGCCGTCGATGTCGCAGACCCAGATGTTCTTGCGCTGTGCGCCCATCGACACGAGGAGATTGAGCGTTGCGATTGCAGCCGCCCCTGCCCCCGATGCCACGATCTTGACGTCGGAGAGCTTCTTGCCGTTCAGCCTGAGGCCATTGGTGATGGCGGCGGCGACGATGATCGCGGTGCCGTGCTGGTCGTCATGAAAGACCGGGATCTTCATCCGTTCCTTCAGCTGCGCCTCGATCTCGAAACATTCGGGACCGCGGATGTCTTCCAGATTGATGCCGCCGAAGGTCGGCTCCAGCGCCGCCACGGTTTCGACCACGCGCTCGATCGTGTCGGCGGCAATCTCGATGTCGAACACGTCGATGCCGGCGAACTTCTTGAACAGGACCGCCTTGCCCTCCATCACCGGCTTGGAGGCCAGCGGGCCGATATTGCCGAGGCCGAGCACGGCGGTGCCATTCGAGACGACGGCGACCAGATTGGAGCGGATCGTCAGCGTGGCGGCTTCCGCCGGGTTCTTGGCGATCTCCATGCAGGCCGCGGCGACGCCCGGAGAATAGGCCAGCGCGAGGTCGCGCTGGTTGGCAAGCGGCTTGCTCGCCTGAATCTCGAGCTTTCCGGGGCGCGGCAGTCGGTGATAGGCCAGCGCCGCCTGGTGGAGATCATCGGAATAGGACGACATGCGGTCTCTTGCCTCGCGTTACCGGCCTCAAATGACGTTGTCCTGACCGGTCTGTCGCGGGTGGCGGTATTCCGGGTCATGGAAACGGGATGAAGCACGGCCGGCGCCCCGGTGGCAACATCGGATTGCAAGCCCATCAACAGGCCGCACGGTCAAATATTTGAAAACCATAGCTTTCCCTGGAGCAGACGGCGTTTCGCGAATATGGCAGGTTGCGCGGCACACAATGGCAACTGGAGCTGAGGAATGAAGCGAATCCTGATCGGCCTGATCGCACTCGCGGTGCTTGCCGCCGGCGGATGGTTCGGCTTCAATTTCTACGTCCAGCAACGCGTCGCCGCCGAGATCGAGGGAGCCTTCGAGCAGATTCGCGCCAGTGGCGGCAAGGCGAACCACGGCAAGATCGGGTTCGATCTCGCGAGCCGCACCCTCTCGATCGAGGAGGTCAATGTCGAGCCGGGACGGCCCCCTCTGGCCGGCATCAAGGCCGCGAGCTTCAAGGCCGTCGGCGTTCGTCAAGTCGACGAGGCGCATATTGCGGCCGACAATGTCGAGATCGATGGCATGGAGTTAGCGATCGACGGCGCCGCAGGCGCCACGAATGTGAAGGTGACTTACAAGATCCCGCAGCTCACGTTGACCAATTATTCAGGGCCCGCCCGCGTGCAGGGCGCGCCGGCCTCGGACTCCATTGTCGACGCATATCGTTTTGGGCTCGAACAATTTGCAGGCATAACAGCCGGCTCGCTCAACGTGCCAACCATAACTGCCACAATGACTGGAATCAGCGGTGGAGGAACCGGCGAGATTACCTATTCGGGGCTGACGTTCCGCAACATCAATCGCGGCAAGATCGATGCGGCAAAGGTGGATCGCGCTGTTGTTGCCATCAATGTGCAACAGCCGCGTCCAGATAAAATCGCCTCGGAATTCTCCGACCTGACGATCGAAGATTTCGACGCAAACGTCGTGATCGCCGCGCTCAATCCGGACAAAGCAAACGACGACAGCTATCACCGGGTTTATCGGCAGATATCAACCGCGTACGCGATGACTTCGACGTCCGGCATTGGCGCGAAAATCGGCCGCATCCTGGTCGAGGACATCGATTATCAGCCGTCGAAGTTTCGCCCCGGAGAGCTGCTGGCTGTTCTGCCGAAGGATCCATCTGCAGCTCAGAACCCGGCGCAGATGCGCGAATTGATGGAGAAGATCGCAAACCTCTATGAGGGCGCGCGGGTCGGCAAGGTGACAATCGCCGATTTGTCGATGGACACACCGCAGGACGCCGCAAAGCTCAACGCCGTCAGATATTCTCAGGGCGAGTTCGCGCTGGAAGGCCTCGACGCGCCCACACCGCGGGGCCATTTCAAGATGGAGCGCTTTGCGCTGAAGTCCTTCAGCGTAACGAGCCTGATGCGCTGGGCGGCGGACCTCACGAAGAACGCCGGGCGGCCTGCCTCGCCGGATCAAATGCTGGGCCTGTTCGGCGTGCTTGCAGGCGCGGAGATCAAGGGCGTGGTTGCGCCCTTCAAGAATACCAAAAAGCTGGTCACAATCGACACGCTGAGCCTGGACTGGGGCCAGCTGGTCGGCTCGATCCCGAGCAAGGCGCATGTGGTTGCCAAGTTCGTCACGCCCACCGATCCATCCGATCCGAAGCAGCTTCCACTGATTGCCAGCGGGATCGACAAGCTCGCAATCGACCTCGATCTCGGCGCAGCCTGGACCGAGTCGTCCAACAGTTTCGCCTTGACGCCGGCGACGCTCGACATCGGAGGGGTCGCGAAAGCGCAATTGCGCATCGCGCTTGGCAACGTACCGCGCGAGATGTTTTCGGCCGATCCCGCCCAGCTCATGGGCCAGGCGGCCCGGATTGAAGCCGGCGCGCTCGAGTTCTCATTGCGCGACAATGGCGGCGTCGATCTCGCCGTGACGCAGTTTGCGCGGAGGCAGAATCTCAACCGCGACGCCGCGCGCCAGGCGCTCGTCGCCAGCATCAAGGCACAGCGCGAGCAGGCCGTATCAGCCAATCCGGACGCAGGCGCGGCCGTGGATGCCATCGCCGGCTTTGTCGAAACGCCGAACCAGACGCTCGCCATCAAGCTCACCCCCCGCGCCAAGGTGCCATTGATGCAATTGATGCAGCTCATCAAGTCCGACCCGCAGAGCGCGCTGGCGCAATTCAGCATCGAGGCGTCGACGGGGCTCTGAAGGTGCGCTCCCTCGCCCCGTCCCCGCACGCGGGGAGAGGCGAGAAAACCTCACTTCTGCGGCAGGTTCACCCGCACATGCAGCTCGCGGAGCTGCTTGGTGGTGGCGTCCGAGGGCGCGCCCATCAGCAAGTCCATGGCCTGCTGGTTCATCGGGAACAGCGATATCTCCCGCAGATTGTTGGTGCCGCACAAAAGCATGACGATGCGGTCGACACCAGCCGCCATGCCGCCATGCGGAGGCGCGCCGTACTGGAAGGCGCGGTACATGCCGCCGAAGCGGTCGACCACTTCCTGCTCGCCGTAACCCGCGATCTCGAACGCCTTCACCATGGCTTCCGGCACGTGGTTGCGAATGCCGCCCGAGGCGATCTCGTAGCCGTTGCAGGTGATGTCGTACTGGAACGCCTTGATGGTCAGCGGGTCCTGGCCCTTCAACGCGTCGAGGCCGCCCTGCGGCATCGAGAACGGGTTGTGCGAGAAGTCGACCTTCTTGTCGTCCTCGTTGTACTCGTACATCGGGAAGTCGACGATCCAGGCGAGCTCGAACCGCTCCTTGTCGGTGAGGTTCAACTCCTCGCCGACCTTGTTGCGGGCCAAGCCTGAGAACTTCCAGAACTTGTCGGGATCGCCGGCGACGAAGAAGGCGGCATCGCCTTCCTTGACGCCGATCTGCCCACGGATCGCGGCGGTGCGCTCGGGCCCGATGTTGTTCGCCAAGGGACCAGCGCCCTCGCCGCCCTCGCGCCACATGATGTAACCTAGGCCGGGCTGGCCTTCCCCCTGCGCCCACGAATTCATGCGGTCGCAGAAGGCGCGCGAGCCGCCGCCTGGCGCCGGGATCGCCCAGACCTGGTTCTTGGGATCTTCGAGCATGCGCGCGAACACCTTGAAGCCGGAGCCGCGGAAATGCTCGGAGACGTCCTGCATCTCGATGGGGTTGCGCAGGTCCGGCTTGTCGCTGCCGTATTTGCGCAGCGCTTCCGCGAACGGAATCCGGCGCCAGTTCTTGCTGACCGGCTTGCCCTTGGCGAACTCCTCGAACACGCCGGTGATGACGGGCTCCATCGCCGCGAAGACGTCTTCCTGAGTCACAAAGCTCATCTCGACGTCGAGCTGATAGAACTCGCCCGGCAGACGGTCGGCGCGCGGGTCCTCGTCGCGGAAACAGGGCGCGATCTGGAAATAGCGGTCGAAGCCGGACATCATCAGCAGCTGCTTGTACTGCTGCGGCGCCTGCGGCAGCGCGTAGAACTTTCCTGGATGGATGCGCGAGGGCACCAGGAAGTCGCGCGCGCCCTCCGGCGAGGACGCGGTCAGGATCGGAGTGTTGAACTCGAAGAAGCCCTGCCCCTCCATCCGCCGGCGCATCGACTTGATGATATCGACGCGCGTCATGATGTTCTGGTGCAGTTTTTCGCGGCGCAGATCGAGGAAACGGTACTTCAGGCGGATGTCTTCAGGATATTCCTGGTCGCCGAACACGGGCAGCGGCAGGTCACCGGCCGGGCCGAGCACCTCGATGTCGCTGACATAGATCTCGATCTTGCCGGTCGGCAAATCGTCATTGTCGGTGCCCTCGGGGCGGCGGCGGACCTTGCCGTCCATCTTGACCACGAATTCCGAGCGCAGCTTTTCGGCCTGCGAGAACGCCGGCGAGTCCGGATCGACCACGCACTGGGTCAGGCCGTAATGGTCGCGCAAATCGATGAACAGCACGCCGCCATGGTCGCGAACGCGATGGACCCAGCCCGAGAGGCGGATCGTCTCGCCGATGTTGCTCTCGCGGAGCGCGCCGCATGTATGTGACCGGTAGCGATGCATGGTCGTCCCAAAATCAATGTCGGAGGAGTCGAATCGGACGGCCTTTAAAGGCCGGTCCGAAGTTGCGGCAGGGTTTACCCGACGAGGAACGGGGCGGCAACCAAGGGAAGGGCCTGTTTTGAGCCCGCAACGCCCATTTTTGATCAATCAGGGCTCAAGCCTTTGCCATCTGGCGTTCCAGCCCTATCTTGAGGCCATGACGGTCCATTTCCCCTTCCAAAACTCCTATTCGGCGCTGCCGGACAGCTTCTTTGCCCGCGTCGCGCCAACCCCCGTGGCCGCGCCCCGGCTGATCAAGCTGAACCGGCGGCTAGCGGTGCAGCTTGGGCTCGATCCGGACTTGCTGGACAGCCCTGAAGGCGCCGAAATCCTCGCCGGCAAGACGGTTCCTGCCGGTGCCGACCCCATCGCCATGGCCTATGCCGGCCACCAGTTCGGGAACTTCGTGCCCCAGCTCGGCGACGGACGGGCGATCCTGCTCGGCGAGGTCATCGATACAAACGGCATCCGCCGCGACATCCAGCTCAAGGGCTCGGGCCCCACCCCATTCTCCCGCCGCGGCGATGGCCGCGCCGCGCTCGGGCCGGTGCTGCGCGAATACATCGTCAGCGAGGCGATGTTCGCGCTGGGCATTCCGACCACGCGCTCGCTCGCCGCCGTCATCACCGGCGAGCCCGTGATCCGCGAGACCGTGCTGCCCGGCGCCGTGCTGACGCGCGTCGCCTCGAGCCACATCCGCGTCGGCACCTTCCAGTTCTTTGCCGCCCGACGCGACACCGACGCGATCCGCCGGCTCGCCGACCACGTTATCGTCAGGCACTATCCGGATCTGCTGCATGCCGAGCGGCCCTATCATGCGCTGCTTGCCGGAATCGTTGCGCGCCAGGCCGATCTCGTCGCGCGCTGGCTGCTGGTCGGCTTCATCCATGGCGTGATGAACACCGATAATTCTTCGATCTCGGGCGAGACCATCGATTACGGTCCCTGCGCCTTCATGGACGCCTACAATCCTTCGCAGGTGTTTTCGTCGATCGACGAGATGGGTCGTTACGCCTACGCCAACCAGCCGCGCATCGCGCTGTGGAATCTGACCCGGCTCGCCGAATGCCTGCTGCCGCTGTTTTCTGACGAGCAGGAGAAGGCGGTCGAGCAGGCGCAGGAGATTCTCGGCGCGTTTCCGGAGATTTTCAGCAAGGCTTATCAGGCAGGCCTGCGCAGGAAGGTGGGCCTGTTCACCGAGCGCAACGGCGATGAGGCGCTGATCCAGGATCTGCTCGACGCCATGGCCAAGAACCAGGCCGACTTCACCCTCACCTTCCGCAAGCTCGGCAATGCCGCGGGCGGTGAGGCGGCGGACGACGCGCGCGCCCAGTTCATGGACCCAGCCGCCTTCGATGAGTGGGCCAAGCGCTGGCACGAGCGCACCGCGCTGGAGCCGCAGAGCGCAACCGAGCGGCAAGCCGCGATGAACGCCATCAATCCCATGTTCATTCCGCGCAACCACCGCGTCGAAGCCGTGATCCAGGCCGCGGTGAACAACGACGACTACGCACCGTTCGAGGAGTTGGTGAAGGTGCTGGCCAAGCCGTTCGACGACCAACGGGAGTATGCGGCTTACGCCGATCCGCCGCTGCCGGACCAGCGGGTGCTGCAAACGTTTTGCGGGACGTAGCGACGAATTCGGTGCGTAGGGTGGATTAGCCGAAGGCGTAATCCACCACTTCTCTCAACAAGCCGAAAGTAAAGAGGTGGATTACGCTTCGCTAATCCACCCTACAGCTGACGCCGCGATTATCACACCCGCTCACCAAACTCGCCTGCGCTCTTGGCGTCACCGCCCCAATCCGCGGGAAACAATCCAGCACGCGCATCGCGGTGAAACGACGAGAACGGCCAATCGCACACCTTCGAGACATGGCCGTGCTTGACGGGATTGTAGTAGCAATACTCGACATGGCGGGCGTAATCCTCCTCATCACGGATCAGATGCTCCCAGAAACGACGTTGCCAAATGCCGCGCTCGCTCCGCGCAGCACGGACGGCGCTGAGCCCCGCGCTCGCCGGTAGAGCTTTCGCAAAACGCGTCTTGATCAATCGCCAGCGCACAGAGAAATCGGAATCGCCTGGAGGCAGTTCCCAGATTGCATGCAGATGATCTGGCAGGACCACAAACGCATTGATGGTGAACGGATGGCTCTGGCGCGTTGCGGCGACAGCGTCCCGCAAGATTTCGATCTGGTCGGTCAAAAGAGCCGTCCGCCGGTCGAGCAAATTCACCGTGAAGAACCAGCATCCTCCAGGAATGAATGCGCGGCGGTAGTCGGACATTCATGACAAGTAACACAACCTGGGGTCGGCACACAGTGGTGGATTACGCCTTCGGCTAATCCACCCTACGGTCTCGGCGTTTGTGGACACGGGAACCACTGTCATCAAACTGAAACACTCGCACTCTAACGGCCTGTCAGGGCCGTCCTGCCGGAGGCGCCCATCCTCCAACAGTCCCTGACAAGCGCGCCATGCCCTTCAAGTTCATCCACATCACCGACACGCATCTGGCGAACCCCGGACTGAAGCTCTACGGCCTCGACCCTCGCGCCCGGCTGGATGCGGCGATTGCCGACATCAACACCCACCGGTCCGATGCAGCGTTTGCGGTCGTGACCGGCGACCTCACCCATTGGGGCGAGCCTGAATCCTACGCCAATTTCGCCGACGCAATGGCTGCGCTGAAAATGCCGTACATCGCCATGGTCGGCAATCACGACAAGCGCGTGGCCTGCCTCGACGGGCTGAAAGCCGCGCCGCGCGATCCCAACGGCTTCGTGCAGGGCACCCGCACCACCGAGCACGGCCTGTTCGTCTTCCTCGACACGCTGGACGAGACCAGCCACGCCGGCGAGATGTGCGCCAAGCGCTTCGATTGGCTGGCGAAGACGCTGGCCGCCGCGCCTGCCGACATGCCGTTCGTCGTGTTCATGCACCATCCGCCCTTCCCGGTCGGCGTCCACGCCATGGACGACATCGCGCTGAAGCAGAGCGCCGAATTCGCCGAGGTGATCGCACCCTATCGCGCGCGCATCCGCCACCTCTTCTTCGGCCATGTGCATCGTCCCGTCTTCGGCAGCTACGGCAAGATCCCGTTCTCGACGCTGCGCGGCACCAATCATCAGGTCTGGTTCGAGCTCGATGCGGCAGCCACCGACCATCTGGCGAGCCACGAGCCGCCCGCCTATGGCGTGGTGCTGATCGACGATCAAAACCTCGTCGTGCACAGCCACGACTTCCTCGACACCAGTCTGCGCTTCCCGTTCGAGCCGCCTGCGGGAATGGACGGCCGCGACTATGCACTCAATTTCTCGGCGCGGTGACATGAGCCTCGCTGAACCCGCGGCTCTCCCGGTCGCGGCATCAGTGCCGCCGCGCCTGCACATCGTGACGCGGTTTTCCACCCGCTTCAAAACCTCTCTGCCGGCCTATCTGCTGTTGCTGCCCTCGATCGTCTTCCTGACGCTGTTTACCTACGGCGCGATCGGGCGCGTGCTCATCGACGCGCTTTACCAGCGCGCCACGCCGAAGGCGCCTGTTCTCTTCGTCGGCCTCGACAACATCAGTGCGGTACTGGCGGACCCCGCCTTCACCGGCGCTGTTATCAACAACCTCATCTACGCCGTCGGCACCGCCGTCCCGAGCATCGGCCTGGCGCTGCTGTTCGCGCTGGCGCTCGCGCGCACCAATGCGGTAACCAGCGCGCTGCGCGCCGCGCTGTTCCTGCCGGTGCTGATCCCGATGGTTGCGGCCTCCGCGCTGTTTCTCTTCATCTTCCTGCCCAATGTCGGGCTGCTCGACTACTACATCGGGCGTCTGCTTCCGGTGCTGCCGAACTGGCTCGGCGATTCCGACATCGCGCTCTACGCCATCATGATCATCACGATCTGGAAGAACGCCGGCTACTACATGCTGTTCTTCCTGGCCGGGCTCCAGTCGGTGCCCGAGGACGTCATGGAAGCCGCCCATCTCGACGGCGCAGGTCCCTTGATGCGGCTGCGCTACATCATCCTGCCGGAGCTCAAGCCGACCTTCCTGTTCGTCATCGTGATCGCCACCCTCAATGCCGTGACGCAGGTCGACCACGTCTTCGTCATGACCAAGGGCGGCCCGTCGAATTCGACCAATCTCGTGCTGTTCTACATCTACCAGCAGGCGGTCGAGCATTACGACATCGGCAAGGCCTCGGCCGCGACGCTGCTGACGCTCGCCGCCCTGATGGGCCTGACTGCGCTGTCGTTCCGCACCATGGCCAACCGCGAGGGCGGGCCATGAAGCTGATCGACGCGCTTACCAAGGACACGCCGCTGGCGACACGCCGCGAGATCACGCCGAAGCTCGGCTTTGCGCTGACCGTGCTGCTTGCGCTGGTCTGGCTGATCCCGTTCCTGTGGATGGGCGTGGCGACGCTGCGCCCGGCCTCCGACGGGATCAATCTGATGGCCGAGCTGATGCCGAGCCTAAAGCCGACGCTCGACAACATCAGAGATGCCTGGGAGATCGGCGATTTCCCGCGCTACTTCCTCAACACCACCATCATCTGCACCGGGATCCTGCTGGTCCAGTTCTTCACCATCACACTGGCGGGCTTCGCGTTCGCGCGGCTCGACTTCGCCGGCAAGTCGCTGATCTTCTATTTGTTCCTGATGCAGCTGATGCTGGTGCCGGTGCTGCTGATCGTGCCGAATTTGCGCATCATCGCGCAATTCGGCCTCTACGACACGCTAGCCGGCGTGATGATGCCGTTCTTCGCCTCCGCCTTCGGCACCTTCCTGATGCGCCAGGCCTTCGAAGCCATACCGACCGAGCTGGAAGACGCCGCCCTGATCGACGGCGCCAGCCTGTTGCAGCGCATCCGCCACATCTACGTGCCGCTGTCGATCCCGAGCTTCTCGGCGTTCGCGATCATCTCCGTGACCAGCCATTGGAACGACTTCCTGTGGCCGCTGATGGTGATCAATTCGCCGGACAAGCGGCCGCTCACGGTGGGCTTGTCCGTCTTCACTGCGACCGCGGAAGGCACGCAGGCCTGGGGCACCATCGCTGCCGGCACGCTGATGGTGATCGCGCCGCTGCTCATCACCTTCCTGATTTTCCAGAAGCGCTTCATCAGTTCTTTCGTCACCTCAGGCATCAAATAGGAGATTTCTCGATGCTGTTTTCCCGCAGGCTCATGCTCGGCCTCGCCATCGCAGGCACTATGGCAACTACCCTCGCCGTCCCGGCGATGGCCGAAGGTCCGACCGAGATCGACCTGTTCTTTCCCGTGCCCGTCGACGGCAAGCTCGCCCGCGACATGGGCACGCTGATCAAGGAGTTCAACGACGGTCATCCCGACATCAAGGCGACCGCCGTCTACACCGGCTCCTATGACGACACGCTGATCAAGACGCGCGCCTCGATCAAGGCCGGCAAGCCGCCCGCCGCCGTGATCATGTCGGCGAATTTCCTGCTCGACATGCAGATCGAGAACGAGCTCACCAATCTCGACGGCCTGATCGCCGCCGACGGCACCACCAAGGATAAGTTCCTCGGGCAGTTCTTCCCGGCGCTGAGCGGCAACGCGGTGATCAACCGTTCGGTCTACGGCGTGCCGTTCCAGAATTCGACGCCGCTGCTTTACATCAACGCCGACAAGGCCAAGGAAGCCGGCCTCGATCCGAACAAGCCGCCGCAGACCTGGGCCGAGCTCACCGACTGGGCCAAGAAGCTCACCAAGCGCGAGGGCGACAAGGTGACCCAATGGGGCATCGCGATCCCCTGCGCCTATGACTATTGCGGCTGGATGATGGAAACGCTCACCATGTCCAATGGCGGGCGCTACTACAACGAGGAGTTCGGTGGCGAGGTCTATTACGACACGCCCACGATGCTGGGCGCGCTGACCTGGTGGAACGATCTCGTCTCCAAGTACAAGGTCCACCCGCCCGGCGCCACGCCTGGTCCGGCCGTCAGCACCTCCTTCATCTCCGGCAATGCCGCGATGATGATGCTGTCGACGGGCTCGCTGACCTATGTGCGCGAGAACGCCAAGTTCAACTACAAGGTCGCCTTCATCCCGCGCAACGTCCGCAACGCCGTGCCGATCGGCGGCGCCTCGCTGATCATTCCGGCGGGCGTGGAAGCGGACAAGCAGAAGGCCGCCTGGACGCTGATCAAGTGGATGACCTCGCCCGAGAAGAGCGCCTGGTGGAGCCGTGCCACCGGCTATTTCGCGCCCAACATGGCCGCCTACAAGACGCCTGACATGATCGACTTCCTCAACAAGCACCCGGACGCCAAGACCGCCGTCGAGCAGCTCGACGTCGCCAAGCCCTGGTTTGCGACCTACAAGACCGTGCCGGTCCGCAAGAACCTCGAGGACGAGGTGATGCTGGTCCTCAACGGCAAGAAGCAGCCGAAGGAGGCGCTCGTCGCCGCCCAGAAGGCCGCCGACGAGACGCTGAAGCCATACAACGCGGAGACGTCACTGAAGCTGCCGTAAGACGGCTTCAGTAGGGTGGATTAGCCGAAGGCGTAATCCACCAAAGACGTTCCGCGTGCGAGAAGAGTGGCGGGTTACGCTACGCTAACCCGCCCTACGCACCTGATCTGGTGGGTCGCCATTAACCCCCCATCCACCATCCGGCCCGCCCCGCCGCCGGTAACCACGAGAATTAACAGACCCTCAATTCACCCCGGACAAGTCTAGCAATGTTTCAGGGGGATTTTTGCCGTGGATCTGTTGGTTTTCGAGTTCCTGGGGCTGGCCTTGGTCGCCATGTGCGTCGTCGTGGTGGCAATGCCCTGCGCGCGCAAACCCTCCCGGCGCATCCGTTACGAATAGGACTTTCGGCCGAAAACAGCGATTCCGGCCCGAATGCAAGGCTCGAATTCGTCAAGAGCCCCTTGACATCACAGCGCTTTCGGCAGAACGGCTGATGGCAAGTGTCATGGGCCGTTCATGGATTTGATTACCACCACCGCTGACCTCGCGGCTGCCTGCAGCCGACTGGCCAAGCATCCCGTCATTACCGTCGATACCGAGTTCCTGCGCGAGACCACCTATTACCCGCTGTTGTGCGTGGTGCAGTTGGCCAGCGCCGAGGAAGCGATCGTCGTCGATACCCTGGCCGAGGGCATCGACCTCAAGCCGTTCTTCGAGCTGATGGCCAACGAGAGCGTGCTGAAGGTGTTTCACGCCGCGCGCCAGGACATCGAGATCATCTGGCACCAGGCCAACATCATCCCGCATCCGGTGTTCGACACCCAGGTCGCGGCGATGGTGCTCGGCTATGGCGACAGCATCGCCTATGACGCCCTGGTCGAGAAGGTCACCGGCCACCGCCCGGACAAGACCCACCGCTTCACCGACTGGTCGCGGCGGCCGCTGACCAAGGAGCAGATGCACTACGCGGTCTCCGACGTCACGCATCTGCGCGATGTGTTTGCCGCGCTCGACGCCGATTTGAAGAAGCGCCGCCGCAGCGAATGGGTCTCCATCGAGATGGAGGTTTTGACCTCGCCCAAGACCTACGACTTCCACCCCGAGCGCGCCTGGGAGCGGCTGAAGACACGGGTGCGCAAGCCGAAAGACCTCGCGGTGCTGATGGAGGTTGCGGCCTGGCGCGAGCAGGAGGCGCAGAGCCGCGACGTGCCGCGCGGACGCGTGCTGCGCGACGAGGCCATCAGCGACATCGCCACCCACGCGCCGAACACGCTGGAGAAGCTCGCCCATCTGCGCTCGGTGCCGAAGGGGTTCGAGAAGTCCAAATGGGGCGCGGACATCGTCGCCGCCGTCGAGCGCGGCCTGGCGCGAGATCATTCCACGCTGCCGAAGCTCGAGAAGCCGCGCAACAACAACAATGGCGCTGCGACCGTCGAGCTTCTGAAAGTGCTGCTGCGCATGACTGCCGAGCGCCATGCAGTCGCCAGCAAGGTGATCGCAACCGTCGACGATCTCGAGGAGATCGCAGCCGACGACGACGCCGACGTGCCGGCGCTGCGCGGCTGGCGCCGCGAGCTGTTCGGCGACGCCGCGCTGAAGCTAAAGCGCGGCGAGCTGGCGCTGGCGATCGAGAAGGGCCGCGTGATCGGGGTTCAGCGGGCTTAGGCGAGTTGCGCTCCCTCCCCTAGGTCGTCCCGGCGCAGGCCGGGACCCATAGCCACAGGGAGGAGTTTGGCGAAGACTCTTCGTCCGGTGCTTTCACCAACCTCATCGATAGATCACGCAGTATGGGTCCCGGCCTGCGCCGGGACGACACCGACGATGCGCACAGCTTACGATGAAACGCCGACCTTACGCCGGCGTCAGCTTCGCCACTTCCGGCTTCATGTCATCCAGCACGCCTGATATCGCGCCGATGAGGTCGTCGATCTGGGCCTTGGTGACGATCAGCGGCGGGCAGATGGCGATGGCATCGAGCATGTTGCGCGAGATCACGCCGCGCTCCTGGAGCATGCGGCTCGCCATGCCGCCGACGGCGCCGGGCGTGACGGCCGCGGTCTTGCGGCCCTTGTCGAGCACGAGCTCGATCGCTGCGATCATGCCGACGCCGCGGACCTCGCCAACCAGCGGATGGCTGGTGAGCTCGCGCAGCTTGCCCTGCATGTAGCCGCCGAGCTCGGCGGCATGCGCGACGAGGCCGCGCTCCTCGATGATCTTGAGGTTTTCCAGCGCAATCGCCGAGCCGACCGGATGGCCGCCGGCGGTGAAGCCGTGGCCGAGCACGCCGATCTTGTTGCTCTCGTCCGCGATCGGCTCGAACATGCGGTCGTTCATGATGATCGCCGACAACGGGAAATAGCTCGAGGTGATCTGCTTGGAGACCACGATCGCGTCCGGCTTGATGCCGTAGGTTTCGCAGCCGAACATCTTGCCGGTACGACCGAAGCCGCAGATCACCTCATCGGCGATCAGCAGGATGTCGTACTTGTTCAAAACCTTCTGGATCTTGTCCCAATAGGTCGCCGGCGGCACGACGACGCCGCCCGCCCCCATCACCGGCTCGCCGAAGAAGGCCGCGATCGTATCCGGTCCTTCCTTCTGAATCAGCGCGTCGAGCTCCTCGGCCCGGCGCGTCGCGAACGCCTCCTCGCTCTCGCCGGGCGCGCCGTCCTTGTAGAAATGCGGCGAACCCGTGTGCAGGATGTTCGGCAGCGGCAGGTCGAACGAGCGGTGGTTGTTAGGCAGGCCGGTGAGGCTTGCCGACGCGATGGTGACGCCGTGATAGGCGCGCATGCGGCTGATGATCTTCTTGCGCTGGGGCTGGCCGAGTGCGTTGGAGCGGTAGGCGATCAGCTTCAGGACGGTGTCGTTCGCCTCCGAACCGGAATTGGTGAAGAACACCTTGCTCATCGGCACCGGCGCGAGCGCCACCAGCTTCTCGGCGAGGTCGATCGAGGGCCCGTGCGACTTGGCCGAGAAGGTGTGGTAAAACGGCAGCGCCAGCATCTGCTTGTGCGCGGCGTCAACCAGCCGCTTCTCGTTGAAGCCGAGCCCGACGCTCCACAGGCCTGCCATCGCCTCGAAATAGCGCTTGCCCGCCGCGTCGAACACGTAAGGTCCCTCGCCGCGCTCGATCACCAGCGGACCGGCCTGCTGATGCGCACGCGCGTTGGTATAGGCGTGGAGCTGATACGCCACATCCCGGGCTTCTTGCGAGTTGGGCAGCATGGACATTTGCGGGATCCCTTACGATCACGTGGCCGGCGCGGCCAACATGAGTTGGCTATTGCGATGGGGCTGAACTTGCAACGCCAATTCGTCGGCAGCAAGCGCTCAGCAGCGATGCACAAAGCCGCACACAAAACCGCGCTCAGGCCGCGCCGTCGTCGTGCCCCTCTTCGTCGGCCGCGGCCTCCCTCACCTCGACCAGCGCCATCGACAACAGATAGACGGTCGTAGGCAGACCGACCCGGCGTGCCGTCTCGACGGCACGCGACAGATCGCTAGCCAGTTCCCTGAGCTCGTCCTCCCGAGACAATGTCCCACCCCATCCATCCGCCGATCGCGTCTGCCTAGACCGCGACGGCGCCGCTGGTTCTGATCAGTTCGGCGCTGGACTGGATTGTAGCAAAGTTCGCGATGACATTCACCACCGACTGTTGGTAGGTGGCCGCCTCGCCTGTGCCCGGCTGTCGGCAGGCCACGGCATCGTTGACCACCTGGTAGCGGTGGCTGCGGTGAAATCCTTCGACGACGGTAGCCAGGATGGTCTCGTCGAGGGAAAAGCCCGTCAGCACGCAATGCAGATTGCGAATACTGGACATGTGGTCCACGAACCGCGACGAGCTGTAGGCCGAGGGCAACGGGTGCTCGAACGTCATCTCGCCCGGCTGGGGCCGCGCCTGCGCAATCCAATCCGTCAGCCTGGATGACGGATTGAACCACGCCGCCTGCGCGATGCGCTTCAAGTGCATCACCGGCCAGCGATTGTTGCGCCACAGTTCCAGAAGCGCGAGGCAGCGCGCCGTGGCGGCGCCGCCGTCGACAATGACGTGGCCGCGCCCCTGAGTCAGATATTCGACCTGGAGATCCGCGCAGACCAGGACCAGCGGATCGTAGATGGAGACCGGCATCGTCTTGCGCGGAGCTGCGCCAGTTTCAGCGGTCGGCGAGCGCGAGATCCCGCAGCGGCGAACTCACCGCCCGGCCCGCCGAGGCATCGAGCACGCCCGGCCGGTCCCAATCGCCCTCGGGGCGGATGATCACGTAGGGATCGCTGTCCAGCGTGATGGCATCCGGCCCGGGCTCGATCTCCAGCAGCATTTCCGTGTAGGAAAAATCCGAGAAGGTGATCTTGCGGTTGTGACCGAGCGGCTTGGCGCCGAAATGAGCCCAGAAATCGACCAGCCGGTCCTGCGCCTGGCCGTAGATCTTGCGAAAACCCTTGCGCTTCACATAGTCGACGCTTGCCTGCACAAGCTTGAACGAGATGCGCGAGCGCCGATATTGGTGACGCACCGCGAGCCGCTCCACCTTGGCGAAGTCGCCAAAGAAACGCACGCGCAAACAGCCCGCAGGCTCGTTGCCGATGTAGCCGATGAAATGCGCGGCCACCATGTCGTTGCCGTCGAACTCCTCGTCGAATGGGCAATCCTGCTCGGCAAGATAGACCGCGGAGCGAATGGCCGTGACCAGCATGAGGTCGCTCGGATCGCGCGCAAGCCGGATGGTGATGGCGCGGGAGTCGGGCTTGGCGAGGGGAATCCTAGTGCCGTGCATCTGCAAAACTCCTTGCTTGGATGATCGCGCCCGGCATGCGCATCGGCTGCCGATTCCAGGGACGCGCGTAACACCAGAGGTCGGGCTGGAAGCTCGAAACGGGCCCGAATCCGGTCGCCCTCATGATTTCGCGTCCGGCCACGGTTGATGGCTGCGCATAGCAGTCCGCGCCGCGGAATCTTATCTGACGCAGATGAGCCGCGGCCTTGCCGAGACCGGCGATGCCGCGACCGGTCGCGGCGATCGCCCAGATGTAGATCGCCGAAACCTCTTCGTTCGCCGAGGCAAGATGGCGTACGTCCGGTGCGGTCAGAGTGATGTCGTCGAGCAGAAGTGCATCATGTCCGCGGTCGTTGAGGAACAAGAAGGCCATGCCGCCGAGCAGATTGCCTTTCCGGGTGAACGTCAGGATGCTCTGGGGATCGAAGGCGAAATATTTCGCAAGCTCCATCGCCCCGATCTGCACGCCGGGCACCAGCCGGTATGCCATTTCCGAAAGTGCTGCGATTTCGGTCGATTGCGCGCAACGGACATCCACCTCGGGGCTCAGCGGCAAGGCATCGAAATCATGCCTCGCGGCAAACGAGCCCCTTTCCATACTCATGTCGTCCCTCTATCGTTCATGGGTTTTGTACGCCGCTATGAGGAAAAGCTTAGCGGCTGGAGATCAGGAGTATGCAGCAAGTATTGCACCGGGGTGCTGCATTGATGCAGCACCATGAAGAAGCGCTAAATGCGTCCTGGGACGATTTGAAACTCTTTTTAGCCTGCGCGAAATTTAAAAGTTTCCGCAACGCCGCCGAAGAGCTCGGGCTCACCTCCACCACATTGATGCGCCGGATCGGCCGGCTCGAAGACAGCATCGGTTGCAAGCTTTTCCTGCGCGACCAGAGCGGGCTCACGCTCAGCGACGAAGGTACCGCGATGATCGCAGACGTTGCGCACATGGAGCGTCACGCCTTCAACGTCTTCCGGCGCGCATCGCGCTCGTCGAACGACACGTCGGGCACCGTGCGCGTCGCGGTGACTGAAGGTCCCGGCAATTTCTGGATCCTGCCGCGGCTGATCGATTTCCAGAAGACCTATCGCAAGATCACCGTCGATCTGCGTTGCGCGATGGAGCAGGCCGACGTTGCGCGACTGGAGTCGGACATCGCGATCCAGCTCGAGCCGCCGACCAACTCCGATCTCATCGTCGCCAAGCTCGGCCGGCTGCACATCTATCCCTTCGTCTCCAAGCAGTATGCGGATCTCTACGGCGTGCCGGCGACCCTCGCCGACTTGACGAGCCACCGCATCATCAAGCAGAGCGCGCCGCAAGTCGACGACAGCGCCTATGCCCGCGTACTCGGGTTGAAATCTCTGGAGGGCATCGTCGGGATCAAGACCAACTCCTCGGTCGGCGTGCTCTATGCGGTCGAGCGCGGCGCCGGCATCGGCTTCCTGCCGACGGCGTCGATCGCGCTCGGCGTGCCGCTTGTCGCCGTCGACCTCGGCGTCAGCCACCACGCCGACCTCTGGCTCACTTATCACAAGGAGTTCCGCACCTCCGAGCGGCACAAGATCGTGGTCGACTGGCTGAAGAAGATATTCGATCCCAAAACCTATCCCTGCTTCCGCGACGAGTTCATCCATCCGAACGCGCTGGTGCCGATGATGACTGCAACACGCGAGGGATTCGGATTGATGGGCTATGTCGCGGCGATGCCGACGTGAACACCAACGAGCGGCACTTCACCACCGGTATTCGAAGCCGATCGTGCCCTGGTGCGACGTCAGCTCGTTGCGGAACTTGCCGTCGTAGTTGACGTAGAGTCGCGCAGTGTTGGTCAGGCTGAGGGAGGCAGACGCGCCGGCGTCCATGCCGTAACGGCTCTCGCCGATGCCGGGAACGATGATGCTCTGAGTCCCGAGGCTGACCTGGACCGAGCCGAGGTCCTGATAGAAATTGTCGACGAACTTGCCGTAGGCGGAGAGGTCCAGGATCTTCTGGTCGAAGATGAAGTAGCGCCCGATCTCGGCGCCGATCAAGACGCGCGCGCGCGCAATCGCGCTCGAGCCGACGTTGAGCGGATCGAGACCGCCGGCCTCCCGGAACGCCGCGCCGGTGGCCCGCACATATTCGAGCGCGCCCTTGGGCACGACGCGCATCTGGTCCTTGGTCCAGTAATAGCTGATCTCGGTCAGTGCGCCGTCGACAGCGGCGTGGTAGCCGGCGGTCGCGAGGCCAAAGCCGGTGTCGCGGCTGGAATGGACCTTGCCGAACCCGTGCACCACCGCGAAGGCCCAGGTCCACGGTCCCTTGTCGACGGAGCCGTTGAAGCCGATCTGGGTGAGGTCGAGCGTCGCCGACTGCAGCGCGAGCGGCACGTCGATGTCGGTATGGCTCTGATCGACGGAGAAGCCGAGATTGACGCCCGGCGCGACCCGCGCACCGAAACCGGCGACGCCGCCGAACGTCTTGCGCTTGTCGCCGACGAAATCGCCCTGCGCGTCGGTCCGGACCGAAATGCCGTAGCCCTCGTACCAGGTGCGATAGCGCGGATCTTCAGTGCTCTCCGAAGCGCCACCGCCGCCGGCATTTGTCCGTGACACCCGGTTGATGCCCCCGGAGGCCTGGTTACCGAGCCGCTCCAGGAATCCCGAACCGAGATCGAGCGTGGTGTTGCCGGCCGACAGGTCGGAATTGATCGAGATCGGCTCCGGGGTCGGCGACGGCCTGGGCCTCGGGGCTTGCGCGAAGCTGGGCGTCGCCGACATTCCGAGGACCAGCGCAAAGGCCACGGCGATCGCAGCCGCGATCCGGCGAACCCGGTTCAGCCCAATGGTCTGCCCTGTCCCGGAAAGCTGCGAGGTGCAGCGCATGGCAACTAATCCCAAAGCAAAGTGGCGGCGCGCAAAAATGCAACACGAGCTGCGGCGCCTGCGGCGATTTGTGCCGAACTGCCACGGGGGGTCAACCGGTTGGCACGCTATTCCGGAGGCTATTGCCCTCGATTGTGGTTCCGCTGCCACAGGTCGCAAATTGCTGCGAGACCGCTTCGGACTGGTCTTGAAATTCGCACGCGGCTTGCTACCGCGCGGTTTTCGTGTTGGAATATCCCACACAATCGGAATTGGCCGCTCGGCTGTGCGTTTCGCGACAATGAGACTCGAACAGACTTCCGGAAGCCCGTTTGTGACGTGGCACGCGAAAAGCGGCCGCGTCTTTTTTGTATCTCACGGAGGAGACTAGCGATGCCGCAAAAGGGCACCGTCAAATGGTTCAACCCGACCAAGGGCTATGGGTTCATCAAGCCGAACGGCAGCGACAAGGACGTATTCGTCCACATCTCGGCCGTCGAGCGTGCCGGACTCTCCACCCTCAATGAAAATCAGGTGGTTGAATACGACCTCGTGGAGAACCGCGGCAAAGCATCCGCGGAAAACCTCAAGGTCTCCTGATTTCTCTCAAGCTTACGCGCGAGAGAACATGACGTTGCCCCCGGCTCTGCCGGGGGATTTTGTTTTTGGGACGACGTGATAGGTTGCGGCGCGTAACCGCGCCTCAGGTCGCCACCGGTGAGACCAGAAAATTCTCTGACGGTCCGCTTCCCGCCGTCTTGCAGACGTCGCCCTCGATCCGGACCTTATCCATCGCCAGCAGTCGAAGCGCTTCGGGATAGATGCGATGCTCGACTTCGAGGATGCGCTCCGACAGCGTGGCCGCCGTATCGTGATCGCTGACGGGCACCGCACCCTGCATCACGATCGGGCCAGCGTCGGTCTCAGGGATGACGAAGTGAACTGTCGCGCCAGACAGTTTGACGCCGGCGCGCAAAGCTTGGCCATGCGGGTCGAGGCCTGGGAAGGACGGCAGCAGCGAGGGGTGGATGTTGAGCATCCGCCCGTACCAGGCTCTTGTGAACTCGGCCGTAAACAGGCGCATGAAGCCGCCGAGGCAAATCAGCTCGATGCCATGCTGATCGAGGGCGGCTTGCAGCACCGCCTCGAAGCCGGCGCGATCCTTGCCGAACGGCTTGCTCTCGATCACCTGTGTTTTCACGCCGCTCGCCTTGGCGCGTTCGAGGCCGGGCGCATCGGCCTTGTTCGAAATCACCAGCGATATCTCCGCCGGAAAATCCGCCGCGGCCGCGGCCTTGATCAAGGCGGACATGTTGGAGCCGCGGCCGGAAATCAGGATGGCGACGCGGCGCTTCATCACAGCGCCAGATCGAGATGGCCGTTATAGACGACGCGGTGCTCGCTCTCGGCCGGGATCACGGTGCCGAGCTGCGCCACGGTCTCGCCCGCCTCGGTGAAGACCCGCACGACCTCGTCGGCCTTGTCCGGCTCGACGATCGCGATCATGCCGATGCCGCAGTTGAAAGTGCGCAGCATCTCGAGCTCGGCGATGCCGGCCTGGGCTGCCAGCCATTTGAACACCGGCAGCACCGGCAGGCGCGCGAGGTCAATGCCGACGCCGAGATGGTTCGGCAGCACGCGGGGAATGTTGTCGGTAAAACCGCCGCCGGTGATGTGGGCAAGTCCCTTCACCGCGCCGGTCTCGCGGATCGCACGCAGGCAGGATTTGACGTAGAGCCGCGTCGGCGTCAGCAGCGCGCCGCCCAGGGTCATGACGGGTGAAAATGGCGCCTGCGCCTCGAAGCCGAGGCCGGACTGCTCCACGATCTTGCGCACCAGCGAGAAGCCGTTGGAATGCACGCCCGACGAGGCGAGGCCAATCACGGCATCGCCCGCGGCGATGTCCTTGCGCGGCAACAACGTACCGCGCTCGGCGGCGCCGACGGCAAAGCCGCCGAGATCGTAGTCGCCATCCTTGTAGAGGCCGGGCATTTCCGCGGTCTCGCCGCCGATCAGGGCGCAACCGGACTCGCGGCAGCCTTCGGCGACTCCAGCAACGATCTGCGCGGTCGCTTCCGGATCGAGCTTGCCGCAGGCAAAATAGTCGAGGAAGAACAGCGGCTCGGCGCCCTGCACCACGAGGTCGTTGACGCTCATGGCGACGAGGTCGATGCCGATCCCGCCATGGAGGCCGGTCTCGATCGCGATCTTGACCTTGGTGCCGACACCATCGGTGGCGGCGACCAGGATGGGGTCCTTGAAGCCGGCCGCCTTGAGGTCGAACAGGCCGCCGAAGCCGCCGATCTCGGCATCGGCGCCGGCCCGCGCGGTGGCGCGCACCAATGGCTTGATCAGATCGACCAGGCGGTTCCCCGCATCGATATCGACGCCTGAATCGGCGTAAGTGAGGCCGTTTTTGCGGTCGGTCATGCCCGATTTCCAGTGGGTTTGCGGCTGGTTACGTCGAATTCCGGGGACGCGCAATGGCAAGCGTGGCGGCCCACCCTATAGTATGTAGATATCAACCGGTTCAGCCTTCAGGCGGGCCGGATTCGAGGTCAGGCCGGGTGCCGGGAAGCGCCGCGTGAGTATTCCGAACATCATTACCCTGGGCCGCATCATGCTGGTCCCGATCATCGTCTGGGCCATCGTGTCGAGCGAAATGGAGATGGCCTTCGCCGTCTTCCTGATCGCCGGCATCAGCGACGCCGTCGACGGCTTCCTGGCCAAGCGCTTCAACATGACGAGTGAGCTCGGCGCCCTGCTCGATCCTCTGGCCGACAAGGCGTTGCTGGTGTCGATCTACCTCGCGCTCGGCATCTGGGGCGACATTCCGCGCTGGATCGTGATCCTGGTGGTGTCGCGCGACATCATGATCGTCACCGCCGTGATCGTGTCCTGGCTGTTCGACAAGCCGGTCGAGATGAAGCCGTCCATGGTTTCCAAGCTCAACACCACGGCGCAGGTGGCCTATGCGGCGCTGGTGCTGGCCTCGCTCGCCTTCGGCTTCAGGCTGACGCCCTATGATATCATCCTGATGGGCCTCGTTACGGTGTTCACGCTGTCCTCCGTGTCGCTCTATCTCGTCGGGTGGCTGCGGCACATGAGCACGATCGAGGTCAAATGAGCTCGGACGGCCCTGCAAAAGGCCAACTCCAGCTCGATGAAGTCTATTCTCTTCAAATGAAGCCGGCACGCCGGCACGGAGCAAAGCAAGCGTGGCAGGCCGCGTTCATCCCCGACAATTGGCGTTTTCGCTTCCGCATGCGGAGAGCCTCAGCCGGGACAATTTTCTCGAGGGCCCCGCCAACGCGGCCGGCCTTGCCCTGATCGACGGCTGGCCGGAATGGCCGAACCGGGTCATGTGGCTCGCCGGCCCCGAAGGCAGCGGCAAGAGCCATCTGGCCGCGATCTGGGCCGAAGAGGCCGGCGCCCGCTCGACCACGGCCAATGCGCTGACCGCCGCCGCCGTCCCTGGTGCGCTCGCGACCGGCGCGCTGGTGGTCGAAGATCTCAAGGCCAGGGATTTTGACGAGCGCGCCCTGTTCCACCTGATGAACCTCGCCCGTGAGGACGGCGCCTATATGCTTTTCACCGGACGCGAGGCGCCAGCGGCGATCGAGGTCGAGCTCCGCGACCTGCGCTCCCGCTTTCGGACGATTCCGGTGATCTCGCTGTTGCCGCCTGACGACCAGCTGTTCCGCGGCCTGATCGTCAAGTTCTGCGCCGACCGCCAGCTCAACGTGGACGAAAGCGTTGTGAGCTATCTCGCGACCCGGCTGGAGCGGTCGTCGGCCGCTGCTCGGAGGGCTGTGGAACTGCTCGATGGGGAGGCCCTGCGGCTCGGCCGCCCCGTCACGCGGGCGCTCGCCGCAGAGCTGCTTCGGGACCCCTGACCAGGCCCCCGCGTGCCCTTTTGGTCCGCTTGGGCCGCTTGACGGGGCGGGCCGGCGGAACATCAATGTCATCGAAACGTCATCGCGCTAACACATGCTCCGGCCGGTTTTGCGCGTAAGTCGCAAATTGGGGCGAACTGGATGGACCGACTTCTCATGGACTCCGCGCAAACTATTGAAACAAAAGAGAAAGCCACGGAGACTGAGGGCCTGCCGGCGATCGCCTCGAGCCCCGAGCGCTTCATCAACCGCGAGCTGTCCTGGCTGCATTTCAACCGGCGCGTCCTGGAGGAATCGGTCAATCCCAGCCACCCCGTGCTGGAGCGGGTGCGATTTCTGTCGATATCGGCGAATAACCTCGACGAGTTCTTCATGGTCCGCGTCGCCGGCATCAAGGCCCAGATCCGCGAGGGCATTGCCGAGCGCGCGCCCGACGGCCTGACGCCGACCGAGCAACTTGCGTTGATCAACCGCACCGTCTCGCAGCTTGCCTCCGACCAGCAGGCGATCTGGGCCGGCCTGCGCGGCACACTCGCCGACGTCGGCATCGTGCTGGTCGATGGCAAGGAGGTCACCAAGGCCGAGCGGACCTGGCTCGAGGACTATTTCCTCAACAACGTGTTCCCGCTGCTGACGCCGCTGGCGATCGACCCGGCCCACCCCTTCCCCTTCATCCCGAGCCTCGGCTTCACCATCGCGCTCCAGCTCACGCGCTCCGTCGACGGCAAGCCGATGAACGCGCTGATCCGCATGCCCGGCAAGATCGACCGCTTCATCCGCCTGCCGACCGACGGCAAGGTGGTGCGCCTGATCTCGCTGGAGCAGGCGACCGGCCTGTTCATCAACCGCCTGTTCCCCGGCTACAGTCTCCACGGTCAAGGCGCCTTCCGCATCATCCGCGACTCCGAACTCGAGATCGAGGAGGAGGCCGAAGACCTCGTCCGCCTGTTCGAAACCGCGCTGAAGCGGCGCCGCCGCGGGTCGGTGATCCGGCTCGAGATCGACGCCAAGATGCCAGAGGAGCTGCGCGGCTTCGTGCAGCATGCGCTGTCGGCGGCCGACGACGAGGTGTTCCTGGTCGACGGTGTGCTCGCCATGAACGAGCTCTCGCAACTCACCCGGCTCGACCGGCCCGACCTCGAATTCACCCCCTACGTGCCGCGCCATCCCGAGCGCGTGCGCGAGCATGGCGGCGACATCTTTGCCGCGATCCGGCAGAAGGACCTGGTCGTCCATCACCCCTACGAATCCTTCGACGTGGTGGTGCAGTTCCTGCAGCAGGCCGCGCGCGATCCCGATGTCGTCGCGATCAAACAGACGCTCTATCGCACCTCCAACAACTCGCCGATCGTGCGCACGCTGGCGGAAGCGGCTGAGGCCGGCAAATCCGTCACCGCGCTGATCGAATTGAAGGCGCGCTTCGACGAGGAGGCCAACATCCGCTGGGCGCGCGACCTCGAACGCGCCGGCGTGCAGGTCGTCTACGGCTTCCTCGAATTGAAGACCCACGCAAAGCTCTCGATGGTGGTCCGCCGCGAGGGCGGCAGCCTCACCACTTACGTCCACACCGGCACCGGCAATTATCACCCGGTCACCGCGCGTATCTACACGGACCTCTCCTACTTCACCTCGGAACCCACCATCGGCCGCGACGCCGCGCGCGTGTTCAACTTCATCACGGGCTACGCAGCGCCAAGCGATTTGGAAAAGATGGCGGTGTCACCGCTGACCTTGCGCAAGCGCATCATCGAGCACATCCAGGGCGAGACCGAGCACGCGCGTCATGGCAAGCCGGGCGCGGTCTGGATGAAGATGAATGCGCTGGTCGACCCCGACATCATCGACGCGCTCTACGAGGCCTCACAGGCGGGCGTCCAGGTCGAGCTCGTGGTGCGCGGTATCTGCTGCCTGCGTCCCGGTATCCCCGGCCTGTCGGAGAACATTCGCGTCAAGTCGATCATCGGACGCTTCCTGGAACACGGCCGAATCTACTGCTTCGGCATGGGCCAGGGCCTGCCGAGTACGAAAGCTGCTGTGTATATCTCGTCGGCCGACATGATGCCGCGCAACCTCGACCGTCGCGTCGAGGTGCTCTGTCCGTTGCAAAATCCGACGGTGCATCAGCAGGTTCTCGAACAGATCATGGTCGCGAACCTGAAGGACAATGAGCAGAGCTGGCAATTGTTGCCGGACGGGTCCTCAACGCGTATGAAGACCGCGAAAGGTGAGGAGCCTTTCAACCTGCACAACTACTTCATGACAAATCCGAGTCTGTCTGGCCGTGGAAAGTCGCTCAAGGAATCCTCGCCGCGCCGTCTCACGCGCCGAAACGAACGCCATCAGTCCTGACCGGAGACTGCCGTGAAACGGCCGCGCAAGCGTGGCGCTAGCGTCGCGGTCATTGACATCGGCTCCAACTCGGTTCGTCTCGTCGTCTACGAGGGACTGACACGGAGCCTGATTCCGATCTTCAACGAGAAGACGCTGTGCGGCCTCGGGCGTGAGGTGCAGAGCACGGGCCTGCTCGCACCCGACGCCGTCGACAAGGCGCTGACCTCGCTCAAGCGCTTTCGCGCGCTGTGCCGCGTGATGCAAGTCGGCCGCGTGTTCGCGATCGCAACGGCTGCGTGCCGCGACGCCTCCAACGGTCCCGACTTCATCGCGAAAGCCGAGCGCATCTGCGCCGTGAAGATCGAGATCCTGTCGGGACCGCGCGAGGCGAAGCTGTCGGCACTCGGCGTCATCTCCGGCATCCATCATCCCGACGGCATCGTCGGCGATCTCGGCGGCGGCTCGCTGGAGCTGATCGACGTGCGCCGGAACAGCGTCCGCAGCGGCGTGACGCTGCCGCTCGGCGGGCTCGCGCTCCAGGACCTCGCCCACAAATCTCTCAAGCGCGCCGACCGCATCGTGCGCGAGGCGATCGACGAGGTGCCGCAGCTCGCTGCCGGGCGCGGCCGCACCTTCTACGCCGTCGGCGGCACTTGGCGCGCGCTCGCGCGGATCCACATCATCCAGAGCGGCTATCCGCTCCAGGTGATGCACGGCTATTCCATTGCCGCCGCCGAAGCGCTCGATTTTGCCCGCCGCCTGCGGCGCCTCGCCGCCGTCGACATGCTGGCCGACATCGAGGTCGTCGCGGATGCGCGGCGCCCTCTCCTCACCTACGCAGCGCTGGTGCTCGAGCACGTCATTCGCGTGGCGAAGCCGAAGACCATCGTGTTCTCGACCTTCGGCGTGCGCGAGGGCCTGCTGCACGAGAAGCTGCCGGAGGCCGAGCGCAGCAAGGACGGCTTGATCTGCGCGGCCGAAGAGCTGAACCAGCTGCTGTCGCGCTCTGCACGGCATGCCCGCGAGCTGATCGCCTGGACCGATCGGCTGGCGCGCGTCGTGAAGCTGCGCGAGACCGCGGAGGACCGCCGCCTGCGCCACACCGCCTGCCTGCTCTCCGACATCGGCTGGCGCGTGCACCCCGACCATCGCGGCGAGCAGACGCTGAGCCTCGTGGTCAACGCCAATTTCGGCGCGATCGATCACCGCGAGCGCGCCTTCGTCGGATTGTCGGTGTTCTATCGTTATGCCGGCTTGAGCGAAGAGAACCAGCCGCCGCTGACCATGCAGGAATTGCTGACGCCGGCGCAGCTCGAACGCGCCCGCCTGCTCGGCGCGGCGTTCCGCGTCGCCCATCTGATCTCGGCGGCGCGGCCGGGCGTGCTGCCCGCCACGCATTTCCGCAGCCAGGCGCGCAATCTGATGCTGGTGTTCGAGCACAGGCTCGGCGATCTCGTCGCCGACCGCGTCGGCAGCCGCTTCAAGCAGCTCGCCCGCCTGATCGGCCGATCAGGCTCGATCGTCCGGCGCTAAATTTAGAACGTTAACGCCGCGGTCAGATCGCCCATGGCCGGATGTCCGTTCGCATTGAGCGCGGCATCGCGCGCCACCAGCCCTGGCAGGACGGGCAGGTCGAATCGCCGCGTGATGAAGCGCAATGCGGACGTCGTGTCGTACTGGGTGTGATCGACATAACCTTTCTTGGCGAACGGCGAGACGATCAACGCCGGGACGCGCGATCCGGGACCCCAGCGATCGGCCTTCGGCGGGGCGACATGATCCCAGAACCCGCCGTTCTCGTCATAGGTGACGAGGACGAGCATGTGCGGCCATTGCGGACTTTTTTCCAGATGGGCGATCACGTCGGCGATGTGCTGATCTCCCGACATCACATCGGTATAGCCGGCGTGCTCGTTGAGATTGCCCTGCGGCTTATAGAAGGTGACCTGTGGCAGCGTGCCGGCGTCGATCGCCTTGACGAATTCGACCCCGTTCATGCCGCCATCCTTGAGGTGGTCGGCGCGCGCCGGCGTGCCCGGTGCAAACTGGGCGAAGTAGTTGAACGTCTGATGATGGAACTGGAAGTTCGGCACCGGCTTGCCGCGGCCGCCGTCAACCGCATCCTGCCATGCGCCAGCATACCAGGCCCAGCTCACGCCCTTGAGGCTCAAGAGATCACCGATGGTGATGTCGTGCTGAGGCGGCAGCGTGTTGGGCGCGTCCGGATCGGCAAAGCGCGGGTCGCCGTTCTGGGCCGGCTTGTTGTTGCTCGGCTGATAGGGCGGCTGCATCGTATTCACGGCGTAGAAATCCGGCGTAATGGCGCCGTTGTTGACGAATTTTGGGATACCGTCGATCGCCGATCCCGGCGAATTGGGCGCAAGCGTCAGCGACACGCCATCGGGGTCGACCGCCGCGATCAGCTTTTGGGCCGGGCTCTTGTCGGCATTCGGATAGACCGGCGTGCAGGCGCACACCAATTGGAAATGATTGAGGAACGAGCCGCCGAACGCCCCCTGGAAGAAATTGTCGGCGAGCACGTATCGTTTAGCGACATTCCAGAGCGGCAGCTTCGAGCCGTCGTAGCGACCCATCACCAACGCGCCGGAGTCCGCATAGGCCACGAAGCGGTCGTTCTTGCCACCATGGATCTGCATCTGGTTCTGATAGAAAAGATGCCAGAGGTCGTGCGTGGTGACGCCAAGCGGCGTGTTGAAGCCATTTGGATCGTCGATCGCGAACGGCATGTTCGGCAAGTGCTCGGTCTGCGCCTGGGTCACGACCGGCGTGACGCCCTTGGCTGTCAACCCATCCCAGACCGGCGGCAATTCCTTCAACACGGATCCATCGCGGTCGACCTGGGTCGAATTGGCAGGCGTCGCGTTCGCCAGCCCATCCGCACCCGGGAATGATCCGTACAGATTGTCGAAGCTGCGGTTCTCTGCGTAGATCACCACCACTGTTTCGATGCTGGCGATGCCCGAGCCTTGTGCTTGTGCCTGCGCGCGCGCCCCCTCAGCCAGGACGAAAATGCCTGCCAGCAATGCCAAATGAATAGCGATCCTCACGGCATCCCCCTCGATGGACAAATGAAACGGCGGCGTGCGATCTTTGTCTCAGGTCACAAAGCAACCAGCAACGACAACATTAAACCGGGGTTATATGGCGGCTGGATGAACGCGATCCGCTGAGACAACGATGCTGTCAAATACCGCAACTGGCGCCCGCGTGAGCAGCGGCCGCCAGCGAAAATCCCGTCCTATTCGCGACAGCCTTAGAGGATGATGCATGAGTGCATGTGCCGTTGGACGAGCACTGCTTCTCGTCCTCTTGGCTGCCGTCACCTTCAGCGGCGCCCGCGCCCCCGCGCAGAACGGAGGTGCCGGCCTGAGCCGCGCGCAAGCCTATGCCCGGGCAGCCGCGCTTGACGCGCTCGGCCGCAAGCTGTTCGCCGATCCGTCCCTGTCCGCGTCCGGACGTTTGGCCTGCGCCACATGTCACGATCCACGGTTTGCCTATGGGCCGCCCAACAGCCTGGATGTCCAATTGGGCGGAAAAACCATGCGTGAGCCCGGTCTGCGCGCCGTGCCGTCGCTGAAATATCTTCAGGCGGTGCCGCAATTCGCCGAGCACTATTATGAGTCCGATGATGAAGGCGACCCGAGCGTCGACAATGGTCCGACCGGCGGGCTGACCTGGGACGGTCGCGTCGACCGCCGCCGCGATCAGGCTCGCCTGCCGCTGCTGTCGCCGTTCGAAATGGCAAATGACGCAGCCGCCGATGTCGCAGCAAAGGTGCGCAAGGCCGGCTACTCCAGCGACATGCGCAGGATTTTCGGTGATGCGATCTTCGATGATTCCGAGCGGACCTTTGCCGGCGTGGTCGAGGCACTCGAAGTCTACCAGCAGAACGCCGCGGAATTCTATCCATACAGCAGCCGCTACGACGCCTACCTCGCCGGTCGCGCGCAACTCTCGCCGCAAGAAAAGCGCGGGCTCACGCTGTTCAACGATCCGGCCAAAGGCAATTGTGCAAACTGCCATCGTAGCGCGCCCGGTAATGACGGAACACCGCCGCAATTCACCGATTACGGATTGATTGCCATCGGCGTTCCACGCAATGGCCATATCGCGGCCAATGCCGACCCAGGCTTTCATGATCTCGGCGCCTGCGGGCCGTTGCGTTTGGATCTTGCCGGACGCGGAGAATTCTGCGGCCTGTTCCGGACCCCGTCGCTGCGCAACGTCGCGTTACGCTCGACATTCTTCCACAACGGCACGGTGCATAGCCTGCGCGAGGCTGTCGCGTTCTACGTCGAGCGCGACACCGATCCGGGCAAATGGTATCCGCGCGACACCGACGGCAAGATGCGCAAGTACGACGACGTGCCCACGCAATACCAGCGCAACATCAACAGCGAACCGCCCTTCGGCGCGCGCGCCGCGGACCAGCCGGCGTTGTCGGCGAGCGAGATCGACGACATCGTCGCGTTTCTTAAAACCCTGAGCGACGCAGAGAGCACTGGACGATGAACTTGGCGTCGCGCCCGGCCCCCGCAGATCGCTGCCTCTCATACCAATGCCGTCCCGCAACCGGCAAGCATCATCCCAGCGGCGCGGCTTCCGTCTCGATTGAGGGCAGCGGCTCGCCATGGAGCTTGGCCTCAAAACTCCGCAGCCGTTGGTAGATCGAGATCAGCTCAACGATCGTGCTCCAGGCGTTGACGAGATACTGAAACGAGGTTCGGACCTGCGTGAACGCGTTCAAAATCTGGTTCATCGTTCCCAGCGTGATCTTGCCGGCGGTGATCGTCGGTGCGAGCAGGAGGTACGGAAAGATGACGTCGGTCTGCAGGTAGACAATGCGACCGATGTTGAAATACATGAAATTCAGATAGAGGCGAAAATAGTTCCTGCGAATGTCGCCGAACAGCACGCCCAGTGTCGGTGGATCGGCGCGGGCCGGATCATCCTCGCCGAGCACAAGTTCCTTGCGATAGGCGGCTTCGACGCGCTGGTTGAAGAACTCGATCGCAGGCAGGCGAATGCCGATCAACGCCAATACGCCGGTGCCAAACACCGACCAGATCACGGCAGCAAACACCAGCGGATAGGGGATCGAGCCGATCAGGGGTAGCTCCGTCACGCTGCCGGACAGCTTCACGAGAACGGGCAGGAAGGCCAGAAGCGTAAGCACGGCACTGATCAGATTGACGCCGAGACCTTCCATGGTGGTCGCGAACCGCATGGTATCTTCCTGCACCCGCTGCGAGGCGCCTTCGATGGTGCGCAGCCGCGACCAGTTTGCGACGTAGAAGTCGTTCATCGCCGTCCGCCAGCGGAAAATGTAGTGGCTGACAAAGAATCGCGTCAGCACGCCGACCACGACCGCCACAAGGGCGATGCCGGCAAAGGTCGATAATTCAGCGTAGAACCGCTCGACCGTGACCGGCGCGGATTTCGACAGCGCGGCCTGGATGAGGTCATAAAACGGTCCGTACCAGCTGTTGATGGCGACGCTGACTTGGACCTGGAAATAGGACGTGAACAGGATCAGCGCGGAACCGAGAATGGACCAGTTCGCCCAGGGATGCGGCGCGAACAGCATCCAGGCAGCCGCGAAGGCCACGGCGCATACGGCAAAATAGAGGTCGAACCAAAGAGCCGGCGCTGACCAGAACGTCGCCAACCCAACCGGCCTTTGAGTTGCTTCAAACAGATTGCTCGCGAAGCCATACCAGACCAGCATCGCCAATGCCGTCCAAGCGATGGCCGAGAGAAAGAACAGCTTGGGCCGGGGGAAAAACGAGAGGAACATGGTCACCACGGAGGTCGGAGGGGTCTACGGCCTCTTGTACTACAGAAAGCCGTGGATGCAGCGAAGGTGGCCAAGCCCTCAGACGAGCGGGATAGCGAAAGTTTAGTCGCCGCTTCCAACTAATTGGGGCTTATTCGGCGGAAGCTTTGGCGTGCTCCAACGCAGCCTGGCTCATGCTCCGCCGGCGCCAGATCGAGCCGGCCAGCAGCACGACGACGACGCCGAGCGCCGCACAAACATATTCGGCGCCACCGCCGCCATGGGCGAATTGCGGCGGGATGTGCAGGCTTCCGAGCATCTTGTCCAGCGATCCGCCGAGCGGGCCGTCGAACAGCGAATGCAGCTTCGGCGCAATGCCGGGATCGGTCGCGATCACCTCGCCCGCGATCCAGCCGAGCAGCGCCGCACCGGCCCAGACCAGGATCGGCAGTTTTGCCAGTAGCGTCATGATCAGTGCGGCACCAGCGACGATCAAGGGAACGCTGATGGCAAGGCCGAGGACCAGCAGCGGCACGCTGCCATTGGCGGCGGCCGCCACCGCAATGACGTTGTCCAGACTCATGATGATGTCGGCGACGACGACGATCTGCACCGCCTGCCACAGATGCGAGGCGGACTCGACGCCGTCCTCGTCCTCGTTTTCCGGAACCAGCAGCTTGGCCGCGATCACGATCAGCGCGAGGCCGCCGACCAGCTTGAGGTACGGCAGCTCCATCAGGCTGGCGACGATGCCCGTGAAGATGATCCGGAGCAGCACCGCGGCGCCCGCACCGAACACCATGCCCCACAGCCGGTGCCGCGGCTTCAGGCCGCGGCAGGCGAGCGCGATCACCAGCGCGTTGTCGCCGGACAAAAGGATGTTGATCCAGATGATCTTGCCGACCGCGATCCAGAAGGTCGGCTCGGCCATCTCATTGCGGAACTGGGTGAAGAATGCCCCGATCGTGGTGGGATCGAAGAACTGCCAGAGCCAGTTCACGCTACGTCCTTTCGCCCCGTCGATTTATCGGCTGTGAATCAGCCGACGATCTCGTTGCCCGAGAAGAACTGCGCGATCTCGATCGCAGCCGTCTCCGGGGCGTCCGAACCGTGGGCAGAGTTCTCGCCGATCGACTTTGCATAGAGCTTGCGGATGGTGCCCTCGGCCGCCTTCGACGGATCGGTCGCGCCCATCGCGTCGCGGTACTTGGCGACGGCGCCCTCGCCTTCCAGGACCTGGACCACCACGGGGCCCGAGGTCATGAATTCGACGAGCTCGCCGAAAAACGGGCGGGCCTTGTGGACGGCATAGAAGGTCTCGGCCTGCTGCTTGGTCATGAGGATGCGCTTCTGGGCGACGATGCGCAGACCCGCCTTCTCGATTACAGCGTTCACGGCGCCGGTCAGGTTACGCGCGGTCGCGTCGGGCTTGATGATCGAGAAAGTGCGTTCGATGGCCATGATCTTGTCCTTGAAGAGAAATTGGTGGTTCGGAGTTGCGGGGCTTATATCGGCGCCGTCGCGATACGGCAAGCTGCGGCCGGATCGGCCCACGGGCGCTTCGCCGCAGGCCAAGACCCGAATTCCCGGCCGAATTCCAACATGGATTACAACGATTTCACCCAGATGAACCCAATCTGAAGGCCTTGGCAGGGTTTGGTTCAGCCTCGCTGGCGTAACGTCAGATCCATCGAAACCAAAGCCTCCTCCCGAGGCGCACCGTTTCGGCGGCCTTTTCATCGACGCGATAACCCCGCGCCGATAGTTTTGAGGAGATCACCATGTTGAGGAAACTTTCGCTTGCTGCAGTCGCCGCAGTCGCGCTGGGTGCCGCGCTGGCTCCGACCTCCGCCTCCGCTCACTGGCATGGCGGCTGGGGCTGGCACGGTGGCGGCTGGCACCACGGCTACGGCTGGGGTGGACCGCGCTTCTATGTCGGCGGTCCGGTTGTCGCTTACGGCTATGGCGGCTGCTATGCGCGCCGGCTGGTCCCGACCCCCTGGGGACCGCGCTGGCGGCTGATCAACCGCTGCTACTGAGCCCGACAGCACCTTCCCAAAAAGTACTTTCCAGAGGTGCCGGCCCCCCACGGCACCTTCCAAGAGAGGCCCCGGCGTTCCCCCCGCTGGGGCCTTGTTTTTGGGCAGCAACCCAGAATTCATACAATTTTTACTAGAATGCCAGTCCTCCCCAAAAACTCGCGAAACAATTTGGACGCCAATGACTTGGTAGCATGTCGTTACTCGCCAACACGGAACCAAGACAAATGACTAGCCTTTTCGCCAATGACAGCGAACAGATCGACCGGCGCACCAGCCGCGCGATTCGCGATGCCGTGGGCGAACGGCTCCAGCAGAATCTTCGTCCCGATCCGCGGCTCCCGACCCATCTCGAAAAGCTCTTGAACGAGCTCGAGAAGCGCGACCGCGATAGCGGCCCGCACTGACCGACGGACGCGGAAAAACGGGTTGCGTTTCACCGCGGCTGCGGTGACAAGGCGGCATGCTCTCCATCACCGACCTCTCCATCCGCCTCGCCGGACGCCTTCTGATCGATAGTAGCTCCGTGCAGATCACGCCCGGTTCGCGCGTCGGCATGGTCGGACGCAACGGCACCGGCAAATCGACGCTGTTCAAGGTGATCCGCGGTGAGCTTTCGGCCGAACACGGTTCGGTGACCTTGCCGCCGCGCTGGCGCGTCGGCAGCTTGGCGCAGGAGGCGCCGAACGGTCCTGAGAGCCTGATCTCGGTCGTGCTCAAAGCCGACCTCGAGCGCGATGCGCTGCTTCACGAAGCCGAGAATGCGACCGATCCGCATCGGATCGCGGAGATCCAGACCCGGCTCGTCGACATCGACGCGCATTCGGCGCCGAGCCGCGCCGCCGCGATCCTGTCCGGCCTCGGCTTTTCCGCCGCCGATCAGCTTCGCCCCTGCGCCGAATTCTCCGGCGGCTGGCGCATGCGCGTCGCGCTGGCCGCGACCCTGTTCGCAGCCCCCGACCTGCTGCTGCTCGACGAGCCCACCAACTATCTCGACCTCGAGGGCACGCTGTGGCTGGAGGACCACCTCGCGCATTATCCACGCACGGTGATCGTGATCAGCCATGACCGCGACCTGCTGGAGAGCTCGGTCGACCAGATCCTGCATCTGGAGCGCGGCAAGCTGACGCTCTACAAAGGCACCTACTCCTCCTTTGAGGAGCAGCGCGCCATGCGCGAGCTGCTCGACGCCAAAGCGGTCAAGCGCCAGGAGGCTGAGCGCGCGCACCTGCAAGCCTTCGTGGACCGCTTCAAGGCCAAGGCCTCCAAGGCACGCCAAGCCCAATCACGCGTTAAAATGCTGGAGCGGCTGAAACCGATCAGGGCGCTGGTGACAGAGGACGTGCGCGAGATCACCTTCCCCGCGCCGGAGAAGATATTGTCGCCGCCGATCATCGCCGTCGACAATGCTACCGTCGGCTACGATCCGGCAACGCCGGTGCTCAGTCGCGTGACGCTACGCATCGACAATGACGACCGCATCGCGCTTCTGGGCTCCAACGGCAACGGCAAGTCGACGCTGGTCAAGCTGCTCGCCGGCCGGCTTCCGCAGTTCTCCGGCAAGGTGACGCGCGCGGACAAGCTGTCGATCGCCTATTTCGCGCAGCATCAGCTCGACGAACTGAACGAGGACGCCTCCACCTACGACCACGTCCGCAAGCTGATGGGCGATGCACCCGAGGCCAAGGTGCGGGCGCGCGCCGGCGCGATCGGCTTCTCCGGCAAGGCGGCCGATACCAAGGTCGGCAAACTCTCGGGCGGCGAGAAGGCGCGGCTGCTCTTGGGGCTCGCCACCTTCTTCGGTCCCAACATGATCATCCTGGACGAGCCGACCAATCATCTCGACATCGACAGCCGCGCGGCACTGGCCGAGGCAATCAACGAATTTCCCGGCGCCATCATCATGGTCTCGCACGACCGCTATCTGATCGAGTCCTGCGCCGACCAGCTCTGGATCGTCGCCGACCGCACCGTGACCAATTACGACGGCGACCTCGACGAATACCGCCGGCTGGTGCTGTCCTCACGCAACGGCGAGCCCGCCCCGCGCGAGCGCAGCGCCGCGAGCGAGAAGCCGCAGCGCGCGAAATCGGACAATCGCGGCTCGCTGAAGAAGCGCATTGCGGAGGCCGAGACCGAGATCGCGCGCGTCAGCGAAATCATCGCCAAGATCGACACCGCCCTCGCTCTGCCCGACATTTTTACCCGCGACCCCAAGCAGGCCGCGCAACTGTCGAAGGCGCGCGCGAATGCGGCGGATGCACTGGCGCGCGCGGAGGAGCAATGGCTCGAGGCGAGCACGCAGTTCGACGAGGCGATGGGTTAGGACTTCGGGGTCCGGGCTACGTGGCGGCTCGGTGAAAACACCTCACGAACTGCCCTGGGGTACGATGCGTGGAGGAAATTAAACACCAGTTAGTTCCTTCCCCTCTCAGAAACCGGACTCAAGCTCTTCCCAAATCCGTGCGGCTATTTCGGTCTCTTTGCCTCGGGCATCTACTACACGGCAGCGATCCGGCCACAGTCGGGCAGCTTCGAGAAGCCCAGAACGTATAGCTCGGAAGTCACGGATCGCTTCGGCGGGATCTCCGCCCAAGTCGGCTCGACCGCTCCGCCTGCCAATAGCCTCCTGCTCCGGCAGATCTAGAACAAACGTGAAATCTGGGAGGCTATCACCAACGACCAGCGGGGTGACAGCGTTGAAAAGTGCGGTCAAATCCTCATCGCCATACGCTTGAAATGCAAATGTTGAATCTACGAAGCGATCAGACACCACCCAGTTGCCAGCTTTGACAGCGGGCCGAACGACGCTACGGACGTGATCATAACGCGAAGCGCTTAGGAGTAGGAGCTCCTCGATCCGAGATAGTGACCTGTTCTCTTTTGTGAGCATGGCGCGCACCTCCAGGCCAAGCCAACCGCCATCCGGCTCCTTAGTTCGAATGACGTTCTTACCCACGGCTTCTAGCGCAGAGCAGAGGAGCTGCACTTGTGTTGTTTTTCCGCTCCCATCTATCCCTTCGATACTTACAAACGGCAATGGTCCCTCCCATATCAATCGCTCGCCCAATACAGAGGTGCTCAGCGGTGAGTCGTTCGAGTGTCGTCCCATTCGTCTCGGCAGGAATGCTGGCCCCGAAAAAGCGGGACCATCTACTTGCGCGCCGTCAACTATACCTGAACTACGGCGCCCTCTCGTTGGCAACTAAGCTAAACCTGGCAGGCCACGATACAGTTCTCGTGCATGGCGAGCACCGTTCACCGACGGAAATTCTCGAGACTTTACGCGCAGCGGATAAGTTTCCATCCAAATACCCGCTCATGCTTTCGATACCTAGTTATTACGCGCTCCCTTGGGCTCGGGAGTTCTGCAAACTTGCAAAGAGCGCATATCCCGACAGCAAGATTGTTGTAGGCGGCCGCTGGGTCGTTGGCCCTGACCCTGAATGGTTCCAGACGATGGTGCCCGAAGCAGATCAAGTGGTCCTTGGCTTGGGAGAGCCTATCATCGAGAGCCTTCTGACCTCGGATGCATCCGTCCACCAAAGATCAATCGCGCCCACACCAAGTTACACTCTCGACCACCTGTTGGTCGAAGGCCATGCCGCGTATCAACCCAGCATCGAGGCTTCCCGAGGGTGTGGCATGGGGTGCCAGTTCTGCGAGGAACGCGATATCCCGCTTGAACGGCTGCGCCCGCCGGAAGCCATCGCCCGGTCCATGGCGCTTGTCCAAGAGCAGTACGGAGGCTCCGAGATCCACCCCTATATGCAGGCGTCGCTATTCGCACCAAACCGAAGTTGGGCAGATCGACTCGCGGAGGAGACTGCTAAACAGGGAAGATTGGGTATCAATTGGCGTACCGAGACCCGCGTAGACACTTTGAGGCCAGGGGCGGTCGCATCGCTGGCGAGTGCCGGCCTTAAGGTGGTCGATCTCGGACTGGAGACCGCCTCTCCGACGCAAATCCTAGCGATGAATAAATCCAAGCGCCCGGATCAATACCTCAAAAGCGCTTCAGAACTCTTGAGCTCGTGCCGAGACAACGGTGTCATGGTGAAGGTGAACGTCCTCTTGTACGCTGGGGAAACAGAGCAGACGCTGGCCGAGACGAGAGCATGGCTGGATAACCATGCGGAGAGCATCAGGGGGGTCTCGGTCGGACCGGTTATTGCATACGGCCCACCAAGAACAGCGGGCATATTGCTTGATGAGTGGGCAGAACACGGCGCTCGGCCAGTGGATCCGCGAAGCGCCTTTGAGAGCGGAATCACCACGATGCACCTCAGTCGCGACTTCGATGCTGCGTCCGCAGAACGCATTAGCCTCGAACTGTCGAGACGGTACATGGACGCCGACGCTTATTTCGACCTCAAGGGTTTTTCCTATTACCCGAGGGGTTACACACGAGCGCAGTTCGATCAGGATACGCATTCTTCCGATCCAGTTACACTTCCATTCGAAATAGCGCCGAGAACCGCAGCCTGAGCGTTGGCAGATGAGCCCGCGCGTAGCAAGACTGCTCTCATGCTTCAGAACGACGACGCGCTATTCGACCACCCGATCGGCGCGTGCAAGCAGCACGGGCGGCACGTCGACGCCGAGCGCCTTGGCCGTCTTCAGGTTGATGACCAGCTCGTAACGGCGGGGCGCCTGGATCGGCAGATCGCGCGGCGAGGCACCTTTTAGAATGCGATCGATGTAGTCGACGGGTGCGCTGACAAGTTCGTTCCAGACGAAGGTGTACGACATCAGCGCTCCGCCATCGACGGCGCCAAGCACCGAATTCAGCGCGGGCACGCGAAAACGGGCGCATTGGGCGACGATGTGGTCGCGATGCCCGTTCGTGAAGGGTTCGGGGATGACGAGCAGGCTGCTGTTCTGCGCACGGCCGAGCGCCTCGAGCTGAGCTTCGGTTTCGCCGTCATTGTGAGTCCGCATCTCGACCACCTCGATTCCGGACGCAGCGTCCCTGGCGGCGGCGACAAGGCCGGGCGCATAGGGCGCGGTATCCGGATTGAAGAGGATGGCCACGCGGGCGAGCTTCGGATCGAGCTCGCGCAACAGCTCCATCCATTTGCCGCCGATCGCGAAATCCCAGGTGACGAAGCCTGTCACATTGCCGCCGGGATGGCCGAGGCTTTCGGCAAGCTTGAATCCGACCGGATCAATCACCTGGGTAAACACGACGGGAATCGTTGTGGTCTGCTGACGCAGCGCGAGCGTCGCCGGCAGGCCCTGGGCATAGATCACCTCGGGCGCCAGCGCGACGAGCTCCGCAGCGGAGGCGCGCGTGTTGGCAAGATCGGACAGCGCGCCGCCGAAGCGGTACTCGATGTGAACATTGCCGTCCTCGACCCAGCCCGCCTTGCCCATGGCCTCACGGAACGGCTTGAGAAAGGCGCCCGCCACCGGCACGTCGATATTTGCAGCAAGACCGACGAGCACGCCCACGCGGCGCGGCGGTTTGGACTGTTGCCCGCGCCCCGCCGACGGCACCACAGCAGCGGCCGTCAATCCTGCCATGAATTCGCGACGTCTCATGCCTGCCCCCGGCCTCAATGCCGGCAGCCTAACCGTCGAAGCGTGGCCTTGGTAGGTACAAGCGAGGCCTCGAATTGGAAAAGTCCGGACGACGAAGCCGCGCACGAATTGCCCGTGCAGTTTCCGGCCGTTTCGTATTAAGCTCGATCGTCATTGTACGACCAGCATTTCAGCGCGAAGACATTTAAGGGAGGCCTCACTTGTCGTCACCGGAACCCATCAAATTCACCGACGGCGCGGCCTACGAGCGCTTCATGGCGCCCTGGAGCCGGTCGGCCGGGGCTCTCTTCCTCGACTGGCTTGCGGTGGGACCGGGTCTGGCGTGGGCGGACGTCGGTTGCGGCAACGGCGCGTTTACCGAGATGATCCTCGCCAGATCCGCACCCGCGCATATCAGCGCGATCGATCCATCCGACGCGCAGATTGCGACAGCGCGCCAGAAAATATCGGCAAAGCAGGTCGAGCTCTCGGTCGGCGACGCGATGGCGCTGCCCTACGACAGCGCGCGCTTCGACGCCGCCGTGATGGCATTGGTTCTGTTTTTCGTCCCCGATCCGCACAAGGGTGCCGCCGAATTGCTGCGCGTGACCAAGCCCGGCGGCATGGTCGCGTCCTACACCTGGGACGTCATGCGCGGCGGCACGCCGACGCAACATTTGTGGGAGGAGATTGACGCCACGGGCAAACCGGCGGCGCGCCCCCCAAGTGCGGATGTCTCGCGTTTCGCAGCTCTCAAGGCACTTTGGGCGGAGCTGGGCATCCGCGATGTCGAAACTCGCGAGCTTGTCGTCGAACGAACCTTCGCTGACTTCGACGATTATTGGCTGTCCATGGTCGTGAGCAGCCCGAGCGGAATCGTGGGAAAGCTGTCGGATGCGGAAAGCGCGGAGCTGAAGCGCCGGCTGCGGGACAGACTGCCGGCAAGCGCAACGGGAGAGATCACGGTTCACGCCTGGGCGACGGCGATCAAGGGACGCAAAGCCGCTTGAAGCGCGGCGCCTTAGGTCGCCGCCTTCTTCTTCGCCTTCGCCTTCGGCTTCACCGGCTTCGGAACGACCGGCGGCTCCGGGGAGCCTTCGATCGCGGAGAGCCGTCCGGATGTGAACGTGTAGATGCCCGCGCGGGGACCGGTCGTCCACGTCACCACCGCAACACGACGGCCGGCGGCATCACTGGAGAGATTGACGTTCGAGGGCGCGCCGATGCCGCGCACCACGTCGCATTCGGTGTGGCCGAGCGCGACCGTGCCGCCCGTGGGCGCGGGCGCCGTGGTCGATGCGTTGGCGTCGGCAGGTCCCGGCGGCGGCGCCATGCCGGGGCATGCGCCGTCGGCGCTGACGAGATCCTCGGCCCCGACCGGCTTGTCGGGCGTCAGCGGCGGCGATTCGATCGAGATGTTCTTGATGAACAGGCGGCTCGGCTTGTTGAACCATTCGGCGTCTTTCGACAGCAGATCGGTCCCGCCCGAGCAACCCGCGATCAGCGGCGCGACAGCGGCCAACGCAATTATGAGCGACTTTGGAAGCTTTTGATGTCGCACGATAACCAAATTCCCCACGTCAAGGAGCAGCCCTAAGCGATTGTCCCAACATCACTTTGCGGCACGAAGGTGGCCGAAGCCAGTTTGGCTGCGAAAGTCCAATTTATCATTAATTGCAGACGGCTGCTAATTTCGCCGCTGCCACCGGCCCCGTTCGTCGGCCTGCCAATAGGTGACCTCAAATCCACGCGTCTTGCAATCCGTCCAGGTGCTGCGGGCAGCCCCAAGTGCATCCGGATCGTCGCCGTTGAACAGCAGCACCACACGCTCATAGTCCTGTACGTCCTGCGGCAACGCGGCGTTGTCGACCAGGAAGCGGACATTGGCACCGTTCGGATTGTCCGCCTCGATCGCCAGCACGATCGGCTGGTCGGCAACATCGTTCACGCGCCATGTCGCGTGCGGCAGGAAGGACTCGTCGCGATAGGTCCACAGCTGCGCGTCCAGCGCATCGGCGCGCTCCGGCGAGGTCGACTGCACCACGACGCGCCAGCCACGCTCGAGCGATTTCTCGAGAAGCGACGGCAAGACGTTCTCAACCGTCATGTTTTGCAGATGGTAGAACAGCACCTCAGTCATTTTGCGTCATTTGCGCTCGTAATGATCTGCCACCAGACGATCCAGCAGACGGACGCCATAGCCTGAACCCCAGCTCTGGTTGATGTCGGTCTTCGGCGCGCCCATGGCGGTGCCGGCGATATCGAGATGCGCCCACGGCGTGCCGTCGACAAAGCGCTGCAGGAACTGCGCCGCAGTGATCGAGCCGCCGTGCCGGCCGCCGGTGTTCTTCATGTCCGCGAATTGGGAATCGATCAGCTTGTCGTATTCGGGGCCGAGCGGCAGGCGCCAGACCTTCTCGCCGCTCTCGATGCCGGCGGCGAGCAGGCGCTCGGCGAGTTCGTCATTGTTGGAGAACATGCCGGCATGATCGGTGCCAAGCGCGACCACGATCGCCCCGGTCAGGGTCGCCAGATCCACCATGAATTTCGGCTTGGTCTTCTTGGCCACGTACCAGAGCACGTCGGCCAGCACGAGGCGGCCTTCCGCGTCGGTGTTGATGATCTCGATGGTCTGGCCCGACATCGAGGTGACGATGTCGCCCGGCCGCTGCGCCTTGCCGTCGGGCATGTTCTCGACCAGGCCGATGGCGCCGACGACGTTGACCTTGGCCTTGCGCGCTGCGAGCGCGTGCATCAGGCCGACGACGCAGGCAGCCCCGCCCATGTCGCCCTTCATGTCTTCCATGCTGCCGGCCGGCTTGATCGAGATGCCGCCGGTATCGAAGCAGACGCCCTTGCCGACGAAGGCGACCGGCGACTCGCCCTTCTTGGCCCCGTCCCAGCGCATGATCACGGTGCGGCTCGGCCGCGCCGAGCCCTGGCCGACGCCGAGCAGCGCGCCCATGCCGAGCTTCTGCATCGCCTTGACGTCGAGCACCTCGATCTTGACGCCGAGCTTGCGAAGCAGGCCTGCGCGGCGCGCGAACTCCTCGGGGAACAGCACGTTCGGCGGCTCGTTGACGAGGTCGCGCGCGATGATGACGCCCTCGACGACCGCGCCGGCGGCGGCAAAGGCCTTCTTCGCCGCAGCCGCGTCGCCGACCGCGAGCGAGACATCGGCGCGCAGCGCGCCCTCCTCGCCATCCTTCTTCTTGGTCTTGTAGCGATCGAACTTGTAGGCGCGCAGCCGCAGGCCCGAGGCGATCGCAACCGCCCGCTCGCTGGTCATGGCGCCATCAGGAAGCTCCGCCATGATGGTCATGGCCGCGGAACCCGCCTTGAGCTTGCTGGCGGCCATGCCGCCGAATTTGAGGAAATCGCTGCCCTTCAGGCTTGATGCCTTGCCGGTCCCGATCACGATCAGGCGCTCGGCCTTCAGGCCTTCCGGGGCGAGGATATCCAGGGCGGCGCCGCTTTTACCTTTGAAGGAGGCGGCGGCCGCCGCTCGCTTCACAAGCTCGCCCGCCCCGCCGAGCGCCTTGGCCGTCGCCGGGCCGACCTTCAGAGCCTCGTCACAGAACACGACCAGGATGCCACGGGCGGCAGCAGAGAGCGGGACGAAGCCGACCTTGATGGCATCGGACATGGGTAACTCCTCGAAAGCATGGGCTTTTTGCCGATTAACCGATACGGCCGGAAGCCGGACCTGAACGGCGATTCACTCGTCGTCCCTCACTATGGGCCAGGGACGCGGTCAATGCCAAGCACCGCCCGTGGCAAGGACGCTCCCTGTTGACGGAGCATCGTCAACTCGCGAGCAGCGCCAGGTAGATTACCTGGTCGGCCGTACTCTTCGTGGTTTGCTCAGTTGAAAGCGAATCCCAGCCAGATGCGCATGAGGTCCAGCTGCCTTTATCGGTCGATGGCACCGACAGCGCCCGCGGGGCTCACGACCGGGGTCATTCCAGGATGACGATCTCCGCGCCGTCGAGCACATACGGCGCATAGCGAAAATCACGGATCGTCGCGAGGCGCTCTTTCGTCCATTGCAACAGCACGAAATAAGCTGCCCTGCGGTGCGGGTCGTCCGGATTGCAAACCAGGATAGCCGGGCGCCGGTCGACAAAGCCGGCCACCAGTCGCCAGTCCGTCACGCGCGAATAGTTGCTGAAATAGTTCGAGACCTGGCGGCGCCCGTTCAGCTTGCTTCGGTTGACGAGCTCGAGCCGCACCTCGTCGGCCAGCATGTCGCGGACCGCATCGAAATCGCGAGCGTTAAAGCGGTCCACATACGCGCTCAGCAAAGCGCGTTCGCCGTCGGCGAGGCTTGGCAATCGCGCGTCATCGGGCTGTTCTGACAATCCCTGTAGCCGGCCCCGCCCTCGGTGCAGCGATGCTTTAACGGCCGGAACCGTCATCTGGGTGATGACGGAGATCTCCTCGAGCGAATAACCAAGGACATCCATCAGTACGACGCTGGACCGCTGCGCGGCCGGCAACTGCATGAAGATTCGCATGCTAGCGGCCGTGGCAAGCCGGCTGTCGGCTGCCGCCATGTCAGCAATCATGTCGAGATCCTCGTCGGAATGGGCTGCCCGATGTCTGGCCCGGCGGCGCAGGAAATCCAGCGCCACATTATGAGCGATCCGGAACAGCCAAGCTTCGGGAATTGCAAGTGACTCAATCTCGTCACGCGCTTCCAGGGCTTTCAAGATGGTTTCCTGCACGACGTCCTCGCCGTCGATCACCGAGCCGGTCATTCGCGCGCAATAGCGATGCAGCTTCGGCCGAAGCGCAGCCAGGATCTGGCCGAACGCCGCATGCGGCTCTCCTTGGTTCATCCTGTCATTCACATCCAACCACTTCCTCGCTTGAGCATAGCATCTCGGGCGAACAATCCCCGGTGTGGGCGCGCTCCACTCGGAAGACGTTCCGGGGAGCGCAAAAGATTCACCCGCCGAACAATTTTTTATCCGGCGAATCCTTCGAGGCCGCCCGGTCGTCTTACGGGATGCAAACTGGAGAACCGCCATGACACAAGCATCGACGACACCCGCCGGACCAGCCATAAGGACCTGGGTCCTTGTCTTGACGTCCATCGCTTCGTTCATGGTGGCGCTCGATGCCCTGGTTGTCACCACCGCATTGACCGCGATCCGCCTCGATCTTGACGCCTCGATTGAGGCGCTGCAATGGACCGTCAACGCCTATGGCCTGAGCTTTGCGGCGCTGTTGTTGACCGGCGCGGCACTGGGCGACCGATTCGGACGCCGACGCATGTTTGCGGCTGGGCTCGCCCTCTTTCTCGTCGCGTCGGCCGCCTGTGCGCTTTCAAGCTCCGCCAGCTCGCTGATCGCGGCCCGTGCCTTGCAGGGCGCAGGCGCCGCGCTGGTCATGCCGCTTGCAATGGCGTTACTGAGTTCAGCATTTCCGCGCGAGATGCGCGCAAAGGCGCTCGGCGTCTTCGGCAGCATCACGGGGCTTGCCTTGATTGCGGGCCCGATTGTCGGCGGCGCAATTGCCTCCGGTTTTGCCTGGCAATGGATCTTCTGGCTCAATTTGCCCATCGGCCTTGTCGCTCTCCTGCTCGTGTACCGAAAAATCGAGGAGAGCCACGGAGCGGACGCGAAGCTCGACGGTCTGGGTCTCGTGCTGGCTACGAGCGCCATGTTCGCGCTGATCTGGGGATTGATGCACGCTAATTCCGCCGGCTGGGGGAGCGCGGAAGTTGTGGTCGCATTGATCTCTGGCCTGACACTCTGCGCGATCTTCGTCGAATATGAACGGCGCGAGGCGGCGCCGATGCTGCCGATGCGGCTCTTCGCGTCGACCGGTTTTCTTGCCGGCAACGCGGTCAGCTTTGCACTCTATGCCTCGATGTATGGCGTCCTTTTTTTCCTGCCGCAGTTCCTGCAGACTGCGCAGGGCAATAATCCGCTCGGCGTCGGCTTGAAATTGCTGCCGTGGACTGCGACACTCTTCGTCTTCGCGCCACTCGGCGGAGCACTGGTCAATCGGGTCGGCGAACGGCCGCTTGTCGTTGGCGGCCTCCTGTTGCAGGCGATTGGCTTTGCATGGATCGCACAGCGCGCAACACCCTCGTTGTCGTATGTCGAGATCGCCGCCCCGCTGATTCTCGCGGGCGCTGGCGTGTCTATGGCAATGCCGGCCGCGCAACACGCGGTGTTGAGCTCGGTCGCGCCGACCGAGATCGGTAAGGCGTCGGGCGTCTTCAACATGCTGCGCTATTTCGGGGGCGCCTTTGGCGTCGCGGCGCTGGGAGCAGCCTTTGCGGCCGCGGGAAACTTCGGCTCCCCGGAGCGTTTCACGGCGGGGTTTATTCCTGCAATCACCGTGGCAGCAATCTTTTCGCTCATGGGTTCCGTGGCCGGAACGTGGCTGCCTTCGCGATACTCGCAAACAATCGCCTCAGTCCGCCGCAGTGCCTGACAACATCGAGAGCCTCCACGATCGAACAGGAGAACAACATGAAAGTGAATCTCGTCCAATATTCGGTGCGGCCGGACTACGTGGAGCAAAACAAGCTCAACATCGAGGCGGTCATGCGCGAGTTGCGCTCGATCGGTCATGACGGCGTCGAATACGCGGTCTATCTCCGGCCAGACGGCCGTACCTTTATGCATTTCGTGCGTCAGAGTACGGTCGAAGCGGAGCATTATCCAACGTCGCTCGAGTCGTTTCGAGTCTTTCAGGCGCAGCTCAGGCCGAATCTTAAAGCGGCACCGACGGTAGAAGCACTTACCCTGGTTGATTTGTTTGCGCCGGGCGCCGAGCGGGACGCGCAAGCTCGAACGCCGTAAATTCGCGATGGCCGTATCTTCGGAGTCGGGTCGCCCCAAACCGAGGCGGCGGCCTTCGCTCCCAATCAAAGCGATATATCCGGATGCGCCGGCAGTCTTTGTTCTGGCTTTGTACCCACTCATCCAAAGCCATGAGGCCGACCAACGCAGCGCGGTTAGATGGCCTAAGCCCGGATTGGGCCGAAAGGGCAATGCTGGCCGCTCCTGGCCAGTCGAACGGCGCAATGCCCTATCGCCCAGTTCGCCCCGGAAAATTGAATTTTCCTCTTGGCTTGTCAGTGCCTTGACAGTGCCTTGACCTGGCGCCTCGAACTTGCCCGACGGCAAGTGTCATATGCCAGGCGCCGCCCGTGGCAGGGAGGTCACAACGAGGGAAATATTAACCATATATTGAGGGTGCCATGGGTCGGCCATTTTGTTGACGGATCAAAGGGATGGTACTGAGAAAATAAGCCGGCGGACGAGATGGCTGCGCGACCCTGGGGATCCCTTCCGGGATGGGTCGGACAGCCGGAAATTCCCGGGACGACTTTGGGGCTTTGGTGGGGATTCGTGCGGTAGCGCATGGGGTCGATCGACAGGTATATTTTCCGCACGACGCTGGCGTCGTTTGCGCTCGTCCTGGTCAGCCTCACCGGCGTGATCTGGATTACGCAGGCGTTGCGCGGCATCGACCTGATGACGAGCCAGGGTCAGACCATCCTGACCTTCCTCGGCATCACTAGCCTCGTGATCCCGGCGCTGATCCTGATCATCTCGCCGATCGCGCTAATGATCGCGATCTCGCACACCTTGAACAAGCTCGCGACCGATTCCGAGATCATCGTGATGAATGCCGCCGGCTTCTCGCCGTTGCGGCTGTTCTATCCGTTCTTCTACGCCACCTGCGTTGTGGCGCTGCTGGTCGCCTTCATCTCGGCCTATCTCGCCCCCGACGGCATGCGGCGGATTAAGCAATGGGACGCCGAGATCACCGCCGACGTGCTCACCAATATCCTCCAGCCCGGCCGCTTCGCCCAGCTCGACAAGAACCTCACGATTCGGATCCGCGAGCGCCTGCCCGGCGGTATCCTCGCCGGCATCTTCATCGACGACCGCCGCGATCCGAATGAGCGCATCTCGATCGTTGCCGAGCAGGGCGAGGTCGTGAAGAACGACAACGGATCGTTCCTGGTGCTCAAGGACGGCAATCTCCAGCGCTTCGAGGCCGGCAAGCGCGATCCGGCACTGGTGGCGTTCGGCCGCTACGGCTTCGACATGTCGAAGTTCTCCAACCAGGGCCACGACGTCACCCTCGGCATTCGCGAACGCTATCTCTGGGAGCTGTTCTCGCCGTCCGCGGACGATCCCGTCTACAAGGCGGTCCCCGGCCAGTTCTGGTCCGAGCTGCATGATCGGCTGATGGCGCCACTCTACCCGTTCGCGTTCGCGGCGCTGACCTTCGCCTTCCTCGGCGCGCCGCGCACGACGCGCCAGAGCCGCAACTTCTCGATCGGCGGCTCGGTGCTCGCGGTGTTCGGGCTGCGCATGGCCGGATTTGCCTGCTCGGTGATGGCGGTGAAGTCGCCGCTCGCCGCCGCCGTGCAATATGCGATGCTGGCGGTCGCGATCGGCGCCGGCATGTGGTTGATCGTCGGCGGCGTCGTGGTCGAGCCGCCTGCCGGCCTGATGGAGGCCATCAACAGATCGAACGCGCGCATCGCGCGGCTGTTCGGACGGCCGGCCGCCGCATGAGCATGCTCACCAACACGCTCGGGCGCTATTTCGCCGGCCGCTTCGTGGTTGCAGCACTCGGCGTGTTCGCGAGCATTTTCCTGCTGCTGGTGCTGGTCGACTACATCGAGATGGTACGCAAGACTTCAGGGCTCGCATCCGCCTCCGCGGTCATGGTGGCCGAAACCTCGTTGTTCCGGGTGCCGCAGCTTTTGGAGAAGCTGACGCCGTTCTGCATGCTGATCGGCGCCATGACCTGCTATCTCGCCCTCTCCCGCCGGCTCGAGCTCGTGGTCGCGCGCGCCGCCGGCATTTCGGCCTGGCAGTTCATCTCGCCGGCGCTCGGCAGCGCGCTCCTGATTGGCGTCATCGCCACCGTCGCCTATAATCCGATGTCGGCGAATCTGCGCGAGCTGTCCAAGCGCATGGAAGCGGAGCTGTTCGGCTCCGCGCCCGGCGGCGGCATCCAGGACGCCTCGGGCTTCTGGCTCAACCAGGTGACCAGCGACGGCCAGACCATCATCAACGCGGCGCGCAGCGAACAGCAGGGCGTCCGGCTGACGGGGCTCACGCTGTTCCGGTTTGACACAGAGCAGCATTTCAAGGAGCGGGTCGAGGCGCGCGAGGCGACGCTCGAATCCGGCCGTTGGCTGTTCAAGGGCGTGCGCCGCTTCTCGCTCGACTCCCCGCCGGTCGATCAGGCCAGCCTGGAGATTCCGACGACACTGACCGAGGCGCAGGTCCGCAACAGCTTTTCCACACCCGAGACTGTGTCCTTTTGGCAACTACCGAGCTACATCCGCTCGTCCGAGAGCTCGGGGTTCGCGACAGCCGGATATCGACTCCAGTATCACAAGCTGCTGGCACAGCCGTTTTTGCTCGCCGCCATGGTGATGCTCGCGGCTTCCGTGTCGTTGCGCTTCTTCCGGATGGGCGGCGTACAGAAAATGGTTTTGAGTGGCGTGGGCGCAGGCTTTCTGCTCTACGTTTTGTCGAAAGTGACTGAAGACTTGAGCAAGGCTGAGTTGATGCATCCGATCGCTGCGGCGTGGTTGCCCGTGGTGGTGGGCGGCCTCACCGGCTTTTTGGCCTTGCTGTATCAGGAGGACGGATAGTGACGGCCGTCCGCCGAGGACCCGTGTCTGGTTTGGCGCTGCGCACCCTCGTGCGCGCGAACGGGTCTGGCTTGTCTGCGCGTAAGATCCTGCTTGCCATCGCCGCGGTCGCCTCGCTCGCCGGCATGATGGATCTTGCCACGGTGGCGCCGGCGGCCGCCCAGAGCTTCACCTATAATCCACGGCCGCCACATCCGACACCGCCAAAGGCCGCCAATGACGGGCAGATGCTCGTGCAGGCGACCGAGGTCGACTACGACTACAACAATTCGCGTGTCTCCGCGGTCGGCAACGTGCAGCTGTTCTACAACGGCACCAGCGTCGAGGCCGACCGGGTCATCTACGACCAGAAGACCAAGCGGCTGCATGCCGAAGGCAACATCCGCATGACGGATGCCGACGGCAAGATCACCTATGCCGAGATCCTGGATCTCTCCGACGACTACCGCGACGGTTTCGTCGATTCGCTGCGCGTGGACACCGCCGACCAGACCCGCATGGCCGCGACCCGGGCCGACCGCTCCAGCGGGAATTACACGGTGTTTGAGAACGGCGTCTACACGGCCTGCGCCCCGTGTAAGGACGATCCGAAGAAGCCTCCGCTCTGGCAGGTCAAGGGTGCCCGCATCATCCACGACCAGCAGGAGAAGATGCTATATTTCGAAACGGCGCAGCTCGAATTCTTCGGCGTGCCGATCGCCTACATGCCTTACTTCTCGACCCCCGATCCGACCGTGAAGCGCAAGACCGGCTTCCTGATGCCGGGCTTCACGTCGAACACCCCGTTCGGCTATGGCGTCGAAGTTCCGTTCTACTGGGCAATCGCGCCGGACATGGACGCAACCTTCAACCCGCGCATTACTTCCAAGCAGGGCGTGCTGTTGCAGGCCGAATTCCGCCAGCGCCTGATGGACGGCGCCTACCAGGTGCGTGTCTACGGCATCGACCAGCTCGATCCGAGCGCGCTCGCGGGCCAGCCCGGCGACAAGCAGTTCCGCGGCGCCGTCGACACCAAGGGTCAGTTCGCGCTGAACGACAAGTGGGTCTGGGGCTGGGACGGCGTCCTCATGTCCGACTATTATTTCTTCTCGGACTATCGGTTGTCGCAATATCGCGATCCGTTGGGCTCGTTCCTGTATCTGCCGACCGATGCACTCTCGCAGCTTTTTCTGACCGGCGTCGGCAATCGCAGCTTCTTCGACGCGCGCACGATGTACTGGCTGAGCTATTCGGGCAACCAGAACGTGGTGCCGGTCGTCTATCCCGTGATCGACTACTCGAATGTGCTCAATTATCCCGTCTTCGGCGGCGAGTTCAGCTACAAGACCAATTTCGTGAACCTGTCGCGTGACACCGCGGTGTTCGATCCGATCACGACGCTCGCCAACACCAGCAGCCTGTGCACGACGACGTCGGCCGATCCGCTCGCGCGCACGCCGTCGCAGTGCCTGTTGCGCGGCTTCCCCGGCACCTACACCCGCCTGTCGGCGGAGGCGCAGTGGCGCAAGTCCTTTACCGATCCGTTCGGCGAGATCTGGACGCCGTTCGCGATCCTGCGCGCCGACGCGATCAACTCCGACGTCTCCAACCAGCCGGGCGTGTCGAACTATCTGCCCGTCGGCGACACCCAGGCGTTCCGCCTGATGCCGACCGTCGGCCTCGAATACCGCTATCCCTTCATCAACGTTCAGCCGTGGGGCTCGACCACGATCGAGCCGATCGCGCAGATCATCATCCGCCCGAACGAGACCTATGCCGGCAAGCTTCCGAACGAGGATGCGCAGAGCATGGTGTTCGACACCTCGAACCTGTTCAGCGTCGACAAGTTCTCCGGCTACGACCGCGTCGAGGGCGGCGGCCGCGCCAATGTCGGCGTGCAGGCAACCACGCAGTTCGACAGGGGCGGCGCCATCAAGGTGCTGTTCGGCCAGTCCTACCAGCTGTTCGGCATGAACTCCTACGCGGTGCAGGACTCCATCAACACCGGCCTCGATTCCGGCCTCGACAAGCCGCGCTCCGACTATGTCGCGAGCGCCGCCTACTCGCCGAACAGCACCTATACGTTCAGCGTCCGCTCCCGCATGGACGAGCAGACCTGGAACGTCCAGCGCTTCGAGGCGGAAGGCCGCGCCAACTTCAATCGCTGGTCGATCAGCATGATGTACGGCAATTACGCGCCGCAGCCGGAGCTCGGCTATCTGACCCGCCGCGAGGGCATCCTGACGTCAGGCTCGATCAAGGTCGCGACCAACTGGGTGGTGACGGGCTCGGCACGCTGGGATCTCGAGGCCAACAAGATCAACCAATATGTGCTCGGCGCCGGCTACGTCGACGATTGCTTCGTGCTGGCGGCGAACTATGTAACTTCGTATAGCTATTCTGCGGGCACCACGCCGCCCGTGCTGAGCCACGCGTTCATGTTCCAGATCGGCCTGCGCACGATCGCGACCTCGACGGGGTCCAGCAGTTCCGCCGGTCTCCAGTGAACGATTTGAAGTGCCGGCCGCGTGTTCCCCATCGCAGGTACATCGCGGCTGACATGCGAGCGACAATCATGACGACCCCACTTCCCGCTTTCCGCCTCCTCCTTCTCGTCCTCGGCTCTGTACTGGTTCTGGCCGGCGCGCCGGCACGGGCGCAGAACATCGTCGTCATGGTCAACGGCGATCCCATCACCGATTACGACATCGAGCAGCGCTCCAAGCTCGACCAGCTGACGACCCAGAAGACCCCGAGCCGTCAGGACGTCATCAACGAGCTGATCGACGACAAGATCAAGATGAAGGAAGGCAAGAAATACGGCGTCGATCCCGGCGTCTCCGACATCAACCAGTCCTACGAGGCCATGGCGCAGCGCATGCGCATCACGCCGGATCAGCTCACCAAGTCGCTCGAGATCAAGGGCGTTCGCCCCGAAACCCTGAAGGGCCGCATGAAGTCGGAGATGGTCTGGACCAGTCTCGTGCGTGGTCGCTTCAAGGAGAAGCTGATGGTCGGCGAGAAGGACGTCGCCGACAAGGTGCGCGAGGGCGGCAGCGAGAAGCTCCAGATCGAGGGCACCGAATACAAGATGCAGCCGATCGTGCTGATCGTGCCGCGTGGCTCGTCTTCGGCCTTCCAGGAGACGCGGATGAAGGAAGCCGAGACCTACCGGTCGCGCGTCGCGAGCTGCGATGAGGCCAATTCGCTGTTCCGCTCGACGCCGAACGCCACCATCCGCGAGAGTGTCACCAAGACCACGGCGGATCTGCCGGAAGCTCTGCGCAAGGTGCTCGACGACATGCCGATCGGCCATCTCACGGCGCCGGAGGTGACCAAGGCGGGCATCGAGATGGTGGTGCTGTGCTCGCGCAAGCCGACCATGATCGACACGCCGAAGAAGCGCGAGATCCGCGAGCAGATGTACCAGCAGAAATACGAGAAGACCCAGAAGGCCTATCTCGACGAGATCCGCAAGGCGGCGATGATCGAATATCGCAACCACTGATGGCCCAACCTTCCGTCAAGCCTCCTGCAAAGCCCCTCGCGCTGACGCTCGGAGAGCCCGCCGGCATCGGCCCCGACATCACCATCGCAGCCTGGCTCAGGCGCCGCGAGCTGGGCCTTCCCGCCTTCTATCTGCTCGGCGACGAAGCGCTGATCGCGCAGCGCGCCGAGAAACTGGGTCTGGCGCTTGGCGCCGACATCAGGACCGCCTCAGTGAGCCCCGGCGAGGCCGAGGCCGCCTTCACCGAGGCCCTGCCCGTGGTTGCGACCGGCGCGCGTGCGACCGCCGCACCCGGCAAGCCCGACGCCTCGAGCGCACCGGCAGCCCTCGCCTCGATCCGCCAGGCGGTCAGCGACGTGCGCGAGGGTCGCGCCAGCGCCGTCGTCACCAACCCGATCGCCAAGAGCGTGCTCTACCGCGCGGGCTTCCGCCATCCCGGCCACACCGAATTCCTCGCCGAGCTCGCGAGCACGGACGGCCGCCCGCCGCAGCCGGTGATGATGTTGTGGTCGCCGCAGCTCGCCGTGGTGCCGGTGACGATCCACGTTTCCCTGCGAGAGGCCCTCAGCCAGCTCACGAGCGAGCTCATTGTCTCGACCGTGCGCATCGTCGCGACCGAGCTGACATCCCGCTTCGGCATCGCCCAGCCGCGGATTGCGATCTCCGGCCTCAATCCGCACGCCGGCGAGGACGGCTCGCTCGGCCACGAGGAGCAGACCGTGATCGCGCCGGCGCTCAAAATTCTGCGCAACGACGGCATCGACACCAGGGGCCCGCTGCCCGCCGACACCATGTTTCACGAGGCCGCGCGAAACACCTATGACTGCGCGGTGTGCATGTATCACGACCAGGCCCTGATCCCGATCAAGACGGTGGCGTTCGACGACGCCGTCAACGTCACGCTCGGCCTGCCCTTCATCCGCACCTCGCCCGATCACGGTACCGCGTTCGATATCGCCGGCACCGGCAAAGCCAACCCCGCGAGTTTGATCGCAGCGCTCAAACTTGCCAGCCGCATGGCGGCGGCAAAAAGCTGATGAGCGCGATCGACGACCTCCCGCCGCTTCGCGAGGTCATTCGCCAGCACGCTCTGTCGGCCCGCAAATCGCTCGGCCAGAACTTCCTGCTCGATCTCAATCTCACCGCGCGCATCGCCCGCGCGGCAGCGCCTCTCGAAGAGACCACCATCGTCGAGATCGGCCCGGGCCCGGGCGGGCTGACGCGGGCACTGCTCGCACTCGGCGCCAGACGCGTCATCGCCATCGAGCATGACGAACGCGCGATCCCGGCGCTGAGTGATATTTCCGCGCGCTATCCCGGCCGGCTCGAGATCGTGCATGGCGATGCCATGACGTTCGACCCGCGCCCACTGCTCGCGGGCGATCGCGCCAGGATCGTCGCCAATCTGCCCTACAACATCGGCACTCAACTCCTGATCGGTTGGCTCGCCACCGAGCCCTGGCCGCCCTGGTACGACATGATGGTGCTGATGTTTCAGCGCGAGGTGGCCGAACGGATCGTCGCGCGCGAGGACGAGGAGGCCTATGGCCGCCTCGGCGTGCTCGCCAACTGGCGCTGCGAGACGAAAATCCTGTTCGACATTTCGCCGTCCGCCTTCGTGCCGCCGCCGAAAGTCACGTCCTCCGTCGTACGCCTGATGCCGTGCGAAAAGCCGCTGCCGTGCGACCGCAAGCTGCTCGAACAGGTCGCCGCCGCAGCCTTCGGCCAGCGCCGCAAGATGCTGCGCCAGAGCCTGAAATCGCTTCAGGCCGACCCCGCGCGACTTGCGCAGGCCGCCGGCGTCGACGCGACGCGGCGCGCCGAGACAATTCCGATTTCAGGCTTTGTTGCCATGGCCCGTGAATTGGCCGATATACGCAAGCAATCTCGATAATCGGAATTTCGGAGGAAGGAATATGGCGTTGATGCGTCGGCAGTCGTTGGTCAAGTTCGATGCGCCCTTGTGCGAGACCATCGTCGATACGCCCAAGCCGCAAGCTGCCGAGGTGCTGGTGCGCATCGAGCGCTGCGGCCTCTGCCATTCCGACCTGCACATCCAGGACGGCTATGCCGACCTCGGCGGCGGCAAGAAGCTCGACACCACGCGCGGAATGACGCTGCCCTTCACGCTCGGCCACGAGATCGCCGGCGTGGTCGACGAAATCGGCCCCGACGTGCCGGCAAGCCTCGTGGGTCTCAAGAAGGCGGTGTTTCCCTGGATCGGCTGCGGCCAGTGCCGCGACTGCAAGAACGGCGACGAGAACCTCTGTGCCAAGCAGCGCTTCCTCGGCGTCGCCATCGACGGCGGCTTTGCCACCCACGTGCTGGTGCCCGACGCGAAATATCTGCTCGATTACGATCCTCTGCCCGTCAACCAGGCCGCGACCCTGATGTGCTCCGGCGTCACCGCCTATGGCGCGCTCAAGCGTCTCGTCGACCGTCCACGCCAGCGCAATCTGCTGCTGATCGGTCTTGGGGGCGTCGGCATGATGGGCCTGTCGTTCGCGCAAGCCATGTTCAAGCAACCGATCACGGTCGCCGATCTCTCGCCGGCCGCGCGCGAGACCGCGCTGAAGAGCGGCGCGTCGGTTGCCTACGATCCGTCCGAGCCCGACGTAATCAAACGCATTCTGAAAGAGACCGATGGCGGCTTCGACGAAGTCGTCGATTTCGCCGGCAATGAAAAGTCGATGGCCTTTGCGGTCGCGGTCGCTGCGCGTGGCGGCAAGGTCGTGGTCTCCGGCCTGATGGGCGGCCAGTTCACGCTGCCAATGGTGCAGTGGATCTACAAGCGCCTCACCGTCGAGGGCTTCATGGTCGGCACGCTCGCGGAGGCCCACGAGCTGATGGCGCTCGCCCGCGCCGGCAAGATCAAGCCGACGCCGATGCGCGAAGAGCCGATGGGCGACGTCCAGAAATGGATCGACGAGCTGCGCGCCGGCCACGTCGTCGGCCGCATCGTGCTGAAGAACTGAGCTTCGTGCGGCGGCGAGACGCATATCTCGCCGCCGCGCTTTGATCGGCCCACGCGGAACGCCCGCGGCCATACCGCGTTGGCAGCGCATGTCCATTCGCTGCACCGTCGAGAGCGCATTCTTCATCGCCTGGAGCTTCCTCGAGAAGAGCGGCGAGCTCGGCCCGCCTGACGTCTCCGCAAACATCCTTCTCGATGCGATCGAAGCGCAGCTCAAAACCGGCGAGCGCCGGCCGCTGATGCTCGCCAACAGGGCGATCGACGCGTACCGGCACCTGAACCAGTCGGCCGGGCGCGAGGCCCGCCTCGGCTAACGGAAATTCCGTAGTTCTCCGGACCAGAACAGAGTTCGGCGCGTGGCCCCTTTGCAACGCGGGATGCTCCCCAGTGGACAACGCCATCTTTTTTTGATTTCCCGCAAGGCCCTTGTGTGCACTTTGGAACCGTCGGTTCCTCCGCGGAAACGTAGGGTTCTCTTCGGTGCCGATTCCCGGCAGACAAGAGAACAAGCGTGACTGGCCGGCCCAAGAACGAGCTCCTCCAGCAGCTAAACACCGATGATTTCGAGCTGCTCGCCCCTCATTTGCAATCGGTCGAACTGCCTGCGAGTCACATCCTGCATCATGCCGGCGACAGCATCGCTGTCGTCCACTTCCCCTGCGGCCCCGCTTTCGTGTCATTCGCAGTGCCGGTCGAGGACGATCGCGAGGTCGAAAGCCTGCTGGTCGGCCGCGAGGGCGCCGTCGGCCTGCCCGCTGGCCGCGGCCCGTCGTTCGCCTATGCGCGCATCGTCGTGAAGGTCGGTGGCACGGTTCTGCGCCTGCCGTTGGGCGCGCTCGAACAGGCGCAGCAGAGATCGGCGAGCCTCCAGGATCTGCTGGCGCGCTACGCCGCCTGCCAGCTCGCGCAACTGTTGCAGACCGCAGCCTGCAACGCCGCGCATTCGATCGAGCAGCGCGCGGCGAAATGGATCATTGCGGCGCAGGAGCACATCGGCGCTGACGAGATCCCCCTCACCCACGAACAGCTCGCCAGCATGCTCGGCGTCTCCCGCAGCTATGCCAGCCGCGTCATCCAGATGCTGAAGGCGCGGCGCATCCTCGCGACGCGACGCGGCGCCATCCTGATCCTCGATGCGCCCGCGCTTGCAGCCAGCGCCTGCGCCTGCAACGGCGCGGTGAAGAATCATTTCGGCGAAGTGCTCGGCCGTCCCTGACCTCGAGTTGGAACCCTGCGCGTCTCAAGCGCGTTGACTTGTCGTCAGAACCAGGGGGACCGAAGACAGGAGAGACGAACTTGGTCGATCTCGGCAAATGGTATGATCCCATATCCGAGCGCTGGATCGCACCGCGCAAACCCCGACTGGAGACAAAGTCTTCCCACGCGAGTGCGAACCACGTCCTCGAGCTCCAGAGGACGGTCGAGATCCAGCGCATCTGGCGCGCGCTGGTCGATTGCTGCGCAAGCAAGTGATGCTCTTGCGCATGCGCGACGGCGGAACGCGACGGCGGCTGCGCCGTTGTCATCCCACATGACCGATCCCGCATTTTCCGCCAGGCCCGTCGCAACCGCGATACGCTACCTGTCGATCATTGTCGCAGGCGCCTGCCTGCTGCTCGCCGCGATCTGCATCGCGATCGCATGCCAGGTCTTCATTCAAACCGGCGTGTTCACGCAATCCTACGCGATGGTGGGATTGATCAGCGGAGTGTTGGGACTTGTCGCGCTGAAGCTGGCGCGGGTCTGGAAGTAGCCCGTAGCCCGAGCCCGTAGCCTGCAGGATGAGTAGGCCCCTTGCGAAGCCCATCGCTTCCAGTTCATCTCGACAGGGTGATTGAGGTTATTGCGACCCAGCCAAAGGTCCCGTGCCCTCTGATTGTTCCCTTGATCTCACAGTGATCTCCCAATTTGCAGATACTCAATACGCGGCTTCTATCCTTGTCATCGATATCCGCATCACACCACGTCAGCATGTTCTGATCCGGTGTCAGCTGAAGCGCAGCTTGCTCTTCGGCCAGGATGCCGCGGCAAGTGAACCGGTTGTCCTTCGGCCATACAAATTTCGGGTCCGGTTTGTTTGCTGCCGCCAATGCCGCGCCAGCGCCCAGACAGGTCGCCACCAATCCGGTCATTGAAAGCCTTGCCGCAATCCGCGTCATCGTTGCACTCCTCGAATCGAGGCTGGCGATATCCCGGATCCCCGAGACGACCAACCCGTAGGATGGGCAGAGCCCTTGCGAAACCCATCACTTTACTACCGCCGTTTTCCGTAATCATGGTCGTCCTCCGATCAATCGCCGCCCCAATCGGCCGGATAGTTGCCGAGCTTCACATGACGGGCAATACAACAACCGCATCGACCGTGAACGGATGATGCAGACGCGTCTGTTGAAACGACGCACGTAGCAGATCGACATGATCCGTCAGCAGCGACAGCCTCCGCTCCGGCAGATTGACATTGACGGTGAAGAAGAAGCATCCACCCGGGACGGGGTTGCGACGATATCCAGTCAAAGCGAAACGCTATCACGGAAACAAAAGTGATGGGTTTCGCAAGGGCTCAACCCATCCTACGGGCTAAGTGCGATCGAGCGCCGGGGCTCAGCGGACCGGGGCCAGCTCCCGTCGGGCAAAACACCAGACACCGCGTCAACCCCTCCCAGCGAAAATATTCTACTTTCCAGAATTTCGGATTTGTGGCATACACCCCTCATCCCGGCCCTTGCCAAAGGGGCGCTTCGCGATCGTCACGAGATGCGGGCCGGGTTGCGGTGGACGCGGTAGCGCCGGCGCGCAACGTATGAGACAGGGCGGGCAACCGTGAGTCTCACGCGACGCGGCACGACACGGCGCGGTCACAGCGGGTTCGTCGGTTACCGGGGGTGAGCACACGCGAGCCCCTGGCGATCAGGCGAGACCGTCCGCGGACGGAGAAGTCGTGTGGTCCTGACGCCCGGAGTCTGTGCGTCAAGTCTTGCGGTGATGTGGCGGCCCGACCGGGCGCGCGCATCAGCCATCCGCAAGGCGACGGGGGCAATAGTGCATCGCTCCCCGGGGAGAGCTCGAAGGACACCGTTAAAACCATCCGCGCAGGGAAGGCCGGGCGACCGGCATCACCTGTGATCCACTCCGTGTGCATTGCTGTTGCGCACGGATCTCGGGTGCCGCCGGCGCCCGGCCTTCCCTGCGCCCTTTGGCCAAAAGGGGCGATGAAACCAAAGCAAGGCTCGGGCGAAATCCGCCGCGAGAACGCGATAGCATGGCGATTCCAAAACCGTCCCCCCGCGCCAACGGCAGGCAGCCCGGGAACATGGACCTCGAACACGCGGCGATGCTCCCGAAAATGCCTTATTTGGCGAAGGAACGGCCGCCGACGAGGCCCGATTCAGGCCACATCCTCTCCGGATTTGCGGCTCATTGCCACCTAACTCTTTGTTGAGAAAGGAAAGGTAACGAGTTGCGTCATGCGTAACCGGGAGACCAGGATGGGCAACCGCACCGCAAAGTTCATATCCGTGCTGATTGGCAGCATCATTGCCGGTGCGCCTTTGGCCGTCGCGCAGAACGCGCCAAGCGCACCCAGTGCGGTCGCGAACACGGCGAATGCCGCGAGCGACTGCCTCGCCTCGCCGAAGGGAGTCGCGCCGCAGGGACAGCATTGGTTCTATCGCCTCGAGCGCGCGACCAAGCGGCAATGCTGGTATCTGCGCGCCGAAGGCGCCAAGGCCGCGACGACGACGCAGACTGCGAGCAGCACGCCGCAACCGGATTCACCGCAGCCGCAATCGGTGCAGAATGCGCGCGCCGAATACATCGCGCCGCAGGGCAACGCCGCGCAAGCTGCGCAGCCGGCGCAAGCAGCGGCGACAGTATCGCCGTCAACTCAGCCGGCGCCCGCCGCCAGCAGCGAAGCGCAGCAGCCTGCCGTCCCGGCGCGCTGGCCGGACTCGACGACGGCGACTGCGCCGCAGCCGGCACAAGATGCCGCCGACACGCAGCCAAGCGTGGCGCCCGCCGCATCCCCTGCCCCGGTGACGCTCGCCGTGGCCGATAGTACCGCCGACAAGACGACCGGCTCGCTCCCGACATTGCTGCTCGTCATCGTCGGCGCATTGGCGCTCGCCGGCGTCATCGCCTCCGTGATCTACCGCTTCGCCGGTGTGCGTGCGCGGGCCGCCGATCGCCGCGTGAACTGGGACCATCGGCAGGATCACGACGACAGCCACGCGCCGTGGCTCAACGCAGCGCCTGCGCCACGCGCAGAACGGCCGCATCCGGTCGACTTCGACGCCGTGCGCCCGCAAGCCCCGCAACTCGCCGCATTCGTCGATGCGATCGGCCGAATCGCGGCGCAGGCCCTTCCTGCGGAGGTTGCGGCAGCAGAACCGGACGAGGCCGAGATCGAGTTCTTCGACGGGGAGTTCGAGATCGAGGGCCCAGCGCCTCAGCTCGTCGCCGCCAGCCATGAGGAAGAAACGACCGATCGCGATGCAGACGCGCACGAAGCGGATGCGCATGAGGAGGCTACCGTCGCCGACATCAACATCGACATCATCACGGCGATGCTGGAACGGCTGGCGAGCGAGGGGCCGCGGCTGTCGCAGCTTAGCCTTGAAGCTGACCTTGCAGATTTCGGACAAAACCAACGAGGCCAATCCGCCGCTCGCGCTTGAGGCGTTCGGCCTTCAGGATCGACTGCACCTCGGCGAAGGCCTCATCGACATCGTGGTTGATGACGATGTAATCGTACTCGGCCCAGTGGCTCATCTCGTGGCTGGCACGGCTCATGCGCTTGCGGATGACCTCGTCGGAATCCTGCGCGCGCGAATGCAGCCGCTTCTCAAGATCGGCGGCCGAGGGCGGCAGGATGAACACGCTGACGACGTCCGCGCGCGCTTTTTCGCGCAGCTGCTGGGTGCCTTGCCAGTCGATGTCGAACAGCACGTCCTGCCCCGCCGACAGCGCGGCCTCGACGGGGCTGCGCGGCGTGCCGTAGCTGTTGTCGAACACGGTCGCCCATTCCAACAGCTCGTCGCCCTTCACCATGGCGTCGAAGCGGGGCTTGTCGACGAACAGATAGTCGCGGCCGTCGACCTCGCCGGGCCGCATCGCCCGCGTGGTCGCCGACACCGACATTTTCAGCCCCGGCATGCGGTCGATCAGAAGCCGCGACAGCGTCGTCTTGCCTGCGCCCGACGGCGAGGACAGCACGAACATCAGCCCGCGCCGTTCGACACCGTCAGTTCCGTGACCGCCAATCGTCATCGATCACTCCAGATTCTGGACCTGCTCGCGAAATTGCTCGACCACGTTCTTCATGGCGAGCCCGGTATTGGTCAGCTCGATGTCGTTCGACTTCGAGCAGCAGGTGTTGACCTCGCGGTGAAACTCCTGCGCCAGGAAATCGAGCTTGCGGCCGACCGGTCCGCCCTTGCCGATCAGCTCGCGCGCCTGCGCGATGTGCGAAGCGATGCGGTCGAGCTCCTCGCGGATGTCGGCCCGGGTGGCGATCAGGATCGCCTCCTGCATCAGGCGGTCGGAATCGAAACGGTCGGAGGTGTCCAGCAGCGCGGCGATCTGCTCGGCGAGCCTCGCCTTGATCGCTTCCGGCTTGCGGCCAGGCGCGGCTTCGGCCTTTTTCGCCAGCTGCTCGACCTCGTCGACCCGCTGGGTCAGGATCTGCCCCAGCGAAGTCCCCTCGCGCTTGCGCATCTCGACGAGTTCGGCGAGCGCCTTGTCGAAGGCTTCGGCCACGGCAGTGCGCGCCGCATTGTCCTCCTCCTCGTCACCCTCGGGTTCGGCGACCTCGATGACGCCCTTGATGGCCAGGAGGCCATCGACGCTCGGCGCGACCGCGTCGACCTTGCCGGCAATGACGGCGGCGGCTTTCAGCACGGCGTTGAGCACGTCCTCATTGACGCGGACGGAGGCGACGGCATTGGTGCGCTTGACGGTGAGATTGGCATAGACGGTGCCGCGCGACAGCAGCTCGCCGGCGCGCTTCTTGGCGTAGGCCTCCAACTCGTCGAAGCCCTGCGGCAGCCGCACCCTGAGGTCAAAGCCCTTGGCGTTGACCGACTTCAATTCCCATTCGAACGTATACGGCCCGCTAGCGCCGTGGCTTCGGGCAAAGCCGGTCATGGACGACAGCGCCATCAGGTCAAATTCTCCGGAAACACAGGATTCGCGAGGCCATCAGGCCACGCGAATCTTAAGACTATTTTGCAGGAAAGTGTAATCCGCAAAGTCCCGTAGGCAGGCCTGCGCTAGCGCTGGATCACCGGCGGCGACAGCTGCACCGCGCCCTGCCGGGCGGGAGCGCGGGCCGGCGGCCTTTTCTGCTGGGTTGGCTTGGCTGGCGTGGTCGCGGTCGGCGCGGTATCCGCGGCCGCCGGCGCCTGCGGCTCGTCGGCCGGCTCGACCGTGTCGTTCTGGATCTGCTTTTCCATCGCACGCAGCTTGGCGACGTTCTTCTGGTGCGCGTCGTAGGTCTCGGTGAAGGCATGCCCCCCGCTGCCGTCGGCGACGAAATAGAGGTCGCGGGTGCGGGCCGGGTTGGCGGCAGCCTCCAGCGAGGCGCGGCCGGGATTGGAGATCGGGCCCGGCGGCAGGCCTTCGATCACATAGGTGTTGTAGGGCGAGGGCTGCGTGATCTCGCTGCGCTTGATCGGGCGGCCGAGCGTGCCCTTGCCGCCGACGAGGCCGTAGATGATGGTGGGATCGGACTGCAGCTTGATCCTCTGCTTGAGGCGGTTGACGAACACCGCCGCGACTCGGCTGCGCTCATCCGGCTTGCCGGTCTCTTTCTCGACGATCGAGGCCAGCGTCACCAGTTGCTCCGGCGTCTTGATCGGAACGTCCTGGCTGCGGCGCTCCCATATCTCCGCAAGCACGCGCTTGTGCGCCTGCTGCATGCGCTGGATCACCTGGTCGCGCGGGGTCCCGCGCGGGAACTTATATGTCTCGGGCAGCAGCGTGCCCTCGCGCGGCAATTCGCGCACGCTGCCGGTGAAGATGTCGTTGTCGGACAGCCGCGCCACGATCTGCTCGGAGGTCAGGCCCTCCGGGATCGTGACGGAATGCTGCACCACCTTGCCCTCGACGATGGTGCCGATGACGTCGCGCAGAGACGCATTTTTCTGGAACGAGTATTCACCGGGCTTCAGATCGGAGCTCGCCTTCAGCGCGGCGACGCTTGCAATGAAGATCCACGGATTGACGTCGGTGACGCCTTCCCGGTTCAGGGTCTCGGCGATGTCGCGCTTGCCGGCACGCTGCGGGATGTTGACGATCTTGTCGTCCTTCAGCGGCCCCGGCGCCTCGAGCACCTGCCGGCCGTAATAATAGACGCCGCCGGCGCCGAGCATGGCGATCAGCAGGAGGGTGATGATGGCATTGCCGACCACGACGAAGGGATTGCGCGCCCGCTCCGAACGCTTCGGCGGCGGCGGGACCTGCTCGGGCTCGAGCGCTGCCCGCGGACTCCGGGGCGAAATGGGCGGCCTTTCACTCATCGAAGCAACCTGAATCCTGCCGGTTCAATCGCAGCCTGACAATCACTTGCCGAGCCAAATGCACACGCCCACAGACATGACTATCGCCGAATACGGCAAAACGGTGGATTCGTCGCAAACACAAACTATTGGGCCAGGCGGCGGACGATCACCGATGCATTGGTACCGCCAAAACCAAAAGAATTCGACAACGCGACGTTGACCTCGCGTGCCTTCGCCTTATGCGGCACGAGATCGATCGCAGTCTTCACCGACGGGTTGTCCAGATTAATCGTCGGCGGCACGACATTATCGCGAATCGCGAGGATAGCGAAGATCGCTTCGATCGCGCCGGCCGCACCGAGCAGATGGCCGGTCGACGATTTGGTCGAGGACATCGCGACCCTGGACGCGGCACTGCCGAGCAGGCGCTCCACTGCGCCGAGCTCGATCTCATCACCGAGCGGCGTCGAGGTGCCGTGCGCATTGATGTAGTCGAGATCGGATGCCGAGAGGCCGGCGCGCTTGAGCGCGGCCGCCATGCTGCGGAAGCCGCCGTCGCCATCGGGCGCCGGCGAGGTGATGTGATAGGCATCGCCCGAGAGACCATAGCCGATCACCTCGGCATAGATCTTCGCGCCGCGGCGCTCGGCGTGTTCGAGCTCCTCCAGGACGAGGACGCCGGCGCCCTCGCCCATCACGAACCCGTCGCGGTCCTTGTCGTAGGGACGTGAGGCCTTCTCGGGCGTCTCGTTGAAGCCGGTCGACAGCGCACGCGCGGCGTTAAAGCCGGCAATGCCGATACGGCCGATCGGCGACTCGGCACCACCGGCGACCATGACGTCGGCATCTCCGAACGCAATCAGGCGGGCGGCATCGCCGACCGCATGTGCGCCGGTCGAGCAGGCCGTGACCACCGAATGGTTCGGTCCCTTCAGCCCATGCTTGATCGAGACATAGCCGGAGGCCAGATTGATCAGCCGGCCCGGAATGAAGAACGGCGACACCCGGCGCGGCCCGCGCTCCTTCAGGAGAATCGCGGTGTCGGCGATGCCGTTGAGGCCGCCGATACCGGAACCGATCATGGTTCCGGTCGCGCACTTGTCCTCCTCGGTCTCGGGATGCCAGTTGGCATCGTCGAGCGCCTGGCCGGCCGCGGCCATGCCGAAGATGATGAAGTCGTCGACTTTGCGCTGGTCCTTCGGCTCCATCCAGATATCGGGATTGAAGGTGTCGTTGGTGCCGTCACCGCGCACGACCGTGCAGGCGTATTTGGTCTGAAGATCGGAGACATCGAAGCTCTCGATCTTGCGCGCACCGCTTTCGCCGTTGAGGATGCGTTTCCAGGTCGGCTCGACGCCACAGCCGAGTGGCGACACCATGCCGAGACCCGTGACGACAACCCGCCTCATATCTGAAAACTCCGCATCGAAAGGTTCACGGCCAATAACAAGAAACCGGCTGACCGCTGCGAAGCGGCCCGTCCGGTTTCAATGTTGTCCCCGCGAAAATGAAGAGCCTTAGCTCTTCGCGTTCTTCTCGAGAAACTTCGTGGCGTCGCCGACGGTGAGAATCGTCTCCGCAGCGTCGTCCGGAATCTCGCACCCGAATTCTTCTTCGAACGCCATCACCAGCTCGACGGTGTCCAGACTGTCGGCGCCGAGGTCGTCGATGAAGCTCGCTGCGTCGACAACCTTCTCGGGTTCAACACCAAGGTGTTCGACCACGATCTTCTTAACCCGCTCGCCAATGTCACTCATTGCATAACCTCGTGTTGTTCCCTGTAGACCCGACCCCCCGGGACGATACGAGCCGTCGTGGTCGTTGACTGCCTTCGCTTACGAACTTTGATTTGGCCCCACCTTAACCGGTGGAATCCCGGCGAACGACGGCCAAGGCTCCGCATCGCCAATATACAGGGTTTCAAAAACCTGCAATGGCGTTCTTTGCCCATCCGTTGAACGCCCGGTTAACATACTTCAACTGCCTTGACTACACGCCTCGATTCGCTCCGGAAACGGCCGTTTGCCGCATCCGGCCCTGCCCATGTGGGCAGTGCAGAACGGCGCGTCAGATCATGGCCATGCCGCCGTTGATGTGGATGGTCTGGCCGGTGACGTAGGCCGCTTCGTTCGAACTCAGGTAGACGGCGGCTGCCGCAATGTCCTCGGGCGTTCCCAGGCGGTTGGCCGGAACCTTGGTCAGAATCGTCTCGCGCTGCTTGTCGTTGAGCGCATCCGTCATCGGTGTCTTGATGAAGCCGGGCGCGATGCAGTTGGCGGTGACGCCGCGCTTGGCGTATTCGGCACCCAGCGTCTTGATCATGCCGATCAGACCGGCCTTCGAGGCGGTGTAATTGCCCTGCCCGGGATTGCCGGTGACGCCGACCACCGAGGTGATGGCGATGATACGGCCGAAGCGCTTGCGCATCATCAGTTTGGTCGCAGCGCGCGCCAGACGGAAGGTCGAGGTCAAATTGACGTTGATGACCTCGTCCCAATCCTCGTCACGGAGCTGAACGAACAGATTGTCGCGCGTAATGCCGGCATTGGCGATGAGGATGTCAACCTGGCCCATCGCGGCCTCTGCCGCGGGCACCAGTGCCTCGACCTCGTCGGCCTTGGAGAGATTGCAGGGCAGTACATAGGTGCGCTCGCCGAGCTTGCCGGCAAGCTCGTCCAGCACTTCCTTCCGCGTTCCCGAAATCGAAACGATGGCGCCCTGTGCGTGCAGCGCCTGCGCGATCGCGCCGCCGATGCCCCCGGTCGCGCCGGTGACGAGCGCCTTTTTGCCAGTCAGGTTGAACATGGAAAAACTCCTTCAAAGCACGATCAGGAAAAGTGTGTAGCGGTTTTCCGGAAAGATCGTGCGCAAACTTACCCCTGCTTCGCAGCGGCCAGTGCATCCTTGGCGGCGGCAATGTCGTTCGGACCGCCCACAGCAACGCCGATCGCGCCGTCGGCGATGCGCTTGACCAGCCCCGTCAGCACCTTACCCGCGCCGATCTCGAAGAAGCGGGTGACGCCCTGCCCCGCCATATAGGCGACCGACTCGCGCCAACGCACCGTGCCGGTGACCTGTTCGACCAGACGGCGCCGGATAGCGTCGGGATCGGTGATGGCGCTCGCCAGCACGTTCGAGACCAGCGGCGCCGCCGGCGCCTTGATCGTGATCTGGGACAGCGCCTCCGCCATGGCGTCGGCAGCGGGCTGCATCAGCTTGCAATGGAACGGTGCGGACACCGGCAACAGCATCGCGCGTTTGGCGCCCTTGGTCTTGGCGATCTCGACAGCGCGATCGACCGCAGCCTTGTCGCCGGAGACGACCACCTGCCCGCCACCATTGTCATTGGCGGCCTGACAGACCTGACCCTGAGCCGCCTCCTTGGCGACCTCCATGGCCGCTTCATAATCGAGGCCGAGCAGCGCGGCCATGGCGCCGGCACCGACCGGTACGGCCTTTTGCATTGCGAGACCGCGAGTGCGAAGCAGCCGCGCGGTGTCGGAGATCGTCAGACTGCCGGCCGCAGCCAGCGCTGAATATTCGCCGAGCGAATGGCCGGCGACAAAGGCAGCGTCCCGCCCCACGGAAAATCCAGCCTCTGCCTCGAGCACGCGCAGCGTGGCCACAGACACCGCCATCAGCGCCGGCTGGGCGTTTTCGGTGAGCTGGAGGGTTTCGGCAGGGCCGTCCCAGATCGTGGCCGTGAGCTTTTCCCCGAGCGCGGCATCGACCTCGTCGAATACGGCGCGCGCCACCGGGAAGGCCTCAGCCAGGGCCTTGCCCATGCCGACGGCTTGGGACCCCTGCCCCGGAAATGTGAATGCTGCCGTCATCGGCGCTCCCTCGATCGCTTGAGCAATGTTCTATGAGAACCGGCAGCCGACTACGTCCGGCCCACGCCTTGGTTCCCGATCATGCTCCGAAAGGGCCGTAGACAACGTCCGAGGCCGGAATGTCAAGCCGAGATAGGCAACTCAGGCTGCATTCAACCAGGGATTCGGGTCCCCTCAGAATCCGCCGTTGGTCTGGCTGGCGTCGACCGACGCCCCGGCCCGCGCGCGGCGCGCGCTGTTCACCAACTTGCCGGGACGATCATCCCGATCGGGCTTCGCGGTCGCGAGCCGCAGCACCGCTGCGTAGCTCGGCTGCACCTCCATCCGCTCCGCGTGCCGGCTCTCGCTGAGCAGGCGATGGACCTTCGGCAAATTGTAGCAGGGCACGTAGAACAGAAGATGATGCTCGAGGTGATAGTTCACGTAGTACGGCGCAATGAACAGACGCTCGAGAAAATTCGCATGCGTCGTGCGCGTATTGCGCAAGGGATCGCCGCTATCAGGGACGACGGCGTGCTCGGCGATGTTGCGGATGCGGGTGATGACCATCATCCAGGTCACGAGCGGCACCAGCCATAGCAGCGGATAGGCCCACCACACGCCGGCCGCCGCAAGCGCCGCGAACATCGCTGCATTGACGAGGCATTGCGGACCGAGCTTCTCCCAAAAATGCGCCGCGCGCTGCCGCCACGGCCAATCGTTCGGCCCGAGCGCGTTGAAGAGTTGCGCCTTGCGCTGCTGGTAGCCGGTCTGCCCGGTGATGTCGCGAATGAACTTGCGGCGATAGCTCAGCCTGGTGATCGGAAACGGCGCCGACAGCACCAGATCAGGATCGTCCTCCTGCTGGGTGCGCGCGTGATGCTGCAGGTGATAGCGCCGATAGCTGCGCGTCTCCGCAAACAGGGGATAGGCGCAGAACCACTGGCTCAGCGTGAGATTGGTCTTCTCGTCCGAGGACAAGCAGCCATGCGCGCCGTCATGCATGAGGATCGCGAGCCCAAGCTGACGCGAGCCGATGATGGCGACGGCGAGGACATAGGTGATCGGATTGGGCCACCACGCCACCAGCGCGATCGCACCAATGATCAGTGCCCAGGCGTGCGCGATCAGCGCCGCGCCCTTCCAGGTTGCGCGCTGGCGCACGTCAGCCAGTTGATCGTCGGTCAGGAAATCGCGGGCACGCATGCGAAGCGCGGTCATGGCCTACCCCTCCTCATTCGAATGGCTTGATGCGTCGCGTTCGCCGACCAGACGCAGGCGCGCCGTGTCGCCAGGGGATTTCGCCTGCTCGCCGAGCACACGCAACATTTCGGCGCACAGCGCCTCGGGCGAACGACCCATGGCGTAGCCCTCGAGGATGATTCCGATGGCGACGGCCCAGAACCGCCGCGAGCTTTCGTCGGGCGCGCGCAGCGAGCGCCAACCGTGTCGTGCCACCTGGCCCGCATAGGCGCGCGCGCCTTCGCTGTGCAGGCGCTCGATGGTGCGCTCGACCAATGGCGCCAGATCCTGGCGCCGCCGCGTCAGCGTCAGCGCTTCGGCGAAGAAAGCGATCGAATCGCTCGCCGTCACGGTCTCGGCCAGCGCGTGGGTGTATTCCCGCGGCGTGCGCGCCTTCAGCGCCGCCTGCTCGGTCGCGCGCGCCAGATACAAGAGATCGCGGCAGGCGCATTCGACGAACAACGCCTCTTTGGTACGGAAGTAATAGGTGATCTGGCTCGGGAACGCGTCCGCCGCGGCTGCGATGTCGATGATCGCCGTGCCGGAAAGCCCCCGCTCCCGAAACAGCGGGCTCGCCGCATCCAGCAGCAGGGAACGCATCTTGCGGCCCGCCGAGCGCGTGGCGCGCGCCGCGTGCTTCGGGTCGCCAACCGTTTCAAACGGCTCCTGGGCCGACTTTTCCGCCATCGCATCCTCCGTCTTGATTTATTTGTATGACATACAAACAAATAGATCAAGCCGGATGCGGTATGGGAGGACTGATCCCGAATTCGGCGCCCCGGAACCGACCGGGCCGAAAACACGACCCTCGAACCTTGCCAAGCCGGCCAAAATCCGTATAACGCGCGCATCCGCAGACCCCGGCCGGGAGCTGAACGGACGGTCTCAGCAAATCATTCGTGATCTTGGTGTGGCAGGGCCAGTCGGCCCGTCGTCCCGTGTTTCCGCCTTCTGAGCTTAATCCCAGAGTCCTTTCCGAAGGCCTCTTAAGGGCTTGACGCCGGGCGATGCGCCAACATGAGGAAAGGACCACCATGGCTCTCTATGAGCATGTTTTTCTCGCGCGTCAGGACGCGAGCACGCAGCAGGTCGAAGAGCTGACTGCGCAGATGACTGGCATCGTCGAGGGTCTCGGCGGCAAGGTCACCAAGACCGAGAATTGGGGCGTGCGCTCCCTCACCTACCGCATGAACAAGAACCGCAAGGCGCACTTCGTGCTGCTCAACATCGACGCGCCGTCCGCGGCGATCGCCGAGATCGAGCGCCAGGAGCGCATCAGCGAAGACGTGATCCGCTATCTCAGCGTCCGCGTCGAAGAGCTTGAGGAAGGCCCGTCTGCGATGATGCGCAAGGCCGACCGCGATCGCGAGCGTGACGACCGTGGCGGTGGATTCCGCGACCGTGAAGGCGGCGGCTTCCGTGGCGACCGCGAAGGTGGTTTCCGTGGTGGCGATCGCGACGGTGGTGGCTTCCGCGGGGACCGCGGCCCGCGCCGCCCGCGTGAAGACGCTGAAACCACGACGGATGGGGAGTAAGAACAATGGCTGAAGCTGGTGCACGCCGCCCGTTTTTCCGTCGTCGCAAGAGCTGCCCGTTCACGGGCGCGAATGCTCCGAAGATCGACTACAAGGACTCCAAGCTGCTGATGCGTTACGTCTCCGAGCGCGGCAAGATCGTGCCGAGCCGGATCACCGCGGTGTCCGCGAAGAAGCAGCGTGAGCTCGCCCGCGCCATCAAGCGCGCGCGGTTCCTGGGCCTGCTGCCCTACGTCATTCGTTAAGACGAATTCGACCGGCGGCGATCACGCCGCCGGTCGTGACTTTCTGAACTCATAAGGCTTCCGGGTCGTCCGGTCGCCGATGGTTGGGGCAAAACGCCTCTAACCGCTCGAAGGGAGCGGGACAGCTGATGATGGTATTTGGACTGATAGCCCTGGTCGCCGGCGCTGCGTCGGCTCTGATGTTCGCCTCGATCGTGTCGGGCGCGCTGATCTCGCTCGTCCTGTTCTATCTCGCGCCGCTGCCGCTGATGGTTGCCTCGATCGGCTGGGGTCCGCTCTGCGCGAGCCTCGGCGGCATTGCCGCCGCGCTCGGCCTCGGCGCCCTGTTCGGACTGCCCTACTGCCTCGCTTTTGCCGTCACGGTTGCGCTGCCGGCCTGGTGGCTCGGCCATCTCGTGCTGCTCGGCCGGCAGGTGGATGGCGCGACCTCTCCCCTTGCCACCGAAGCGCGGGCCGAACCCGATATCGAATGGTACCCAGTCGGCCGCATCCTGCTGTGGATTGCGGGCTTCGCGATGCTGACCACGATCGCCGCCCTGCTCACACTCGGCACCGACGCCGAGGCCATCACCGGCACGCTGAAGCGCGGCCTGATCCGCATCCTGCACGCCGCCGACCCGCAGGCCCCGAGCGAATGCGACCAGTTCATCGACGCTCTCGTGACGATCGCGCCGGCCGCCGCCACCATCGTCTCGATGATGACGCTCACCCTCAGTCTCTGGCTCAGCGCCAAGGTGACGGCGACGTCGGGCCGGCTGCGACGCCCCTGGCCGGACCTGATGACGGCCGAACTGCCGGCGACGACGCTCGCTGGCCTCTGTGTCGCGCTCGCTCTCTGCTTCACCGGCGGCCTGCTCGCGATCGTCGCGCAGATCGCTACGGCAGCGTTGATGATGTCCTACGCGCTGACCGGTTTCGCCGTCCTGCATACGCTGACGCTGGCGCTGAAGAGCCGCACTTTCTGGCTTGGCTCGACCTATGTCGTGGTCGTCGTGTTCGGCTGGCCGGTGATTGCGATGGTGGCCCTCGGCCTCGCGGATGCCGTGTTCGGCTTCCGCGAGCGCTTCCTGCGCAACCGGCAACCGCCGCCATTGCCGACATCTTAAATCAAACCCGAAACTGAAAACCCAGAGCACTTCAAAGGAGAACAAATATGGAAGTCATTTTGCTGGAACGCGTGAGCAAGCTCGGCCAGATGGGCGAAGTCGTGAAGGTTCGCGACGGCTACGCCCGTAATTTCCTGCTCAAGCGCGGCAAGGCGCTACGCGCCACCGCGGACAACCGCGCCAAGTACGACGGCATGAAGGCCGAACTCGAGGCTCGCAATCTCCAGAGCAAGGGCGAGGCGTCCAAAATCGCCGAAAAGGTCCAGGGCAAGAACATCATCGTGATCCGTCAGGCTTCGGAAGCCGGCCACCTGTTCGGCTCGGTCACGGTGCGTGACGTGGTTGTTGCCTTCGAGGCCGACGGCGTTTCGCTGTCCCGTCCGCAGGTGCAGCTCGACGCGCCGATCAAGACCATCGGCAAGCACACCATCACCGTCGCCATCCACCCCGAAGTCGAGGTTGAGGTCTCCGTCACAGTTGCGCGCAGCCAGGACGAGGCCGAGCGCATCAACCGCGGCGAGGACATCTCGACCCGCAACGAGGACCGCGACGCGGCCGCCGAAGCGATCGCCGCCGCTGGCGAGTTCTTCGATCCGGAAGCCCAGCACGACGATGCCGAGCCGACCCCGGCTGCGGAAGAGACCGAGAAGTAAAACCTGCTTTCACGCAGGCGACGACGAAGCCCGACTGCCTCAGGCAGCCGGGCTTTTCGTTTTTGCGGCCACGTCCTCGCTCAGCATCGCGATCGAGGCGAGCGCCGTCGCCGTATGCTTCTCGACACCGTCGCTGACGCAGAACACGTCGGCCGCGACCACGGAGACCTGACGTCCCGGCTTGATCACCCTCGCTCGGCAGATCAGTTTGTCGCCGACCGCCGGCGATAGTAGATTGAGCTTGTATTCCGCCGTCAACGCCGGCTGGCCGCGCGAGGTCGCCGCCGCAATGGTCGTGGCATTGTCAACCAGGAAGGCGGTGACGCCGCCATGGAAGAAGCCATGCTGTTGAAGCAACTCCGGCCGGCGCTCGACTGCAATCGTGCAGGTGCCCCGCGACAATTCCGACAGTTCGGCTCCGACGAGATTCATAAAGCCCTGCCGGCCGACATTGGCGTGGATGCGCTCGGCGATCGGTATGAACTCGGGATCGGGTTCATTGCTCATGACACCACTCCTTCCTGGTTGTTGGCACGGCCGGGCGGCACCAGCGCACGGATGGCACAGGCGATCAGCGTATCGACTTCACTGCGCGGATCGGCGCGGTCGCGCCCGGAGAGAAAGGCACGGCAGAAGATCTGCGCGGGGCCGATCAGCTGGCTGACGAACATCATGGCCGGCATCGACAAGAGCTCGCCACGCGCAACCAGCGGCGCGCGCCAGCGCTCGATCCCTTCAGCGAGCCGCGCATTCTGGGTGCGCTGGGCGTCGCGGACGTCCTCACTCCACTCGCCGCGCGAGATTTCGAAGAGATAACGCGCCTCGCGCCGACTCGACACGACCCAGTCGAGGTGGGCGCGGATCAGGCGATCGATGCCCTGCGCCGCATCGGGGACCGGATCGAGCGCGGCGAGCATCGCGGCGTGATAGTGCCGCAGCACCTCCAGAAACAGCGCGCCGGCGAGTTCCTGCTTGGAACTGAAGGCATGAAAGAAGCTGCCGTTGGAGGCCCGAGCCTTGGCGCGGATGGCGGCGACCGTCGCGCCCTCGAAGCCCGACCGATCGAATACCGCGAGCCCCGCAGCCAACAAATCGTCGCGCACGCCGGATGACATCGATCGCTCCTAGAGTAATACTCTAGAGCTATACTCTAACGGTGGTCAAGACGATGCGAAGGCCGCGCCACGCGCGGCCTTCGCAGATCGACGAGATTGTCTGTTTATCGCGAGATCGGCGGAGTCGGTGGACCGGAGGACTCGGCGGGCGCAGGAGACGGAGCCGCGGCGGGCGCGGACGGCGCTGCCTCTGCCGGCTTGCCTGCAGGCTCGGAGCTGCTGCTCCTGGCGGGCTCGGAAGCGGTAGCGGCGGCGGGCTTCGGTGCAGCCGATTCAGCTGGCGTGGAGGCAACCGCCGGCGCTGCCGGCGTTACCTGCGGCACCGGATCGGGGCGCAACGCCGGCGGCGCCTCGCTTCCGCTCGGCTCCACCTTGGCGCTCTCCGGTTTGGCCTCGGCCGGGTTTTCGGCAGGCTTGGCGCTGTCGGGCTTGGCTTCGTCGTGGCCGGAATCGACCTTGGCGCTCTCGCTCTTCGGCTCAGACTTGAGTTCAGATTTGGGTTCAGATTTGGGTTCGATCTTGGAGTCGACCTTGGGCTCAACCTTTGGCGCCGCAGCGTCTTCAGTCTCCGGCTTGCCGCGCTTGCTCAGCCGCTTGCTCTTGCGGCCCGCAGGCGCTTGTTCGGTGGTGGCCTCGGGCTTGGCGCCTTCCTTCGCACCTTCCTTGGCGCCCTCCTCGCTCGGCCGCGCTGTGCGCTTCTGACGACCTTCAGGCGCAGGGCCGGCGCCCTCGCCCTCAGGCTTGGCGGCCTCGTGCGAGCGCTGGCGGCGGCCCTGATGTTCGGGGGACTGCCCGGGATTGGTGTTGGCTTCCTTCTCCTTGGCGCCGTCTTTCTTATCCTTGCCGTCCTTGCCGCCATCCTTGGATTGGTAGCGGGCGTCGGTGGCACCGTTGGAAATGAGGTACGAGGCCAGCACGCCGGCCATGTCCGGGCTGATCGTGTAATGCTGACGCAGGAAACCCGGCAGCGAACCCGGCGCCACCGTCTTCAACAGGCCTCTCGGGCTCTTGTGGCAGGCATTGCAGGTCTGCGCGAAGATCTGGGATGGGGCCTTGCCGGCCTCGAGGTTCGTCGCCTGCGCGAGAGCGGCATCGGTGGCGCCGAAGCCGATCAGAAATAGCACCGTGGCGAGACTGAGCGCTCGGCTCGACATTCCCATCATCTCCATTGAAATCCGACAGATACGGCCGGCATGCGAGCGCGGCGGCGGTCACCTTTTAGCCGATTGCGCCGCGAATGGAAGCGCACTCATCAAGCATGTAATCCCGCGATTTTCGAATATCGGGTTTGAACACAACGCATTAGCGATCTGGGGACAGGCTGCCTAAATTTACATGCGACCGCATTGGAACTATCATAATTTCCAAGCGTGAATGTGTGAGGGCCGGGTTTAGTCGCTTCTTTTCGGGTTCGCTCGAGAGGTGTGTGTCGATGGACCGCTTGTTGCGTACGTTCTTGTCCGACTTCATCCGCCGCGGGTCGATGACGGTGACCACGGCAAGCGGGATGAAATTTACTGTCGGCGACGGCTCCGGCGAGCCGGTCGTAGTCCGTTTCGTCACTGCCGACGCACAAAGGAAGGTCCTCGTCAATCCCGAGCTCGGACTTGGCGAGGCCTACATGGATGGCGAGTTCGTCGTCGAGCGTGGCAGCATAGCCGATGCGCTTGCGATCCTGCTCGATCAACCCGACCTATTGCCACGCTGGGCAAAGCCCTGGTGGCACCTGCGCTATCTCACGCGCCGCCTCCAGCAGTTCAATCCGCGCTCGCGCTCCCGCAGCAATGTCGCACATCACTACGATCTCGACGCAAGGCTCTATTCCCTCTTCCTCGATGCCGACAAGCAATATAGCTGCGCCTATTTCGAGACGCCGGACACCACGCTCGACGACGCACAGCTCGCCAAGAAGCGGCACATCACCGCAAAGCTGCTCGTCAATGGTGGTCAGCGCGTGCTCGACATCGGCTCGGGCTGGGGCGGGCTTGGCCTCTATCTCGCCGAGATCGCAGGCGCCGACGTCACCGGCGTCACGCTGTCGACCGAGCAGTTGCAGGTCGCGAACACGCGCGCCGCCGAGAAGGGCCTGATGCGACAGGCCCGCTTCTTACTTGAGGATTATCGCGACATCGACGGCCAATTTGACCGGATCGTCTCGGTCGGCATGTTCGAGCATGTCGGGGCCAAGTTCTACGATACCTATTTCCAGCGCTGCGCCGAGTTGCTGAGCGAGGACGGCGTCATGCTGCTGCATTCGATCGGTCGCTCGCAGGGGCCGGATTCGACCAATCCCTGGATCGCCAAATACATCTTCCCCGGCGGCTACATCCCCTCCCTGTCGGAGGTGCTGCCTTCGATCGAGCGCGCCGGCCTGCTGGTCTGCGACGTCGAGATTCTGCGCCTGCATTATGCGGAGACGCTGAAAGCCTGGCGGGAACGCTTCATGGCGCGGCGCGAGGAGGCCGTGCAGCTCTACGACGAGCGCTTCGCACTGATGTGGGAGTTCTACCTCGCCGCCTGCGAGATGACGTTCCGCAAGCAGGACATGATGAACTTCCAGCTCCAGCTCACCCGGCGCCAAGGCGTCGTCCCCATGACCCGCGATTATATCGCCCGCGAGGAAGCCCGGTTGCGCGCCCTCGAGGGCGGCGCAAGGCCGAGGCTCAAGCTCGCCGGTGAATGAGTTCTAGAGCGTTTCATTGCTTAATTGAATCGGAGGGGATTCCAGCTTTTGGCGGTTTGTGATTCAAGATGCTGACTGGATTGGAGGCCAGCATCGCATGACCCGACCTCTTTCCCTGGATCTTCGCGAGCGAGTAGTGGCGTCGGTTTTGGCGGGCGAGAGCTGCCGGTCCGTGGCCGAGCGGTTCGGCGTTGCGGTCTCGTCGGTTGTGAAGTGGGCACAGCGGCAGCGGGCGACCGGCTCGGTTGTGCCCGGCAAGATGGGCGGCCACCGCAAGCCTGTGCTCGATCCGCACCGCGCCTTCATCGTCGAGCGGATCACTCAGACGCCGCACCTGACGCTACATGGTCTGAAGGCGGAACTGGCAGCCCGCGGGGTCAAGGTCTCGCACAACGCGGTCTGGCTGTTCCTGCGCCGAGAAGGGCTACGCTTCAAAAAAAACACTGTTCGCCCTTGAACAGGCTCGCACAGACATCTCTCGCAGGCGTCAACGTTGGCGATCCTGGCAGGCCGGGCTCGATCCGGGCCGGCTCGTCTTCATCGATGAGACCTGGATCAAGACCAACATGGCCCCGTTGCGGGGCTGGGGTCCCAAAGGGGCCCGCCTGCGCGGCTTCGCGCCGCACGGCCACTGGCGAACCCTGACATTCCTCGGCGCGCTCCGCCATGACCAACTCACGGCACCCTGCGTCTTCGACGGGCCGATCAACGGTGAATGCTTTCGCGCTTATGTCGAGCATCTTCTCCTGCCAACCCTGCGCGAAGGCGACATCGTCGTTCTCGACAATCTCGGAAGCCACAAGTCGAAAGCTGTCAGGCAGATGATCCAGGCCGCTGGCGCCAGGCTCTGGTACCTGCCGCCATACTCGCCCGACCTCAACCCGATCGAACAGGCCTTCGCCAAGATCAAACACTGGATGAGGCAGGCTCAGAAGCGCACCGTCGAGGACACTTGGCGCCACATCGGCCAACTCGTCCAGGACATCCAGCCTCGCGAATGCGCAAACTACTTCGCCAATGCGGGTTATGCTTCAGTCAAAAAGTGAAACGCTCTAGTGACGCAGGGTCGAAATCGGCGAGATCGGGAAAGAAGCTGGAAACGCCAATTGGGCGCGCAGTTCTGCCAAGGTTTCAGGTGCGACCGGCAGGCGCCGCTGTTCCGGTCGCGCGGCATGCTCCATGGCGGCGATCAGCCCCGACAGCCAAAGCCGGCTGGCTGCCTCGCTTCGCCATATGTGGGGCTGCCGTCCTGGCCGCATCCTTGTCTCCTTGGGGGTCGGAGAAATAATCCCCGGGCCGCCCGCCTGTTCCCTGTCCTACCCCCGAAAGAATCCGGGGAGATGTGATCTGGTTCACATTCCTCTCGTCGGCTCTGGCTTAGACCGTCGCCATGAGCAAAGAGACCCAAACCTCATTCGATGTGCAGGACGACCTCCGCACCGACTACGCCCTGATCGCCACCGGCGTCGGCGCGGCCCTGGTTGCGCTGGTCTATCTCCTGCTGGTCTGAACCCGACCGGGCGCGCCAGCGCGCCTCGCCGCACGCTCTCAAATACGTCTGCGCCTCAATTCATTAGGTTCACTGCATCCGGATTTTTCCGTGGCGCGATCGCGGCCACTTCCGGTCCGGGCGAGTTCCGCGAAAATCCGTCAAGCGTGGCGCATGCTGCGGCTGCTAATCATCCACCGCTTTTAAGATCGGTTGATAGCGACGAGCTTTTGCTTCCGCTTTGGGCCGAGGCGGCGCTTTATCCCGGCCCCGCATCCGCCCCAGAAAATTGCTATCGCTCGACCATGGCCCTGACTGATTCGAACGTCCTCAAACTCGCGCCGGAACCCGGAACTCCCGCTTATCGGAGCGCACCGCATAATATCGAGGCGGAACAGAGCCTTTTGGGCGCGATCCTGGTCAACAACGATGCCTTCTACCGGGTCTCCGACTTCCTGGAGCCGAAGCATTACTTCGAGCCGCTGCACCAGACCATCTACGAGACAGCCGGCAGCCTGATCCGGATGGGCAAGATCGCCACGCCCGTCACGCTGAAGACATTCCTGCCCGCGGATACCGACGTCGGCGGCATGACCATTGGCCAATATCTGGCGCGGCTCGCGGCGGAAGCGACCACCATCATCAACGCCCAGGATTACGGCCGCACCATCTATGATCTTGCGTTGCGGCGCGATCTGATCGGCATCGGCGAGGACATGGTCAATGTCGCCTATGACGCTCCGGTCGATTTCGCGCCGCGGGCGCAGATCGAGGACGCCGAGCGCCGGCTCTACGAACTCGCCGAGTCCGGCCGCTATGACGGCGGCTTCCAGAAGTTCTCGCAGGCTTTGGCGGTCGCCGTCGATCTCGCGGCAAAGGCGTTCCAGCGCGACGGAAAACTGTCCGGCATCTCCACGGGCCTGCGGGATCTCGACACCAAGATGGGCGGCCTGCAGCATTCCGATCTCATCATCGTCGCGGGACGTCCCGGCATGGGCAAGACGTCGCTGGCGACCAACATCGCCTACAACGTCGCGCAAGCCTATGTCGCAGAACTTCAGGCCGACGGCACCATGAAGGCCGCCAATGGCGGCGTGATCGGCTTCTTCTCCTGCGAAATGTCGGCCGACCAGCTCGCGACGCGTATCGTGGCCGAGCGCACCGGCATTCCCTCGTCCCACATCCGCCGCGGCGGCATCACGGAAGGCGATTTCGAGAAGATCCGCCACGTTTCGATCGAGCTGCAATCGCTGCCTTTCTATGTCGACGCGACCGGCGGTCTGTCGATCGCGCAGCTGATGGCGCGCGCGCGCCGGCTCAAGCGGCAGAAGGGCCTAGATCTCCTCGTGATCGACTACATCCAGCTGTTGTCGGGCTCCGGCAAGCGGAGCGAAAACCGCGTCCAGGAAATCACGGAGATAACGACTAGCCTGAAAGCGCTAGCCAAGGAGCTCAACGTCCCTGTGATCGCGCTGTCGCAGCTCTCGCGTCAGGTGGAGTCGCGCGACGACAAGCGGCCGCAGCTCTCCGACTTGCGTGAATCGGGCTCGATCGAGCAGGACGCCGATGTCGTGCTGTTCGTTTACCGCGAGGAGTATTACCTCGCCATGAAGGAGCCGCGCCCGGGCACGCCTGAACACGAGAAGTGGCAGCTCGACATGAGTCTTGCACACGGAAAGGCCGAAGTCATCATCGGCAAGCAGCGCCACGGCCCGACCGGCACCGTTGATCTGGCCTTCGAAGCCTCGGTCACGCGGTTCGGCGACCTCGCGTCTGACGCTCAATTGCCGGATCGTAGCGGCAGCGACTACTGAGTTCCTTGAACCCCGCGAGCCTCTTGCGTAAAACGGCGCCATGACATTGGCGTCCGACCCGAACATGATCCAGCAATCCGGCCTTCTTTCCGCGGAGGCCAATCAGGCTGCCGCGCTCGCAGCCTACGGTGGCGTGCTCATCGTCGATCTCGACGCCATCATCGCCAACTGGCGCAAGCTCGAGAAGACAGCGGTGCCAGCCGAGTGCTCGGCGGTGATCAAGGCCGACGCCTATGGCTGCGGCACTGCTCAGGTCGCGCATGCGCTGAACAAGGCCGGCTGCAAGACCTTCTTCGTCGCCACCATCGAGGAAGCGCGCACCGCCCGTGCAGCGGTGCCGGACGCCACGATCTATGTGCTCGGCGGCTATTTCCAGACCACCGGCGAGCACTACGCCAAGATCAACTGCCGTCCCGTGATCGGAGATCTCAACGAACTCGCCGAATGGGACGTGTTCTGCCGCCGCACCGGCTGGTCCGGCGGCGCCGCGATCCACATCGACACCGGCATGAACCGGCTCGGGCTGACGCTTGCCGAGGCGCAGGCCATCATCCCGCGCATCAATGCCGGCGACCATGGCATTACGCTGGTGATGAGCCATCTGGTTTCGGCCGAGCAGCTCAACAGCCCCGTTAACGCCAAGCAGCTCGCGGCCTTTCGCGGCATCGCCAGCGAATTCTCCGGCGTGCCGGCGGCGCTCGCCAATTCGTCAGGAATCTTCCTGGGCGCCCCCTTCCAGTTCGACCTGGTGCGGCCGGGCGCGGCGCTCTACGGCGTCAATCCGACGCCGGAGGCCGACAATCCGATGCAGCCGGTGGTGGATCTGAAGGCGCGCATCGTGCAGGTCCGCACCATCGAGCGCGGCGAGAGCGTCGGCTATGGCGGCACCTGGACCGCGCGACGGCCGACCAAGCTCGCGATCATCGCGGTCGGGTATGCCGACGGCTATTTCCGCGCCGCCAGCTCCAATGACGGCACCCGCGGCGCCGAGGTGATCGTCGCCGGCAAACGCTGCCCGGTTGCGGGCCGCGTCTCCATGGACCTGATCGCGATCGACATCACCGATCTGCCGCCGAACGCGGCACGGCGCGGCCATATGGTGACGCTGCTCGGCGAGGGCATCACCGTCGACGAGTTGGCACATCATTTCGGCACGATCGGCTATGAGGTGCTGACCAGTCTCGGCCACCGCTACGCCCGAGTCTACAAGGGCGGCAATGTTGTCGAGCCGCTGGCAAAGCCGGAGTCCGCGCAGGCGGCCGAACAGCCGCCCTCCCCGCCGCCGATCGAGCAGCCAGCAAGCCGGCCGCCGCTGCCGAGCTGAGCTGAGAGCCTCGGCGCTTACTTCTTCCGGCTGTCCAGCGCCGCCTTGCAGGTGGCGCTGAGCTGGTCGCGCTTGGCGTCGAGACAGGCGATAATCTTGCCACCACCCGGCGCGATGCCGGCACAGAATTTATCGTAATCCGCCTTGCACGCGCCACGCGGATCGGCCGATTGTGCCGAAGCAGCCCCGGAGAACGCGACGACGAATGCAATAGCGGCAAAGCTCAACTTGGACATTGTATCTCCGGTATCGGAAAGCGAGAGCCGGTAGCTCTACATGAAGATTGCGACATTCAACATCAACAACATCAACCGCCGCCTGCCCAATCTTCTGGCATGGATGCGCGCGGCCAAGCCTGATGTCGTCGCGCTCCAGGAGTTGAAGGCAAGTGATGGCGAATTTCCGGCAGCCGCGATCGAAAAGGCCGGCTACGGCGCAGTCTGGCGTGGACAGAAGACCTGGAACGGCGTCGCCATCCTCGCCCGCAACGCCGAACCCGTGCTGACGCGCGATCGGCTGCCGGGAAGGCCCGACGACCACGAGGCGCGCTACCTCGAGGCCGCTGTGCGCGGCGTCATCGTCACCAGCATCTACCTGCCGAACGGCAATCCGCAGCCGGGGCCTAAGTTCGACACCAAGCTCGACTGGTTCGCGCGGCTGAAGCGCCACGCCAAAACCTTCGTCAAGCAGGATCTGCCCGTCGTGCTCGCCGGCGACTACAACGTTGCGCCGACGGAGATCGACATCTACCCGACGCGCTCATGGGACAAGGATGCGCTGATCCAGCCGAAGAGCCGAGCCGCTTTTGCATCTCTTGTCGAACAAGGCTGGTGCGATGCGATCCGAGAAATGCACCCGGAGCAGCGCATCTACACGTTCTGGGATTACAAGCGGAACCGCTGGCCGCGCGACGCGGGCTTGCGGCTCGATCATCTCCTGCTGAGCCCTGCGCTGGTCTCGCGCCTGGCAAAAGCCGGCGTCGACAAGAAGGTCCGCGGCGAGGATGGCGCCAGCGATCACGCGCCGGCGTGGGTGGTGCTGCGGTAGATCAATGCGCGTCACGCCGTACCGCTTCACCACAGATTTTTGCCGTCGATCAGGTTCACCGGCACGGCCTCGAGATCGAAATCGTCGAACAGGCGCGCATTCACCCCAATCTTGGGATTGTCGAAATCGGGCTTGCCGGTCGACCAGTCCGGCGACTCGGAATAGGTGCCGCAGCCGCAGCTTGCGCAGAAATGATGTTTGACCGTGCGGCTGCCCCAGAGATAGGTCGCGACGTTGTCGGCGGGCGACAGCAGGCGGAACTGCGCCGGCGTATAGTAGGCCCACAGCGCGCCGCGCTTGGCACAGAACGAGCAGGTACAGCGCGTCACGCTCGCGGGCGCCTCTATCACCTCGAACACCGTTTCACCGCAATGACAGCTTGCCTCGATCGGCATGACCCGCTCTCCATTTTGTCAGGAGATGGTCGTAGCCGGGCCCTGCTGCCAACATGCTGTCAGCAGCGCGGCGCTCAAACAAAACATGAAAACAACCCCATGCACAGTAGCCGCCGCCCCCGCGCACTCAATAATTTGCGCTTATTCCGAAATTCGATTTGACTCGTCGGGCAAAACACCGGCAGGATGTCATCATGGACGAACTCCCCGTACGCTGCGAGCAGCGGGCACTCATCGGGGCTCCGTCATTCCCCGATTCCCGGAGCCCTGTCCTTGGCCTTTCTCTTCGTCCTCGGCGTCGGCCTGATCGCAGGCACCATTTCCGGCATCGTCGGCACCGGCTCGTCGATCATGTTGATGCCGGTGCTGGTCTATGCCTATGGACCGAAGCAGGCCGTGCCAATCATGGCGGTCGCTTCCGTGATGGCGAATTTTTCCAGGATTTTGGCCTGGTGGCGAGAGGTCGACTGGCGGGCCTGCGTGGCCTATTCGGTCACGGGCATTCCAGCCGCGGTGCTGGGCGCACGGACGCTATTGGCGCTGCCCTCGCACGCCGTCGATCTCGCCATCGGCATCTTCCTGATCGCGATGGTGCCGGTGCGGCACTGGCTCGCGCGGCACGACCTCGAGGCCAATCTCTGGCATCTCGCGATCGGCGGCGCGATCATCGGCTATCTCACCGGCATCGTGGTCTCGACCGGCCCGCTCAGCGTGCCGTTGTTCCTGTTCTACGGCCTGAGCAAAGGCGCCTTCCTCGCGACCGAGGCGGCCTCTTCGCTCGGCCTCTACTTCGCGAAATCGGTGACGTTCGAACGCTTCGGCGCACTGACGCAGGATGTCTTCATCAAGGGCCTGATCGCAGGCTCCTCGCTGATGGCCGGCGCTTTCGTCGCCAAGCGCTTCGTGCTGCACCTGAAACCGGAGATGTTCCGCCTGGTGATGGATGCGATCATGGTCGCGGCCGGTCTCTCCATGCTCTGGAACGCAACGCAGCCGTAAGCCTTCCGCGCCGTGCCGGAACGAAACCCCAGAGCGCAACGTTGCTGCGAGCAAACTCGAGGGGGTCGTGCCGCGCTATCATTTCGATCTGGTGGATTCCAAGACCGTGAGGGACGAAGGGGGCGCCGAGCTGCCGGACGATATTCAGGCGCTGGATCTTGCCGACGTGATTGCCGGGCGCCGGCGGCGCGGATCGTCCAGTGGCGTTTCTCTGGGATCGCTTTCAGGCGTCATCGGCATAATTTCCTCTCCCACAATGCGGGCCGATGTCGGGGGCGGCGAGCATACCGCGCTGTGCCGCCGTCAGCGCACGTCGGCGATGATTCCGGCCGCGCGCCGCGAGTGTTGATCGACGATCACGAGATCATTCCCGGCGATGAGGTACTGATCGCCCCAGAAGCCATTCAGCACTTTGGCGACTTCCGGCGGCAGGTCGGCGACCTCTGTCTGGCGTGGCACCGACGTCCCGATCATCATCTCGAAATTGGGGCGATCCATCGTCGGGCCATGAGCAGAACGATTTGGCGGCCCCGGCTCCTCGCGCCAGGATCGCAAGGATCCCAAGAAGGGAGGACGCGAGCGCGAAGTCCCGACGCCGGGATCTCCGACCAACGACCGAAAATCTCACGTCTCCGGCGGCGGTGGCGAGCGCGATCAGCATCACACCCATGATGACCGCACCAGGAGCTGAGAAATGGCTGAGCGCGCGCCTCGTCCTTCGAGACGACCGCGTTAGCGGCGCACGCTGCAGACCTCGTTCTGGCCGGGGGAAAGCCCTGCGCTATGTTGCATGTCCAGAAAGCCCGCCTGCCATTTCTGTGCCATCGCAACGTCCGACAGGTCGAAGGATTTCTCCGGCCCCGCCTCCTCGGCGCCGGGCCGATAGCTCAAAAGGTAGACCGTGTCGCTGCAGGTCAGGGCCTGGAGCTCGGCGCGGAGCCGGCGCGCTTCGAGGGCGTGGCGAAGCCGCTGAAAGGTCTGGTTGCCGAACGTCAGATCGCTCTTGCGCTCAGCTGCGGACTCGATCCCGTCGGGGACTTTGCCGTCCCGGGCATAGAGGTCGATGATATAGAGCCGCAGCGGGTTCGAAATCTCGAGCACAGGCTCAAACGGCGCGTTCAGCGAGAATCCACCATCGGCGAGCCATCTGCCGGCGACCTGCACGGGAGCAAACTCGGGGAGGAAACCGCAGCTGGCGAGGATGTGATCCATCTCTATTCGTTCAGACCGGGAATCGAACAAAGCGGCATCGCCGCTTTCGACGTCCGTCGCACAAATGGTGATGCGGGGTTGGCCGGCGTTCAGACGCCCGAAGTCGATCAGGTACTGCAAACGCTCCCGGGTCGGGCCGAGATCGTAGAGTCCGCCGAAATGGGACGCTGGAATCGGCAGCCGGGGATGGAAGAAGCCGGCGTGACCCACAAGGCGCGTGTTGATCGAGCTCAGCCAGGCGAACAGATGACGGTTACCGTTCGGCGTCGCAATCGACCCGCTTGGCCCATGCCAATACCGCCGCAAGTTCGCGATGCGATCGACCGCCGCACTTCCCGCGATCAAGGCGGCCGTAATTGCGCCGGCCGACGAGCCGGCAACCCAGTCCACCTCGCCTCCGGCAGACGTGAAGGCCTCGAATGCACCGGCATGGTAGGCGCCAAGCCCGAGGCCGCCGGCGAAGACCATGGCGGTCAGGGACGGGTCATCGGCCATGTCCACCTCGGATCCTCAGTCGGTCACACCGCGACGGCGGCAGCGATTACCGGTATCCTCTCCAGCGGCGCGCATAGGCGTAACGCGGATTGATGCCGCAAAAGGCATTGGTTCCCGATGCGCTCGCCATGCACTGCCCGTAGCTGGCGAACTGACAATTGCCGGGATAGCCCCAAATGCGGCCCTGAAGGCAGTAGCGGTCTTGGGCGGCCGCAGGCGTGGACATGCCGAAGCTCGCCACGGCGATCGATACAACGGCGGCTGCAAAAATTGAACGTTTCATGAGAGGCTCCAGATTTCGATATTGAACGCAGGTTTGGAAGCGGCGTTCCTAAGGCGGGCCCTCGCGCCCCTCCATTCCATGCTATGAGCACAGTCGATCTCCTCGACTCGCTGTCCCCATGGCCAAGAACACGCTTTCCTTCGTCTGTCAGAACTGCGGCGCGGCCTATAACCGCTGGCAGGGCAAGTGCGAGTCCTGCGGCGAATGGAATACGCTCGCCGAGGAAGACGCGACCGGCAGCGTGCCGGTATCGATCCGCTCCAAGCGCAAGGGCCGGACGTTTGCGCTGGAGAGCTTGTCCAGCAAAACCCAGGACGCGCCGCGCCTGTCCTCAGGCATGACCGAGCTCGACCGCGTCACCGGCGGCGGCTTCGTCCGTGGCTCGGTGCTGCTCGTCGGCGGCGATCCCGGCATCGGCAAATCGACGCTGCTGACACAGGCGACCAGTCTGATGGCGCGCACCGGCCACCGCATCGTCTACATCTCCGGCGAAGAAGCCATCGCCCAGGTGCGGCTGCGCGCCGAACGGCTCGGATTGTCGGATGCGCCGGTGCAGCTCGCGGCCGAGACCTCGGTCGAGGATATCGTCTCGACATTGTCGGAAGGTGCGGTCCCCCGGCTTATCGTGATCGACTCGATCCAGACCATGTGGACCGACACGGTGGAATCGGCGCCCGGCACCGTCACGCAGGTGCGCGCCTCGGCGCAGGCGCTGATACGGTTTGCCAAGAAGACCGGGGCGGCCATCATCCTGGTCGGCCACGTGACCAAGGACGGCCAGATCGCCGGTCCCCGCGTCGTCGAGCACATGGTCGATGCCGTCATGTCCTTCGAGGGCGAAGGCTCGCAGCAATTCCGGATCTTACGCGCCGTCAAAAACCGTTTCGGCCCGACCGACGAGATCGGCGTATTCGAGATGACCGGTCTGGGCCTGCGCGAGGTCACCAATCCATCCGAGCTGTTCCTGTCCGAGCGCGATCTTGGCACGCCGGGCACCGCAGTCTTCGCAGGGATAGAGGGCACGCGGCCCGTTCTGGTCGAATTGCAGGCACTGGTGGCGCCGACCTCGCTCGGCACCCCGCGCCGGGCCGTGGTCGGCTGGGATCAGAGCAGACTCTCCATGGTGCTGGCGGTGCTGGAGGCCCATTGCGGGGTCAAGCTGTCCGGCCACGACGTCTATCTGAACGTTGCGGGCGGCCTGCGCATCCACGAGCCGGCAGCCGATATGGCCGCCGCGGCCGCGCTGGTTTCGTCCCTGGTTAATGCGCAGTTACCCACAGATGCGGTCTATTTCGGCGAGATTTCACTCTCCGGCGTCATTCGCCCGGTGGCGCAGACCCCGGCCAGGCTGAAGGAAGCGGTCAAGCTCGGCTTCAAGCGCGCCGTGCTGCCCGAATCGGCCCGCGGAAGCGATGCCAGCGGTGACGCTGGACTGACCCTGAACGCGGTCAACAGCCTCACCACCCTGGTCGCCGAAATCGCCGCCAAGGGCTCCCGCCGCGGCGACTCGAACCCGCCTGCGGAGAAAAATGCCACACCGGCAAGATTCCGCCGTGGAGAGGGGTAGCTGGAGGTGACGTCAAGCGTCCCCACCGCTATACAGCCGTCACAATAGCAGCATGGGATTGCGTGGTTGCGGCCTTGCCGGGAACGTCGTCTGGCCTTCAGTTAGGGCGGCGGCCAAACACCGATTCGCTGAGCACCCTTTGAGAGTACGAGCGGACCAGACCAGCCGATGCCAGTAACACTCCTCGACCTGATCCTGCTCGGTGTGATGCTGATCTCGGGCCTGCTCGCCATGGTCCGCGGCTTCATGCGCGAAATCCTCTCGATCGCCGCCTGGGGCACGGCCGCGATCGTGACGCTGTACTCCTTCTCCAAGCTGCTGCCGACCGCCAAGACCTATTTCAACAACGACACCGTTGCGAGCGTGGTCGTGGTCGCCGGTGTGTTCGTCGGTACCCTGGTCGTGGTCTCCGTGATCACGGTCCGGATCTCCGACATGATCCTGGATTCGCGCATCGGGGCGCTGGACCGCACCCTCGGCTTCCTGTTCGGGCTGGCACGCGGGCTTTTGATCGTCGTGGTCGCCTTCCTGTTCTTCACCTGGCTGGTGCCGGACAAGCAGCGCCCGGACTGGGTCACGGGAGCCAAGTCCCGCGTGGTGCTCCAGGGAACCGGGGATTGGCTGATGTCCCTCTTGCCGGATGACCCCGAGAACACCATCTTGAAGAGATTCAAGAAAAACAAACCAGATGATGATCAAGCTGACACCGAGCAGCAGCCTTCGGGCAGTGGCGACGGCTACAGCAAACCGGCTCGTGACAGCCTGAAGAAGCTGATCGAGAAACCTGCGGCGCGTTGATTGAACCCTGAAAAGAGGCGCGGACGAGATGCGACACCCCGACCAGGACGCCCAATTTGATCTCGATACCGGCCCAGCCGCGCTAGAGCTTCAGGACGACCTGGAGGGAGATACGCTGCGCGAGGAATGCGGCGTGTTCGGCATCTACGGACACCCGGACGCAGCCGCCATCACGGCGCTTGGTCTTCACGCCCTTCAGCACCGCGGCCAGGAAGCCGCAGGCATCGTCTCTTACGACGGCAGCCGCTTTCACTCAGAGCGCCGTCTCGGCCTCGTCGGCGACACCTTCTCCCGCCGTGAAGTGATCGACCGCCTGCCCGGCAACATGGCGGTCGGCCATGTCCGTTATTCCACCACCGGCGCAACCATCCTGCGCAACGTGCAGCCGCTGTTCGCCGAGCTCAACGCCGGCGGCCTCGCAGTCGCCCATAACGGCAACCTCACCAACGGCCTGACGCTGCGCCGCGAGCTCGTCAAGCACGGCGCGATGATGCAGTCGACCACCGACACCGAGGTGATCCTGCATCTGGTCGCCCGCTCCAGGCGCGCCCGCTTCATCGAGCGCTATATCGACGCGCTGCGCGAGATCGAAGGCGCCTACGCGCTGGTCTCGCTCACCAACAAGAAGCTGGTCGGCGCGCGCGACCCCCGCGGTATCCGCCCGCTGGTGCTCGGCGACCTCGACGGCTGCCCGATCCTGACGTCCGAGACTTGCGCCCTCGACATCATCGGCGCGCGCTTCGTGCGTGACATCGAGCCCGGCGAAGTTATCGTGTTCGACGAGAATGGCCAGGACATCCACAAGCCGTTCCCGCCGATCGCGCCGCGGCCCTGCATCTTCGAGTACATCTACTTCTCCCGTCCGGACTCCATCGTCCACGGACGTTCTGTCTATGAAGTGCGCAAGGCCTTCGGCGCGCAGCTCGCCAGGGAGAGTCACGTGCCGGTCGACGTCGTGGTGCCGGTGCCGGATTCCGGCGTGCCCGCAGCGGTCGGCTACAGCCAGCATTCCGGCATACCGTTCGAGCTCGGCATCATCCGCAACCACTATGTCGGCCGCACCTTCATCCAGCCGACGCAGGCGATCCGCGAATCCGGCGTGCGCATGAAGCATTCGGCCAACCGCGCCGCGATCGAAGGCAAGCGCATCATCCTGATCGACGACTCGCTGGTGCGCGGCACCACCTCGAGAAAAATCGTGCGCATGATGCGCGATGCCGGCGCGAAGGAAGTGCATTTCCGTCTCGCTTCGCCCCCGATCGTCTATCCCGATTATTACGGCATCGACCTGCCCGATCGTGGTGGCCTGCTGGCTGCAACGCATTCGCTGGAGGAGATGCGTGAGCTCATCGGCGCCGACTCGCTCGCGTTCCTGTCGATCGACGGCATGTACCGTGCCATGGGCGAGCCCGGCCGCGACCCGGCCAATCCGAAATTCTCCGATCACTGCTTCACCGGGGCCTATCCGACCCACCTCACCGACCAGACCCAGACCGAGCCGCAACCGCGGCAATTGTCGCTGCTGGCGGAGGCGAGCTAAATTGGTCGTCCCGGCCTAGGCCGGGACGACGATGAATAGAACCTTCCGATGACATCTCCCCTCGCTGACCGTATCGCTCTCGTCACCGGCGCCTCGCGCGGCATCGGTTTTGCCACGGCCCTCGCGCTGGCGAAGGCCGGTGCGCATATCGTCGCGACCGCGCGCACGCAGGGCGGCCTCGAGGAGCTCGACGACGAGATCCGCAAAGTGGGCGGCAGTAACGCTACGCTGGTCCCGCTCAACCTCACGGATTCCGATGGCATCGCACGGCTTGGGGCAGGCCTGCACGAGCGCTACGGCAAGCTCGACATCCTCGTCGGCAATGCCGGCGTGCTCGGCCCCTCCTCGCCGGTCGGCCATATCGAGCTCAAGACGTTCAACGATGTCATGGCCGTCAATGTCTCCGCGAACTTTCAGCTGATCCGCTGCATGGAGCCGCTGCTGAAGAAGTCCGACGCCGGCCGCGCCGTGTTCATCACCTCGGGCGCCGCCAACAAGGCGACCGCCTATGTCAGCCCCTACGCCGCCTCCAAGGCCGCGCTGGAGACGTTGGCGCGCGCCTGGGCACAGGAAACCGCGAACACACCCCTGCGCGTCAACCTGTTCAACCCAGGCCCGATCCGCACCCGCATGCGCGCCACCCTGATGCCGGGCGAGGATCCGGCGACGCTGGAGACGCCCGAGCAGGTCGCCGAATTCATCGTCCCGATGTGCGGGCCAGACTGGACCGAGACCGGCAGATTCTACGATTACAGGACGCGCAGCCTGTTGAGCTTCCGCTCGCCGGCCTGATTGCACCTCGGCCCAAAAGTTAACCGACGGATGACGCTTCGACGCAGCGTCATCCGGCTTTAAGCGCATTGCCGCAGACCGCGGGACACGGTAGAGCCATCAGCCGGAACAACGCTCCACAAGAGAGCCGCCCGCATATTTGACAATGGAGGAAACCTTTTATGACGACGACGTTCGCGCGACGCTCTGCGGCCTTTCTGGCCTGCGCTGCCTTCGGTTTTGCAACATCTGCCTACGCTCAGGACAAGACCGCCACGATCGGCGTGCTCAACGACATGTCGAGCCTCTACGCCGATATCGGTGGCCCCAACTCGGTCGTCGCAGTCAAGATGGCGGTCGAGGATTCCGGCCTGCTCGCGAAGGGCTGGAAGATCGAGGTCATCAGCGGCGATCACCAGAACAAGCCGGATATCGGTGTCAACATCGCGCGGCAGTGGATCGACACCCAGAAGGTCGACATGATCACCGACACGCCGAACTCCGGCGTGGCGCTGGCGGTCAGTAACGTCGCCAAGGAAAAGAACGTCGTCCTGCTCAACAATGGCGGCGCCAGCGCCGACCTGACCGGCAAGGCCTGCAACGCCAACACCATCTCCTACACTTATGACACCTACATGCTCGCCACCGGCACCGGCAAGGCGCTGACCAAGGCTGGCGGCGATAGCTGGTTCTTCCTGACCGCCGACTATGCCTTTGGTGCGGCGCTCGAGCGCGACACCAGCGCGGTCGTCAAAGCGAACGGCGGCAAGGTGCTCGGCGGCGTCAAGCATCCGCTCAACACGTCGGACTTCTCGTCGTTCTTGCTCCAGGCGCAGAACTCCAAGGCGAAGATCGTCGGGCTTGCCAACGCCGGCGGCGACACCACCAACGCGATCAAGCAGGCGGCCGAGTTCGGCATCGTCGAAGGCGGCCAGAAGCTCGCGGCGCTGCTGCTCTTCATCAACGACGTCCACTCGCTCGGCCTCAAGACCGCGCACGGCCTGACCTTCACAGAATCGTTTTATTGGGACCTGAACGACAACACCCGCGCCTGGTCCAAGCGTTTCCAGGAAAAGGTGACCAACCACGCGATGCCGTCGATGACCCAGGCCGGCAACTATGCGGGCGTGCTGCATTACCTGAAGACGCTGGAAGCACTCGGCGGCAATCCGCATGACGGCGCCAAGGTCGTCGCGAAGATGAAGGAAATCCCGACCGACGACCCGCTGTTCGGCAAGGGCCCGCTGCGCGAGGACGGTCGGCGCATCATCCCGGCCTATCTATTCGAGGTGAAGAAGCCGGAAGAATCGAAGGGACCGTGGGACTATTACAAGCTGGTCGCGACCATCCCGGCGGACGAAGCGGCCAAGCCGCTCAAGGACAGCGAGTGTCCGCTGGTGAAGAAGTAAGAAGAGGCCGCCGTAGGGTGGGTTAGCCGAAGGCGTAACCCACCGCTTCTCTCGCGACAACAGAGTGGCGGATTACGCTTCGCTAATTGTACTGAGTCAAACGGTCGCGGCCATCGAGGCTGAGAATCAAGTAATTGTAGAGATTCAATATTTGGCACTTGGGAGGGCCAGATGAATCTCGATCAGGGTGGAGATAGCGAAACTCGGTTTGCGGAGTATGTGGCGGGGCTTGGCAGCGTGATCGGTCACGCGGAGCGGACGAGACCGCTGCGTGACTATTGCACGGGATTGATCTTGCCGGGCGAGCGCAAGAGCGTGGAGCCGATGGCGGCGCGGACGGCTCCAGGACGCACGGCAGCACAACACCAATCGCTGCTGCATCTTGTCGCCAACGCGGCCTGGTCGGACGAAGCCGTGCTGGCCAAGGTGCGAGAGATGGTGTTGCCGGCGATCGAGAAGAGCGGGCCGATCGAGGCGTGGATCATCGACGACACCTCGTTCCCCAAGCAAGGCAAGCATTCGGTCGGCGTGCACCATCAGTATTGCGGCCAGCTCGGCAAGCAGGCCAATTGCCAGGTGGCGGTGTCTTTATCGATCGCCAATCATGCGGCCAGCCTTCCGGTGGCCTATCGGCTGTACCTGCCGCAGGATTGGACCAAAGATCGCAAGCGCCGGAACAAGGCCGGCGTGCCGAAGGAGATCAAGTTCAAGACCAAGCCACAGATCGCGCTGGAGCAGATCCGCTGGGCCTGCGAGGCCGGTCTGCCACGTGGCGTCGCGTTGATGGATTCGGCCTACGGGAGGGACTCGCAACTGCGCGCCGGCATGACGGAATTGGGCGTGCCTTACGTGGTCGGCATCGTGCCGACCATCTTGATGTGGCGCCCCGGCACCGGCCCGCGCCGCATGGACAAGCCGCTGAACAACACCGGCCGCCGCGACGAGCCCGATCTGGTCTCGGCCAAGAAAGTAGCGCTCGGCCTGCCGAAGCGGGCTTGGCGCAGGGTGACCTGGCGCGAAGGCTCAGCCAAAAAGCTGTCCTCGCGCTTTGCCCGCGTGCGCGTCCGTGTCGCATACAACAAGCTGATTCCCGAGACGCTATCGTCGGAGTGGCTGTTGATCGAATGGCCCGAGAGCGAAAAAGAGCCGACCAAATACTGGCTGTCCACGCTGCCGGAGAACGTCAGCTTCGAGCGGCTCGTCGATCTGGCCAAGCTGCGCTGGCGCATCGAGCGCGACTATCAGGAGCTCAAGCAGGAGGTCGGGCTCGATCATTACGAAGGTCGCGGCTGGCGTGGCTTCCATCATCACGCAACCCTGTGCATCGCAGCCTACGGCTTCCTCATCGCCGAGCAGGCGACGATTCCCCCCTCAGAACCACGTTCCACCGCGCCGCTCCAGGTCCCTCCCTTACCCGACAACTATCGACCCAGAGGCTCCGCCCTTGCGGCCTGAACGCCACGTTCCGAACTCGATCGCAACCATGCGCATGCGACTGAGCCTCGCCCTAAGCAAAACGCTCCCACGATGCCCTTGCTGCGGCGCCATCGCAGCATCACGCACGCGCAGAAAACCCATGACGCAGTAAGACTAATCCGCCCTACGGGTCCTACGCTGAAACCAACGCCGCTCACGACGGCCGCTTGCGCTTGTGCGCGAACGGATTGGCCTTCTCGCGCAAGGTGATCCGCACCGGCGTGCCAGGCAGATCGAAGGCCTCACGCATCGAGTTGATGAGGTAGCGCAGGTAAGACTGCGGTACGGCGTCCGCGCGCGAGCAGAACAGCACGAAGCTCGGCGGGCGCGCCTTGGTCTGCGTGATGTAGTTCAGCTTCAGCCGGCGGCCGGATACGGCGGGCGGCGGATTGGCCTGGACGGCCTCCTCGAACCAGCGGTTCAAGGCGGAGGTCGAGACGCGCCTGTTCCAGAGCGCATAGGCATCCTGGATCGCCTGCATCAGGCGGTCGATGCCCTCGCCCATCAAGCCGGATACGGCGACAATCGGTACGCCCTTGACCTGCGGCAGCCAATGGTCGGCGTCGCGGCGCAAGGTCGAGATCGCGCCGCCGCCCTTGGTCTCCATCAGATCCCATTTGTTGACGGCAAGCACCATCGCCCGGCCCTCGCGCTCGATCAGATCGGCGATGCGCAAATCCTGCTCCTCGAAGCGGTTCTGCGAATCCATCATCATCACGACGACTTCGGCAAAGCGCACGGCGCGCAGCGCGTCGGCAACCGAGAGCTTCTCCAGCTTTTCCTCGATGCGCGAGCGGCGGCGCAGGCCTGCCGTGTCGAACACGCGAAACTCGCGGCCTTTCCAGTTGATCTCGACCGCAATGGAGTCGCGCGTGGTGCCGGCCTCGGGGCTGGTCAGCAGGCGCTCCTCGCCGAGCAAATGGTTGATCATGGTCGACTTGCCGGCATTGGGCCGGCCGACGATGGCAACCCGGATCGGGCGCGTCGCGGCCTCTTCCTCCGACAGCGGCTCGTCGTCCTCGGCCTCATCCTCATCGACAGGCGCCGGCATCAGCCCGCTCAGGGCGTCATAGAGCTCGCCCATGCCCTCGCCATGCTCGGCCGAGATCTGGATGGGCTCGCCAAGGCCAAGCGCGAAGGCTTCCATCGCGCCGGCATCGCCATGCTTGCCTTCGCTCTTGTTGGCGACCAGCAGCACCGGTTTGTTGGCGCGGCGAGCGAAATCGGCGAAGGCGCGGTCGTTCGGCGTCAGGCCGATGCGGGCATCGATCACGAAGAACAGCGCATCGGCCTGAGCGATCGCGGCCTCGGTCTGCTCCTGCATGCGCGCAGTCAGCGAGCCCTTGGCGCCCTCGTCGAGGCCGGCCGTGTCGATGATGGTGAATTCGAGATCGCCGAGCCTGGCCTCGCCCTCGCGGCGGTCGCGGGTGACGCCGGGCAGGTCATCGACCAGCGCGAGCTTCTGCCCAACCAGGCGGTTGAACAGCGTCGACTTGCCGACATTGGGCCGGCCGATAATGGCAATCGTAAAGGACATTGGTCATTCGTGCGCCGCGGAGATAGCGCCTGTCAATTCGGTGAAAAATATCAGCGGGAGAAACTGCCGCTGGGCATCGGCGCCGGGAAGGCTCCCTGCGTCTGCTGCTGCTGCTGCTGGGTGGTCTGTGTCGATTGCGCCGGCTGCTGCGCCGGTTGGTCCGGCGGCGGCGCAGTCGTGCGCTTGCGAACGATCTTGTGCTTGGGCGGCGCGGCGGCCGGCGCTGGCGCCGCCTCGGGCTGGGCCTCGCCGTCGACCTCGCCGGCCGGTGCTTCAGCCGGCGCGGCCGGCTGCCTGGTCTTCCTGACCTTGGCGGATTTCGACGGTTTCGCGGGCTCGGCCGGCGGCGGCTCGACCGGCAGCGCCGCGACGGCAGGCGCGTTCGGATCCTGCTGTTGCTGCGCGCCCTTGTACATGTCCTTCGGCACGCCCTGCTCGAGACCCGGCACGCCCTCGGGGAATACCGGTTTGCGGTCGCCCGGCAGCTTCTTCTTGGTGTCGAGCCAGTCGAGCATGTCGCTCGGATCGAAGCTGGAGCAGCCGCTCAGGACGCCCGTGAAAGCGATCAGGACGGCGGCTGCGATCAAGCGTGACGTGCGGCGCATATTACTATCTCGTCTCAGCTCTCGGGACCGTCAGCTCTGATCAGCTCTTGGCGACGGGCGGCAGCAGGGCCTGGAGCGCCTCGGCGCGCGAGCGCAGGCCCGGCGGTGTTTCGCCGTCCTCGGCGATCGCGTCGAGCCATTTGCGGGCCGCGGTCATGTCGTTGTTGCGCCAGGCCGACAGTGCCAACAGTTCGCGGGCGCTGTGGCGGAAGGTCGATTTGGGTTCGGCAGAGGTCTCCAGCCGCTGCTGGATGTCGGCATAGGAGGCGCTGTCCACCAGCAGGCCGGCCGCGCGAATCTTAGCGAGATCCCGCCACTCGCTGCCGACGCCGCTGTCAGCGGCGATGTCGTCATACATCTTGGCCGCAGCCTTGGGATCGCGGGCCGATGCCTCGGCCGCGGCGCGCAGCCGTGCTAGAATGCGGTAGCCGGATGGGGTCTTCGCAGCAAGATCGGCAAAGGCCGTCTCGGCCTCCGCGTGCTTGCCCTGCTCGGACAGTTCGACGGCCTTTTCGAAGACAGCGCCGGCCTCGGCGGCCTTCTTGGCCTCAAGGTATTGGTAGCCGCGCCAGCCGCCCACGGCCGCCACGATCAACACCATCAGGGCGATGAAGTAGAGCGAATAATTGTCCCACAGCTTTTTGAGCTGCTCGCGACGTACTTCCTCGTCGACTTCATCAAATAATTCAGACACTTAAGCCAATCCCATGCCCGGCCGGGAGCGCGCGCCAGATCGCGCGCGTCAAGAGCCCGTCCCCACGTCGCGGCGGCGATACCCTATCGATATGGCGGAGGCAAGGCAAAGCAAGGCCGATCAAGGCGTTAACGCGACAGGCCGAGGTAGTCCGGAACTGCTTGGCCCGACTGAAATCGCTACCATAGCTCCCGCAACTGGCGCTTCAGCACCTTGCCATTGGCGTTGCGCGGCAGCGGATCGGAGGTGATTGCCATCGTTTCCGGCACCTTGTAGTCGGACAACCGCTCGGCGCACCAGGATCTCAAATCGTCACTCCCGACCTGCATGCGCGTCACCACCACCGCATGGACGCGCTCGCCCAGCACCGGGCACGGTTTTGCAATGATCGCGCTCTCGACTACGGCGGGGTGGCCGGCCAGCACCGACTCGACTTCGGCGGAATAGATCTTCAGGCCACCGCGATTGATCATGTCCTTCTGCCGGTCGAACACCCGGACAAAGCCCTCCGCATCGACCGCGCCGAGATCGCCGGAATGCCAGAAGCCGCCGGTGAAACTCTCCGCCGTGGCCTTCGGGTTATTCCAGTAGCCCTTGATGACGGAGGCGCTCTGGATCCAGAGCTCGCCGATCTCGCCGGGCGGCAGCTCGCGCCCATCTGTCCCGATCGCAATGATCCGCGCCCCCGGGCACGGCAGGCCGACGCTGTCGATATGGCCCGCCGTCAATTCGCCCGGCATGATCGTCGAGGGTGACGTCGTCTCGGTCGCGCCGTAGCAATTCGCAAGCTTCAGGCCCGGAATCGTCGCCTTGAGCTTCTCGATCGTCGCCACCGGCATCGGCGCGCCGCCGAAGCCGCCGATGCGCCAGCTCGATAGATCGTAGCTGTCGAAATCAGGCTGGAGCAGGCAGAGATTGTACATCGCCGGCACCATCACCGTGTAGGTGACGCGCTCGCGCGCGGCGAGCTTGAGATAGTCGGCCGCCTTGAACTCCGGCATGATGATCAGCGCGCCGCCGCAACGGATCATCGTCGTGATGTTGGCGACGACACCCGTGACATGCCCGAGCGGGACGGCTGCAATCGAGCGGTCGGCCGCCGTCAATTGCAGGCAGGACACGAACACCATCGAGGAATGAACGATGTTGCAATGGGCCAGCATCGCGCCTTTCGGCTTGCCGGTGGTGCCCGAGGTGTAGAGGATCATCGCGGTGTCCTCTTCACCGACATCGACCGGCGTCGGGGCTGGCGCGTTGTCGGCGAGCACGGAGTAGCGCGACAGAGCCGGATCGCTGTCGATAGCGATGCGGTGGACCACATCCGAAACGTCTCGCGCATCGGGCAGGCGCGCCGCAAGCGCCGCCTCGTGGATCAGGATCCTGGCGCCGCAATCGGCAAGCACATAGGCGATCTCCGGCTTCTGCTGGCGCGTGCTGAGCAGTACCGTGACGAGACCTTCGTGCGCGGCGGCAAACAGGAGCAGTGGAAATTCCACACGATTGCCGAGCAGGATGGCGACGCGGTCACCGCGCCGCAAGCCGAGCTTGCGAAAGCCCGATGCAATCCGCGCGGCCTGCTCCACCGCCTGCGACCAGTTCAGGCGGACATCGCCGCAGACGAGCGCTTCGCCGTCGCCGTTGCGCGCCGAAGCCTCCGCGATCATCGCCCACAAGCTCGAAGGCCGATCGGTGAAAGCCGGCACCACCCGATCGCCAAAGCGCGCCTCGAACCGCATCGGCGGGATCTGAGATTGGGACCAGTCCATCGGAATGCCCTGAGCGTGTTGCTTTTGTCGCCTTCCGCGCATGGGCACGCGGATGCTGTCTTGCGCTGATCGGCTAACCGCCCATGACGGGAACACCGATCACGACAGGATGGAATGCAAATGCCAGCGCCAGATAGGCGACGACGCCGACCGCGACCGCGATCAGATCGTTGGTGACGCCGCCCACAGGAATCGGCGGAGCGCCGGCGTCGGTGCGATATTTCAGCGAAATGCGGTCATACACCGCCCAGCCCAGGAACGAGCCGAACAGGATGATGGAGCCGAGATCGCCATTGGCCAAGAGATGCGCAGCCGCCCACAGCTTGATGCCGGCGAGCATCGGATGCTTCACCGTCGCGTAGATACGGCCACGCACGTAGGACGCGACCACCAGGATCACTGCCGGCAGCATCAGTGCGATCGTAATGTGCTTCATCGCCTTCGGCGGATACCAGATGTCGATCCAGCCTGAGCTGCGATAGTGGCCAAAGCCCCAGACGATCAGCGCCAGCCCCGCAAGCGAAACAACCGAATAGAGGATCTTGTAGGTCCCCTCGCCCAGCCGCGCGATCGCCTGCGCGCGCGCGTCACGTTTCGTCGTGAAAACATGGGCGGCGAAAAACAGCACCAGCCCCAGGATCATGACCAGCAGACCCACGACATCCTCCCCTCAACCCGCCCCCGCCCATGGCGTATCATCGATCGGCCGCCGGTCGCAACTGACGCGCTACCTGCCGAGCTCGCGATTATCGACATAGCGGATCGCGATCGGGCGCCCGGCCAGGGCGCCACCGAGGCCATCGGTGAATTTCAGCGGCAGGCACGCGTTCAACGATGTGTTGATCGCATTGAGATACGTCGTCCGTGTATCGGCCGGGACGCCTGCGGTCACGTATGTGAGGCGCGGCGGGCCGATCAGGCCACCCGCCTTGTTGAAGCTGAAGCGCACCGACATCTGCATGCCCGGGCGCGCATGGTTGTCCGATGGCGGCGACCAGCAGGAGCGCAGCTCGGAGAAGAGGTCGCCGATCGTGTCGAGATCGTGATCCGGCTTCTGGTATTTGGCGCGATCGGCCCCGGACGGGACGGTCTTGATCGTGAGCTGGAGGTTCTGGCCGTAGGGATAGTCGATCTCGGGAATGCAGGGGCCGTGCTCGAGCGGGCTGCAATAGGACGGCGTGCAAGGCCGATTGTCGAGCACACTGCAGGGTTCATGCGCAAACGGGATCGGATTGATCTGGCGGCGCTGCGCATCGGCGGCCGCCATCGATATCGCCAGCACGAGACAAACGAGGATGCCGCGCCACATGATGCGAGCTCACACTGTCAGATGGAGCAAGGTGGCATCGTCAATGAACGCGTCAAGCCCGCGACTGTTCACATGCTCGCGCGCAAGAGGCTGGGAGCCCCCTACCCCTTCTTCTTGACGTCCTTGACGTTGGTGAATTCGATGCCCTCGGCGCGCTCCCTGGTGTAGCCGAGATAGAACTCGTTCCGGGCCAGATACACGGGATCGCCGTCGACGTCGTCGGCGATACTGGAGGTGTTGGCAGCGATGAAGGTGTCGAGCTTCTTGCGGTCCTCCGAGGAGACCCAGCGCGCGAGCTGGAACTCGCTCACTTCGAACTCGACCGGTAGCGAATATTCCGCATCGAGCCGTGCCTTGAGCACGTCGAGCTGCAGTGCGCCGACCACGCCGACCAGCGCCGGCGCGCCGTCGCGCGGACGGAACACCTGCACGACGCCCTCCTCCGACATCTGCTGAAGCGCTTCCTTCAGTTTCTTCGCCTTCATGGCGTCGGTGAGACGGACGCGGCGGACGATTTCAGGCGCGAAGCTCGGCACGCCGACGAAGTTGAAATCCTCGCCCTCGGTCAGCGTATCGCCGATCCGCAGCGTGCCATGGTTGGGAATGCCGACGACGTCGCCGGCAAAGGCCTCGTCCGCCACCGAGCGGTCCTGGGCGAAGAAGAATTGCGGGCTCGACAGCGGCATGCTCTTGCCGGTGCGCACGAGCTTCGCCTTCATGCCGCGGCTGAGCTTGCCGGAGCAAAGGCGCGCAAACGCAATACGGTCGCGATGATTCGGATCCATATTGGCCTGGATCTTGAACACGAAGGCGCTCATGCGCGGATCGGTGGCTTCGACCCTGCGCTGGTCGCTGTCCTGCGCGCGCGGCTCGGGCGCGAACTTGCCGAGGCCCTCCAGGAGGTCGCCGACGCCGAAATTGCGCAGCGCGCTGCCGAAATAGACCGGCGTCAGATGCCCCTCCCGGAACGCGTCGAGCTCGAACGGCCTTGAGGCCTCGGTGACGAGCTCGAGCTCGTCCTTCACCGCGGAGACGTCGAGATTGGCGTTGAGCTTGCCGAGCTCGGCGATCTCGATCTGCTGCGCAGCGCCGGTCTTGGCGCCGCCGCCTTCGAGCAGGCGCACGCCGCCATTGACGACGTCGTAGGTGCCGAGGAAGTCGCGGCCGCGGCCGACCGGCCAGGTCATTGGCGTGGTGTCGAGCGCCAGCGTCTTCTCGATCTCGTCGAGCAGCTCGAAAACGTCGCGGCTTTCGCGATCCATCTTGTTGATGAAGGTGATGATCGGGATGTCGCGTAGGCGGCAGACCTCGAACAGCTTGCGGGTCCGCGCCTCGATGCCCTTCGCGGCGTCGATCACCATGACCGCGGAATCGACCGCCGTAAGCGTGCGATAAGTGTCCTCCGAAAAGTCTTCGTGGCCCGGCGTGTCCAGGAGGTTGAAGACGAGGCCCTCGAACTCGAAGGTCATCACCGAGGTCACGACGGAGATGCCGCGCTCGCGCTCGATCTTCATCCAGTCCGAACGGGTGTTGCGCCGCTCGCCCTTGGCCTTGACTTGGCCGGCGAGATTAATCGCGCCGCCGAACAGCAGGAGCTTTTCGGTCAGCGTGGTCTTGCCGGCGTCCGGGTGCGAGATGATCGCAAAGGTGCGCCGCCGCGACACTTCAGCGGCAAGCGGGGAACGGGCCGGCGATTCGGCTGTGGTGACGATGTCGGGCATGGCGGGAGCGTTTGGCAGGGAAAACGGGCCTGATCAAGCCTCATGTGGTGATTGCGGGGCCCCTCGGCCAGCCCCATATCGGCTTTGATCAGATAGGTCTTGGGGTCAGATAGGTCTTGGGGAAGGACGACCTTCCCACTCATCAGCGCATCAGTCCGCGGGGACGGCCCTGCCTTGAATGGAGGGTCGTCATGGCCTGGAGCATCCTGTTCGTCGCCGGTCTGCTGGAAGTCGCCTGGGCGATCGGCCTGAAATACACCGAGGGCTTTTCGAAGCTCGTTCCGTCCGTTTTGACGCTCGCGGCCATGGCCGGCAGCGTCATTCTGCTGGGTCTCGCCCTCAAATCGCTGCCGATTGGAACCGCCTATGCGGTCTGGACCGGCATCGGGGCGGTCGGTACCGCGGCGCTTGGCATCATCCTGTTCGGCGAGCCCGCCACCGCGCTCCGCCTCGCCAGCATCGGATTGATCGTCGCCGGTATCGTCGGGCTGAAGCTCGTTACCTGAGGAAGAGCTTCACCGCCCACCAGGTCAGCGCGGCGACGATCGCCGAGGCCGGCATCGTGACCACCCAGGCATAGACGATCGAACTTGCCACGTTCCAGCGCACCGCCGAGAGTCGACGGGCGGCGCCGACGCCGACGATGGCGCCGGTGATGGTGTGGGTGGTCGAGACGGGAACCCCGAGGAAGGTCGCGATGAACAGGGTCGCGGCGCCACCGGTCTCGGCGCAAAAGCCCTGCATTGGCGTCAATTTTGTAATTCGCAGTCCCATGGTGCGCACGATGCGCCAGCCGCCCATCAGCGTCCCCATCGCCATGGCCGCCTGGCACGACAGCACCACCCAGAACGGCACGAAGAATTCTCCGCCGAGTTGGCCTTGCGAATACAGCAGCACGGCGATGATGCCCATGGTCTTCTGCGCGTCATTGCCGCCGTGGCCGAGCGAATAGAGTGAGGCTGAGGCGAATTGCAGGATGCGGAAGGCGCGGTCCACCGCGAATGGCGTCGACCGCACCGAGGCCCATGACACGATCGCAACCAGCATCATCGCGAGCAGGAAGCCGACCAGCGGAGACAGCACAATCGCGATCACCGTTTTCGACAATCCGCTCCAGACCGCAGCCGAGAGTCCGGCCTTGGCCACCCCGGCTCCGAACAAACCGCCGATCAATGCGTGCGACGAGGACGACGGGATGCCGAGCGCCCAGGTCACGAGATTCCAGACGATGGCGCCGACAAGCGCCGCGAAGATCACCTGGGCGTCGACGATTGCGGGATCGATGATGCCGGTGCCGATGGTCTGGGCGACGTGCAGGCCGAACACCATGAAGGCGACGAAATTGAAGAACGCGGCCCAGAACACGGCAAATTGCGGCCGCAGCACCCGGGTCGAAACGATGGTCGCGATCGAGTTGGCGGCGTCGTGCAAGCCGTTCAGGAAGTCGAACAGCAGCGCGACGGCGATCAGTCCGACCAGGACGGGAAGACCCAACGCAGCATCCACGGCGCGGCCCCTGCCCTAGACTTGCTCGATGACGATGCTGTTGATCTCGTTCGCGACGTCGTCGAAGCGATCGGCCACCTTTTCGAGGTGGTCGTAGATCTCCGCACCAACGATGAAGTCCATCGCGTTGCCCTCACGGTGCTTCAGGAACAATTCCTTCAGCCCGATATCCTGGAGGTCGTCGACCCGCCCCTCCAGCTTGGTCAGCTCTTCCGTGATCGCGGTCAGCATGGCCACGTTCTTGCCGATCTCCTGCATCAGCGGCAGCGCACGTCCAACAAGGTTGGCGCATTCGATCAGAAGTGCACCGATCTCGCGCATCGGCGGCTCGAAGGCGCGGACCTCGAACAGCATCACGGCCTTGGCCGTCTGCTGCATCTGGTCGATGGCATCGTCCATCGAGGTGATGAGGTTCTTGATGTCGCCGCGGTCGAACGGCGTGATGAACGTCCGGCGCACCGCCGTCAGCACCTCACGGGTGATGTTGTCGGCATCGTTCTCGAACTGGTTGACGCGCTGGCAATAGACCGGCGTCTCCTCGCCCCCGTTCAGTACGCCTTGGAGCGCGATTGCGCCCTGGATCACGGTCTGGGCGTGGCGGTCGAACAGGTCGAAGAACCGTTCTTCCTTGGGCAGGAAAGCGCGAAACCATCGCATCATGGGGAGAGTCTACCGGTTGGACTGGGCCGGCCCGAATGGGCCGTCACAAAACCGTCATAGACCATTTTCGCCCGCGCGGGTGTCATCTGACGCCAGTGGCGCCGGATCGTCCACCGCTTTCAGTCGTCGGCTGAATCGAAGCCAGATCAATCGCTTAGAGTGACCGCCGGAAGTAATGCGCAAATTCGCCGACCACGCCGCGGCGGAACGTAAGCACGCAGATCACAAAGATCGAGCCCTGGATCACCGTCACCCACTGGCCAAAGCCCGCCAGATATTGCTGCATGGCAATGATCGCGAAGGCGCCGACCACGGGACCGAAAATGGTGCCGAGACCACCGACCAGCGTCATCAGCACGACCTCGCCCGACATCGACCAGTGCACATCGGTCAGCGAGGCATTCTGGGCCACGAACACTTTCAGCGCGCCGGCGAAGCCTGCCAGCGTCCCCGACAAGACAAACGCCAGGAACTTATACTGGTCGGTCCGGTAGCCCAGCGAGATCGCGCGCGGCTCGTTCTCGCGGATCGACTTCAGCACCTCGCCGAACGGCGAGTTGATGATGCGGTAGATCAGCAGGAAACCCGCGAGGAAACCGACCAGCACGACGTAATAGAGGACGGTCGGCTTCGACAGGTCGAGTACGCCGAACATGTGTCCCTGCGGAATGCCCTGGATGCCGTCCTCGCCATGGGTGAATGGCGCCTGGAGGTAAATGAAGTACAGGAGCTGCGACAGCGCCAGCGTGATCATCGAGAAATAGATGCCCTGGCGGCGGATCGAGATGTAGCCGGTGACGAGCGACAGCACGAAGGCAGCCGCGATTCCGACGAGGATGCCGAGTTCAGGCGGGAGTGCCCATACTTTCAGCGCGTGCGCGCTGCAATAGCCGGCGGTGCCCATGAACATCGCGTGGCCGAACGACAGCAGGCCGCCATAGCCGATCAGAAGATTGAAGGCACAGGCGAGCAACGCGAAGCACAGCGCCTGCATCACGAAGAAGGGGTAGATGCCACTGAATGGCACCGAGGCCAGCAGCAGCGCCATCACCACGAACACGATCATCTCGTCGCGAATGGCGCGCGGGCTCACCGGCAGCGTGTCGTCCGTCAAGGCTGTCATATCAGGCTGCCCTTCCCGTCAATCCCGTTGGCTTCACCAAGAGCACCAGCACCATCAGCACGAACACGACGGTGTTGGAGGCCTCGGGGTAGAAATATTTGGTCAGGCCCTCGATCACGCCAAGTGCAAAACCGGTGATGATCGATCCCATGATCGATCCCATGCCGCCGATCACCACCACCGCGAACACGACGATGATGAGGTCGGCGCCCATCAACGGCCGGACCTGGTTGATCGGCGCCGAAAGCACGCCGGCGAGTGCAGCGAGGCCGACGCCGAGGCCGTAGGTCAGCGTGATCATGCGCGGCACGTTGATGCCGAAGGCACGCACCAGCGTCGGGTTTTCAGTGGCGGCGCGGAGATAGGCGCCGAGCCGCGTCTTCTCGATCAGGAACCAGGTCGCAATGCACACCACCAGCGAGAAGATGACGACCCAGGCGCGATAGATCGGCAGGAACATGAAGCCGAGGTTCATGCCGCCCTTGAGCTGATCCGGAATCGCGTAAGGCATGCCGGAAGAGCCAAAATAATTTTGGAACACGCCCTGCACGATCAGCGCGATGCCGAAGGTCAGGAGCAGGCCGTAGAGATGGTCGAGCCCGGTCAGCCATTGCAGCATGGTCCGCTCCAGGATCATGCCGAAGATGCCAACGATGATCGGCGCGAACAGCAGCGCCCACCAGTAATTGATGCCGCCGAGGTTCAGCAGGAAATAGGCGACGAAGGCCCCCATCATGTAGAGCGCGCCATGGGCGAAATTGATGATGTTGAGCATGCCGAAGATCACGGCGAGCCCGAGACTGAGCAGCGCGTAGAACGAGCCGTTGATCAGTCCCACCAGTAGCTGAGCAAAAAGAGCCTGCATCGATCCGGTACCCGGTCCCCGTTGTTTCGTTCGGCCTTGCTTGAAGAGCCCGCCGGCGGCCCACGACCGCGGACGGGCATGTTCGATGTCTATTTCTTCGCCAGCGGACAGGCACTTTCCGAAAGCGGCCTGAACGCCTTGTCTGCCGGGGTCGTGCCAATCAGCTTGTAGTAGTCCCAGGGCCCTTTTGATTCCGAAGGCTTCTTCACTTCAAACAGGTACGCGGGATGCAGCGCACGGCCGTTCGGCTCGATGCTGCCCTTGCCGAACAACGGATCGTCGGTCGGCATCTCCTTCATTTTCGCGACGACCTTGGCGCCGTCGTGCGGATTTCCGCCAAGGGCCTCGACCGCCTTGATATAATGCAGCAAGCCTGAATAGACGCCCGCCTGGACCATGGTCGGCATCGCCTTGTTCTTCATGCGCTCGGCGAACCGCTTCGAAAACGCGCGGGTCTGATCGTTCTCATCCCAATAGAATGTCGAACTCAGATTAAGGCCTTGCGCGACATTGAGGCCGAGCGAGTGAACGTCGGTAAGAAACAGCAGCAGGCCCGCCAGCTTCTGACCGCCCTTGACGATGCCGAATTCCGCGGCCTGCTTGATCGTGTTGGAGGTGTCACCGCCGGCATTCGCCATGCCGATGATCTTCGCCTTGGAGGCCTGGGCCTGCAGCAGGAAAGAGGAGAAATCGGCGTTGTTCAAGGGGACCTTGACGTCTCCCAGAACCTTGCCCCCCGACGCCGTGACGACTGCGGCGGTGTCGCGCTCGAGAGCGTGACCGAAGGCATAGTCGGCCGTGATGAAAAACCAGGTATCGCCGCCGGCCTTCACCAATGCCTGTCCTGTGCTGTGCGCCAGCATGTAGGTGTCATAGGTCCAGTGCACCGTATTGGGCGTGCACTGCGCGTTGGTGAGATCGGACGTCGCCGCGCCCGAATTGATCATGACCGAATTCTTTTCCTTCACGACGTTGTTCACGGCCAGCGCTACGCCGGAGTTCAGCACGTCCATGAAGACGTCGACCTTTTCGACGTCGATCCACTGCCGCGCGATTGCGGTCGCCACGTCGGGCTTGTTCTGATGGTCGGCGGAGATCAGGTCGAGCTTCCAGCCCTTCGCGGCAAGCCCGGAATCCTCGATAGCCATCTGGGCAGCCACAGTCGAGCCGGGACCGCCAAGGTCGGCATAGAGTCCCGAATTGTCGGTGAGCACGCCGATCTTGATGGTCTTGTCCTGTGCGAAGGCTACGCCAGCGGTGGTCACGGCCAACGCCGTGCCGAGCAAAAACGACGCAATCAATTTTGTCTTCATGCTATTTCCCCCATGAATCCTCTTGTGGCCGTCCTAGACGCCGAGATAGGTGTGGAGCTTGTCCATGTTGGCGGCAAGCTCCGAGTTCGAAAATCCGTCAATGATCTTGCCGTGCTCGACCACATAATAACGGTCGGCCACGGTGGATGCGAACCGGAAGTTCTGCTCGACCAAAAGGATCGTAAAGCCCTCTTTCTTCAGCCGCGCAATGGTGTGACCGATCTGCTGGATGATCACCGGGGCGAGACCCTCGGTCGGCTCGTCCAGCATCAGGAAGCTGGCACCGGTGCGCAGGATGCGCGCGATCGCCAGCATCTGCTGCTCGCCGCCGGACAGCTTGGTGCCTTGGCTGTTGAGCCGTTCCTTCAGGTTCGGAAACAGGTCGAAGATCTGCTCGAGCGGCAGTCCCCCTGCCCGCACCACCGGCGGCAGCAAGAGATTCTCCCGCACGTCGAGGCTGGAGAAGATTCCACGCTCCTCCGGGCAGAACGCGATACCCATCCGCGCGATCTTGTCGGAGGTCGTGCGGATGATCTCCTGATCGTTGAATCTGATCGAGCCGGCACGCTTGCCGATGATACCCATGATCGACTTCAGCGTGGTCGTCTTGCCGGCGCCGTTGCGCCCGAGCAGCGTGACGACCTCGCCCGCATTCACGTCGAAGTCGATCCCGTGCAGGATGTGGGACTCGCCGTACCAGGCTTCGAGGTTGCGGACCTGGAGAATGTTGCCTCCGGTCGCGGCCTTCGCCGGAGCATCGGCCATTGCAGTCTCAGGCATGACCGGCTCCCAGATAGGCTTCCTTGACGCGCTCGTCCTTGGTGAGCTCGGTGTAATGGCCCTGCGCAAGCACCTGCCCGCGCGTCAGCACGGTGATGATGTCGGACAGATTGGCCACGACGCTCAGATTATGCTCGACCATCAGGATGGTGTATTTCGCCGAGATGCGCTTGATCAGCGCCGCGATCTTATCGATGTCCTCGTGACCCATGCCGGCCATCGGCTCGTCCAGAAGCATCATCTCCGGATCGAGCGCGAGCGTGGTCGCGATCTCGAGCGCGCGCTTGCGCCCATAGGGCATTTCGACCGCCGGCGTATTGGCGAACTCGCTGAGGCCGACATCGTTCAACAAGTCACGGGCGCGATCGTTGAAGCGATTCAGCACAGACTTCGAGCGCCAGAAATCGAACGAACTGCCGTGCTGGCGCTGGAGCGCGACACGAACGTTTTCCAGAGCGGTCATGTGCGGAAACACCGCCGAGATCTGGAACGAACGCACCAGCCCCAAGCGCGCGACGTCGGCCGGCGCCATCGCGGTGATGTCCTGCCCCTTGTACAGGATTTTTCCGGCAGACGGTTTGAGGAACTTGGTCAGAAGATTGAAACACGTCGTCTTGCCGGCCCCGTTCGGGCCGATCAACGCGTGGATACTCCCACGGCGCACCTTGAGCGCAACGTCGCGGACGGCGAAGAAACCCGCGAACTCCTTGGTCAAGCCTTCCGTTTCGAGAATGAACTCATCGGCCAAACAGATTTCCCCCCGCCCGCGCGAACCGCGCGTGGCTGTCCTTGTTACTTCGGCTTTCCGGAGGCCTTGGAGCCTTCCCGGAACGCCGCCTCCGGGCGCGGAATATGCCGGAGGTGACGGGGGTTAGGCAAGGCGGAAAGCTGAGCAGGTCAGGCCTCCGGCCGGGAGGCTTATGCTCCCTTAGTTGGAGGTTTTGTGACGTCGCGCCTGCCGGCCTCCCGGTTCGCAAGACACCGGTCATCAAGCCGTCGTTAACGATCTTTGGTCCCGCGCGCCAGCCTTCATCAAAAATTTTCCCGCAGGCCCGATCATGCGCGGGTTTCATTCGCCGGGAATATTGTTTTGGATTTCACCAGCGCCGCTCCCTCCATCGTCAAATCGATTAAGCAACGCGATCTCCTGAACACATGGCTGCGACTTTATGCGCGCCAACAGGTTGCGCCGGCGATCTGGGAGTATCAGCCCGCGCGGCTCGAGGAAGAGCAGTCCGATCTCATCTACTACACGGTGGACAATTCGCCGCCGACGCCGCGTCTGACCATCCAGAGCGAAGGCACGCGCATCTCGCGCGCCTACGGCCATACCGGCAAGGGGATCCTGCTCGACGACTATGTCGGGCCGCGGCTCGCACCCTTCGTGATGCCGGTCTATCATGAATGCGTGGCACGCGGGCTTCCGGTCTATAGCGTTGCCGACGTCGACGACATCTACGGCCGCATCGTCGCCTATGAACGGCTGCTGCTGCCTTTCCTGACCGACGACAAGGTCAGCCACGTCATCGCATCGCTCAAGACCTTCTGCGAGGACGGCGGCTTCGAGATCAAAAATCTGCTGCGCGGAAATGACGCGCTGCCGCGGCCGAAACTGCGAACGGTGATCGACCGCGACCTGTTTCACCGCGCCCCGGGCCGGATCGCGGCCGCTGACGTCGTCGAATTCTCCGATCAGTCCGGTGGTCCCGGCGTCACCGCCGAGATCATCGAGCTGAACTAGCTCTTGACTAGCTCTTGCGCAATTTGGCGCCGACTTCCTTGTCGTAGATGTCCGGCTTGAAGCCGACCAGCAGCTTGCCGCCGATTTCGAGCACCGGACGCTTGATCATCGATGGTTGCGCTAGCATTAGCGCCAGCGCCTTCTTTTCCGTCAGGCCATCCTTGTCGGCTTCGGGCAGCTTCTTGAAGGTGGTGCCGGCGCGATTGAGCAGCGTCTCCCAGCCGAGCTTGTCGCTCCATTGCTTGAGCTTGTCCTTCTCCACGCCCGCAGCCTTGTAGTCGTGGAACTCGTAGGCGACGCCGTGGGTGTCGAGCCAGGCGCGAGCCTTCTTCATGGTGTCGCAGTTCTTGATGCCGTAGATGATGTTGGGCAAGACGGTCCTCGTGCGTCGTGACGTGCTGCGGCGTTGTACGAAACTCCGCTTCGCGCGACAACATTGCCAGCCACGGTTTGACATCTCCCGAACGGACACGCCATGCACGTCACCCACGATCCCGCAGCATCCGCCTCACCGACCATCGACTTCAACACGTTCCTCGCGGTCGATATCCGCGTCGGCACCATCGTGGATGCCAAACCGTTTCCGGAAGCGCGCAAGCCGGCGTGGCGGCTGTGGATCGACTTCGGCCCGACCATCGGCGTACGCAAGAGCTCGGCGCAGATCACCGAAAACCATCCGCTCGAGACGCTGGTGGGACAGCAGGTCGCCGCCGTGGTCAATTTTCCGCCGCGCCAGATCGGACCGGTCGTCTCCGAGGTGCTGACGCTCGGCTTCCCCGATGCCGACGGCAAGGTCGTGCTGCTGCAGCCGAGCAAGCCGGTGCCGAACGGCGGGCGGCTGTTCTAGCCTCACGGCCGCTTCGGAATGTTGAGCCCGCTCTGCACAGCCGGACGCGCAAGCCCGCGTTCGAGCCAGCCCGCGACCGACTTGAACTGGCTGAATTCGACGAGATCGCCGGCGCCGTAGAAGCCGACGAGATTGCGCACCCAGCCGAGCATCGAGATGTCGGCGATGGTGTAGTCGTCATCCATGAACCATTGCCGGCCGGAAAGATGCGTCTCCATCACGCCAAGCAGGCGCTTGGCCTCGCCCACATAGCGCTCGAGCGGACGCTTGTCCTCAAAGTCCTTGCCGGCGAATTTGTGGAAGAAGCCGACCTGGCCGAACATCGGTCCGATGCCGCCCATCTGGAAATGCACCCACTGGACAGTCTGGTAGCGGCGGGCGGCATCCAGCGGCAAAAGCTTGCCGGTCTTCTCCGCGAGATATTGCAGCATCGCCCCGGACTCGAACAGCGGCAGCGGCTTGCCGCCGGGGCCATTGGGGTCAAGCATCGCCGGAATCTTGCCGTTCGGATTGAGCGAAAGGAATTCCGCCGTCTTCTGATCGTCCTTGCCGAAGTCAACGAGATGGACCTCGTAAGGCAGCCCGATCTCCTCCAGCATGATGGAAACCTTGACGCCGTTCGGCGTCGGCAGGGAATAGAGCTGGAGCAACTCCGGATGCTTGGCCGGCCAGCGCTTGGTGATGGGAAAGGCGGAGAGATCGGACATCGGAACCTTCGATCTGCTGTTGAGGCGCATCTAATCTAGGTGAGGACTAGTATGACGCAACCTTCAATAATTGATCTCCATGCGCAATCCGCGTGGATCGACCTCCTCACCTCCAACGCGCTGCGAGCTGTCGCGCACCGCGATCGCACAGGCACGGGCGCGGATGAGATCGTCGCGACCAATGCCGGTGCCGTGGCGCTGCGTCAGATAGTTTGGCACGCTCGCGATCAGCCTCCAACCGCCCGATAGGCGAGGCGCTTGAACTCGAAGAAGAACGGATTCCAGAATCCCATGTAGCGCTGGCTCATCAGCACGCCGGCGGTATCGGCCTGCGGGCAAATCCACCAATGGGTGCCGGCAAGCCCGCCCCACTGGAATTCTCCGATCGAGTTGGGGGGATCAAAGGGCGTCGGCGCGAAGGTGACGGCGCCGCCGAGGCCAAAGCCCTTGCCGGGGATCGGCCCGAGATTGGCGAAGCGGATGGTCTGCCCGGCGGGCAGCTGGTTCGTCATCATCTGCCGCAGCGTGTCCGGCTTCAGCAGCGCATCCGACCCGGGCAACAGCGCGCGCATCAACGCGAGCATGTCCGGCAAGGTCGAGACCAGACCGCCGCCGCCCGACAGCCGCGGCAGCGGCCGCAGGTAGGCTTGCGGGTAAGGCAGATTGTCGGCCCGTGTCAGGCCCGGTTTCATTGGATCGAGCACGTCGGCACCATGATAGAGCGCAACCAGCCTGCCCTGCTGCGCTTCAGGCACGTCGAACCCGGTGTCGGTCATGCCGAGCGGATCGAAGATCCGCGCCTTGAGGAACGCATCGAGCCTTTCGCCGGAGACGACCTCCACCGCACGGCCGAGCACGTCGGTTGCAACCGAATATTCCCAGCTCGTGCCGGGATGATAGGACAGGGGTAGCTCAGCGAGTTGGTCGATCATGTCGGTCAGCGGCGTCAGCGGATTGAGCACGCGCGCGTCGTTGTAGCCTTTGAATAACACCGAGCCGGGATCGAAGACGCCGTAGCTCAGGCCAGAGGTATGGGTCAACAACTGCCGAATCGTGATCGGGCTTTTCGCCGGCTCGACGTCAGCGAGGGTCGAAGCACCCGGCTTCAGCACCTTGCGATGGCCGAGCTGCGGCAGGACTTTCTCGATTGTGTCATCGAGCCCAATGCGGCCCTCTTCGACCAGCAACATGATCGCACAGGTGACGAAGATCTTGGTGTCGGAGAAAGCGCGAAAGATATGGTCCGGCCGCAGCGTCGTCTTCGCCTCGCGATCGGCAAAGCCGACGCATTGCCGGTCGACGACCTCACGCCCGCGCAGCACGGCCCAGGACACGCCGGGGATGATCTCCTGATCGACGTAGCGCTGCATCGCCGTCCGCGCAGCGGAAAAATCTGGTGTTCTCGCGTCCATGAATTGGTCCCTCCCCGAATTGGTTGAAATGGATGTAACGACGAATCGATCGCAGGGAAGCCCGCCCCCGCAGCGACCCGGCTGGGCTCAGCTCGCCGGCATTTATGTTTCGGCGCGTGTTTATCCCGGCGAGAGCAACAGAGCGCAAACCGTTGCAATCCTTGCGGCAAGACCTCATTAATCGCGCGACCTTTAGCCTCGCACCCATGTTCAGCGTATCTTCAATCTCACCATGGGTGACCCGCAATGACCTCGATCTCTGCAACCTCGACCAGTTCTTATTCTTCCCCACTCGACCTCCTTAAGAGCGAGCTCACCAAGGAAGTCTCGGCCGGCACCATCAGCTCCAGCGACCAATCCGCGCTCTCGTCCGCGCTCGATGACATCGATTCCTCGCTCAAGAGCGGCGCATCGAGCTCGAGCTCCACGTCGGCGCCCTCGTCTGGCGACATGCAGTCCAAGATCGACGACCTCATCAACGGCGAGGTCTCGAGCGGCAAGCTGACCAGCAGCCAGGCGAGCGAGCTGAAGAACGTGTTCTCCAACACCTTCTCCGGCAGCGCCGGCGGACCACCCCCGCCGCCGGATGGCAGCAGCGACTCATCGAGCGCGAGCAGCACGGACTCAACCTCTTCGTCCGATTCCTCGTCCAGTGCGTCCTCGTCGACCAACGCGGACCTGATGAAGGAGCTGATCTCGCTGCTCCAGAGTGCAACCAGCCAGTCGACGTCCTACAGCTCCAGCGGCAACAGTTCGTCTTCGTCCGCGTCGAGCTCGCTGCTCGTCGACTACAAGACCTGAATGTCATGGCCCGCTGAATGCCTTGGCCCGGCGTACACCGCCGGGCCGTCATTCCTGCTTCGTGAACGCCGTGACGTGCAGGCGACGGCGGATACGCATGCCCTGCCGCTGGTATAGTGCGATCGCAGACGCGTTGCTGGAAAACACGTGCAGGAACGGGATTTCGCCGCGCGCCTCGATCTGGCGCGCGACTGCCGCGAGCAGCGCCTGCGCATAGCCGCGCCCGCGATGTTCGGGATGAACGCAGACGGCCGTCATCTCGACGAAATGTCCCGGCTTCATCCGCTCGCCGGCCATCGCGACCAGCTCGCCGCCGGCGCGAATGCCGAGGAATGTACCGAGTTCGTGCGTCCGCGTGGCGAACGGTCCGGGCTTGGTCAATGCCGTCAGCGCCATCATCGCGGCAACGTCGGCGGTCTCCAACCTGACGATTTCGGCGTCGCGAAGCGGACTATCGGCGGGCGAGCCCATCATCTGCTCGCCGGTCTCCGCCAGCACCACCTTGAAGCCGGCGGGAACGACGACCGGCTCCGGCGTGAACAGCGCCGCAACCTGCGAACCCGACATGAGATCACCGAGCGCGGCGAAACTCGCTTCGGACATGTCGACCATGTCGGCAAACGGTGTCATGTCCACGGGATAGCGCAGCGCGCGCGGCCCGCCTTGCGCCAGATGCTTCTGGCTCGTCGTCAGCGCGCTCCAGATCGGATGATCCAGCAGCCGAAAATCGCTGTCGGACACCGGTCTAGTCCTTATCGAAGCTGACGATGACAGCGGCGTTGGCGATGAGGATGGGGTCGTTGGCCTGCTCCGTGGCCGAGGGAATCTCCAGCCCGCCCTTGACCGCGTTGACGGTCACGGTGCCGTAGGGTAGCTCCTTGGCAACCGCTTCCTTGTCGACAGCCTCGGGATTCGGCACGCCGATCGTGACATCGACGAACATGTCGTTGGCGGTCTTGTCGATCATTCGGAAGAAACCGAGGCTCGAGTGCCGGATCGCATCCGACACGGCACGCTTCGCCGCCTTGGTGGCGTCCCTGCCGTGAACGTCGACGCCCATGCCCATCTCGGTGATACAGCGAACGCGAGTCATGTCCATTCCTGCCGGTGGTTGAGTTCAGAGGGGCTGACCTTCCGCGATCCGCGCCTCCGGCACAAGCGCCTTTTCGCGCAGGAAATAAGCGTTGCGGTCCTCCTCCTGCGCGTTCACGACCGCGCGAATTCGCAGCAAATCCTTGCGCGCGACCAGGCCGACCACGCGATGGCTGGCGCGATCGACCACCGGCAGCCGCCCGAGATCGGAAGCGACCATGAGATCGGCGACCCGCCCCAGCACGTCATCGGGATGCGCGACCACGGCCGATGTATCCGACACCACGTCATCGAGCGTCGCCGCCTGATGATCGCCTTCGGTGCGCCAGCGCAGCACGTCGGCGCGGGTCACCATGCCGCTCAGCCGTCCATCGGCAGCGACGACGGGATAGGATTTGTGGCGGCGCTGATCCGAGGTGAAGAAAGCCACCGCCGCGTCGATGGGCATGTCGACCGGCAACGTGTCGACGTTCGTGACCATGACATCGACCGTACGCATCAACTCGAACGGATCGATCGCGTATTCGCGTGTGATGTGCTGGCCACGGCGCGCGATCTTCTCGGTCAGGATCGAACGCTTGAGCAACAGCACTGTGACGGCATGCGCCGCGCCGGTCGCCGCCAGCAGCGGCAGCAGCATGTCGATATTGCCGGTCAGCTCGATGGCGAACATCACGCCGGTCAGCGGCGAGCGCATCGTGCCACCCATCATCGCGGCCATGCCGACCAGCGCCCAGAATGATGCGCCACCCGGCAGCACCAGTCCCTCCAACCAGCCAGCCGTGCCGCCGAGAATCAGCAGCGGCGCCAGCACGCCGCCCGACGTGCCGGAACTCAGCGCGATCACCCAGATCGCGGACTTCACCAGTAAGAGCCGGATCACCTCGTCGCGCACCATGTGGCCGGACAAGAGATCGGCGATGACATCATAGCCGACGCCGAGCGCACGGGGATCGATGAGCCCACCGAGGCCAACGACGAGGCCGCCGAGCATCGGCCACCACATCCAGTGTACCGGCAGATGGTCGAACAAATCTTCGATCACGTAGAGCAGCCGCGTCATCAGCCCTGATTGCAGTCCGGCGATGATGCCGACGCCGATCGCAGCCGCAAGGCCCCACCAGGGCAGGTCCGGCCGCTCCGCGAACGGAAACAACGGTCCTGTCCCGAACAGCAGCGGGCGCCACGCCGCCGAGATCACCGCCGCCGTCACCACGGGCAGGAAGCTGCGCGGCTTCCATTCGAACAGCAGCAACTCGACCGCGAGCAGGACCGCTGCGATCGGCGTGCCGAAGATCGCCGTCATGCCGGCGGCCGCGCCCGCGACCAGCAGCGTCTTGCGCTCGGCCGCGGTGAGATGGAAGCACTGGGCGAAGATCGATCCGATCGCGCCGCCCGTCATGATGATCGGTCCCTCGGCGCCGAATGGTCCGCCGCTTCCGATCGACACCGCCGAGGACAGCGGCTTCAGGATCGCGACCTTCGGCTGCATCCGGCTGCCCCCGATCAGGATCGCCTCGATCGCCTCGGGAATGCCGTGTCCGCGTATCTTTTCCGACCCGAACCGCGCCATCAACCCGACCACAAGACCGCCGAGTGCAGGCGCGAGCACCATCCACGTCCCCGGATGGGCATTCGCCAGCGAAACATTCGCGGTGCTGAGATGGCCGAACCAGACCAGATTGGTGACTAGCGCGATCAGCTTCAACAGCACCCAGGCGGCCCCGGCGCCGAGGCTACCGACCAGCAGCGCCATGCCGATCAGGACCAGCACACGGCGGTCAGCGGTAAAATCTCCGGGCTTGCCGCGAGGACGCGGGAGGCCGCCGGTCAAGTCGGGGGTCTGGCGCATGGATAACTCTTTTCGGGAGGATTCTTCGCGCCTGCAATATATCGTGTTACGATATATATCAAGGAATGGCTGGTATGATCGTCCCGGCAATGTTTCGAGAATTTTCTTCTATTTTTGCCGCGCCCGCAGCTCATCGACCAGCACGCGCACATTCTCCGAATAGTCGATAGGGATCACGACCAGATGCACGCCGCCCTCCTTGAAGGCGGCGTCGAGCGTCGGGGCAAAGCCGTCGATGCTCTCGATGCGATGCCCCTTGGCGCCATAGGCGTTCGCGTACATGACGAAGTCGGGATTGCCGAAGGTCATGCCGTAATCGGCAAAATGGTCGACGGCCTGCTTCCAGCGGATCATGCCGTAGGCGTGGTCTTCCAGCACCAGCACGACCAAATTGAGCTTGAGGCGGACGGCAGTCTCCATCTCCTGGCTGTTCATCATGAAGCCGCCGTCGCCGGCGATCGCGAGCACGCGGCGGTCAGGATAGAGCATCGCGGCCATCATCGCCGATGGCAGGCCTGCACCCATCGTCGCCAGCGCATTGTCGAGCAGCAGCGTGTTGGCGACGCGGGTGCGGTAGTTGCGTGCGAACCAGATCTTGTACATGCCGTTGTCGAGCGCGACGATGCCGTTCTCGGGGATGACCTGGCGGATGTCGTGCACGATGCGCTGCGGCGTCGGCGGCCAGCGCGCCTCGGTGGCGCGGTCGACGATACGCCTGAGGATTTCCTCCCGTAGCGGCAACAGCGCCGCCGCCTGCGGCAGCTTGCCTTCGAGCCGGTCGGCCAGAAGCTCCAGGCTCGGGCCGACGTCGCCGACCACTTCGGCGTCTGGAAAGTAGACCTGCTCGACACTGGCCGAAGTGTAGCTGACGTGAATCACCTTCGGCCCCGACGGACCCATGATGAAGGGCGGCTTCTCGATCGGATCATGGCCGATCGCCACGATCAAATCGGCGGCGTCGATGGCATCGTGCACATAGTCGCGCTCGGACAGCGCCGCGGTGCCCATATAGAGATTGGTGCCGCCGGGCACGGTGCCCTTGCCCATCTGCGTGGTGAAGAACGGAATGCCGGTCCGTCGCACGAAGCTTGCGATGCCGTGGGTCGAGCGCGGCCGGCTGGTCGCTGCGCCCATCATCACCAGCGGGCGCTTTGCGGCCAAAATCATCTCGGCGGCACGATCGAGCGCGGCGCGGTGCGCGACGGGGATCTCGATCGGATGGATGTGAATCACGGGGGCGGCCGGCACCTCGTCGCCCGCGATGTCTTCGGGCAGTTCGAGATGCACCGGTCCCGGCCGCTCCTCCATCGCCACGCGAAAGGCATCGCGCACCACGGTGGGGATCGAGGAGGCGCTGATGATCTGCCGCGACAATTTCGTCAGCGGCTTCATGGTCGCGACCACGTCCACGATCTGGAAGCGCGCCTGCCGGCTGCTCATGATCGGCTTCTGCCCGGTGATCAGGATCATCGGCATCGCGCCGAGATGCGCATAGGCGGCACCCGTGGACAGATTGAGCGCACCGGGGCCGAGCGTCGACAGGCAGACGCCGGGCTTGCCGGTCAACCGGCCATGGGTCGCGGCCATGAAGGCGGCGGCCTGCTCGTGGCGGGTCAGGATCAGCTGAATTTTCGAAGTGCGGAGCGATTCGACGAGGTCGAGGTTTTCTTCGCCGGGGACACCGAAAATGCGATCAACGCCTTCGTTCTCCAGCGCCGCGACGAACAGGTCCGATCCTTTGACTTTATGGTCCCGCTCGCTCATGTCGCCTCCGCTTGCTGCTGGCTCCCGTGTTCCAGGGGCGGGCACATGGTAGCGGCTAGCGGCGCGGACACAACTCACAAAGAGGCGCACAGCTGCATCAACGCCGTCATTGCGAGCGCAGCGAAGCAATCCAGAGTCTTTCCGCGGACGCATTTCTCGATTGCTTCGCTGCGCTCGCAATGACGGAGCAAGCAGACACGCCTTCACATCCTCGCGGCTTGTCTCGCCCGAGCTTTGCTCGGTCGGCTCACCCTCAATTGAAAGAGGGCACAGGGAAGACCGGGTGCTGGCTGGCACCCGCGGTCCACTGTGCGATGGTTGCGCTACAAGAATCTGCACAGCAGCATACAGGTGAAGCCGAGACATCCGGCCTTCCCTGCGCAGTGGTCTTACGGCTTATGTCGCGCTCTCCCCGGGGAGCAATGCACTATTGCCCCCGTCGGTCTCGCAGATGACTGATACGAGGGCCCGATTGAGCCACACGCATCACCACGAGCCTTGACGCACAGACTCCGGGCGTCAGGACCACACGATTTTGCCGCACGCAGATCATACCGGTCGTGCGCGCGACACATCCGCTCACGGTTGCCCGCCCTGCGATTGCTTGTCGCGCCGATGTTGCCTGCGTCCACCACCATCCGGCCCGCGTTCGTGACGATCGCGATACGCCCCTCTTTCGTGGGCCGGAGTGAGCGACACATACGCCGCTTCCGAATTTCGGTAAAGTGGAATATTTTGACGGCCGGCATCGACCAAGGCGTGGTGTGTTTTGCCTGTCGGGCAACGCAAGATCTCGTGGCTCAACCTAGTCAACCGCACTGCCTCTCCCGCGCCCGAAGTTCCTCGCCCAATAAATCAGCACGAAATGGCCGCATGTGAGTCCGCAACCTTTCGGCGCCGCGTGACTTCTTGGGCAGCGACTCTTCTGTCGCGATCTCAACTGCCAACCCAAAGGAGTTCACATGGCTCTTCTCGGAAACCTGCTCGGCACGGTCGATGGTCTGCTTGGAACAGCAACGGGTGCGCTGTCAGGCAGCGCCAATGCAGGTGGAAATGCGACGGCCGGCGCCAGCGGCTCGGTCGATTTGTCGCATACGCTCGATGTCGGAGCGCTGATCGAAACCAACCCCAGCATCGACGTCTCTACGTCGGGCCTTGCGGGAACCGGTGGCATCGATGCCTCGATCTCCGCACCGACGGCGGTCGGCCTCAGCGCGGATGTCGGTCATCTCGACGTCGGTGGCCTCCTCCATGGGCTGGTCTGAGCCGATTTTCGGATGACAAACAAATATGTGGCGTGGGGCGGTCTGCCCCACGTCACCCTTCGCGTAAGCCGCCAGCATCCCGGCGCAGATTCCTTCGATCCCTTGAGGACATCCAGATGGCGGCAGCCCTTTCGATGGTCGCAGACGAGGCGGCAGAGCCGCCGTATCGGCATGGCGACGACGTCCGCGATGCATTGCTAAAACTCTGGCCGCATTTCCTCTGGGCCGGACTGTTCTCAAGCGCGATCAACCTGCTCTATCTCTCCTCGCCGCTCTATCTGATGCAGGTCTACAATCGCGTCCTGCTTAACGAAAACATCGCCACCCTTGTCCTACTCACCCTCATCCTCGCCATTGCGCTCCTGACCATGGCCGGGCTCGACGCGGTGCGCGCCTGGATCCTGATCCGCTGCGGCATCCGGCTCGACATGGAGCTGTCGACGCGCGTGTTCGAGGCGCTAGTCGTGCGATCGGCCGAGCGCGGCGCTTCGCGAGGCGCGCAGCAATTGCGCGATCTCGACCAGTTCCGCACCTTCGTCACCGGGTCCGGGATCTATTTCGCGTTTGACCTGCCCTGGATTCCGATCTACCTGCTGCTGTTGTTCTTCATCCATCCTCTGCTCGGCCTCGTCGCCACCATCGGCGCGCTGCTTCTGCTCGGACTCGCGGGCGTGAACGAAGTGCTGACCCGCTCGCCGATGAAGCAGGCCGAATCCTCCGGCAACCAGTCCTACGTCTTCACCGAGAATGTCCTGCGCCATGCCGACGTGATCCGCGCCATGGGCATGCAGCCAGCGATCGAGCGCAACTGGCAGAGCCAGCGCTCGGCGATGCTGGTGCAGCAGGCAATCGCCAGCGACAAGAACGCGGTGATGACGTCGTCGATCCGCTTCTTCCGCCTGCTGCTGCAGTCCCTGATGCTCGGCACCGGCGCGTGGCTCGCGATCGATCACGCCATTACGCCTGCAACGATTTTCGCCGCCAGCATCGTCATGGGCCGCGCGCTGGTTCCGGTCGAGCAGGCGGTCGGCACCTGGAAGCAGTTCATCGGCGCGCGCGATTCCTACACAGAGGTGCGCAACCTGCTCGCGACCGTGGACCTGACCGTGCCGCAGACCATCGTGCCGAAGCAGCGCAATACGGTCGAGGTGCGCGAGCTGGTCTGCGAATTGCCGTCGCGGCCCGAGCCAGTGCTGAAAGGTCTGTCCTTCGAGCTCGCCGGCGGTCAGGCGCTAGGCATCGTCGGGCCGAGCGGTTCAGGCAAGAGCACGCTGGCACGCCTCCTGGTCGGCGCGATGGCGCCCGCCGCCGGGCGCTTGCGCTTCGGCGGCCTCGACTACAATCATTGGGACCCCGTCGAACTCGGCCGTCATGTCGGCTACCTCCCGCAGGATGTCGGCCTGTTCGCCGGCACCGTCCGTGAAAACATCGCGCGCTTCGGCGACGCCTCGACCAACGAGATCATCGACGCCGCGATCCGCGCCGGCATCCACGACATGGTGCTGGATCTGCCCCGACAATACGACACACGGCTCGGCGTCGGTGGGGTCGGTCTCTCAGGTGGACAGCGCCAGCGTCTCGGCCTGGCACGTGCTTTGCTCGGCCGCCCACCGCTGCTCGTGCTCGACGAGCCCAACGCCAATCTCGACGCACCCGGCGAGGAGGCGCTGAAGGCTGCACTGCTCGAGGCCAAGGCCGGTGGCGCCGCCGTCATCGTCATCACCCATCGTACCACGATCCTCGACATCGTCGACGTCATGATGGTGATCCGTAACGGCATGCTCGACATGCTGGGGCCGCCCGGCGAGGTCTATCAGGCCTTGCAGCAGCAGGCAGCTGCGCGGGCGGCCGCATCGTGAGCACCGTAACCTATATCGCCGACCGCGAGCGCGCTTACTATGCGCGGCCGGGACGTCCGGCGCTGGTCGGCGCCATCGTAGTCGGCGCGTTCGCCTCGGCGATGACGCTGTGGGGCACCCTGGCGCCAATCTCGGGGGCGGCGATTGCCAGCGGCAACCTCCAGGTCGAAGGCCGGCGCCAGAGCGTGCAGCATCCCTATGGCGGCGTCATCCGCCAGCTTCTTGTGCGCGACGGCGCCCATGTCGAGAAGGGACAACTGCTACTCGTGCTCGACGACAGCGATCCGCGCGCCAAGCTCGAAGTGCTGGTCGCCGATCGCGATGCCGCCCGGGCGGCGGAGGCACGGCTGATGGCCGAGCGCGACCACCATGCCACGCCGGACTTTGGCATCGATCCCAAGGATGCAAAGCCCGCTTTGCGCCAGGCGATGGCGAACGAGACCGCGATGATGGCCGCGCGAAAACACCAGTTCGACGCGGAGACATCCGTGCTCAAGGGCAAGATCGCCGAGCTGAATGCCCAGATCGGTGGCACGCAGGCGCAGCTCACCGGCACTGAAAAGCAACGCGAGCTCCTGACCGACGAGATGAACGGCGCGCAGCATCTGTACGAACAGGGCTATACGCCGAAGACGCGGATCCTGGCGCTGCAGCGCGAGGACGCCAAGCTCCAGGCCGATATCGGCGCGCAGCGCGCCACCATCGCCGGAATGCAGCAGCAGATTTCGCAGAATGACGCGGAGATCGCCAAGGCCGAGCGCGCCCGGATGAGCGAGATCACCGATCAGCTCCGCACCACCGAGAACAAGCTCGCGGAACTCGCCCCGAAGGTCGACGCCGCAACCGATGTCGTAACGCGCACACAGATCCGGGCGCCCGCGACCGGCTCGGTGGTCGGGCTCGACGTTTTCACCGAAGGCGGCGTGATCCAGCCGGGCGCGAAGCTGATGGATATTGTGCCGTCGGACAATCCGCTGATCGTCGATGCGCAACTCAAGCTGTCCGACATCAACGACGTCGCCGTCGGCCGCCGCGCCGAGATCCGGCTGACCGGCGTCAACTATATTGAGCGGCCCCGCCTTTACGGCACCATACGAACGGTCTCGGCCGACCGTGTCACCAACGACAGGGCCAGCGGCCCCGGCTATTACGTGGTTGAGGTCTCGCTGGAGCCGGACGACGTCAAGAAGTCGCGCATCGAACTGCAATCGGGCATGCCGGCCGAGGTGATCGTGCCGACGCGGCCGCGCACGCTATTCGAATATCTGTTCGGTCCGCTGCGCGACGAGCTGACCCGTGCCTTTCGCGAACGCTGAGGAGGAGCCAATGGCTGCATCCGAGCAGAACAACCGCCGCGCCGAAAAGGCGGAGATCGCCCGCCACATCACGACGGAAGAGACGATTGCGTTCATGACCGCGCTGGTCGCCTTCCTGAAGGAGGCCGAAGCCGCCGGGCATCACGGTGGCCACGATGCGCAGCCGCCGCCGTTCGACCAGCCACCCCCGCCGGCGCATGCCACCGATCCAGCGGCCGCCGAGGTAACACCAGGCGATCACTTGCCCGACTCGGGCGATCAGCATGCCGACGTGAGCGTGCCGCCGACGAGTGAGACCTCGACGACGCTTCATGTGGATGGGACTGGTGGCGACGTCTCGCATGCCAATGGAGATACCGATCTCGCTGCTATCAGGGACGGCCCGGTCAACACGACCGTCCCAATTGACAGCCACGCTCCCGTCGCGTCCGACCATGCCCCAGAAGCCGCTGGCGCCTCCACTCATGCCGACATCGCGACGTTTGCGTCCGTCGATCCGTTATCCTCGCTGCACGATCTCGGCAGCACGATTACGAACTTCGTCGACACCTCGCTGTCCGCCGTTTCGCACACGCTCGACAGCCTGAGCACGACGGTGTCGCAGCTGACATCCACGGTGGCCGGAACGATCGGCCAACTCACCGACAGCGTCACTGGCCTTTTCGGCGGCCTGCTGCATTCCGTTGGAAGCGATGTGCATGAGGCCTCCTCCCCCGATTTGTTCAACGCGCTGGTCACGGATATCGTCAGCACGCCACTGGCGTCGCCCCATGACAGCGCGGCGACGCACGTCGATATCAGCGGCCTCGACACCGCCGGCGCGGTGCCGATGGCGGCGCTGCCGCCGGTAACGCTGCATCTTGGCTTTCTCGGCCAACCGACTGATGGCCACGATCTGCACGACGGCGCGTTCTCGGCGCTCGGCGTGCATCATTTTTAATTGTCGCGTAACGCGGCGTCGGATGCTCCCGCAGCGGCCCCGCTGCTGACGCTCGTGACGTGAGATGAATTGACCAGCTCGCATTATCTGACTGAAGTCAGACAATGCTTGATCCCGTCTCCCGCGTCCGCCGCTTCAACCGTGCCGTGACCTCCGCGGTAGGCGCGCTCGACAGCTCATTACTTGAGCGCGGCCGGCCGCTTGGCGCGGCGCGCGTGCTCAATGCGATCGGACAGGGGCGCTCCGAGGTCCGCGAGGTCCGCGACTATCTCGGCCTCGATTCCGGGCTGATGAGCCGGCTGTTGCGCAGCCTGGAAGGTGAAGGCCTGATCGAGACCAATGCGCATGAGGACGATGCGCGCCGCCGCGTGGCAAAACTGACGCGCGCGGGCCGGCCGGCGTTCGTGACGATCGCGATACGCCCTCTTCCTTGGGCCGGGGTGAGGCAACACATATGCCGATTCCGAATTTCTGTAAAGTGGAATATCTTCGGCAAAGCGTATTGACTGACGGTTTGGGTGTCTTGCCCATCAGGCAACGCAAGGCGTTGTGGGCGGAGGTTCTCATTTCACCTTGAGGCTGAGCTCCGTGCCGCCCTTGAGCGGCAGCGCCATCGAGAGGAAGCCGTTCCGGGATGGATCGAGCAGCCCTGCTCGGCATGGGCGTGAGGGTCGCGGCTGCCAGAGAAGCCGCGCGGGCCGTTGCCGCGCGCCTTGCAGGCGCGCGATCACGGCGTTGACACGCGGATCTTGAATCGGGCTGTGTTGCAGATCAGTCATGTCTTGCTTCCCTTGCGTCACTTGTCCTGCGTCGCCTGTTCTGCGTCACTTGCCGAGGATTTCCGCCGCCGCGCGCTCCAAGATACCGGCGATGCGACGCGCCTCGGCGGAATCGCTGCCGTGCTTGGAACGCAATGCCCGCTTGAGGCTGTGGCGGGCGCGGTGCAACTCGTCCGAGGCATCGGCATCGAGATCGCTGACGCCGGCGAAGGCCTCGCGCACCTCGTCCATGCGGCGTCCGATCCGCGACAACGCCTGGAGGATCGCATCGGCGGTCGCGCGCTGCTCGGCCAGATAGGCCTCGCCCTGCGGCGTGATGCTGTAGAGCTTGCGGCCGCCATCCTGCTCGACGCTCGCGTGGCCGACCTCTTCGAGATAGGTCAGCGCCGGATAGATCACGCCGGGGCTCGGCGTATAAAATCCCTCCGAGCGCTCCTCGATGATCTTGATCAGCTCGTAGCCATGCACTGGCTTTTCGACCAGCAGTGCCAGGATCACGAGCTGGAGATCCTGCGAGGACAGCCGACGTGCGCCCGGAAAGTCGTCGCCGCCGCGCCCGAAAAAGCCATGCCCGCCGCGGCCAAAGCGAGGCCGGCCACCGTGCCGGCCCATGGCAAAAGCGAAGTGGAAATCCCGGTCGTCTCGGCCATGCCGGCCCTGGTGTTTGTCACGAAACATATCTTACGTCTCCTCTGTAGATATATCGTAAGATACGTTTTGAGATATAGAACGCAAGGCGCAAATCGAGTTTTTTATCTGAGGGCTTGTTTTTGCAGCAAAATCAGTGGCTAACCCGCCCCGGCGTCATTGCGATCACAGACGGCAGCTTATAGGTCTCGTCGCAGATCAATCGACCCGTTCACTCCGCGGCCTCGCATTGCAATCGCATGCCTCCCAAAGCCTTTGAGGCCCGTTGCCTGCGCCTGCCCGCCGCCGCCAAGGTGGTGCAGTGGCAGGGCACCTCCGTGTTCAAGGTCGGTGGCAAGATGTTCGCGCTCAGCGGCGGCTTTGCCGCGGGCTACATGTTCAAGACCGCGGACATGGCCTATGCGATGCTGATCGAGCACGGCGTCGCCCGGCCCGCGCCCTATCTCGCGCGGGCCAAATGGGTGCAGCTCGTCAGCAACAATTCGTTGCCGGATACCGAGCTCACGGCCTATCTCGCGCAGGCCCACGCCCTGATTGTGGCAAAGCTGACGCGGAAAGCGCGCAAGGAGCTTGGGCTCGGCTAGAGCTTCGCTTCGGCAAAGATGCGGCCAATCCAGTCCAGGAAGACGCAGCCGCAGCCGCAGCGTCAGCTGGCGGTTCTGCGGATAGAGCGCCGACAACGGCGTCGGCGACGTTCCCACACGATGGCGCTGATCGAGGAAGTGCCCGACGGCGGCTATGGCCGCGCCGATGAAGTGTTCGTGATCCCCGCGGCGTATCGGGCGAAGGAGTGAGGTGGCGCGCCCACTCTCCACAACGTGATGAGATGATCATCATCCTTCCACTGGCGCAGTGTTGCACCGCAACTAACTCGGAGGAAAGTCCAGTCACGATGGAGACTTTCCATGACACGGTCCAGCAATGCATCCACGAAGACCCATCGCTACGAGCTCGTCCACGGCGAAGGCGCCGATTTTGTCGCCTACCAGCGCCGCCGTGAGGACGGGCTCTGGGAGACTTTCGCAACGTGGATGATTCCGCGCGCGGTCTGCAACTAATCGCGGCCGGACAGGCCGCAATCCCGAAGCGATTGACGGCAGATTTATATCTGACTAAAGTCAGATAATGCTCGACCCCGTCTCCCGCGTTCGCCGCTTCAACCGTGCCGTGACCTCCGCCGTCGGTGCGCTCGACACCTCGTTTCTTGGACGCGGCCGGCCGCTGGGAGCGGCGCGCGTGCTCAATGCGATCGGACACGGGCGCTCCGAAGTTGGCGAGATCCGCGACTATCTCGGGCTCGATTCCGGGCTGATGAGCCGGTTGTTGCGGGGCCTGGAAGATGAAGGCCTGATCGAAACCAATGCGCATGGAGACGATGCGCGCCGCCGCGTGGCAAAACTGACGCGCGCGGGCCGGCGCGAATTTGCGGCCTACGAGGCCCTGTCGAACGCCCAGGCCGAGGGCTTTCTCGTCCGCAATGCGCAAGGCGAGGCGCTGCTGGCGGCGATGGATCTGATTGCGTCCGCGCTGACGCGCGAGCGCATCGCGCGCACCGAAACGGATCCGCAAAGCGACGAGGCGCGCTATTGCCTCGGGGAATATTACGCCGAGCTCGGCCGCCGCTTCGAACAGGGTTTTGACGTCTCGCTGTCGCGCGATCCCGACGCCAAGGACATGCGCCGGCCGTGCGGCACGTTCATCGTGGCGATGTCGGACACACTGCCGATCGGCTGCGTCGGCCTGAAGGGAACGGATCACGGTTATGCCGAGATCAAGCGGCTGTGGGTCGCACCATCGGCGCGCGGATTGGGGCTCGGCCGGCGCCTGATGGATGCGGCCGAAGATGCCGCACGCGAACTCGGCATCGCTCTGTTGCGGCTCGACACCAACAGCGCGCTCGCCGAAGCCGGCCAGCTCTACCGCAGCACGGGCTGGACCGAGATCCCGCGCTTCAACGACGACCCCTACCCGGATCTGTTCTTCGAAAAACGCTTGTGAGCGGCGCGGCGATCCCCCTGCTCCAGCGTTAAGCTCGGAGCTGCAGGAGTATCGCCATGACGCCAGCCGAACTCGCCCACATCTATCGCGACTACATCGCCTGCCTGAATCTGCAGGATTGGCCTGAGCTCGGTCAATTCGTGCATGATGACGTCGCCCACAATGCGCGGTCGCTCGGACTGACCGGCTATCGCGCGATGCTGGAGCGGGATTTTCGCGAGATTCCGGACCTCCATTTCAAGATTGAGCTGCTGGTCTCCGAGCCGCCGCATATTGCCAGCCGGCTGAAATTCGATTGCGCGCCTGTAGGGCTGTTCCTTGGACTTGCGGTCAACGGAAAGCGCGTGTCTTTCTGCGAGAACGTGTTCTACGAGTTCCGCGGCGGAAAGATCCGGCAGGTGTGGTCGGCCATCGACAAGGCGGCGATCGAGGCGCAGCTTTAGCTGCTGCGCCTCGGACAAGCCTATTCACGCCGCCACCGGCGCCGGCTCGCCCTGCGGCTTCGGGAACGGGCGGAAATTCATCGCCATCAGGAACGCGCCGAGGCCCATCGCCCAGGAGCCTATATAGAGCCAAGCATAGCTGGAGAACGCGTCATAGATCAGGCCGCCGGCCAGCGGGCCGGTCGCCATGCCGAGGCTGCCGGCCATCGCGGTGCCGCCGATCATGGTGCCCATCATCCGCAGCGGAAAGTTTTCGCGGATGATCACCGCATAGAGCGGCATGGTCCCGGCATAGATGAAGCCGAAGATGGCCGCGACCGCGTAGAAAGTCGTGAGCTGATGGGCGAAGACATAAGCGAGCGCGCCGAAGGCTTGCGCGAGCAGGCCCGAGACGAGCACGCGCTTGGCGCCGAAACGATCGCCCATCAGACCGAAGGCAATGCGGCCGCCGAGACCCGCAAGGCCTTCGACACTGTAGATCGTCACCGCCGCGATCAGCGGGATGCCGCAGCTCACGGCATAGCTGACGGTGTGGATGATCGGGCCGGAATGGGTGGCGCAGCAGAAGAAGTTCGTGGCGAGCAGGATCAGGAATTGCGGCGAGCGCAGCGCTTCGCCCCTCGACATCTCGACCCGTGGCGCGCCTGCATTTGACGGCGCGGCCGGCGGATGCGCGAGCGCCGGCGGGCGACGGACCAGGAGCGCGACCGGGATCATGATGGCGCCGACCACCAGCGCCACGATCTGCATCGCGGTGCGCCAGTCATGGTTGGACACCAGCCAGGCCGCGAGCGGCGCCATCGTCATCGGCGCAACCCCCATGCCGGCCGACACCAGCGACACCGCGAGGCCGCGATGGGTGTCGAACCAGCCGGTGACCGTCGCCATCATCGGCGCGAAGATCGCCGCGCAGGAGGCGCCGACCAGGAGGCCAAAGACGAACTGGAACACGATCAGCGAGGTCGCATGGCTCGCGGCGAACAGGCTGAGCGACAGCACGATCGATCCCGTCAGCACCACCGGCAGCGGCCCGAACTTATCCGTCAGCGTTCCCCACGCCATGCTGGTCAAGGCCATCGCCAGGAAGCCGATCGTCATCGCGCCGGAGATGCCGGTCACCGACCAGCCGGTGTCCTTGGCGATCGGCTGAAGGAACACCGGCAGCGAAAACATGCCGCCGATGGCGACGCAGCCGAGCAGGCCGCCGGCGGCGACGATCACCCAGCGATAAGAGGAAGCGGTCATTTTTGTCTCCCGTCAGGTCTGTCTGGGTGGAAGACGAATGGGAACGGCGAAAGCAGACAGGTCTTGCGCTATTTTTTAAGGCAGGCTTATGCAACCCGCCAACAAAATGTCGAAAACAACCCCATGCACAGTAGCCGGCCGCAGCGGGATCAATGACTTACGATGCACGTCGCTTGAGATGCCAAACCGTCAAGATTCCGAGCCGCGATTTGACACGTCGGGCAAAACACCGGCACGATGTCACCATCCCGCCAACCCGATCGCTACGCGTCGAACAGCGCGTTCACATCGCCCTCCGTGAGGGCCGACGCGATCCCGCCGTCGCGATCGAACAGGCCGTCGGCGAGCGCGCGCTTTCTGGCCTTGAGCTCGTCCATCTTTTCCTCGATCGTCCCGGCGGCCACCAGCCTGTAGACGAAGACGGCCTTGTCCTGTCCGATCCGATAGGCCCGATCGATTGCCTGTTCCTCGACCGCGGGATTCCACCAGGGATCGAAAATGATGACGGTATCTGCGGCGGTGAGATTGAGGCCGACACCGCCTGCCTTCAGGCTGATCAGGAAGACCTCCGCCGAACCGTCCTGAAAGGCTTCGATCGCCGTCTTCCGGTCTTTGGTTTGGCCGGTGAGAAGACTGTAGCGCAGACCGCCCGCGTCGAACCGTTTCCGGATCAGATCGAGCATGGAGGTGAACTGCGAGAAGATGATGATCTTGCGCCCCTCACTCAGCAGCTCCCCCACCATTTCGATCAGACGATCGAGCTTGGCCGATGGCCGTTCGACGCCATCGTCCAGTTTCAGCAACGCAGGATCGCAACAGGCCTGCCGCATCCGGAGCAGAGCTTCGAGCACCACGATATGGCTCTTGGCGAGGCCGCGCTTTGCGATGGCCTCGCGAACCTTGCGCGACATCGTGAGCCGTATCGAATCGTAGAGATCGCGTTGCGGTCCTTCCAGCACGATGGTCTCCACCATCTCGCTCTTGGCGGGCAGTTCCGTCGCCACTTCCGTCTTGGTCCGGCGCAACAGAAACGGCTTGACGCGCTGCGCCAGGGCGGCGGTCCGCACCTTGTCGGCCCGCTTCTCGATCGGCGTGCGCCACTGGCGCGAAAAGGCTGCCTTGTCGCCGAGATAGCCCGGGTTGGCAAAGCTCATGATCGACCAGAGTTCGCCGAGGTGATTTTCCATCGGCGTGCCCGTGAGACAGAAGCGGTGCTGCGCCTTCGTCTCGCGCAGCCACCGCGTGGTGACAGCATCGGGGTTCTTGACCGTCTGCGCCTCGTCAAGCACCGCCATGTGCCACTCCCGCGCCAGCAGGATTTCGCGATCCCTTGCGATCAGCGGATATGTCGTCAGAACGAGATCATGCTCGGCGATGGCGGCAAACTTGTGCTTGCGATCCGCCCCGTGCAGGACGAGCACTTTCAGGTCGGGCGCAAACTTCTGCGCCTCGGCAGACCAGTTCGTCATCAGGCTGGTCGGCGCGACGACCAGCACGGGATTGGCGAGGTGACCTCGCGCCTTCTCCAGCGCGATCATGGCCAGGATCTGGACGGTCTTGCCCAACCCCATATCGTCGGCGAGGACCCCGCCCAACCCGCTCTCGCGGAGCAGATCGAGCCATGCCACGCCCTGCGCCTGATAGGGCCGAAGCGTGGCACGAAAGGTTGGCGGCAGCTCCGGCACGGTCAACCCGCGCGCCTGAAGCAGGCCCGCGAGGCGACGGAGATTGTCGGCGCCCCGAAAGGTGAAATGTTCGTTCTCGACGCCGAGCAGCGGAACGATGTCCGCGCGCGACAGTCTGATCTTCCTCGAGGCGTCCTCGAAGACGCCACTCAACCGCAGGCCATGCAGCGCCAGCACGAGTGGCAGGAAGCGATCGGCAGCCAGCGCGAGATGCCGGCCGTCGGCAAGCGGCAGAAGGAAACGTTCGCCCCTCTCGGCGAGTTGCGTCAACGCTTCGGGATTGAAGCCGGATGCCGAAACCAGCGCGGCCAGGAGCGGCGCGAGATCGCGCCGCTCGCCGTCGATCTCGATGCCGAGTGCCAGCTCGAACCAGTCGATGCCGCTGGACTCCAGCACCGCATCGAAGTCACCCGAGGAGTCCGCCAAGCGAAACGGAAAATCGTCGTCGACCAGGATCTCGAAACCTTCCGACCGCAGCTGCTCGGCGCGCAGCGCGAGAAAGTCGAACCAGCCGCGCTGGTCGCTCACCGTGAAATCCATGGCATGGCGGTAGTCGAGCATCGGAAGCGCCGACCTAGCGTCGGCGAGACCGATGTCGGCCAGGCGCTTGCGTGCCTGCTTCTCCTTCGCCAGGCGGCGTGCGATCGCATAGACCTGCCCGCCTTGAAACAGCTCCAGCCGGCTCGCTCGCTGGCTCGGATCGATGTCGAACGCACCATAGCGGAAGCCGAGGCTGGCCACGCCGGCGGGGCCGGTCTGTTCGGTCTTGTTGCGATAATAATAATAGCTTGCGCCGACATGTCCGAGCTTCAGCCGCAGCACGGGACGCGGATCCTCATCGATCGGCACCGCGGCCACGGGAGGCACCGGCAGCAGGCCGTGGTGAAGCTCGGGCAGCCTTTGGCTCAGGCGGCGCGACACCTCTTCGAGCTGCGCGCGGGGAATGGCAGGTGCAGCGAGGAATTGGCAGGCAAGCCGCGGCGGCAGGCCGAGCTGCACGGGCCCGATCACGCCATTGGCTTCGTCGACATAGACCGGCGGTTCGGCATTGAGTGCGACGGCCCCTGACATGACAAGGTGTGGTGCAACCCCACGCCCGGCGCCCGGTTGCCATTCGATCCGGCCCTCGCGCGCCTCGCCCCAGCTCAACGGCGCCCGCTTGTGGTCGCGCCAGAATGCGCGGCCCGTGGCGACAATGCGGCGCAGCAGCTCTTCCGTATGTGGCCCCTGGTCGTAATAGCCGCGGAAAGTGGCTTTCACCGCAGTCACGATATCGACGTCGACATCACGGAAGTATTTCGGCGCCCGTTCCGGCTTGAATTCGTACGGGCTCGGACTGCTGTAATTGTCGGCATAGTCGCCGCCCTTGCGCAACCGAACCGATCGCAGAGACACCGCCAGATAGGGCCTCGCCTCGTCCGAAGGTTGCAGGCAATACAGCAATCGCTGGCTCTCGTCCGCGGCAGAGTCGCTGCTCCGCGCCGCACGGCCGACGCTGTCGATCCAGCTATCGACCTCAAAACCCAGCACCGGCGGAGCAGACGGCGCCTGCGCCTTGGCAGGTTTGGGGACCGGCGGGGGGCGCACGGGCACGGGCGCCAACACCGAAGTAGCCTTGCCGCTCAGCGCCTCGAGCACCGTTGCCGCGACATGCTTGCAGTTGAAGGCCATCGGACAACTGCAATCGCCGTCCAAATCGGTGAGCCTGCCGCCCTCGAACTCCAAGGCGATGTCGACGCGGTATTTCTGCGACTCGCTGCCCCGCACCTGGGAACTGACGTGGGTCAGGTCGTCGCTGACCTCCACGCCAGAGACGCGGCCCTGCGCCTGATAGGCGTGGGCCTTCTCCATCGCCGCCCGGCTGAAGTAACTGTAGATTTCCTTGCGCTTGAGAACGTCCGAGAGCACGTGCAGCGATTTCCAATATAAGGCGTGCAGCATAGCCGTTTCGACGAGGCCATTGTAGCCGGTTCGGGGCGGATACCCCTGGCGTCCCCCATTCCGTCCACCTAAATCTGGCAGATATGCTCCGGGAACAGCCCATGCCAAAAATCGACGTTACCGCCGTCCCGGCCCGTAAGGGCACCGGCTATCCCGCGCCGTTCGACGCCCCTTGCGCGGATCGCATCCGCAAGCGGCTCGGCAATGCCGGAGGCCTCAAGGATTTCGGCGTCAACCTCATGCGCCTGCCGCCGGGCAATTGGTCGAGCCAGCGGCACTGGCACTCGCATGAGGACGAATTCGTCTATCTGCTCGAAGGCGAAGTGGTGCTGATCGAAGACGAATGCGAGACCGTGCTGCGCGCGGGCGATTGCGCCGCCTTCCCGAAAAACAGCGGCAATGGCCATCACATGATCAACCGGTCGGATGCGGCCGCGGTCTATCTCGAAATCGGATCGCGCTCGCCTGACGACCTTATCACCTGCTCGGACATCGACATGAAGAGCCCCGCTTCCGACGGCCGGTTTCTGCACAAGGACGGCACGCCCTATTCGGGATGACGCCCAAGCCCTCACATGGCTGCGCCGCGCCGCCAGTCGCTGACGGTGAGCCATAGCGCCGAGACCAGGAAGTAGAGCGCGCCGACCGCGACATAGCCCGCGACATTCGCGATCGATGGAACCGCAGGCGTTGTGGCTTGAAAGATGAAGAAGCCGCCTGCAAGCGCCGACTGGGCTCCGCTGAGCACCATGGCCCATTGCGCGCCAAAACTTTTCCAGCGCCGGATGGCCGTCCCCAGCTGAAGCAATCCGGATAGGATTGCCCATGCACCGAAGATTCCGAGCACCCGGTTCATGTTCGTCTGCAAGGCGACAATCACCGCAATTGTGGTCGCCAGGCTAGCCAGGACGTTCAGTGCCTGCGTGCGATTTTGATGGAGGCCGCCGCTGCGCAAGGCGTCGAGGAAATTGGCCGCGGCGTCCCATGCCGGATAGAGCACGAGCAAGGCGCCCGCGATCGCCGGAGACGACGGCGCGATGGCAAACGCAGCTACCACCCAGGCAACGGAGAATGCCACGCGGAGGAAGTAGTATTGTTTGAGCCATTGCTCGCGATCGTTGCGAACGAGGTTCACTTGATAGTCAGCCATTGTCTTCACTCCTTTACCTACTAGTTGGTAGCTTTCGACAGCAAGACGCCTTCCACCCCCGATGCCTCCGGGATGCCGTTGTGGTCTCGCCGATGTCTCTCAGTGCTTCGTGGACAGCCGCTCCAGCAGCGGCGCGGTAATCACACCGAACATTTTGGGATCACCATAGGCGCGCGCCGACAGCATCGCGCCGTGAATGGTCGCCATGAATCCCTCAGCCTCGATCCTGGCCGTGCCGGAAAGTTTGAGCTGCCCCTTCCGCTTGCCGCGTTCCATCACCGAATTCAGCCAAGATGCGAGGAAACGGAAGTGCGCACGCACTTCGAGCGCCACCTCCTCCGGCAGGATCGGAAGCTCGCTGGCCAGCATCGCGCACACGCAGAAGGGCGCCGTCGCATCGGTGATGCACGCCTCCCAATAGGCAACGTAATTTTCGAGCTGCGCGCGCGGGTCCGCGATATTGCGCTCGAGCGCGGACAGTCCCGCCTCCGCTTCCTCGCGGTAGCGCGCCACGAGGGTGCGAACCAAATCGACCTTGCTGGCGAAATGGTGGTGGATGCTCGGCTTGCGGATGCCGACGACTTCGGCCACGTCGGCATAGCTGAAGCCGTTGTAGCCGCCCGCGATGATCAAGGAGCGCGCGCAGGCCAGAATGTCGTCGGCGGTCGAGGAAACGTTGGTCATGACGTTAGCTACCTTCCAGTTGGTAGGTCGTCAAGAACGGGATGCTTCAACCATCCGTGAGTGGTAGGAGCCTGCATGACCATTTGCCCGATCGTCCGCTATCCCGACCGCCGCCTCGCGATCCCGGCCCGCCCCGTCACCGCATTCGACGATGGCCTGCGCAAGCTTGCGAGCGACCTGCTGGACACGATGCGCGCCGCGCCCGGCATCGGCATCACGGCGCCGCATATCGGCCTGCCCTTGCGCGTCGTCGTGCTCGAGCTCGACGCCACCAATGGCGCGCGCACCTACGTCAACCCGGAGATCATATGGGCCTCAGACGAGATGATCATGCACCGCGAGGGCAGCGTCTCGATGCCCGGCGTCAACGACGAGGTGCAGCGCCACGCGCGCGTGCGGATCAGCTACAGGGATCTCGACGGCAACACGCAAAGCGAGGAATCGGACGGCCTGCGCGCCGTCTGCCACCAACACGAGATCGATCAGCTCGACGGCATGTTCTGGATCCAGCGGCTGTCGCGGCTGAAGCGGGAGCGGCTGGTCAAGAAGTTCGAGAAGATGGCGCGGGATTGAGCGAGACACCGCAGCGGAAGAGCGTGACCGCTTTCACTTGCGTGCCTTTCCCTATGATGCGAGGAACGCGCGCGCACCGGCCGCAGGGCAACGTCGGAGCTCCGCGACAGCGAGGACAAGCAGGTGACCCGCTCCCCCACCATGATCGCGTCATGCGCCTGCGGCCGCGTCAAACTCGGGGCGTTCGGCCGGCCGATCGTTAGCGCGGCCTGCTATTGCGACGACTGCCGGACGGCGGCCGATCAGATCGAAGCTCTCCCCAATGCCAGCGCCGTGCGCGATCCCGACGGCGGCACGGCCTACATCCTCTATCGAAAAGACCGCTTCGAATGCTCTGAGGGAGCTGAACTGCTGAGGCCGTACAAGCTCAAGGAGACTTCTCCAACCAACAGGGTTGTCGCGACCTGTTGCAATTCGGCAATGTTCGTGAATTTCGATCGAGGCCCGCACTGGGTCTCGGCCTACCGCGCGCGATTTCGCGGAGAACTCCCGCCCCTCCAGCACCGGATTTGCACAAAGTTCAAGCCGGACGGCGTCGTCCTTCCCGACGACGTTCCAAGCCACCGAAGCTATCCTTCAGGCCTCATCGTGAAGCTTCTCGCATCGCGCATCGCAATAGCGCTGGGGCGATAGGTCAGAGGGCACCGAGTTTGTAGTTCATGCCGATCCTGACCGTGTCCATCTTGAAGCTTGTGGTCGAGGTGATTGCGCCGCCCGGGACGTTGGGATCGGTTGCCGTAAAGCTGCGGCTGCCGAGATCGATATGGAGATACTCGGCCTTGACCGTCCATGCTGGCGCCACGGCGTACTCCGCGCCGGCGCCGATCGTCCAACCGACCGACGTTCCATCCGCAGACCCGGTGGAGCAATAAATAGAGAGGAACCCGCAACCAGCCACATTCAGCGTCGTGACCGTCGTTTTGACGGCACCATAGGCAACGCCGCCTGTTCCGTAGAGCAGGAGGCTATTCGTCGGCAGAAAACCGAGACGACCACGCAACGTCCCGAACCAGTCGAGCTTTGTGTCGACAGTCGTGGCGAGTATTCCGCCGATGTAGAAATTGCCGGTGGCGGTGTCCGACTTGCGCAATCCGGCAAAAGACAGGTCCGTTTCCAGGCCGGCGACGATGTTGCCGGACTGAAAATTGTATCCCATCTGGCCGCCACCCACGAAACCATTGAGGTGCGATGCCGCCGGCGCCGGCGCACAATTGCTCGAAACGCAGAGGGGATCCGCCAGGAAACCGGCTTCAGTGGCGTTCGGCACCACGCTGGTCGGCGCATGGCCGAACCCATAGCCGGCGTTGGCGCCGAAATAGAAGCCCGTCCAGTTGTAAGACGGCGCGTAGACCGGTGCTTTGGCCGGCATGTCGGCGGCGAAGGCCGGACCAGCAAGGCTCAGAGCCGTGGCACCGAGTAGAATGGCGATGGTCTCGCGCATTGCGTCTCCATGTGTATTGTTATGGCTTGTCGTCAGGTGTGCAGACGCGAGCAGCGGGCCAAGCTTTCGATTCTGCAACATCGAGCTAGCCAGCCTTCTAGCCAGCCTTGCCGGGCTGGTCTTGGACCATGCGGAAAAGCAGCAGGACTCAGCGGAAATCGTAAAACTTAAATTGTCCTGTTGCCGGAATGCCGCATGAGTTAGGGTGACGCATGACAGACGTATTTTGATGAGCCCATTGCCAAACAATTTTTTTAGATTGTCGACCGACCAATTCCCTGCGCGAGACAGGATCGAGGCCGTACGCGAAATTGTCGGGCGCTTACTGATGAAAATGCAGTTCGAGCTGCAGCCCGATGTCACATTCCACCTGGACATGGTGTTTCGATCGCTGCCGGACGCGACCCTGGCGTCCGGCATCTGTCCAGCCATGGATTGCTTGCGCACGCCGGACCTGATCGAAAGCAACGACCTTATTCTCACGATCGCACTCTCCGGCGGTTGCGTGCTTCGTGTCCGCGGCGAGGAAATTCCAATCGGCGCAGGCACCGCCGCGCTGACGCGCACGACCGACGTCAGCTCCTGTTCGATTCATTCGACCTCGAACCTCGTCAACTTCCGCTTCCCGTTCGACAAGATGGCTCCGTTGATCACCGATCTCGACGCCGCCGTGATGCGGCCGATTCCGGTCGACCACGAGGCTGTGCGGTTGCTGGTGCACTATGCGAGCGTGTTGAATGACGAGGACATGCTGACGACGCCGGAGGTTCAGAGCCTCGTGTCCAGCCATCTGCAGGATTTGGCCGCGCTGGCGATCGGAGCAACGCGGGATGCCGCCGTGCTCGCGGGCGGCCGCGGTGTTCCCGCCGCGCGTCTACGTGCGATTAAAGCCGACATCGTCAAGAATCTGACCGATCGTCAGCTGTCGATCGAGGCCGTCGCGCTGCGCCACGGGATCACGCCGCGTTATGTCAGCATGTTGTTCGACGGGGATGCGACGACGTTTTCCGAATTCGTGCTGGTCCAGCGGCTCACCCGGGCCCACCGCATGCTGGTCGACCCAAGGCTTTCCGATCGAACCGTGAGCTCGGTCGCGTTCGAAGCGGGATTCGGAGATTTATCGTATTTCAATCGCGCCTTCCGCGGGCGCTATGGCGCGACACCCTCCGACGTCCGCCGGTCGGCGCACCGGGAGAACGGCGATTCGTAGGCGTGTCGTCATTTAGGCCAAGGAGCTCGTAGCAACCATTAAAAGCCAAACGGCCAGTCCGTTTCTTATGATCGGAACGGACAGGCCGCCGTCGGAGCGCGTCATTTCAATGGCAGAAAAACCTCCGCGACTGCCTCGTGCTCCGGCACCTCCGGGAACAGGCTCAGCCGCTGGCAATAGATCGGGAAGTCGCGCGCCTCCTCGCCGCTGGCCGGAAGCCAGTCGCGATAAAGATAGAGCGCAGCCGGCTCCAGATTGTCGGTGAAGCCGACGACACGCAGCACCGCGCAGCGTCCGCCGGGGATCTCGCCGGCCTTGACCGCTTCGCCATTCGCCGCGATCGGTTGGTCGGTCCCGACGCAAAGGTCGATGCTATATTCGTCTTGCTGGGCGGGACGCCCCTCCGAATGCCAGACATTAAAAGTCGGACTCGTCCTGGGGTGCAGGCCGGCGGCCTTGCGCCACGCGATGAACCGCTGAAGAGTGGTGCCAAGCATCTCAGGGCTGCCCCGATGCTCCATGATCGCCACTTTCGTGGCGGGCACATCGCGGATCGTCACGTCGTCAGTAGTGAAATTCTTCATCAGCTTGCTCCGTGCGTTGTCGAGAGGCCCGAAGGCCGCAAGCCACGGCTCCCAATCGGGAGATTTCCGAAACGATGACGGCGATTGCCCAAACCGTTGCCGAAAGGCGCGGGCGAAGGCATCCGGCGCATCGTAACCGGCATCCATCGCAATCTCCGTGACGCTGTGGGCGTCATTGTAGGCCAGCTGATGCGACGCGCGCTTCAGACGGGCGAGCTGGACATAGCGATGCACCGACAGCCCGAAGGTCGCGGTGAACTGCCGGTGGAAATGAAATTTCGAGAAGGCCGCAACGGCGCTCAAGCTGTCCAGGTCCAGATCCGCGTCGAGATGCCGGTCGATATGGTCCAGCACCCGCCGCATCCGGTCCCGATAGTTTTGCAGAACCGCCGTCATCGTCCCTCCTCCGTGGCGGGTTTAGTTAGGCTGGGATGGCCGTGATGCGCTCGACCGATCTTGCGGGATTGCGGAACTCGCCGGCCCCGTAGGGCGGATTAGCGAAGCGTAATCCGCCATCCAATGCGCAACGCGAGGAGAAATGGCGGATTACGCCTTGCGGCTAATCCGCCCTACGCAAGTGCCCTCACCCGCCCGCCATCAGCACCTTCGCCAGTAACATGTAGGCCGGCAGTGATGGCGTGTAGGCCGAGGTGCGACACACGATTACGGGCTATGCCAATCCTCAAGCCCCAGGCCGCCGACGCGACCGAACTCCCGCGCGTTGTGCGTTACGATCTTCAATCCACGCCGCAAAGCAGAGGCTGCGAGCAGCACGTCGTAGGCACCGATGGGTGTTCCCTGGCTGTTCAGGCTCGCTCGCAATTGTGCCGACACACGGGCATCCTCGCGCTCGAATGGCAGGACCGAGATCGTGTTCAAGAGCGTCCTCATCACGTCCCGCACCCGTGGCACCAGATTAGGATTGCGGGCGAGCCCATATTCGACCTCCATCTCGGTGATCACCGAGACGGCCAGTTGCGATGGCACTTCTTGACGGAGCCGCATGATCACGGCCTGCTCGCCGCGAGCGAAGTCGCTCAGCACGTTGGTGTCGAGAAGATACTTCAAGACAACGCATCTTCTCGCGGCGGCAGCAATTCGTCGCGGTGCGACTCGAACGGCGGCACATCAGGAGACCCCTGCCATTCCAAGATCGACGATGGCCAGCCGGGACTGCCGAGCGTTTTCTTGTCCAGCCACTCGCGCAACGCCTTGCGGATCAACCCGCTGCGGGTCTCGCCGAGCGTCTTCGCCGTCCGATCCAATTCCTCGGCAGTCTTATCGTCGAGATACAGGTTGAAGTTCATGAGGAACGCCTCCTATAACCTGATACAGGTTATATTCTGGAGGCAGTCCTCGGCAAGCGAAAATCCGTCAAAATCGGCTCACGGCGCGTGCCCAAAAAGACCGTCAGCGACGGGGAAGTCCATCGTTCGTCAGTACGGTCAGGCGCGTCAGTCGCGCGATATTGACAGTCCCGCGAGAAGCGGCGCGTACGCCGCGAGCCTGCGGGATACGAACTCGGTGAAGAGCCGCACCCGCTTCGTCTTGCGGGTCTCCCCCTGTGTGAGCAGCCAGAGCGTTCCGTACATGTGCAGCTCGGTGCCAGGCACCCTCACCAGCAGGGGGTCGGCGTCTCCGACGAAGCACGGCAACGTCGTGATCCCGAGTCCTTGCCGGACAGCGGCGATTTGCGCCCCGGCGTCCGAGGTCCTGAATGGAACGCCCTTGGTGCGAACCTCACCCTCGCTGGCCCAATCCGGAATTCCATGAATGCTGATGACGATCCACCGGATGGGATCAGGCGCGCCCGCACGCCCCGCGGCCAGTCGATCCCTGGACATGTAGATGCCGCCGAACAGCTCCGGTCCCTTCAGGCCGTGAAGATTGAGCGGCAGGGTTTTGCGGTCGTAGACGACGCGGATCGCGACGTCGGCCTGTCGGTTGGTCAGATTTGCCAACTCGCCGAACGACAAGATGTCCATCTCGATGTCGGGATGTAGGCGCGCGAAATCGGCGAAGTCCGGCATCAGCAGGTGGGCCGCAAGCGGCGGTGCCAACGTCACCCGCAGACGCCCGCGCACGCTCTGGTCGCGCCCGAAGACGCGCGTCTCCAGCTGGTGCGACGACGCTTCCATTTGGTCCGCGAACTCGAGGACCTCCTCGCCCGCAGCCGTCAGGCGGTAGCCGGAAGGCAGCTTTTCGAACATGTGCACGCCGAGGCGTTGCTCGAGTTGGGCGATGCGTCGCAGCACGGTCGCGTGGTTCACGCCGAGGCGCTCGGCGGCAGCCCGCACCGAGCCTCCACGCGCGACGGCAAGAAAGTAGCGAACGTCATCCCAGTCGATCATGGTGCAATCCGGCACCGCCGGGGTGCGCCGTCCAAAGCCCGTATCGAGCACATCGAGCCGTAATATGCCGGTCATTGTGGCCTGTGTCGACGGTTGCGGCCGCATTTCCGAATCGCGGACACCGATCACCGCGGCTGAGATCAGTCGTCCAGCCCGATCGATTTCGCACCACCGATGTGCGCGCTTCCGCACTCAACGCCTGACGCGGGCGGACCCATCTCCACGTTCTCGGGGGCATCCCCGAGCGACCAAAGGCAGAGCCTGAAAGGAGAGATTATGGGAAAGTTGGACGGTAAGGTTGCGGTCATCACGGGTGGATCGAGCGGCATGGCGCTGGCGAGCGCCAAACGGTTCGTCGAAGAAGGCGCCTATGTCTTCATCATGGGCCGGAGGCAGCAGGCGCTCGACGAGGCCGTCAAGCTGATTGGCCAGAACGTGACCGGCGTGCGCGGCGACGCGGCCAATCTCGACGACCTCGACCGCCTGTTCGACACGGTCAAGCGGGACAAGGGCAGGATCGACGTGCTGTACGCGAGCGCCGGCATCGGCGAAGCGGTTCCGCTGGGCGAGATTACCGAGCAGCATTTCGATGCGACCTTCGGCCTGAATACGCGCGGCACGCTATTCACGGTGCAAAAGGCGTTGCCGCTGTTCAGTGATGGCGGATCGATCTTCATGACCGGGTCAGTCGCGTCAGTGAAAGGTTTTCCGGGTTACAGCGTGTATGCGGCGAGCAAGGCGGCGTTGCACGCATTCGCGCGCGGGTGGCTCAACGAACTGAAGGGCAGGAATATCCGGGTGAACGTGCTGCACCCGGGACCGATCGCCACACCGATGCAGGACCAGGTTCTCACGGAGGAGGCGAAGCGGATGTTCGAATCCCTGATCCCGCGCGGAAAGATGGGTCGCCCGGAGGAAATTGCGGCGGCCGCGCTGTTTCTCGCGTCGGACGATTCCAGCTTCGTGAACGGGGTGGAGTTGTCCGTCGACGGTGGCTTCTCGGCGATCTGACGGGACGGTCACTCCCACTCAATCGTCCCCGGCGGCTTGCTCGTCACGTCGTACACCACCCTATTCACGCCCTTCACCTCGTTGATGATGCGCGTAGCGGTCTCGCCCAGAAACTTCATGTCGAACGGGTAGAAGTCCGCGGTCATGCCGTCGGTGGAGGTGACGGCGCGTAGGCCGACGACGAAGTCGTAGGTGCGGCCGTCGCCCATGACGCCGACTGTCTTGACGGGGAGCAGCACGGCAAAGGCCTGCCAGATGTCGTCGTAGAGGCCGTGCTTGCGGATCTGGTCGATGTAGACGGCATCGGCCTGGCGCAAAATGTCGAGCTTGTCGCGGGTGATGTCGCCGGGGCAGCGGATGGCGAGGCCGGGGCCCGGGAACGGGTGGCGGCCGACGAAGATTTCGGGGAGGCCGAGCTCGCGGCCGAGCTTGCGGACCTCGTCCTTGAACAGCTCGCGCAAGGGCTCGACGAGCTTCATGTTCATGCGTTCAGGGAGACCGCCGACATTGTGGTGCGACTTGATCGTCACCGAGGGGCCGCCGGTGAAGGAGACGCTCTCGATCACGTCGGGATAGAGCGTGCCTTGGGCCAGGAAGTCGGCGCCGCCGATCTTCTTGGCCTCCGCCTCGAACACCTCGATGAAGAGGCGGCCGATGGTCTTGCGCTTTGTTTCGGGATCGGTGACGCCTTCGAGCTCGCCCAGAAACTGTTTTGACGCATCCACGTGCACGAGCGGGATGTTGTAGTGGTGGCGGAACAGGTCGACCACGGTCTTGGCTTCGTCGAGGCGGAGCATGCCGTGATCGACGAACACACAGGTGAGCTGGTCGCCGATGGCTTCGTGGATCAGCACGGCCGCGACCGCCGAATCGACGCCGCCGGAGAGACCGCAGATCACCTTGCCTCGGCCGACCTGAGCGCGGATCTTCTGGATCTCCTCCTCGCGGAAGGCACGCATGGTCCAGTCACCGGAGAGGCCGGCGATCTTGCGGACGAAATTGCGGATCAGCTTGGCGCCGTCGGGCGTGTGCACCACTTCGGGGTGGAACATCAGGCCGTAATATTTGCGCGTCTCGTCCTGGATGATCGCGAACGGCGCGTTCGGCGAGGTGCCGGCCACGGAGAAGCCCGGCGGCATTTTTGTGATGCGGTCGCCATGGCTCATCCAGACCTGATGTTTGCCACCGAGAGACCAAGTGTCCTCGAACAGCTTGCTCTGCGCCTTCACCTCGACATCGGCGCGGCCGAATTCACGGTGATGGCCGCCCTCGACGGTGCCGCCAAGCTGCTCTGCCATCGTCATCTGGCCATAGCAGATGCCCATCACGGGCACGCCGGAGGCGAAGATCAATTGCGGGGCGCGGGGCGAGCCGGCCTCATGCACCGATTCAGGGCCGCCGGAGAGGATCACCGCTTTCGGCTTCATCTCCTTGAAGGCCTCTTCGGCCTTGTTGAACGGGACGATCTCGCAATAGACGCCGTCCTCGCGCACGCGACGCGCGATCAGCTGCGTCACCTGGCTGCCGAAGTCGACGATGAGAATCTTGTCATGCGCCGAGGCCACTGAGGGCGTCGACGCGGAGCGGTCGTGCTGTGCTGCTGTCATGGCAAGCAAATACGCGACCGTGCGACTGCCCGCAACCGCGCGGGGCACGCGCCCACATTCTTCTTTGGGCATGGACAAATGGATATAGGTAAGTATTATTGACCTAATAGGCTCCGCCATCGAACAGGGGCAGCTCAGGGAGGATCACCATTGTCGCAGCATCATCAGCCATCAACGCTTGCAGCCCTCGGCCGGACCTGGGTCGAGGCCTGGAACGCGCGCGATCTCGAACGTGTCCTTGCGCTCTATGACGACGCCACTGAGATGACCTCGGACCGCATCCCCGCGATGGGATTTGATGCCAGCGGCACCGTCCGCGGCAAGGACGCGCTGCGGGCTTATTGGAGCAAGGCGCTCGGGTTGCTGCCGGAGCTGCACTTTTCATTGATCGATGTGTTCGTGAGCCCCGACAGCCTGGTGGTGTTTTACGAGAACGAGCGGGGCAAGCGGATCTGCGAATATCTGCGGGTGAATGAGGCGGGGCTGATCGTGCAGGGATCGGCGAACCATTTGCCGCATTGACGGAGACTGCGGCGCGCGCGTGCGCCAACAACGGCACCGCCGGCTCCGAGACAGGATTCTCGCATGAAACTCCCCACCTCCCCCTTCACCGTCACCGACTGGAGCAAGGTCGAGGCCACCACGCATCCCGGTGAAACCGGGCAGGCCAAGTGGCGGACGCTGAACATCGGCGATCTCCGGGTGCGGATGGTCGAGTATTCGCCGGGCTATCTCGCCGATCATTGGTGCGACCGGGGCCACGTGCTCTACGTGCTGCAGGGCGAACTCGACAGCGAACTGCGCGACGGGCGAAAATTCAAGCTGACGCCGGGGATGAGCTACCAGGTCTCGGATTTCGGCGATGCCGCGCATCGCTCGTCGACGGCCGTGGGCGCGACGCTGTTCATTGTCGACTGACGGAACACTCGTTCAGGGGCTGGTGTGCAGCGCAAAATAGCAAAGCGCAGGGGACTCGCTGTCAAGGCGTGGTGCCTTGAACTTGCCCCAATAAATCGTTATATTCGAAAGCATCGATCCTTGGCCGAACGACTGGGCCGCTCCGTCTCATTTCAATGGACGAGCACGTTTCAGGTATTTCTCCAAAATCGACCAACCGGGATGATGGGCGCAGCAATGTGCATTTGTCCCCCTGAGTGCATCGTCAATTGAAAGGAAATGACTATGGCAATGGGCACCGTGAAGTGGTTCAACAACCAAAAGGGCTTCGGCTTCATCCAGCCGGATGACGGCCAGAAGGACGTCTTCGTTCACATCAGCGCCGTTGAACGCGCCGGTCTGAGCACCCTCAACGAGGGTCAGAAGGTTTCGTTCGATATTGTTGCGGACCGCCGCAGCGGCAAGTCCTCGGCCGACAACCTCCGCGCCGGCTAGTTGACCGCGAAATTCGCGATCTGACCACGGACGTACCGGCAGATCGTAGGATTACAGAAGCCCCGCCACCGAGATCTCGGTGGCGGGGTTTTCGTTTGGAACGGTGTTGCCTCGCGGGCGGTGCCGGTGGGTGGGTTAGCCCTGCGGCTGCGCGAAGCCCAGTCCGTGTAACCCATCACTGGCTCTATCCGCAGAAACAGAAGTGGTGGGTTACGCCTCGCGGACCACCCTACGAAGCACCGAGACGAAGAACCCGTCCGTGCCGGTGCGGCGCGGGGTCATCAGCCAGCCCTCAGGCGATTGCATCGCGGCTGCCGCAAACGCCTCGGCCTTGTCCCAGAGTACGCTCGCGGTCTGTTCCGGCGGCACCACCGCGAACTCCGGATGCCGGCCGATGAATGCCCTCACCTGCGCGCCGTTCTCCTCTGACAGCACCGAGCAGGTGATGTAGGCGATGCGGCCGCCGGCCTTCACCAGCGGCACCGCGCGCTCCAGCACCTCGGCCTGGTCCTTGAGGCGGATCTCCAGCGCGCCCGGCCGCATGCGCCATTTGGCGTCGGGATTGCGGCGCCAGGTTCCGGTTCCCGTGCAGGGGGCGTCGATCACGACGAGGTCGGCGGTGGCGCTGATATCGGCCAGCGGATCGGCCTCGCCTTTGGGCGTGCGGATTTCGGCATTGTGGACGCCGGCGCGCGACAGGCGCTCGTGAATGGGCACAAGCTGCCGCTTCTCGCTGTCGGTCGCGATCAGCCGGCCCTTGCCCTGCATCATCGCGGCGAGCGCCAGCGTCTTGCCGCCGGCGCCTGCACAGAGATCGATCACCTGCTCGCCGGGTTTTGCCGCCGTGAGCAAGGCCGCGATCTGCGATCCTTCATCCTGCACTTCAACGCCGCCCTTGATGAAATCCTCTTCCGCCTGGATGCCGGGGTTGCGCGCATCGGCCGAAAGCGCGATGCGCAGGCCATTTGGCGACCATTGCGTCGGTTTCGCATGAAGATGAGCCAACGCCTTCAGCACCTTGTCGCGGCTGGATTTTAGCGTGTTGACGCGCAAGTCCAACGGCGCCCGGCTCGCCATCGCGACGGCTTCCGCCGCGCGGTCGTCGCCGAAGATTTTTGCCAGATGGGAATCGAGCCATTCCGGGTAGTCGCCGGCAATCGCAGCGGGCGCATCTTTCAGGGAACGCGAGGCCAACGCCGCCTGCTCGGCCTCCGTCAGCGGTTCGGGTGCAAACCGGCTGCCGTCGAACATGGCCGCCATGGTTGCGGTGTCCATGTTGCGCTCGAGGCGGAGCATGCCGATCAGGCGCGCACGCGCGCTGTCGGAATCCATCAGGAACGCGCTCGAGGCATAGCGGCGCAGCACGTCCCAGACGAGACCGGCAATCGCCGCGCGGTCGCCGGAGCCGGCAAAGCGGTGCGCGGTGCCCCACTCCTTCAGCGCCTTGGCCGCGGGCACGCGGTCCTTCTCGATGGTGTTGATCACTTCAATGGCTGCGGACAGCCGGGCAGCGGGAGTCATTTGAATCTTTCAGATCAGGATTGGCGGGCAAGCGCCTAGATCAGCAACAGAATTTTCAGTACGAAGTAGATCCACATCGCCAGCAGCACCAGCACGCCGGCGAGCCAGACCGACGAGCGCCGGCCGAAATCGTTCGAGGCGACGAACACGCCGGCATGGACAAGGCGCGTCACCACGAACACCCAGGACATCAGCACGATGAAGACGTCGGCATGGCGCAGCGGCAGCGCCAGCGCGATCAGGGCGTAGAACAGCAGCGGCAGCTCGAACTGGTTGCGGTAGCAATTGGCGATTTGGGTGGTGCCCTTCGGCCAGTTCGGCTCGCCGAGCGCAATGTCAGGGATCCTGGTCTCGCCCGAGACCAGCGCCCGCCGCCGCCCGAACACCATACCGATCAGGAGCGCGAAAGTGAGACCGACCTGCACGAAGACAGGCAGCAAGACCATTTGGACAGACATCGGAACTTTCCCGTCAGGCGGCGTGCCGCGGCCCGTCATTAGCCGCGTCTCCTGGCCCTGACAATCGACGAGTTGAACCGGCGTTCCCGGTCAGGCGACCAACCGCCGATCATTGAAGCGATTTTGGCCCCTGCACGATTGCGTGCTTTAAATTTTGTTCGTCGTGATCCATGCCCGCGTTGTCATCGTTCCGACGCGCGACCACGGCTACGATGATCCCATGTCCGAATTTCGCCTCACGCAGATTTCCGACACGCATCTCGGCCGCCGCTTTCCTGGCCTGATCGCAAACTTCCAGGCGGTCAGCGAGCACATCGACGCTGACAGGCCTGATCTCGTCATCAACACCGGCGACGTTTCCTTCGACGGACCGACCAGCCGGGATGACGTTATGTTCGCGAAAGGCCTGCACGACGCGCTGCCCGTCGACTGTCGCTATCTTCCAGGCAATCACGACATCGGCGACAACCCGACCGCACTCGGGCCGGCGCCGAAGCCGCCGATAGCGGAAACGCACCGCCAGCAATTTCGCGACATCATCGGCGAGGACCATTGGTCGTTCGAGGCCGCCGGCTGGCGTTTCATCGGCCTCAACTCGCTGGTGATGAATTCAGGGCTCGCGTTCGAGGCCGAGCAGTTCGATTGGCTTGCTTCTGAAATTGCGCACGTGAACGGCAAGCCGGTCGCGCTGTTCCTGCACAAGCCGGTGTTTCTCAATCTACCCGATGACCCCGAACTCCCGGAGACTTCGATCCGCTACGTACCGCAGCCGGCACGGGCGCGGCTGATAGAGATGTTTGCAAATGTCGATCTCCGCCTCATCGCCAGCGGTCACGTGCACCAGCGCCGCGACTTCACGTTCCGCCATACGCGGCACGTCTGGGCGCCGTCGGCCGGCTTCAAGATCAACGACGCGCGTCAGGACCGGATCGCGAAAGGAAACCGGCCTCGTCGAGTACCGCTTCGCCCCTGATAGCTTTGAAGTCCGCCACGTCCGCGCGGCGGGCCAGGTCGATATCGATATTGAGGAGCTCTTTGCCCAGATGGGCGGCGAGCACTAGCGCCTGTCTCAGGCGACGCTCTTGAGATCCTGCTGGATCGCGGCCAGCAACGATTGCAGCGCTTCGCTGGTCACGGTCTCGGCCTTGTGAGGCTGGACGCTGGCGGGCTGAACGCTCGCGGACCGCGCAGCAATGACTGGACGTTTCGGAAACGGCGGCGGTGGCGTCGGCATCGAGGCTTGGGTGAAGCTGCTCTCGTCCTCGGCATAAACGAACTTGCCATGGATGACGTCGTCGCGACGGCCCATGACGAACATGGTCGCCCAATAGCCGGCGGCCAAAACAATGACGCAGAAAACACTGATCTCTAACATCGCAACACCCAAAATATGCGCGATGATTCAATGCCTTCGCCCGGACGTCAATGAACCCTCGGTCACACCTGCTCGCTTTTAAGGGCAGGTGTGGCCGATCGGTGACTCTTTGTTAACTATCGATATCCGGGGTGTGATACCGGCGTAACGCAAAGACGCTCCAGACCGTCAGAAGACGGTCCAGGCCTGACAGCTAAGCCTTATCCGGCCCGACCCGGACCAGCTGCTTGCCGAAATTGGCGCCCTTCAGGAGCCCGATGAAGGCGCCGGGGGCGCTCTCCAGGCCCTCGGTGACGAATTCCTTGTACTTCACCTTGCCGTCGCGGACCCAACCCGACATGTCGCGCAGGAAGTCGCCGTGACGCGAGGCGAAATCGGAGACGATGAAGCCGCGAAAGGTCAGCCGCTTGGTCAGCGTCGCGCGCATCATCGATGCCGCCCATTTCGGCGGCTTGGCTTCGGTGTCGTTGTAATGGGCGATCAGGCCGCAGACCGGCACACGCGCGAAGGCATTGAGCAGCGGGAACACCGCTTCGAACACGGCGCCGCCGACATTCTCGAAATAGACGTCGATGCCTTTCGGGCAGGCATCCTTCAGCTTCGCGGCGAGATCGGGGTCGCGGTGATCGACGCAGGCATCGAAGCCGAGCTCTTTCACCACGTAGTCGCACTTGTCCTTGCCACCGGCGATACCGACGGCCCGTGCGCCCTTGATCCTCGCGATCTGACCCACGGCCGAGCCGACCGCGCCGGAGGCGCCGGCGACGACGACGGTCTCACCCGCTTGCGGCTTGCCGATGTCGAGCAGGCCCGTATACGCGGTCATTCCGGGCATGCCGAGCACGCCGATCGAGGTCGAGATCGGACCGAGTTTGGGATCGACCTTGATGAGGCCCTTGCCGTCCGAGATCGCGTTGGTCTGCCAGCCGGTACGGGCACGGACGATGTCGCCCTTGGCAAAGTCGGGATTGTTGGAGGCGGCGACCTCGCTCACCGCCTCGCCTTCCATCACGCCGCCGACCGGAACCGGCGCGGCATAGGACGGACCGTCGCTCATGCGCCCGCGCATATAGGGATCGAGTGACAGCCAGATCGTGCGCAGCAAAACTTCGCCTGCGCCAGGCGCGGGAATCGCGAATTCCTCCAGACGAAAATCAGACGATTTGGGCTCGCCGACGGGACGCGCGGCGAGAACGATGCGTTTGCCTTGGGACATGATGGCTTCCTCCAGATTGTTTGTCGCAGTCATTTAGGAGGTGCGTCGCAGCGAAGCAAACTGTTGCTCAATTAAGGCTTTGGTCGCGATTGCGAACTAAGATTACGCAGCGATTCCATGACCAAAGAGCCCATCCGGTGTCAGAGCTTTCCCTGCCGTCCGTGCATTCCTCCAAGATCGGCGCGAAGGGTGGCATCAGCCTGCGTTGGCGTGTCCTGGCAGGCAACCTGATCACGAGCCTCCTGGCGTTGGCTTTCGCCGGGGCAGTCGCCTGGGGCGGATGGGGCGATCTGCGCAAGCGTGAGGCGGCCGCGCGCTCACTAAACGCCTTCGAGCTGGTGATGAAGGCCAACAGCCTCATTCCAGCCGAACGTACCGCCTGGTTCGCGGTGGCAACCCCGGCCGACCCGGCCACGCCGGACAAGCTATCGGCCCTCGACAAGGCCATCGTCAACACGGATGCCGCCATCGGCGCGGCCAAAGCGGCTATTCGCGCGGCGGAGCTGCCAACGAAATCGATCGAAGCGGCCGAGCAGGCGTTGCAGCAGCTGCGCAGTGCGGGCCGTCAGGCCGTGGTCCTGCCCAAGCCGCAACGCCCCGCCAACAGCCAGACAGCGATCGTGGATGGACTTGCACGCTCTATCGACGCCCTCACCGCGGCGACAAGCGAGGCCTCGATCAACCTGTCGCGGACCGGCAGCGACATCGAGAACCTGCTGTCTTCGGCGGCGTTGGCGCAGAGCGCACAAAGCATGCGCGCCATCAATGGCGCACGTGCCGCCGTGCTCGGCCTTTTCGCTCGCAACCAGCCCCTGTCGGCAGCCCAGCGCGTCGAGGTGACCGAATTGACGGGGCAGGTCGCGCTGATCTGGATGCAGATCGAGCAAGGCGTGCACAATGTCGGCGATGCGCCAGCGCTCGTGAACGCCATCGACAAGGTGCGCGCGAAGCTGATGACCGAAGGCGAGCCGCGGCTTCGCGAGATGGTCGCGGCCGCACGCGAAGACCGTCCCAGCCCGATCAGCGAGGCCGAGTGGCCCGGCTGGCTCGCGCCCGTCATGAACAGCGTCCTGGGCTTGCGCGACGCCGCCCTGACCTTTGCCCATGACGCCAACGACACTGCGATCGCGCAGACGCAGATGCGGCTGACTTGGGCGCTCGCGGCCCTGCTGGTCGTGCTGATCGCCTCGGCCGCCGTCGTGATCGCCGTGATGCGCCAGGTGATCGGCCCGCTGGTGCGACTGACCGGAACGACGCTGCGGCTCGCCGACGGCGAGCTCGACGCTGAAATCCCCGACGGGCATCGCAAGGACGAGATCGGCACCATGGCTGGCGCGCTCCAGATCTTCAAGAACGCGCTGATTGCGAAAAGGCTCGCCGACGAGGATGCCGCACGCAACGCCGAAGCGCAGATCGAGCGCGGCCGCCGCGTGAACCTCATCACGCGCGATTTCGAGACCGTGATCGGCCAGATCGTGGGTACGGTTTCGTCGGCGGCGACCGAGCTTGAAGGTTCGGCCGGCACGTTGAACACGACCGCCGATCGCTCGCAGACGCTGACGACGGCCGTCGCAGCGGCGTCCGAGGAGGCATCCGCCAATGTGCAGTCGGTCGCCTCCGCGACCGAAGAGCTGACATCGTCGGTCAACGAGATCAGCCGGCAGGTCCAGGAATCCGCGCGCGTGGCGGGCGATGCGGTTCAGCAGGCCCGCCGCACCAACGATCGCGTCGGCGAATTGTCACTGGCCGCAAGCCGGATCGGCGACGTCATCGAGCTCATCAACTCGATCGCGGGCCAGACCAACCTGCTGGCGCTGAACGCAACCATCGAGGCCGCGCGCGCGGGCGATGCCGGCCGCGGCTTCGCGGTGGTCGCCTCGGAAGTGAAGGCGCTGGCGCAGCAGACCGCAAAGGCGACCGAGGAAATCCATCAGCAGATCGGCAACGTCCAGGCCGCGACGCAGGAATCGGTCGGCGCCATCAAGGCGATCAGCGAGACGATCGAGAGATTGTCGGAAATCTCCTCGACGATTGCCGCGGCCGTCGAGGAACAGGGCGCAGCCACGCAGGAAATTGCCCGGAACGTGCAGCAGGCGGCGCACGGCACTCAGCAGGTCTCCGCCAACATCAACGACGTCCAGCAGGGCGCCAGCGCGACCGGCTCGGCCTCGTCACAGGTGCTGACCGCCGCCCAATTGCTCGCCTCGGATTCGAGCCGCCTCAAGCTCGAGGTCGGGAAATTTCTCGAGGCCGTGCGCGCCGCCTGAGGCGGTTGAGGACTAACCCCCGCCCGGATAGTTCGGAGCTTCGCGCGTGATGGTCACGTCGTGGACGTGGCTTTCGCGCAGGCCTGCGCCGGTGATGCGGACGAACTGCGCCTTCTTATGCAGTTCGTTGAGGTTGCCAGCGCCGACATAGCCCATCGCGGCGCGCAGGCCACCGGCGAGCTGGTGCATGACGTTGCCGACCGGGCCCTTGTAGGGCACCTGCCCCTCGATGCCCTCGGGCACGAGCTTGAGCGCGTCCTTGATGTCCTGCTGGAAGTAGCGGTCGGCAGAGCCCCGCGCCATCGCGCCGACCGAGCCCATGCCGCGATAGGCTTTATAGGAGCGGCCCTGCCACAGGAAGACTTCGCCGGGCGTCTCGTCGGTGCCGGCGAGCAGCGAGCCGACCATCGCGATGTCGGCGCCGGCGGCGAGCGCCTTGGCCAGATCGCCGGAGAATTTGATGCCGCCATCGGCGATGACGGGAATGTCGGACTTCTTCGCCGCCTCGACCGCGTCCATGATCGCGGTGAGCTGCGGCACGCCGACGCCGGCGACGATGCGCGTGGTGCAGATCGAGCCCGGGCCGATGCCGACCTTGATGCAGTCCGCGCCCGCATCGATCAGCGCCTGCGCGCCTTCGGCGGTCGCGACATTGCCGGCGACGACCTGCACCGAGTTGGACAGACGCTTGATGCGATTCACGGCGTGCAGCACGTGGCGGGAATGGCCGTGCGCGGTGTCGACGACGACGAGGTCGACGCCGGCATCGATCAGCCGCTCGGTGCGCTCGAAGCCGGTGTCGCCGACGGTGGTGGCGGCGGCGACGCGCAGGCGGCCTTGTGCATCCTTGCACGCGAGTGGATGGGCGACCGCCTTCTCCATATCCTTGACGGTGACGAGGCCGACGCAGCGATATTGCTCATCGACCACGAGCAGCTTTTCGATGCGGTGATGATGCAGCAGCCGCCTCGCTTCGTCCTGGCTGACATTCTCACGCACCGTGACGAGGCCTTCATGCGTCATCAGCTCGGAGACTTTTTGCCGGCGGTCAGTGGCAAACCGCACGTCGCGGTTGGTGAGGATGCCGACCAGCTTGCCTGGTATGGCCTTGCTCGCGCCGGTGACGACGGGGATGCCGGAGATGCCGTGATCGCTCATCAGCTTGAGCGCATCGTCGAGCGTGGCCTCGGGGCTGATGGTGAGCGGATTCACCACCATGCCCGACTCGTAGCGCTTGACCTGACGAACCTGGGCCGCCTGCCCCTCGGGGTCGAAATTGCGGTGGATGACGCCGAGTCCGCCGGCCTGCGCCATGGCGATCGCCATGCGGGCCTCGGTGACGGTATCCATGGCGGAGGCCATGATCGGAATGTTGAGCGGAATGGCGCGAGTGACGCGGGAGCGGATGTCGACCTCGCCCGGCATGACGTCCGAGAGACCGGGCTTCAACAGCACGTCGTCGAACGTAAAGGCTTCGCGGATACCTTGAAGTTGCACCGTGGCCATATGCCAACTCCTTCCTGCGGCTATGCCGCAAATAAGTATGGATGAGCGCCGCCCTCGGCGTGCCTTGCGGCCTCGCCGGAGAATCGGAGCCCATCGATGGGGTTGACGCGGGTCGATAGCACGGCCGCGTGACGAATCAAAGCAAATCGAACCGCCGGCCAGCCATGCACAGGCATTTTTGGGGTAAATTCAGCAGGAGTGGCCCGGCCGCCTACCCGCTGTCATTCCGGGGCGCGACGAAGTCGCGAGCCCGGAATCCATCCCGCAACGGTCCTTGCGGCCCAATGGATTCCGGGCTCGCGCCAAGGGGCGCGCCCCGGAATGACGAGAGAGAGGGAACGGTGCCACGCGCGCTTTGCGGCTGAGCAGGTGCTGCGCAGCATTTAGGTGCTATGCGTTGATGCGCAATGGTCCCGGCCCGGTGGCGGTGATAAGCCGCAATTCTCGCTCCTCCTTCTGATTTCCATTACCAATCTGTCATGGTCGACAAGCAACGCATCATTCCGCTGATCGTGGCCACCGCGCTCTTCATGGAGAACATGGACTCCACGGTGATCGCCACATCGCTGCCGGCGATCGCGGCCGATATCGGCACCAGCCCGCTGACGCTGAAGCTCGCGATCACGTCCTACCTGTTGTCGCTCGCGGTGTTCATCCCGGCAAGCGGCTGGACCGCTGACAGATTCGGCGCGCGCATGGTGTTCGCGATTGCGGTGGGCGTGTTCATGGTCGGCTCGATCGGCTGCGCGCTCTCGGGCTCGGTCACGGACTTCGTGTTCGCACGTATTCTCCAGGGCATGGGCGGCGCGATGATGACGCCGGTCGGCCGTCTCGTGCTGCTTCGTTCGGTCGACAAAAGCGCACTGGTCAATGCGATGGCGTGGGTGACGGTCCCTGCCCTGATCGGTCCGGTGATCGGCCCGCCGCTCGGCGGCTTCATTACCACTTACGCGTCATGGCACTGGATCTTCCTGATCAACATTCCGATCGGTCTGCTCGGCATCTTCATGGCGCTGAAGTTCATCGATCCGATCAAGAGCGAGACGCAGGAGAAGTTCGATCTCTACGGCATGGTGCTCGCCGGCATCGGGCTTGCCGGCATCGCGTTCGGCCTCTCGGTCGCCGGCCTCAACCTGCTGCCCTGGAGCACGGTTGCAGCCCTGGTCGTGGGCGGCGCGGTCTCGATGACGCTCTACGTCATTCACGCCCGGCGGACTGGATCGCCGGTGCTGGATTTCTCGCTCCTGAACCTGCCGACGCTGCGCGCGGCGATCGTCGGCGGCTTCCTGTTCCGGCTCGGCATCGGCGCCCTGCCCTTCCTGCTCCCGCTCTTGATGCAGATCGGGTTCGGGCTGTCGCCGTTCCGGTCCGGTCTCGTCACCTTCGGTTCCTCGCTCGGTGCGATGGGCATGAAGACGCTGGCTGCGCGCCTCATCCGCACCTTCGGCTTCCGCAACCTGATGACGGTGAATGCGGTGGTGAGTGCGGTTTTCCTCGCTGCATGTGGGCTGTTCACGGTCACGACGCCGCTGCTGATCATCATGATCATCCTCGTTGTCGGCGGGTTCTTCCGCTCGCTCGAGTTCACCGCGATCAACACGGTCGCCTATGCCGATGTCGAGGCGGCCCAGATGAGCCGCGCCACCACCCTTGTCAGCGTCAACCAGCAGCTCGCGGTCTCGGCCGGCGTCGCGGTCGGCGCTGCGTCAGTGGAGACGACGATGTGGCTCAGCCATGTCAGCGAGCTCAACGCGACCGTATTCGCGCCGGCTTTCGTCGTGGTCGCCGTAACGTCGGCTGTGTCGAGCTGGTTCTTCTGGCAGATGCCCGCCGACGCCGGCCACGAGATCTCCGGCCGCAAGGTGGCGGAGATCGCGAGCCGCAAGGGTGCCGGCAAGGGCGCGGCCACGGCTGCCGTCAAGGCCGCGACCGAGGATACCCAGGACGTTCGGGATCAGCGGCTGGGGTAAGTTTTCCGCGTAGCCCGGATGCAGCGAAGCGCAATCCGGGACTGCCCCGCATCCGCTTCGCTCCATGCGGGCTACATCGCACCGCGAAATCCCGTCGCCAGCACGTAGCGCTCCGATGAATCGGCTCGGCTCGCTGCCGGCTTCACATGCCGCACGGTGGCAAAATCGCGCTTGAGCTGGGCGAGCAGATCGGCGTCCGCGCCGCTCTGGAACGTTTTTGCCAGAAACGCCCCGCCGGGCTTGAGCACATCGCAGGCGAACGCGGCTGCGGTCTCGATCAGGCCGACGATGCGGAGCTGGTCGGTCTTGCGGTGACCGGTGGTGTTGGCAGCCATGTCGGACATCACGATGTCGGCGCCGCCGTCGAGCATGGCCTTGAGCTTGTCGGGGGCGTCGTTGTCCATGAAATCGAGCTGCGCGAACTCGACGCCGGCAATCTCTGGGATTTCCAACAGATCGATCGCGACGACCTTGCCCTTGCCGTCGACCGAGCCGACGCGCTTGGCTGCGATCTGGCTCCAGCCTCCAGGCGCGGCGCCGAGATCGACCACGGCCATGCCGGGCTTCAGCAGCCGATATTTGTCGTCGATCTCCAAGAGCTTGAACGCGGCGCGCGAGCGATAGCCTAGCGCCTTCGCCTTGACGACATAGGGATCGTTGAGCTGCCGCTCCAGCCAAAGCTTCGACGACAATTTGCGCTTGCCGCCGGTCTTGACCTTGGTCTTGACTTGGACGTGCAAGCGGCCGGTGGTGTCCTTGGCCATCTCACCAGCTCCTGAGCGCGCCGTCCTCGCGCATCATCTCGACCAGCATGCCTTCGCGCAGGCCGCGGTCGGCGACGCGCAGGCGTGGCAGCGGAAACGCGCGGCGGATCGCATCGAGGATGGCGCAGCCGGCCAGCACCAGGTCGGCACGTTCGACGCTGATGCAGTTGTTGCCGGCGCGCTCCTCGTAAGTCATGCCGAGCAGCCTGTCGATCGTTGCCGTGAGGTCGGTATCGTTCATCCAGATGCTGTCGATGCGGCGGCGGTCGTAGCGTGCGAGATTGAGATGGATGCCAGCGAGCGTCGTCACGGTACCCGACGTGCCGAGCAGATGCATGTCGGTGAGATCGCGGCCATGCGCTTCCGCGAACGGCGCGACGTGGTTTGCGACCTCCTGCTCCATCGCCGCGTAGATCTCAGGCGTGACGTCGCGGCCGCCGAACTGTTCGGCCAGCGTCACGACGCCAAGCGGGATCGACATCCACGCTTTTATGCGCGGCTCCGGATTCGTGCGGTCGCGCTCGATCCGCACCAGCTCGGTCGAGCCGCCGCCGATATCGAACAGGATGGCGCCTCTGCCCCTGGGGTCGACCAGCGGCGAGCAGCCGAGCATGGCGAGCGAGGCTTCGGTCTCGCGATCGATCACCTCGAGCTCGATGCCGGTCTCGGCCGCGACCCGGCTGCGAAAATCCTCCGCGTTCGAGGCGGCGCGGCAGGCCTCGGTCGCGATCAGCCGCAGCCGCTTGGCCTTGCGGAGGTTGATCTTGTCCCGGCAGATGCTGAGTGCCGCAATGGCGCGCTCGATCGCGGCCTCGCTGATGCACCCCGTGGCCGAGACGCCCTCACCGAGCCGGATGATGCGCGAGAAGGAATCGACCACGCGAAAGCCGTCGCGGGTCGGACAGGCAATCAGGAGCCTGCAATTGTTGGTGCCGAGGTCCAGCGCCGCGTAGACGCCGGTTCCCGGCGCTTGCGCGACGACGGCCGGCTCTGTGGCCAATGCCACCGCCGCCATCGACCCCAGCTCACCGTGCGGCGCAAGGCCGTCGCGGAGCCGCGTGTGGTCATTCATATAAACTGTCTTTCCGCGGCCCGATGGACCGAGCTGGAATTGCTTTTTCGCCTGAAACTTTAGCAGCGCGGCTGGCCTGCGCAACAACGCATCACATGGGACCATGCCCATTCGTGCGTTGTCGTGAACGGACCCGTGGGTTATCTGAATAGGGGCCCGGCCACTCCAGGCGCCCGCGAAATCGCGCAATTGCCGGCTTTTCAGGTCGTTTCCATGCAAGAACACACCAAATCGTCCACGCTCGAAAACGCTATTGCACTGCAAAAATACGGCGTCGGACAGCCGGTCCGCCGCAAAGAGGACGACACGCTGGTCCGCGGCAAGGGCCGCTATACCGACGATTTCAACCTGCCCGGCCAGGCCCATGCCGCGATCGTCCGCTCGACCCACGCCCATGGCATCATCCGCGGTATCAACACCGAGGCCGCCAAGGCGATGCCGGGTGTGCTGGGCGTGTGGACCGGAACCGACCTGGACGCCGTCGGCTATGGCCCCTTCACCTGCGGCCTGCCGCTGAAGAGCCGCGACGGCTCGCCTCTGCTCCAGACCAACCGCCAGCCGCTCGCGACTGACAAGGTCCGCTTCGTCGGCGATCCCGTCGCCTTCGTGGTGGCCGAGACCCTGGCGCAGGCGCGCGATGCGGCTGAGGCCGTCGAGCTCGACATCGAGCCGCTGCCCGCGGTAACGGATCCCGAGGAAGCCACCAAGCCCGGCGCGCCGCAGCTTTACGACCATATCCCGAACAATATCGCGCTCGACTACCACTATGGCGACACGGACAAGGTGAACGCAGCTTTCGCCAGCGCCGCCCATGTGACCAAGGTCGACATCGAGAACACCCGCGTTGCCGTGGTCTCGATGGAGCCGCGCGTGGGTCTGGCCTCCTACGACAAGGCCAACGAGCGCTACACCATCCAGATGCCGACGCAGGGCGTCGCGGGTAACCGCGCCAACCTCGCCAAGAACCTGAAGGTGCCGAACGACAAGGTGCGCATCCTCACTGCTAATGTCGGCGGCTCCTTCGGCATGAAGAACGTCAACTATCCCGAATACATGTGTATCCTGTATGCGGCGAAGGCGCTGGGGCGGCCGGTGAAATGGCTCGACGAGCGCTCGACCAGCTTCCTGTCCGACAGCCACGGCCGCGCGCAGAAGATCCACGCCGAGCTCGCGCTCGACGCCGAGGGGCACTTCCTTGCGGCCAGGCTATCGGGCTACGGCAATCTCGGCGCCTACATCACCGGCGTTTCGCCCAGCCCGCTCTCGCTCAACACCGGCAAGAACTTCTCCAGCGTCTACCGCACGCCGCTGATGGCGGTCGACATCAAGACGGTGCTGACCAACACCACGCTGATGGGCGCCTATCGCGGCGCCGGCCGGCCCGAGGCGAACTACTATATGGAGCGGCTGATCGACCGCGCCGCCGACGAGATGGGCATCAATCGGCTGACGATGCGCAAGCGTAACTTCATCAAGCAGAACCAGATGCCGTTCGCCGCCTCCTCCGGCGTCACCTATGACAGCGGCGACTTCCAGGCCGTGTTCAACAAGGCGCTCGAAATCTCCGACCACGAGAACTTTGCCAAGCGCAAGAAGGAGAGCAGGAAGGCCGGCAAGCTGCGCGGCATCGCGGTCGGCTCCTATCTTGAGGTCACCGCGCCGCCGAGCGTCGAGCTCGGCAAGATCGTGTTCGATGCTGACGGCAGCGTGCAGCTCATCACCGGCACGCTCGACTACGGCCAGGGCCACGCCACACCGTTCGCGCAAGTGCTGTGCGCGCAGCTCGGGGTTCCCTTCGAGAGCGTCAAGCTGGTGCAGGGCGACAGCGACCTCGTCCATACCGGCAGCGGCACGGGCGGCTCGCGCTCGATCACCGCGACCGGCATGGCGATTGTGGAGGCTTCGAAGCTCGTCATCGAGAAAGGCAAGCGCGCCGCCGCGCACGTGCTGGAGGCCTCCGAAGCCGACATCGAGTTCGCCGACGGCAGCTTCACCATCGCCGGCACCGACCGCAGCATCGACATCATGGAGCTCGCCAAGAAACTCCATGACGGCAAGGTCCCGGACGGCGTGCCTGACAGCCTCGACGTCGACCACACCAGCGAGCCGGTGCCGTCGGCCTTCCCGAACGGCTGCCATGTGGCTGAAGTGGAGATCGACCCTGAGACCGGCGTGGTGCAGATCGTGCGCTACAGCGCCGTGAACGATTTCGGCACCGTGGTCAATCCGATGCTCGTCGCGGGTCAGCTTCACGGCGGCGTCGTCCAGGGCATCGGCCAGGCGCTGATGGAGCACGTCCGCTACGACGAGAGCGGTCACCCGATCACGGGCTCGCTGATGGACTACGCCCTGCCTCGCGCCGAGGACGTGCCCAACATGAGGATCGGCGACCACCCAATCCCGGCCACGACCAATCCGCTCGGCACCAAGGGCTGCGGCGAAGCCGGCTGCGCCGGCAGCCTGTCGACCGTGGTGAACGCGGTGATCGACGCATTGTCGGACTACGGCATCAAGCACATCGACATGCCGCTGACGCCAGAACGCGTCTGGCGCGCGATCCAGGATGCGAAGGGCGCGGCGTAGATTGTTCACCTCGCCCCGCTTGCGGGGAGAGGTCGAAGCCGGAGCGTAGCGAGGCTTCGGGTGAGGGGGACTCTCCGCGAGTCCAACTTTCATCGTCCTTGCGGAAGCTCCCCCTCACCCGGCGCTTCGCGCCGACCTCTCCCCGCAAGCGGGGCGAGGTGAAGAGATCAAGCCGCCGCCTGCTCGCGCGGCTGGTAGATCGCGATGTGCTGGCAATGCGCGAGCGGTGTCGTGCCGTTGGCGACGACGAGCGCGTCGAACTCGACGAAGCGGTGGCCCTTCTTCTCGTAATTCGCGGTGACCTTCGCCCGCGCCACGATCTCGTCGCCGGCGCGCGCGGGCGATAAGAGCTGCATGCGGCTGCCGACGTGAATCCACGGACCCAGAATCGTGTTGTCGACCAGCACGCGGTTCATGACGCGCTGGATCAGGCCGGGATGACCAAGTCCCTCGCGCGCGAAGATCGGATCGGTCTCCCTGATGTCGGCGAGATAGCTGGTCGCGTCCTGCCCGGCCCAGCGACGCGGCGTCGTGCCAAGCCATTTGCCTGTCTCGAACGTGGCCGGGCTGACGGGCGTGCGCTCGGCCACCGCGGGGACTTCGACATAGTCGCTCAGTGAGACCGCAGGCGCCGCCGCCGTCAGCGACGCCGTCCCGGTGGCGCAAAGCTCGGTGCGGCTGAAGACCTCGATGGTGAGCAGGCCGTTGTGCTCGGTCGCGTCGACATCGGCGGTCTCGCCGTCATAGACCGGCTTGATGAAGCGGGCCTCGACCAGTCCGCGCGACAGGAAATCGCGGCCCCAGCGCGCCACCGGCACGTGCATCATGTAGGCGAAGACGTCGACGCCCGGAACCAGCCCGCCGGAAAAGCCGAAGCGGCGCGCCACCGTGTCGTCATGCATCTTGTTTTCGGATTGTTTTGCGGTGTTGTAGGCCGCAACGCGGTAGGTTTCGAGCCGGTTCGGCATGGCTGACCTTCCAAAATTCTTGCCCAGAATTCTTGTTGTTTCGGGCCGATCGTAGGCCCTGAGGAACCGGGGTCAATCCCCTCGCCTTTGCAGCCCGAATGGGGTACCACGCGCGGGCTGCGGAACCGCTTCGCAAGCCCCATTTACGGATAATGACGAACCCTCAAAACACCACCCGCATCTACGTCGACGCCGACGCCTGCCCCGTCAAGGACGAGATCTATCGCGTCGCCGGCAGGCACGCTCTGCGCGTGAGCGTGGTCGCGGGCAATTTCATCCGCGTGCCCCAGGATCCACTGATCGAGCGGATCGCGGCAGGCGCCGGCATGGATGCGGCCGACGACTGGATCGCGGAACGCGCCGGGCCCGGCGATATCGTCATCACCTCGGATATCCCGCTCGCAAGCCGCTGCGTGAAAGCCGGCGCCGATGTGATTGCAGCCAACGGCAAGCCGTTCACCGAGGAATCGATCGGGATGACGCTCGCGGTCCGCAACCTGATGACGGATTTGCGCTCGGCGGGCGAGGTCACTGGCGGTCCGAAATCGTTTGCACCACGCGACCGCTCGACGTTTTTGTCGACGCTCGACCAGACCATCCGCCGCATTCAGCGCCGCCGCGGCGACCAGGCCGCAACAAGACAAGACTGAGACACCGCATGGCGCCACCGCTGATTCAACTGCGCGATATCAAGCTGACCTTTGGCGGCACGCCGCTCCTGGCGGGCGTCGAACTGTCGGTTTCGACCGGCGAGCGCGTCTGCCTGATCGGCCGCAACGGTTCGGGCAAATCGACGCTGCTCAAGATCGCGGCCGGCTTGGTCGAACCCGATGGCGGCAGCCGTTTCGTGCAGCCCGGCGCCACCATCCGCTACCTGCCGCAGGAGCCGGATTTTTCCGGTTTCTCCACCACGCTGGCCTACGTCGAGGCCGGCCTCCATGCCGGCGACGATCACTATCAGGCGCGCTATCTGGTCGAACAGCTCGGTCTCAGCGGCGAAGAAGATCCGGCGCATGTCTCCGGCGGCGAAGCGCGCCGCGCCGCGCTGGCGCGCGTGCTGGCGCCCTCGCCCGATATCCTGCTGCTGGACGAGCCGACCAACCATCTCGATCTGACGACTATCGAATGGCTGGAGGCCGAACTGGAGAGCCGACGCTGCGCGCTGGTGATCATCAGCCACGATCGGCGCTTCCTGTCCAACCTCTCGCGCAGCACCGCCTGGCTCGACCGCGGCCAGATCCGGCAGATCGACCGCGGCTTCAGTGCCTTTGAGGCCTGGCGCGACGAGGTGCTCGCCGAGGAAGAGCGCGACCAGCACAAGCTCGACCGCAAGATCGTCAACGAAGAGCACTGGTTGCGCTACGGTGTCTCGGGCCGCCGCAAGCGCAACGTCAAGCGGCTTGGCAACTTGCACGCGCTGCGCGACCAGCGCCGTACCCATCGCGGCGCGACGGGTAACGCCAACCTCGCGGCCGCCGAAGCCGACAAATCCGGCAAGCTCGTCATTGAGGCCAAGCATATCAGCCGGTCCTATGGCGAGCGAAAGATCGTCGACGACTTCTCGATCCGCGTCCAACGCGGCGATCGCATCGGCATCGTCGGCCCGAACGGCGCCGGCAAGACCACGCTGATCGAGATGCTGACCGGCGGCAGCGCACCGGACAGCGGCAGCGTACGGCTCGGCGCCAACATCGAGATGGCGACGCTCGACCAGCATCGCGAAAGCCTCGATCCCAAATCGACGCTGGCCGAGGCGCTGACCGGCGGTCGTGGCGACCACGTCATGGTCGGCGGCAAGCCGAAGCATGTCGTCAGCTACATGAAGGACTTCCTGTTCGCCCAAGAACAGATGCGCACGCCGCTGGAGGTGCTGTCCGGGGGCGAGCGCGGCCGGCTGATGCTGGCACGCGCGCTGGCGAAGCCCTCCAACCTCCTGGTGCTGGACGAGCCGACCAACGACCTCGACCTCGAGACCCTCGACGTCCTCGAGGAGATGCTCGGCGACTACGAGGGCACCGTGATTCTGATCAGCCATGATCGCGATTTTCTCGACCGCGTGGTGACGTCGGTGATCGTGCCCGAGGGCGATGGACGCTGGCTCGAATATGCCGGCGGTTACACCGACATGCTGGCCCAGCGTGGCGTCGACTTGAAGCGCGCGACGGCGAAGGCCGTCGAAGAGAAGAGAGAGCCGCGGTCAGCCGCGCCTTCCGGTGTCACGAAACGACGGTTGACCTTCAACGAGCAACACGCGCTGGAGACGCTGCCCAAGACCATCGCCAAGCTGCAGGCCGAGATCGCCAAGCAGCAGCGCTTCCTTGACGATCCCGATCTCTTCCGCAAGGATCGCAAGCGCTTCGATCAGGCCTCCGACGCTCTGACGAAAGCGCAAGAGGAACTGGCCGAGGCCGAGGACAAATGGCTGGAGCTCGAAGTGCGGCGCGAAGAAATCGAGAAAGCCTGACCCATGACAACTCCCCTCGCTGCAAAAATCGCCCGCGAATATGGTACGCCCTGCGCCGTCATCGACATGGACAAGGTCGAGCGTAACATCGCGCGCATCCAGAAGGCCTGCGACGACGCCGGGATCGCCAACCGGCCGCACATCAAGACGCACAAGAATCCGACCATTGCGAAGATGCAGGTCGCAGCCGGTGCGAAAGGCATCACCTGCCAGAAGCTCGGCGAGGCCGAGATCATGGCCAATGCCGGCATCGACGACATCCTGATCAGCTACAATCTGCTGGGCGAGGAGAAGATGGCGCGGCTCGGCGCGCTGCAGGCGAAGGCGAACATGACGGTCGCCGCCGACAATTCGACCGTCGTTGCCGGACTGCCCAAGGCCGCGGCGGCCTCGGGCCGTCCGCTCTCGGTCGTGGTCGAATGCGACACCGGCCGCAAGCGCGCGGGCGTCGAGACGCCGGCGGAAGCGACTGCGCTGGCGCGCGAGATCGCCGCGTCCAAGGGGTTGCACTTTGCCGGCTTCATGCTCTATCCGACCGAAACTGGCTGGGATGACGCGCAAAAATTCTACGACGAGGCGCTGGCGGGCGTGCGCGCGCACGGGTTGGACGCCACGATTGTCTCGACCGGCGGCACGCCGAACCTGAAGAATATCGGAAAGCTCAAGGGCGGCACCGAGCATCGCTTCGGCACTTATATCTACAACGACCGCATGCAGGTCGCGGCCGGCTCTGCCACCTGGGACGATTGCGCGCTGAACATCTATTCGACCGTGGTGAGCCGCGCCGCGCCCGAGCGCGGTATTCTCGACGCAGGCTCGAAGACCCTGACAACTGACACCGGTGGGCTCGATGGCCACGGCCTGATCCTCGAGCACCCCGAAGCCAAGATCGCGCGCTTCGCAGAAGAGCACGGCTTCCTCGACCTCTCCCGCAGCAACACGCGCCCGAATGTCGGCGACGTCGTTCGCATCGTGCCGAACCACGTCTGCGTCGTCGTCAACATGATGGACGAAGTCGTGATGGTCCGCGGCGATGAGATCATCGGCACGCTGCCTGTGGCGGCGCGCGGGAAGCTGCGGTAGCGCGTGCTGCTTCCACAAGCCGTCATTGCGAGGAGCTCTTGCGACGAAGCAATCCAGACTACCTCCGCGGACGGATTCTGGATTGCTTCGCTGCGCTCGCAATGACGGTGGTTAACGCTTCAACCATGCCAGCACACCCCTGCCCGCTGCAGCGCCCGTCGCGAACGAGGCCTGCAGCAGATAACCGCCCGTTGGCGCCTCGCAATCCAGCATCTCGCCGGCGGCGAACACGCCGGGCAGTTTGCGCAGCATGAATTTGTCGTCGAGCTCGTCGAAGGCCACTCCACCCGCGGTGGAGATGGCGCGATCGATCGGAGCGACGCCGGTGAGTTGAACCGGAATTGCGTTCACCAGATCCGCGAGATCCGCCGGCGAGAGCGATGCCAACGGCCGGCCAGATGCGATGGCGGCCTCCTGCATCAGGCCGATGCCGACCGGCGACAATTGCGCCGCCTTGCGCAGAAAATTCGCGAGCGACTGCTTGCCGCGCGTGCCCGACAGGCGTGTGGTCAGCGCCGCAGGGTCGAGATCGGGCCGCAATGCGATCGTCAGCCGCGCTTGCCCGATCCCCAGCACCGCCTCGCGCAGCTCCGCCGACAGCGCGTAGATCGCGCCACCTTCGATGCCGCTGCGGGTGATCATGGCTTCGCCGCGGACCGTGTGCGCTCCGATCGTCAGCGCTGCGCCCTTGAGCGGCTGGCCCTCGAAACGATCGCGAAACACTTCGGACCACGCAACGATGAAGCCGGAATTCGCCGGCCGGAGTTTTGAGATGGCAACGCCCTTCGCGGCGAGACAATCGACCCACGCCCCATCGGAGCCGAGCCGCGGCCAGCTTGCGCCACCGACCGCGAGCACCGTTGGGCCGGCAGCGATGGCAAGCGGTCCGTGAGGCGTCTGAAACTGGAGCCGCCCCTGCTCGTCCCAGCCGATCCAGCGATGCCGAAAAGCGAATTGCACGCCGGCCGCATCGAGCCGCCGCAGCCAGGCACGCAGCAAGGGCGAGGCCTTGAACGTCTTTGGAAACACCCGCCCGCTGCTGCCGACGAAAGTCAGCTGCCCAAGTGCCGCGCTCCAGTCGCGCAGCGCATCGGGCGGGAACGCTTCGACTGCGGCGCGCAGATGCGGCATCGCTCCCCGGTAACGGACGAGGAAATCCGGTAGCGGCTCGCTGTGCGTGAGATTGAGCCCGCCGCGGCCGGCCATCAGGAATTTGCGGCCCGCGGACGGCATTGCGTCGTAGATGGTGACGCGGGCACCACCCTGCGCCAGCACCTCCGCCGCCATCAGCCCGGCGGGACCGGCACCGATGACGGCGACGTCGGTCAGAGCTTGATTCCCGCCCGTGCCGCGGCCTGCGCGACATATTTCTGCGTCTGCTCGAATGCGCCGGTCAGCGCCCTGGCCTTCGACATATCGCTGATCTCGGCGAAATGGGCGGCAACCGCGTCGGGCGTCCACTCGGACTCCGGCAGGTTGATGCCCTCGCTCTCCAGAATCTTGATCACGGCGAAGGAGCCGGCACCGGCGCCCATAATGGTGCGGGTCGGCGCGTCCTCGCTCAGCATGTACTCGACCGCGGGGGTGATCGCATTCGGCTTCATCAATTGCAGCGCCTGCGGCGGCAGCAGCTCTTCGGTCATGCGGGTCGCAGCCGTCGGCGAGATGATATTGACACGGATATTGGTCTTGCGGCCCTCTTCCGCCAGCACGTTCATCAGGCCGACCATGCCGGACTTCGCGGCGCCGTAGTTGGCCTGGCCGAAATTGCCGTAGAGGCCGGAGGACGAGGTGGTCAGCACGATACGGCCATAGTTGCGGTCGCGCATGCCGGCCCAGGCCGCCTTGCAGCAATAGAACGTGCCGACGAGATGCACGTCGAGCACCTTCTGGAAATCGGCGGCCTCCATCTTGCCGAACGATTTGTCGCGCAGGATGCCGGCATTGGCACACATCAGATCAACGCTGCCCCACTCCTTGGTAGCGCGCTCGACCATGGCGGTGACCTGCTCGAAATTCGAGACGTCGGCACCATCAGCCATCGCAGTGCCGCCGGCTTTACGGATCTCCTCGACCACGGCTTCGGCGGGCGAGAGCGACCCGCCGCTGCCGTCACGCGCGCCGCCGAAGTCGTTGACCACGACCTTCGCGCCGCGGCTCGCCAATCCGAGCGCATGCGCCTTGCCGAGACCATTGCCCGCGCCAGTGATGATGGCGACGCGTCCGTCGAACCTGATTGCCATTGTGAGAGTCTCTGTTCTTCTTCCCTTCTCCCCTTGTGGGAGAAGGTGGCGCGAAGCGCCGGATGAGGGGTCTCTCTCGGCAGATGCGCTCGCGGAGAGAGACCCCTCACCCGCCTCGCGTTCCGCGAGGCACCCTCTCCCACAAGGGGAGAGGGAAACCCCGCTCTGGATTGCTTTTTGAGCAGCGATGGATGGCCGGGTCAAGCCCGGCCATGACGGCTCGCCTTAGGCGAAATAGATCAGTCCGAGCCACTCCGCGACCAGCGCCGGCTTGTCCTCGCCTTCGATCTCCACGGTCACGTTGGTGCGGGACTGCAATTCATTGGGCTTGCGCAGCTTGGCTTCGGTCAGCACGAAGCGGCCGCGGACGCGCTTGCCCGATCGGACCGGCGAGATGAAGCGCAGCTTGTCGAAGCCGTAATTGACGCCCATCGTGGTGCCGGCGATGACAGGCATCACCTCATAGGACATGATCGACAGCAGCGACATCGTCAGAAAGCCGTGCGCGATGGTGGCGCCGAACGCCGTCTCCTTCTTCGCGCGCTCCGGATCGACATGGATGAACTGGTGATCCTCGATCACGTCGGCATAGGTATCGATGCGCGACTGATCGACCAGATGCCACGAGGACACGCCGATCTCCTTGCCGACCATGGCCTGATAGGCCTCAAGCGCAATCGGCGGCTTCTTCCAGACTTCGTTCACTTAGGTCTCACTCCGTGTTTTCGGCAGCTCCGGAAAATCCTCCTCGCGGAATTCCCGGCCGCGCAGCGGATCGTTGCGATCATCGTCGCGTTCGAGCCGTCGCAGCTGCACGCGGCGGATTTTGCCAGAGATTGTCTTCGGCAGCTCGGTGACGATTTCGAGGCGGCGGATGCGCTTGAACGGCGCAAGCCGCGTGTGCAGGTGCTTGAAGATCGAGAGCGCCGTCTCCGGCGTCCGCTCCGCACCGGAGGTCAGCAGCACGTAGGCCTTGGGGATCGCAAGCCGGATCGGATCGGGGCTCGGCACCACCGCGGCTTCGGCGACAAGCTCATGCTCGAGCAGCACGCTCTCCAGTTCGAACGGGCTGATGCGGTAATCGGAGGATTTGAAGACGTCGTCGGAGCGGCCGACGAAGGTGAGATAACCGTCCTCGTCTTCGAACACCACATCGCCGCTGCGATAGAGTTCGCCTTCCGCACCGGAGAGCTTGCCGTCATCGCCCTGATAGCCCTGCATCAGGCCGGCGGGACGATCACTGCCCAGCATCAGAGCCACCTCGCCTTCCTTCGCCGGATGGCCATCGGCATCGCTGACCTGCACGCGATAGCCCGGCAGCGGCCGGCCCATCGAGCCGACCTTGATTGTCTGCCCGGGCGAGTTGCCGGCGAGCGCGGTCGTCTCGGTCTGCCCGTAGCCGTCGCGGATGGTGAGCCCCCAGGCGGCCTGCACCTGGTCGATCACTTCGGGATTGAGCGGCTCGCCGGCACCACAGACCTCGCGCAGCGCAACCTTGAACGACGCAAGATTCTCCTGGATGAACAGCCGCCACACCGTCGGCGGCGCGCACAGGGTGGTGACGCCGCAGCGGCCAATCGTGGCGAGCAGAGCCTTCGCATCGAAGCGCGGCTGATTGGCGACGAACACGGTGGCACCCGCATTCCAGGGCGCGAAGAAGCAGCTCCAGGCATGCTTGGCCCAGCCGGGCGACGAGATGTTGAGATGGATGTCGCCGGGCTTCAGTCCGATCCAGTACATCGTCGAGAGATGGCCGACGGGATAGCTGCGCTGGCTGTGCCGCACCAGCTTTGGCTTTGCTGTGGTGCCCGAGGTGAAATAGAGCAGCATCGGGTCGTCGGCATTGGTTGGGCCGTCAGTCGCAAAACTCTCGGGCGCTTTCGCCGCCTCATCATAGGCGAGCCAGCCATCGGAGGCCGCGCCAACCACGATGCGCACGACATTCTCGACGCCGAGGCTTGCAAACTTTGCGACCTGATCTTCTGCGGCCACCACCGCCTTTGCCCTGCCGCGGTCGAGCCGATCGCGAAGTTCCTCGGCCGTGAGCAGCGTGGTCGCGGGGATCACCACGACGCCAAGCTTCATCGCAGCCAGCATCGTCTCCCACAGTGGCACCACATTGCCGAGCAGCAGCAGCAGGTGATCGCCGCGCTTCAGACCCTGTGCGCGCAGGAAATTTGCGACCTGGTTCGAGCGCTTCGAGAGTGCCGCGAAGGACAGTTTGGTCTGCTTGTCCTGTGCAGCATCGACAATCCAGAGCGCGGCAAGGTCCCTGCTCTCTGCATTCGTCGCCAGCTCGGCGTCGAACCAGTCGAGCGCCCAGTTGAAGGGAGCCGGATCGGGCCAGCGGAATCCCTTGACCGCCGTCTCGTAGTCCGTGCGATGTTGAAGCAGAAATGCGCGCGCTTCCTGAAATGTCGTCATGTCCGAGCCCGTCGATTGACCTTCGAGCGTAGCCCGGATCGAGCGGAGCGCAATCCGGGGCCGATACGCAATTCGAAGGAGCCTCCCGGATTTCGCTTCGCTTCATCCGGGCCACAAGCAAAGCCTCGCTATTTTACTGCGAGGCTGCGAACGTGCTTGATAATTCCGGAAAAATCCACCCCGCCCTGGCCTCCTGCGTCGAAAGACTGATAGATCTCCTGCGCATGCTTGCCGAGCGGCGTCGCGGCGCCCGCGGCCTTCGCGGCGTCCTGCGCCAAGGTCAGATCCTTCACCATCAGCGCCGAGGCGAAACCCGGCTTGTAGTCGTTGTTGGCGGGCGAGGTCGGCACCGGGCCCGGAACCGGGCAATAGGTCGTCAGCGACCAGCACTGGCCCGAGGAGGTCGAGGCGACGTCGAACAGCGCCTGGTGCGAGAGGCCGAGCTTTTCGCCGAGCGCAAAGGCTTCGCTCACAGCGATCATCGAAATGCCGAGGATCATATTGTTGCAGATCTTTGCGGCCTGCCCGGCGCCGGCGCCGCCGCAATGCACGATCTTCTTGCCCATTTTCTCCAGCACCGGCTTTGCCGCCGCAAACGCACCCTCCTCGCCGCCGCACATGAAGGTAAGCGTCGCGCCCTTGGCCCCGCCGGTGCCGCCGGAGACCGGCGCATCCACCGACAGCACGCCATTCCTGGCGGCCAGCGCATGCGCCTGACGCGCGCTCTCGACGTCGATGGTGGAGCTGTCGATGATCAGCGTGCCCTTGGTCATGGCAGGAACAACCTCGTTCCAGACGCCGAGCACATGCTTGCCGGCCGGAAGCATGGTGACGACGACATCGGCGCCCTTCACCGCGCCCGACGCGCTATCGGCAATGCCGGCGCCATCCGCCTTGGCTTGCGCGCGCGAGGCCTCGACGAGGTCGAACGCCACCACCTTGTGGCCAGCCTTGACCAGATTGGCGGCCATCGGGCCGCCCATATTGCCGAGACCGATGAATGCGATCGTGGCCATCTTCATTTCCTCCGCTGGTAGCGTTGTTACTTGAACTTCAGCTCGTCGGCGCCGATCTCGGCGAGATACGGCGCAAGCAGTTCCGGCGTGACGTTTTCGATCCGCGGCGGCGACCAGGTCGGGTTGCGGTCTTTGTCGATCACGGCGGCGCGCACGCCCTCGCGGAAATCATCGCTGCGGAAGACTTCCAGCGCGGCGCGATATTCGCGCACCAGACATTCCTCCAGACTTGCCGCCGTGCGCGCAAGTCGCAACAATTTTAGCGTCACCACCATGCCGCGGGGGGATTTTTCGGCGAGCGTCTTCAGCGTCGCCTGCGCAAAGTCGGAACCGTCGCGCTTGAGCGCGGCGACGATGTCCTCCATGCGATCGAAGCCGAACAGCGCATCGATGATTGCCTGCCTCGAAGCAACGGGACCTGCGGCATCGCCAGTCGCAAAGCCGTTAATGAGCTTGCTGACGTCGGCGGCACTTGCGCCTAGGTGAACCTTGGTCAGCGCTTCCCGCAGTTCGGGCCATTTGGCCGCCGGCACCACCGCGTCGGCGAATTTCGCATGGATCGCATCGGGGCCGTTCATGGTCTGGCCGGTCAGGCCGAAATACGTGCCGATCTCGCCGGGCGAGCGCGACAACAGCCAGGTGCCGCCGACATCGGGGAAAAAGCCGAGCCCGACCTCGGGCATCGCGAGCTTGGTCCGGTCGGTGACTACGCGATGGCTGGCGTGGCCAGACAGGCCGACGCCACCTCCCATCACGAGGCCGTCCATGAATGCGACATAGGGCTTCGGATATCTCGCGATCCGCGCATTCATGATGTATTCCTGCCGCCAGAACCGCGCGCCGAGATCGCCGCCTTCGCGCGAACTCTCCCAGAGGCCGCGGATGTCGCCACCGGCGCAGAGGCCGCGTTCGCCGGAGCCTTCCAGCACGATCACGGCCACTTCAGGATCGGCTTCGAACCTGTCCAACGCCGCATCGATGCCGATGGACATCTCCAGTGTCATGGCGTTGATCGCCTTGGGACGGTTGAGCCGGATCACGCCCACCGCGCCTTCGCGGCGAACTATCAGATCGCCCTCCTCCACAGCCGTCATCGCGCACCCTCGATCAATTTGCGCGCCACGATGAGCCGCATGATTTCATTGGTGCCTTCGAGGATCTGGTGCACGCGCAGATCGCGCACGATCTTCTCGATGCCGTATTCGCTGAGATAGCCGTAACCACCGTGGAGCTGGAGCGCATGGTTGGCGACCTCGAAACCGACATCGGTGCCGAAACGCTTGGCCATCGCGCACAACATGGTGGCGTCGGGGTCTTTCCGGTCGAGCGCGGCGGCGGCCCGCCACAGGAAAGTGCGCGCGGCTTCTAGCTCGATCGCCATGTCGGCGAGCTTGAATTGCAGCGCCTGGAATTCGTCGAGCCGTTTTCCAAACGCCTTGCGCTCTTTCATGTAGGAGCGCGCCTTGTCGAGCGCCGTCTGGGCGCCGCCAAGCGAACAGGCCGTGATGTTGAGGCGGCCGCCATCGAGGCCGGCCATTGCGATCTTGAAGCCGATGCCCTCCTCGCTCAGCCGGTTGGCGACCGGCACGCGGGCGTTCTCGAAAATGACCGCACGAGTCGGCTGCGCATTCCAGCCCATCTTGCGCTCGTTGGCGCCGAAGGACACGCCTGACGTCTTGCCATCGATGACGAGAGTCGAGATGCCGCCGGGGCCATCGCCACCCGTGCGAACCATCGTCACCAGGAGATCAGTGCCGCCGGCCCCGGAGATGAACTGCTTCTGGCCGTCGAGCACGTAATGGTCGCCATCGCGCACCGCGCGGGTGCGCAGCGCAGCCGCGTCGGAGCCGGCGCCGGGCTCGGTCAGGCAATAGCTCGCGATCAGCTCCATGGTGCAGAGCTTCGGCAGCCATGTGTGGCGCTGGGTGTCGCTGCCATAGGCATCGATCATCCAGGACGCCATGTTGTGGATGGAGATAAAGGCCGAGGTGGTCGGACAGCCCGTCGCCAACGCCTCAAAGATCAGTGCCGCGTCGAACCGCGACATCGCGGAGCCGCCGACATCCTCGCGGATGTAGATGCCGCCCATGCCGAGGATTGCCGCCTCGCGCATGACATCGACGGGAAAATGCTTCTCTTCGTCCCAGCGCAGCGCATGCGGCGCGATCTTTTCCACCGCAAACGCCAATGCCATGTCGCGAACCGCGACCTGATCCTCGTTCAGAGCGAACTGCATCCCGGCCTCGCTCTTAGTTTTTTAAGTTCTGCGCATGATCTTGTTCGGAAAACCGGCATCCACTTTTCCGGATCATGCGCGATCACTTCATCAACGGGATCGAGAACTCCGCACCTTCCTTGACGCCGGACGGCCAGCGCGAGGTCACCGTCTTGGTCTTGGTGTAGAAGCGGACCGAGTCCGGGCCGTGCTGGTTGAGATCGCCGAAGCCAGACTTCTTCCAGCCGCCGAAGGTGTAATAGGCGATCGGCACCGGGATCGGCACGTTGATGCCGACCATGCCGACATTCACCTTGGCCGCGAAGTCCCGCGCGGCGTCGCCGTCGCGGGTGAAGATGGCAACGCCGTTGCCGTAATCATGCTCGGACGGCAGTGCCAGCGCTTCCTTGTAATCATGCGCGCGCACCACCGAGAGCACCGGGCCAAAGATCTCTTCCTTGTAGATCCGCATGTCCTTGGTGACGTTGTCGAACAGCGAACCGCCGAGATAAAAGCCGTTCTCATAGCCCTGCATCTTGAAGCCGCGGCCGTCAACTGCGAGCGTCGCGCCTTCCTTGAGGCCGATGTCGATGTAACCCTTCACCTTCTCGACCGCCTCGCGCGTCACCAGCGGACCGTAATCGGCCGATGGGTCGATCGAGGTGCCGATCTTGAGGCTCTCGACGCGCGGGATCAGCCTTTCCATCAGCCGGTCGGCGGTGGACTTGCCGACGGGCACCGCGACGGAGACCGCCATGCAGCGCTCGCCGGCCGAGCCGTAGCCGGCACCAATCAGCGCGTCGACCGCCTGGTCCATATCGGCATCGGGCATGATGATGGCGTGGTTCTTGGCGCCACCAAAACACTGGCAGCGCTTGCCGGTCTGGGCCGCGCGCTCATAGATGTACTGCGCGATTGGCGTGGAGCCGACGAAGCCGACGGCCTTGATATCGGGATCGTCGAGAATAGCGTCGACCGCTTCCTTATCACCGTTGACGACGTTGAGGATGCCGGCCGGCAGCCCCGCCTCGATCATGAGTTCGGCAAGCATCATCGGCACGCCGGGATCGCGCTCCGACGGCTTCAGAATGAAGGCGTTGCCGCAGGCGATTGCGGGGGCAAACTTCCACATCGGGATCATCGCCGGGAAATTGAACGGCGTGATGCCGGCGACGACGCCGAGCGCCTGGCGCATGGAATAAATGTCGATGCCAGGACCGGCGCCTTCGGTGTATTCACCCTTCATCAAATGCGGAATGCCGCAGGCGAACTCGGCGACTTCGAGGCCGCGCTGGATGTCGCCCTTGGCGTCGGGAACGGTCTTGCCGTGCTCGCGGGCGAGCATCTCGGCGAGCTTGTCGTAGTCGCGCTGCACCAGCTCGACGAATTTCATCATGACGCGAGCGCGGCGCTGCGGGTTGGTCGCGGCCCACTCTGGCTGCGCGGCGCGGGCGTTCTCGACGGCAGCGCGGACTTCCGCCTTGGACGCCAGCGCCACCTTGGCCTGGACGTCGCCGGTCATCGGCTCGAATACGTCGGCGGTGCGGCCCGAGGTGCCCTTGACCTCCTTGCCACCGATGAAATGTCCGACTGCGCGCATGGAAAACTCCTTGGGTCCCGACTGATCGCTTTGACAAATCCTATCGACCTGCATTTTATAGGATTCAAGTCCGAGATAATGCACCATAGATGTGCGAAAATGGTGGATCAAGGTCACATCGACTGGGACGACTTCCGCTTCGTGCTGGCCATCGTGCGGGGCGGCTCGGTTTCGGCTGCGGCAAAGCAGCTCGGTGTCGACCATGCGACCGTGATCCGCCGGGTCGACCGTCTGGAGAAGCACCTCTCCGCAAAACTGTTTGACCGGCGCAAGACCGGCTATCTGCTCAGCGAGGCCGGCCAGCGCGTCGCCGACAGCGCCGAAGCGATGGAATCGACCATCGTGGCCAATCAGGAGCAGGTTGGCGGATCAGTCGCGCGGCTGACCGGCACGGTGCGGATCGGCGCGCCCGACGGGTTCGGCACCGCCTTCCTGGCGCCGCGGCTGGCGCCTTTTGCGGACCGCTATCCCGACCTTGATTTGCAACTTGTGGCCACCGCGCGGCTGTTCAGTCTCTCCAAGCGCGAGGCCGATATCGCCATCAGCCTGACCATGCCGAAGGAAGGCCGCATCGTCGGCCGCAAGCTGCTCGACTACCGCCTTGGCCTCTATGCCGCACCCGCCTATCTCGACCGTTTCCCGAAGATAACCACGCGCGACGTGCTGCCGCAGCATCGCTTCGTCGGCTACATCGAGGAGCTGTTGTTCACGCCGGAGCTGGATTATCTGCCACAAGTGTCGCCGCGGATTTCAGCCCGCCTGCGCAGTGCCAATCTGATCGCGCAGCTCAACGCCACGCTCGCGGGCTTCGGCATCGCCGTGTTGCCGCACTTCATGGCAAGCGACTATCCGCAGCTTGTGGCGGTGCTGCCCGAGGAGGTCTCGATCACGCGGACGTTCTGGATGCTGATGCATGCCGACAGCAAAGATCTCGCGCGGATCCGGGCGGTGGCGGATTACATCGGCGAAATCGTCGAGCGCGAGCGGACATTGTTTGCGGGGCGGTAGCACCGCTCTCGTAGGGTGGGTTAGCGAAGCGTAACCCGCCACTGTCTTTATCTGCCGGAAACAGAAGAGGTGGGTTACGCCTTCGGCTAACCTACCCTACGCATTCAACGGCATCTCGTCTAATTTTGCTTCGCCTTCTTCACCGCCGTCACCCTCGGTTCACGCTTCGCACCATCGAGTGCACTGTCCTTGCCCGCCTTGAGCACCTCATCCGATAGCTCGCTGGAGCCGGCGATGCGCGCCAGCAGCATGGTGCCGGCCATCGTCGCCAGTGTCGCGATCGCCTGCTTGCGCGCGGCCTTGCGCGGCAAATTGGGAATGAAATCTGTCATCATCTCGACCATCTCGTCGAGCTTGCCGGCAAAAGCCTTGCGCGTCTTCGGGCTTTCGCGGGCAATCTCGGCGCCGAGCGCGGGGATCGAGCAGCCGTGGCCGGGGTTGTCGCGGTGCAACGTCGAGAGATAGGTCTCGATTATCTGGGCGAACTGCTTCTCCGGCGCGACCTGATCGGACTGCTTGCGCCAGTGCTCCATCGCCCGGTCCATAGCGTAGCCAAAGGCCTCGATCACCAGCGCCTCGCGGGAATCGAAATGCGCGTAGAAGCCGCCATGGGTGAGGCCCGCCTCCTTCATGAGGTCGGCGACGCCGATGCCGTGGGCTCCCTTTTCGCGCAGCCGTACCGAAGCTTTCTTCACGATGCGGTCGTGGGTTTCCTGCTTGTGTTCCCGGGAATAGCGCATGCGGCTCTCATTGGATGTCGAAGGTCATCTCATAACACGGATATCGGCCAAGCGGCGCATTAATTCCCGGTAAAATTGTTGCCGATCATGGAAAAGGTTGCAGTTGCATGGAGTGCGAGTGCCCCCTTACCGTCGCGGACGAAGCCTTCGGTGTAGCTGGTCTGGCGCCCGAGCTTGATGACCTTGCCCTCGCCCGAGATCAACCCGGACCGGATCGAGAGCGGACGCAGGAAGGTCATTTTGAGGTCGAGGGTGACGGACGACTGCCCGGCCTCCAGCCGGGTGGAAATCGCACACCCCATGGCAGTGTCGAGGAGCGCTGCAGCCGTAGCCCCGTGCAGAAGACCGATGGCATTTTCGAGGTCCTCGCGCGGCTCGAGTTCCATCACGATCCGACCCGGCTCGACCACGGCCATGACGAAACCGATCAGTTTTGCAAACGGCGGCGGCGGCAGCCGGCCGTCGCGGATGCCCAGCATGGCGTCCATGCCCGACAGGCTCATCGCCACCTTCGCAACCGGCGCAGGGACCTGCCAGTCCACCACGCGCTCGCGGCGCTGCGTGGGTGAGAACAGGTCGCGTCGAGCAGGCTCACTCATGGGCACCTATTTGTATGATTATCATCATACTATGCTGCGAACTTCGCCCTGGCAACTCCGTCCCTCGCGCCGGCTTGACAACGCCGGCATTTCGGCCCGGAAGTGTTCCCGACCGGCGCGCCTCGCGCATGTCCGCGAAACCTTCGAGATGCCACGATGGAAATGCTCAACAACCACTGCGGCGTGACGCGCGATGCGCGCGGCGTCGTCCAGGTCGCGATCTGCAACGCCGGCTCGCTGAATATTCTGGGCTCGCCCGTCACCGACGCGGTCCGCGAAGGCCTGCAGCAGCTCTCTTCCGACCGCAGCATCCGCGTCGCAGTGCTGCGCGGCCAGAGCGAGAAGAGCATGATCGGCGGCGCCGACATCAAGGAGATGGCGAAGCTCGACCAGAGATCGGCCGAAGCCTTCATCAGCCGCCTGCGCGATCTCTGCGAGGCCGTGCGCCAATTCCCCGCCCCCGTGATCGCGCGCATGCCCGGCTGGTGCCTCGGCGGCGGGCTCGAGGTCGCAGCCGCCTGCGACTTCCGGATCGCCGCGCATGATGCGCATTTCGGCATGCCCGAGGTGCGCGTCGGCATTCCCTCGGTGATCCACGCCGCGCTCCTGCCGCGCCTGATCGGCTGGGCCCGCGCGCGCTGGCTGGTGATGACGGCGGAGAACATCGACGCACCGACGGCGCTTGCTTGGGGTCTTGTGGACAAGGTGGCGCCGGCGGGCGGACTGGATACCGCCGTCGAGCACCTCGTGAACGCGCTGCTCGAATGCGGCCCGGAGGCGTTGCGCTCGCAGAAGGCGCTGCTGCGGCAATGGGAGGAACTGCCGCTGACGGAGTCGGTGAATTTGAGCGTCAAGGTGTTCGGCGAGTCGTTTTTGACCGACGAGCCGACGCGGCTGATGCAGGCGTTTGTGAACAGGAAGCGGTAGGGGCTACCTCCTCCGTCAAACGAGCAACTCTCATCCGACATACGACAATTTCTCATGCCCAACGCGGTTGCATTTTTTGCACCGCATCACATGATGATCATAATCTCACTCATCATCGCAGGGAGTTTTGTCATGGCCGAAGCCGCCGATCCCGTCGTCATCGTCTCCGCCGCCCGCACCCCGCTCGGCCGCTTCATGGGCGAGTTGTCGCCGCTGGCCGCACATAAGCTCGGATCGCACGTGATCGGCGCGGCGCTGGAACGCGCCAGGCTTGCGCCTGAAAAGGTCGATGAGATCTTCATGGGCTGCGTGCTGCCAGCCGGCCAAGGGCAAGCGCCGGCGCGCCAGGCGGCGCGTGCTGCGGGCCTGCCCGATGCGACCGGCGCCACCACCGTGAACAAGGTCTGCGGTTCCGGCATGAAGGCGACCATGCTGGCGCACGATATCATCCGCGCGGGCTCGGCCGAGATCGTGATCTCCGGCGGCATGGAGAGCATGAGCAACGCGCCCTATTTGCTCGCCAAGGCGCGCGGCGGCTATCGCGCCGGCCACGACCGCATCATCGACCACATGATGATGGACGGCCTCGAAGATGCGTACGAGACCGGCCGCTCCATGGGCGATTTCGGCGAGGCCACCGCGGAAGCCTATCAGTTCACCCGCAAGGACCAGGACGCCTATGCGATGGAGACGCTGAGCCGCGCCCGCAAGGCGGTCGAGGGCGGCGCGTTCAACGCCGAGATCGCACCGATCACGCTGACCGAGAAAGCCGGCCCGCGCGTCATCGCCAATGACGAGCATCCGCTGAAGGTCGATCCCGCTAAGATTCCCGGATTGAAGCCGGCGTTCCGCGCCAACGGCACCATCACGCCGGCGGCCTCCTCCGCCAATGCCGACGGCGCCGCGGCGCTGGTACTGACCAAGCGCTCGCTCGCCGATCGCAACGGCCTGCCGGCGCTGGCCGAGATCAAGGGCCACGCTACCCACAGTCAGGAACCGCAATGGTTCACCACCGCGCCGATCCCGGCGATCCGCAAGCTGCTCGACAAGATCGGCTGGAGCACGGGCGATGTCGACCTCTTTGAGATCAACGAGGCCTTCGCCGTGGTGGCGATGGCGGCGCAGCGCGACCTCGGTATTCCCCGCGACAAGCTCAACATCAATGGCGGCGCCTGCGCGCTCGGCCATCCCATCGGCGCGACCGGCGCGCGGCTGATCGTGACGCTGCTGCATGCGCTCGAGGCGAAGAACCTCAGGCGGGGCGTTGCGGCGCTCTGCATCGGCGGCGGCGAGGCCACAGCGATCGCAGTGGAACGTCTTACGCACTGACGCCCCAACGCGCTGACGCCAAAGTCCGAAAATGAGGGAAGTCTGGCATTTCAGCCTTCCCGCTTCCGTGCCAGACTGCAACAATGACGCGGATCTCCCAAATCCGCCAACCAATATTGAGGGGCGATGATCTCGAACTGGCTCGCGGCCGCGCTCGGCCGCCGCAATATCCACTACGGCTGGGTCATGGTCGGCGTGACTTTCTTCGCCGCGCTGATCAGCGCCGGCACGGTCGGCGCGCCCGGCGTCTTCATCATTCCGCTGCAGAAGGAGTTCGGCTGGAGCACGGCGGAGATCTCCTCCGCGCTCTCGATCCGCTTCATCCTGTTCGGGCTGATGGCACCGTTCGCAGCCGCGCTGCTGAACCGCTACGGCCTGCGCAACGTCACGCTGACGGCACAGCTCATCGTCGTCTCGGCACTGGTAGCGTCGCTCGGCATGACCCATGTCTGGCAACTCGTGGCGTTGTGGGGCGTCGTGATCGGCATCGGCACCGGCATGACCGCGCTGGTGCTGGGCGCCACCATCGCCACGCGCTGGTTCGCCGCAAGGCGTGGCCTCGTGATCGGCGTGCTGACCGCGAGCGTCGCCACCGGCCAGCTCGTGTTCCTGCCGCTCCTCGCAAGCCTGACCGAGCGCTTCGGCTGGCGACTGGCACTCGGCTTCGTCTGCATCATGCTTGGCGTTTCCGCAGCGGCGGTCTTGCTCGTCATGCGCGATCGCCCCAGCGACGTGGGCCTGCGCCCGTTCGGCGATGAAGGCACCGAGCCCCTGCCCGCCCCGCCGGTCAGCCACGGCTCGATCACGGCCGTTGCACTCGGCACGTTGCGCGACGCATCGAAATCGCGCGCGTTCTGGATCCTGTTTGCGACCTTCTTCGTCTGCGGCGCCTCGACCAACGGCCTCGTCCAGGTGCACCTGATCCCGATGTGTCTGGATTTCGGCATCCCGCAGGTGCAGGCCGCGAGCCTGCTGGCGGCGATGGGCATCTTCGACTTCTTCGGCACCATCATGTCGGGCTGGCTGTCGGACCGTTATGACAATCGCTTCCTCCTGTTCTGGTATTACGGCCTGCGCGGGCTCTCGCTGATCTTCCTGCCCTTCAGCGATTTCTCGTTCTACGGCCTGTCGATCTTCGCGATGTTCTACGGCCTCGACTGGATCGCGACCGTGCCGCCGACGGTGCGGCTGACCGCGCAAAAATTCGGGCCCGAACGCGCCAATCTGGTGTTCGGCTGGATCTTTGCCGGCCATCAGCTTGGCGCCGGCGCTGCCGCCTTCGGCGCCGGCCTGTCGCGGACGCTGCTGCAGAGTTACCTCCCCGCCTTCTTCATCGCCGGCGCGCTCTGCGTGTTGGCCTCGCTGATGGTGCTGGCGCTGTCGCGGCAGCCAAAGCCGCAAGCAAAGCCCGCGATGGCCTAATACTTGATCGTGGTGGTGACGCCGAACACCGCGGCGTCACCAATTTGCGACATCCCGGTCGGATCGTTCGGATTCGGGATGCCGCCGGAGGGACGAACCACGTACTGAAAGTAAGGCGCGATCAGCCAGCCCGGCTTGATGTGCGCCTCATAGATGATCTCGAGCAGGGCCTCGCTGCTGCGCACCGGGCTCTGGATGCCCCTGAAAAACTGCGAGTCGAGGTCGAGGCTTCGTGCGCCACCCGAAATCCGCATATAGGCCAATCCGATCCCGAACCGATCGAGCGGACGGCCGGGCGTAAAGCCGACAAAGCCTATGCCGCCGTCGAGATAGAGATCGATCAAATTGCGATCGGGCGGACTGTAGGCGATACGGCCGAATGCGGTGACGCCGGGGATCGAGGCCGACACGGTCTTGTCGGGCTCTGCCCCCGGCGGCCGCCAGAGGGTCTGCTCCACCACCGCGTAGATTCCATAATTGCCGTTAAGCTTTGCCGGAATGCCGGACCCGGTGGGATCTGCGAGCGAAACGCCTTGCGCAGTCAAGCGCTGACTGTCGAAGTCGCCGAAATGATACCAGCCGCCGGGCGTGAAGTTGCCGGCGAGCGAGCTTGCGCCGACATCGAGATGATAGTCGAAATGGATCTGCCCGATGACCCAGGCCGGGTCATTGACGCGAAAGGCGAGACCATGATTGTCGCGGGTCTGCGGATCGCCGGTGCCGGGCGCGGCCGCGCTGCCGTTGAATAGCGCGCCGAAGACGGTGACGTTGTCGGCAACTTGCGCCTTGACGCGAATGCCGGGCACCGCGATCGGCGGCGCCGGGCCGCCCGCCGGCAAATTGGTGGCCTTGATCGCGGGCCAGCCGAACGTGCCGTTGATGAAGAGGTCGTCGGTCTCGCTGTCGAAGAACTCGACGTCGGCGGCCTGCTGGCCGGCGCGGATGTTCAGGCGGTCGTTGAAAAGGCTCTGCTCGAAATAGGCGTTGTAGAGCCGCTGGTCGGGCAGCGCCTCGATCTCGCTGATGGTGGCGAGGTTCATGATGTAGTTTCGCGTCAGCCCGCGGCCGTAGATGATGTAGCCGTTGGCGTAGAATCGCCCGCCGGTCCATCCGACCAGCTTGTCGAGATCGGCGTCGATCGAGAGATCGAGACGGCCGAAATGGATCGCGCCGCGCCCGACCCCGCCCGACACGTTGCCGATGTTGTCGGCGATGTAGGTCGCACCGAAATTCAGGCCCTTGTTGGCGAGCCCGTCATGCCATTCGTTGAACCATTTTGGAAACAGCCAGTCGGCCGCGCTCTCGTCCTTGGCGCCGGCGAAAGCGCTGGTGCTGGCGAACAGCAGCGCCGCAATCACGGACGCACTTCGCAACACGGATATCTGGGTCCCACTCACAACGAATACCGGCTGACATGCGCTACTTTTTGAAGATACCGGTGCGCCGCATGAACAGATAAGCGAGGCCGATCGAGCTCGCCATCAGCGCCGCCGCCCAGAGGAACCCCTCGTCGACGTCGGTCAGCGGCAGGCCCTTGGTGTTCATGCCGAAGATGCCGGTGATCAGCGTCGGCGGCAGCAAGAGCGTGGTCACGATCGAGAGCGTGTGGAGGTGGCGATTGCTCTCCTCCTCGTTCTTGAAGCGCAGCTCCTCCTCGAGCAGGCGACTGCGCTCGCGCAGCTCGACGATGTCGTGGTCGAGCCCGTCCAGCCGCTGGGCGAGCTTGCCGGCTTGAATGCGCAAGCCCGGCGACAGATGGTCAGTGTTCTTCTGGTCGAGCCGATGGAACAGCACGCGCAGGCCGGTGAGCTGGCGGTGCAGCCTGACGCAGGTCCGGCGCAGCCGGCCGAGGGTGCGGCGCATCTCCGGCTTCGCATCGTCGGCGAGAATGCGTTCCTCGATGCCATCGATCTCCTGCCCGAGCTTGTCGGCCATCCTGTCGAGTGTGTCGGCGACCTCGTCGACGATCTTTTCCAGGAGATGGGCGACATTGTCGATGCGATAGCCGCTTTCGAGCACGCGCCGCGTCGCATCCGCCGAACACAGCGCCTGGTGACGGCCGGAAACCAGCAGATGCTCGGTCATGGCGAAGCGCAGGAACGCGGTGTCCTCGGTCGCGCTGTCGATCTCGCGGACGAGATCGGAGAACACGCCGTAGACGCAATGGTCGATGACGTGAAGCTGCTGGAACGTATCGTTCGACAGCAGCAATTCGCGCGCGAGCGGAGGCAGGCTGGAGGCCACAATCCACGGACGTACGCGCGCGTCGGTCAGGTTGAAATGCAGCCAGAGCCGGCCGTCATGGCTGAACTCGATCGGCTGGTCGATCGGCAGCGCCTCGGCGCTGCCGTCACCGTGCAGGCGAAACGCCCAGACCAGGCCGGGAATGGCGGGCACGGCATCCGATAACGCGCTGACAAGCTTTGCCGGCTCAGCCATGCTGATCCCCCACGTCCAAGCAGCCCATGTCCGGGGGGCTGTTCGCAGCCTCCTCCGGATCCTCGGGGTACTCAATTACGCCAGTGTTACAGTTTGATGATGCAGGGCGACGAAGCTGATCGCCCTACTCCGCAGCCAGCCCCGTCACAGCCGCCGCCTCGGCCTCTTTGACGTAGTCGTGCACCACGCGGCCGAACGGCAGCGTCAAATCGGCGATGTAGTGATGCGCGCCGATGCAGCGGTGAACCGGGAAATCCGCAACCGGCGCATTGACATGCGGCACCAGATGCAGCCGGCCGGGCCCCATCCAGGAGCCCTTCGGCACGATGTCGATGAGGTTGATCGCGACGAGCTGGCAGACCTCGAGTTGGCCGTCGACGCCGGGGATCATCTTCAGATTAATTTGCGTCTTCGACAGCGTGGCGCGGGTGAGATCGCCGTTGCCGGCCATGCTCTCGTGCTTGTAGCCCATGGTGCCCATGGCGACGAGCTGGCCGGCATATTCTAGCGTGCCCGTCAGCGTGTCCTTGACGATCTCGAGTTTTGGATGGGCGTATTTCTTGGGAAAGCCCCAGATTTCGCGGCCGGCCGCGATCGGCGGATCGTCGTCGAGATACATCTGCGAGACGAAGTTGACCTCCTCGCCGTGCAGCCGCGCCGGGATCACGAGGCCGGACTCGGTGTAGCTGCCGAAGCCCGAGGAGTCCGGCATCTTGATCCATTCATAATGCACGATCGGCTGGTCGATCGGCTCCAGCGGTTCAGGCAGGCCGGCGCGGATCAGATCCGGATCGGTCTCGTAGGTGATGACGAGGAATTCGCGGTTGACGAAGCGGTAGGGTCCGGCCGGATAGCTCGGGCCGGCTGCCGGCATGGACGGAAGTCTCAGCAAATCTTCCCTGCGCATCGCGGATCTCCTGTGTGATGTCTGTGATGTCGGCCCGGCAGCATCTCGCCCGATGCAAATTGCTAGCCGCCCTCATTGACTGCGATGTGAAGGATTTCCGTCAGCCGCGCGACCTGCCGCCATTCCCGCTGCGGTTGACGTGCACGCGGACGATGCATCGGCGCCGAATTTGTCATCACGCCGTCACCACCCGCCGCAATCGTCCAGGAAAGGCAGGAGGCTCGCCATGGACGCCCGCACGTCGCAACCAGCACATCAGACCCATCAACCGCCGTCGCGGGGCTGGCGACCCGAGCGCTGCGACCGCGTCGCGCTGGTGCTGCAGGGCGGCGGCGCACTCGGCGCCTACCAGGCCGGCGTCTACCAGGCGCTGCACGAGGCCGGCATCGAACCCGACTGGGTCTGCGGTGTCTCTATCGGCGCGATCAACTCGGCGATCATCGCCGGCAACAAGCCGGAGAAGCGGCTCGAGGCGTTGCGCGTGTTCTGGGAGCGCATCACCAACCGCAAGATCTGGCACTACACGCCGGATGGCGACATCTTCCGCCAGTGGCGCAACCTCACCAGCGCGTGGATGACGTCCGCGATGGGCCAGCCGGGCTTCTTCACTCCGCACCAGGTCAATCCCTGGCTCAGCCCTGTCGGCGCCAGGACCGCCACCAGCTATTACGATACGATGCCACTCAAGGAGAGCCTGGTGGAGCTGGTCGATTTCGACCTGATCAACGAGAAGAAGACCCGCTTCGCGGTCGGCGCCGTGAACGTGCTCTCGGGCAACTTCATCTATTTCGACAACGCCCATGACGAGATCGAGCCGGAGCACATCATGGCCTCCGGCGCCCTGCCCCCGGCGCTGCCGATGGTGCGGATCGGCACCGATCATTTCTGGGACGGCGGCATCGTCTCCAACACGCCGCTGCAGCATCTGCTCGACCAGGAGGACGCGCTCAATTCGCTGGTGTTCCAGGTCGACCTGTTCAGCGCCCGTGGCGTGCTGCCGCGCTCGATCCAGGACGTGATGGCCCGCCACAAGGACATCATGTATTCCTCGCGCACGCGCCACAACACCGACGTCTACCGCCGCACGCATAATCTCAAGGTGCTGCTCTACAAGGCACTGGCCAAGATCCCGGACGAGCAGCTCTCCGACGAGGATCGCAGCCTCAAGACCAGCCTGCGCAACATGCCGGAGATCGCGATCCTGCATCTGATCTACCAACAGAAAGCCTATGAGGGCGACGCCAAGGACCACGAATTCTCGGGCACCTCGATGCGCGAGCACTGGACCAGCGGCTACGAGGACACCAAGCGCACACTCAAGCGCCGCGACTGGATCAAGATGCCGGAGGAAGGCATGGGGCTCGTGGTGCACGACGTGCATCGGGAGACGGAGAGCGCGTAGCTCCTCGTCATTGCGAGCGCAGCAATCGAGTGCGACACGCGGCTGCATCCAAGCCGTCATTGCGAGCGCAGCGAAGCAATCCAGTCTCTCCGCTGCGGCAGTCTGGATTGCTTCGCTGCGCTCGCAATGACGGAGTGTGACGCATCGTCTCGATCTCCAGATCTCATCTGCCCCGCAGACACGCCTTCGCATTCTCGCGACCTGTTTCGCCCGAGCTTTGCTCTCATTTTTGCACCCTCTTGAAGCAAGGGCGCAGGGAAGGCCGGGCGCCGGCTGGCACCCGAAGTCCCGTGTGCAAAAAGACGCGCACGGGGTGGACGACAGGTGACGCCGGAACGCCCGGCCTTCCCTGCGCGAATGGTTTTACGGCTTATGTCGCGCTCTCCCCGGGGAGCGATGCACTATTGCCCCCGTCGCCCAGTGGATGGCTGATGTACGTGCCCGGTTGGACCACCCACATCACCACAAGACTTGACGCACAGACTCCGGGCGCCAGGACCACACGATTTTGCCGTCCGCGCACATCCCCGCCCCTTCTACGATGGCTCGCGTGCGCTCGCCATCGAAGCCGAACGAAGACGCTATCAGCGCCGTGTCGTGCCGCGCTCGCGCTGCTCACGGAACACCGTTGAAGGAGTCCCGCCCAACAGCTCGGAATGCGCGCCGACGCAGTCGCGGCCACCGCCTCCCTGCCCGCGTCTCGTGACGATCGCGAAACGCCCTTGCGGCGGGCGGGATGGGCGCAATATACGCTATATCCGAAATTCGGTAAATAGGAATGTTTTTGCGTGGAGGGATTGACAGGTGTTTCGCCCGGACGGGCGGCGGCACGTGACCACGGCCTCGTCGCACCGCCGACGGAGCGCGCCTCCTGCATCAGGATGTCCAGGCAATGTCAGCGAGAGAACGCACGGCTATCTCGCCTCCTTGTTCAATTCGATCGCGACCTCCGCCATCCAGGAGCCCGGCGCCTCCATCAGGAAGGATTGATGATTGCTCCTGGTCTGGATCGTCACCAGCGCCGCCACGGTGTTTCCTTCGATTCGCGCCTCGATCAAGCCGTCCTTGTTGGTGCCGTAGACCTTGCCGCCCTGGCGGTATTCGCTCTCGAACCAGTTGCCGGACAGCTCCGTCCCGCTTTGCTCGATGTTTGCGGACAGCACCATCTTGTAGGCATCGCTCGCGCAGCGCAGGTCAAGCGTCAACGACCGTCCAGGCCTGGTGACGTTGTAAGCCACCTTGCAGCGAACCTTCTCGCGCGGACCATCGGACGGCTTCATCGTGCCGATGCCCGACCATGCGCCTGAGAGATCGTCGAACACCGGCTCTGCGCGCGAGGGGAAGATGCCGGCGAGCACGAGACAGGCCGCACCGATGCCGATGCGCGCCGCCGAAAGCTTCAATGCCATTCTGCCAATCCTGATCCATTAAGTCTGGGCTCCTCCTAGGCCGAGACAGCCGCAAGATATTGGCGAAGATGTTGAGAGATGTTGCGGAACATTGTCCCGGTGTTGCCGATATTGCCGTTAGACTTCACGGCCCAAACATGGACAATACGGCCCAAGCGCTTCGCGCGCGCAGTGCACACCAAGATGCGCCAGGGGAAACAACATGCCGGCTGCCTTCCCGTCGTCCGCACCCATCATCCCGACCGTTCCATTGACCGCCGAGCTGCGCGATGCGTTGCGCGCGATCGTGGGCGAGAAAGGTCTTATCGAGGACGAGCACGGCAAGCAGCCGTTCGTGACGGACTGGCGCGGCCTACTGGTGGGCGGTGCCGGCGCCGTCGTTCGTCCCGGCAGCACCGAGGAAGTCGCGAAAGTGGTGCGGCTGTGCCATGAGGACGGCATCGCGATCGTGCCGCAGGGCGGCAACACCGGGCTGATGGGCGGGGCCACGCCCTGGCCCGCGCACACCGGCATCGTGCTGTCGCTAGGCCGCATGAACCGCGTGCTAGACGTCGATGCCGTCGGCTACGCGATGACGGTCGAGGCCGGCTGCGTGCTGCAAACGCTTCAGGAGACAGCGGCCGAACACGACAGGTTCCTGCCGCTCAGTCTGGGCGCCCAGGGCTCATGCATGATCGGCGGCAACCTCTCGACCAACGCCGGCGGCGTGCAGGTGCTGCGCTATGGCAATGCGCGCAATCTTGTCCTGGGGCTCGAGGTCGTGTTGCCCAACGGCGATGTCTGGAATGGACTGCGTGCGCTCAAGAAGGACAACACCGGCTACGATCTGAAGCACTTGTTCATGGGCGCCGAGGGCACACTGGGCATCATCACCAAGGCGGTGCTCAAGTTGTGGCCGGCGCCGAAGGACGTCTGCACGGCGTGGCTGGCTGTTCGCGATCCGCGCGCGGCGTTGGAGATCCTGTCCGAAGCGCATGCGGCATCCGAGGACAATGTCGGGTCCTGCGAACTGCTGAGCCGCGCGGCCGTCGACCTCGTGATGCGCCACATTCCCGGCGTCCAGGATCCGCTCAAGGCGGATACGCCTTGGTACCTGCTGCTTGAATGGTCGTCCTCGCGCCCACGGCAGGACGGGGCCGATGGCATGTCCGAGAAGATGGAGCAGTTTCTCAGCCATCAGCTCGAGGCCGGCCGCGTGCTCGACGCCGTGATCGCGCAGACCGTCAGTCAGTCGCGCAACATGTGGCGCATCCGGGAAGCCATGGCCGAGGCATCACGCGCCGAGGGACCTGGGCTCAGCTACGATGTGTCGGTGGCGATCTCCAGAATTCCCGAGTTCATCGACAAGGGCCTCAAAGCCGCCCTCGCCATTCTCCCGAGCATTCGCCCCTACCCGCTCGGGCATATCGGCGACGGCAATCTGCATTTTTCGTTCATGGGCCCGAAGGACATGGATCAGCAGACGCTGAACCAACACACCGCCGCCATCACCCGCGCCGTGAACGATCTCATCACCTCCATGGGCGGCTCGATCTCGGCGGAGCATGGCATCGGCATCGACAAGCTCGACGAGCTCAGCCACTACCGCTCCAAGACCGAGCTCGACATCATGCGCACTATCAAGCGCGCGCTCGATCCGCAGAACATCATGAATCCCGGCAAGGTGCTGCGGCTGTGATGCAGGCCGGTGACCCTCGCGATTGACTCAGCCGTGCGGGTTAACGACGGTGTAGCCCCGTAGCGAACGCGCGTGCATGCGCGTGGCATGACCGCCCGAATTGGCGTCATACGCCATCCACATGTCGCCGCCGAGGGGCTGCTCCAGCACGAAGACGTGCCCGTGCCGTGCCGCGACCATTCCCGGCGCCGGCGACGTCCGCGGAAAGCGCAGCCAGTTGGACGCGAGATTCAACTCCGGCACGACACGGCCGAACACGCGCAGAGCCGCGCCGCAACCGCAGAAGGACGAGGGACAACCGGCCGGACGGCCGCCAACGATTCGATCGCCGGAGGCACTCATGATCGTGGCGGTATTACTCGTATCGGTCGCCGTCATTTGCGTTGTGCGATAGGCTTGCAATGAGGGCCTCGGAGCCCGCTGGCGCCGCGCCTGCGAATACGAGAAGTCGCATGGCATGGTGACGTTGCATTCAGAGGCCTGCAACATGCGATAGGGCCGCGCTTCCGCGGCAAACGAACTGGCGGCAACGACGAGATACGCAGAAACAACTTGCCTGATCATGCAGGACTCCGAACTGGAGGATCCTGCCCCGGCGACGAGAAACCAATATCGGTTTGGCTGAAATGAGCCTGAAGAACGGCAGAAAATGGCTGGGTTTGCGTGGCGTTAACCTGGGTTAACTTGCCGGGGTTGAAGCAGGAGGGACATCGCAACCTGCACCGCGCGTGGTGGAGCGGTTGTGAATGAAGGGCTCGAACACCGCATGTGCCGCGAGTTCGAGCCCTCTCTGCCGCGTTGGTGCTTACAGACCGGCCAGCGACTGCGCCGCAGCGAGCAATTTGAGACCTTCCCCGATCAGCTGCACGGGGGGCCCATTGCGGCCGAAGCGGGCTTCGTCGTGCTCGCCGCGGCCTTCCCCGATCGGTTGCGGATCGAGCAGGTCCTTCATCTGCTGGGCAAGTGCATCGCGCTGCGTGGTCAACGCCTGGATCTTCTGCTCGACAGACAAGTAGGTCGCATCGTCGGCCTTGATTGCCGCCGTCGAGGCGACAATCAGCGCATGGGCGAACGCGCCGTAGGGTGCGTTGAGTTGCTTGTAGATGTCACCCAGTTTCGTAAACGGCTCGGCGTTCCCGCCCTTGGCCACCGACGGATGGAGGATCTGCGTGATCACGCGCCCGTCCGCCTGATAGTCCGGCCTCAGCCCGAGCAGTGTATTCACCGTCGGGACGATGTCGGTGTGATCGGTCCAGGTCGTGTTGTCGATCGCGCCGTTCCTCACGCCGGGGCCGGCCATTCCGAGCCAGGTCTGACCGATGTCATTCGAATAGTCGCCGTGGATCCAGGCAAAGGCGTCGTTTAGACAGCCCTGACTCTTTCCCGTGCAGGGGCTGACCGTCTGGAAGTAGTAGTCCGGCTTTGAGAACATCGTGAACGACATGGTCCGCTGCGGATCGGCGTTGATCATGTGCAGCGCCTTCAGCGTCGGCCCGTCCACGAGGTAGTTCGCGACCGGTGTCAGTTGCGTGGCGTCGACATAGGGATCGAACGCCTTCAGGCCCGCCGCTGCCTTCTCGAAGGCGCGCAGCACCGGGTTGACGACGACGTGCCCGCTGGCATCGAACGCCTGCGGCTGGCCGTAGATGTAGAAGCTCGGCGCCGAGTCAAACGAGATGTCGTAGCCGGTGCCCGAAATCGTGGTGCCGAGCAGCCATGTGATGTTGTAGCCGACTTCGCCGACAAGCGGTCCGTTGGCCGACGTCGGCGGCCATGTCGACGGGCCGGTCCAGGCCGAGACGGGCTGGCCGTTGTTGGTCAGGTCGAACCGGCCGTGGCGCGGGTTGCCGGAGGCTGCGTTGTAGATGCACGGGGTCGTCACGCCGTTGCAGTTTTGCGCCTGCTGGCCGGCGAAGTGGTCGTTCTCGTCTGCCGTGACGATAAACAACGTGTTGCTCTTGTTGATGCCGGCCGCGGCGAGCCGGTCGAAGAATTTCGCGAACGCGTCATCATAGGTCTTCAGCGCCGCGACATAGTCGGCCTCGCCGGGTCCATAGGCACCGCCGCCGGCGTGGTTATCGTGGAGGTCGGAGATGTAGGCGTAGGTGACCGGAATGCCGGCCTCCTGCATCTGGGCCACATAGCCCAGCGTGTTCGCCGCCGACATCCCGTCGAAGCCCGGGAAGCCCGGATGCCCGAACTGGTCGGTAATCGGTGCGCCATTGATGTCATTCACCGATGGCGAGCCATGGGTGATCACCGGGTTGACATACTTCGCTCCGAACAAAGCGCGGTAATTCTGGTACCCGCCCGGCTCATCCGGCAGCAGATCGGCCCGCGCGCTGGGAGTGTTCGCGCAGATGCTTGACCTGCCAGTAGTGCAGTGCACCGCAATGCCGACGAAGTCCGTCGTCGCCTTCGCCGCCGCGGCCGAGCCGAATGGCGCTTCCTGCGAGTCGAGCGCTTCGAGCCACTCAGAGGAGTTGGCGCCGAAGATCGTCGTGATGTCCCCGGTGCGGTCAATCGGATCCGCGGCAGGCTCCCAGACCGACACGCTCTGCGCATGATTCTTGGTCAGCGGGCTCGCCAAGACCGTGAAAAAACCGGAAAAATGGTCGATTTTGGCGGTTTCCTGATTGGCGCCCTGATCGATGACGATCGTGTCCCCGACGCTAAAGCCCTTGCTGCTGAACAGGTCGATCTGGGTATCGCCGGCCTTGGCTGCGGCAAAGAGATCGGTCGGACCGGCCTTGAACGCGCCGGCCACAGCGTTCTCGAGCACGGCATTCGCGGTCGGAACGTAGCCGACGTCGCAGCCGGCCCGGGTGTAGGTCACCCACGGGGCGGGCGTGTTCTTGCCACCGGTCGTGATCATGTTCGGGTGGGGATCGACCGGCGAGGCAACCGGGGCCGTCCAATATTTGAACGCCGACGTGAAGGTCGGAACGCCGGTGGCGGTGTTGTAATAATCGTAGGAGTTGGTGACCGTGAGCCCCATCCGGTCGGGATAGAGGCCGGTCAACGAGCTCGTGATGCCGGCGGTCGTATGCGAGATCAGCACGGTGTAGTGCTTGTTCAGGAGCGTGCCGTTGTCCTTCAGGAAATTGTAGAGGTGGGGCATCTGCTCCAGATCGGACGGAACGTTGGGATTGTCCCGCGCGAGGTGAACGTTGTCGAACTGGAGATAGATGACGTGCTTGACCTCGTGACCGGGCGATCCGAGCTCGCAGGATTTGCGCTCGTGCTCCTCGGCGCTCGCCGGCGTCAGCCAGAGCATCGTCGCGGCCATCGCCGCCACTCCGAATAGCCGATTGTGCAATGACGACGTGTGATTCAGAAATCTGTTCACCGTTTCCTCCGCATTAAAAACGAGGCCATAGGAAACCATCCCCTGACGCATGGACGTCAGAGGGTGTCGATACGGCCGATTAAGCTACGTGCTGAACTCTCGCGGAGACACAATAAGACACGCTATGTAACACTACGATAAATGATATGTGATGCGGAGCTGTCCGCGTTGAAGTTCCGCTCAACGGCCGACAAGCTGGATCGCCGACAGCGACTCTGTTGGGGAATATGTCGCCGCAAAGCGCTTCTTCGCACTGCGACGCCGCGACGACGGTCGCGCCTCAGGGCCTGATCGTCATGTTCTCCGGCGGCCCCGACTTCCGCAGCGGCTCGGCCAGCCGCGCGAATTCGCACAACAGCGACCGCGTCTTGCGGGGGTCGATGATCTCCTCGACCCAGAACTTTTCGGCCGAGCGAAACGGCGAGCGCAGCTTGTTGAGACGCTCCTGAATCTCGTTGAGCTTGGCGGCCTTGTCCTCGGCCGCATCGATGTCGGCGCGGTAGGCGGCTTCGATGCCGCCTTCGAGCGGCAGCGAGCCCCAATAGGCCGACGGCCAGGCGTAGCGGATCGAGAAGCGATCGGCCGGCTGATGCACCACGCCGGCGACACCGAAGGCGTTGCGCAGGATCACCGTGCACCAGGGCACCGTGGTCTGGTTGACCGCGGCCATCGCGCGGACGCCGTGACGGATGGTCCCCGCCTTCTCGGCATCGAGGCCGATCATGAAGCCGGGGCAGTCCATGAGATAGACGATCGGCAGATGGAAGGTCTCCGCGAAGTCGACCCAGCGAACCACCTTCTGGCAGGCATCCGCCGTCCAGGAGCCGCCATAGTGAAAGCTGTCGCTGGCGAGCACCATCACCGCCCTGCCCTCGAGCCGGGCGAGGCCAACGATGATCGGCTTGCCGAATTGGCTGGCGACCTCGAAGAACGAGCCCTTGTCGACGACCTGCTCGATGATCGGCCGCATCTTGTACACTTGCTTGCGGTTGCGCGGCACCGCGTTCATCAGCGCTTCTTCGGCCCGCTCCGGATTGTCGGCGCAGGGCACGGTCGGCGGCAGCCCGTCAACCGACGATGGCAAATAAGAGAGGAAGCGCCGCGCGCAGGCAAAGGCCTCCTCCTCGGTGTCGACGGCATGATCGACCGCACCGGCGCGGGTCTGGATGTCGGCGCCACCGAGCTCTTCCTTCGAAAGGTTCTGCCCCAGCGCCTTCACCACCGGTGGCCCTGCGACGAACATCGCGGATTTTTTGGTCATGATGGAATAGTGGCTGGCGGCAAGACGCGCGGCACCCAGGCCTGCGACCGAGCCAAGGCCGAGCGCGACCACGGGCACGCGAGACAGGTTTTCGATCGTGAAGCGATACCAGCGGGTGCCGCCGATGCCGCCCGGCAGATTCGCCGCGCCCTTGGTCTCGATGGTCTTGACCGAGCCGCCGCCGCCGGAGCCTTCGATGATGCGAACGATCGGCAGACGGAAGTCGTGTGCCATCTCCTCCGCCATCAAGGGTTTTGCCGAGATCGACGCATCGGCGGAGCCGCCGCGCACGGTGAAATCGTCGCCGACCACCACCACGGTGCGGCCGTCGACGCGCGCGCGGCCGAACACGCAGTTCGCCGGCGTCACGGTCTTCAGCTCGCCCTTGGCATCGTACTCACCGATGCCGGAGACGGCACCGATCTCGTGGAAGCTGCCCTTGTCGATCAGTCCTTCGATGCGCTCCCGAACAGTCAGCCGGCCCTGGTCATGCTGTCGCTTGACCTTGTCAACGCCGCCCATCTCCCGCGCGAAGGCTTCGCGCCGGGCGAGCTCGTCGAGTTCCGGCTTCCAGTTCATCCACTCCCTCCGAATTGATCGGCTTGTTATTGTTATGCACGGCCATTGCGACCGGTTTGCGCGAGATGCGGTTGTTGAAGACATCGCCTTCCGCGCCTTCGACCAGGCTGGCCAGCGACCGGCCCAGATCGAGCATCAGCGGCGCGACCTCAGCATGCAAACGCTGCTCGTCATACATCGACGACAGAAGGCCGATGGTGATGACCACGAAGGTCTGATATTGCGGTGACCAGATCGGCACCGCGAGCCCGTTGATGTGCGGGCTCCAGAGACCACAAGCCACGACATAGCCGCGCTCGCACAGCGACTGCCGGTTGGCCTCGATGCGGGGCTTCAGGATCTTTGCAGCCTCAGGGGCTTCCCGTTCCATGTCCGCGATGAAGGCGTCGCCGACCTCCGGCGCCAGCGCCGCGGTGTAGGCCGCGCCCGCGGCGGTCGAGGCCATCGAGATGCGGCTGCCGGTGCCCTCGTGCAGGCCGAGTGCGGCCGCCGAGCGCGCGAATTGCACGTAAACGAGATTGAAGCGATCCGGGACGACCAAGCCGACAGTACCCGGCAATTGCTCGGCGACTTCCTGGAGCCGCTGCCGGATCATGCTGCGCAGCTGCGCGCCCTTCATCATCGAGGCACTCATCGCCACCGCGCTGGGACCGATGCGATACTTCTGGTCGCGCGGCAGGTAAACGAGCTGGCCCATGCGCGTCAGCGTGTGCGTGAGCCGCGACACCGTCGAGCGCGGCAGACCGCAGCGATTTGAAATCTCGAGATTGCCGAGCCTGGCCTCGTGGCCCTCGAAGCATCGCAACACGTCGAACGCGCGCGACACCACCTGGATGACGTCACCCTCGCCGGCATCGCCAGCGAGCGCACCTTGTCTACTCAACCGCTCCGAACGTCGTCCCATGTTCCCTACCAGTTGTTCCGCTGTGCGGAATTAAATTCCACTTGCAGATGACGCTACCTCAGGCATTTTGCCATCACAACAAAAAGGGATGGCATGCCAGAAATTAAGATCGTCACGGAGATCGCCGGACGCATCTGCGCAACTCCCGTGCAAGTTGGAGTAACCGTGGCCGATGGCGATGAAATTGTGATCGTCGAAGCCATGAAGATGGAGATACCTGTGGCTTCGCCCGCGAGCGGCACGATCACGTCGCTTCTCGTCAAGATCGATGACGTCGTTGCCGAGGGGCAAGCGGTCGCAATCGTTGCGAACTGACTGCGTTATCGCCTCCGCGACAATCTGTCTGCCCCAGTGCGGCACGCGCGGTACGGCGTTGCCATCGCCTGATCGCGGTGACATGATCTGTTTCAAACAAAGAAAGAAAGTCTTCGCGGCAACAGCGAGGATAACGGGAGGGCAACATGTTTCGTGGGCTCATCATGCTCGCGCCTGCTTTGGTTGCGGGCATTTCTTTTGCGTCTACACGCTATGCAATCGCCGAAGACATCAAGCTGCCGGCGACATTGACCTTCACCGCCTATGACACCGGCACCGCCGGCTTCAACATCGCGGTCGGCGTCGGCAAGATGATGAAGGACAAATACAACACCGACGTGCGCGTGCTGCCGGCCGGCAACGACGTCGCCCGTCTCGCGCCGCTGCGCGCCAAGCGTGCGGCCTCGTCCGCAATGGGATCGGGCTCCTATTTCGCGCAGGAAGGCGTGTTCGAGTTCGGCTCAAGGGAATGGGGGCCGCAGCCGCTCCAGCTGATGCTCTCCAGCGTCGACTGCAATTGCGGCTCGCTCGGTGTTGCTGCAGATGCCGGCGTGAAGGAACTGAAAGACCTCAAGGGCAAGCGCGTCGGCTTCGTGGTCGGCTCACCCGCGCTGAACCAGAATTCGCTCGCGGTGCTGGCCTTCGCCGGGTTGACGCAGAAGGACGTCAAGATCGTCGAATTCGCAAGCTACGGCGCGATGTGGAAAGGGTTGATTAACAACGACACCGACGCCGCCTTTGGCACCACCATCACCGGTCCCGCCAAGGAAGCCGAGACCTCGCCGCGCGGCCTGGTCTGGCCGCCGCTGCCGGCCAAGGACAAGGAGGGCTGGGCGCGGATGCTGAAGGTCGGCACGTTCTTCTTCCCGCAGCTTGCGACCTGCGGCGCCGGCATTTCGCCGGACAAGCCGATCGAGCTTGGCAACTACCCCTACCCGATCTTCGTGGTTTACGCCTCGCAACCTGCCGATCAGGTCTATGCGATGACCAAGGCGATGATCGTGAACTACGATGCCTACAAGGATTCCGCGCCCGGCGCCGGCGGGCTGGCCGCCGACCGCCAGACCAAGAACTGGGTGGTGCCGGTGCATCCCGGCGCAGTGAAGGCGCTGAAGGAGGCCGGGCAATGGAGCGACGCGCAGGAGGCGTACAACACCAAGCTGATCAAGCGCCAGGAGGTGCTTGGCGCGGCATGGGCCGAGTACGGCAAATCCAGTCCGCCGTCGGATGACAAGGCGTTCCTCGAGGGCTGGATGAAGGCCCGCGCAGCGGCACTTGCGAAAGCCGAGATGCCGAACGGATTCGAGGAGTAGTCGCGAAGAGTTCATAGCCCACGCGCGGGGTCGATCATGTCGTCTGTTTCCGCCTCCACTGCCCCGCAAGACTCGAAGCGGATCGTGTTCGACGATCCGCATGGCGCCGCCGGCAACATGCAGGAAGCCGAAGTTACGCGCGTTCGCACATTGCGCGGCGCCTGGCGCTGGACGCTGGTGGCCGCGACCGCGGCGACGATCCTGCTCTGCATCAACCAGCAATTCTCGCTACGCTTCTTCGTCGGCTACACTCAGCTCAACACGGAATATTTCTACCTCCTGATCGCCCTGATGCTGCCGTTCACCTTCGTGATCTTCCCGGGTACCGAGCGCGCCCCGCTCGACCGCATTCCCTGGTACGATCTGTTGTTCTTCGTCGTGACGTTCGCGGCAGCGCTCATGCTGATGTCGAACGTGCGCAAGGCGGCAGAGGCCGGCTGGGAATTCGGCGGCGCGCCCAACGCCGTGATCGCCGCCGGCCTCGTGATGTGGGTGATGCTGATGGAGGCGCTGCGCCGCACCGGCGGCTGGAGCCTGCTGCTCAGCGTCTTCCCCTTCACCGTGTATCCGCTGTTTGCGGAATCCGGCTGGCTGGGGCCGTTCCGCGGCACCCAGTCGACGCTGGAGCAGGCAACCGCCTATCACGTGCTCTCGGGCGAGAGCCTGCTCGGCATTCCGATCCAGGCCTTTGCCGACACCGTGATCGGCTTCCTCGTGTTCGGCACCGCGCTGATGATGACGGGCGCCGGCAAATTCTTCATCAACCTCGCCTTCGCACTGTGCGGCACGTTTCGCGGCGGCGCGGCGAAAGTCTGTATCTTTGCCAGCGGCCTGCTCGGCATGATGTCGGGCTCGATCATCTCCAACGTGCTGACCGCCGGCACCATGACCATCCCGGTGATGAAGAAGAGCGGCTTCCGTGCCTCCTATGCCGGCGCGATCGAGGCCTGCGCTTCGACCGGCGCGGTGCTGGCGCCGCCGGTGATGGGCGCGACCGCCTTCGTGATCGCGCAGTTCCTCAACATCAGCTATGCCGATGTCGCCCTCGCCGCGATCATCCCGGCCGCGCTCTATTATGTCGGCCTGTTCATGCAGGTCGACGCCTATGCCGCACGCCACGGGCTGAAGGGCATTCCGCGTGCCGAGCTGCCGCGGATCATGGATACGATCCGGGACGGCTGGTACTACGTCTTCGTCATCGCGCTATTGATCGTGATGCTGTTGTACTTCAAGCGCGAGAGCCACGCGCCGTTCTATGCAACCGCACTGCTGCTCGTGCTCAACCAGCTCTTCTCGAAGGACACGCGCTGGACGGCCGCGACGATCGGCAAATTCCTCGAGGTGAACGGGCGCACCTTCGTCGAGCTCATCGGCATCCTCGCCGGCTGCGGTCTTTTGATTGGCGCATTCTCGATGACCGGCGTGGTGTCGAGCCTCGCCAACGATTTGTTGCGGCTCGCCGGCGACAACGCCTTCCTGCTGCTCGGCATGTGTGCCTTCACCAGCCTCATTCTCGGTCTCGGGCTGACCACGACGGCCTGCTACATCTTCCTCGCCATTCTGGTCGCGCCCGCGCTGGAGAAGCTCGGGCTGAACAGGATGGCCGTGCACATGTTCATCTTCTATTGGGGCATGCTGTCCTCGATCACGCCGCCGGTCGCGATCGCCTCGTTCGCGGCTGCGGGCATCGCCGGCTCGCCGGCGATGAAGACCGGGTGGGAATCGATGTGGGTCGGCAGCATCATCTATTTCATCCCGTTCTTCTTCGTGCTCAATCCGGCGCTGGTGCTGCAAGGGCCGAGCCCGTATCTGGCCGGCCTCGGCCTGATGGCGCTTGCCGCCTTCGGCACGTTGTTCATCTGCGGCGGCATCCAGGGCTATCAGCCCTTCGTCGGCGATCTCCGCGGCGCAGGCCTGCTGGAATGGCCGATCCGCGTGCTGCTGGTGATCGGCGGCTTCGTGGTGGCGACACCCGGCGGCGGCATCATGCCGTTGTCGCAAATACAGGTAACGCTGCTGGGGCTCGCGATCCTGGCGCCGACGATTTTGATCGCCCTGCTGCTGGTCCGGCGGCAATCGGCGATACCGGACGGGTTGCGCGTGCCCTGATTGCGTTGCACAAGGAGGCGATGACACCACCGCCCGCCTCTGCCTGGACCCGCGCGAAGCCACCGCTGCTGCGGTTTCTCGACACGTGCCTCACTGAATTCTCGGCTGAGACCTCGGGCGCGGTCGCCGATTACATCCCCGAGCTCAGTAAGGCCGATCCTGCCTATTTTGGCATCAGCCTGGCGACGCTCGACGGCCATGTCTACGAGGTCGGCGACAGCCGGGTGCCCTTCACCATCCAGTCGATGTCGAAGCCGTTCGTGTTCGCGCTTGCACTCGACCTTTTGGGTGCAGGCCAGGTCGAGAGCGCGATCGGCGTCGAGCCCTCCGGCGATCCCTTCAACTCGATCCGGCTCAATGCGGAGAACCATCCGTTCAACCCGATGGTCAATGCCGGCGCGATCGCCTGCACCGGCTTGATCCATGCGAGCAAGGGCACTGAGGCCTTTGAACAAATCCGCCTCGCGCTGAGCCGGTTTGCCGGGCGCGACCTCGCCGTCGACGAGGCGGTCTATACCTCGGAGAGCCAGACCGGCGACCGCAACCGCGCCATCGGCTATCTCCTCAAGACCAATGCGGTGATCTCGGACAATGTCGCAGGCGTCCTCGATGTCTATTTCCGGCAATGCGCGGTGCTGGTCACCGCGCGCGACATCGCGGTGATGGCGGCGACGCTCGCCAATCGCGGCGTCAATCCGGTCACCGGCGAGCAGGTGCTGACGCCGTATGCGATCTCGCGCACGCTGTCGGTGATGACCTCTTCGGGCATGTACGACTATGCTGGCGAATGGATCTATCGGATCGGCATCCCCGCCAAGAGCGGCGTCGGCGGTGGCATCCTGGCAGCGCTCCCTGCCCGCCTCGGGCTCGGCTGCTATTCGCCAAAACTCGACAAGCACGGCAACAGCGTGCGCGGCATCAAGGTGTGCGAGGCACTGTCCTCGCATTACGATTTGCACATGCCAACCGCAGCGACGACGCCCGTAACGCTGTCATCGCGGACTACGACATCGGCAAGAGCCCGTCGCGCCGCGTCCGCCGCCAGCAGGAGCGCGACATCCTCGCCGCGCACGAGCATGAGGTGCGAATCATCGAGCTGGTCGGGACGCTGTCGCTGTCGGCGGTCGATTATGTCTCGCGCCGGCTCGCCGGGCGGCCGCGGCCGCAATTCGTGATCTTCGATCTGCATCGTGTCACCTCCACCACGCGCGCCGGAGCGCGGCTCATCGCGGAGGCCTTCGAGGAGCTTGCAGCGCTCAACGTCACGGTCGTGTTGTCCGGCGTCAGGCGTGCGACCAAGGAGTGGAACACACTGCGGGAGTGGACCGCGGAACTGAAGAACGTCCGCGACTTCTATCTGCTCGACACCGCGATTGAATGGGCCGAAGACCAGATCGTCTACCGCTATGGCGGCTCGATCGATTTTCACGAGACCACCGAGCTGTCCGAGCAGCCGCTGCTGGCGGGCCTCAGCGACGAAGAGCTGACCGACCTCGCCTCGCTCAGCACGATCCGGACACATCATTCGGGCGAGAGGATCGTCACCACCGGCGATCCCGCCGATACGCTGTATTTCCTGCGCAGCGGCGCCGTCCACGTTACGCTGCCCGACGGCGTGCGGCTGGCGACGCTGACCGCGGGCATGGCTTTTGGCGAGATGGCGCTGCTTGAAGCCATCCGCTCCGCCGACGTGTTCGCGGATATGGCGGCGACCGCTTTCGAGATTCCGCTTAGGGATTTCGAACGCTTCCGCAGACAGCATCCCCACGCCAGCGAACGCATCATGCGCAACCTGGCGCAGCTGCTGGCCGATCGCCTGATCGTCGCCAACACCAAGGTGGACATCCTGACGTCGACGTAATGTGCCGAGGTTTCTTCACTTCTCCCCGACGGGGAGAGGTGATCCCGTCCCTACTCGCACCTTGCTTTAGCGGCTTGCCGCCTCGCTGATCCGTCGCTTGATCTTGGCGGCGCTGGCCTCGAGCAATTCGGATGGCTGCTGGCCGGTCGCGGCGCACAGGCAGGCCCAGTAGTAGATGACATCGCCGAGCTCTTCGACGAGACCGGCCTTGTCGAGCCAGTCATCGCGCAGCAGCTTCTTGATGTGTTCGGCGACCTCGCCGGATTCACCGGCGAGACCGAGCCCGAGATAGGACAACCGCTCGTTCGAGGGATTCTCATCGACTTTCGCAATGCTTGCGGCCCAGGCCGCATATTCGTCGATGGTCATGACGTCCCTCGCAAGCCAAGCTTTCGGTTCAGCCGACCACTTCCGTCACCGGCTGGAGATCGATGTCGAATGTCTCGAGGAATTTCGAGGTCATGATGTAGAAGCCGACGGAGAGCTGAAGTTCGACCAGTGCTGCCGGCGTCAGCTTCGACGCGATCGCCTTGAAGGTCGCGTCGGTCGGCTTGTTCAGTCTGATGATCTCGTCGGTGAAGGCGAGCGCGGCGCTCTGCACCTCATTGAAGCAGGACGCCGCCTGCCAGTTCTCGAGCGCCTCGTTCTGCGCGTCGGTGACACCGACATTCTTGCCGATACGCTTGTGCGCGACGATTTCATACGGGGCCTCGCACAGGATGCCGGTGCGCGTGATTGCAAGCTCGCGCACGATCGGATCGAGCTCGCCCTTGTGGCGGATTGCGCCGCCGAGGCGGCAGTACTGCTCGAAATAGCTCGGCGAATGCGACATCATCCGGAAGATGTTGGCATTGCGGTTCTTGTCGAGGATTTCGCGGGTGCGGTCGGATGCCTTGGACGGATCACTGTAGTCGATGCGGGCCATGATTTACCTTGAGTTTTTCCTGAAGCTTTTGATGCTTATTGTCGTTGCCGGAATAAGTTCCCCAAAACTGTATTCGCGCTCGACCGCAGGAGCAACATGATCGAGTCAAAATGCCGCCGCATTGCTGATCGACCTTGATACAGTCGATATTCGCCGCGTGGGGTCCTAAATCGCGGCGATGATCGAAGTGGGGTGTTCCGAGTAAAAACAATTGGCCGTCGGGTGCGCTCACCGCGCAACGATGAGTCACGCCCAAGTCTAGGGAGAAAACGGCATGAAGGAAGCCACTAAGGGGGCGGCCTCGGGAGCGCTCGCGCATATGCTGGCGGTGATGGCGATGCTCGTCATCGCCAGCGTCTTGTTCTACGGGCGTTAGTTAGAGTTTTACAGTTTTCGTCATTCCGGGGTGGCTCTCGCACAAGCCAGGCCCAGAATACCCGTTCCAGGCTCGGTCCGATGACCGCCCCCGAATGACGAATCCCACCGCCCCTGGCAGTAGCTCCTGGCGGTAGCCCGGATGGAGCGCAGCGCAATCCGGGAAAGTCTATCCGCGAGGTGAGAACCCCGGATTTCGCTGCGCTCCATCCGAGCTACACATCAGCATCCAAATCCCACTATTTCTCTTTGGCGAAAAACGGCACGAACCTCCCGGCAAAGGGCCTAAAGCCCGCAGACACTTCGTCACCGATGACGAGATCGTTCTCGCCATGCGCCATCATGCGAAAACCCTCGGCGCAATCGACCAGCAGGATGTTGTAGGGCACGTGCGCGCGCGTCTCGGGCGTGGCGGCGCGGCAAACCAGCGAGGTCGCGTACACCCTGCCCTTGCCGCTGGCGCGCTGCTCTTGCGGGTCGGACGCACCGCAGGCAGCACAGAAGGCGCGATGGAAATATTGCACATGGCGGCATGAGGTGCAGGTCTGGTAGGTGATGGCCTCTTCGCCCTTGGTCCAGTCCGCCAGACGCTCGCTCATCGCACCCGCTCCAAAAACATGCTGACATGCGACGACAGCACGCCGCCGTCGCCGTGCAGCAGCGCGATCGATGCATCCCGCACCTGGCGGTTTGCCGCCCGCCCCGTCATCTGCAAATGCGCCTCGACCAGATGCGCCATGGCGCCGCCAACGCCGCAATGGCCGTAGCTGAGCAGGCCGCCATGGGTGTTGAGCGGCATCGCGCCGTCGCGGCTGAAATGGCCGGAGCGGACGCGGGCGGCCGCCTCGCCGCGCCCGGCGAGGCCGAGGTCCTCCAGCAGCATCGCAAGCGTGATGGTGAAGCTGTCGTAGATCGCGGCGTAGCGCACGTCCGAGATCGCAAGGCCGGTGGCCTCCCTGGCGCGGGCGATGGATATCTCGGCGCCGAGTTCGCTCAAGGCGGGCGCGGCCGTGACATGCTGATGGGTGTGCGCCTGCGCGCAGCCGCGGATGCGCACGCCGGTCTCGCCGGTCCTTTCGCGGCTGATGACGAAGGCTGCGCCACCGTCGGAGACCGGACAGCAATCCAGCAGCTTGAGCGGCATCGCCACCGGCTTCGAGGCCATGACGTCGGTAACCGTGATGGCATCGTGGAATTGCGCGCCGGGATGGGTGCAGGCGTGGGCACGCATCAGCACTGCGAATTCGGCGAGGTCCTGTTCGGTCACGCCATATTCGTGCATGTACCTGTTAGCAACGAGGCCGTAATAGGCGGGAATGGTCGGCCCAAGCGGCACCTCATAGTCGGGATGGCCGACCTGCGCCAAGGCCTGGATCGAGGCGTCGCGGCTCTGCCCGGTGAGACGGTTCTCGCCGGCGACCACGAGCACGTTGCGCGCGACTCCGGCTTCGACCAGATGATGTGCCAGCATCGTCATCGCGAGGCCCGTGGCGCCGCCGACCTGCACGGCGTGGGCGTAGCTCGGGCGGATACCAAAATGCTCGGCGAAGACGGTCGCCAGCATGATGTGCGGCGAGACGGCGGAGTAGCCGCAGAGGATGCCGTCGATCTCGGCGCGCTTGAGCCCGGCATCGTCGAGCGCGGCTTGCGCCGCCCTGCTCATCAGGTCGAGCGAGGACGAGCCTTCGTGCTTGCCGTAAGGCGTGAGGCCGACGCCGATGATGAAGCTCATGATGGCCTCCCCGGGCAGTCATTCCAGGGTGCGACGAAGTCGCGAGCTCTGACGCACAATTGCAGCCGCTATTTCTTCTCGCGGGATTCGCGGATCTTGATGAGACGGTCGAGATCCTCGTTCTGCTGGTTGATGCGGTCGGCGATGCGCGACTCGTTCTGCTCGCCGGAAGCAGCCGCGGCCTGCTCGATCAGCTGGCGGATATTGTCCTCGAGGATCGCGATGCGATCGTTAAGGGCTTCCATCGACAATGAGTCTTCGTAGTTATTGCTCATGATGCAGTCCCTGCAAATCAATCAAGAGCGTTAAGGTGCGCAAAGCGGAGCGTGCCCACCATGATCTAGCGCAAAGGCCGTAGGGTGGGTTAGCCGAAGGCGTAACCCACCTCTTTGTTTTCCGCCCCGGAGAGCGAAGATGGTGGGTTACGCCCGGCGGTTTGCGCTTCGCGCAATCCGAAGGGCTAACCCACCCTACAAGAGATTACTTCAGCGGCTCCAGCACGGAAACGTAATTGGCGACCGCGGCGCCGCCCATGTTGAAGATGCCGCCAAGCTTGGCATTTTTGAGCTGCATGCCCTCGGGCGCCTGTCCCGCGAGCTGCATCGCGGTCATCACGTGCATGGAAACGCCGGTGGCGCCGATCGGATGGCCCTTGGACTTCAGGCCGCCGGACGGATTGACCGGCAGCTTGCCGTCCTTCAGCGTCCAGCCTTCCTTGATGGCGCGGGCGCCCTGCCCCTTCGGCGTCAGGCCCATCGCTTCGTATTCGATCAGCTCGGCGACGGTGAAGCAGTCATGGGTCTCGACGAAGGAGAGATCAGACAGCGTGACCCCGGCCTGCTCCAGCGCACGCTGCCAGGCGACCGTGCAGCCCTCGAACTGGAGGATGTCGCGCTTGGACATCGGCAGGAAGTCCTGCGCATGCGCGGTGGCGCGGAATCCGATCGACTTGCTCATACCCTTGGCGGTCTCGGCATCAGCCAGCACCAATGCGGCAGCGCCATCGGAGACCAGCGAGCAATCGGTGCGCTTCAGGGGACCTGCAACGTAAGGGTTCTTCTCGCTCTCGGCGCGGCAGAACTCGAAACCGAAATCCTTGCGCATCTGGGCGAAGGGATTGGCGACGCCGTTCTTGTGGTTCTTGGCCGCGATCAGCGCCAGCGCGTCGGATTGGTCGCCGTATTTCTGGAAATAGGAGCTGGCGATCTTGCCGAAGACGCCGGCGAAGCCGCCAACCGTGTCGCCGTCCTCCGGCAAATAGGACGCCTTCAGCAGGTTCTTGCCGATCTCGGCGCCCGGCGTGCGCGTCATCTGCTCGACGCCAACGACCAGCACGATCTTGGCCGCACCTGCCGCGATCGCGCGCAGGCCCTGGTGCACGGCCGCGGAGCCGGTGGCGCAGGCGTTCTCGACGCGGGTGGCCGGCTTGAAGCGCAGCTTCGGGTCGGCCTGGAGCACCAGCGAGGCGGTAAAGTCCTGTGCCGAGAAGCCGGCGTTGAAATGGCCGAGCACGATTTCGTCGACATCGGAGGCCGAAATGCCGGCGTCCGCCATCGCCTCGTTGGCGACGCGGGTGACCAGGCTTTCGACGGTTTCAGTGTCGAACTTGCCGAACGGCGTATGCGCCCATCCGACGATGCTGGCGGTCATGGTTGTTCTCCCTGGCGATCTCTTGCTGACCTAAGTCTTAGCCCAAGGATGGCAAGACTTCACCCGGCTTTCAACGCCTGGAGGGTGCGCTGGCAGATGGCAGTTATGCCGGCCCAGTTCCCGGCCCTGATCTCCGCCGTCGGGCAGAGCCAGGAACCGCCGACCGCGACCACATTGGGCTCGGCAAGCCAGGTCGCCGCATTGGCCTCGCCGACGCCGCCGGTCGGGCAGAACCGTACGTTCGGAAACGGCCCGCCCAGCGCCCGCAGCCCCTTGATGCCGCCGGCCTGCTCGGCCGGGAAGAATTTTGCGACGTCGAAGCCGTAGGACAGAGCCGTCATCAGTTCGGACGCCGTGGCAATGCCTGGCGCAAACGGCAGGGAGCTATCGGTGGCGGCCTTCAACAGATCGGGGGTCAGACCCGGGCTGATGCCGAACTTGACGCCGAGCTTCTCGACTCGGGTGAAGTCGGCCGGATTGAGAATCGTGCCGATGCCGACGTTCGCCTCGGGGACTTCGGCCATCATCGCCCTCGCTGCCTCGATCGCAACGGGGGTGCGCAGGGTCACCTCCAGCGTGCGGACGCCGCCGGCAACCAGCGCACGCGCCAGCGGCACGGCATCCTGGATCCGCTCGATGGTGAGGACGGGAATGACGGTCGCGGCCTTGAACAGCGCGACGAGGTGGTTCTGTTGAGCAGTCGTGGTCATATTGGCTTTCGTTTCACTTGGTCGCTTGTCACTTGGTCGCTTGACGCGTGGTCGCCGGCCGGTGCCGTTTCTTCGGCGGCATGGCATAGCCGGGAATGATGGCGCCGGGATAGCAGATCACGAGGCTGGCCAGCCGATGCCCGGCCTGCGCCGCCTCAACGGGATCGGAACCGCCGAGCCGGGCCGCGATATAGGCCGCGGCGAAGCTGTCACCGGCCGCCGTGGTGTCAACCACCGGTTTGGTCATTGGTTCGGCACGGACTTCGTAGGTAGTCCCCGGGAAGCGCAGCAGGCTGACGGGTTCGGCAAGCCGGAACACCAACTCAGGCGTGGGAATGCGCGCCATCAATTGCTCACGGCTCTCGCCGGGATAGAGCGCGAGCAGATCCTCGGTCGAGGTCAGCACGATATCGGCGGCCGCAAACGCTGCGGCAAACACCTCGCGCGCGACATCGCGATCGGGCCAGCCGCGTGCGCGAAAATTGGTGTCGAAGACGAAGCGGGTGCCGAGCAGGCGCGCGCGCTTGATCGCCGCGAACAGGCGCTCGCGGCCGGGCGCGTCGTAGATCGAGAGCGTGATCGCGGAGAGATAGACGATGTCGTAGCTCATCAGCGAGTTGAGCAGCTCGTCGGTTTCCGGCAGGCTCATCAGCTGGCGCGCCGCCGCGCTGTCGCGCCAGTGGAAGAACTGGCGCTCGCCCTTCGCATCCAGCTGGATCATGTAGAGGCCGGGCAGCTTGCCCGGCAGCCGCACGACGCGGCGGGTGCCGACGCCCTCTGCAGTCCAGGCCGCGATCATCTCCTCGCTCAAGCCGTCATCGCCGAGCGCGGTGAGATAATCGACCTTGACCTCGAGCCGCGCCAGATACACCGCCGTGTTGAGGGTGTCGCCGCCGAAGCCGCGCGAGTACAGGCCACCGCCCTGCCCGGCAGACTGTCCGGAGGAATGTCCCGCGGAATGTCCCGCAGAATGTCCCCCCTGGGCCTGCCGGAGCTCGACCATGCATTCACCGATGCAAGCAACGCTCGCCATTACTCTACCCGCTCAGTCACAGATCAGGCGACGAAATTGCCGCCGAGCTCGTCTTCGATGTGAATGCGGATGATATCGTCGAAGCTCTTCTCTTCGGTGGTGAAGCCGAGCTCGCGCGCCCGCTTCGCCTCGAAATTGCGCGGCCAGCCGCCGACAATGCCAACGATGAACGGATCCGGCTCGTGCTTGATGCGCGCGGCGACCTTGTCGCCGGCCACCCGCCTGAGCGCAGCGATCTGCTCGCCGACCGTGGCTGAGAAGCCCGGCATGGTCAGATTGCGGCGCGGGCCAACTTTGGCGAGATCCATGGTGCCGGCGTGGAGCAGGAAGCCGACGGCCGAGCGCGGCGTGGCGTGCCAGTGGCGGACGTCCTCGGACACCGGAAGGACCGCTTCCTTGCCGGCCAAAGGCTCGCGCAGGATGTTGGAGAAGAAGCCCGATGCCGCCTTGTTGGGCAGGCCGGGCCGGATGCAGATCGTCGGCAGGCGGATGCCGATGCCGTCGAGGAAGCCGCGGCGCGAATAATCAGCCAGCAGCAATTCGCCGATCGCCTTCTGGGTGCCGTAGCTGAGCAGCGGCGTATGGAAGAATTCGTCGCCGATGGCATCGGGGAACGGCGCGCCGAACACAGCGATCGACGACGTGAACACCACGCGCGGCTTGTAGCCGCCGCCGACGAGCCTGACGGCATCCAGCAGCATCCGCGTGCCGTCGAGATTGATGCGGTAGCCCTTGTCGAAATCGAGCTCGGCTTCGCCCGAGACGATCGCGGCCAGATGGAAGATCACATCGGGACGACCGGCGATCAGCTTCTCGGCCGCGCCCGGCACGGCGAAATCGGCCGACACGGTCTCGACGGCAAAACCGGCCTTCTCCGGCTTCCTGGGCTCGACGACGTCATGCATGGTCAGCTTGGTGATGTCGCTCGTGCCGAGCCGGCCGTCACGCAAGAGACGTTCACACAATTTGCGCCCGACCATGCCGGCAGCGCCCAGAACCAGAATGTGCAAGAACCTACTCCTTCTTATTGGCCGGAGCGCACCGCTCTCGAAACGTTTTGGTGCGCTCTCAGGCAGGCCCCGCGATCATTCCTTCACGGCGCCGGTCATCGCCGAGACATAATACTCCACGAAGAAGGAATAAAGGATAACTACGGGGACCGAGCCGGTCAGCGCCGCAGCCATCAGCGCACCCCAATGGTAGACATCGCCGTTGACGAGCTCGGTGATGGCGCCGACGGGAATCGTCTTGTTCTCGGACGAGGAGATGAAGGTCAGCGCGTAGATGAACTCGTTCCAGGACAACGTAAACGCGAAAATGCCGGCCGAAATCACGCCGGGAAGCGACAATGGCAACGTGATCTTGGTCAGGATCTGGAGCCGCGTCGCCCCGTCGATCAGCGCGCACTCCTCCAGCTCATACGGGATGGTGCGGAAATAGCCCATCAACAGCCAGGTGCAGAACGGGATCAGGAAGGTCGGATAGGTCAGGATCAGCGCCAGATTGCCGTCGAACAGGCCGAGCTGGAACACGATCGCCGCCAGCGGAATGAACAGGATCGAGGGCGGCACGAGATAGCCGAGGAAGATCGCGAGGCCGACATAGCGCGAGCCTTTGTAGCGGAGACGTTCGATCGCATAGGCGGCGCAGACGCTGGCGAACAGCGAGATGCAGGTCGCGGACACCGAGACGATGACGGTGTTCCACATCCACAGCGGATAGTCGGTGTCGAAGAACAGCTTCTTGATGTGCTCGAGCGTCGGATGCGCAATCAGGAACGGATTGTACTTCTCATAGTCGTACATCTCCGCGTCCGGCTTGAACGTTGTCACCGCCATCCAATAGAACGGGAACAGCAGGAAGACGATGATCAGGCCGAGCGGAAGATAAACGCGGAGGAATTTCCGCGGAAAACTTTCCAGGTAGTCCATTCCGACGCTTTGGTCGTCCGCGGTGCTCATGGTCAGTCCCTCCCGCCCTGCTGCCAGCGGGAGCGCTGAAGCCCGAAAAAGCTCAACAAGATCGCCGCGACCAGGAACGGGATCATCGCGTTCGAGATCGCCGCACCCTCGCCGAGATTGCCGCCGGTGATGGCGCGCTGGAACGACAGCGTCGCCATCAGATGGGTCGCGTTGATCGGGCCGCCGCGCGTGATGGTGTAGATCAGCTGGAAGTCGGTGAACGTCATCAGCACCGAGAACGTCATCACGACGGCGATGATCGGCGACAGCATCGGCAGCGTGATGTGACGGAAGCGCTGTAGATTGGTGGCGCCATCGAGATTGGCGGCCTCGTAGAGCGACGGCGAGATGGTCTGCAATCCCGCCAACAGCGTGATGGCGACAAAGGGGACGCCACGCCAGATGTTGGCGAGCACCACCGACCAGCGCGCGTTCCAGGGATCGCCGAGGAAATCGATGTAGTGGGTCAAGATGCCGGCTTTGATCAGCACCCAGGAGATGATCGAGAACTGGCTGTCATAGATCCACCAGAAGGCGATTGCCGACAGCACCGTCGGCACCACGAACGGCAACAGCACGATGGCGCGGACCATCGACTTGAACGGCAGCCGTTCGTTGAGCAGCAAGGCCAGGTAAAGTCCGATCGCGAATTTCACGATGCTCGCGAACACCGTGTAGAAAATGGTGTTGAACACCGACAGCCAGAACACGGAGTCCTTGGACAGCGAGACGAAGTTTGCGAAGCCGATGTAACGGCCGACGCCCCCGATCTTGGTATCGGTCATGCCGAGCCAGAAGCCCAGCGCAAGCGGATAAGCCAGAAACAGGATCAGGATGGCGATAGCCGGCACCATGAACATGGCGCCGAGGAAATTTCGGCTTTCGAACGCCCTGCTCCACAAACTGCTGCGCTTGACCTGCGCGGCGACGGGCTCGGCCATAACTGCCATGTCGGACTCTCCTCAACGAACGACAACGGCGGCGCCCAGCAAACCGGACGCCGCCGCCTATGGCTGATCAGACCTGGTAGTAGCGCTTGGCACGCTCGGCGGCGCGGGCAGCTGCTTCCTTCGGCGTCGTCTGTCCGGAGGCGGCTTCCGCGAACATGTCGACCACGACGAAGTCGCCCATGACGGCGGCCGAGGCGTAGCCGAGATCGCCGGCATAGCCGTTGTCGCGGCAGCGCTTCAGGCAGTCACGATACGGCGTGATCTTGGGATCGGAGGTCCAGACCGGATTGTCGTTGTAGGCCGGGAGCGGCGGCGACACGTAGCCGTTGGAGGCGACCTCCCACGCGTCGTAGTTCTCCTTGTCCATCATGAACTTGATGTATTCCTTGACCGCCTTCGGATACTTCGAGTGCTTGTAGCCGTAGTAGACCAGGACGTTCTGCTGCTCGGTCGGCACGCCCACGGGCCCGATCGGCATCGCCGCGTGGTTCATGTCCTTGGCGATCTCCTGCTGCTTGGGATCGGGGGAGTTCTTGCCGACGGTCCAGATCGAGATGCCGTTCAGAGTCAGGCTGATGTCGCCGGCGAGGAACGCCTTGTTGTTGTTGCTATCGTTCCACGACAGCACGCCCGGAATGAACGTCGCATAGAGCTGCTTGACGTATTCGAGCGCGGCGATCGTCTCCGGAGAATCGATCACGACCTCGTTCTTGTCGTTGACGACCTTGCCGCCGAACGCCCACAGCGCCCACTGGCACCAGCCGTTGGCGTCGCCGGTGGCGTGACCCAGCGCGAAGCCGGGCGGCGTGTTGTTCTTCTTCAGGGCCTGGCAGAGCTTGAGGAAGCCGGCGGTGTCCTTGGGGAATTCGTCGAAGCCCGCGGCCTTCACGTGGCTGATACGGTAGTTCAGACAGCCGCCGGTCGCGCCCTGCGGGATCGCGATCCAGTTGTTGCCTTTCTTGCCGTACTTCTCGGCGACGGGATACCAGCCGCCATACTGTTTGCCGAGATAATCGGCAACGTCGGTGACGTCGATCAGCTTCTCGGGGAATTTGAAGGGATCGTCGAGCGTGCCGATGATCAGGTCGGGGCCAGCGCCGACATTGGCGGCCACCGCGGCCTTCGGACGGATGTCTTCCCAGCTCTCGGCCTCGAGCTTCACCTTGATGCCGGTCTTCTCGGAGAACTTCTTGGTCTGCTCGGCGAACTTGTCGAACTCGGCCTGGATAAACTGCTTCCAGCGCAGCACGCGGATGGAGGCATTCGGCTCCGGCGTGTTGGTCCACTCGGCCGCGCGGACCGGGACGATGCCGGGGCCGGCGAGCAAAGCTGCGCCGCCCAGGCTGGCTTTGAGCACACTACGCCTGTTGAAATCGCTCATCGTTCTCTCCCTGATTTTTTATATTTGAATTGGTCGATCGTTACGTCGCTACATGCGTTTACCGGTCGCCTCGTCGAACAAGTGAACCACGGACGGGTCGGGCTTCAGCCGGACCTTGTCGCCCGGGTTGAACTGGTGACGCTCGCGGAAGACGGCGACGACCTGCTCGCCGCCGAGCTTCGCGAACACCTGCGTCTCCGAGCCGGTCGGCTCGACCACGACGATCTCGGCGTCGGCACCGTCGTCGGCGATGGTGAAGTGCTCGGGACGGACGCCATAGACCACAGGCTTGCCGTCCGAGCCCGCCGGCGCGCTCTTGAGCGGCAGCTTGACGCCGTTCGGCCCCTCGAAGGTGGCAACGCCGTTCACGCGGACATGGCCCTTGAGGAAGTTCATGGCTGGCGAGCCGATGAAGCCGGCGACGAACTGGTTTTCCGGCGTGTCGTAGAGCTCGAGCGGCGTGCCCATCTGTTCGACGACACCGTCATGCATGACGACAATCTTGTCGGCCATGGTCATGGCTTCGATCTGGTCGTGGGTGACGTAGACGGTCGTGGTCTTCAGCCGCTGGTGCAGCTCCTTGATCTCGGTGCGCATGGCGACGCGCAGCTTGGCGTCGAGGTTCGACAAGGGCTCGTCGAACAGGAAAACCTGGGGATCGCGCACGATGGCGCGGCCCATGGCGACGCGCTGGCGCTGGCCGCCGGAGAGCTGGCGCGGGTAACGCTCGAGCAATGGCGTCAGTGCAAGAATTTCAGCAGCGCGCTTGACGCGCTTGTTGATCTCGTCGGAGCCGGCATTGCGAAGCTTCAGCGAGAAGCCCATGTTTTCGCCGACGGTCATGTGCGGGTAGAGCGCGTAATTCTGGAACACCATCGCAATGTCCCGCTCCTTGGGCTGGACATTGTTGACGACGCGGTCGCCGATCGAGATCGTGCCGGAGGTGATGTTCTCGAGGCCTGCGAGCATGCGCAGAAGCGTCGACTTGCCGCAGCCGGAGGGGCCAACCAGGACGACGAACTGCCCGTCCTCGATCGGGATCGACACGCCGTGCAGGACTTCAAAATTGCCGAACGATTTCCGCACGTCGCGGATTTGCACAGACGACATCTAGCTCCCTCCTCCGACATAGACGACGCAACTGTCGCGCCGCCACCGTCTCGTTTTTTCTGAACTTCGCCGATCCGAAGCCCCTCTTAACGGGCAACATTGTCGGCAGTTTGTGCGGGTTTGGCAATTTGTCTTTGGTTAGTCGTTGCTGGTAGCGCTGTCAACGTTCCTTTGTTTACGGGAGTGACTGTGTTAAGAGCAACAAATGGGTCGAAAGCGCACCAAGTCTGGCAAGATTCGGCTGGCGGAAGTCGCCGAGCTGGCCGGCGTCAGCCCGATTACGGCTTCCCGTTTCTTCCGCAATCCCGAGGCACTGTCGGTCGCCAAGCGGACGCGGGTCGACAGCGCGGCCAGGGAGCTCGGCTATGTGCCCAACCTTGCGGCACGCGCGCTGGCCTCGCAGCGCACCGAGGTGATCGGTGTCTTGATTCCGTCACTGACCAACAACGTGTTCTCCGACGTGCTGCGCGGCATTTATGACGCATCCGAAAGCAGCCGCTACTCGATCCAACTGTCCAACACACGCTACTCCATCCTCCAGGAGGAGAAGCTGCTGCGGATCTTTCTGGCGCAGAAGCCGGCCGGGCTGATCGTCACCGGAATCGACCAGACCACGGAATCGCGCGCGATGCTGGAGGCGGCCGACTGCCCGATCGTCCAGATCATGGAGGTCGGGCCCAACCCGGTCGACATGATGATCGGCTTCTCCCACTACGATGCAGCGCGCGCGGCGGTCGCCCACCTGTTCGCCCAAGGCCACCGCAGGATCGGCTTCGTCGGCGCGCGCATGGACCCGCGGGTGCAACGGCGGCTCGACGGCTATGTCGCAGCCATGAAGGACGCCGGGCTGTTTGAACAGCGCCTCGTCGTCACCACGGCGACACCGACCTCGGTGACGCTCGGCGGCACGCTGTTCGCCGATTTGCTCGCCCGCGAACCCGACATCGACTCGGTGTTCTGCGCCAATGACGACCTCGCGCTCGGCGTTCTCTTCGAATGCCGCCGCCGGGAGATCGCAATCCCCGAGCAGATCGCGATCGTCGGCTTCAACGATCTCGAATTCATGGCCTCTTCGGTGCCGACGCTGACGAGCGTGCGGACCAACCGTTACGAGATGGGCAGCACAGCTGCCGCGATGCTGATCGACGCGATCGAAGGAAAGCGCCCCGATGAGCCCGTGCTCGATCTCGGCTTTACGGTGATCGAGCGGCAGAGTTCGCAGACGCAGCGGGCCGCAACCAGCCCGCGCTGGCCGGAATGGCCGCAGGCTGTACAAAATGATAGCGTTACCAACGACCCATGAGTAGTATCGAACTTGTGAAGAAACGTTCGCCAGCAGGCGGGCCGATATGACTTGCTCGCGCTGCCGGGCATCGCACCGATCGACATCCCGACGTCGGCCCGTGCGTTTGCATTGAAGGAGAAACCAATGACAAAAAAGCCAACCAATGGGCACGCGCCCGCCGGTAACGGCGCCCGCCGCCACCTTCGCTCGCAGGAATGGTTCAACAACCCGCATAATCCCGGCATGACCGCGCTCTATCTGGAGCGCTATCTGAACTACGGCCTCACCCGCGCCGAGCTTCAGTCCGGTAAGCCGATCATCGGCATTGCGCAAACCGGCAACGACCTCTCCCCCTGCAACCGCCACCACATCGAACTCGCGCACCGTGTCCGAGAAGGCATTCGCGAGGCCGGCGGCATTGCGATGGAATTTCCGACCCATCCGATCCAGGAGACCGGCAAACGCCCGACCGCTGCGCTCGACCGCAACCTCGCTTATCTCGGCCTGGTCGAGATCCTCTACGGCTATCCACTCGACGGCGTGGTGCTGACCACCGGCTGCGACAAGACCACGCCCGCCTGCATGATGGCGGCGGCGACCGTCAATTTGCCCGCGATCGTGTTGTCGGGCGGCCCAATGCTCAATGGCTGGCACAATGGCGAGCGCACCGGATCCGGCACCATCGTCTGGAAGTCGCGCGAGCGGCTCGCTGCCGGCGAGATCGACTACGACGAGTTCATGGAGATCGTGGCCTCGTCGGCCCCCTCGGTCGGCCATTGCAACACCATGGGCACGGCCTCGACCATGAACGGGCTTGCCGAAGCGCTCGGCTTCTCGCTGCCGGGCTGCGCGGCAATTCCCGCGCCCTACCGCGAGCGCGGCCAAATCGCATATGAGACCGGCAAGCGCGCCGTCGAGATGGTCTGGGAAGACCTCAAGCCCTCGGACATTCTCACGCGCAAGGCGTTCGAGAACTGTATCGTGATCAATTCGGCGATCGGCGGTTCGACCAACGCGCCGATCCACATCAATGCGCTCGCCCGCCACATCGGCGTGGAGCTGTCGATCGACGACTGGCAGAAATTCGGCCACGACGTGCCGCTGCTCGTCAACATGCAGCCGGCCGGCTTCTATCTCGGCGAGGAATTCCACCGCGCCGGCGGCGTGCCGGCGGTGGTGCGCGAACTGATGAAGCACAAGCGCATCCATGAGGACGCGGTCACGGTCAACGGCCGCGGCATCGGCGAGAACTGCAAGGACGCGCCGGCGCCGGACAACGACGTGATCCGGGCCTACGACAAGCCGCTGGTGAAGGATGCCGGCTTCCTGGTGCTGAAGGGCAATCTGTTCGATTCCGCGATCATGAAGACCTCTGTGATCTCGAAGGAGTTTCGCGATCGCTATCTCAGCAATCCGAAGGACCCTGGCGCGTTCGAGGGCCGCGCCATCGTGTTCGAGGGACCGGAGGATTATCACGCGCGGATCGACGATGCCTCGCTCGACATTGACGAGCACTGCGTGCTGTTCATTCGCGGCACCGGGCCGATCGGCTATCCCGGCGGCGCCGAGGTCGTGAACATGCAGCCGCCGGCAGCTCTGATCAAGCGCGGCATCCTCGCCCTGCCCTGCATCGGCGACGGCCGCCAGTCCGGCACTTCGGGTTCGCCCTCGATCCTCAACGCCTCGCCGGAAGCCGCCGCCAATGGCGGGCTCGCGATCCTCAGGAACGGCGACAAGGTGCGTATCGACCTCAACAAGGGCAGCGCCAACATCCTGATCCCGGACGACGAGGTGAAGAAGCGCCACGCCGAACTCATGGCCAATGGCGGCTTCAAGCATCCGCCGAACCAGACGCCGTGGCAGGAACTCTATCGCAACACCGTCGGCCAGCATGCCACGGGCGCCTGCGTGGAAATCGCCACGCGCTACCAGAACGTCGCCGGCACCTTTGGTGTGGCGCGGGATAATCACTGATTTGAGCACCACGTAGCCCGGATGGAGCGCAGCGCAATCCGGGTTCACCATCCGCGAATGCAGAATCCCGGATTACGCAAGCGCTCCATCCGGGCTACGGCGCTGCGGCATTAAAGAAACCAAGGAGAACAAGAAAATGGCAGACCGCCTCAAGGGAAAGCGCGCCGTCATCACGGCAGCGGCAGCCGGCATCGGGCGCGCATGCGCCCTCGCATTCGCGCGTGAAGGCGCAACCGTCATCGCCACCGACATCAACGAGAGCGGCATCGCGGGCCTGACCAAGGAAGGCATCGCCGAGGTCGCAAAACTCGACGTTCGCAACACCGCCGACGTCAACGCATTTGCAAAACGGGTCGGCAAGATCGACGTCCTGCTCAACGCCGCCGGCTTCGTCCACCACGGCACCATCCTGGATTGCTCGGAAGAGGATTTCGACTTCTCGTTCGACCTCAACGTCAAGTCGATGCACCGGACCATCAGGGCGTTCCTGCCCGACATGCTCGCAGGCGGGGGCGGCAGCATCGTCAACATCTCATCCTGCGCAGCGCTGCGGCCGCCGGCCAACCGTTACGTCTACAGCGCCTCGAAGGCTGCCGTGTCGCTGCTGACCCGCGCGGTCGCGCTCGACTTCATCACCAAGGGCATCCGCTGCAACTCGATCTGCCCCGGCACCGTCGAGACACCCTCGATGCTCGATCGCGCCGCCGCGCAAGGACCGCAGGGCAAGGAAATGTTCGTCTCCCGCCAGAAGATGGGCCGGCTCGGCACTGCGGACGAGATTGCCTCCATGGCGGTCTATCTCGGCAGCGACGAGAGCGCCTTCACCACCGGCGTCGACCTCGTCGTCGATGGCGGCTACATGCTCTGACGCCCAAGGCATCGAACAGGATCACATCTGATGAACAGGATTGATCTCCACGGCCGCGTCGCTGTCGTCACCGGCGGCGCTCAGGGTTTTGGCCGTGCCATCAGCGAGCGCTTCGTCGCCTCCGGCGCAAAGGTCGCGATCTGGGATTTCGACTCGGCGCTGGCCGAGAAGGCGGCGAAGGAGATCGGTGACAACGTCCGCGTCTTCAAGGTCGACGTCACCGACACCGCCGGCGTCGAGCAGGCGCGCGACGCGACGCTCGCCGCCTTCGGCAAGATCGACATCCTCGTCAACAATGCCGGCATCGCCGGCGTGAACAAGCCGGTCTGGGAGACCGATCTCGAGGAATGGCGCAAGGTGCTGCGCATCAACCTCGACGGCCCCTTCATCGTGTGCAAGGCCATCGTGCCGACGATGCTCAAGCAGAAATACGGGCGGATCGTGAACATCGCCTCGATCGCCGGCAAGGAGGGCAATCCGAACGCCTCGCACTACTCGGCTTCCAAGGCCGGCCTGATCGCGCTGACGAAGTCGCTCGGCAAGGAGCTCGCCGCGCATGACATTCTCGTGAATGCGGTGACGCCGGCGGCGGCGAAGACTGCTATTTTCGACCAGATGACGCAGCAGCACATCGATTTCATGCTGTCGAAGATTCCAAAAGGCCGCTTCGTACTGGTCGAAGAGCTGGCCGCGATGGTGGCTTGGCTTTCATCCGAGGACTGCGCGTTCTCGACCGGCGCGGTGTTCGACATCTCGGGCGGACGCGCAACTTATTGAGGAATCCCATGATCCGGGAAGGTGGATGCCTCTGTGGCGCGGTGCGGTTCAAGGCGGAAGGCGAGCCGCTAAACGTGCGCATCTGCCATTGCCGCATCTGCCAGAAGGCGATGGGCTCGCCCTACTTCGCGCGCGCCCAGTTCGACCAGCGCGCACTGACCGTCGAGGGTGTGACGGGGCGCTATGCGTCGTCCGAGAACATCGACCGCGTGTTCTGCAAGACCTGCGGCACACGCCTGTTTGCATGGCGTCGCAACGGCACGCTAGCGGGCGTCGCGCTCGCGACTTTCGACGACCGCAACGCCTTTGCCCCGACCGAGCACATCTGGGTCTCGGAAAAGCTCGCCTGGCTGAAGCTCGACGACGGCCTCACACAATATCAGGGAACGATCCCGGCCTGACGTCAGGTTTGCTGTGAGGCCGTCGCGGCTCGTCGGCCGGTCGTCGTCGCGATCCAGATCCCGGCAAAGACCGCGACGATGCCGGCGGCGAGATTCCAGCGCAGCGGCTCGTGCAGCAACCAGGCCCCTACCAGCGATGCCGTGACCGGATTGACGGTCACCGAGATCGCGACGCGCGTCGGCGTCGTCCGCTCCAGCGCGAAGGCCCAGAGATAGAAGGTCAGCGCCGCACCGAACGCGCCAAGATAGAGCGCCGCGAGCCATTGCGGCGCGCCAAATCCTGCGATGGGCGCGAAGCTGTCGCGGACACACGAGAGCAGGACGAGACATAGCGCCCCTGCCGCCATGCTCATGGTCGTGAAGGCGATCGGGCTCGATCGCCGGATCAGCGGCTTCGACCAGATGCCATACAGCGCCATGCACAACGCGGCCGCCATCATCAGGAGATCGCCGCGCCAGGCGCCCGACGGCGCCGAGCCGAGATCGGTGAGCAGCGCGATGGCCACGCCGAGCGTTGCCACCACGACGCCGATCGATTTGCGCCAGGTCAGTGCTTCGCTGCCGAGTGCGGCACCGATCACCAGCGTCAGTAGCGGCAGCGTCGACAGCGCGAGCGCCCCACGCGCGGCTGTCGTGAAGATCAGCGACGCGTTGAACAGGATCGGAAACAGCGCGAAGAACAGGATACCGAGCCCGATGGTCGCAGCCCAGTCGCCTCGCTCTGGCCAGCGATCGCTGCGCAGCAAGGTGAGCGGCAGCAGCAGGAGAAGGCCGATGCCGAACCGGAACGAGCCGATCGCCAGCGGATCGATGCTACCGACGAGATAGCGCGTGGCGCCGATCGAGGTGCCGCCCAGCGCGCTCGACAGCACAGCGGCCAGAACTCCGAGAATTTCGTCCACGATCCCTCCCGTCGAAAGCCTTTGCAGAGAACATACGGAGTGCGCCGAAACTGGGAATGGAATTTCCATCATGCTAAGATTACGCTTCGTCATGACCGCACCCGATCTCGATCCCGATCTGCTGAAGGCCTTTCTCGCCGTCGCCGAGCATCGCTCATTCACGCGCGCGGCAGATCGACTCAACCGGACCCAGTCGGCGGTCAGCGTGCAGGTCAAGCGCCTCGAGCAGCGGCTCGGCACGAAACTGTTTCAGCGCAATAGGGCCGGCGTCGTACCGACCGCCGCGGGCGATGAGCTCCGCGCCTATGCGCAGCGCATCCTCGCCCTCCATGCGGAGGCGGTCGGCGCGCTGCGCGCGCGCAAGCCGGAAGCCTTTGTTCGCCTCGGCGTGATGGACGATTATGGCACGATCGTCATTCCGCCCCTGCTCGCACGCTTCGCCAAGGACCATCCGGCAGTCCGGGTCGAGATCGAGACCGGCCTGACCGTGACCATGCCCTCACGACTCGGCGACGCCTATGATCTCGTCATCGCCATGCACCCGCAAGGGCGTGGCGACGGCGAACTGTTGCGACGCGAGCAGGCCGTGTGGGCAGCCGCCGCCTCCAGTCGAGCCACGGCGGAGGAGACCTTGCCTGTTGCGCTCTATCCGCCCGGCTGCCTGTTTCGCCAATGGGCGGCGGAGGCGCTCGATCGCGCCGGCCGGCCGTGGCGGCTGGCCTTTGTCAGCCGGACACTGGCGGCGGTGGAATCAATCGCGGCACAGGGCCTCGCGGTCACCGTGGTCAAGGCCGGCACCTTGCCACCCCGCCTTCGCCCTCTCGGCCCGGCCGACGGCCTGCCACCGCTGCCTATGGCCGACATCCGCCTCCACCGCGCGCGCAGCCTGTCGCGGGCCGCTGCGCTGCTCGCCGATCATTTGCAGCGTGGCATTTCGGAACCGGCCACCCTATGTTGACCTGAAGCGTTGCTGCACCGCCGGTTTGGCTCGGTCGTCTGCAAGGCGGCAGGCAAAACCGGGACAGACGCGCCGTGAACATTTCTCTCTATGACCTCTCGGTATGGGTGCTGCCGCTGGTGCTCGCCATCACCTTCCACGAGGCGGCGCATGGGTTCGTCGCGCACCGGCTCGGCGACAACACCGCCTGGCAGCTCGGGCGCGTCAGCTTCAACCCGCTTCGCCATATCGACCCGTTCGGCACCCTGATCCTGCCGGCGATGTTGCTATTTGCGCATTCGCCGTTCCTGTTCGGCTATGCCAAGCCGGTGCCGGTGAATTTTCGCAATCTCAACAACCCGAAGCTGGACATGGTCTGGGTGGCCTTGGCCGGTCCCGTCACCAACATCCTGCTGGCGCTCGTGGCAGGCATCGCCCTCCACGCCCTGCCCTGGGCGCCCGCCAGATCGGCGCAATGGATGTTCGACAACCTCAAGAATGCACTGCTGATCAACGCCGTGCTGGCGGTCTTCAACATGATGCCGATCCCGCCGCTCGACGGCGGACGGGTCGCGGTCGGGCTGTTGCCCCGGCCGCTTGCCCTGCCCCTGTCGCGGCTCGAGCCGTTCGGCATGATGATCCTGATCGCGCTGCTGATCCTGCTGCCGCTGGCGGGTTCCCAGTTCGGTCTAAATCTTGATGTTATTTCAGCAATACTGCGAACGTTGACCGGTTATGTGATTCAAGCTGTTCTCTTGCTGACCGGCAATGCGTAGTTGAAGCGACACTTGAAGACGATGCACTTAAAGTCAAAGCCGAAGGGCTAGAGGCCAACTTGGTCAAAGCTGCCGATATGCTGATCGCGCGACGCGCCGACACCCGTGCCCGCGCCGATTTCGCCACCTGGAAGATGATGGCCAAGCTGAATGGGTTGTCGGCGCTGCCTCCGGACGCACAGGGCTTCCTCGACGGCTACAAGAAGCTCCTGGATCGGATGAACGAGGCCGAGGCGACCGAGGTCGCCATCGCCGAGGTCTACAAGTCTTATTATCTGGAGATGGGAGGCGCCGGGAACCCGCCCGATGTGCGCACGCGGCCGGCCGAGCCGGTGGCGGACAATGTTACCGCCTTCCGGCGCCCGACTCCCAAACCGAAGAAGGCCAGCATGTTCGGGGCGGCGAAGTTTGGGGGAACCGAGAAGCGCCCTCTCCCGGTGGCGCTGATCTTCGCCTGCCTGGTCGTGGTCTACGTCTCGATCCAGTACTACTGGCGCTGAGCGCCGCCCGGCTATTTCGGCGGCTTCTTGAAATTCACCGGCAGGCTGAACGAGAACTGATCGTCCGTGAGTTCGGCCGGTGGGACCGGCACGGGATCCGAACGGCGCACCATGGATACGGCCTCGCTGTCGAAGACGGGATCGCCCGAAGATTCGGCCACATCGACGGAGACGACATTGCCGCGCCGGTTCAGGACCAGGCTGAGCTTGACCGTCGTCGTCTTGCTCTTGTTCTTGGGATAGCGCTTGTGAAGCTCGAAATAGGCGCTGATCCGCTTGCCCCATTCGGCCGTCAGCTTGCGAACGTCCTTGCCGATGCCGTGGTGAGGCGCAGCCGCCTTCTCGTCCTCCCGCGCGTTCTCGTCGAGCGCCTGCCTCGCCGAATCCTGGGCGTTCGGCATCTCCTCGACGGCCTGGGTCTCGACCTTGGCGACCTTCGTGGTGTCCTCGACCGGCTTCTTGGAGTCGTTCTCGGTGACGAGCCGATCCGGGTCTTCGGCTTCCTGAGGGATTTCCTTCGGCAGATCGGTCTCTTTCACCTCGGCCTGCTGCTGCATCTGTTGCGGCTGGAACTGCGAGGCTTCGCTGTCCGGTCCCGGCGGCAGATCGGTCTCAGGGAGCTTCGGCGAGGTCATCTCGACGGCGTATTCCGCGCCGTTGGCGCCGAGGCCATCGTCACCGTCATCGGACCGCAGGTTGGCGAGCGCCAGCGCGGCCCCGCCAAGATGCAGGCCGATCGCGACCATCGCGGCCAGAATCCAGAGCCACCGGGACGGTTTCGCATCGATCAGAGGATCGGACATCGCGCTGCCATCAAGGTTGGACGGCCCCCTGCGCCGGCCCAGCCGCCGCAGGAGGTGCTTCGAGCGCCACCAGCTTGATCCGGGAATAGCCACCGGACCGCAGGATTTCCATGACGCCCATCAACTCGCCGTAAGGCACGGCCTTGTCGGCACGCAGGAACACATATTTGTCCTTGCTCATGTCGGCGATCCCGTCAAGCGAGCTGACCAGGTCGGTTCGCTTGACCGCGTTTTCGCCGATCGCAAGCGTCAGATCGGGCTTGATGCTGACATAGGTCGGCTTGTCCGGCTTCTTCTGCGGCATCGCGCTCGACGTCGGCAGGTCGATCGGCAGATCGACGGTCGATAACGGTGCCGCGACCATGAAGATGATCAGCAGCACCAGGATGACGTCGATGAACGGCGTGACGTTGATGTCATGCGTCTCGGAAAAATCGTCGTCGTCATCGTCGTCCGTGAGCGAAACAGCCATGGCCTACTCCGCCGCACGGGAATGCGCGCTGCCGTGGCTGCGATCGAGATCGCGCGAGAGCAGCCGCGCGGCCGCGCCCGAGGCACGGCTGACGAGTTCGAGATAGCTCTTCGTGACGCGCGAGAAATGGTTGTAGATGATGACGGCAGGAATGGCCGCAACGAGGCCGATCGCGGTGGCGAGCAGCGCCTCGGCGATGCCTGGGGCGACGACGGCGAGGTTCGTGGTCTGCGACTTCGAGATGCCGATGAAGCTGTTCATGATGCCCCACACCGTGCCGAAAAGGCCGACGAAGGGCGACGTCGAGCCGATGGTCGCAAGCACGCCCATGCCGATGCGGATGCGCCGCGCCTCCGCGCGCGTGATCTCCGAAAAGCTCGAGGCGGCGCGCTCCCTGATGCCGGTGTCGCTGGACAGGCCGGCTGACATCCGTGCCTCGCGCAATGCCGCCGCCAGGAACGACGGAAGGATGCCCGCTTTGGCGCCCAGCGCCATTTGCGCCTCCGCGAGCGAGCGCGCCTCGGCGATCTTCCTCAGCGCCGAACGCAGGCTGCCGGACGCGACCGACAGCTCGATCGATTTGGCGATGAGGACGGTCCAGGTCATGAGCGATGCGAAGGCAAGCCCGATCATCACCGCCTTCACGATGATGTCCGCCGACATGAACATCACCCAGGGCGACAATTCCTTCATGGCCGGCGCGATACCGGCTTTCGGCGCAGCCTCGGATGCCGGGGCCACGACAGCATCGGTCGAAGCTGCACTGGGTGCCACCGCCGTAGGCGCAGCAGCCGCGGGGGCCGTAGTCGATGCCGCAGGCGCAGCAATCGGGATTGGCTGTGCTGCAACAGCCGGAGTTGGCTGAGCCGCCACGGGTGCAACAGGCCGGGCCGGCGCAGCCGGCTGGGTCTGTGTCTGGGCAGAAACAGGAACTGCGAGCCAGGTGGACATCAGCAGCACGGCTGCAGCGAGGCTTGCTTGGAAAGATGTGATCTTCATACTTCGGCCCAGCTGCGAATGAGATTGTGATAGATACCCGTTAATTTGACCGTTTCGGGATCGTCACGCCCGAGCCGTTGCACCAGTGCCTGAATGGCGGTGTCGAGGTCAAAGATCATGCTGCGGGCTTGATCGTCCCGTATCATGCTCTGGAGCCAGAAGAAAGACGCAACCCGCGCGCCCCTCGTCACCGGGGTGACGAGATGGAGGCTGGTCGAAGGATAAAGCACGCAGTTCCCGGCTGGCAGCTTGACCTCGTGCGAACCGTAGGTGTCCTCGATCACAAGTTCGCCACCATCATAGTCCTCGGGCTCGCTGAGGAACAGCGTGACCGAGAGGTCCGTGCGGATGCGAAGGCCGGTCAGGCGGTCGCCGCGGATGGCATTGTCGACGTGCAGGCCGAAATGATGGCCGCTGTCCGCGGCATAGCGGTTGAACAGCGGCGGAAAGATCTGGAGCGGGATCGCCGCCGCCAGGAACCGCGGATTCGACGTCAACGCCGAAATGATGCGGTTGCCGAGCTTTCGCGCGACCTCGCTATCCGGCGGCAATTGCTCGTTGCGTTTGACCATTGCTGACTGCGCGCCCGCGGTGGAACGGCCGTCTTCCCATTCGCTGGCGTCGATGATGCGGCGAAACTCCGCCACATCGTCCTTGCTCAGAACGCCGTCTATGCATGTCAGCATGGCACCTCGTTATGTCTCCATCAATATCGCGCGGAAAGAACCAGATAGGCGGCGCGTCCCGGTGCCTCCAGCACGAAGGGCGTAGCGCTCTGGTACAGCGCGTCGTAATAGCGCTTGTCGAAGATGTTGTTCACGAACAGCTTGATCCGCCAGTTCTTGTTGATCTTCGCCTCCGCAAAGGCATCGAAGCGCCAGTAGCCGGGGATCGAGGTCCCCTGGTTCGCCGCGAGCAAGGTTCCGCCGTAGATCTGCGAGCGGTAGACCGCCTGCCCACCCAGCTCCCAGACGTCGGTGAGCTGGTACTTGGTCAGCATGCTGAAGGACTGGTGCGCGATGTTGGCGAGCGGACGCCCGACATTGGTCGGATAGAGCGACGGCTGCGCCGACGGCGCCAGCGACTTGGTCACCTCCGACTGCATCAGCACGAGACCACCGAACACGCTCCATTTGTCGGTGATCTTGCCGCCGACGCCGAGGTCGATGCCGCGGATGCGATAGGCAGCACCGGCGGTGATGCAGGACACGGTGCCCGTTGTCGCGGGAGGATACGGACAAGTCGCGCTTGCGGTCGCCGCGGTGACGTTCTGCGACTCGCGCGCGTTTTCCTTCTCGGTCTGGAACAACGCGGCGGTCAGCAACAGATGGCGATCGAACAGCTCCCACTTGGTGCCGAGCTCGATCGCCGTATTCTTCTCGGGCCCGAAGATCTGGTTCGAGCTGCCGTTGAGAACCGGCGAAAGGCCACCATAGGCCGTGCTGGTGCCATCGAACTCGGCGCCCACCGGATTCGACGACGTCGCATAGGCCGCGTAGACGCTGCCGTTCGGCAGTGGCTTCAGCGTGATACCGAGGTTGAAGTTCGGCATGCCGAAATCGGCGCTCTGCGTACCGAAGGTCTGCTTCCCGCCGACCGAACCGTAACCGCTGCTGTTGATGGTGTAGTCGTCGTAGCGGACGCCGCCATTGAGAATGACGAGATCGCGGTAGTTGGCGCTGTCCATCAGATAGACACTCTTGGTGTCGATCGAGAGGTTGGTCGGCGCTCCCAGCATTCGCGGCGCATCAAACGTGTTGAGGAAGGTGTATTGCGGCGCGAACACGCTGACGCCCGAGGTTGAACCGCCGGGCGTGAACGCCGGGCCCGTCGTCACTTCCGAATCCAACCCGGCATACTTGTCGATGAATGACGTCTCGCGTGAGATCTCGAGGCCTCCGAGCGCGGTGTGCCTGAACGCGCCCGTGTCGAACTTGTAGGTCGCCTCGCTCTGGTTGGCCAGAACACTGGTGACCTGGTAGCGGCTTTGCGGATTGAGGGTCACGGTCGAAGCCGACAACGGAATCGTGGCGATGGGAGATTCCGCCAGCGTTCCGATGTAGTCGTTGACGGAGCGCGATGCGCGGATCTTGTCGGTGAGAACGAGATCTGGCGTGACATAGACCTCGGCGCCCACCGTTCCGATGTCTTGTTTGACCTTGAAGAAATCGCGGTTGACGAAGCCGTAGAAATTATTGCGGCTGGAACCAAAATCCGGGAACGGACCGCCTGCGGTGGTACTGAATTGCTGACCGCCGACGCCGGTCGATCCCGGGCGGTAATACGGCACGCCGAAATCCGGGATGCCATGCTGATACGTATGGATGTAGTCCGTGGTCACCTTGACGGCGTCGACGGGCTTCCACGTGGTCGCGACGAAAGCTCCGCTGCGGTCATCCGTGATAAAGTCGCGCCCCGCGACGTCCGCATCCTGGAACAGCCCGCCGGCACGTACCGCAAAGGTTGGATTGATCACCTGGTTGATGTCGAGCGTCACCCGCTTGGTCTTGTCGGTGCCAAACGAGGTGTCCATGTTGTAGAAGCTCCTCTCCGTGTTCGCCTGCTTGGTGACGATATTGATCGCACCACCGGCGACACCGCGGCCGGAGAACGTCGAACCGGGACCGCGCAGGATCTCGACCTGCTCGGTGAAGAAGTTCTCGCGGACGCTGACGCCGGGATCACGCACACCATCGATGAAGATGTCGTTGCGGGCGTCGAAGCCGCGGATGAAGAAGCGGTCACCGAAGGCGTTGCCGCCCTCGCCCGAGCCCAGCGTCACGCCGGCCGTGCTGAGGATGGCCTGCTTCAAGTTGGTCGCGTTCTTGTCCGCAAGCACCTCCTTGCTGAGGACGGTGATCGACTTCGGCGTGTCGACCAGCTTCTCCGGGAATTTGCCGCCGGCCTGCACGTGATCGACCTTGTAGGGCGCAGCCGGATCCGCATAGGGATTGCGGTCGGGCGCAGGCGCGGGCGTATCGATTACCGGGGCGGCTGCGGCCGGCTGGCGCTGTGCGGCACGCCGCAACGCGTTGCGGGCGCGGACCTGATCGGCCGTCGGTTTCGCAGCGGTCGAGCGCGGCCGCTCCTTCGGCGCGTCGACGTTCACGGGCGGCAAGGTTGATTGCTGTGCCTGCGCTCCGCTCGATACGGACGCGACGGCAATCAGGCTTGCAACAGTGGAAACAGTCTTGCCGGCAGCAACATCGAAATTTCTGCCAAATGCTTGCCGCGCCGCTGTCGAACGCAACGACCGCGGAGCCCGTGCCATACCCATCCTACGCCCCACCTTATTTCCATTTCCGCAGTGTGTCGCATTGCGACAATGCGGCACACTGGTCGTATCGAGCGGGATAAAGTGGGTCAACGCAATCACGGCTGTCGGATCTTTGAATCGGTCCAGATCAAAACGATTCTAAACTCCAGTTTGAAACGGTTCTAAACTCGAGTTTGTAAGCGTTCTAAACTGGCCTCGATATCTCTCCTCGATATGCCGATCTCGCGCGTCGCGATCGGTTGGAGTAACGGAATGCCTGCCATGGCAGGCATTCCCAATTTGGACGGCAATCAGAACTTGGCCGTCGTAATCAGATAGAACGCCCGCCCCGGCGCGACCGCGACGAACGGCACGGCGCTGCGATAGAGCGTGTCGTAATAGAGCTTGTTGGTGAGGTTCTGCGCGTAGAACTTCATGGTCCAGTTCTTGTCGATCTTTTTCTCGACGAACGCATCGAAGCGCCAGTAGCTCGGCAGCTCATTGCCGGTGTTGGCCGCGAACGTTCCGCCATAGACCTTCGAGCGGTACACCGCCTGCCCGCCGACTTCCCAATCGCCGTCAAACTTGTACTTGGTCAGCATGCTGAACGACTGGTGCGCGACGTTGGCAAGCTGCAGGCCAAGATTGGAGGCGATGTTGCTCTGCGTGACCTTGGACTGCATCAGCACCAGGCCGCCGAAGATGCTCCAGCGATCGGTGATCTTGCCCTCTGCCTCGATGTCGATGCCTTGGATCCGGTAAGCCGCGCCCGAGGTGAGGATGCCCGCGGCGTTGGTCTCGCGCGCATTGTCCTTCGTGGTCTGGAACAGCGCCGTAGAGACCAGCAGGTGACGATCCGCGAGCTCCCATTTGGTGCCGAGCTCGGCCGCCTTGTTGCGCTCGGGCCCCAGCAGAACGGTCGTGTTGGCGGGAACGCCACCGTAATCGGTGCCGGTCGCGTCAAGCTCCGACCCGAATGGATTCGCCGAGGTTGCATAGGCAGCATAGAGGCTACCGATCGACATCGGCTTGTAGACCAGGCCGACATTGTAGTTGACCAGATCGGAGTTCATTTTCAGATAGGCCGAGTTGGTGGACGAGCTCATGCTGTAGCCGTCGTAGCGGATACCACCGTTCACAATGATGGTGTCCTGCCAGTTCGCAGTGTCCATGGCGTAGACGCTGCTGGTGTTAACGCCGTAGCGCGTCGGATTGCCCGTCAGCGACGGCGTGCCGAAGCCGCCGACGTAAGTGTACTGCGGGGAGTAGAGATTGACCCCCGAGACGGCCCCGCTGCTGGTGAAGCCGGAGCCGGCCAGCTCCGATGCGAGACCCGAGTAACGGTCGATCGAGACATTCTCGTCGGTGTATTCGACGCCGAGCACCGCGGTGTGCTTGACTCCGCCGGTGTCGAGCTTGAACGTAGCCTCGTCCTGGTTGGCCCACACATCCACGGTCTGGTAACGGCTCTGCGCGCTCGCCGTCGTGGTCCAGAGTAGCGGATTGACGTTGGTCGTGACCGGGTTCTGCGGCAGCGTGCCGATGTAGTTGAGCAGTGAATGCTCGCCTCGCACCTTGCTGGTCAGCGTGATGGCGTCGTTGACCTTGTACTCGGCGGTTGCGGTGCCGAAATCCTGCCGCGCGGTCTGGAAGTCGCGGTTGAGGAAGCCGTACCAGGTGCCACGCGGAATGCCGGCCGACGTCACCGGCACGTTGCCCTGCTTGTAGTAGGGCACGCCGAAATCCGGCAGGCCGCTGAGATCGGTATGGACGTAGTTGGTCGTGATCTTGATGTCGTTTGTGGGGGTGTACTTGGTCGAGAGGAAAGTCCCCCAGCGATCATCGGTCACGTAGTTGCGGCCGGCGACATTGGCGTCCTGGAACATGCCGCCGGTGCGCACCGAGAAGGTCGGGTCGATGACCTGGTTGACGTCGAGCGTGACGCGCTTGGTCCTGTCGGTGCCGAACTCGGTATCCATCCGCTTGAAGTTGACGTCACCGGCCTGCTTGGTGACGATGTTGATAGCGCCGCCGGCGGTGCCGCGGCCGGCATAGGACGATGCCGGTCCGCGCAGGATCTCGATCTGCTCAGTGAAGAAGTTCTCGCGGATAGAGACCGCCGGATCGCGGATGCCGTCGATGAAGACGTCGTTGCGCGCGTCGAAGCCGCGGATGAAGAAGCGGTCACCGAAGGCGTTGCCGCCCTCGCCCGACCCCAGCGTCACGCCTGCAGTCGAGCGCCCGATCTCCTTCAGCGTCGTCGCGTTCTTGTCCTCGAGCACTTCCTTGCTGAGCACCGTGATCGTCTTTGGCGTGTTGAGCATCGGCTCGGGAAATTTGCCGGAAGCCTGCACGTGGTCGACCTTGTAGGGCGCGGCCGGATCGGCATAGGGATTGCGATCGACCGCACCGACCGGGGGCGGCGCGACGGCCGCGGCCGCGGCCTGCTGCTGCGTCTGCTGGCGCTGCGTGGCGCGGCGAAGCGCGTTGCGCGCGCGGATCTGCTCCGGCGTCGGCTTCGAAGCTGCCGGACGCGGGCGCTCGACCGGAGCATCGACATTCACCGGCGGCAGGTTCGACTGCTGCGCCTGTGCGCCGCTCGACACCGACGCCACCGCAATCAGGCCAGCAACGGCCGACACCGCCTTGCCGGAATTGCCATCGAGCTTCTCGTCAAATGAATTTCTTCCCGTGATCGCACGCAACGATCGCGGAGCCACCGCCTGCCCCATTCCAGTGCATCCCATTTCAAATTCGTCAATACGCAACATGCGCGACGAACGATGGGGCGGTGCTATCGGTCACGAAAAATCAGGTCAATGCGAGGAGATGCGGAGGACCACTTGAATCCCTCCAGATCAAATCGATTCTAAAATTTCGAATCTGAAATGATTGAAATGCCGCGCGACAAATCGAAGCAGTCAGACACGAGAGAGTTTGCCGTCGCGCATCATCTTTTGGAGCCGTCAGTCGCTGCTCGGGGGCTTCATCAGCGAGAACAATTCGTCGACGGTGCGCTGCGCGACCGCACGCACGCGATCGGAGTTGTCCATGCCGGCGATGTTAACACCGCTGACGACGGCTTTGATCTCGTCGCGGAAGTCGGTGAGGAAGCGCAAGGGATCGCGCTGCTCGTTGGCGACGCGCGCGATCAGCCCCGTGATCAGAATCTGACACGCGATCAGCTTGCCGTTCAGTTCGTCCATCATCATGCTCCAGTTGCGGCCGGCCGATATGAACGACACTGATTTTCCTGACAACCGAAACGCTGCATCGCCGGTTTAGAACCCTCCTAACTGCGATGAATCCGAATCTTAGGCTATGGGCCCGCCCGCATGGCCGCGCCAATGCTCGATCACGCACGCGGTCTGCGCGTGCTGCCTAATTTTTACACGCCGCTCGCTCGCGCCGGGAAAATGCAGCACTGCACACCGCTGCATCACCCGGTTGCCTACGGGGTGCAAAGCTTTCCAATTGTTTAGGATTCTCAACGGATAGTGCTGTTTACAGTGGAACTTGGCGTGTATTATACAACGCGCGCTGGGAACCCTTTGCTAGCGCCACAATTCGTTTCTTTGGGCATACAAGCCGACACGAATAGATATGAAAAAGTCACGGCCGATCCTGTGGATTCTCGTCATCGCAGCTGTGGCCGTTGGCGGCTATTACGGCTGGCAACGATTCTCGGCGCCTGAGGCCGGGAAAACCCAAACCGCGCAGAAGGGCGGGCCGCGGGCGCCCGCAGTGCCTGTCAGCGTGTCCCCGGTGCAGAAGGCCGACTTCCCGGTCTATCTGACCGGCCTCGGCACAGTGCAGGGCTTCAACACCGTACAAGTCCGGACCCGGGTGGACGGCCAGATCGACAAGATCGCCTTCACCGAAGGCCAAATGGTCAACCAAGGCGATCTCCTGGTCGAGATCGATCCGCGCCCGTTCCAGGCCGTCCTCGATCAGGCCAAGGCCAAGAAGCAGCAGGACGAGGCCAATCTCGCCAACGCCAATCTCGATCTTCAGCGCTACACAAAGCTCGGCGAATTCGCGACGCGGCAGCAGACCGATACGCAACGCTCCACCGTCGCCCAGCTCACCGCTCAGATCGCCTCCGACGAGGCCGCGATCGCCAACGCCCAGACCCAGCTCGACTACACCCAGGTCAAGTCACCGATCACCGGCGTTGCCGGCCTGCGCCAGGTCGACATCGGCAATATCGTCAACGCCTCCACACAGACCGGAATCGTCACGATCTCGCAGGTCGAGCCGATCTCCGTGATCTTCACCGCGCCGGAGGATCAGCTCCCCTACATAGCCGAGGGTCAGAAGACCGGCGCGCTCAAGGTGATTGCGTTCACCACCGACGGCAAGAAGACGCTGGCCGAGGGCAAGCTCGCCGTCATCAACAACCAGGTCGACACGACCAGCGGAACTATCCGCCTCAAGGCGGTGTTCGACAACAAGGACCACGCGCTTTGGCCGGGCCAGTCGGTTTCGACGCGCCTTCTGGTGCGCACCCTGAAGGATGCGACAGTGGTTCCGGATGACGCAGTCCAGCATTCGACCAACGGCCTCTACGCCTACACCGTCAGCCAGGACAACAAGGCCGAGCTGCACAAGGTGAAGGTCAGCTACGCCATCGACGGACGCTCGGCGATAGAGGAAGGACTTAGCCCGGGACAACAAGTGATCACCGGCGGTCAATTCAAGGTCCAGCCCGGAAGCCTCGTCTCCACGGCAGTCGCGAGCACTGATCCGAGCCAGAACAAGGTACGACAGGAATGACCGAGGGCGGGATTTCGGCACCCTTTATCCGTTATCCCATCGGCACCTCGCTGCTGATGGCCGGCATTCTCTTTGTCGGTCTCGTTGCGTATCCGCTGCTGCCGGTCGCGCCCCTGCCGCAGGTGGACTTCCCGACCATCCAGATTACCGCCAACCTGCCGGGCGGCAGTCCGGAAACGATGGCCTCCTCGGTGGCGCAACCGCTCGAGCGCCAATTCGCCCAGATCCCCGGCATCGCGCAGATGACCTCGACGAGCTATCTGGGCACGGCCTCGGTCACCATTCAGTTCGATCTCAACCGCAGCATCGACGGCGCGGCGAACGACGTGCAGGCGGCCATCAACGCGGCCTCCGGCCAGCTGCCGAAGAACCTGCCGTCGCCGCCGACCTACCGCAAGGTCAACCCGGCAGACTCGCCGATCCTGCTGTTGTCGGCGACGTCGGAGACCCTGCCGCTGACCAGCGTCAGCGACGCGGTCGACGCCCAGCTCGCACAGCAGATCAGCCAGATCTCCGGCGTGGCACAGGTCATCATCGGCGGCCAGCAGAAACCGGCCGTCCGGGTTCAAATCGATCCAGCCAAGCTCGTCGCCAAGGGCCTGTCGCTTGAGGACGTGCGCAGCGCTATCGCGATCACGACGGTCGATAGTCCGAAGGGCAATATCGATGGCGCGAAGCGCGCCTATACGATCTATGCCAACGACCAACTCACCCAGTCCAAAGACTGGAACGACGTCATCATCGCCTATCGCAACGGGGGTCCGTTGCGGATCAAGGATATCGGCCAGGCGGTCACCGGTCCCGAAGACGCCAAGCAGGCGGCGTGGGCCAACGGCAAGCGCGGTGTGTTCCTCGTGGTGTTCAAGCAGCCCGGGGCCAACGTCATCGACACTGTCGACAAGATCAAGGCGACCCTGCCCCGGCTGGTGGCGGCGATCCCGCCGGCGATCAAGATCGAGCTCATCAGCGACCGCACCCAGACCATCCGCGCCGCGGTCGAGGACGTTCAGTTCACGCTGCTGCTGACCATCTTCCTCGTGGTCACGGTCATTTTCGCCTTCCTGCGCAGCTTCTGGGCCACCGTCATTCCCGCGATCACGGTGCCATTGGCGCTGCTGGGCGCCTGCGCGCTGATGTGGGTGTTCGGCTATACGCTCGATAACCTCTCCCTGATGGCGCTCACCATCGCGGTCGGCTTCGTGGTCGACGACGCCATCGTCATGCTCGAAAACATCTCGCGTTATGTCGAGGAAGGCGAAAAGCCGCTCACCGCCGCCTACAGGGGCGCGAAGGAAATCGGATTCACGATCGTTTCCATCAGTATCTCGCTGGTGGCAGTGCTGATCCCGCTGCTCCTGATGGGCGGTATCATCGGACGCCTATTCCGCGAATTCGCCGTGGTGCTGGCGATGACGATCTTCGTGTCGATGTGCGTGTCGCTGACGCTGACCCCGATGATGGCCTCGCGCTTCCTGCGCGCCCACGGCGAGGTGAAACACGGCCGGATCTACCAATGGAGCGAGAGCGCCTTCGATGCGATGTTGCGCGGCTATGAGCACGTCCTCGATATCGCACTGAGCTGGCGACGCACGACGCTGCTGATTTTCTTCGCAACCCTCGGACTATCGCTGTATCTGTTCGTCCTGATCCCGAAAGGCTTCTTCCCGCAGCAGGACAACGGACTGATCACGGCGACCTCGGAAGCCTCGCAGGACATCTCCTTCGCGGCCATGCAGCAGCGCCAGCAGGCTCTCGGTGATATCGTCAGGGCCGATCCGGACGTCGCCAGCGTCGCGATGGCGATCGGCGGCAGCGGTCGCGCCGGCAATAACGGCAATCTGTTCATCACGCTGAAGCCGCGCCACGACCGCAAGGCCTCGGCGCAGCAGATCATTGCTCGACTGCGTCCCAAGCTCGAAAAGGTCGAAGGCGCCCGGCTCTATATGCAGGCGGCACAAGACGTCCGCCTGGGCGGTCGTCCGACGCGGACCCAGTTCGAATTCACCTTGCAGGATGCGGATCTCGGCGAGCTCAACGAGTGGGCACCAAAAATCCTCGCTAAGATGCAGACGCTGCCGGAATTGCGCGACGTCGCGACCGACCAGCAGACGCAGGGCACCACCGTCCAGCTCAAGATCAACCGCGACACCGCATCGCGCTACGGCATCCAGCCGCAGCTGATCGACGACACGCTCTACGACGCGTTCGGCCAGCGCCAGGTCACCCAGTACTTTACCCAGCTCAACAGCTATCACGTGATCCTGGAAATCCTGCCGGAGATGCAGGGTAATCTCGACAGCCTGAACAAGCTTTACCTGAAATCGCCGTTGACTGGCGACCAGGTGCCGTTGTCGACCTTTGCGACCTGGACCACCGATCCGGTCCGGCCGCTCTCGATCAGCCATCAGGGCCAGTTCCCGGCGACCACGATCAGCTTCAACCTTGCGCAAGGCATGGCACTCGGACAGGCCACGCAGGCCGTGCAGAAAGCTATGGCCGATCTCGGCGCGCCGCCGACACTCAACTCGAGCTTCCAGGGTACCGCGCAGGCGTTCCAGCAATCGCTCGGCACCGTGCCGCTTCTCATCCTCGCTGCGCTTGTCGTGGTCTACCTGATCCTCGGCATCCTCTATGAAAGCTACATCCACCCGATCACGATTCTCTCGACGCTGCCGTCCGCCGGCGTCGGAGCGCTCCTGATCCTGATGGCAGCCGGCTTCGACTTCAGCCTCATTGCCTTGATCGGAATCATTCTCCTGATCGGCATCGTGAAGAAGAACGGCATCATGATGGTCGACTTTGCGATCGCGGCCGAACGCGACCAGCACAAGACACCTGAGGAATCGATCCGTCAGGCCGCGCTGCTGCGCTTCCGCCCGATCATGATGACGACGATGGCGGCACTGCTCGGCGGCGTGCCGTTGATGCTGGGCCAAGGTACCGGCGCGGAAATCCGCCAGCCGCTCGGCTATGCAATGGTCGGCGGTCTGATCGTCAGCCAGGCGCTGACCTTGTTCACGACGCCGGTGGTCTATCTCTATCTCGACAATCTCAGCAACTGGTTCTCCGGCTGGGGCCGCTCAACTGAGGACGAAGGCCACGCGGAAGCCGAGCACGGCACCGTCAAGGAAGCTGCCGAGTAAGCTTGCGCCACCGCGTCAGCGACGGTACAGCGAAGCCCTCGGTTCACGCCAACGCGGTTACGCCATGCCCATGCAATCCAGACTTGTCGTCCTCGCCGCCGCTGTCCTGTTGTCGACCGGTGCCGTGTGTGCCCAGCAGGGCGCTAAGAAGAGCTCAGCTCCCGCGGCCGCGCAGCCCGCGCCTGCACCGACCCAGCCGCAAGCCGAGGGCGCTCCGGCGCAACAGCCCGGCTGGATCGCACGCTGCACCAGCGTCAGCCGCGACGCCCCGCTCGAATGCGCGATCGAGCAGAACGCGGTCCTGACCAAAACCGGCCAGACCATCATCCTGATCAACATCCGCATCGCCCCCGATACCCGCACGCCAGTCGCGCTGCTGCAATTGCCGCTCGGCCTCAATTTGCCGGTTGGCGCAAAACTCCAGGTCGACGAGGGCAAGACCGTCGATCTCCAGATTCAGACCTGCGAGAACCGCGGCTGCTACGCCTCGACGCCGATCGCGCCGGACCTGCTTGCGAGCCTGAAGTCGGGCAAGCAGTTGAAGGTCTCCTTCCAGAACATGGCCAAGGAGACGATCGCGATCCCGATGCCGCTGAACGATTTCGCGGCGGCCTACGACAAGATCAAGTAGCCGATCTCGCCGTCCGCTACTGCCGCGCCATCTGCGCATTGCCAACGGCCTCGCCGTCGAGCTTCTGGTCGTTGTGCATGGTGACGGTGACACGCGAGAGCCTTCCCTCGAATTCGAACGGCGCAGCGTAGTGCGACACCGGGCTGCCGCGGTCGCGGCCGATGTCGAGGCCGGACCACGAGATCAGGGTGTGGAAGCCGAGCTGCGTCTGGAGCGAGCCGGCCGGCTCACCGTCGATCAGCAGCGTGTAGTCGGTGACGCCGGTGCGCGAGCCCATGGCCGGCGGCTCCTTGCGGACAAGACGCTCGACATGCACGCCGAGCCGCCGCGCCCCCGACGGCACCTTGCGGTCCGAGCGCACGACCTGGTGGCTGCCGCCGATGTTGAGATCGTGCACGAGGTGGCCGTCCTTGACGTAGAGGCTATAGCCGGACGTCGCATCGCCATGCGAGATCAGCACGCCGCTGGCCCCCGCCTCCTCGATCTCGACATGTGCCTCGATCGTGTAGCTGCGGCTGCGCACGTCGGGCGCAACGTCGGTCGGCACATGGCCCATTCCGTGGTGAAAGACGAAATGGTGGCGCGCGCCATGGAAGCGCGCGGCGTTCTCGGCAAAGCGCGGCCCGAAGCGGTCGTCGAGCGGCAGCACGTTGTGCTTCTCGGCCTCGCCCCACCATGTCGCGATCATCTGGCCCAACCGCTCCGGCTCTTTCGCCGCGAGATCGTTGGTCTCGGAGAAATCCTCATCGAGGTGAAACAGCTCCCATTTGTCGTTCTCGAACGGCGTCCCCGGCGGATGATAGGCGACGGCCTTCCAGCCGCGCTGCCAGAGGCCGCGATGGCCGAACATCTCGAAATATTGCGCTGACGTCTTCGACGGTGCCGAGGCATCCGCGATCGAACGCGCGAAGCTCTCGCCTTCGAGCGGCATCTGCCGGCAGCCGGCGATCTCGTGGGGCGCCTCGATGCCGATCAATTCCAACAGCGTCGGCGTCAGGTCGCTGGCATGCACGAACTGGTGACGTAGCTCGCCCCTGGCCGCAATGCGCAGCGGCCAGTTGACGACGAAGGGATCGCGGATGCCGCCGCCATGGGTGTTCTGCTTGTAGCGCCGCAGCGGCGTGTTGGAGGCCATGGCCCAGCCGTGCGGGAAATTGCTGTGGGTGTCGGGGCCGCCGATGTCGTCGATGCGGGCGAGCTTTTCCGCGATCGGCTCCGGCTTGAAATTGAATGGCCCCATCGCATTGACGAAGCCGAGCGGTCCGCCCTCCTGGCTCGCGCCATTGTCGGACATCACGATGATCATCGTGTTGTCGCGAATGCCGGCCGTCTCCAGGAACGAGACCAGACGTGCAAGATGCCGATCGGAATGATCGAGCATGCCGGCGAAGGCCGCCTGCAGTCGCGTGAACACGCGGCGCTCGTCGGCCGAATGGTCTTCCCAGGCCTTGACGCCGTCATTGCGCGCCGGCATCCGCGTGTCCGGCGGCACCAGCCCCATGGCCTTCTGGCGCGCGAGACGCCGCTCGCGTTCGACGTCCCAGCCATGCGCGAAGGACGCGTCGTAGCTTCGGATGATATCGACCGGCGCCTGGTGCGGCGCGTGGCAGGCGCCGAGCGCAACCCAAGTGAGCCAGGGAATGTCGGGCCGATCGGCGTGATGATCGCCGATGAAGCGGATGGCCTGGTCGATCAGGTCCTCGGTCAGATGATAACCGTCGGCATAGGCCCCGGGAGGGTCGATATGCGTGTTGTCCGAGACGAGCTCGGGCGCGTATTGATCGGTCTCGGCATCGAGGAAGCCGTAGAAGCGATCGAAACCGCGTCCCAGCGGCCAGCCGTCGAACGGACCGGTCGCGCCGCTCTCGGTCAGCGGCGTGACGTGCCATTTGCCGATCATGTAGTTGCGATAGCCGTGCACGCGCAGCATCTCGGCGAGCGTGCCCGCCTCGCGGGCGATCTTGCCGCGATAGCCGGGATAGCCGGAATCGAAATTGGCGAGACACCCGACGCCGACCGAATGGTGGTTGCGCCCGGTGAGCAGCGCAGCGCGCGTCGTCGAGCACATCGCGGTGGTGTGGAAGCCGGAATAGCGCAAGCCTTCCGCGGCGAGCCGGTCGATGGTCGGCGTCTTGATGCGCGAGCCGTAGCAACCGAAATCGGAGAAGCCGACATCGTCGAACAGCACGACGAGGATGTTTGGCGCGCCCTCGGGCGGTTTGGGCGCCTCCGGCCACCAAGGCTTGGACTCCGCAACCGTCTTGCCGACGGTGCCGCGGAACGGCGTGCCGCTGCCTGCGCTCATCAGATCCTCCCTGTTTTTCGCACCGATGGACACGGTTGACCCGCAGCCCGTCCTTCTGCCTGTCACTGCTGCTCCAGGCGGAGATAAATCAATCTAAGCCCAAATAAGCCTTCTGCACCTGCGGATCCTCGGCCAGCGCCGCCGCGGGTCCCGAGAGCACGCTCTTCCCGACCTGGAGCACCGTCGCATAATCCGAGACCTCGAGCGCCAGCTCGATCGACTGCTCGGCGAGCAGGAGGGTCAGCCCCTCGCGATGCAAACGGCCAAAGGTCTCGTACATGGACTCGACCACCGCTGGCGCCAGGCCGAGCGAGGGCTCGTCGAGCATCAGCAATTTCGGGTCGCTCATCAGCGCGCGGCCGACCGCGAGCATCTGCCGCTCGCCGCCGGACATGGTGCCGGCGCGCTGATTGCGGCGTTCCTTCAGGCGCGGAAAGAACTCATAGACACGTCCCAGCAGAGCGGCCTTGTGCGACTTGTCGTGCAGCGGCGTTGCGCCGAGCATCAGGTTGTTCTCGACGCTCTGCTGCACGAACAGCCGCCACCCCTCGGGTGACAGTGCAAGCCCCTTGCGCACGATCGCAAACGCCCTCTCGCCGGCGATCTCCTCGCCGCGAAAGCTGATCGATCCCGAATGCACGGGGATGAGGCCGGCGATGGCGTTCAGCGTCGTGGTCTTGCCACCGCCATTGGAGCCGAGCAGCGCGACGACGCTGCCCTCAGGCACCTCCAGCGAGACGTCGGAAACGCCGATGAGGTCGCCATAGCGCACCTCGAGGTGCTCGATCCGCAGCAACGCCCCACTCATAAGTCCGGCCCGCCCATCAGCTCGACCGGCGTGTGTCCGGCGGCCGCCTTGGCGGCGCGCTTGCCGAGATAGGCCTCGATCACGGCGGGGTTGGAGGTGACCTCGCGCGGAGAGCCGCGGGCGATCTCCTTGCCCTGGTGGAACACCATGACGCGGCTTGCGAGCGACATGATCACCTCCATGATGTGCTCGACGATGACGAGCGTGATGCCGGACCGATGGATGTCGCGGACGAGATCGATGGCGAGCTTCACCTCATGTGCGTTGAGGCCGGCCATGGCCTCGTCGAGCAGCAACACTTTTGGCTCGGTCGCGAGCGCGCGCGCAATCTCCAGCCGCTTGCGACCGGGCGTGCCGAGCGAGCGCGCCGGCGCATCCGCGAGCCGGCTCATGCCGACGCGTTCCAGCACCGCGCGCGCCTTGACTTCGGCGTCCTTGCGATGCGCGCTGCGCAGGAAGGCGCCGATCATGACGTTTTCCAGCACCGTCATGCCCTCGAAAGTCTGTGGCACCTGAAACGTACGGGCAAGGCCGAGCCCGGCACGCAGCTCCGGCGTGGCGTCGGTGATGTCGCGCCCCTCGAACAGCACGCAGCCGGAGGTGGTCTTGAGATCGCCGGTGAGGCAATTGAAGAAGGTGGATTTTCCCGCGCCGTTCGGGCCGATCAGGCCGAGAATGTCGCCCTGCTCCAGCGTCACGGAGGCATCGTCCACCGCCTTGAAGCTGCCGAACGCTTTGGTAATTCCGCGTGCCTCAAGGAGCATGGCTTGCTCCCGTGTCTGAAGTCCGCTTGCTCTGCCGCATGAACAGGCTGAGCAAACCGCTGGGCTGGAAGCGCGCGATCAGCACGATGATCGCGCCATAGAGCACGAAGGTGAGCCCTGCTCCCCTGCCGCCGAGCCAGCTGTTGGAAATCTCCTCCAGCGGCACCAGGATCGCCGCGCCGACCAGCGGCCCGAACAACAGTCCAGCTCCGCCCAGCGCCGCCATGATCAGGATCTTCACCGAGATCAGAGTGCCGAACCCGGACTCTGGATCGACGAAGCCGAACATCATCGCATAGAGCGCGCCGGCGACGCTCGTCAGCGCAGCGCTCAGCATATAGGCATAGAGTTTCGTGCGGCTGGCCGGCGCGCCGAGCGAGCGCGCGGCGCGCTCGGAATCCTTGATCGCGCGCAGGTAAAATCCCATCCGGCTGTTGGTCATCCACCAGGTGATGAGCAGCGTGATCGTGAGGACGACAAGGAAGAGATAATAATACGGCAGCGACGACAGGAACGAGAGATCGAAGATGTTGCGCGGCACGGTCGGCCCCGAGAGGCCGACGGCCGCACCCAACCAGTCGGTATTGGTGACGATCAGCCGCATCGTCTCGGCGACCGCGATCGTCGCCATGCTGAAATAGTGACCTGACAGCCGCAGCGTTGGCACGCCGATGATTGCAGCCAAGCCTACCGCCACCACGATGCCGCCGGGAATACCGAACAGCGGCGACAGGCCGAATTTGGCGTAGGACCCCATCGCAGCATAGGCGCCGCAGCCGAAGAATACGACATGGCCGACCGAGACCTGACCGGCATAGCCGCCGACGATGTTCCAGGCAGACGCAGCGATCGCATAGAGCAGCACCAGCGCACCGAGGCGCTGCTGGAACGGCGAGGACAGCAGCAGCGGATAGGCAATCGCCACCGCTGCGACGACCGAAAGCCAGATCAGGCGCCGCATCACATCTTCCCCATCAGGACTTGCTCATCAGGACTTGCCCATCAGGTCTTGCCCATCAGGCCCTGTGGCCGGAACCAGAGGAAGAACAGGAACAGGACATAGACGACGATGTCCTTGTAGACCGCGCCGATCAGATAGCCCGAGAGCGACTCGATCACGCCGATCAGGAGGCCCGCGACCAGCGCGCCCGGCACGCTGCCGAAGCCGCCGAGCGAGACCGTGACGAAGGCAACGATGCTGAGCGTCTCGCCGACGGTCGGCACGATGTAGAAGAAGTTCGCGATCAGCGCGCCGGCCAGCCCCGTGGCACCGGCCGCAATCGCCCAGGCGATGGCCTGCATGGTGTCGGGCCGGATCCCCATCAGCTGGGCCGCGGTCTGATCCTCCGCCACTGCCAGCATCTTCGAGCCGAGCGAGGTGCGCGTCAGCAGGAGATGCAGGCCGAGCGTCACCAGCAACGCAACCACACCGGCAAGCAGCCGCGAGGCCTCGATGCGCAGGCCCGCAAACGCATACGTGCCGCCGACGATGTCCTGCGGCATCGACAGGAAATTGGCGCCGAACCACCAGAACACGGAATAGCGCAGCAGCAGCGCCAGCCCGAAGGTGCCGAGGATCTGCGCCAGCATCGGCCCCTTCATGATGTCGCGGATCAGCGCGAAGTAGACGACCACGCCGACGGTGGCGAGCACCAGCGTTGCGAGCGGCGCACCGAGAAGCGGCCCGCCCCCCATCAGGATGTAGACGACATAGGCGACGTACATGCCGAGCATGACGAAATCGCCATGCGCGAAATTGACGATGTTCATCATTCCCCACACCAGCGTGAGGCCCGAGGAAAACAGGGCGTAGACGGCGCCAAGCAGAAGCCCGCCGACGATCACCTGGACGAGTACAAAGGACATGAGCCGCGTTGCTCTGATCAAATCATCCCGGGAAAGGCGGGGCGCGCGGCCCCGCCTTCAAAAATCTCACCAGCCCTTGTAGGGCAGCATCGGCGCCTTCACGGCGTTCGCCTTCGGCCAGACCGCGGTGTAGTTCTCGCCATCCTGGAGCTGGATGATGAGGCCGGAGGCGAGCACGTTCTGGCCCTTGTCGTCGAACTTGACGCCCTTGTAGCCCATCATGAGTTGCTCAGGCTTCAAGTCGGTCGCCTTCAGCGCCGCCTGGATTTTCGCGGGATCGGTCGAGCCGGCGCGGTCGATCGCATCGGCGAGCACGAAGAAGCCCTGCATCTCGCGGCCGACGGTGTCGTCCATCTCCTCGCCGCTCTTCTTCTTGTACATGTCGGCGATGATGGCCGATGGCGAGCCGGACGGACCCACCGACCAGGACGAACGGTTGAAGACGCCCTGCGAGATCTTGCCGACGGCCTTGATGAAGGACGGATCGGAATAGCCGGCGTCGTCGGCGAGCAGCACCGCCGGCTTGTAGTCGAGCGACTGCATAGTTTTGGCAAACAGGATCGCATCCGACGTGTAGGAGATCATGATGATCACGTCGGGCTTCTTGTCCTTGAGCTGGAGCACCTGGCCCTGCACGTCGGTCGCGTTGACGGGATAGGCGATGTCGAGCGCGACCGCTTGGCCCTTCTCCTTGAAGGCGGCGCTAATGGTATTGGCGACCGAGGTGCCGTATTCGGTGTTGTCGTGAACCAGAGCCACGCTGTCGGTCTTGGCGCCCTGCGCCTTGATGTCCGCGAGGAAATCGACGTAGGCCTTGGCAAAATCGGTGGCGATCGGCGTGGTGCGGAAGAACCATTTGAAGCCGCGCTCGGTGAGATTGGCGGCGACGGACTCCGAATTGAGATAGGGAATGCCGTATTTCTCGGCGATCGCGCTCGACGTCAGCGTGATGCCGGACTGGTAGGCGCCGAACACGGCCGCCACCTTGTCTTCGGTGATCAGACGCAGCGCCTGGTTCTGGCCCGTCGCCGGGTTGCCCTGGTTGTCTGCGAACACGGCCTCGATCTTGGCGCCGCCGAGGCCGGCAAGGCCTGCGTTCTTGGCCAGCGGCAGATTGGCGAGCTCGGGATGGGCGTTGTTGATGATGTCCATGGCGACCTCGAGCGCCGCCTTGGCGTGCGCGCCGATCGAGGCGGTGCCGCCGGACATCGGCAGGATCACGCCGATCTTGACCACCTTGTCCTCGGCCCGCGCGCCCGCGGCGAGCGCAATGGACATCGCGGCCGCGCAGAGCAGCCCCGTGACGTGGTTCAATGTCATGAAATCAGACCTCCCAAAGGGTTTCCCCAACCAAGATTTTTGGAAGGCTCGGCAAAGCGCCCGCTTCCGTTTGATTATGCCTGGCGATGAGAGGATGGCATGCTGACAAGTTACCGGCAAGGTGAAACGGATTGCGACGATGCTGCATAAGGTGGCAGCGATTACGGTCTGAGAGACACACGGCTCAATTGCAGATGGTTCGTGCAATCCAGAACAACTCCGAGCCGCGGACGCACCCTGGCGATCTCGCGACATGTTTTGCCCGAGTCTTGCGCGTCTCGTCACGCCCTCTCCGAAAGGGCGCAGGGAAGACCGGGCGCCGGCTGGCACCCATAAAGCCCCCATGCGAACATGATGCACACGTAATGCACAGGGGAGACACAGGGCAACCGAAACTCGGCCTTCCCTGCGCGATGGTTGACGGCTTATGCGCGCTCTCCCCGGAGACGAGTTCCTTTTGCCTCCGTCACCCCGCAAAATGCACGCCACCGCATCGGTTGACGCAATGACGCCTTCGCGAAGGCTGGACCGTAGCGACGACGGCCAGGACCACACGGTTTCGCCGTACGCGAGCTTCCCTGCGTCGCCCAAGGGGCTTCGCAGGACATCGAGCGCCGTTCGTACAACGCGGCTTGCCTGTGGCTCACAGGGCTCGGCTCAATCCACTGCCCCGCCCTGCCACTTGCATCCGCGACGGCGCTGCCCGCGTCCACCGCAATCCCTGCCCGCGTTCGTGACGACGTACGACCGCCCCTTTGGTGGGCTGGGATGCGCGACACATACGACAAATCCGAATTTCGGTAAAGTGGAATGTTTTTGCCTGACGGGATTGACGGCTCTCTCGCGTGTTTTGCCTGGCGACAGCACAAGGGATTGTGGCTCCGTACGATTGTCCGGCCTGGGGCGCGAATGCGTAGGGTGGGTTAGCCGAAGGCGTAACCCACCACTTCCATTTCCGCGGATATAAAAGTGGTGGATTACGCTACGCTAATCCACCCTACGAAGCAGACTCGTCGCTCGCGCTCAGCAGCTTCGTGAAGCCGCCATAAATCATGCGCTTGCCGTCGAATGGCATGTCGGAGCCCTTGAGCCGCGGATCGGCCATCACCTTCTTGTTCACGGCATCGCGGCTCGCGCGGTCGCTGTAGACGATCCAGGAGAACACCACGACCTCGTCCTCGGTGGCCATCACCGCGCGCGGAAACGATGTGAGCTCGCCATAGGGCACGTCATCACCGATGCATTCGACATAATCGAGCGCGCCATGCTCCATCCACACCGCGCAAGCCGTTCGCGCCAGCGCCTTGTAGGCCTCCATCTTGTCCTTGCGTACAGCCAGCACGAAACCATCGACATAGGGCATCACGGATCTCCTTGGGTTGTGTGCCCCAGGACGAACGGCGGCGCGGCAATCCGACCCGGGAACGCGATTTTCAGCTGAGGCAAACCGCCGCGAGCGGTGACGCGCGAGCCGCCGGAGAAGAGGCAAATCAGACCTGAGGAGAGCACGCGGAATTGGCTGGGGAACTAGGATTCGAACCTAGACAAACAGAGTCAGAGTCTGTTGTGCTACCGTTACACCATTCCCCAACGGAATAGCCGAACAAATTCAACGCTTTATTGACTTGTCCGACTGCGGCCGGAAGCGCGTTTGGCGCAAATCACGGCTCAGGCGTGGCAGCGTTCTACCCGCTCGGCTTTGGGCTGGCAAGCGCCGCGGTCGGCTGTTCTGTGACTCGCGGGCAGGACTGGGGACACGCCTATTCCGGCACCAGCGTTGCAAGGCCGGCTTCGATGATGGTGATGTCCTCGCTCACCTGCGTGATGGCTTGCTTCGGGTCGACACCGGTCACGGCCGCGAGCTGCCGCAGGAGGTCCTGGCGATGCGCCAAGATCTCTTCCAGCGCATCGCGATCGTTCAGCCTGACATAGCCTTCGACGATCAATTCAACGGAACGAGACATATGACTCTCAATACAAAAGCGTTTTCTGATCGCCGAAAATATCGCGCCGCCGCGCGGTTGCGGGAATGAAGTCGCGTCAACCTTGACAGGTAAGATTAATGGCCGCGCAACGCACTGCCTAAACAGCGACGCGATCGAAATCGGCGGCGATCCGGGCGTTCGGGAAAATCCTTGCCGCTTCCGTCAAAATCTCTTCGTTCTCATATCGGCCCGACAGATGCGTGAGCACGAGCCGTTGGACGTTGTTTGCGGCCGCGAACCGAGCCGCCTCCGCCGCGGTCAGATGGCCATAGTCCCGCGCGGTCGGCGCGTCGCGATCCAGGAACGTCGCCTCGATCACAAGCAGGTCTGCGCCTGCGACGTGTTCGGAGAGCCCATCGGTGGCCTCGATGTCGCCGATCACGACCAGCTTCTTGCCGCCGCTCGGAGGACCCAGAACATCCTCCGGATCGATCGTCCGGCCGCCTTCAAGGATGCCCGGCCGTCCCGCGGCCAGCTCGCCGCGTAGGGGACCATCCGGCACATCAAGCGCAGCAAGGCGATCGGGCAAGAGATGGCGGCGCGCGGGGCTTTGCAATGAGAAGCCAAAACTGTCGGTGCCGCGGTGACGGACCGCAAAGCAGTCGATGGTGAAATCGCCGGCGTCGATAACCCGCCCTTCAGCCAGCGGCGCGAACTCCACCGCGATCGGCGCCCGGCCCGCGCCCCACAGGCCTGCAAGCATGCGGATGACGATGTCGAGCGTGCCCGGACCGCCATGGACGGTCATCACGTCGGAGGTCTGCCGCAGCCCCAGGGTCGAGAAGAGACCGGGGATACCAAGCACGTGATCGAGATGACCATGCGTCAGCAGAATGCGGTCGAGACGCCGAAATCCGGCACCGCTCCGTAACAGCTGGCGCTGTGTCCCTTCACCGCAATCGATCAGCATGCGCTCGCCCGCGGCCTCGACGAGAAGCGCCGGATGATTGCGCTCGGCGGATGGGACGCTGGCCGAGGTGCCGAGAAATGTCAGGGCGAACATCGTTCTATTTCGACTGCATCTCCACCGCCTGCACCGCCACGTCCGCCACCTGCCGCAGCGCCTCGCGGTCGGAACCTGAGGACGCCATCACGCCCATCCCGACAGACACCGCCGAAACATAGCGCGCGAGTGCTGCGGGATCCGCCGTCGGCTTCAGATCGCCTTCGGCCTTGGCGCGGACGAAACGGTCGCGGAGCTGGTCTTCGTTCTCAGCGCGGCGGGCGGCGAGCTCGAACGGAACGTTTTCGGAGCCGGTGCCGCAGGCAATGCCGCCCTGCACGAGCAGGCAGCCCGGCGGATTGGCGGGATCGGTCTGCTTCTGGGCGATACCCATCAGCATCCGCTCGGCGACCTCGCGAGCGGTGGGCGCGGCCACCACCTCGTCCATCCAGACGCTGCGGAGCTTGGTGTAGCGGTCGAGCGCAGCCTTCAGCAGGCCTTCCTTGTTGCCGAAGCAGGCATAGAGGCTCGGCGGATTGATGCCCATGGCCTCGGTGAGCTCTGCAATGGTGGCGCCCTCGTAGCCGTGACGCCAAAACACTTCCATCGCCTGATCCAACGCCAATTCGGCGTCGAATTCGCGGGGGCGTCCCATGCCCATATGCCCTTCTCCTTGGGTTCGGCGTCGTCCCTCAACCTAACGCCTGATCCTATCTATTTGTTCTAGCTTTATTTTCTCCTCCGCCTTCCCCTGCTTGCGGTAAGCGGCTACAATTTTCTTAGCAAACGGTACATAAGTATCTTGCGCTGCGATATCCACCTCCACATCTGTAGTGAACACTACATTTCTGGAGCGCGCAAATGCCCCCCTCCCAAAATACCTCTCGCCCCGGCCGTATCCGCCGCCTGCTTGGCGGCGTTGCCATCGTGGGCTCGCTCGCCGTGGCCGGTTCGATCGCGACCGGCCACTATTTCCGTGCGGCGCAAGCGACCGCGACGGCGGCCGCGACTGAGCAAGCCGTCCCTGTCACGGTCGCGCTGATCGAACCGCGGCAGACTGTGCTGTGGGACGATTTTTCCGGCCGGCTCGAGGCGATCCAACGCGTCGAGCTGCGCCCGCGCGTGGCCGGCGCAATCATGTCGACCAATTTCACCGAAGGCGCGCTGGTGAAGGCCGGCGACGTCTTGTTCAAGATCGATCCTGCGCCTTACGCGGCCGAGGTCGACAAGGCCAACGCCCAGCTCGAGGCGGCCAAGGCGCGCGTGGTGTTCACCCAGAGCGAGCTCGAACGCGGCGCCCAGCTCGTCGGCAATGCCGTCGTGACGCGGCGTGACTACGACCAGCGCGACAACGCCAACCGCGAAGCTATCGCCAACGTGAAGGCGGCCGAAGCGACGCTCCAGACCGCAAAGCTCAATCTCGACTACACCGAGGTGCGCGCGCCCGTGGACGGCCGCGTCGGCAAGATCGAGATCACCGTCGGCAACCTCGTTGCCGCCGGCACCGCTTCCCCGGTGCTGACCTCACTGGTCTCGGTCAATCCGATCTACGCGTCCTTCGATGCGGATGAAGAGGTCGTGCTGCGCGCGCTGAACTCGATCGCAGACGCCTCCGGCAAGCGCGGCAATCTCGACCAGATCCCGGTCGAGATGGCGACCTCCGGCGGCCTCTCGGCCAAGGGCCACATCCAGCTCATCGACAACCAGGTCAACGGCCAGAGCGGCACCATCCGCGTCCGCGCGGTCTTTGGGAACGAGGACGGCCGCCTCATTCCCGGCCAGTTCGCACGCGTGCGCATGGGCCAGCCGAAGCAGCAGACGCTGGTGATGATCGACGAGCGCGCGATCGGCACCGACCAGGACAAGAAGTTCGTGATGGCCGTCGGCGACGACAGCCGCGCGGTCTACCGGCCGATCACACTCGGCGGCTCGGTCGATGGCTTGCGTATCGTGACGGCGGGGCTGAAGCCCGGTGATCGCATTGTCGTCAACGGCCTGCAACGCGTGCGTCCCGGCGCTCTCCTCAAGACCGAAGTCGCGGCGATGGGCGCGCGCGGGCAGCAGGCCTCCAACCACAGCAACCAGGACGTGGTGCAACGCTAGTTGCGTCGCTCCGGGCCGGACGACGCGGCCCGGAATGACGAAATCATAGACCAAGACATCGCATCTCGATCCCGGGTTTGCGGGCGACGCCCGCATCCCGGAGTGACGGGAGAGCTGTCTCTGACGCAGGGGCAAAGCCATGAATCTCTCAAAGTTCTTCATCGATCGTCCGATTTTTGCAGGCGTCCTTTCGGTCCTGATCTTCCTTGCGGGTCTGATCTCGCTGTTCGCGATGCCGATCTCGGAATACCCTGACGTCGTGCCGCCCTCCGTATTGGTGCGCGCGACCTATCCCGGCGCCAATCCCAAGGTGATCGCAGAGACGGTCGCGACGCCGATCGAGGAGCAGATCAACGGCGTCGAAGGCATGCTCTACATGTCGAGCCAGGCAACCACCGACGGCGCGATGACGCTGACGGTGACGTTCCGCCTCGGCACCGACCCCGACAAGGCGACGCAGCTGGTGCAGAACCGCGTGCAGCAGGCCGAGCCGCGCCTGCCGGCCGTCGTCCGCCAGCTCGGCATCATCACCAAGAAGTCGTCGCCCGACCTCACCATGGTCGTGCATCTGTTGTCGCCGAACAACCGCTACGACATGACGTATTTGCGCAACTACGCCGTGCTCAACGTCAAGGACCGGTTGGCCCGGATCGACGGCGTCGGTGACGTCCAGCTCTACGGCGCCGGCGACTATTCGATGCGGATCTGGGTCGATCCGCAGAAGGCGGCCGAGCATGGCCTGACCGCAAGCGATATCGTCAAGGCGATCCAGGCGCAGAACGTCGAGGCTGCGGCAGGCGTCGTGGGCTCCTCGCCGAACCTTAGGGGTATCGACCTGCAAATGTCGGTCAACGCCGAAGGGCGGCTTGCGAACGAAGAACAATTCGGCGACATCGTGGTCAAGACCGGCACGCGTGGAGAAGTCGTGCGGTTGCGCGACGTCGCGCGCATCGAGCTGGGCGCGTCCGAATACGGCCTGCGCTCGCTGCTCGACAACAAGCAGGCAGTCGCGATCCCGATCTTCCAGGCGCCGGGCTCCAATGCGCTGGAGATTTCCGGCCACGTCCGCGCCACCATGGCCGAGATCAAGAAGAACATGCCTGAAGGCGTGTCCTACCAGATCGTCTACGATCCCACCCAGTTCGTGCGCTCCTCGATCGAGGCCGTCATCCACACGCTGCTGGAGGCGATCGCGCTGGTGGTGCTGGTGGTGATCTTGTTCTTGCAGACCTGGCGCGCCTCCATCATCCCGCTGCTGGCGGTGCCGGTGTCGATCGTCGGCACCTTTGCGGTGATGCACCTGTTCGGCTTCTCCATCAACGCGCTCAGCCTGTTCGGCCTGGTGCTCGCGATCGGCATCGTCGTCGACGACGCCATCGTGGTGGTCGAGAACGTCGAGCGCAACATCGAGGGCGGACTGTCGCCGCGCGATGCCACCTATCAGGCGATGCGCGAGGTTTCGGGCCCGATCATCGCGATCGCCATGGTGCTGATCGCGGTGTTCGTCCCGCTCGCCTTCATCTCCGGCCTCACCGGCCAGTTCTACAAGCAGTTCGCGCTGACGATCGCGATCTCAACCGTGATCTCCGCCGTGAATTCACTGACGCTCTCCCCAGCCCTATCGGCCCTCCTGCTCAAGGGTCATGATGAGCCGAAAGATCAGCTCACGCTGATCATGGAAAAGAGCCTTGGGTGGTTCTTCCGCCGCTTCAATCGTGCGTTCACCTACTCCTCGGAAAGCTATAGCGGCACCGTCACCAAGGTCATCTCCGGCAAGGCGGCGGTGATGGGGCTCTATGTGGTGCTGGTCGGCGTGACCGCCTTCCTGTTCCAGCAAGTCCCGAGCGGCTTTGTGCCGGGCCAGGATAAGCAATATCTGGTCGGCTTCTCGCGACTGCCCGATGGTGCAGCGCTCGATCGCACCGAAGAGGTGATCCGCAAGATGAGCGACATCGCGCTGACCCAGCCCGGTGTCGAGAGTTCGGTCGCCTTTCCCGGCCTGTCGATCGCCGGCTTCACCAACTCGTCCAACGCCGGCATCGTGTTCTCGACGCTGAAGCCGTTCGAGGAGCGCAAGGGGGCTGCGCTGAGCGGTAATGCGATCGCGGCCGACCTCAACAAGAAGTATTCCGGCATCCAGGAAGCCTTCATCGCCATGTTCCCGCCTCCCCCGGTCAACGGCCTCGGCACTATCGGCGGCTTCAAGCTGCAGATCGAGGACCGCGCCGGTCTCGGCTATGAGGCGTTGAACGAGGCAACCAAGGCCTTCATGACGGCGATGCAGAAGGCGCCGGAGATTGCCGGCGTGTTCTCGAGCTTCCAGGTCAACGTGCCGCAGCTGTTCGCCGACATCGACCGCACCAAGGCGCTCCAGTTAGGCGTGCCCGTGACGGAAGTATTCAACACGCTCCAGATTTACCTGGGCTCCTACTACGTCAACGACTTCAACAAATTTGGCCGCACCTATTCCGTCTATGTCCAGGCCGACGCGCCGTTCCGCGCCCGCGCCGACGACATCAGGCAATTGAAGGTGCGGTCGTCCTCTGGCGACATGGTGCCATTGTCGGCCCTGCTCACGATCCGCCAGAGTGCGGGCCCGGAGCGGGCAATCCGTTACAACGGCTTCCTGTCGTCCGACATCAACGCCGCCGCCGCGCCCGGCTTCTCCTCCGGTCAGGCCCAAGAGGCCGCGACGCGGATCGCCGCGGAAACGTTGCCGCCCGGTTTTGCCTTCGAATGGACCGACCTGACCTATCAGGAATTCATCGCCGGCAATTCCGGCCTCTGGGTGTTCCCGCTGGCGATCCTGCTGGTGTTCCTGGTGCTCGCGGCTCTCTACGAGAGCCTGACCTTGCCGCTCTCGATCATCATGATCGTGCCGATGGGGCTGTTGGCGGCGATGTTCGGCGTCTGGCTCTCCAAGGGCGACAACAACGTCTTTACCCAGATCGGATTGATCGTGCTGGTCGGCCTCTCCGCCAAGAACGCGATCCTGATCGTCGAATTCGCGCGCGAGCTCGAATTCGCCGGACGCACGCCGATCCGGGCCGCGATCGAGGCGAGTCGCCTACGGCTCCGTCCGATCCTGATGACGTCGATGGCCTTCATCATGGGCGTGCTGCCGCTGGTGCTCTCGACCGGCGCCGGCTCGGAGATGCGGCGGGCGATGGGAGTCGCGGTGTTCTCCGGCATGATCGGCGTCACCGTGTTCGGCCTGTTCCTGACGCCGGTGTTTTACGTGCTGCTCAGAACCGTCACCGGCAACAAGGCGCTGGTGCATCACGGCAGCGACATCAGCGCCGCACCGGTTCAGGGCGCCGGCCACTAGATCAGCGAGATGCCCGACAACAACAGGAGGACGAGCACGGTCTTGCGAAAGACCGTCTCGTTGACCCTGTGAAAGGCGATCACGCCGAGCGCGGAGCCGGCGAACAACGCCGGCAGGCTGACGGCGAGGTCGACGAAGACCTTTGACGACAGATCCTGATGTCCGACCAGCAGGACGATCGCGAACAGCTGCATCGCGGCGATGAACGGCTGCACCAGGCCGCGCTGCTCGCTCTTGGGCACGCCGCGCATGTCGCACCAGATCGTCGGGATCGCACCGGGCATGGCGGTCAGGCCGCCGACGAGCCCTCCCCCGAATCCGATCAGCGCAACCCAGTGACGGCCGACGGCCTCACCGGCGGTCACCAGCGTCGGCCGCAGCAGCATATAGGCGGCATAGAGCGCAACGACCGCGCCAAAGCCGCGCCTGAGCAGATGCGTATCGGTCGACTGCAACAGCGAGACGGCGATAGGAACGCCGATCAATCCACCGACGATCAAGAGCAGGCTTCCTTCCCAGCGGATGCTGCGCCGGAGCGCCCACAGATTGGTCGCCTGCACACCGATGCTGCACGCCATCATCAGTGGCACGGCCTCGAGCGGCTGAAACACCCGCAGCAGGATCGCACCGGCGACGGCGGAGAATGCGAAGCCCGAAAGCCCCGAGACGAAGGCTCCAGCGAACACGGCGACGCTGAGCAGCAGCAGGGTCGTGATGTCAGGCACGGTCCACCCTCCGCTCAGTCATAGGGAATCTGCGAGACCGGCGCAGGGGCAAGCTCCGCGCAACTTGCCGGCTCGCGCGGAAACGACACCTGCATCGCGTGCGCGTGCGATCGTTCCAGCATGACGAGACCGAACAGTTGAAGAGTGACGAGCGCGGCGGTGAGCGCCATCACGACAATGTTGACGTTACGCGCGCTCGAGACTGGGACGGTTGGCCGAACGCTCGCGCGCATCAGATTGGTGGGCATTTTCTGAGATATCCTTTTCACTGCAGACGGAAATGATTTCATTCAAAGGCAATGCTTCATGCTGCCCTTCGAGCAGATGGCGGTAGCGGTGCAATACGCGCCGCGCCTCGATTGCGCGCTGCTGGTGCAATGCTGCAACCATACGATCGACAACGCCGTGGAACTTCTCGGCCAGGCTCCGTGACGTTATTCGCATGGCGATCTCCTCTCAACCTGCGAGCGAAGATGATGGAATTCACTTCCACTCGCTGTGAGACGCTTCACACAACAATCGAACGCGACGAACAAGAAACCGTGTGAGTGCTCTCGTAGGAGAGAACGCAGCAAATCGCGTCACCCGAACGAATGACGCGCGATAACATTCTGATGATGAAATTGCGGGTGCCGCGCCGATGCTTTCTTCAGCGCCGACGATGCGTCACTGAACCAGCGGATTGGAAAATCCTGCCGCGAGCTTGACGAGGTCGGCCTGGCGGCTCGTACCGGTCTTGGCGAACACACGATGCAGATGCGTCTTCACCGTCGTCTCTGCGATTCCGAGCGCGTCGGCCGTCTCCGGCACGCCGCCGACGTCGACAATGGACAGCAGAACCCTGAGCTCCGCTGGTGTCAATTCGAACGTACGGTCGATCAGGCCTGCGCAGGAGCGAGCATCGATCGTCGCCTTCCAGACGAACAAGGCTCCAACAGCGCCGCACGCGTGCCCTGGTCCACGTTCACGAAGAAGCGACGGCAGCGCGATGATTTGCGCGATATAGTGAGATCCGTCGTGTGAGGTCAGTTGAATATTTCGGCCCGCGGCCGCCGCGACGGCGACCTCTCCTTCGTCGCGGAAGATGTCGCGTAAGGCCGCATTCGCGCCGGACGACCTTGCCACGAGCCGGCCGGCGACGGACCGCAAGACATCGTTGGCCGCCAGGATCGCGTCCGCAGCCGGATTGCTGTGGACGATGTTGCAGGCGGCATCGAGCAAAATCACACCCGCATCAAGCCGATCCACGACGTCGGCAAGCGCGACTGACCTCTGGCGCTTCTGCTCGACCGCTCGGTTGATCATCAGAGCCCGGCTTGCATGGGGAACGATGAGCTGCATTCGCGCGCGCATCTTGGCATCGAGCATCTCCCTGCCCGGGATGACCGTCATCAAGATCGGGCATGGCGAATTCGACTGCTCCAGCACGACATTGGCGACGTCGGCGCATCCTTGGGGACGCAACCATTCCTGGTAGAAGCGCCCGCGACGATATTCGTCGAAATTCACGAGATCGGGAATGTTGCGGACCTCGCCGTAGCGGGGCAACCTCGCGAGCGGGTCATGCTGCGCGTATTCGTCGGCATAGAGCTGGATATAGTGCGGATCGACCCCACAATAATAATGCGTCGATCCCGTCTTGCTGACCTTATCCTTCGAAATCAGGCCGCAGGCCTGGCTGCCCAAGAACTCATTAAGCATGACAACGATGCCAGCCCACAATTCAGGATTGAGGCCGGCGTCGTAGATGCTCTCGATCAAGTCTGAGTGCTTTGCAGTCAGCGGCATTGGAAGAACCAATAGTCAGATGCCCAAATACGAAACGCTCCTCATGCCCGGCGGCTTCTCAGGAGTCGGTCGAGGGGCCAATAGGTTCAAAGTTCCAGCGCCAATTAACCAGCTAGTTGACAAGCGGATTGGAGAATCCGGCCGCGAGCTTGACGAGGTCCGCTTGACGCGAGACGCCCGTCTTGGCGAACACGCGATGCAGATGCGTCTTCACCGTTGTCTCCGCGATTCCGAGCGCGACGGACGTCTCCGGAACGCCGCCGACCTCGACGATCGACAGGAAAACGCGCAGTTCCGCCGGGGTCAGGTCGAAGGCCCGCGCTATCAGCTCACCATAGGAGTGCCCACCAAGCGTGACCTTGCGCAGCAGCAGCGCGCCGACCGCATCGGTCGACCGCTCGCTGCCATTACGCAGCACCGACGACAGCGGCAGGATATGCGCGACGTAGCGCTCGCCGTTGGAAGAAAGCAGCGGGATCGCACGCCCTCCTGGAGCAAGCGAGGTCATGTCGCGGCGGGCCGCAAAGACCTCGCGCAGCGTCTGATTGGCCTCGGCGTGGAGCAAGCGAGGTCATGTCGCGGCGGGCCGCAAAGACCTCGCGCAGCGTCTGATTGGCCTCGGCGCCGCTGGTCACAAGCTGGCCCGCAGCGACGCGGACCACGTCATCGGCCTCGATAAGCGCGCAGCCGCTCGCATTGGCGTGCACAACATGGCAGCAGGAATCGAGCAGGAAGATGCCGGACGATAGATTGTCCAGGACATCGGCGAGCGCCGTGGCCAATGTCAGCTTCGAGCTGATCGCCCGGTTGACGAGCAGCGCGCGGCTGGCGTGCGGCACGATCAGCGACATTCGATGTTTCATCTTCGCGTCAACCATGCGCCGCCCCGACAGCACCGTCATCATGACCGGGCAGCTCGCGTTCGAGTTCTCGAGCACGACATTGGCGGCGTCGCCGCATCCCTGCGGCCGCATCCATTCCTGATAGAAGCGCCCGCGGCGATATTCGGCGAAATTGACGAGGTCGGGAATGCCTACGATCTGGCCGTGTGGCGGCAGGATCGTCAGCGGGTCGAACTTGGAATGCGTCTCTGAATAGAGCTGGATGTAGTGCGGATCCGCCCCACAATAATAATGCGTGACGCCGAACTTGCTGATCGAGTCCTTGGAAAACAAACCGCAGGCCTGACCACCGACGAAATCGCGGATGCCGACGACGACATCGTTCCACAGCGACGGATCGAGGCCTGCATCGTAAATGGACTCGACCAGGTCGGGCAGCTTGCGCGGTCTGTGCATGGCGTTGAATGGCTTGGATGAACAATGCCGGGCAACGTAACACAACCGGAGCACGCCCTCATCCTCCAATCGGAGGATGGCGCCGGCCGGGCGGATGGAGCCCGGCCGGCAGGCACCGCGTTCAGGCCGCCAGGGCTGATGCCGGCTTAGAACGCGACGCGAAGCCCCCCTTTTGCGGTTCCAGTGCGGCTCTGGTCGGACATCACCATGCCCTCCACGGCACCGAACACCGACACGTTTTGAGTGGTCCGGTAGTCCAAACCGAGGCCAGCGACCGCACCGACGGTGCTGCGGCTGCCGGGCGTGATGAAGGAGAGGTTCTGACCGAGCAGCACCGTGTTGATGCCGGTGTCGCCCACGCGCTGGAGCGCGATCACGCCGCCATGGATATTGGCCTTGAGCTCGCCGCCGTCGAGCTGCGTCACCCGGGAGAGATCGACCTCGCCGCGTTCTTCGAAGTCCTGGAGCGTGCGGCTGCCGACCGACAAGCCCTGCGCGGAACCGCTTTCACTGTAGCCATCGAACCGGCCAGCGACATAGCGCAGCCGCGCCGTCGGCGTCAGCAGGTAGCCATTGCCGACATCGAGCTTGTAGCCATAGGCGACCTCCGGGCTGATGTACCAGCCGCTGTAATTGGCGGCCGCCGTCTCCATGCCGCCAGCGACCGCATCATTGAGCACCCGTCGCCGCGACTTGTTGTCGGCATTGCCGCCCTGGACGGTGAAGTCGAAGAACTGCGAGACCCATTCGAAGCGGCTGTAAGCGCCGGCGAACACGTAACTGGTGTCGACCGTCTGCGAGTCGAGCGCGACCGAGAGGCCACCCTGCCCGCCGCCGAGGAAGGCACCGATCAGCCAGTTCGGCTGCACCATGCGGTCGATGCCGATGGCGCCGCCCCAGGCCGTCGAGGTCGCGCGCAGGGTCAAGGCGGTCTCGTCCTGGATGCGCTGACCGCCAAAACTGTTGGCCCAGACCGTGATTGGCGCCGGATCGGTCCAGAGGCTTTTCGGCGCCTTGGTGAAGGGGCCGGCCTGCGTAGCCTCCGGCGCATAGGCCATCGCCATCATGTTGCTCCCGCCTGCGCCGATGCCGCTCAAGCGGCCTTGCACGAGCGAGGACACGCCGCTGGTAAAGTCCATCAGCGTGCGGTCGGTCTGCGCCAGTGCGGTGGGATCGAGGGTTGCGAGCGTGGTACCGGAGAAAACCGATGGACCGTTGAAGCCGCCGCCTGAGACGTTGGTGTTAATTGTACCATTGAAGTTCACGAAGGTCGGCAGGTCGATCGTCGTCAGCGACGATACCCTGCTGCTCAACGGGATGAAGTTGACGTTGACGACGTCGTTGCCGAAGCCGAAATCGACCACGCCGTTGATCCTCGAGTCGGGCAGCAGCGTCAGCGTATCGGCCGCACTCGATAGCTTGATCGCGGTACCGCCGGTGCCGGTAATCGTGCCGGAATTGGTGATCGTCGCTGCGTCTGACGACAGGATGCCGACGTTGCCTGTTATGAATCCGGCGTTCCTGACATTCGCGTTGGTCCCGACAATTCCGGTACCGTTGCTAGCCGTGGCCTGAATGAGACCGGTATTGCTCACATTGGCCTGGTTTGCGGAGATGGCCGCCACCGAGCCAGATATGGTCCCCGCATTGACGACGTTTACGACATTCGAATGAGTATCGGCCTGGATGCCGTATACAGCGCTCGTGATAGTCCCGGTGTTGCGAACCGTTACGTCTCCGGCGACCGCCGCGATCGCATCGCCCGACGTTCCGGTGATTGTACCGGCATTGTCGATGACGGCAGAGGCGTTGACGAAAACGGCGACGTTACCACTCACGCTGCCGCCGGCGAGGTTCGTCAGCTTCACGTTCCCGGCCTGGATACCAACCGCAGCGCCGGAAATGGTTCCGGAATTAGCGACATCGGCAAGGTTGGTGGCAATGACCGCGTCGGCACCGCTGACCGTGCCGGAGGCAAGATTCAATAGGTTGACGTCCTGGCCGGATACGCCGAACGCGTAACCAATGATGCTGCCCGCGTTTGCGACTGTCGCCAGACCGGAGGCCTGAATCGCGCCACCGCTTGCCGCAATCTGTGAGACGACGCCGGAGCTATTATTGGTGATGTTGAGGGCACCGCCGGTAATGCCGCCCGCATCTCCCGAGATCGTCCCGGTGTTCGATGTCAGATTCACCGTATCGCCATTGATCCCGACGGTATTGGGCCCGATGCCGACAATCGTGCCGGAATTACTCACGTTCGCGATCCTGGCTTCGATGCCACTACCACCCGCGCCGGCCTCGCTCACGATCGTGCCCGCGTTGGCGATGTCGAGGGTTGAGGCTGTGATTGCGTGAAAACCCTTGATCGTGGCTCCGCTGAGGTTCGAGATGGTCATATCACCACCTGCAATGCCGGCCGAGAACGTTCCCCTGATCGTCCCGGCGTTGATAATGACGCTGTCATTGCCGGTCTCGAAGCCGAAGAACGTTCCGCTGACGGTCACTCCCGACGAGACCTCATAGGTATTGTTCCTGTCGTTGCGCGTTCCGTAGCCCGTGCCATTGCCTTGCTGGTTATCGGTGTCGCTCGCGCATACGACGGTCGCGTTGCTGACCGGTGCCGCCGGCGTGCAGGCCGCCTCCGCCCGCTCGATCATACACAACGGTATGACGATCACCGCTGGCACCAGAACGCACGTCGACCGCCGCACCACACGCCATCGTGCCACACCGCCCAGAGCCGTCACATTCATTTCCAGTTCCTCGGTCGCCGCCATCCAGCCCCACGGGCGTAAGCACGTTGCTACCGGCCTCCTCCGATCGGAGGAGGCCGTCACAGCGAACCCTGAATCGCTGAACGCCAAGGTAGAAAGGACCGTCGCTTCCGGCTTGGACGGAAGCGACCGGGTCGCGGCTCAGAGCGAACTGACGCTCTTTCGCTCACCACTGATGCGGAGTTGCGACACCGCTTAGATGTCCCAACCCGCCTTCTCGACATTCTCAGACCAAACCGCGGCGCGATAGATCTCGCGCCCGCCATTGTCCCTGACGCGGATCCAGGCGTCGCGACCGCGCAGATCGTCGCGCCAGACGAAGAGATGCCTTGCCATCTCGTCGGCGACGACGAATGCCGCCCTCGCGTGCTCGAACACCATGCCGCCCGGATCGATCTTCACGACATTGCCGACCAGGAGGTCAAAGAAGAAACGGCGCATTCAACACTCCAGCCATGACTTCACGATCAGGGATCGTGTGCTCCGGATTGAAATTGACGAGCCGCTGAAATTCGCGGGGACCTCGATCACTCCGCCGTGCCGCTCCTGACGTCACTCGGCGTGGCGTTATAGGCCCGCCGGAAACAGCGATTGAAATAGGAGAGATCGCCGAAGCCGACGTCATAGGCGATCGACGAAACCGGACGCTCGGCGAATTCCGGTTCCCGCAACATGCGGTGGGCACGCTTCAGGCGCTGCTCAATCAGGAAGGAGGAAAACGTCTTGCCGTCGGCCTCGAACAGGCGCTGGAGGTAACGCGGCGTGACGCCGAGCTCCTGCGCGACGCCGGCGACCGACAGGTCCTGCCGCGCGCAATTGTTGACGATCAGGAACTTGGCCTTGCGCAAGCGGGCGACTTTCCCGCCACGTTGGCCAGCGCTCTCCCTGGCGTCGTCCATCGGGCCGAGCACGAGAGCCAGGAGATCATGCAGATGCCCGGCCCCGAGCTGACGCAGCGCGGCGGTTGCAAGCCCGTTCTCACGGACAAGCGACGTGGCGTAGTCGACCAGAACCCTGATCTCGGTCTGACGGTGGCGGATGATACGCATGACCGCATCCTCGACATCCATGATCATCGGCACGAGAACCCGCCGCGGCACGAGCAGAGAGAAGCAATCGCCGGCCAGAAGTCGCTCGAACACAGCCACGTCTTCGGCGCTAGTCAGCGCGGCCTCGCCAGGGCCGAGCAGCAGTTCGCGACCTCGCGCAGATATCCCGACCGCTCCGGATCGATTCACGACCAGGGCAAGACTGTCGTCACCGTCGATGGTCAGTTCCTTCGTCCGAATGATGCGCGCTCCAAACAGCCTTCCGGTCAGCAGTTGGGCTCCCGGCAGAGCATAGGCGGCGAAGGTCGCCTCAAACGGCTGTCCTTCCTTCGCGTCGACCTCGGCTTTCACGACCCCGCGGCGATAGAATTCGCGCAACATGGTGATCCGCTCGCTCTCGGGAACGTCGTTTGTCGACACGTTGAGAATCGAACACTCATCCTTGCCATTCACTGCAATCTCTCCAATCGACGAGCAGTCTGGGCCATGCGCCGTCGTCTTCTCGCACCCGTATCCGGTGCTCCCGCGCATTGGTGGCGTGCATGGCCCTTCCCATTCCAGAAAACGCCTATACGAAAGTATCAAATGACAAGCGTCATACGTTCGGAGGACGAATGTCACCTGGCCTTCACAATGGATTGAGATCGCGCAATCTCGCAGCGCACGATGTGAATTGGATCACACGGCGTCGTCTGGGTCGGTCGGCGGCGCGAAGGGAACGGCAAATCCGGCCGCGATCTTGACGAGATCGGCTTGCCTGCCGGCACCAGTCTTCTCGAACAGGCGACCGAGATGCGTCTTCACCGTCGTCTCGGCAATTCCGAGCTTCGCCGCGATGTCGGGAACTCCGCCGAGCTCAACGATGGCCATCAGGACGCGGAGTTCAGACGGTGTCAGCCTGAAGGCTGCGGCGATCGCGTCCGGCGCAAGCTGGGGCGCCATTGAGGCGTTTTGAAAGAACAGCACCGTAGTTGCCCCATCGCGTTGCAGGCTGCGTTCGTGCGTCAGCGAAAAGGCGCGGGCGAGATAGTGCTGGCCGTCGGCCGACGTCATGAGCTCGATCCTGCGGCGATCGGCCGAACAGGTTCCGTCGTCAGCGACAACGTCGAAGAGGCTGCGGAATATTTTGTCTGCCTGGGTGTTGCGGACCACGATGCGATCACCGACGATCACGAGGAGATTGCCGTCGGCGAGCATTTGCCGACAGGCCGCGTTGGCATGAACGACCCGTCCCTCCGCGTCGAACAGGCAGATCGCCGTGCTCAGGCAATCGAGCACTTGCGCGAGGTCGGCTACGGTGTGCGAGCGAGCCCTGATCTGCCGACCCATGACGCGCGAGCGCTGGATGTGCGGGGCAAGCAACCGCAGGCGCTCGCGCATCGAATCATCGACGTTACCGCGCGACCTGCCGCGCATGACCTGAAGGATCGTCGTGCGCGCATCCGATCGCTCGAGCGCGACGGTCGCGAGATCGATCGCGCCCTGCGGTTCCACCCACTCGCGATAGAAGTTCGAGGCCACGAAGTCCGAATAGGGCATGACATCGGCGACGCCGATGGTCTGTTCGACGGGTAAATTGAGGTGACGGTCGAGCAGAGGATCAAGCTCGACATATCGGTCCCGATAGAGATCGCGGAAGCGGGAGTCCGTTCCGTGGTGCTCGTGGATTTCGATCGAGAGCCTGGCTGCGTCGCGCGAGAGAATGGTCACGGCGGAGCCGCCGACGAAACCCGCAACCTGTTCCAGAGCAGCGCTTCGCTGCGCGGGATCGACTGCCGCATCGTAGATCTCGCCGACGAGCGAGGAGAACCTGTGCGCCTCGAGGATCGTCATTGGCCGGGCAATGCGGTCTGGAGACTGACCATGAAGCCAGGCCTGCCGTCTGTCGTCGCCGGCGAAGAGAAAACGTCTGAGAAGAATGCTGGAATTTCAAACATCGCCCTTGGGTAACGTCAACCGCAGGGTGCGGCTTGGACGTTTTCGCCAAAGACTAGGATAAATGCGAACAGCAATCGGGCTGTGTGCCGTGCATCACGCGCCCTCCCGCACCTTGCTTATTGAATCGCGCTCGCGTGCGGCATTCTATTTTCGGTTCTCCTCGCAGAACTTCAACGCGGCGAGCGCCTCGCCGGCGCGGGGAATCTGCATCTCGATGCTGTCATCGTCGTCATCCTCGAAATCGAGCGTGAGGCGCTTGGCTTTCGAGAGGCGGTCCATGATGGACTGATCGAACTCGAAGATGCCGCGCACGGTGGTCCTGTCCATGACCTCCCACTTCGCCTTCGACATGATGTCGAGGTCGTCGGTGCCGACGTCGGCCTTCAGGATCTCGCCGACCTTGTCCCACTCCCAGCCGTCATAGATCATCACGATCACGATGGCCTTGTCCGAATAGGTGATGACGACGACGTAGTCGCGGTTCTCGTCGTCCTTGTCCTTGTAGCCGCGGCTCGCGTTGCAATGGGTATCCTGGGTACGCTTCTCGATGGTCCAGTCGCCGACCCTGGATTGTTGTGCGACCGCAGGCCCGGCACCCAAGGCGCCGGTGAGCAGCGCAGCGGCGAGAATGAATCGTCTCATGTCAGCTTCCAGCGTCTTCCCCGGACCAAGCTGACCACCTCTCCCGACAAGCCGCAAGGGCTTCGGCCCCTTCAACCCGGCCGATGGTGAGCGGCGCGAACCGCCCTAGGCACGCCGCGGCACGATCGCGATTGGGGTAAAGGTGTAAACCTCCTCGCCGTTCTGGTTGAACATCGTCCACTTCACCAAGGCGATGCCCTGCGGCTTCGACTTGGAGGGCGTCAGGCTCATGACCTCACCGACCAGATGCAGGCGGTCGTTCGGCCGCACCGGAATCGTCCAGCGCAGCCCATCGACGCCCGCACCGATCAGGGGGTGCGGCCCGAACGGACGGGTCTGGATCGCGAGGTTCATGGCGATCGCCGCAGTGTGCCATCCCGACGCAGCCAGGCCCTTGAACAGGGTTTCTTTCGCGGCCTCATGGTCGAGATGCATCGGCTGCGGGTCGAACTCGGCGGCAAACCGCTTGATGTCGGCCTCGGTGACCTCGACCTCGGAGGATTTGAAACGCATGCCGACGGTGAGATCGTCGAACCAGGCGACCTGTGCCATGATTTTGCCTCGAAATGTGATGCGCCGTCTGCACGATGCGCACGGCCAAAGCGATGGATTGGTGTGGGATGTAGCGGTTTGGCCGTGCGCAGGCCAGCCCCGGTTCCCCGCGAAACCCCTTTCCCAAATTGACGAAACACGCCTGAAACAGAAGGCCGGCTATCTAGTTGTCAAAATCATAAAGGGACGGCCGCCATGCAATTCCTCCTCGACCTGATCAGCGAATTCGCCTGCTGCCAGCATCTCGTCGCCCAGCCGCTTCGGGAGGACGAGCTATGATCGAGCTGATATCGGCCGTGCTCGCCCTTTGCAGCATCGGCGTTTTTGCAGCGCATGCGCTGGACGCCTACCGCACCACGCATTCCTGACCGGCCATTCCACCCGCTCCTGATCGCTAGAACGGGCGGCGGTAAAAATGCTCCGAATGCGTTGCCGGCGGAAACCGGTTGGCGAGCGCCAGCGCCCCCTTCTCGTCGGTCTCGATCGCAATCTTTTGCGCCAGCATGACGTCGCCCGGCACAAGAAAGCCTGACGGGACGAAGCACCACCCCATCGTTGCAATCCCGGCCTCGTCGATCTCGTGGACGTTGGCGGCGGTGCCGTAGTGAATGCGATAGCGCTTGCCGGTGTCGCAACCGATGACGTCAAAATGCCGGTGCTGCTCGAATTGTGTGCGCTGCTCAGCGGACAGCCATTCGGACAACAGCCGCCGGCCGCGCGCCTCGGGCGTGTTTTCGCCGAAGAAGCGCCGGTAGAGCTCGCGGAGCGCGTGCAGACGCGCTCGCGCGGGCGCGCGAAGCCTGAATACCGCGATCATGAGCCGTTCAGATCAACCGCCGACCAGGCGGGGATAGAACAGCGTTTCCTTCGCGGTCGGGTCGAACGATTTGATACGCGTGACTTCGCCTGGCCCGGTCCGGAAAGCAGCGGTAAAGCCCGCTCCGGTCAGCTCCCGAAAGCGCTGCTCTGCTCGCGCCAGCGCTTCGGCATTCTCAGGATCAAACTCGTGGCGTGTATCGCCAGTCTGGTCCATCACGATCTGGGAAGCCATGTTGAGTTCTCCTCATGCCCAGCCCTGAACTTGATCTAAGCAAACCTCGTGCCGTCGGTTCCTGAAAGCAACAACTTTCTCTGACAAGCAGGTCACGCCTTGCGGAGCGCCTCAGCGCGCCGCTGCCGCCCCACCACCCCCGTCGATCTGCCGGCCCATCAGCGCGATGGCCTTCTGGTAGACGCCTGCCGCATTCCACGCCTGGATCGCGGCGAAATTCGGCTCGCCCGGCTGGTAACCGGCTCCCGCACGCCAGCCATTGGCTTTCAGGAAGTTCGCGGTCGAGCTCAGCGCGTTGGCGGCGACGTCGAGATTGCCGGTGCCGTAGGCCAGGATGTTCTTGGGCATGAATTGGGTCTGGCCGACCTCGCCATGCATGGAGCCACGGGTCGCCCCCGTCAGCATGCCGCGGTCGATCAGCTTCAGCGCCGCGTAGAGCTGCTCGGTGAAGAATTCGGGACGGCGGCAGTCATAGGCGAGCGTCGCGATCGACGAGAGCATGTTCTGGTTGCCGCGCTGGCTGCCGAAACCAGTCTCCATGCCCCAGATCGCGATCAACGGCCCGGGCGGCACGCCATAGCGCTGCTCGATCGAGGCGAACATCGCGGCCTGCGACTGCTTGAGCGACCGGCCGCGCGCGACGATGGTGGTGGCGCCGCGCTTGGCCAGGAACTGATCAAGCGACAGCGAAAAACTGTGCTGGCTGCGATCGGCCCCGATGGTGGCGCTGGCGTAGTTGGTCTGCATCAGCGCCGAGATCGCGGCTTGGCCGATGCCCTTGCCCTGCGCCTCTGCGCTGAACTCGCGTTTCCAGGCCTCGAAGCCGCCGGGTCCGTTGCCGCATTGCGCGGCATGGACGGCGGGGGCCAGGGCCAACAATAGCACGGTCGCGCCAATCATCGCCGTCACTGCGGTCCTGCCCTTGGTCATCCCTGCGTTCCCTTCTCTCGATGCGCGACCCGCTCGCGCGTGCGCATGATCCTACGTCAGCCGCGCCGGCTCAAGCCCCCGACCGATGCAATCAATGCAGGCAATGCGGTTGACATGAAGCAAACACTTATCGTCGGCCGTCCGTCCCAAGCAGGAAATCCACCATGATGCTCTGGTGCTGCTGGTACATGTCGGTGCCGGTCGCGGTGACGCAGCCGAGCTTGCGGGCCTCTGCTATGAACGGCGAAATGTCGGGCTTGGTGATCACGCAGCCGCAATAGGCCGACGGCGCCAGCCGCGTGACATCAACCGGCAGCGGATCCCCGTCTTTCATTCCGGCGGGTGTTGCATTGGCGACGAAATCGAAGCCCCAAGGGTCGGCGGTTCCGACCCGCGTGCGTCCCTTGCCGAGCCGATTGAGCTGATGGATAAGCGCATCCCGCCGCTCGGCCGAGCTGTCGTGAATGGCGAGCTCGCTCACACCGGCCTCGACCAGCGCAAGCGCAATGGCTGACCCCGCCCCACCGGCACCAACCAGAAGCGCCCGCATTCCCCGGGGATCGATCCCCTTCGCCTGTGCCGCGCCGAGGAAGCCGAGGCCGTCCACCATGTCCCCGTGCCATGCGCCGTCGGTGCGCCGGCGCATCAGGTTCACGGTGCGCAGGAAATGTGCGCGTTCCGTTGCGCTGGCGCAGGCCTGATAGCAGGCGAATTTGTGCGGGATCGTCACCACGATTCCGTCGAGATTCTTCAGCCGTGCCGCCACGGAAAGAAAATCGGGCAGATCGGCGGTCGCAACCTGAACCGGAACGAGAATGCCGTCATGGCGGCGCGCCGCAAAGGCGGCCGACACACCGGCGGGCGAACGCACCTGTGCGATGGGATCGCCGACGATGACGTAGAGTCGCGTCGCACCTGAAGGCGCCGGGATCATGTCGCTCATACCGGGACGCCAGCACCGCCCGTAGCGGCCGCATAACTCAGTTCCAATCCGTCCAGGGTGCCGTCCTTTCGCCACTTGTCCAGCAGTCGCAGGAACGCCATTGGCCCGCGCCAATACTGGCTGTTGCGCGCCGCGATCGGATCGAACACGCCTTCGTTATTGTAGTAGCCGGGCGTACATTCGGCGAGATAGGTCTGGCGGCCGAGCGCGGCCTTCACGATCTCCTCGACCCAGGCGTTCTCGGCGGCGAGCGTCGGCTCCACTGTCCTGGCGCCACGCTTGCGTGCCTGATCGATGACATAGGCGATGTGCTGCGACTGTTCGTCGATGATATGCGGGAAATTGGCGCTCTGGCCGGCCTGCACGGTCACGATCAGGAAGCAGTTCGGGAAGCCGCGGCTGTAAAAGCCGTGCATCGTCTTGACGCCATCACGCCAGCGCTCTGACAGGCTGATACCGTCGCGGCCATAAACCTCGAAACCCATCCGGCGCGCATAGTCGGTACCGACCTCGAAGCCGCTGGCATAGATCAGGCAGTCGAGCTCGTAGGCCTTGCCGTCGACGACGACGGCGTTGTCCGTGATGCGCTCGACACCCTTCCCCCTGGTGTCAACGAGATGCACGTTGGGGCGATTGAACGTGTCGAGGTATTCGTCGTGAAAGCACGGTCGCTTGCAGAACGCCTTGTACCAGGGTTTGAGCGCCGCCGCGGCCGCCTCGTCCTTCACCACCGCGTCGACCCGGGCCCGAATCTCCTCCATCTTGCGATAGTCGGCCTGCTCGATCACCTTCAGCGCCTCTTCCATCGAGGTCACCGGCTGTGGCTGACGGCGTGGCGCGAGCAGGATCTCCCCGAGCAGTCCGGTCCAGCCGTCCTGCACCAGATCCTGCTCGATCGGCTCGCCCGAAATCACGGCGGTGAAATTGTCCATCCGCTCGCGCTGCCAGCCGGGCTTCAGGCTTTCCGCCCAAGCATGATCCGTCGCCCGGTCGTCGCGCACCCCGATCGCCGACGGCGTGCGCTGGAACACGTAGAGCTCCTTCGCCGAGCGGCCGAGATGCGGCACGCACTGCACGGCAGTGGCGCCAGTGCCGATGATGCCGACGCGCTTGTCGGCAAGACCGTCGAGCCCGCCCTCGGCGTTCCCGCCGGTGTAGGCGTAGTCCCAGCGGCTGGTATGGAAGCTGTGGCCCCTGAACGTCTCGATGCCGGGAATGCCCGGCAGCTTCGGGCGACTCAGCGGACCGCCCGCCAAAATCACGAAGCGGGCGCGGATGCGATCGCCGCGATCGGTCTCGACCAGCCAGCGTCCCTCCTGCTCCTGCCACGTCATTTGCGAGATAACGGTCTGAAACAGTGCGCGCTCATAGAGTCCGAAGTGACGGCCGATGCGGCGCGAGTGTTCGTAGATCTCCGGCGCACGCGCATATTTGCGGACCGGCATGTAGCCGGTCTCTTCCAGCAACGGCAGATAGATGTAGCTCTCGGTATCGCAGGCAGCACCGGGACAACGATTCCAGTACCAGGTGCCGCCGAAATCCGCGGCCTTTTCCACGATGCGGAAATCCGAGATGCCGGCTTCGCGCAAGCGCGCGCCGCAGAGCAGGCCGCCGAAACCACCGCCGACGATGACGACTTCGGTCTCTTCGCTGACGGCCGCCCGCGCAAATCCGGCATCGGCCCAGGGATCGTCGAGATAGTGGGCAAAGCCGCCGCTCACCTCGACATACTGCGCTTTGCCCTCGGAGCGCAGACGCAGGTCGCGCTCGTCGCGATAGCGCGCACGCAAGGCCTGGATGTCGATGCTAGGCGCGCCGGCTGCGCCGGTCTTGTGTCTTTCCGCTGACATCGATCTCCTCCAATGCGGGCGCTGCTTCGGCCTGCAGCTCGCGCCAGTTAGCCCTGAAAAAATGATGCACGCAATCGCGTCCACCTTTTTTGCGTGTACGTCGCGTGGCCTTCCGCTACCCTGCACGCAAGCGCGAGCGCATCATGCAACGACATGATCTTAACGACTTGATCTTAACGACTTGGCTTTTTCGGAGGGGACGATGCAGGGATTGATGATGGACATACCGCTGCTGATCAGCGGCCTGATCCAGTATGCCGCCGACTATCACGGCGAGGCGGAGATCGTCGCGCGCGAGATCGAGGGCGATATCCATCGTTACACCTATGCCGAGGCCCATCCGCGCATCAAGCGCATGGCGCTGGCGCTCAACCGGCTCGGCATGAAGCAAGGCGACCGCGTCGGCACGCTGGCCTGGAATACGCATCGTCATTTCGAGATGTTCTACGCAGCGCCGGGCATGGGCTATGTGCTGCACACCGTCAATCCGCGGCTGTTTCCCGAGCAGCTCGTCTACATCATCAACCACGCCGAAGACCGCATCCTCTTCGTCGACCGCGCCACGTTGCCGATCGTCGAGGCGATCGCACCACAGCTGAAGACGATCGAAGCCTTTGTCATGATGTCGTCGCGAGAACGCATGCCCGAGACGAAACTTGCCAACATGCATTGCTACGAAGAGCTGCTCGACAAGGAGAATGACGCCGGCTTCGCCTGGCCTCTGTTCGACGAAAAATCCGCCTCCACCATCTGTTACACCTCGGGCACGACGGGCAATCCCAAGGGCGTGATCTATTCGCACCGCGCCGCCATTCTCCAGACCATGACGTGCTGCAGCTTCGACTTCCTGACCGGACATGTCGAAGGCGTGCGCGAGGTGATGATGCCGATGGCGCCGCTGTTCCACGGCAACGGCTGGAACATGCCGTTCACCGCGCCCTACACCGGCTCGAAGCTGGTGCTGCCCGGCCGCAATTACGAGCCCGACAAGCTCTACGAGCTGCTCGAAGGCGAGAAGGTGACGCTGTCGGCGGGCGTGCCGAGTTTCTGGCTGATCCTGCTCGACTGGCTCGGCCGCACCGGAAGGACATTTTCGACGCTGCGCGCAACGCTGTCGTCGGGCTCAGCGCCACCACGTGCCATGGTCGAAAAGCTCAAGCGCGACTACAATGTCGACTACATCCAGGCCTGGGGCATGACGGAGGCGCTCGGTTGTTCGATGCCGGGTTTGCGGCCCGGCTCCGAGCATCTCGGCGACAAGGACAAATTCGACCGGCGCATGGTGTCGGGACGCGCCTGCTTCGGCACGGATTTGCGTATCGTCGACGACGGCGGCAACGAACTGCCGCGCGACGGCAAGAGCGTCGGCCATTTGCGCGCCCGGGGGCCGTGGGTCGCTTCCGGTTACATGAAGCTCGACGAGGGCCTCGATCGCGACGGCTGGCTGATCACAGGCGACATGGCCAAGATCGACCCTCAGGGCCACGTGACCCTCACCGACCGCTCCAAGGACGTGATCAAGTCGGGCGGCGAATGGATTTCCTCGATCCAGCTCGAGGACATCGCATTATCGCATCCCGACGTGCTGCAAGCCGCGGTGGTCGCCATCGCCCATGACAAATGGCAGGAGCGCCCGCTCCTCCTCGTCGTCCGCAAGAAGGGCGCGACCGTCGACGGCAAGACCCTGCTCGACCATATGCGCCCAAAAATCGCGAGCTGGTGGATGCCGGATGCGGTCGAATTCCTGGACGAATTCCCGATGACCGGCACCGGCAAGGTGCTCAAATCGGCGCTGCGCGAGAAATTCAGGGAGTATCGCGTCGGGTGATCTCGGCACCTCTCATTGCGCGTCGAGCGCGCAGACGCGTTCGATCAGCCCATGGCGACGGCGGCACCTCGAACGATTTTGGCCTGATGCAGGCCTACGCCACCGCGCGGCTGCTGCGGCTTGCGGATGGGCCAGACGAGGTGCACCGGAACCAGATCGCGCGATTCGAGCTGAAGAAATATTCGAACCCGTAGAAGCGTAAGCAACGAGCTAGTTCAACACCTCCACGGTCGCCGAACGACCGGCGACCAGCGACATTCCCTCGGGCACCGGATCCAGCGCGATGCGCACCGGCACGCGCTGGGCGAGCCTCACCCAGCTGAAGGTCGGATTGACGTTGGCAAGCAGGCTCGCGCCCTCGGCACGGTCGCGGTCCTCGATGCCGGCGGCGATGCTCTCGACGCGGCCCGACAGCGTGCCCTTCTCGCCCATCAGGCGAACCTGCACCTTGTCGCCCAGGCGGATGCGCGCGAGTTTCGTCTCTTCGAAATAGCCTTCCACATGCAGCGTATCACTGTCGACCAGCGCCATCACGCCCCTACCGGCGGTGACGTAAGCGCCGGGCCGCAGATCCATGTTGGTGATCACGCCGTTCACGGAAGCCCGGACCTCGCTGCGATCGAGATTGAGCTGGGCGACCGCGCGGTCGGCGACGGCCGCATCAAAGGCCGCCTTGGCCTGGAGCTGGGTTGCCAGTACCTGCTCCTGCTTCTGCTGCGACACCGCGTCCGTCGTCAGTGCGCTGTAGCGCTTCAAATCGGCATTGGCCTGATCTAGCGTGGCCTGGTGACCAGCCACCGAAGCATCGGCCTGCCGCAGCGCCAGCGCGAAGCGCTCGCGATCGATCCGGAACAGGACATCGCCGCGATGAACCTTCTGATTGTCCTTGACCAGCACGTCGGTGACGAAGCCGGAGACGTCGGGCGCGACCTGCACCACGTCGGCGCGGACGCGGCCGTCACGCGTCCAGGGCGATTCCATATAATAGACCCAAAGCGCGCGGCCGACGCCGAGCGCGGCGACGACGGCAAGGACGGTCAGCGCGATACGGCCGAGCCAAGCGAAATTCCCTTTCATGAGAGATACTCCGAGAGATAGACGACGCCACCGAGCAGGCAGACGAAAATTGCGAAATCGAACAGCGCGCGGTGCCAGACCAGCCGGTAGAGGTCGAAACGCTGCATCAGCCGGCGGAGAAACGCGCTCAGCACGTAGGCGACGATGATCCACAGCAGGAGCGACGGCACGAGCACGCCGTAGATGTCGATCACATATCTCATGCCGCGACACTCTCTGTGCGCGGCCGATAGGCCGGCGCATCCGGGAACAAACCGCGCCTGATACCGACGAGGCCGATCAGGGCGTCTTCGCGCGCGCTGTCATTGGGGTCCTTCACCGCCTGAGCCAATGCCCGATCGACGCCGGTCAGAAGCTCGTGCGGCATTCCGCCGCCCGCATAATTGCGGCAGGCGGCGGCAAGCTGGTCGAGCATATCGTCGATGACGGAGATGGTCGAAGCGGCAAGCCCGTAACGCGCGCGGCGTAGGTCGATGATGTTGATGCCGATGCGGAGCTGAACGAGGCTGTCGGCATCGCGCCGATCACTCTCCGAGAGGAAGGCGATGCGCTGCACCAGAAGCCCGAGACGGTGCAACATGAGGCCCGCGAACTCCGCACGGTCGCGCTTCCCGCGCCGTTCGGCGGCGACCGCGATCGTGATCCAGCTCGACAGCACCAGGCGATTGGCGATCCATTCCGCGCCCACCCCGCGCGCGATCCGCGTCACCAGCTCGGCGATGAGGACGCCGACGAAGAAGGCGACGGCGGAATTAGCGTAGGACGCAAAATCCGCGCTGTAGGTCGATTGCAGCGCGAGCAATGTCGCGGTGTTGGCCGCGAGCGCCATGCCGGGGCCCGCCGTTGCCGGCCGCGCGATCAGGAAACCATAGAGCAGGAACGTTGGCGCCAGCGCGACGACGAGAACCTCGATATGGGAGATCGCGGGCACCAGCGCGAACAGATAGACCGCGACCACCACGATGGCGACCAGCGACCACAGGCCGAAACTGCGGATGAAACGCGCCGGCTCGTCCTGCGCGGCGAAGAATGAACAGGCCACCGCCGCCATCATCGGCGCCGAGGCGCCATCCGGCCAGCCTGTGCCGATCCAGAACGCGCAGCAGATCAGGATCGCCACGGCCGCGCCAGCCGCCGACCACAGCGCAAGCCAGCGGTCGCGATGACGCACCGGGGCGGCGCCGGCCTCGGAGCGGAAGGCTAGCTCGAGGGTCGAGACGCCGCGGTTCCCGGCAATGGCCTCGGTCAATGCACGGCAATCGCGGGAGAGGTCGACCAGCTCGCGCAGCCGCGACAGCAGGCTCGTGGTGATGATCCGTTCCCAGGACGCGCTGTCACCGAGCTCCGACTGCCGTTCGGCGATCATGGCGCGGATCCGCTCGGCCGGCCGCCGCGCGCTGACGTCGCTGACGATCCATTGCGCGAGATCCTCGAGGAGCCGCTTCAGCTCGGGTTGCCGCCGCAGCCCCTCCTCTCCCAGTGCAGCCAGACGATCCTCGAGCGAGGCGATCACCGGCAGCAACATCAGCATCCGCAACCGGATTTCGCCGAGGCCGCTCACTACGTCGCGATCGGTGAGCCGGTCATAGGCAAGATGGGTGGAGAGCGTGTCGATCTCGACGATGTCGGTCGCGAGCTTGAGGCGCTTGCCGCGGCGGGTTTCGTTGGTGCCCTCGCGCAGCAGCACGACCTGGCTGAGGCGGCGGGCATCGGATAACCAACTATCGACGCGACCGGCGACCGCCGGCGCGACGCTGCGCGGGAACACGATGGTGGAGACTAGACTGGCGCAGATGATGCCGAGCGAGATCTCCTCTAGCCTTGCCACCGCAGTGTCGAAGATCGCGCCGGGCTCGGACACGGAAGGGAAGCTGATCAACGCGACTGTATATCCGGCCAGCATGAAGACGTAGCTGCGCGGCGTGCCGTCCAGCAGTGACAAGTACAGGCAGAGCCCGACCCAGAGCGCGATGGCGAGGCACAACAGCTCGGGCGCGTTGATCAGGTTCGGTACCAGCGCCACCGTCATGATCGCACCGACCAACGTGCCCATGACGCGGAAGAACGCCTTCGAGCTGGTGGCGCCCGCGAGGGGCTGCGAGGTGATGTAGACCGTCGCCATCGCCCAATAGGGCCGCGGCAGGTCCATGGCGAGCGCAATGACGAGCGCGAGCATCGACGCGGCAAACGTCTTCAAAGCGAAAATGAGGTCCGCGTGGCGGACCAGAAACGGCTCTTCCGCGCGCATGACTATTTCGTCTCCGGGAACGCCTTTGCTTCGAGCAGACGGCTCGCCCGCCGCTCGATGCGCTGGAGCGTCTCGAAAGTTATCGCAAGTTCGTCCGCGCCGATATCCTTCAGCAGGCTCGCCCGCACGCGCCGCAGCACGCGGTTGGTTTCCTCGACCTTGGCTTCGCCCGCTTTGGTCAGGTGGAGCGTTTTGGCACGCCGGTCGATCGGATCCTCGCGGCGCTCCACCAGGCCCTCCGCCTGGAGCAGGTCGATCAGCCGGACCAGCGACGGCCCTTCGATGCCGAGCTCGTCGGCAAGCACGCCCTGCCGCACGTTCTCGCCCTGCCGCGACAGCACCAGCAGCGGGATCGCCGTCGCATAGGACAGGCCGTGATCGGACAGCGCCTGATCCGACTCGCGCCGCCAGATGCGGGCCAGGCGCGTGATGAGCCGGCCGATTTCGCCGTGAATAAAGCCTTGCGAGGGTGCCATGCAAAATAGATAGGACACGAACTATTAGTCTGCAACTATATAACCCGGGATATTCCCATGATCACGAAAAAGCGACCGAGGACAACGCAAGATGGGCTCGGGTTCCACGACCGAAGCGCGAGAGGCGATCGTGGGCGAAAGCGCGTTGACGCTCGTCCCGACCTTCGTCGTCGTCGACGTGGACGCGACCGGCATGGGGATCATCCTGCCGTTGCTTCCGTTCTACTCACAGCGGCTCGGCGCCACGCCGTTCCTGATCGGCGCGCTGATCTCGGTCTATGCCGCCAGCTGATTGCCGGTCCCGTGGTCGGCATCCTCTCCGACCGCTATGGGCGGCGGAAGGTGCTGGTGGTTAGCCAGATCGGCACCCTGATCGGATTTGTGCTGCTTGCGCTTGCCGGCAACCTGATGCTGGTGTTCCTGGCGCGCATCATCGATGGCCTGACATCGGGCAACATCTCCGTTGCTCACGCCTATGCCGCTGAGCACAGCGCCCCGGCGACACGCAAGCAGGCGCTCGGCATGACCAGCGGCGCGATCGGAACCGGGCTGTTGCTCGGGCCTGCGCTATCGAGTTTCCTCGTTCATTACGGCCAGACCGCACCGGTGTGGGCCGCAGCCGCCCTCTCGCTGGTCAGCATATTGGCCACGATCGCCTTGCTCCCGCCGGACCACCCGGCGGCCGAGCCGCTCTATCAGCATCGCGTGCCGGAGCCGACGCTGATGCGCAGCCTGTTCGGCATGCGCTACGCCTGGCGATTGCTTGGCCTGCTGATCGTGTTCTTCTTCGTCAACTCGATGTTCCTGTCGCAGATCGGCCTATTCCTGTCGGCGCGGTTCTCCTGGGACGGACGTCCCTTCGGCGCGCGCGAGCTCGGCTGGATGTTTGCCTATGCCGGCTTCATCAACATGGTGGTCCAGGGACTTCTGATTACGCGCGCGAACCTCATCGCCTCCGACCGCAGCATCGTCATGGCGGCGTTCGCCGGCATGGGACTTGGATTCGCGGGCCTCGCGGGCGGCGCTAATATCAGTCTGCTCGCGCTCTACCTGACGCTGATCATCGTCGGCACCATGTTCGCCCGCAGCACACTGACGGCAGAATTATCGCGGAGCACCGCGATCAACCGCCAGGGCATGATCATGGGCCTCAACCAGTCGCTGATGTCGGGCGCGAATATCAGCGCTCCGCTCATCAGCGGCGCGCTGATCGGCCATCGTCTGTTCGTGGCCTGGGCCCTCGTCATGGCCGCGATCGCGGCGTCGCTGATTCCGCGATCGGGGTTACGAAACAGGCTGGTGGCCGAAATCTCCGTAGCCATGATCGCGTCTCTCTCCAAGGTCCGTTTGGCACTATAGCTCCCGTGGCGCGCGCTGCGACTGGAATCGCTCGACCACGATGGCGATTGATGGCAGAATTGAAATGATCCGGAAATGCCGGCTCCGGCTTGCGCTCGTTTACAGCATCTGAATCCCGAAGCCATGACCACCCAGACCGCCTTCGACCTGATCTTCCGCAATACCCTGCTGCGATCATCCGCTACACCCGTCGATATCGGCGTGAAAGGCGGACGTATCGCCGCGATCGAACCCAGGCTTGCCTGCGAGGGCGTCGAAATCGATGTCGGGGGACGGCTGGCGCTGCCCGGCTTCGTCGACACCCACATCCATCTCGACAAGGCCTGCCTGCTCGAACGTTGCGGACACATCCACGGCACGCTCGGCGATGCCATCCGCGCCGTCTCGGCGATGAAGCGGAATTTCGGCATCGACGATGTCTATGCGCGCGGCGCCAGGGTGCTCGAGCGCGCCATCCTGCATGGCACGACGCGCATGCGGACCCATGTCGAAATTGACCCGCGCATCGGCTTGCGAAGCTTCGAGGCGGTCAAGGCACTCAAGCGCGACTATGCCTGGGCGATCGATCTCTCAGTCTGCGTCTTCCCGCAGGAAGGCCTGACCAACGATCCCGGAGCCGAGGAGCTGCTGGTCCAGGCTTTGCGCGACGGCGCCGAGGCGATCGGCGGCTGCCCCTATACCGACACCGATCCGAACGCGCATCTCGCACGCATCTTCGACCTCGCCCAGCAATTCGATCTCGACGTCGACCTTCATCTCGACTTCGATCTCGATCCCTCCTGGTCGCATCTCGACGAAGTCTGCCGGCAGACCGAGCAGCGCAACTACGGGGGGCGCGTCGCGATCGGGCATGCCACAAAGCTCTCGGCCTTGCCGCCGGAGCGGCTGAAGGCGACCACCGCGCAACTGGCGAGGACTGGCATCGCCGTCACCGTGCTGCCGGCGACCGATCTCTACCTGATGGGACGCGACGCCAGCCACAACGCACCGCGCGGGCTGACGCTCGCACACAAGCTTGTCGAGAGCGGCGTATTGTGCTCGGTTGCGACCAACAACGTGCTCAACCCCTTCACGCCCTTTGGCGACGCCTCGCTGCTGCGGATGGCAAATTTCTACGCCAATGTCGCCCACGCCTCGGTCGGCGAGTTCGATACCTGCCTCGATCTCGTCACCGAACTGCCGGCGCGGCTGATGAACCTGGACGACTACGGCATCAAGGTTGGCAATCCCGCCGATCTCGTCGTGCTCGACATCCGCGACAGCCGCTTCGCCATCGCTGAGCTGCCGGATATCGTGATGGGCTTCAAGAACGGCCGGCAGACATTTGAACGTCGGCGACCGACGCTCTTCACCCCCCGGAATTGAGCGTCTCGATCTTTCGCAAGCCGACCTGCGGAGGAAGCCGTAGGGAACGCGGCTCGTCGCATCCAGCGGTAAGATGGTCCGGAAAAATCAGCGATCATCTGACCGATACGGTCCGACTTACCATCGATCTTCCCCCAATCCGAGGCCGGTAGAATCCCGGTCCGTAGCCCAACGCGTTGCGGAAAGGGAGAGGCAAGCTTACTAAGATCTTGCACTGATCATCTGCGTTCGATGGGGAAGTATGGATCTGTTCAGCGCATTCAACAGCATCGATTATCAATCGATGAGGGCCAGGACGCCCGCCGAGACAGCCGTCAAGCGACTGACCGGCATCGGCGAAGTTCTGTCAGGCCTCGATATGTCGGCAATCCGCACGCAGGACGAGTTGGCCCGCATGCAGTGGACGCTCGATACCGCCGACAAGTGCATTCGCATGATTCTCGCCGAGTTCCGCACCGAACGTGCAAAGGATCAGGTCGTCCGCGAAGCCAAGAGTCTGATTGATCTCATCGAGCGCGCCCGCGACGAACTCTCGGGCTATCGCGACGGCGGCAGGATCTTGAGCTGAGCGCGTTTAGCGCTTGATCTTCGCCAGGATACGATCCGCCTCGGTACGCCAATCGGCGCTGCGGGCGAACTCCCTCGCTCCCTTCGTGCCGAACAGGCCTTCGTCGGCGAGATCGGCCACCCAGGCCTGCCGCTCGGCCGTGCCCTGCGCCGACCACGGCGTCAGCCCCGCCTCGCGCACAGTTTCGGCGACCTCGCGCACCTCCTCGGCACGGCGGCGGCCATGCTCGATCACGCGCTGGAAAAAATAAGCGCCCTGCTTTTCCCAATTGATGGCAGGAAAGGTTTCCGTGAGCGACGCCAGCACCGCATCCTCGACGCCATAGGCACGCGCGGTGGTGAAGCTTTCGATGACCATGGCCTCCAGGCCCTTGATCATGATGCTGCGGCACATCTTCACCGCCGAGGAGACGCCGAGCTTGTCGCTCGCAACCTTCGCCGCAAAGCCGATCGTATTCAACAGCGGCTCGAGCTCCCTCGCCCCGGGGCCACCGAGCAGCAACGGCACCTTGATGCGATAAGGTGGCACCGAAGTCATCACGGCACCCTCGACATAGCGTCCCGCGGCGCCGTCGATCAGCGCTGCCGCGCGCTGCTTGGCGCCGGGAGAGGCCGAATTGAAATCGAGAAACCAGGTGCCCTGGTTGATCGCGGACGCGCAGGCCTCCGCGACCGGAACGGCCTGGCTCGCGGTGACCGCAGAGATGATGAAATCCGATTTTGCTGTCAGCTCAGCGTGAGACGCTGCCAGCGCCACACCGTATTTCGCTGCATGCTCTTTCAGCGGACCGCCCTGCTCGCCACCGAGCTTGATGTCATAGGCTGCGACCTTGATGTCCTGCTGGCGCAAATCCTCGGCCAGGATTCGGCCGACCTCACCATAGCCAACCAGCCCGATCTGCCATCGCCTCGGATCGCCTGCCATCAGTTTAGTCCTCGTGTCGTCGCGTCGAAGAGCTCCTCGACCGCATAGCGGCGCGGGATCAGCGCCTGCTGGAAGGCGTAATCGACGATCAGCTCCAGCGGCATCCTGTTCGCCTCAATCCCGAATGGAACGAGGTCGGGCGTTGCCGCAGGTCCCGCCTGTTCCTTGTTTCGCTTGAGCAGATCATAGACACCCGTAACCACATCGGGGCGCGATTGTGCAAGCTGCTCAGTCACGACCACGAGATGATTGACCGGCACGACGCCGCGGCGGGCGTACCATCTGGCGGCTTCCGCAGCCGGATCGGGGAACAGCGATTTCAGCTTGGGATTATCAGAGATCTCGCCGAGGACGGCGTCGAGTTCGCCGTCAAGCAGCATTTGCAGGATCTTCTTGTCCTTTGGCGCGCGTTCGGTGGTGTCGATATATTCGGCGACGTGCGGATCTTCGAACGTGACCCAGTGGATCCTGTCGAGATTGACGCCGTAGTCGTTGGCGAGAATACCCCTGATCCAGGCGCCCGTCGTCGTCGTGAAGGAGCGGATGCCGACACGCTTGCCTTCGAGATCGGAGGGCCCGAGCGTTCCCTGCGCGGGATTATAGAGCGCATAGGAATGCTGGAAGCGGCCCATCATCGTTGCCGGCAGCAGCACCAGCGGCTTGCCGTGCGCCATCGCCATCAGATAGGTGACGATCGCCATCTCGCAGACGTCGAAAGCCTGCTCGCGCACCATTGGCTTGAACGCCGTGTTGGTCGGCGTGTACTCGATGAAATCGAGCTCGAAGAGATCGGAGCGGAGCGCGCCGCTCTTCACCGCCTGGACATGCGGGTGACTGCCGAGCACGGCCTTCAACTTCAGACGATCCATCCGCCCGCTCCGCTTGTCTTCGCTTCAAACGTCCTCGGGATTGTCGACGTAGACAAGCCCGGCCTTCGCCAGCGCCTCGCGCATGCTGTACATGTCGAGGCCGAGTTCGCCCGAGGCCAGCCGCTTGCGCTTGCCGCCTTCGTCGGCGTTGCGCTTCTTCGCCTTCTCGGCGACCTCGGCGGCGTGGCGCTTCGGCACCACCACGACGCCGTCGTCATCGGCGACGATGATGTCGCCGGGATCGACGTTGACGCCGGCGCAGACGACCGGGACGTTGACCGAGCCGAGCGTGGCCTTCACCGTGCCCTTGGCCGAGATGGCGCGCGACCATACCGGAAAGTTCATCGCGTGCAGCGCTTTGACGTCGCGGCAGCCGGCGTCGATGATCAGCCCCTGCACGCCGCGTGCCCTCAGCGAGGTCGCCAGCAACTCGCCGAACATGCCGTCGGTGTTGTCGGTGGTGCAGCCGACGACAAGGATATCGCCCTTCCTGCACTGCTCGACGGCAACATGGATCATCCAATTGTCCCCGGGCTGCGCCAGCACGGTGACGGCGGGACCCGCGATCGCCGCGCCCGACCAAACAGGGCGCAGATACGGCTTCATCAGGCCGACGCGGCCATAGGCCTCGTGCACGGTCGAGACGCCGTACTCCGCCATTCCGGCGGGATCGGCACGCTTGATGTTGCGAACGACGACCGGCTTCATGCCAACACCTCCGCAACCGTCGGGAACAGGCGCTGATAGGCTTCGCCATAAGTCATGGGAACGCCGGTGTTGCGGCTGCCCTGGATGCCGCGGTTGAGTGCGACGCGCTCGTAATAGCCCCAGAGATGCTTTTGCGCAGCGAGGATCTGGAACGCCTCGTACTTCTCCTTCCAGACCTCATCGATCTTGAGGAGGAGGTCCGGCTTGTAATTGCACTGCTCGGGTTGATGCGGCTCGAACAGGAATACCGGCGGCGCCGAATATTGATACTGCGCGCCGGGCTTGTGACCCATGGCCTGCGCGACCACACGGGTCTCCTGGGCGAAATGTGCGGCGTTCGGATGGTCGAAATTATAGGGATCTTCCAGCGCGTGCGTCAGCACGAAGCTCGGATTGAGCTCGCGGTAGATATCGACCATGCGGTCGAAGTGCGCTTCCGTCAGCTTCAGCGGATAGTCGCCGCAGTCGAAGAACTCGATTTCGGCGCCGAGCAATTTTGCTGCCCGCTCCGCCTCGTCTTTGCGGCCCGCCTTGACCGATTCCAGCGTCGCGCCCTTTTCCTTCCAGGCGAACTGGCTCTCACCACGCTCGCCGAAGGACATGCAGACGATCTTCATGCGATAGCCCTTCTTCGCATGCAACGCGATGGCGCCGCCAGCGCGCCAGACGAAATCGCCGGGATGGGCGGTGACCACGAGACCTGTTTTCATGGGAGAACTCCCTCTTTCGTTCGTCAACATCATAGGCTGCCTGCGTCATGCAGGAAGCCAATTTGTCAGGTAGCGCCAGCCGCGGGCTCCTCGCCGTCGAGCACGCGCTTCAGGCGCTCGCCGTCGAGCGCGCCTTCCCATTTGGCAATCGCGATGGTCGCCACCGCGTTCCCAATCAGATTGGTCGGCGTCAGCCCCTGCGACATCAGGCGATGGATGCCGAGCACCAGCGCGACGCTCGTCACCGGAATCGTGCCCGTGGCCGATAGCGTTGCCGCCAGCACGACAAAGGCGGCGCCCGCGATTCCCGCCGCGCCCTTGGACGTCACGAGCAGGATCAACAGCAGTTCGATTTGTGCAGCGAGGCCGAGCGGCGTGTTGGTCGCCTGCGCCAGGAACACCGAGGCGGCAGCGAGATACAGACAGGTGCCGTCGAGATTGAAGGAATAGCCAGTCGGAATGACCAAGCCGACCACACTCTTCTCGCAGCCAGCCCTCTCCAGCTTGGTCAGCATCCGCGGCAACACTGTTTCCGACGACGTCGTGGCGATGCAGATCAGCAGCTCTTCCCAGATGTAGCGGATCAGCTTGAGCAGCGAGAAGCCGCACAACCGCGCCACCGGACCGAGCGCCACGATGATGAAGATCACGCAGGTGAGATAGAAGCCGCCCAGCAGCTTGCCGAGCGAAGCCAGCGAGCCGACGCCGAACTTGCCGACCGTGAACGCAATCGCCCCAAACGCACCGATCGGCGCCGCCCACATCACGAAGCCGACCACGGCGAACACCATTTTCGCGGCGATGTCGATCAGGCTGACCAGCGGCGCGGCGCGCTCGCCGAGCTGCACCAGCGCGAAGCCGCAGAGCACCGCGATGAAAAGCACCTGGAGGATATTGCCCTCCGCGAAGGCGCCGATGAACGTCGCGGGCACGATGTTCGTCAGGAACGGCACGAAGCCGATGACGGCGGTCTGCTTGACGTAGGGCTCGATCGTGCTGGCATTGATGCTGGCGGGATCGATGTTCATGCCGGCGCCGGGCCTGAGCACATTCACCGCGACGAGACCGATGATCAGCGCTATCGTGGTCATGATCTCGAAATAGACGATGGCCTTGATCGCGACGCGCCCGACCCGCGCCATGTCGGCCATGTGCGCGATGCCGTGCACGACGGTGCAGAAGATGATCGGCGCAATCAGCATCCGGATCGCCTTGATGAAGGCGTCGCCTAACGGCTGCATCTTGGCGCCCGCTTCGGGATTGATGATCCCAAGCGCGATGCCGGCGGCCATGGCGATGAGCACCTGGATCCAGAGCTCTTTCCACCAGACCCGCCCGCGCGGCTTGTCGATCGCCATCGCGGTCATTCGTCGAACCCAAACAAGCGCGCGGGATTGTCGACCAGAATCTTCTGCTGGAACTCCGGCTCCGGTGCAAACAGCGGAATCAGGTCCACGAGGTCGCCGTCATTCGGCATTGCCTTGACGTTGGGATGCGGCCAGTCGGTGCCCCAGATGATCCGGTCGGGCGCGGTCTCGACGATCTTGCGCGCAAAGGGTACCGCGTCCGTGAACGGCGGACCGGCTGAGGACACGCGCTCAGAGCCGCAGATCTTGACCCAGCATTTCTCGTCACGCTGCATCAGCTCGATCAGGATCTTGAACGGCAGCTGGTCGAGCCCTTCGGAAGCTTTCACCCGCCCCATGTGGTCGATGGTATAGCTCAGCGGCAGCCTGGCCAACATGTCGGCATATTCGGGCAGATCGATCGCATCGAAATGCAAATCGATGTGCCAGCCGAGCGGCGCGACCATCGCGATGACGCGGCTGAACACGCTCTTGTCGGGAACGCCACCGAGATGGCGGACGAAATTGAAGCGGCAGCCGCGGAAGCCGCCCTCGTGCAGCACCTGGAGCCCGCGCTCGGTGATGGTATCGTCGATATTGGCGACCGCACGATAAGCGCCGTTGCTCTGAGCGATGGCATCGAGCGCGACCGTATTATCGATGCCGTGCACGCTGGCGTTGACGATGACAGCGCGCTCCACGCCGAGCTTGGCGTGCAACAGCTTGAAATCTTCGAGCGGAGCGTCCGGCGGCGTATAAGAACGATCCGGCGCGTAGGGGTATTTTGCGCCGGGTCCGAAGATGTGGCAATGCGCGTCGCACGACAGCTTTGGCAGCTTGAACTTTGGCGTGCGCGTGTTCGGATCGGGCGGTGGAATGGTCGGCGTGTACATCATCGTCATCAGCTGAATTTGAACAGGCGCGCGGGATTGTCGACCAGCAGCTTCTGCTGGACCTTCGAATCTGGCGCATAAAGGGGAATCAAGTCGACGATCTCGCCGTCATTCGGCATGAACTTGACGTTGGGATGCGGCCAGTCGGTCCCCCAGATCACGCGATCGGGCGAATTGTCGATCAGCGCCTTCGCGAACGGCACGGCGTCGTGGAACGGCTTGCCGACGGCGGAAGCGCGCTCGAGGCCGGTGATCTTGACCCAGCACTTCTCGTCTTTCTTCTGAAGGTCGAGCAAGGCGGTGAAGCCGGGATCATCGAGCCCCTTCCCCGCCTGCACCGTACCCATGTGGTCGATCACGTAGGGGGTCGGCAGCGCAGTCAGGATCGGCGCGAATTCGGCGACCGTACCGGGCTCGAAATAGACGTCGATATGCCAGCCGAGTTCGGCGACGCGATGTACGATGCGCTGGAACTTGTTCATATCGCCGACGCCGCCGAGGCGCTTGAGGAACGCGAAGCGGCAGCCGCAGATGCCGCTCTTGTCGAGCGCTGCCAGCTCCTTCTCGGTCATCTCGTCATTGACGTTGGCGATGCCCTTGTAGGCGCCCTCGCTCTGCGCGATGGCGTCGGTGACGACGCGGTTGTCGGTGCCGTGCACGGTGGCATTCACGATGACGCAGCGCTCGACGCCGATCTTCTCATGCACGCTGCAGAACGTTTCCAGCGGAGCGTCAGCTGTGTTGTACGGGCGCTTCTCGGAAAAGGGATAGCGGGACGCCGGCCCGAAGATGTGGGTGTGGCTGTCGCAGGATTTGGGCGGCAGCTTGAACGACGGTGCCTTGGGATTTGGGTCTGGCGGCGCGATCGTCGGTATCTGGACCTTGGGCTCGGCCCCTTGCGCACGCGCGTTGTTCGCGACCACCGCGCCGGTCAACCCGGTCAAAAGATGCAAGCACTCTCGCCTGTTCATTTCCTCAACACCCCGTCACATGTCCGCTTGCGAGCGGAGGCACGATGCCGCGCCTCTCCCCGCGCGATTTCTGTCAGGTCTTACTGGTTGAAACAGCTCGTCGCCGCGCCGGCGCGGCCTGATCCAAGGCCGGCGCCTGGAACGCAGCTACGGTAGCCTGCACCAACTGCTCGATGGCGCTGGCGGCATCGCTGCCATCAGCCTCGCCGCGTGACAGCCGCGAGACACGATCCGGTGTCACCAGTGAATAATAGAGTGCGCCGAGCAGGAAGTGGCTGCGCCAGACGATGTCGGTGCGCGGAATGTGCGGCAGGCTGTCGTGGATCGCATCGATGAAGGCGTGACTGGTATCGTCGAACGTCTGCGCGATGATTTTTCGCGCGACTTCGTTGCCCTCGGCCGACATCACGGCGCGGAGTCGCGTGAAGCGCGCCCCACCGCCTGCGAGATCGCTGCCCGAGGTGAAGGCCGGCAGCACATAGGCCCGCACGATTGCTTCCAGCCGGTCCTGAAGATCACGCACCCGCTTGGCGGCGGCGAGCAGCTCGGAGCGACGCAAGTTCATCGGCCCGCAATGCCGCCGGTAAATCTCCAGCAGCAGACCGTCCTTGGTCTTGAAATGATAGGTCACGCTGCCCGGATTGGCCCCGGCGGCCTGGGCGATGTCCCGCACCGAGACGGCGTTGAAGCCGTTGGTGGCGAACAGCTCCTCGGCCGCGGCGAGGATCGCCTCGCGCATATTCGGCTTGCGGGCCGTTTCCTTGCTGGTGGACTTGCGTACCATGTGATTTGTACTATCGTACAAAAGATCAGGTCTCGTCAACAAAAACGATGGCAGCGTCCGGAACGGCCCTGAAGACCGCGGGTCGGGACGCGAACGCCTTCAAGGAGTGCTGGATAATGCTGGGTTTGAACACGAAGATCGGCCGCCTGATGCTCGGCGCCGGTCTGCTACTGACGGCGAGTGCGGCGCAGCCCGCCGAGAACTATCCAAGCAAGCCGGTCCACATCCTCGTGCCCTACGCGGCCGGCGGCGCGGTCGATGTGCTCGCGCGCACGCTCGGCCAGGCGCTGGCCGAGACCTGGGGACAGCAACCCGTGATCGACAACCGTCCGGGCGCCGGCGGCATTGTCGCCTCGCAGGCGCTGACGCAGGCCGCGCCCGATGGCTACACGCTGATCCTGGTCGCGAGCGGACATCCGCTGAACCAGTTCATCTATCCGAGCGTGCCTTACGACACCTTCAAGGATTTTACCGCGATCAGCGAAGTGGCCTCCTCACCGCTCGCGATCGTGGTGGCCAAGGACAGCCCGTACAAGACGCTCGGCGATCTCCTGGCCGCAGCGAAGAAGGAGCCGGACAAGCTCTCCTACGGCATGTCCGGCAACGGCACCTCGGCGCATCTCGCCGGCGAGCTCTTGAAACACATGTCCGGCACCAAGATCGTCGCGATCCCCTACAAGGGCGGCGCGCCGGCGCTGACGGCCGTGATCGCGGGCGAGATTCCGCTCAGCATCAATCCGCTCGCGGAGGCGATCGGTCAGCTCGACGGCGGCCCGGTGCGCGCGCTCGCCGTCACCTCGGCCAAGCGCTCAAAGGTGCTGCCTGACGTCCCGACCATCGCCGAGTCCGGCGTGCCTGGCTACGACGTCTCGGTCTGGTGGGGCGTTCTCGGTCCAGCCAAGATGCCGCCGGAGATCGTCGCGAAACTCGAGACCGATTTGAAGGCGGCGCTGCAGGATCCGAACGTGCTCTCCACACTCGGCAAGATCGGCGCAGCCCCGGTCGGCTCCTCCGCCAAGGATTTTGACGCCTATATGCACGCCGAGGCGACCAAATGGGAGCCGGTGCTGAAGGCCGCCGGCATCCGCGCGCAGTGAGGCTCTCCAGATGAGAACCGCTTCCAGGCGCCTTGCGCGCACCGCCCTGCTCGCCATCGCCGTCACCGTCCTGCTCGGCGCACCCGCACGCGCCGATGGCGAAGCGAAACTCCTGGCGCCGAGCGGCACTTTGCGCGTCGGCATCTATCCCGGCAGCCCGACCTCGATGGTGACAGATGCGGCCGGCAAGCCGCACGGCCTCGCCTACGATCTCGGCGGCGAGCTGGCAAAACGGCTCGGCGTCGGCATCGACTATGTCAGGTTTCAGCGCGTCGCCGATATCGTCACCGCGATCCACGACGGCCAGGTCGATTTCACCGTGACCAACGCCACGCCGGCCCGCGCCAACGACGTCAGCTTCAGCCAGCCGGTGCTGGCAATCGAGCTCGGTTATCTCGTCCCAGTGAATTCGCCGATCGGCAAGATCGAGGATATCGACAAGCTAGGGGTGAAGATCGGTGTCACCAAGGGCTCGACCTCCGAGCGTACGCTACCAGCCAAGTTCAAGAACGCGACCATCGTTCCCGCCGAAAGCGTCAAGGTCGCTGTCGGCATGTTCAGCCGCGGCGAGATTGATCTCTACGCCACCAACAAGCCGACGCTGTTCGAGATGTCCGACCAGATGCCGGGCTCGCGGATTCTCGACGGCAATTGGGGTGCCGAGCATATGGCCATCGCGATCCCGAAAGGTCGCGAGGACGCACTCCCGCTACTCAACCGATTTGTCGCTGAAGAACAGTCCTCCGGCGCGCTGGATACGATCCAGCAGCAAGCTGGCTTACGCGGCGCGGCCAAGACTCACTAGCCGCCATTTCAATTCCGTGCGTTTGCCCGCATCTTCTCCGGCGCATCGGAGCGCCGCAGGACGTCGATGTCATCGCCGCCTCCCGACGGGATCAGGATCGCGCGTTCGCGCGGCAGCGCTTCCGGCATCTCATCGCGGATGAAGGCGATCAGCTTTTCCCGCATCTCGCAGCGCAGATCCCAGGATTGCGGCGCATTCCGCGCGCTGACCAGCGCACGAAGCTCGATGGTACGCGAATCCGCATCGATCACCTGTAGATTGACCACCGCGCCATCCCAGAGCTTTGACTCCTTCACTGCCCCTTCGAGCCAGCGCCGGATGCGGGGCACGTCGGCGCGGTAGTCGACGTGCAGGGCAATCACGCCGATCAGGGACGCGGTATCGCGCGTCCAGTTCTGGAACGGCTTTTCGATGAAGTAGGACAGCGGCACCACCATGCGGCGCCAGTCCCACAGCCGGATCACGACATAGGTCGCGGCGATGTCCTCGACCCAACCCCACTCGTTCTCGATGATGACGGCATCTTCGATGCGGATCGGCTGGGTGATGGCAATCTGCAAACCCGCGATCAGATTGCTGAGCAGCGGCCGCGCGGCAAGACCGACGATGATACCGGCGGCGCCAGCGGAGGCGAACAGGCTGACGCCATATTGCCTGACCGAGTCGAACGTCATCAGCGCCGTCGACACCGTGATGATCACGATGATGGTGTCGGTCACGCGCTTGAACACGCGCACCTGGGTGACATGCTTGCGCGCAATGAAGTTTTCGGTGACATCGCGGAAATTCTGCAAGTACCGCGCCGCGCTCATGTCGACGATCCGAATCGAGATCCAGCCGATCAGCGCGATAAAGGCGACGACGAACAGGCGCATGAGCGGCGTTCGGATCGTATCGTCGAGCGGCGCAAGCGGCAGCACCAGCGCGACGGCAGCAAGACATAACGCCAGCTGGGCCGGGCCGGAGGTTCGATCGATGAATACGGCGATGAGAGGCAGGCGGGTTCCGAAGGCGCGACAGAGCAGCCACACGCCGACGCGGTAGACGGACAGGGCGAGCAAGATTGCTCCGGCAATAAGGCCAAGGCCGATAAACCATGACGGTATCCACCCGAACATCCTGTCGATGTCGGCCATAATCGCTTGCGAATTCATTCACGTCCCTAAGAATTACGTTCGCGTCAGCCCTCAACGTGTTCACGGCGGCTTCGCTCCCCCGCTCAGTGCAATGCAGCATCCCGCTGATGCAACCATCTTCGAACTGCGCTATGTCTAGGCAATCATGACTCGACGTACCGGCAGCGCCGACCTGCCCCTCCACACCGGCCGGGTTCCGCATTGGCTTGCGAGCCGCATGGCTTCGCTCGGCGCGATCGTGACGCAGGCGATCGTGGTTCATTACGGACGCGACGCGTTCCTCCAGCGGCTCTCGCATCCGTTCTGGTTCCAATCGTTCGGCGCCGTGATGGGGATGGACTGGCACTCCTCCGGCATCACCACTTCCGTGATCGGGGCACTCAAGCGCGGGCTCGGCCCGCTCCAGGACGAACTCGGAATCTATGTCTGCGGCGGCCGCGGCCAGCATTCGCGCAAGACTCCGGACGAGCTGTTGCAACTCGGCAACCGCGTCGGCTTCGATGGCGCAAAGCTCACGCGCGCCAGCCGATTGGTGGCCAAGGTCGACAGCGCCGCCGTGCAGGACGGTTTTGATCTCTATCTGCACGGCTTCTTCGTCACCGCCGACGGCAAGTGGACCGTCGTGCAGCAGGGGATGAACGGCGACAAGCGGCAGGCCCGGCGCTATCACTGGCATTCCGAGGCGCTGAAGAGTTTTGTCGATACGCCCCACAGCGCGATCGACGGCCCGCAGCAGGGCGAGATCGTCAATCTTACCGACCATCGCGCCGACGTCTCGCGCAACGCGCAGCTCGAGCTGTTGAGCGATTTCGGCCCCGATCGCATCCTCTCTGAATTCGAGCGGCTCACCGGGACTGCGCCCGAGCCAGCGCAAGCGATGCTGCCCCACCTGATCATGCCCGCGCATCATGATGTCCGGCCGAAAGACGTGTTCGCGCGCCGCCTGCATGGCACGCTGCTAGCTGCCGCCGAGCGCGGCCCGGTCGATTTCCCGGAGCTGTTGCTGACGCCCGGCGTCGGCGCGCGTACCGTGCGCTCACTCGCGATGGTCGCCGAGATCGTGCACGGCGCGCCCTATCGCTTCAAGGATCCCGCGCGTTTCTCGCTCGCCCATGGCGGCAAGGATCGCCATCCCTACCCCGTTCCGATCAAGGTCTATGACGAGACCATCCGCGTGCTGAAGGGCGCGATCCAAAGTGCAAAACTCGGCCGCGAGGAAGAAATGCAGGCGATCAAGCGCCTTGACGATCAGGCACGACGGCTTGAACGGACCGCAAGCGGCCCGTCGGTCGAGGCCTATATTGCCGGCGAGCGCGCGGCCTCGCCGGAACTCGACGGCCGATCCGTGTTCGGCTGGGAGCGCGATCTGGCTTCCGCAAAAAAGCGGACCAGCTGAACACCGGTCCGCAGCGAGTCGGTCGAGGGAGGATACGATCGGCGTCGTGGTTCTCAGGTCTTAGTCGTCGTCATGTCCCAGCCGGTTGGCGGAATGGTCCTGATACTGCTCCGTCTGGATTGATTTTCCGTCCATGCCGCGCAAGTCGGAATGTTGAGCCTTGTCCCGGTTGGACAGCACCATGTTGTCGCCAATCTTCTCTTTGGAGATTTTAGCGAAAGCGCCGGTGCCGTTGCCTTTGCCATGCATGCCCGATCTGAAGTGGGTCTTGCTGCCATTCCCAACTGGCATTCGGTTTCTCCTCTTGCAATTATCCGCTAGTCATTCCTGCGATAGGCGACCGCCCTGCTCGGTCGGAGCGCCGGCGCGACGCGGCGTATCGTCCTGGGAGCGCAAAGCCTCATCCAGTTCTCGTGCGTTAGGGAAATCCGGCTTGCGTTCGAGAATACGCCGCTGTTGTTCGTGCGTCTTTTTGCCCTGCATCATGGTCTTCGTCCTCTGCGAGGGGCTCCGCTATGCGCCACGTCCTTGTCGATGCCGCCGGCGAAGTTTACGTCGTTCTCCAGATCGCCTTCGATCGTGTTCTCGCCGAGCGCATCCTCGACATCGTCGGGGGACGCGGCCGCCATGTTCGCGCCTTTGGACCCGCCGATGAGCGGGTTCTGGCGAAGATCCTTGCTTGTCGGGGCGTTCAGTTTCGCGTGCTTGCTGCTCATGATCGATCAGCCTCCACCCTTGTCTGCGGGATCGTGCCTGTGACGGGAATCACGTTCGCCTCCACCGCCGGAGACACGGCTGTGACTGCGCTGCGGATCGTCAGGCGGCGGCTTCTTGACTTCGAGCGGCGCCTTCGCGTTCTCGTGCGACGCGCCGGGCCCGCCCTGACGAATGCTGTTAGGTGTCTTCGTGGATGTCGACATGGATGCGGCCCTCCTCAGCGATCTTGTTGATAGCCTTGATTGGTCGTGTTCTGCCTGATGTTGCCCTGTTGTCCCTGCTCGTTCGGGTTCTCCACGCGTTGCCGGCCGTGTGGTGCCTTGTCGGCCGACATTTGCTTGTCGTCACCAGTTCCCTTTCGGCTTTGATTGTCCGGCGGAACAGGTGGCATTTTGCTGGTCATGATGCTGCCTCCTGAGAAGTGTGAAGGCCTGCGGTGCCGGTGGCGGAACTCGTGCCGGCCATCATCGCCGCGAGGTCTTACTGACAACCGACGTCACCGCGCCTCGTTCCTGGCAGGTCGCGTACCGTAATGTTTCGCAGGACCGCGTCAGTTCACCTGAGCAGGGGAACGATCGCCTCTCGCGAGCGGCGCAGCCACATCGTATGTTCCGCCTGTCTCTGCCATCACGGGAAGTTTCGCAATCGCGCGGAGGCCCGGTCGCCTGCGCCAATGAATCTGCGATGGATCGACCGCAAGACCAAGCCGCGGCCAGCGGGTGAACAGCGCCTCGAGCGCGCAGGCCCCTTCGATCCGCGCCAGTTGGTGGCCGAGACAGAAATGGATTCCAGTGCCGAAGGAAATGTGGCGGTTCGGCTTGCGCTCGAGATCGAGCTGCTCGGGCCGGTCGTGCACCGCCGGGTCCATGTTCGCCGCGGCGAGCATGACCATTACGCGATCACCCTTCTTCAGGCGTACGCCATCGAGCTCGACGTCCCGCCGCACATAGCGCGGTTTGGAAAACTGCACCGGTGAGACGAAACGCAGAAACTCCTCGACGGCGAGCCCGACACGGCTCCAGTCTTCTTCCAGCCAGTCACGCAGGTCCGGATTCCTGAGCAGCTCGTAAATCGAGCCGCTGATGAGATGCGTGGTGGTCTCCGAGCCTGCCGCGAGCAGCAGGAACACCATCGAGACCATTTCGTTCGGCGTAATCTTGCCGCCCTCGCGTTCGACCTGAACCAATTCGGCGATCAGGCCTTCGCCGCCCCGATTGCGCGCGATCTGCAATTGCTCTTCGAGATAGCCTCGCATCTTGCGGAATGCGAACAGCAGGCGAAAGAAGCTGATGATGTTCGTCAGCGAGGACATCGCATTGGCCCACGCGATAAAGCGCGGGCGGTCGGCCATCGGCAAGCCAAGCAACTCCGAGATCACCGACAGCGGCAAGATCCGCGCATAGCGCGCGACGAGATCGGTCGGGCTTCCGCTCGCGAACAGCTGATCGGCCAGACCGTCGGCAATGGCGCGGATGCGCGGCTCCATCGCGACGATGGCACGGCGGCGAAAGGCTTCGTCCACGATGCTGCGCAGCCGCGAGTGATCCGGCTCGTCCATCGTCAGCATGTTATTGGCGATGGTCCTGATCAGCTTCGGCATCCACCAGCGCAGGCCGGCAACGTCGCCATCTTCCTTGCGCAACGTGAAGATCGTGCCGTCCTTCAGCACCTGCGCGGTGGCGTCATGCGTGGTGGTGATCCAGACATCGCCGATGAGAGGAAAGCGCGTCGCCACAACGGGACCTGAGGCCCGCAGGGTCGCGATGACCTTCGGCGGATCACGAAAGAAGGCCTCGCTGGTGAAATCGAGGCGCGGTGCCATTGGGATCACCGGAATGATTGGTGGCGCCTCGACGAGATGGTGCGCGAGACGGCAGGCGCAAGAGCGGGAACCGGCTTTCTCGCGTAGCGGGATTAACCCCGCCCCGGTGTGCGCGGGCCGGCCTTGCGGTGCTGCTGCGTGTAGGCGTCCCAATGGCTCCAGCTGCCATTGCTGAGGCTTTGCAGATCGGTGCCGAGTGGACGGCGTGTGCGCTTGTCGTGGTCCGCAATCGCCCGTTCAGACTGGGCAATCTTGCGCTTGAGGTCCCCGATCGTCTTCTGAGTCTGGCCTTCGCGCTTCGAGGACGCGATCTCGCCCATCGTGAAGCGCGCGGTTTCCAGCGCCTTCAACTCGGCGCGATTCTTCTTCAACTGAACCCGGTGCCAGGCGATGTTGCTGTCGCTGTCCGCAACCATGTGGGAACTCCGCTGATTCGCTCCCACAGTGTATCAAGCGCCGAATCGGCGCCGCAATGCCCACGCGGCGGCGAAAATGCGGTCTATTCCGGGCTTAGCGCTCAGCGAAGGCCTTCTCGACCACGAACTGGGCCGGCTCACCGTGATTGCCCTCGACAAAGCCGCGCTCGCCCAGGAGCACGCGGGTATCGGTGACCAGCGCCGGGCTGCCGCAGATCATGACGCGGTCATGGGCCGCTTCCAGCGCCGGCAGGCCGATATCGGCAAACAGCTTGCCCGACGTGATGAGGTCGGTGATGCGGCCGCGGTTGCGGAAGGGGTCGCGGGTCACGGTCGGGTAATAGATCAGCTGGTTGCTGATGTACTCGCCAAGCAGTTCATCTTTCGGCAAGGTCTCGGTGATCATCTCGCCGTAGGCGAGCTCCTTCACCCGCCGGCAGCCGTGCAGCAGCACCACCTTCTCGAAACGCTCATAGGTCTCGGGATCCTTGATCACGCTGAGGAACGGCGCGAGCCCGGTGCCGGTGCCGATGAGATAGAGGTTGCGCCCCTCTTCCAGATTGTCGATCACCAGCGTGCCGGTGGCCTTGCCGCTGACGATGATCTCGTCGCCTTCCTTCAGATGCTGGAGCCGCGAGGTCAGCGGGCCGTCCGGCACCTTGATCGAGAAGAACTCCAGCGTCTCCTCGTAATTGGCGCTGGCGACGCTGTAGGCCCGCAGCAGCGGCTTCTCGCCGACCTTGAGCCCGATCATGGTGAATTCACCGTTACGGAAACGGAAGGTGGGGCTGCGGGTGGTCTTGAAGGAGAACAGCGTGTCGGTCCAGTGGTGGACGCTCAAAACGCTTTCCTGATTGAAATTGCTCATCTCAGCTTCCCTGTCGCGTCAATTCACGGTTCCGAGGCCGGCAGCTATGCGTCGTTTGTATACGATCATTCGTATACTAATGAATAATCCCGCTTGATCCCGTGGTCAAGGCTGCCCAAGATCGAAAGCGTTGCAGTAAAGGACAAGGACCCCTTCCATGGCGCATGACGCCCCCCAGGCCACCGGACCCTCGAAGCTCGTGATCCGCAATATCGGCCTGATCCTGTCCGGCGCGCTGGAAAAGCCGATCCTGGACGGCGACACCATCGTCGCCGAGAACGGCAAGATCACCGCGATTGGCCGCCTTGGGGATCTCGACACCGAAGGCGCGACCACCGTCGTCGATGCCAACGGCACCACCGTCACTCCCGGGCTGATCGACAGCCACGTCCACCCTGTTGCGGGCGACTGGACGCCGCGGCAGAACCAGATCAACTGGATCGACAGCTCCCTCCATGGCGGCATCACCACCATGATCTCGGCCGGCGAAGTGCACATGCCCGGCCGCCCCCGCGACGTCGTTGGCCTGAAGGCGATGGCGATCTTCGCCCAGCGCGCGTTCTGGAATTTGCGTCCGGGTGGCGTGAAGGTTCATGCCGGCGCGCCCGTGATCGAATGCGAGATGGTCGAAGAAGACTTCAAGGAATTGGCCGCCGCCGGCGTCAAGCTACTCGGCGAGGTCGGCCTCGGTGGCGTCAAGGACGGCCCGACTGCACGCAGGATGGTGGGCTGGGCCCGCAAATACGGCATCCAGAGCACCATCCACACCGGCGGCCCCTCGATCCCCGGCTCTGGCCTGATCGACAAGGACGTGGTGCTGGAGGCCGACACCGACGTCGTAGGCCACATCAACGGCGGCCACACCGCGTTGCCCGACGACCAGATCCGCTGCATTTGCGAGGGCTGCAAGCGCGGGCTCGAGATCGTTCATAACGGCAATGAGCGCTCGGCGCTCTACACGTTGCGCATCGCGCGCGAAATGGGCGATTTGCACCGCGTCATTCTCGGCACCGACGGGCCGGCCGGCTCCGGCGTGCAGCCGCTCGGAATTTTGCGCATGGTCTCGATGCTGTCCTCGATCGGCGAGCTACCGGCCGAGATCGCGTTCTGCCTCGCCACCGGCAACACCGCGCGGATGCGCGCACTCGACTGCGGCTTGATCGAGGTCGGCCGTGCCGCCGATTTCGTCATCATGGACAAGGCGCAGCACTCGCCCGGCAAGTCCATTCTGGAGAGCGTCCAGCTTGGCGACCTCCCCGGCATCGGCATGACCATCATCGACGGTATCGTGCGGACGCAACGCAGCCGGAACACGCCGCCGGCTGGCAGGGTGCCGGAGGTGGTGGCGAAGTAGCGACATACTCCGCTGCTGTAGGGTATGTTAGCCCTGCGGCTGCGCGAAGCGCAGTCCGCCGGCGTAACCCGCCAACTTCGCTCGGCAATCGCGGAAGCATGGTGGGTTACGCCAAGGGACTGCGCTTCGCGCAGCCCGGCGCTAACCCACCCTACGACACCGACTTCACCGCAGCTTGTTCAACAGCGCCATCAGCGTCTCGCGCTCCCTGGCATCGAGCGGAGCGAGTGTTTCGCGGGTGATGGCAAGCGCGTTCGGCGCCAGCTTCTCGGCAAGCTGCTGGCCGGCGCGCGTCAGGCTGACCAGGAGCCGCCGTCCGTCCTCCGGGTCCTGGCTCGTCTCGGTCAGACCGCGCGCCGTCAGCCGGTCGATCACGCCCTTGATGGTGGCGACATCCATCGACGTCAACCGCCCGAGCTGGTTCTGCGAGCACGGCCCGGTCTCGGCGAGTTTCGACAGCGCCGCCCATTGCGTCGGCGTCAGGTTGGTGCCGATGTCGCGCGAGAAGATCGAGCTGTGGCGTTGCCAGACCTGGCGCAGGATGAAGCCGACCTGCTCGTCGAGCACGTAAGGCGGCTTGCCCTGCTTCACGCTCTTCTTCGCCGCGACGCTTCTCGCCATCCGCTCCCCGCCCCTCACAACGACAGATGCGCGTCGCGGATATCCGGACGCGCGTCGAGCTCGGCCATGGTCCCGCCGAAACAGATGCGGCCACGCTCGATGATATAGGCGCGATCGGAGATCAACCGCGCGAAGTGCAGATTCTGCTCGGAGACGACGATGCTGACGCCCTCCTTCTTCATGGTCAGGATGGCATCGACCATCTGCTCCACGATCTTCGGTGACAGGCCTTCCGAGGGCTCATCCAGCAGCACCAGCGACGGATTGCCCATCAGCGTGCGCGCGATCGTCAGCATCTGCTGCTCGCCCCCGCTCATGCGGCCGCCCGGCCGTCCCTTCATCTCGCCGAGATTGGGAAACAGCGTGAACAGCTTGTCGCGCGTCCAGTACGGTGCATTCGGGCGCTTCGGCTGGCGGCCGACCTCGAGATTCTCCTCCACCGTTAGATCGGTGAAGATGCGTCGTTCCTCAGGCACATAGCCGAGCCCCTCGCGTACGATCTCATGGGTCGGACGTACCGACACGTCCTTGCCTTCGAACATGATGCGGCCGGTTCGTTGCGCGACGAGGCCCACGATCGAGCGGAACGTCGTCGATTTGCCGGCACCGTTGCGGCCGAGCAGCGCGACCACCTCGCCCTCGCCGACCTCGAAACCGATGTCGAACAGGATGTGCGCCGGGCCGTAGTGGCTGTTGAGGTCCTGCACGGTGAGCTTCATGCCGACGCCCCCTTACGATGCCCGGCATCGTAAAGCAGGCCCTCGCCGAGATAGATCGCCTGCACCTGCGGATTGCCGCGCACCTCGGTCGGCGAGCCCTCGGCAATCAGCGTGCCGCGGTTGAGCACGATGATGCGGTCGGCATGCTCGAACACCACGTCCATATCGTGCTCGGTGAAGAGCACGCCGATCGATTTCTCCCGCGCGATTTGTGCGGTGAGCCGCATCAGCTCGACACGCTCGCGCGGCGCCATGCCGGCGGTCGGCTCGTCCATCAGCAGCAGTCTCGGCTGGTTGGCGAGCGCCACCGCAAGCTCGAGCCGCTTGAGATCGCCATAGGCAAGCTCGCCGCAGGGACGATCCGCATAGCCGCCCATGCCGACCAGCTCGAGCAGTCGCCCGGCTTCGCCGCGATCAAACTTCGGCGCCGAGCCCCAAAGATTGAACAGCTGCTTCTCATGCGAGATCAGCGCCACCTGCACGTTCTCGCGCACGGTCATGGTGGCGAACGTCGCGGTGATCTGGAACGTGCGTCCGACGCCGAGCCGCCAGATCTCACGCGGCTTCTTGCCGGTCGTCTCTTCGCCGAGCAATCGAACATGGCCCGTATCAGGCTTGTTCTGGCCGTTGAGCATGTCGAAGCAGGTGCTCTTGCCCGCGCCGTTCGGACCGATCAGCGCCAGAATTTCGCCGGCGCGCAGCGAGAACGAGACGCCGCGCACGGCGTGAATGCCGCCGTAGGATTTGGTCAGGCCTTCGACCGCGAGAAGTGGAGGTGCGACGCTCATTCGGCGGACTCGATCGGCTTGGCAAGCAGGGAGGATCCCGGCGGCGAGGCCTTCCTGCGCCGCTGCGCCAGCATCTCCAGCATGCCCACGATGCCCTTGGGAAAGACCACGACGATCAACACGATGAAGCCGCCGAGCACCAGTTTCGACAGATCGGTCTGGCTGATGAGCCAGATGCTGAGCGCCTTGTAGACGATGGCGCCGATCACCGCGCCCGACACCGTCTCGACGCCACCGAGCAGCACCATGACCAGCGCATCGACGGAGAGCGAGATGCCGAGATTGTCCGGGAAGACGCTGCCCTTGAGGTAGGCGAAGAGCGCGCCGCCGATGCCGGCGGTCGTGCCCGCGATCACAAAAGCCGTCCATTGGATTCGCTTGGCGTTGATACCGACCGCCTCGCTGCGCAGCACCGAGTCACGCGTGGCGCGGAGCGCGTAGCCGAACGGCGAGAACACCGCGATCCGCAAGGCGATCGTCACCACCGCTGCGACACCGAGCGCGAGCCAATAGAAGTGCGACGGGCTTGCCGCCCATTTTTCCGGCCACACGCCTAAAATGCCGTTATCGCCGCCGGTCACGCTCACCCACTGGAAGGCGATCGACCAGACGATCTGCGCGAAGGCAAGCGTCAGCATGGCGAAATAGACGCCGGAGAGCTGCACGGCGAAGAAGCCGAACACGGCAGCACCCATGCAGCCGAGCAGCGGTCCGAGCAGCAGGCAGACGATCATCGGCAACCCCGCCATCTTGGCGAGGAAGGCGACGCCATAGGCGCCGAGGCCGAAATAAGCGGCGTGGCCGAAGGATGCGAGCCCGCCGACCGACATCAGGAAGTGCAGGCTGACGGCGAAGATCACGAAGATCGCGATCTCCGAGCCGACAGTCAGCGCATAATTGCCCGCGAACAGCGGCAGCGTCGCCGCGATGACGAGCGCTGCCAGCGCCGCCAGCCGCTCATTCGACGTCAGCGGCCGCCAGGGATTGACGGTAAGGCCCGGCGTCTTGCGCGCGGGCGCCTCGGGCTTACCGAACAAGCCCCAGGGCCGCACGATCAGCACGGCCGCCATCACCAGGAAGACCAGGATGATGGAAATCTTCGGAAAAATCAGAATGCCGAAGGCGTTGAGCTCGGACACCAGCACGGCCGCGACGAAGGCGCCGATGATGCTGCCGAGGCCGCCGATCACGACCACGACGAAAACCTCGACGATGATCCGCAAATCCATTGCGTGATGCACGGCGTCGCGCGGAATCTGGAGAGCTCCCCCGAGCGCGGCGAGGAATACGCCGACCGCAAACACGCTCGTGAACAGCCATTTCTGGTTGACGCCGAGCGCTGCGACCATGTCGCGGTCCTGCGTCGCCGCCCGCACCAGCACGCCCCAGCGCGTGCGCTGGAACAGCAGCCAGAGAATGCCGAGCACGACAGGGCTGAGCACGATCAGAAACAGATCATAGCTCGGGATGTTCTGGCCGAAGAAATCGATCGCGCCCCTGAAGCCCGGGGCGCGGCGGCCGACGAGATCATCGGGCCCCCAGATCAAGACCACGAGATCCTCGACCATCAGGGTCAGGCCGAAAGTCGCCAGCAGCTGGAACAACTCCGGTGCATGATAGATGCGGCGAAGCAACACCATCTCGACCAGCACGCCGATCAGCGCCACGGCAACGGACGCCATGACGATCGCGCCCCAGAAGCCGAAGGCACCCGACAGGCGCTCCGTCAGCGTGAAGGCGATGTAGGCGCCGATCATGTAGAAGGCGCCATGCGCGAAGTTCACGATCCGCGTCACGCCAAAGATGATCGACAGGCCCGAGGCCACCAGGAACAGGGACGCCGCGCTGGCAAGTCCGGTCAGAAACTGTACGACGTAAAAGGCCATCGGCGGTCCGAGTTAGATGGTGTCGTAGGGTGGGTTAGCCTTGCGAATGCGCGAAGCGCAGTTCGCTGGGCGTAACCCACCACCTTTTCTCGTGTGGCACCGAAAGTGGTGGGTTACGCCTTCGGCTAACCCACCCTACGGCAGCGGAGATCAATCCTTCGGCCTAAGCTTCTCGACTTCGGCGTCGCTCGGCAGATAGTCCGAGCCCTTCTTGTAGACGGAGTCGACCATCACGCCCTTGCCGTCCTTCAGCGCGGTCTTGCCGACATAAGCACCGAGCGTCGACTGGTGGTCGATCTTGCGGAAGGTGATCTCACCGAGCGGCGACGGCACCGACAGCCCCTCCGCGGCGGCAATCAGCTTATCCGTATCGGTCGAGCCGGCCTTCGCGAGGATGGCGGCCGCCGACTTGATGGTCTGGTAACCGACGATCGAGCCGAGGCGCGGATAGTCGTTGTATTTGGCTTGGTAAGCCTTGAGGAACGCATCATGCTCGGGCGTCTTGATCGAGTACCAGGGATAACCGGTGACGATCCAGCCTTCGGGCGTCTCGTCCTTGAGCGGATCCAGATATTCCGGCTCGCCAGTCAGGAAGGAAACGACCTCGCGTCCCTTGAACAGACCGCGAGTGTTACCCTCGCGCACGAACTTGACGAGGTCCGCACCGAAGGTGACGTTCAGGATCGCCTCCGGATTGGCCGCGGCGAGCGCCTGCACCACCGGACCCGCGTCGATCTTGCCGAAAGGCGGCCACTGCTCGTCGACCCACTGGATATCGGGCCGCTTCTCCGACATCAGCTTCTTGAAGACGGCAACCGCCGACTGGCCGTATTCATAATTCGGCGCGATCGTCGCCCAGCGTTTGGCCGGCAATTTGGCCGCGGCCTCCGCGAGCATTGCAGCCTGCATGTAGTTCGACGGGCGCAGACGGAACGTGTACTTGTTGCCCTTGGCCCACGTGATCGCGTCGGTCAGAGGCTCGGCCGCGAGGAAGAATACCTTCTTCTGGTTGGCGAAGTCGCTGACCGCAAGACCGATATTGGACAGGAACGTGCCGGCCAACATCGCGACGCCATCGCTCGAGACGAGTTCGTTGGCCGCGGTTTGCGCGTCTGCCGGCTTGCCGCCGTCGTCCTTGGAGATGACGACGAGCTTCTTGCCGTTGATGCCACCGGCCGCGTTGATCTCCTCGACCGCGAGCTGCCAGCCCTTGCGATAGGGCTCGGTGAAGGCGGGCAGCAGCGAATAGCTGTTGATCTCGCCGATCTTGATGTCCTGCGCCATGGCCGAATGAGCCATGCCGCCCGCCAGAAGCGCGAAGGCCGCGCCGACGAAATAGTTTCTTGCTCGCATCCCAACCTCCAGTTTTGAACTCTAGCGTCTTCTATCTCAAACCGTCTTCGCCCTTGACTTCGGCAACCGTTAGCCCGCCGACGCGTGGCAGCGGACGGCCGCTGTCGGTGACGGCGACCGCGACCATGATCTCGTTGGCGCGCGGCGCATCGTTGATTTGCACTTCCATGCCGTCGAAGTGACTGCGCACGAAGGCCGCATCCTTGTGCCCGAGCGGAATGTCGAGCGTCGTGCCGGGACCGCTGCGCTTCTTCGACGACGGGATCAGCGCCGCGCCCTTGCTCAGCACCTTGCGTACCGGCGCACCCATCTTGGGGTGCAGGATCGCGGCGGCATGCTCCAGCTCGCCGTTCTCGCCGACGGCCGCGGCCTTGCCATAGCTCTGCGCCTTGGAGCCGTCGATGCCGAGCGCGGCCACCGCGCGCTTCGACAAGAGCTCGCCGAGCTCCTCGCCGATCGCGACCAGTGGCGAGAGATCCTCGACGTATTTTCCGGCGAAGGGATTCTCGATCACGGCGATCGCAGCCGCGCGCCGGGTCGGCGGCGAGACCTGGCGGCCCATCTCCATTTGCGTCTCTTCGACGACGGTGACGATCTTGCGGATGATCGCGCTCATGATTGTTTCCTTAAGTCACTTCCCAATTCAGGCATGAACCGCATTCTCCAGCACAGCCGGGCGCGATCGCCGCCGTTCAATATCTTTCGGTCCGATGACAAGCATATCACCGCAAAGCTGCAGCACGGCACCCTCGATCAGTCCGCGATCGAACAATTGCCGTGCACATTCCGCGCCAGATTCGAGCGCCGCCGCGATCTCGCTTCGCGACAGTTCACTGACGTCACGCGTGACGAGACGCGCGCCGAGATCGCTGTCGGGTTGAAGCTCGTTGGCGGGCTGCCGGATGATGGCGGGATGCCCGGGCAGATCGACGGCATTTGCAATGATCGTCGCCGCCGCATCGGCCTGTGATGCGGTCGCAGCCAGCACCGTCACCGCATCCGCAATGCCGAGCGAAAAGCTGCGGCCGTGGCGGCCGCTGGTGGCGATGCCGCGAACCGGATCATTCGCATCGATTCTCATGGCGCGCATCACACCGCCGCGGTCCGGCCGATCGATCAGGCCGACCGAAAAATGCTCGCCTCGCCCGAGATGCAGCGCGATATCGCCGCCGTTGTTGACATAAATCCGGTCGAGCGACGCAGCGTCCAGCATCGCACCGAGAATCTCTTCAGCCACGCTACCGGCGACCGCGGCCATCGGTGTGATGAAACAATCGGAGGCGTAGGGCGCGACGGCGGCATGCATGCGACGCGCGACCGCGCCCCTCAGCGAAGTCCGCCTCCCAGCAGCCGCCCGCAGCTCCGGCAGTTCCGCGCAGAGCTCGTCGAGCAGACCGGTGAAGCGGCGCGCCGCGGCCGCATAAGCCGCCCGCAGTTCGTGTGCGGGCCCCCTCGCCTCAATGATCAGATCAATCGGTCCATCCTGCAAATGCAGCCGCCGGCCATCAGACAGCAATGCAATTTGCGGAAGCCTCATGCGCGATGTCCCGGGATGGGATTTTGCCAGGGCAGCTGACGGACATCGTCGCCGCCCCTGACCTCGGAGAGTGGCTTCACGTAATCCATGTGCCCGCCGAGTGCGGCATAGTCGGACATCTTCATCGTGAACTCGATCGGCGCCACCAGCGCCGGTGTCGGCACATAACCGAACGCACCGGCCGGCATCTGCGTCACATCGACCATATAGGTGATGCCGCCGCCCGGCCAGACATAGACCGCCGCACCGCCGCTGGTCACACGCGTCAGCGCGTCCTTCACCGATCGCGTCAGCCGCACCGGATTGTCGGTGACACCTGCGCGCAGCGAGCCGCCGGCACCGGCCATGAACAGCACCGTGCACAGAGCCGGCTCGCAATTTTCCTGGATGCGCTCGACCGAGAATTTCAAGTCGGCCGGCATCTCCGTTTCGACCGGCTTCAGGGCTTCGTTGAGCACATAGTAAGAGGAATGCTCGCCGGTGGTGGAGACCATCAGCATCGAGAGGCCAGCCTTGGCCGCCTTGGCATCGAACGGTCCGAGGATTGCCAGCGGATCGGAGATGTTGGTGCCGCCCCACCCGGTGCCGGGATCGGCAACCTGGAAATAACGGCCGGGCGTCGAGCGCCGCCCCTTCATCTTGATGCCGGTATCGGCGATGTCGAGCAGCTTGCCTGCCTGATGTTCGCTGAGCACGCCGGTGATGTGGTCGTCGACCACGACGACCTCGTCGACCTTGCCGTGCCATTGCTTGGCGAACATGCCGATCGTCGCCGAGCCGCAGCCGACGCGCATGCGCTCTTCCTTGGCGCCATTGACGATCGGCGGCTGGCCGGCCTGCACCACCACGCTCGCGCCGCCGTCGATGGTGAGCTCGACCGCCTTGCAATTGGCGAGGTCCATCAGCGTGTCGCAGGTGACGCGCCCCTCCTTCTTGGAGCCGCCGGTGAGATGATGCACGCCGCCGAGCGACAGCATCTGCGAGCCGTATTCGCTGGTCGTGACGTGGCCGACCGCCTCGCCCTGCGCACGCACGGTCGCGGTTTCCGGCCCGAGATAGCGGTCGGTGTCGATCTTCACCTTGATGCCGCAATAGGAGAAGATGCCTTCGGTGACGACGGTCACCATGTCGACGCCGTCGACCTCGGACGAGACGATGAACGGCGCCGGCTTGTAATCGGGATAGGTGGTTCCCGCGCCGATCGCGGTCACAAAGGTCGAAGGCTCATAGACGATCTTGCCGTCCCAATCCTCGGTACGACTGAACGGCACCAGCTTGCCGCCGTGCGACACCGTGCGCTCAAGGATGATGTGCGGATCGACGCGAACGAGCTTGCCATCATCGTTGGCATAGCGGTCGCAGGCGCCCGCCGCGCCCGGCTTGATGTAGCACATCACCGGACAGGCATCGCAGCGGATCTTGTCGGTGGCGGCGCTTGTTGTTTCCATCACCATGTCAAAGCCAGCGGACACTGCGGTTATCATTCGTATACGAACGATGTTGCGCGCGCTCCCGATAGCTGTCAAGCGGCGCCGCGCGCGAAACATGCGCCTGCCGAATAAAACCTCATTTGCCTCCCGTCTCTGTCCACAAAGCGGGCACTTGCGCTGCACTGCGGCATGGCGACTTGCACGTTTGTGTACAAACGGTATCGTCGCGACGTAGATTTCGAGCAATCTGGAATTTTCGCGATCACAGGGTTTGGCAACGAGGATGACGCAGGCACCGATCCGCCTCACCGTGAACGGCAGGATCCACGACGTCATGGCAGAGCGCCAGACGCCGCTGCTCTATGTGCTGCGCAACGATCTCGGACTCAACGGCCCCAAATTTGGTTGCGGCTTAGGCGAATGCGGCACCTGCACTGTCCTGATCGACGGCTTGGCTGCACGTTCATGCGTGATTCCAATCAGCGGCTGCACCGAGCGCGACATTGTGACACTCGAAGGCCTCGGCACGCGCGACAAGCCCGATGTCGTGCAGCAGGCCTTCATCGACGAGCAGGCCGCGCAATGCGGCTACTGCCTCAATGGCATGATCATGACCACCAAGGCGCTGCTCACGATCAACCCGCAACCGACCGAGCAGGAGGCGCTCGCGGCGCTGCGCTACAATCTCTGCCGCTGCGGCACGCATGTCGAAATCCTGCGCGCCGTGATGCGCGCTGCGGGCCAGCTTGCCGAGGCCGGTGATTGATGGCCTCTCCTGTTTCGAATGGAGCTGAGCGGCAATCGGGTTCGCTCGTCGTCGTCCGCACGGTGGACGAGATCACCTCCGAAACCTTCGTGCGGATCACTGCGGACGGGTCGGTCACGGCCTATAACGGCCATGTCGATCTCGGCACCGGCATCCGCACCGCGCTCGGCCAGATCGTCGCCGAAGAGTTGGACGTGTCCTTTGCCCGTGTCGTCGTCGTGCTCGGCGACACCGCCATCGTGCCGAACCAGGGCGCGACGATTGCCAGCGAGACCATCCAGATCACCGCCGTTCCCCTGCGCAAGGCCGCCGCGCAAGCGCGGCACTTTTTGATCGCACGCGCGGCGGAGCGACTGGAGTTGCCGGCCGCCGATCTCAGGATCGAAGACGGCCTTGTCCGCGGCCATAATCGCAGCGTCAGCTATGGCGATTTGATCGGCAGCGAGACCATTTGCCTCGAGCTTGCCAATGACGTCGCAGTCAAGGCCGTCGGCGACTACGCCATCGTCGGCCAGTCGATGCCGCGCGTCGACCTCCCTGCGAAGGCCACCGGCGAGCTGACCTTCGTCCACGACATGCGCCTGCCCGGCATGCTGCACGGCCGCGTGGTGCGTCCGCCCTATGCCGGCGTCGACGCCGGCCCGTTCGTCGGCACCAGCCTGATCGCGGTTGACGAATCTTCGGTCCGCGACGTTCCCGGCCTCGTTGCCGTCGTCCGCATCGGCGATTTCGTCGGTGTGGTCGCCGAGCGCGAGGAGCATGCGGTTCGCGCGGCGGAACAGCTTGCGGTGAGCTGGAAGCCGACGCCTGATCTGACCGACCTCGCCGATGTCGAGACCGCGCTGCGCGCCAATCCGTCGACGCCGCGCATGCTGATCGACAAGGGCGATGTCGAGGCCGCGCTTGCGGGCGCGGCCAAGCCGATGCAGCGCACTTACGTCTGGCCCTATCAGATGCACGCCTCGATCGGCCCGTCCTGCGCGGTCGCCGATTTCCAGGATGGCGACATCCGCGTGTGGTCCGGCACGCAGAACCCGCACGTGCTGCGCAGCGATCTCGCGCTTCTGATCGAACGTCCCGAGAGCGAGATCGAGGTGATCCGGTTGGAGACCGCCGGCTGCTATGGCCGCAACTGCGCCGATGACGTCAGCGCCGACGCGCTGCTGCTGTCGCGTGCGGTCGGCCGGCCCGTGCGGGTGCAGCTGACACGGGAGCAGGAGCACGCCTGGGAGCCCAAGGGCACCGCGCAGCTCATCGACGTCAACGGCGGCCTGGACGCCGACGGCGGCATCGCCGGCTACGATCTCGCCACACGCTACCCCTCGAACGCCGCGCCGACGCTCGCACTCCTGCTCACCGGTCGCATCTCTCCCGAGCCCGCCGTGCTCCAGATGGGCGACCGCACCGCGATCCCACCTTACGATTACGAGCACATGCGCGTGGTCGCGCATGACATGGCACCGATCGTGCGCGCGTCCTGGTTTCGCGGCGTCTCGGCACTGCCGAACACGTTTGCGCATGAGTCCTATATTGACGAGGCCGCCACCGAGGCCGGAATCGACCCGATCGAATATCGCCTGCGCTATCTAAAAGATCAGCGCGCCGTCGATCTCGTCAACGCGGTCGCCGAGCGTGCGGGCTGGACGCCGCGGCCGGTGCGCGAAGAGAAAGACGGCGATGTCGTGCACGGGCGCGGTTTTGCTTACGCGCTCTACGTCCACAGCAAGTTTCCCGGTTTCGGCGCGGCATGGTCGGCGTGGGTGGCCGACGTTGCGGTCGACAAGACCACCGGCGACGTCCGTGTCACGCGCGTGGTTGCGGGGCAGGACTCAGGATTGATGATCAACCCGGACGGCGTGCGCCACCAGATCCATGGCAACGTCATCCAGTCGACCAGCCGCGCGCTGATGGAAGAGGTTTCGTTCGAGCGCGGCGCGGTGGCAGCGCGCGAATGGGGCGCCTATCCGATCATCCCTTTTCCCGACGTGCCCAAGATCGATGTGTTGTTGCTGCCGCGGCCGGACCAGCCGCCGCTCGGCGTCGGCGAGTCCGCCTCAGTCCCGAGTGCTGCGGCCATCGCCAATGCGATTTTCGATGCGACCGGCGTGCGCTTTCGCGAGCCGCCGTTCACGCCGGAACGAATCCTGAGGGGATTGCGCGGTGACGCATCGATCACGCCGCAGGCCCTGCCCGCACCGGCGACGCCGCCTCCGTCCCACATCTGGCAAAATCCGTTCGCCAAGCGCGCCGGTATCTTCGCGACGATCGCAGCCGTCTGCACCGCTGCGATCGGCGTCGGCGCCGCGCTGCTGCCGGGCCGGGCGATTGCGCCGATCCCGCGGCCCGAGGCATCCGTCTATTCCGCCGCGACGATCGCACGCGGCGAGCAGCTCGCCGCGCTCGGCAATTGCGCGGAGTGCCACACCAGCCTCACGGGCGCGCTCAATGCCGGAGGCCGTGCGCTGGAGACGCCGTTCGGCACGATCTACACGACCAATATTACGCCCGATGTCGAGACCGGTATCGGCGCCTGGTCCTATTCCGCCTTCGAGCGCGCGATGCGCGACGGGCTGCATCGCGACGGACGGCAGCTCTATCCCGCCTTCCCCTACACGCATTTTTCGAGGACTGATGATGCCGATATGCAGGCGCTCTACGCCTACCTCATGGCGCAGCCCTCGGTGCGCGCAACGGCGCCCGCGAACGCGCTGGCCTTCCCGTTCAATCTCCGCCCGCTGCTTGCGGGCTGGAATGCGCTGTTCCATCAAGCGAAAGAGCTCAAGCCCGAGCCCACGAAATCCGAGGCCTGGAATCGCGGCGCCTATCTCGTCGAGAGTCTCGGTCATTGCAGCGCCTGCCATTCGCCGCGCAACGCGCTCGGTGCCGAGCAGCACCAGGCCTATCTCGCCGGCGGCTCCGCTGAGGGCTGGGAAGCGCCGCCGTTGACCTCGCTCTCGCACGCGCCAGTCCCGTGGAGCGAGGACGAGCTTTTCGCCTATTTGCGCACCGGCCATTCGCGCTACCACGGCGTAGCAGCTGGCCCGATGGCACCGATCGTCCGGGACCTCAAAGCCCTGCCCGATCGGGACATCCACGCGATGGCGATCTATCTCGGCTCCTTCAACGACACTGCGGCCGACGCGCCCGCATTGGCAGCGGGGCTCGAGAGCGCAACCCAAGTCACCGTCGCCTCGTCCACCGGGGCGCGGCTCTATCAGGGCGCCTGCGCCGTCTGTCACGAGGTCGGCGGCCTGCCATTGTTCGGCAGCCGGCCCTCGCTCGCGCTCAACAGCAATCTGCATAGCGCAACAGCCGACAATCTCGTGCAGGTGATCCTGCACGGCATCACCGAGCCTGTGTCGAGCGACCTCGGTTATATGCCGGCCTTCAAGGGCAGCATGAGCGACGCGCAGGTCGAGGAACTCGTGACGTTCCTGCGCAGGCAGTTTGCGCCCGACAAGCCGGCATGGACCGGCGTGCACGAGACGGTCGCGCGCGTGCGCAACTCAACCCACTAATCGTGCTTCTTCGCCTCCACCGGCGGCGTGCCATGGGTGTGGAAGGACTCGATCGTCTTCAGGCCCCAGGCCTGGCCCTTCTTGCGCTCGTCCTCGGTCCACACGATCGGCTTCCAGTCTGGCGCAAGGATGAGGCGCGCGCCGGCATTGGCGACTTCGACGCGGTTGCCGCCGGGCTCGTAGACATAGAGGAAGAAGGTCTGCTGGATCGCGTGCTTGTGCGGACCGGTTTCAATGTGGATGCCGTTTTCCAGGAAGATGTCGGCAGCGCGCAGAATCTCCTCGCGGCTGTCGAGGGCGTAGGTGACGTGGTGGAAGCGCCCGGGCGTGCCGGAGTGGTCGAGCGAATAGGCGAAGTCATAGCTCTTGTTCGACATGGTCAGCCACATCGCGGCTTCGCGGCCGTCATTGAGCACGATCTGCTCGGTCAGGCGGCAGCCGAGATAGGTCTCGAAGAACTCGCGGTTGGCTTTGATATCGACGGCGAGACAGTTGAGGTGGTCGAGACGGCGGACATTGACGCCGCGCGCGGGAAAGCGCTGCGCCTGGTTCTTCAGCGCCGGCTTCAGCTCCGGCGGTGCCTGATACCATTCGGTCTCGTAATAGAGCTCGACGATGTGGCCGTCGGGATCCCTGCAGCGGAACGTCGGCCCCTGCCCCATGTCGCCGTCGATCCAGCCGATGTCGAAGCCGGAGCCCTTCAACGCGGCGACACGGCGCTCCAGCGCCTGCTGGCTGCGTGCGCGCAGCGCCATATGCTCCATGCCTGACGTCTTCGACGCCGTCAGCTTCAGCGAGTAGCGCTCGTAGTCGTCCCAGCCGCGCAAATAGACCGATTCGCCCTTTTGGCCACTGACGGTCATGCCCATGACGTCGACGAAGAATTTCAGGCTCTCGTCGGGCTTCGGCGTCAGCAGTTCCATGTGGCCGAGATGGGCGAGATCGAGGATCGGTTCGGGCTGCATGGTTTCCTCCAAAACTTGGCTAGCAGGTCGTTATTGGCAAGGCATCACTGGCAAAGTTGGCGTGCGATCCCTTCCACGGAATCGCGCAATCCGGCGCAGGGCGCAAATGTGACTGGGCGCGCCCGGACGGCGACGGTCGCAGGCTCATTTGTACTAATGTACAAATGATTAGGTCTCGTCAACAAACCAAAACGTGCCGTTTCGCGATCGGCGCGGCTCCCCGCTGCGAATGGCCATCCTGCAAACGGCGGACGGACTGCCCGAATGGTAAAATCTTCCTTAATTCGATTTGAGCTCACGGGCTTGGAAAAGCGCCATTTTTAGGCTGATTCCGCCCGCAAATATGCATTAGGAACAAACCTAATGGCCGAATTGTCGCGGATTTAACAAAGCGCCCGCGCCAGCCGTTTAACCGTTTGTGCAGCCAGAGCCGCGCATAGTCAGAGTCAAACTCCTCGGACTTCTCAGGTTCATTCATCGTGACATCCTTTGGACGCGTGATTTCGGTACGGGGATCGCTCGCCCGGGTCGGGCTGCTGGCGGAAAGCCAGATGCCGGTCTCGGAAGTTCGGGCCACCGTCGGCCGCTTCGTCAGCATCCGCTGCGCCAGCTCGGTCATCGTCGCGATGATCACCGAGGTGTCCTGCGAGAACCTCTCGAGCACCGACAATCTGATCGCCATCGCCTCAGTCGACCTGCTCGGCGAAATTCTCAACGCCGCCGACAAGGCCAAATTCCAGCGCGGCGTCACCAATTATCCGACGATTGGAGATTCCGTCGACCTGATCACCAGCCAGGAACTCCGCACGATCTACGCGCCGACCGGGTCGGACCAGATCAATGTCGGCTTCCTCCAGCAGGACCGCTCGGTCGTCGCCTATGTCGACATCGAGGAAATGCTGTCGAAGCATTTTGCGGTACTGGGATCGACCGGCGTCGGCAAATCGACCGGCGTCTCGCTGCTGCTCAACGAGATCCTGAAAGCGCGGCCGAACCTGCGCATCTTCCTGCTCGACGTCCACAACGAATATGGCCGCTGCTTCGGCGACCGCGCGCTGGTGCTCAACCCGCGGAACCTGAAGCTGCCGTTCTGGCTGTTCAATTTCGAGGAAATCGTCGACGTGCTGTTCGGCGGCCGGGCCGGCGTGCCCGAGGAGCTCGACGTCCTCGCCGAGGTCATCCCGATCGCCAAGGGCATCTACACCCAGTACCAAAACACCGATCGTCTCGGCCTCAAGCGCATCGATCCCAAGCAGATCGGCTTCACCGTCGACACGCCGGTGCCGTACCGCCTGGTCGATTTGATCTCGCTGATCGACGAGCGCATGGGCAAGCTGGAAAACCGCTCCTCGCGCATCATCTATCACAAGCTGATCTCGCGCATCGAGGCAGTCCGCAACGATCCGCGCTACGCCTTCATGTTCGATAATGCCAATGTCGGGGGCGATACCATGGCCGAGGTCATCAGCCATCTGTTCCGCCTGCCCGCCAATGGCAAGCCGATGACGGTGATGCAGCTCGCCGGCTTCCCGGCCGAGGTCATCGATTCCGTCGTCTCGGTGCTGTGCCGCATGGCCTTCGATTTCGGCCTGTGGAGCGACGGCGTGTCCCCGATGCTGTTCGTCTGCGAAGAAGCGCACCGTTACGCCTCCGCCGACCGCAATGTCGGCTTCGGGCCGACCCGCAAGGCAGTCTCGCGCATCGCCAAGGAAGGCCGCAAATACGGTGTCTATCTCGGCCTCATCACGCAGCGCCCGGCCGAGCTCGACGCCACCATCATCTCCCAGTGCAACACGCTGTTCACGATGCGTCTTGCCAACGACCGCGACCAGGCGCTGCTGCGCGCCGCGGTGTCGGATGCGGCTGCGAACCTGCTGTCCTTCGTACCCTCGCTCGGCACCCGCGAGGTGCTGGCGTTCGGCGAAGGTGTCGCATTGCCGACGCGGCTGCGCTTCAAGGAGGTGCCGCCGCATCAACTGCCGCGCGGTGAAGCCACCATCTCGAGCGTGCCTTCAGTCACCTCGGGTCACGACATGCATTTCGTCGGCGCCGTGCTCGAGCGTTGGCGCGGCGCGACCTCGCAGCGCGACGTCCCGAACGACCCGGTCTTCCAGGCGCCACCCGCCAAGACGCTCGCGCCCACTGAGGCGCCGATGCTGCAGCCCTCGATGGGACTCGATCCGGATCGCTTTTCGCTGTTGAAGAAGCCGCTGCGGTAAAACACCTTGGAGTCCGGGGCACGCGCGCCCGGACATATCGAGGCACGTTGAGGCGACCGCCCGCATCGACTATGGTTGCCGGCCCCTTAGCCGGAATCCATGCTCATGACAAAGCCCGCGCAACGCTTTCCCGCCCCCGCAATTGATACCCTGCCCGACGACATCCGCACGCGCCTGCTCGCCGTGCAGGAAAAGAGCGGTTTTGTGCCGAACGTGTTCCTGACGCTCGCCTATCGTCCGGACGAATTCCGCGCCTTCTTCGCCTATCACGACGCGCTGATGGAGAAGGACGGCGGGCTCACCAAGGCGGAGCGCGAGATGATCGTAGTGACGACCTCGGCGGCCAACCAGTGCCAATATTGCGTCATCGCCCATGGCGCGATCCTGCGCATCCGGGCCAAGAACCCGCTGATCGCCGACCAGGTCGCCATCAACTACCGCAAGGCCGACATCACACCGCGCGAGACGGCGATGCTCGATTTCGCGATGAAGATCTCGGCCGACGCGCAAGGGATCGCTGAGGAGGATTTCGCCGCCCTCGCCCCACACGGCTTCAGCGACGACGACATCTGGGACATCGCGGCGATCTCGGCCTTCTTCGCGCTGTCGAACAGGTTGGCGAATTTCACCGGCATGCGGCCGAATGAGGAGTTCTATCTGATGGGACGCCTGCCGAAGAAGTGACTGAACAGCGGTGACCGAGCTCGACTATCCTGCTGCGCCCCGGCGTCCCGATGTTCGCCCAAGCATTCAAGACGTGTGTCCGTCGAAATCACCCTCGACTGGCGTTTTCTTGGCGCGCTGTCGAGTCATCCTGGCGGGGTCGGGCTGACCGGGAACACCGCGCGGACCAAGCTGCGCGCGCTGAAGATCATCTTCGGAGAACGACGGCTCGACTCCATTTGGCTCGGTCCTCCGCGTGGCGTGAATGTCGTCTCCTCCGCTCATTGTGAACTCCTGTCGTGGTTGGAGATGCCTGAGTTTCGAGTTGAGCGATTCAGCTCCGCAGCGACAACTCCGGAAAGGCGACCGCGTTGCTTGAAGCTGAGCCAATGACTACCAATCGACCCAAGGTCCGAACGTTCCAATCCAGGCAACCGTCTTAGCCTTGGCTGCCTAGGTGAACTGCTTCCCATTGCCGACGGGTTTTGCATGGTCCGGGATGAGACGGCTGTCCTCGTGGATGTCGAAATGGTATCGCGGCATCGGCGCGGTTTAAAGCGTTGGCGACTGGCGCAGATAGCGGCCGTCGAAATCCGCGAGCTCCAAAAATCTCCGCTCGTCGAGCACCGTGACGCGTCCGCGATGTAGCTCGACGATGCCCTCCTCGCGCAACTGCCTGATCACGCGGTTGGCGTGCACGGCGGTGATCCCCATCGCCTCGCCGATCTCCTCCTGGGTCAGCGGCATCTCGAAGCTGGTCCCGTCGACGCCCCCGATGATCCTCAGGCGTTCGCGCAATTCGATCATGACGTGGGCGAGCCGTGCGGGCGCCGGACGCTGACCGACATTGACGATCCATTCGCGGAACATCGCGGCGTCGATCAGCGTGTCGCGCCAGAACATCTCGGCGACGATCGGCCTGCGGCGGTGCAGCTTCTGCAGCGTCTCGTGGCTGATGAAGCCGAGCGTCGCCGGCGTCAGCGTCGACAGATCGTGGTCCATCACGTGCAGGAACAGGCTCATCAGATCGGGGATTTCGCCGGGGATGTGCAGCGACAATATCTGCCGCTTGCCGCTCGCGATCGTCTTGGAGCGTGCGCAGAACCCGTCCGCGATCAGGCAGCAGTCGGTCGCGCGCTCACCGTCGCGCACCACCGCCGTTTCGGCGGGGTACTGTCGCACCGAGATCGGCAAGGCTTCGATCTCCTTGATGTCCTCTTCCGCGATCGCGGAAGAGATGCGCAGGCGCTTGATGAGCGCCGCGCGGATTGCAACGCCGGGCACTGGAGCTCGCTCCCGTCTCGAGAATGGACGTACCGAATTGCGAGCAGTGGGACTCGCGGGGGCGCCATCTTGAAAAGCCCGCGATCGGCCGGCGGTTCCAACAAAAGTTAAGGACGTGGCTCGCCTGTGCGTGCTTGTTTTGGCGCTCGAAAGGGCAAACCATGACCAAGAAGCGCAACCGCACGCGACCGGCCCTGTCCCTCCAGGAACGCCTGAACAAATTCACGCAGGAAGCCCGTGACACGGCCAGAAGGCTGCCGGCGGGTGCCGAGCGCCACATGCAGTTGCAGAAGGTTCGCAACGGCGAGGCCGCCGCGGAGATGGAGCGTTGGCTCTCCTCGCCCGGCCTGCAAAATCCGAAATGGTGGCGCTAGAGCCTAGCGCTTGACCATCAACGGAAGCGCCGGCGCGAAGCGCTCGGCAAATGTCAGTGTCCTGGCCTGGTGAACCGCGGCAAATGACGCCGAAATTCCTGCTGAGGCGACCGCGAGCAAGGCAATTACGAAAACGAGACGGCGCATGGCTGCCTCCTGTGTGAGCTCGACTACGCCCAATAGATGGGCCGGCTTTGTTTCAGGACCACTTCGTGGGTGCGGAAAATGATTTCGCTCAAGCGGCTGTGATGAGATCCGGCTCGCAATGCTGCAGGCCGTAAACAACTCATGATAGTCGCCGTCGTCTTGCATCGCGTGCGCGCCGTATCGGGGAATTTCACACCCGCGATCAGGATCATGAATCGCAAGGCAGCCGTGACAAGCAGCATTTGCTCGATTGCGGAGTCCTCGAGGAACGGTCAGATGAAAATCATCATCCAAAGGCTCAACGGTCTGTGGCACCTCATCGTCGGGTCGAGTCGGATCCGAACACCCTTCCTGGAAACCCAGGATCGCGCACTGGTCGTGACATACGCCAGGCGTGTTTATCCCGGCGCCAAGATCTTCCAGCGCGATTGATGCGAGCGCCCGCGCCTAGTCATCCGACGCCGGCCCGCACCAGCCGGGCAGATAGACCGCATCCTTGCTCTTGGCCGCGGCCAGCGCTTTCTCCAGCGCCTTGTCGAAATTGGCATCGACCGCCTTGCGCGTCAGCTTGCGGCGCAGAAAGTCGGCCCAGAGGAATTCGGAGAACGGCGTGGTGTCCTTGGCGAAGCCGCCCATACGGCGGAGCTCGCCGGCGAGGCTGCGGTAGGGATCATCCTTGAGATCGACGACCGATTTCGGCAGATCGCGGAACGGACGCCGCTCGCCCTTGGCGTCGTAGGGATAGACCCAGCGCTTGTTGTCCATCACGCCCCAGAACGCCTCGCGATCGACCATGCGGAGATCGCCGACTACGGTGACCAGCACCTCCTTGATGCCCTCGTCGTGCAGCGCGCGGCCGAGATGATGATGGTCGATCACGTAGTAGCGCGCGTCCGGTCCGAAGACGACGGGGATCATGTGGCTGCCGAGCAGCTCGGACTGCTTCTTCTTACCGTGCTCGCGCCAGCGCTTGCGCTTCTCCTTGACCTCGCGCATGCCGACCGTCATCTGCGTCGGGCGGAGCGACAGGATCGGCACCGGGTGCACTCTCGGCTCACGCGCGTTGGTGGTCATGATCGAACGGCCTCTCATCTGGTTGCAACGGGTGAACAGGGTTCCCGATTATGCCATGGGCGTTGCGGCGGCAACATGCGTTCGGGACAAGCGGCGCCATCGTCCCGGCTGTTGTTGCAGCGCAACCCGTACGTCCCTGACGCCGGGATGACAACCCGCTCCGACGAGCGTTCGCGGCGCGCAAGGAAGAGCTCAAGAAATGATCAGGAAAGACAATTGGAATGCGCAATGCACGTGCGCGTTGAGAAGATTTTCTGCAACGCTTGTGCCCCGTATGCTATCTAAAATTTGCTGCTTCGGAGTGATCCCCGCGCCATGAAATCCCAGCGGCCCATAACCTCGGATGACGAGCACCGGGTGCTCCAGTTCAGGCCGCGCACGACGCCCTCCCCGGTGATCCACCGGGGCAGCGGCATCGTACAGAAGCTGCACGCCGCCCCCGAACCGCTCGACCTGTCCCGCTACGAGCAGCCGCGCGAGGAGCCGGAAGACTTCCGCCATCGCATGCTCGCCAACATCGCGGCGCTGGCCTTCACCATCGCGCTGACCGCGATCGGGATCTGGCTTGCCGTCAGCATCGCCGACTTGCGCCGGACCCAGGATTGCGTGCTGATGGGCCGGCGGGACTGCGTCAAGATCACGACCCCGCACATCTAGGCCCGGCGGGCCGCCGGCGTCCTCCTTCCTGCGGGGCCTATCCCCGGGCCGAAGCCGTCCCGGGCCGGCAGCCCCAGCCCTGTCCCTGCGCCTTGTCCGGCTCCATTGAACTCAGGGCGGCGCTCCGATATACGGGCTTTCAACCCGGCCAGAGGGGGGGTTGAGGGCGTCATTCGGGGCGCGATGCCCACCCACCTTGCCACTCTGGAATATCTGAAAAATATCCGCAATATATCAAAGGCTTAGTGATGTCCTCCACATTCGATCAGGTCGCTACGATCATCGCTGAAACCTGCGACATCCCGCGCGACACGATCACGCCGGATAGCCATGCCATCGATGACCTCGGCATCGACAGCCTCGATTTCCTGGACATCGCGTTCGCGATCGACAAGCAGTTCGGCATCAAGCTACCGCTGGAAAAGTGGACCCAGGAAGTCAACGACGGCAAGGCGACCACCGAGCAGTATTTCGTGCTGAAAAACCTGTGCGCGCGCATCGACGAACTGGTTGCCGCCAAGGGCGCGAGCGCCTAATCGGGCGGCCATGCAACTCGAATATTTCCAGATGATCGATCGCATCGTCGACCTCGAGGTCGACGCGAAAAAGATCGTTGTCGAGGCCCAGGTTCCCAAGGAGAGCACCGTCTTCGAAGGGCACTTCCCGGGCTATCCCTTGATGCCCGGCGTGCTCCTGATCGAATCGATGGCGCAGGCCTCGGGCTTTCTCCTGCTTGGCGTCTTGAAGTTCGAGCGCATGCCGATCCTGGCCGCCGTGAAGGAAGCCAAGGTACGCGGCTCGGTGTTTCCGGGCGACCTCATGACCCTCGAGGCGAGCGTGGCCCATGAGGGCTCGGGCTATGCCATGACCGAGGCCAAGATCCGGGTCGGCGGCAAGCTGCGCGCGAACTCGATGCTCACCTTCACGCTGATCCCCTTCCCCAATTCGGATATGCGCGGATACATGGATGCGGTCGCCAAGCGCGTCGGCTTTCCGCAACAGGCCGTATCGCCATGACTGACACCGCTTCGAAATCCGGCCAGACGGAAGTCTGGATCACCGGCATTGGTCTTGCCACCTCGCTCGGCGAGGGGCTCGACGCCAACTGGAATGCGCTTCAGGAGAATCGCATCAATGTCGACGAAAAGGGCTTTGCGCCCTTCATCGTGCACCCGCTGCTGCCTGTTACCTTCGACAGCCAGATCCCGAAGAAGGGCGACCAGCGCCAGATGGAAGCCTGGCAGCGCATCGGCGTCTATGCCGCGGGCCTGGCGCTCGAGTCGGCCGGCATCAAGGGCAACAAGGACATCCTGTCGAAGATCGACATGGTGGTCGCCGCCGGCGGCGGCGAGCGCGATCTCAATGTCGACACCGGCGTACTCACCGCCGAAGCCAAGGGTGCCAACGCACCCGGCTTCCTCAACGAGCGGCTGATGAGCGATCTCAGGCCGACGCTATTCCTGGCCCAGCTCTCCAATCTGCTCGCCGGCAACATCGCCATCGTCAACGGTCTCGGCGGCACCTCGCGCACCTTCATGGGCGAAGAGGTCGCGGGCGCCGATGCCGCCCGCATCGCGCTGTCGCGCATCGCCTCGGGCGAGAGCGACATTGCGCTGGTCGGTGGCTCGCACAATGGCGAGCGCAAGGACCTGATGGTCCTCTACGAATTCGGCGACTTCAATCTGAAGGACAAGTTTGCCCCCGTGTGGGCGCGCAAGGACCATTCCGGCTTCGCGCTCGGCTCGGCCGGCGCCTTCCTGGTGCTGGAATCCAAGGCGCATGCGGAAGCGCGCGGCGCCAAACCGTTCGCAAAGCTGTCGAGCGTGGTGACCGATCTGGCCCGGCGCAAGCAGTCCGGCGACATGGAAGCGACGCTGGAGAAGCTGTGGGCCAAGCTGCCCAAGCGCGAGGGCAAGGGCGCGATCATCTCGGGCGCGACCGGCGCGGAGCCGGCGACGTCGGAGGAGCGCGGCTTCCTGAAGGGCCACACCGACTTCCCGGTGCGCGCGACCGGTACGATGTTCGGGCACACCATGGAAACGCAATTCCCGCTCGGCATTGCGCTCGCAGCTCTCGCGATCTCGCGCGGCGCGCTGTTCCCGCCGAACGATTCCACCGGGACCGAGATTGAAATGCAGGGCGCGCCCACCCAGATCGTGGTGGTGGGGGCCGGACACTGGCGCGGCGAAGGCATGGCGCTGGTGGAGGCAGTTTAGCTCATTCGTTTGGGGGATCCATGACTGCACCACGCGACAAACTCGGGCGTCCCGTCGTCGTCGTCACCGGCATGGGCATCACGACCTCGCTCGGCGCCGGCAAGGCCGACAATTGGTCGAAACTCGTTGCGGGCGAATCCGGCATTCGCACCATCACGCGCTTTCCGGTCGATGGCCTGAAGACCACGATGGCCGGCACCGTCGATTTCGTCAGGGTCGATCCGTTCTCGTCCACCGGCCTCTCCGAACGCATGGCCGAGCTGGTCACCCAGGAAGCGCTGGAGCAGGCCGGCATCGGCGCCAAAGGTGATTTCCCGGGCCCGCTCTTCCTGGCGGTCGCGCCGGTCGAGGTCGAATGGCCGCAGCGCCGTGAGCTCGGCCGCGCCGTCGGCAAGCCCGACTTCAACTACGACGATCTCCTGCGTATCTCCGGCGGCGGCAAGTACAGCGCCTATCATCACCGCTTCATGTTCGGCTCGGTTGCGGCCCACCTCGCCGAGACCTTCGGCACCAAGGGCTCGCCGATCTCGCTGTCGACGGCCTGCGCGTCCGGAGCCACCTCGATCCAGCTCGGCGTCGAGGCGATCCGCCGCGGCGAGACCGATGCCGCGCTGTGCGTGGCCACCGACGGCACCGTAAATCCGGAAGCGCTGGTGCGCTTCTCGCTGCTCTCAGCGCTATCGACCCAGAACGATCCGCCGCAGGCGGCCTCCCGCCCCTTCTCCAAGAACCGCGACGGTTTTGTCATGGCCGAAGGCGCCGGCGCCCTCGTGCTCGAGAGCTACGAGGCGGCCACCGCGCGCGGCGCAAAAATTCTCGGCGTGATCGCCGGCTGCGGCGAGCTCACCGATTCCTTCCACCGCACCCGCTCGTCACCTGATGGGAAGCCGATCATCGGCTGCATGAACAAGACGCTGGCCGATGCCGGCATGACGCCGGACCAGATCGACCACATCAACGCCCACGGCACCGCGACGCCCGAAAACGACAAGATGGAGTACAACACGACATCGGCCGTGTTCGGCGATCTCGTCTCGAAGATCCCGGTCACCTCCAACAAGTCGATGGTCGGCCACACCATCTCGGCCGCAGGGGCCGTCGAGGCGATCTTCTCGCTGCTGACGCTCGAGCATCAGCGCATTCCGCCGACCATCAACTACGACAATCCGGATCCCACGATCCTGTTCGACGTGGTCGGCAACAAGGCGCGCGACGCCCGCGTCACCGCCGTGATGTCGAACTCGTTCGGCTTCGGCGGCCAGAACGCCTCGCTGATCCTGACCCGCGAACCGGCCTGACCGGACGGATGGCGCTGCTTCCTGCGAGCACCAAGGCCCGCGCGCGGGAGGCCGCCAAATCGATCGGCGGCGGCCTGATCGGTGCGGCCACCGTCGGCATGCTGCGCACCACGCGCTATTTCGATCCGGCCAAGACCTCGGATTTCTTCGCGCGCGCCGTGAAGTTGATCGGCCCGCGCCTGCGCGAACATCGCATCGGCCGCGCCAACCTCACCGCGGCGTTCCCACAGAAGTCGCCGGAAGAGATCGAAACCATCCTGATGGGCGTGTGGGACAATCTGGGCCGTGTCGGCGCCGAATTCGCCCATATGGACCACGTCTGGGATTACGACCGCGCGCATCCCGAGAACAGCCGGATCGAACTCCCGGCACGCAGCATCGAGCTGTTCGACCAGATCCGCGACGACCGCAAGCCGGCACTGATCTTCGCCTCGCATCTCGCCAATTGGGAATTGCCGGCGCTCGCCGCCGTCGCCCATGGGCTCGATGCCGCGATCCTCTACCGCCGGCCCAACATTGCCTCGGCCGACCGCATCATCCAGGAGATGCGCCAGGTCAACATGGGCACGCTGATCCCGGCGGGGCGCGACGCGCCGCTGCGGCTCGCGCAGGCGCTGAAGGACGGCAAGCACGTCGCCATGCTGGTCGACCAGTATCTCACCGGCGGCGTCGAAGTCACCTTCTTCGGCCGCAAGACCCGCGCCAATCCGATGCTGGCCCGCCTGCTCCGCCAGGTCGAATGCCCGATCCACGGCGTCCGCGTCATCCGCAAGCCCGGCGGCCGCTTCGCCGCCGAGCTCACCGAGGAGGTCCCGCCGGTACGCGATGCCGACGGCAAGATCGACATCCAGGCCACGACGCAGGCGATCACCAGCGTGGTGGAGAGCTGGGTACGCGAACATCCGGAGCAGTGGCTGTGGCTGCATCGCAGGTGGCGGTAGGCATTCCGGTGCTATGGTCTCAGCAGATGCCTCCGGACTCGGCCGGGTTCGATCACCGAAAAATGGCCCGCCCAATCGTCAGGGGCAAGAATTAGGTCAGCGATCGCTTGCCCGCCCGCTGAGGTGGACGCGGAACGATACGTAGCAGGACGATCCCGCAGGCATTCGGAAGCGACGACGCTCTCGCCAACTCTCCGGAATCTTTGTCGAAGGTAAGCAGAATAAGCAGGGCGGCGGCTGACGTTCATCTTCTACTTCTTGCGTCCGCGCACCGCATTCCTTCCTACCGCTCTGTCTGATCTCGGAAGTCAGAAGGTTCATTTGTCCTGGTACGGCTTGGCCGGGCGTTGCCGCTGATCTGGCTTTGCTCCGTCTGCCCGCAGATTCGGAAATCTGCGCAGCAGAAGCTCGGCCTCGGCTTTTCGATGCTGCGCCTCCCACAGCGCTGCAAGTTCGACTGCAATAGCAGGCGCAAACAGATGGGAGCCCTGATGCTCGATGGTAGCAAGCGCCGCCAGCAAGCATCTCTCCGCTCCGCCGACATCGCCCAGATCGCGCAACAGCTTTCCCTTCAGCGCCAGCAGTCCTCCGTCGTACCAGAATTCTCCCGTCACCGCTCGTTCGCTGAGCGCCTCCTCGGTCCTGCGCAAGGCGTCCGTAGATCGACCATCGGCGCGATCGATCTCGGCGCTCATAGCAACGAAGAACGGATATAGCCAGCGGGCAGCGGTCGCGCGGTATGCGTCGAGCGCGCGTTCGATGCGAGCCACAGCCTCGATCGACCTGCCCTGCTGGGCCGCATGCCAGCTCAAATAGCATTCGGCGGCGGCAAGCCAGTAACGGAAATCGCGCTCCCGACACAAGTCGCCGAGCTCGGTTGCAAATTCAAGGTTTTGAGCGTTGGCGCCAAGGAGCCAGCTTACCCGGGCCGTTGCGCTCAGGGCGGAGGCGCGCGCGATCGGGCTGGCCAGCCGTTCTGAAATTGCAAGCGTTTCGGCAAGCAGCGCTTGGGCCTGCCGGTGCTCGCCACGCAGTGCATGGCAAAGTGCCAAATACGCCGGGGCCCCCGTCAGACGCACCTCTTCCAGGTTTTCCGTGCGGGCGGCTCCGTCGATCGCCACCCAGGCGCGCTCCAATGGATCCATAGCGCTTGCCAGTTCGCCTTGGTGCAACCGGACGATGCCGATGCCGAGTTCCCAGCCGGAGCGCCCGCCGGCCCGCGCGTCCTGAGCAACACGCAGTGCGCTCACATAATTGGCCCCGACCAAGTACTGGCGGTATATACCGTGTTCGATCACCTCCAGCCGCGATTTCGTGCCGAGCTCGTGACAGCGCGCGTTGGCGCGCGCATAAGTTTCCTGCGTCTCCGGATCGGTATAGCCGCGAGCCGACACAAGCGCCGTGAGCAGCACCAGGAGGATGTCGACCTCAAGCTCCGCGTGCTTGCGGTGCTTGGGCAGACGTTCTAGAGCCGCAAGGGCAAGGCGCAGCTGCCGCACGCTCTCGCGCATCGCGCCAATCGCCACCGCGTGCTTGCCGGCCTTGAATGCATATTCAACCGCAGTGTCGAACAGTTGCCCTTCGATGGCATGCAGCGCAACGAACTCAGGCTGACTGTGCGCCAGCTCGGGGAATTTGCTCTCGGTCGCCCGCGCAATGCGCGCGTGTAACTTTCGGCGCACATCCGCGCTCAGGCGCTGGTAAACTGCGTCCCGCACCAGGGCGTGTTTGAAAGTGTATGTAGCATCCGGCGGTACCCCGCGGCGGAAGAGCAGCCCGGCGGCCAGCAGCTTGTCCAGCCTGTCGTTGAGCGTCCCGGCAGGTAAATAACTGATTTCGCTGAGCAACTCGTGCGAGAACACTCGCCCGATCGCGGCTCCCGCAGCGGCAACGTCGCCGGCGGACGCCACGCGATCCAGGCGAGCGATGAGCGAGGACTCCAGCGTGAGCGGGATCGAACTGGCCGAAGCAGTGCCGGCCCCCTCGATGATGCTCTTCGTCAACTCCTCGATGAACAGAGGAACACCGTCCGTGCGATCCGCGATGCGTTCGAGATCCCCTGCGCTCGCCGAATGATCGCGGGCAACCCAGCCTGCAAGCGTCGTCGCTTCTTCACGGGTCAGACGTGTCAGCTTGATCTCAGTCCCGTGCTCGGGATCCGGCCAGGGAGCATTGAATTCAAGCCGGGCCGTGACCGCCGCCATTGCGGGCATGCCAGGCAAGCGATCAATCAACAGAGTGAGCAGTTCGACTGTCGTCGAGTCCGCCCAGTGGACGTCTTCGAATTCGATAAGGATCGGGTGCGCTCTAGACTGAGCTTCGAGATAACGAAGCAATACATCGAATATCTTCTGTTTGCGCTGAGGCGGTGTGAGCGATGCGGCAAAGGTCGGCACCTTGCACGGCAGCGACATCAGCTCCGCCGCGAACCAGCGCACCTCCTCCTGGTCTTGGTCCGGCCGTTGCAGCAACTGGCTGACTTTGGCGAGCTTCTGGTCTGCATCGTCGCCGTATTGAAGTCCGGCTGCACGCTCGATATGTTCGATGATCGGAAACAGCGCTGTATCGCTTCGATGAGGCGCACACGCAAAGTGGAGAAAGCCATGCGGCTCATGCTGGATGTCTTCACGTAAGGCTACAAGCAGCCGCGACTTGCCTAAACCCGCCTCGCCGGCGATGAAGGCAGTCTGACCGATGCCCGCCCGAGCCTCGCACCAGTGCCGAAGCAGTCGCGCTCGTTCCTCGGCACGCCCGACCAGCGGCGCGACTGCATGTTCGCGCAGCCCGGAAAAGCGGGTCTCTACCGGCGCGGCTCCGACGACTCTGAATACCTCCGATCCAGCATGCTCATGCTCACGAACATCGAAGAGCCCGCCGACCAGCTCGCGCGTGCGAATGCAGATGATGATTTCGCCGGCCGCAGCAGCGCTGGACAGGTGTCTCGCAGAATCAACGGGCTGCCCGATCGCGCTGTGACGTCGCTCATCGACATTTTCGCCAAGCGCGCCAACGATCGCGGTGCCGGTTGCGATCCCGGCCTGCACCTGCACGCGACCATCTGCAGCACCATCGATGCTGCCGCAAGCGTCTCGGATCTCGATAGCCGTGCTCAGGGCACATTCGGCGCCGCGCTCAACAGTGGGTGGCAAGCCGAAATGCGCCTCCACAACATCCGCCGAGCGCAGAGCAACGACTCCTCCGGACCTTGCTATCGCATCGGTACAGCAACGCTGGTAGCTCTCGATCAGTCGATAGGCCGATTCCGCATCGGCCTGGTCGGACCACGCGATGACACCAGCCAAACGGCAGACCATGACCGTAATCAATCGCCGCGCGACCCGATCCAAGCCAGGCAACATCCGCTCGCCGAGTAGCCTGAAGCGAACGGCCCGGACGATCTCCTGGGCGAGGCGATCCTGGGCCTGCAGCATGTCGTCTCCGGAGCCGCAGTCGAAACGCTCCGCCCAGAGATGGCTGCCATCGCCTGCATCGACGAGCTGTGCCGCCACGCGCAGCCGTTCGCCTACGATCCGCACGCTGCCTTCGACCAGATATCTGGCGCCGAGCGCTTGCCCGGCGTGGCGGATGTCGATCGCCTTGCCTTTGTACGCAAATGTGGAATGGCGCGACAGCACTGCCAGGTCCGCACTGCTCGACAGCGCCGTGATGACGTCCTCTGCAAGGCCATCGGCGAATTGCCCGACATTTGCATCGCTAGAGATCGGAGAGAACGGCAGCACGCCGATCGATGGCCGAACTGGGTCGATCGGGGCCGCGCGCGAGTGTGGCAGTGCCGACGGACGATCTTCCACTGTGACCGCGAGTTTGTAGCCGGCACCCGGAATCGTGATGATGAGAGAAGGATGCCTGGGATCGGGCTCGATCTTCCGTCTCAAGCGCGAGACCATGACGTCGACGCTGCGGTCATAAACCTCGACACCGCCACCACTGAGCGAGGCTCGCAACTGATCGCGCGATAGGACCCGACCCGGGTAGCTTGCAAATGTCGACAGCAACGAGAATTCACCCGCGGTCAGCGTCACCTCCTTGCCAAGTGGGTCGCGCAAGGCATGACCTGACAAGTCAAGCTGAAACCCGGCGATCACCAGGACGGTTGGCGCCGGCCGGTTGTTGCTTGCGGGACTGCTTGATCTGAGCAGCGCTGCCTGGACGCGGGAGACGATCTCTTCGGGGACGAGTGTTTCGACGATCTCAATGCCTTCCAATACCGGCGCCGCTTCACAGCGGTCCGTTGCCATCAGCACAATACCGGCGCCGTTCGCCAGTTCGCGTGCGAGCTCCAGGGTTTCCCGACAGATGCGCTCGGCTAGAATGAGACTGAGCGCAATCGCTCCTCCATCCGCGATGGCACGGGCCCGACCCGGTTCGACCGCGAGTTCGACAGCATAGCCGCGCTTGATGAGGTTCTGCGCCAGCGCGGCTCTCAACGCGAGATCACCGCCGACAACCAACAGCGTCTGCTTCGCAGCCTTGCCGGCCGAGTCGCCCGTCAGCCGAGCCATGTCCGCGGTCTCCGAAGGGCGCTGCCATCGGCAAGAACGCACATGATAGCTATTAGGCGGGCCAAAAGGGATTTCACTATTATCTTAGCAAAATACGTATGCGCACAATTGTTAAGTGGATCACAAAACTAAAAACTATTCGTTGCAATTCCAATAATACCGATGGCGACGATGGCCGTTACGACACGGTTACACTGCAGAAACAACCCAGAAAACTGAATCGGCCAAAGTTGCGTCTCGGACACGACTAACAAGTTTTTCGGACGTCTCTTTTTGCATCAGCCCTGAATGAAATTTAGTCATATCCCAGGTTTCGCAGAAGGCATTAGACCATCAGGTCAGCCGACCTTCTCTGCCAGCTACAGCGCGTTGCAAACACGACCAGCGCTGCTGATCGTGACCAATCAGCGGCTTCAATACATTGAGGAGAGACGCAAATGTCGAAGGCCTTAGCCTGCCTGGCGGCCGCCGGCCGTCATGGACCGCTTCTGCTGTGTGTGGGCGTCATGCTTGGGCTAATGCTCCCGACGCTGGCTGACGTGATGCGTCCGATCATGGGCATCGCGGTCTTCATCTTTACGCTCGGCGCGTTCCTGAAAGTGGACCGTGAAGCCTTTCAGCTCGAAGCGCGAGACAGAAAGCGCATGCTCACGGTGCTTTCTTGGACCACCTTTGGCGTTCCTGTCGTCACCTATCTGTTCGTACGATGGACGAGCTTTTCGCCTGATGTCGATGCTGGAATCATCCTGACCATGTTGGCGCCGCCGGTTGGAAGCGCCGCCGCGATAGCGGCCATGCTCGGACTGAGTGCATCGCTTGCGCTGATCGCGACGGTAGCGGCGACGATCCTGTCGCCATTCTATCTGCCGCCGCTGGCGAAGTTGATGGCGGGAGCCGAGCTGGACATCGATGTCATCGCCATGTCCCTGCGGCTCGCACTGATCGTCGGCGGCGCGGCAGTTTGCTCCTGGTTGTTGCGACGGTATGCCAGCGGCTGGATCCAGAAAAATCCCCACGCGATGACGGGGATTTCCGTGGTCGGCCTTATCGTCGTCGCGATCGGCGCGATGCACGGAATGGACAGACGCATCTGGGCCGCTCCCGGTCAGGCTGCTGAATTGCTGCTTCTTGCATTTGCCTTGAATGTCTTTTTTCAGCTTGTCAGCGCCGGATTGTTTTTCCGTTTGGGGACCTGCCGCAGCCTGACCGTTGGCTTGGCGAGCGGTAACCGCAACGTCACGCTGGTGTGGGCCGCAGCCACTCCATTCCTCGCGTCTCATCCGGGCATCGAGCTGTTTCTCGCGATGAGCGTGTTTCCCATTTTCATGTTGCCTTTGCTAATGCGCCAGGCGTTGCGCCTGCACGAAATACCCTCGCTGATCCGTTTTGGCGCCCGGCCGCTCGCGCCGTCTGGCGCCGCGGTCGAGGGGAGCGACTGAAAATGGCGCATCAGCATGTGGTCCGTTTGCTTCGGCTGTTGCTCGTCGTCATCCGCCTGCCCGTCATCTGGCGCGGTCGATGCGGTATTTCTCCGTATCTGAGTCGGGGATTGCGCCTCGGAGCGTTTGCAGCCTTTGCTGTGGCCACCGGTCTTCCCGCAACAGCGCACGTTCACGTCGGGCCGGATAGCGCGACAACGAGCTGGTATCCGCGCGACTGCTGCCACGATGGGGATTGCCACCCGGTTTCGGAGCTGAAAGCGCTTGGCGACGGCCTTGTCATGACGACCGACGATGGCGCCACGGTCTTCGTACCTTCGCGGAGTGCACGCCGGCCCTCGCTCGATAGCCGGTGGCACGTCTGTTTCGATCCCGGTGAGAAACCAGCAATCCTCTGCATTTTTGAACCGGCCAATTCCTGAAAGTTTCACCGTTCCCGTTCGTTGTCCCTCTTTGAAATGCGAGGAAGTCTCATGAGAGGTCGTACCTTCTGCTTGGCGTCAGTGACGCTGGCGTTCTCAATCGTGTCGACGCTTGCGGCCGACTTGCCGTACAGAAAGGCGCCGGCCTATGTCGCGGCTCCTGCGGCAACATGGACCGGTTTCTATGCGGGCCTGAACGCTGGCGTCGCGTTCGGCGACTCCTCACTCAACACCACGGGAACGCCATTTTGGTCCAATCCCGCAGGTTTGCTGGCGGGGGCGCCAGCAACGGCGAATGCGCTCGCCGCAGCGATCGCATCGAATGCCAGCAGTTCAGGCAGCGGGTTCGTCGGTGGCGGCCAGCTCGGCTATGATTTCCAATTCGCGCCGGCCTACGTCCTGGGCTTTGAAGCAGATATGCAGGCGCTCTCTTCCTCCAGGCGAACGGCAAGCGCTTCTTCGACGACGTCTTTTGCTCCCTTTGGTTTTCCAGCCAACAGCTACTCGTCGACCGCCTCGTTTTCGCAACGCCTCGACTATTTGGGGACCGTGCGAGGGCGCATCGGCTATCTCGCCACTCCAAGCCTTTTGACTTACATCACCGGTGGCCTCGCCTATGGCGGTGCGAACGTCAGCTCATCATTCAGCCTTCAGCAGATGTTCCCGGGTTGGACGACGACGATCGTGCCGCCGATTTTTGGCACGGGAAGCGCCTCCAAAACGGTCGCCGGCTGGACGCTGGGCGGCGGCCTCGAATGGATGCTCGGCTCACATTGGAGCGCCAAAGCCGAATACCTGTATTACGATCTCGGCACCGTCTCGGCGCCGATTTCGCTCACCCAAAACGTCAACGTCACCACCCCTTGGGCCACCGCAACCGGACAGACAAGCTCACGCTTCGACGGCCATATCATACGCGTCGGCGTGAACTACCGCTTTAACTGACAGGCACGCGGCGATTTAGGGCGCAATCGACAACAGTAGTGCCCACAACGGCTGTCGGGCTTGGTTCGGGTGAGCGGCAGGATACTTTTCTGCTCCTGTTTTGCCCGACGAGTCAAACGCCTTCGGCGCCTGACGAAATCAGGTCCGTCCAGCGACCGGGCGGCTCATTGCTTGCTGCGGCCGAGTGCTCCGAACTTCTTGCGCTTGCGGATCGATTCAACCAGATCGCATCGCGACTTAAGCACCGCCACCGCCGGCAACGCGCCGGTAGTTGTTCTACTGTGCATGAGGTTGTTCTTCAGAAACTGAGTTTTGGGACTGATGCGGACTGTGCCCGCAGCCCCTTTACCGCCCCGTCTTCACCTTGGTCCACAGCCGGTTGATGATCCGCTGCGTCGCCGGGTCGCGGGCGGTGATGACGAACAATTTCGAGAGCGTCGCCTCGTCCGGATAGATGTTCTTGTCGTTCAGAATCTTTGGATCGACCAGCTTCTGGCTGGCGAGGTTGCCGTTGGCATAGGACAAATAATCCGAGTTCTTGGCGGCGACGTCGGGACGGTAGAGATAGTTGATCAGCTCGTAGGCTTCCCTGACGTTCTTGGCATCCGCAGGGATCGCGAGATTGTCGAAGAACATCTGCGCGCCCTCCTTCGGGATCGTGTAACCGATCTCGATGCCACTCTTGGCTTCAGCCGCGCGGGCGCGGGCCTGCATGATATCGCCGGACCAGCCGACCACGAAGCAGATCTCGCCGGTGGCAAGCGCGCTCAGATATTCGGACGAGTGAAATTTTCGCACGGAGGGGCGGACCTTGGCGACGACATCGGCGGCCTTTTCCAGATCGGCCTGCTTGGTCGAGTTCGGATCGAGCCCGAGATAGCTCAGCGCCGCCGGAAAAATGTCGTCGGCGGAGTCGAGCATGTGGACGCCACAGTCTTTGAACTTGGCGAGGTTCTCGGGCTTGAAGACGATGTCCCAGCTGTCGATCTTGGCGTCCGCGCCCAAAATCTGCTTCACCTTGGCGACGTTGTAGCCGATGCCCGTCGTGCCCCACATGTAGTTCACGGCAAAATCGTTGCCGGGATCGTAAGTCGCGAGATTCTTGGTCACCATCGGCCACGCGTTGGCCAAATTCGGCAGTTTCGACTTGTCGAGTTTCTGGAAGATGTTCGCCTTGATCTGGCGCTGGAGGAAATAGGCCGTGGGCACCACGACGTCGTAGCCGGACTTGCCGGCCATCAGCCGCGTCTCCAGCGTCTCGTTGGCGTCGAAGGTATCGTAGACCACCTTGATGCCGGTCTCCTTGGTGAAGGCCTCAAGGACATCAGGCGCCATGTAGTTCGACCAGTTGTAGAAGTTGACGACGCGCTCCCCGGCGCCCGCCCCTTGCGAGAGGCACGTCAGCGCCGCGGCGATCGCAAGACCAAGGCCAAAGCGAGAGCGGCTGACGTTCTTCGTCATCTCTGTCTACCTCTTGCGTCCGCGTATGGCGTCCGACAGCCGCTCCAGTGCGATGTCCAGTGTCTGGTCTTTCTTGGCAAAGCAGAAGCGGACCACCGAGGTCACGGGGTCCTGCTCGTAGAAGGCCGAGACCGGGATCGCCGCGACCTTGTAATCCCTGACGATCCGCCAGCAGAACTCGGCATCGCTCTCGTTCAGCCCGAGCGGCGACAGGTCCACCGTGAGGAAGTAGGTGCCCTGCGACTTCAGCACGGGGAAGCCGAGGCTCTCCAGCCCCTTGGTGAGGCGGTCCCTGCTCCGCGTCAGATCCTTGCGCATTGACAGAAAGTACTCGTCGGGCTTGCCGAGGCCGTAGGCGACGGCGGCCTGCAGGTTGGGCGCCGTGGTGAAGGTCAGGAACTGGTGCACCTTGGCGGCCACGCGCAGCAGCGGCGGCGCGGCGCAGACGAAGCCGATCTTCCAGCCCGTGAGCGAGAAGATCTTGCCGGCCGAGCCGGCCTTGATGGTGCGCTCGCGCATGCCGGGGATCGTGATCAGCGGGATGTGCTTGTGCGCGTCGAAGGTGACGTGCTCCCAGACCTCGTCGGTGATCGCGATGACGTCGAACTCCTGGCAGTAGCGCGCCAAAAGTTCGAGGTCCTCGCGCGGATAGACCACCGCGGAGGGATTCAGGGGATTGTTGAAGAGCACCGCCTTGGTCTTTGAATTGAAGACGCTTTTCAGCATGTCCTCGTTCAGCCGCCAGTGCGGCGGTTCGAGCCGCACCAGGCGCGGAATGCCGCCGGCCTGGCGGATGATCGGCAGATAGGAATCATAGACCGGCTGGAAGCAGACGACCTCGTCGCCGGGCTGCACCACCGCGAGAATCGCCGAAGTCAGCGCCTCGGTGCCGCCGGAGGTCACCATCACCTCGCTCATCGGATCGAGCTTGAGGCCGTGCCAGTGGCCGTAATGGGTCGCGATCGCCTGGCGCAGTTCCGGGATGCCCATCATCGACGGGTACTGGTTGTAGCCGTTCAGGGAGGCGTCGGCCGCCGCGCGGCGGATGTCCTCCGGACCGGGATCGTCGGGAAAGCCCTGGCCGAGATTGATGGCGTTGTTGTCGCGCGCGGCCTGCGACATCGCTTCGAAGATGGTGACGGGAAGGTCGGCGAAGACCTTGTTCAGCGAAGAGCTCTTGGTCATCGCGACGTTAGCCACCAACCTTGCTGGGAAGTCCCGCCGCCTTCCAGCCGAGCATGCCGCCGGCCAGATGCTTGTCGTAAGGCAAGCCTGCCGCCTGGGCTGCGAGCGAGGCGGTCACCGAGCGCTTGCCCGAGCGGCAGGCGAACACGACCTCCTTGCCTTGCGGATCCGGGATCGCCTTGGGATCGAAGGTCGAGAGCGGCACGACGATGCCGTAAGGATAGGCCTCGGCCTCGACCTCGTTCGGCTCGCGGACATCGACCAGCAGATAGCGTCCTTCCGCAACACCCTTGGAGACCTCGTCCGGGGTCAGATCCTGTACTTGATTTGCCACATCATCCTCCAACGTCGCGACCCGCTTGCCGGGGCGATCCCGGCGGGCGGCAACCTCGCCTCTCGGCTCACGAAAATCAAGCGCTACAAAGGCTTGAGCTGCGTGCCGCAAGTTAAAGCTAAATCGCAGCGACTTGAAGTACAGCTTTGGGAGCAGCCTAAATCGTGACTTAGATCGTCACTTGCGTGCCGACCTCGACCACGCGGCCGCTCGGGATCTGGAAATAGTCGGTGGCGTCGTTGGCGGAGCGGCTGAGCGAGATGAACAGGCGGTCCTGCCAGCGCGGCATGCCGGAATGGGCGGCGGGCTTCAGCGCCCTGCGCGACAGGAAGAACGAGGTCGACATGATGTCGAATTGCCAGCCGAGCTTGCGGGCGATCGCCAGTGCCTTCGGCACGTTGGGCGATTCCATGAAGCCGAACTTCAGCGTCACCTTGGAGAAGGTCGGGCTGATCTGCTCCAGCTTGACGCGCTCAGCCGGATCGATCCGCGGGGTCTGCGCCGTCTCGATGGTGAGAATGACGTTCTTCTCGTGCAGCACTTTGTAGTGTTTCAGACTATGCATCAGCGCGGTCGGCGCGCTCAGGGGATCGCTGGTCAGGAATACCGCGGTGCCAGGCACCCGTTGCGGCGGCCGCTTCTCGAGCATCGCCACGAGGTCGGCGAGCGGGAATTCGAGCTTGCGCGACTTCTCGAACAAGAGCCGGCTGCCGCGCCGCCACGTGTACATCATGAGGATCATGAGCGAACCGAGCGCGAGCGGCACCCAGCCGCCCTCGAACACCTTGAGCAGGTTGGCTGCGAGGAAGGTCAGGTCGAGGAACAGGAACGGCAGGATCAGGGCGGCCGCAGTAAACGGCGACCACTTCCAGACCTTCCAGATCACCACAAAGCCCATCATCGCCGTGACCACCATGGTCCCGGTGACGGAGATGCCATAGGCCGACGCCAGCGCGCTGGAGGAGCGGAATAGCAGCACCAATAGCACAACGGCGACCAGCAGCAGCTGGTTGATGCGCGGGATGAAGATCTGGCCGGAATGGGCTTCGGAGGTATGGCGAATTTCGAAGCGCGGGAGAAGCCCGAGCTGGATCGCCTGGCGCGTCAGCGAATAGGCGCCGGTGATGACGGCCTGGCTCGCGATGACGGTCGCCGCGGTGGCCAACACGACCATGGCGCCGCGGACAAGGCCTTGCGGAAACAGCTGGAAGAACGGGCTCTCGATCGCGCCGGGATCGCCGAGCACGAGTGCGCCCTGCCCGAGATAGTTCAGCGCCAGCGAGGGCAGCACGATGAACAACCAGGCGGTCTGGATCGGCCGCTTGCCGAAATGGCCGAGATCGGCATAGAGCGCCTCCGCACCGGTGACCGCCAGGAACACCGCGCCCAACGTCACGAAGCCGATGATGCCGTGGTGGAGCATGAAGGACACGGCGTAGAGCGGGTTCAGCGCCAGCAGCACCTGCGGCTGCGCAATGATCGGATGGATCGCCACCACCGCGATCACGGCGAACCAGACACACATCACCGGGCCGAAGAAGGCTGCGACGCGGGCGGTACCACGCGATTGCACGGCGAACAGGCCGACCAGGATCACCACCGTCAGGGGCACGACGTAAGGCTCGAACGTCGCGGTGACGTCCTTCATGCCTTCCACGGCCGACAGCACCGACAGTGCCGGCGTAATCACGGCATCGCCGTAGAACAAGGCGCCGGAAATGATACCGAGCAGGACGATGGTCGCCCCGCCGGTGCCGACCGCGCGCTGGGCCAGCGCCATCAGGGCTAGCGTGCCGCCCTCGCCATTGTTGTCGGCGCGCAGCAGGATCACGACATATTTGAGCGTCACCACGACGATCAGCGCCCACAGGATTAGCGAGACCACGCCGAGGACGGCCGCGGGCGTCGGCGCGCCCTCCGCGCCTGATGCTGCCATCACCGCCTCGCGGAACGCGTAGAGCGGGCTGGTGCCGATATCACCATAGACCACGCCGATGCTGCCGAGCGTCAACGCGCCGAAACCTGCGGTGGTGTGGGCATCGCCATGCCCATTGGCCGCCGCCGTTTCCGGGGCGGTAACTACTACGTCACTTGTCATGGGAGAGCCTGGAGGCCTCTAAAAATGCTTCACTGCACAACGGCGGAAGAGCGCGCGGCTTATAGTCCTGCGCTGCTGACATAGCCTAGCCCGATTTTGGGCCCTCGGTATGCAAATTTTGCATGGGTCCACCGATTGCGTTCAAATAGTGACTTGGGTCCCAACTTCAACCACCCGCCCCGTCGGAATCTGGAAATAGTCGGTGGCATCGTTGGCGGACCGGCTGAGCGCGATGAACAGATGGTCCTGCCAGAGCGGCATGCCCGATTGCGCCGAGGCCTTCAGCGACCGCCGCGACACGAAGAACGAGGTCGACATGATGTCGAACTGCCAGCCCTGCTTGCGCGCGATCGCGAGCGCCTTGGGCACGTTCGGTTGCTCCATGAAGCCGAAGCGCAAGCGGACCTTTGAGAACTTCTCACTGATCTTCTCCATCCGGAAGCGGTCGGACAGATCGACACGCGGCGTGTGCGCGGTTTCGATGGTTAGGATCACATTGTGCTCGTGCAGGACCTTGTTGTGCTTGAGATTGTGCAACAGCGCGGTCGGCACGAAGGCCGGATCGCTGGTCAAAAACACCGCCGTGCCCTTGACGATATGCGGCGGCCGCTTCTCCAGACTGCGGATCAGATCGTCCAGCGGCACTTCGATCCGTCGCGTCTTCTGGATCAGGATTCCCGAGCCGCGCCGCCAGGTCCAGATCGTCCCCGCCATCGCAGCTCCAAACAGCAGCGGCACCCAGGCACCCTCGAGCAGCTTGAGCAGGTTGGCGCTGAAGAAGCTCATGTCGACCAGGACGAAGGGCATGATGACGGCCGCGGCGGTTGCCGCGCGCCAGTTCCACAATTTCCAGATCACGACGAAGCCCATGATGCCGTCGGCGACCATGGTGGTGGAGACCGCAATGCCATAGGCCGACGCCAGATTGCTCGGCGTGTGGAACAACAGCACCAGCAGCATCACCCCAATCAGCAGCAGCCGGTTGACGCGTGGCAGATAGATCTGGCCGGCATGGGTCTCGGAGGTGTAGCGCACCTCGAACCGTGGCAAGAGGCCGAGCTGCACCGCCTGATAGACCAGCGAATAGGCGCCGGTGATCACCGCCTGGCTCGCGATCACGGTCGCCGCGGTCGCGAGGCCGATCAGTGGCAGCAACAGATGTTCAGGCACCATGCGATAGAAGGAGTGCTCGATCGCGCTTGGGTCGGACAGCACCAGCGCGCCCTGCCCGAAATAATTGATCAGCAGCGACGGCAGCACGAAGAACATCCAGGCCGACTGGATCGGCTTGCGGCCGAAATGGCCGAGGTCGGCATAGAGCGCCTCGCCGCCGGTCACGGCGAGGAAGACGGCACCGAGCGTCACCAGGCCGATCGTGCCGTGCGACAGCAGGAATTGCAGTGCATAATAGGGATTGATCGCGGCCAGCACCGACGGATCGTCGGCGATGTGAATGACGCCCAGCACCGCCAGCACGGTAAACCAGATCACCATCACTGGCCCGAAGGCCGACGCCACCAGCGCAGTCCCCTTGCTCTGGACTGCGAACAGCAGCACCAGAATCAGCACCGTGAGCGGCACGACATAGTGCTCGAACGCGGGCGTCGCGAGCTTGAGGCCGTCGACCGCCGACAGCACCGAGATCGCGGGCGTGATCATGGAATCACCGATGAACATGGAGGCGCCGACCACCCCCAGCGCGAGCAGGAACCAGCTCCGTCGGCCCAGCGCGCGCTGGCCGAGCGCCATCAAGGAGAGCGTGCCGCCCTCCCCGTTATTGTCGGCGCGCAGGAGCAGCAGCACGTATTTGGCGGTGACGACGATCAGCAGCGCCCACAGGATCAGCGACAGCACGCCGAGCACCATAATCCGCGTCACCGGCGCGCCATGCGCCGCGCCCCTGACCGCCTCGTGGAAGGCGTAGAGCGGCGAGGTCCCGATATCGCCGAAAACGACGCCGATGCTCCCGAGCGTAAGGGCCCAAAAACCGGAGGTGACCGGCCCTTCCTGGGTCTCGGTCGATGTGATGCTCGCCGTCATGAGGGTGGAGAACGCTTCGTCCCTGGAATTGATCCGGCGCCTTTCGACGCTTCCGGCGCGCCTGTCAATCGGCACGCCACCATAGCAGGTGCCAAGCGAGAAGCTGTGACGGTGCGGCCACGTTCGTCGCCGTCGCGACGATAGGTCTCAGGTAAAATGGTAGCGCAAGGGATTTACGGCTTCAAGTTCGGCGGCAACGGCGGATCTTCACGCATCAGGGTGATGGTCACGCGGCGGTTGGCAGCGAGCGATGGATCGTCGGGAAAGAGCGGCTGGGTGTCGGCCTTACCGGAGACGGCGAAGACGTGGGCCGGTGGCAGCCCCTCGCGCTCGAGGATCTGGCGCACGGCGTTGGCGCGGTCGGCGGACAGGTCGAAGGCGCCGTAATCGCTGCGGGTCGGCACGAAGCCGGCCGCGGTGTGGCCGGCGATGGAGACGCGCAAGGGGGTCGCCTTGAGCGGGATCGCGAGCTTCTCGATCAGGCGGCGGGTGCGGTCATAGGGCACTTTGGAGCCGTCAGCGAACATCGAGCGGCCGTCCTGGTCGACGATCTCGAGGTTGAGGCCCTGCTTGGTCTCCTCGAACATGATGTGCTTGGACATCTCGGTCAGTTCCGGCATGTCCTGCAAGGCCTGGCGCAGAGAGGCGGCGGCGAGCGCAAAATTGCGATCAACCTTCAGCTTCGCGCCCGACGTGCGGTCGCGATCCTCCTGGTCCGGCGTCGGCGTGTTGGAGGATTCTTCGGGCTGGATGTGGTCGACGTTCTTCAGCCGCGCGCGTGTCGGCAGCCCATCGGATTCGATGATGCCGGAATAGCGCGCTTCGGTCTGGACGCCGAAGGCGTCGCGCATGGAGCCGGCGACGATCTTCAACTTTTCTGCGTCCTGGGTGGAGAACGCGACCAGCATCACGAAGAACGCCAACAGCAAGGCCATCAGATCGGCAAACGTCACGAACCAGCCATGGCCGCCGTGTGCTTCTTCGCGTTTTTTCTTTGCCATGGGTCAGATCCCGGCGTCCGGCGTTACGCCGGAACCGGCTCGCCTTCGGCGTGGCGATGCTTCTCGGGCAGATAGGCCAACAGCATTTCGCGCACCAAAGTCGGGCTCTTGGAGTCGCGAATCATCAGAATGCCGTCGATGATCAGCGTGCGATTGGTCTCCTCGTCGATCAGCTTGCCGTGCAGCTTGTCGGCGATCGGCAGGCAGAGCAGGTTCGCGACCAACGCACCGTAGAGAGTTGCCAGCAGGGCGGTCGCCATGAACGGGCCGAGCTTCGAGGGATCCGACATGTTCGAGAACATCTGCACCATGCCGATCAGCGTTCCGATCATGCCGAACGCAGGCGCGCAGTCGCCGACGGCGCGGTAGATCTTGCTGCCTTCGTTGAGATGCAACAGGAAATTGTCACGGTCGCGTTCCAGATTGTCCCTGATAAAATCGAGGTCGTAGCCGTCGGCGACGTAGCGGATGCCCTTGGCGAGGAAGGGCTCGTCGGTCTCGACCTTCTCCAGGCCGACCGGGCCCTGCTTGCGGGCGATCTCAGCGATGCGGGCGAGTTCGTCGACCAGATCGTGCGCCGACAGTCGGCTCATCGTGAAGGCGAACTTGAGGCCGAGCGGCAGGCCGTGCGCCAGCACCGAGAGCGGAAAGCGGATCATGGTCGCTGCGGACGATCCTCCGAAGATGATAATCGCCGCATGATCGCTGATGAACATGTGCAGATCGCCGCCCAGAAACACCATCGTCGCGATGACGATCAGGCCCGCCACGAGGCCGGCGCCCGTCATAATATCCATGGGAGTCTCCAAAGCGAACGCAACAACGGCCATCCTGGCCGGTGGCGCGGTCCAACCCCGAACCGCGTTGGAAACCCTAGAGCGGCGCCCTTAAAGCCGCGTAAAGGTTAAGTTCAGCTGGTGCGACGGAGCGGCGTGGTGTGCCGAAAGGACGGCGGCTTTGCCGTCTCACGACATCAATCTCAACGCTTTGCTAACCATAAATGAGGCGCGTCAGGACGAAAGTCCTGTCAGCTCGAGGCTGAGCGCGCGCAGGCGCTTGCGTGCGTCGACATCATAGGCCTGCGGATTGGCGCGCGCCTCATTCATGCCGTTGAAGAACAGACCGCTCTTGCCCGCGACGTCGTCGCCTTCGACCAGATGCAGGATCGCAGCACCACCCTGCTCCACGGTCGACATCGGCGTGATACCGCCGGCGCGCACCATCGTGGTGTTCATATAGGTCGCCGGATGCAGCGAATTCACGGTGATGCCGGCGTCCTTCAGCTCCGCGGCGAGATCGATCGTGAACATGATCTGCGACAGCTTGCTCTGCGCATAGGCGCGCGAGCCGCTATAGCCCTTCGTAATCATGACGTCGTCGAAATCGATAGGATGCTGGCCGAGGGAGGCGACATTGACGATGCGTGAGGGCGCGGCCGCCTCCAGCAGCGGCAGCAACAAATGCGCGAGCAGGAAGCCGGAGAGATAGTTCACGGCAAAGCGCAGCTCATGACCGTCGCGACTCTCCTGGCGTTGCGGTCCGTCGTTCTGCGAGCCGATGCCGGCATTGCTGACGAAGACGTCGAGGCGCTTGTGATCGTGGAGCACGGCGGCGGCAAGCTCGCGTGTGCCTGCCATGGACGACAGATCGGCTTGATAGAAGGTCGGCGCGTTGTGGCCGGCCTTCACGATCCCGTCGATCAGCGTTTTCGCCCGCGCGGCGTCGCGGCCATGAATCAGGACGCGCGCGCCCTCGGCGGCAAGGCGGCTTGCGACATAGCGCCCAACGCCATCAGTCGAGCCCGTGATGAGCACCGTCTTGCCGCGCATGTCCATGGTGTATTCTCCCCTCAGTGGATCTCCGCCGAGCGCTTCAGCGCGGCCTTGAGCTTCTCCAGCGAGAAGTCGGGGCTGCGCGCGATCTCGAGGATCGGCGCCTCGCGGCGGCCGCAGAGCTCCGCGGCCTCGGGCAGCCTTGCGGCGACGTCGAGCGGGATCACGATGGCGCCGTGCCGGTCGGCATGGATCAGATCGTCCGACTTCACGGTCATGCCGGCGACGCGCACCTGGCCGCCAAAACTCTCGGCATGCACCCAGGCATGCGACGGGCCGATCGAGCCGGCCAGCGCCTGGAAGCCGGGGGCCCATTGCGGCGTGTCGCGGATCGAACCGTCGGTGACGACGCCGAGGCAGCCCAGCGCCTTGTGCACGTTGCTCTGCACCTCGCCCCAGAACGCGCCATAGCCGACGTCGGGGCCGTCTAAGTCCTGGATCACCGAGATGCGCGGCCCAAAGCCGGTGCCGACATATTCGTAATAGTCGATGCGGCGCTTCGACTGCTCTTCAGCCGGAAGCGACGACTTCAACACCGAGCGGATCGCAACCGTGCGGGCATAGCCGACCATCGGCGGCAGATCGGGGAACGGGCAGACCAACGGCTTGGTGGTGTAGCCGATCAGCCGGCGCTCGGGCGCCACGATCTCCATGGCATTGCAGATCGTCGGCGTATCATAGCGGCCCAGCGCTTCGAGGACGGAAGCGGGCAGCGGCCCGGTCGCGGAATCGGTCACGGCGTTCTCTCCCAGATTGGCGGCTGATTAAGGCGATGCCGCCGGCACAGGGCGATATAGCCGAGATCGGGTCTCAACCCAACTCAGGAAGCTCTCATGGCAGATATCCGCAGGCAGCCGCTCAGTGCAGCCGGCGATCGTCTTGCGGCGGCTCGGACAAATTCGCCAATGTCGGCGCCGAGGGTGGCGACGGCACGTCGCCGCTCGCGGGCGCCGTGGCTTCGAGCGCGCGCGCCTGATCGCGATAGGATTTGTAGCCGAGCGGCAGGCACAACAGATACAGCACTGTACCGATCGAGAGCACGTACCAGGGATAGCTGATCAGAAGCGCGATGAAGAAGACCACCGCGACGAAGGCGGGCAGCACCAGCTCCGGAGGCACCCGCATGCGCATGCTCTTGCCGGAGAACACCGGTAGCCGCGACACCATCAGGAAGGCAATCAGCAGCGTGTAGCCGGCCGTCAGGGCCGCAGGCCAGCGCCCCAGATCCAGGAACGCGGCATAGATCGGCAGCATCACGGTAATCGCGCCGGCCGGCGCCGGCATGCCGGTGAAGAAATTGGCGGCGAAGGCCGGCTTGTTCGGATCGTCCAGCGTGGCATTGAAGCGCGCGAGCCGCAGGCACATGGAGATCGCAAACACCATCGCTGCGATCCAGCCGGCATTGCCGAGCTCGTGCAGCTGCCAGAAATACAGCATCAGGCCGGGGGCGACGCCGAAATTGACGAAGTCGGCGAGGCTGTCGAGCTCGGCGCCGAATTTGGACTGGCCCTTGATCAGCCGCGCAACGCGGCCGTCGATGCCGTCGAGCGCGGCTGCGAACACGATGGCGTAGACCGCAAGCGTCATCCGCCCTTCGATCGACAACCGGATCGCTGTCAACCCGGCGCAGATCGCCAGCAGCGTGATGACGTTCGGCACCAGCATCCGCACCGGGATCGGACGGAACCGCCGGCGGCGAATGTCGGGATCTCTCAAATCATAAGGCGTCATGGCTCGTCCTTACCTCACAGCGAGATATAGCAAGCCGTCTTCCCCTCCGCCATTGCGGCGGAACCTCGACTTAATGGTTAATTGGCCCGGTACGCGCGGGCCGGGTCGTCTCCGGCAAGGTCGGCCAGGATCGTCTCGCCGGCGATTGCGGTCTGGCCTTCCGAGACCAGCGCCTTGGTGCCGACCGGCAGATAGACGTCGAGCCGCGAGCCGAAGCGGATCAGACCGAACCGCTCGCCGGCGCCGACCGCCTGCCCTTCCTTGACGAAGCAGACGATGCGCTTGGCTATGAGCCCCGCGATCTGGATCACGCCGATGCGACCTTGCGGCGTCGAGATCACCAGCGAATTGCGCTCGTTGTCCTCGCTCGCCTTGTCGAGCTCGGCGTTGATGAACAGACCCGGCCGATACGCGATGCGGTCCACCCTGCCTGCCACCGGGCTGCGGTTCACATGGCAGTTGAACACACTCATGAACACCGAGATGCGCGGCAGCGGCCGGTCGCCGAGTCCGAGCTCGGCGGGCGGCAGCGCCATCGTGATCATCGAGACCCGGCCGTCGGCCGGCGACACCACGAGCCCGTCACGCACCGGCGTGACCCGCACCGGGTCGCGGAAGAACAGTGCGCACCACACCGTCAGAATCGTGCCGATCCACCCGAGCGGTGACCACAGCCAGAACAGGACGAGGCTGGCCAGCGCAAAGCCTCCGATGAAGGGATAGCCCTCCTTGTGGATCGGCGGGATCTGACGCTGGATCGAATCGAGAATGGACATCGCTATCTGCCGCTCAGGGGTTGTTGGCGCGGGTCGTCTCGCGCGGTGGAGTTGTTTAGGCTAGAGTTGGGACCGGAGACAAGCTCACTCCGCGGCCGCCTGCGCCGTGAGGACGTCCTCGACCGGCGGCGGCTCCCGATTGGGGGCCTCGCGCGAGTCGGCCATCCTGGCGAGTTTCTCGCGCGCGGCCTCGGCCTCGCGCTGCCTGTTCCACATGCTGGCATAGAGACCACCCTGCGCGAGCAGGCTGGCATGGGTGCCGCGCTCGGCGATACGGCCCTGGTCGAGCACGATGATCTCGTCGGCCCCGACGATGGTCGAGAGCCGGTGCGCGATCACCAGCGAGGTGCGGTTCTTGGCCACGCGGTCGAGCGCCCCCTGGATCTCGTGCTCGGTGTGGGTGTCGAGCGCCGAGGTCGCCTCGTCCAGCACCAGGATCGGCGGCGCCTTCAACACGGTGCGCGCGATCGCGACACGCTGCTTCTCGCCGCCCGACAGTTTCAGGCCACGCTCGCCGACCTGAGTCTCATAGCCCTTCGGCGACAGGCGGATGAAATGATCGATCTGCGCCAGTCGCGCCGCTTCCTCGACCTCGGCATCGCCAGCGTCCCAGCGGCCATAGCGGATGTTGTAGCGGATGGTGTCGTTGAACAGCACGGTATCCTGCGGCACCATGCCGATCGAAGCGCGCAAGCTGCCTTGCGTGACCTCGCGGATGTCCTGGTCGTCGATCAGGATCTTGCCGCCGGAGATGTCGTAGAGGCGGAACAACAGCCGCGAGATCGTCGACTTGCCGGCGCCGGACGGGCCGACGATCGCGACCGTCTTGCCGGCCGGCACCTCGAAGCTGATACCTTTCAGGATCGGCCGCGTCGGCTCATAGGCAAAGCGCACGTCCTCGAACCGCACCCTGCCGGCGGAGACCACCAGCGGCTTCGCATCCGGAGCGTCCTCGATCTCGGCCTCGCGGCCGAGCACGCCGAACATCTTCTCGATGTCGATGATCGCCTGCTTGATCTCGCGATAGACCATGCCCATGAAGTTCAGCGGCTGGTAGAGCTGGATCATCATGGCGTTGACCAGCACGAAATCGCCGACCGTGTTGGTGCCGTTGCGCACCCCGTTCGCGCACATCAGCATGGTCGCGGTCAGCCCCAGCGTGAAGATCACGGCTTGCCCGGTGTTGAGCACGGCGAGCGAGGTATAGGCCTTCACACTCGATTCTTCGTAGCGCGCGACCGAACGGTCATAGCGCTCCGCCTCGCGCGCCTCGGCGGTAAAATATTTGACGGTCTCGTAATTGAGCAGCGAGTCGATCGCCTTGGTGTTCGCCTCGGTGTCGGAATCGTTCATCTTGCGGCGGATGCCGATCCGCCACTCGGTCGCGATGTAGGTGTAGTACATGTAGACTGCGACGGTGATGAGCGTCGCGAGCACGTAGCGCCAGTCGAACTGCCAGAGCAGCACCGCCAGCAACAGCGAGACCTCGACGATGGTCGGGATCAGCTGCAGGATCACCATGCGCACGATGACCTCGATGCCCTCGCGCCCGCGCTCGAGCACACGCGTCAGGCCGCCGGTCTTGCGCTCGAGGTGAAAGCGCAGCGAGAGCTCGTGCATGTGAATGAAGGTGATGGTGGCGAGCTTGCGCACCGCATGCATGGCGACGCGGGCAAAGATGCCGTCACGCCATTGCGTCAGCACCGCCATCACGATGCGCATCGCGCCGTAGCTCGCAGTCAGAAGCAGAGGCGACGCGATCACCCAGAGGTGCCAATTGTCGGGCTGCACCGGCGCAGTGTTGGCGCCAGTCAGCGCATCCGTCGCCCATTTGAAGCTGAAGGGAACCGTGAGCGTGATCAGCTTGGCCGCGAGCAGCAGCACCATCGACCAGACCACCCGCATCTTCAGGTCGAAGCGGTCGCCGGGCCAGATATAGGGCCACAGATGCGCCAGCGTGCCCATCAGGGTCGCCCGCTCCAGCGGTCCGCTGGTAGGCTCCGGCACGTCGGGGACATCTGGCGAATGAGGTGGGTTCATCAGGAAGCCTGGAAGGCCCGCCGGATGCGGGCGCGTTGCGATTAACTGTTTTCGCTCGTCATATAGAAGCTTCCGCGGGCCAGCGCACCCCGCCAGATGGCGAATCTTCGATTGTTCGTCGCCATTTACCGGTAGATTTGCGGATGGTCCGAATCACCGATTGGGCTTGACGCCCCTTCGCTGCAATGCATCATGGCACCAATGAGCACGATCAAAACCGTCTGTGTCTATTGCGGCTCCGGTCCCGGAACCAACCCCCACTTCACCGAAGGCGCCAAGGCGTTCGGCAAGGCCCTCGCCGAGAACAACATCCGCCTGGTCTACGGCGGCGGCTCGCTCGGCCTGATGGGCTCGGTCGCCACCTCTGTGCTCGATCACGGCGGCACCGTCACCGGCATCATTCCCGAATTCCTCCGGAAGCGCGAGAATGCGCTGACCCGTGTGCAGGAGATGATCGTCACCCCCGACATGCACGAACGCAAGCGGCTGATGTTCGAGCGCTCCGACGCCTTCGTGGCCCTGCCGGGCGGCGTCGGCACGCTGGAGGAGCTGGTCGAGCAGTTGACCTGGAAGCAGCTCGGCCGCCACGCCAAGCCGGTGCTGCTCGCCAATATCGACAATTTCTGGGAGCCGCTGTTCTCGTTGCTGTCGCACATGCGCCAGACCGAATTCATCCGCGCCGGCTTGTCGGTCGATATCATCAAGGCCGATCGCGTCGAGGATATCCTGCCGAAGCTGAAGTCCGCCGTGGCGCAGATCGCCGAGGCGGAAAAGCAGCTCGCCCCGGAAATCGCGCGCAAGCTGTAATCACTCCTGCGGAAACGTCACCGCCTCGATCCGATTGCCATCGGGATCGACGACGAAGGCCGCGTAATAGCGCACGCGATCGTGCGGGCGGATACCCGGCGCGCCATCGGATGCGCCGCCAGTTGCAAGCGCGGCGGCATGAAATGCGTCGACCTCGCTGATTGACTTTGCCCGCAGGCAGATGTGCACACCGCTCTCCGGCTGCACGCGCTGCATGCCCTCGCGCAGATTGATCCAGAACTCCGGATAGGCCTTGCCGAAGCCGACCGTTCGCGGCCGCGTGACCAGACGGGTGAGCCCGAGGGCGGCGAGCGTGGCCTCGTAGAACTTTGCGGCGCGTTCGAGCTCGCTGACGCCGACGGAGATGTGGTCGATCATATAATACCCCCATCCGCTTTCGCGGGGTATGGCAGCGATCGTGGGTCCTTACGCCGGCGCGCCCGACTTCACGAGCTTGTAGATCACCGAATCCATCAGCGCCTGGAACGAGGCGTCGATGATGTTCGGGGACACGCCGACCGTGGTCCAGCGCTCGCCGTTCTCGTCCTCGCTCTCGATCAAGACGCGCGTGACCGCGCCGGTACCGCCATTGAGGATGCGGACGCGGTAGTCGATCAAGGTCAGGCCCTCGATGTACTTCTGATACTTGCCGAGATCCTTGCGGAGCGCGACGTCGAGCGCGTTGACGGGGCCGTTGCCCTCGGCCGCCGAGATCAGATGCTCGCCGGCGACGTCGACCTTGACCACGGCGAGCGCAACGGTGACCCGGTCCCCGAGTGCGTTGTAGCGCTGCTCGACATTGACGTCGAACTGCTCGACTTCGAAATAATGCGGCACCTTGCCGAGCGTGCGGCGCGCGAGAAGATCGAACGAGGCGTTGGCCGATTCATAGGCATAGCCCTCAGCCTCGCGCTCCTTCAATTCCTCGACCAGCCGCGTCAGCTTCGGATCGCTCTTCTCATAGGCGATGCCGGCGCGGTCGAGCTCGGCCATGACGTTGGAACGGCCGGCCTGATCGGACACCAGCACCTTGCGGTGATTGCCCACCGTCTCCGGCAACACATGCTCATAGGTCTGCGGATCCTTCATCACGGCGGAGGCGTGGATGCCGGTCTTGGTGACGAAGGCGCTCTCGCCGACATAGGCCGCATGCCGGTTCGGCACGCGGTTGAGCATGTCGTCGAGCGTGCGCGAGACCTTGACGAGGGTGGCGAGCTTTTCCGGCGTAATGCTGATCTCGAAAGCGTCCGCGAACTCCTGCTTCAGCTTCAAGGTCGGGATCAGCGAGCAGAGATTGGCGTTGCCACAGCGCTCGCCGAGGCCGTTCAGCGTGCCCTGGATCTGCCGCGCACCGGCGCGCACCGCGGCGAGCGAATTCGCCACCGCCTGCTCGGTGTCGTTATGGGCGTGGATGCCGAGATAATCGCCGGGGATGTGTTTTGTCACTTCGGTGACGATGGCCTCGACCTCGTTCGGCATGGTGCCGCCATTGGTGTCGCACAGCACGACCCAGCGCGCGCCGGCCTCATAGGCGGCCTTGGCGCAGGCGAGCGCGAAGCTCGCATCTTCCTTGTAGCCGTCGAAAAAATGTTCGCAGTCGAGCATGACTTCGCGGCCGGCAGCCTTTGCGGCCGCGACGCTGTCCCGGATCGAGGCGAGGTTTTCCTCCTTCGTCGTCTCCAGCGCGACGCGCACCTGATACGCGGAGGACTTCGCCACGAAGCAGATCGCATCCGCTTTCGCTTCCAGGAGCCCGGCGACGCCAGGATCGTTGGAGACTGAGCGCCCTGCCCGCCGCGTCATGCCGAAGGCGGTGAAGCGCGTATGGTTGAGCTTCGGCTTGCTACCGAAAAACTCGGTGTCGAGCGGATTGGCACCGGGATAGCCGCCCTCGACATAGTCGATGCCGAGCTCGTCGAGCATCCCGGCGATGACCTGCTTGTCGGTCAGCGTGAAATCGACGCCATTGGTCTGCGCGCCGTCGCGCAGCGTGGTGTCGAACAGATAGAGGCGCTCCTTGCTCATTGCGGTGCTCCGAGCGTCTTCTGCATGGTGGTGTTGGCGAGCCACTCGTCGTTGATGGTGACGCTGTTGCGCTGCATGGCGATATAGCCGCGCTTGGCGAAAAAGCCTTGCGCGGTATCGCTGGCGTCGACGGTCAGCTTTTCCGCGCCGCGGCTGCCGGCAAGCTTTTCCAGCGCATCGACGAGCGCCGTCGCCAGGCCCTGCCCGACCACGGCCGGATGCACATAAAGCATGCGGATGTGATCCTTGCCGCGCAACGATGCAAAGCCGACGGGCGAGCCCTCCAGCGTGGCGATCAGCGTCAGGTCAGACGCGAGCCGCTTGCCGAATTCTTCGCTTTCGGCCGCCGCCATCCAGGCTTCCTGCTGCGCCTCGCTGTAGTCGTCGCCCGTGAGCTCACCGATGCTGGCGGCGAAGATCGCGGCCAACATCGGAACGTCGGCCGGCAAAAACGGCCGCAAGCCCGGCTTGGGATGCGCTTGCGCCATCACGCAAGCTCCCAGGTCGTCATTGGCTTGCCGTCGGAATCCTTGCCGTCCTTGATCACGACGCCCTTGGCGGCGAGCTCATCACGGATGCGATCGGACTCTTTGAAGTCTTTTCGCGCCCGCGCAGCCGTTCGCTCCGCAATCAGGCGGTCGATCTCGCCAGCATCGACGCCGCTCGCCTGCTGCTTCCGGCCTTCCCACTGCGCGACGCTCTCGGACAGGAAACCGAGCAGACGCAGCGAAGCCGAAAGACCGGCCGCATCGGACGAATTGCGCACACCATGCAGCGCCGCGATCGCCTGCGGCGTGTTGAGGTCGTCGAGCAGAGCTTCGACCACGGGCACAGCCGGCTTGGACGGATCGACGTCAGCCGTAAAGCGATACCAGTCGTTCAGCGTCTTGGCGCTCTCCTCCAGCGACTTCATGGTCCAGTCGATCGGCGAGGTGTAATGCGTCTTCAGCATGTTGAGGCGCAGCACCTCGCCCGGCCAGTCCGTGAGTAGCTCGTGGATGGTCACGAAGTTGCCGAGGCTTTTCGACATCTTCTCGCTCTCGACCTGCAGGAAACCGTTGTGCATCCAGTAGTTCGCCATGCGCTGCTGGTGGAAGGCGCAGCAGGTCTGCGCCACCTCGTTCTCGTGATGCGGAAACACGAGATCGATGCCGCCGCCATGAATGTCGAACTGCTCGCCAAGATGCTTCCAGGCCATGGCTGAGCACTCGATGTGCCAGCCGGGCCGCCCCTGCGCGGCGATGCCGGCCGGCGACGGCCATGACGGCTCGCCCGGCTTCGACGGCTTCCACAGCACGAAATCGGTCGCGTCGCGCTTGTAGGGCGCCACGTCGACGCGCGCGCCGGCGATCATCTCGTCCAGCGAACGTTTCGACAGCGCGCCATAGCGCGGCAGATCGGAATTGGCCGCGTTCATCGCCTGTGGCGAGAACAGCACGTGGTCCTCGGCGGCATAGGCAAAGCCACCGGCAATGAGCCTTTCGATGATCTCGCGCATCTCGCCGATGTGCTCGGTCGCGCGCGGCTCGACGCTCGGCCGGAGCGCGCCCAGCGCATCGACGTCGGCGTGAAACTGTTGTCCCGTCTGCTCGGTGACCTTGCGGATCGCCTCGTTCAGCGGCAAGCCGGGAAAATCGCGCGCGGCACGGTCGTTGATCTTGTCGTCGACGTCGGTGATGTTGCGGACATACTTCACGTGCGCCTCGCCATAGAGATGGCGGAGCAGCCGAAACAGCACGTCGAACACGATCACCGGCCGCGCATTGCCGATATGGGCGAAGTCGTAGACGGTCGGTCCGCAGACATACATGCGGACATTGTTCGCATCGAGCGGCACGAAGGTGCGTTTTTCTCGGGCGAGCGTATCGTAAAGACGCAATTCCATATGGATACCCATCGGCTGTTGGCCGGGCGTCCAGGGCTCTCAATGGTTTTGAGAAAAGACGGCTCCAGCCAGCGAATCGCTAGCTCGTAATCTCGCGGCAAATGCCACACATGGCGAGGAGACCGTTCATGCGGAACATATGGGCCACGAAGGGGGCTTGCGTCAAGAGAGCCGCGAAAATGCCGTTTTATCTCCGCAAAGCGCGCCGCTCGTTAAGATGGTTCATGATCCTTAACTATTTGAGCCCATTTTGGAACCGGCGGTTCCTTCATTTTGCCCCGGTGTTTTCATGCGATCATTGCTCGCGCTCATTTCCTGCGCCTCCATCCTTTCGGCATCCAGCGCTTTCGCCGAGACCCGCGTGTTCATCATCGCCAACCAGGCGAACGGCTATGGCGTCGATCAGTGCCTGGCCAAGGGCGAGAAATGCGGCGCGCAGGTCGCCCGCACCTACTGCCAGTCACGAGACTTTGCGCAGGCCTCCGCCTACCGCCGGGTCGATCCCGACGAAATTACCGGCTCTGTCCCCAAATCCGGCGCAAACTGCTCCCAAGGCCATTGCGACGAATATGTCGCAATCACCTGCCAGCGCTGAATTCGCTCGGAACTGGCGGACCTTAGGACCCATCTTCGGCCCTGAAACGACGTGACGATGCCGCAGGAAGCGGCTATTGGAGGGCGCGTTCGGCCCCCCAAATCGCATTGGAAAGTCACTTCGGGCCGTGACCTCGCTAGAATGGCGGATATGCCTGAATTTTTGTCTCTGTCCCGTCCCCGCTCTCTCCTTGCCTGCGCCGTGCTTCTCAGCGTCGTGCTCGCCACTGACGCCTTTGCACAGGCCGGTCCGCCGCCTCCACCCGCACAGGGCGGGCTCGGGCCGAACCCGATGTGCTCCCGGCTGGAAGGACAGCTCGCTGCGCTCAACGGTGGCGCCAGCGGCGATCCCGCGCGCGACGACCAGATCCGCCGCTACCAGGATTCCCAGAGCCGCCAGCAGGCCGAGCTCGATCGCGTCACCATGCAGGCCAAGCGCATGGGCTGCGATTCCTCCGGCTTCTTCTCGCTGTTCAACGGCCGGTCGGCGCAATGCAGTCCGGTCAACACCCAAATCCAGCAGATGCGCGCCAATCTGGACCAGATCACCGGCAATCTCGAACGCCTGCGCGACGGCGGCCCCGGCGGCAGCCCCGAGCGCGACAGCCAGCGCCGCTCGGTGCTGATTGCGCTCGCGCAGAACAATTGCGGCCCGCAATACGCCAATGCCGCGCAGTCGCAGGGCGGCAACTTCCTGAGCAATCTGTTCGGCGGCAACAACGCCAACAATCCGCCGGGCGCACCGCCCGCCGATCTCGGCCCGCAATCCGGCACCTATCGCACCGTGTGCGTGCGCACTTGCGACGGCGCCTATTTCCCGATCTCGTTTGCCACCGTGCCGGGACGCTTCGCCGACGACGAGAAGACCTGCAAGGCGCTTTGTCCGGCGGCTGAAGCTTCCCTCTATGCCTACCGCAATCCTGGCGAGGACATGAACTCCGCGGTCTCCGTCAGCGGTCAGCCCTACACGTCGCTGCCGACCGCGTTCAAATTCCGCAGCGAGTTCAATCCGTCCTGCTCCTGCAAGGCGGCGGGCCAGAGCTGGGCCGACGCGCTGAAATCGGCCGACGACAAGGCGGCGGTCGAGCAGCAGGGGGACATCATCGTCACCGAGGAGAGCGCCAGGAAGATGCAGCAGCGGCAGCTCACCAAGGGCGCGCCTGCGAATGCCAGGAAGGGTGCAACTCCGGCGCCGACGACGGCCACCGCTCCGGCCGCGGCACCTCCTGCGGACGCGAGCACCACCACCACGTCGGAGAACAAGCCGATCCGCTCGGTCGGCCCGACCTTCCTGCCGCAGCAGAAATAGGCTGCTCCAAGCACGATGTCGCGAAGCGACTGTAGGGTGGGCAAAAGCGCGTAGCGCTGTGCCCACCGTCTCGCCGCGATCGGGAAAGAAGTGGTGGGCACGCTTCGCTTTGCCCACCCTTGTATTGGCGGGCCGGGCTATGATGGGCTGGTTCCGTGAGGAATGGCCCAGCCCGGGTGGCCACCCGGGCTGGGCCGCCGATCGATCGGATCGATGCCCACCGAAGCCCCTGAGAGCTGCGTTTCGTAGCAAGATCGCGGTCGGCACTTCATCGGGACCCGCATGGTTGAACGAACTTCAGGTTCGCATCACAAGGGAGGGTCGAGGAAGATGGCCAAACGTAACACGATCTGTGCCGGAATCGATACTAGCAAAGACAAGCTCGACGTGGCGCTCGATGGCAGTTCGGAGGAGCTGCAGGTCAAGAACACGGCGGAAGGTCACCAGGAGTTGGTGGAGTGGCTGAAGCGCCACAAGGTCAAGAGGGTTGGGATCGAGGCGAGCGGTGGTTATGAGCAGGCGGCGGTTGCCGAACTGCGACGCAAGCGGTTTGTCGTCATCGTATTTCAGCCGATCCAGGTCCGTGCCTATGCCACGTTCCATTTGCAACGGGCCAAGAACGACAAGATCGATGCTGCGTTGATTGCGGCCTGCACCGCCGCGGTCAAGAACATCCATCCCGCTCCAGACCCCCGGCTGCAGCCCTTTGCCGTGCATCTGACGATGATCGACCAGATCAAGGAGGACATCGCAAAGCTCAAAAATCGGCTGGAGAGCTGCCGTGACGAGCGTATCCAGAAGTTCTGGAAGGAGCAGATTGCTCTGTTGGCCAAGCACAGACGAGCCGAGTTCAAGGCCTTGGTGGCAGCGATCCGCAAGCATCGCGATCTCGCCGCACGTCTCGATCTGATCTACAGCGTTGGCGGCAGCGGCTTGCCGACCGCGGTTGCCATCTTGATCAGGATGCCCGAGATCGGTCGGATCACCCGCGAGCAAGCCGCAGCCCTCACCGGACTTGCGCCTTACGATGACGACAGCGGCAAGCATATCGGCGCCCGTCGAATTGACGGCGGACGCCAGCGCTTGCGTCAGGCACTCTACACCGCAGCTCTTCCGGCCTCCTTCCGCTGGAACCCGCAGCTCATGGCCCTGTACAGCCGGCTGATCGCCGCCGGCAAGGGCCACAAGCGCGCGCTCGTCGCCTGTGCCAGAAAGCTGATCGTCATCATCAACGCCGTCGTCGCCCGCGGAACACCGTGGGTCGCTGAACCGCCCAAAACCGTGAGTGTGTCCGTCACCTGATCGCGTTTCTTGGTTCGACCAGGCGACCGTTTCTTCGTCCCGACCTGCCGTCAAGACGACGCCGCGCACCGCGGCCGTCAAGGATGGCCGTCGCGCGCGTCTCACCTCACATCAACTGCCGCCAGGCCACGCCTTGACGGCCGCGGCGCGCGGCGTCAGCCTCAAGGCTATCGGGACGCCATACTTAATGGTTGCTACTCTTAACTCAACAGCCCTAGTCTAGCCCTCGAACGCGTCGATCGAGGCGCGGCTGCCGCGCGCGACAAGCGTCTCGTCCGGCGCGGTGAGCGGCTTGCCCTCATCGCGAAAGCGGTTGGTGATGGGATAGCGGCGATCGCGGCCGAAATTTCTCCGCGTCACCTTCACGCCGGGCGCGGCCTGGCGGCGCTTGTACTCGGCGACGTTGAGGAGATGGTCGATGCGGGTCACCGTCTCGCGGTCGAAGCCCGCAGCGATGATCTGGTCGAGCGGCTCCTCGCGTTCGACCAGACGCTCGAGAATGGCATCGAGTACCTCGTAGGCCGGCAGCGAATCCTGATCGGTCTGGTTCTCGCGCAATTCGGCCGTCGGCGGCCGCGTGATGATGTCGGACGGGATCACCTCGCCTGCGGGTCCGAGGGCGCCGTCGGGCTTCCAGGTATTCCGTAGCGTCGCCAGCCGGAACACCTGCGTCTTGTAGATATCCTTGATCGGATTGAAGCCGCCGTTCATGTCGCCATAGAGCGTGGCATAGCCGACCGACATCTCCGACTTGTTGCCTGTCGTCGCCACCATCAGCCCGGTCTTGTTGGAGATCGCCATCAGAAGTGTGCCGCGGGTGCGGGCCTGGAGATTTTCCTCGGTGATGTCAGGCGGCAGGTTCTTGAAGACGCCGGACAGAATGGTCTCGAAGCCGGTCACAGCTGCCGCGATCGGCAACACCTCGTAACGGATGCCGAGATGGCCGGCGAGCTCGCCGGCATCCGCAATCGAGTGTGGCGCCGTGTAACGATAAGGCAGCATGACGCCGTGCACCTGGTCAGCGCCGAGCGCATCGACCGCAATCGCTGCGCATAGCGCGGAATCGATCCCGCCGGAGATGCCGAGCAGCACGCCGGGAAAACCGTTCTTGGTGACGTAGTCGCGCAAGCCCAGCACGCAGGCCGCATAATCGGCCTTGTCGCCCTCGGGCTGCTCCACGATCGGACCCGTGCAACGCCAATCGCCGCCGTTCCTGGTGAAACGCAGCGTGGTGACGTTCTCCTCGAACGCCGGCAATTGCGCGGCGAGCGAGAGATCGCCGTTGAGCGCAAAGGAAGCGCCGTCGAACACCAGCTCGTCCTGGCCGCAGACCTGGTTGAGATAGACCAGCGGCAAGCCGCTCTCGGTGACGCGCGCGACCGCGACCGACAGGCGCACGTCGGTCTTGTCGCGAGCGTAGGGCGAGCCGTTCGGCACCAGAATGATCTCGGCGCCGGTCTCGGCGAGCGTCTCGACCACGTTCTCATAGTCCTCGGACTCTTCCAGCCAGATATCCTCGCAGATCGGCACGCCGATGCGCACACCGCGCACTGTGACGGGCCCTGACGCGGGCCCGCGTGCAAACAGCCGCTTCTCGTCGAACACGCCGTAATTCGGCAGATTGCACTTGAAGCGCAGCGCCGCAATGCGCCCGCCATCGAGCAGCGCACAGGCATTGTAGAGCCTGCCGTCCTCGACCCAGGGGGTGCCGACCAGCATGGCGGGGCCGCCGTCGGCGGTCTCGCGCGCGAGCGCCTCGATCATGGCGCGGCAGGCGGCTTGGAAGGAAGGCTTCTGCACCAAATCTTCCGGCGGATAACCGGCGATGAACAATTCCGGAAACAGCACGAGATCGGCGCCGTCGGCGATAGCCTGCGCCCGCGCAGCGCGCACTTTGGCAGCATTGCCGTCGATATCGCCCATGGTCGGATTGAGCTGGGCGAGCGTGACCGCGAATGCGTTGAGACGTTCGGTCATCGAGCGCTCTCCGTCACCTCTCCCGAAGGGAGAGGTCGGATTGCACCTGGCGATGCGAAGCATCGTCCAGAGCAATCCGGGTGAGGGGTTACGGTATCTCGTGGGATCTGAGCCCCCTCACCCGATTTGCGCTCGACGATGCCGCGCATCGCGAGACGCAAATCGACCTCTCCTCGTTGAGGAGAGGTGAAGGAGCCTCGGGCACCGACGCTCAATCGATAATCTCCGCGCTCTAGAGAAACCCCAATCGCTCGACGACGGCGAGGATCCAGAATGCCCCGGCCATCAGCAGCGCGACGCCGACGGCGGCCGAGCCCATGTCCTTGACCCGCCCGATCTGCTTGTCGTGATCCATGGTCAGGCGGTCGGCGAGCTTCTCGATCGCGGTGTTGAGCAGCTCAACCACCAGCACGAAGGCGACCGCGCAAACCAGCTCGACCGCTCGCGTCGCCGTCGAGCCGATGAACCAGGCGAGCGGCAACGACAAGATGAGCGCGAAAATCTCTTCGCGGATGGCCTGTTCCGAGCGGAACGCAAAGGCCATACCGTTGCGGGAATTGATCGTGGCCTTCCAGATGCGCAGCAAGGTCTCAAAGCCCCGCTGCGGCCGGCATCGGCCTAACCTTGCCGGCACGCTCCTGCTTCAGCAGTTCGGCGACCAGGAAAGCCATGTCGATGGATTGCTCGGCGTTGAGACGGGGGTCGCAGACCGTGTGGTAGCGGTCGTTGAGATCCTCGTCGGTGATGGCGCGGGCACCGCCGATACATTCGGTGACGTCCTGCCCCGTCATCTCCAGGTGCACGCCGCCGGCGTGCGTCCCTTCGGCGGCGTGGATGGTGAAGAACGACTTCACCTCCGACAGGACGCGGTCGAACGGCCGCGTCTTGTAGCCTGACGTCGAGGTGATGGTATTGCCGTGCATGGGATCACACGACCAGACCACGACCCTGCCCTCGCGCTTCACCGCGCGGATCAGGCCCGGCAGATGGTCGGCGATCTTGTCGGAGCCGAAGCGGTTGATCAGCGTCAACCGGCCCGGCTCGTTGTCGGGGTTGAGTACGTCGATCAGCTTCAACAGCTCGTCGGGTTTGAGCGACGGGCCGCACTTCAGGCCGATCGGGTTCTTGATGCCGCGGAAATACTCGACATGGGCGTGGTCGAGCTGGCGGGTGCGATCACCGATCCAGATCATGTGGCCCGAGGTCGCGTACCAGTCGCCGGTGGTGGAATCGACGCGGGTCATGGCCTGCTCGTAGCCGAGCAGCAACGCCTCATGGCTGGTGTAGAAATCAGTGGCGCGCAGCTCCGGATGGGCCTCCAGATCGAGGCCGCAGGCGCGCATGAAGTTGAGCGCGTCCGAGATACGATCGGCCAATTCCTTGTAGCGGCGCGACTGCGGCGAATCCTTGAGAAAGCCGAGCATCCATTGATGCACGCTGCCGAGATTGGCGTAGCCGCCGGTCGCGAACGCACGGAGCAGATTCAGCGTCGCGGCCGACTGGCGATAGGCCATCAGCTGCCGCTGCGGATCCGGCACGCGTGCTTCCTTGGTGAAGGCGATGTCGTTGACGATGTCGCCGCGATAGCTCGGCAGCTCGACGCCGTCGATCTTTTCGGTCGGCGACGACCGCGGCTTGGCGAACTGGCCGGCGACGCGGCCGACCTTCACCACTGGCACCGCGCCGGCATAGGTCAGCACCACCGCCATCTGGAGCAGCACGCGGAAGAAGTCGCGGATGTTGTTCGCGCCGTGCTCGGCAAAGCTCTCCGCGCAGTCGCCGCCCTGGAGCAGGAAGGCGTCGCCCGAGGCCACGCGCGCCAAGGCCTTCTTCAGGTTGCGCGCCTCGCCCGCGAACACCAGCGGCGGAAAGGTCGCAAGCTGTGCCTCGACGTCGGCCAAGGCCTTGGCATCGGGATAGTCGGGCACCTGTAGCACCGGCTTGCTGCGCCAGGACTCGGGCGTCCACCGCTCGGACATTGCAATCTCTCCGTGAAGCAAAAAGTGCAACCTGATCTGTGGGTTGCGAGGGCCGCGTTATACACAGGCTGGCCCCGCGCCGCCAGTTGTAAATCCATTTCGCATTGCAAACCCTTGCGGGAAAAGCTGAATTCGCATTTGCTAGGGGTGGCAGAGGAAACCGGCAAGACAGCTTCCACCCATGGACGCGGCACTGGACGATGTTTTCATCGACGAGATCAGCTTCCCGGCGACCGACGGGTATCCGCTGACCGGCAACCTGTTCCTGCCGCGCGGCGCCAAGCGCCATGCCGTCCTGATCAATTCAGCGACCGCTGTCCCGCGAAAAATCTATCGCGCCTTTGCCTCCTATCTCGCCCATCGCGGCTGCGCGGTCATGACCTACGACTATCGCGGCATCGGCGACTCCCGGCAGCCGGCGATGGTCGGCTACAACCAGCCGAAGTCGCTGGTCGGCTTCAAAGCTTCGATGTCGGACTGGGCTGCGCAAGACGTTACCGCCGCGGTGCGCTGGATGCGCGAGCGCTATCAGGGCCTGCCCCTTGCCTATGTCGGCCATTCCTTCGGCGGCCAGGCGCTCGGGCTGATCGAAAACAACAGCGAGATTTCGCGCGCCGCATTCCTGGCCTCGCAGGCCGCGACCTGGCGGCTGATGACCTCGCCGGAGAAATACCGCGTCTTCGCTTTCATGAATTTCGTCGGCGTGCCGCTGGTCCACGCGCTCGGCTACGCGCCGGGCTGGGTCGGCATCGGCGAGGATCTGCCCAAGGGCGTCTTCCTGCAATGGGCCGATTGGGTCTCCAGCCCGCGCTATCTCTTCGATTCCAAACTGCCGGCGCTGGAGAATTTTGCCAAATTCAAGGGCGAGCTTCGCGCGCTCTGCTTCTCCGACGATCCCTGGGCAACGCGGCCGGCGGTCGAACTGCTCACGTCCGGCTTCACCGCGATCAAGCCAGAGGTGCTGACCGTGAAACCGTCCGACATCGGAGCAAAGGCGATCGGCCATTTCGGCTTCTTCCGCCCGGAGCACCGCGACACGCTGTGGCGCGGCGTGGCGGAGTGGATTCAGGGGGAGTGAGGGTCAGGCGATCGCCACTGGCAATTTGACGACAACGTGCAATCCGCTTCGCCCGGGGTCGGTGACATTGGCGGCTTCAATCGAGCCGCCAAACCGATCAACGATCCGCTTCACGATCGCGAGGCCGAGACCAACACCGTCACCTTCCGGACGTTGACCCCGGAAGAACGGCTCGAAAATCCGGCCGATCTCGTCGGCGGCAAGGCCGGGCCCGGTGTCCTCGATTTGAAGCACGGCCATCGTGCCCTCGTGGTAAATCGCCACATCAATCCTGCCACCCTCCGGCGTGAACCGAAGCGCGTTGTCGATGAGATTACGGATCATGGCGGTGAACATGACGAACTCGCCGCGCACCGGAACAGACTCGGCTCGTTCGAAGCCGAGATCGACGCCGCGGCCGATCGCCTCCTGCAAGAGATCGGCGATAACCCCTCTCGCCGCGCGATCGAGCTCCACGACCTCCCATCGCGCACGATCGGGCGACGTTGCGTCCTGACGTGCCAGCGCCAGCAGCTGCTCCAGAAGGTGTTTGCTGCGGCGCATGCCCTGCCGAAGCGCCGCGAGCCGCTCGCGCGCTGCCGGCGGCAGCTCGACCTGATCGAGATTCTCGGCCTGCAGGCTCAGTGCCGTGAGCGGCGTTCGCAATTCGTGCGCGGCATCGGCGATGAACCTGCGCTGCTGCTCCATCATGTCATGCACCCGCCGCAACAAGCTGTTGATCGAGGACACGAATGGATTGAGTTCGCTCGGAAGCTCGCGAAGCGGGAGCGCGGTCATGTCGTCAGCCGGCCTGGCATCGAGTTCGTCCGCCAGGCGCACCATCGGACGCAGCGATCGTGCAATGACAAAGGCGATCACCAGCATGAGGCAAGGAATCAGCGCCCCAATCGGAAGCACGGTGCGGAACGCCATGTCGCTCGCGATCTCGTCCCGAACCCCCGTGCTCTGCGCAACCGCAAAGCGGCTGCCGTCGGACCGCGTCCGCAGCACCAAGCGGACCGGTTTTCCCTTTCGCGTTGCATCGCGCATCCCATCCTGAAGTCGCCACAGCTGGCGTTCCTCGGGCGTGCCCTGCGGCGTCCTCCCGAGTTCGATCAGCCAGACCTCGGCGTCTTCGTCGACCCCATGGAGGTCCTGAGCGCCCGTAAGACCACCGCTCTGAACCAGGCCCGCGATCTGGATCAGCACCGAATCCTGCGTCTCGATGGCTTCGTCGAATGCCCAACGGTGCGCAAAGACGCCTCCCACGAGGCCGGTCAGCAGGACGACCGCCGTCAAGCTGATGAACAACCGGCCGCGCAACGACCTGATCATGACGGGCGATCCACCATCCACCCCATCCCGCGCACGTTACGGATCGCCTCCGCACCGAGCTTCCTGCGGATGGCGTGGATCAGGAATTCGACCGCGTTGCTCTCGACCTCCTCGTTCCAGCCATAAAGCTGCCGCTCGAGCTCGCCCCTCGACAAGATGGTGCCGGGACGCGTCAGCAAGGCCTGGAGCAGGGCGAACTCGCGCGCAGTCAGGATCGCCGTTCGGCCAGACAGCGAGGCCTCGCGTGTCGCCGGGTCGAGGCTGAGCTTGCCGTTACCAAGCAGAGCAGATCCACCACTGCCTTCACGCCGCAGCACCGCGCGCATCCGGGCCAGCAGCTCGCGGATCTCGAACGGCTTGACGAGGTAATCATCGGCGCCGAGATCGAGGCCCTCGATCCTGTCGTCGATCGCATCGCGTGCGGTCACGATGATGATCGGAAGCTTGCGACCATCCGCGCGCAACCGCCGCAGGATGTCACGGCCATCCGCGTTCGGCAGGCCGAGATCGAGCAGCAGCACTTCGTAGGACTCGCTTGCGGCGGCAAGCAGCGCCGTCTCACTGTCCCGGACCCAGTCGACTGCGTAGGCGGCATCCTTCAGCGCCTGCTCGATGGCAGCGCCAACCATCCTGTCGTCCTCGATCAGCAGAACCCGCAAAACGCGATCCTCAAAACGGCCGCGCCATCCGGCCGTCAAAATCATGACCATTCCGACTTAGCGCAGAGTTAGGGAGCCCCAGCGGGCCCAAATTGCGGCGAAGGCCGCGCTGCTTCGAACTTTCTCATCCCTAAGCCGGGCCTAAGTCGGCTGCGCGACGGTTTGGCATCGCTGCTTCGGGAGATTTGGGCGTGTCGCAATATTCAGGCCTTGGCACAAGTGTTGGCGCAAGACGGATGCTGAACAAGGTTCCGGAGATCACCGCGATCTTCTGGGCCATCAAGATTCTCTCGACCACGGTCGGCGAAACCGGCGCCGACTATCTCGCGGTGCATGTCGGCCTCGGCGCCAGCCTGACCGCGATCTGCATGAGCAGCCTGCTGGTTGCCGCGCTCCTGATGCAACTAAGCCGCCGCGCTTACGTGCCCTGGATCTACTGGCTCACCGTCGTCCTCGTCAGCATCGTCGGAACGCAGCTCACGGATCTGTTGACCGACAAGCTCGAAATCAGCCTCTATGTCAGTACCGCAGCGTTCGCCTGCGCGCTCACGGCAACTTTCGTCATCTGGTACGGCGCCGAGCGCACGCTGTCGATCCACAGCATCGTCACGGCGCGGCGCGAGCTATTCTACTGGACGGCGATCCTGTTCACCTTCGCGCTCGGCACGGCGGCCGGCGACCTCGCGACGGAAGCGCTCGGGCTTGGCTTCCAGCTCGGCGTCGTCGTCTTCGGCATGCTGATCGTCGCCGTGGCGTTCGCCTTCTCCATCGACGGCCATCCCGTCCTCACCTTCTGGCTCGCCTACATCTTGACGCGGCCGCTCGGCGCCTCGCTCGGCGATCTGCTGTCGCAGTCGCGCGACTATGGCGGCCTGGGCCTCGGCACCATCCAGACCAGCATCGTTTTCCTGACCGTGATCGTCGGCCTCGTCGCCTGGACCACGTTCGAAGGCGATGGCACGCATGGGGCCGATCCCGCGCAATAGCTCCAATCGCAAAGCCCTCACCGCTCCCTGCTTGGACGCGGGAGCCCCACATGGAGACACCACATGATGAAACTCATTCCCGCCATCGCCGTTTGCCTGGTGACAACTTTTTCCGGCGAGCCACGGATGAATGCGAGCCAGCACATTACTTTCGTGCCGCTGGCGGAGGCCGCGACCGCGAAGCTCGGTGATCTCTCGCCGTTCCGCAGCATCGTCGTCGATGTCGCCGCGCTGATCGACAAGGGCGACCTGCCCGAGGCCAAGACAAGGATCAAGGACCTCGAAACCAAATGGGACGAGGCCGAGGCCGGATTGAAGCCGCGGGCGGCCGCCGACTGGCACAGCGTCGACAAGGCGATCGATCGCGCGCTGGAGGCGTTGCGAGCCGGCACGCCGGATGCGGCGAAATGCAAGCAGGCCATCGCCGATCTGCTCGCGATTATGGATAGCGTCACCAAGGCGTAAGGCGGAGGATAGGACACGATGCAAGACTACACAAAGAGCAGCTCCATCAGCGACAGCAAGGTCCCCGAAATCACGCTCGGGTTCTGGATCATCAAGATCGCCGCCACGACCTTGGGCGAGACCGGCGGCGACACAGTGACGATGACGCTGAACTGGGGGTACCTCGCCGGCACGTGCCTGTTCCTAGCAGCGATGATCGTCCTGGTCGCACTGCAAATCCGTGCCCGCAAATTCCATCCGGCGCTGTACTGGGCGACCATCGTCGCATCGACCACCTTCGGCACGACGATGGCCGACTTCGCCGACCGCTCGCTCGGGATCGGCTACACCGGCGGCTCGACGTTGCTGCTGACCTGCCTCGTGCTGGTACTCGGGCTCTGGTATCGCGCCGAGGGGACGATCTCGGTCAACAGCGTCAGCACGCCCCGCGTCGAGGCTTTTTATTGGGGCGCGATCACCTTTTCGCAGACGCTCGGCACTGCGCTCGGGGACTGGCTCGCCGACACCGGCGATATGGGCTACCGCGGCGGCGCGCTGATCTTCGCGGCCGGGCTCGCCGTCATTGCCGCGCTTTACTTTTGGACCCGCGTCTCCCGCGTCACGCTGTTCTGGGCAGCCTTCATCCTGACCCGGCCGCTTGGCGCCACCGTCGGCGACTTCCTCGACAAGCCGCTCGACCACGGCGGGCTGGCCCTGAGCCGCCCGCTCGCCTCGGCCGTGATCGCTGCGTTCATGCTGGTTTGCCTGCTGCTGATCCCGCAGCGCGCGGGACGGCATCACGGCGGCCGCCAAGCGGCAGAACAAACCTGAGAATCAACTAGCGAATGATCGTCGTCAGCGACGAGTAGCGCTTGTTCGGCTTGGACTCCATCGCCGAGAACTGCGCGAAGGCATCGCTGACGCGCACCGCCGGCGGCGTATCGCCGGCGAAACGGAATTCCTTCGGCCGCGGCGCGTAGAAGCTGGCGCTGTAATAGGCGTCGTCAAAGCGCGCCTCGCCGACGCCGAACAACGCGTCGCACACGAACAGGAGCGCGTAGACTCCCGCGACCGCCGCGACGATCTCTCTGAGAACTGACATGCTGATGCCCCACCCTTTTGCCGCGAGGATGCACGCTGGTTCCAAAGCCCTGGTTTAAGGCGCAGCAGTTCTTGTCCGCAGGGTTTGCCGCCGCCGAACGGATTGCAGACAATTTTATCGATCTCGAGCTTACCGATGTCGCGGCTCCTCCTCACGGAGGAATATTTCTTGGTTGCAAATGTGCCTTCTTTGCCGTCGGGCGATGCAGCGCATCCTCGAAATTGTCGAGAGACGCATCCCGGATATCCGGTGCCCTCACCTTGTCCGCAGCGGGCAAGAATGGCAGTCTCCGAAGTATTGTCGAAGAGACCCGATCATGCCGCGCGCGAGCGTCAAATCGCTTCCCCAATTGAGCCTTCGGATCGACCTCGACAGCAAGGATCGGATCGGACCCGGCAAGATCGAGCTTTTGGAGCAGATCCGCGAGCACGGTTCGATCTCCGCGGCCGGCCGCGCCATGGACATGTCCTACAAGCGCGCCTGGGATCTCGTCGACGAGATCAACCGCATCTGCGGACAGGTCGCAGTCGAACCGCAGGCCGGCGGCAAGAACGGCGGCGGCGCAATGCTGACGCCGTTCGGCGAGAAACTTGTCGCGCGCTACCGAAAGATCGAGCGCGACGCCGCGCGCGCGGTGCACAAGGATCTGGCAGCGCTCAAGAGCGATATCGCTCGCTCGCGCAAATCGTGAGCAGACGGGCTGAGATGACGGATCAGATAAGGCTTGTCCCCCTTCATCGGATCGGTAGCGCAAATCCGCAGAAGCTCGAGCGGCACTCGTTTGATTTCATCGTCAATGGAGTGTCTCTCTTCGAAGCCACCCAAGCCCTCGAATACGACATGTGTGGCTCTCTCTCGAACCCGCAGTTCGAACGAGAGATAGCTCGAGGGGTCAACGGAAGAACGGCTGCTATGTTGACTTCGGATGTCCCTGCCGGCGGCCACCGTGTAGCTCTGTTTGTTTGCCCGGAGTGTGGCGACTTCGCTTGTGGCGCCATTACCACTCGTCTTTCACGGACCGAACGCGGCGTGCAGTGGTCTGATTTCGCGTATGAAAATGGATCTGATGCCGCCTCAAAGTTCGGCCTCGGGCCCTTTGAATTTGAGTGGGCCGCTTATCTGAGCGAAATTGAACGATCGAAGGCTGATTAAGCCTACAAGCACCTCATCGCCAGCGGCATTTACGAGGTGCTCAAGTAGCCGGTCAGAAGACCAGTTCGTCCTTCAGCGCGGATATCACCTGCTCGCCCTGCGTGGTCAGGCGATAGGTCACGAGCGGTCGGCTCGATGGCGGCTTGCGGTCGGTCTCGAGGATGTAGCCGCGCACCATCAGGGCTTCGAAGCTGCCATAATAACCGTACATGCTGATCTGGTTCTGCTTGAGCACCTTGAACTCGCGCAACAGGCGGATCTCGTTGCCCGAGAGCAGCGACCGGCGCACGCGTTGCACGAAGCTCGCGCGCTGCTCGAACCAGGCCTGATCGGGCAGTTCGGGCGAGGACGGCACGGCGTCACGATCGCAGGAGCGCGTCTCGGTGGCGGCATCGGCGATGGCCGGCGGCAGGGACGGCATGCTGCTGCCGACCGCCTCCCTGGCGACGTCGAGCAACGCGACCCGCCAGCGCCGCTTGTTGTCCACCATGACCGGCGGCGGCACGACATTGTCGCGCACCAGCTGCTCGAAGCGGCCGGCGGTCACGCCGACATAGGCGGCCGCGCGGCGACGGTCGACGAGATGGGCATCCCGCCCGTGCTCAAGCTCGCAAGCGATAGTCTCGTTCACCCCAAAATCCCCTGCCGCATCGTCGCGGGCGCGTCGCCGCGCGGGCCCGACAGGCCCATCACCACATGACACTAGGGTGAAATCGGCGCTCTCAAAAGACAGAGAAATTCGTACATATTGCTGCCGTTTCGGCAACAGCTATAGTGCCGGTGGGGGTTCCATGCGCTTTCACTCACCTTCGATCCAGTACTTCCATGCCGTCCGCCGCACCGGCTCGATCCGCGCCGCAGCGCGCGATCTCAAGGTCGCCTCGTCCGCCGTCAGCCGCCAGATTCTCAAGCTTGAACAAGAGGTTGGATCGCCTCTATTCGAGCGGAATGTACGCGGCCTGACCTTGACGACGGTCGGCGAGATGCTCGCCCGCCACGTCATGAACGTGCTCCAGGACCTCGACCGCTTCCGGTCCGACGTCCAATCCCTGTCCGGTGCCTGGCACGGCAATGTCAGCATTGCCTGCATCGAGTCGCTCACGGAATCGGTGTTGCCGGATTTGATTGCCTCGCACCGTGGCCGGGCCCGGCGTGTCAGCTTCACCGCCGAGGTGATGGGGTCCTCCGACGTGCTCGAAGCCCTGCGCCGGGGCGAGGCCGATATCGGCATCGCCATCGCGCTCAGGCATCCACCCGACCTGCGGCAGGTTGCCTTGAAACGGTTTCGCCTCGGCGCGCTCGTTGCGCGCGAACATCCGCTGGCGCGCCGCAAGACGGTCACGCTTGAGCAATGTCTCGCCTTCCCGGTCATCCAGGCGCTGCCGGAGCTGTCGATCTACCATCTGCTCCAGCCGTTGATTGCGCAGCTCTCCGAGACGCCGGAGCCTGCCATCCAGGCCAACTCGATCGACCTGATGCGCGAGCTTGCCGCGCGCGGCGTCGGCGTTGCCTTCCAGACCCAGATCGGCATCGGCCGGCTGTCACGCGACAGCCAACTCGTCTTCCTGCCGCTCGACAATGCCGGCAGCCCGGTGTGGTCCGACCTCGGCATCTACGTCCGCGCCGAGCGCACCCTGCCCGCCTTCATCGAGTCCTTCCTCCAGGAGATCGTCCGCGAATTGGGCGAACGCGAGCGGCGGGAGAATGCGGCGTATCCGCAGGGTTCGTAAGGTCCCTGCGAAGCCGGCTTGCCCTCAGCCGTGACCCACTTTGCGGTGACCGCTCCCGCTGAGGCGATCGACCCAGGCGATCCCGATCGCGGAGATGATGAAGGTCAGGTGGATCGCGACCTGCCACATCACGCCGGTCTCGGTGAAATTGCTGCGCGTGGTGCCGAGATTGCCGGCCTCGATGAAGGTCCGGAGCAGCGAGATCGACGAAATGCCGATGATCGCCATCGCAAGCTTGATCTTGAGCACGCTCGCGTTGACGTGGCTGAGCCATTCCGGCTCGTCGGGATGGCCGCTCAGGTTCAGCCTGGAGACGAATGTCTCGTAACCGCCGACGATCACCATCACCAGCAGGTTGGAGATCATGACGACGTCGATCAGTCCGAGCACGATCAGCATGATCTGCTGCTCGCTGGCGTCGAACGAGTGCGCGACGAGGTGCCAGAGCTCCTTCAGGAACAGCAGCACGTAGACGCCCTGTGCGATGATGAGGCCGACATAGAGCGGCAGTTGCAGCCAGCGCGAGCCGAAGATCAGCTGCGCGAACGGTCCGATTTGCGGCCGCGGCGAAGGCACGGCCGAAAGTGCTGTGGGTTCAGAAGCCATTGATCACTCCGAATTGCAGACGGGACACGCGCCTTAGAGACTTGCGATGACCGGCGCGAGCTCGAGCGAGCCGCGGTAGATCATCTCGAAGGCGACGTAGACGATGATGGCGAGACCGACATAGCCGACCCAGCGCTGCTTCTGCAGCACCCGGCCGAGCAGATCGGCGGCGATGCCCATCAGCGCGACCGACAGCAGCAGACCGAACGCCAGGATATAGGGATGCTCGCGCGCCGCACCCGCGACCGCGAGCACGTTGTCGAGCGACATCGAGACATCGGCCGCGACGATCTGCGCTGCCGCCTGGCCGAACGTCTTGCGCGGCGCCGATATGGCGGCACCGCCGCCATGGCTGAAGGCAAGCTCGCCCGCCTGCGCAGCCTGCGCGCGCAGCTCGCGCCACATCTTCCAGCACACCCAGAGCAGCAGCACGCCACCGGCGAGCAGCAGGCCGATCACCTGAAGCAGCTGGGTCGCGACGCCGGCAAAGACGATACGCAACGCGGTCGCGGCAACGATGCCGACGACGATGGCGCGCCGGCGCTGCCCGGCCGGAAGGCCCGCCGCTGCGAGACCGATGACGACGGCATTGTCGCCGGCAAGCACCAGGTCGATCAGAACCACCTGAAGCAGCGCGGTCAGCGCGTCGGCGGTGATGAATTCAATCATGATTGATCATTTTTCGGCGCGGATGGGTCCAGCCAATGCGGCTTGCGGCGCTCGATCCAGTCGAACACCTTTGAACGCGACGCACGCAACGCCGGCACATCCTCGGCGAGCAGCGCGAGGCCCAGCGGTAGCATCCAGATGCCGAGCACCGGCAGGAAGGACAGCACGCCGCCGACGACGAGCAGCGCGCCCGAGGGAATCCGGACCCAACGGCTGGACGGTTGCAGGAGATAATTGACGGTGCCGGCAAGGCGCGGCGGCAACCGATGGACGAGCGCATCGAGGCGCGGGTCACCACCGGCAGGCCGGCCGGTGGCACCCTCGGATCTCGTCGTTTGCTCGTCCGAAGCAGCGCTCATGCTCGTTCCCTCGCGGCCGCGCCGACTACAGCCGGCCCGACCGGTTTCGCGCGCGGCAGAACCAGTGTCAGCAGGCGCAACAGCTTGATCGCCTGCACCTCGTGCGGATGCACATCCTCGTCCACGGCCGCGACGCGCTCCGACAGCTCGATGAGATGGGACGACAGCGGCAGGTCCGAGACCGGCCGCAGCGTGTCGATCACCACATTGGCGAAGTCGGGCTCTTCGAGCCGTTCGGCCAGTTCGTCGAACATGGCGAACAGCCGGTCGGCGCTGATGTGCGGCGCCAGTTTGCGATCCCGGATAAAGCAGATCACCTCGTCGCGCTCGACCGGCGAAACGCGGCGGTCGGCCACGGCGACAAGCGCACCGGCGATCACCAGCGCCACCGCCGCCTGCTCGTTGAGGCTGGACGGCTCGGTGATCTCGATTTCGACCGGATTGGAATCATTGGCGTCAGACATCGTTGCTCCTCGACTTGGCGAAAATGCCGCGCGGAGTTGCGATGCGGACGATTGGGTCGGAGGGAACAGAGAAGGCCCGACAATCGGCCGATCCATCGCATTCGCGCGGGACAGGTCATCCGACATCGCGAGGTTTTGCCGACATCGTCGACGTCCTCGCCAGAGGGGCCCGGATTCTTGTTCCCCGAGAGATAAAGAGGGGTCCATCGAAATCAAGTCGACGGCAGTGCGACCAGCCGCCGCATCGGTTCCGTGTTGCCGTATTCCTTCGCGGGGAATGACAGTGGATTACTTAGCGCGTCTCTACCCCGCTCGCTCCACAAGATGCGCACGCGACGGTGACGGGTCGAACCTATTGCCGAAATACTGCGTCTCGTGCGCCACCAGTCCGTCCCGGAATTCCATGATGCTGACGACGTAGGACGGTACACCGTCATAGGTCAGCACGAATTCGCTCACCCAGAGATCGCCGCCGCCGATGATCCGCCGGACCGTGAACCGTTTCTTGTTGGGCTGCACGAAGCGACTCTCCTGAATGTTCCGGCGGCCGCGGATGCGCTCGCCGGACTGCGGATAGTCGAGCACGGCGTCCTCGCAATAGATGTCATGCTCGGCCTCGAAATCGTTCCCGTCCGAAGCGTCCCAATGGCGCTGGAGCGCCGCCAGCTTCACCTGATCATCCATCGCGGTCTCCCGTCCTTGCGGCTTCTGCTCCTCGGAAGCGCAATTCTATCCCTACGGCAAGGCCTACGTCGAAACGCTCGGCGAACGGGATTAGCTGTCGAGCTGTCTGTGCAGCCGGTGGGCATATTCCGCCCCCCATCCGAGGCCGAGCGTCACCGAGATCAGCGAGCCGAGCAGCACGCCGAACTTCGCGGCGTCCAGCAGTCTGTCGTCGGTGAACGCGAGCATGGCGATGAAGATCGACATGGTGAAACCGATGCCGGCCAGGAGCCCGATGAGGCAGACGCCGCCCCATGACACGCCCGGTGCCAGCCGGCACCAACCGGTGCGCACCGCGAGCCAGGTCGCACCGATCACGCCGATCGGCTTTCCCGCGCAGAGCGCAAGCCCGATGCCGAGCATCACAAACTGGGCGCCCCCGGTGAATTCCGTGCTCCTGAGGTCGACACCGGCATTGGCCAGCGCGAACAGCGGCATGATTGCGTAGGCGACCCAGGGATGCAGTGCCGTCTCCACGCGAATGACGGGCGGCACGATCTCGGGCTTCGCGGAGCGGACCGGCGTGATCAAGCCGAGCACGACACCCGCAAGCGTCGGATGCACGCCGGCGATGAGGAACCCCGCCCAGACAATGAGGGCCGGCAGGACGTAAGCAAACGCGGAGCCGAAGCCGAGGCGCTGAAATCCCAGCGCCATGAGAACACCGAACGATGCGACGATGAAACCGTTGAGATCGAGTCCGCTGCTGTAGAACAGCGCGATGATGAGAACTGCGATGATATCGTCGATGATGGCCAAGGCGAGCAGAAACACCCGGATATTGGCGGGGATCGCTCGTCCCAACAGCGCGAGCACGCCCACCGCAAAGGCAATATCCGTCGCAGTTGGTATCGCCCAGCCTTGGTCGCGCCCCGCGACGTTGTTGAAGGTCAGGTAGATCAACGCGGGCACGGCGACACCGCCGACAGCCGCCAGCACCGGCAGAATGGCCTGATCGAATCTGCTGAGCGCGCCTTCGTGCATTTCGCGACGGACCTCCATGCCGACGACCAGGAAGAACACCGTCATCAGCGCGTCGTTGATCCAGAAATGCAGCGGTCTTACGAAGCTGAACTCGCCGAGGCGAAGCGGAATCGGCAGGTTCCAGACGTCGTGATAAGAATGGGCGAAGGGCGAGTTGGCCCAGAGCAGTGCGGCAACAGCTGTCGCCAACAGCACGACGCCGCTCATGGCCTCGACATGCAGGAAATGCCGGAGCGTGGTGAGCGCCCGCGCGACGAAAAACGGGGATTTGGGCAGGTGCCTGCCGGGCAGTTGATCATTCATGGGCACACGCATCCTGCGTGGCGGCCCGACCATCGCTTGACCTGTCGCTGCCACACGCAGCGAGCACCCGGCGCTGTTTTACAATGCGATGAGATTAACGCAACCCCTGCCCCGCGCATCGGCATCGAACGACAGTCGGAACCCTGACGCAGCAAAGATCGTTAGTGGTCCTCACGACACATTGCCGACGGGAAACCACGCGCGCGCCGCCACCAACACCGCGGTGACGGGTCAGAAACTGCCATCCGTTCGCCTGCGGCGAGCGGATGTTTCATGCGCAACGGCTTCGACGAGGCGTCCAGATTGTTCCGTTCGGCCTCGCAATTTCGAATCGCCGTGCAATTTCGAGCGGATTCGACGCGGAACCCGCTCCCGTCCGCGAAGGATCGCATAGCGCCGAGTTGACGTGCGGACCATGGAGGTGGCGAAGTGGGCGGACAGCCCGGCCGGCAAGCCGGATCGGGCCGCGCTTCACTCCTTTGATTGAGCCACCCTCCGCGTCAGACCCTCGCCACCAGGCGTGGACGGAACACGGAAGCGACGGTCGGAGCAGGAGCAGCGAGCGGCTTTCGTGTCGACCGGCGCCTCGGGATGAAGAAGCTGCTCACAACGATCGGCTCGTGATCGCCCAGCGCAGTTCGCTCTTTCACGAGCCGACTCATGACCGCGCGCATCTTGAGGACTTCCTGCGCCACGAAGCTGCAGTCCTCGTCGCGGTTGATCTGCTCATGCATGATTGCTTCCGCTTCGCGCATGCTGACGCGGAGCGCTCTGATGGTTCTGCGAATGTCGTTGATGCGGTTGTCCATGGCTGCCTCCATCTCGGTCGCAGCATAAGAACAAAACATGAACACATTGTCAATCGGCGGATCGGCGCAACTGCACGCGCGCTGGCATGGCTTGCTGACAAGTTAGACAAGTCACGTCGCCATCCCGCAAGCGCGGTGCTCCGGCGAAACGTCGGACTGTCAGAGCCAGCGGGCGATCTAACCTCCGGCGCGACCACCTGATTTCTTCCCGAACGGGCTCTCCGCGTCGAGCCGCCGGGGCCGCTTGCTGCTCCGCAACCGAACTGGCCCAAAATTCGCAGTGAGTTGCCAGGCAAAGAACGGCCCAGACCGGAGAACGTCATGAATGTGCATGCTGCGGGCGATCTCAAAATCACTGGCCTCACCCATCCGAATGGTGCGCCGCTTCGCCTCAACAGCCAGGACTTCGTCGCGATCGACCGCGACCGGAATGCGAAATACCAAGCGACCTACCGGCCGCAAGCCCTCTACAACCGCGCCAACGAAGGCTTCCACGCCAACAACGAGACCTTCCTCCTCCACGAAGTCGCGACCAATCTGCCGATCTACCTTCCCGACACCGGCCCCACCGACTTTCATCTTCATCTGCCGCCGGGTGGCTTTCAGCTCGTGCTGGTCACCTCGGGCGCGTTCACCTTCGATTACGATGGGCGCTTCTACAATGTCGGCCCCGGCGCGGTGATGCTGCAAAGCGCGATCGTGCATCGCCAGCTGTTCTACACCTGGTCGGGCCTGTCGACCGAAGAGAATTTGAAGACGCCGCAGACGGTGGTGCCGGATCCGATCTCAATGGGCTATTCCGGCAAATTCCTCGAAGCCTTCATCACCGATCCGATGACCTTTCCGAATCCGACCATTGTCGGCCCGGACCAGATCAATGAGGCCGAGACGCCGCGCGTGGCCTGGAGCCATCCGCTGCACGACCGGCCGGCAGAGGCAGGCTTCTGGCTTCAGGATCCGCTAGCACTCGATGCACTGTTCAAGCCGCTCGTCGACAGTCCCGTCAAATCGGCAATGCCAATCTACCTGCGCGACATCGGCATCGAGATTCCGAGCGGTCATCTCGTCACCGGGCACGTCATCGCGACCGACCCGCGCGGCCAGTCGCTGCTGCCGAAGAGCACGTCGATCGCTGCTGACCCCAGCTGTTTTGCCAAGGGCGAGGTCGTGATCTATCGCGTCATTCGCGGCACGGCCGAATTCAAGAAGAAGTCCGGCGAGAGCTTTGAACTCTCTGCCGGTGATGTGGTAACCGCGGGCAAGGAATCGATCAGCCTGATTGGCGTTGGCGAAAACACCCAGGTCCTTCGCCTCGGCCTGCTCAAGGGCATGAACGAGCTTCGCAGCTGGACACCGACGCAGCGCGACGAGATCGACGGCCTCGCCGGTCAGATCATCACCCAGAAGGACGTTCGTCCCTTGCGTACTGAAGGCAAGCCGGTCGGATATTTGTACGGCTAAGCGCGAGCGCTGCGCTGACGCCGCTCCTGTTCCGCTATAGGTCTTGCTACGGAGGTCTTGCTATGGAGGTCTTGCCCGCCCGCGAATGGTGCTGGTAGTTCAGAGGCGATCGAGATGCGCCTGGAGCACCAGCTTCACCAGTGAGCCCCGAAATCACCAGAACTTGCGGAAGCTGCACCGCCTGCTGCGATGGCTGGCTGCAGATCGAGGTTCGCGGACACAAGGTGCACAAAGGGCAACCGTGCCCGTTCAGCATCGCACACCGATGCTCGATCTATCCGGAACGCCCCCAGCATCCATGCCGCGAATTCATCTGCGGCTGGCTAGTCGCATCCAGCCCGCTGCCGGATTGGATGCGGCCGGATCAATCCGACATGATCATGCTGGCCGCCAATTTCGTCTGGCGCGGCCTGCCGGTCGACGTCGTGGTGCCCGTTGGCAAGCAGCCGAAGAAGAAGGCATTGGACTGGCTGACGAGATTTTGCGGCGAGAACAGACGGCTGCTGGTTTACCAGATCGACGATGAGTGGTTCGCGTTCGGACCGCCGATGTTCCAGACCGACATCGCCAGCCGTCTCGGACGCGGCGAAACGCCGTGGGGCGATTGAAGCAAGTCACGGAATCTAATCGTCTTTCGAGAAAAATGTCACTGGGCACCGCAATGCGGCAGATCGCCGCGCGACACGTTTTTTCAGGAATAGTTGCTGATTGGACACATTCACCAGGAAAGCGCACAGAGCGTCACACTCGCGATTGTATATGGTATCTGGCATACAATAACTTCCTCTTTATCCCGGGCCCGCTAGACGGTCCGCGGTCATAAAGGGGAAACGACATGAGGAAGGCCTTTCTGCTCGGAACGGGCTTCGCGGCCCTATGCGCAACGGCTCTCAATCAACCACTGCGAGCAGCAACCATCGACGACGTCGTCGCACGTCTCGATGCACTCGAGCGCAGCAACGCAAAACTCGCGAAAGAAAACGCGCAGCTTCGCCAGCGCTTCAGTCACATCGGAGAGTCCAAAGCTGCGGTGACGGCGGTCACGCCGGCCTCACCCAAAGGCAATCCTGTTCTGCACGCGGCGGTCGCGCCGTCGCCGGCGCCTGCGCCGGAGCACACCGTCGTCAGTCTCGGCGGCGCTCCGCTCTACAGCAAGGCCCCCGGAGGCAATGCGTTCGTCGACAACACCACCGTGACTCTCTACGGCCATGTCGATCTCTCGGGCGACATCTTCAACTCCGGCGTCTACGACCAGGGCACCAAGCTCGGCGTCTCCAGCAACCTCACCTATTTCGGTGTTCGTGCGCGCCACAACCTCGATCCCTATGGCTATCCTGGATGGGCGGCCATCGCGCAATTCGAGTCCCTCGTCGAGGTCGCAGCCGTTCCGACCGAACGCGCGGCATTCGGTACGCGCGACAGCTTCCTCGGCATGGAAAGCCCCTGGGGCACGATCAAGGCCGGCAAGGCCGACACGCCCTACAAGAAAGCGACTTCAAAGTTCGATCCATTCTCGGCCACGCTCGGCGATTACAACTCGATCATGGGCAACACGGGCGGCGACCTCCGCGCCGAGTTCGATTGGCGCGCCGCGCATGCGATCTGGTATGAATCGCCGGTGTGGAACGGCTTCCAGGCCTCCATCATGCTCTCGCCCGGACAAAACACGGCGAAGGACAACAGCGACTTTGCACTCGGCGATTTCAACTGTCCCGCCACATCGTCGCGCGGCAGCGGCTCGGGCTTCCCGCTCACATCTGCGCCGGAAGGCTGCACCGACGGCTCGTACGGCAATCTCTACAGTGCATCGTTGACTTACAACCAGGCTGGGTTCACGGGGGTCGCCGCTTACGAACTGCATCAGGGCACCAATCGAACCGGCGACGAGGCCGTGACACCGCTGAGCAATGGCGGCGTTCTCACCGTTCCGGCAGGCGCGGTCGGCATCGCCAATGAATGGGCCGCAAAGGTCGGTGCGGGCTACCGGTTCAACGACATGATCGGCACGTTGCAGCTCTACGGCATCTACGAGATCATGCGCCGCGAGCATACGGTTGCCGCCTTCAACGAGCGTTCGCGCGACGGCTACTTCCTGAGCGCGACCCAGACGGTCGACAAATGGGATGTCAGCGCATCCTGGGCTCACGCCAATGCCTCGCCGGGTTCGCCGGGCACGGGCGTCATCAACGCCTATCCCACCGCCGGGGTCGCGGTCTCCGCTCCGGCCGGTGCCGCCGACTTTGCGCTGAACACTGTGGACTCCAGTGCCGACCAGTACGCGCTCGGTGTGAAGTATCACTTCAGCCCGTTCGTGAGCTGGTACATGGTGGGCAGCTATCTGCGCAACGGACCGGGCGCACATTACTGCCTCGGTGTCAGCGGACACGGCTACGGCGTTTGCGGGCGCGACGCCAACAACAACGTCGTTGCCGGCAACAAGGCCGAAGCCGTCACAACGGGCATGACGTTCGACTTCTGACCAGGAGCGAAGATTGCGGGGAGCCGGTCGCGGCTCCCCGTCGTTTGCCGCCCTACTCCGCCGCCTGGCGCACGTGGCGCGCGGTCGGTGTGCGCATCGTGACGAGTTCTTCGGCTGCGGTCGGATGCAGCGCGATCGTGGAGTCGAAATCCGCTTTCGTCGCCTTCATCTTCACGGCAATCGCGACCACCTGCGTGGTCTCGGCGGCGGCGTCACCGACGATGTGGCAGCCCAGCACGCGATCGGTCGAGCCGTCGACGACGAGCTTCATCAGCACGCGGGTGTCACGGCCGGACATCGTCGCCTTGATCGGGCGAAACGTGGTCTTGTAGATATCGACGTGACTGAATTGCGCGCGCGCTTCGGTTTCAGTCAGACCAACGGTGCCGATCTCCGGCTGCGAGAACACCGCGGTCGGGATATACGAATGATCGACCTGCACCTCGCGCTTGCCGAACACGGTGTCGGCAAAGGCATGGCCCTCGCGGATTGCGACCGGCGTCAGATTGTGGCGATGGGTGACATCGCCGATCGCGTAGATGCTGTCGACCGAGCTCTTCGAGAAATGATCGACCGCGATGCCGCCGTTGTTCGGGTTGATGGCGACGCCGGCCTTCTCCAGGCCGAGATTGGCCACGGCCGGATGACGGCCGATCGCAAACATCACCTGGTCGGAAGCGAGGCTCGAACCGTTCGACAGATGCGTGGTGAATTCTTCGCCGTGGCGATCGACCTTGTTCACTGTGCAGCCGGTGAGGATGGTGATGCCCTGCTTCTCCATCTCGCTGCGGGCATGCGCGCGGACGTCCTCGTCGAACCCGCGAAGAATGTTGTCGCCGCGATAGATCACGGTGACGTCGGAGCCGAAGCCGGCAAAGATGCCGGCGAATTCCAGCGCGATGTAGCCGCCGCCCTGGATCACGATCCGCTTCGGCAGCGTCTTCAGGTGAAATGCTTCGTTGGATGAGATCACATGCTCGATGCCGGGGATCGCCGCGCCATGGTTGGGCGCGCCGCCGGTCGCGATGAGAATGTATTTCGCGGTGATCTTCCTGTCGTTCTCGAGCAGGCGGACCGTGTGCTTGTCCTCGATCACCGCACGGCTCTTGACGATCCGCGCGCCGGACTTCTCGATATTGGTGGTGTAGGCCGCTTCCAGCCGCGCGATCTCCTTGTCCTTGTTGGCGATCAGCGTCGGCCAGTCAAAGGTCGCGGGCGGCACGGTCCAGCCGAAGCCGGCGGCGTCCTCGAGCTCGTGACGAAAATGCGAGCCGATCACGAACAGCTTCTTGGGCACGCAGCCGCGGATCACGCAGGTCCCGCCCATGCGGTACTCTTCCGCGATCATGACGCGGGCGCCGTAGCCGGCCGCGATGCGGGCGGCACGCACGCCGCCCGAACCGCCACCGATGACAAAGAGGTCGACGTCGAATTCAGCCATTGTCCACTCCGACCTCTTTCAGGGCCCGATCAGCGATCCCCTGTCAGATAGTGTCTGTCAGATTTCCTTGCCACGCTTGCGCATCTCGGCACGGAAGGCACCCATCACGGTCTCGGCGAAGTTCTGGGCCCAGGAGTTCATGAAGGCCATGCTGAGACCGATGGCGCGCGGCTCCGCGGAGATCAGCTTCTGTCCGAGCGGCGACTTGTAGAAGGTGACGAGATCCTTGAGCTCCTGCTCGGTAAACTCGCTGGCATAGATCTGCGCCATGCCCTCGCCGATCTCGTTCTGACGGCCCTGGAGCTCCTGGGCGACGATCGGCGCGACCTCGTTGAGGTCCTTTTGGTAGTTGAGGTTCTGCTGCGTCAGCGCGATCTTGGTCTTCTCGACCAGGCCGGGGACGGCGCCGGCATACATCGCACTGGCATTCTTGATCTGCAAAATCTCCTTGGCCGCAGCGATCGCCGCCGGAGTGGATTTGGGCGGCGCGGCCGGCGAGGCCTTGGGCGGCGCCGCCTGCTGCGCGATGGCCGGAGCGGCCAACAGGGCCAGTCCCACAGCGAGGGTCGCGACCGGCAAGAATTTCAAGACGCTCTTCATTCCTAGTCTCCTTTCGGCTTTCGCCGTTCAATCACGCGAATTCCCTCGCCACCCGCCAGAACAGCGGAACTGGCCAAGCCGATAAACAACCCATGTTCGACCACGCCGGGGATCGCGCTCAACGCCTTGGCTAGGCTGGGCGGATCCACGATATGTCCGAGATGGGCATCGACGATCCAGTGGCCGCCATCGGTGACGAAAACGTGGCCATCCTTGTCCCCGCCTTTGACCTTGCGAACCGCCATTTGCCCGGAAACGCCGCATTCCGCAAATGCCTTCTCGATGGCGCGGCGGGTCGCCCCGAACCCGAACGGGACGACCTCGACCGGAAGCGGAAAGCGGCCGAGCGTCGGCACCCATTTGGTGTCGTCGGCAATCACGATCATGCGATCCGAAGCCGCCGCCACGATCTTCTCGCGCAGCAGTGCGCCGCCGCCGCCCTTGATCAGATTGAGTTCGGGATCGATCTCGTCGGCGCCGTCGATGGTGATGTCGAGATGGTCGATCTCATCCAGCGTGGTCAGCGGCACGCCGCATCGCATCGCGTCGGCGTGCGTCACTTCCGAGGTCGGCACGCCGATCACCTTCAGGCCTGCACGCACGCGCTCGCCCAGCAGCTCGACGAAATGCTTGGCGGTCGAGCCGGTGCCGAGGCCGAGCTGCATGCCGTCACGCACCTCTTCCAGGGCACGTGCCGCAGCCTGCCGTTTCAACTTGTCCATATCCACGTTTACGCCCGCCTCAGGATTCAGGTGTGCCGCCGGTATCTTGCGGCGGCCTATGTAGCCTCGTTTTCCGCCGGAGAACAGGGTCTGGGAACAGGCCCATAAGCTGATCTTATGGCCCCGCCCCTTGCGCGGATACGGCCGGGCCGGTAGCGCTGGGCCATGACCCTCCCTGGCAAGACCTCTCCCTACACCCTCGTCTTCGATCTCGACGGTACGCTTGTAGATACGGCGCCCGACCTGATCACCGCGCTCAATTACGTGCTCGACCGCGAAGGCCTGCCGCCGATGCCGATGGCTTCCGCCCGCAACATGATCGGCGCTGGCGCCCGCAAGCTGATCGAGCGGGGTCTGGAGGCGGAGGGCCGCACCGTCAGCGTCGCCGACATGAATCGGATGACGGCGGATTTCATCGCCTATTACGCCGACCACATCGCCGTCGAATCCCGCCCCTTCGAGGGACTCCTGGACGCGCTCGACCTGTTTGCGGCGCAGGGCCATCGGCTTGCGGTCTGCACCAACAAGCTGGAATGGTTGTCGAAGCGGCTTCTGGACCAGCTCGACCTGAGCCGGTGGTTCGCGGCGATCTGCGGCGCGGACACGTTTGGGGTCCAGAAGCCAGACCCGACCATTTTCCGCCAAACCGTGGCGCGGGCCGGCGGAGAGGTGAAGGCCAGCATCATGGTCGGGGACGCCGGAACCGATGTCGGGGTGGCCCGGCGCGCCGGGGTGCCCGTGATCGGGGTCAGCTTCGGCTACACGGATGTTCCCATCGCGGATCTGAAGCCGGACCGGCTGATCCATCACATGCGTGACCTGCCGGCTGCCGCCCACAGCCTGATGACGGCGTATTCTCCTGGCAAGCTACTGATATAGCTCGGTTATCCCCCGGAACTCTGCGTTAACCATCTATTAACTATGCGCCGCCCGCCGGTTGCCTGCGGAAAACGACGCTTCTAAGGTCGGCCCGGGGAATGTGGCGGTTCGTCGCACTAGAAGTGGATGGTCATGCGTCGTGTCATCGCGATTGCGTTAGCGGGAGTGAGCCTCGTGGGGGCAACAAGCCTTGGTGGCTGCTCCTCGATGTCTTGGAACATGTTCAAATCGGCTCCGCCGACCGTCCAGGTCCGGCTGGAATCCAATCCGCCCAGCGCCGACGCAAACACTTCCCTCGGACCGGGCTGCAAGACCCCCTGCTCGGTTTCGGTTCCTGCCCCCGACGCCCCCTTCACGGTCAACTACGCTCTCAATAAATACCAGCCGGCCAGCGTGCCGGTGAACGTGATCAAGACCCCCGGCGATTTCACCACACCCGCCTCGGTGACCACCGATCCGAATCCGGTGTTTGCGGAACTGCAGCCGGCGGTGCCGCCCAAGCCGGTGAAGAAGAAGCCGCACCGGCCGAAGAAGCCGAAACCGGCCGCAGCCGCGCCAGCCGAGGCGCCGGCCGATGCTGCACCGCCCGCAGGCGGTTCGCCGTTCCCCGATCCGAACGCGGGCAAGCGTTGATCAACTCTTAATCTACGTATACCACCCGATTGTCCTAGCCGCGTCCGATGCTTAGATTGCGTCTACAGCACCGCTGAAGCAAAGGTGCGCCCGTTGCCGTAAGTGACAAGGCATTTGGTATGAACGGACTTTCTGCGAGCCCTCGCGCGGCGCTGTCGAGCGCGATGACCGATCCGTTCGGGCGGACCATCTCCTACTTGCGCGTCTCCGTCACCGACCGCTGCGACCTGCGCTGCTTCTATTGCATGTCGGAAGACATGACGTTCCTGCCCAAGGCCGATTTGCTGACGCTCGAGGAACTCGACCGGCTCTGCTCGGCCTTCATCGCCAAGGGCGTGAAGAAGCTGCGGCTCACCGGCGGCGAGCCGCTGGTCCGGCGCAACGTGATGTCGCTGGTGCGCTCGCTGTCGCGCCATCTGACCAGCGGTGCGCTGAACGAGCTGACGCTCACCACCAACGGAACGCAGCTCGCAAAGCACGCGCAGGAGCTTGCCGATTGCGGCGTCCGCCGCATCAACGTCTCGCTCGATACGCTCGATCCCCGGAAATTTCGCGAGATCACGCGCTGGGGCGAGATCGACAAGGTGCTGGAAGGCATCGAGGCGGCGCGCGCTGCTGGCCTTGCCGTGAAGATCAACGCGGTGGCGCTGAAGAACCTCAACGAGGACGAGCTCCCCGATCTCTTGCGCTGGGCCCATGGCAAGGGCATGGGGCTGACGCTGATCGAGGTGATGCCGATGGGCGAGATCGGCTCGGGCCGCATCGACCAGTATCTGCCGCTGTCGCTGGTGCGCGCGCGGCTCGCCCAGCAATTCACGCTGACGGATCTGGCCGAGAGCACCGGCGGGCCGGCGCGCTATGTCAGCGTGGCCGAGACCGGCGGCAAGCTCGGCTTCATCACGCCGATGACCCATAATTTTTGCGAATCCTGCAACCGGGTGCGCATCACCTGCACGGGCACGCTGCACACCTGCCTCGGCCACGAGGATGCCTCCGATTTGCGCAAACCTCTACGTGCATCCAGCGACGACACGCTGCTTGCCGCGAGCATCGACCGCGCCATCGGGCTGAAGCCCAAGGGCCACGATTTCATCATCGACCGCCGCCACGACCGCCCCAGCGTCTCCAGGCACATGAGCGTCACCGGCGGCTAGTGGTAACAGGCCGCCTGCGGCGCTATTCCCCTTAACTATCAATAAACTTCCGATTGACTGGCGGCATCGCCGCTGGTTTTGTGCGGCAGCCTTAAGCCATCGCGGCGGGACAAGCCGACGCGCCTCGTCGGCGCAGACCCAAGACGGTTAGGGCAAAATCGGGGGAGGACCTATCGTTGCAAGCGCTCCTAAAGCTGAGCCGTGGGATAGACGCGTTCACACGTTGGACGGGCAAGCGTCTGGCATGGCTGATCCTGGTCGCCGTGATCGTCTCGGCCGTCAACGCGATCGTTCGCAAGGCGTTCGATACGTCATCCAATTCCTGGCTCGAGCTGCAGTGGGTGCTTTTCAGCGTTGTCTTCCTGCTCTGCGCGCCATGGACCCTGCTCGACAACGAGCACATCCGGATCGACATTTTCAACACCATGATGCCGAAGAAGGTGCGCAACATCATCGATGTCATCGGCCACGCGTTTTTCCTGCTGCCGCTGACGATCGTGATGATCATTACCGGCGTACCGTTCTTCGAGCGCTCGTTCCAGATCAACGAGCAATCCGGCAATGCCGGCGGCCTGCCGCAATGGCCGGCGAAGTCGCTGATCATGATCGCCTTCGCCTTCCTGCTGGTTCAAGCCGTTTCCGAACTGATCAAACGGATCGCGGTGATGCGCGGGCTGATTCCCGACGCTCACGAGTCGCAGGTGAAGGCGATCGAAGCCGAGGTCGAGCACCTCGTCGAAGCGATCGAAAAGAAGTGACCGCCAGCGGCGTTTTTCGGGGGAATCTATGACCGCGTTTATTATCGCCAATATGGCGCCGATCATGTTTGCGTCGCTGGTCGTCGTGCTGCTGCTCGGCTATCCCGCAGCGTTTTCGCTCGGCGCCGTCGGCCTCATCTTCGCAGTGATCGGAATCCAGCTCGGTGAATTCCGCCCGGACTTCCTGCAAGCCCTGCCCGAGCGCGTCTACGGCGTGATGAACAACGATACGCTGCTGGCGATTCCGTTCTTCACCTTCATGGGTCTGGTGCTCGAGCGATCCGGCATGGCCGAAGACCTGCTCGACACCATCGGCCAGCTGTTCGGCACCATCCGCGGCGGCCTCGCCTATGCGGTCGTGTTCGTCGGCGCGCTGCTTGCGGCGACGACCGGTGTGGTCGCGGCCTCCGTGATCTCGATGGGCCTGATCTCGCTGCCGATCATGCTGCGCTACGGCTACGACCGCCGCATGGCCACCGGCATCATCGCGGCGTCCGGCACGCTGGCGCAGATCATCCCGCCCTCGCTCGTTCTGATCGTGATGGCCGACCAGCTCGGCAAGTCCGTCGGCGACATGTACGAAGGCGCATTCATTCCGGGTTTGGTGCTCTCCGGGCTCTATGCAGGCTACGCGTTCCTCGTCACCCTGATCTTCCCGAAGGCCGCCCCCGGCCTGCCGAAGGAAGCGATCGGCTTCCGCGAGGAGAATGGCGACCGTGGCCTGCGCTCGCTGGGCGTGTTGTTCCTGGCGAGCTGTGTGTTCGGCTGGTTGATGATGCGCGGTTCGGAGACGCACGGCGCCGATTTCGTCGTGCTCAGCATGTTCTTCGGAATCCTGTTCGCCTTCTTCGTCGCCGTCTTGAACTGGATCATCGCCCGGTTCCTCGGCTTTCGTTTCCTCTCGAAGATGGCGCAGCAGACCACCTTCGTGATGGTGCCGCCGCTGTTCCTCATCTTCCTCGTGCTCGGCACCATCTTCATCGGCCTCGCGACACCGACCGAAGGCGGCGCCATGGGCGCGGCCGGCGCCCTCATTCTCGGCGCCATGAAGCGACGCCTGAGCTGGGACCTGATCCGCCAGGCCGTGGAATCGACCGCGAAGCTGTCCGCGTTCGTCGTCTTCATCCTGGTCGGCGCGCGCGTGTTCTCGCTGACGTTCTACGGCGTCAACGGCCATGTCTGGGTCGAGCACCTGCTCACCTCGCTGCCCGGCGGCCAGATCGGCTTCCTGATCTTCGTCAACGCTTTCGTGTTCGTGCTGGCGTTCTTCCTCGACTTCTTCGAGCTCGCCTTCATCGTGATCCCGCTGCTCGGGCCCGCGGCCGAGCATCTCGGCATCGACCTGATCTGGTTCGGCGTCATCCTCGGCGTCAACATGCAGACCTCGTTCATGCATCCACCGTTCGGCTTCGCCTTGTTCTATCTGCGCTCGGTCGCTCCGAAGGAGTCCTATATCGACCGCGTCACCAAGAAACGCATGGAGCCGGTCACGACCGGGCAGATCTATTGGGGCGCGGTCCCGTTCGTGGTCATTCAGGTCGTCATGGTGTTGCTGGTCATCACCTTCCCGTCGATGGTGATGCACTACAAGGGCGTGCAGTCGAACATCGATCCCAACACCATCAAGATCGAGGTGCCGCAAATCGAGCTGCCCCCGCTGGATTTTGGGCCGCCGAAGCAGTAGCGGCTCAATCCGCAGACCCCGGGGTGGCCTGGTGGACGGCTCGGGACGCATCCCGAACCAGCCTGAACCGCAGCGTGAACTCGGCGCCGCCGCCGGGGAGATTGTCGACCGCAACCGTGGCCGCGTGATCGCGGGCCACCCCGCGCACGATCGAAAGCCCCAGGCCCGCGCCGTCGGAGCGCTGGCGATCGCGGCGCCAGAAGCGCTGGAAGATCAGCTCGCGTTCACTTTCCGCAACGCCCGGACCGCAATCGCGCACGCGCACCGAACCGTCCTCGCCGACCTCGACCTCGACCGAGGTCTCCTTCGCGGTGAATTTGATGGCGTTTTCGGCGAGGTTGAAGATCGCGCGCTGAAGCATCTCGGAATTGCCGTGGATCATCACCGGCCCGTCGCTCCCCCTCAGCGCGATATCCTTGTGCTGGGCGATCGCCAACGGCGCGATCGCACCGACCACCTCGGCGCACACGGTGCGTAGGTCAGCGGTTTCGCCTGGATCGAGCACCAGCGTGTCGAGTTCGGCGATCTCCAGCAACTGGGCGACGATCCGGCTCATGCCCTCGATGTCATCATGCAGCGCCTGCCTCGCCGCACGGTCGCCGAGCGTCTCGATCCGCGTGCGCAGGATCGCAAGCGGCGTGCGCAATTGATGGGCGGCGTCCGCCGTGAACTGCCGCTGCACGCGAAAGCCGTCCTCGAGGCGATCGAGCGCCCTGTTGACGGCGGTGACCAGCGGCATGATCTCGCGCGGGATATGCTCCGTCGGCAGGCGGATATCGGTGCGCGCCGGGCCGATATTGCTGGCCTCCTCCGAGGCCATCCAGAGCGGTGCGATCGCGCGGCGGAAGATGATGATATCGATCGCGAGCAGGATCAGAAGAATGGGGATGGTGATCCACCCGACCCGGCGGAAAAAATTGGACACGATGTCGTCGGTAATGACGTCGCGATGGGACAGATCTTCCGCCACTTGAATGTGAACGGTGGTGCCGTCGATCGTCTGGGTCACGTCGGCGCCGGAAATCGATCCGGATTCGACGCCGCCGGTCTTCTTGTGCGACGAGAACAGCAGGCGGCCGTCGGCATCGCGGATGTCGTACTGGTAGCGGCCATAGGCTTCCGAATAGAGGCCGCGAAGGCTGTCGGGCAGGTTGAACGTCACCTTGCCGTCGGGCTGGACGGCGATACGCTCGGCGAGCGTCTCGGCCTGGGCTCGCATCGCGGCGCGATGCAGCTGGTCGATCTCGGAGTTGAGCAGCCAGAACAGGACCAGCGGCAGGAAGATCGCGACCATCGCGACCGCGACGATGTGCATGAACACGATGCGCGAGATCAGCGATTTGAACGTCGGCCTGGCGAATGCCCTGGCGCGAAATCCAACCTGGGCCACGCTACTTCTCCTCGGCCATCATGTAGCCGACGCCACGGATAGTATGGATCACGACCTTGGCGCCGTGTTCGGCGAGCTGCTTGCGCAGCCGGGAGACGTACACCTCGACCGCATTGGAGGCGACCTCGCCCTCGAGCCCGAAAATGTGGTCCTCGACGTTCTTCTTCGGCACCACCCGCCCCTGCCGGCGCAGCAGGATCTCCAGCACCGAGGTCTCGCGCGACGAGATGATGCGCGGCTTGTCGTCGACGAAGATCTGGCGGCTCTCGGTGTCGTAGATGAGATTGGCGAGCCGCAGCGAGCGGCCGAGCAACTGGCCGGGACGGCGCAGGATCGCCTCCAGCCGCGCCACCAGCTCCTCCATCGCGAACGGCTTTGCAAGATAATCGTCGGCGCCGCTGCGTAAGCCCGTGACGCGGTCCTGCAAGCCGCCGCGCGCGGTCAGCACCAGCACCGGCAGCGGCTCCATCTGGCGCCGCAGCTCGCGCAGCACCGACAGCCCGTCGCCGTCGGGCAGACCGAGGTCGAGGATCATGGCGGCATAGCTGACATTGTGCACGGCCTCGCGCGCCTCGGTCGCGCTGCTCACGATATCGCTCTCATAGCCCGCGGCTGCCAGTCCGCTGGCCACGAGCCGCGACAGCTCGGCATTGTCCTCGACGATCAGAAGGCGCATCGCATTCCCGCCGGATGGTCCGGTGCAATTACGGCTCGCGCCGCATCTTCGCTCTCTTCCACCATTCCGGGGGCCTCGGCCAGCGAAAAAGCACCGGGAAAGCCAGTCGTTCCCTGCTGTCAGGCTCGTGTAAGCCAATCAAGGCAGCCACACGGCTTCTTCCGTCCAGCCGAGCTCGGCAAGCTCCGATGCCCGCAACGGCGCGTCCGCCATTGAGAAGAACTCATCGAGTTGCGGCGGCTTGATGCGGGTGCCTGACAGCATCGCATGCGCCTGTCCACGGTGGTGAATCTGGTGCTGAAACAGGTGCATCAGCAGGCGATCGCGTCGCTCGACCTGGACATACGTGCCTCGATTGATCTGCACCTCGCCGCTCAGCGCGACGAGTGTCAGCTCGCTGCAGAGATCGATCAAACGCTTATCCATCGACTTCTGAGCCTTCGAAAGCTCTGCAAGCGCTGGAAACGGAATTGGATTTTCCCAAGCCGTGGGCCCGAGCCATCCGCCCTCGAGTGCATCAACGTAAAAACGATCGATGACGTAAATGTGGTTCAGCGTTGCCTGCAAACTCGGGAAGAAGCCCGTGCGCTTGGCCTCAAATTCGTCTTGAGTCAGTTCGGCGCACGCGCCCAGCAGACGGTGGTTTGCCCACGCATTGTTATAGGCGAAGGCACGCTCGGTCTGAACAAGCCCGACACTCATTGCGATTACCTTCCTCGACCGGCGACCCAAGGATCGGTACCGAGCCGCACATTTCGGATGATGCGATGACCGTTTTTGGCACTGTTCTGCCCAACGGGTCAAACGGTTGAATGGGATGCAGTGGCCACAATGCCGCCGAGTTTCTACTCTGCGTGAGGTCGTTTTTCGGATTTTGTTCAGCGCATGCAACGGCAGCAGGGAGCGCCACCTTTGCGTCCACAAATCCCGGCTGATCTCAAACACGATCGCCCGCAAAAAGGCCCGGCCTCGCGCTTTGCGAGACCGGGCTGCTTGACCGCGACGCGCCGTGCGATCAGCTCTGCGCGTGACGCGCCATGAAGCTGTCGTAGCTGAGCTCGGCAACCTGGAACCACGAGTAATCGTTGCTCGAGAAGTTCGTCAGCGACTCATAGACTTTCTTGAAGTTCGGGTTGGTGGCGGCAATCTCGCTGTGAAGCTCCTTGGCGGCCTTGAAGGAGGCCTCCATGACCTCGGGCGGGAAGGCGTGCAGCTTTGTACCGCCTGCGAGCAGCCGGCGCAGCGCCTGCGGATTGGCCTGATCATATTTCGCCATCATCCAGTTGTTGGCTAGGTGGCCGGCCTGCTCGAGCGCGCTCTGATAGTATTTCGGCAGGGCGTTCCACTTGTCGAGATTGACGAGCGTAAGCAATATGGGGCCGCCTTCCCACCATCCTGGATAGTAGTAATGCGGCGCAACTTTGTAGAAGCCGAGCTTCTCGTCGTCATACGGTCCGACCCACTCCGCGCCGTCGATCGTGCCTTTTTCCAGCGCCGGATAGATGTCGCCGCCGGCGATCTGCTGCGGGACCGCGCCGAGCTTCTGAAGCACCTTCCCGGCGAAGCCGCCGATGCGGAATTTCATCCCCTTGAGGTCGTCGACCGTCTTGATCTCCTTGCGGAACCAGCCGCCCATCTGACAGCCGGTATTGCCGGCAAGCAGCGAGGTGACGTTGTAGCTCTTGTAGAACTCGTTGAGGACCTCCTTGCCGCCACCCAGCATGTACCAGGCCTGGTTGATGCGCATGTTGGGCCCGAACGGCACCGACGAGCCGAAGGTGAAGGTCGGATCCTTGCCGAAGTAATAGTACGAAGCGGTGTGGCCGATTTCGCAGGTGCCGTTCTGCACGGCGTCGAGCACTTGCAGTCCGGGGACGATTTCACCGCCGGCAAATGTCTGGATCTGGAATTTGTTGTCGGTCGCTTCCGCGACGGCCTTGGCCATCATCTCGGCGCCGCCATAGAGCGTGTCGAGCGATTTCGGCCAGCTCGTCGGCATGCGCCATTTGATTTCCGGCATCGACTGCGCGATCGCGGGAGCCGCGAGCGTGGCGGCACCGGCCGCACCAAGTCCTGTGACCTTGATGAAGTCTCGTCTCTTCATGATTTCCTGCCCTGATGGATGGTGATTGTGGGCCTTCTTGCCGAGGCCTGGAACCAGCATGGCGCAAGGCTGGACCGAATTCCATCTTCATCGCACTGCGGCAAAGAAAAAACCCGGCCGTCTCTGGGGCCGGACTGTGCGGTCTTCCGGCTTTCTCGAGGGATTTGCGGCGGGTACCCAGCGGGTCAAGGAGCTGTCTAGGTCGGGAGTACACGGCTGCGATCTGGTCGGGGCCGATGCGAGCGGCAAACATCCGATTTGGCGCGAACAGCGGACTTACGTGGACGTGGCTCTATGCCCGAAAAGGGTCAACAGGCGACTCTCGCCAATAACCAGAACGATTTGAATTAAGCGTTTAAGTGACGCGGAGGAGCACCTCGCCTATAGGTTGTCATCATGGCGCCGCAGATTGCATGCGAAAAGCGCGACGGAGGCTGAGACTCTGTCATGAGATGGCCACTGCCGTATCCAAGGCGCGGTGATGTGATGGGTATCCTATTTATCGTCGTTCTGCTGTGGCTTATCGCTTTCGGCTTCTATTGGTTTCCAAATTCTAAGACGAATAACGGCTTCGGTCCGGATTGGGATTGCACCCCTGTCCCGAATGGCCAACCGATTTGCATCAAAAGGCTAGGTCAATGAACGCGGTTCGCTGACGGAATTGAACATGGAGATGTCCGATGTGGACCAACAACGGGCCTCGCCGCGCCGTCTTACCTTTGGCTCGCTCTCAGCCCAGAAGCCGACATCACGACGCTTGAGCTGGTGGACAGCTAAGGGCCAGAGGCGGAAGCGGTCATTCGATTACTTCGTCGGCCCGTGCCACCAATGTTGCCGGAATAGCGAGTCCAAGCGATCGGGCAGTTTTTAAGTTCAGGATCAGTTCGAACTTATCTGGCATTTGGACTGGAAGGTCAGACGGTTTTTCACCCTTCAATATGCGATCGACATAAGACGCCGCGCGACGGAAAATGTCTGCGCGCTCAATACCCAAAGCGATCAATCCCCCATTTCGCGCAAAGGCTGAAATTGAATAGACAGCCGGTACCCTGTGCTTAGCAACCGACGCAACTATCGTGTCCGCGCGGGACGCCAAATAGCTGTCCGGCAGGAAGATCAAACCAGGGCCCGGCCGGCCAGCGGTAGAAACGATGGCATTCTCCAGCTCGTCTTCAGTCTTTACCGGTGCGCGGATCAGATCAAATAAGCCTGGCGACTTGACGGCCTCGATCGATGGAAAAAACAAAGGCGCCATCGGCGCGGTATTTGGGTTGTAGACCGCGGTCACCGAGCGAGTGTCGGGCGCGCACTCTTTCAGCAATTCCATCCATTTCGAGCCCATACCGGGCTCTTCAACTCCAAAGCCGGTCATTGTTCCGCCTGGGCGAGACAGACTCCTGACAAAACCTTGGGCAACCGGATCAGCGATCGCAACGAACACGATCGGGATGGACCCAGCCTCCTTTTGCGTGATCCGAAGATAAGGCGTCGAATTTATGACAAGCACGTCGGGCTTAAACGTTACAAGTTCTCGAACGAACGCTTGCCTCTTGGCCGCATCGGGTGTCTCCCAGCGAAAATGAATTTCGACATTCTGACCGGGTTTCCACCCCAGCTCTGCCAGTCCGCTTTCGAAGGCAGCCTGCTGGTCCTTGCCCTCTGGGCTGGCTTCAGGTCGCGCGACGAGAACGCCTACGCGGCGGGGGCGCGATTGCGCCCAGGTTCTCCCCGCTAATCCTGCGGCCATCGCAGTTGCCCCCAAATAGACTTTGAGAAATCGGCGGCGTTGCATGAGCGCTCCGGGGATCAGAGGAACAGCTACACGCTATCTAAAATCGCTCTCCGTGAGAAGCTGGGAGGACGAGATATCTCATGCTGTCAATTCCGATCTGGGTCAAAAGGCGATGTCGGCCCGAGAGCGGAAATGTCCGCTAAGGGGCCATCAGCATAAGCCTAGCCAGCGCTAAACGTCGAGGATGGGGCCTGTTCCGACTTGAGCTTTTTGACCTTAACAGGCGCGTTTGACGCTATTTACCCAGTGCCGCGGCGACTTGGCCAACCAGCTCCTCTGCCAGCGTGTGATAGCCCTCCGGCGTGAGATGTTGCCCATCAGGTTGATGCGGGAGTCCGTGCAGCATCCCATTCGGGAGCATGACGACCTTGATTCCCATCGCGCCGAGCCGACTTTGGATGGCAGGGGTGTTGTCGGGGGCCAGCTTTCTCCGGTCGTTTCCGCCGGGCTGAAGGATCACAACGCTCGTTCCCTTCGGAACCACGCGATCCAGCCGGGCCAGCATGCTTCCCGTCGTGTCACCGTTGATGCCGGCATTGATAACACGGACGTTAAGCCCCTTCGCACGAAGAAGCGTTTCAAGCTGTGCGGGATAGGATTGGCTACGCGATACACCCTTACCGAAGGTGTTGCTGGCCCCAAGGGCCACAACGGTTGCAGCGTGGGCGGTGCCAAGCGCGGAGAACAACCCGAATGCACCGAGAAGAATGATCTGGCCAAGCTTCGCGACCACTTTTGCGCTCCCCGACAGGCATGATATTTCCGCCGCATGCTTATCACCGATGACTCCAATTTGGAAACGCGGAGGTGTCGCCCGATGTGAAGGGATTTCGGACATCGCTATCCGATGTCAAAGGCAATTGCCTAGACGGCACTTTCACGTTCCAGTTTGTCCGGCGCGAAGCGGTTATGTCACCCGATCGGTTTCTCTCCAGTCGGGAGACCCGGATCGGTCTCACGGAAGCTGGTTCGCTTGCGAACGAGCTCCCACCATGCTGCCAGTTTTCCACATTCTGCTACCAACGGTTCTCCCTCGGGCGCCGCCGTTAGATATGCCATCATCGGCGCCAAGTGAAAGTCGGCAAGCGACCATTCGCCGCCGCCTGCAATGGGACCGTCCGGCGCCGCAATGGATTCGAGTGCGGCCAGGACGCGGGAGGAGCCTTCGAGGCCCGAGCGAACCTGGGCCTCGTCGGCGAGGCGTCCGATTCGAGGTCCGAAAACGCGCTGCGAGAACACCTGCCTCACCATCGGCAGATAGCCGTAGGAATCTATGATCGAAACGATCTGCGTCATGCGGCCTCTGTGGCGCGCATGTTTTGGCTGAAGCGACGGTCCAGGAAATGCTTCGTCGACATACCGGGTGATCGCCTGCGTCTCGTAAAGCAGATAGTCGTCGTGAACGAGGGTCGGGACCCGCCGAAAAGGATGCAGCTCAAGGTATTCCTTTGGCATGTCCGATGCGAATGGGTTCACCTCCACACGGCTGTACGGCACGCCCTTTTCGGCCAGCACCATACGAACAATTCGCAGATAGACGCTGTATTGATAGCCATGCAGCACGATCATCGCACGATACCTCCGTCATTCGACCAGGCCCAGGATTTCACGTCCTCCTAATGTGATATCTGGAGAACATAGTAGCGCGAGTGAGCCTCGCCGCCCGGCTCCCAGGGTGATGCGGGCTGGAAGCCAAGCTTTTCGTAGAGACGGTGCGAGGCGAGTAAAGCGTTGTTGCTGGACAAGCTGATCTGATCGTAGCCCGTCTTCCGGGCAAATCCGATCAAATCATCTGCGATCGCGCGTCCGATCCCACGGCCTCGATACTCCGGCGCAACAAACATGCGGGTCATTTCACATGCTCGATCGTCGACACGTTTTATCGCACCGGTGCCGACGACGTCATCTCGGGCAATCGCACACAAAAAGATGGCGCGATGACCGTAGACGCTTTCCGCATGGTCGACATCCCTGAGGCGCGAATAGATAAAGTCTCGGACAGAGGGATCCGGGTGGTGATGAAAATGTTCATGCCACACAGACTCGATGAGCCGCCTGGCTCGCGGCGCGTCGGCAGCTCTGAATGGCCGAATGATCCAATCCATGATTTCTCCTCTCTTCGTCACCGTCCGTGGCGTAACAGGCGGATGAGGAGGCCGTCAGGCGCCAGCGATCTCGTTCTGGCGTGGCGAAAGCTCGCCGCGGCGCAGCCTGACCTGGACGCCGACCTGTTTTATAGAGTGCGCAATCGACGGGCTGGATTTTGCTACAGCAACCGTCACGCTGTCCATCACGGTAAAGCGTCGCAGCAGGTTGGCGGCGATCGTCTCGCCGAGAGCTTCGAGCGTCTGAAACTTGGCCGACGCTGCAATCTGCACCGCCTCATCTACGACAGCGTCATATCTCACGGATGAATCGAGATCATCACTGAGGTGGGTCCGCACCTCCCGCAGCGTAGCCGAAATGTCAAAGCTGAACTTTTGTCCGAGAGTTCGCTCTTCCTCGAACAGGCCGTGGTAGCCGTAAGTCTGAAGACCGGTGATCTTGATCGACGTCTGCATGGGCGGCTCCGCATAAAAGCGTCACGATTGGGATACTCCCAATTGCCCAGGCGAGCGGCTGTTCTCCCGCGCTTCCCGATGGTGCTCCATCCGACGTCGCCAGTCACGCGAGAACACAACCACTAGCAGCAATGGTGCTTACAATCAACAATCTTGCGCTACGATTGCGAATCTTCTTCCGCTCGTAGCGGCACGACCCTCCCCGCGGCATGAGTTGTTCCGGGCCAATTGCCCCAAACGACTCTTGCGTCGAAATTGCTGCCGCGACACGTGCCAATCTTCCTGCTCGCCTCGCCAAAAACAGGCGGTTATTGAGCTCCGAAAAACAAGGGAGACGCAATATTAGTCTGACTTGGACAGTGCCTCTGAAAAGCGGCTCTGAGTTCAGCCAGTTCATTGTGCGTGGCTCCTAGCTCCGCCTCGGCTCGATTGACCGGAAGATCTACGTAATCGATTGGCTGATCGAACTGGCTCGCCGTGAAGTCATATCTCCGGCCTCCGATCCGATTGTAGAAATGGTCGCCGGCCGGCAGCGGCGTCTTCAGCAACTCGCCGCCGAAGAGTTCGTAAACGAGCAGCGAGGTGACGTTGCATTGCCCTGCCGCTGGATTGGCCGCCGTCCATTGGCTGGCCGTCGACAGCGACCATGCCTTGCGCAGCGCGCTTTGAACGTCATCGGGATCGAGGCTCATCGTTCCTCCAGCGATCGGCGCCGCGGCGGACAATTCGGATTAAGCGATGATGGCTTTGTGCCACTGTTTTGCCCGACGTGTCAAACGACTTCGGAGCTCGACCGAGCCCAACTCCATCCCCCTCAACGGACTTCTACTGTGCATGGGGTTGTTTTGCCGATTCTTGGTCGGCGCTGTTACCACCGCGGTCGCGGCAAAGAAAAAGCCCGGCCTCGCGAGCGAGGCTGGGCCATTTGATCTTGGCGACTTGCTCGAAGATCAGCCGCGGGTGCGCGAGCGGATCATGAAGCTGTCGTAGGTGTATTCGGCGACCTGCCACCACAGATACTCGTCGGAGCGGTAGGCCTGCATGGCATCGATCGACTTCTTGAAGTCGGCGTTCTTGGCCGAGATCTCCGCCCACAGTTCGTTGGTCGCCTTGAGGCAGGCCTCCAACACTTCGTTGGTGAACGGACGGAGCTGGGTGCCGCCGGCGACCAGACGCTTCAGCGCCCCCGGGTTCTGCATGTCGTAGCGCGCGGCCATCCAACTGTTGGCGTTGGCCGTCGCGTTGGTGAGGATCGCCTGGTAGTTCTTCGGCAGCGCGTTCCACTTGTCGAGGTTGGCGAAGGCGTGGACGGTCGGGCCGCCTTCCCAGAAACCGGGATAGTAGTAGTACTTCGCAACCTTGGCGAAGCCGAGCTTCTCGTCATCGTAGGGGCCGACCCATTCGGCCGCGTCGATGGTGCCCTTTTCCAGCGCCGGATAGATGTCGCCGCCGGCGAGCTGCTGCGGCACCACGCCGACCTTCTGGAGCACCTGGCCGGCGATGCCGCCGATGCGCATCTTGAGGCCGGAGAGGTCGGCGACGGTCTTGATCTCCTTGCGGAACCAACCACCCATCTGGGTGCCGGTATTGCCGCAGGGGAAGCCGATCACGTTCGCCTTCTTGAAGAACTCATTGCCGAGCTCCATGCCGCCGCCCTGGTACCACCAGGAGTTCTGCTGGCGCGCATTGAGGCCGAACGGCACCGAGGCGTAAATCGCCCAGGTCGGATCCTTGCCGACATAATAGTACGAGACGGTGTGGCTCATCTCGACCGTGCCGCTGGAGGTCGCATCGAGCGCCTGCAGGCCGGGGACGATTTCGCCGGCGGCGAATACCTGGATCTGGAACTTGTTGTCGGTCATCTCGGCGACGTACTTCGCCACCTGCTCGCCGCCGCCATAGATGGTGTCGAGCGACTTCGGGAAGCTCGACGTCATGCGCCACTTCACCTCGGGCGAGGACTGCGCGATCGCCGGCGAGGCCACCGCGGCGGTCGCCGCCGCGCCTGCTGCCGACACTTTCAGGAAATCACGACGCTTCATCTTCAGGTCTCTCCTTGTTGGGGCGTTTCCCCTCAACTTCTCTTTTTGCCGCCGCTGAATTCGGCGACGCGTTTGGGTCGCGTCGAACCGAAGGGGCTTGACCGCGGAGGGCCTTTAACACGGAAGCCCCGCGCGAGGAACGCGACAATGGCATGACGGGGCTCTACGAAAGTCGCATGTCCCCAGGGGCGCGTTCAAGCCGCGGCGATAACGCCCTTGAGCTGGTCCCGAACCTGTCCCGCAATGGCGCGATAGATCGCCGCATGCGGGCCCTCCGGCTCACTGTCCACGACAGGATTGCCGGCGTCCGATGTGGCGCGAATCACCATGTGCAACGGAATTTCGCCCAGGAACGGTACTCCGAGCTTCTCGGCCTCGTGGCGCGCTCCACCGTGGCCGAAGATGTCCGATTTCGTGCCGCAATGCGGGCACTGGAAGTAGCTCATGTTCTCGACGATGCCGAGCACGGGCACGTTGACCTTCTTGAACATGGCAAGCCCGCGCCGCGCGTCGATCAGGGACAGGTCCTGCGGGGTCGAGACGATCACGGCCCCCTTCAGCGGCACATTCTGCGCCAGCGTCAGCTGGGCGTCGCCCGTGCCCGGCGGCATGTCGACGACGAGTACGTCGAGACTGCCCCATGCGACGTCGCGCAGCATCTGCGTCACTGCCGACATCACCATCGGCCCGCGCCAGATCATCGCGGTCTCTTCCTCGACCAGGAAGCCGATCGACATGATGGCGAGGCCGAAACGCTTGAGCGGAATCATCTTGCGCTCGCCGTCCAGCTCCGGCTTCTCGTGCAGCCCCGTCAAGCGCGGTACCGACGGGCCGTAGATGTCGGCATCGAGCAGCCCGACCCTGAGGCCGAGGTCGCGCAAGCCCAATGCGAGATTGAGCGCGGTGGTCGATTTGCCGACGCCGCCCTTGCCCGAGGCCACCGCGATCACGGCGGCGACGCCCGGAATCTCGGACTGCCGCGCCATCGGCGACCCGCCGCCCTGCGGCGGCTTGTGGGCATGGACCGGCTGCACGCCCGGCGTGCCGCGGCTCGGGGTTGGCGGCGGCGGAGGTGCAGCGCCGGCCTTGCGCTCTGCGGTCAGCGCCACCATCACGGTGGTCACGCCGGGAATGGCGCGCACGGCAGCTTCGGCCTCGGCCCGGACGGATTCCCAGGCGCGCGCCTCTGCGGCATCGACATTGATCGAGAAGAACACCTTGCCGCCGGACGCACTGATCGCGCTCAGCACATTGGCATGGGTGAGCGCGACCCCGCGGGGCGACTTGATTTTGGCGAGGCTGTCGAGAACCTGTTGCTGCGTCACGCTCAAAGCGCATCTCCTAAAGTTCAAGATGCCCCATTAGAGCGGATACGGCCAAAAGGCTACTGCTTGCCGATATCGTCTGCCATCTCGGCGGGCGCCGCCCCCAGCTCCTGGGCCGCCTCGTAATTAAGCTCGATCATGACCCCATTGGGGTCGTAAACGAAGATCTGCCAGAGCTCGCCGCCGGGCACCTGGCGGGACTCGAATTTCATGCCCTTGGAGGCGAGGCGCTGCTTCATGCCGTCGAAGCCGCGGCTGACGAAGGCGACGTGGTGGACCACGCCGGAATCCGGCTTTTGCGGCTCCGAGGTCGGCGAAATATCGACGAGGTGCACCACCGGTTTGCCCTCGCTGTACATCCAGGCCCCCGGGAAGGCGAAATTCGGCCGGGCGCCTTTTTCCAGGCCCAGCACATCCTCGTAGAAGTGGACCGTCTCGGCCAGTTTTCGGGTCCGGATGTTGAAATGATCGAGGACGCCAACGCTCACGCCGCCCATGCTTTCGCTCCCTTTTTTCGAAGTCCTTGGTCCCGCCATCCTAGCACAGGGGGCGGCTAAACGAAGCCGTTGCCCTCCCGGCTTAACGGTTTATGGTGCGCCTCCGATCCGCCTCAATGGCGGAACCGGGCGCCCCCTCGCCCGGCAAGAACCGTAAAAACCCAATCTACGGACAAGGTACCACACATGGCTAAAGTCGCTTTCCTCGGTCTCGGCGTGATGGGCTTCCCCATGGCCGGACACCTCGTGAAAAAAGGGGGCCATGAGGTCACCGTCTACAACCGCACGGCGGCCAAGGCGAAGGAATGGGCGGACAAGTTCGGCGGCAAGACCGCAGCGATCCCGAAGGCCGCAGCCGAGGGCCAGGACTTCGTGATGTGCTGCGTCGGCAACGACAATGATCTGCGCGCGGTCACGATCGGCGCTGACGGCGCCTTCGCCGGCATAAAGAAGGGCGCGACCTTCGTCGATCACACCACCGCTTCCGCCGAGGTCGCCCGCGAGCTCGATGCCGCCGCGACCAAAGCGGGCTTCAAATTCATCGACGCGCCGGTCTCCGGCGGCCAGGCCGGCGCCGAGAACGGCGTCCTGACCGTGATGTGCGGCGGCGCCGCAGATGCTTATGCCGGCGCCGAGCCGATCATCACGGGCGCCTATGCGCGGATGTGCAAACTGCTCGGGCCCGCCGGCTCGGGCCAGCTGACCAAGATGGTCAACCAGATCTGCATCGCCGGCCTCGTGCAGGGCCTCTCCGAGGGGATCCACTTCGCCAAGAGGTCGGGCCTCGACGTGGCGGCCGTGATCGAAACCATCTCCAAGGGCGCGGCGCAGTCCTGGCAGATGGAGAACCGCTACAAGACCATGAACGAGGACAAGTACGATTTCGGCTTCGCGGTGGAATGGATGCGCAAGGATCTCTCGATCTCGCTGGCCGAAGCCCGTCGCAACGGCGCCAATCTCCCTGTGACCGCGCTGGTCGACCAGTTCTATGCCGAGGTCGAGAAGATGGGCGGCAAGCGCTGGGATACGTCGAGCCTGCTCGCGCGCCTGAATCGCTGATCTCGAACATTCCGGACCTGTCTTGCTGATCGCGATCGCCGCCATCTTCGTTCTCGCCTATGCGGCCATCGCGCTCGAGCATCCGATCGGGGTCAACAAGAGCGCGTCCGCGCTGTTGGCTGCGGGCCTGCTCTGGACCGTCTACGCGCTCGCGACAGGCGACCACGCGCTGGTCGGCCGTCAGCTCGACGAGTCGGTCGCCTCCACCGCGCAAATCGTGTTCTTCCTGATTGGCGCGATGACCATCGTCGAGGTGATCGACGCCCACGACGGTTTCGAAGTCATCACCTCCCGCATCAGCACGACGAGCCAGATCAAGCTGATGTGGCTGGTCGGGTTCGTCGCGTTCTTCCTCAGCGCGATCCTGGACAATTTGACGACGACGATCGTCATGGTCTCGCTGATCCAGCGACTGATCGCCCGGCGCGAGGACCGCCTGCTGTTCGCCTCCGTCATCGTCATCGCCGCCAATGCCGGCGGAGCATGGACCGTGATCGGTGACGTCACCACGACCATGCTGTGGATCGGCGGCCAAATCTCGCCGCTGAAGATCATGGGCTCGGTGTTCCTGCCTTCGCTGGTCAATCTGCTGGTGCCGCTCGCCTTCATCAGTCTTTCGCTGAAGGGCAAGACCATCGCGGCACCGCCGAGGGACAACGGGGGGCTGACCGTCGACCGGTTCGAACGAAACCTGATGTTCTATCTCGGGCTCGGCGTGCTGATCGCAGTGCCTGCGTTCAAGACAGTGACGCATCTGCCGCCTTTCATGGGCGTGCTGTTCGGGCTCGGCATCGTCTGGCTCGTCGGCGAGGTCGTACATCGCGACAAGGACGAGCATGTCCGCCAGCCGCTGTCGCTTGCGCACGCGCTGACCCAGATCGACATGGGCTCGATCGTGTTCTTCGTCGGCATTCTGCTTGCGGTCGCCAGCCTCGAGCATGCCGGCCTGCTGGCAACGCTGGCCAGATGGCTGGACGCCGCCATCGGCCGCCAGGACGCCATCGTCGTCGTGCTCGGCCTGCTCAGCGCCGTCATCGACAACGTGCCGCTGGTCGCCGCGACCATGGGCATGTACGACCTCGCGCATTATCCGGCCGACAGCTTCCTCTGGGAATTCATCGCCTATTGCGCCGGCACCGGCGGATCGATCCTGATCATCGGCTCCGCCGCCGGCGTCGCCGCCATGGGGCTCGAGCGCATCGAGTTCCTCTGGTACGCCCGCCGTATCGCGGTGCCTACGCTAGCGGGCTACCTGGCGGGCGCGGTGGTCTACGTTGCGCAGCACGCGTGGCTGCATTGAGCGGCGTCTGCCGGATTTGAATTAACGCACCGTTAACGTAATTCTTTAGCTCCTTAAGTCACCTCTTAAGGATTTCTTGCCAGAGATAGACAATGCAGAAGGCCCGCGTCCGACGTGGGCAGGAATCGTTGTTGCTTGATGAGTAACCCCGCTGAAAAGCCTGAAGTTGTGCAGCTTCCGGCCGAGCCAGTCAGCGCTCCGTCGGCGAGCAGCCGAAGGGCTGCGGCGCAGCGGGTGCGCGAGGCGCGTGATAAGTTAACGTCGACCAGCGGAACCCGGCCGGCCTTCGACGCCGAGATGCTGCGCCAATATGCCCAGACGCGACTGTCGGCCTCTTATGTCGTGATGCTGCTGGTGATCACGACCGGCGTGCTGTTCGGGCTGTGGATGCAGCCGATTCCGGCCGCGGCCTGGACCGCCGGCATGCTCTGCATCCATGGCGCGATGATCCGCAGCTGCCAGCGCTTCCTGACCGAACCCACCTCGCCCACAGCTACGCGCGCCTGGCGGACGCGCTTTGTCGTGCTCGATCTGCTCTACGGCCTGTGCTGGATGGCGATCCTGATTCATCCCGTGCTCGACATGGTCACGGAAACGCTGATGATGTTCCTGATGCTGCTGGTGATCGCAGTGTCGAGCATGCTTGCCGCCAATCTGCCAATCGCAGCACTCGCCGCCACCGCGCCGGTCGCCGTCGGCATGGCGCTGAGCTTTGCGATGAGCGGATCGCTCGACAATTACATCCTGGCCGCACTTGCGCTTGCGGCCGAAGGCTATTTCGCGCTGCTGGCGCATCGCCTGCACTCCTCGACTTTCGCCACGCTCGAGGCTCGCGCCGAGAAGGACGCGCTGATCGGCGAACTCGAACAGGCCAAGGCGATCTCGGATGAAGCGCGCCACCGCGCCGAATCCGCCAACGTCGCCAAATCGCGCTTCCTCGCGCAGATGAGCCATGAGCTGCGCACGCCGCTCAACGCCATCCTCGGCTTCTCCGAGGTGATGAAGAGCGAGATCTTTGGCGCGCATGCGGTGCCAGTCTACAAGGAATATTCCGGCGATATCCATAATTCGGGCGTGCACCTGCTCAACCTCATCAACGAGATCCTCGATCTGTCGCGGATCGAGGCCGGCCGCTACGAATTGAATGAGGAAGCGGTGTCGCTGGTCGGCATCGTCGCCGACTGCCACCATCTGATGAAGCTGCGCGCCTCGAGCCGCGGCATCACCATCCACGAGGTGTTCGAGCAGGCGATGCCGCGGCTCTGGGCCGACGAGCGCGCGATCCGGCAGGTCGTGCTCAACCTGCTCTCCAACTCGATCAAGTTCACCCCGCAAGGCGGCGAGATCTGGCTCAAGGTCGGCTGGACCGCCTCAGGCGGGCAGTATCTCTCGGTGAAGGATTCCGGCTCCGGAATCCCCGAGGACGAAATCCCCGTCGTGCTCGCCTCGTTCGGCCAGGGCTCCAACTCGATCAAATCAGCCGAACAGGGCGCCGGCCTCGGCCTGCCGATTGCGAAAAACCTGATCGACCTGCACGGCGGCACGTTTACGCTGAAGTCCAAGCTGCGCATTGGCACCGAGGTGATCGTCACCTTCCCGCCGGAGCGCGTCATGAGCGCGCTGGCGCCGCTGTCGGAGGATGCGCCGCCGCTGCAGCCGGACAGTTCCTTGATGCCCGACGAGAAGCGCAGGCCGCGTCACAAGCCGATCATGAGCGCAGGCACAGGCTCCTAAACACATGCTTGCCGACATGCCCGCCAATCCTTCACTATGCCGAGATGAGCAAAGAAACGCCGTGCGTCGCCGTCTGCATGATCGATCCCGAGACCAAGCTGTGCTTCGGCTGCGGCCGAACGCTGCCGGAAGTCGCGCGCTGGCACACCATGGAGAGTGCGGAACGTCTCGCACTGATGGCGCTGTTGCCGGCGCGTATGGCCGACGCCGGTTTGCAGCCGAATGCGGGATCGTCGAAGCGCTGCTGACCCGCCTGCGTACCGCCGGAGGCGCGAGATGATCCGCTTCCTGCTCGTTCTCATCTTGCTCGCAGGCACGGCAGGCGCCGTGGTCGCCTATGGCGATCCCGACCAGATCGCGCGCGCGAGCCACAAGGTTTCGCACATGTTCCGCGGGCAGGCCACCTCACCCGCGCCCGCCGTGCAGATCCAGCGCGGCCAGAGCGGCGAGTTCGCGCTGCGCGCCAAGATCAACGGCATCGCCGCGCCGATGGTGATCGACACCGGCGCCACCTCCGTGGTGCTGACCTGGGAAACAGCGAAGGCGATCGGGCTGCCGCTCGATATGCTCGAATATGACGTCGATCTCGAAACCGCCGGCGGCCACACCAAGGCGGCGCGGCTCACGATCGACCGCCTCGCCGTCGGCCATCTCGTCGAGAAATCGGTGCCGGCCCTCGTCGTGCCGCGCGGCCTGATGAAGACTAATTTGCTCGGCATGAGCTTCCTCGATCGCCTCGAGAGCTGGGGCGTGCGGTCCGATACGCTGATGCTCACCGGCTATCCCGAGTTGCAAAGCAGCCATCGCCGCGCGCACACTGCGGTCGATTAAGGGGCACGGCCACTTCGCATAGCCAGCCGTCGTCGCCCCAACGCTTCGCAGCGTCGCAAACGAACGCGGATGTGGCTTTTCCGGCATTTACAAACCGTCCAGTCGGTTTATAACGGATACATTCCCGGATCGGGGTTGGAAGACGTGCTGCTCCGTGATGGGGGCGGCCAAGTGGGAGAATGAGAATCATGACTGCCAGAGCCGCCTTACGCCGCACGGTGTACGCCCTGCCCTTCATCGCGGTGGCACTCGCCGCAGGCGGCGCCAGCGCTGCGGACCTGTCGCCCCGCTATGCGGCACCCGTCTACACGGCGCCGCAGCCGGCCTATTCCTGGACCGGCCTCTATGCCGGTCTCAACGCCGGCTACGCCGAGAGCGGCGACGATGCCTTCAACAACCTCGTCGGGACGAGCGGCGGCAAGGTCAAGGGTGCCTTCGGTGGCCTCCAGGTCGGCTACAATTACCAGCTCTCGCCGATGTTCGTGGTCGGCATCGAGAACGATTTCGAGGGCGGAGATATCAAGAACCACGACGCATTCAACAGCGCCGCAGTGAGTCTGCCCTGGTACATGACCGGTCGCGCCCGCGCCGGGATCGCGACGATGGATTCACGGTTGCTGTTCTTCGGGACCGCAGGTCTTGCCACCGGCGAATTGAAGGATGGCCCGATCAACAAGATGAAGATGGGCTGGAGTGCGGGCGGCGGCGTGGAATGGGCGTTCCTGCCGAAATGGTCGGCCAAGGCCGAGTATCTCTACACCGAGTTCAAGCACAACGACCTGCCAGACTGGAACGCTGCAAAATTCCACAGCTTCCGCGTCGGCGTGAACTACCATTTCGACCTGTTCCGCTGAGCGTGATCAAGAAAGAGTCGGGTTCTGCGATCCGGCTCTTTCTCCTGACTAGGCAGCCTCCGCCGGCGCGCGTGCACCAACATGCGCGATCGCATCACGCAAGATGTCGACGCCGGCGCCCGGCTTCACACCGTGCTCGGCGAGATGGCGTCGGAAGGCGCGCGCGCCGGGCACGGCGTGGAACGCACCGACGAAGTGGCGTGTGATGGCGTGCAGCCGCGCGCCGCGTGCGAGCTGAGCCTCGATATAGGGCATCATCGCTTCGAGCGCGTCCTGCATGGTCGCATGCGGCGCCGCTTCGCCAAACATGTCGCGATCGACGGAGAGCAGCCGCCACGGCTCCTGATAGGCGGCGCGGCCGAGCATCACACCGTCGACATGCGCAAGGTGTGCTTTCGCCTCGTCCAGACCCAGGATGCCGCCGTTGATGATCACGGGCACATCCGGCATCGCGCGCTTGAGTCGATAGACGCGATCATAGTCGAGCGGCGGAATGTCGCGGTTCTCCTTCGGCGACAGGCCATTCAGCCAGGCCTTCCGCGCGTGCACGATCAGCGCGTCGCAGCCTGCAGCGACCACCGCGTGCGCCAATTTGTCGAGCGCGAGTTCGGGATCCTGGTCGTCGATGCCAATGCGGCATTTCACCGTGACGGGAATTGAGACTGCGCGCTTCATCACCGCGACACATCTCGCCACGAGCTCGGGCTCCGCCATCAGGCAGGCGCCGAAGCGACCGTCCTTCACACGATCGGACGGGCAGCCGACATTGAGATTGATCTCATCATAGCCAAAGTCCTCGCCGATCCGCGCAGCTTCAGCGAGGTCCGGCGGATCCGAGCCGCCAAGCTGTAGCGCCACTGGATGCTCGGTCGCGTCGAAGCCGAGCAAACGCTCCCGGTCGCCATGAATGATGGCGCCGGTGGTCAGCATCTCCGTGTAGAGCAAACCCCGCCGCGTCAGGTGTCGGTGGAACACCCGGCAGTGCCGGTCGGTCCAATCCATCATGGGTGCAATGCTGAAGCGGCGGTCTAACATATTGTTTTCATTTAGATTTATAACCACTTTCGGTCCAGTCGATTTTGGTCCGACGGACAGTTTGAAGCGTTAGAGCTAAAGCATTATCCTTTCTTTTCAACAGCTTGATCTGATCACTCGATTATTTTCGCTTATTTCGACCATCCCCGGTACTGCACGGCAGTACCAAAATGCCCGTGCAGTACCGCTCCTCGACAAAGGGTTTTGGCTACGCCCAACTACGTCGGTTCGTCGAACTTGAACGAAAATGGCACTGTCGTGACGCAGACGGCTGCCCCGTCAGCGATCCGCGCGAGGCTTATGTGAGGTCGTTCGGCGTAACCGCCCAATCAGAAAACAGATCAAGCGCACCCAACACCTTGTAACCTATCGCCTGATGGCCAAGACGGCGTTTCGCAGCCATGCGGGCCAGGACCGGCACTCTCATGTCAGCATAATCATAAATCGTCACCTCGCGCTTGACGCCGTTGAGACGATGCAACCGGCCGGCATACTGAGCGAGGTACCTTTCCAGGCAATTGGCATCGTAAGAAAAAGGGTGTCGAGGCGGGAATCATCGAAACCTTCGCCGAGATAACGTCCGGTCGCGACATCGCGAACACTCTGTCTCGTTGCCGGACGCAGCCTTCTTGCGCGACTGATCGCCACCCAAGTTAGATCACCTTGTCTCGCCGGAGACACTCGATCTCGATCTCTGAAAGTCCGAGCGAACCACGATAGATTTCTTCATTGTCCTGACCGACCTCTCCCGCCGAGTGCCGCAACTTGGTCCGATCGACGCTGAATTTCGGTACGATGTTGGCCATCGCTACAGAACCAAAATCCCGATCCGGGACGCGGACCATCATGTCGCGGGCCTTGGCTTGCGGGTCAGAAGCGATCTGCTCAATCGAGTAGATCGGTGCGAGCGTCCCCTGTTTGGCCGCAAATGCGGCGAGCACCTCCTCGAGGGCATGATTGCCGCACCAAGTCGAAAAAATACCGTTCAGTTCTTCCGCGTGCTGGACGCGCGCCGCGTTGTTGGCAAAATGCGGATCATCGATCAGCTCCGGCCTTCCTATCGCTCGACAGTTGGCGGCGTAGAGCGCGTTAGTCGAACCGGCCAGAGTGACCCAGCGGTCGTCCTTCGTGCGGTAGACGGCAGCTGGCGCCGAATAGCCGTTACCGTTGCCGATGCGACTTCGCGTCACGCCAAGCTGATCGAACTCGATCGGCAGTACGTCGAGCAGGCGAAACACCGCTTCGGTCAGGGCCAGGTCGATTTCTTCTCCGGGAGCATCGGGATCACGCGCTCTCTTCCACAGGGCAGCTAGCACGCCAACAGCGCCGAACAGGCCGCCGATCGAATCTCCGATCGGATAACCGGGATGCATCGGCTCTCCGTCCGCCTCGCCCGTGATGTAGGTCAAGCCCCCCATCGCCTCGAAGATGCGCGCGAACCCGGGTTTGTCGCGATAGGGTCCATCCTGCCCGAACGCCGTCGCACGCAGGATGACCAGGCGCGGCTGGATCGCCCACAATACCTCCTTCGACAGTCCCCAGCGGTCGAGCGTCCCCGGGCGGAAGTTCTCGATCAGCACGTCGAACTGCGGAAGCAATCGCTTGAACAGCGCAAGCCCTGCCGGCTTCCGAAGATCGAGCGTTGCGAACTTCTTGTTGCGGTTCAGCGCTTTCCACCACAATGGCTTGCCATCCTTGAACGGCGGAAAGAACCTCACGCCGTCGCCCTCGCCCGGCATTTCGATCTTGAGGACGTCGGCTCCGTAATCCGCAAGCAGCGTGGCGGCGAACGGCGCGGCCACAATGGTCGCAATATCCAGAACTCTTAGCCCCTCGAGCGGTCCGCCCATTTCATCTTCCTCGCAGAATTTCGGTTCGATCTTCAGGCGCCATCTCACGTTGCGTCTTGCAGGAGAAGCCGCGCAATATTGAGTTGATGGATCTGGCTGGTGCCTTCGTACAGACGGAACAATCGCACGTCTCGGTACCAGCGTTCGATCGACGAGTGATCGGCGACATATCCGGCACCGCCGAACATCTGGACACAACGGTCCGCCACGCGCCCGGACATTTCGCTGGCGAAGTATTTGCACATCGAGGCTTCGAGCACGACATCCTCGCCGCGGTCGCGCTTGCGCGCCGTCTCGAGAACCATCGATCGCGCGGCGTATATCTCGGTCTGACAGTCGGCGATCATCGCTTGCACAAGCTGAAAGCCGCCATTGGCGCGCTGGAATGCGTGCTGTACCAACATCTGATGGTCGGCACGCATGGGCTCTTCATTGGCAGAATCGTTGCGACGCGCGGAGCTAAAGGCGCCCCTCTGGTCAACGATCAAGGAGAGCTGCGCTCGTTCCCGCGGTGCTGAGTGCGCAACGCTAATCCGTAGCGCGCTCACCTCGGACGATTACCTACGTCCCCCTCTTCCCGAGCGAGACCACAAGGTTCGAACCAAGTCATGATCGTTGAATGCTCGGCTGAAGGTGGAGTGCGGCTGGCGGAACCGTTTGATTTCCGAAGGTTCAAGCTGGTGCTGAAAGGCAAGCCCGAAGCCAGTTCTCCATTAATGGAGCGTATGACCTTCGTCGATGCCGACAACGCGCTCGTTCCCATCGATCTCGTCCCTGTGCTACCCGGTCGCCCGGATGACGAGACTTGGGAGCGTGGCTACGCTGAAATGGTCGCGAAGGCCCGTGAGTACGGTTGGATCGACGTGAATACAAATGCTATCCGTGCCCCTGTTGAAAGAGAACGCTAATAGTTGCGGCAAGCCGATCGGGGCGCATTCGAATTTGCGATGACTGCGGAGCGGCGCGTTACTGGCACAACGGGGTGGGTGCGCTTCCGGAAGCACAGCGTAACGGCAACTCGCTCCAGGAATTCCTCGTTCTTGAGCGAAGGCGCTGCATACAGTGCCGATGACGGATCGACGCCTTTCACCTCTGACGATTGAGGCTGTTCGTCGTAAGTCGCTGGCGCATCTCTCGCTACCTACCGAGTCTTTGCGGTGGTCGTCGCTTCCCACTCGAGGGGCCTGCTCACGTTAGCGGCTGCAAAATTTTTTTGATCTCCCTCGTGCACACGTCTTGGACACGACGCCCTCTAACCAATTTAAAGACTTAAACTCTCGCTCCAATCCATCATGGGGCGCAAGAAAATTTCCAGCGTAAAGCACTCCTTTCCTTGAACTATTTTTCTTTGAACTATTTTCCTTCTCATCGGCCCTGTAAAGGAACGGACCGATTGGAAAATCAAGCGCGAGCAGAGCTTTGATATATTTTGTCTTTCTAGAATCATATCCCCCGGTTTGAAGTCAAAATACCAAATCTACGTTCTGCACACATGGTGCACTCGAAAATCCGAGAGCACATGTGCCGCGGCGTTCACGCAGTTCCTCAAAAATTGGCGTTTGCTGCTGGAGTCATCCTTCTCTCTGTCCTCTCGGCAACGCGAGCGACACAAAGGAAACGCCAAGAACGACGCATATTCAACCGAAATCAGGGTTCAGCTTTGGCAGTGAAGTCGGCGTTGATCCAACGATGCGAGGGCAGGTCATATGCGCCGCAACGTGAGCGTAGTTGGGGAGGCCTTTTGAATGTCGGCCTGCCCAATGGCGGCGATCACGAAACGCGGCGGCCCGTTGCGGAGAGACTGATTTGCGCCTGCGTCCGGATCAAACACCAGCATCGAGCAGCTCCGGGCGGTCGCGCAACACGCGCTGGGCAAGATCACCGTTGCCGACGTGGTCCGCTCCGCCTCAAGCGGCTGAGCACCAGGGCGCATCACTCGCCATTCTCTACGCGAAAGCGCGCGGCAAAGCGCTGTTGATGGCGCAGGCGGCGACCGCGGCATGCCCGACCGCAACGGAAATCTGGTGCAAATCGCTTACGACGTCGCCGATGCCGTAGAGGCCCTTGATCGACGTTTGCTGGCGATCGTCGACCCTCAGATAGCCCTCTTCATTGTGCGCAGCCCCCAGAGACAGCGCAAGGTACGAGCGGACCTCTGCTCCCATGGCGGGATAGAGCACGTCGAACGCGGCAGTTTCATTGTCGTTGAACACCGCCTCCACCCTGTTGCCGCTGCGCCTGAGGCGGAGGTCGCGTGCCGTAAGAACCTTGACCTTTGCTTCCGCCAAGGATGCTCTCGCGTCATCGTCCGGGTCTTCCCGCGTGGCGAGCAACGTCACATCTTTCGTATAGCTGCGCAAGAACAGCGCCTTGGGAGCGGCGTGCCGCAATTCACCGACCACGCCGATGCTTTGGCCCATGGCCTCGAAGGCATCGCAAACCGGACAATAGCGCAATAAACCTGCCGCGAGAGCGGTACGCCAATCCTCGAACGGCGGATGGATGTCGACTATTCCTGACGCCAGCACAACTGTCGCCGCATGGATTTCACCGTCACTCGAATCTATGCGAAATCCGCCCTCCGTCCTCGTCAGCACCCTGGCTTCCCCCTTGATGACGGGAACCTCGAGTCCGACCAGCTGATCAGACATCCGAACGATGAATTCAGGTCCGGACAGGCCGTGGGCAAAGCCCGGGATGTTGTGACTGCGGGGAATCAGCGCAGCCCGGCTCATGCCGGCATCCACGACGCGTACGCTGCGCCGGAAGCGGGCAAGGTAAATCGCGGCCATCAGGCCAGCCGGCCCGCCCCCGATCACGACGCAGTCTAGCGGCACGGGACATTCCCTGTGCCGCCAGCCTGCGCGAGGAGAGAATTTCGCGACGAGGACACGGCTCAAGCTGCCTGGCGCTGGCGCTCGAGATATTCCATCGTCACCTTCTCGACGTTCGCGTCGATCCATTGGGCCATGCGCTGCTCTTCCTTCAGCGACGTCTCCAGCGGCGCTCTGGCCTGCTCGACACCGGCAGGACCGCACAGGGCGACCAGCGACTTGTAGGCCGCGATCTCGAAGTTTTCGAAAGCATTGTTGGCGAATGTATTCTTGAGGATTTCGTCGCTGGCCATCGCGTGCATCATCGCCTGGGCATTGGCCATGACCGATTGCGTCGTGTCCTTCAGGCTCGAGGTGCTCTCGCCGCATGCCTCCAGACATTGCTCCAGCCGCCGGAGTTGTTCGTTGGTCTCTTGCAGATGGGCCGTGATCTTTGCCTTGACTTCGGGATACTGGTCGAGCCGCTCGGATTGCCTTTCCATAAGCTCTCTGGCCTGTGTTTCCATCGCGTGAGCGTTGCGGAGCCCGGCGACGAAGGTGTCCTTGGCAGCGTTCGTCATTGTCGTATTCCTCGTTCTGTTGGGGTTCGTTCCGCCGGCGCCAACTTGCCGCCACATCGATAGTTCCTAGCAAATCCGCCGTACCTTTCTCTGCGTTCGAAGCGATCCGCCGGACGCATCACCGGTGCTCAGCGGCAGGAACAATCGCCTGACGACAGGCTTGGAAAGCCATCGGAGCACGAGCTGAGCGTTATGACTGCCGCCACCAAAACTACAGATGCATGGTGGAAATCCGCCACCATTTACGAGATTGCACTCATCTCATTTCAGGACACCGATGGAGACGGAAAGGGTGATCTGGCCGGCCTGCTGTCGCGCATCGATTACCTGAAATGGCTCGGCGTCGACGCGGTCTGGCTGACGCCGATCTACAGGAGCCCCTTTCGCGACTTGGGCTATGACATCTCCGATTACTGCGCTATCGATCCCGCCTTCGGCAGCCTTGACGATTTCGATCGCCTCGTCGCGAAGCTGCATGAGATTGGACTCAAGCTTATTCTTGATCTTGTGCCAAATCACACATCGCGCGATCACGCCTGGTTCGACGAAAGCAGCCGTTCGCGCGATAACGCCAAGGCGGACTGGTACATCTGGGCCGAGCCGGCTGAGAGCGGCGGCCCGCCGAACAATTGGCTAAGCCGTTTCGGCGGCAGTGCCTGGGAATGGTGCGAGGCAAGGAAGCAATACTACTACCACTCGTTTCTGGTGCAGCAACCCGACCTGAACTGGCGCAATCCGCAGGTTCGCGCCGCAATCGCCGGCGTCATGCGGTTCTGGCTGGATCGCGGCGTGAACGGCTTCCGCGTCGACGCCAGCGCGGTCCTGATCAAGGACCAGCTGCTCCGCGACAATCCCCCCAATCCGGACAGCAAGGGCAAGCCGCCGCCACAACGCTTCACCCCCGTGTTCACCGACGACCGGCCGCAGACGATGCAATGCATCGAGTTCATCCGCGAAATCCTCGACGAGTATGACGGGCGGCTGTTATGCGGTGAGGTTCAGGGCAAGACCGACCGGATCGGCCACTTCTACGGCACCGAACGGCCACGGCTGCACTTGCCGCTGAACTTTGCGCTGCTCGACTCGCAGTGGGATGCATTTTCGTTGCAGGCCACCATAGATGCCTATTTCAACGCCCTGCCTCGAGGCGCATGGCCCGTATGGGTGATCGGAGGACATGACAAGCAGCGCATCGCCAGCAAGATCGGCCAGGAGCAGATGCGCATTCTGGCCATGTTGGTGATGACCCTCAAGGGCACGCCCTTCCTCTACATGGGCGATGAGATCGGCCGGGAACGCGTTCCCATTCCACCCGATCGCGTCCACGATCCATTCGAGAAGCTGGTCAAGGGTTATGGCCTTTGCCGCGATCCCGAACGCGCACCAATGCGGTGGGATGACGGCCCCAAAGGCGGCTTTACAACGGGCGAGCCCTGGCTCCCGCTCGAACCGGACGGCTCGCGCAACGTCGCCCGGCAGAAAGGCGACGAACGTTCGATCCTGCAATTGTTCCGCCAGCTCATCGGATTGCGACGTGCGCATCCTTGTCTGCAGCAAGGTGAGCACCAGCCGATCCGGGCGCGCAACGAGGTCCTGGCATTCAAGCGGGCGTTGGATGAGAGCGAATTGACGATCGCGCTCAACCTGACGGCCGAGCCGCGGAAATGGGAATGGAGCGGTGTTGGCCGCGTGCTGCTGTCGACGCATCTGGACCGGCGAGCCGAGACGCATCTGCACGGTTCGGTCCTTCTTCGAGGCAATGAAGGCGTGATCATCGAAATCGAGAGATGATGAGCTATCTAGGAACGAACGCTCACGGGCTCGGTTGTCGCCTCGTCACCTCCAACCCCCGAGATCTCACATGTATCATCACGTCAAGAAGCTGATGTTCACTGTCCGCGTCGACGAGCCCGACCCGCGCTTCGGCAATATGCTCTTAGAGCAGTTCGGCGGCGCGAACGGCGAGCTTGCAGCCGCAATGCAATATTCCATCCAGGGTCTCAATTGCGAGGATCCGGACCGCAAGGATCTGCTGATGGACATCGGCACCGAGGAACTCAGCCATCTGGAGGTGGTCGGCTGCCTCGCGCGAATGCACCTGGCGCCGTCGAAATTCGACCGTCAGGCTGCCGAAGCGGATCCGCTCATCGCCATCGCGGGAGGCGGTGGGGTCAACCTGTTCAACTCGCAGGGCAATCCCTGGACGGCGGATTACCTCAAAATTACCGGCGAGCTCGACGTCGATCTTCGCAGCAATATCGCGGCCGAGGCGCGCGCGAAAATCGTCTATGAGCGGCTGATCAATTTCTGCGACGACGCGGGCTCGAAGGATGCTCTCCAATTCCTGATGACGCGCGAGATCACGCACATGAAGGCGTTCGCGGCGGCTCTCGAGAGTCTTTCCAAGCCCGCATTCAGCATCGGCCGGATCGCGCCGACGCCCGGCCTCGTCAATCAGTTTTTCAACGATTCCACCGGAACCGGCGACCATGGGGAGATCGACACACGTGGGCCGTGGAATGAGGGTGGTGAATGGGTGTTTACGGAGTCTCCGGCGCTACAAAGCGGCGAGCCCGGCGCAGCGACAGCGATCGTCACCGAGAGTTCACCGCCGGTGGACGAGGCCGGACTCACCGATCTTCTGTTGCACGAGTTGCGAGATATCCTGCAAGCCGAGAAACAGTTGACCAAGGCGCTGCCCAAGATGGCTCAGGCCGCGCGCTTCGATCAGTTGCGCGAACTGTTCGAGCAACATCTGGGCGAGACCGAAGCACAGATCGAGCGCCTTGATGAATGCTTCGAACTCCTCGGCGAGACCGCCCGCGCCAAGCCCTGCAAGGGCATGATGGGCCTGATAGAGGAAGGCCAGGAAGTGATGGCGGAGGGCGAGGAGAAGGAAGATGCGGCTGCCGACCTGGCGCTGATCTCGGCCGCCCAACGCGTCGAGCACTACGAAATGGCCGGGTACACGACCGCGCGCAATCTGGCGCAGCAGCTGCGGCACAGCGCGGTCGTGGCCTTGCTGTCCAAATCTCTCGCTGAGGAAGAAAACGCCGACCTCCTGCTCAATCAGGTCGCACGCTCGCTGATGTCGGTGGCGAAGATGCCGGCAACACTCGAACAGGCCGAATCCTAGATCCCGCGCCAAGGATCACATGGCTTCAGGGGCCGGCTCAGCTGTCGGCCCCTATTTGTTCGCCGTGTCTACGACAGAAACCCGCCCTAAATGAACGGCTTGCCGCCGGTGACCGCAACTGTCGTCCCCGACGTATAGCTGGATAGTGGATCCGCCAGCATCACATAGGCTGTTGCGAGTTCGGCCGGCTGCCCCGCGCGCTTTAGCGGCACCTGCTGACCGAAGTTTTTCACGGTATGTTCGGGCATGGTCGAGGGTATCAGCGGCGTCCAGATCGGACCCGGAGCGACCGCGTTCGCCCGAATCCCTTTTTCGGCCAGCATCTGGGCAAGCCCACCCGTAAAGTTCTGAATGGCACCCTTCGTCGTGGCGTAGGCAAGCAGGATGGGATTGGGCATGTCGGAGTTCACGGAAGCCGTGTTGATGATAGCGCTTCCCGGCTTCATGTGGGCGACCGCCGCCTTGGTGAGATAGAACATGGCATGGATGTTCGTTTCGAACGTGCGCTGCCATTCTTCATCACTGATGTCGCCGATATCCGAGAACGTCGCCTGATGAGCCGCGTTGTTGACGAGGATATCGAGCCCGCCAAGCTCCTCGACGGCGCGACGGACGATGGAGCGACAATGCTCGGGATTGCGGATGTCGCCGGCCATCAGCACGGCCTTGCGGCCTTCTCTTTCCACCAAGGCCTTGACCTCGGCGGCGTCTTCGTCCTCGTCGAGATAGGCGATGACGAGGTCGGCCCCCTCGCGCGCATAGGCGATGGCGACGGCCCGGCCGATGCCGCTGTCGCCGCCTGTGATGATCGCTTTCCTGCCGACGAGGCGTCCAGAGCCGCGATAACTTTCCTCGCCATGGTCCGGCCGCGGATTCATGACGCGGGTCGAGCCCGGCATCGGTTGCTTTTGCGCCGGATAAGGCGGCTTGGGATAATCGCTCATAACAGTCTCCCGAGGTTTAGCCGTTAACCGGGCGTAGCCGGCAGCGTTCCTGGGCCGGCGCAGCAGGAACCTCTCGCTCGCGGCCACATTCTCCGACCACAGGTCGAAACGCCGAAGCGCGGCCAGACGGAGCAGACAGCATGTTTCGGGAATTGCGCGCCCTTGCGCAACCGGGCGCAATCGCAGCTGTGGTGATCGTCCTGCTGTTGATGGCGGCGGGTGACGTCGCCATCGTAATCGCCGCCAAGGGATGGCCGCTCTAAACGGTGGCAGGCACCTGAAAGCCACGCCTCATCGGACCTCGTCGGCGGACCGAATTAGGAACCTTTGTACCCGTGGCCGGTTCCGCAAACGTTGACGAGGTGTTTGGCGAACTCAATGCCCGTATGCGCGCGATCGGCTCTGGTGCTACTTGCGACTTGGCCGCTTGCTGCCTGCGCCGGCCGGCAGTCGGCGCTCGATCCACAGGGGCTGCAGTCCGACCAGATCAGACACACGCTGTTCATTTTTGTCGCTGTGGCGGCGGTCGTCTGGACCGCTGTCGTGATTGCTCTCGGCATAGGAATGTTGCGACGGAAGCGTGCGGCCGATCAACCGCTCGATCTCCACCAGACCTTCGAAGAACGCACCGGGCGCGTCATCCTGGCGCTTGGGATTGCGACCACTGTCATCGTGCTCGGCCTCTCCTTCGTCAGCTATGCCGGACAACGCACGGTCTTCGCCAAAGACGAGAACGCGCTCACCTTGAAGATCGTCGGCCATCAATGGTGGTGGGAAGTCCGTTATGAAGCCGACAGCCCGCATCAGAACTTCGTGACAGCGAACGAGATCCGGATCCCGACCGGTCAGCCGGTGAAAGTCGAACTGGAATCCGCCGACGTGATCCACAGCTTCTGGGTGCCGAGCCTGACCGGGAAGATGGACCTCATTCCCGGGCAGAAGAATGAGCTGCAATTCACCGCCAAGAACGCCGGCATGTACCGGGGGCAGTGCGCCGAGTTCTGCGGGCTGCAGCATGCCCACATGGCGTTTGACGTGATCGCTCTGCCGCCCGATGAGTTCGGTCGCTGGCGCGAGCACGAAAACCAGAGCGCGGAAAGCCCTGCGGATCAGCTCGGCAAGCAGGGCGAGGCTCTGTTCCGGGCACGCGGATGTGCCTTGTGCCACAACGTCAGCGGCACGCTGGCCGGGGGACAGCTCGGCCCGGATCTCACCCACGTCGGCGGCCGCAGAACGATCGCTGCGGGAACGCTGCCGAACACTCCGGCGACGCTGGGCGCATGGATCTCGGATCCCCAGCACATCAAGCCCGGCAATCTCATGCCGAAGATGCCGCTGCAATCTGACGAGCTCATCGCGATCATTCACTATCTGGAGCAGCTCAAGTGAGCGTGACCGCTGAATCAAATGAGTTGCGGGATGACGTCCTGAACGGCCTTCAGCTTTCGGGGCAGCTCGAGCGGGTGTGGCGTACGCCTTCCGGACTCGTCGGTGCCCTCATGTCGGTGGACCATAAGATCGTGGGGCGTCGCTATATCCTGACCGCATTCGCGTTCCTGCTACTCGGCGGCATTCTTGCGATGCTGATGCGCGTTCAGCTTGCCGGGCCTGAGCAGACGTTTCTTTCGGCCGACAAGTACAACCAGATCTTCACGATGCACGGCTCGACGATGATGTTTCTGTTCGCCGTGCCGGTCATGGAAGCGTTTGCGGTCTATCTCGTGCCTTTGATGGTGGGCACGCGCAACATCGCCTTTCCTCGCCTGAATGCCTTCAGTTATTGGATGTTCCTGTTCGGCGGCTGCTTTCTCTGGATCTCCTTCCTGTTCAATGTCGGCCCCGATGTCGGCTGGTTCTCCTACGTTCCGCTCTCCAGCCTGCAGTTCACGCCGACCAAGCGCGCCGACGTCTGGGCGCAGATGATCACCTTCACCGAAGTCGCGGCGCTCGCAGTTGCCGTGGAGATCGTCGTGACCGTGTTCAAGCTGCGGGCGCCCGGAATGACGCTCGACCGTATTCCCCTGTTCGTCTGGGCGATGCTGGTCACGAGCTTCCTGGTGATGTTCGCGATGCCATCGATCATGGTGGCATCGACGTCGCTGATCCTGGACCGCCTCGTCAACACCCGCTTCTATGATGCCTCTTCGGGCGGGCATCCCCTGCTCTGGCAGCATCTGTTCTGGTTCTTCGGTCATCCCGAGGTCTACATCATCTTTATCCCGGGCACGGGCATGGCTTCGACGATCCTCGCCACTTTCGCGCGTCGGCCGGTGATCGGCTATCCCGTGGTCATTCTCTCGCTGATCGGCACCGGTTTCCTGTCGTTCGGTCTTTGGGTCCACCACATGTTCGTGACGGGCCTGCCCCAGCTCGGCGCCGGCCTGTTCACGGCCTCCAGCATGTTGATCGCGGTGCCCAGTGGCCTGCAGATCTTCTGCTGGCTCGCGACGCTCTGGGACGGTCGGCCGGTGTACCGGACGCCGCTCTTGTTCGTGATCGGATTCATCGTGATCTTCGTGATCGGCGGGTTGTCCGGCGTCATGGTCGCCTCGGTGCCGATCGACACGCAGGTGCATGACACCTATTTCGTCGTCGCTCACTTCCACTATGTCCTGATCGGCGGCGCCGTCTTTCCGTTGATCGGCGCCGTCTACTACTGGTTTCCGAAGATCGCCGGACGCATGCTGAGCGAAAGACTGGGGCGCTGGAATTTCTGGCTCGCCTTCATCGGCTTCAACGTTGCGTTCTTTCCGATGCATTTTCTCGGCCTGATCGGAATGCCGCGCCGGGTTTATACTTACACCGCCGACATGGATTGGGCACATTTGAATCTGTTGTCCAGCATTGGGGCCTTTGTGTTCGCGCTCAGCTTTGCGCTGCTTCTGGTGAATGTGGTCTACAGCCTGCGCAAGGGTGCGCTGGCTGGCGACAATCCCTGGAATGGCTCGACGCTGGAATGGGCGACCTCGTCGCCGCCTCCGCCGCAGAATTTCGACCGCATTCCGGTCGTCAAGCACCGCGATCCGCTGTGGGCCGACAGCGAGAGCCTGCCGGTGATCGCCGGGCTCAGCGCAGAGCGGCGCGAAGTGCTGTTGACCTCGCTCGCGGAAGCGGAGCCGCAGACCCGCGAGGCCTCGTCCGAACCGAGCATCTGGCCGCTGCTCACGGCCATCGCAACGACCGTATTCTTCATCGGCTCGATCTTCACCCCCTGGGCGGTGCTCTGGGGCACGCCGCCGATGGCCGTGACCTTGATCGGCTGGTTCTGGCCGAGCGGCAGCAAGGAGGACGAGGAGTGAGACAGACCATCGTCCGTAACGTCGCCGAGCTGCCGACTTATGGCTACGGTCCGCGCAGCGGACCTTGGTGGGGCGCCATGGGTTTCATGGCGCTGGAAGGCATGGGCTTTGCCATTGCCGTTGGCACCTATCTCTATCTCTACGCCATCGACCCGAATTGGCCGATCGGCGCCGCGCCGCCCGACCTGTGGCCGGGCACGACCGAGGCCGTGGTCTATCTCCTGAGCATCATTCCGAACGAGATCACCAACCGTGCCGCATACCGCCAGGACCTTGCGAAGGTGCGGACCGGCCTCGTCGTGATGTCCCTGATCGGCATCGCGCTCCTTGTTCTGCGCGGCTTCGAGTTCGCCCATCTCAATACGCGCTGGGACAATTCGGCCTACGGTTCGATCGTGTGGCTCATCCTGGGACTGCACACGACCCACCTCGCCACCGACGTCGGCGACACGGTCGTGCTAGCCGTACTGATGTTCACGCGGCATGCAAAACCGCGCCGATTCAGCGACGTGACGGACAACGTGTTCTACTGGAACTTCGTCGTGCTCGCGTGGCTGCCGCTTTATGCCTTGCTCGATTGGGTGCCGCGCCTATGACCGCAAGCGATGGACAGTACAAATTAGTCTATTGGGCCGGTGTTGCGCTCGGGCCCCTCACCTGGGCCATCAATTTGCAGGGCGTCTATGTTTTTGCGCATTTCTCCTGCGAGAACACCAGGATGAGCGGTGCGGTTCTGAGCGCCGTTCTGGCGATTGTCGCACTCGCGGGCACGGCCATTTCCGCCCGCGCGGTGCGGCGCAGCGCCGGGGCTGAATGGACCGACGCGCAAGGCGGCGGCCCCCGGACGTTCATGGCGTGGCTCGGCGTCGGCTCCGGCGTTTTGTTTGCGCTGGTGATTGCGAACCAGCTCGTCGCATCACTGATGATCAGCCCATGCCTGCGCTGAAGCTTTTGGCATTGCTGCTAGCCCTGCTCGCGCAGCCGGCGCAGGCGCATGGAATATCCGATGTCGATCCGGGATCGCTGTGGAGCTACGATCCCTGGCTGTTGGCCCCGCTTTATGCCGTCGGCATCGGTTTCTACATTGGCACGCAGCGGCTGTGGCGGCATGCGGGCGGAGGCCGCGGCGTCAGCTTCCGCCAGGTCGCCGCGTTCTGGACCGGATGGCTGACCGCCGCGCTGGCCGTGACCTCTCCGCTGCACTGGCTCGGCGAGCGGCTGTTCGCAGCGCACATGGTCGAGCACGAGCTGCTGATGGTGGTCGCGGCGCCTTTAATGGCGTTCGCCCGGATCAACGGCCCGATGCTGTGGAGCCTGCCTGCCTCGTTTCGACCGGCGGCCGGCCGCATTCTCAATTTGCCGATACTGGCGGCGCCATGGCGCTTTGTGAGCCACCCGATGAGCGCGACCATTCTTCACGGCGTAGCGCTCTGGGTCTGGCATGCCCCGCCGCTTTATGCGTGGGCGCTCGAGAATACCACCATCCATCGTCTCCAGCACATCAGCTTCTTTGTAAGCGCCCTGTTGTTCTGGTGGGTGCTGCTGCACGGCCGCGGACGGGGTCGTAGCACACGAGTTCGCGACGGCATCGCGGTTGCCTGCCTGTTCATCACGATTCTGCATTCCGGTGTGCTCGGGGCCCTGCTGACGGTGTCGCCACGCGTCTGGATTCCCGGCCAAAGCGCATTCGCCGGCGAATTCGGCCTCTCGGCGCTCGAGGACCAGCAACTCGCCGGAATCCTGATGTGGGTGCCCATGGGCATACTCTACACGGGCGCCGGGTTGTTCTTTGCCCACCGTTGGCTGACTGCGAACAATGGCCACTCCTACCCGTTGCTTGTTTGAGATCCGGGCTGAGCGATCCCGAATAGGAACCTCATCTTCAATTCGAACGTTCGCCTGCTAACTGGGGCATTCCAAGGAGGCGACATGAACAAACGGTCCGTCACGGCGGCAACGGCAATCCTGGCCGCAGCATTGTCGATGCCCGCGGCCTTAAACGCGCAGGACCAGCCCCGGCCGGCAACGTCGTGTCCGGTCGATCATGACAAACTCGCCGACATCCTCAAGAAGAGCGCCAAGCCGGGCGGCGGCCCGAGCAACGGCGGATTGGACAATAACGAGTGGGGCGCTGTCGTTAATCGACAGGGTGTCGTCTGCGCGGTCGCTTACAGCGGCAGCAAGGCCGACGATCAATGGCTTGGCAGCCGAGCGATCGCAGCTGAGAAGGCGAACACGGCGAATGCGTTCAGCCTGAAGGACAAGGCGATGGCCACGGCCAATCTCTACGCCGGCGCGCAACCTGGCGGATTCCTGTTCGGCGCGGGTCTCAGCAACCCTCCATCTCCAGAGGTTCTTTACGCCGGCAGCCCGGGCGAATACGGGACGGCGCAGGACCCGATGGTCGGCAAGCCTGTGGGCGGCGTAATCGTCTTCGGCGGTGGGCTGGCGCTGTATGATGGCAACGGCATCGCCGGTGCGCTGGGCGTCAGTGGGGACAGTTCCTGCGCCGATCACAACGTCGCGTGGCGCATACGTCACCAGCTCGGACTTGACCACGTGCCAGCCGGCGTCAGCCCGAACATGAAGGACGCCATCATCTATGACATCGGCCCGGACGGCAAAAGCCCGTCGGGATTTGGTCACCCCAAGTGTAACGGCAAGGAGGATCAGATCGCGGTCGATCTTGGCGCGGGCGTGTCGGGCAATGTCGTGAGATAACGCTCTGTCTACAGCAGCCTTTTGGAACCAAGCCGCGACGCAACGTTTGTACGTTCGTAAATCGGCCGGCGACGCAGCACGGCCCGATCATTGCTGGGGAGATTTTTTACCAATGTTCGTGCGTGGCCTTACCCAGGTTCTGAGCGTAATCTGCGCGTCCTGTGCGTTGCTGTCGTCAGTCTCGGCTCAGACCGATCTGGTGAGCCGTATGAAGGACCCAGGTCAATGGCCGATGGCGGCGCGCGACTACGCCAACACGCGCTACAGCGACCTCGACCAGATCAACACAGCCAATGCATCGCGCCTCCAGCTTGCGTGGACGTTCTCGGTCGGCGTCGATCGTGGCCAGGAGGCGGCGCCTCTGGTGGTGGACGGCACCCTGTATGTGGTTGGTCCCTATGCAGGCCCCTACCCCAACCGTGTCTTCGCGCTCGATGCCACCACCGGCGAACTGAAATGGTCATATGCACCGAAGCCGGAGCCGGCTGCCGCGGGCGTCGCCTGCTGCGACGTCGTCAATCGCGGGCTCGCCTTCGACAACGGCAAGGTCTTCCTCAACACGCTCGATAATCATACCGTCGCGATAGATGCCAAGTCCGGCAAGGAGCTCTGGCACACGAAGCTCGGCGAAATCAACAAGGGCGAGACCATCACGATGGCTCCCGTCGTGGTGAAGGGAAAGGTCCTCGTCGGCAATAGCGGGGGCGAGATGGGCGTACGCGGCTGGGTCACCGCGCTTGACGAGAACACCGGCGCCATTTCCTGGCGGGCGTATGCAACCGGTCCGGACAAAGACGTGCTGATCGGCGACGACTTCAAACCGTTCTACGACAGTCTCAAGGGCAAGGATCTCGGCGTGAAGAGCTGGCCCGCCGACCGCTGGCAGGTCGGGGGCGGCACAATGTGGGGCTGGATTTCCTACGATTCTGATCTGAACCTGATCTACTACGGCACGGCCAATCCGAGTCCATGGAATGCCAACCAGCGCAGCGGCGACAATCTCTGGAGCACAACGATCTTTGCCCGCGACCCCGACACCGGCCGCGCCAAATGGGCCTACCAGATCAACCCGCACGATTTGTTCGATCACGACGAGATCAACGAGAATGTGCTGCTCGACCTCGAGCTCAATGGACAGACCCGGAAGGTCCTGATCCATCCCGGCCGCAACGGCTATATGTACGTCATGGACCGCGCGACCGGCGAGGTGATCTCGGCGGACGCCTATGAATTCGTCAACTCCTACAAGGGCGTCGATCTGACGACCGGTAAGATCATCCCGAACGAGGAGAAGACGCCGCTCGTGGGCAAGACCGTGGAGAACATCTGCCCCGCCGCACCGGGCGCCAAGGATTGGCAACCGACAGCATGGTCACCACGCACCAAGCTCCTCTATGTGCCGCACCAACACCTTTGCATGGACTTCAAGGCCTCGCAGGTCGGTTACATCGCCGGCACGCCCTATGTCGGCGCAGACGTCGACATGTATGCCGGCCCCGGCGGCTATCGCGGCGAGTTCATGGCGTGGGATCCGGTCGCGCGCAAGAAAGTCTGGGAGATCCACGAGAAGCTGCCGGTCTGGAGCGGCGCGCTGGTCACGGCCGGCGATGTCGCGTTCTACGGCACCATGGATCGCCTGTTCAAGGCGGTGGACGCCAAGGATGGCCATCTGCTGTGGCAGTTCCGGGCGGGCTCCGGATTCATCGGCCAGCCGATTTCTTATCGCGGCACCGATGGGCAGCAATACATCGCGATTCTGTCCGGTGTCGGCGGCTGGCCCGGGGTGGTGGCCAATGCCGAGGTCGATCAGCGCGTGCGCAATGCCGCGCTGGGCTTTACAGGCGCGACGCAGGATCTGCCGTTCTACACCGCCGGCGGGAGCGAGCTGCTGGTTTTCAAGGTGGGTGGAGCGAGCGGTGAGGACACTAGCCATGCGCCTTCGAAATAGATCCGGTATCGCCTTCGGAATCGTGATCGGGCTTGGGATCAATGCCGCGACAGCGTCGGCCAGCGCACTCCGCGTCTGCGCCGATCCGAACAACCTGCCGTTCTCGAACAGCGCGGGGGCGGGATTCGAGAACAGGCTCGCAGCGATGGTCGGCGAATACCTCGGCGAGCAAGTGTCCTACACCTGGTGGGCGCAGCGGCGCGGCTTCATCCGCAACACACTGAAAGCCGGAAAATGCGACGTCGTGATGGGCGTGCCGTCCGACTACGATCTCGTGGAAACGACGAAGCCGTATTATCGCTCGACCTATGTCTTCGTCACGCGGCAAGATCAGCATCTCGATCTTTCTTCGCTGCTCGATTCGCGCCTGCATCAGCTTGTGATCGGTGTGCATCTGATCGGCGACGACGGCAATAACCCGCCGCCCGCGCAAGCGCTCGGCGAAGAGGGCATCGTCGACAATGTCCGCGGCTACTCGATCTACGGCGACTATCGTCAGGCCGATCCGCCGGCGCGCCTGATCGAGGCGGTCGAGAATGGCGACATCGATGTCGCCGCAGCCTGGGGTCCGCTGGCCGGCTATTTCGCGCAGCGCTCACCCGTGCCGCTGACGGTCACGCCGATTCGGGACACCGAGCGCTTTGCACCCCAGCAATTCCAGTTCGCCATTGCAATGGGCGTACGCAAAGGCGACGACGGCCTGCGCGACCGGCTGAATAGCTTCATTGACGAGCATCGGTCCGACATCACGTCGCTGTTGCGAAATTACGGCGTGCCGCTGGTCGATCAGCCCGTCGCGACTTCAGGAGGGCATCAGTGATGTCTGCTCCAGCGTTGCGTACGAGTGTGATTTCCTTACTGCTGGCGGCTGCGCCGAACGGCATCGCGCTTGCCCAGCAGACTCTGCCGCAGTCGCAGGAGGCCAAGATGCCGACACTCGCGCCGCGCTCGAACTTCGGCGGCACTGTTGGCAACGGCAGGCCCGGTGTCTTCATGCAGGTCCCGGTCAGCCATTTGTTCCCCGGAGCGCAGCCGGATCCGCCGCAGATCAAGAACCCGGTGCAAGGCGATCCCAACGCAGAGCAGCGCGGGATGACGTACTATGTCAACTTCAACTGCGTCGGCTGCCATGCGGCCAACGGCGGCGGGGGCATGGGCCCGGCGCTGAGCAACAACACCTTCATCTATGGGTCGCAGCCCGAAAACATCTTTCTCTCGATCTACCAGGGCCGGCCGAACGGAATGCCAGCCTGGGGCGGCGTGCTGCCCGACAGCGTGATTTGGGACCTCGTCACCTACATCGGCAAGATCAGCAACGAGCCGAGCCATCAATGGGGCCGCACCTTCTCGGCGAACCCGCTGTCTCCCGAGGTCGAGCAGGTCCCGACCGAGCAGGTGTCGACGACCGATCCCTGGTCCGCCACCAAGCCTTTCAAATTCGGCCAAAAACCCTGATCGGCGAAGCGGAGCAGCCGATGATGAGTTCGGTTACACGATTGCTGATCGCCTCGCTGCTGGCGATGGCCACCGCCGCCTGCGAGGAAGGCGAGGCTGCAGGCCCGGACAACTTCACCGGTGATGTCCGTCGCGGCGCTGATCTCGTCAGACACTATCAATGCGGCGCCTGCCACGATATTCCCGGCATTGCCGGCGCGAACGGCAATGTCGGGCCGCCTCTCCATCGGATCGGCACGCGCACCTATATCGCGGGATACATCCGGAATTCGCCGGATAACATGGCCGACTGGATCGAAAATCCGCAGCGAGCATTGCCGGGCAACGCAATGCCGACAATAGGAATTCCGCAGAAGGACGCGCGCGACATCGCGGCGTTCCTCTATACGCTGAAGTAGACATCAGGAATTCAGGCCCGCTGACGCCTTGTCTTCGCGCTCCGTGGGGGCGAACGACTGGCCATGGACAACGCAAATGCCAGGCAAGCAGCGAGCCCGAACACCGCAATTCCCTTGCTGACGACACCGGCGGGCGGGAGCTGCTTGCGCGCCAGCCAGCCGCCATCGACAGATGTGCCATCAGGCCCCGCCTCGATCATCATGCCCTCGCTACTTCTTGCCGGGCGAGCGCGCGACAGGAGGAAGCGGAATGCGGCTCCAAGAATATTCTCGATGGTCCGCGGAGCAATCGCATAGGCCAATTGTCCGGCGCGCGCTGGCCAGCCGACTGCGACCTCGTCACGAGGCGCGCGCACCAACCTGAGGAAGGTCTCGGCAACATCGTCAGCCTGGTAGAGCAGCGGGCCCGGATCGAGCGTCCGCCCGGACATGTTGGCGCCGTGGACGAAGCCTGGCGTATCGACCATGGCCGGGAAGACGCCACAAACGTGAATGCCGGGATGCGCGCTCAGTTCCTGGCGCAAACTTGCGGTGAAGCCACGCAGGCCGAACTTGCTGGCCGTGTAGGCTGCTGCAAACGGCGTCGGCGCCCAGCCGCCGAGGGAGATGTTATTGATCAGGATGCCGCCGTTCTGGCGGAGAAAGACCGGAAGCACCGCGAAAGCGCCGTGCATCGTGCCGAGCAAATTGACTTCGATGGTTCGGCGATGAAGCGCCATGTCCGCATCCTGATAGGCACCGAAAACACCCGTTCCGGCGTTGTTGATCCACACATCGATGCCGCCGAAGGCGTCTTCGGCCTGCCTCGCCAAACGCTGCATCGCCTCCGCATCGGTGACATCGGTCGGGACGGCCAGCGCCCGGCCTCCGAGCGCCTGGCATTCGGCAGCGAGATGCTTCAGGACTTCACCGCGACGTGCCGCCAGGACCACGCTTGCGCCGTTACGCGCGAAGGACAGCGCCGCGGCGCGGCCGATTCCACTGGAGGCGCCTGTTATGACGACGCGCGTGCCCATCATTTGCCGCTGCTCAGGTCCAGAGGTGTCCATGGGAACGAGCCAGCGCAGGGATCTCCGCAGGCGCTCGCTCCCGTCCGATTCGAACCAGTCGCCATGCGCGAAGATGACGCGCTCCGGGCCCAGCCGCACGAGCCGCTCGGCGGCGGCCCGAACCGAACGACCTCCGAGGCGCAGCAGGAGACGGAGATAAATCGGCGCCTTGCCGCCCGGCTTGGCAATGCCAAGCAACTTTGCCGCGGTCTCGGCCGAGCCGCTGAGATGGTCGGGATCAAGATTCTGCACGAGATCGGTCAGCACAAGGGTTCGGCTCCGCTTGTCGAACACCTCCACCTCGGAGAACATCGGGGCATTCACCGACACGGTTTCGAGATCGGCGGTCCATTCGGCAGGCGTCGTATCTCCAAGCTCGCGGTCGATGCGAATTCCTGCTGCGCGAACCTGCTTGCGCGCCGAAAGGCCACGCGCGGCGAATGTTGCAGCCTGGGGCACCTCCCGTTGCCAATCGGACAGGAACATCCAGTGTGCGATATTGGGCGCGAGCAGGTATCGTATAGGGCCTAGGCGCTCCAGCTCATCGCGCAGAACGGGCGAGTATCTTACCGGCGAGTGGAGCACGAGGTCGCCATTCGAAAGCCGAATGACGGTCATCCGCACCGGCAGCTCCAGACCGGCTGCGTTGATCGGCGCGTCGTCGACGATCCAGATATCATCCGAGACCCGCGACAGACTGACAGTCGACAATCCGACATCGGCATTTTGCATGAGCATCTTCCATCACATGGACTTTGCTCAAGCCGCCAAGGCGGCGCTCGTTCCTGAGACTCTGGCTTGATACAGCCGATGCGAGGAACGGATCGCCATCCAAAGGTTTGGGCCGGCGACCAACCTTCCTTGAGCGCAACACGTGGACAAGCCGAGCGATCCCGCCTCATTCAACGCAGCTTCGGAGCTCGATAACGTCTCGCCGCAGCAGACTGAGGAAATAGCGTCCCAGAGCAGGCCCAGCGCCGCGCTGATTCATGAGACCATCCGTGCGGAGGGTGAGCAGGAGCTTCAGCGGCACTGGTGGGCCATTCTCATGTCCGGCCTTGCAGCGGGGCTTTCGATGGGCCTCTCGCTCGTGGTCCAGGGCGAGTTGCATGCCGCGATTTCCGCCGACGCGACGCGCCGACTGGTTGTACCGCTCGGCTACACCGTCGGCTTCCTCGTCGTGGTGCTGGGGCGACAGCAGCTTTTCACCGAGAACACGCTGACGCCGATCCTGCCGCTGCTGCATCACCGCACTTTTTCCATGCTGATGAAGGTCCTTAGACTGTGGACGCTGGTGCTTGCCTCCAACATCGCTGGAACCTGGGCGATCGGATCCGTCCTTGCGCGCACCGACATTTTCGAACCCAGGATCACCTCTGCGTTTCTTGAACTCGGCCGCCACACGATCGAAGGCACGTTTTCGGCAACCTTCGTCCGCGCCGTGTTTGCCGGCTGGGTGATCGCGTTGATGACGTGGCTACTGCCTGCAGCGAAGGGATCGCGCGCGCACATCATCGTGGTCATGACCTATGTGGTTGCGCTCGGCGAATTCGCGCACATCGTCGCCGGCTCGGTCGAGTGCGCATTCCTGGTGGAAGGCGGGCAGGCCTCGTTCGGCCAATACGTCCACGACTTCTTCGTGCCGACGCTGCTGGGCAACATTTTGGGCGGGACGACTTTGGTCGCGCTGTTGAACTACGGCCAGGTCGCCGCGGAGCTCGACAAGCCCGAGGACTAGCCCGGTCGACATGATGGCACCCCTCGCGCGGTCCCTTGGGCGGGCAATCGCAAGCCATGAATCGCAAGCCATGCAGCGGTTCCAATGGCCTCATTAGGCACCTTCCGCGCGCGCCAAGGTTGATCTGGCGAGGTGCGGGCGATGATGGCCGCACCTTGAGCGGAGGAACTGAGATGAAGAATCTTGTAACGATCGCGCTCGGTGCGGCGCTGATGACGATTTCGACGGCGCACGCCCAGAGCGGCACAGGCGCTTCCCGCACCGGTTCAAGCATCAACTCCTCCGGAACCGGCGGCGCAGCGGGCGCCGGCGCCTCGAGCCTGAACACGCCTTCGGACAACAATGGCGGCGGCGCAAGCGCGCCGGCCAAATCCGCCCCTGTGCCGCCCAACGGCCCCGGTGCTACTTCGGGAAGTACGGCTCCAAAGACTAACTCTCCGGAGCGGCGGCAATAGCGGTGCCCCCTCTACGCGCCGAATTGCCGCTCGCGCAGGCCCAGCCTCTGGACGAGGCTAACCTGGCGTCAGCCCAAGCGCCATCCATACGATTGCTCCGAGCATGACCAGAAAACTCGTGACTGCCGTCCCAATAAAGACCCCCTCGATGCGATCCATCGCAGCCCCCTTTGCCAACGCGATTTTGAGGTTCCGCGAAGCCCACCGCATTAATTTATGTGAATCCGGCGCAGCTTTGTCGTCCGGAAGGAGCGACGTTCGCCGGTTCCTCCGTAATAACGCCAGCATGCAGACGAATAGGAACGCTGTCGTACGTCGAGCCGCAACTTTCGACGCACCAACGTACGAACCGGAGCCAACCTTATCATAGTTTATTGTTTTCTGCCGGTTTTCTCAGCCACAAAGGATCACGGGGCAATGCCATCGGACGACCAATGCAGGCAGGTTTTGCGTTCTCTAAGCTGGCCAACCGGCTGGCGAGTCTCACCACCCTTACGGCCGACGACCTCGACCTTCTCGCCGATATGCCGAGCACAATTGCCCATCTCGGCACCCGTCAAGCCGTTCTGAGGCATGGCGACGATGCCGCCCAATGCTGCCTCCTGCTCCAGGGATATCTGTCCTGGCAGGACGCGGACAGCACAGAGGGGCAGATTTCATCGATCTCCGTTCCCGGCGATATCGCCGATCTGCACACGCTTTACCGCCCACGCGTCAACGGCAATTTGATCGCGCTCGGTCCCGCGATCGTAGTCCTCGTGCCGCACCGCTTCCTTCACGAACTGTCCACGCGCTCGCCGGCCATGTCACGCGCATTGGTGCTTATGCTGCTCACGGATCACGCCATCCAGCGCAACTGGACCATCAACCTTGGCAGCCGGGATGCATTGACCCGCGTGGCGCATCTGCTGTGCGAGATCACAACGCGCCTGCAAAATGTCGGTCTCGCCAACGATTTCAGATTGTCGTCTCCATTCACCCAGTCCGACTTGGCTGCGGCATGCAGTATCTCCCCTGTTCACGCCAACCGCACGATCCAGGAATTGCGCCGATGCAATTTGCTGCAATGGCAGGGCAAGACGATGACGATTACGGACTGGCCGGGCCTGGTCAGGCTTGCCAGATTCGATCCGGCCTATCTGGGGATGCGGTCCAGCCACGGCAATTCGCGACCGGCGCATCTCGGGCCAGTCAATGCGAACGTCGAGGTCGCCTGACGGTGTTCAAACGGCGCTTTGCCGTAGCGCGCTCCTGACCAGCAGCGCATCGCGCACCTGTGCAATGACCTCTTGCCAATCGCCGGCCGTTTGCTGATGAAACAGCCGCAGGCTCGGGTACCAGAACGAGCGGGACCCGGCCGATGGCCAGCGCCAATCGCAATCGGCGTGCAGCAAGACCCATGCCTCACATCCGAGCGCTCCTGCAAGGTGCGCGACCATCGTGTCGACGCAGACGACGAGATCGAGCTGCCGGATGAGTTGAGCGAGCGCAACGATGTCGGGCGTGCTGACGTCTCGCGCACCGATCTCGAACGCACCCTCCGTCCCGGATCCGCGTTGAAGCGAGTAGAGCGACACGCCTCTGCCGGCGAGGCGACGCAACAGCGGCGCCGGAATGGTCCGTCGCTTGTCCCAGTTGCCGACTTCCCAGACCAGACCCACGGCCAGACTGCCGCATCGGGGGGGTTCAGGCTGGGTCTCCCGCGCAAGCGTCACATAGGGAGCGCGCATCTCGACATGATCGCGCCTCGCCTTGATGGCGTGAGGCACCTCCATGATCTCGATATCGACCTCGAAATCGACCTCAGGCGTGCCGTCGTGAAGCGCCACGGCACGATCGACACCTGCCGCCCGCTCCACTAGAGGCAGAAGTTCGCCCTGGCACCAGACGCTGACGCTGCGCGCGAGATCGCGAAGCGGCTGCAGGAAACGGAGGAACTGGATGGTATCGCCAAGCCCGTGATAGCAGCGCACCAGCACCTTCTTATCCATCAGGTCCTCGCCACGCCAGATCCGCTGAAGGTGACGCGGACCTGTGTGCTTGGGTGGATGCGCAAGCATCGACAGATCACGATCATTGATCGCCCAAGCACGCTCGAAATCGCCCGCACGCATGGCGTCAACCCAGTCGCTCGCCATCTTCTTCGGCGATCCGGCTAGCGCCGCACAAATTTGTGAAAGCGGCTCATCTTGCCGTCCTTGGTGTGGTCCTGGTGGAGAAAGGCCAGGCCGGTCTCATCAAATTTCTCGAAGAACTCGTCCCAGCTGATCCGGTCGAGCCCCTCATCCGGCGGATCGAAATCGATGCGCAGGATACCGGCATGCCCATCCTCCTCCGTAGCCTTGACCGTTGCAGGCTTTCCACCGCGTTCCTCCGCCCATTTCCGGATCGCATCGTGACTGGTGGTCTGCCGGGCTTCGCTGTCTTGCGTCTTTGTCATTTGGCACCTCGTTTGCCTCCGAGCCCGGGCGATCATATCGCCGGACCATCGGATTGTTTGCCGTGAACGCTCGCCGGCAAGATTTGTTCTTCGGGGCCTCAATAGCTGGCACGGGGCACCAGCATCATCTTCTTCATCTTCATCATGGAAGGTCTTCGTTCCCTCCAACCGGCCTGAGATTCTATCGCAGGTTAAGCGCACGGCATTTTGTCGGCCAGAATCGACCAAGCGCAGGCAACGGCGCTTCGAACGCAGGAACGAACATACCCTCCCCACGTTCGCCGAGGTACTTACGTTGACACCGCGCGTTTTCCGGAGGGCTTCAATCCATGCATTCTCGTCTTCAGGACAGGCGGCGCGTGCGCGTCGGCATCGTTGGTGTCGGCAATTGCGCGAGTTCCTTGGTCCAGGGGCTCACCTATTACCGCAACGCGGAGTCCAACGCGCCCGTGCCCGGATTGATGAACGTCGATCTCGGCGGCTATCACATCAGCGACATCCAGATTGCATCGGCCTTTGACGTCCACGCCGGCAAGGTCGGGCGCGATGTCGCCGATGCCATTTTTGCCAAGCCGAACAACACGCATCGCTTCTCCGACGTCGCGCAGACTGGCGTCATCGTCGAGCGCGGCCCGGTCATGGACGGTATCGGCCATTACCTCGCAGACGACATTCCGATTGCCGATGTACCAGAAGCCGACGTCTCGGAGGTGCTCGCGACCTCGCGCACGGACGTGCTGGTATCCTATCTCCCCGTCGGCTCGCAACGCGCCAGCGAATGGTACGCTGCGCGCGCAATCGAGGCCGGCTGCGGTTATGTCAACTGCATTCCCGTCTTTATCGCCTCAAATCCGGAGTGGCGGCGGCGGTTCGAAAATGCCGGCTTGCCGATCGTCGGCGATGACATCAAGAGCCAGGTCGGCGCCACCATTCTGCATCGCGTCCTCGCCAACCTTTTCCGCGACCGCGGCGTGCGGCTTGACCGAACCTACCAGCTCAACGTCGGCGGCAACACCGATTTCAAGAACATGCTCGAGCGGGAGCGGCTGGCCTCGAAGAAACTCTCAAAGACACAGGCCGTCACCAGCCAGTTCGACGTGCCCATGGAAGCCGATAACATTCACGTCGGCCCGAGCGACCACGTGCCGTGGCTGACCGATCGCAAGCTCGCCTTCATCCGGCTGGAGGGCACGACATTCGGCGGCGTTCCTCTGAGCGCGGAAGTCAAGCTCGAAGTCTGGGATTCCCCGAACTCGGCAGGAGTCGTGATCGATGCGGTTCGCTGCGCCAAGCTCGCCATGGATCGTGGGCAAGCCGGCGCGCTGACCGGCCCCTCGAGCTACTTCATGAAGTCGCCGCCGCAGCAGTTCACGGACGAGGAGGCGGGACGCCGGACGCGAGCTTTCATCGAAGACAAGGCATATAGCTGATGACGAAGACCATCCATCTCATTCGTCATGGGCACCATGCTCTGCTCGGCCGCACGCTGTGTGGCCGGATGAAAGGCGTTGAGATCGATGTTATCGGCTGCAACGAAATCGCGCGTTGTGCCGATACGATCACTCCGCACCCGACCGTGATTCAGTCGAGCCCGCAGCGGCGGTGCATGCAGTCGGCCTGCATTCTGGCGGCACGCTTCGGCCTGCCAGTCGAGATCGTCCCGGCGCTCAACGAGATCGACTATGGGGAATGGACCGGGTTCTCTTTCGAATATCTCTGCCAGGACCCGCGCTGGTCGCGCTGGAACAGGCAGCGCGGGCGGAGCCGGCCGCCCGGCGGCGAGAGCATGCGGTCGCTCCAGAAGCGCGTCGTGGCCCATCTCGAGCAACTGCGCAGCGATCGCAACAGCGACACCGTCATTGCCGTCAGTCACGCCGAGCCGATCCGCGCAGCGCTCCTTCATTATTCCCGCATGGAGCTCGACGCTTTTCTCTCGATCGAAATCGATCCAGGCAGCGTCAGCACCCTCAACGTCGACAACCGCGGAATCACGATCACGCGAATTAACCAGCGGGTGCCAGCGTGAAGATCGTCATTTTTGGCCTGACAATCTCCTCCTCCTGGGGCAACGGGCATGCGACTCTGTGGCGCGGCCTCTGCAAGCATCTTGCGCGATGCGGGCACAGCATCGTCTTCTTCGAACGCGACGTGCCCTATTACGCCGGCGCCCGGGACTTGCATGAACTGGCGGGCGGTCATCTGCGACTGTTCTCGAATTGGGAAGATGTACGCTCCCTGGCCCGCAGCGAGCTTCGTGACGCGGATGTCGCGATCGTGACCTCCTATTGTCCGGACGCGATCGCCGCGACCGAGCTGATCCTCGCAGAATCCCGCGCGATGCCGGTGTTCTACGATCTCGACACGCCGATCACCTGCGCTCGGCTCAAGGCCGGCGAAGCCGTGCCCTATATCGGAGGGCGCGGCCTGCGCGATTTCGCGCTGGTCCTGAGCTTCACCGGCGGCCAGCACATCGCCAATGAATTTCGCGATCGGCTCGGCGCCTGCAAAGTCCGGCCGCTGTATGGCCATGTCGACACCGACATCCATCGACCGGTCCCGCCTCAGTCGCACTATCGCGCGGATCTGTCCTATCTCGGCACGTATTCCGAGGATCGTCAGCCTGCGCTCGAAAAATTCTTCGTTGCCCCCGCACGGTCCCGGCAGGATCTTCGCTTCCTGATCGGGGGAGCGCAATATCCGGAGAATTTCCCCTGGTCTTCCAACATCTACTTCGTGCAGCACCTGCCTCCATTGGAACACGCCGCGTTTTTTGCATCGTCGCGGCTCACACTCAACGTGACGCGCCGGGCCATGGCGGAAATGGGCTGGTGTCCGTCCGGGCGGCTGTTCGAGGCTGCGGCCTGCGGTGTCCCCTTGCTGAGCGATGAGTGGCCGGGGATCGAGGAATTCTTTACGCCCGGACGGGAGATCCTGACCACGCGGAACGAGAACGATACACTCGCCGCGTTGACGATGGCCGACGCCGAGCTCCAACGCATTGCCCGGCGCGCATATGAGCGGACCATGGATCAGCACACATCCGACAAGCGCGCTGGTGAATTGATCCTGCTGCTCGAGCAGGCTGCATCGGTCAGCGGGCGCCACCAGCAACCAGAGGAGGCTTGACCATGTGGGGCATCGTTCCGGCCGCGGGCCGCGGCAGCCGAATCCAGCCGCTCGCCTTTTCCAAGGAATTGCTTCCGGTCGGAAGCCGCCGCGACGACGGCACCGATCGGCCCTGCGCGGTCGCGGAATATCTGCTGGAGCGCCTGATCCTTGGCGGTGCCGACAAGATCTGCTTCGTGATCTCGCCCGGCAAATCCGACATCCTCGAATATTTCGGGGATCACTATGGCAGCGCTCAGCTCGCCTATGTGGTTCAGCCCGACGCTTCGGGTCTGTGCGATGCGGTGTTCAGGGCGAGGACGGTGGTCGGCCATGACGAAGACGTCATTGTCGGCCTTCCGGATACAGTGTGGTTCCCCAAGGCGGCGTTGCAGACGTTGCCCGGCGCCGACCTTTCGTTTCTGCTGTTTCCGGTCGAGCATCCCGAGTTGTTCGATGCCGTCGTGCTCGACGGCGATCGCGTGAAGGAGATCCAGGTCAAGCAGCGCGGCGCGGCGTCCAAATGGATCTGGGGCGCCTTCAAGATGTCGGCGCGCGGATTTCGCGAACTGCAGTCGCTGTGGATGACGCGCGATCGGCGCGATGAATATTTCGGGACACTCGTCAACGCCTACATCGCGGGCGGCGGCCAGGGACTTGGGGTCAAGGCCGGCGAATCCTATGTCGATGTCGGCACTATCGGAGGCTATCGCACGGCAATGGCTTTGCTGGCTGAAAGCTCGACTGCAAACGGGCGTTCACGATTATTGGCCGGCGGATCATCGGAAGCAGTCCGGCCAGCCGCGGCCATGACTAACGGAGCGACTGCATGAATCAGAGCGCCCTCTCCCGCGAGGAAATCCGCCAGCGCGTCGATGCGCTCGGGCCCTGGTTTCACAACCTCGATCTGAACGGCGTGCGGACCGCGCCTTCGCACTTTCTCGGCGACTATCCCAATGTCAAATGGCGGCGCTTTGCCGGAATCATTCCGGACCGTCTGGACGGCAAGACCGTCCTCGATATCGGCTGCAATGCCGGGTTCTACGCCATGGAGATGAAACGGCGTGGCGCCGAGCGCGTCATCGGCCTCGACACCGACGAGGAATATCTGGCGCAGGCCCGCTTCGCAGCCGAGGTCAACGGCCTCAAGATCGAATTCCGCAAGATGTCAGCCTATGATGTCGGACAGCTGCGCGAAAAGTTCGATCTCGTGATCTTCATGGGCGTACTCTACCATCTGCGGCACCCGCTGCTGGCACTCGACCTGATTCATGAACACGCAGCTGGCGATCTGCTCCTGTTCCAGTCCATGCAGCGCGGTGAGAGTCGCGTGGATCCAGTCGACAAGAACTACGACTTCTGGACCACCGGTCAGTTCGACTCGCCGGGCTATCCAAAGCTGCACTTCATCGAAAACAAATATGCCGACGATCCCACCAATTGGTGGGTGCCGAACCGCGCCTGCGCCGAAGCCATGTTGCGCAGCGCCGGCTTTGCCATCGCGGCGCATCCGGAAGATGAAGTCTATCTCTGCAAGCGGGTGCAAAGGCCGCAGGCGGAAGGACCGGTCTATCCCTCGCGGGAGGCGAGCCGATGATCGAGGCGGCCAAGATCTGGAACGAGCCGAACAACAAGTCGCATTGGGATATCCTGATCGATCCGGATTGGGCGATGTTCGCCGACCTGGCGCTCGCTGCCGGAAAATCCATCCGCAGCGCGCATCCGACGCTCCCGCGTGTGCTCGGCGGCATATCGCCGATTGATCCGTCCTTCATTCGTAACATGCAGGTCCGCGGCGTGCTCGATCATGTCGATGCAGTGGCCGTGCACGGTTTTCCCCTCGACTGGAACCTGTGGCAGATCGCTGAATGGCCGGCCAAGATCAAGGAGATCAAGGCTGTCACCTCGCTGCCGGTCTGGGTGACCGAGGTGGGGGTCTCGTCCTTTGGTGCCGAAGAGGTGCAGGCCTGGGGATTGACCCGGACCGCAGAGCTCTTGACCGGCCGCGCGCCACGGATTCACTGGTACAGCCTCTACGATCTTCCCTCGAGCTGGGAGGCCACCACGCGACACAAGGAAGCTGAAGGCTCCTCCTACTACAGACATTTCCACATGGGGCTGTTGCGCGAGGACGGCACGCCAAAAGCGGCGGCGACTCTGTTCGGCGAGTATGTGCCTGCGGTGGGCCTGTGCCAGTGGTTTCACTTCGAGGACCATCGCCTCCACGACGCCGTGCGCTGGATGCGCCGACTCGGCGTGCAGCATCTCAGGACTGGCCTGTCCTGGGCCGACAGTTTCCGGCCGAACGCGCTCGACTGGTTCGATCGCCAGATGGATGCACTTGCCGAGTTTCAGGTGACGCTAACCTTCTGTTTCACGCCCGAGCACCGGGGCATTGAGCCTCATCACACCAGCCCGCCCCTCGATGTGAACGAGTTCGCCGACTTCTGCGGGCAGATGGTCGAGCGCTATTGCACGAAAACCGGGCTCGCGCCCGCCGCCACGTCCACACACCTGACCAGCCCCGAGCCGACATGCGCGCTCTGATCCTGGTAATGGATTCCGTCGGCATCGGCGCCGCGCCCGACGCCGCCCATTACGGCGACGAAGGGGCCGACACCGTCGGTCACATCGCCGATGCATGTATGGCGGGTAAGGCCGACAGCCCACGGCGCCAGGGGCCGCTTCGGCTGCCCAACCTGGTTGCGCTTGGCCTTGGCGAAGCCTGCCGTCTCGCCACCGGTCGTGTGCCGCCCGGACTGGAGGCGCCGCCGAAGCATTCGCGATTTGGCTGCGCGAGCGAAATATCGAAAGGCAAGGACACGCCGTCCGGCCATTGGGAAATTGCCGGTGTGCCGGTGCCGTTCGACTGGGGTTATTTTCCCCAGACTGTGCCGTGCTTCCCGGACCACCTGCTGAAGGAGCTGTGCGCGCGGGCTGGATTGCCCGGTGTGCTCGGAAGCTGCCATGCGTCGGGCACGGAAATCATCGCCGAGTTCGGCGAGCATCATATCAGAACCGGCGAGCCGATCTGCTATACGTCCGCGGACAGTGTGTTTCAGATCGCGGCCCACGAGGAGAGCTTTGGGCTCGAACGCCTCTACGAGGTCTGCGGTGTTGCGCGCCGCCTGATCGATCCCCTCAACATCGGCCGCGTCATCGCCCGGCCGTTCGTCGGCACGTCTGCCGACAACTTCAGGCGAACCGCGCGCAGGAAAGATTTTTCCGTGCCGCCCCCGGAGCCGACCATTCTCGATTTCGCCGCAAATGCCGGACGCGATGTCGTTACAATCGGAAAGATCGACGACATTTTCGCCCATCGCGGGACCGGGCGGAACATGCGGGCCGATGGCAACGAAGCACTGTTCGACGCCACGCTCGATGGGCTGGGTTCTCTCGCCGACGGTGGGCTGCTGTTCGCCAACTTCATCGATTTCGACACACTGTACGGCCATCGCCGCGACGTCGCCGGGTATGCAGCCGCGCTCGAAGACTTCGATGCGCGCCTTCCAGAGCTGCTGAACCGCCTCCGCAACGATGATTTCATGATCATCACGGCCGACCATGGCTGCGACCCGACCTGGAGCGGCACCGACCATACCCGCGAGCAGGTGCCCATTCTGGCCTGGAATGCGCAATCAAATCCTCCGGTTGGCCGGCGCGCCGGCTTTGCGCATATCGGAGCGACCGTGGCGAGGCATCTCGGCCTGCCCTCGCCACGTCACGGCGCACATTTTTAGCCGAGACGCGCCCGTCGATTCACTCAGGTTATTGATCTAGGTTAGAGAAATTTTCGTTTGTACGTTTCGGAGGAACGAACATACCTTGCGCCGCTTCTTTCTCCAATGTGACTGGCGCGCGGGTCGCCCGACCGAACTTCAGGGCGCGCTTCCATTCTCATCATCGATCGGTCCCGCCGGATCGATCAGGACGAAACGGAGCGGCGAATGACGCGAGTATTGATCACTGGAGGTGCGGGATTCATCGGCTCTCACGCCGCCGATGCCCTTCTCGCCGCCGGCTATGAAGTCAGGCTTCTCGACAATCTTTCGCCTCAGGTTCACGGCGGCAACCGTCAGCGTCCCGCCTATCTTGCCGACGACGCAGAACTCGTGGTCGGCGACGTCACCGACGCTGTCGCCGTCGAGCATGCATTACGCGGCGCCGACATGGTCCTGCATCTCGCCTCCGCCGTCGGCGTCGGTCAGAGCATGTACGACATCGAACCTTATGTCAGGACCAACGAGCTCGGCACAGCCGTGCTGTTGCAGGCGCTTTCCAAGCGTCCTGTCGAACGCCTGGTCGTGGCGTCCTCGATGAGCATTTACGGCGAGGGACTTTACCGGAGCGCCGATCGGAGCGTGATCACCTGCGAGGAGCGGCCGATCGAGCAGCTTCGCCGCGGTGATTGGGAGCTGCGCGATTCCGGAGGTAACCCTCTCGACCCAATTGCGACCCCGGAGACGAAGCAACCTTCGCTGAGCTCGATCTACGCCCTCAACAAATATGCGCAGGAGCGCATGTGCCTGATCACCGGCAAGGCCTATGGCATTCCGACAATGGCGCTGCGATTCTTCAATGCGTTCGGGCCCCGCCAGGCCCTCTCCAATCCGTATACCGGCGTGCTCGCGATCTTTGCCGCGCGGCTGCTCAATGGCCGACCTCCCCTCGTCTTCGAGGACGGCCGGCAACGGCGCGACTTCGTCCATGTGCACGACGTCGCCCGCGCCTGTCGCATGGCACTGGAAGCCGAGCATGCTCAGGATGTCTTCAACGTCGGCTCAGGGCAGAGCCGCACCATTCTGTCGGTCGCGCAGGATCTCGCCGAAGTCATGGGGCGCCGTGACATCGCGCCCGAGCTGACGGGGAAGTATCGCGCCGGGGACATCCGGCATTGCTTCGCCGATATGGGAAAATCGCGCGACGTGCTCGGATTCGAGCCCCGCGTCGCCTTCAAGGATGGACTCGAAGAACTGGCGGAATATCTCGCCGACCAGATCGCCGACGATCAAGCTGAGCGGGCCACCGGGGAGCTGCAGCAACGAGGGTTGGTCGCGTGATGAGTAACCAAGACAATAAGCCCGTTCTGATCACCGGGGGCTGCGGATTCATCGGCTGCAATCTCGCCGACCGTCTTGCGCAGCGCGGCGATCGCGTGCTGATCCTGGACAATCTTGCTCGTGCCGGCGTCCAGGAGAACGCGCAGTGGCTGAAGTCCCGGCATGGTGATCGGGTCACGATCACCGTGGCCGATATCCGCGAGCCGATCCCGGTGATCGACGCCGTGCGCGAAGCGCGCGCCGTGTTGCACCTGGCTGCCCAGGTCGCGGTTACCGACAGCGTGAGCGATCCCGCCGCCGATTTCGAGATCAACGCACGCGGCACGTTGAACGTGCTCGAAGCCGTTCGATTGCACAACAGAGCCGCGCCCGTGGTCTTTGCCTCGACCAACAAGGTCTATGGACGCCTGATCGAGGATGGTGAGATCGCCCTCACCGGCCGCCGTTACACGCCGACCAGCGATCTGCTCGCGGCGGGCATCTCGGAAAATACGCCGCTTGATTTCTACAGTCCTTATGGCTGCTCCAAGGGAACGGCGGATCAATACGTCCACGATTACGCCCGGGTCTACGGCCTCCAGACTGCAGTGATGCGCATGAGCTGCATCTATGGGCCGCGGCAATTCGGTACCGAAGACCAGGGCTGGATCGCACATTTCCTGTTGAGCGCCATCCGCGGCAACGAGCTGACGATCTATGGCGACGGGAATCAGGTCCGTGACGCGCTGCACGTGTCCGACGCCGTCGGCGCTTGGCTCGCCGTGCTCGACCGGATCGCGCTTGCCCGCGGACGCGTGTTCAACCTTGGCGGCGGCCCGGAAAATGCGATCAGCCTGTTGGAATTGATCGACCGCATTGCCGATCTGACCGGCCGTCGGCCGATGTACCGCTTCAGCGATTGGCGGCCAGGCGACCAGCCCTGGTATGTCACCGATACGCGGGCTCTGTCCACCGCGCTCGGCTGGGCGCCTCAGACGTCTTTGGCAGACGGCCTCCGATCGCTTCACACCTGGCTCGATGGACGCTTCGGGCCATCACGAACCAATCGCGAGGCGCTGGCATGACGCGCGTTGCGCTCATCAACCCCAACTGGGATTTCGGCGGCAGCATCTATTTCGGCTGCCGGTCCCCTCACCTTCCGCTCGAGCTCGGGATATCCGATCACTATTTGAAAGCGGCCGGACACAGGACGCTGTTGCTTGACGCGCACATGTTCGACCTGTCTCTCGCCGAAATCGAAGCCGAACTGTTGGCATTCCGCCCCGACCAGGTCGTGATCACGACGGCGCCGACTTATCTGTTCTGGCGTTGCGCCCCACCCGAACTCCGCGTCCCGCAGGAGCTTGCGCTGGCCGTGCGCGGCCTCGCGCCGCTCCTGATCGCGGCGGGCCCCCATGGCTCGACCACGCCGAAGGCCGCACTGCGCAAGCTTCGCGTCGATATCGTCGTGATGGGCGAATGCGAGGCCTCCTTGCTGCGGCTCGCCAATGGCGAGCGGGACTTCCCCGGCCTTTGCTTCGCCGATGGCGCCTCGCTCCGCGTCAATGGCGGTCCGCAAGCCGTAGCTTTCTCGGATCAGCCGCCGCTCGAATGGCCCGAGGAGATGATCCGGCGCCATCACCACCACCATCACCGCTTCGAGGCCGAACCGCAGGCGCCGGGCGCAGAACTCGAAGCGTCACGAGGATGTCCGTACAACTGCACATTCTGCGCTAAGGAGAATTTCCGCAACGCCTACCGCAAGCGGCCGGCCGCTGCCGTCCTCGAAGAGATCGACGGCCTGCGCCATCACGGCCTCGAATATGTTTACTTCATCGACGAGATCTTCCTTCCGAACACGGAATTGCTGGAAGGGCTGACCACGCGTGGGTTGAAGTTCGGCGTGCAGACCCGCATCGACCTCTGGAAGCCGGACATGCTGGTTCTGCTGGGCCGCGCCGGATGCGTTTCGATTGAAGCGGGGATCGAGAGCCTGACAGTCGAAGGACGCGCTGCCCTGGCCAAGAACTGCAAAATGACGACGGACCAGCTTGCCGATCGCCTTGTCGAAGCGCGCCGCCACGTTCCTTTCGTCCAGGCCAATTTGATCGAGGTGCCCGAGGACGATGATCCGGTCGTGCAGCGCTGGCGCCGCACGATGCAGGATGCGGGCGTCTGGGCCAATGATCCGGTCCCCCTCTATCCCTATCCTGGTTCTCCGGATTACCGAAAGCTGTGGGGCGAAGCCGATGATTTTGCGTGGGAGCGCGCACATCGGCATTACCTCGCAATGTTCGACCAGTTCAGCGACGTGCAGAGCGATCGTCCGGTCCCGCTCGATGTGCTCGAACTTCAGGTGGCCCCATGAGCCGTAGCGCGGAGCTCAGGATCCTGATGACGACTGACACGGTCGGGGGCGTTTGGACTTATTCCTGCGCTCTTGCCTCTAGTCTTGCCGCGGCAGGGGCGGATGTCACCCTGGTCACGATGGGCCCGCGCCCGCGGACCGATCAGACTGAGATGCTGCTTGGTTCTCCGGTACGCCTGATCGAAACGGACCTTGCGCTCGAATGGCAGGATCCAGAAGGACAGGATTTGTCCCGCGCCCGGCGGGTGCTTGTGAATCTCGAAGCCAGGCTTAAGCCCGAAATCATTCACCTCAACAGCTTTCGCGAGGCAGCCTTTGCCTGGCGCGCGCCGGTGGTCGTCGTCGCACACTCCTGCGTCAACTCCTGGGCGCAGGCCTGCCGCGATACGGCCTGGCTCGATGAACCAAAATGGCGCAGCTACACCGAACGAGTGGCGGCTGCATTGGATCGAGCACAGGCCTGGGTTGCTCCGAGCCAGTCCTTTCACGATGTTGTCATGCAGCTCTACCGGCCTCGATCTCAGGGCGCCGTGATCTGGAATGGTATCACCCCACGGGGCGCACGCGGACGAAAGCAAGACTTGATCTTTGCGGCCGGGCGGATTTGGGACCGCGCCAAGAACATCGAAGTTTTGGCTGCTGCGGCGTCCGGCCTGGAATGGCCCGTCCATGTGGCCGGCCCGGCGGACGCCTGCCCGGCTTCGGTCGTCTGGCTCGGACATGTGCCGCACGAAATCATGCACACGCACTTGCAACACGCGGCTATCTTCGTCAGTCCTGCGCTTTATGAACCATTTGGTCTTTCGGTTCTCGAAGCCGCGGCTGCCGGATGCGCCCTTGTCTTGTCCGACATTCCGACGTTCAGGGAGTTGTGGAGCGGGGCCGCGCTGTTCGTCGATCCCGCCGACAGCAAGGCGCTGCACCGAACGCTCGCGGATGTCTGCAAGGACGATCGCGAGCGTGCTCGGCTGCAACGTGCCGCCTTTGAGCATTCCCTCACCTATTCGCCGACGCGGACGGCGAGCGCCTATCTCAGGCTCTACGAGGGGCTGCTCGCATCCCATCACGCGTTCGCCCCAGCGGAGGTTCGCGCATGAGATGCGTCCTGTTCTACCACGCGTTTACCTCCTGCTGGAACAACGGCAACGCTCATTTCCTGCGCGGATACGTCCGCGAACTTCATGCGCTTGGCCATGAGGTCGTGGTGTTCGAGCCGATCGACGGCTGGAGCCGGCTGAATGCGATCCGAGAGGGCGGCAGTCAGGCGATGGAAGACATCCACGCGCTCTTTCCAGGAATCCAAATTCGCCAATACGACGCCTGCCTCAATCTCGACGAGGCCCTCCAGGGCGCAGATCTCGTCATCGTCCATGAATGGAATTCGCCCGATCTGATCGCAGATATCGGGTCCAGACGGGCACATGGCGCTCGCTTTACGCTGCTGTTCCACGACACCCATCACCGCGCCGTCAGCGCGCCGGACGAGCTTGCACAATTCGACCTTGACGGATTCGATGGCGTGCTCGCGTTCGGTGAGGTGCTTCGCCAGATCTATCTGAAACTCGGCTGGGCCGACCGGGCCTTCACCTGGCATGAGGCCGCCGATATTGCCCTGTATCATCCGCTGCCGCAGGTCGAACGCACCGACGATGTCGTCTGGATCGGCAACTGGGGCGACGGCGAACGCAGCGCTGAGCTCAACGTGTTTCTCGTCGAGCCGGTGGCCGAGCTGAAGCTGCGCGCCAGCGTCTATGGCGTCCGCTATTCCGACGCGGCACTCCAAAACATCCAGGCCGCCGGCATTCGCTGCGGCGGCTGGCTGCCGGCACATTGGGCTCCCGTCGCCTTCGCAGCCGCGCGCGCGACCGTCCATGTGCCTCGCGGCCCCTACGTCCGGTCACTTCCGGGCATTCCGACCATTCGCGTCTTCGAGGCGATGGCTTGCGGCATCCCGCTGGTGTCGGCGCCGTGGTCGGACGCCGAAAGCCTGTTTCCGGCAGGAACCTATGTCAGCGCCGCTGACGGCAGCGAGATGCGGCGCGCGCTTCGTGCTCTCCTCGACGACCGAGATCTGTGGTCCGAAACGGTCACGAATGGACTCCACGCAATCAGGGAACGCCATACCTGCCGTCATCGCGCTGAGCAGCTTGTCGGCATCGTTCAGGACATCCGGACCTCAGGCCGCTCCTCCCAGCCTCTGCAGCATATCGGAGCCTCCGCATGAAGATTTGCTTCTTCGGGTCCAGCCTCGTCTCGTCTTACTGGAACGGCGCCGCCACCTATTACCGCGGCATGCTGAAGGAGATTGCGGCGCTCGGACACGATGTCACCTTCTTCGAGCCCGACGCCTTCGAGCGCCAAGCCCATCGCGACATCGACGATCCCGAGTGGGCCAGGGTGGTCGTCTACCCGGCGACGCCGGACGGCTGGCGCAGCTCGCTCGAGGCGGCCGCTCGTTCGGCCGACATGCTGATCAAGGCCAGCGGAGTCGGGGTATTCGATCAGGAGCTGGAGAATGGCGTCGCCGAGACCCCGTCAAAGGCAACGCGCGTCTACTGGGACGTCGACGCGCCTGCGACGCTCGAGGCGATGGCCGCCGATCCGGACCATCATCTCCGACGCGCGATCCCCTCCTACGACATGGTTCTGACGTATGGCGGCGGTGACGCGGTCGTGTCAGCCTACCGTGTCATGGGTGCGCGGGACTGCACGCCGATCTACAATGCCCTCGATCCCGCCACGCATTTTCAGGTATCGCCAAATGATCGCTTCACCTGCGATCTCGGCTTGCTGGCGAACCGCTTGCCGGATCGCGAGCAGCGCGTCGAACGGTTCTTTCTCGACGTTGTCCGCCAATTGCCGGAGAAAACTTTCGTACTTGGTGGCTCGGGTTGGGAGACCAAGGACACGCCTTCCAATCTGCGCAAGATCGGACATGTCGGGACCGGCGACCACAACGCATTCTTCGGCTCAAGCCTTGCCACGCTGAACGTCAATCGTGACAGCATGGCGCGCTATGGCTTCTCACCTCCGACGCGCGTGTTTGAGGCAATCGGCGCCGGCGCCTGCCTGATCACCGATCAGTGGGACGGCATCGACTACTTTCTCGAGCCGGGTCGCGAAGTGCTGGTCGCCGCAAATGGTGCAGGGGTCGCGGAGCATCTCGCCTCGCTTCGACCCAAAATGGCCCGTGCGATCGCCGGGCGTGCCCGTGCGCGCATCCTGAGCCACCACACCTATCGGCAGCGCGCACGCCAATTCAATAATCTCTTTGTCGCAAGCAGTTCGCGAGTCGAGGCAGCAGAATGAATCTTTCCATCGTCGTCATCGGCCTATCCGTCACTTCATCCTGGGGCAACGGTCACGCCACGACATACCGCGCCTTGATCGGCGCTTTGGCACGACGCGGCCATCGCGTCACGTTCCTGGAACGCGACGTGCCCTGGTATCGCGATCATCGCGATCTCACCAAGCCGTCCGCGTGGACCGTCGAGCTCTATCAGTCCATCAAAGACATTCCGCGCCGTTTCGGCAAGCTGCTCCAGGACGCAGATCTGGTGATCATCGGATCCTATGTGCCCGATGGCATCGCGATCTCCGAATGGGTCACGACTCATGCCCATGGCCTCACCGCCTTCTACGACATCGACACGCCGGTCACGCTTGCGAAGCTTGAAGAGGGCCTGGATTACCTCTCCGCGGCAATGATCCCGCGCTTCGACCTCTATCTGTCCTTTACGGGCGGTCCGGTGCCCAGCATGATTGAGCAGAGCTATGGCTCCCCGTTGGCGCGGGTTCTATATTGCAGTGCCGACCCCGCCATCTACGCGCCACAACGCATCGAGCCGAGATGGGCGCTCGGCTATCTCGGGACGTATAGCGACGACCGACAGCCGGTGCTGGAGCAATTTCTGCTGTCCCCGGCGCGCACCCTGTCCTCGGAGCAATTCGTCGTTGCCGGCGCCCAATATCCCGCAGACGTGATTTGGCCGGCCAATGTCGCGCGCATCGAGCATCTCTCGCCCAAGCACCATCCGATCTTCTATGGAGAACAACGCTTCACGCTGAATGCCACCCGTGCCGACATGCGCGCGCTCGGCTTTTCGCCAAGCGTTCGGCTGTTCGAAGCCGCCGCGTGCGGCACGCCCGTCATTTCGGACCGGTGGCCCGGCATCGAAACCGTTTTCGAGCCCTCCAGGGAAATCCTGCTCGCATCGAACCCGCGCGATATCGTGGAGATCCTGCGCGACATGCCGGAGGAGCAACGGCGCACGATCGCGGAAAACGCACGGCGGCGTGTTTTGGCCGACCACACCTCCGACCATCGCGCCCGGCAATTGGAGACCTACTACGCCGAGGCGTTGGCGCACCGCCGCCGAAAAACCCCGCAACTTCCCGCCTCCCGTCCCATGCAGGTCGCCCAGATCTGAAAGGCAGCACGATGACAGTTCAGACCCGCATCAACGCGTCCCAACGCTCCCCGACCGTCCTGGTCGCTGGCGGCGCCGGCTTCATTGGATCTCACCTGTGTGATGCCCTTCTGCAACGTGGCAGCACCGTGATTTGCCTCGACAATTTGTTCACGGGGACCATCGACAACATCCGGCCACTCCTCAATCACCCGAACTTCCGCTTCATCGAGCACGATGTGCGCGATCCCTTGGAGATCGAAGACGATATCGACCGGATCTACAGCCTTGCCTGTCCGGCATCGCCGCGGCATTACCAGAAGGATCCGGTCGGCACGATGAAGACGTGCGTGCTCGGCACCATCAATATGCTCGAACTGGCGTGCAGGAAAGGCGCGCGGGTGCTGCAGGCATCCACAAGCGAGGTCTACGGCGATCCCGAGGTCCATCCCCAGCCGGAGACCTACCTCGGCAACGTCAACCCGATCGGGCCTCGCGCCTGTTACGACGAGGGCAAGCGCGCAGCGGAAACACTGATGTTCGACTACCACCGCATGTACGGGGTGGAGATTAAGATCGCGCGCATCTTCAACACATACGGGCCCCGCATGCTAGAGAACGATGGGCGCGTCGTCTCCAACTTCATCGTGCAGGCCCTGCGCGGAGAGCCGATCACGATCTATGGAGGCGGCACGCAGACAAGGAGCTTCTGCTTTGTCGATGACCTCGTGCGCGGCCTCCAGCTGCTCATGGAGAGTCCATCGTCAGTCACCGGGCCCTGCAACCTCGGCAATCCGCACGAGGTCACGATCGAGGCCATCGCACGCGATGTACTGGCGTATACGGAATCGGTCTCTCCGCTCCGCTTCGAGGCATTGCCCAAGGACGATCCGAAGCGTCGCAAACCGGTGATCGACACGGCTGTCGGGGCGCTGGGATGGCGTCCGCGCGTGGCGCTCAAGGATGGGCTGAAGGCGACGATCGCCTATTTCGCGATGCGTCTCGCGGGGGAAGCGCCGACGCTTGTTCCGGCCATCGCACCGCGGAGGAATGGACGTCATAGCGCGCGCGGCCGGCTGACGATCGCCGATCAGGGGTGAGCTCGCGACTGCAAGGGACCGCGCCGGATCGACCTGCTGGCGGCTCTGGTGCAGTGATGCGACCAGGCCACGTCTCGCTGTGGCGTTGGCAGCACGTTTCGACGAAGTCGCCGTGCCTTCGCAAGACCGGCGGTGACGCATCGAATCGAATCGATCGCCGCTTGCGAAAACCAGAAGAGCGGCCAACGTGGATAGGAACGGCGTTTCCGGCACGCAATTGTTCATCATAGAAACCTCAAGGAGTAACGAAATGCGTAAGACAATCGTGACAATGTTCATGGCCGCGATGCTGGCCAGCGCTTCAGTTGGTGCTGCGTTAGCACAAGGCGGAGGTGGTGGCGCTGGCGGTGGAGCCGGCGGCGCAGGAGCTGGCGGCGCAGGAGCTGGTGGTGCTGGCGCAGGTAGTGCTGGCGCAGGTAGCGGTGGCGCGGGAGCAGGTGCTGGTGGCGCAGCTGCCGGAAGCGGCGCAGGCGGAGCGGGAGCCGGCGGCGGCGGCATCAGCCACGTAGAGCGCGGCGGACAAGGCGCATCCAGCTCACCTGGCATGCGCAATGAGACCACTCCGTCTTCCAACGGTACGACCCCGCAGCGCTAGCGGGAGCACGGTTCGCGCGCTTCTCCTCCCGGATCGCGCGCATGTGCGTGGCACCGGCGAGACTTCTCCCTCGCCGGTGCCACGTTATTTCCGGCATGCGCCGAAAGCGGAAGGAAAGCATCCGACGGTGACGCGAAAGGATTAGAGACACAACTCGGCAGCGCTCATTGCGGCCGCTGCGCCAAAGAAAAAGGAGCTGCGCTCCCGGGATTCAGGAAACGCACGCCGTTGATGGTCAGGCTGCTGCTTCAGTGCAGGACGTCCAGCGGTACCTTCCCGATCTCCTGACCCTCCTGATTTGTGACCAGGATCGAGAAGTGACGATTCCTGAGTTCGGGACGCTCCACAAGAAGTCGCCTCGCGATCTCCTCGGCGACGTCCAAAGCCGCGATATCGTCAGGCAATTCAGAGCCTCCCTCGTCTGCAACGGTCTTTGAATCGACCAGATCGAAATGATAGCGCGGCACATCCATTTCCTTGAATTCCGCGCAGAAACGCAGATTCACGAGACTTCGTTCCGGCGCGCGGCACCAAGCCCGGTGATTACGTCAGGGCCTATGCTTTGCCGGACCGACCGCGATGATCATCGCGGCAAATCATGCGTCTTGGGAGGCAAGGCCCTGAACAGCCAGCAACAGCAATCTTGCTGCAGCGCCATCAACTGGAATAATGGCGCCGCCTTCGACCAAACCTGTGGAACCGGAGTTCCCCTTCTGAGTTAGCATCGGGAGGGCCTTATCCCGTGTTGCATCGTCTCTCGATCCATAATCGCAGGCCGGAAGAGCTCCAGGCGCTGGCACAAGAGCGTCGCAAGCTCAGCGATTCAAAAACAGGTCGGCTCAAGACCCTCCTTTTAAGTGAAGCTAAGCTTCTGGAATTTCATGCAGATCTCCGTATCTGGATGGACCGCACCACTCCCATCCGGCACTCGGCGCCGCACACGCAGACTGACAAAGCGGCTGTTCCATCTGACCGGCCTCCGGCGGCGGGTCCTCTCGGTCCCGGGTTGGCTCTCTCGGCCGAGGATGAGCATGCGCTCGTCTCCGTCGCCCAACCGAAATACTTCGGACGAGGCGACATCCTGTTGGCCGAAGGTGAGCGGCCCGACAACTTTTACATGCTCTGCAGCGGTGCGGTCCGTGCGAGTCGGACCCTGGAAGATGGCCGTCTGCAAATCGTCTCGGTATTTTTTCCGGGGGACGGGCTCAACCCCGGGGACATCCTTCTTGGTCGGTCCCGAACAACAATCAGCACCTTTACCCCCTCGGTGGTGCTTTCGATCTCCGTCCCACAACTGAGATCGTTGCTGGCGCAGCGGCCCTCGATCAGTCGTGCGCTATGGCGGGAAACCGCGCTGCAGGCGTCAATCCAGCAGGAACGGCTGATCGGCCTCGGGCGAAAAGCCGCGGAGCCCCGGCTGGCGCACGCTCTGTGTGAATTCGCATATCGCCTTCAAAGATATGCTCGTGACGGCGAAGCGATAGAATTTCCGTTGACCCAAGCCGAGTTGGCGGACGTGCTCGGTCTTTCGCCGGTCCATGTCAATCGTGTTGTGCAACATCTGCGAGGGACGGGCCTGATCGACTTGAACCGAGAGCGCCTGATCATCCGGAACAAGCAAATGCTCTACAAATTCGCAGAGTTCGACCCTGAATATCTCGAAAGCGAGCCAGAATTCCAAGTCGTTGGTAGCTAGAACTTGCTCATTCTCGAACGGGCAAGGTTCGCACGCAGGACGACGGTCATGAATTGGATGCTTTGCAGCTCTGTGGCGACTTCAGCCCGCAGCCGCTCAGCACGTGCCATGTGTTGACGGCAGGATTGAATGAGTTGTCCGAATTCGCGTTGTGCCGGGGATACTCGAGATTTGGGTCGCAATACTTCGGAGAACGGGACATGCATGAGAGACTGGCGATTGCCGTCCAGTATCTCGACCGAATCCAGGTGAGCATCTCGACGGGTCTGGAGCTTCTCGAAGGAGATATCCAAGGCGGCCCTGCAGCTATCGAGGTAAGCCGCTTCCAGGGAGGGGTACTGCACCCCGACATCGTCGGTGTCAGTGACGCCGTCAAAAGTGAAATCGAAGAAGAACAGGGGCATTTCGGCCACCCTTCTCGGGATAAACCCGATTGTTATCCGGATGCGCAAACGGCAAACGCGTGAGGAGGGCAATAGGCCCCAATTATTCATTGGGCAGGGTCGCCCTTCAGAGCTTTCCGGAGTTCGCCGGCGAACAGGTCTGCCTGATCCTCCCTAGCTTATTTCGCCGCCGTCGTCATCGCCGGCCATGGATCAGGAACGGATGCTGTCCAATGTGGGTTCTTGACAAGCACCAGTTTGCTGCGAGGGTGCCAAAAGTCGCCACCTCGGGAGCTCCGATGCCCAGCAAGCACAGCCTTAACGTGTCCCTGACCGGCGAACTCTGCGACTTTATTGCAAGACAGGTCGCATCTGGCCGTTTCCGCACGTCGAGCGAGGTCGTCAGGGCGGCGTTGCGCCTGCTGGAAGGCGAGAGCCGTAGTTCCATTGGGGCGCGCAATCCTGGTCGACGCACCCCGGCACTCGGCAAACCAGGCAAGCCTGCGACGCGCGTGGGGAGTTCAAGATCGTGACTGCCGCCTCAGAGTTTCCGATCATCTGTCTGGGAGCCTCGGCAGGCGGGCTCGAAGCGCTGGAAGGCTTCTTTCGCGGCTTACCGGACGATCCCGGCGTGGCGCTGATCATCGTAACTCATCTCAGCCCGGATAGGGAGAGCATGCTCCATGACATCCTGGCGCGCTATACCGACCTTCCCGTGAGCGTCGCCACGAATGGAATGGCCGTCGACAACAACCAAGTCTATGTCATGCCGGCCGACGTCGTGATGACGATCGAGAACCGCAGGCTTTTGGTCAGACGGAACAACAGCCGGCGAGAACGCAAGCCGATCGACATTTTCATGAGTTCGTTGGCTGTCGACATCGGTGAGCTTGCCGGTGGCATCATCCTGTCCGGCGGCGATGCTGATGGCACCCTCGGGGTCAAGGCGATCAAGGAGCGCGGGGGAGTTACGTTCGCGCAGATAGCCGACGGCTTTGGCCCGCAGCATCCCGACATGCCCGATGCCGCAATTTCTTCCGGATTGATCGATTTTGCGATTCCCGTCGAGGAGATGGGCGCCAAGCTGGTCGAATTTGTGCGGACCAATGAACTCCTCGAGCAGATGGCCGGCGATGCTCCCGACGACCTCGAGCATCAAGCGATCGGGCCGTCTTTGCCGGAGATCTATGGAATCCTGCGCAACCAGATCGGACACGATTTCAGCGGCTACAAGCCCAAGACATTCATCCGCCGCGTGCTGCGTCGAATGCAAGTTACCCAGCTCAACACCATCGACGCCTACCTCGAACGTTTGAGGCAGGAACCACAAGAGGTCGGCGCCCTATTCCGTGACCTCCTCATCAACGTCACCAATTTCTTCCGGGACCAGGATGCGTTTGAGGCGCTCGCGGCATCGGTCATCCCCCAACTTTTTGAAGGGCGTGGCGCGGACGACACCGTCCGCATCTGGATTCCGGGCTGTGCCACAGGAGAAGAAGTGTTCTCGATCGCGATCCTGGCACGGGAGCACATGGATCAACTGTCCGCCGTCCCCCGGGTGCAGATCTTTGCGACCGATATCGACGAACGGGCGCTCGCCGTGGCGCGATCCGCCCGCTATCCTGAAGCCTTATTGGACACCGTATCCCCCGAACGCCGAAAACGCTTCTTCATCTCGGATGGCGGCAGCTTCGTGGTTTCCAAGGATGTGCGCGAACTCTGCATATTCTCTCCCCACAGCGTGATCCGGGACCCGCCGTTCTCTCGTATCGATCTCGTTTCTTGCCGAAACCTGCTGATCTACTTCGGCCTCGATGTGCAAAATCAGGTGATCCCGACCTTCCACTATGCACTTCGCCCCGACGGGTATCTCTTCCTGGGCACGGCCGAGAACGTCAGCCAGTTCGCTGAACTGTTCGCGCCGATCGAGAAGCGGCACCGCATCTTCCGTCGCCGCGCGGACAGTGCCTCGACGGTGCGGCTTCCAATCGTCCTTCACGGCTTCCGGGGAGGTCAGACGTCGGCTTCTGCGCCGCGTCGATCGGCGCTATCGGGGCTGGCGTTACGACAAGTGGTCGACGAGCAGGTCGTCGACCGCTTTGCGCCGCCCCACGTCGTCATCAATCGCGACGGTGACCTCATCTACTATTCGAATCGGACGGGCAAGTATCTGGAAGCGCCGGCGGGAGCGCCGACGCGGCAGCTTCTGACGATGGCTCGCAAGGGGCTGCGGCTCGATCTGCGCACGCTGTTTCGAGAAGTCCTGGAGACCGGCCGGGCGGCCAGCCGCAACGGTGTCTCCCTGGAGATCGACGAAGGCGGGGTGCAGGTCGTCAATCTCACGATCGAGCCGTTGGGTGAGCGTAGCGCCGGGGAGCCGCTCTTCCTGGTGTTATTCTCGGATCAGGGACCATTGCTGACGCGCGAGGAAGCGATCAACAAGGCGCAAGCCGGGCATGACGGCGCAACGATACATACCGAGCGCGAGCTTCGCGAGACCCGCGACCGTCTTCAATCCATGATCGAAGAATATGAGACGGCACTCGAGGAATTGAAGTCGTCAAACGAAGAGTTGGTTTCCGTCAACGAGGAGATGCAGTCGACCAATGAAGAACTGGAGGCCTCCAAGGAGGAACTGCAATCGGTCAATGAAGAGCTGCACACGGTCAACGCCGAGCTCAACGGCAAGATAGACGCTCTCGATCGGGCCAACAGCGACCTACAGAATTTGTTTGAAAGCACGGACGTCGCGACTGTCTTTCTCGACAAAAAGCTCGTCATCAGAAGCTTCACGCCTGCCGTCGGCAAAATCTTCAACATATTGCCGACCGACCGCGGCAGACCGATCACCGATCTTTCGAGCCGACTGGACCTTGCAGGCTTTGCGGATCATATCCGCAAGGTCTTTTCAGATGGAGAGCCGATCGAGCGACGCATCGATAGCGAGGGGCACGGCCCCAATTACCTGGTTCGGCTCGCACCCTATCGGGACAGCGATCACAGGATAGAAGGGATTGTGATCACCTTCGTGGATGTGACCAGCCTGACGCGCTCGGAAGCGAAACAGCGCATGCTTGTCGCGGAGCTTCAGCACCGCACGCGCAATTTGCTTGCCATCGTGCAATCGCTGGCTCAGCAGAGCCTCGGAAAGGGCGGATCCTTCGAAGGATTCTCCGCCAGGCTTGCGGCGCTCGGCCGCGTTCAAAGTCTCGTGGGCGGTGCCGCGATCGACCAGATCGAGCTTGGCGATCTCATCCGTCTGGAGTTGCAAGCCGTGGGCGCCGCCGAGCGAAACGTATCGGTCTCCGGCCCGTGCGTCGCCCTGGGGTTTGAACTCGTGCAGACCTTCGCACTCGCCCTGCATGAACTCGCGACCAACGCTGTCAAATATGGGGCCCTGAAGGATGATCAGGGACACCTCAGTGTGTCGTGGCGGCTCCAGACCAACGGCCAAAGCGCTCCAACCCTGCTGCTGGATTGGATCGAGAGTGGGGTCAAGAACCTGGCCAAACCGACCCGAAAAGGGTTCGGGCGAACCTTGATCGAACAGGCGCTCGCCTTCACCTTACGGGCCAAAACCCAACTGTCGTTCGGTGACAATGGCGTTTCGTGCCATATCGAGCTGCCGTTGCCGCCGGCAGAGATCATTGCGAAGCAGGAGCCAGCTGCGTGACGGAGGCCTCACTTCGGGACCGTAGCATTCTCGTCGTGGAGGACGATTACCTTGTCGCGCAAATTCTGGTCGACTTCCTGGAGGAGACGGGCGCCACCGTCGTCGGGCCGATAGGTTGGGTCGAAGAGGCCTTGGCGCTTATAGAAGCTGATGCGTCCCAGATCGACGCGGCCATTCTGGACATCAATCTTCATGGAAGTAGATCCTACCCCGTCGCCGACGCGCTGACCGGACGTTCGATCCCATTCGTATTCGCGACCGGGTACGCGTCCGATGCCCTCGATGGCCCCTATCGATCTCACGGGCGGTGCGAGAAGCCGTTCGACCAAAAGGCTCTTACGGCGGCACTGGAGCAGCTCTTCCGCTAAGCTCTTCTTGACCGGCCGCTCTCATCGCCCATGCTGCTCTCGTTGCAAGGCTCTACTTGGCTAAGATGTAGGAGAAGCTGTTGCAGGATATCCCGCGCGGCTTCCTCCGGAGTCGGGCGCCTGAAGAGGCTGAGGATACGCTTGAGCACAGCAGAAGGAGATCCTTCTATCGAAAGCCACAATGAATTGCCGGCATGGCTCACAAAAGAACATGCGGCCGTCTGGTTTCATCTGTTTGCCGCACTGGGGACAGGTCATGTCGGACCGGCCGCCCAATCATCCACACGACTTGCGACTTCCGCTTGCCGCGCCTTCTTGATGAGGGCGTCCCGCTCGGGCCCCGGAGGCAGGGCGGCGGCCTGTGCCAGAATCTCTTGCGACCACGCCGCCAAGCGATCCTGAAGCGTAAACTGCTGTTTGAAACGACGCCGCTTCTGCATGGCGCGCTCCCTTTGTGATCCAATGGGACAATCCTACTTCGCCCCTTGGCAGAACGGCCACAACATAGGTCAAGTCGTCCGAAATACTCGACTCTCCAGCTAAAGTTTGCCGTTCTGGCTGCTTACTCATTCTGCGCCGGAAACGAACGACCCTCATGACTATGCCCAATGGACAAGGCGTAGTCTTCGAAAGCGCATTGATAACGCAATGTCGGATCAGGCGCTGATGAACACAACCTTGGTTCGTCAATCCGATTGCGCATCACCACGTTTGCCGCCGATGCCTTAGCCGTCGACGGTTTTTTCAATCTCGGTCGATTGGATGTGGTAGCCGCCCTTGAGCATGGCGGCTGGGTAGAAGGCACGCATCCGCAATCTTCGCCTCGGCGGCATTTGTTCGCAGGAACGCAGGAGACAAAGTGAAGACGGGCTGGACAGCGATGCGAACGCTTGCGTCCGTCAACGCCACATCGTCGGCGCACTCTTCAGTGCGTCCCGCCCCGCTTCCCTGATGTTTTCCGGAGTGCTCTCACGGCCCGCTGCCGCCAAGATCTGCGCAGCCACGTGGGCGCGAGTGGCGGTCTGATAGCGGTCGATATGCAGGCAAACTTCGTCCAAAATGGTGCGCAGCAGCGCTCTCGTATCGGGATCATGCATGGGCAGCCCCCCTGAAACTGACACGATCCCACATGTTCGGCGGGTCGTCCTTCACACGGGTTAATTGCTGACCGATGCTGCGTTGCAAGATAAGCCGTCGCCGCATGACTACGGGCACGACAGTTGGAACGAACTTAACTTAGGTTAATTGTGCCTGACAGAGGCACGCCATGAGCAAGCAAAGCGAAGATCTCAGACAGCAGGCACGGCGGGCGGCGAGACTTGCTGGCACCATCGGCAGCCCCGACGACGCAAAGGCCTTGAAGACTCTTGCGCAACAATTTGATGAAGATGCGGAGCGCATTGAGAGATCGGAGCGACCGCCTTCTGTGTTATAGCCCAGTGCCACTTCCGATGGGCCCTAGCTGGCCCTCATTTGGCTAGCGTGGCTCGCAGATGCTGTGAAGCTTTTCGCGGAGCGTCTTTTTGCGGCGGCTCCATACTGCCGCGCTTTCGTTGAGTTCAGGTCGAACAATCTGCAACAACAATCGATCGTTGCTTGGCAAAGTCTTCCAAAGCTCTGCCGAGGCGCCGACCCGAGACCGCGGTCGCGAAAAGTTACATTGGCGACAGACCTGTTTATGGGGCCGGGATGCCTGCCCATTGGGAACGGTCGCGCTCGGGAGTAATTATCGACCCAATGCCGACATGATCGACCAGTAGCCCTCCGGTTTCGCCGCGCCACGCCGCGGGGGCTTTCCTGAAGGAGCCTGCATGAGTGACCGCACAGGAAATGAACCTTCACCTTTGGCGCTATTCGGTTTGGCGGTTATTCCGATAATCGCGGTATTGGCATGGTTCGCGTTGGGATAATTCTCGTCGACGACCGACATCCACGCAGGATTGGGCGGCCTCAAGCAATGAGAGGGAGCCAACCTCTTCGAACAGGCGCCGCACGAACACCAGCCGCGGCACGCGTCCGTTGAAGGCCATGTAGGCCTATCTGCTATGGCAAGATGTGCCGGACACGCCAAGTCAACGCCACGTCGGGGCTGTCAACAAAGCACGGGTACCTCGCGCGGCAGCAACAGTAGCGGTGTGAATTCGCGAACCGCACCAGTTTCGCACCAGTAATGACTTGAATGAAACGCAATGAATGCGACCAAACCTGAACGAAAATACAGCAAAATCAACAAAGCCGACCCGTTATCTTGCCGCTCATAACGGTCTGCTTGCAGGTTCGAACTCAAAGAATAAACGCTCACTAAGTTGCCCAAGATAGCCGCGCCATATACGGCCTACTTGCCGATACGAAGAGCCGCGCCCGCCGAGCGCTCCTTGAGACCTAGCCCAATGAACACTCCATTCCTTTTGACGGCGCAGTACGGTAGCAAGGCCATCATCCCGATTGAAGACGTGTGTCGGGATTACTTCTCACATCTGAATACCACCAAGCTGGTGCAGAAGATCAGCGCAGGTGAAATAGCGATCCCTCTGGTGCGAATTGACGCAAGCCAGGCAGCCTTGACGAAGCGAGCGCCTCTCCTTTTTTGGGGCCCTCAGCGAGTTTCTTGAAACCCGCTGCGCGCCTTCGCCCGCGCGCAAGCTAAAGCTCCAAGTAAACTGATCGCTGCGGCTGATGCCGCTGGCATCGTCGGGTTGGAAGGCAATCGGGCACACCGCTGGTCCGCCGTCATAGATGGTGTCAAGCCGCAGGGCTCCGGATCGCGCGTTGCGTACGCCGGTGGAGGCGCCCTCGAGCACGGCAATGGACAGCGAAGTCGAGACGGTATCATGGGCGACCAACTGAAGGAGGTAGGTGCAACCCGAGGGGATCTCGGAATTTTCCCACGCATCGAGGCCTTGCTCGGCTGCGCCGCCCGGCCAATCGAACTCGAAATCCATTCGCTTGGCCAAGCGTGCCATCAATTGGCGCAACCTTTCCACTCCGCCGGTGACGCTGCGCGGCGACTTGCCGCGCGAGTTGTCGCCGCCGAATTGCAGCCGTACACCCAAGATGCAGTGACTGCTCGCCTCGCGCGTTACCGACGCGCCGACGGCGGCAGCAATTTCGCCCTGGGCTCGATCGTCCTCATGTGAACCCGGCTCTTCCAGAAGCCCACGAGTTTGGATCTTTTTGCAATCATGCGCCCGTAGGACATTCGTGCTGCGTCAATGAGAGAGGAAGCTCCGCAAACGAATATCTCCGACGGACGAACTCGCTTCGCGCGTGGTCGACCACCTCTCGCTAATGTCAAGCCTACTAGCGTCGGACTCCGCCTATTTCAGGAGCGGACGCCTTCTCCTTGATCTCGCCAAAAGAAGCCTACTTACATTGGCTGTCGTAAGATTCTCTTTGATCTTCTGGTGCCTTCTACCAACTAGAATATTTGAACTCCCGCTCCAATCCATCATGGGGAAGTTTGAGCTAGTTCCAGCAACCGACGTCCCATTAGATCCAATAAGGACGCCGTCGTTCAATCAATTACAACACAGAAATTCCCCCCTTCCCCCCTCCCCGCGACGACCGACGCCCCACCACAGGTTCAAAGCCGCGACGTGCAATCTTCTCAAATTGCTTTTTCAGGCGATGGCCTAAACGGTCAGAACGCTCCTCCGTAGACACCTGTCCGGCTGGGACCCAAGCCACCGCCTGTCGCTTGAGGGACAAACAACTGGCGGCAATATAGATATTTTATATATCACTTATTGACATAATACCATCATTAATTAGGATGCAGGAATGATGTTTGATACTCGCTTTTTTGCGCGCGCGCGGCCGTACCGATGATCACTTCGGCGCAACTGCGAGCGGCGAGGATTCTATTGGGGATGGATCAACGGCAGTTCGCGGACCTGTCGGGTCTCTCGGTACCTACGATCCAGCGAATGGAGGCGAGCGAATCCATGGTTAGGGGAAATGTCGATTCGCTCATGAAGTTGATCGCGGCATTCGACAGGGCGGGAATCGAGATGATCGACGAAGGTGCTGCTAGCACTGGAAAGGGCCGAGGGGTGCGCCTGGCGGTCAGGGTCGGACTAGGCAAGGGTTTGCTGGCCGGCGGTTCTGACAAGGCGCAGTCTGACGGCGGGAAGACCCCCGCATGATATCGGCTACTGCTTTGCAAATGTCATGCGTCGCGGCGTTTTTGGCGCTTGCCGTCGTGGCGATCGTCTTGAGCCGCGCCCGGGAAGCCTCCGTCGTGATCTACGGCATTGCGATCGTGATTTCGGCTGTCGCAACGGTGGGTTCGGCAAGCTGGCTGCTCAGGGGCGGCCCGGAAACCTCGACCGTCATCTTACCGATCGGACTCCCTTGGCTCGGCGCCCATTTCCGTTTGGATAACCTGGCCTCGTTTTTCCTCGTCGTGGTCAATTTGGGGGGGACGATGGCGAGCCTATACGGACTCGGATACGGTCAACACGAACCCGTGCCGCACCGCGTACTGCCCTTCTTCCCCGCCTTTCTGGCCGGCATGAATCTCGTGGTGCTGGCGGATGATGCGTTTTCCTACCTGCTTTGCTGGGAATTCATGTCACTCGCGTCCTGGGCCCTCGTCATGGCGCATCACCGTGAGACGGGCAACGCCAAGGCAGGCTACGTCTATCTGGTGATGGCATGCTTCGGCACGCTCGCATTGCTGCTGGCCTTCGGCCTGTTGGCAGGACCGGCCGGAGGCTACGGATTTTCAGACATTCGGGCCGCGCAACATACGCCCAATGCGGCCACGCTGGTGTTGTTCCTGCTGTTGCTCGGAGCCGGGTCAAAGGCTGGACTCGTGCCGTTGCACGTTTGGCTGCCGCTCGCGCATCCTGCGGCACCCAGCCACGTTTCGGCCCTGATGAGCGGCGTCATGACCAAGGTCGCGATCTACGGTTTCATTCGCGTCGTGTTCGATCTGCTGGGGCAACCGACCTGGTGGGCGAGCGTGATCGTGCTCTCCCTCGGCGGTATCACCGCTGTGATGGGGATCCTGTACGCGATGATGGAACAAGACCTGAAGCGGCTGCTCGCTTACAGCACGATTGAAAATGTCGGCGTGATTTTTGCGAGTCTCGGCCTTGCGATGGCCTTCCAAGCCAACGGCCTAAAGTTAATGGCTGCACTCGGCTTCACCGCTGCGCTGTTTCACGTTCTCAACCACTCGCTCTTCAAGAGCTTGCTGTTCTTCGGGGCCGGCGCCGTCCTCACCTCGACGGGCGAGCGCGACATGGACAAATTGGGCGGTCTTATTCATCGCATGCCGTTCTCAAGCTTCGCCGTTTTGGTTGGTTGCGTCGCGATCTCGGCGCTTCCGCCGTTCAACGGCTTCGTTTCGGAATGGCTCATGTTCCAGACCGTGCTGCAAAGTCCGGATCTGCCGCAATGGGCGCTTAAGATCACGGTCCCCGCGGTCGGAGCTTTATTGGCTCTAGCGGCCGCGCTGGCAGCCGCCTGCTTCGTCAAGGTCTATGGCGTGGCCTTTCTTGGACGTCCACGCAGCACGGCAGCGGAAACAGCGAATGAAGTCGACCGCTTCTCGCTTTCGGCAATGTTCATCCTCGCCGCATTATGCTTGCTGGCCGGAATCCTGCCGGGGTTCGTGATCGATGCGCTTTCGCCGATCACGGTTCAGATCCTCGACGGGCGCATGCCGATCCAGGCCAATGAAGCCTGGCTTTCGATCGTCCCGATTGCGGAGAGCCGCAGTTCATACAACGGGTTGCTCGTGATGGTATTCATCGCGATATCCGCGTCGTTCGCCGTGTTTTTCATTCATCGCTTTGCCTCTCATGCGCTGCGGCGCGGACCGGCCTGGGGCTGCGGTTTTACTGATCCGACGCCTGCGGCTCAGTATTCCGGCGCAAGTTTCGCCCAACCGATCCGACGCGTTTTCGGCACGCTGGTGTTCCACGCCCGCGATCATGTCGAGATGCCCGCTCCCGGAGACATCAGGCCGGCACGGCTCAGGATCGAATTGCACGATCTGATCTGGGAGAGAATGTACGAACCTATCGCCGGTGCGGTCGGCGCGTCTTCCGAAAAGCTCAATCGCCTGCAATTTCTGACCATTCGGCGATATCTCAGTCTCGTCTTTGCCACGCTCGTCACGCTGCTGCTGGTGCTCGCGATATGGTCGTGATCTCGGACATCGTCGTGCAGGGTGTGCAGATGCTGCTGGTGCTGCTGCTTGCGCCGCTATTGACCGGCTTCGTGCGCAAGATCAAGGCTCGGCTGGTGCGTCGCAAAGGCGCTTCGGTGTTTCAACCCTATCGCGACCTGCTGCGGCTGCTCCGCAAGGAAGTCGTGCTGGCGGAGAACGCCTCGTGGTTGTTCCGCGTCACACCCTATGTGACCTTTGCCGCGATCTGGGTCGCCGCCGCTTTGGTGCCGACTTTTGCAACCGGTCTCTTGTTCAATTGGACCGCCGACCTGATCGCCATCGTTGCCCTGTTGGGAAGTGCACGCTTTTTCCTGGCGCTCGCGGGGATGGATGTCGGCACCAGTTTCGGCGGCATCGGCTCCAGCCGCGAAGTCATGATCGCAGCGCTTGCCGAGCCGGCGATGCTGCTGATTTTTTTCTGCCTGGCGCTCGTTGCCGGCTCGACCCAACTCTCGACGGTGGCAAATGTCATGGCCTCGTCCTACGTGGGCTTGCGGGTCTCGCTGGGAATGGCGCTCATCGCGCTGATCATGGTGGCGCTCGCCGAGAACGCGCGAATCCCGGTCGACAACCCGGCCACACATCTCGAGCTCACCATGGTGCATGAGGCGATGGTTCTCGAATACTCCGGGCGCCATCTCGCAATGATCGAATTCGGTGCGTTTCTGAAGCTGTTGCTCTATATCTCGCTGATCGCCTGCGTGTTCCTGCCCTGGAAGATCGCCGTCTTCGGCACCGGCCCGTTGTCGTATGCCATCGGCGCTGGCGCCTATCTCGTCAAACTCGCGGCTGCCGGATTTCTACTTGCGTTGTTCGAAACCGCGACGGCGAAAATGAGAGTTTTTCGTGTTCCTCAGTTTCTCGGCGCCGCGCTTATGCTGGGCTTGCTCGGCACGCTGCTCTTGTTCGTGTCGAGGAGTTTCTGATGCAGATGCACAGCCTCTCCTTCGACGTCTCGCACACGCTCGCCGGCGGACTGGTCCTGATCAGCTTCATGATGCTGTACCAGGACCGGCTTTATTCGCTGCTCAACGTCTTTGCGCTTCACGCGTTGGTGCTCGCGTTTTCCGTCGCTTGGCAGGCTTATATCCAGAATGCGCCTCATCTCTACGTGACCGCGGCGATTGCGCTCGTCTTCAAGGCGATCGTTATCCCGGTGGCGCTGCACCGCATCGTCCAGCAGCTCGGGATTCACCGGGACATCGAGTCGGCCGTGGGGATCGGCCCGACCATGCTGGCCGGGATGGGGCTGGTTGCCCTCTCCATGGTTCTGATGCTGCGGGTCACCGCCGATGCCGACCCGCTCGCGCGCGAAGATCTCGCCTTCGCACTGTCGGTCGTGCTGCTCGGGCTGCTGGTCATGGTGACGCGGCGCAATGCCGTCAGTCAGGTCGTTGGATTCATGTCGCTTGAGAATGGACTGGTGCTGGCGGCTACCGGTGCCAAAGGTATGCCGCTGGTCGTCGAGATCAGCGTAGCCTTCTCGATCCTGATCGCCTTCATCGTCATCGGCATCTTCCTATTCCGAATTCGCGAGCGCTTCGATTCCGTGGACGTCTCCGCACTCGACGACTTCCGGGGCGAGCGGCGATGAGCGTATTCTCCTTCGATCCTGTAACGGCTGTCCTGCTGATTCCGATCGGCTCGGCAGTGTTGCTCGCCGCGTTGCCCGGCTACCGGCTGACAGCGCGGTTAAACGTCGTTGCGAGCCTGGCGACATTTCTTTCGGCGCTTTCGCTGTTCGTGATCGAACGTCCGCAGCCCGGGCCGTACGTGCAGATCGACGATCTCAACATCGTCTTCATCGTGCTCAATACGTTCGTGGGTTTCACGACCAGCGTCTTCAGCGCGAGCTACATTGCGCACGAGATCGAAACAGGGCGCTTGACCCCGGTCTACCTGCGTTTCTACCACGCCATGTATCAGACCATGATGTTCGGCATGAACCTCGCTTTCGCGTCGAACAACATCGGTCTGATGTGGGTGGCGGTGGAAGTCGCGACCCTGACGACGGTGCTGATGGTCGGCATCTATCGCACCCACGCCGCTTTGGAGGCGGCGTGGAAATATTTCATCCTGGGCAGTGTCGGAATAGCGTTCGCGCTGTTCGGCACGATCCTGGTCTATATGGCGGCGCGTCCGATCGTGGGTGAGGGCCAGGACGGCATGGTTTGGACGGTGTTGATCCAACATGCAGCGAATTTTGATCCTGCCCTGCTTAACGTCGCTTTCATCTTCCTGTTTCTCGGATACGGGACAAAGGTTGGGCTCGCGCCGCTGCATGCCTGGTTGCCTGATGCGCACGCCGAAGGTCCAACGCCAATATCCGCGGTATTGTCGGGGCTGCTGCTGAACGTTGCGCTCTATGCGCTATTGCGCTTCAAGATATTGCTTACCGCCAATCCAGCGGCGATCGCTCCCGGCCCCTTGATGGTGACGATGGGCCTGCTCTCGCTGGTCTTCGCGTCGTTCATGCTCTACCGCCGCCGCGACATCAAACGCCTGTTCGCCTATTCCTCGATCGAACATATGGGCATTATTGTTTTTGCGTTCGGAATGGGGGGCCCGCTCGCTAATTTTGCCGGGCTGCTGCACATGGTGATGCACAGCCTGACCAAGTCGGCAATCTTCTACGCGGTCGGCCATATCTCGCAGATCAAAGGCACGCAGAGGATCGCCAATATCCGGGGCCTGACGGTGACTCATCCGGCGCTCGGCTGGGGTCTGGTCATAGGCGTCGTCGCGATTGCCGGACTGCCGCCGCTTGGCATCTTCATGAGCGAATTTCTCGTGGTCAGTTCAACCTTTGCGCGGCAGCCGCTGCTCGCTCTCGCGCTGGTGTTCGGGTTGTTGCTTGCGTTCGGCGCATTGACTTTGCGCCTGACCAGCGTTGCATTCGGCGAACCCCGCGGCAGCAAGAAGCCTGCGGAAGCCTCTTACGTGCCAATGTTTGCGCATCTTGCGCTTGTCTTCGGCGCGGGAATCTATCTTCCCGCGCCGCTCGTGGTCTGGTTCCAGCACGTGGCCCGCCTGCTTGGATAGTCTGGAGATAACGAGATATGCCGTCGCTGATTGATCTGACCCTGGAGGGCCGCGCGATAGAGCAGCATCACCCGTGGCCGCGTGCGACGGTCGATGCTTCGGTGTGGGAATTTGCAGCCAGTGAACTCGCCCATGGGCGTTGGAGCCTGCTCGGCCTTTGGGGTGAGCCGTCTACGGTGCACATGGCTATCATGGACGGGGATACGGCTGACATCGCGATAGTCAGCCTCGATTGCCCCGAACGCAACTATCCTTCGGTTGCCAAGCACCACCGGCCGGCCCTTCGACTGGAGCGCACCATCCACGATCTGTTCGGACTATCGGCCGAAGGTTTGCCCGATGCCCGCCCCTGGCTCGATCACGACCGTTGGGGTATCCGCTTCCCGCTGGGAGATCGCGTCAAGGCGTTGTCGATGGCGGCTCCATACCGTTTCTTGGCGGCGGAAGGCGACGGCCTGCATCAGATCGCCGTCGGTCCGGTGCATGCAGGCATCATCGAACCCGGACATTTCCGCTTCACGGCCAGTGGAGAGACCGTGGTTCGGTTGGAGCAGCGGCTTGGGTATACCCACAAGGGTGTCGATGGGTTGATGATTGGAGCTAGTCTCGAACGGGCCGCGCAGCTTGCGGGCCGCATATCGGGAGACAGCACCGCCTCCTATTCCTACGCGTTTTCGCGGGCGGCCGAGGCGGCTCTGGAACTCATTGTGCCGGATCGCGCCGTGTGGCTACGCGCCCTGATGGCGGAACTCGAGCGGCTCGCCAACCATCTCGGCGACATCGGCGCAATCTGCAACGATGCCTCATTCGCACTCATGCACGCTCATTGCAGCGTCCTGCGCGAGAGCGTCCTGCGCGCATCCCGTAACGTATTCGGCCATCGATTGATGCGGGATATCATTGTACCCGGCGGCGTGACCCGCGACATCGACGATCCAGGGATAGAGGCCATCCAGTCGATGCTGGATAACATCCGCCGGCGTTTTCCGGCCTTGCTCGAACTATACGACAACACCGCGTCGCTCCAGGATCGTACGGTCGATACCGGCGTGCTCAAACCTGCGCTGGCCAGGCAATATGCCGCCGGAGGTTACGTCGGCCGCGCCTCCGGGCGCGCCTTCGACGCGCGCAAAGCCCTTGGCTATCCGCCATACGACAGCTTGAGCTTTGACGCGCCGGTTCTGAACGAGGGCGATGTCAACGCCCGGGTCTGGATCCGGATACGCGAGGTCGAGCAGAGTGTTTCACTGATCGACCAGATATTGGACCGCCTTCCCGAGGGCCCAACGGGCACCCTTGCCGGGCATCGGCGGGAGCCACGGGAGGGCATGGCTGTCGTCGAGGGATTCCGGGGTGACATCCTGGTCTGGCTCCGCCTACGGGATGGCCAAGTAGAACGATGCCACCTACGCGACCCATCATGGTTCCAATGGCCGCTGCTCGAGGCGGTGATCGAGAACAATATCGTCGCCGATTTTCCACTCTGCAACAAATCGTTCAATTGCTCCTATTCCGGACACGACCTTTAGGGGGAGGCGATGCGCAAACTTCTCTTTCAGAGTCTCTTTAGAGGTCCGCTTACGGAGCAAGCGCCCTCCCAGAGCGAAACTGCCGTCGAAGAACTCGCGGCCGCGGTCAAGCATGCTGCGCGGTCGCGGCTCGGTAGAAGTCTCTCGATACGGGAGGTCGACGCAGGATCCTGCAACGGCTGCGAGCTTGAAATTCACGCTTTGAACAACGCCTATTACGACGTCGAACGCTTCGGCATTCGGTTCGTCGCCTCACCGCGCCACGCCGACGTGCTTATGGTCACCGGGCCCGTGACCAAGAACATGAGCGACGCGTTGGAGCGCACCTATCTCGCAATGCCCAATCCAAAATGGGTTGTAGCCGTCGGAGATTGTGCACGCGACGGCGGGTGTTTCGCCGGAAGCTACGCAGTGGTCGGGGGCGTCTCACGGGTTATTCCCGTCGACCTTCATATTCCTGGCTGTCCGCCGGCACCCGCAACGATCTTGCAGGGACTTTTGTCTCTCCTCGATCAAGCGGCCAACAAGGCCGCGACACCGAGCCGTGGCGGCCAAGCACATGAATGAGGCACATGAATACGGTGCGTAACAGCCCCGCCCTGCTGGCTCCGGAGAAACTGGGGTTGTCGCGCCGCCGCTATCCAACCCGCGCGTCGCGCCGTCACCGCCGTGGTCAAATTTTCTGCAGCTGGTCAAACTCTCCAGACTATCGGGTCCTTGCCACGGCCGCCCGCGACGCGCCGGCCTTAGGCTGTCGGGGACGGATCATCTTCGGGGTTCCGATATGCTCCCTGAGTCGAACTCCCCGACCGCCCGACGTACTCGATCCGCCAGGCCCGATAAGCTCAATGCCGGCCCCCTCCAGCGCCGAAACAAGCTTCATGAGTGAGTCCACGTTGCCCCTGATCACACCATCGCTCGCCTCCATCCGCTGAATTGTAGGCACCGAAAGGTCCGCGAGCTCCGCCGTCTTGCGCTGATCGATGTTGAGAAGGGCCCTTGCGGCCCGAAGTTGATTTGAGGTGATCATCAGAAAAGAAGCCAGCCCTTGAGACGGTAAAGAGTAGTATATACGATCTAAATCGTGTTCTCAAGTATCGAAACATATATGCAATATATCAAAACGGACTAGACAAGATGTCTTAAACATTAGTCATAACGTTATAAGCACTCATATCGCTGTCTTTCTCATACTTTCTACCGTATTTGCAGTTATGCTACGACAAGCGCCGGGCGACGGCCTAGTAGCCCTCACAGGTGGGTCTGGGCATGCTCCTGCTCGGTAGATTTCAAGGCAAAAATGGACAGATCGACGTTGTCGAGTGCTCGCACGACGGCACCCGCGTCTATTCCGAAGAGGGCGTGCGGCAAAGCCAGGCTACGCCGAACGGCGAGAGTGTGTTTACATACATCAACATCATGGAGACCTTTCTCGATCGGTCCGCCAACGTCTTGATACTCGGCTGCGGCGGCGGAAATCTCGCGACACGCCTGACAAGACTCGGCAAGCATGTGACAGTCGTCGATATCAATCCGCTTTCGTTCACGATCGCGCGTAGATTCTTCGGCCTGCCTGGCGACATCGTCTGCATCACGTCGGACTTCCGAAGCTACGTTCGCGATTGCCGCAGCTCGTACGATGCGATCGCAATCGACGTGGGCGGCCCTGGCTTCTCTTTCGCGACCGAATTCGACGAATGGACTTGCGACGCAATTCGATCTCGGTTGGCGCCAGCTGGGCGCGTCGTGATGAACGCTCTGGTCGTGCATGACATCGATCCGAATCCAGACCGCATTACCGCCCGTCTTTCAGGGAACGAACTCCATTCATGGATCGTGGACGAGCCTGGAGTCAGCGATCGAAACGCCATTATCGCCTGCCTTCCCGAAAAGGTGTTGCCTGCACCGGGGCCGCTGATGCGCATTCTGCAAGCCTCCGATGAAAAGTGGGTCGTCCGCAGGTCCAGGCTTCGCAAATACGATCTTGGATCGCTGCGTCGGTCCTCATGAGCGAAAGGCAGGAAGTCCGGATCACCAGCGTTGGAGTTGCGTCTTCGCCAAGAATCGGACCGGCCAACGTGGGGGAGAAGGGCGCACGCGTCGCTATATCGATGCCTGCTTGATTCGCTCGCGGCTAAGCGGCAGGTCCCTTATCCGTTTGCCAATCGCGTCCGCAACCGCGTTGGCGACCGCCCCGGCCGCCGGGCCTTGGCCGGTTTCGCCTGCTCCGAGGAAAGGCAGCCCCGGCCGGTTGATGAGGTGAACCTCAATGCTGTCCGGCACCTGAGCGAACCGCATGATCGGATATGTGGACCAGTCGATGCTGGTGATGCGCGTGTCGTCGAAACTGACGCTTTCATACAGCGTCCAGCTCGCCGATTGCAGGATCGCTCCCTCGACTTGGTTGACCAGTCCGTCGGGATTGACTATTTGCCCGCTGTCGACTGCGGCAACGGCGCGCGCGAGCCGCGTGCGGCCGGAGTCGCGGTCGACCTCGACTTCAGCCGCAATCGCGCAATAGGCCGCGAGGTTCTTGTAGCGGGCGAATGCAAAGCCGCGGCCGCGACCGGCTTTCCTTTGATAACTGCTCCAGCGGAATTTCTCGGCGGCGGCTGCGACGACGTCTCGCGCACGCGGATCCTCCAGGTGCTTCAGGCGGAATTGGACCGGATCTTGACCTGCCGCCTCGGCAAGCTCGTCCATGAAGCTCTCGATCGAGAACACGTTCATGTAGGCGCCGAGCGCCCGCAACGCGGAAACCCGGAGCGGCATCGTCGGCAAAAAGTGGTGCACCACGCGTGCGTTCGGAAACTTGTAGAGCGGGATCGCATTGCGGTCGCCGCCTCCCTCGGGCAAGGGCAGCGGCTTCGGCGCGGGGACGGCGAACGCATCAGCGAGGTGCTGAGCTGCCAGCAGCGAACCCGCGCCGCCGGGCCGCATCGAATGCGTGTTGCTCCAGACCTCGTGATACCAGTCGCGGATCGCGCCGTCTTCTCCGAGGCTGGCCGCGAGATGGGTCACCATGGCAGGGCCGTAAGGCTCCCAGCCATGCTCCTGCTCGCGCATCCACTGAACACGCACCGGCACACCGGGATAGCCGCGCGCGATCAGCGCGGCATCCGCTGCCGCATCGTCGGCGCCGTTGTGTCCATAACAGCCGGAGCCTTCGACATGAATGCAGCGGACGTTCTCCTTCGGCAGGCGCAGCATCTCGGCGATAGCATCGCGGTCAGGAAAGACGCCCTGGGTGTGGGTCCAGACGGTCACCTCGTCTCCGCTGGCCTGCGCCACCGCACACGATGGTCCGATCGAGCCATGTGACTGGTAGGGCCGGGTGAACCTGGCCTCGAGCCTGCGTCCGCCGCTGCCCCCCGGCTGCCCCTGCTTCAGGATCTCGAAATCCTGCGACGGCAGCGAGGTGATGGCGTCACGCAGCTCAGGGAGCCGCGGCAAGGTGGCATGCTCCTCCCACGTCGCCGCGGCCGCGAGACGCCGCATCGCCTTGACCGCCTGATACTCGCCTTTGGCGATGACGGCGAGGAAATTGCCGTCGCGCACCACCTTGACCACGCCGGGCGCCCTCTCGACCTGGCTCGTATCGATCGAAACCAGCCGCGCTCCGTAGCTCGGCGGCCGGATAATTCGCGCGTGCACCATATCGGGTGGTCGCATATCCTGAACGTAGGCGGCGCCGCCGGTGACTTTGGCCGGAATGTCCACGCGCCGCACCGCGATGTTCATCACCGCGAAGGTGCTTGGATCTTTCAAAGGTGAGTTCGGCTGCGCCCGAACGTGGAGCATCTGGTCGGCTACGAGCTCGCCGTAGGACAGCTTGCGTCCATCCGGAGCTGTCACGGCCCCGCCACTGGTCTTGAGCTGATCTGCCGGCAGACCCAAACGCCGGCCGGCCTCGGCGATCAGGAGCATCCGGACCTGGGCAGACGCATGCAGGATGGCGGTACCGCTGTCCTGCATGGAATGGCTGCCAGCCGTAAATCCCTCGTTCGCGGTCAGCGCGGTGTCCGCGGTCTGCAGGGCGAGAGCCGCAAGCGGCACATCGAGCTGTTCGGCCGCCACCTGCAGCAGCGCGGTCTTGATGCCCTGCCCGAGTTCGGCCTTTCCGGTGAAGACCGTGATCGCGCCGTTGGCGTCGATGCGGATCCAGCTGTCGAGCAACGGCGCATGCTTCAGGCTGCCGGGTAAGGACTCCGGCGGTGGCACGCGCGCACCGGACGGGACATGCTGGGCCGCACCGTCCTCCTGTGCCAGCACCCGCGCCGCGGCGAAGCTGACGATCAGCGCACCGGCACCGGCGACAACATGCCGACGGGAAAGAACGACGGGCATGCCGGTCATGGCGACGCCCTCCCGCTTGTGCCGGCGTCCGCCGTCTTCATCAGCGCTGCTGCGCGCTTGATGGCTCGCATGATGCGCATATGGGTCCCGCAGCGGCAGAGGTTCGGCTCCATCGCGGTTCGGATGTCAACATCCGACGGGCTGGAATTCTTTCTCAGGAGTGCCTGCGCCCGCATCATCATGCCGGCAATGCAGTAGCCGCACTGCGCAGCCTGTTCCTCGATGAAGGCACGCTGCATCGGGCCTGGCGAGCCCTCTGTGCCCAAGCCTTCGACGGTGGTCACCTCCTTGCCGGCAGCGAGCAGCAGCGGCGTCAGACAGGAAAACACCGCCTCGCCATTGAGCAAGACCGTACATGCGCCGCATTGGCCAAGACCACAGCCGAATTTGGGGCCGTTCAGCCCAAGCTGGTCGCGCAGGATATAGAGTAGAGGAGTATCGGGCTCCGCACCGAGCGTGTGCTCGTGCCCGTTGCCGATGAGCTTGATCATCGCACCTCCCGCTGGCTGACGACGCCGAGAGCCGGATCGGTGCTCGGCGCCGGATAGATGCCGACGTCGAACTTGCCGGTGCGCGCATCGCGGATGTCCTGATCAATGTTCGTCCAGGCTGGTCCGTCACTGAACCGCTGCCGGACATAGGTCACGAGAGCCCGGAGTTGCTCGTCGCTCATGGCCTCGCTGAAGCCCGGCATGATCGGGCTGCGCAGACCATTGGACGGTGGCAGGCCCCAAAGCACCACATTGATCAGATTGCGGGCCGTGGGGCCGTTCGGCCCCGTGCTCCGCGCCAGATCGATTCCGCCATACGGCACGGCGCGCCTACTCTCGTGGCATGGTGCGCAGGTCGCGGTATAGATGGCACCGCCCGTGGTCGTCATCGTCGGTGTCGTGGTCTCGGTGTCGCCGCTCGTCGATCCCGCGCCGCGACCAACCTCGGTCGTGGATTTGAGGATTGCGCGTCCTCGCTGCGCCCGCTCAAGCGAAGGTGGGCCGGCGATGTCGGCGACGTACGTGGCCATCGCCGCAAGGTCGTCGTCGGGCAGCACGCCGAGATTGTCGATGACCGGCGCCATGGGACCGCGCGCGGCGCCGTGCGCGGCATGCCAGCCGTGGCGGAGATAGTGAAAGAGAGCATCCTTGTCCCAGGGGACGGAAGACGGCGAGTTGGCGTTCAGCGCGTAGGCGGTCCAGCCCTCGGCCTCACCACCAGTGTAGGGTTTGTTGCGCTGCTCAGCCCCGAGGGTATTGCGCGGGGTGTGGCAACTGCCGCAGTGGGCAAGGCCCTCGACGAGATAGGCGCCGCGATTCCACGCCGCATCACGCTGAGAGTCTGGCTGAAATACGCCCGGGCGGAAAAACAGGAGCTTCCAGCCGGCGACCGCAAAGCGCAAGTTCAAGGGAAACCGGAGATCGTTGGGAGGTGCCTCCGCGCGCACCGGCTGACGGGTCATGAAATAGGCATACAGCGCACCGATATCTTCGCCGGTGACGTGCGTGAAGTGATCGTAAGGGAACGCGGGATAGAGATGTCGGCCTTCCCGGTCGACGCCATCGTGCATGGCCCGCGCGAACGCCGCCTCCGACCAGCGGCCGATTCCGGTCTCGGCGTCAGGTGTAATGTTGGTCGTAAAGATCGACCCGAACTGGGTCGGAATCCGCAATCCACCGGCGAAACTCGGCCCGTTGGCTCGCGTATGGCAGGTGTTGCAGTTGCCGATCGACGCGAGCACGTCGCCGCGACGCACGAGCTCCGGATCGAAACTGGATGCCTTTGGCGGATCGATCGCGGGGATCGCGGAATGCCAAGCGAACACGCCGTAGCTGCCGGATACGAGCACGACCAGCAAGACCACCAAGCCGATCAGCCGAGATAAGACCATCCACACGTGTCCGCCGCGCCTGAATTTGACAACGGCGCCCGATCGCCCGAGTTCCTCACAGCGTCCCACCGGCTTTTCTCGTCAGGACCGAAGCTGGAATTGCACGTCCCACAACGCATTTAGTCCCAATGCAGTTCATATAGTTGCCGACCGAAATTAACCCCGGGATGGTTTCGTTGCGACATCGGACGGAGTGTCTTCAACGTCGCAAGCAACGTATTTGCGACCCACGCGTTCTCCGCTGGATTCACGGCTTCACAAGATCGCAGTTCATGACGGCATTCGAACATGGCACGCGTCCTGATCGGCACGTCCGGCTGGCATTACCAGTCCTGGCGCGGCTCCTTTTTTCCGGAAGGTTTGCCGCTGAAACAGCAGCTTCGTTTTTACGCCAGCCAGTTCGAGACCACCGAGCTGAACGGTGTCTTCTACCGCACACCGACGCCCGAGGCGGTGAAGGCTTGGCGGGAGCAGACCGGCGAGGACTTCATCTTCGCCTGGAAGGCGTCCAAATTCATCACGCATTGGAAGCGTCTGTCCGATGCCAGCGAAAACAGCCTCGCGCTGCTGGAGGATCGCGCTTCCTTACTTGTCGGCAAGGTTGGTCCGATCCTGTTCCAGCTGCCGCCGCAGTTCGAAGCCAATGCCGACAGGCTTGCCTCCTTCTTCAAGCTGCTGTCGAAGAAGCGCCGCTACAGTTTCGAGTTTCGGCATCCGAGCTGGTATCAATCCCGCATCCTGCGGATGCTGGCGGACGAGAACATCTCGCTCTGTCTGTCAGATCATCACGATGCACCGGCGCCCTGGAAGCGCACAGCCGACTTCGTCTATGTGCGCGGTCACGGCCCAAGCGGGCGTTACCACGGCCACTACACCAAGCCCACGCTCGCGCAATGGGCGAGGCGCATCACATCCTGGAAGCGGCAGGGCTGCGACGTCTATGTCTATTTCGACAACGACCAGAAGAGCGCAGCGCCAGCCGATGCGCGGAAGCTGAAGGCGTTGCTCGAGCCCACGCTCAGGGACCACCCGCAACCGAACCGGCGATCACCATGACGAGATCGGCAAGATCGACCTTTCCGTTGACGATCAGCTCCTCCGAGGAACCTTCAACCTTCAGCGATTGCGGCCGGTTGGCCGCCTGACGCATCAACTCGTCCAAAATTGCTTCCTTGAGTTTTTCTTCCAGCATCGGCTTTCCCTCAGGTCGCCATGGCGCGGCAGGACTCGGCACACGATCGGCACATCGCGACGCATTCATCCATGCCGCCAAGGCGCTCGCAGTCCTGCGCACATTCGGCGCAGATCTCGGCACACTCGCCGCAGGTATGCTTGTGATGCGGGGTGTTGATGAGCATAAAGTGCGCTGATGTCCGGCACATTTCGGCGCACGCCATCATCAGGCGGAAATGCTTCGGCTCGACATGCTTTCCGCCGGTCTCAAGGCAGTGGTTCATGGCCGTGCCGAGGCAGGCCTGATAACAGCTCATGCAGAGCTCGATACAACGGGTCATATCTTCGATACGGGCCATCTATAGTAACTCCCATTGTCCTGGAGACACGCCCCGCCAACCAAAGCCACGCGCAGCGCTTGGTTCCTGGAGCCAGACTTGGTTGCGTTCTCTTCATCTCCTCCTCTGAAAGCGCTCTAGGACCTCGTTCCCCGGCGCCGCGCACGAACGGCGCGGTAGCGCGCGTTGGTCTGGGGCTTGATGAACAAGGCTGCGACGCTAGGATGTCGCTTGCGGATCTCATTCTCGATCGAGATGACGGACTGTTCGATGTCATCAGCGCGCCTGTCGTCCGCGAACTCGACGCTCAGCGCGGCAACGACTTCGGCCGGCGATAGTTGCACGGTCAGGAGTCCGTTGGCCCGAAGCACGCCGGGCGAATGACGTGCGATATCGAGGATGGAGCGCGACAGTTCCGTATGAGCGGGCTCGCCGATCAAGAGACTCATGCTCTCTCTTGCGAGCCCGATGGACGCAACCCCGAGCAGGAGGCCGATCAGGATCGAGCCGACGCCATCCCAGACCGGCTGCGCCAGCAACATCGCCGCGGCGGTCGTTGCAGCCGCAATCACGATACCGACCAGCGCGGCGCTGTCTTCCAGCAGCACCATGAAGGCCGGAGGGTCCTTGCTGCGCACGAAGGCTTCGTACCAGCCAAGCCGGGCGTGCTCCGACCCGAAGTGGCGCAACGCAAACAGCCACGAGACGCCCTCGAACACGAACGATAGGCCGAGCACGACGAAGCTGATGACGGGATCCTGTATCGGCTCGGGTGCAGTCACATGCAGGACGCCCTGATAGAGCGAGACGCCGGCGCCGAGCGCGAAGATCAGGAGCGCGACGATGAAGCTCCAGAAATAGAGTTCGCGCCCGTAGCCGAGCGGATGGGATTCGTCGGGCGGACGGCTCGCGCGGTAGTAACCATAGAGCAGCAGCACCTCATTGGTGGTATCGACCACCGAATGCACGGCCTCGCTCATCATCGCGGAGCTTCCGGTCCAGGCGGCGGCTGCGATCTTGGTGGCCGCAACCAGGCTGTTGCCGACGAGCGCAGCATAGACGATAGTCTTCGACGATCCTTCTGCGGCCATTTCACCAAAACTCTCTGTTCACATCGCCGAGTCCATCCGCACCGGTCGGACGTCGAGCGGTTCGGCGGTCTCACTTCGGAATTGGATCGGACAGGCCGGCTCCGGGGTGCTGGAGCCGCCCGCTCCGAGCCAGCTTCACGGCGTGGCCCAACGCGCGGGCTGCATTCAGCACCTGCTGTTGGAATGCACGGTCTTCATCCAGATCGTCATGCGACGTCGCGTACGGCTCCATGTAGCCGACATAGCCGTCCATCTCGCCCAAGCGGCCGGCGGAGATCAGGTGCATGTCGGTCAGCCAGTCGGACAAGGTTCTACGCACGCCTTCAGCGCCGACGCTGTCGCCGTGCACGACGAGCCCGAAATGGCGCCCGGCGAGATGGCGCGGATAGGGCCAGCCCTTCAGCTCCAGTGCCTTGGCCTCGGTGACTTTCTTGCCGTGCGTCGATGTCGGATCGGGATTACCGCCGTCGGCGCAGACCAGACGATCCATCATCGCCTTGAGTCCGCCCGGCACGTGATACCAGTTCACCGGTGTCACGATCAGGATGCCGTGCGCTCCGACCCAGAGCGGGTAGATCTCGTTCATCCAGTCGCTACTCTGGCCGAGTGAATAGTTCGGATAGCAGCTGCACGGCCAGTGGCACAGCGGCATGGCCGTGGAGACGCAGGATTTGCAAGGGTGGATGTTCACGCCAAGCTCGGACGTGAGGCGCGACAGATCCAGGATATCGACGACAAAACCCATCTCGGCGAAAACGGGCTCGGCCAGATTGACCATGCGCCAGGTCTTGGACATCTCGCCGGGACAGGTGTGCTCGCTGCGGGCTGAGCCGTTGATGATGAGGATCCGCGGCACGCTACTGGCATCGTCGTGCCGCCGCTGCGCCTCGATAATGGCGGCGCGCGTTGCCAGCCAATCCGTGGCAAGATCGTAGTCGGGATCGGCGAAGCCAGGGCCCGCCTTCCGCGTCACTGGCGACTTGCGCGAATGGCTGTAAGCGTCCCAGGCCGCGCCTACGATCGCATCGAGCTCCCGCTTAAGGGAAGCAAAGGCGGGATCGATGAACTGGCTTCTGTAACGCCGCTCGAATGCCTCGCGCGACAGCTTGACGGGCGGCATCCCTTTGCGAACGTCCGGTTCCGTCATGCTGCTCCTCGTGAGATTGGTATGATCGTGCCAACCCGAGAGACCACGGTGCGGTTCCTCGGCGCGATCTTCGCCGATCCCTTCCGCGATCAGGACGCGAATTCGCGTTCTCGCGGCGCGGCACGCCCGAGCTTTACCTCAATGCTTCACCCTCAATTGAAAGAGGGTGCAGGGAAGACCGGGTGCCGGCTGGCACCCGCGGTCCACTGTGCGAAATTGCAGATAGAAGAACTGCACAGCGGCACACAGGTGAAGCCAAAACATCCGGCCTTCCCTGCGCAGTGGTTTGACGGCTTATGTCGTGATCTCCCCGGGGAGCGATGCACTATTGCCCCCGTCGCCTTGCGGATGACTGATGCGCATGTCCGGTCGGACAGCACGCATCACCACAGACTTGGCGCACAGGCTCCGGGCGCCAGGACCACACGATTTTGCCGTACGCCGATCACACCGGTCGTGCGCGCGACAGCCTCGCTCACGGTTGCCCGCCCTGCAAAACCCTTCGCGCCGATGTGACCCACGCCCACCGCAATCCAGCCCGCGTTCGTGACGATCGCGATCGCCCCTCTTCCTTGGACCGGAGTAAGCGACACATACGCCGTTTCCGAATTTCGGTAAAGTGGAATATTTTTGGCCGCGCACATTGCCCCACGCCTAGCGTGTTTTGTCCGTCAGGTAACGCAAGGTCTTGTAGCCCAAAATCGAACCAAAACTGCCAAAGAGGTAGATTCCGATACCGCCGGGCGCGGTATCGCACCGGGTATGCAGATCCCGCGCAGCAAGTCAGGACCGGCCCGGCTTGAGCCGGGACGGTCCCGAGCGGACTACCACTCCACCCAATCATCACCGCGCCAGTAGCCTCGCCCCTCGTGCTCGCGGAACGTGATACCCGGACCAGCCCTCCAGGAGTCCTCGTGAATAATCACGCCAGCACCAGGTGGATAAGCGTATCGCTCGTGAGTGTGCCAACAAACGTCGCCGGTGCACACCACCGCCGCCGATGCGCCCATTGTGGAACCTATCAACAGTCCGCAGCAAACAGCCGCTGCTCGAAGACTGCTGAATGGGGTCATGTGCCTTCTCCTTTGAATACTGCCCCGGACGAAATGCTGCATTGGCAGCGACGTTCCTGTCGCCGAGACGTTCGATTCTAGATCGAATGGGAACATCGGGGACCACGCGGCGATTGCAGCACAAGGCTCGGCTGGTACCGCCATGAACCACCTCGACCTTCCGGGCGGGCAATAGCGTGTGTTGGGTCTTGCAGCCGATTGCCCGAAGTCCCGACATCGTGATTTCGAGCCATAAAAGGAACCTCTGCTTTCGATTTTGGTTGGCGGCCAATCAGTGAAAGGATGGCTTCAATGAGAGTTTGCGATGCAATGACTCCCAGCGTTCAGCTCTGCACTCCGCAAGACAGCATCAGGGATGCGGCCGAGGCGATGACGGCGCTCAATGTTGGACTCCTGCCCGTGGCAGACAACGACCGTTTGGTGGGAATGATATCCGACCGCGATATTGCTACACGCGGTGTAGCGATGGGCCGAGGTCCGGATGCGCTGGTGCGCGATGTCATGACCACCGATGTCAAATACTGCTTCGAAGACCAGGACCTCGATGAGATTACCCGCAACATGGCCGATATTCAGGTGCGGCGGTTGCCCGTGCTCAATCGAGACAAGCGGTTGGTCGGCATCATTGCGCTTGGCGATATTGCCGTTTCCAAGGCAGGCGACGGCGCAACAACGGCCCTGTGTGGAATCTCGCAGCCAGGCGGACAACACGCGGGCTCGGTCATCGGCTAAGGCAATAGGTCGAGCTTAAGATCAGCAGTGGAGTCCGCGGGCTGACACCTTGAAAATTTTCGGGGAACGACTGCCAAGGACCAATGTTATCAACACAGAGCAAATAGCTTTTCAAAGGCGCAATCCTTGAAGAGCGAAAGCCCGAGCCCCGTCATTCACATCATGTGGTGGCGGGGTCTTCTTTTGCGGGCGAGAAAGTCGGAAACCCATGAGGCGCTGGAGGGTTGTCCACGCGCACCTAGCGAAAGTAGGCAACATGAACCGAGTTCTATGGTCAGCCGTGCTGGCAGTTGCGTGCGCAACGGGAACAAGCAGCTTTGCTGCCCCTCTGGTTCATTCGTCCGAGATAACGGAGGGAACAACCGGGGTGCAGCAGGCGAGACTGGTTTGCGACGACTACGGCAATTGCTATCGGACCGGAGGCCCACGCTACATCGAGCGTGATTACTATGACGATTACTATGGTCCGCGCGGCCCAGGTTTCGGCGTCTATGCGGGTCCGAGATACTACGGTGGCCCGCGTTTCGGCTTCGGGGTCGATATTGGCCATTGGTAGTGCGGGCCAACCGAGCATCCTTGAACGCGTCTCAGGCCTCGCTGCCCTGAACCGAGACAGCGAAGCCTTGGCATCCGAAGCCTTGGCATCCGAAGTGGGCTTTCAGCAGAGCAGCCCTGTGAGCCCACTCCCGACCTACTCAGGCGGGCGTGAAGCGGGCAAGATCGTGGATCCCGAATGTCTGCTCGATCGCCGTCACTCTCGCCACATACCTCTCGAATCCGTCCTCTCCGAATTTGCGCCGTTCGTCGCGCTCGAAGTCCTCTGCCATGGCGTCGAACTCATGCGCGGAGACGATGCCGCGCAGCTTTGGAAAGAGCTCCGTGTCCTCGCGCGCCTCGTGCGGCCTGTACATAGACACGAAGCTTTGAATGCACGCGATCAGGCGACTCCGGCTTTCACCCGGCACCTGGCTTGGCGGCACCAGGCCTAGAATTGTATCGGTGAGACGGCGGCCAGCCTGATGCTGCTGGTAGAGTACATTGACGAGCTCGACCATCTGCCCGGCTTTGCGAAAACGGGGAAATAGCTGCTGTTCCTCGTTACGCTCGTGATAGTCTTCGATGAATTCGTGAATGATGCCAGCGGCGCGCGCCAGGATAGCCACATCGAAATCCTCGCCGCGTGCAAACTTTTGCAAGCCCGCTTCGTAGACCAGCAGGACGCGGTTGAGCACTCCGTGCTCGCGCATCAGGTCTTCGGATGGCGTCACCGCCGTGGCCGGATCGGTCTCCGCCGCGTGCGCGCGGCTCGGACCGGCGGCGCTCGCGATCAATAATCCCGAAGTCGCATGAACAAGATGTCGACGGTCGAAAATGGGGTTCATCGCCGAACTCCTTGCTGAAGGCACCAGCGCGTCGTCTACGGCGCGTGCCGGGCTGTTGCAGTCCAACAGGCCCGATGCAGCGCAGTTCCTGACGCGGGGAGTCAGGAACCGACCCTGCCGGGAAGTGTTGTCGCCGCTATCAAAGAAGGAGTGACGCCCATGCGCCAGTCGCTGCTCGCGTTCACGCGAGTTCTGGCCTCGCTGGCGGCAGCAATGACGTTTGGCGCAGGACTTGCTTTCGCCGCCGGCGATCCCGCGGCGGGGGCAGCGGTTTTCGAGCGGGAATGCGCGTTGTGCCACACCATCGCCAAAGGCGACCCAAATCGCTTCGGACCCAATCTGTTCGGCATTGCCGAGCGCAAGGCCGCCACCGTGCCGGGATACGAGTACTCGCCGGAATTCATCACCATGGCGATCTGGACCTGGAGCCCCGACGCCATCGCGTCTTTCGCAATTGCCCCTGCTCTCACGATTCCCGGCAACAGGATGTCCATGTTCCAGGGCGTTCCGGATTCCGAGCTTGACGATCTCATCGCCTATTTGGCGGCCCAGAAATAGAGGCGCCCATGAGACTGCCGGTAGGGTTGCTCGCAGCCGTCGCTTTCGTTCAATTGTCCGTGCGGCCGGCATCCGTGTCGGCCCAGGAGACCGCCCAACCGGCTCCCGTCGAGATCGACGCGCATGACATCGGCGGTGCGGTCACAAGTGCGAACGGACCAGAAGTCGGCGTGTGGGTGATCGCCGAGACCCGAGATCTCGGGACGCGCTTCGCCAAGATCGTCGTGACGGACGATCTTGGCCGTTTCATAATCCCCGATCTTCCTGCGGCGCGCTATCAGGTCTGGGTCCGCGGCTATGGTCTTGTCGATTCACCGAAAGTCGACGGTGAGAGAGGGCAGCGGTTGAACCTGGAGGCGGCGGTCGCACCGGACCGTGCTGCGGCGGCGCAATACTATCCTGCAATCTACTGGTTCTCGCTGCTTAGGACTCCCGGACCGGACAAATTTCCCGGCACCGGCCCCAACGGCAATGGCATGCCGCGCGAATTCAAGACCCGCGATCAATGGCTCGACGTCATCAAGACCAATGGCTGCGGCAATTGTCATCAGATCGGCAATTATGCCACGCGCACAATGCCGCCGGCGTTCGAGCATTTCCAGTCCAGCATCGCCGCGTGGGCGCGCCGCCTGCAATCGGGCCCTGGCGGCACCACCATGGTTCGCACCATGGGACGCCTGTTGGCTCCCGACGGCGGCCATCTCGCCGCGCTCGCGGATTGGACCGACCGCGTCAAGGCGGGCGAGCTCCCGAAGTCCGCGCCGCCGCGGCCGACAGGCATCGAGCGCAATCTTGTCCTCACGGTGCGTGACTGGCTTGATCCAAAGCACTACCTGCACGACCTCGCGGCGACCGACAAGCGTCAGCCGACGGTGAATGCGAACGGCCCGCTCTATGGCGCGACCGAACTCTCCAGCAACACGATGCCGGTGCTCGATCCGATCCACAACGTCAAGAAAGTCATCTCCGTGCCGGTCCGCGAGCGGGAGGACACGCCGAGTTCGGCGCTGGCGAATCCGGTGTTCGCGTCCTCACCTTATTTCGGTCGCGAGCAAGTGTGGGACAGCCAAGTCAATGCTCATTCGCCGGCGATGGACCAGGAGGGCCGCATCTATTTCACCGCCCAGCTTCGCCCGCCGGCGGAGATCCCCGCCTATTGCGGCAAAGGCTCGCCGCTCCGTTCGGCGCAGCTTTATCCGCTGACGACGAAGCCAGAGGGTTTCAATCAGAACTCGCGTCAAGTGACGGTCTACGATCCGCGCAGCGAGAAGTTTACGTTCATCGACACCTGCTTCGGCACCCAGCACCTGAACTTTGCCGAAGACGATGCGAACACGCTCTGGTTCAGCAATAACACGCAAGGCAAGAACGCCGTCGTCGGTTGGTTGAATACCAAGAAGTTCTGGGAAACGCGCGATGCGGCGGCGGCGCAGGGCTGGAGCGCGCTCGTGGTCGACACCAACGGCAATGGCAGGCGCGATGAAGATTACAACGAGCCTGGCCAGCGGGCCGATCCCGGCAAGGATACCCACATTTCGTTCGGCCTTTATGGCATTTCCGCAAGCCCGCTCGACGGCTCGATCTGGGGCTCGAGCCTGCCGCATCCCGGCTACATCGTTCGCATCGATCCCGGAACGAATCCACCCGATACGGCGCTCGCCGAAGTCTACAAGGTGCCGTTGCCCGGCTACGGTATTCGCGGCATGGACGTTGATCGCAATGGCGTCGTCTGGGTGCCGCTCGACAGCGGGCATATCGGCAGCTTCGACCGGCGCAGATGCAAGGGTCCTCTCACCGGCCCGGGAGCCGAAACGGGCGACAAATGTCCCGAAGGCTGGAGCTTCTACCCGCTGCCGGGCCCGCCGCTGCAGGGCGACACCGGCGCGGCCGAGAACCCGTATTACGCCTGGGTCGATCAGCACAATATCCTCGGGCTGGGGGCGAACATACCGATCGCTACCGGCAATCAGTCCGATTCCCTGCACGCGCTGGTGGATGGCCGTATCGTCGAGCTGCGAGTGCCCTATCCCATGGGCTTCTTCGCCAAGCAGATCGATGGGCGGATCGACGATCCAACCGCGGGATGGAAGGGCCGCGCGCTCTGGGTAACCTCAGGCAATCGCACGCCCGTTCACATCGAAGGCATCGATGCATCCCATCCGGGCGCGCCGGGAGCAACCGATGATGCGCGGTCGAGCCCGCTGGTGGTGCAATTCCAGCTTCGTCCAAATCCGCTCGCGCACTAGATGTGAGCCCAGTCGGCTCTTTGCGAAAAACCGGGTAGGAGGGGGGTCTACGTGCTCGATGAACGTGTGCCGCCGTCGGTCATCGTGTCCCAAAGGTTAAGGCCGAACTTCTGGATCATCAGCTTCCACAGATCCTCAAAGATCTTCGCTCGCGGTTTTCGCCGCGGTCGTCGCGGCCACGCGAAACATGCTTGGGAGACCATTCAATTGATCGCGAGCCCGGACCGGGGGCTGTCTCTTCAATAGGAACTCGCTTCGTGCTGATGCGTCAGCTGATATGGCAAAGCTCGTCAAGATCCGATTTCACCAGTTCGGCGGCAATGACATGCTACGCGTCGACCGGCTCGAACAATCAGGTCCCGACGCGGGCCAGATCCTGGTCTCCGTCCGGGCCGCAAGCGTCAATCCCGTCGATTTCAAGATAAGGTCGGGCAAATACCCTTCCGTGCGGGAAGACCGCTTGCCCTATACGCCCGGCCGGGACGTCTGCGGAATCGTCACAACATGCGGCGCGCAGGCGACGCGCTTTCGTGTCGGCGACGAGGTCTTCGGCATGGTTCCTGTGTTCGGCGGCGGCTACGCCCAGCAGGTGGTCCTCGACGAGCGCGGGGCCGCGCACAAGCCCGCTCGGCTCGATCACGTTCATGCCGCCGCCATTCCGCTGGCAGGACAGACGGCGCATCAGGGCTTGTTCCGACACGGCCAGCTCAAGGCCGGAGAGACCGTCCTGATCCACGGCGGATCTGGCGGGGTCGGCCATTTCGCGATTCAGTTCGCCAAGGCAAAAGGCGCTCGCGTGCTGACGACGGTCTCGACGGAACATGTCGAGTTTGCGCGATCGCTCGGGGCTGACGTGGTGATCGACTACAAGACCCAGCGCTTCGAAGAAGTCGCCAAGAATGTCGACATGGTGTTCGACCTGATCGACGGCGAGACCCGCGAGCGTTCCTGGGCGCTTCTCAACAAGGGTGGTCGCCTGATCTCCACGTTGACAGCGCCCTCGCAGGATCGCGCAAAATCGCTGGGCGTGACGGCCATGCGCTACACCGTCGAGCCCGACGGCGAGGAACTGGCCGAGATCGGGAAGCTCGCCGACAGCAGCAAGCTCACGCCGCACATTCAAGCCACGTTCCCGCTCGAGCAGGCAGGACAGGCCCTGGCGACTGTGGAGCGCAGCCATACCGCCGGCAAGGTCGTGCTGACATGCGGATGAGCAGGAGCGCCTCATGAATACACCGAACCGCCGATCCCTGCTGGCCGCCGCGGCCGCTCTTGGCGCCACCGCAGCCGCCTCGGCGCAGCCGCGCAACGAGCCGGTGATCGGCGACAAGGGCGCGACCATCGTCGGGCCTCGCAACCCGGAGCGGGAGTCGCAAAACCCGGACATCTTACGGCCACCGTCGACCGACCATGGCTCGGTGCCGAACCTGCGGTTCTCGTTTGCGGATGCGCATATGAAGATCCGCACCGGCGGCTGGTCGCGCGAGGTCACGCAGCGAGAGCTGGCGGTTTCGACCACGATGGCCGGCGTGAACATGCGCCTGACCTCGGGCGGCGTCCGCGAGCTGCATTGGCACAAGCAGGCCGAATGGGCCTTCATGCTGGCCGGCAAGGCCCGCATCACTGCCGTCGACAATGACGGCCATAGTTTCATCGCCGATATCGGCCCCGGCGATCTCTGGTATTTTCCATCAGGCATTCCCCACTCGATCCAGGGACTGCCAGACGACGGTTGCGAATTCCTGCTGGCGTTTCCGGACGGCGAGTTCTCCGAGGACAGCACGTTTGCGATCACCGATTTGTTCGCCCACAACGATCCCGGCGTGCTGGCGAAGAACCTTGTCATCGATACAACGGCCCTCGGTCAGCTTCCCAAGCAGGAGCGCTTCATCTTTCAGGCCGGGCCGCCGCCACCGGCTCTCGAGGCAGACGCGGTGCACGACGCGCTCGGCGCCGTACCGCTCGATATGGTGTTCCACCTGACGCAGCAGCCGCCGGCGTCATCGCCAGGTGGCAACGTCCGCATCGCCGACACCCGCAACTTCAAGATCTCGACGGACGTTGCGGCGGCGCTGGTGGAGGTCAATCCCGGCCACATGCGCGAGCTGCACTGGCATCCGAACGCCGACGAATGGCAATATTACATCGCAGGCCAGGCGCGGATGACCGTATTTGCAGCCGAGGCGCGGGCGCGGACATTCGACTACCGTGCCGGCGACGTCGGTTACGTCCCGATGTCGATGAGCCATTTCATCGAGAACACCGGCGAGGAGCCGCTGCGCTTTCTCGAACTGTTCAAATCGCCGCGCTTCATGGATGTCTCGCTCGCGCAATGGATGGCGCTGACCCCGCCCGAGCTCGTTGCGGCGCATCTGAACATCGATCGAGCCGTGATCGAGAAACTGCGCAAGGACAAGCAGCCGGTTGTGTAGTCACTTGCGCCAGACGTCCATCAGCTCCTCGGCGGTCACCGGATCGACCTGCCCGTGAAAGCGCGCGCGGTACATCGTCATGAGGGCATCGTGCCCGACGTCGGACGAGCTGCACAGCGCGTCCTCGACGATGACGACCCTGAAGCCGAGATCGACCGCGCTCAGCACCGTCGAGAGACCGCAGATGTCGGTCTCGGCGCCGGTGATGACCATCGTGCCGATCCCCTGCTCGATAAGGAGACTTGCGAGCGCCGGATTGCTGAACGCCGAATAGGCCGGCTTGTCGGCAAACCGGCGGCATGCCGCGGGCGAGCTCCGGCACGGCTTCAAAGAGCGGGTAACGGATCAGGAGGACTGACGATCCCGACCGGCTATGCCATTATCGCTTGGAACCATCATCGGGCGCGGATGTTCGTTCCGGGCATCAGAGGAAACCCCGAGGCGCGATTTGCCGGTCCAGCGTTCGCTCGCCACCTCCACAAGGCGGCCCCGCGCGACAGCCGCGGGATGGATCATCGCGCTCATGGCCTGGGTCGCACTATCGCCGGCACAGGCAGCTCTCACCACTTCGCAGCTCGAACAGACTACCCTCGCGCCACACGTCAACGCGCAGCTTCCCATGCAGCTGCGTCTCAGCGATGCGAACGATCGCGCGGCACCGCTTGCGAGCTGGCTCGGGGCCGTCCCGACCGTGTGGATCCTGGCCGACTACACCTGCGAAACGCTGTGCGGGCCGGCGATCTCAATCGTCTCGAACGCGCTGGCCGATACCGGCCTCAATGCCGGCAAGGATTTTCGGCTCATCGTTGTCGGCTTCGATCCCAAGGACACCGCCGCCCAGGCGCTGGCCATGAAGAATGCGCAGCTGAGCCCAAGGAACGGACTCTCTGAACACACCGTGTTCCTGAGGACCGCTGCACCGGATGTTGGCGCCTTAACCGACGCATTCGGCGTGCGGCCCGTCTACGATCGCGAGCATGACCAATTTGCCCACCCCGCCGCCGCCTTCGTCGTGACGCCTGACGGGCGGATTTCTCGCACGCTCTCGGCCCTTGCGGTCGATGCCGCCAGCCTGCGGCTTGCGCTGGTCGAGGCGGGCCAAGGTCACGTCGGCGGCTGGAGCGACCAGATTCATCTACTCTGCTACGGCTTTGATCCCGCGAGCGGGACCTATACGCTCGCCGCGCGGCGGCTGCTGATCGCGACGTCCTCCGTCAGCATCGTCGTCCTTGCCCTGCTGATCGGGCTTCTGTTCCGGCGCGAGCACGCCACCAGATAGCGCCAAAAGGTTCCCCCTCCTCGGACCGCGTGAGAACCGCATCGAATGCCAGCCAGAAGATCGTGCCGAGGCAGAGCCCGGCCGCAATCAGCATTGCGCCCGTGATAGCCACGGACAGCCCACGAATTGCCGGCAGGATGAGGATCGCGGCTTCGAGCCAGCGCATCGCCAGCGTCAGTCCGCACAGCGCCAGCAGCCAATACGGGTCCGATCGCACCCGGCTGCTGAGCAGCGCGCAGAAGGGAAAGACGAACTGCCCGAATGAGAGCGCGGCGAGGACGAACTGCCAGCCGTTCTTCGATCGCGCCAGATACCAGGTGACCTCCTTGGGGATATTGCCCGACCAGATCACGATGTACTGCATGGCGTGGAGATAGCACCACAGCAGCAGTGCCGAGAGCAACAGGCCGCTATAGCCGCGGCTCGGGCCGATCTGTCGCATCGACAACAGGCCGGCCGCGATGACGAACGCGGTACCGTTGACCAGCAGGAAGCTGAGAAAGATCAGACCATAGATCGAGGAGTGAAATTCCGGTTCCAGCGATTCCAGCCAGTCGACCCCGGCGAACGAGACGGTGAGAGTCCACACGATCGATCCGACCGACGCGGCGCGCACCATGGCCTCGTCGTTGCGCCAGGCGCGCCGGAGCCATTGGGCGAGCGCGATCCAGATCAGGAAATAGAGCGCGGTCCGCAGCAGGAAGAACCACGGCATGAACCAGCGCGCCTTGAACGGCGGCAATGAGGAGCCGTCCGCGATCGCCGGATAGATCTCCCTTGTGAACAGCAGGATGGGAATGAAGGTCAGCGCGACGACGGGCAGGATGCCAGTGGTCGCGACGAAAACCGTGTGCAGCGTCTCGGTCCAGCGCCGGCGTACCAGATAGCTGGTCATGAAGACGATCAGCGCTCCGATCGGAATGGCGCCCCAGGCGCTCCAGGCGACGAGATAGGCCGCCGTGGTCGACCTGACGTCGATAACGAAGCCGGCGATCAGGACCAGACCCGACACCGCCGCCACCCCCCTCCTCGCGCTGCGACTCGTCATGGCTGGCTCTCCAGCCTGGCACGTTCGTCCGCCGGTACGTCGTCGAGCGAAGCCTGACGGCTGAGCTGAAGCGCGCGGATATAGGCAACGATCGCCCAGCGATCTGCTGGCGGCACGCGGGCCGCATAGGAATACATCGCACCATGTCCGTTGGTGATGACGTCGAAGAAGTATTGATCTTCCGCGCTGCGCAACCGATCGTCGTGATAGCTCGTCGGGCGCGGCATGCCGCGCTGGACGACCATACCGGTGCCGTCGCCGCCAGCGCCGTGGCACGGCGAGCAGAAAATGCCGAAGCGTTCGCGCCCCCGCGCCAGCAACCCGGCCGACAGCACAGGTTTCGTGTTGCTTGCCTTCTCCCGCTCCAAATCATCGCGAGCGACCGTGTTTTCCGGCGGCCGCCGCAGCACGCTGCCGCGGAACAGCGGCGCGCGCGAGTATTCGCTGTAGCGCGGCTGCTCGTCCATGTTCTGGTCACAGCCGGCGAGCAGACCGGCAAGCGCAACGAGGGCCAGCCACCAGTTCATTCCGGCACGAGCTCCACGGACAGCGCGCCGATCCCGTTGAGAAAGGCCAGCGTCTCGCTTGCGTCGAACCTGGCGTCCTCCGCGCTCACGCACAGGAAGAAGCGGTCCTTGCTGGCGCGGTGAAACCGCTCGCCGTTGAACACGGGATAGCTGAGCCGCGGCAGCCAGTTCTGCCACAGCATCCCGAACAGCATGGCGAGCGCGGAGAACAGGATGGTGAGCTCGAAAGTCACGACCGCGAAGGCCGAGACCGGATAGATCGGACGTCCCCCGACATTGAGCGGGTAGTCGAAATTCGTGAAGAACTGCATGGCGAGCGCGGTGCCTGCGCCCGCGATGGCGCCGCCGAGCCCGATGAATGAGATAGTCGGCCGCGGAAACCGCGAGATGCGATCCAACCCCTCGACCGGGAACGGCGTGAAGGCATCGAGATAGCGGTAACCGGCCTCCCTCGCCTTGCGAGTTGCCGCCAGCAGGTCCTCCGGGGTGCTGAATTCCGCCAGTGCGCCATAGAGCTGCTCAGCCATGCTGATGCTCCTCCTTCTCCTCATGGAGAAGCTCCTTGCTCTCGAAGATCGAGATCATGGGAACGAGCCTGATGGCGATGAGGAACGGCACGAGGAACAGCCCAATCGTGCCGAAATAAGTCGACCAGTCCCAGAAGGTCGGCGTGAAGTGGCTCCACGACGAGACCAGGAAGTCGCGATAAAGGCTGGTGACCAGGATCATGTAGCGCTCGAGCCACATTCCGACCACGACGGACGCCGAGATCAAGAGCAGCATCCATCCGCTTCGCCGTACCCTGCGTAGCCATAGCGCCTGCAGCGGGATGAAGTTGAAGATGACGGCGCCCCAATAGGTCCAGGCGTAGGCGCCGGCGAAACGATCGACCAGCGTCTGTATTTCGTGAGGCTCACCCGAATAAATCGCGTCGAACACCTCGAAGACGTAGCCGTACCCCGTCATCAGGCCGGTCGCGAGCAGGACCACCCCCAGCACATCGAGATGATCGTCGGTCACAAGGTTCTTCAGCCCGAACCAGGAGCGTAGCGACACTGCGATGATAGAGACGACCGCGAAGCCGGAGAAGGCCGCGCCCAGCACAAAGTATGGCGGGAAGATCGTCGAGTGCCAGCCCGGGATCTGCCCGGCCGCGAACAACAACGACACCTCGCTGTGAACGGAGACGACCAGCGGCACGGCGAGCCCAGCGGTCAAACGGTACGCCTGCTGCCAGCGCTGCCAGTGCCTGGCCGACCCGCGCCATCCGAGCGCCGCGACGCCGAAGAAAATCTGCCAGCCGCGCCGCGTTGCGCGATCACGTGCCGCGGCTAGATCAGGGATCAGACCGGTGTACCAGAAGGCCAGCGAGACCGTCAGATAGGTCAGCACCGCCCAGATGTCCCATTCCAAAGGGCTGCGGAATTGCGGCCACACGCCCATCGTCGCCGGATAGGGCAACATCCAGTAGACGTACCAGGGCCGGCCGAGATGCAGAATCGGATAGATGCCGGCGCAGACCACCGCAAACAGCGTCATGGTCTCGGCGAAACGATTGAGCGAATTCCGCCACTCGCTGCCGGTGAGCAGCAGCAGCGCGGAGATCAGCGTGCCGGCATGGCCGATGCCGAGCCACCAGACGTAATTGTGGATGGCGAAGGCCCAGTTGACGGGAATGTTGATGCCCCAGATGCCAACGCCGCGCGTGAACAGCTCGACCACCGAAACTATCAGCAACAACAGCAGCGCGCTCGCGACCGTCATCGCGATCACCCAGCGCCGGTCGGCCGGAAAATGCAGGGGAATGCCAGTGAGCTGCTCGGCGATGCCGCCCATGCTCTGGCGCGTCGGCAGGATCTCGGATTGCTCGCTCATCCCGACCTCGATTCCGTTTCATCGTCGCGCCAGCGGGCCAGGTAAGTCGTACGCGGCCGGGTCCCTAGCTCCTCGAGCAGCACGTAATGCCGGCCGTCGCGCTTGAGCCGCGAGACCTCCGAATTCGGATCGTTGATGTCGCCGAACACGATCGCCGTGGTGGGACAGGCCTGCTGGCAGGCGGTGACCACCTCACCGTCACGTATCGGACGGTTCTCCTTGTCCGCAGCAACGTGCGCCGCCTCGATGCGCTGGGTGCAATAGGTGCACTTCTCCATGACGCCGCGCGAGCGCACGGTGACATCGGGATTATGAGCGGCATGCTCCGATGAATCGGCAGGCGGACGATAGTCGTAGAAATTGAAGCGCCGCACCTTGTAGGGGCAGTAACTGGAGCAAGTCCGCGTGCCGATGCAGCGGTTATAGACCATTTGGTTGACGCCTTCAGGACTGTGCGTGGTCGCATTGACCGGACAGCCCATTTCGCAAGGTGCGTCCTCGCAATGCATGCACGGCACCGGCTCGAAAAAGCTGCGCGGCTCCGCGACGTCGCCGGTGTAGTAGCGCGCGATCCGCAGCCAGTGCATCTCTCGGCCGGCCCTGACCTGATCCGCCCCGACCACGGGCACGTTGTTCTCTGCCGTGCACGCCGTCACGCAGGCATTGCAACCGATACAGCTGTCGAGATCGATCACCATGCCCCAGGCGTTCTTCGACGACGGCCAGGGCGCGTAAAGACTGGCCTGCTCGGGCTTGGCGCGCTCGACCTGACCTGGACTGATCTCCCGGGCGAGATCAAAGCCGTCGAGGCGATGATGCAGCTGGGTCACTGCGAGATCTTCGCGGGTCTCGAGCTTGCGCAGGCTTCCCTGCGCCAGCCACGGTTCGGCCGGGGGCCGCACCTGGTAGGCGTCGTAGCCGAGATTGTCGCCGACCCGTCCCGCGCGGGTGCGGCCATAGCCAAGGTAGAGCGCAACCGTATTGTCGGCCTGGCCCGGCATGATCCAGAGCGGGCCCTCGACCTGACGCGCACCGACGGTCACCTCGACATGATCGCCATTGGCCGCCGAGAAGCGTTTTGCCAGCGCCGGGCTCACCGCGATAACGTTGCTCCAGGTCACCGTCGTCAGCGTCTTCGGAAGCTCCTGAAGCCAGCCGACATTGGCGAATTGGCCATCCCAGACCGTCGGGTCCGGCTGAAACACGATGTCGAGTCCCCCGGTCTTGTTTGGGGACGCAATCGCGTTGCTTGCGGGCGACGCGGTGACGAACGGTGCCGCCCCCGCGATAAAGCCGTCGTGCAGCGCTTGCTTCCATCGCGCCTCGAACGCGTCGCCAAAGCTTGCCCGCCAGGTTTCGCGAATTGCAGCGTCCGGCGTCTGATCAACCTCACCAAGCAGCCTCGCCAGGATGTAATGCACCGATCTGACGTCATAGAATGGTGAGATAACGGGCTGAAGGATCGTCGCGGTGCCATCGACGGCGCGCGCGTCGCTCCAGCTCTCCAGCGGATGTGCAAGGGGAAGCTGCCACTCGCAGAGTGCGCCGGTCTCGTCGCGGTGCAGGCCGAGATGAAGCGAGGATCGAACGCGCTTGATGGCATCTCCAACATTGAGCTCACCGGGTGCGCTGTAGACGGGATTGCAATCGAGCACGAGGAGAGAGCTGACGCGCTCGGCATTGATATCGGACACCAGGTCGGCCAGCGTTGCTGCATCAGCCGGCCCTGCGACCGGCGCGGTCAACATCAGCGTTTGACCGGCATTGCCGAACTGCTGGTTGATCCGCGCAACCCAGACCGCCGCGGCCACGCCGCCGCTCAAACCCGAGACGAACAGCGCGCGCCCTGCCCGGTCCTTGCAGGCCGCGACCACGCGCGCAATCCAGTCCGCTTCCGCCCCGGTCACGTCCGGCTTCGAGGCGCCGGCCACACCGATCGCGTTTGCCAGCGCCTCCGCGATCACAGGCATCCGCCTTGCGTCAGCGATCAGTCGATGCGCTGCCAGGGCACCGGTTGCCGTCGGCACACTCTCCGCCATGAACAGCCGATTGCCCGGCCGATCGCTGGACCGCCGCCGCGCTTGCGCCCAACCCAGCGCATTGCGCACTTGATCAGGCCCCGGTCCCAGAAAATCATCGTCGAGGCCGACAACGACATCGCAGTCCGCAAGTCCATAATGGAGATCGATGGGCTGCCCGTAGACTGCGGCCGTGATCTGCCTTCTCGCCTCACGTCCCGTGGCGGCATGGACGTGAACGCGCGCTTTCGGAAATTGCTTCCGGAACGCATCGATCTGGCGCAGCAACGTCGGCGACGTCGTCGGCCCCAGCAGCAGCCTGACGCCCTCGCCCTGGTCGATGCGCCAGTTCTCGCGCATCACGCCGATCGCCGACTCCACGTCGCCCCAGCTCACCGCTTCGCCATGTCGCGCCGGCGCGGCCGCACGGTCGGGATCATAGAGTTGCAGCACCGCGCTCTGCATGAAGATGTCGCTGCGGCTCTGCGTTGCCGGATGCCCCGGATTGCCGTCGAGCTTGGTCGGCCGCCCCGCATGGGCCGTGGCGATCACCGGCTGCGCGTAACCATCGAGCAGCACCGCGGTCGCATAATAGCGCGGCAAGCCGATGGTTTCGCTCGCCGGCCGGTCGACATAAGGCAACGCCGTGACGAACGAGCTTTTCTCGCACCCAGTCAGCCCTGCCAGCGCAAAGGATGCGCCCATCAGCTTCAAGAATTCGCGACGCGCGGTCTTGGAGAATTCGTGGACCGCCGGATATTCCGCGTCGATGAAGGCCTGAAACCCGGGATCGTCCGACAGCTCTTCGATCCCTGCCCACGCGCGCGGTCCATCCGCCGGTTGATGGTCGATGCGGCGCTTCATCGGTGACACACGTAGCAATACGTGAGCTCGCCGAAGCGAATGCCGTCATGGGCAGCGATCGCGTCGCCCTCCCTGCGCGCATCCGCGGGCGGCGTCCACGCCATATCTGTGATGTGGTCCGGTGGACGTAGATGAGGTGCAGGATCGCGGTGGCAATCGATGCAAAACTGCATCGTGAACGCCTTGGCGCGATAGGTCAGCGCCATCTGGTCGATACGGCCGTGGCAGTTTTCACAGCCGACGCCCTTGGCAATATGGATGTCGTGCCGGAAGAACACGTAGTCCGGCAGTTTCGCGACGCGCGTCCATGGGATCGGCGCGTTGTCGGCAAGGCTCTTTCGCACCGGTTCCAGCATCGACGCGTTGGTCCATATCTGGGAGTGACATGTCATGCAGGTCTCGGTCGGCGGGAGGCCGGCTTGCAGGCCGGCCTCGACATTGCTGTGGCAATAGCGGCAGTCGATACCGAGTTCCCCGGCATGGTGGCGGTGGCTGAACGGCACCGGCTGATGCGGACGTATGTCGGTCTCGGTCATGTACGTCGAATGCGCGAAGCCGACAGCGGCCACGATGCTGCCGCCGGCAAGCGACAGGCCGCCGATCAGGAACAGGCGAATCCACGTGTCCGCCACAGGTGAGAATATTTGAGCCATTCTCGCCGTGACCTGAGAGCGAGCTGTCCGGTCGACAATCTGGTTGCCCGGCGTTGGTTCCTAAGGTAGGAACACAAGCCTTAGGATCGCATTGTCTTGCCGCGACCGAGGACAGCACACCGATGGCGGACATCAACCACGTCGACTATGAGCGGTCGGACGTCGGAATCCGACTTGTCGGCTGGCTCGCGGCAGGTCTTGCAACTTTCGTCGTAGTGACGCCGCTCGTGCTGCCCATCCTGTTTCCATCGTCGACCAAACCCATCACACCCGCGAGCCGTCCGGCGATAAGGTCCAATGCACCTCCGCTCGAGGTCAACCCTCAAGCCACGTTGCAGGCGACACGACAGGGCGAAGCGCAAATCGAGCGCGGCTACGGCTGGGCCGATCGCGGTCGAGGACAAGTCCGCATCCCGATCGATCGTGCGGTCGATATTCTCCTGCGCAAAGGCCTGCCGGGATGGCCGTCTCAATGAGCGCGCTCCGATCGAGGTTGCCCTAGATGTGGCGCCAGTGGATCCCGTTCTGGCGTCCCGGCCTGTCGCCGCATAGCGGCGACGTCGATCTGTTGTTCGCCGGCCTTTTGATCGCAAGCGCGCTGGTGCTCGCGCTGCTGTTTTTTCTGCTCGTGCTGTTTTGCGCCCGCTATCGCGCGGGAAACCAGATCGATCGAGACCATCGCGTCAAGAAGAGCTGGCACTGGGAAGTAAGCTGGACCGCCGCCTCGTTCGTTTGCTTCCTCGGCCTCTTCGTCTGGGGCGCGAGCGTCTATTTCCAGATCTACCGCACGCCCGCGGACGACAACGATGTGTTCGTCGTGGCGAAGCAGTGGATGTGGAAGACGCAGCATCCCGGCGGCCAGTCCGAGATCGACGCGCTGCACATCCCGGTCAAGCGCCCCGTCCGCCTGGTGATGGCCTCGCAGGACGTCATTCACAGCTTCTTCATTCCCGCACTTCGGCTGAAGCATGATGTGGTCCCAGGCCGCTACCAGGACCTCGAGATCGAAGTCGACAAGCCCGGCCACTATCATTTGTTTTGCGCCGAATATTGCGGCACCGATCACTCCGGCATGATCGGCGAGATCGTCGCGATGGAGCCGGCCGATTTCTCCAACTGGCTGACGCAACAGGCACCGTCGAGTCCGCTCGCGAGCGAAGGCGGCCAGCTGTTCCGCGAACTCGGCTGTAGCGGTTGTCACGGTGGTGGCGGCACGATCCGCGCGCCTCCGCTCGAAGGCGTCTACGGCAAGCCGGTGCCGCTCTCGGACGGCACCACCGTGATCGCGGATGACAAGTACATCCGGGATTCCATCCTGATGCCGCGCAGCCAGGTGGTCGCAAGCTATCAACCGCTGATGCCCTCGTTCGAGGGCAAGGTCAGCGAGGACCAGCTGTTGCGGCTCGTGATCTACATCAAATCGCTCGCAGGGCACCCATCATGAGCGACAAGAACTATCTCACCACCGACTACACGCTGAGATCCTGGTTCCTGACGACGGATCACAAGAGGATCGCGATCCTCTATTTCGCGAGCCTGATCTTCTTTTTCTTCATCGGAGGCGCGGCTGCGACCGCAATCCGGATCGAGCTCGCCACGCCGCAGGCCGATCTCGTCAGCTCCGACGTCTATAACCGCCTCTTCACCATGCACGGCATCATCATGGTGTGGTTCTTTCTGATCCCGTCGATCCCCAACACGCTCGGCAATTTCGTCGTCCCGCTGATGATCGGCGCGCGAGACCTGGCCTTCCCCCGGCTCAATCTGATGAGCTGGTACATCTTCATGCTCGGCGGCTGCATCACGCTGTTTGCGATCCTCGCCGGTGGTGTCGACACCGGCTGGACCTTCTACACGCCGTTTTCGACGCTGTATTCCAACAGCTATGTGATCGTCGCCGCCGCCGGCATTTTCATTGCCGGCTTCTCGTCGATCCTGACCGGCCTCAATTTCATCGTCACCATCCATCGCCTGCGTGCGCCCGGACTGACCTGGTACCGCCTGCCGTTGTTCCTGTGGTCGCTGTACGCAACATCGGTCATCCTGGTGCTGGCGACACCGGTGCTCGCGATCACGCTGCTGCTGATGGCGACGGAACGTTTCTTCGGCGTCGGCATCTTCGATCCCAGGATCGGCGGCGATCCGCTGCTGTTTCAACACCTGTTCTGGTTTTACTCGCATCCCGCAGTCTACATCATGATCCTGCCGGGCATGGGGGTGATCAATGAGCTGGTCTCCTGCTTCTCGCGCAAGCAGGTGTTCGGCTACAAGTTCGTGGCATGGTGCAGCCTGGCCATTGCGGCGGTCGGCTTTCTGGTTTGGGGCCACCATATGTTCGTCAGCGGCCAGTCGCTGATTGCGAGCCTCGTATTCTCCTTCATGAGCTTCATCGTCGCGGTGCCCTCCGCGATCAAGGTGTTCAACTGGACCGCAACCCTGCACAAAGGCTCGATCCATTTCGACGCGCCCATGCTCTATGCGCTGGCCTTCATCGGCCTGTTCACGATCGGCGGCCTCACCGGCCTGTTCCTGGCGTGCCTCGCCTACGACGTGCATGCGACCGACACCTACTTTGTCGTCGCGCATTTCCACTACATCATGGTCGGCGGCATGGTGACGGCCTATTTCGGCGGCCTGCATTACTGGTGGCCGAAGATCACCGGCCGGCTCTATTCCGAATATTGGGCGCGCACCGCCGCCGTGCTGATCTTCTTTGGCTTCAACCTCACTTTCTTTCCGCAATTCATCCTCGGCGCCGAAGGCATGCCGCGTCGCTACCACGTCTATCCCCCGGAATTTCAGGTCTGGAACGTATTGTCGTCCGGAGGCGCTGCGATCCTCGCGGTCGCCTATCTGATGCCGCTGTTCTATCTCGGCTACTCGGCCTTCTTTGGCCGTCGCGCGCCGGCAAACCCCTGGAACGCGCCTGGGCTCGAATGGCAGACTTCCTCGCCGCCACCGGAGTTCAACTTTGCAAGCCAGCCCGTGGTGACGCGCGCCCCGTATCAATACAACGAGCATTTCCAGGCGGAGCCACAAAATGCCTGAGAGCTCCGCATTCGCGCCCCAATACGCATCTGTCCCCCATCGCGACCACACCGCCGAACTCGGCATGTGGGTGTTCATCGCCACGGAAGTACTGCTGTTCGGTGGCCTGATCCTCGCTTATCTGGTCTATCGGCACGCCTTCCCGCAAGGCTTCGCCGCAGGCAGCCGGCACACCAAGATCGTGATCGGAACCACCAATACGGCCGTCCTGCTGACATCGAGCTTTCTAGTGGCGTGGGCCGTCGAGATCTTCTCGCCCGCTACCACCAAGATCGTCACATGGCTGCTTGTGGGAGCGGCCTGTCTCGGCCTTGTCTTCATCGTGCTCAAGGGCATCGAATACGGCAAGGAATATGACGAACATCTCGTTCCCGGGATCGACTTTCAGTTCGCTGGCCCAAAGGCCAACGGCGTCCAGCTGTTCTTTGTCTTCTACTTCGTCGCCACCGCGATCCACGCCCTGCACATGCTGATCGGGGTCTGCCTGCTGATCACGCTTGCGATCATCTGCCGGAGGGCACCGACGACGCGCCATCATGCGGCGCTGCACAGCGCGGCGCTGTACTGGCATTTCGTCGACGTGGTCTGGATCTTCCTGTTCGCGCTGATCTACCTGCCGGGACGGTCCTCGTCATGACGGAATGGCGGCCGCCATTTGCCCTCGTCGGAGCCTGGCTTGGCCTGCTGGTTTTGCTGGCGCTAACCGTGACTCTGGCTTACGTCCCGCTTGGGGCCGCCAACGCCGTCGTGGCGCTCGGCATCGGCACGATCAAGGCGGGACTGGTCGCGGCCATCTTCATGGAACTGCGACATCGCAGCGGCCTCACGCTCATTTTTGCGGGCGCAGGCCTATTCTGGCTCGGCATCCTGCTGTGGCTGGGGTCCATGGATTTCCTGACGCGGACGTGAAGGTCAGTTGGTTCTCGCGTCGAGTTGCGCGCGCTCCTTCTTCGCCTCGTCCTCGCTGACCGGCGGCGCCTTGCCCCAATGGTTGCGGACATAGGTCGCGACCGCCGCGACCTGCGCGTCGTTCAATTGCCAACCAAAGGCAGGCATAGCGGGGCCAGTCGGCTCCTTGTCGGTTGCCACGCTCTGCGCGCCCTGGAGGACCACGCGCAACACCGTCGTGGGATCGTCAGTCTTGACCGTCGCGGCGTTGGCGAGGTTTGGAATGAGGTTGGGAACGCCAGTCCCGTCCGATTTGTGGCAGGCCGAGCAGAGATCCTGATAGATTGCGCTGCCCGCGGCCATGACATGGGAATCCGCCGAACTGTCCGCCGCAGGCTTCGGTCCGGATATATCCTTCAGATAGGCCGCTATCGCCTTGGTGTCGTCGTCACTGAGTTTCGATGTCGAGAGGTCGACCACTTCGCCCATCAGTCCGGCCGCCGCCGCAAACCGGTTGTGGCCCGTCTTAAGGTATTGCGCGATATCATCGGCTGACCAGGCCGCGAGCGGACCTTGCCCGCTGGTGATATCAGGCGCGACCCATCCCTGGAGCGTATAGCCTTGCAGCGGCTTGTCCGACTTGTCGCCGCCCAAAGCAGTCTTCGGTGTATGGCAGGCGCCGCAATGACCCGGGCCTTCGACAAGATAGGCGCCGCGATTCCATTCTTTCGACTTGTCCGGCTGCTTCCTGAACTCGCCCGGCATGAAATAGAGCCTGTCCCAGACTGTCATCGCCATCCGCTGGTTCAGCGGGAACGGCAGTTTGTTGACGCTGACGGGATTGTGAACCGGCTCGACGGTCGACAGATAAGCGCGGATGTCCATGACGTCCTCTCGCGCCATTCGTGCGAAATAAGGAAACGGCATGGCCGGATAGAGCCGCTTGCCGTCGCGGCGCACGCCCTTGCGCACGGCTGCGTCAAATTCATCGTCGCTCCAGGCGCCGATCCCGGTCTCGCGATCGGGCGTAATGTTGGGCGCGACCAGCACGCCGAACGGTGTCTCGATGGGACGGCCGCCGCTGAAGGGATGATCGCTGCCCGGGATCGTATGGCAGCTGCCGCAATCGGCAGCGGCGGCCAAATACCGCCCGCGCTCGACGGACGCAAAGTCTTGCAAGTCTGCGCTCGCGGCCCCGCCCGCGCTGGCCGCCAGCGTGAGCATCGCCAAAGCGAGTTTCGCAACTCTACGCATTGATGAGCTGCCCGGGGTTCCTGAGATATTTGGAGCGGATGGCATCGGCCGTCCAATAGGCGAGCGCCGCAACCGTTCCGGTCGGGTTGTAGCCGGCATTTTGCGGAAACGCGCTGGCGCCCAGCACGAACAGGTTCGGTACGTCCCAGCTTTGGAGATAACGGTTGAGCGCGCTGGTGTTGGAATCCGTTCCCATGATCGCGCCGCCGCAGAGATGCGTCGTCTGGTATTTTGTGATGTCGTAGGGCGCCTTGCGGTATTCCTTGTGGACCTGTTTTGCGCCCATTGCCTGAAAGATCTCGGCGAACTTGTCGGTCAGGAATTTGTTCTGCTTGATCTCGTTGTCGTGGAAATCCATGGTGATCCGCGCCAGCGGCCGGTTGAAGCGATCTTTGTAGGTGGGGTCGAGATCGACATAGACGTCGCGGTAGCTGTACATGCTGCCATGGACGCCGGTCCCGGGCTTGATCGCGCTCTGATAGTTCTCCTTGACGGCCTTTTTCCATGCCGCGCCCCAGAGCGGCGTACCCGGCGGCACCGGCGTGGTTTCGATCGGCCGGCCGTTAGTCTGCACATGTCCCATGTAGCCGCCGCCGACGAAGCCATGCGGCCCATGGTCAAAATTATCGCCGTTGAACTCGTCGATGCACATTCCGATCGCGCCGGAGGCGATGAAGGGATTGAAGACAAATTTTGCCGGATCGAAGAAACTGACGACGTCGGAGATGGTCTGGTGGGTGAAATTGCGGCCGATCACGCCGGTGTTGGCCGCGGGATCATAGGCCTTGCCGATGCCTGACAGCAGCAGGAGTTGAACATTGAAGATCGTGTAGGCCGAGAGCACGACGAGGTCGGCGGGCTGCTCCCACTCGTCCCCCGCGGCATCGACAAAGGTCACGCCGGTGGCGCGCTTGCCGGAGCTGTCGAGATTGATCCGCGTGACCTCGCTGTTGTCACGGGCCGTGAAGTTGGGTTTGCGAACGAGCGCTGGCAGCACCGTGGTCTGCGGCGAGGCCTTTGAATAGTTGCCGCAACCGAACCACTCGCAGAACCCGCAATAGGTACATGGCCCGAGCCGAACGCCGAGAGGATTCTGGTACGGCCGCGACATATTACCGGAGGGCTGCGGAAACGGCTTGTAGCCGAGATCGCGCGCCGCCTTGCCGAACAGCGTATGGCCGAACGGCTGATCCTGCGGCGGATTCGGATAGGCCCGCGCGCGCGGTCCCTCGAACGGGTTGCCGCCATCCATGATCGTGCCGTTGATATTGCCGGCCTGACCGGACGTGCCACAGAGATATTCGAACTTATCGTAATGCGGCTCGAGCTCGTCATAGGTCACGCCCCAGTCCTGGATGGTCATGTCCCCGGGCAGGAAGTTTGCCCCGTAACGCTCGGTCAGATGCGTCTTCAGCACGAAATCCGACGGCAGGAAGCGCCACGTCTCCGCGTTCCAGTGCACCCCGCCGCCGCCGACGCCGTTCGGCGGCATGAACGCACCCCAGCTTCTGATCGGCAGCGCGGCCTCGCTCATCTTGTTGCGGAAGGTGAAGGTGGTCTGGCTCGGGCTCAGGAACAGCTCGTGACGGATGCGGTAGCGCAGCTCATCAGCCGCGTAACCCGGCGGGTAGTCCGTCGCCGTATTGCGCCACGGGCCGCGCTCGATCGCAATCACGTCGAGCCCGGCGTCGGCGAGCTCGTAGGCCATGATCGAGCCGGTCCAGCCCAGCCCGACGATGACGACGTCCTTCCGCGGGAGCTTACGGGCCATGTGCGGCGCTCACGATTTTGCAGGGGTCCAATCCGCGCGCCCGGCGATGCTCACGGGCGGATGCGGATAGCGTTCGTTGTGGCGATTGACCCAGTCGCGATAGTCGTAGCGGATACCGGGAAAGCCGATCATCTTCCATCCGACCATGTCGATGTTGCCGCCGTGAACGGGATCAGCGAAGAAGCCTTCCGGTACGTCCTTCAGCAGGGCGGAGAAGAACCCCTTCGCATCGACCGTCTCGAACTTGACCTCGCCTGACTCGATTTTCCGCAACACGTCGTCCTGTGCGGCCGCATCGAGCTCCGCGAAGGATTTTCCAGCCTGGGTCGACTTGCAATGCTTGTCGAGCGCAGCCAGCGCGTTGCGATAGAGCTCGGAATGGGTCAGCGCCGATTGCGGGCCTTGCTCCTGGGTGCCTTTGGTGTGCGGTCCAAGCGTGTAATGACCCTGGTTAGAGCCGTACGGTCCCTTGAGCTGGCGATCGATGAAGACGGCGCAGCCGGCGATCTTGCCGCCAGGCGTCTCCGGGTCGGGCGGGATAATGCGATCGACGATCGCTTCCATCGCGCGAGCTTCATCAAGCGTAAAGAACTGCCACGGACCCGGCCGCACCATCTCTGGCGCAGAGTTCGGATGCGGCGCCCACGGCACACGATTGTGGATCACGGTCGCGCGCGTCAGGGAGGTGGTTCCGACAAGCCAGGCCGCGAGTGCGAGAAACGTTCTGCGCTGCATGGAACATCCATCTACCCCGTGTCGCCAACGTGAGCCGGATTTGGATGTTCCTATGCGCTCGCTCGTCTTTGGTCGGAACGCGTGACATTACAATCGCGCGAGCAAGGGGCCACTACCGGCAGCGGTGTCGTCGCCCATCCGGACCGCGGAACCACATTCCCGGACGGCAGTCCGACCGATCATAGGCGTACGAGTTCCGGAACGGGGCGGTGGCGATCGCACCGGCGGTCCCGATCGCCGCGCCGGCGATTCCGGCGGCGGTATCGGCCGCGGCCCCCACGGGGCCGCGGTGATAGCAGCGATGCGTATCGCAATAGTCGCGTGCGAGCGCAGGCGACAGGGCGGTGGCCATCACCATCGCGGTTCCGGCGATCAATCCCAACGTCTTCATTGAAGCCTCCATGTTGGTGTGGTTCTTCAACGACCAGCAACGACCGGCGTTCCGGGTATCGCGCTCCGGCAACGCATTGCGCAACGCGGCATTGGCGACCATTGTCGGTCGCGAGTTCATCCGCCCGAAGGTCGGGCGCCCTCATCGACCTCCTGGACGTGATAGCCGGCCGGCAGCAGCCGACCGCCCTCCTCGTCTGCAACCGGAACGTCTGTGACAAGCCCTTCGATCAACGCGGCCTCCCAGACCTCCTTCTCCGTGGCAAACGGGCTGCCGATCTGTCTTTCACCTTCAAAAAGCGCGTACATGTCGCCTCCCCTGGCTAGATGCTGATCAACGCAATGCCAAGGTCGGGCCGCTTCTTGCGGCGCAGGTGAACCACGGTCTCCGTGATCGTGACCTCGAGCGTGGGTTGGACCGAGCCGGACAGAAGGTGGCCACCGCGCAGCGTGCCGTCCTGCAAACCCAGCACGGCGTGAAGATGCAGGCTGGCCTTGCCGTCGTCGCCTTGCGCGACATCGCCCAGCAGGCTCAGCACCTCGCATTGCTCGCCGACCTCGATCGGCTTGTACTTCTTGGCCGCGAAATCGAACCAGCCGACCTTCGCCTGCGAGAAGGCGCCGATCGCCGAGACCGAGGCGCCAGTGACCTTCTCGCGATCGGCGAATTCGGCGACAGTCCTGAAGGCCTCCTCGCCCTGATCCAGAATCAGGACAAAGACCCGCTCCGCGCCGTCGTTGATCATTTTCGATTTCATCCCAGACTCTCGCCGTTGTGACGTCTATTAGCTGGCCGAGATCGGCATCTCGCCGCCCTCGATGATCTCGGGCGGCACATCCTTGAAGAGCCGCACCGGAACGGACTTTGCCGCCGGCACCTTGCTGCCTTCCGCGTAATGCCACAGGGGAATAAGCCCGTTGCATTCGGGATAGTAGCCGGCAATGCTCCGGCGCGGGATGTCATAGGGCACGACCTGGAGCTCGCTCAGGCTGCGCTCGACGCCGTCACTGGCCTCCGTCACCAACGTGACGGTGTCTCCGGATTTCAGCCCGTCCGCTTCCATATCAGCCGGATTCATCAGCACGACGTAACGGCTGCCTTCGATGCCGCGGAAGCGGTCGTCTTCGGTGTAGATCGTCGTGTTGAACTGCCCGTCGGCGCGCATGGTCATCAGCTCATAGACGCCATCACTCTCCTTTGGCGGCGCGAACGCCGACTTTGGCACGGTGAAGTTGGCCTTGCCGTTCGGCGTCTTCCACTTGCGCTCGCGCGCCGCCAGCGGCCGCGGAAATCCGCCGGGCTCGAACATGCGCTTGTTGAAATCCTTGAACTGGTCGGGATAGGTGCGCTCAATGGCATCCCTCACGCGCGAATAATCGGCGATCCAGCCGTCCCAATCGACTTTAGAGTTTGCCTTCAGCGTTGCTTTGGCAAGTCCGGCGATGATCGCAGGTTCCGACAGGGCATGCTGGGTCACCGGCTTGCGCTGCCCGCGCGAGCCGTGAATGCATGCGGTTGAGTCTTCCATCGACACGGCCTGCGCACCGCTGGCCTGCTCGTCGATCTCGATGCGGCCGAGACATGGCAGGAGATAAGTCACCTCGCCCGGCACGATGTGGCTGCGGTTGAGCTTGGTCGCGATTTGCACCGACAGACGCAGGCCAGACCAGGCCGGCTCCATCAGCGATCGCTCCGGGATCGCGCGCACGAAATTGCCGCCGAGACTGATGAAGCCACGGACGTCGCCCTTCAAGATGCCCTCGCAGGCATCCACCGTCGAAAGACCATCCCAGCGTGGCGGCTCAAAGCCGTAGAGTTCGGCGAGCCTGTCGAGCGGCACGAGCTTTGTCTTCTCGGAGATCCCGACCGTACGTTGGCCCTGGACATTGGAATGACCGCGGATTGGCGAGATGCCCGCGCCAGGTTTGCCGATGTTGCCACGGAGCAGCAGTAGATTGACGATCATCTTGGCCGTCTCGACTCCGTGCTTGTGCTGGGTGACGCCCATGCCGTAGTTGGCGATCACAGCGTTGGCAGCCATATAGACATTGGCGGCCTCGAGCATCGCCATGCGCGAGAGGCCCGATGCGCGCTCGATTTCGTTCCAGTTCTGCGCGCGGCAGAACGCGGCGAACTCCTCGTAGCCAGCTGTATGCTGGGCGATGAACTCGACATCGACCACACGCGGCCTGCCGTTCGCCTGTGCCAGATCGTCCGACTCGATCACCGACTTGCAAATCCCGGCGATCGCCGCGGCGTCGCCGCCGACGCGGACCTGATGATATTGCGTGCTGATGCGCGTGCCGCCCGTGATCATCTGCATCGGGTTTTGCGGATTGACGAACCGCTCGAGGCCCCGCTCCCGGAGCGGGTTGAAGGTCACGATGGGCACGCCGCGCTGGGCTGCCTCCTGGAGCGGATGCAGCATCCGTGGTGCATTCGTCGTCGTGTTGTGACCAAAGAAGAAAATGCAATCGGTGTCGCTGAAATCCTTGAGCTGCACGGTGCCGACCGGAACCCCGATGACTTGAGGCAGGGCCACTGAAGTGGTCTCATGACACATGTTGGAGCTGTCGGGGAAATTGTTGGTGCCGTACATCCGGCCGAACAGCTGGTACATGTAGCTGGCCTCCAACGAGGCGCGGCCGGACGTGTACATGACCACCGAATGGGGATCGAGCTTGTTCAGCTCCGCGCCTATCTCGCGAAACGCCTCGCTCCAGTCCACCGCGACGTATTTGTCGCTGACCGGATCATAGCGCATCGGATTGGTCAGCCGCCCTTGCTCTTCCAATCGATGATCGGACCAGGAGCGCAGCTCGGTAAGCGTATGCCCGGCGAAGAACTCCGGCCCGACGGTCTTGCCTGTCACCTCCCAGGCGGTCGCCTTGGCGCCGTTCTCGCAGAATTCGAACGGATGCGGGCTTGCCGGCTTGGCCCAGGAGCAGCTCACGCACATGAAACCGCCGGGCTTGTTCTGCTTCAGCAGGATCTCGCTGCCGAGGAGGGCAACCTCTTCCTGCGTCAGGATATGAACGACGGCGTTGAGCGATCCCCAACCGCCGGCGGGAGCGTTGTAATTTTCGACTTTGGCTTTCTGCCGCATGGCGGGCCCTTCAACTGCAAGCCCCGCACGGAAAACCTGAGAAGCGCTCGCTGGTTCCTAAGACTTCGGAACCTTCGCGCGCATCGCGCGTCGATAGACCGACGTTAGGACGAACCTCATGCACGGCTCACAACTCGGCCAGCGCGACCGCGCGCTCGCGCGCACCGCTTCCACCAGCATGCCAAGGCTTACGTCAGGCCGAATGCTTGACCAGCGCATGATGGCCGAAGAGTGTCCGGTCGCACTGGTCTACGACGGCACGACGCTGGCGGTCCTCATGGCGACGCCCGGCGATCTCTCCGATTTCGCAATCGGCTTCAGCCTGACCGAAGGGATTATCGACGATGTGGGCGAAATCGCCGAGCTCACGGTCGATCCCAGTCGCGACGGCATCGAGCTGCGCGTATGGCTGCGGCCGAGGGCTGGACGGCAATTGAAAGAGCGGCGGCGGCGATTGGTCGGGCCAACCGGCTGCGGCCTGTGCGGGATCGAAAGCCTGCGCGAGGCCAGCGCGGCCATTCGTCCCGTGGCGCGGCGGATCAGGCTCACTCCCGAACAGATTGGCTCCTCAATCGAGCGGACCGCCGCGTCACAGATCCTCGGCCAGTCGACGCGCGCGACCCATGCCGCCGGATTCTTCGCGCCCGGCGCCGCCAACCTGGTCGTCCGTGAAGACGTCGGCCGCCACAACGCGCTCGACAAGCTCGCCGGTGCCCTCGCAGCAGCGGGGATAGCAGGACATTCCGGCGCCGTTATACTAACCAGCCGGATATCGGTCGAGATGGTGCAGAAGACTGCCGCGATCGGCGCCGGCCACATCATCGCGATTTCAGCGCCGACCGCACTCGCAATCCGGACGGCCGAGACGAGCGGCATCACGCTGGTCGGCGTCGCTCGCGGGCGTGAGTTTGAGATATTCAGCCATTTTGACGGAGTTGCCTGATAATGGCGCGGACGGAATCCCGACAACGACCGAAGCAGCAATTCAGTCTCAAGTTTCCCTGACCAACGCTTACTTGCCGCTTTCCGTGGCTGGCTTCCTGATCAGCTTGCCTTCGTGGACCTCATGAGCTGAGTCGCCCTCCGTGACTTCCGTGCGCCGTGTGGACGACCTCTCGGTCGCGCCGCCTTCCGCACCCTTGTCGCGTCGGCGATCTCTGGGCTGCTTGTTGTTTTTCTCGGGCGACCTGGACTGCATATCTGACGCTCCTGATTGCGTGCGATCTCAGCGCACCGCGCTGGTCGAGCTGACCGCGTTCGCCAGCAACTCGGCGATGTGCTTCGTCCTGCGCCCGGAGCATTGTTCGATCTGCTCGCGGCAACTGAATCCGTCTGCCAAAATGACCGTATCGGAGCCCGCGTTTCTGATCAGCGGCAACATCGCGCGTTCGGCCGCGGTGATGGAGACGTCGTATTTATCGCGCTCGAACCCGAACGCCCCGGCCATTCCGCAGCAGCCGGATTTCATGACCTCGTAATCAAGCCCAACGTGATCGAGGACGTGTCGCTCCGCATCCGGCTCCAGCACTGCATGGTGATGACAGTGAATCTGCACCAAGGCCGAACCAGAGACTCGGCCGAGTTTCTGATGGGGAACATGCCGATCGAGAAACTCGGTGAAGAAGAGCGTCTGGCGTGAGAGGCGTTCGGCATGCTCGTTCCCGAGCAGCAGGCTCGGCAATTCGTCGCGGAAGGCGCTGACGCAGGCCGGCTCAAGGCCGACGATCGGCATACCGTCCCTCATGACGGGCGCCAGCGTCTCCAGGGTGCGTCCCCACAGCCTCTTCGCCTGATCGAGCATGCCCCAATCATACAATGGCCGCCCACAACACAGGTTTCGGTCGGGAATCGTGATCGTATAGCCCAGCGCCTCGAGGACCTCTGTGGCTGCAATGGCGGTCTCCGGCCTGAAATAGTTGTTGAATGTATCCGGCCACAGCATCACGGGCTTACCGCCCTGGCGCGCGCCCCGGTCGCGAAACCACTGCACGAACGAGCGGCGGGCATAGCGTGGCAACCTGCGTTGTGGCGCGATCCCACCGGCCCATTTCGCCGCAGCCGACAGCCCCGGCCACCGAAAAACGGCATTGGCCAGCCAAGGCGCAGAGCTTGCGATGCGCGACCATTCGTGGATCAGCCCCATCGAATAAGCCGCACGCGGGCGCAGGCGTGCCTTGTAATGATGCGCGCGGAACTCCGCCTTATAGGTCGCCATATCGACTTGCACTGGACAATCGCTCTTGCAGCCCTTGCAGCCGAGGCAGAGATCGAGCGCCTCCTCGACTTCGGTGCTGCGCCAGAGATCGTCAATCGGCCCGCCGTGCAGCATCTCGAACAGCAGCCGCGCGCGACCGCGCGTCGAGTACTTCTCCTCGTTGGTCGCCATGTAGCTCGGACACATCACGCCCTTGTCGCTGTCGCGGCGGCGGCACGAGCCCACGCCCACACAGCGGCGCGTCGCCGTGGCAAAGCTGTTGTGGTCCTGCTGATAGGAGAAATAGGTCGGCAGGTCAGGCGGCTGATAGTTGGGGCCAAGCCGCAGGTTCGACGTCGGCGGAAACGGCTCAAGCACCTTTCCCGGGTTCATCTTGCCGGCCGGATCCCAGATCGCCTTGAACTCGCGGAAGGCCTGCATCAATTCGGGCCCGTACATTTTCTCGAGCAGGCTCGCCCGCGCCTGACCATCGCCGTGCTCGCCCGAGAGCGTGCCGCCATAGCGCACGACGAGATCGGCGGCCTCGTCGAGGAAGTGTTGCCAGTTCGCGAGGCCCAACTCGGTGCGCAAATTGAACGGCACCCGGCAATGCACGAGGCCGTCGCCAAAATGGCCGTACACCGAGGCCAAATAGCCGTATTTGTGATAGAGCGCCTTGAGCTCGCGCAGATAACGGCCGAGATTTTCCCGGCTCACGGCACTATCCTCCCATCCGGGATGGGTTTCCGGCTGACCCGGCACATGCGCCGTCGCCGCCAGCGCCGCTTCGCGGACCTCCCAGATCTTGGCCTGTGGCCCGGGATCGGCGACCAGATTCGCATCGAGTCCGCGTCGCTTGAATTCCTGGGCCAGCGGATTGGCTTTCGCCGTGGCGTCCTCGCGCGTATCGCCGCCGAATTCCGCAATCAGCCAGCCACCTCCGGGCGGCAGCACTTTGACGTCTTCGGGATGGAGGTGTTTCTTCTTGACGAATTCGACGAGCAACTCGTCGAACCCTTCAAGCCCAATTGGCTCGTAAGGGAGTACGTCAGGCACGGCGTCGGCCGCGTGATAGACGTCATCGAAGCCGATGATGACAAGCACGCGGTACCTTGGACTTGCTATCAGGTTCAGACGGGCACCGAGAACGACGGCGCACGTCCCTTCCGTTCCCACAAGCGCACGCGCGACGTTGAACCCGCGTTCGGGCATCAGCTCGTCCAGATTCTCGTAACCGGACACCCGCCGCGGAATCTTCGGGTATTTCGCCAGGATGAGATCGCGATAGCGCCTGCGGAATTCATCGAGCTGCTGGTAGATTTGCGCCCGGCGTCCGCCGGCGGCGAGATGCTGGCGAAATTCGTCTTCCCCAGTGCGGCCAACCTCAAGGCGAAGGCCGTCATAGGTGAGAATATCCAGGGAATCGACGTTGTCGGAGGTGCGCCCTGCCATCACCGAATGCACGCCGCAGGAATTGTTGCCGATCATGCCACCAAGCGTGTTGTGGTCGTGCGTGGCGGGATCGGGGCCAAAGGTCAGCTGATGGCGTTCGGCGGTCCCGCGCAGATTATCCAGAATGCAGCCGGGCTCGACCTCCGCAATCCGCGATACGGCATCGATCGCGATCACGCGATTGAGATATTTCGAGCAATCGATCAGGACAGCGAAGTTGCAGCCCTGGCCGGCGAGGCTCGTCCCGCCCCCGCGCATGACGATCGGTGCCTCGAACTTGCGGCAGAGCTGGACGGTCCTGACGATGGCCGCGGCCGACCGGGGGATTACCACGCCGATTGGCACCTGCCGATAGTTCGATGCATCCGTGGCATAGAGCGCCCGATCGCCTGCGTCGAACCGCACCTCGCCGTCGACGGCAGCCGCGAGTTCTCGGCCGAGATCCTCATATTGTCCCGGAGACGCTGCCATCTCATCGCTTGTGATCCTGCCGTCGGGCGCCCGCTCGATACGGCGTTTTGAAGCGCGCGTCTTGCTGTGGTCGACTTCGAGAATGTGGCTCATCGATTCTCCTTTTGCCGCGTGAATGCGCGGCCGGGCGCGCCTCCGTGGACGCAAACCACAGCGGTCGCCACCGAGCCGGTATGCTGTGCGGCCTCAGGTAATCTCGCGGACGACGTCAGAGGCAATCGTCCAAGCGATCTTCTTGGCTGCCGGTGTGCCGCGAGCCAGCGACTCCGCAAAGTTCTTGACCTGCTTCATGGTCGCCTTGGGCGGCATTGGCGGCTCATGCGGGTCGACGGTCGCCTCGATCAGGACAGGGCCACGCATATTAAGTGCTTCGCGCAGCGTATCGCCGCAGCGCTTGGGATCGTCGATGCCGAAGGCGTTGACGCCGAAGCCGCGCGCCACAGCGACGAAGTCGATCGGCTGGAGATCGCAGACATATTCCGGGTTGCCCAGAAACACCATCTGCTCCCACTTGATCTGACCGAGCGCGTTGTTCTTGATCACGACGATCTTCACATCGAGACCGTACTTGACGCAGGTCGCGAGTTCCCCCATCAGCATGGTCAGGCCGCCGTCACCGACGAAGGCCACAACTTGCCGGCCTGGATGCGCAACCGCAGCTGCGATTGCGTAAGGCAGGCCGCAGGCCATCGTGGCCAAATTGCCCGAGCACGAGAACATCATGTTCCCGCGCATGATCAGATGACGCGCGATCCAGGTGGTGATCGTGCCCGAGTCGGTCGACACGATCGCATCGTCCGTGAGCAGCTTGTTGAGCTCATGGGCGACGACCTCGGGCTTCATGGGCTTGTCCGTCCGCGTGCCGCGCTCGGTCATCAATGCTGTCCACTCCTTCATGCCGGCCTGGGCCGTCTCCAGGAATGAGCGGTCGTCGCGGTAGTTCAACCGGGGCAGCAGCGCCTGCAACGCCTTTCCGGTATCGCCCACGAGACCCGCCGCAACGGGATAGCGCAGGCCCACACGCATCGGGTCGAGCTCGATCTGCACGGCCTGTGCCTGAGCCGGCTTCGGATAGAACTCGATATAGGGGAATGAGCTGCCGGCAATCAGCAGCGTGTCGCAGCTTTCCAGCGCCTCCTGCGCCGGCTTGGTGCCAAGCAACCCGATGCCGCCCGCCGAGAATGGGCTGTCGTCGGGGACGACACCCTTGCCGAGCAGCGGCTTGATCACCGGCGCTCCGAGACGCTCCGCCACGGCCAGCACCTGTTCACGCGCGTCAAGCGCGCCGCGGCCGGCGAGGATTGCCGTCTTCTTGCCCGCGTTGAGGATTTCTGCGGCACGACCGAGTTGCTCCTCACTCGGAGCCTGCGCGGAACGGGCCATCAGATCCGGCACGTGATGCGGGATGTTGCGCTCCGATCGCGTGCCGGCGCTGACGGGTTGGGACTGCATGTCGACGGGCAGCGTGACGTGCGCGACGCCGCGATAGGCGAGCGCCGTGCGGCAGGCCAGTTCGACCACGTTCTCGACGTGCTGCGGCCCCATGATGCGGCTGTTGTAGACGCAAACATCCATATAGAGCTTGTCCAGTTCCACATCCTGCTGGGTGAAGGTGTGAAGCAGGTCGTGGAATTGCAGTCCGGTGATCGCAAGCACCGGCTGTCCATCGAGCTTGGCGTCGTAGAGGCCGTTCAGCAGGTGAATGCCGCCGGGGCCGGAGGTCGCAATGCAGACGCCGAGCCGCCCGGTCCACTTGGCATAAGCGCACGCGTTGAACGCCGCGGCCTCTTCGTGCCGCACCTGGATGAATTTGATCCGGTCCTGGCGCGTACGCAGCGCCTCGATGATGCCGTTGATCCCGTCGCCCGGGATTCCGAACACGGTGTCTACGCCCCAGTCGAGCAGTGTCTCGACCAGAATGTCTGATGCAGTGGGAGATGCCATGGCGCCTCGTCCGTGATTTCAACCCGCCCTCTTGATCGAAGAACGGATAGTCGCCGGGAGCGTTCCTACCGACCTTCGACGAAGATGCAGCCGGCTTCGATCCCCAAGGAACCCTCTGGTGCCGCGCGTGGTTGGCCCACAGAACCGGCCGGACGAATGGTGAGATCAATGCCGCGTGAACTTCAGAACCGCACAGTCGTGATTACGGGCGCATCCGCAGGCGTGGGCCGCTCCGCGGTCCACCGCTTTGCACGCGGTGGCGCAAAGATCGGGCTGATCGCCCGCGACAAGGATGCCTTGAACGACGTGAAGGACGAGATCGAGCGGCTTGGCGGCCGCGGCTTCGTAATGCCAGCCGACGTTGCCCACGCCGATCAGGTCTTTGCTGCCGCCGATGCCATCGCCGAACATTTCGGGCCGATCGACGTCTGGATCAACGATGCGATGGTAACCGTTTTCTCGCCGGTCTGGGACCTGACGCCGGACGAATTCCGCCGCGTGACCGAGGTGACCTATCTGGGCGTGGTTCACGGTACGATGGCGGCCTTGCGCCACATGCGTCCGCGCAACCGTGGCACGATCATTCAGGTCGGATCGGCCTTGGCATTTCGCGGCATCCCGTTGCAGGCCGCCTATTGCGGATCGAAACACGCGATCCGCGGCTTTACCAACTCGCTCCGCACCGAGCTAATCCATACCGGCTCTCGCATCAACGTCACGATCGTGGAACTGCCGGCCGTCAACACGCCACAGTTCGATTGGGCACGCACCCACCGGACGCACCAGCCACGTCCGGTGCCGCCGGTCGTCCAGCCGGAGGTGATCGCCGACACGCTCTATCGCGCCGCCTTACAGCCTGCGCGAGAGTACTGGATCGGCGCGAGCACGCTGGCCGTCGTGCTCGGAAACATGCTGGCGCCGGGCCTGTTCGATCGCTACCTCGCACGAACGACATTCAACGGCCAGGAAACCGGCACACCTGTCGCGCCTTACCGAAAGGACAACCTTCTGGAGCCCGTCCGCGACCTGCATCGCACCCGCGGCAGCTTCGGCAGCGAATCCAGCAACAGTGCGATCGTGGTCCGCGGCACCGTTGCCCGCCTCGCACCGGTCATTGCATGCGGAGCAGCGCTTCTGATGCTTGGCCGGATCGCCCGGCCCCTTCCTCCTCGCAGAGCGCTGCGCAGGCGATACGACTAGACGCCGGCTCAAGAGCTCATCCAATTTGCGACCTGAACGAAACCCCCGAGCGTCATCCCATAGACGATCTGGGCGAACAGTGTGCTCAGGGGCGTATGGTAGCCATAATTCATGGCCAGAAACCCGGGCGGCTCAAGTTGCCGGATTGCGCTTGCGGAATGATATTCCGATGCCATCCGCGGATGCACGAACGGCAGCAGTGGCAGCGCGCAGGTCAGGAGAAACAGTCCGTGGACCAGCCCCGCAAGCGCACCGAACCACCATGTATAAATCCGGACGCTCGCGAACAGCAGAAAATAGACGAACGCAAATAGCCACCCGCCGAGCGTATAGACAACAAAGCCAAGGATGACCGCGCGTCCGCGCTGAGCCGTGAAGAACGTGCCGATCAGGAGCGGCAAGCTCAGGCGGGAGAAGCCAAGCCCCCGGCTCGCTTCCAGAATGGAGGTCATGGTCAGCGTCGCGACCAGCGCCCAGAGCGGCAGAAACCAAGAAACTCCGTCCAGCGCGCTCACGAACCTACCCTCCGGCGCGCACGCGCGATGCCAAGGGCGGCATGGATCAGCCCGACATGGGTGAAGGCCTGAGGGAAGTTGCCGAGCGCGTGCCCGGATCCAGGCTCGATCTCCTCGCCAAACAGCCCGACGTCATTGCCCAGCGCGCACAGATGATCGAAGCGCTGTCCCGCTTCGTGGAGGAGGCCGCGGTCAGCCAGGTGCACGATTGCAAAGAAGCTGACGGTGCCGAAGGCGCCTTCCCTGCCCTTTAAGCCGTCATGTCCAGGCCGATAGCGGTACAGCAGCCCATCACCGCAACCGAGTTGCTGCTCGATGCGATTGCAGGTCGTAACCATCCGCCGGTCCGATGCGGCCTTGTAGCCGAAGTGCACCAGCAGCAGTAGCGCCGCGTCGACCTCGCTCCCATCGAGTTCGGCGGTATAGCTGTCGAGATCCGTATTGAACCCGCGGCTCTCGATACATTCGGCGATCTCGGCGCGGACTTTCCGGAATGGTGCCTCGCGCGCTCCGATATCGATCGTGCCCCGCTCGTGCAGGGACAGTAACCGATCCATTGCGACCCAGCACATGACTTTCGAGAAGGTGTATGAGCGGCGGTCCCCCGGGATTTCCCAGATGCCATTGTCCGGCTCGCGCCACCGCTTGCTGACGACATCCCCGAAGCCGACTAGCATGCGCGCCTCCAGTGGGCTGAGTTCACATCCCGAGGCAGCAAAGATCTGGGCGGCGGCGATCACCTGGCCGTGCACGTCGAGCTGGCGCTGCGTGATCGCGTCATTGCCAAGACGAACCGGCCTCGTACTCCCATAGCCGGCAAGCCAACCGGCCATCCGCTCGCGCACGTCAGTGCGACCATAAACATCGTAGAGGATGCTCAAATTCGGCCGCGTCAGCCGCGTCGCATGCAGGAGCCAGCCGAGATATGTCGCGGCCTCTTCGTGGAAACCGAGATCGACTAGCGAGCTCATGGTCAGCCCCGCGTCGCGGAGCCAGCAGTAGCGGTAATCCCAATTGCGCGCGCCGCCCACCACTTCCGGCAGGGACGTGGTGGGCGCCGCCACGATCGCACCGGACAGACAGAACGTCATGAGCTTGAGCGTGATCGCGCTGCGCAGCACGGCGTCCCGCTCGCGCCCGGAAAAATTGCAGGTATTGCTCCAATTGCGCCACCAGGCGATGGTGCGGTCGCACCGGCCATCGGCCTCCGCACCGACCGGCGCGATCGTGCCGATGTCGCACTCGACGTAAGCGAGGCTGAAATGCCGACGCTCTCCGGAAGAGATGCGCGGCGCTGCTCTGAGCATTGGTCCGTCATCGGCACATTCGACGTTGCTGTTGAGGAGCAATAAATGGCGCCCGCCATCGCAGCGCCACACCGTATCGGTCAACCTGCATATCGGAGCTAGCACGCGCCCATAGTCCAGTCGCGGCGCGAATTCGACCTCCAGGTCCACGACGCCGTCAACGCCCTCGACGATCCGCAGGATCTCGCGCATCGGGAGCAGCGATCCGACGCTGTCCGAGATGGGGCAGAGATCGATCAATCGTACAGTGCCACTGTCGGTCTTGAATGTCGTCTCGAGCACCGCCGTCTCCGGTACATAGCGACGTTGGACCGCGAAGGAGCCACGCGGCCTGATCGAGAAGTGGCCGGCATTGGGGTCAAGCAGACGGGCAAATGCGCTGGGACTAGAAAAGTTCGGCAGGCACAGCCAATCGAGCGAACCTTCTCGCGAGATCAGAGCCGCTGTCCTGCAATCGCCGATGATGGCGTAGTCCTTGATGTTCGGTTGCCGGTTCACGATCGGCCTCCGTGCCTCGTTGGATTGGCTTCTAAGCCGCCCGCCCCTGATGGGCGAGCAGGTGCGGACCAAGCTCGTCCACGCGGTTCACGCCCAACAGACCCACTGCATTCTCGGCCTCGGTCTTGAGGATCTCGAGGGCGCGGGCGGCGCCTGCAGCTCCGGCGGCACTGAGGCCGTAGAGCGGTGCACGCCCCACCCAGACGGCATCGGCGCCGAGCGCGCAGGCCTTGAGCAGATCGGTCCCTCGTCGCACGCCACCGGACATGTAAAGCGCGATCCTATCGCCGACGATCTCGCGCGCGACCGGCAGCAGATCGAGCGGTGAGATCGTCCAGTCCAGCTGGCGGCCGCCGTGACTGCTCAGCACGACCCCGTCCACGCCGCTATCGACGGCGCGCCGCACGTCGTCGGGGCAGAGAATGCCCTTGAGGACGAACGGCTTCTTCCAGCGTTGCCTGATCTTTGCGACCGTGTCCCAGCTCAGCGAGGTCGGCTGGTTGGCACGGACCCAGCTCGAGGCTGCGAAGAAGCTGCGCTGGTCTTTCGGCACGAAGTCGATGATGTTGGCGAAGCTCGGCAGCCCATGCGAGAGCGGATTTTCGGCGAACCAGCGCGGATGCGTCAGGCTTTCCAGCGCCGCAAGCACGGTGAGCCGGCTCTTTCCCACCTGGTTGCGACGCTGCCACTCGCGATCACCAAAGATCTGGGCATTGGTGGTCAGCACGAGAGCCTCACACCCTGCACCGTCGGCGCGCCGGAGCAGTTCCTGCCAGATCTCATCGCCGCCAAATACATAGAGCTGCCACCAGTGGCGAACGCCAGGCGCCGCGCGGGCGACCTCCTCCATGGTGTCGTTCGACATCGTGCTTTGCACGAATGGAACATCCGCGCGCAGCGCCGCCTCCGCCAGCAAGCTGTCGCCATGGACATGAAGGATGCCGTTCAGACCGGTCGGGGACACCACGAGCGGCATCGCGGCGGATCGTCCAAGGATGTCGGTGGCCAGCGTGCGCCGAGACACATCGACCAGGGTTTTCGGCATGAAGCGCCAGTCGGCGAATGCGCGCTGCTCGCGAAACATCGCGGCTTCGTCCTCAGCTCCGCCCTCGAGATATTCGAGCGCAAAGCGCGGCAGCCGCTTGTGGGCCATGGCGCGGAGGTCAGCGATGGCGATCGCGCGCTGCGGATTGAAGCCGGCGTAGTAATGTCGCGCAGGCGTGCCATCGAGCTGCGCCAATTGCGTGTGGCGATTGGACTCAAACCCGCTTCGGCGGGCTCCCCGCGCGAGTGAAGCACCCGCAACCGCCCCTGCGAGGCTTGCGAGACCACAAGCCAACAGATGGACACTGCCGTGGTCGAAAGTGCGGCGGTTAGATATCCGATACGGCATCGCAGCCTCGCTATGATCGCCGGCTTGCCGCGGAGCGTTCGCCAAGCCCAGCTTCTGTCCCGGACAATCGCGCGCAAATCGCTCTGGTTCCTAGTCCGAGCACCTGCACTTCGTACGAGCCGGAACGTTACCGCATCGTCATGGCACCCGCGTTCGCGTTCCAGCAACAGGCTCATCCGGCTTGCGCGGGATCCGCCGATGGCAAACGTCAGATCCGCGGCGGCTGATTTGACCAGAAGGGCCGTCCCGATAACGCCAGTTGGGATCAGCACCAGGCGGAGATGGTGACCAAGGCCCGCGCGCATGGCTGGATCGATACCGAGCGCGACGCGATCCGAGCCCACGTCGAACGAGCACTCCAGGCCGCAGGCTTCGACGGCCTCCCGCACGCACTTCGACCGCGCCGTTGCAATCAAGCCTTTTGGACCGGGGGAAGGATTTCCGACATACCATTCAAAGCGAGGTCTTCGCGGCGATGGACACACCTTCTCGCCCTCGCGGCGCAATTCGCCCGAGCTTTGCTTGATCTCTTTCGTCTCTTGTCACCCTCTTGTCCGAGAGGGCGCAGGGAAGGCCGGGTGCTGACCTCGCACCCGCGGTCCGCTGCGCGAAGATGGTGCGCAAAAAGACCGCACAGCAGCATACAGGTGGTGCCAATCACTCGGCCTTCCCTGCGCGATGGGTTGACGGCTTATGCCGTGCTCTCCCGGGAGCCGAGTTCCCTCTGGCCTCCCTCGCCCCGCGAATTGACGATGCGGTTGACCCCGGTTGGGCGCTCCACATCTCCGCGAAAGCTTGACCGTAGCGACGACGGCCAGGACCACACGGTTTTGCCGTACGCACGGCTCGCTTGTTCGCCGCATTATTCCCCGGCTTTGTCGAAATTGCCGAGAAAATGCTGGCGAGACGAACCTGACAGCGCCGCTCGTCGGCACGCGGTTTCGGGCTCACAGGGACTACCCGCCCTGCCCGCACCTCTCGCACCCGACGCTGCCCGCGTCCACCGCAAGCCCGGCTCGCAATCAAGACGACACGAGATCGCCCCTCAAGGATGAGCCGGGATACCACGACACATACGCCGTTTCCGAATTTCGGTAAAGTGGAATATTTTTACGGAGAGGGGTTGACGGCGTGGCGGGTGTTTTGCCCGACGTAACCTGATCACGCAGCTGCGCGCGTCGTAATCCCAGATTCTCCTCGCGAACTCTAGCCTCCCGCAACAGCCGCGCGCCGCGGCAACTTCCAATCGGGCCGGATGAAATGACAAGTGTAGCCGTCGGGATAGCGTTCGAGATAATCCTGATGCTCGGGCTCGGCCTCCCAGAATTCGCCGGCCGGCGCGACTTCCGTCACCACCTTGCCGGGCCACAGACGCGACGCCTCGACATCGGCAATGGTGTCTTCAGCGACGTGCTTCTGCTCGTCTGACGTGTAGAAAATCGCCGAGCGGTAGCTCGTTCCCAGATCGTTGCCCTGGCGGTTGAGCGTCGTAGGATCGTGGATCTGGAAAAAGAACTCCAGCATCGTCCTGAAGCTGGTCTTCACGGGATCGAAAATGATCTCGATCGCTTCGGCATGGCCTTCGTGATTGCGATAGGTGGCGTTCTTCACCCGACCGCCGGTGTAGCCAACGCGAGTTGAGATCACGCCGGGTTGCCTGCGGATCAAATCCTGCATGCCCCAGAAGCAGCCTCCTGCCAAAACTGCGCGCTCTGTCGTCATTTGATGCTCCATCTGGTCAATTCGGATGATCTCACCTTACTGCGTGGCCGCGCGCAAGCGAGGATCATCTTGGTGATCGTGATACCTCAGGCAAAATCGCCCGAACCCTGTCTTCATCTAGCTGATGTTGGCAAGGCACGGGGCGACTGCCCCGGGGTCCGGCTAGATCAACTTGGCGTCGAGCGTGATCGCGGCGTTGAGCACTTTCGACACCGGACAGTTCTTCTCGGCCTCGCCGGCAATGCGAGCAAAACCGGCGTCGTCGAGGTTGGGAACCTTGGCGCGCAAGGTGAGCGCCGATTTGCTGATCTTGAAACCCTTGCCTTCCGGATCGAGCGTGACCGCAGCTTCCGTCGAGAGCTCGGTCGGCGTGAAGCCGGCGAGTTGCAGGCCAAACGCCAGCGCCATCGTGAAGCAGCCGGCGTGGGCGGCTGCGATCAATTCCTCGGGATTGGTCCCCTTCTCGTTCTCGAACCGCGTCTTGAACGAATAGGGTGTCTCGGCGAGCACGCCGGATTCGCTCGATAGATGGCCGCTGCCGTCGCGACCGGTGCCCTGCCATACTGCTTTCGCTTTGCGGATCATCTCATCTGTCCTTTTTGTGTTTGCGGGTCGTTCAGCGACGCTCCGCACCGGTGGAAGGCGGCCTTGGCGTGACCGCCCCGCCCTCCAACCGGTCGAGCGCCGCAGCGGTTCCGTCAGTCGCCGATCTGTCCGACGTGGAAGCCCAGCCGGTTCTCGACATCGCCGGCACGGTGGAAGCTCCGCACCATCATCCCGGTTGGGCTCGCAGGACGAGGGACGCCAAGAACACGGCCCCCTCCGGCTTGATCTCGGCATCGGGCGGCAAGCTCGTGACGCCAGTATGACGGCAGGCGGCGCTCCAGGCGGATGGCATGGCGCCGGTCCTGAAGGGCGATGAGCCCCGCCCGCGTCCGGCAGCGGGCCGGACGAAAGGTAGACGCGCGGGCCTGGTCTTCTTCTGCGGCGTCGCGATCTGGAACTATCTCACCACCCCGTTCCTCCTCGCGCATCCCGAGATGGTGGTGGAGGAGTTGCCGCCGTGGCAGGAAAATGCCGACCGTGGCGACGTCTTCGCGCGCAATACCCGCCGAGCCTCATCACCATGAACGACAAATACGCCATTTCGCATTTCGGTAGAGTGGACTCTTTTTAAAGAACGATTGAGCGCAGGCGAAACAGACCCGCCGCCTGCAGGGGTCGCCTACCCCGCCGGCAGCGCGTCCAGATGGCAGGCCACCCATTGCTCGCCCTCAGCCGAACGAAGCTGCGGCTCGTCCGTCCGGCAGCGATCGAACACGTAGGGACAACGGGTGTGGAAGCGGCATCCGCTATCTTCATCGCGCCGGATCCACAATCACAGCAGTCTTGCTCCGAAATTCCGCTCAGGATCCATGTCCGCCACGAGCCGACCTGTCGGCTTTGCCGCCTCGCCGCCGCTGCGCGCCAGGAACTTGCCGCTGCCGGCGGATGCGAGGCACTTGTCGCCGTCGATGATCACGCGTCCGCGCGACAGCACCGACACCGGCCAGCCCTTCAGCTTGCGGCCCGCAAACGGCGTATAGCCGGTGAGGTCGTGCATCATCTCGTCGGCGATCGTGGTCTCGCGATTGGGGTCCCAGATCGCGATATCGGCATCGGCGCCGACAGCGATCGAACCCTTGCGCGGATGCAGATTGTAGATCTTTGCCGGCGCGGTCGACGTCAGCTCCACGAACTTTTCCAGGCCGAGCCGCCCCTTCGACACCATCGCATCGAACAGCAGCGGAAGCCGCAGCTCCAGTCCCGGCAGGCCGTTGGCGACCTGCTTGAAGTTCGGATTGGGCCCGGCGCGCAATTTGCCGGTCTCGTCGTAACGATACGGCGCGTGGTCCGATGAGATGGTCTGGAGATCGCCGAGCGACAGCGCCTGCCACAGCGCCTCCTGGTCCGCATGCGCGCGCGGCGGCGGGCTGCACATCCACTTGGCGCCCTCCGCGCCGGGCTTGTCGAGATCATCGGCCGTAAGGAACAGGTATTGCGGACAGGTCTCGGCGAATACCTTGAGCCCCTGCCCGCGCGAGTCGCGGATGACCTTGGCGCCTTCGGCGGTCGAGACATGGAAGATCATGATGGGCTGATCGATCAGCGCCGCCATGCCAATCAGCCGGGTGAAGGCTTCCGCCTCCGAGACGCGCGCATGACTGACAGCGTGGTATTTCGGCATGGTGTAACCGCGCGCAAGCAGCCGCTTGACCATCCAGGCGATGATGCCGTGATTTTCGGCATGGGCGCACAACATCGCGCCGGACTGGCGTGCGGCCAAGAGGATGTCGAGCAGCGGTTCGTCGTCGACCCTGAGCCGGTCGTAGGTCATGAAGACCTTGATCGAGGCATGGCCCTGCTTCACCAGCGCCGGGATGTGCTCCTCGACCGTCTCCCTGGTCGCATCCGCAATGATCATGTGGAAGGCGTAGTCGATCACGGCGCCCTTCCTGGCCAGCGCGTGATAGTCCGCCACCACCTGCGGCAGCTTCATGCCGACGTGCTGGGCCGCGAACGGGATCACCGTGGTCGTGCCGCCAAAGGCCGCCGACACGGTCGCGCTTTCAAAAGTGTCGGCATTCATGATGCCGGCGGCAGACAGCTGCTCGATATGCGCATGACTGTCGACGCCGCCGGGCAGTACCAGCTTGCCGCGTGCGTCGATCTCGCGCCTGGCAGGTGGAAGCCCGCGGCCGATGGCCGCGATGGTCTCGCCGGAGATGGCGACGTCGGCCTCGAACACATCGGTCGTGGTCGCAACGCGACCGCCGCGGATGATCAGATCGTAAGTGGGTTCAGTCATGAGGAACTCCGTGATAGGCCTGCGCGCAATGATTACCGATTTGCAGTAAGACCGTCGGCATCACTTCTCCGGCGGCGGCACCGCGCCGGTGCGGCTGGTGATCAGGCCGTAATGCTCGATGCGGCGGTGCTGTGCAAAGTTGAATATCGTGGTTTTGCCGAAGCTGGTGGCATCGAGGTCACAGGGATAGACCAGGAGTTCGTCCTCCTCGGTCTTGGCTTCGGCGACGATCTCGCCATTGGGATCAACGATCAGGCTACCGCCGAACAGCGGGTGGCCGTCCTCGACGCCGGCCTTGGCCACCGCGACCACCCAGGTCGCGTTCTGATACGCGCCGGCCTGCACGGAGAGACGGTTGTGAAACAGCCGCTTCTCGACGCCCTCTTCGCTTCGCTCCGCATTGACTGACGGCGTGTTGTAGCCGATCAGCACCATCTCGACGCCCTGCAGGCCCATCACGCGATAGGTCTCGGGCCAGCGCCTGTCATTGCAGATGGCCATGCCGATGATGCCGTCCAGCTCGCGCCAGACGTTGAAGCCGAGATCGCCCGGCTCGAAATAGCGCTTCTCCAGGTGTTGATGCGAGCGCTTGGTGTCGTACTCCACATGGCCCGGCAAATGGACCTTGCGATATTTGCCGACGATCTTGCCGGATTTGTCGGTCAAGATCGCGGTGTTGAAGTGATGGCCATCGGGCGTGAGCTCGGCATAGCCGAAGTTCATCGCCATCTGATGTTGCGCCGCACGTTCGAACAGAGGCTTGGTCGCCGCGTTCGGCATCTCGCGCTCGAACCAGTTATCGAACTCGGCCCGATCCTCGGCGTACCAGCGGGGGAAGAACGTCGTCAGCGCCAGTTCCGGGTAGACGATCAGGTCGGCGCCTTTGGCCTTGGCCTCGTCCATCAGCGCGATCATGCGCTTGACCGCGGACTCGCGGCTATCGGCTTTCTGGATCGGGCCCATCTGGGCGGCGGCAACATTGACGATACGCATCAGCGAGTTCCTGATTTTTTTGCAGATTTCTTGGGCAGATTTCTCTTCAGGGGCGTGCCGGCCCGCGCAGCATAACGCGGCCCCGCACCGTTTTTCCAGCCAAGCAGTTTTCATGCCGTCCGCCCCGTTCAGCGGAACTGAGAAGCACCTGATACGTCATGTCATATGTCGCACCAGTTGTTCGAACCGACAAGTCGCTCCATTCGAGCTACAAGCACGCGGAGCATCTCTCCTCGCCTCGGTTGATAACTGCGCCCTCTCTCTCCTCCCCAATCCTCTCCGGAGCCTCACGAATGACATCAGCCGACCGGCCGGCGACGCGGCTCGCCACCCGCCTCTCGTTCCTGGTCGCCGGCTTCGGCATCGCCTGCTGGGCGCCGCTGGTGCCGTTCGCGAAGGAGCGGCTCGCGGTCGATGACGCGGTCCTTGGCTTGCTGCTGCTCAGCCTCGGCATCGGCTCGGTCGTCGCGATGCTCGCGACCGGCATTTTGAGCGCACGCCACGGCACCAAGCCGATCATCATCGCAGGCGGGATCGGCCTCGCATTGGTCTTGCCTCTGCTGGTCATGGCCGGCACGCCTGTGACATTGGCGATTGCCTTGCTCGCATTCGGCGCTGCGCTCGGCTCCATCGACGTCGCCATGAACATCCATGCCGTCGACGTCGAACGCGCGGCAGGACAACCGCTGATGTCGGGCTTTCACGCGCTCTTCAGCATTGGCGGCTTCGCCGGATCGGCGGTGATGACGGCGCTGTTGTCGTTTCATCTTGGTCCGCTCGCATGCGCATTGATCTGCTCCGCACTGATGCTGATCGCGATGGGGCTTGCCTGGCCGCGCCTGCTGCGTTCGGCAAAGGCGCAGGAGGGACCGCTGTTCGTGCTGCCGCATGGCATCGTGCTGCTGCTGGCGCTGCTGGCGGCCATCACCTTTCTGATCGAAGGCGCGATGCTCGATTGGGGCGCACTGCTCGTCATCGGCACGGGTCTCGTCAGCGAGACCCAGGGCGGGATCGGTTACATCGTGTTCTCGATCGCGATGACCGCCGGGCGGCTTGGCGGCGACGCCGTCGTGGCGCGTCTCGGCGATCGCACAACGCTGGTCGGTGGAAGCCTGCTTGCCGTCGCAGGCCTTGCTGTGTTGCTGCTCGCGCCGAGCGCGGCCATTGCCATCGCCGGTTTCCTGCTCATCGGCCTTGGCGCGTCGAACCTCGTGCCGGTGCTGTTTCGCCGCGCCGCCAGGCAGACCGCGATGCCCACCGGCCTCGCGGTAGCGTCAATCACCACTGCCGGCTATGCCGGCATTCTGGTCGGCCCCGCCGGCATCGGTTTTGTCGCCCACGCCGCCGGCCTGCCTATGGCGTTCTGGATGCTCGCGGCGCTGATGTGCCTGGTCACGCTGTCCGCGCGCGCCGTGACCACAAAATAGAAAGGCACGTCATGCCGCTCAGGTCGCAAATTTCGCTTGCAGACGCCGCCACCCGATCGCGATGCCGGTGACGGAGAACACCAGGCCGAGTGCGCAAAGCCCGACGATCAGGACATCGCGCAGACGCCGATGCGCCATGAGGACCGGGAAATCGAGCGTGTGCAGCGCGCTGTAGGCCCAGCGATAGGCCCGCCGCGAGGCATCCAGTCTTTGCAAGACGCTGCCGTCGGCGCCATCGATGTCGAACCAGAGATCCCCGCAGCGCGAACGGTAGACGGGCGCCTGGGGAATGATCGACTGAGCGGGATAATCATCGTTATCGGCTAGAACGGACGCTGCGCCGCAGCCTGCCGCAAGGCGCGTCGTCAGGCTGAGGACGTCCTGCTCAGCCAGGAACGCCATCTGCGGATTACGGCCCGGCTCGCCCGCTTCGGTCAACGTCTGACTGTTGAGGCCGGTCCGGTCGCGCCGATAGACGCTGCCATTGAAAGCAAACCATTCGACCTCACGCACAGAGGACGGTACGAGCAGCCGATCGAAGGATGAAGTCGCTCGCCAATCCGGCACAGCGTTTGTCACGCCCGCTTCTGCTGGCGTCAACTGCCCGCGCGAGAACAGCCGGCCGTGATCCATGGAGAGCCAGCCACTGAAAATCCAGGTCAGCACGAAAACGGTCGATACGAGGCCAATGACGTGATGCAGGGCATGCCAGCCGCGATAGGGCGAAATCCGGCGCCCTCGAATCCTGATCCTGATGATTCCAAGCACCGCCCCCAGCACCGCCGCGATCAAGGCCGCCAGCGATAATGTCGAGACCACCTGGTCCCACAGCGACCAGTTGCTCCTGAGGACCGTCGGGTAGATCCAGTGCAAGACGCTGCCGGCCCAATTCCAGCCGCGCTCGCTGCGGGTCGTATCCAGCACGACCTCGCCGGTGCGCGACGAGACGTAGATTTCTGTTCCGAGTGTATCGCCGAGAGCAATGCGGAATATAGGCCGGTGTCGATCGAACCCGTTGGATACGCTCCACTGGTCGTAACCGGCGCGTGCAACAATCGCGGCGCGTGTGGCATCGAGCCCGCGTCGGTCGGCGTGGGCGCGCGCGATGGCGAGCGCGACATCGGGAACCGTAACCGATGCGTCGTCCCGATCCGAAGCACGGATCGATCGCGCAATTGACGGCCCCGACACGACATAGACTGGCCCGTCGCTGCGCTGGATCAGGCGAACGCGCGTGACATCCTTCATCCCGCTCGCAGCCACGGCGTCGGCAACCGGCATAATCGCCGGTCCGCGATCCAGCGGGGCAAGCCCGGCAAAGCGCTCCGCTTCCGTCAGCGACGGAAACGGAACGAAGTGCATCACGATTCCGCTGGCGAACCACATCGCGAACAGCAAGCAGAACGCGATCCCGAGCCAACGGTGCAGCAGGACAATCACGCTCATCATGTGGTCAACGGCCCTACCATTTGAACGCCGCGCAGACCTCGTAGGTGCGCGGCGCACCGAGCAGGATCTGATCAGGATAGAACGGATCGCCCCAGATCGCGTAGCGCTTGTCGGTGAAGTTACGCACCCGGAAGGTCACGCGGGCTTGGTCGATCGCATTGAAGACCATCTTGGGGATGTCGACGAAGGCGTAGACATCGCCGACCGTATAGGCATTCATCGTGACGGTGTTGGCATCGCTGTTATAGCGGTCGCCGACATGGCGGCCGGTGATGCCGACCTCCACCGGCCACGCCGTAGCGAAGCGCCAGGACGCGCCGGCATTGGCGACGATGCGCGGCACGTTCGGCGGCGTGTTGCCCGAGAACGAGCCGCCGGCGAAGTCGTAATCGGCGTAGCGCGCATCGACATAGGCGATGTTGCCCCACAGACGCAGAGGCTCGATCAGGCGGATTGATCCAGCAAGCTCGACGCCCTTCGATTCCTGCCGTCCCGCAATGTTGAGCGTCATGCCGCCGGCTGCGGCATAGACGTTCTTGCGCAGGATGTCGTAGGCCGAGAACGACCACTCCGCCCGGTTGTCCCAGAGCACATGTTTGACGCCTGTCTCATAGGTGCGCGCGGTCGTCAGATCGAGCGGCTGGGTCGGTCCGAGCAGGAAGATATTGTTGGCCGAGATGTCGGCACCGGTCGCGTACTGGCTGAAGAAGGTCAGGCCGGCTATGGCCTCCCAAGTGTAGCCGATGCGGCCGGTGACCGGTGCCCAGGATCTCGAGAACGGGAAATCGGCCTTCTCTAGGCCGTTGACGTCGGTCGAATTGCGGTCGAGCCCAATGTGCTCGACGCGCAGGCCGCCGATCAGCGAGAAGGTGCGCGTCAGCTTCAATCGGTCCTCGAACGACAGCGCCTCGTTGTCGATACGAGCTGTCTGCTGCTGCGTCGAGAGCAGGCCGTAAAGGCCGCGGTTAGGATCGACCAGGTCAACGGAGTCGGCAGGAAAGTTAGCGGCGCCGGGCCTGACAAAGTCGAGGTAGCTCGACGACAGCGTCGTGACGAGGCGATTGTCGAAACCTGCGATGTTCGCATCCCAGGTCAGGTCGGTGATGTTGCCGACCAGGCGCTGGCTGTGCGCCACATAGAAGCGACTGCGATCAACCGTATTCGTCGCCGTGTTGAACGCCTCGACCTCGTTGTTGAACCAGCTGCGCTCCGCGCCGTAGGCATAGGCCTGGCTCTTCAGCGTCAGATCGGGCGCCAGCTTCAGCTCGAAGCCGCCGCGCAGCCAGACTTCCTGCGCCACGTTGCGATTGTCGAGGACATTGTAGTTTGTGTTGAAGGTGCGGTCGTCGATCGTGACCGGCCCGAGATTCGATCCGTTAGAGGCAATATAGGTGCCCGAGATGATACCCGCTGTGGCGTGCGCGCCGCTGAAGGCCACCGGCACCAGCGGCGCACCCCAATAGGCTTTGGAGCGGTCCTCGCGATATTCAATTGCACCCCAGACCTTGAGACCGTTGGAGACGCGGTAGTTGAGCTGGCCAGACACGTCGAGCGTCTTGGTGTTTGTGTCGTCGGCAAAGCCGTTGAGCGAGGAACGGCTGACATCGAAGCGGTAGTCGAGCCCCTGCACGTTGGTGCTGCCGCCGGATCCGTAATGGGCGCGGAACGAGTTTAGTGAGTCGTACGAGAAGTCCGCCTCGTTCTGGACTGGACCCGTGTGCGGCTGCTTGGTGACGAAATTGATCGCGCCGCCCGCGGCGCCTTCGCCGGACATCAGCGAGGCCGGGCCTTTCAAAATTTCCACGGCTTCGAGATTGGCCGTGTCCATGATCCGCGAGGTCATGTTCTGCGGACCGATCTTGATGCCGTTGTAGAGCGTGTTGATCTGGCTGTTGGTGAAGCCGCGCATCGAGAAGGCCGAGGGTTCCGCGGGATTGTCGCCGGCGGTGACGCCGACCGCGCCCTGGGCCACCTCGGAGACGGTGCGATAGCCCTGCTCGCGCATGGTTTCGGCGGAGATCACCTCCACGGTCGCGGGCGTCTCGCGCACGGTTAAACCGAGGCGCGAGGCGCTTTCGGCGACGGCGTTGCTGTTGAGCGGCGTCGGCGCCGCGGCGTTCGGCACGACGGGCTTTGGCGCAGCCGGTGCCGCAACAAGCGTGCGGCGGGCGTTTGCCGCGTCCCGGCCGGCCTGTTTGCGGGATTGCGGGGGCGACACCTCCACGGGCGGCAGAGACTCGCGGGTCTGCTGCGCCAACGCGGCCGGAATATCGACGACGGCGAAGCATGTGAGGGCGGCGGACGCGAGCAGAAAACGGCGCGATCGCGCAATACGGACGGAAGACATGGTCCTGGACCTCGGTGTGACGTCAGTGGCACGTCACCGCGAACCAAGGTCCCATCGTCTGGCTTGTCAGCCTTCCGAAGAAGCCGAATGTCTGTACTCCCCGACCGACATCTTCGCGTGTGACCACGGCTGACGGCAGGTCTCCTGGCTCGCGGGTCGTGACCGCTTCGTCGCCTTCCCGGGGACCGAGGACCCAGTGGCTTGTGACGAAGGATTCACCGCTTACAGTTGCGGGGGCAGCTACGGCATTGGGGACAACGTCCCCGCACCGCATTCCCTTTTCATCCCCTCTCGGGGAAACCATCAGAGCTATCTAGGATTACGACCAAGACAGAGTCAATGTACAGACCGCGGTGATATTGCCGCAGCCCCAACTTCCTTGGAGATTTGCATGGAAGGCGCGACCTTCCTCTGGCTGATCCGTCATGCCCCCGTCGACGGGGTCGCGGGGACGATCCATGCGTCCGACGCGCCGGCTGATCTTCGCGATCTCGCGCAGCTGGAGGCGCTACGCCAGCTTCTGCCGCGGAATGCGGCGAGCTACGCCAGCCCTGCGCGACGCACGGTCGAGACGGCACGCGTGCTGGGGCTCGAACCCGCGTTGCTGCCCGAGTTCAGCGAGCAGGAGTTTGGCGACTGGACCGGCCACAAGCATGACGAACTTGCCGCGACCGGAGGCGAAGCTTATGCGCAGTTCTGGAATGATCCGGCGCGCGGACGGCCGCCCGGCGGCGAGAGCTTCGAGGATCAGATCGCGCGCGTACAGCTCGGTCTGTCGCGGATCGGCACCGGTGCGGCAACGCTCGTCGTGCATTCCGGCACCATCCGCGCCGCGCTCTGCATCGCGCTCGACCTGACGCCGCAGGCCGCGTTGCGCTTCGTGATCAATCCGCTGTCGCTGACCCGGATCGACCGGCTCGCGAGCGGCTGGCGCGTCGTCTCCGTCAATCAGCCGATCAGCTAGGCCGATCCGGAACGTTGGCCTGTGCGAATGTCGCCATGTCGCTGTGAAGGCTGCAGGCGAACCGCACCAGCGGCAGCGCGATCGCCGCGCCCGATCCTTCGCCGAGCCTGAGATCGAGGCTGATCAGCGGCTGCACGTTCAGCGCGCGCAGCACCAGGCGATGCCCGTGCTCCGCCGATTGATGCGACGGCAGCAGAAATGGTTGGCACGACGGATTGAGCCGCACCGCCGCGAGCGCCGCAACCGACACGATGAAACCGTCGATCAGCACGGGAATGCGCGCCTGCGCGGCCGCGATGATCGCGCCGGAGATCGCTGCGATCTCGAAGCCGCCCACGGCGCACAGGATCTGTTCGGGCGAGGCCTCGGCCACGCCATGACGTGCGATCGCTGCCTCGATCACGCGCGCCTTGTGCGCGCGGCCAGCCGCATCGACGCCGGTGCCGCTGCCCGCGACCTCTTCGGCGCTGATGCCGAGCAGGCTCGCGGCCATCGCCGCCGAGGTCGTGGTGTTGCCAATGCCCATCTCGCCGAAGATGAGGAGATCGGGTTGGCTGGCTGCCGCCCGCGCAACTGCGCGCCGGCCAGCTTCGAAGGCGAATGCCAGCTCCGCAGGCATGAGCGCGGCTTCGACGCTGAAATCACGGGTGCCACGGCGCGGCTTGTCCGTGACGATGCCCGGCATCGCCACCTCCGCCAGCGTGCCGGCATCGACGACCTCGAGGCTCGAACCAAGCTCGCGCGCCAGCACCGAGATCGCGGCGCCACCGGAGGCAAAATTCGCCATCATCGCGATGGTCACCGCTTGCGGATAGGCCGACACGCCCTGCGCGACGATGCCGTGATCTCCGGCAAAAATGATGATCGGCACGCGTGCTGCGCGCGGTTGCTCGGTCGCCTGCAAACCCGCAAGCTCGATTGCAAGCTGCTCGAGCCGGCCGAGCGCACCGGTTGGTTTTGTCAATTGCGCCTGACGCGCGATCGCGCCATCGCGATGAACCGCAGAGATCTCCGGGCACTTTTGAAAAACCCATTCAGGGAGCATGCTGCCTCGCTTATGGCTTGCGCTTGAGAATGTAGCTGTCCATGATCCAGCCATGCCGCTCGCGCGCGTCCTGCCGCGCGGCGATGATGCGCGGGCCAGCCTCGGCCAGCGCGCCGGACATGATAATCTGATCTTGCATGCCGAGATAGGCACCCCACCAAATGTGAAGTCCCGCCGCATCGAGCGACTGGAACGCCGTGCCGCCGTCGAGCATCACGACCACGGTATCGACGCTCTGCGGCCAGCCGGCTTCGCGCAAGCGGCGCCCCGTCGTGACCAGGAACGGCTCGCCGATGTCGTTCAGGGGCAGCGCATGCACCGCGCACAGCGTCTGGATCGAGGTGATGCCCGGCACGACCTCGATTGTCGGCAAGGGATCGAGGCGGCGCGCGATGCGCAGCGAGGAATCGTAGAGCGAGGGATCGCCCCAGATCAGCAGCGCGACTTTACCCTCGCTGCCGAGATGGTTTTCGATCGTCTGCGACCAGGTCGCGGCGACTGCGTCGTGCCAATCGTCCACGCCCCTGCGGTAATCGGATTCGCCGGCGTCGCGCACGGGAAGGTCGAACTCCACAATGCGAGTGGTGCCATTGGTGAGCACATCCGTGCAGATCGTCCGCCTGAGATCAGCGAGATCGGATTTCGCACTCCCTTTGCGCGGAATCAGGACGAGATCGGCGGCGTTGATCGCGCTGACCGCGGTGCGCGTGAGCTGCCCGGGATCGCCGCAACCGATGCCGATCAGGGAGAGCGTCATCATGACGGATAGTCTCCCGCCAGCGCACCGAACAGGATCACAGCCGCCGTGGAAGCGGCGCCGCCGCGCGCCAGCTGCTCGGCCAGCTCGGCAATGGTGGTGCGCACCAGCCGCTCATCAGGACGGCCGAGCGATTCAGCGAACAGCGCCGGCGTGTTTGCTGCGAGGCCATGCTCAATCAATTTGGCGACCAGCGCCGGAAACGTCCGCCGGCCCATATAAACCACGGTGGTCGCGTCCGGATCGGCCAGCGCCGTCCAGTTCAGATCTTGCGGCAGCTCGCCGGTCACGTCAGCCCCGGTGATGAACTGCACCCGCCGCGAAGTATGGCGCCGCGTCAGGGGAATGCCGGCCTGCGCGGCGGCCACACATGCCGAGGTCACGCCGGGAATGATCTCGTGGCCGACGCCGGCTTCGCGCAGCGTCTCGAGCTCCTCCTCGAGTCGGCCAAAGATGCCGGCATCGCCCGACTTCAACCGCACGACGCGCACGCCCGTGGCTGCGTAGTCGACCAGCAGGCGATTGACGTGATGCTGCTTTGTTGACGGCCGTCCTGCCCGTTTCCCGACCGCGACAAGGTTGGCGCCGGGCCGCGCCAGATCGAGGATCGCGCCGGAGGCGAGATCGTCGTAGAGCACGACGTCGGCTTCGCGCAGCCGCGCGGCGCCCTTGAGCGTGAGCAGCTCGGGATCGCCGGGTCCGGCGGAGATGAAGGAGACAAAACCGCTCACCGGTCCTCCGCGATCAGATGGAAGAACGTGCCGGTGACGTGTCCGCGCCGCGAGCCGGTCTCGGCAATGACCGCGCCGGTTGCATCGTGCACGATCGCCAGCGGCGTATCGGGCTGGGCAAGAATGGTCGAATAGTGGAACTCATGGCCGCGCAAGCGTGCACCGGGCTGATGCCCCGGCACCGGAGCAGCAAGCGTGGCGAGACGATAGCCGAGATGCATGCGACGTTTGGCAAAGCTCGTCTCCAGCCCGAGCAGACCCGTCATCTCATGACCGATACCGTCGGCATCGGTCAAAGCCGTTCCCAGCACCATATAGCCTCCGCACTCGCCATGCACAGGCCGCGTCTCGGCGAAGGCGCGCACACCGCTGCGGAAACGCGCATTTGCGGCGATCCTGCCGGCGTGAAGCTCAGGATAGCCGCCGGGCAGCCAGCACACGTCAGCGCTCGCGTCAGGCGCTTCGTCTGCGAGCGGCGAGAAGGCTGAGATTTCCGCGCCGGCCGCGCGCCAGGCTTCTAACATATGTGGATAGACGAAGGAGAATGCGGCATCGCGGGCGAGCGCGATGCGTTGGCCGGGCGGTGTCACATTCGGACCGTTCGCCGTCGATTGCGGCGACCACGCGGCTGCCGAGCGCAGCACCGCATCGAGATCGACATGTTCGCCGACGAAGCGCGCGGCCTCGTCGATCAGCTTACCGATCTCGGCCTGCTCCTCGGCTTGAACGAGGCCGAGATGCCGTTTCGGCAGGCTGATCTCGGCATGACGCGGCAGCGCGCCGAACACGGCGATGCCGGCATCATTCAGCGCGCGGCGCACGAGATCTTCATGACGCGGACTTGCGACACGATTGAGCACCACGCCGGCAAGGCGCACACCAGCGCGATAGTCGCGAAGACCCGCGGCAATCGCCGCGGCCGTTTGCGCCTGCCCGGAGGGGTCGATCACCAGCACCACCGGCCAACCCAGCATCTCCGCGATGTCGGCGGTGGCACCCGTGCCGGAGACGCCGCGCGCGGCGACGCCATCGAACAGGCCCATCGATCCCTCGGCGAGCACGATATCGGCGTCCGCCCCCCGGCTGACGAGATGTTCGATGGTGGCGCGATCCATCGCCCAGCTGTCGACGTTGACCGAGGCTCGGCCAGTCGCTGCGGCATGGAAGGCGGGATCGATATAATCGGGGCCGCTCTTGACGCATTGCACGCGCAATCCGCGATGGCGCCAGGCGCGCGCGAGCGCCAGCGTCAGCGTGGTCTTGCCGACGCCGGAGGCCGGCGCGGAGATGACGAGGCCGGCCGGCATCACGATGCCTCCGGAAAGCGCGGCTCGGCACCGACCGGGCGATAACGGCGATCATAGTCGGCGGCATAAAGCCGGCTCTCGTCAAAGTCCGCCGCGCCAAGCGTCCTGCCGACCAGGATCAGCGCGGTGCGTTCCATCTCGGCGCCGACGGCGGCATCGAGCGTTGCGAGGGTGGCGCGGACGATGCGCTGATCCGGCCAGCTCGCGCGCCAGACGACCGCGACCGGGCAGTCCGCGCCGTAATGCGGCGTGAGTTCGGCGATGATCTTGTCGAGCAGATGGATCGACAGATGGATGGCGAGCACGGCGCCTGTTGCGGCGAAGGCCGCGAGCGTCTCGCCCTCGGGCATTGCGCTCGCGCGGCCCGGCGTGCGCGTTAGCACGACTGCCTGCGCAAGGCCGGGCAGCGTGAGTTCGGCTTCGAGGGCGGCTGCGGCGGCGGAGAAGGACGGCACGCCTGGCGTGACGGTAAAGGGAATGCCGAGCCCGCGCAAACGGCGCAGCTGCTCGCCCATCGCCGACCAGATCGCGAGATCGCCGGAATGCAGGCGGGCAACATCCTTGCCCTCGGCGTGAGCCGCAGCAATCTCCGCGATGATCTCGTCGAGCGACAGCGGCGCGGTGTTGACGATGCGCGCACCAGGCGGGCAATGCGCCAGCACGCCTTCTGGCACCAGCGAGCCGGCATAGAGGCAGACTGGACAGGCCGCAATCAAATCGCGCCCGCGCAAGGTGAGAAGATCGGCGGCGCCCGGCCCGGCGCCGATGAAGTGCACCGTCATGGGCCATCTCCTTCGGCGATCGCAGCAGTCGCGGTGCGATCCTGCGAGACCGCGCGCGTCGCGATCAGCCGTGCGCGAGGGCCAGCCGCAGCGAGCGCTGCCGCCTCGGCGAGCGATCCTGTGCCGAACTTTTCGACGACAAGCTTCGACTGCGTCGGCGTGTCGATACTGGCCAGCACATCGGCCGGCACAGCCTTGATCGGTACACCGCATTCCCGCGCGAGCTGCTTGAACACTTCCGCGTCAGCCTTGTCGCTGACGGTTGCCACGGCCGCAAGGCCTTCGGCGCCGCCAGCCGCTGCAAGCGCCTCACGCAACGAAGCCAACGCCACATCCCGTTTGAATCCGAGCCCGGCAACCTTCATCGGACCGCACTCCACTGCACCACCGGCCGGGTCGCCTCCCAGGACCGGTAGCGGCCGCCGAGCGGAGCAGCATGCGCAATCTCGACCCGCATTAATTCGCCGCCATGGCGCTGATGCAGATCGCCGAGCAGCGCTTCAGTTTCCAGCGTCACGGCATGCGCGACCAGCCGCGCACCCTTCGCAAGCCGCGACCAGATGGCGTCGAACATCGCCCGATCGAAACCGCCACCGACAAAGACAGCGTTGGGCGCTTCCAGAGCGGCGAGCGCATCCGGGGCCTTGCTCGCCACCACAGTGATCCGATGCGCCAATCCAAACGCCGCCGCATTGCTGCGGATGTTCGCGGCGCGATTCTCGCGCGCCTCGATTGCCGTCGCCGTCCCACCGCACAGCGCCCATTCGACCGAGATCGAACCGGAGCCCGCGCCGATATCCCACAGAAGCTCGCCGGGACGCGGCGCCAGCGTCGAGAGTGCGAGCGCGCGCACCGGTCGCTTGGTGATCTGGCCGTCATGGACAAAGAGATCGTCTGGTAATCCCGAGCTGTGGGGAATGCCCGGCGCTCCCCTTGCCTCCAACGCTACCGCAACCAGGTTTTCGCCGAGATCGCCCAAAAAGCTGTCGGCGCGATGCTCTGCGATGCCTTCGCGCGGGCCGCCAAGCGCGGCGAGAGTCCAGAATGCCGAGGCGCCCCATCCGTGACTGCTCAGCCATCTTGCAAGATCGCCAGCGGCCCTGCCATCGCGTATGAGACAAATGATTCGCGCGCCCTGCGCGAGATGCGGCACGAGGCGCTCGACCGGTGCGGCATGAAGACCGAGACAGGCTGTTGCTTCGAGACGCCAGCCCAAGCGCGCTGCGGCGAGCGAGAATGTCGATGGCGCCGGATGCGCGATCCACTCGTCGCTGCCGAGCTTCTCGGCGAGGCCCGCGCCGGCGCCGTACCAGAACGGATCGCCGGAGGCGAGCACCGTCGTCGGCCTTCCACGGCAGCTCAGCACGACGCTGGCGTCGAACGGCACCGGCCATGCCCGGCCACGGCTTCCCACATCTGCAAGCGCAAGATGACGTTCGCCACCAAAGACGGTTTCCGCATTAAAAAGCGCCTTTCGGCTTGCGTCCGACAGCCCGGCGAGGCCATCTTCGCCGATACCGATGATGGTCAGCCAGGGATCAGCCATGATGCGCGCCCTTATTCTGGGCGGAATTGCCGACGCGAGCCTGCTCGCGGCCGAGATTGCGCGTGCGGGCATTGACGCGGTCTATTCCTATGGCGGCCGCACCCGCGCGCCCGCGGATCAGCCGCTGCCGACCCGCATCGGCGGCTTTGGCGGCGCGCGCGGGCTTGCCGATACCATCAGGCGCGAAAGCATCACACATGTCATCGACGCAACGCATCCCTTTGCCGCCGAGATGAGCCGCAACGCCGTCGAAGCGTGCACGGAAACCGGCACGCCGCTGATTGCGCTCGAACGTGCGCCCTGGGTCAAAACCCCCGGCGACAACTGGATTGAAGTCAGTGAGGTCTGCGCCGCGGCGGCCGCCCTTCCCGACGCGCCCGCACGCGTGTTCCTCGCCATCGGTCGCCAGCACATTGCGCCGTTCGCGACGCGGCCGCAGCACGCCTACACGCTGCGTTTCGTCGATCCGCCCGAAGCGACCCTGCCCTTCGCCGCCGATGTGATCGTGTCGCGCGGGCCGTTCACGCTGGATGGCGAGCTGGAGATGCTGCGCGCCCGAGGCATCGCATGGATCGTGGCGCGCAACTCCGGCGGCGACGGCGCACGCGCCAAGATCGACGCCGCGCGCATGCTCGGCCTGCCCGTCATCATGATCTCGCGGCCAAAGCTGCCTGAACGGCTGCGGGTGGAGAGCGTGGCCGAGGTGATGCAGTGGCTCGGTCATCGGACCTGCCTCGGCGCATAGACCCAGCCGCCGACGCGGCGCGTCTGCGAATTTCCGACGATCACCAGCGTTCGCATGTCGGCCATCTCGGGCGTCGCGTCGCTCAGCGACACGGTTTCTATCTTTTCATCGGCTGCGCTGACCGCGCGCGCGAAGATCACGAGGCGCTCGCCGCAGCCGGCTTCTCTCAGCACCGCGAGGGCGCGGCCAAATCCCTCAGGCCGGCTCGCCGAGCGCGGATTGTACATTGCAATCGAAAAATCAGCTTCCGCGGCAAGGCGCAAGCGCTTCTCGATCACCGCCCATGGTTTCAGATTGTCGGAGAGATTGATCGCGCAGAAATCATGGCCCAGCGGCGCGCCTGCGCGTGCGGCGGCGGCCAGCATCGCGGTGATACCAGGCAGCACGCGGATCGGCAGATCCCGATAGTGCGGCGCCTGTTCCAGTGCCTCGAACACAGCCGACGCCATCGCGAACACGCCGGGGTCACCGGAGGAGACGACGACGACCTGTCGACCGTCGGCGGCAAGCCGCAGAGCTTCGCTCGCACGCAGCAGCTCTTCGCGGTTGTCGGAGGGATGCAGCCTGAGCCCCGGCCGCGGCGGCACGCGCGCGACGTAGGGCGCGTAACCCAATATGTCGGTAGCGGAGGCCAGCGCAGCGGAGACCTCGGGCGTCACCATCGCCTCATTGCCGGGGCCGAGCCCCGCGATGGTCAGCGTGCCCATCATTCGGCCGCGTCCAGATGCCGGCCCTTGCCGTGCACGAGCACGATCGCAAAGTAAGGACAGTCGGCCGCGTCGATCTCCGCGAGTCGCACCACGCGCTCGCCCGGCATGGTGCCGCGCTCGACCAGCCAGGCGTCATCCAGCCGGCCGGCAGACGCGAGCGCGCGGCGCACCTTTGCGAGATTGCGGCCGGTCTTCATGACGACGAGCGCATCGGAATCGCGCATGCGGCGCTCGAGCTCGGCCTCAGTCAGCGTGCCCATCAGCACCGTCGTCACGTCGTCGCCGAGCGCGATCGGCTGGCCGACGCCGTTCCAGCAGCCGACCATGCCGGGAATGCCGGCGATGACCTCGATCTCGACGCGGCCTTGCAGGCGCGTATGCAGATGCATGAACGAGCCGTAGAAATAGGGATCGCCCTCGCAGAGAACGACGACGTCGACCGCACGCGCCAGCCGCGCCAGGCGTTCGGCCCATTCGTCGTAGAAGCCAGCGAGCAGCTGGATGTATTCGGCACTGTCGAAGGCGATTTCGGTCGTGACCGGATATTCCATCGAATATTCGGTGATGTCGGCAGCTAGCATACCCTCGACAATGCGCCGCGCCTGGCCTGGTCGGCCTTTCTTGCGGAAATAGGCGACATGCTTTGCTCCGCGCACGGTACGATCAGCGCGCACGCTCATGAGATCGGGATCGCCGGGGCCGAGACCGCAGCAGGTGATGCGTCCCATTGCTATTCGCTCCGGCTCGCCAGCGCGTTGACGGCGGCGACGGTGATCGCGGAGCCGCCGAGGCGGCCTTCGACCGTCAGCGCCGGCGCAGGCGGATCGGCTATCAACGCAGCCTTGGATTCGGCCGCACCGACGAAGCCAACCGGACAGCCGATAATGGCCGCGGGGCGCGGGCAGTCACGGTCCTCCAGCATGTTGAGAAGGTGAAACAGCGCGGTCGGCGCATTGCCGATCGCGACGATCGCTCCATTGAGATGCGGTCGCCACAGCTCCAGCGCCGCGGCCGACCGCGTATTGCGCATGGATTGCGCCAGCGCAGGAACGCTGTCGTCGCCGAGCATGCAGATGACGGCGTTGGCCGCGGGCAGTCTCGCGCGCGTAATTCCTTCCGAGACCATGCGCGCGTCGCACAGAATCGGGGCGCCCCTCTGCAGCGCGGCGCGCGCGGTGGTCGTCATGCCGGGGGTGAAGCGGATATGCGTCTCGAGGCCCACCATGCCGGCAGCATGGATCATCCGCACCACGACCTGCTCCTCGTCCGGCGTGAAGCGTGCGAGATCCGCCTCGGCCCTGATGGTCGCGAAGGATTGCCGATAGATCGCCGCGCCGTCAGTCTCGTAAGTGTACGGCATCAGTGCCCTCCCAGCAGTATGGAGGGATTGCTGACGATGTCGTCGCGGTCCAGGCCACGCAGGATGGGCTCATCGCGCGTCGATCCGCCGCGCACGAGATCGAATCCTGCATCAGTCGCGACCAGCGTGATCGCGGCCGCGCCGGAATGAGCGCAACCCTTGGCGCAGCCCGAGACGTGAAGCCGCTCGGCCGCGCCGAGATTCGGCGCGAGCGCCGCCGCCAGTGCGCGGGTGTCGGCATGGGCTTCACGGCAGCGCGGCGCACCGCTACAGGCGATGACACGCAGCGCTGGATCATAGGCCTCGGTGATCAGACCGGCTGTGGTCGGCATCGTCCGCTTGCCTTCACTCAGAACCATCCGCCATGGCGTCATCCGCAGGGCATGGCCGCAACCGGCCAACCGATTGAGTGTGCCATGCGGCATCTGACCGAAGGCGACGCCGAGCATCGCGCCTTGCGGATAGAGGCCGGGACGCGCCGCGGCCATGATGGACGCAGCCTCGGCCTCGCCGCGCAGCGCTCCAGGCAATTCTGCGCCGGCCGCAAGATGCGTGGCCATGCGCCCGCGCCCGCCCTTGGCGCCGCCGGACGCGACGAACCAGCTCGCGCAAGCAAGTGCAGTGGACACGGCCTCGCCGTGCGCGACGCTGCGGCCGAGCCTGGCGCCGTCCGCGCGCACAAGGAGACCGCCTGAAGGATCACGCTCGATCCGCACATCGGCGGAATTGCCCGCGAGCACGCGCGATCTGCCGTCATCGATGGCGAAACCGAATTTCGAAGGAAGCTCGAGCGCAGAGCCCGCAAGCGCCTCTTCGAGCTCGGCGGCGAGCGCCTGGGTTTCGTCGCCGTCGCGCCAGAACGGCGTGACCAGGATGTTGCGCCGGGATTCGGTGTCGGCATCCGGATCGAGCAGCGTCAGCTGTGCGAGACCATCAAGCAGCAGCCGGTGGCCGGTGTCGCTGACGCCCCTGATCTGGAGATTGGCGCGGCTGGTCACGTCGATCAGGCCATTGCCATGGCGCTCGGCGAGATACGCAAGCCCGGCGGTCTGCGCCGCATCAAGCCGGCCGCCGAATGGGCGCACGCGGACCACGAGCCCGTCGCCAGATTGCATCGGCCGCAGCGCGCCGGGGCACCAGCCCTTCACAGAAGCCGCGCTCATGACGCCTCCTTCAGCGCGGCTGCAATCGAATTGCGGCGCGTTCGCCAGAGCGAGGCCTCGTGTAGGCGCGTGAAGCAGGTCTCGATCGCGGCGAGCGCGGCCGGATTTTCGCGCGCCATGAAGGCATGGACGTCGACATTGCCGAGGGTCGCATCATAATAGAGATCGAACAGATGCGGCGGCACGGCGTCAGCCAGATGGGCGAAGGCCGCCATGTGCTCCAGCGTCGCTGATATCTCGGCGGCGCCGCGAAAACCGTGGCGCATCATGCCGGCGATCCAGGCCGGATTGGCGGCGCGCGCGCGGACGACGCGGGAGATTTCCTCAGTCAGCGTGCGCGCATGCGGCTGCTCGGGCCGTGTCGTGTCGAGATGATAGAGCGATGGCGCCGCCGCACCGAGATGCGCTGCGGCCGCGGCGACGCCGGCTTCATGCGCGGCATAGTCGGCGGCGAGCAACAGGTCGGTTTCCGGCAAGTCCTGGACGTGAACGAAAGCGTCGGCGGACGCGAGCCGCTGTTCGATACCGGCTCGATCGGGCTTGATCGCGCCATCGGCGGAGAACGCCCAGGATGATGCCGACAGCCAGGCTTCGCCGGCCGCGTCGCGCGTCTCGGGCGTAAGGGCATCGGGAATTGCCGAGAGGCCGACACCGTATTGTCCGGGGCGCGGCGCGAACACGCGCGAAGCGCGGTGCCGATACGGATTCTCGTCGCCCTCCTCTTCGCGCACCGCGAGCGCCTCGGCGGCGGCTTCGAACAATTGCGCGAGGCCTGAAAAGACATCACGGAACAGGCCCGACACGCGCAGCGTGACGTCGATGCGGGGACGGCCGAGCTCGGCTGGCGCGATGATGTGATAGCCGGTGACGCGGCCTGAGGTGTGATCCCACCGCGGCGCAAGGCCGGCCAGATGCAGCGCCATCGCAAATTCCTCGCCTGCGGTGCGCATCGTCGCGGAGCCCCAGAGATCGACCACGAGGCCTTTCGGCCAGTCGCCGTGATCCTGCAAATGGCGACGGAGCAGCTCTTCGGCGAGCTTGATGCCTTGCGCATGTGCCGATGGCGTCGGCACCGCACGAGGATCGACGGCGAAGAGATTGCGTCCCGTCGGCAGCACATCCTGTCGCCCGCGATAGGGCGAGCCTGATGGGCCCGGCGCAACGCGCTTCCCCGCGAGCGCGACGCGAAGGGCATCGCGCTCAGCTTCGCCGCAGGCGCCGCGGCCGAACACATGCAGGCCATCGCCGAACTGGCTCTCCTTGAGGTCGCAAACGAAGCGATCGATCCGCGGGATTGCTTCGGCCGGCGCCGCCGATGCATCCAGGCCAAGATCCTCTTCAAGGCCTGCGGCACGGGCCTCGTCGCGGATCGCAGAAATCAGGCGCTGGCGGCGGGCAGGATCGAGACCGTCCGCGGTCGAATATTCGTCGAGGAGCTGTTCGAGCCGACGCAGGCCTTCCGGCACGGCCGATGCGGCAAGCGGCGGCGGCAGATGGCCGATGGTGACGGCACCTAAGCGCCGCTTGGCCTGCGCGGCCTCGCCGGGATCGTTGACGATGAAGGGATAGATGACGGGAAGATCGCCGATCAGCGCCTCCGGCCAGCACGCGGATGACAGCGCCACGGATTTCCCGGGTAGCCATTCCAGCGTGCCATGCGCGCCCATGTGCACGACCGCATCACAGCCCTGCCCTCGCAGCCAGAGATAGAACCCGACATAGGCGTGGCGCGGCGTGCGGGCGAGATCGTGATAGTCGGAATCGCGCGTGGTCGCATCGCCACGCTCCGGCTGAACCGCAATGATCGATCGACCGCATTGGATCGCGTTGAAGCGAAACGCGCCATCGCGGCAGCTCGGATCGTTCTCCGGCGCGCCCCAGGCTTGCGCGAGATCATCCTGCAAGGCTTGCGGAAGGCGCGAGAGCGCCGCGCGGTAATCGGCGACGCTCCATGTCAATTTTTGCTGGAGCAGCGTCTCGCCGAGCGCTTCGACCGAGGCAACATCGAAGCCAGCCTCCGCGAGATCGGACGCCAACGCTTCGACCGACGCCAGCGCGTCGAGACCGACCGCATGTGCGATCTGGTGCGGACGGCCCGGATAATTCGAGAGCACGATGGCCAGCCGCTTCTCGGCGGCCGGCTTCTCCGCGAGCCGATGCCAGGCCGCAACGCGGGCGGCGACAGCCGTCACATGCTCTTCATCCGGCCTGTGGGCCAGATGCGAAAATTGCAGATCAGGATCGCGCGTCGCTGCCGATTTGAAGCTCACGACGCCCGCAAACACGCGGCCGTCAACCTCGGGCAGCACCACATGCATCGCGAGATCGCCGGGCGACAGGCCGCGCAACGACTCGACCCAATCCTCGCGTCGCGCCGACGAGAGCGCGACCTGGAACACCGGGCACGATGCGGCATCGAACGGCGTCGTTCCGTCATCGCCGGTCGCCGAGAATGCCGTGGCATTGACGATCGCGGCCGGAGGATTTTGCGCAAGATGCGCCCGCAGCCAATCCGTGACGCCTGCGGCCTTCAACGAAGCCACGAACACGCCATAGGTGTCAAAACCCCTCTCGCGCAGTGCGGCGATCAGGGCATCGACCGGACCGGTGTCCGCGGCGGCGAGATAGGAGCGATAGAATGTCACGAGCGCACGCGGCCTGCCCTCGCTCGCCCTCGGCACAGCAATGACGCCACGTGCGGGATCGTAAAAACCCAGCTCGGGCACGCTCATCTCACCGGCGACGGGCCCGGCATAGAGGCCAGAAGCCAGCGCAAGCTGCGCGATCGCGGCTTGGGCGGCGACCGGACCGCCGGTGTCGCAGAGCACCTTGAGCCGGCGCAGGGTCGAGACCGGCAGGGTGGAATATCCATCGAGCCGGGCGTCGTCGCGGCCATCGGCCGGCAGCACAGCGAGCACGATGTTGCGATCCTTGGCGAGTTGCTGGAGCGCCGCGAGCCCATACGGCCAGTAGGACTCACCGCCAATCAGGCGCACCAAAATGCCGCGCGCCTGCGCCAGCGTCCGCTCGATATAGGTATCGACCGAGAGCGGGTGCCGCAGCTCCGCCAGATTCGCCAACCGCAGTGACGGCAGGCTGTCACGGCCGCGCCGCCAGCCGGCCGCAAACGCAGCCAGATCGGAATCCGAGTACGAGAGCACCACGAGATCGGCCGGGTCCTGGCCGATGTCCCTTGGCGTCGCGGTCTCCTCGAGACCGCGGCTCTCGCGGAAGACGACGTGCATCAGATACCAAGTCCCGCTTTGATGGCGGCCTCGTCGATATCGCCGTGCTCGCCGATGACGACCAGCTTTGACTGCCTGCTTCCCGCGCCCCAAGGCCTGTCGAATTGGTGGCGCACGCGCTCGCCGACGGCCTGAAGCAGCAAACGCATCGGCTTGCCTGCAATCGCAATGTAGCCCTTGGCGCGCAGCACGTTCTGCTCGCGCGCCAGACGCTGGACCGACGCGACCAATGCATCGATGTCGCTGACCTCCGGAAGATCGATCACGACGGAAGCAAAGTCGTCGTGCTCGTGGTCTTCCTCGCCGTCATGATGCGAGGGGCGCGCCGCGAGATCGTTCTCGGCGGCAGCCCCGAGGCCGAGGATGACGCGCGCATCGATCGCACCGTCGGTCACCGCCAGCATCGGTACGCGGCGCGGCATCTCGGCGGTGATCACTGCCTTGGCCGCTTCAAGTCCCGCCGCGCCGGCGAGATCGGCCTTGGTCAAGAGCACGATATCGGCGCAGGCGATCTGGTCCTCGAACACCTCCGACAGCGGTGTCTCGTGATCGAGATTCTCGTCCGCCGCGCGCTGCGCTTCGACCGCAGCCGGATCCGGCGCGAAACGGCCGGCGGCGACGGCCTCGGCATCGGCCAGCGCAATCACGCCGTCGACGGTGATGCGCGAGCGGATCTCCGGCCAGTCGAACGCTTTCAGCAGCGGCTTCGGCAGCGCCAGGCCCGACGTCTCGATCAGGATGTGATCGGGCCTCACGGGGCGCGCCAACAGCTTCTCCATGGTCGGAATGAAATCGTCGGCCACGGTGCAGCAGATGCAACCATTGGCGAGCTCGATGATATTCTCTTCCGGGCAGTTCGCGTCGGCGCAGGATTTCAGGATTTCGCCGTCGACGCCTTCGCTGCCGAACTCGTTGACGAGGACCGCGAGCTTCTTGCCATTGGGATTGGCGAGCAGATGTTGGATCAGCGTCGTCTTGCCGGAGCCGAGAAAACCGGTGACCACTGTGACCGGCACTTTTGCGAGCGAGCTCATTCGGCGGCCTCCGGCACGACGGCCATTGCGGGAATCATGGGGGGAATGCGGGCAAGCGATTGCTTGCGGAAGATTTCGGGACGGCTGCGCCAGGGCACGAGGCCGTCGGGCGCGGCCGCATAGGCGGCCGCGCCGACGACCACGTCGCTCGCATTCGCATCCGACAGCCGGCCATAGACATACGACCAGCGGCCCGGCGCGCTGAGCGCGACCGAGCAGCCCTGGCTGCAGGCCGACAGGCATTCGACGGGAACCACATTGACGCCCTCGGGCACGCCGGCCTCGAGGATCGCGCCATGCAGGCGTTTGCCCGGCGTGACCTCGCCCTCGCTAGGCGTCTCGCCGGCGCGGCAGGTGATGCAGACATGAAGTGTGACGCTCATCGCCTCTTCCAGATAATCAGCGGGAAGCGAAGAGGCCCACGAACCGTTCTTGCGAAGGCCCGTTTCCCCGTCGCGGAACACCCCGTCCGCCGGTCCAAAAATCGTCCGCGCTGGCAGGTCTCCCGGCTTCCGGAGCAGGGTTTCCCCTTCGATCCCCGCCTTCCCGATCCGCAAGGCGGATCAGTGGCTTCGGGCATCTCTCCGGTCACGGTCGCGGGGGCGGCTGCATTTTGGATCCGAATCTTGCCGATTCGGCCCCTATCGCATTCCCTCTTCGCCTGTCATAGGACAGGAACCAACGCCGGACCACCATTTGCCCCCGGCTGCCTCTTGTCAAGCCGAAGGACCAGGTATGATGACGCCTGAACCGGATACCCAAACGGTCGACGAAACCGACGCCCGGCATGCCGCGAAAATGGCGAAAATCAAGGTCGCCCGCGACAAGATCATGGCGACCAAGAGTGGCGAAAAGGGCCTCATCATCGTCCACACCGGCGCCGGCAAGGGCAAGTCCTCCTCCGCCTTCGGCATGATCGTGCGCTGCGTCGCTCATGGCTTCCCCTGCGCCGTGGTGCAGTTCATCAAGGGCGCCTGGGACACCGGCGAGCGACGCCTGCTCACCGGCCATTTCGGCGAGCTCTGCCAGTTCCACGCGATGGGCGAAGGTTTTACCTGGGAGACGCAGGATCGCGCCCGCGATATCGCCGCCGCGCGCACCGGGTGGGAGAAGGCCAAGGAGCTGATCCTCGATTCCAGCCTGCGCATGGTCGTGCTCGACGAGATCAACATCGCGCTGCGCTACGATTATCTCGATATCGCAGAGGTCGTCGATTTCCTGAAAACACAGAAGCCGCCGATGACGCATGTCGTGCTCACCGGGCGCAACGCCAAGGACGAGCTGATCGAGATCGCTGATCTCGTCACCGAGATGACCTTGGTGAAGCATCCGTTCCGCTCCGGCATCAAGGCGCAAGCCGGCGTCGAGTTCTGACGACACGATGGCTCGCGCATTGATGATCCAGGGAGCCGGCTCGGACGTGGGCAAATCGCTCATCGTCGCCGGCCTTGCGCGCGCCTTCACGCGGCGAGGCCTGCGCGTGCTTCCCTTCAAGCCGCAGAACATGTCGAACAATGCGGCCGTCACCGTCGACGGCGGCGAGATCGGCCGCGCCCAGGCGCTTCAAGCACTCGCCGCCGGCGTCGAGCCGCACACCGACATGAACCCGGTGCTGCTGAAGCCGGAGACCGATGTCGGGGCGCAAGTCATCGTGCAGGGAAAGCGCATCGCGACCGCGCGGGCGCGGGAATATGCGGCGATGAAGCCGTCGCTGATGGGTGCGGTGCTGGAGAGTTTTGCGCGCCTGAAAGCGCGTGCCGATCTCGTGCTGGTGGAAGGTGCCGGTAGTCCGGCCGAGGTGAACTTACGCAAGGCCGACATCGCGAATATGGGCTTTGCGCGCAAGGCCGACGTGCCCGTCGTGCTGGTCGGCGACATCGACCGTGGCGGCGTCATCGCCCAACTCGTCGGCATCAAGACGGTGATCGATCCCAATGATGCGGCCATGATCCAGGGTTTTGTCATCAATAAGTTCCGCGGCGATCCCACGCTGTTCGATGACGCCTACAAGCTGATCGAGCAGAAGACATCCTGGCGCGGCTTTGGCGTGCTGCCCTGGTTCGCGCGCGCCGGCGAGCTACCGGCTGAGGATGCGCTGGGCCTCAGTGATGCGCGCAAGCCGGGCCAGTGCAAGATTGCTTGTCTGGCGCTATCGCGGATCGCCAATTTCGACGATCTCGATCCGCTCAAGCTCGAAGCGGGAGTCGATCTCGTGATGGTGCGCCCGGGCGAGGCTATTCCGGGCGACGTCAGGCTCGTCATCATCCCCGGCTCCAAATCTACCCGCGGAGACCTCGCCTTCTTGCGCGCGCAGGGCTGGGACATCGATCTGTTGGCGCATCATCGCCGCGGCGGCCATGTGCTCGGCCTCTGCGGCGGCTATCAAATGCTCGGACGTAGCGTCGCCGATCCCGATGGCATCGAGGGCCCCGCCGGCGAAACGCCGGGCCTTGGGCTTCTGGACGTGACGACGGTGATGAGCCCGGAGAAAACGCTGACGCGTGTTGCGGCCGTGCATGCGGCTACCGATCAGCCGATCCAGGCCTACGAAATCCACATCGGCCGTACCGACGGACCCGATCGCGTCCGCCCATTCGCGAAACTGAACGGCGAGCCCGAAGGCGCGATCTCCAGCGACGGACGCGTACAGGGCAGCTATCTGCACGGCCTGTTCACGTCGGACGAATTCCGCAAGGCGTTTTTGGCAAAGCTCGGTATTCCCGCGGGCGAGGAGCCCTATCACGCCCGGGTCGAGAGCGCGCTCGATGCACTTGCCGATCATATCGAAAAGCATCTCGACGTCGATGGCCTGCTCGCGCTAGCGCGCTAGTCTAGCACCTCGGCGAGGCGCGTCCATTCGGCCTCAATGCCCGGAAGCCCGAGGCGCAGCCATGTCGGGTTCTGCGCGAAGACACGGGACCAGATTTGGCCTTGCGCCAGCTTCTGCTGCGCGGCAAGTGCGCCCGGCGTCTCGTAGAGACGAAACAGTGGCGCGCCGCCGACGAGCTGCCAGCCTTGCGACTGCACCATCTCGTCGAGGCGAACACAGTCACGCGCAAGCCGCGCTGACGTCGCCTTGGCCCAGGCATCGTCGCGCAAGGCGCGGCAGCCGATCGCGATCGCCGCACCTGACACCGGCCATGGACCTGACGCCGCCGCGAGCTTGCCGATGTCGGCCGCATTGCCGAGCGCGAAGCCGAGCCGCAAGCCGGCAAGACCATAAAACTTTCCGAAGGAGCGGAGGATCAGCAGCCCCGGCCGGTCGGCTTCTGAGGCGAGCGAGAGCTCGGGAACGGCATCAATAAAACTCTCGTCGATGACGAGGCGGCCGACGCGCGGCAAGAGCGCGAGCAAATCCTTTGGCGCATGACGGCGTCCGTCAGGATTGTTGGGATTGACGACGATGGCGAGATCCGCCCCCGCCAGCGCATCGAGCTCCCAGACCTCCTCGACCTCCCATCCCGCAGCCGAGAGAACGGGAGCGTATTCGTTGTATATCGGCGCGAAGATGCGCGCCCGGCCACCCGGCGCGAGCTGCGGCAACAGTTGAATGGCGGCTTGCGCGCCGCCCATCGCGACGACGGGCGCAGCTGTGCCATAGGCATGCCGGGCCGCCCGGTGCAACGCGTCGATCTCGGATCGCGACGGCAACGCCTGCCAATGATGCGCGCTGATCTCGCCCACGGGATAAGGCAGCCGGTTGATCCCGGTCGAGAGATCGATCCAGTCGTCCGCGCGTCCGCCAAAACGCTGCCGGGCGTGATCGAGATTTCCACCGTGCTCGCGCATTCCCTGTTCTTTCACGCGAACGCGAGGATCGCAAGCAGGCCCGCGAGCAGCAGCATGGCGCGGCGGTAGATCGTCAGGCCCTGGGTGATGTCGGCGGCGAGCGGATCACGGGCCGCCTCGTTGAGCCAAGGCTCGTTGGCGATGCTGTCGTGATAGATGCGGGGTCCGCTGAGGCGAACTCCGAGCGCGCCAGCCATGGCAGCCTCGGGCCAGCCGGCATTGGGCGAGCGATGACGGCGTGCATCACTTCTCATGCATGACAGCGCTTCGGATCGCCGCGGCGCGAGCAGCACGAAGAGAAAACCGGTCAGACGGGCCGGGATGAAGTTCGCGACATCGTCGATGCGCGCAGCCGCCCAACCGAAGGCCTCGTGCCGTTCGCTGCGATGACCGATCATGGAGTCCAGCGTGTTGATCGCCTTGTAGCCCAAAATGCCGGGCAGACCGAAGAGCGAGCCCCAGAACACGGGCGCGACGATGCCGTCGGAGGCGTTTTCGGCGAGGCTCTCGATGGCGGCGCGTGCGATCCCGGCCTCATCAAGCGCGGCGGGATCGCGGCCGACGATACGCGAGACTGCTTCGCGCGCGGCAGCAATGTCACCGCCCAGCAGAGGATGTGCGACGGCGGCGACATGGTCGTGCAGCGAGCGGAGTGCCACCAACGGCCACGCCAGGACTCCGACCAGCGCGATCTGGCTCCAGCCCCAAGGCAGTAAGAATCGAAGCAAGGACTGAAGCACCCAACCGAGCGCGACCGCGAGTGCAATCACCAGAAGCGCTCCAGCGACGCCAGCAGCGCGGCGAAGCCATGGCGGATCGGGAGCGCGATTCCAGCCGGCGTCGATCGCGGCGATCAACCGGCCGACCCAGGTGACGGGGTGGCCGATCCGCGCAAACAGTTTTGACGGCCAGCCCAGCAGGGCATCCACCGCCATCGCCACCACCATCGCGCCCGCAAAGCCCACACCGGCCTCCTGTTCCGCCCCTGTTGCGCAAAGCGAAGGCAGAGCGCAAGCCCCTGCCCGCCTGATTTCGGCTTTGTCTTTGGCCGCGTTTGGTGATTAGTCAGGCCCACAGGAGACCTTCATGGCCGTCATCTTGATCACGGGCGGAGCGCGATCGGGCAAGAGCCAACGTGCGGAAACGCGCGTGCGCGCCTTCCCCGGGCAGCCCGTCTATATCGCGACGGCCGAGGCGCTCGATGCGGAAATGGACGCGCGCATCGCCAGGCACCGCGCGCGGCGCGGAACCGACTGGATCGAGCGCGAGGTGCCGCTCGATCTCGTGCCTGCGCTAACCGCAACCGATGGCGGCGGCGCAAGGCTCGTCGACTGCCTGACGTTGTGGCTCTCCAATCTGATGCATGCGGAGCGCGACTGGGAACACGAGATGAGCAAGCTCTCCACCACCCTGCCCCGCCTCAAGAGTCCCGTCGTCTTCGTCACCAACGAAGTCGGCCTCGGCATCGTGCCCGACAACGCACTGGCGCGCAGCTTTCGCGACGCCGCTGGGATCATGAACCAGATCATCGCGGCCACCGCTGACGAGGTCGAGTTCGTCGTCGCCGGCCTGCCAATGAAGCTGAAATGATGGCGCGCGCTGAAATTCTGAAAGACATCGTCGCCGATCTCAGGATCGCGACGTCTTTCGTCACGATCGTGCCGATGGCATCGTCGAAGCCGGCCGGTGACGGCGCCATCGCGCGCGCGACCTGGGCGCTGCCGCTTGCGGGGCTGCTGGTGGGCCTCGCGGGCGCCGCGGTCTATGCGCTCGCAAGCAGGCTGGGGCTGCCCTCCGCAACAGCCGCCCTGCTTGCGCTGGCGACGACCACCCTGATCACCGGCGCGCTGCACGAGGACGGGTTCGCCGACACCGCCGACGGCCTCGGTGGTGGACGGACGCGCGAGCGCAAGCTCGAGATCATGCGCGACAGCCGGATCGGCAGCTATGGCGTCTGCGCGCTGATCCTGTCGTTCGGTCTGCGCTGGAGCGCACTTGCGACGATCGCCAATCCGTGGATGGTGATGCTTGCGCTCGTCTCAGCGAATGCCGCGGCCCGCGCCGGCTTGCCGGCTTTCATGTCGCTGGTGCCGCCGGCGCGTTCCGACGGGCTGTCGTCGAGCGCGGGATCGCCGCCGGGCCGCAGCGTGGCCGTCGCTTTCGGACTTGGCACGCTTTGTCTTGCGCTGGCGCTCGGGCCGGCCAAGGCGCTGGTCGGCTTGGTCCTGCTGTCGCTCGCCGGGCTGATCCTGGCGCGACTTGCGACCCGCCAGATCGGCGGGCAGACCGGAGACATCCTTGGCGCTTTCGAGCAGGTCGGCGAAATCCTGATCCTGCTGGCCGCCGCAGCCTTCCTTCACGCGGGAGGATGATCCATGGTCGAGTTCGACGACACCTTCCGCCGGCAATTACGCGAGCTGTTCGTATGGCGCCGCGACTTGCGCCGCTTTCGCACCGACGCGCTGCCGGATGGCGCCGTCGATCGCCTGATCGAGACGGCTTGTCTGTCACCCTCGGTCGGCCTCAGCCAGCCGTGGCGCTTCGTCATCGTCGACAATGCCGCACGGCGCCGCGCCGTGATCGACGACTTCAAGAGCTGCAACGCCGACGCGCTGAATTGCTACACCGGCGAGCGCGCCAGCCGCTATGCCGCGCTCAAGCTGTCGGGCCTTGAGCAGGCGCACAGCCACCTCGCAGTGTTCGCGGACAAGGCCGGCGACATCGGCCACGGCCTCGGCCGCGCAACCATGCCCGAGACAACGGAATATTCGGTGGTGGCCGCGATCACTGCCATGTGGCTCGCCGCACGCGCGGAAGGTATCGGGCTCGGCTGGGTCTCGATCCTCAATCCGGAGCGGATCCACAGCGCGCTCGACGTGCCCGCCTCCTGGAAATTCATCGCCTATCTCTGCATCGGATATCCCGAGGCGGAGTGCGACCAGCCCGAGCTCGAGCGGGCGAAGTGGGAGCATCGGCGCAGCGCAAGCGAATTCACGCTGCGGCGCTAACCAGTGGCTGCGAATGAACATTCACATGCGCATTTTTCATCAATTGTGGTGGTCAGGCTTTCACGTTATGGTCAGGGATAATTTTTGCGAAACATTTCATGACTGAGCGGCCCGCTCCTGCCCGCGTCGTGCCGGCGGTTGCCCGCCGCGATTTCATTCGCCTTGCGGGCGCAACTGCAGCGGGATTCCTTGCGCTCGGCGCAATGCCGGACCGCATGCGAATCGTCGCCTCGATCACCAGCCTGTCGCTCGACGACGAACTGACCAGACGAAACATGACCGAAAGTTCGACCTCTCGCCTTGGTGGGCTGATCGCAGGGTTGAGGCAGCGTGGCTGGGTCGAAGGGGTCAACTGTCGTTTCGAAATCCGTTCGAGTTCCGCCCGTTCGAGCACTGCCGCGACGTCGAGCTGGCGGCGCCGTCGATGTCATCAGCCGCGTGCGAGAGCGCCGCGCGTGAACTCACAGCCCTTCGAGAGGCGTCTATGCGCGCGCTGGATGACCTGCTCGCGCCTGCCGAGCAACGCTCGGTCTCCTGGGGCGTGGACTCACAAGCACGCGAGACAGAAATTTGTCAGTGACGGACGTCGACCAAGGGGTTGACGTCGCTAGTCGCCCGGTTGCACTGTTGGCAGGTGACTGACTGTGCCGAAGGTCACAATCTGCTTCACGATCGGCATTTTATTCTCAAAGCATTTCTTTCAAGCTGGAGATACCGATGAAAATCCGGTCATCCCCTTGGGCGTTTCTTCTAATTCTGCTTTTGCTCTTTCCGCTGGCGATCCCCGACAAATGTCTTGCAGATGCGAGGGTAGCCCTCGTCATCGGAAATGGCGCCTATCGCAATGTCCCACGGTTGACCAATCCCGCGAACGACGCCACCGATGTTGCGGCCGCACTCAAGGCCGTCGGATTTGAGACAATCGTGGCGACCGATCTCGATCGGGCCGGTATGGACGAGATTGCAATTCGCTTCGCCCGCGTAGCACAAAACGCGGACATTGCCCTCTTGTACTATAGCGGCCACGCCCTGCAATTTGCCGGTGTCAACTATCTGGCTCCCACCGACACGCAAATGAAGGACGTCGCAGATCTGCGGCGCCTGGTGCGCCTCGACGATATGGTCGCCGACCTTCAGCAGGCCAAGAACTTACGTATTCTCGTGCTCGACGCCTGCCGCGATAACCCGTTTGCCAATGAGCTGCGACGGTCGCTCGGGTCCAGCCGGGCCGTTTCCGTGCAACGGGGATTGGCCAAGCTGGACAATGCGAAAGGCATGATCGTCGCATACGCCACCCAGTCCGGACAGACGGCGGAGGACGGTGATGGTCGCAACAGTCCGTACACCAAAGCATTTCTCGAAAACATTAAGGCGCCGGAAGAGATCGGAACGATTTTCCGCAGAGTTAGTTCGGACGTCTATGAAACGACAAAGCACGGCCAGTTGCCCGAGCTTTCGCTGTCGATCATCGGGGAGTTCTATCTGCACGGAAAAGTGGAAGTTGCGCTGACTCCCCAGCAATCAGGCTTGTCGCGAACGTTGCTAGGTACGCCGTTCAACGCTTCCGAGGTACCGTTCCTGTGCGATCAATGTCGCGAACAGATCAGAACTTCGTTTGTCGGTCAATCATTGCATTCCGCGCTCGTCTTGTCGTTTGACGGTGGATCCTACTGGTCAACAGGACGGCGCACCGCTCTCGAGGCACGAGCCAGCGCACTCGCTCAATGCTTGATTGCCAATCGGCAGGCCTGCTTCGTTTACGCAATCGATGGCCGGATCAGTTGGGACGAACCACCCCCGCCCCTGCCAATCGAACCGTGGTTTTCATCAAACCCCGCTGCCGCCAGGCCATTTAACATCCAGGAAATCGGGGCAATCCGCCCGGATGATCGGGAGAGGGCGGCACGGTTGTATCGGGAGTTTCACGGCAAGGCCCTCGCCGTTGGAGCAGACTGGCAGTGGACAATGACGGGCCGAGCCAATTCTGACAAGGAAGCCGCACGCGTAGCATTGCAGCGATGTGCCTACATAACCCATTCGCCGTGTCGTGTGGCCGCGATCGCCGATTCCCTCATCGCCGACCACAACGTCCTGGATGCGGTGCCCCGCTCGATCCCCGCAGCACCGCTATCACAAGCCGTGACCGGGCCGGACTATGCATTGACGGGACCTGAGCTCAGACTGGACCAAATTCCGTTCGTCTGCGACCTGTGTCGCGAGCAGATCAAGCAGAATCTGAGCTCCAAACCCGATCATACTGCACTCGCTATTTCCTTCTCCGGTCGCTACTGGACAACCTGGGGTCGGGCCAGTGCTGAAGAGGCCCGGACGCGCGTCCTTGGTGGATGTTTGGGCGCATCTCAGTCGATGTGCTTCGTCTATGCCGTTGACGGAAAGATTGTCTGGAAGGAAGCCCCCTTGGACATCCCGCCTGCACCCTGGTTCACTCACGCAGGCGAGAGGCCTCTCGCCGTCAACGATCCCGGCGTCTTTTCCGACAACGCACGAAAGTTCATCGAGAAGTTCTACACTCCGGCTTCCGGCCAGAAAGCAATCGCCATGGGTCAGGGCGGCTACCTGGGGGTAGCGTTCGATCCGCAACTGAAGACCGAGAATGAGGCGGCGCGGCTCGCGCTCGATCGCTGCGGATTCCTGGTACAGGCGACCTGCCGGATCATTGCGGTCAACGATAGCTATGTCGTCGAGGCTGATTCGCTTGCGCAGCTCCGGCGTTGACGCGGCATATCGGTCTCGTTTGTCACATCGATCAGCGGCCAGCAGCGGTCTCGGATTCTCAGATGTATCTTTTTGGTCCTTATCAGACCTCACGTTCGTTCCCTGCACTGAAACGCTCGACCAGAAAATCGATAAACAGCCGCACCTTCACTGACAGGTGCCGCGTCGGCGGATAGACCGCATAGAGCGCGAGCGGCGGTGCAGAATAATTGTCCAGCACCGTCCGCAGTTCGCCCTTCCGCAAAGCATCGGCTGCGATGAACTCAGGCAGCAGCGCGAGCCCCCTGCCCTTGATCGCGACATCGCGCAAAACCTCGGCATTGTTGACGCAGAGCGACCAGGCGGGCTGGATCCAGTGATCGCCGTCGCGGCCTGTGAGCTTCCACTGATTGCCGGTGAGCAGGAAGCCGTAGGTCAGCGAGGCGTGGTCGCGCAGCTCCTGCGGATGCTTTGGCGTGCCGTGCCGCGCGAGATAATCCGGCGAAGCGCAGATCATGCGCGCCACTGGCATGATTTTTCGCGCTATCAAGCTCGAGGATTCCAATTCCGCGATCCGCAGCGTCACGTCAAAACCGTCCTGAACGGGATCGAGCAGATCGTCGCTGAGCACGATCTGGAGCTGAAGCTCGGGATAGCGCGCCATGAATTCAGCGAGCACGGGACCTAACCGCATCGTGCCGAACGACATCGGCGCATTGACGCGCAACAGGCCCCGCGGCGCCGACTGCGCTTGCGCCACCGCGTGGTCGGCGGCCTCGATCTCCGACAGGATGACGACCGCGCGCTCGAAATAGCGCTGGCCATTCTCGGTCGGGCTGGCGTGGCGGGTGGTCCGGTTCAGGAGCTGGACGCCGAGGCTCTCCTCGAGGTCGGCGATGTACTTGCTGATCGCCGAGCGCGACAACCGCAATTGCCGGCCGGCTTCCGCAAAGCTGCCGCTTTCGACCACTTGGACGAAAGCCCGGAGGCTGGCGACCTTATCCAAGGTCCGGCCCGGGCAATTGTTTCCAAATCGTAGACATAGCGGTCATATTTGCATGGATTGTCTCCAATCCAAAGCGGAACGATATTTCCGGCCAGAGAGCAAGACCGCTCCCCGAACTTTGGAGGACGACAATGTCTGGACTGCACCACGTCACCGCGATCGCCGGCGACCCCATCAGGAATTTCGGCTTCTACACCCGCGATCTCGGCCTGCGCTTCGTCAAGAAGACGGTCAATTTCGACGATCCCGGCACCTATCACTTCTACTATGGCGACGAGACCGGCCGGCCCGGCACCATCCTGACTTTCTTTCCCTGGGCCGGCGTGCCGGCCGGGCGCCGCGGCGTCGGCGAGACCCATCAGACCGCCTTCCGCGTGCCGCAGCGCTCGCTCGGCTACTGGACCCAGCGTTTCACCGAGAAGGGCATCGCCTACGAGGCGCTGGAGAAGCGTTTTGGCGAATCCGTGCTGCCGTTCACCGACCCTGATGGCATGGCGCTCGCGCTGGTCGGCATTCCCGGCGTCGAGCACGAGCCCGGCTGGAGCAATGGCGACGTGCCGGCCGAGCACGCGATCCGCGGCTTCCACGGCGTGACGTTGCTGCTCGACAGCGCGACGAAGACGGCTGCCGTTCTCACCGACGTGTTCGGCTTCAAGGAGACCGGACGCGAAGGCTCCGTGATCCGCTTCAAGGCGCCTGGCGACGCCCAGGGAAGCGTCGTCGACATCTACGAGGCCAAGGGCTTTTTGCGTGGGCATCAGGGCGGCGGCTCGGTGCATCACATCGCCTTCCGCGCAGCGGACGATGCCGAACAGAGCCAGATGGCGCAAAAGCTCGTTACGAACCACGGCCTGCGCCCGACCGAGCAGAAGGACCGCAACTACTTCCGCTCGATCTATTTCCGCGAACCCGGCGGCGTGCTGTTCGAGATCGCCACCGATATTCCCGGCTTCGCCGTTGACGAACCCGTCGCGACGCTGGGGCGCGACTTGAAGCTGCCGAGTTTCCTCGAGCCGCAGCGCAAGCAGATCGAGGGTGTCCTGCCCCACCTCGAAGAAAGCATGTCATGACCGAGAACACATTCATCCATCGTTTCGAGCCCGCGACCAACGCGGGCTCGGTCCCGCTCCTGCTGCTGCACGGCACCGGCGGCGACGAGAACGATCTGCTCGGGCTTGGTAAGATGATCTCACCCGGCTCCGCCCTGCTCTCGCCGCGCGGCCGCGTGCTCGAACACGGCATGCCGCGCTTCTTCCGCCGCCTGGCCGAAGGCGTGTTCGACGAGGAGGACGTGCGCCGACGCGCGCTCGAACTCGGCGATTTCGTCGCGGATGCACAGCAGCGATATGGCATCGCAGCACCGGTTGCGGTCGGCTTCTCCAACGGCGCCAACATCGCAGCCGCGCTGTTGCTGCTGAAGCCGGACGTGCTTGCAGGCGCAATCCTGCTCCGTGCGATGGTGCCGCTGTCCGATCCACCCAAGGCGGAGCTTATCGGCAAGCCCGTTCTGCTGTTGTCCGGGCAGGCTGATCCAATCGTGCCGGCGAGCAATTCGGCAAAGCTTGCGGCGATGTTGTCGGAAGCAGGAGCGCGTGTCGACCACAAGGTCTTACCGGCAGGCCATCAATTGTCGCAAGCCGACGTGACGCTCGCCCGCAACTGGATCGGCAACATCGCCGCCGCAGAAGCGGCCTGACCAAACAAGGAGGCACATCGTTTAGAGACGATGTGCCATCCTGCCTGCCGAACCCTCGATGCCGCCGCTTACGCCGCGACATTCGACAGGAACCGGTCCACCGACGAGCGCAGCTGCGTGGCCTGGCCGGACAGGTCGTGCGCCGTGGCGAGAACCATATCGGCCGTGCGGTTGGCGGTGTCGGTCGCCTCCGCCGTTCCGGCAATGCTGCGCGCGACCTGCGCCGTGCCGGCGGCCGCCTGCCCGATATTCCTCGATATCTCGCCGGCCGCTTCATTCTGCTGGGCGACCGCAGCCGCGATCCGTCCGGTAAAGCCGTCGATGTCGCCGATGATCAGCGCGATGGCACCGACATTCTCGACCGCCAGCCGGGTCGCCGACTGCACCTCGGTGATCTGGGACGAAATCTCCTCCGTGGCCTTTGCCGTCTGCGTCGCCAGCGCCTTCACCTCCGAGGCGACGACTGCAAAGCCCCTGCCCGCCTCGCCAGCCCGCGCCGCTTCGATCGTGGCGTTGAGCGCGAGCAGATTGGTCTGGCCGGCGATGGTCCTGATGAAGCCGACCACCTCGTCGATCTGCTGCGCCGCGCTCGCCAGCCTGCCGATGGTCTGGTTGGCGGATTCCGCCCATGCCGGACGCCCGCTGTACGATCGTGGTGGCATCCGCAAGCTGGGCCGTGATCGCCTGCACGGATTGGCCGAGCTGGGTCGCGGCAGTTGCCACCGTCTGAACGTTGGCCGAGGTGTCCTTCGCCGTCGAAGCCGCCTCGTTCGATTGTGTACCGGCGGCACGCGAGGTCGAGGCGAGGCTCTGCGCCGTGTCGGTCAGCTCGCCGGTCATGCGCGCGGTATGGCTCAACACCGTGCTGAAGGCGGAGCGGAAGGCATCGATCTCCGCTTCGAGACGCTGCCGGCGATTGGTCTGCTCCGCGCTGCTCTGATCCTTGGCGGTGCTCACGGCAAGATCGTCGTCGGCCCGAATCTTGAGGCTCGCCTGCATGACTGCAAGCGACTTGAGAAGACGGCCAAGCTCGTCACGGCGACGGACCACGATATCGTCCGCGAAATTACCGGCCGCCACACGTTCGGCGACCCGCACTGCGGCTGAGATCGGTCGGCTCATCGAGTAGGAGAATGCGAGCGCAATGATCAACCCGATCGCGACAGTTCCGACGGCAATCGACAGCATCGTCGTTCGCGCCGATTCCACGGCTCCTTCGGCCGCCGTACGATAGTCATATCCGTAAGCGGCCACGAGCTCGACGAGATCGTCGATCGACGCCATCAGCTTGTCACCCTGCTGCGCAAGCAGAAAACTCGTCGGGATCTCCGTCGTGCCACCCGGCGACGGCTTCAATATCTTGAGCACGGCACCCGACCAGTCCTTGAGCTGGGCCTCGACCTTTTCGCGCGTTGCCGTGACGTTGGGCGCAGCGATGCGCTCACGAACCACATTGAGGTCTTCGTTGGTACTGCGCATCAGCGATTCAAACTGCGTCACCAGTTCTCCGGAGCTGCCCGCGACCAGCCCACGCTGGAGCAGAAGACGCGCATCGTGCAGGCCGGCATGGGCGGAGCGCGCGTGGTTGATCCCCATCAGGGGACCGTCATAGAGACGTACGACCATGTCGCCGGAGTTGCCGATGGCGCGGATGCCGTAGAACGCAATGCAGCAGGCAAGCATGATCACGACACTGAAGGCGCCGAAAATCTTATAGCGTATGGACATCGTCAACTCCGGTGCCTGGCAATCGGTTAGTCGGTCACCTTGACCATCATCTTCATGCGCGGGTGAATGGCGCAGATCACCTGCACATCTCCCGCTTCCTTGAAGGTGACATCCGTCGAGGTGCCGGGCGCCTGCGAACCCAGGTTGAACTCATTGCCCTTGCTGGCCGACATGATGTTGTGCGGCACGGTGTCGTCGTTGAGGAAGGTGACGGCTTCGCCCTTCTTGACCGAGATGGTCTCGGAGGAGAAGGCCCGTCCCTGCTGGTGGATCACTTCGGTCGCGGCATAGGCGCCGACCGAGAAGCCGGCAACGATCACGCAGGTGAACAGAGCGATTGTGCGCATGAGAATATCCTTCGAGTTCAGCGTGGCGAGTTCAGCGTGGCAGGACCGGCACGGCCGTGGGTTCGAGCTCGCTGGTCAAGGTCTTGAGGAAAGCGACGAGATCGGCCTTCTCCTGCGCCGTCAATCCGAGCGGGCGCATGAGATCGGATCGGCTGGGGCGGTCGACGCCGCCATGGTCGTAGTGGTCGATGACCGCTTCGAGCGTTGCGAGCGAGCCGTCATGCATGAAAGGACTGCGACGGTTGATCTCGCGCAGGCCGGGCGTCTTGAACGCGTGCTGCATCTTGATCACCCCCGGCAGATATTCGCCGCGGCCGATGTCGGTGCTCGGCAGGCCGATATCCTGAAAGCCCTCGTTGGTGAAGTTCCAGCCCTCGTGGCAGGCCGCGCATTGCGCCTTGCCGTTGAACACGGCGAAGCCACGCTTGGCTGCTTCGGGGATGGCCTTCTCGTTGCCTTCGATCCAGGCGTCAAACGGTGCGCGCTCCGAGACGACCGTGCGCTCATAGGTGGCGATCGCCTGCGCCAGTGCCTTGGCCGTCATGCCCTGGCCGGGAAAGCTCGCGTCGAACATCGGCTTATATTCGGGAATACTCGCCAGCCGGGCCATCAAGTCGTCGAGCTTCATATTCATCTCGCCGGGCGACTGGATCGGACCGAGCGCCTGATCTTCCAGCGTCGGAAGTCGTCCATCCCACATGAAGATCGCGCTCCAGGCGGCGTTGACGATAGTCGGCGAGTGGCGCCCGAGCTTGGCCATGCCGTGGCCGACGCCGACGGCGAGCCCGTCACCCCAACCGAAACCCGGACTATGGCAGCTGGCGCATGACTGCGCAGAGCTTACCGAGAGACGCGTGTCGAAATACAACTTCTTGCCGAGCGCCGCCTTGTCGGGCGTGTAGGGATTGTCCTTCGGGAAAGGGATCGAAGCGGGCCTACGGTACTGCGCCTTCAACGCGTCGAGACTGCTCGGTGCCTTCTGCGTGATCTCGGCCTTGCGGCTTTCGCCGACCACGGCGGCGCCAAAACCGATCGTGCTGAAGCCGAGAACGCCGAGCGCGGCCGATGCAATCGTTCCGGCGAGGATGCGCGAACGATAGGAGCCCAGCTCCGGCATGCAAATGTCCCCCAAAAGGGTGCCATTCGCGACACCGAAAAAATACGTGGAAGCAACGCGCAATGAAGATCGTGGTGAATTTAGCGGCAAATCGTTAAATAGATCGTACCGGTCAAATCATTCGGCAATCGCTTTTCGGCATTTCAGCACTCATAAGGTGCGGGAAGAAACGGCAGCAAACGAAGAGTTGTGCAATGGACGAGGGATATCGCCTCACAGCGACCCGGCTCGTCATCGTCGAGCCGAAGACAGGCCGAGCTGGGTTTATGAGGTGAGCATCATCCGTAGAATTACGACCCGCGCGATCCAAATGCCTTGCGGGCGGACGACCGTCGCTGTTTCGGATACTGGTCCGGCAAATGCTGGTCGGCCAGGCATCGAGAATCTCCGACAGTGGCATTATGCCGGTGTTTTGCCCGACGGAGCAAGGTATTTCGGTAAGACCGAAACTTAGTCAAGCCTATCAGGCCCATCGCTACGGTGCATGGGGTTGTTTTTCAGAGTATGTTTTGGTGACGTCAAACGAATGGCCTCTCCCCGATGGGAAGAGGCCATTGCAGAACCAACAGTTTCGACTTGCTGACGCGGCCCCCTACTCCCAGGCCCAGGTCGAGAAATCGTTCTCGAACTGCGGCACGTCCTTCCAGACGCCCTTCAGCTTCTTGCTGATGACGGTGGGCCATTGCGGCTGGTACAGGAAGCCGGCCACCGCGTCGGTCGCCAACATGCGCTGGGCATCGCCGAGCAATTTTGCGCGGCCGGCCTCATCAGGCGTCGAGACGATCTGCTTGTAGAGCGCGTTGAACGTCTCGTTGTTGTAGCCGAGATAATAGTCGGGCTCGGTCAGCTTGACGAGATCGAACGGTTCGACATGGGAGACGATAGTGAGGTCGTAATTGTGCGGCCCGTTGGGGGCGAACACTTGCGACAGCCACTGCGCCCACTCGACGTTCTCGATCTTGGCGACGATGCCGACCTTGGCGAGCTGGGCCGCGAGGATTTCTCCGCCCTGCCGCGCGTAAGGCGGCGGCGGCAGCTTCAGGCTGAGCTCGAGCGGCGCGGTGATGCCGGCCTCGCTGAGCAGCTTCTTGGCCTTCTCGGGATCGTAAGGATTGATTCCGGTGGTGTCGACATAACCGAGCGATCCCGGCGTGTAGAAGCTGCCGATCGGCGTGCCGAACCCCTCGGCGGCGCCCTCGATCATCGCCTTGCGATCGATCGCGGCGAGAATGGCGCGGCGAACGCGGACGTCATCGAGCGGCTTCTTCTTCTCGTTGATGGCGACGATCGTCTTGGCCTTGGAGCCGCCAATCAGCACGGTGAAGCGCGGATCGCTCTTGAATTGAGCAACGACGCGGGTCGCAATGCGCGGAAACGCATCGACGTCGCCCGAGAGCAGCGCCGCCGCCTGCGCGGCGGGATCCGAGATGAAACGGATCGTCACCTTGGACAGCTTGATCGCAGAAGCGTTACGATAGTTGGCCCATTTGTTCAGGGTGATCGAAGAGCCCTTGGCCCAGGTGCCGAGCTGATAGGGGCCGGTTCCGACCGGCTGCGTGACGTTGGTGGCAGCGCTCTTCGGCTCGACGATCGAGCCGCTCGCCTGTCCCAAGAGGAACGGCAGGTTCGGCTCGGCATTTTTCAGGCTGATCACGACCGTGTCGGCGTCAGGCGCATCGACCTTCTCAAAACCCTGGAACAGGCTCTTGTCCTTGTTGGTGCTGGTCGGCGCCGCGTTGCGCTCGAACGAGAACTTCACGGCCGCGGAGTCGAACGGCTCGCCGTTCTGGAATTTGACGCCCTTGCGCAGCTTGAACGTGAAGGTCTTGAGGTCCGGCGAGGCGGTCCAGCTCTCGGCCAGCAGCGGCGAGGTCGAGCCGTCCTGGTTAATCTTGGTCAGGGTCTCGTAGATGTTGTAGAGCGTGACCTCGGCGATCGCGGCGGCAGCCGCGTTGGTGGGATCGAGCCCCGGCGGCTCTAGCGTCATTCCCATGATGACGCTGTCCTTCTTGCTCTGCGCGAGCACCGGCAGAGGTGCTGCGGCAAGCGCTGCGGCAAATGCGATGACCGATAATTTCCTGAACATGCGTAACTCCCCTGCCTTCTCTGTTCTCAAGCCTACGCCAATCCCGCAGCGGACGCTAACCTTCCATGGCGACTTGCGGCAACGCCATCACCGCCTCCGCCTTGTGGCAGGCGGCAAGGTGCCCCTCGCCCACCCTGCGTAGCTCAGGTGGAACCTCGCGGCAATGCTGGTCGGCGAGCGGACAGCGCGCCGCGTAAGGACATCCGGCAGCAGTCGCCGATTGCGAGGCGATCTGCGAGGCGATCACTTGGGCCCCGCGCCGGCGCCGGCCACCGGCGTGCGCGCGCGGCACGGCGTCGAGCAGCGCCCGCGTATAGGGATGGGCGCAGTGCTCGAACAAATCCTCCGGCCGCCCCTGCTCGACGACCCGGCCGAGATACATCACCGCGACCTCGTCGCAGAGGTAATCGACGACGGCGAGGTCGTGGCTGATCAGGACGTAGCTCAACCCGAACTGCTCCTGGAGGTCCTGCATCAGGTTCAGGACCTGCGCCTGCACGGAGACGTCGAGCGCGGAGACCGGCTCGTCCGCGACGATCAGCCTCGGTTGCGTGATCAGCGCGCGCGCGATCGCGATGCGCTGGCGCTGGCCGCCGGAGAATTCGTGCGGGTATTTGTCCATGTCCGCTTCGCGCAAGCCGACCTGCCGCAACACCGCGGCGACGCGGGCGCGGAAACTGGTGCGGTCGGCGTCATCCAGCACGGTGACCGGCTCGGCGACGATGCGTGCGACGGTCTGGCGCGGGTCGAGCGATCCGTAAGGGTCCTGGAACACCATCTGGAAATCGCGCCGCGCACGGCGCAATTCGTCGGGGGAAATGCGGTTGAGGTCGCGACCCAGCAGCGTGACCTGCCCCGCGGTCGGTCGCTCCAGCGCCATCACCATCCGCGCGAAGGTCGACTTGCCCGAGCCGGACTCACCGACGATGCCAAGGCTCTTGCCGCTGGCGACCTGCACGCTGACGCCGTTGAGCGCGCGCACCTCTCCGGGCGGACGAAACAGGCTCTCGCGCGGCAGCGCGTAGCGCTGCTCGAGATTTCTGACGTCGAGAAGAGGTGCTGCGGTCATGCGGACAGCGTCCCGGCGTTTTCGGCCATCGACACATCCGTCCTGATGCAGCGCACGCCATGGCCAGGGCCGACGTCCACAACGGGTGGAAGCGCGGAGCGGCATTGATCGATCACAAGGGGACATCGATCGGAAAAGGCGCAACCCACCGGCAAATCGGCGAGCTCCGGCACCGTGCCCGCGATCGTCGTCAGCCGCGTCCCCTTGCGCGCGCCGAGCCGCGGGCGGGCACGAAACAGGCCCTGCGTATAGGGATGACCCATGCGGCGGAATACCTCGTCGGTCGGCCCGCTCTCGATCACGGTGCCGCCATACATCACCATCATGCGCTGCACGTTCTCGGCGATGACGCCGAGATCGTGCGAGATCAGGATCATCGACATGCCGCGCTCCTCGACGAGATCGGCAATGAGATCGAGGATCTGGCCCTGGATGGTGACGTCGAGCGCGGTGGTCGGCTCGTCCGCGATCAATAAATCGGGCTCGCAGGCGAGCGCCATGGCGATGGTGACGCGCTGGCGCTGGCCGCCGGAGAACTGGTGCGGATAGGCATCGATGCGCTTTGCCGGATCGGGCAGCCCGACGCGGTCGAGCAAGGCGATTGCCTCTCTCCGTGCCTGCGCGGCGGAATATTTCTTGTGACGCCGCAGCGGCTCGGCGACCTGATGGCCGATCGCGTGCATCGGGTTCAGGGCCGTCATCGGCTCCTGGAAAATCATGCTGATGCGGTTGCCGCGCAAGCCGCAATACTCCGCATCCGGCAACCGCGCGAGCTCGCGCCCGTCGAAACGGATGCTGCCGGTCACGACCGCACTGTCCGGCAACAACCCCATCAGCGACAACGCCGTGACCGACTTGCCGCAGCCGGACTCGCCGACGAGTCCGAGCGTCTCGCCACGCTTCAGCGCAAAACTGACGCCGCGCACGGCTTGCGCCGGGCCGCGGCTGGTGTTGAGGCGGACGCCGAGACCAGCGACTTCGATCAGCGGCACGGTTGCGGGATCAGCCATCATCACCGCTCCCGCGCCAGTCTGGGGTCGAACAGGTCGCGCAAGCCGTCGCCGAGCAGATTGAGGCCGAGCACGGCGATCGCGATCGCAGCACCCGGGTAGACTGCGAGCATCGGCGACTGGAACAGCATGGTCTGCGCATCGTTCAGCATGCGGCCCCAGGACGGTTGCGGCGGCTGCGTGCCGAGGCCGAGATAGGACAGCGCGGCCTCGGCGAGGATCGCCAGCGCGAACTGGATGGTCGCCTGCACGATCAAGATCGACAGGATGTTCGGCAAAACGTGCTCGATGGTGATGCGGAACTTGCCCTTCCCCGAGGCGCGCGCCGCCAGCACGAATTCGCGCGCCCAGATTGCGTTGGCCGAGCCGCGTGTCAGCCGGGTCAAGGTCGGGATCTGGAAGATGCCGATCGCGATGATCGAGGTTACCATGCCTGGGCCTGCGACCGCTGCCAGCATGATCGCCGAGAGCACCGCCGGAAAGGCGAAGGTGAAGTCGGAGAAGCGCATGATGATCTCTTCGGTCCAGCCGCGCCTGGCCGACGCAATCAGGCCAAGACAGACGCCGAAGGTGAGACCGATGCCGACTGCGATGATGCCGACCAGGATGGTGGAGCGGGCGCCGGCAAGCAGCAGCGAGACGATGTCGCGGCCGAAGGTATCGGTGCCGAGCCAGTGCGCCGCCGACGGCGGCCGGAGTTTCGAGGCGATATCGATCTCGTAGGGCGACCAGGGCGTCCACACCAGCGAGAGCAACGCCGAGCCGATCACCAGCAGGCTGAGCGCGCCGCCCAGCACGAAGCTGCGATGGCGCAGCGCACGGCCCCAGAACGTCTTGGCCGGTAAGGGGCGCGTTGCGACCGGCGCGTCAACCGAAGTGGTCAGGGGCGCGCTCACAAATCGTGAACCTTGATGCGGGGATCGATGAAGGCGTAGAGCACGTCGACCACGAAATTGACGACGACGACCATGGCCGCGAGCAGCATCACGCAGTTGCGCACCACGATCAGGTCGCGGTTGGCGATCGACTGGAAGATCAGCCGGCCGAGGCCCGGCAGATAGAATACGTTCTCGATGACGATGGTGCCGGCGAGCAGATTGGCGAATTGCAGGCCCATCACCGTCATCACCGGGATCATGGCGTTGCGCAGCACGTGGCTCCACAACACCTCGCGCTTGCCGAGCCCCTTCGCGCGCGCGGTGCGGACGAAGTCTTCGCGCAGCACTTCCAGGACCGCGGAGCGGGTGACGCGGGCAAGGATCGCGGCCTGCACCACCGCGAGCGAGATCGACGGCAGCAGCAGCGATTTGACGCCAGGCCAGATGCCGTCGTCCCAGCCGGCAAAGCCGCCCGCGGAGAGCCATTGCAGCCGTACCGCGAACAGCAGCACCAGGAGAATCGCGAACCAGAAATTCGGCAGCGCGATGCCCACCTGCGTCAGCGACATCACGCCGACATCGCCGAGCTTGTTGTGGTTGGCGGCGGTGTAGATGCCGGCCGAGAGCGCCAGCGTCACCGTGATCAGCATCGACATGATCGCGAGCGGAATGGTCAGCACCAGCCGCTCCGCGATCAGGGCGCCGACGGGCGTGCCGTAGACATAGGAGTTGCCGAGATCGCCGACCAACAGTCCCTTGATCCAGTACAGGTAACGAACCGCCAGCGGCTGATCGAGCCCGAGCTTGACGGTGAGCGCGCGCACAGCATCCGCCGAGGCGTCTGCGCCCATCAGCATCTGCGCGGCATTGCCCGGCAGCGCATCCAGCACCAGGAAAATGATCACGGATGCGCCGACCAGCGTCGCCAGCAAGGTCAGGACACGTCGGAGGACGAATACGCTCATGCGCGTTCAGGTTCGGGGCTCATGAGCGGCACGATCAACATGTCCGGACGCCGGACGCAAGCCCTTTGCCGCATGTGCCCCATCTCAGCTCGGCCAGCGGGCGAGAAGGTCGTGGGAGGCCTCGAACAGCGCGCTGACACGCAGCAATTCCGCATCGGCCCTGAAGCGGCCGACGAGCTGGAGCCCGATCGGGAGGCCATCGCGGCCGAAGCCGCAGGGGAGACTGATCGCGGGGTGGCCGGTCATGTTGAACGGCATGGTCCAGGGGAACCAGTGCGGCCGGACGCTGTCGAAATGCGCCCCATCGATTTCGATGGTGCCGAACAGGTCCTGGTCGATCGGCAGCGCGGTGCGGGTGATGGTCGGCATCGCCAGAAGGTGTCCGCGCGCAAGCAGGGATTGCACGCGACGGAACAACGCCGTGCGCGCGAACATCGCCTCCTGATAGGCGATGCCGCTGACATTGGTCGCAAGCGCGACCTGCTTGACGAAGGCTTCGCTGAGCACGTCGCCGTGCTCGGCCACGAGCTTGGCAAAGCGCGTGCGCCAGACCGTGTGGTTGATGGCGCGCCAGATCGGCTCGATGTCAAACCCCTCGCCGGAAAACTCTTCCAGCTCGGCACCGAGGCTCGCGAGCCGATCGAGGCTCGCCTTGAAGGCCGTGGCGACATCTGATGACACCGGGCGTCCGGGCGGCGAGGCGCAGAACAGGATTTTCTGCCCGCGCAGATCGCCCCGCGGCGCGGCGGTGCCGATGAAATCGGGCACGGGCACGCCGATCGACCAGGGATCGCAGGCATCCTCGCCGGTCATCGCCTGCATCATCAGCGCGGTGTCGGCGACATCGCGCGTCATCGGCGTGATGTAGGTCTGGTTGCCGAAGGCGTCGAGCGCCTGGCTGTGCGCGATCACGCCATTGCTTTGCTTGAGCCCGACCACGCCGTTGCAGGCGGCGGGAATCCGCGTCGAGCCGCCGCCATCGGTTGCGATCGCAAGTGGCGCGATGCCGCTCGCCACTGCCACGGCCGCGCCGCCGCTGGAGCCGCCGGAGCAGCGCTCTGCACTCCAGGCGTTGCGGGTACGGCCGAACAACGGTGAATCGGTCAGGCACTTGCTGCCGAATTCCGGTGTGGTGGTCTTGCCGATCAGGATCGCACCTTCGGCGCGCAGCTTTGCGACCGCGACCGCGTCCTCAGCGGGCACATTGTCCTTATACGGGACGGCGCCGAAGGTGGTCTTCACGCCCTTGGTGTTGACGATGTCCTTGACGGTGACGGGAAGCCCGTGCAGCAGACCGAGTGACTCACCCGCCATCATTTTGCGCTCGGCCTCGCGCGCTTCCGCTATCGCTTCGTCGCCACAGAGGGTGATGAAGCAGTTCAGTTCGGGCTGGAGTGCCTCGGCGCGGGCGAGCACGGCGCGCGTGATCTCGACCGGGGAGACCTGCTTGCTAATGACGCGTTCGCGCAGCTCGATGGCGGAGAGGAAACAGAGATCGTTGCTCATAAGGACAGGCTCGCGTCAGGACGCGCGGACCTTGCCAGCGCGCACCTCACCTGTCCATTTCTGCCGACGCATGGCCGCACTCCGCCGGAACATCCCGGACACTGCAGAAACCCTGACGCGGACTACCCGCTCCAATTAATCTCGTAGCTCCAGGGCGGATCAGCGCCCGGGCGGGTGCAGGTGAGACCGGCGCAATTGGCGGCAAAGGACAGCGCGCGGCGAAGCTCGTCGGCGCTGATATCCTTCAATTGCTGCCGGGCGAGACGCCTCTGCTTGTGCAGGGCGAACAGCAGCGCCGCCTGAAAACTGTCGCCGGCGCCGATGGTGTCGGCAACCGCAACCATAGGCGCTTGCACTTCGATCTGCCCTGCTCTTGAATGCCAGGCGATGGCGCCGTTGTTGCCGCGGGTGACGACGACGAGGCTTGTCCCTTGTCCCAACAGCGCGCTCGCGCGTTGCCGATACGGCTCCTCGCCAAAGAGATAGGCGAAGTCGACATCCGACATCTTGATGAGATCGGCAGTCGCTGCGAATTCGGCCATGCGGACGAGGTAGGCCGGCTTGTCCTGGACCAGATTGGGCCGGCAGTTCGGATCGAAGGAGATCGTCGACGACATCAGCGCGTCCGCGATCAGGGCCTTGGTCTCGGCCGCGCCCTGGTCGTTGACCAGCGTGGTCGAGCCGACATGGAGCGCCTCGATGTTCGCAAAGGGAATGGACCCGCGCCGGTAGGTCCAGCTCCGCGTCGCGGTCTCGGCATCATAGAAGGCGTAATGCGACTCGCCCGCGACGATGCGCACGAAGGCGAGCGTGGTCTGGTGATCGCTGCGGGTGGCAAGATCGAGCTGGACGTTCGAGGCCGTGGCGTGGTCGGCGATCATGCGGCCGAACAAATCGGTCGAGATGCCGCCGACGAAGCCCGTGGGCGCGCCGAGCCGCGCCATGCCGATCGCGACGTTGAGGCAGGAGCCGCCGACCGCCGGCATCACCGCCTCGCGTCCATCCGCGTTTTGGGTCGGCACGAAGTCGATCAGCGCGTCGCCGCAGGAAATCAGCATCTCTTTCAACCAGTCCTTCAGCCCTTGGCGATATCGCGCATCGCCGCACGGCTGCCGCGATCGATCTCGCGCAGCAGCTTGTAGACCTCGCGCTTGCGGGTGTGAAACGCGGCCATGGCGGGTGTGGTCGGCTCGCTCTGTCCTCCCAGCGCCGACATTTTCGCCATGGTCTCGCCGATCGAGGCATAGGCACCGCCGGCGACCGCCCCGAGCATCGCGGCGCCGAGCAGCACCGGCTCCTGCGTCTGCGGCAGCGCGACCGTGAGGGCCGTGGTATCGGCCATGATCTGCCGCACCAGCGGACTGCGGCTGGCGCCGCCACCCATGATCATGATGCCTGCATGAACGCCCTGCGCGGCAAAGGCCTCGATCACCTCGGCGAGTCCATAAGCGAGCCCGCACAGGCCGGCGAGAAACAGCCGCTCCATCGCACCGACATCGGTATCGAGATCGAGGCCCGCGATCACCGCGCGCGTATCGGGGTCGGCATAGGGCGAGCGATTGCCGATGAATTCCGGAAGCACATGGACGTTGCGCGCCAGTAGCGCCGCGCGGCTCGCATCGCCCGTGCGCGCGATGATGCGGCGTTCGAGATAGGTGATGAGGTCGACGCCCTCGCCGCGCGCCGCCGCACTGGCCTCGGCATGGCCGGGATGCGACTTGAGGAGATGGTCGATCGCAGCTCCCGCGGCCGACTGGCCGCCCTCGTTGAGCCAGAAGTCCGGCACCATGCCGGAATAATAGGGACCCCAGACGCCGGGCACGAAGCACGGCTGCTTGGTCGTCGCCATGATACAGGCCGACGTTCCCATGATGTAGGCGAGGCGATCGCAGACATCCGTCGTTCCGCCCGTTCCGTCGCGCCCGCCGATCGCGCCGATGCCGCCGGCATGGGCGTCGATCAGGGACGCCCCCACCGGCGTGCCCGGCGACAGGCCGAGGTCGGCGGCGGCGGCGCGGGTGAGACCGGCGCCGAGCCGCGTGCCGGGGGCGACGATTTCGGTGCCGATGCGGGCGTATTTTTCGCCGACGAAGTCCGACAGCCCGATGCGCTTGAAGAATTGCGGGCTCCAGCCGCCACCGTCATGGGCAAGATAGTTCCATTTGCAGGTGACGGTGCAGGTCGAGCGCTGGAGCGAGCCGGTCGCGCGCCAGGTCAGATAATCTGCCAGATCGAAAAAATGTCCGGCGGCATCAAAACTCGCGCGCAGATGCCGCTTCAGCCACAACAGCTTCGGCATCTCCATCTCGGGCGAGATCGAGCCGCCGACATAGCGTAACACCGCATCCTCGGTCTCGTTGATCAGCCGCGCCTCGGCCGTGGCGCGGTGATCCATCCAGACGATGACGTTGCGCTGTGCCTGACCGGAGGCGCTGACCGTGACCGGCTCGCCCTGGCGGTCGAGCACCACCAGGGAACAGGTCGCGTCGAAACCAACGCCGCCGACGCTGTCGGGCGCGACCGCTGCTTCCGCCATTGCTGCCCGCACCGATTTGACGCAGGCCTCCCAGATGTCCTGGGACGACTGCTCGACGATATCGCCGGCCTCGTGCCAGATCCGGATCGGATGCCTGGCGGTCGCGAGCAAGGTGCCGGCCTCGTCAAACACCCCCGCCCGCGTGCTCGTGGTCCCCACGTCGACGCCGATATACGCTCGCGGCATTGTCGCTCCCGGTCGCTCTCGTCAATTTTGACGCAAGCCTACCAGCAAGTGTAGCCGCCATCCACCAGCACGATGCTGCCGGTCATCAGGCTCGCGGCCTCCGAGGCCAGGAACAAGACGACCGAGGCGATCTCCTCGACCTGTCCCATCCGGGCCATCGGAGTTCCACCGATCCAGGCGTCGTACATTTTCGGGGTGCTTTTCACGAAAGCGTTGAGCGGCGTGTCGATATAGGTCGGCGCCACCGCATTGACGCGGATGCCGCGCGTGCCCCATTCGGCGGCGAGCGACTTGGTCAGATGGTGCACGCCGGCCTTGGAGGCATTGTAGAAGCACTGCTCCTGCGGCTTGTTGACGATGAAGCCGGACATCGAGCCGACGTTGACGATAGCACCGCTCCTGGCATTGAGCATGTGCTTGCCGAATTCCCGGCAGCACCAGAAGGTGCCGTTGAGATTGACGTCGATGACGTTGAGCCAATGCTCGTCGGTGACCGTCTCCGCCGGGGTTTCGCTCCGCGCGATGCCGGCATTGTTGACGAGGATGTCGACCTTGCCGTGGCGGGCGACCAGATCGTTCGCCACCTCCGCCACCCGCTTGGTGTCGGTGACGTCCATGATCGCGGTCTCGACGTCAAATCCCTTCGCCTTCATGCCGGCCTTGGCGTCGCCGGCGACCTTGCTGTCGCGATCGCCGATGATCACCTTGGCGCCGGCTTCGGCCAGCGCTTCCGCGCAGGCAAGGCCAATGCCCTGCCCGCCGCCGGTGATGAACGCGGTTTTGCCGCTCAGCTTGAATTTTTCCAGGTACATGGCGGTCTTCCGTTTCTTGTTAGCCCCGAATGGCGTTGCCGCTCTGGTCGAAGCGGTGGATGCGCGTGGGGTCAGGCACCAGCGAGACGCGATCACCTGCATGCAGGCTCAATTCGCCGATGTAGCGCGCCGTCAGCATCCCGAGCGGCCCGGCATCGACATAGAGGAACGTGTCGCTGCCGAGATGCTCGGCGACGGCGATCGTCCCCTGCCAGCCGCCTGCACCCTCGCGCTCGATCTTGAGGTGCTCGGGCCGCACCCCGATAGTGGTGGCGCCTTGCTGCTTGGCCGGCTCGCCGGTCACGAGATTCATTTTTGGGGAACCGATGAAGCCAGCGACGAAGAGATTGGTGGGCCTCTCGTAGAGCTCGAGCGGCGAGCCGTATTGCTCGATCTTGCCGCCGTTGAGCACGACGATCTTGTCGGCCATGGTCATGGCCTCGACCTGATCGTGGGTGACGTAGATCGCGGTGGTGCCGAGCTGCTTCTGCAGCCGCGTCACCTCGATGCGCATCTGCACGCGCAGCGCTGCATCGAGGTTCGACAGCGGCTCGTCGAACAGGAACGCCTTGGGCTCGCGGACGATGGCCCGGCCAATCGCGACGCGCTGGCGCTGGCCGCCGGAGAGCTCGCGCGGCTTGCGGTCGAGATACGGTGTGAGGTTCAGCGTGGCGGCCGCCGCCTCGACTTTGCGGTTGGTTTCATCCTTAGAAAGGCCCGCCATCTTCAGGCCGAAGCCGATATTGCCGCGCACGCTCATATGGGGATAGAGCGCATAGGACTGGAACACCATGGACAGCCCGCGCTTGGCCGGCGGCGTGTCGACCACGTTCTTGCCGTCGATCAGGATCTTGCCGCCGGAGACATCCTCGAGCCCGGCGATCAAGCGCAAGAGCGTGGTCTTGCCGCAGCCGGAGGGACCGACGAACACCACGAAGGAGCCGTCGGCAATTTCGAGGTCGGCGCCCTTGATGATGTGCACGGGACCGAAGGATTTCTGCACGTCCTGAAGTGTGATCTGACCCATGATCCGGCAGCCCTTCTTACTTTACCGCGCCGAAGGTGAGCCCGCGCACGAGCTGCTTCTGGCTGAACCAACCGAGGACGAGAATGGGCGCGATCGCCAGCGTCGATGCCGCCGACAGCTTTGCCCAGAACAGTCCTTCCGGACTGGAGTAGGACGCGATGAACGTGGTGAGCGGCGCGGCGTTCGAGGTCGACAGGTTCAGCGTCCAGAACGCCTCGTTCCAGGCCAGGATCAGATTGAGCAGCATGGTCGAAGCGAGCCCCGGAATCGCCATCGGCGTCAGGACATAGACGAGCTCGCGGCCAATCGTGGCGCCGTCCATGCGCGCAGCCTCGAGAATGTCGCGCGGGATCTCCTTGAAATACGTGAACAGCATCCAGATCACGATCGGCAGATTGCCGAGGCAGAGGATGAAGACGAGGCCGATGCGGGAATCGAGCAGGCCGAAACTCTTGTAGATCAGGTAGATCGGCACCAGCACGCCGACCGGCGGCATCATCTTGGTCGAGAGCATCCAGAGCAGGATGTCCTTGGTACGCTTGGTCGGCGAGAACGCCATCGACCAGGCTGCGGGGATCGCGATCAGCAGCGCGATTAGGGTCGAGCCGCCGGCGATGATGATCGAGTTCAGCGCGTGGTGTAGATAGTCGCTGCGCTCTTGCACCGTCACGTAGTTCTCCGTGGTCCAGTGGAAGAACAGGAAGGACGGCGGAATGGCGAAGGCGTCAAGCTCGGTCTTGAAGCTCGTCAGCACCATCCAGAGGATCGGGAAGAAGATCAGGAATCCGAAGAACCACGCCCCGATCGTCGAGATCACCACCCGCTGCGTTGTTGACTTGCGCGCCATGATTCAGGCTTCCAGGTTGCGGCCGACGATGCGGACGAGGAAGAAGGCGACGACATTGGCGATGACGACGGCCACGAGGCCTCCCGCCGAGGCGCTGCCGACATCGAATTGGATCAGCGCCTGCGAATAGATCAGGAAGGCGATGTTGGTGGTCTGCAGGCCCGGCCCGCCGCCGGTGGTCACGAAGATTTCGGCGAACACCGTCAACAGGAAGATGGTCTCGATCAGGATCACCACCGTGATCGGGCGCGCCAGATGGGGCAGCGTGATGTAGATGAAGGTCGAGACCGCGCTCGCGCCATCCATCTCGGCCGCCTCCTTCTGCTCCTCGTCGAGCGATTGCAGTGCGGTGAGCAGGATCAGCGTTGCGAACGGCAGCCATTGCCAGGCGACGATCAGGATCACCGAGAATAGCGGCACATCGTTGAACCAGTCGACCGGCGTCAGCCCGACCAGCTTGGCGAGCCACGCGAACAGGCCGGAGACCGGATGCATCAACAAATTCTTCCAGACCAGCGCGCTCACCGTCGGCATCACGAAGAACGGCGCGATCACCATCAGCCGGACGAAGTTGCGGCCGATCACGGGCTGGTCCATCAACAGCGCCAGGGGAATGCCGAGGAAGATCGTGAGTGCCAGCACCGAGCCGACCAGGACCAGCGTGTTCTGGAGCGAGGCGAGGAAGGCGGGATCGGTGAGGAAGTAGCGAAAATTCTCCAACCCGACGAACGCTTCGGAGCCGGGATCGAGCAGGCTGTAATGCAGCGTCGAGAAGTAGATCGTCAGCGCCAGCGGAACGATCATCCAGATGAACAGGAGCCCGACGGCCGGGGTCAGGAGCGACCGCGCAAGCAATTGCGTCTGCCGGGTTGCCATCCACGCGTCTCCTCGGGCGGGGGAAAGGGCGGCCATCCATCAAGCGAAGAGTGGATGGCCGCAAGTTTGAGCTCAGGGAGAGCTCGGGTTCACTTGATGTAGCCGGCGCGCTTCATCTCGCGCTCGGTGACGGATTGCGCGGCGGCGAGCGCCGCATCGACCGTCATCGATCCCGCAAGCGCCGCCGAGAACTGCTGGCCGACCTGGGTGCCGATGCCCTGGAATTCAGGGATCGCGGCGTATTGCACGCCCACGTAGGGCACTGGCTTCACGGTCGGGTGGTTCGGATCGGCGGCATCGATCGAGGCCAGCGTCAGCTTGGCGAAGGGGGCGACCTTCAGATAATCGGGATTCTGATAGAGCGAGGTGCGCGTGCCCGGCGGCACGTTGGCCCAGCCGTCCTTCGACGCCACCAGCTTGGTGTAGTCCTTGCTGGTTGCCCAGGCGATGAACTTCTCGGCGGCTTCCGTCTTCTTGGAGCCGGCGGGGATCGCGAGATTCCAGGCCCACAGCCAGTTGGCGTTCTTGCCGAGCCCGGTGTTGGGCGCGAGCGCGAAACCGACCTTGTCGGCGACCTTGGAATCCTTCGGGTTGGTGACGAAGGACGCCGCCACCGTCGCGTCGATCCACATGCCGCACTTGCCGGCATTGAACAGCGCGAGGTTCTCGTTGAAGCCGTTCGAGCTCGCGCCGGGAGGGCCGGCGTCCTTCATGAGATTGACGTAGGTCGTAAGCGTCGCCTTCCATTCCGGCGTATTGAACTGCGGCTCCCACTTCTCGTCGAACCAGCGCGCGCCGTAGGAATTGGCCATCGCCGTGAGGAAGGCCATATTCTCGCCCCAGCCGGCCTTGCCGCGCAGGCAGATGCCGTAGACGCCACCGTTCTTGTCGGTCAGCTTCTTGGCGGCATCGATCACGAAATCCCAGGTTGGTTTTTCCGGCATCTTCAGGCCAGCCTTCTCGAACAGATCGGTGCGGTACATGATCATCGAGCTCTCGCCGTAGAACGGCGCGGCATAGAGCTTGCCGTCGACGGAAACCGCATCCCTGATCTTCGGCAGCAGGTCGGCGACGTCGTAATCGGCGCCGAGATTGGCGAGCGGCACCAGCCAGCCCTTCTTGGCCCAGATCGGCACCTCGTAGGTGCCGATGGTCAGCACGTCGAACTGGCCGCCCTTGGTGGCGATGTCGGTGGTGACGCGCTGGCGCAGCACGTTCTCCTCCAGCGTCACCCATTTCACGGTAATATCGGGGTTCTTCTTGGTGAATTCGCCGGTCAGCCCCTGCATGCGGATCATGTCGCCGTTATTGACGGTGGCGATCGTCAGGGTCGTTTCGGCCATCGCGGGGACGGCAAGCAGTACGGACGCGCCGCAGACGGCGCCCAGAAATCGTTTCACGGTGACCTCCCTAAGCCCGCGCTTTTGAGCATATGCCCACGCGTTGAGCGTATGTTCGGACGAGGGGCGACACTTGTCAAGCAGGTGCGCGAGCGTTCCCGCAACTTATGAGTGCTGCGGTGCGGGAGGAATGGGTCAGATGAGTCCAGGTGTTGCGGCTCGCATCACCTCTCCCGCTCGCGGGAGGTCGTATCGCATCGCAGATGCGATACGGGTGAGGGCTTTCTCCTCCGGGGGAGTTTTGCCGGTGGAGAGACCTCTCCCCACCCCTCTCCCGCAAGCGGGCGAGGGAGCCGAGTCCCGACGCCGTTGCAGCGAACGCCCTACCGCTCCAGGATCGCCCTTGCGGTGGCCTCGTCGGTGATCAATCCATTGATCAGGCGCCCGTTCAGCGCAGCCGCAATCGCCGGCACCTTGGCCGCGCCAATTGCGGCACCAATCGTCGTGGTCTTCGCCGGCACTTCCGGCGGGATGCTGGTCAGGCGCTTGTTGGTTCCGGCCTTGAGCAGGCGGCCCTTGGCATCATAGGCCCAGCCGGTGATCTCGCCGATGGCGCCCTGCCGCATCATCTCGAACAGCTCGTCGCGGGTGACGAAGCCGTCGACATGGACCTGCGCCTTCTGGTCCATCTGGCCGATACCGACGAGGCGTAGATCAGCCTTGGCCGCCACCGCCTTCACCTTGGCGATCGGCTCGATCCGCACCATCTTGTTGCGCTCGTCCTCGGACGACATCAGGAAGGGCAGCGGCATTGGATAATGCCGCGCACCGGTGCGGTCGGCGAGCCGGCCGACGGTGTCGTAGAAGCTCGCCGAGCCGTCGGCGGAGATGTTGCCGACCAGCGACACGATCTGGTGGTTGGGCCGGTCGATCGGCGTGACACGCTCGACCGCAGCGCGGACCGCGCGGCCGGTGCCGAGCGCGACGATCACGGGCGTCTCCGAGCGCAGCGTCGCGTCCAGCAGGTTGGCACAGCGCTCGGCAATGCCGGCGGTGGCCTGCGGCGCTGCAGGATCGGCCGGCACCACCTCGCAATGACTGAGGTCGAACCGCTCCTTGAGGCGTGCCGCCAGCTCCATGCAGGCAGCGATCGGATGCTCGAGCCGGAAGGTGATCAGCCGCTCGGCGAGACACAAAGACACCAGCCGCTGCGCCGAGGCGCGCGACACCTGGAGCATCTTTGCGATCTCATCCTGGGTGTGGCCAGCAATGAAATACAGCCAACCGGCGCGCGCGGCGTCGTCGAGTCTCGATCTGTCGCTCTCGACGGCCATGGCTGAAATCACGACTCCCAGAAATCGCTCATGCGCGCGAAGACCCGATCGGCCCCGGCGGCGGTCAATATAGCGCGGCCGTCGCGATCGCGATAATGGCTCCCGCCGACAAATCCCCAGACGGTCATGCCGGCCGCCTTGGCGGCCTGCACGCCGCTAATACTGTCCTCGATCACCAGCACGCGCGCGGGATCGGCCCGCATCTTCCCGGCGGCGTGGAGAAAGAGATCCGGCGCCGGCTTGCCCTGCCTGACCATCTGCGCGGTGTAAAGCCGGTCACCGAAATGCGGCGCGATGCCGGTGATATCAAGCGATAGCGAGACCCGATCGATGTCGCTGGACGATGCGACACAACACGGCGTTTTCAATTCGGATAGCACCGCGCCGACGCCAGGGATGGGCTGGAGCGCCGCGGCAAACGTCTCGAGCACGCGTGCCTTCAGACGCGGAAGGAAATCATCAGGCAAGGTCTGGCCGAGAACGCGATAGTGCTGCTCGATCGCCTTCGTGCTGCGTCCGAGGAAAAGCGCGAGCGCCTGCTCCAAGCCGAGCTGAAGGCCGAACTCCGCCAGTACTTCCGACAGGCAGCGACAGCTCAGCAGCTCACTGTCGACGAGCACGCCGTCGCAATCGAAGATGATCAGATCGGGTTTGGGCCGGTCCTGGTCCATCCCGCCATTCGATCATATACCCAATTGATGAGCAATAGTTCACATGGGAACACGAGCCGCGAGTCTTGTCCTGCTGGTTCAATGGGCCAACTGCCGATAGATTGCCGGCAGCGCAGCGGGCAGCCGCTGGATGTTGCCGACGATCGCGTAGCCGCCGCGGCCGAACAGCGTTGGAAAATAGCACTGCGCCATCGCATCAACGGTCACGCCGAACACGGCGATGCCGAACCGGCGCGCCTCCTGCACCGATTTGCGGGTGTCCTCCACTGCGAAACGCCCCTCATAGTGATCGACGTCGTTCGGCTTGCCGTCGGTGAGGACGAGCAGCAGTTTCTGACGCTGTGGCTGGCGTGCAAGTTCGGCTGACGCGTGGCGTATCGCGGCTCCGATCCGCGTGTAATAGCCCGGCTTCAGCGCGCCGATGCGGCGCTCCACCGCTCCGCTCATCGGCTCGCCGAACGCCTTGACCGTCTCGAGCCGCACCCAGGCGCGCCGGCGTGAAGTGAAGGTCAAAATGCTGTGGTGATCGCCGCAGGCGGAAAGCCCGTGCGCAAGCACGAGCAGCGCCTCCTTCTCGACGTCGAGCACCCGATGACCGTCCACCCACGCATCCGTCGAGAGCGAGACATCGACCAGCAGCGTGACGGCGAGATCGTGACCTTGCGGCCGCATCGCCACATGGACGCGATCGAGTGCGCCGCTGCCGGCACGAAGATCGCAACGCGCCCGCACCAGCGCATCGAGATCGAGGTCGTGACCATCGGCCTGCGCGCGCATCAATTCGTGGCGTGGCCGCAGAACCTGAAAGCGGCGGCGGACCTGGCGAATGTGCCGGCGCATGCCCTCGTCAGGAACCCAGGTCTCACCTCGCTCGGACGCGGCGCCGGCGAGTACGCGGCACTGATCGGGCAGATAGGATCGGCTGCGATAATCCCATTCGGGATAGGTTAGGTCCGCGCTCAACCGCGAGGCATCCAGCGCTTCGGGCGGCAGGTCGAGATCGAATTTCAGCCGGGTCGCCGGCTTGCCGCTGCGCCGTCCGAGCGTGATTTCCTCGAGATCGTCGGCCGCTTTTTGCGCGTCCTCGTCCTCATTGTCGTCGGCCGGGCGATCGACATTGACCATCTCGGCCATCGCCAGGATCTTTTCGAAGCGGTTGAGCACGAAGGGATCGCGACGGTTGGCGCCATCGTCGCGTTCGCGAACGGCGAAACGCTTGCGCTCGTCCGGTGGCGTGGCCGCGTTGCTTCCGGCTGCCACGTCATCGTGCATTCCCGCCGGCGCAAACTCGCGCGTCCAGCAATCGCCCCACAGCGGGCATGGCAGGATAGCGCGATATCCGGGCGGAGCCTTGTCCGGCAGCGCACCCGTGCCCATCATGGCCGGCCACAGTCTGCCCGCCGGCGGCACATCTGCGCCGAGCAGCGTGCGCACGATCAGCTCCATGTCCTGCTCGATGCGTGGCAGCGGCCGGCGTGGCCGGGCCATCGCCACGGCCGCGGCCAACCGGGCGTAGTCCTCGGCCAGGCCCGGACATTCCGTCAGCACGAGCACAGCGACCTCGCTGGCCCGCCGCAACATCAGGAGATCGCGCCGCAGCAGATCCACCTCACCGATCTCCTCAGTGGGCGCAAATGCGAACCAGGCAGCAAGCCAGCGGTACAGCGCGGCGTTCAGCGCGCGATCGGCGAAGATCGCAATGCTGTCAGGCAGGAAGATCGTCGCAGCATCCCGCCCCACCTGCTCGAGCCGCTCGTCACCGAGCCCGATGCGCTGTCGCCATCCGAGCCGGTGTCCGGTCCGGCGGGCACCGGCGCTCGCAATCTGGACGCCCGCCTCGCCGCCGAGCGCGCGGAACATCACGGCGATACGCGGGCGAACGTCGGTCAGCAACACCGCGTGATCCGGATGGACCGAATAACTCGCGGTCCCGCCGACAAGGCGATGCCAGGCGCGGCCGACGGTTTCTTCGAGCTCGAGGAAATCGAGCATCTCGCACTCCTTCAGGAGATCAAGGCGCGTGCGACGTCGAGCAGCGCTGCCTTGACGTCGGCATCGTCGGTCAACGGCTCGATCATGCCGGCAAGTACGGCATCGGCGATCGACGCTCCCGCGGCAATCAGAGTGGCGCAATAGACGACCAGGCGGGTCGAGACGCCCTCCTCCAGATCGTGCCCCTTGAGCGCCCGCAAACGACCGGCCAGCGCGACCAGTGGCCGCACATCATCCGGCGCGAGACCGCTCTCGGCCACGACCACCGCAACCTCCTGCTCCGGCGGCAGGAAGCCGAACTCAATGGCGACGAAGCGCTGCCGCGTCGACGGCTTCAGCGCCTTGAGCAGCGTCTGGTAGCCGGGATTGTAGGAGACCACGAGCATGAAGCTGTAGGGCGCTGCGAGCTCTTCGCCGGTCCGCTCCAGCGGCAGGATGCGGCGATCGTCGGTGAGCGGATGCAGGACCACGGTGACGTCCTTGCGCGCCTCCACGACTTCGTCGAGATAGCAGATGCCGCCTTCCCGCACCGCGCGTGTCAGCGGACCGTCGGTCCACACGGTGTCGCCGCCCTTCAGCAGGAAGCGGCCGGTGAGATCGGCAGCGGTGAGATCGTCGTGGCAGGCGACGGTGTGGAGCGGCAATCCCAGCCGCGCCGCCATATGCGCGACAAAGCGGGTCTTGCCGCAACCGGTCGGCCCCTTCAGCAGAACCGGCAGCCGATGCCGCCAGGCGTGCTCGAACAGCACGCATTCGTTGCCGCTCGGGACGTAGGCCGGAAGCGCGGGCACGGAGGCCGGCACGGCGTGAAGTGCTGCTTTCATGGTCCTTCTCCGGTAATCGTTTGGACGGGCGACCGCGATTTTTGGCGGCCGCCGTTCTCGCTCATTCGGCCGGTTGCAGCGCACCCGGGATGATCACCGGCTTTTCGCGGCCGGGCACCAGCACCGCCCAAACGAACATCAGCGCAGAGATTGCGACGAACACGCCGGAGCCGAGGCGCACCCAGTAGAAGAAGGCGAGCTGGTCCTGCACGTCCATGTAACTCTGGCCGAGCACGCGCTGGAGATGGACCTGGATCACGCCGGCGAAGGTCAGCGCAAAAGTCATGGTCATCATAGCCGTGCACATGATCCAGAAGCTCGCCATGGAGAGCCACTGATTATAGGGCGCGCGTCCCTTGAGCTGCGGGATCGCATAAGCCATCACCGACAGGTTCAGCGTCACATAGGCGCCAAAAAAGGCGAGATGGCCGTGCGCGGCGGTCACCTGCGTGCCGTGAGTGTAGTAGTTCACGGAGGACAGCGTGTGCAGAAAGCCCCAGACGCCGGCCCCGAGGAACGCCATTACCGAGCAGCCGACCGACCACAACAGCGCGGCGCGGTTCGGATGCTTGCGGCCGGCCTTCCAGGTCATCTGCACCGTGAAGATCACCATGGTGAAGAACGGTGCGACCTCGAGGGTGGAGAACAGCGAGCCGATCCACTGCCAGTACCCGGGCGCGCCGATCCAGTAGAAATGGTGGCCGGTGCCGAGAATGCCGGAGAACAGCGCAAGACCGATGATGACGTAGAGCCACTTCTCGACCGCCTCGCGGTCGATGCCGTTGAGCTTGATCATGAGATAGGCGAGCACCGAGGCCATGATCAGCTCCCAGACGCCCTCGACCCAGAGATGGACGACGTACCACCAGTACATCTTGTCGACCGCGAGATTGGCCGGATTGTAGAAGGCGAACAGGAAGAAGATCGCAACGCCCCACAGGCCGAACAGCAGGATGTTGGTGACCGTGGTCTTGCGGCCCTTGAGCGCCGTCATCGTCACGTTGAACAGGAATATCAGGAAGACCACGACGATGCCTACCTTGATGACGAAGGGTTGCTCGAGGAACTCGCGTCCTTCATGGTAATGGAAGAGGTAGCCGACCACGGCCGTCCCTGCCGCGCCAAAGAACATCCAGAACTGGATCTTCGCCAGCACCGGGCTGTACAGCTCGGTCTCGGTTTCCTCCGGCAGCAGGAAGTAGGTCGCGCCCATGAAGCCGATCAGCGACCACACGATCAGCGCGTTGGTGTGGATCATCCTGACGATGTTGAACGGCAGGATGACGGACAAGGTGTTGGGCAGAACGTAGATGGTCCCGGCGAGCAGGCCGAACAGGACCTGGGCCAGGAACAGCGTCAGCGCGCCGTAAAAATACAGCATCGCGACTTTCTGGGTCTGATATTTCATCTCGGGGTCTCTCTGTCTTGAAGAGGAAAGCTGTGGGCTCAGCCGGCCTTGTTCGGCGGCCAGTCCTGGCGCTTGATGGTGCTCACCCATTGCAGGAAGTCGGCGAGATCATTGAGCTCCTGATCGCTGAGATTGAACTGCGGCATCTGCCGCCGGCCCTCCGCGCCCGATGGCTGCGACTGCATCCAAGCCTTTAGCGTTTCGCGCGCACCGGCCGGATCCTCCTTGCCGCCCCACCGATCCCAGACGTTGCCGAGCTCCGGTGCGAAATAAGCGCCCTCGCCGAGCAGCGTGTGGCAGTTGATGCAGGAGTTGCGCTCCCAGACATGCTTGCCGCGCGCAACTGATGCGGTCAGCGTGGGCGCGTCGGTCGAGGTCGTGACCATGTAGTAGTGGCTGTGCGCGGTCAGCCCTATGAAGATCGCGAAGAAGAAGGCCGAGCCGCCGTAGAAGACGTTTCGAGCCGCCGACTTGGTCAGGCGTTCAGCCATTGCCAGTCCTTTCCGTGTGGGTCCTGTCGTGAGGAAACAGTGATGCTGTATCTTGCCGATCGGCCCGGACGGGTCTTTGTCGGGGCGCAATGAACGCAAGCGTTGGCCGCGTCAGATCAAGGTGACGATGGCCGAGGCGAGCCAGGCAAACAGCACGAGGATGACGATCCAGGCGTTGACGAGGCCGCGCCAGAGCGCGGGCGCGGCCCGCAGATCGAGGAAATCGAGCGCAATCCGGCGCCCTTTGATGGCGGCAAGGACCAAGACCAGCGCGTTCGCAAGCAGCGGCCGCGGCAGCAGCGGCGGCACCAGCAGGGTCGCGAGCGCGAGGCCGATCAGCGCGATCCAGGTGATGTCCAGGCGATCCGGCACAGTCACCGCACTAGATAGAGGATCGGGAACATGACGATCCAGATCAGATCGACCATGTGCCAGAACGCGGCGCCGGTTTCGACGCCCACCGTCTCGGCGCGGCGGCAGACCACGCCGAGGATCACGATGCCGAGGCCGACGTGCAAGAGATGGAAGCCGGTCAGGAGGAAGTAGAGCGTGAAGAACGGGCTGGTTTCGAGGCCGATACCGCGACCGATCTCTCCGGCATACTCGGCGAGCTTGATCGCGATGAAGAAGCCCCCGAGCGCCATGGCAATGAGGAGCCAGTAACGGGCCGTCGACCTCCGTCCGGCGCGCGCCTCTTTCGTCGCGCGGGCGGCCGCCCAGCCGCTGGTCACCAGCACGACGGTGTTGAGGCCAGCAAGATTCGAATCAAGCATGGCCTGCCCCGCCGCGAACACCGCCGGATGGATCGCGCGGGCGACGACGAAGGGCGCCGAGAAACAGGCCGAAGGCGGCGAACTCGCTGAAGATTAGCACCCAGATCATGGGATCGCCGGGGAGGCCCTCCAGGATTCCCCAGCCGGTTCCCTGTTGTTCGCAACCAGCCGCCGACATCTGCTCTTCCGGATCAGGACCCCCGGCCAGCCTTAGCTCACCCGTCCCGTTCCGAATTTGTCGCCGGACAAACTGGCGAACGCCGGAGCGCGATAGGAACGCATCAGCTTTCCATGGAGTGGTGATCAACAATGAGCGAAGCACAATTTGGGCTGGTCACCGCAACGCCGATCATCATCGTCTTCGCAATCGCGCTGCGGAAGATGGGCGTGCTGTCAACCGTTGCAACGGTTTCGGCCGTGAGCCTATCCGTCGCAATCGCCACGATACTGTTCACCACGCAGTAACGCCGCCGTAGCCCGCATGACGCGAAGCTGAATGCAGGAACAGTGTCCCGGATTTCGCTTCGCTCCATCCGGGCTACGCCGCCTCACCGCCGCTGGTTATACACGTCGATGCACACCGCCCCGAGCAGCACCAGGCCCTTGATCACCTGCTGATAGTCGATGCCGATCCCGAGGATGGACATGCCGTTGTTCATCACGCCCATGATCATGGCGCCGACCACGGCGCCGCCGACGCGCCCGACGCCGCCATAGGCGGAGGCGCCGCCGATGAAGCAGGCGGCGATGACGTCGAGCTCGAAGCCGAGGCCCGCTTTCGGGGTCGCGGTGTTGAGGCGGGCGGCAAAGACGAGGCCGGCGAGTGCGGCAAGCACGCCCATGTTGACGAAGGTGAGGAAGGTCAACCGCTCGGTCTTGATGCCCGACAATTTTGCCGCCTTGGCATTGCCCCCGACCGCGTAGACCTGCCGGCCGATCACGGTGCGGCGGGTGACGAAGCCGTAGAGCGCGATCAGCGCGGTCATGATCACCAGCACGTTGGGCAGGCCGCGATGCGAGGCGATCAGATAGGTGAAATAGAGCACGGCGCAAGCGAGCACGATGCTCTTGCCCAGGAAGAACGCATAGGGCTCAACCTCGATACCGTGCGACACTTCACGCGTGCGGCTCTTGGCGCTGGCGTAGACCAGTCCCAACGCCAGCACAGCACCGATCAGCATCGAGGTCGGATGCAGTGTGCCGGCTTCGGGCAGCAATTCGGGAATGAAGCCCGATGAGAGCTTCTGGAAGGTCGACGGGAACGGTCCGAGCGACTGGCCCTGCAACACCGCGAGCGCAAGGCCCTTAAACACCAGCATGCCGGCCAGGGTCACGATGAAGGACGGGATCTTGAAATAGGCGACCCAATAGCCCTGCGCAGCGCCAATGGCCGCGCCGAGCACGAGGCAGGCGATGAAAGCGAGCGTGTAGTCGACCTTGTAGCTCACCATCAGCACCGCCGCGACCGCGCCGACAAAGCCCGCTACCGAACCGACCGAGAGATCGATGTGGCCGGTGACGATCACCAGCAGCATGCCCAGCGCCATGATGACGATGTAGCTGTTCTGGAGCACCAGATTGGTCAGGTTGAGCGGCTGGAGCAGCGTCCCACCGGTCATGACCTGAAAAAACAGCATGATCGCGATCAGCGACATCAGCATGCCGTAGTTGCGCAAATTGTTCTTGATGAAGCTGCCGTGGCGGCGCTCCTCCGGCAGCGAAACCGTCTTGTCGGTCATGGCCGCGATCCTCCCATCTCCGCGACCTCGGCCGCGCCGTTGCCATTGCTTCGTTCGTTGCGCATGATAGCGCGCATGATCTTTTCCTGCGTCGCCTCAGCGCCCGGGAACTCGCCGACGAAGGCGCCGTCGTTCATGACGCAGATGCGGTCGCAGATGCCGAGCAGCTCGGGCATCTCCGAGGAGATCACCACGACGCCACGGCCGGCCTCCGCCAGCTCGTTGATGATACAGTAAATCTCGTATTTGGCACCGACGTCGACGCCCCGGGTCGGCTCGTCGAGGATCAGCACTTTTGGGTCGGTCATCAGCCATTTCGACAACACGACCTTCTGCTGGTTCCCACCGGAGAGCTGGCCGGTTTCCTGATAGACGTCGGAACAGCGGATGCGCATGCGGTTGCGGTAATCGCTGGCCACCTTCAGTTCGGCGATGTCGTCGATCACCCTCCCCGGCGCAACCTGGTCGAGACTCGCAAGCGTAATGTTCTTGCGAACGTCGTCGGCGAGGATCAGGCCGAGTTGCTTGCGGTCCTCGGTGACATAGGCAAGCCCGGCGTCGATCGCGGCGGCAACATTCGACAGCGCGATCTCATGGCCTTCGAGGGCGATGCGGCCGCTGATATTGGTACCCCAGGACCGGCCGAACAGGCTCATGGCGAACTCGGTGCGGCCCGCCCCCATCAGCCCGGCGATGCCGACGACCTCGCCGCGCTTGACGCCGAAATTGACGTTCTTGATGACCTGCCGTTCGGGATGAATGGGGTGATAGACCGACCAGTTGGTCACTTCGAGCACGGGCTCGCCTATTTTCGCGCTGCGCTCGGGGAAACGATGGGCGAGATCGCGATTGACCATGCTGCGGATGATGCGGTCTTCCCGGATCGGCTCGGCGTGGCAATCGATGCTGTCGACGGTGCGGCCGTCGCGCAGCACGGTAATGTGGTCGGCGACGCGGGCAACCTCGTTGAGCTTGTGCGAGATCAGGATCGAGCCGATGCCCTGCCCGCGGAACGCCATCAGGCGTTCGAGCAGCGCGGCGCTGTCGGCCTCGTTGAGACTCGCGGTCGGCTCGTCCAGGATCAGCATCCGCACGCGCTTGGACAGCGCTTTCGCGATCTCGACCAGCTGCTGCTTGCCGACGCCGAGATCGGTGATCAGCGTATCCGGCGACTCCTTCAAGCCGACCTGCGCGAGCAGCTCGCGGGTGCGCCGGTAGACCTCATTGCGATCGATCACGCCGAGCCTCGACGGCGGATGAGAGAGAAAGATGTTTTCCGCGATCGACATCAGCGGGATCAGCGCCAGCTCCTGGTGGATGATAATGATGCCAAGCGCCTCGGAATCGTTGATATCACGGAAGCGGCGCTCCTCGCCCTCGAAGACGATGGTGCCTTCGTAGCTGCCTGCGGGATAGACGCCGCTCAGCACCTTCATCAAGGTCGACTTGCCGGCGCCATTCTCGCCGACGAGGGCGTGGATCTGCCCGGCCTCGACCGAGAAATTGACGTCGCGCAGCGCCTGCACACCCGAAAAGCTCTTGCTGACGTTACGCATCTCCAGCATGGCGGTCATCGGTTTTGTTCCATCTGTCAGGTCCCTCTCCCCGCAAGAACGGGGAGAGGGAGAAAGAGAAGTTCTTACTGGAATTGCGACTTCTTGTAGTAGCCGCTGTCAACCAGAACCTTCTCCCAATTGTCCTTGTAGACCACGACCGGCTTGAGCAGATACGAGGGAACGGTCTTGACGCCGTTCTCGTAGGTCTTGGTGTCGTTCACAGTGACCTGCTTGCCGGCGAGCGCGGCATCGACCATGTCGGCGGTTACCTTGGCGAGATCACGGGTATCCTTGAAGATGGTGGAATACTGGTCTCCGCGCAGCATGGCCTTGATCGACGGCACTTCGGCGTCCTGGCCCGAGATGATCGGCATCGGCTGGTCGGCGCTGCCGTAGCCGACGCCCTTCAACGAGGAGATGATGCCGATCGAAATGCCGTCATAGGGCGACAATACGGCATTGATCTTCTTGTTGCCGTAGTAGGCGCTGAGCAGATTGTCCATGCGCGCCTGGGCGGTAGCGCCGTCCCAGCGCAAGGTCGCGACCTTGTCCATGCCCATCTGGCCGGAGACGACCACGAGCTTGCCGCTGTCGATATAGGGCTTCAGCACGCTCATCGCGCCATTGTAGAAGAAGTAGGCGTTGTTGTCGTCGGGCGAGCCGCCGAACAGCTCGATGTTGAACGGGCCCTTGCCTTCCTTGAGGCCAAGCCCCTTCTCGATCGACTGCGCCTGCAGCACGCCGACCTGGAAATTGTCGAAGGTCGCGTAGTAATCGACATTCGGCGTGCCGCGGATCAGGCGGTCATAGGCGATCACGATGATGCCCTTGGCCTTGGCCTGCTTGAGCACGTCCGACAGCGTGGTGCCGTCGATGGCGGCGATCACCAGCGCCTTCGCGCCCTTGGTCACCATGTTCTCGACCTGCGAAAGCTGGTTCGGGATGTCGTCTTCGGCATATTGCAGGTCGGTGTTGTAGCCGCGCTCCTTCAAGGTCTTGACCATGTTGTTGCCGTCGTCGATCCAGCGCGCCGAGGATTTTGTCGGCATCGCGATGCCGACCGTTGCCTTCTCCTGCGCGGAGGCGGTAACGCCTGCGGCCATCGTTGCGGCGCCGGCGAGCGCCAATGCGAGAAATGTCGTCTTCAACTTCAACATGCTTCACTCCCTTTGGGTGTCTGACTGTTTCTTAAGTCGTCGAGAACGTCGGTAGAGGTCGGCTTCGGATCTCCTATGCGAGCTTGACGTCGGGCTCCGCGCGACCGCGCGCGGATGCGTGTAACAGAAAAGTGCAGCCGGCTTGCGGATCGGCGGCGCGGGCCTCGGCGTCCATATCCTGCCACGCGGATGTGACGAGCAGGCGCGACAGATCCGGGCCGACAAAGGCGGGACAACTCGCCTGCTTGGCCGGCACGCGCAACGAGCGCAGACGCTCGCCTTGCGGGGAATAGACATCGACGCGGCTGGCACCCCAGCAGGCGTTCCATATCTGCCCGTCGGCGTCGCACACCGAGCCGTCGAGCCCGCCGATGCCGGTGTGGCGCAGCAGCACCTCCGGCTCGCCGCGCGGCAGGCCGGTGGCGGGATTGAGCGGCACCGCATAGAGCACGGCGCGCGCGGTATCGGTGAAGTAGCCGGTCGCGCCATCCGGCGAGAAGCAGATCGAGTTGGGAATGCTGATGCCGGGAAACAGCGTCGAGATCTTGCCACGGTGGAGCGCGTAGATGGCGCCGGCCCCTCGCTCGGCCTTGCGGCCCATGGTGCCGATCCAGAACGTGCCGGATTGGTGCACGCGGCAATCATTGGAGCGCGTGGCGGGATTATCCGCTTCGAGCGGCCGGAACAGCGTCATTGCACCATCGACGCGCGCGCGGATGTAAAGCCCGTCCTCCGCGACGATCAGCTGGCGCTCGGCATCGATCCGCCCGAGCGCGCTCGCCATCCGGCCGAGCGCGTGGACGCGGACCGCGCCGCTGCCGAGATTTGCCTCGAACAGGCGCCCTTCGCGGATGTCAAACCACCATGCGGTATCGGTGGTGACGTCATAGGTCGGCCCTTCGCCGAGATGACAAGGATGGTCGGAGAGGACGGAGGTCGGCACCTCTTCCGTCATGGCGCCCTCACTGCGAAGCGATAGACGGTGTGATGCCGGTAGATGCCGCCGGGATCGAGGCGCGGGCTGGGGAAGTCCGGCCGGTTCGGCGAATTCGGCCACATCTGCGGTTCCAGGCAAATCGCATCCGACTGCCGGATCAGCTTGCCGCCCTTGCCCGAGATCGTGCCGTCGAGATAGTTGCCGGAATAGACCTGAAGGCCGGGCTGATCGGTAAGCAGCTCCATGATCCGTCCCGAGCGCGGCGCCTCGAGCCGCGCCGCGAGCGCGAGCTTGCCATCGCGCGCGAGACAGTAAGTGTGATCGTAGCCCTTGCCATTGCGCAATTGCGGGTCGCTCTCGCGGATGCGCGCGCCGACCGGGCGTGCTTCGCTAAAATCGAACGGCGTGCCCGCCACCGCGCGCGGCGGCTCGGGCAGCGGAATGGCGGTGGGGTCGATGGCGAGGAAGTGCTCGGCGGCGACCGTGAGCTTGTGATCGAGGATGGGCGTGCCGGACGTGGCGCCTTCCAGATTGAAGAAGCTGTGGTTGGTCAGGTTGACGATGGTCGGACGGTCGGTCCGCGCCTCCATCATGAGAGAAAGCTCGGTCGGGCCGGTGACACTGTAGGTCAGGCGCACGTCGAGCTTGCCGGGATAATTTTCTTCGCCGTCCGGGCTCGTGTAGGTCAGCGTGACCGCAGGCTTGGCGCCATCGTCGATCTCGGCAATGTCCCAGAGCTTGCAGTCGAAACCGTCGAGGCCGCCGTGCAGCGCATTCGGGCCGTTGTTGACGGGAAGCTGGAAGGTTTCGCCATCGAGCGAAAACTGCCCGTTGGCAATGCGGTTGGCGTAGCGGCCGACGGTGGCGCCAAAGAACTTCCGTTCGGCGAGATAGCCGGCGAAGGCGTCATGGCCGAGCACGACATCGTCGGTACCGCCCTTGGCGGCCGGCGCGATCAGCGCCTGGATCACCGCGCCATGGGTGATGATCCGGGCTTCGAAGCCGCCCTCGCCGCGCAGCGCGATGCGCTCGACATTGCGGCCGTCCGGCAGCGTTCCGAAAACATCTTTTGTTATTTTCGAGCCAGCCATGTTCAGTCCACAAATGGTTCGACCAGAGTGCGCTTGCCGAGCAGAAAGGCGTCGGCGACGAGGCGAAGCGGCGCCAGATCGACGTCGCTCGTTCCGGTGGCGGCGAGCGCGACAAAGCGCCGGTACAGCTCGCGATATTCCTGATCGGGCGCGTCGGCAACAACCTTGTCGTCAACCGCCATGATCCTGCCGCCGCGGGACAAAATCATCCGCCCCTGATCGGTTTCCGCGACGATATCCCAGCTCTGCGGCCCGGTCTGGCGGAAGTCGAACTCGGCCGTAATCGGCAGGCCGCCGATATCGGTCAGCGTCAAATTGGCGGCAATCGGCGACTGGCAATTGGCTGGAAAGGCAAGCTCTGCCGCCGTGACGAACACCGGCTTCGGCAGGATGCGGGTCAGGATCGACAGCGCGTTGATGCCGGGATCGAACACGCCGAGCCCGCCGGGCTCCCAGATCCAAGCCTGACCGGGATGCCAGACGCGGACGTCTTCCTTCCAATTGATGTGCACCGACTTGATCCGGCGCGCAGCCAGCCATTCGCGGGCCGGCTCGACCGCCGGCGCATGGCGCGAATGCCAGGTCGCAAACAGCGTGCGCTTGGCCTCCGTCGCCATCGCGGTCAGCGGATCGAGCTCGGAGACGCCGATGCCGGGCGGTTTCTCGAGCATGACATGCTTGCCGGCGGCAAGCGCGGCCGCGGCCTGGGCGCGTCGCACCTGCGGCGGCGTGCACAGCGACACCGCATCGATCGGCGGCCCCTTCTCCAGCAGCTCCTCGATGGTCGCAAAATGCGGCAATTCGGGCAGTGAAGCGTTGCGGCTCGCGACTGCGGCGAGCATCGCGCCCGGCGTCGCGGCGATCGCGCCGACATGCTGGTCGCGCGCGATCTTGCCGAAGCCGACGATGGCGATGCGAAATTCAGTCACGCTTGTTCTCCACTTTCCGCGGACGGCCGCGGCTCGGCGGGGGCCGTCTCGATCACGGTGCCCTCGTGACGGCGCATGCCGTTGTGAATGACATAGACCATCGCCTCCGACGCCGTCTCGGCATCGCCAGCTGCGATCGCATCGACGATCTTCTGATGCCAGAGCAGCACGGTGTCGCGGTCCTCCGGCTCGACCGGGGCACTGAGCAGGAACGAGGCGCGCAACGCGGCCTCGATCACATGCCCGATCGAGCGCATGAACAGATTACCCGATGCCCGCGCCACCGCAACATGCAGCGCGAGATCGGCATCGGCAAAGCTGACCGAATCGGACGCCTCGAGCCGCATGCGTTCCATGCAGCGGCGAAGTTCGGCGACATCAGCCTCCGACCGCTGCTTCGCCGCCAGCACCGCCGCCCGCGGCTCGACCGCGAGACGGATCTCGGCGAGGTCGTTGAGGAAGCGTTTGTCGATGCCGGCATCGAGATGCCAGGCCAGGACGTCGGCGTCGAACATGTTCCAGGCCGTGCGCTCGCGCACGACGGTGCCGACCCGCGCCTTCGTGGTCAGAAGCCCCTTGGCGACCAGCGTCTTCACACTTTCGCGCAACACCGGCCGTGACACGCCGAACATTGCGGTCAGCTCGGCATCGCCCGGCACCCGCGTTCCTTCCGCGTAACGGCCCGCGATGATGTCGACACCGATCGAGCGCGCCACCTCCGCGTGGTTGGAGTGAGCCCGTCGTGTCGGGATGACGACGATGCGCGAGGTCATGAGACGGCTCCCGCGCGCTTCGCCACCGGCCGGCGCGCCAGCGCGACCAGCCCTTGCTGCAAGGCAATGAAGACGAACAGCAAGACGCCGGTCGCGATCTTGGTCCACCAGCTCGACAGCGTGCCGTCGAAATTGATGTAGGTCTGGATCATGCCCTGGATCAGCACGCCGAGGAAGGTGCCGATCACCGAGCCCTGCCCGCCCGTCAGCAACGTGCCGCCGATGACCACGGCCGCGATGCTGTCGAGTTCGACGCCGACCGCCGAGAGCGAGTAGCCCGCGCTGGTGTAGAAGGAGAAGACGATGCCGGCGATGCCGGCGAGCAGGCTCGAAAGCATGTAGATTTTGATCGTCATCTTGCCGACCGCGACGCCCATCAGGCTCGCGGTCGACCGGCCGCCGCCAAGTGCGTAGACGTTGGCGCCGAACCGGGTGAGACGCAACAACAAAGCGCCGCCGATCACGATCGCGAGCATGATGATGGCGATCGCGGTCAGCCGCCCGCCGCCGGGCATGCGCAACGCGAAGTCGGACACGGTCGAGTAGACCGGCGCAGTGATCGGCACCGATTCCGTCGACAGCAGGAAGCTGGCGCCGCGCGCCAAAAACATGCCGGCGAGCGTCACGATGAAGGGCGGCAGGTCGAAAACATGGATCACGGCGCCCATCGCGGCGCCGAAGGCCGCCGAGAGCGCGAGGATCGCGACGAAAGCGACCAGCGGCGGCACGCCCCAGTGCTCGATCGCGAGCGCCACGAACACGGTGGTGAAGCCGATCACGGAGCCGACGGAGAGGTCGATACCGCCGGAGATGATGACGAAGGTCATGCCGGTCGCGACGATGCCGAGGAAGGCGTTGTCGGTGAGGAGATTGCCGACCACGCGGGTCGAGGCAATGTTGGGGAATTGCACGGCGCAGGCTGCGAAGCCAAGGACAAGCACGATGGCCGTGATGAGAACGGGCGGCAGGCCTTTCATGGCTTCGTCCTCCGCAGCCGCGCCATCATGCCGGCAAAACCCGACAGTTTCGGCGATTGCAGCAGCAGCACCGCGAGCACCACCACGGCCTTGACCAGCAGGTTGAACTCCGGCGGATAGCCGGACAGCAGGATGCCGGTGTTCATGGTCTGGATGATCAGCGCGCCCAACACCGCCAGGACGAGGCTGAAGCGCCCGCCGAACAGTGAGGTGCCACCTATCACGACCGCGAGAATCGCGTCGAGCTCGAGCCAGAGCCCGGCATTGTTGGCGTCCGCCCCCATGATGTCGGCTGCCGCGATTACGCCGGCGAGCGCGGCGCAGACGCCGCACCAGACATAGACCGAAAGGATCATCGCGCGGGTGCCGACGCCGGCCAGCTCGCTCGCCCGCGCATTGCCGCCGGTCGCCTCGATCAGGAGTCCGAGCGCGGTACCGCGCACCACCGCGCCGGTGAGGATCAGCATGCCAAGCGCAATCGCAATCGGAACCGGCAGGCCGAGAATGGCGCCATTGCCGAGCCACACCAGGTCCGGTGAGGAGAACGTCACGATGCGCCCTTCGGTGATCAGTTGGGCGATGCCGCGTCCCGCCACCATCAGGATCAGCGTGGCCACGATCGGCTGCATGCCGAGCACCGCGACGAGAAAACCGTTCCAAAGGCCGCAGACAAGGCCTGTGCCGAGCGCCGCAGCCAGCACCACCGGCAGGCTGTGGCCGTCGGCAAGGCTTGCCGCGATCGCGCCGGAGATCGCCATCACCGCACCAACCGAGAGATCGATGCCGCGCGTCGCGATCACCAGTACCATGCCGAGCGAGAGCAGCGCCACCGGCGTGCCGCGGTTGAGCACGTCGATGACGCTGCCGAACAGACGGCCATCCTGAAGGCGCAGATCGAAGAATTGCGGCGACACCACGCGGTCGACCGCGAGGATGACGATCAGCGCGAGAATCTGGGCAAGGCCGCGGCGCGGCAACAGCGCGGTCATGCCCGCGCCTCCTGGATCGCGGCACCGTCGGCGGCGATGGCCGCGAGAATATTGGTGACGTCGACCGCCTCGCCTGTGAGCTCCTCGACATGGGCACGATCGCGCAGCACGACCACGCGATCGGAATAGGTCACGATCTCGTCCAACTCGGAGGAGATCACGAGCAGCGCCAGCCCGTCGTCGCAGAGCTCGCGGATCAGGCGGATGATCTCGGCATGTGCGCCGACATCGATGCCGCGCGTGGGCTCGTCCAGCACAAGGAGCCGCGGCGAAGTCGCGAGCCAGCGCGCCAGCAACACCTTTTGCTGGTTGCCGCCGGACAGCAGACCCACGGGGCGCTCGGCCTCGGGCGGGCGGATGTCGAGCATCTTGACGTAACGGCGTGCGATCTCGTCCTGCTCGCGCCGCGACAGCGGCCGATGCAGGCCGCGCTTGGCCTGGAGCGCCAGCACGATGTTCTCGCGCACAGTCAGCTCGGCAACGATGCCATCAGTCTTGCGCTCCTCCGGGCAATAGCCAAAGCCATGGCGTACGCCGTCGCGCGGCGACTGGAGTCGCACGGGCGTCCCCTCCACTTTTGCCTGCCCGCCATCCGCGCGCTCGGCGCCGAACACCAGCCGCGCCGTCTCGGTGCGGCCCGAGCCAAGCAGCCCGGCGAGGCCGACGACCTCGCCATGGCGCAGCTCGAGATTGAACGGAGCGACATAGCCGGCCTTGCCGTAGTTCTCGAAACTGGCGCAGACCTCACGCGCCTTGTGCTCACCGGCCACCGCCCGCGCACTGGTGGTCTCCGCCAGCTCGCGACCGAGCATCATCCGGATCAACTCGAGCCGCGACAACGAGGCGGTCTCGCGCTCGCCGACCAGGCGGCCATTGCGCAAGACGGTGATGCGGTCGGAGATCTCGTAGACCTGATCGAGGAAATGGCTGACGAAGACGATGCCGATGCCGTGCCTGGCAAGCTGGCGCATGATGCCGAAGAGGATGTCCACCTCGTGACGGTCGAGACTCGCGGTCGGCTCGTCCAGGATCAGCACGCGTGCGGAGAGATCTACCGCGCGGGCGATCGCGGTGACGTGCTGGATGGCGATTGAATAATTGCCGAGCGGCGCGGCAACGTCGATGTCGAGACCGAACTCCATGAGCAGCGTCTTGGCGCGGCGGCGCATCTCGCCTTCGCGCACGATGCCGAAACGCATCGGCTGGCGATCGAGAAACAGGTTCTGCGCCACCGACAGGTTCGGCAGCAGGTTGACCTCCTGGTAGACCGTGGCAATGCCGGCCTCAAGCGCCGCCTTGGCCGAACGCGGCGCGACCTCTTCGCCGCCGAGGCCGACGACACCGGCATCGCGCGGGAATACGCCGGTGATGACCTTGATCAGCGTGGACTTGCCGGCACCGTTCTCGCCGAGCAACGCATGGATCTCGCCGGCGCGAAGCGTGAAGTCGACCTCCTGCAACGCGCGCACCGCTCCGAAGCTCTTGCTGATCCCGCGCGCCTCCAACAGGGAAGGAGCAGGATCAAGGCTGTTCTCCATAACGACGTCACTCCCACCGGCGCCCGCTTATGCTGCGGACACCCAGCCTATTCGTTCGTGCGGCGGATTCGAAGGGGGCCGGACCACAAAGCGTGGTCCGGCGAAGCGCCCGCCTCAGTAACCGAGGCCCTTCTTGCTGTCGTATTCCTTCTGCGGATCGTCGGCAGCCGTGAGAAGCCTGGATTCGGTCTGAATCCACTTCGGCGGAACGGTGCCCTTCTCCTTGAACGCCGCGACGGCGTCGAAGGCCGGCCCCGCCATGTTCGGTGTCAGCTCGACCGTCGCATTGGCTTCGCCGGCGACCATCGCCTTGAAGATATCGGGGACCGCGTCGATGGACACCGTGAGGATGTCCTTGCCCGGCTTGAGGCCGGCTTCCTTCATGGCCTGGATCGCTCCGACCATCATGTCATCATTGTGGGCGTAGACCGCGCAGATCGTCTTGCCGCCGCCTTCGGCCTTGATGAAGCTCTCCATGACTTCCTTGCCCTTGGCACGGGTGAAGTCACCGGTCTGGCTGCGCACCACCTTCAAATTGGCGTGCTTGGCGATGGCGGTGTCAAAGCCCTTCTTGCGATTGGCGGCGACGCTGGCACCCACCGTGCCCTGCAACTCGACGATGTTGCAGGCCTTGTCGCCGACGGTCTTGGCCAGCCAGTCGCCAGCGACCGCGCCTTCGTGCACGCTGTCCGAGGTGACGGCGGTGAGATAGAGTTCCTTGCCGGAAGGGTCGATGTCGCGATCGAGCAGCACGACCGGGATCTTGGCCTCCTTGGCTTCCTTCAGCACGGAATCCCAGCCGGTCGAGACCACGGGCGCGAGGAAGATCGCATCGACATTCTGCGCGATGAAGGAGCGGATCGCCTTGATCTGGTTCTCCTGCTTCTGCTGCGCGTCGGCGATCTTGAGATTGACCTTGCGCTTGGCGGCCTCCTGCTTGGAGACCGAGGTCTCGGCCGCGCGCCAGCCGGATTCCGATCCGATCTGCGAGAAGCCGATGGTGAGCTCTGCGGCATGGGCCGGCAGTGCGAGCAGCAACGCGGCTGTGGCGCTGGCCGCAAAGAGGGCTTTGAGGGTCATCAGGCGTGTCTCCCAAGATGTTATCCGGGGCACCGCTTGGTAGCATGGCACCCTCAGGCCGACCTTCGAGGCGGCGGAGGCACTATTTCACGGAAAATTGGCCTCGTATAGTCATATTATCTGACTATTTGGCCAAATGACATCGGGGTGCTGGCGAGCTGCGCAGACGACACGCCTGGCGCGATTTTGTTCCACGGATGCAACGCAAAGATGAAGGAAAATTTGTGGGTCGACTGCGCGCTCAGCAACGCGTCGTGCCCGGGCTTGTCCCGGCCATGACGAGGCACAAGCGGGAAGAGGCGAAGAAACTAAATCACCTTGCGCTGCGCCAGGTTCTTCATCAGCGCACCGATGCCGAAGGTCCAGGGCTCGCATTCGTCGCTGGTGCGCATGCGGTTGACGAGCTTGCCGAGCTGAGGTGCAGCGATCGTAACGATGTCGTCGCGCTTGTGAGTGAACCCCTGCCCCGGCGCATCGCGATCCCTGACCGGCGCGAACATCGTGCCGAGGAACAACACGAATCCATCCGGATATTGATGCACCTTGCCGATCGTCTGCGCGACCAGATCGGTCGGATCACGGCTGATCATGCTGATCGAGGAATGGCCGTCGAGGACAAAACCGTCCGCCCCCTTCACGTTCAGGCTGATGTCGAGCTTGCGCGCATCGTCGAGCGAAAAACTGTCGTCGAACAGCCGCAGCAGAGGGCCGATCGAACAGGACGCGTTGTTGTCCTTGGCCTTCGACAACAGCAGCGCCGAACGTCCCTCGAAGTCGCGCAAATTCACGTCGTTGCCGAGCGCGCCGCCGACGATCTTGCCGCGGCTCGACACGAACAGCACGAGTTCCGGCTCGGGATTGTTCCAGGTCGACTTCGGATGCAGCCCGGCATCCATGCCGGTACCGACCGACGACAAGGTCGGCGCTTTGGTGAAGACCTCGGCATCTGGGCCGATGCCGACTTCGAGATATTGGCTCCAGGCGTTCTGGTCGATCAGCACCTGCTTCAGGTGCATCGCCTGATCCGAGCCCGGCTTGAGCTTTGAGAGATCGTCACCGATCAGCCGCGTCACCTCTTTCCGGATCGCTTCGGCCGAGGCCGGGTTGCCCTTCGCCCGCTCCTCGATCACGCGCTCCAGCATCGAAATCGCGAAGGTGACGCCGGCCGCTTTCAGGGTCTGCAGGTCGACCGGCGCGAGCAGCCAGGGCTTATTCGGATCGCGCCCATCGGGCGCCGTATTGGCGACGGTGGCATCGAGATCGCCGATGCGTTCGCCCTTCGTCGCGGCCAGCGCCTTGGCCGGATTGTCCTCCTCGCATAGCGCGCTGACGGTCGGGAATTTGGCGGTGACGTCGAAGACGCCGTCGCTGCGCACGGCAACAACGGCCGGGCCGTTCGCCTGCGGCAGCCAGACGCGGCCGACCAGCGTCCCCTTCGTTCCATCCTCGGGGAGAAGGTCTTTGACAGTCAAAGTCGTCATGGCCGCGTCCTCGCAATTTCTTGGATTGACCGCGTTTATGCGGCAGCCAATCCCATTGGCGAAGACCAATAAACGTCTGGCGGGGGAAGTCCAGAGCAGCAGCGCGCCCCGCTTCTATGCCCCTGCCCGCGCCTTTCGGGCCGCAATTTGCTGGAGCGCCCAGCGCGCGTTCTTGCGAACATCGGGATCGGGATCGTCGGCTATGACGGCCAGGAACGCCTCGCCGTCAGGATGGGCGATCTCGCCGAGCGCGGCGGCGGCTTCCTTCCGCAGATTCGCCTGGTCGTGGTTGACGCAATTGCCGATCGGGCGCACCGCGCGCTCGATCTTCATCTTGCCGAGGCTGCGGATCGCCTTCAGCCGCACCTGCCAGAACTCGTCGGCGAGCGCGCCGACGAGCTGATCGGCGGCGATCAATCCGTTGACGTTGAGACCGAGCGTCTCCGCCGCCATCTCGCGGACCATCCAGTCGGTGTCCTTCAGTGCGCGCGTCACCGTCTCCGCCGCGGGCTTCATCTGCGAGAAGGCCAGCGCGCTTACTGCCGCACGCCGTACATGCGCATCGGGGTCGTTGATCAGTGCGGTCAACGCTGGAATGGATTCCTCCAGCTTGAGAAAACCGATCACGCCGATCGCCTGCACGCGCACGGCGGCCTCGGTATCCTGCAGCGCTTCCAGCGCCGGCTTGAGCATATCCTTGCGGCGCAGCTCCTTCAGCGCGCGCAGCGCGCCCATGCGCACGAAAGCGTGGGCGTGCCTGACCAGCGGCAGGATGACATCGGCGCAAGCCGGATCCTTGAACTCGGCCATGCTATCGGCCGCGGCCGCTGCGACGATTCTCTCGGGATCAACCAGCAGCTTCACCAGCGCACCTGCTGCTTCCGGCCCGTCGAACTCGCCGAGCGCCATCGCGACCTGCTGGCGCACACCGGCATCGGGATCGGCGGCCATGTTGGCGAGATGGCCGACGGCCGCGGGATCGCCGGAATGGCCGAGCGCGATGATGGCGACGCGGCGCTCGCCGGGATCGGCGGCCTGGAGCCGCTCGTCGGCGTCTTCGAGATCGTCGTAAGATTCGAACGGGCTCGACATGATCACCTCAACAGATAGGGAATGTTGACGGTGACGGCGCCGGTCGGGCAATCGGCCTCGCAGGGCATGCAGTACCAGCACTCGTCATAGGCCATGTAGGCTTTGCCGGTCATGTCGCTGATGCGGAGCACGTCGAGCGGGCAGACGTCGACGCAGACGGTGCAACCCTTGTCGGCGATGCATTTGGCGTCGTCGACGACCACCGGAACCGAGGTCTGATGGGAAGCGAGAGGCATTTTATGTCTCCTGTTGCTTGCAATTGGCGGTGGATCAGGCGGTGGCGCGGATGCGCTGCTTGTCGTAGAGGTCCTTCTCGTCGTCCGCGATCGGCACGACATAGGGCTCCACGGCACGCTTCTCGCTGGTCATCTTGCCATGCTGCTTGCTGAGCAGCGTATGGCAGAACCAGTTCTCGTTGTCCTTCTCCGGAAAATCCGTGCGCCAGTGATAGAGGCCCCAGCGGCTCTCCTCGCGATAGAGCGAGGCATGCACCGCCATGTCGGCGCAATCCATGATCGACTGCACTTCGAGGGCGCGCAGCAATTCATGCGCATTGCGCGCGATCATGCGCTCCTGCATGTCTTCCCTTGCCTCGGCGAGGCGACGCATGCCGAGCTCGTATTTGCGCGTCACCTTCGGCGGCTGCAGATAGTCGTTGACGAGGCGGCGGGTCTTGTACTCGACCTGGTTCGGCGGGATGCCGTCCTCGCGCTTGGTCGGCGCCATCACGCGGTCGCGCTCCTTTGCGACTTCGGCAGCATCGAACTCCGCGAAGTCATGGTTCTCGGCAAATTCCATCGCGTCGGTGCCCGCGACCGAACCGTTGGTGAAGGCACCAAGCATGTAGTTGTGGGGCACACTCGCCATGTCGCCGGCGGCGTAGAGGCCGGGCACGGTGGTGCGGGCATTGTCGTCCACGAACACACCGGAGGCGCTGTGGCCCGAGCAGAAGCCGATTTCCGAGATGTGCATCTCGATCGACTCCTTGCGGTAGTCGATGCCGCGTCCTTGCTGGAACAGGCCGCGCGTCGGACGCTCGACCTTGTGCAGCGTGGATTCGATTTCCTCGATGGTGTTCGGATGGAGGTGCTTGAGCTGGAGGAACACCGGCCCCTTGCCGGACAACAGCTCGTTGTAGAACTCCAGCATCATCTGGCCGGACCAGTAGTCGCATTCGATGAAGCGGGAGCCTTCGTTGTTGGCGGTGAAAGCGCCGAAGGGACCGGCGACGTAGGCGCAGGCCGGGCCGTTGTAGTCCTTGATCAGCGGGTTGATCTGATAGCATTCGAGATTCGCGAGCGCAGCGCCGGCGTGATAGGCCATGGAATAGCCGTCACCGGAATTGGCGGCGTTCTCGTAGGTGCCGAACATGTAGCCCGAGGTCGGCAGACCGAGCCGACCGGCGGCGCCCATGCAGAGAATCACGGCCTTGGCCTTGATGACGAGGATCTCGGCGGTGCGGGTGTTGACGGAGATTGCGCCGGCGATACGGCCGTCGGTGGATTTGAGCAGCCGCGTCGCCATGTAGCGGTTGGAGATCAGGATGCGGGCACGGCGGAGCTGGCGATACAGCGCCTTCTTCACGGTCTCGCCGTTTGGCATCGGCAGAACGTAGCTGCCGATGTGATGCACCTTCTTGACGGCGTAATCGCCGTTCTCGTTCTTCAGGAAGCGGATGCCGAAACTGTCGAGCTCCTCGACAATCTTGTAGCAATTTTGCGCGTATTTATAGACCGCCTTCTGGTCGACGATGCCGTCGTTGGCGATGGTGATTTCCTTGGTGTATTGCTCCGGCGTCGCGTAGCCGGGGATGACGGCGTTGTTCAGACCGTCCATGCCCATCGAGATCGCGCCGGAGCGCTTGACGTTGGCCTTTTCGAGCAGGACGACATTGGCCTTCGGATTCTTCAGCTTCGCCTTCAGGGCGGCCATCGGGCCGGCCGTGCCGCCACCGATGACGAGCACGTCGCAGGAAACCTCCGAAAGTCCGTCGACGATCTGATCTAGTGCCATCGCTTGCTCCTGGTTCGCCGGCAGGTCCGGCGCTTTGCATCAGATTTGTTCAGGTGACGTCCCGGCGATAGCAATTAGTTGTCGCCGGGACGCGATTTGCGCCTCAGCGCTCGACGAAGGCCTTTTCGATCACGAAATGGCCGGGCTGGCTGTGGTTGCCCTCGACGAAGCCGCGCGCGGAGAACATCGCGGGCAGTTCGTCGAGCATCGCCGGGCTGCCGCACAGCATGATGCGATCGGCCTCGATATCGAGGCCGGATTGGCCGAGATCGTCAAACATCTGGTTCGACGCGATCAGATCGGTGATGCGACCGCGATTCCTGAACGGCTCGCGGGTCACGGTCGGGTAATAGACAAGCTTGTCGCGGATCAGCGGCCCGAAGAATTCGTGATTGCGCAAGCCTTCGACGAGGTGCTCGCCATAGGCGAGCTCGGAGACCTGGCGGCAGCCATGGGCGAGCACGATGGTCTCGTAATTCTCGTAGACATCGGGGTCCTTGATCAGGCTGGCAAAGGGTGCGAGCCCGGTCCCGGTCGACAGCAGCAGCAGACGCTTGCCCGGGATGAGATTGCCGGTGATCAGTGTGCCCGTCGCCTTGCGGCCGACCAGGATGATGTCGCCTTCCCTGATCGTCTGCAGGCGCGAGGTCAGCGGACCATCCTGCACCTTGATCGAGAAGAATTCGAGCTCTTCCTCATGGTTGGCGCTGGCCATGCTATAGGCCCGCATCAACGGCTTGCCCTCGACCTCCAGGCCGATCATCGCGAACTGGCCATTCTGGAAGCGAAAGCCGGGATCGCGCGTCGCGGTGAAGCTGAATAGGGACTCGGTCCAGTGCCGGACCGACAAAACCGTTTCCTTCTGAAATGCGCTCATCGTCTCTCCTCAGTCCTCGTTGGCGCGCAAGATTTCGGAGAGAGCGGATTCCGGCAACGCGGAAGTCGAATTCCCGGTCGATTAGTTTCACATTTGGCGGGCGGTGGTTGAAGAGCAGGCACGCGGCCAGGCCTGCGCCGGCAATTAGTTGCTATTCGCGCGCATCCGCACCGACGTAGGAGGAAGACGGAGGTTCGTCATGACCATGACCGCATTGGTGGCACCGACCGTGGCCGACTATGAAGCCAGCGCCGATCTCGCGACACTGATCGTCCGCACCACCGAGGGCGACGCGTTCAGCGTTCCCGCCGAGCAGCTGCGTCTCTCCTGCAAATGCGCCCACTGCACCCGCGCTCGGTTCGACGGCCGCTTCCCGGAAGCGTTTCCAGGGATTGCGATCACCGAGATCGGGGATCTCGGCTATGGAGTGAACATCGCGTTCTCGGATGGGCATAACCGCGGGATTTATCCGAAGCCATTTTTGCTGAGTTTGGCTGCCGGCAGACAACTCTGCATCCTGAACGTCTGATCTTCGTCACCAGCGTCATGGCCGGGCTTGTCGCGGCCATCCACGAACTGCCAAAATTGAGAAAACACGTGGATGCCCGGGACAAGCCCGGGCATGACGGCCGAGGAGGCTTCGCCCTTCCCCCATCTGGCACGGACATTGCTCCTCTTTGGAACGATTTCAACGTTCCGGAGGCAAACGATGTTGCAGGCGGCGAGTGCGGTTCGCGGGGCGGTTTCCCCGGCAGTCCGGCCTGCGGGCAGCTCCTCGCTGCTGCTCACCGAAAACCAGCAATGGATCGGCGGGCCGCCGCCGCTGATGGACAAGCTCGGCCAGCGCGAGCGCGAGTTGGTGCTGAAGCAGGGCCGCCGCAAAGTGCTCAACCGCGGCCAGACGCTGTTCAGCCAGGGCGGCAAGCATGACGGCATCTGGCTGATCGAAAGCGGCCGCATCCGCGTGTTCTACACTTCGCCACTCGGGCGCGAGATCACGCTGGCCTACTGGCATGTCGGCAATTTCGTCGGCGGACCAGAAGTGTTCGAGGGCACCGTGCATCAATGGTCGGGGGTTGCATCCAGCAATTGCAGCGTCGTGCACCTGCCCGGAAAGGAGCTGCGGTCGCTTGCCGTAGAGATCCCCAACCTGGCCATCGGCCTGATCGAAGGCCTCACCTTCAAAGGCAAGTGCTATTCGGCGCTGGCCCAGATGCTGGGAACGCGCTCGATCACGCAGCGTCTTGCGCACCTGCTGCTACACCTCGTCGATCTCTACGGGGTCGAGGATGGCGACGGTCGGGTGATCGCGGCTGCCTTCACCCATGCCGACATTGCCCACATGGTCGGCGCCACCCGCCAATGGGTCACGATCAGCCTCAAGCGCATGCAGGAGAAGGGAATCGTCGTTACCAAGCGGTCGCAGATCGTGGTCTGCCGGGCCGATGTGCTGGAAGAGATGCGCGGACAAGGCGCCGACTAAGGCCGCTGCACAGGTAAGCGGCTTTATAGTGCAGGACTGCCCAAGGAGTATGCAATCAGCTTTTCCCGGCAACTAATCGACTGCGGCGGTCATTCCGGATTTGCCCTGTCCACGCCCTCACCCAATCATGGCAACCACAGCACATCCAACCGAATGAGGATGAGAATGGTCCGCCATCTTTCCACGCTCTCGATCGCGATATCGGTGACGTCGCTAGCGTTAATCCTTGCGCAACCGGCTTTGGCGGAAACCGTGACGCTCGGCATCGGTACGCAGGACACCACGACCAACACGGTGACCGCCGGTATCGTCATCCGCCAGCTCCATCTCCTCGAAAAGTATCTGCCAAAGGATGGCAAATACGCCAACATCAAGTTCGAGCTGGAGTGGCAGAACTTCACGTCCGGCCCGCCCGTCACCAATGCGATGATGGCGAACAAGTTGCAGATCGGCATGATGGGCGACTACCCGCTGATCGTGAACGGCTTCACCTTCGACAGCAATCCCGAGAGCAAGAGCCGTCTGATCGGCGTCGCCGCCTACAGCCTCTCCGGCTCCGGCAACGGCATCGTCGTCCACAAGGACTCGCCCTATTACGAGCTCGCCGATCTCAAGGGCAAGCTCGTCAGCGTGCCCTTCGGCTCCGCCGCGCACGGCATGGTGTTGAAGGCGATGCAGGACCGCGGCTACTCTGCAGACTTCTTCCAGCTCGTCAGCCAGAGCCCGGAGGTCGGCTCGACCAATCTCCAGGAAAAGAAGATCGACGCGCATGCCGACTTCGTCCCCTTCGCCGAGCTCTTGCCGTTCCGCGGTTTTGCGCGAAAGATCTTTGACGGTGTCGAGACCAATTTGCCGACCTGGCATGGCATCGTGGTCCGCACCGATTTCGCCGAAAAATATCCAGAGGTGGTCGTCGCCTATATGAAGGCGCTGCTTGCCGCCAACCAGTGGCTGCGCGACGATCCGAAGCTTGCCGCCGAGAAAATCCAGGAATGGACCGGCATCAACAAGGAAGTCGTCTACATCTTCCTCGGCCCCGGCGGCAACATGACGACCGACCCCACGATCAAGCCGGCGCTGATCGATGCCGCCGCGACCGACGTCAAGGTGCTGCAGAATCTCGGCCGCATGAAGGAATTCGATCCGAAGAAATGGGCCGATGACAGCTACATCCGCAAGGCCTATGCCGAGATGAAGCTCGACTATGACGCGCAGCTTGCGAGCACCAAGAACTACGAAATCTCCGGCGAAGACACTTTCTGCAAGAAGCCCATCACCGATCCGCGCAAGGCCGGCGAGGTCTGGGTCGACGAGGTCGGCATCATGCCGTTCTCGTCCGCCGCCTGCACGCTGGGCGCCTATGCCGACTTCAAGGCCAAGGGCAAGAAGATCAACGTCGCCTACATCTTCGACACCACGCGCGGCATCAAGCTGTTCGCCGACCAGGCCTTCTTCGCGGTCGGCACTGGCGAGGTCGCACCGTTCCTGCTGAAGAAGGACGCGGACGCCTATGCCGCCAAGATCAGCGGCAAGGTGCTCGGCTTCGACGACGCAGTGAAGGCGGCAGTCAGCGGAGGCAAGACGTGAGCAGTCCGGCCATCCTCAGACATTCCGAGGACAGCATGTCAGCAGCAACCGCAATTTCAGAGGCGGGCCCCGTGCCCGCCACCACGCCGCCCGCGACACCGCCCTCCTTCGGCACGCTGGCACTGCGCTGGTATCGGCTCAACCAGGGCCGGCTGCGCGCGACCGCGATCGGGATCATCTCGCTGCTCGCCTTCCTGCTGGTCTGGCACCTGCTCACGACCTACCGCGTCGTGTTCTTCGTGCGCTTCACCAACGTGCCCTCGCCAGTTGAAGTCTATGCGAGCTTTACCAGGGCGATCCACGACCCCAAATTCCTGCTGCACGTCGTGCTGAGCTGCCGGCGCATCTTCTTCGGCTTCTCGCTCGCCGCGATCGTCGGCGTGCCGACCGGCCTGATCATGGGTCGCTTCAAGCTGGTACACGAGATCGTCTTCCCGGTGGCGGAGGTGCTGCGGCCGATCCCGGCGATCGCCTGGGTACCGATGGCGATCATGCTGTGGCCGACCAACGAGCAGAGCATCGTCTTCATCACCTTCCTCGGCTCGTTCTTCCCGATCCTGGTCAACACGCTGCACGGCATGTCTCTGGTCGATCCCGTGCTGGTGCGCGCGGCGCAATGCCTCGGCGCGCGCGAACGCTCGATCTTCCGCGAAGTGTATTTTCCGGCATCGCTGCCGCACATCTTTACCGGGCTCACCGTCGGCATGGGCGTGGCCTGGGTGTCGCTGATCGCGGCCGAGATGATCTCCGGCCAGTACGGCATCGGCTACTTCACCTGGGAGGCCTATTCGCTGGTCCAGTATCCCGACATCGCGCTCGGCATGATCGCGATCGGCGTGCTTGGCCTGGGATCGAGCCTGATCATCCGGGGCGCGGGGCAATTGGTGATGCCGTGGAGGCCAAGATGAACGAGATCGTGACCAAGGCACCGCAGGGCCATATCGACGTCAGGAATTTCTCCCTGAGCTACGACAGTATCGAGGGACCGGTTCAGGCCGTCACCGATACGCAGATCCATGTGAATCCCGGCGAGTTCGTCTCGATCGTCGGCCCCTCCGGCTGCGGAAAGTCGACGCTGCTCAATGCGGTTGCCGGCTTCCTCAAGCCGACCACCGGCGTGGTCACCGTCGACGGCGAGCGGGTCAGCGGCCCCAGCGCCGAGCGCGGCATGGTGTTCCAGCAATATTCGCTGTTTCCCTGGAAGACGGTGCGGGAGAATGTCGAGTTCGGCCTGAAGATGCGCGGCATGGCGCGCTCGCAGCGCGAGCGTGCGGCACGGACGCTGCTTGGGCTCGCCGGACTCGAGGCCTTCGAGAAGCACTATCCGGAAAAGCTCTCGGGCGGCATGAAGCAGCGCGTCGGCATCGTCCGCGCGCTCGCGACCGGGCCGAAAGTTCTGCTGCTGGACGAGCCCTTCGGCGCGCTGGACGCGCAGACCCGGGTCATCATGCAGCAGATCCTCACCAACATGTGGCAGCGGCTGAAGATCTCGGTGCTGTTCGTCACCCACGACATCGACGAGGCCATCTTCCTCTCCGACCGGGTCTACTGCATGACCGCCCGCCCCGGCTCGATCAAGGCGGAGATCCCGATTCCGCTGGAGCGGCCACGGCAGCAATCGATGATGATGTCGTCGGAATTTCTGGCGCTGCGCCGCGGCCTGATGTCGCTGATCCGCGAGGAGAGCCTGAAAGCGATGGGCGGCGAGATCAATGACATGGGCCTACAGGGGCTCAACATCGAGCTGCACGGCCATTCGCTGGCGGATGTGATTTAGCCGAGACACGCAAACTTGTAGCAACCATTAAGTATGGCGTCCCGATAGCCTTGAGGCTGACGCCGCGCGCCGCGGCCGTCAAGGCGTGGCCTGGCGGCAGTTGATGTGAGGTGAGACGCGCGCGACGGCCATCCTTGACGGCCGCGGTGCGCGGCGTCGTCTTGACGGCAGGTCGGGACGAAGAAACGGTCGCCTGGTCGAACCAAGAAACGCGATCAGGTGACGGACACACTCACGGTTTTGGGCGGTTCAGCGACCCACGGTGTTCCGCGGGCGACGACGGCGTTGATGATGACGATCAGCTTTCTGGCACAGGCGACGAGCGCGCGCTTGTGGCCCTTGCCGGCGGCGATCAGCCGGCTGTACAGGGCCATGAGCTGCGGGTTCCAGCGGAAGGAGGCCGGAAGAGCTGCGGTGTAGAGTGCCTGACGCAAGCGCTGGCGTCCGCCGTCAATTCGACGGGCGCCGATATGCTTGCCGCTGTCGTCATCGTAAGGCGCAAGTCCGGTGAGGGCTGCGGCTTGCTCGCGGGTGATCCGACCGATCTCGGGCATCCTGATCAAGATGGCAACCGCGGTCGGCAAGCCGCTGCCGCCAACGCTGTAGATCAGATCGAGACGTGCGGCGAGATCGCGATGCTTGCGGATCGCTGCCACCAAGGCCTTGAACTCGGCTCGTCTGTGCTTGGCCAACAGAGCAATCTGCTCCTTCCAGAACTTCTGGATACGCTCGTCACGGCAGCTCTCCAGCCGATTTTTGAGCTTTGCGATGTCCTCCTTGATCTGGTCGATCATCGTCAGATGCACGGCAAAGGGCTGCAGCCGGGGGTCTGGAGCGGGATGGATGTTCTTGACCGCGGCGGTGCAGGCCGCAATCAACGCAGCATCGATCTTGTCGTTCTTGGCCCGTTGCAAATGGAACGTGGCATAGGCACGGACCTGGATCGGCTGAAATACGATGACGACAAACCGCTTGCGTCGCAGTTCGGCAACCGCCGCCTGCTCATAACCACCGCTCGCCTCGATCCCAACCCTCTTGACCTTGTGGCGCTTCAGCCACTCCACCAACTCCTGGTGACCTTCCGCCGTGTTCTTGACCTGCAGCTCCTCCGAACTGCCATCGAGCGCCACGTCGAGCTTGTCTTTGCTAGTATCGATTCCGGCACAGATCGTGTTACGTTTGGCCATCTTCCTCGACCCTCCCTTGTGATGCGAACCTGAAGTTCGTTCAACCATGCGGGTCCCGATGAAGTGCCGACCGCGATCTTGCTACGAAACGCAGCTCTCAGGGGCTTCGGTGGGCATCGATCCGATCGATCGGCGGCCCAGCCCGGGTGGCCACCCGGGCTGGGCCATTCCTCACGGAACCAGCCCATCATAGCCCGGCCCGCCAATACAAGGGTGGGCAAAGCGAAGCGTGTCCACCATTCTCACCACGAATGCGGCCCCATGGTGGGCACGGCGCTTTCGCGCCTTTGCCCATCCTACAACAGCTTCGCGCTCCTCACTTGAACCAGTGCACCAGCGCGATGCTGATGCCGAGCAGGAGCAGCAGCGACAGCGTCACGGCCGCCGTTACCCGGCCGCCGACATTGGCGAGCACCTTCACATCGACGCCGAGACCGAGTGCCGCCATCGACACCACCGTGAGGAAGCTCGTGATCCGCGTGATCGGGGCAACCACCGTGCCCGGCACGATCTCCAGCGAGCGCAACGTCGCCAGCACGAGGAAGCCGAGGATGAACCACGGCACCAGGCGGAAGAAGCCGATATTGGTCTTCTTGGCACCGGTCTGCCAGCGTGAGGCGACCAGCGACAGGCCGACGACCACGGGGCCGAGCATCAAGACGCGCATCAGCTTGACCAGCGTACCGATCTGCGTGGAGACGAGACCAGCCGGCACCGTCGCGGCCAGCACTTGAGGCACGGCATAGACGGTGAGACCCGCCAGGATGCCGTATTGCGTGGCGGTGAGCTGCAATAGCGGGATCAACAGCGGCAGGCCCAGCACCATCATCACGCCGAGGATCGCAGTGAAGGAGATCGAGGATGCAATCTCGTCGCTATTGGCGCCGATGATCGGCGCCACCGCCGCGATTGCCGAATTGCCGCAGATGGAGTTGCCGCAGGCGATCAGGATCGACAGCCGCGTCGATAGTCCAAGCAGGCGGCTGAGCCCGAACGAGACGGTGAGCGCGATCACAACCACGGCTGCAATCGACGCCAGGAGCGCGATGCCTGAGGCCGCGATTGCCGCAAAGCTGATGGAGGCGCCGAGCAGCATGACCGCGACTTCGAGCAGCTGCTTGGCGCTGAAGGCGATGCCGGCCTGCCAGCGCGGCGCGGGTTTCCAGAAGCTGCGAACGGCCATCCCAAGCAGGATCGCCATCACCAGCGCCTCGACATAGGGATGCTCGAAGATGCCGAGTTCGAAACGTTCGAGCAGGGCCGAGACGCCGGCCACGGCGATGCACAGGAGGATGCCGGGAATCAGCGCGACGATGCGGCTAACGGCAGTGGCTGGTTTGGCGTCGGCCGGGCTGGATGCTTGATTTTGCGACACAAATCTCTCCCTGGGGAGAAAGATTTATACGCAGGGTCGCTCCGCTGGGGAATAAGTTTTCGACATATCAGGGTCGAGCGAAGTCCTGTCCTCGCTCCGGAATAATCGGGCTCAGAAGAGCAGGTTTTTGGCGAGTGAGGCCACGTGGCTGAAGCTGTCGTAGACGCCCGGCTCGAAGAAAGCCGCGCGGGCCAGCACGATGGCGGCGACCAGCGACCAGAACAGGCCTGTGCCGGCCCGCAGCAGGAGCTTTGACGCGCGCGACCGCGGCTGCGTGTCCGTCGCGGACACCAGTTGCTCGCCGAAAGGCTCAAATCCAGTGCGTTCCATGGCCGTGCCAATCCATCAATTTCTGAAGGAAATGTCGTCGTTTCGACCCCAAACAGCAATGGAAGCGATTGGCGTATTTGCCCTCCGGAGGGGAAACTCCTTCCGCCCGACGAACCCGGGGCAATAGTTTTCTTCTTTTGGCCCGGTTTGGGCGCCCGAACGCGACCTGATGCTGCCAGATGGACGATTCCGTCCTTGTCGACTACCGTGCCGTTGCGCGCCGGATCGCCGGAGATCAGAACAAGACGATGAACATCGCATCTCCACACAAGCCGCTCGACCTCGCCTCGACAATCGCTGAAGGCGACATCCGCTGCCTGCTGATGGTGCTGGTGCACATGACCGGCGAGGCCCGCTGGCTCAAGCCGCCCTATCTGCCCAAACGCGACATCCGCCTCATTCCCGATCCCGAGGCTGGCGTACCCCGGGAGGTCCAGGACGAGATCCGCGCTGCGGTCGTCAAGCTCTTTGCCGACGGCACGCCGAAGCCGGTCATCAGCGATCCCGGCGAAGAGCTGCTGTTGAAGATGATGCGGACCTGCCTCGGCGAAAACGTCGCGCCGGAATATGGGCCCTTGATGCGCGAGGAGATGGCCTTTGTGGCGCGCGAGCCGCGCTGGGCCAATCGTCCTTCCGACGACAGGCTCGCAGAGCAACACGTTCTGATCGTCGGCGCCGGCGTCTGCGCCATCGCGCTCGGCGTAGCGCTCGGCCGTCTCGGCATCCCCTACACCATCGTCGAGAAGAACGCCGAGCTCGGCGGCACCTGGTGGATCAACCGCTATCCCGGCTGCGGCGTCGATACGCCGAATCACTCTTATTCGTACTCGTTCAGCACCCAGAATGCATGGACGCGCTATTTCTGCCAGCGCGAGGAGTTGCTCGGATATCTGCTGAAGGTCGCGGACGAATATGGCATCCGTGAGCATCTGCGCGTCAACACCGAGCTGACCTCATCGCACTGGGACGACAGCAGGCGGCGCTGGATTTCCACATTCAAGACGAAAGACGGCGAAGAGATATTCGAATCCACGGCGCTGGTCTCCGCCATCGGCCAGCTCAACGACCCCTCCCGCGCGCACTTCAAGGGCGAAGAGGATTTCAAAGGCACGATCCTGCACTCGGCGCTGTGGTCGGACGACATCAAGCTTGACGGCAAGCATGTAGCCGTGATCGGCACCGGCGCGACATCGATGCAGCTGGTGCCGACGATTGCCGGCCGCGTTGCTTCCGTCACCGTCTACCAGCGCAGCGCGCAATGGGCGCGGCCGGTGAAGGGCTATGCCGATCCGATCAGCGAGGGCGCGCGCTGGCTGCTCGCGCATCTGCCGTTCTATGTGCAGTGGTATCGCTTCAACATGTTCTGGCGCTATGGCGACGGCTTGCTGCCGTTCCTGCGCAAGGACCCGGCCTGGCCGCATCCCGAGCGCGCCGTCAACAAGGGCAACGACCGGCATCGCCAGGAATTGACCGACTTCATTCTCACCGAACTGAAGGACCGGCCCGACCTGATTTCGAAATGCGTGCCGACCTACCCGCCGTATGGCAAGCGCATCCTGCTCGACAACAACTGGTTCAAGACGCTGACGCGCGACAATGTCGAGCTCGTCACCGACACAATCGACCATTTCGACGCACGCGGCATCGTCACCGCCGACGGCGAGCACCGTCCCGCCGATATCATCGTCGTCGCCACCGGCTTCAAGGTGACGGAAATGGCCGCCCGCCTCAACATCAGCGGCCGCGACGGCAAGACTCTGCGCGCGGCATGGGCTAACGACAATCCGACCGCGTTCCTCGGCCTCACCGTTCCCGATTTTCCCAACTTCTTCTGCATGCTCGGACCGAACTCGGGCCCGGCCCATGGCGGCAGCGTCATCTTCCAGTCGGAATGCCAGAGCCGCTACATCTCCGCCTGCCTCGTCGACATGATCGAGCAAGGCGTCGCCGCCATCGACGTCCGCAAGGAGGTGCTCGACGATTACGTTCGCAAGGTCGATGCCGAGCACGAGGCGATGATCTGGACCCATCCGGGCATGAGCACCTACTACCGCAATAGCAGTGGCCGCGTGTTTTCGGCGATGCCCTGGCGGTTTGTCGACTACTGGCGCATGACGCATGATCCGGATCTGGGGCAGTACAGGCTGACGAAGGCGTAGGTCCGGCGACTCTACGCCGCAAGCCCGCTGCCGACAGGCGCGAAGTCCAGCCCAAGGCTTTCCGCCACCGCCTTGTTGGTGACGCGACCGCGATGGACGTTCAGTCCGTTGCGCAAATGAGGATTTTCCAGCACCGCGGCGAACCCCTTGTTCGCGAGCATCAGGCCGAACGGCAGCGTCGCATTGTTCAGTGCCTGGCTCGACGTCACCGGCACTGCGCCCGGCATGTTGGCCACGCAATAGTGCACGACACCATCGACTTCATAGGTCGGGTCGCTGTGCGTCGTTGGATGCGAGGTCTCGAAGCAGCCGCCCTGGTCGATCGCGACGTCGACCAGCACGGCGCCCGGCCGCATCGATCGCAACATCGCGCGCGTGACGAGTTTTGGTGCGCTGGCGCCGGGCACCAGCACGGCGCCGATGACGACGTCGGCATTGAACACCTCCTGCTCGACCGACTCGATGGTCGAGAAGCGCGTGCGAATGCGTCCGGCGAAGAGATCGTCGAGCTCGCGCAAGCGCGGAATCGAGCGGTCGATCACGCTGACTTCAGCACCAAGGCCGGCGGCCATGCGCGCGGCCTGCGTTCCGACCACGCCGCCGCCAAGCACGACCACGCGTGCCGGCTGCACCCCGGGCACGCCGCCAAGCAGCAGGCCGCGGCCGCCGGCCGATCGCTTGAGCGCGGCACCGGCGGCCTCGATGGCGAGGCGGCCGGCAACTTCGCTCATTGGCGCAAGCAGGGGGAGGTGACCGGCCGCGTCGGTGACGGTCTCATAGGCGATCGCAGTACAGCCTGACGCGAGCAGACCCTTGGCCTGTTCAGGATCCGGCGCGAGATGGAGATAGGTAAACAGGATCTGGCCCTCGCGAAGCTGGGTCCATTCATCCTTCTGCGGCTCCTTCACCTTCACGATCATGTCGGACTTCGCAAAGATCTCGCGCGTATTCGCGCCGATCGAGGCCCCCGCCCGCTGGTACACCTCGTCGGAGGCACCGATGCCGCTGCCGGCGCCGGTTTCGACCGTCACCTGATGCCCGGCCGCGACATATTCGCGGACCGCGCCCGGGGTGAGCCCGACGCGATATTCCTGCACCTTGATCTCCTTGGGCACACCGACACGCATCCTGGGCTCCTTTTGATTCACCCCGTGATCGTAGCGATGTGGCGAGTTTGGTTTCGTGCAAATATCCGCTAGTTTCGCATGCCGCGCGCCGGTTTCGGGCGCGGAAATGCCCTCTCACGCTGGAAACGAAACCTTGGCCCTTGACCGGAAAGATCTCGCCATTCTCGTGGAACTCACGACCAATGCGCGCGCCAGCCACACCGAGCTTGCGAACAAGGTCGGCCTGTCGAGCACGGCGCTGGCACGGCGGCAGAAGGCGCTGGAGGACGACGGATACATCCAGGCCTACCAGGCCGCGCTCGACCTCGCGCGGTTCGGCCTCACAACCACGGTGCTGGTGCGCATTGCGCTGGAGAGCCAGAGCGACGAGGCGCTGAAGGCATTCGAAGCGGAGGTGGTGAAGTGCCCCTCGGTCGTGCGCTGCTTCCTGATGTCGGGCACCGACGACTACATCCTGATCGTGCTCGCGCGCGACATCCAGGATTTCGAACGCATCCATCGCACCGAGCTGTCGCGCCTGCCGCGCGTCGCGCGCGTGCAATCGAGCTTCGCGCTACGCGAGGTCGTCAACCGCGCGGTGCCGACCGTGGTGTTCGGCGAGACGAAGCGCTGATAGGGCTGCTGCCCGCGCGAACGGAATCTCCTAGGAACAAAGCGCGCTATTGCTCGTTGGGCGCTATCGCCAGCGGAACTGCGAGGCCGGCAAATTATCGGCAGGACGGTGCTGCTCGGCTTCTCCGGCAGGAAGCGGATTCGACATGGCTGAAACTTCACCACAGGCGCCGGAACGCATTCCCGTGCATCTCATAGTCAACGGTAGCAGTCGCTCGCTCGATCTTGCGCCTTGGACGACGCTGCTCGATGCCCTGCGCGACCGTCTCGGCTTGACCGGCACCAAAAAGGGTTGCGATCACGGCCAGTGCGGCGCCTGCACCGTTCTCGTCGACGGGCGCCGGGTCAACTCCTGCCTGACGCTTGCAGTGATGAAGGATGGCGCGCAGGTGACGACGATCGAAGGTCTCGGGGGCGACGGCAAACTCCATCCGTTGCAACAGGCCTTTATCGACCATGATGCTTTTCAATGCGGCTACTGCACGCCGGGGCAGATCTGCTCCGCAGCAGGGTTGCTGGCTGAGGGCCACGCCAGGAGCATTGACGACATTCGCGAATTGATGAGCGGCAATCTCTGCCGCTGCGGCGGCTATCCCAACATCGTCGCCGCGATCCAGCAGGCGATGGCTCAATCATGATCAATTTCCAATATGCGCGGGCGGCTGACGTCGCGGACGCGGTTCGCCTGCTCAATGCCGATCCAGGGGCTAAGCTGATTGCCGGCGGCACCAATCTGGTCGACCTGATGAAGGAGAATGTGGAGCGGCCGTCACGGTTGATCGACATCTCCCGCCTGCAGCTCGGGCAAGTCGAACAGACACCCGATGGCGGCCTGCTTATCGGTGCACTGGTGCCGAATTCCGACCTCGCCTATCACCCTCTGGTCGTGCGGAATTATCCCCTCCTTGGCAGCGCCATTCTCGCCGGCGCATCGGCGCAGTTGCGCAACATGGCATCCGTCGGTGGCAATCTGATGCAACGGACGCGCTGTGCCTATTTCTACGACACCGCGACGCCGTGCAACAAACGTCACCCCGGCACGGGCTGCTCGGCAATCGAGGGCGCCAATCGCGGTCACGCCATTCTTGGCACGAGCGAGGCGTGTATCGCGGTCTATCCGTCCGACATGTGCGTGGCACTTGCAGCACTGGACGCGCGCGTGCGCATCACCGGCCCGTCCGGCGACCGGACCATGCCGCTCGTGGATTTCCATCGGTTGCCCGGCGATACCCCGCATCTCGACACGAACCTGGCCGCAGGCGAGATCATCACCGCGATCGAGCTGCCGCCGCGCGGATTTTCAGAGCGCTACAGCTACCTGAAGATTCGCGACCGGTTGTCCTATGCGTTCGCGCTGGTCTCTGTCGCAGCCGCGCTGGAGTTGGATGGCGAGCAGATCGGCGAGGCGCGCCTTGCGCTCGGCGGGGTCGCGCACAAGCCATGGCGCAAGCTGGAGGCCGAAGCCCTGCTGCGCGGACAGCCGGCGGCGGAAGCCAATTTCGCGCGCGCCGCGGATGCGCTGTTGCAGGGGGCCAAGGCCTACGCCCACAATGGCTTTAAGATCGCGCTTGCCCGCCGTGCCATCGTTCGTACGCTAGCGCAAGCCGCAAATGCCACGCCGCAATCGCAGTCCCACAAGAAGATCGCGTGAGAACACCGATGAATGCCTATGTCGGAACACCCACGTCCCGCGTTGACGGTCGCGCCAAGGTCACGGGCGCCGCAAAGTATGCCGGCGAGTTCGCCGCCGACGGCCTCGTGCACGGCTTTGTCGTCGAAGCCACCATTCCAAGGGGACGCATTTCGCGGCTGGAGGCCACTGACGCCCTGAACGTGAAGGGCGTGCTGGATGTCCTCACGCACGCCCATCGCCCGCCGATGGCGGACAAGGACGAAGCCTGGAAGGATGAAGTCGCGCCGGAAAAAGGCTCTCCGTTCCGTCCGCTCTATGACGACGAGGTCAGATTCAATGGCCAGCCCATCGCGCTGGTCCTTGCCGAGGATTGGGAGACGGCAAAATTCGCCGCGACCTTGCTCCATATCGAATATCAGCAGGACCAATCCTTCGCGACCGACCTCGAGCGCGAGCGCGACAGGGCCTTCGAGGTCGAAAAGCCGCACAAGCCACGCGGCGATGCTCCGAGCGCGCTCGCTACGGCTGCCGTGAGGCATCAGGCGGATTACGTCATCCCGACCGAGCACCACAATCCGATGGAGCTGTTTGCCACAACGGTGGTTTTTGAACCCGGCGGCAAGCTCATCGTTTATGACAAGACGCAGGGTGTACAGAACGTCCAGAAATATCTATGCAGCGCCTTGATGAAAGAGCCGGACGAAATCCGCGTCATCTCGCCTTATGTTGGCGGCGCCTTCGGCTCCGGTCTGCGGCCGCAGCACCAAGTGGTGCTTGCGAGCCTCGGCGCACTGGCGCTGAAGCGGCCAGTGCGCGTGGTTCTGACACGGCAACAGATGTACGGTCTCGGCTTTCGGCCGGCAACCATCGAGCGCGTCGGCCTCGGGGCCAAACTTGACGGAACGCTGGATGCGATCACGCATGAGGCGATCGCGGTGACCTCGCGCTATGAAGAGTTTTCCCGCAATGACGCCGGCTGGGCGGACCAGCTCTACACGAGCCCGAACACACGCCTCACGCACAAGCTGGTGCCGCTGGACGTCTCCACCCCCTCCGATATGCGCGCGCCCGGCGCGGCGACGGGTGTCTGCGCTTTGGAATGCGCCATGGATGAGCTGGCGGTGGCCCTCAAGCTCGATCCGGTCGAGCTGCGGTTGCGCTGCTATTCCGATCGCGACCAGAGCGAGGATCTTCCCTACACCAGCAAGCGACTCCGCGAATGCTACCAGCAGGGTTCGGACAGTTTCGGCTGGAGCAAACGCAATCCCGAGCCACGCACCATGCGCGACGGCAACGACCTCGTCGGCTGGGGGATGGCGACGGGCGTATGGGAGGCTCTGCAGATGCCGGTGGCAGCCCGCATCGTGCTGACCGCGAACGGACACGCCGAAGTGTCCTGCGCGGCGTCGGACATCGGCACCGGCACCTATACTATCGTGGCGCAGATCGCCGCCGACGCACTCGGCCTGCCGATCGAGAACATCAGCGTCAAGCTCGCCGATTCCACGCTGCCGCAGGCCCCCGTCGAAGGTGGCTCTTGGATGGCCGCCTCCGCCGCCCATGCGGTGCTCGCCGCAGCCGAGGACGTGCGCGCTGAGCTCTTGCGCCTCGCAAGGACAATGCCGGGATCGGCGCTCGGCGATGCCGAGGTCACCGATACTGTCCTCAGCGACGGCGCCATCGCCAGTGCCCGGGACAGGCACCGTGCAGTCTCAATCGCTGATGCGATGCGCCACGGCCGGGTCGAACGCATCGAAAGAGAAAAGCTGAACCAGTTTCCGGAAGATAAATCGCACGCGCGCAATACACATTCCGCAGTGTTTGCCGAGGTCAAAGTGGACGAACAGCTCGCCGTCATCCGCGTCACCAGGATGGTCAGCGCCGTGGCCGCGGGTCGGATATTGAACACCAAGACCGCGCGCAGCCAGATCATGGGCGGCCTGGTCTGGGGTGTCGGAATGGCGCTGCACGAGGAGACGGTGATGGACCACCGTTTCGGCCGCATCATGAACCCGAACATCGCCGAATACCACATCCCGGTGAACGCGGACGTTCACGACATCGAGGTGATCTTTGTCGAGGAACCCGATGCGCGCATCAACACGCTTGGTGTCAAGGGATTGGGCGAAATAGGCCTGGTCGGCGTTCCCGCCGCCATCGCCAACGCGGTCTATCACGCCACCGGCAAACGCATCCGCCGCTTCCCGATCACCCTGGACAAGCTGCTCGACTGAGGAATGAGGCCGGCCGCGCGTCGGAACGCGCTGTCAAGCGCGCCACTTCACAGCAGCTTTCATTTCATCATCAAAGATAATTGAGGTGCCATTCAGCCGAACGGTTGAGGCGCAAGGGGGCGTTCATCAGACCCAGATGATGGAGGACGCGACGTAGCCGGTTTCGCGATTCCATTCATACAACCATCTGATATTCGGGGTCTCCAATGCTCAAATCCAGCCGCCGTATCTTCATTCAATCCGTTGCATTCGGTGCCGGCGTCCTCGGCGCCACCAAATCCGCGCTCGCAGCGCCCGACGGACATGCCGCCGGCTACGACGTTGCCCCTGCATCCGAATTCCTGAAGACGATCCCGCGCAAATCCGGTGATCCCATGGTCTTCACCGCATCGCTCGACAAGGGGCCGATCAAGGCCACGTCGGGAGGCTGGGCGCGCGAGGTCACCACCCGCACCCTTCCGCTCGCGACCGGAATTGCCGGCGCGCATCTCTTCGTCAACGCGGGCGGCGCCCGGGAAATGCATTGGCACAATTCGGCCGAGTGGGCCTACGTCGTCGACGGCCATTGCCAGGTGACGGTGGTCGATCCGGATGGCCAGCTCGAGATCGTCAACCTCGCACCCGGCGATCTCTGGTATTTTCCGACCGGCCACAGCCACGCCATCCAGACGCTGGGCCCGGCCCCCTGCCACGCCATCCTCGCGTTCGACGACGGACTCTACTCCGAGCACGGCACGTTCGGCATCAGCGACTGGATGAGCCGTTACGACGCGCCGACCTTGTCGCAGGCGCTGGGTGTCTCCACGGAGACGTTCAGCCCGGATCCGAAGGCCGAGACCTACATCATGCAGGGCGAGGTGCTGGCGCTCGACGGTCCGCAGGCGAAGACTGCACGCGCGCTGGATCGCGACCGGACCCACCGCTTCGCGCTGATGTCCCAGAAACCACGTGTCAGCACGGCCGGCGGCCAGCTCTACGTGGCCTCCGCCAAGGAGTTTCCGGTCTCGAGCGGAATGACCGGGCTGGTCCTCAAGCTCAAGCCCGGCGCGATGCACGAACCGCATTGGCACACCGATGCCAACGAATGGCACTACGTGCTGAAGGGACGTACGCGGGTGACCCTGTTCGCCTTCGACAAGCGCGTCGCCGTCACCGAGCTGTCGCCCGGGGACTGCGCCTACATCCCGCGCAATTGCGGCCACTCGATCGAGAACATCAGCAAGGACGACGCCGAGATCATCGGCGTGCTCGACAACGGCGCATATCGCGAGAGCAGCCTCGGCGACTGGCTGGCAAAGGCGCCGCGCCATCTGCTGGCCAACAATTTCGGTGTTCCGGAGGCGGCGGTGGCGAATTTCGGGCGAAAGCGGATGATCATCGCCGCGGCAAGCTGAGCGTTCCACAGCAGCGCGCGCCACCGTCATAGAACTGTCATCGAATGTGCAGAGACCTGTCGGACTCGCACATTCGGGATCTGACATGGACTATTTCAAGCGCTTCAACTTCCTGTTCGCCGCACCTGTGTTCGACACCGACGACCTCGAGGGCGTCCGCTTCAACCAGATCATCGAGGAGATCCAGCGCTCCGGCTTCGAGGTGGTCCGGGCGCGCAAACTGGAAGACGCCGAGATGGCGGTGCAAACCGATGCCGCGATCGGCTGCATGGTGGTGGACTGGGGCAAGAAGGGCCTGGAAGGCAAGACCTCGGCGCTGATCAATTTGATGCGGCGCCGCGGTCTCGACTTCCCGATCATCCTCCTGATCCGGCGCAAGCGGTTCGAGGATCTGCCGGTCGAGGTGCTGGATTTCATCGACGGCTATGTTTTCCTGTCCGAGGAGACGCCGACGTTCATCGCCAAGAACCTGATCAGCCGGCTCAAGCAATATGCCGAGACCTTGAAGACGCCGTTCTTCGGCGCGCTGGTCGATTATGCCGAGGAAGGCAACCAGCTCTGGACCTGCCCGGGACATAACGGCGGCGTGTTCTACAACCGCAGCCCGATCGGCAGGGTCTTCGTCGAACATCTCGGCGAATCCGTGTTCCGCGACGACCTCGACAATTCCGTGCTCGATCTCGGCGATCTCCTCACCCATGAGGGCCCGGCCCTGAAGGCGCAGAAGGAAGCCGCCGCGATCTTTGGCGCCGAGAAAACCTATTTCGTGCTCAACGGCACCTCGACCTCGAACAAGGTCGCGCTCGGCGCGCTCGTTACCGACGGCGACCTCGTGCTGTTCGACCGCAACAACCACAAGGCCGCCCATCACGGCGCGCTGATGATCAATGGCGGCGTCCCGGTCTATGTGCCGACCATCCGCAATGCCTGGGGCCTGATCGGCCCGATGCGCTGGGACGTGCTGGACGAGAAGGCTCTGCGCGAGGCGATCCGCAATCATCCGCTGGTTACGGACAAGGAGGCCTGGCGCAAGGAACGGCCGTTCCGTGTCGCCGTAGTCGAGCAGTGCACTTATGACGGCACGATCCACAGCGCCGAAATGATCCTGAAGCGCATCGGCCATCTCTGCGAATACATCCTGTTCGACGAGGCCTGGGCCGGCTTCATGAAATTCCACCCGCTCTATGCCGGCCGCTTTGCCATGGGCCTAGCCAACCTTCCGCCGGAGGCGCCGGGCATCATCGCGACGCAGTCGACGCACAAGCAGCTCGCGAGCTTCTCGCAGGCCTCGCAGATCCACATCAAGGACCGTCACATCCGCGGCCAGAAGCGGCGCGTCGAGCACCGCCGCTTCAACGAAAGTTTCATGCAGCACGCTTCCACATCGCCGTTTTATCCGCTGTTCGCCTCCCTCGACGTCGGCGCGCAGATGATGAAAGGCCGTTCCGGCGAAGTGCTGTGGGACGACACGATCCGCCTCGGCATCGAGCTGCGCAAGAAGATCCGCGCGATGCGCAGGGAGTTCGAGGAGAAGGAGCAGAACCCGGACCGGCGCTGGTTCTTCGAGCCCTTCGTTCCGGACCGCGTCGCCATCCCCGACGTCAGCCGCCCCGGTGCCGCGCACAACGTCGCCTGGGAGACACTCTCTACCGATGAGCTCGCCACCAATCCTGCCCTGTGGCAGCTCTCCCCCGACACCACCTGGCATGGCTTCCCCGGCCTCACCGAAGGCTTTGCCATGACCGACCCGAACAAGCTGACGCTGCTGACGCCCGGCTTCGACCGGGCCACCGGCATCTATGCCGAGCATGGCATCCCCGCGCCGGTGGTCGCGCAATATCTGCGCGAAAACCGCATCGTCCCCGAGAAGAACGACCTCAACTCGCTGCTCTTCCTGCTCACCCCCGGCGTCGAGGCCAGCAAGGCCGGTACGCTGATCTCCGGCCTCGTCGCCTTCAAGCGCCTACACGACGACAATGCGCTACTGGCCGACGCGATCCCCGAATTCTACCAGCGGCGGCAGGCGCGCTATGCCGGCGTGCGTCTGCGCGATCTCTGCGGCGACATGCACCGCTTCTTCCGCGCCGCCGACGTCAGCGCGCTGCAGGCGCGGCAGTTCCTGCCGGAGCATATGCCGGAGATCGCCATGTCCCCCCGCGACGCCGCGCGCCGCCTGATCCGCAACGATGTCGACTATCTGCCGATCGAGGCGATCGCAGGCCGCATCGCCACCACGCCCTTCGTGGTCTATCCGCCCGGCATCGCAACCATCGTCCCCGGCGAGCGGTTGACGGAACGGGCCAAGCCCATGATCGATTATCTCAAGATGTTCGAGGCCTGCTTCAACACCTTTCCGGGCTTCGATGTCGAAATCCAGGGCGTCTACAAGGAGGTCGATGCGCAGGGCCGCATCGGGCTCTATACTTACGTCGCGACCGAGTAGCCGATGAACGAAACAGCCGTCATGCGCGCAGACGACGAGCCGGTCCTGGTCCGGCCCTCGCGCGAGAGCGATGTCGAGGCGATGCTGGCGATCTACCGCCATCACGTCCGCAATGGTGTGCCACGCGACGTCGAGGGAACCGGCGCGCCGGAGCCGGACGATCTGCGCGACCGGCGCAAGAATTTGAAGCAGACCCGCCTGCCGCATCTGGTCGCTACCTATCGCGGCGAGGTCGTCGGCTATGCCTATGCGGTGCTGTTTCGCAAGCGCCCGGCCTACCGCTACACGGCCAAGCACTCGATCTACGTCCACCATGAGCATCTCGGCCGCGGGGTCGGGCGCTTGCTGCTCCAGGAGCTGATCGACGCTTGTGCGGCGGCCGGCTTCCGCCAGATGATCGGCTATATCGATGCCGACAACGCCCCATCGCTGGCGCTGCACGAAAAGTACGGGTTCTCGCGCGCCGGCCTGCTCTGTGGCGTTGCCTATCGCCACGGCCGCTGGTCCGACACCGCCATGGTGCAGCGTTCGCTCGGCGCCGGCGCAACCGCGCCGCCCGTCGCGGCGCCCAGCCGCTAGGCCTTACGACGGAAAGTCAGCCGGTCTGACCTGGATGCGGTCGGCATGCAGCGACCAATGATGCAACGCCTGGTCCTTGCAAAACCTCGCCTTCGCCCGCTCCCTGGCCTCGTCCTCGTCGGCGGCATCGATCTCGAGCGCGCCTTGGCAGACTTCGATCTGCCGGCCGTACTGACCAAGCACGTCCTTCATGAACTTGACGACGTAAGTGGACATGGGACCTCCCTGTGCCCCCCGCGGCACTCTAATCCCATTTAGTCCTGATGCGTGAGGGAGAATTTGACGGAGATCAAGGCCAGCGGCGGTTCCGCGCCGCTAATTCAGCCGACGGTTCGATCCGTCAGCCATCACGTCTTGATATCGAGCAGCGCGTCCGTCGTTTCGGAATAGGCTTGAATGACCTTCGCATTGGCAATGTAGCTGTACTTTGCGCTCGCCAGTTGAACGAAATCGCTGGCGAGATCGACATTCGGCACCGCGACCAGGCCGTCCTGGTTTGCGAAGGGAGCGCTTGGATCGGATTGCGCGGTATAGCTCGGCGATACCGTCGACACGGTCGCAATCGTACCGCTTGGCGTCGAGCCGCTCGATTGGTCGACCTGATCGACTCGCAGCGGCGCATAAGCCGCGGGAAAGGTCGAACTCATGCTCGAACTGCCGGCACCGACCGATGAGCTCGATCCGCCTGACGTAGGGAGCGGGCCGGTCGTCCGAACATTCGCGATATTGCTCGCGGCCACGTTCACGCGCAAGCTTGCCGCAGAGAGTCCGGATGTCGCAATCGAAAGTATGCTCATGAACTCTCATCTACAGGACAAGTAATACACGTTCACTCGCACCATCGATAAGATTCGCCGCTTTGCATTTTCATCATGGTACCCAATGATGGGGGCGCAATTGCACTGCGCGCGCCTACCCCGGCGTGACGCCAAAGGCCTGCTTGAAGCGCTCGGCATAGACCGGCCAGACCTCGGGGTTGATGATGCGCGGCGGCCGCTTGCCGTCCAGCGTCTCCAGCACTTGCTCGGCCGCGATGCGGCCCATGTTTTGGCGCGCTTCGATGGTGACGCCGGCCGTATGCGGGCTCGCCAGCACGTTGTCGAACTGGAGCAGCGGATGCTCCGGCGGCGGCGGCTCCTTGGACCAGACGTCGAGGCCGGCACCGGCAATGCGCTTGTCGCGCAGCGCCCCAAGCAGCGCGTCCTCGTCGTGGATGAAGCCGCGCGCCGTGGTGATGAAATAGGCGTGCGGCTGCATCAGCGCAAATTCGCGCACGCTGATCATGTTGCGGCTGCCCTTGTTGAGCGGACAGGAGATCGAGACGAAATCGGCGCGGCGCAGGAGCTCGTCGAGCTCGACCTTCTCGCCGCCGCGCTCGGCCATCACCTCGGTCGTGAGGTATGGGTCGTACGCCAGCACCTTCATGCCGAGCAGGCCCTTGCACAGCGCGGCGATACGGCGGCCAACATTGCCGAGGCCAATGATACCAACGGTCTTGTGCTCGACCTCGTTGCCAACGAGTTCGTTGCGGTTGACGTTGGACTCCCTGCGGAGCTTGCGGTCGGATTGGATGATCCGCTTGGACAGGGTCAGCATCATCGCCAACGCATGTTCCGCGACCGAATGCGCGTTGCCGCCGGATTGATTCACGACCAGCACGCCCGCGTCCGTGCAAGCCTCGACATCGACGGGGTCGAAGCCCGCGCCGTTGCTGGAGACCAGCAGCAGGTTCGGCGTGCGCTTCAGGAAGGCGGCGTCGACATGGAAATGGGGGGCGAGCTCATCGCGGGCAGCGCCAATCTGGTAGACATGCGCCGCGCTCAGGATGGGCGCGTAGAAGTCCTCGAGGCTCTCGTTCTCGATGCGGTCGAGCCGGACGTCGGGCCGCGCCTTCAGGATGTCGATATAGATCGGATTGGCCAGGTATTTGACGTAGAAGATGCGCTTGCTGTTGACCGACATCAGGACCCTTCCGGCTCTCTCAAGGAGACCCGCAAGGCCAGCGCGATGCGCGCCCCGTCCATGCGTCCCTCCCGTTTTATCATTATCCCGCTTATGGCATGGCGGTGCCGGCCTCGGCAGGCCGTCTGGCGCAGATCACGGTGCCGGCCCGGACATGTTGACAATCCTGCCCGCTCCGTCAAGTTCAGCAGACCGCCGCGACGGCCAAAGAAGAAGCATGCGCGGCTCAAGGGAGAACGCAATGGCGATTGCGGAACAGCAGACGCAGGGAACACAGGCGTCCGGCGAAAGAACCTGGCATGGCATCGTCCTGCAAATCCTGAAGCGGAACGAGATCAGCCTCGTCCCTTACGTGCCCGACCGCGTGCTGACGCCGCTGATCAAGACTTTGCACGCCGATCCCTTCTTCACGACCTTTGCGACCGCCCGCGAGGAAGAGGCCGTCGGCATCGTCTCGGGCGCCTGGATGGGTGGACGGCGCGGCGCGGTGCTGATGCAGACCTCCGGCTTTGCCACGCTGGCCAATACGCTCGCCTCGCTCGCGGTGCCCTACCAGATCCCGCTGATCATGTTCGTCTCCGAGCGCGGCACGCTCGGCGAGTTCAATTACGGCCAGTCGCTGGTTTGCCGCACCATGCGCCCGGTGCTGGACTCGCTGGCGCTGGAGCACCACACCGTCACCCGGCTCGACGAGCTCGAATTCATCGCCGATCGCTCGATCAAGCAGGCCGTCACGACGCAGGCGCCGGTTGCGCTGATCCTCAACCCGCTGCTCACCGGCGGCAAGACTTTCGACAAGTGAGGTCAGCCAGATGAATTCAAGAATGAGCGCACGCAACACCAAGGTGATGAACCGGTTCGATGTGACGAAGCGCCTGATCGCGAAGCTCGAGCATGAGGAAGCCGTGATCGGCGGCATCGGCAACACCAATTTCGATCTTTGGGCTGCCGGCCATCGCCCGCAGAATTTTTACATGCTGGGCAGTATGGGCCTCGCCTTCCCGATCGCGCTTGGCGTGGCGCTGGCGCAGCCCGAACGGCGCGTCTTCGCACTCGAAGGCGACGGCTCGCTGCTGATGCAGCTCGGCGCGCTCTCGACGATCGCGGCGCTGAAACCGAAGAACCTGATCATGATCGTGATGGACAACGGCATCTACCAGATTACCGGCGCGCAACCGACGCCGGCCGCGGGTGTCGCCGACATCGTCGCCATCGCCCTGGGCTCCGGGCTTGCCAACAGCGCCTGGGCCGCGGACGAGGAGGATTTCGAGCGGCTGGTGGACGAGGCCATGTCAGCGTCGGAGCCGAGCCTGATCGCGTTGTGCATCGACGACAAGCCCGGCGTCGGCGCCACCCGCAGAGACCCCGTGCAGATCCGCGAGCGCTTCATGCACGGCCTCGGCGTGCGCGAGCCGCTTTAACATTTCGTCATTAACTACACGGCGATCTGATCCTTGCGCCGTAACAGTCGACTGTCAATCCGTGCTATCCGCACCGGATGTCCATTCTCATTCGCGCCTTTGCCTGGCTGCTCGCCGCCGCCGTGACCTTTGCAACGCTCGGGCCCCCAGGCCTGCGGCCGCATTCCGACCTCGGCCAGGACGGCGAACACGCGTTCGCCTTCATTCTGGTCGGGCTGGCCTTCGGCCTCGCCTACCGGCAGCGCCGCCCGGCCGTCGCGGCCATTTCGGTGGTCCTGATCGGTCTGCTCGAATTGATGCAGTTCTGGTCCCCGGGGCGCCATGCGCGGCTCGAGGATTTCGTCGTCGATGCTGTCACGGCCTGCATCGGCTTTGCGCTCGCAGCCGCCGCCGATTGGGTTTTGAGACGTCTTCGCCCAAACTCGGTCGTCACAAGCGAAGGCCCCGCGGAATAACGCTCCGCAGGGCCTCACATTTCGAAGCCGGTATCGACGCGATCAATCGATGATCTTGACGACGCGACGCGTATGCGGGTCGACGATCACGCGGCGATCGTTCACGACTGCATAGCGATACTGGGTGTAGTTCGGCACCGGCCGCAGCACCACGGTCGCCGGTAGCGGCTCGCCGACCACGACGCGCTCCTGAACCACGACAGAGTCGTCGCGCGGGATTCCGCCGAGGACCGCATTCGGAATTTCCAGACCGGCGCCGACAGCCGCGCCGACGGTGCCGCCGACCATGGCGCCGACCGGGCCGCCGATGTCGCCACCTGCGCGCGCGCCGTTCCTGGCGCCCTCTTCAGTCGTCGACTGGGCAAAGGCTGCGCTCGACGCTAGCAGCGACGCGGCAGCCAACGAAATCGCAAGACGGGTTTTCATGTCCACACTCTCCAGTGTTTGTTGATGCGCCTTCAACCGCGGGGCCGGATCATTGTTCCGGTTCCCCGACGACGAAAGACACGCCAAACCTAGAGAGTGTTACGGCGTAACAGTTCAGGCTGCGGCGATCTCGTGCCCCGCCATCAGTTCCAGCGCCCGCACCATCGCCGAATGATCCCAGCCCTTGCCGCCATGCGCGGTGCAGGACGAGAACAATTGCTGCGCCACCGCCGTGCTCGGCAACGACAGACCAAGTGCACGCGCACCTTCGAGCGCGAGGTTGAGATCCTTCTGGTGCAGCTCGATGCGGAAGCCAGGATCGAAATTGCGCTTCACCATGCGTTCGCCATGCACTTCGAGAATGCGCGAGGAGGCAAAGCCGCCCATCAACGCCTTGCGCACCAGTGCAGGGTCGGCTCCGGCCTTGGATGCGAACAGCAGCGCCTCGCTCACCGCCTCGATCGTCAGCGCCACGATGATCTGGTTGGCGACCTTCGTCGTCTGGCCGTCGCCATTGGCGCCAACATGCGTGACGTTCTTGCCCATCTTGTCGAAGATCGGTTTCATGGTGTTGAAGGCCCGCTCCGGCCCGCCGACCATGATGGTGAGGCTCGCTGCCTTGGCGCCGACCTCGCCACCCGACACCGGCGCATCGAGATAATCCGCACCGAGCGCCTCGATCTTCTTCGCGAACTCTTTCGTCGCCAGCGGCGAGATCGAGCTCATGTCGACCACAATCTTGCCCTTGGAGATGCCGCCCGCGACGCCGTCCTTGCCGAACAACACGGCTTCGACATGCGGTGTATCCGGCACCATGATGATGACGGCATCCACCTCCTCCGCCACCTCCTTGGCCGATTTGCAGGCGGTGCCGCCGGCTGCGATCAGCTCGGGCGCGACCGGCGCGACGTCATGCAGGAGAACGCGATGGCCCGCGGCCAGAAGATGGCCGGCCATCGGCCTTCCCATGGTGCCAAGTCCGATGAAGCCGATGTCGATCATGTCAGGATATCCTCAGGTCTCAAACGTCTGCGCGGCGTGCCAGGACAGGCCTTCCAGCGTCGTGGTGCGCGGCTTGTATTCGCAGCCGATCCAGCCGCGATAGCCGATTGCGTCGAGGTGGCGGAACAGGAAAGGGTAGTTGATCTCGCCGGTTCCGGGCTCATGGCGGCCGGGATTATCGGCGAGCTGGATGTGCGCGATCTGCGGCAGATATTCCTGCATGGTCCGGGCGAGATCGCCCTCCATGATCTGCATGTGATAGATGTCGTACTGGACGAACAAGTTGTTCGACCGCACCTCGGAGATCAGCTGTATCGCCTGCTCGGTACCGTTGAGAAAGAAGCCGGGAATGTCCAGCGTGTTGATCGGCTCGACCAGCAGCTTGATTTTCTCGCGCGCCAGCGTCGAAGCCGCGAAACGCAAATTTCCGACCAGCGTCTCCTGAAGCTCGCGGGGATCCGCATCCACAGGTGCGATGCCGACGAGACAATTGAGCTGCTCGCAATCGAGCGCCTTGGCATAGTCGATCGCGCGGAACACGCCGTCGCGGAATTCGGCAGCGCGATCGGGCATGATCGCGATGCCGCGCTCGCCACCGGCCCAGTTGCCGGCGGGGAGATTGTGCAGCACTTGCGTCAGCCCGTGGACTTCGAGCTGCTCGCGCAAGAGCGCCTTGTCGAAATCATAGGGGAAGAGATACTCGACCCCGGCAAAGCCCGCTGCTTTCGCCGCCGCAAAGCGGTCGGGAAATGGCATCTCGTTGAAGAGCATGGTGAGGTTGGCGGCAAATTTCGGCATGATGCGGTTCCCTATTCTGCCGGCTGCAACACGCCGGGCCTGACGGTCCCGACCTCGTCGAGCGGCAGATCCAGCACCTCCTCAAACTCGACGATGTTGTCGATCTCCGTGCCCATCGCGATGTTGGTGACGCGTTCGAGGATGAACTCGACCACCACGGGCACGCGGTGCTTCTTCATCAATTCGCGCGCGGTCGCGAACGCCGCCTGGGTCTCCTTGGGGTCGGTGACGCGGATCGCCTTGCAACCGAGGCCTTCGGCGACCGCGACATGGTCGACGCCGTAACCGCCGAGTTCGGGCGCGTTGATGTTCTCGAACGAGAGCTGGACGTGGTAATCCATATCGAAGCCGCGCTGGGCCTGGCGGATCAGGCCGAGATAGGAATTGTTCACGACGACGTGGATGTAAGGCAGATTGAACTGCGCCCCGACCGCGAGCTCCTCGATCAGGAACTGGAAGTCGTAATCGCCCGACAGCGCGACGATGTCGCGATCAGGGCATGCCGCGCGCACGCCGAGCGCCGCCGGCAGCGTCCAGCCGAGCGGTCCCGCCTGGCCGGCATTGATCCAGTTGCGCGGCTTGTAGACGCCCAGGAACTGCGCGCCGGCGATTTGCGACAGGCCGATCACGCTGACGTAGGTCGTGTCACGGCCGAACGCCTTGTTCATCTCCTCATAGACGCGCTGCGGCTTGATCGGGACATTGTCGAAATGGCTCTTGCGCAGCATGGTCTTCTTGCGATCGCGGCAGGCGGCGGGCCAAGCCTGGCGCTCGCGCAACCTGCCGGAACGTCGCCACTCCCTGGCGACGGTGACGAAGAGTTCGAGCGCGGCCTTGGCGTCCGAGACGATGCCGAGATCGGGATTGAACACGCGGCCGATCTGGGTCGGCTCGATATCGACATGCACGAAGGTGCGGCCCTTGGTGTAGGTCTCGACCGAGCCGGTGTGACGGTTGGCCCAGCGGTTGCCGATGCCGAGCACGAAGTCCGATTCCAGCATCGTGGCATTGCCATAGCGATGACTGGTCTGAAGGCCGACCATGCCGGCCATCAACACGTGATCGTCGGGGATCGCGCCCCAGCCCATCAGCGTCGGCACGACAGGAACGTTGGCAATCTCGGCGAATTCCACCAGCAGGTCGGATGCATCGGCGTTGATGATGCCCCCGCCCGCCACGATCAGCGGCCGCTCGGCCGCATTGAGCATCTCCAGCGCCTTTTCGACCTGTTTTCGCGTGGCGGTCGGCTTGTAGACAGGCAGCGGCTCATAGGTCTCGTCATCGAACTCGATCTCGGCGAGCTGCACGTCGATCGGCATGTCGATCAGTACCGGCCCCGGCCGCCCCGAACGCATCACATGAAACGCCTGACTGAACACGCGCGGCACCAGAGCCGGCTCGCGCACCGTCACAGCCCATTTGGTCACGGGCTTCGCGATCGACTCGATGTCGACGGCCTGAAAGTCCTCCTTGTAGAGCCGCGCCCGCGGCGCTTGCCCCGTGATGCAGAGGATCGGAATGGAATCGGCGATCGCCGAATAGAGCCCGGTGATCATGTCGGTGCCGGCCGGCCCGGAGGTACCGATGCAGACGCCGATATTGCCGGCCTTCGCCCGCGTATAGCCCTCGGCCATGTGCGAAGCGCCCTCGACATGGCGCGCGAGGATGTGGCGGATCGAGCCGCGCTTCTTCAGCGCCGAATACAGCGGATTGATTGCGGCTCCGGGAACGCCGAAGGCGGTGGAGATGCCTTCCTTTTCCAGGATGCGCACGGCTGCATCGATAGCTCGCATCTTCGCCATATCGGACCTCGCTTGGTTTAAGTCAGCGAGCGAGATCATCGGGTGCGCAGGATGCGATCTCAACGAGATCGATTTTATTTTCCACGATGCGGCAGCCGCGGAAAAACCGCGGTCGTCTCAAACGGTTAGATCGAGAAGCACGTGAAAGCAGATCACTCGAACAGCGGTGCCAGCTCCATCTGCGGTACCAGCACGAGGCCCTTGTCGGTGATGCGTATTTCCGGAATGACCGATAGCGGAATCAGATTGAAGCCCATGTAGGGGATGCTGCAGCCAGCCTCCGCCCACTCGTGCTTCAGGACCTTGACCTCCTCGGCCACCTCAGTGACGCGCTTGTCCGAGAGCAGCCCCGCGATCGGCAGCGGCACGAACGCCCTCACCTTACCGTCGGCGACGACACAGACGCCGCCCTGGTGTTCCCTAATCGCCGCAATCGCCACCTGCATATCGGGCTCGTTGGTCCCGGCGAGAATGATATTGTGGCTGTCGTGCCCGACGCTGGAGGCGACCGCGCCGCGCTTCAGACCAAAATCCTTCAACAGGCCATAGGCCACGTTGCCGGCCGACTTGCCGTGGCGCTCGACCACGGTGACAAAGCACAGGCCGTAGCGCGCGAACAGCGACGGCCAGTCCTTGGCGGGCTCGATTGCAACTTTCTCGTGGATCAGCGTGATCCCCGGCAGCGCGGTCTTGATCGCGTTGACGGTGCAGGCTTTCGATGGCAGGTCCGGCGTCAGCTTCAGCTTCTCCGGCAGCTTCACGGTGACATAGGCCGCCTTCGGGTATTGATAGCGCTGCGACAGCGCCTGATCGAGCCGTGGCGTGATCTTGCGGTTCTCCACCACCAGCTCGCCGCCATACCAGGTCGATTGCGGCTTGAGATTGTCATCCATCAGCACGAGATCGGCGCGGCGACCGCCGCCGAGCCCGCCGATATCGCCGTCCATGCTGAACCGTGTGGCGCCATGGAGCGAGCCCATCGACCAGGCCTGCTCCGGCGACATCCCTGCCTTTACGGCTTCGCGGACCACCCAATCGAGACCGAACAGCAGGAGATCGTCGGCATCGCGATCATCAGTGCAGACCGCAGTCCGCTTGTGTGAGGCGCCGAGCTCGGTGATGGTGCGGATCGCCTGCGGCAGCGAGTGCCACGGCGTGGTCGGCGGCCCGCCACGCAGGAAAACCCAGACGCCGGCATCGAGCAGATCGTCGGCGATGTCACGGTCGATCGCCTCATGGGTGTCGGTGACGCCGCTTGCCGCATAGGCCGCCACGAATTCGCGGCCATAGACATGCCCGGACACCGGCCGCCCGCGTTTCAGGGCCGCAGCGAGGATGGCGTGGCTGCGCTCGTCCCCCATGGTCACCGGCACAAAATCCATCTTCTCGCCAAGTGCCACCGCTTCGGGCCAGCGATCGAACAGGCCAGCGATCTTGTCTGGCGTGAGGTCGCCCCCGGCGGTCTCCAGTGCAGCCGAAGTTGCCGGCACCGTCGACGGCACGGTCAGGAAGATCGAGAGCGGCGCCTCGCGCGCGTCCTCCAGCATCGCCTCGACGCCGGCGACGTCCATGACGTTGCCGATCTCGTGGCTGTCGCAGAAGATCGTGGTGGTGCCGTTGAGCAGCGCCGCCTCCGCGTAGGCACAGGCCGTCACCATCGAGGACTCGACGTGGATGTGCGGATCGACCAGCCCCGGCGCGATGATGCCGCCAGCCGCGTCATAAGCCGCGACGTCGTTCCACACCTTCTTCGCCGCACCGGCCGGTTTCACCGCAGCGATCCGACCGCCGGTGACCCAGACCTCCCGTCCCGGATGGATCCGCTCCGAATAGGTCGAGAGCACCCGCGCGCCCGCGATGACGAGATCCGGCGCGATGCGCGCGGAGGCGACATCGGCGAGGCGGCGCGTCATCGCATGCAACGGCGCGACGGCAAAACGAGTCAGTTTGGTCATCGGGAATCTCGCGTGGCGTTACGGCCCCGCGATGGTTACGCCCCATGCCATACGGGGCAAGCTCAAATATAACGGCACGTCCTGCTTACGCTTTAGGCGTCGAACCACCTGCGGCCCCCGATCGAGCAGGTCTGCGCCGGTTCCGCGTTTGCGACGGCGCCGCGGCCGTGGGCTTGATCCGAATCCGCATCGACCGGCCCTTTGGCTCATCGATCTCGAAGGAATTTGTCTTTCGCACGAGGTCACTCAGCTTGCGGAAGCCAAAGGTCCTTGGATCGAAATCAGACGCCAAATTGGCAAGCTGCCGGCCGACTTCTCCGAGCGTCACCCAGCCGTCCTCGCTTTCCATCTGGGTGATGACCTTCTTGATGATGGGCGTCGCCGCATCGGGAGGCTGAAGCGATGTCGACCTTGAGGCGGCGTCCTGGGTGGTCGCCGTGCCGGCAAGCAGGTTCTCGGTGTAGACGAACCTTCGGCAAGCCTGCCTGAAGCTTTCCGGTGTCTTCTGCTCGCCGAACCCAAAGACGTCGACGCCCTGCTCCCGGATTCGGGCGGCGAGACGGGTAAAATCACTGTCGGACGACACCAGGCAAAAGCCGTCGAACCGGCCGCTGTGAAGCAGGTCCATTGCATCGATGACCAGGGTTATGTCGGAGGCATTCTTTCCCGTCGTATAGGCGAACTGCTGCTGCGGGATGATCGCATGTTTCGAGAGAATGTCGGCCCAGCCCCTGGATCGCGCATTGGAGAAGTCACCATAGATGCGGCGAACGCTGGCCTCACCGATCTTGGCAATCTCCTCGAACAGTCCATCCGCGATCTTAGCGGAGGCATTGTCGGCGTCGATCAGGACAGCGAGACGGGGCGAACGGAGCTCGGACGGCATGACATTCCCCAAAAAGGACGCGACGACGGTAGATGGATATACCGATGTCGGGGCTCTTGCCGCCAGACCTGATTTCATTCAAGGCGCGAAGGAGCGCAAACCTGGCTCAGGCCGGGTTCGCCTCCGGCATCACGCCGCCGAGGGCCGCCGTGAGCTCTGCCGCCACCTCGCGCACCATGCGGCCGACCTCCGGAAGCCGGGCGTCGGTGACCCGGCTGGTCAGGCCCGAGACGGAGATCGCAGCGAGCGGCTCGGCGAGCGCATTGTAGACGACGGCGGCGACACAGCGCAGGCCCATTTCGGCTTCCTCGTCGTCGATCGCATAACCCTGCTTGCGGATCGCTGCGAGTTCCCGGAATAGGTCGCTCGGCCGGACGATCGACTTCTCCGTCAAACGCGGCATGCCGTGATGGCGGATGACGGCGCCGACGTCCTCGTCCGAATAGGTCGCGAGCACCGCCTTGCCGACGCCCGACGTCACCATGGGAACGCGGCCGCCAACCTTGGTCAGGGAGCGCATGATCTCGCGGCTCTCCATGCGGGTCAGCACGATGATGAATTCGTCGTCAACCACGGCGAGGTTGGCGGTCTCGCGGGTGAGATCGCGCAACTTGCGCAGGTACGGAATCGCCTGCGCGGTGAAATTCCGCCGCCGCGCGAAGCTCGCGCCGACCGTGAAACTGCGCACACCGACGTGCCATTTGGATTCAGCGCGGTCAAACTGCACGAAGCGGCGGCTTTCCAGCGTCGCCAACAGGCGGTGCACGGTCGAAGCCGATAGGCCGGTGCGGACAGCGAGATCGCTGAGGCGATAGCCTTCGTCGTCCTCGGCCAGCGTCTCGAGAATGGACAGCGCGCGGTCGACGGACTGCACGCCGCCGTCACGGTCGGCTTCCGATGCCGATCGCGGCTCGAGCGATTTGCGCCTGATCACGTTCTTGCCCATCGCGACCTGACTGTTCTCACCTCTCCCCGCGCTTGTCCGCCGAAGCCTGGGCGAAGGCCGATGCGGGGAGAGGCGAATGGACGCCGTCGTCTCAGAGCAGCCCTGCCCCGCGCGCCCATTTGTACTTGGCGCCGAGCACTTCGACCGGGAGCTCAGTCGAGTAGGCATAGGCCGGGATGCCGTTCTGGTAGAGATATTCGGCGGCTTCCTCGACCTCGACGTCGCCGGCGAGGGAGGCCACGATCGGCTTGACGAAGCCCTTGGCCTCCATCTCCTTCTTCACCTCGACCATGTTGCGGGCGAACACCATCGGCGGCGTGACGATGGTGTGCCAGTAGCCGAGGATCAGCGAATGGATGCGCTCATCGGTCAGGCCGAGCTTCACCGTGTTGACGTAGGTGATCGGCGGCTCGCCGCCGGTGATATCCACGGGATTTCCGGCCGCACCGAACGGCGGGATGAACTTGCGGAAGGCCGCATCGAGATCCGGCGGCATCGACATCAGCGACAGGCCGTTGTCGACGCAGGAGTCCGACAGCAGCACGCCCGAGCCGCCGGCACCGGTGATGATCAGCACGTTCTCGCCCTTCGGCGTCGGCAGCACCGGCACGCCACGGGCGAATTCGAGCAATTGCCGCAAGCTACGGGCCCGGATCACGCCGGACTGCGCCAGGACATCCTCGTAGATCTTGTCGTTGCCGGCGAGCGCGCCGGTGTGCGACGAGGCGGCCTTGGCGCCGGCCGAGGTGCGGCCGGCCTTGAGCACGATGACGGGCTTCTTCTTGGAGACGCGTTTTGCGGCTTCCGCGAAAGCGCGGCCGTCCTTGAGGTCTTCGCAGTGCTGCGCGATCAGGTTCGTGTTCGGATCCTGCTCGAAGAAGGCGAGCAGATCGTCCTCGTCGATGTCGGACTTGTTGCCGAGGCCAACGATGGCGGAGACGCCCATCTTGGCCGAGCGCGAGAATCCGATGATGGCCATGCCAATGCCGCCCGACTGCGACGACAGCGCCGCGTGGCCCTTGACGTCATAGGCCGTGCAGAAGGTCGCGCAGAGATTGGCAGGCGTATAGTAGAAGCCGTAGATGTTCGGCCCCATCAGGCGGATGTCGTACTTCTTGCCGATTTCGACGATCTCGGCCTGCAGCTCGGGCGCGCCGGCTTCAGCGAAGCCCGACGGGATCAGCACTGCACCCGGGATCTTCTTCTCACCGCATTCGACCAGCGCGCCGGCCACGAACTTCGCGGGGATCGCAAACACCGCGGTGTCGATCACGCCCGGCACGTCCTTGACGCTCTTATAGGCCTTGTAGCCGAGGATCTCGGCAGCCTTGGGATGGATCGGATAGATCTCGCCCTTGTAACCGCCGTTGATGAGGTTCTTCATCACGGAGTTGCCGATCTTGCCGTCTTCCGCGGAGGCACCGACTACGGCGACCGCCTTCGGCTGCATGATGCGGCTCATCGCGGCGACGATCTCTTCGGTCGGGCGCGGCTTCGGCTTGGGCTTGTAGGCGAAGTCGACGACGATGCGCACGTCGGCCGCGATCGCATCCTTCGCCGTCGCGAACACCGGGTTGAGGTCGAGCTCGATAATCTCGGGGAAATCGGTGACCAGCTGCGAGACCTTGACGATGACTTCGGCCAGCGCCGTGCGGTTCACCGGCTCGCCGCCACGCACGCCCTTCAAAATCTCATGCGCCTGGATGCCGTCGAGCATCGAGAGCGCGTCTTCCTTGGTCGCGGGCGCGAGGCGGAAGGTGATGTCTTTCAGCACTTCGACCAGCACGCCGCCGAGGCCGAAGGCGACTAGCTTACCGAACGAGCCGTCGGTGATGGAACCGACGATCACCTCGGTGCCGCCGGCCAGCATCTGCTGCACCTGGATGCCCTCGATCTTGGCGTCGGCCTTGTACTTCCTGGCGTTCCCGAGAATGGTCTCGTAGGCCTTCTCGGCATCCTCAGCCGTTTTGACGCCGACAATGACGCCGCCGGCCTCGGTCTTGTGGAGGATGTCCGGCGAGACGATCTTCATCACCACCGGGAAGCCTATCGAGGACGCCATCTTGCCGGCCTCGCCCGCCGACTTCGCCACGCCTTCCTTCGGCACCGGGATGCCGTAGGCGTCGCAGACCAGCTTGCCTTCCGGGGCCGTCAGGCTGGTGCGGTTGTCCGCCTTGACCTGATCAAGGACCTTGCGGACGGCGTCTTTGGAATTGGACATGTGGCTTCTCCCTTGACCTTCAGTTCTTTGCTTTGCAAAGCGCGCGTAGTGCGGCTGCCCGTGATACTTGCCATCGCCGCGCTCTGTTCCGCGTGGCGGAATGCAGCGGCACAAGGGCCTGGACTACTCCGCCGGTTTGGATCAAAAATGGCTAGCGATGGCATTTGGTATGCCAGAAGCCAACTTGTCAAGCCAGAGCACCATCCAGAACGCCGCAAAAAATCGCCAGCTTGACATTCTGGCATTTGGTATGCCAAAAACTTTCCGGTAAATATTCCTGTAAAAGACGACTCCCACTGGAGGAGAATCGTCGTGTCACTGCGGAAACCAACCAAGGCATTGCCAAACATGGCCGAGGCAGACATCGCAATCGTTCGTATTGCCCCGGAGAGCAGCTTCAAGAACAAGGCGTATGACGCCTTGAAGGAAGCCATCCTCAAGATGGACATCTACTCGACGCCCGAGCCGGTGATGCTGGACGAGCGCGCGCTGTCCGAACGCCTGGGTGTGAGCCGGACCCCGATCCGCGAAGCCATCGCGATGCTCGAGCAGGACGGTTTCGTGAAGACCGTGCCGCGCCGCGGCATCATGGTGGTGCGCCGGACCAAGAGCGAGATCGTCGACATGATCCGCGCCTGGGCGGCGCTGGAGAGCATGGCGGCCCGCCTCATCACCACCACCGCACGCAAGAAAGACATCACGGCGCTGCGCGACTATTTCAAGGACTTCAGCAAGGACCGCCTGCCTGAGGATCACGTCGAGGAATATTCGCGCGCCAACATCGCCTTCCACCAGGCGCTGATCTCGCTGTCGGAATCCCCGGTGCTGGTCGATCTCACCAACGACCTCCTGCTGCACGTGCGCGGCTATCGGCAACTGACGATCGGACGCAAGGACCGCACTGCGACCTCGCTGCCCGAGCATCTCGGCATGATCGAAGCACTGGAAGCGCGCGACACCGAGCTCGCCGAGAAGCGCGCCCGCGACCACACCCTTGGTCTTGCTGCTTACGTCGAGGCGCACGGCCAGGAACTCTTCTAACTCACAACGTTCACCAGAAGGGCGAACCACTCGCCCGCAAAGCCTCAACGGCATCTTGAGACCAGGGAGACAAGGCCCATGCTGAATACCGCGACCAAGTCCGAAGCACCGGGCACCGAGCAGGAATTGACCGATGGTTTCCATCTCGTCATCGACGCGCTCAAGCTGAACGGCATCAACACCATCTACAATGTGCCGGGCATCCCGATCACGGATTTGGGCCGCATGGCGCAGGCGGCCGGCATTCGCATGATCTCGTTCCGCCACGAGCAGAACGCCGGCTATGCGGCCGGTATCGCCGGCTTCCTCACCAAGAAGCCCGGCATCTGCCTCACCGTCTCTGCGCCCGGCTTCCTCAACGGTCTCACCGCGCTCGCGCACGCCACCACCAATTGCTACCCGATGATCCTGATCTCGGGCTCCTCCGAACGCGAGATCGTCGACCTCCAGCAGGGCGACTACGAAGAGATGGACCAGCTCGCGATCGCCAAGCCGCTGTGCAAGGCGGCCTATCGCGTGCTGCATGCCCAGGACATCGGCATTGGCCTCGCGCGCGCCATCCGTGCCGCGGTCTCGGGCCGTCCGGGTGGCGTCTATCTCGACCTGCCGGCCAAACTGTTCGGCCAGGTCATGAACGCCGACGCCGGCCGGAAGTCGCTGGTCAAGGTGATTGACGCAGCTCCCGCGCAGCTCCCCTCGCCCGCTTCGATCAAGCGCGCACTCGACGTGCTCAAGAACGCCAAGCGTCCGCTCATCATCCTCGGCAAGGGCGCGGCCTACGCGCAGGCCGACGAGGAGATCAAGACCTTCGTCGAGAAGAGCAGCGTGCCGTTCCTGCCGATGAGCATGGCCAAGGGCCTGCTCTCCGACACACATCCGCAGTGCGCCGGTGCTGCCCGCTCGACCGTGCTGAAGGACTCCGACGTCGTGCTGCTGATCGGCGCGCGGCTGAACTGGCTGCTCTCGCACGGCAAGGGCAAGAACTGGGGCGACGCGCCCAAGAAGTTCATCCAGATCGACATCGAGCCGAGGGAAATGGATTCCAACGTCGAGATCGTCGCACCCGTGGTCGGCGATATCGGTTCGGTGGTCGCGGCCTTCAACCAGGCAATGGCTTCGGGCTGGACCGCTCCGCCCGCCGAATGGACCAAGGCCATCGTATCCAAGCGCGAAGAGAACGTCGCCAAGATGGCGCCGAAGCTCATGAACAACAAGTCGCCGATGGACTATCACGGCGCGCTCGGCGTGCTGAAGAACGTCATCAAGGAGTATCCCGAGGCGATCCTCGTCAACGAGGGCGCCAACACGCTCGACCTCGCCCGCGGCGTCATCGACATGTATCGCCCTCGCAAGCGTCTCGACGTCGGCACTTGGGGCGTAATGGGCATCGGCATGGGCCAGGCGATCGCCGCCACGCTCGAGACCGGCCACCCCGTGCTCGCGGTGGAAGGCGACTCGGCCTTCGGCTTCTCCGGCATGGAGGTCGAGACCATCTGCCGCTACAACCTTCCGATCTGCATCGTCATCTTCAACAATGACGGCATCTATCGCGGCACCGACGTCAACAGCGTCAACGCCGATCCCGCGACGACGGTGTTCGTCAAGGGCGCGCGCTACGACAAGATGATGGAAGCCTTCGGCGGCGTCGGCGTGAATGCCACCTCGCCCGACGAGCTCAAGCGCGCCGTCAACGAGGCGATGGCTTCAGGCAAGCCGACGCTCATCAACGCGGTGATCGATCCGGCCGCGGGTTCGGAGAGCGGCCGCATCGGCAACCTCAATCCGCAGAGCGTTCTGCAGAAGAAAAAGTAAGTCCACCCCTCAACCCTTTATTCCCTGTGGTTAGCAGGGGCAGACAGAGTACGGAGCAACACCATGACCAAAGCGCTCGAGGGCGTTCGCATTCTCGACTTCACCCACGTCCAGTCCGGACCGACCTGCACCCAGCTGCTCGCCTGGTTCGGCGCCGACGTGATCAAGGTGGAACGTCCGGGCGTGGGTGACATCACCCGCGGCCAGCTGCAGGACATCCCGAACGTGGACAGCCTGTATTTCACCATGCTGAACCACAACAAGCGCTCGATCACGCTCGACACCAAGAACCCCAAGGGCAAGGAGGTCCTCACCGAGCTGATCAAGAAGTGCGACGTGCTGGTCGAGAATTTCGGCCCCGGCGTGCTCGATCGCATGGGCTTCCCCTGGGAGAAGATCCAGGCGATCAACCCGAAGATGATCGTCGCCTCGATCAAGGGCTTTGGCCCCGGGCCGTACGAAGACTGCAAGGTCTATGAGAACGTCGCGCAGTGCACCGGCGGCGCTGCCTCCACCACCGGCTTCCGCGACGGTCTGCCACTCGTCACCGGCGCGCAGATCGGCGACAGCGGCACCGGGCTGCATCTGGCGCTCGGCATCGTCACCGCGCTCTATCAGCGCACGCATTCGGGCAAGGGCCAGCGCGTCACGGCTGCGATGCAGGACGGTGTCCTCAACCTCGCCCGCGTCAAGCTGCGCGACCAGCAGCGCCTCGAGCGCGGCCCGCTGAAGGAATACAGCCAGTTCGGCGAAGGCATTCCGTTCGGCGATGCCGTGCCGCGCGCCGGCAACGATTCCGGCGGCGGCCAGCCCGGCCGCATCCTGAAGTGCAAAGGCTGGGAGACCGATCCCAACGCCTACATCTACTTCATCACCCAGGCTCCGGTCTGGGAGAAGATCTGCGACGTGATCGGCGAGCCGACCTGGAAGACCGATCCGAACTACGCCAAGCCGGCGGCCCGCCTGCCGCGGCTGAACGAGATCTTCGGCCGCATCGAGCAGTGGACGATGACCAAGACCAAGTTCGAGGCGATGGAAATCCTCAACAAGGACGACATCCCCTGCGGTCCGATCCTGTCGATGAAGGAGATCGCGGAAGACCAGTCGCTGCGCGCCACCGGCACCGTGGTCGAGGTCGATCACCCGACCCGCGGCAAGTACATCTCGGTCGGCAACCCGATCAAGCTGTCGGATTCCCCGAGCGACGTGCAGCGTTCGCCGCTGCTCGGCGAGCACACCGACGAGATCCTGCGCTCGGTGCTCGGCTTCAGCGACCACCAGGTCGCCGACATCCACAAGTCCGGCGCACTCGATCCGCCGCAGAAGCAGGCCGCCGAGTGAGCGACACCGCAATGCGTGAGACGAAAGGGCCGCCCATCAGGCGGCCCTTTTTTTGCATTTGAAAGGCCGTGCGGTCGCAGGCCCAACTCAAAACTGAAAAACAACCCCATGCACAGTAGCCAACCTCTTGGCCAACAAACAGTTTCGTATTTTTCGAAAAAATCTTTGACACGTCGGGCAAAACAGGGGCAAAGTGTGATCGTCAGAGATGGCGTTGCCCCCTCGCCTCACGCGGTGGTGCCGAATTAACGAGACCCCGCAGGAACAGACGCGATAGCGCCCCGTTGTCCAGCACTGGTGAGTCTGCGCGATCGCAGACGGCCACCGACAAGGTCGATCGCCACCGCGCCGAGAGCGGGAAACGCTCTGTGCGGCGCCTTTCGAGATCGCACCCGTCCAGCCACATCGAGGTCAATATGATGAGAGATCAGCCCGCGTCCAGGGCCATGCGGGACGCCAACAGGGCATTCAAACCGGTCGAAACCAAGAAGGAGATGACGGACTACGCGAAGACGCAACAATCTCTTCACGAGAATCGGGAGCGCCTGAAGGCCGAGCGACTGGCCCGAGAGGCCAGCAAGGGAAGTCACCGCGAATGAGGACATGCTGGTGAGACAATATTGCTTCGACATCAGAGACGGCGCGCCAATCTACGCCGGAGCCCGCTGCGGCCCTCTTCCGACACCCGTTACTCTCTCCCGCTCTCCATGGGCGTCCGTCGCCGTCGTAACGCGACGCACGTTTGAAGCTCCAATTCGATTGCCCGGAGGGAGCGATCACAGGACCTCCGGTTGTCCGCGCGCGGCCGTTGGCGTCAAACCAAAACGTCGGCGAAAGCAGCGATTGAAATAAGAGATTTCACTGAAACCGCAGGCTTCGGAGATTTCGCCGATCTTCATTCGGTCGTTGCGAGGATCAGAAAGCATGCTGCGGGCGCGCTGCAGCCGCAGTTCCAGCACGCGCTCCGTGAAAGTGGATCCGGCCTCCTGCAGCAAGGTTTGAACATAGCGCGGCGTGACGCCGAGCCTGGACGCGATCTCGTCCGGGGAGAAGTCGGGGTTGGCGAAACCGGCCCGAATATTCGACAGGACATCCTGAAGGCGAGCGGCGCGCAGGCCACGCATCTGCGCGATTTCGCTGGCATCCCGGCCGGCTCCCAGCGCGAGCGTCATGAGGTCGAGTAGCGTCGTTTCGATGTGCGCGGCCAGATCGGGATCATCGGCCGGTCCATCCGATTCCACCAGAAGCGTCAGATAGCGGCGCAAGTGCCGCATCGCTGGAGTCCGAGAATCAAGGGGCCTGGCGACGAGATCTTCCAAACCGGCGACATGATCTTCCAGACGTGCCTGAGGAACCGCTACTTGCAAAAATCCGTTGCGATCGCGGGCACGCAAATCGACCGGATCGTTGCAAGTGCCAAGCACGGCGGTGGCCGGATCGAAGGTTACGTCGCGCCCACGCTGCGAGAACGATACCGGGCCCGGATCGGATCGGAGGCAGAGAAAAAAGTCCGGACGCATGCCTCGGGCAACTTCTGGCGATGTGGAGAAGCGATCGGTCGTTCCTGCGAGCCGCACCAGCAAGGCGCTGCCGAATTGTGCGGCCTCGAGGTATTGCGAAAATGCACGGTCGGGCAGGCAGGAAACCTCCATCCCGCCAAACACGGCGTAGAGAAAATGGCGCCATTCCGACAGGCGTGCGCGGTCGTCGAATCGGGCCGGCAGGTTGTCGGTGGAAAAAGCAATCTTGTTCAAAAGCGACCTCGTCCGTTTGGCGGGACGGCCCACAAGACCTCAGCCGGACATGCGCTTCCGGCTCTGCACGTCAACATCGCATTTGGCGTCGCATTTGAAAGCAAATAAATCCGGTATTATGGCGCAAACGCCACAAGCGGCCTCCGCTTAGCGTTCGCACCTAGACTAGTGCCGTTCATTCTTGAAAGGAATGAACGATGCGGCGGCTACTGCTGGCACGGGGGAATCGGATCAGCTAAAGATCGGGAACCGCGGATGACCAAACATGGCAAATGGCCATATTGTTCCGGGTGGGATTGGTCTGTCAGTGACTGGATCTATACCGTTAAAGCGGACTTCTTCGCAGAATTGCGTCACGCGAACAGGCGTATCCAGAAAAACGTCATTATACTCCAATCTGAACACCGCGAATATTCGACACTCTCTTCGACTACATCGAATCAAGTCTGCTATCGGCATTGCGACGGAGCCGCCAGCCGGGAGCCAATACCGATCTTTGGGAGCGGCCCCGTTTCGATCTTGCTTGGCTCAAAATCGTCTGGAATATCGTCAGGGCAGACAATTGGTTGAATGGCACAGAAGGTGACGTTTGTAGCCGGCGTAGCTCCATTGTTTTCCCAAATGCAAGTAATCTCCATTCGATCTATTGCGCCCGTCGTTCGCAACATATTGTTGCCACTGGAAGGATTCGACGCTTCTGCGCCCGATATAGGCGCGCTGGGTTGTAATATCAGTATTTATCGTGTGATCGAGAGCAGCCCTTGTGGTCTTGGATTGGTTCTCTCCACCTTCCCACAATTTCAGGAAAGCCAAAGCAAAGGGCCGCCGTCCTGAGACAGCGGCCCCTCATGCTTCCGGGTTTCAATAATTCCGAAATGAAATGGTTCTGCCTGCCCGGACTTCCACTTTTTCCCTATCAATCAGCCGCTGCCATAACAAATGTGAGTCTATCACCCGGAAATTTCCCAGTGCCTAGTTTCCCTCTGCGGATGTCAAACAAAAGGCCTCGGCACCGGGCAATGGGGGAAACGAGGCCTCTGCTTCAAAAATGGCCCCAGCTCGCGAATTGGGGGCGATGGAGCTGGGGCCGACTTGGGGTCGCCCTTGGGGAAGGGCATTGGGAAAACTTGGCAATCCGGCAGTCGTTCCTAAAAGAGCGCCCGGAAATTTCCCAGTGTCCCAATCTGTGTTCACGGCGTCCTGAGCATCCACCGCGCGGGGTTTCCCTCGCCAATCCGCTCCACGCCTTTCCCCTCATGGTTCTTGAGGCTGTGCTGAATGCCAAGCGCAATGCTGAGCACGTCATCCTTGGAGGCGTCCTGTACGCCATGGGCGGCTAGGACGCCGTTGGCCAGCTCCGTCGTTGTCATGGGTTCCGTGGCCGTCCTGAGCACGTCCAGCGCCCGCCTATCCAGCGCCCGCCTATATAGAGTGCCCCGCTTGAACCACTTGTTCGGCTGGCGGCGCTTCACCGTGATCCGGGCCAGGTTATAGGCGGGGTCGAGTAGCTTGATGACGTCCTCGACGTGCCGCATCTGATGGCTCAGTTCGTCGTACCGCTGGCGGTTCTCAAATATCTGTCCGCCCAGCTCCATGTGCAGGCGCCCAAGGGTGTTGATGGCCGGGCGAGTGTGAGGGTCTTTCGTCGGTCTTCCGCGCATTGTGTCTCTCCGTTTGCTGGAGAGATGGCGGCAAATCAGCTAATGTGCTTGTGGCGTTTGCGCCATAATACCGAATAAATCGGCAAGGCGCGCCTGTTCGCTTCGGGGCAAGACCAGTGCGCATCAGTGCATGGAACGGCTCGCCATCGTCTGATGACCGAGTGGAACTCTATCAAAAATCCCGCAAACCAGGCAGAGCGTTCAATTCAACCTCGGCGCAGGCGTCGAGCGACATGGCGTGCTGCGGCCATGTGTCGACGTTGCAACAGGCCGACAGAATCGTACCGAAACGCCGATCGTCCCATTTGAGTTCGTCTCTGTTCAAACGGCATGTGCCGCTCGCGCCTAGATTGCACCCAATGTCATGGGGACGGGAGACGCACAGAGTGACGAAGGTTCCTGCGACCATGATCAGGTTTAGCGGGCCGCGCGGAGCCTGGACGAGCGCGCGATTCCAATTGCAGGCCGGACTACAACTGCTCCGGCCGAGGGGCTAACATATGAAGACGTTCGTACTGGCTTTGACAGCGGTTGCGGTCCTCACTGGATCGGCTCTCGCGGCCGACCTTCCAGCGCACAACTACACCAAGGCGCCCGTGATGCCCGAGCCGGTCGCCAACTGGACCGGCTTTTATATTTTCGGTGGTGCGGGCGGCGGATTGTGGGCAGCGGATAGCTATGAGGTCCTCAACACAGGCGGGCCCGCCGTCAGCCACGAACAGCGGTTCGGCGGCAGCGGCTACTTCGGCACGGTCGGCGCCGGTTACGACTGGCAGTTCAACAGGAGTTGGGTGGCCGGCATCTTTGCTGACGGACAATTCGGAAGCATCCGCGGCTCGATTACAGAACCCTTCATTGCTGCGGCGGGACCTGAAAAGCTCAGGACCAGCTACGCCGCCGGTGTCAGGCTAGGTTATCTGGTGGCGCCCAACGTTCTCTCCTACGTCAATGCCGGTTATTCCGGCTCGGATTGGTCGGGCGCCAGCTTCTCGAGCCTGTTTCCCGCGGGCACTCGGGATTTTCTCGCCACCCCGTCGTTCCATCGTGACGGCTTCTTCGTCGGCGGCGGCGTCGAGAACAACCTCAACATCTTCGGCATCACCGCGCCGGGTTGGTTCATGAAGACCGAATACCGCGCGGCTTACTACGACCGCATTGCCCTCCCGGAAACGTTCACCCCTGTTGGGGGGCCGAATGGCCTGTCGGCGACCTTCAAGCCACTCGTGCAAACCGTCTCGACCTCGCTGGTGTACCGCTTCAACACAGGCGGATCGGTCGTCGCCGCTGATCTTCCGGCGCGCATCTACACCAAGGCGCCTGTCATGCGGGAGGCGGCGGCGAACTGGACCGGGTTCTATCTCTTCGGCGGCGGCGGTGGCGGCGTATGGAATGCCGACAGCAACGCTGTGAGCACAGGCGGAAGCCTCGGCGCCTTTGGGCCCGCGGGTACCGTTCTGACCCTTGACCAGCGCTTCGGTGGCGAGGGTTGGTTCGGAACGGTCGGCGCGGGTTACGACTGGCAGTTCAACAGAACCTGGCTGGCCGGCATTTTTGCCGATGGCCAATTCGGCAGCATTCGTGGTTCCCTGAGCGATCCGACGTTCGCGGGTGACGTCGACGGTCTCGAAAAGCTCCGCACCAGCTACGCAGCAGGCGTGAGATTGGGTTATCTCGTCGCGCCGAACGTATTATCCTACGTCAATGGCGGCTACTCCGGTTCGGAATGGTCAGGCATGACGATGTCAAGCCCCGCCTTGCCGGCCTTTGACACGACCTCTTCCTTTCATCGCAACGGCTGGTTCATCGGCGGCGGTGCGGAGAACAGCCTCAACGTTGTCGGAATCTCGGCGCCGGGCTGGTTCATGAAGACCGAATATCGCGCGGCGTTCTACAACCGCGCGACGTTGGCCACGACGTTTCTTGGTCCCGGCGGCATAACGGGCGAAGCCGTGACCTTCAAACCTTGGGTCCAGACCATCTCGACCTCGCTGGTCTATCGCTTCAACTGGGGTGGGCCGGTCGTCGCCAAGTACTGAGACAAGTCCTGAGCCAACCGACATCCAAGTTCAAAAAACTCCGGATGAGCCGCTTTTCGTATCTCATGCAGAGCTCGCACATGACTTTGGCAGCTGCGGGTTGGCATCGAGATCGTCGCGCCGGCCGCCCCGGACAAAGTGGTCGTTGACCGTATCATATTCGACGAGATGGTTCGGCACGATCAACGAGACGGTTCCAAGCCGGAGTACACTCGCATCATTGACCGCCGCCGCCTTTGCGTCGGCAGTTCATCGAATTGAGTGCACTGTCAGCGCAATGCGTCGCTTGTCGTTCTCCTATGCTAACGACGTGTTGAGCGATTAGTCGATGCGTCGCGCGCGAATGACATGCGGGCCGGCGTCAACCGTCGCGTCGCCCTTCGGAGCACCAAGGTAGCGAGCAGATATGTCGGCGAGACCAATGTCTTCCAGTTCCTGAAAGCCTCGCTCATGCAAATCCTTCGACAACTCCAACGGGTCGAAATAGCTCAGCCAGGGCTCTCCAATCGCAGCCGTGCGTGCGGCTACGGCAGCCACGTTCGCGCGGCGCTCGGGGGAGTAGTTTTCGAGGGGCTCGGAGTAGTCGAAAACGACCTCCGACCGCGGCACGCTTGCGATGAATTGAAGTATCGCTGAGATGGCGTCACGCCGCAGATAAGGCACAACCCCAAGCCAGAGGAAGAATGCGGGCCGGGTTGGCTGAAATCCAGCGGCAACCAGCCCTTCGGCGAGGCTCTGACGTTCGAAATCGACTGGCGCAAATGTCAGTGACGCAGGTACGGCAAGGCCCGCTTCGGCGATGCACTCGCGTTTCCATGCTTGCGTCGCCGGATGATCAACTTCGAACACCCGCACCCCCAGAGTAGCGTGCGGATTTCGTAGTGAAAATGTGTCAAGCCCCGCTCCCACGATCGCGACCTGACGGACGCCGCGCGAAACAGCGGCATCCAGACCATCTTCGGCAAAACGGCTCCGTGCCGCCATGAATATTCTCATCTGCCGTTGTGCAGGATCAGCCGAAACGGCATCGATAAGAGCATCGGCCTCTTGACCAAGAAGAATGCGGGCAAAAGCATCCTTGAAGATCTTGGCGTCGTCCAGAGTTTGGTGCGCGGCTCGTTGGATTGCCGCACCAAGAGCGGTACGGCTGGGCTGTCCATTCTGCATGCAGTTCTTCCCTGAAGTCGCTTACGAGCGATTGCGATGGAGCGCTCTATAGGGTATAATCCTAACACTGTAAAGATTAGTGATCCAGGGACGCAACCATGCCGGCTCGGCCGAAAAAACCCGTCAAGAGCTACCATCATGGAGACCTACGCAACGCCCTTCTCAAAGCGGCGCGAGAAGTTCTCGAAGAACGAGGGCCATCCTTCTTAAGCCTACGGGAAATATCTCGACGGGTCGGTGTCTCCGCGCCTTCCGCCTACCATCATTTTCCTAGTCGCGATGCGATCGCGCTTGGATTGGCGGAGCAGGGCGCGAGGGAAATGGCCGAATGCTTGACGGTCGGGCGGCCCGACGGGAGGGGCACCTTGGCTCCCTACGGCGAAGCCTACGTTGGGTTCGTACGCGCCAATCCCGCGCTCTACCGATTGATGTTTGGCGAGGGTTTCCCCGCAGTTTCACAGTATAGCCAGGCCATGCGTGAACTTCGGAAGCGCTCCTACGACATCATGAAATCCAACCTGGAGAAGCGGCTGCCTGACGCAGAATTGCCAATTGCGGGACTATTTCTCTGGGCCCTTGTGCATGGTCTCGGGCTGCTACTCATTGACGGCCAAGTCGTGCCGGGAGAAGAAGACAGTAAAGACATAGTTCGTCGAGTTCTCCAACTTGCCGGGACCGGTCTAGACTAGGCGCCTTTTGAAAACGCATCGAATTTGCTGCGGCTCTCGCGACGGTCAACGAAGCCCAGTGTCCTCGAGGCTTGCGTCGCCGGGTTCGATTCGATTACGCTTGCGAAACTAGGGGGCACGAACTTGCGCAGACTGACGCTAAATGAAGGCGCTGGCTCATTCGTGCTCCGCGATGATGATGCCGGCTCTTCGCAACGAACGATGCGCGTCTTCTCGTTTTATCCCCGATCGGTTCGTCAGGACGCACGCATCATCATCGCGATGCATGGCGTTGATCGCGCCGCTGCAGCGTTTCGCGATCTCCTCGCGCCGCAGGCTGAACGCAATGGGCAAATCGTATTGGTACCGGAGTTCGATTCGGATCAGTTCCCAGGCGTCCATCAGTATAATTTTGGCGGAGTGCGATTGCCACCGCCAGATAACGCGGTGCTGCCTCGCGATCGGTGGAATTTTGGGATCATCGACCGGCTGTTTCACCATGTTAAACGGGCGATCGGCTCCAGCCGGGACACCTTTGGTCTATTTGGCAACTCCGCAGGTGCCCAGTTTGTCCTGCGCTATCTTGCACTCACCGAGACCGCTTCAGTTGATCTGGCCGTTGCCGCCAACTGCGGAGTTTACATGCTCCCGAGCCTCACTGCAGAGTATCCAACCGGCATGGGAGGAATTGGTCTCGACGCAACTCATCTGCAGCGATACCTAGGACGTCCCCTTGTCATCCTGTTAGGCGACGCCGACAACCACGCTGACGCATTCGACCTGCCCCGGTGGGACGACGCCATGGCTCAAGGGCCCCATCGCCTTGCGCGTGGTCTCTGGCACTTCGAACACTGTACGAAGTTAGCTGAAGGCCTTGGCATGAAGCTCGGTTGGAGACTCCAAATCGCGCACGGTGCCGGACACGTCGATCAGCAGATTTATGACAAGGGCTCCGACATCTTGAACAGCTGAGCGGATAGCTTTGTGGGCCAGCTTCGGCTTTGGCGCTTCGCAACAGATTTGCAACGAGCAACTGAGAAGGCGAAGTGCAAAATTCGCCGGCCATCGCAGCTGTAACGATCAGAGGGGGCAAAAGGCTCCAGCATCATAGCGCCACGGCGAACGAATAGCGCCCATCTTCATCGGCCGTGGCGCGCCACTCACCAGCCAAGAACCTCACGTCGCAACGCGGCCGAGCTTGCGGCCTGTAGATTGCCGAGGTACGGGGTGCCCGCGCTTTATGAGTACACGGCCTAGTTGAAATCGATCGTCGAATTCGGCCTAGAGCATCGAGAGGATGACGACGCCGTCTTCGAGATCTCCTGATGCCAGCCGCGTCCGCGCGATGCGCTCGAACTCCGTCCGGTACTTCTGGAGATAACTGAACGCCTGCTTCTGCGTCGCGAACGTCGTCGCAAGCCGGCACATCTGTCGGCCAGCACCAAGCGCGAGAAAAAAGGTGATTGTGCCACCGCCGTCCGGCTTAACTCTGGGCACGATCCGCACTCTTTGGCATGTGACCGGCCTTCTCCAGATGTCGTCGACAGCGTCGAAGTCGCCTATTGCGGCAGCTTCCTCGTGCGCTTCTTCGGCGCAGGCGGCGGCAATGACGCGAGAAGCGTTGCATCAGCCGCTTCCTTGGCCTCGCGCAGCTCGCGAAGCCTCAGCATGTTCTTGCGAATGTCGACGGACTGCTTTTCGGCATCTGCCATTGCCCGCGCACCCTCTTCAGCGGCGAGGCGCTGACGGCCCAACCGCGCGATGCCTTCGGGTGTCGGTTCTGCCGTTTTCTTGGCGCTCATCCTTCACCCTGTTCTGCAACGGACAAAACCCGCTCAATCCAGGGATCGAGCGGGTCGCATGGCCGTTTCAGTACATCCGTGAAACGGCACTAAAGAGGTCAAGCCAGCGAGAGATTCTCAGCGCTGACCTTGCCCCGCATCTTGTCGGTCTTGGCCTCGAAGTTGACCTTCTGGCCCTCGGCGAGACCTGCAAGACCTGCCCGCTCGACCGCGCTGATGTGAACGAACACATCGTTGCCGCCGTCGTCGGGCTGAATGAATCCAAAGCCCTTCTGGCCATTAAACCACTTCACTGTACCTGTTGCCATTTCTCTTCTCCAAAGCGCAAACGCGCAAAATCCGCGCGATCTCACGCGGAATCGATTCAATTCGTCGATGTCGATGGAAAAGGAGCCCGCGGGCACATTCAACAAGGCACAGCGGCTGAACGAACAGCGGCAACCTATACCCCATCAGGGTCAGTTACAAGGCTTGAGGCTAATTTAATTGCGCGGCCCCCGGCGGAACGTGTCCGCGTTAGCCATGCAGATCGACGCTTGGCTCAGCTCTCCGGGTCTGGAGGGCCGACATGACGCTGCTAGCCAGGTGCCAGCGCCTGGCCGACCGCATAGAGCGAGCATTCCTTCCAGGCGGCCACGCATTGGCGCATCGCCTCGCTCTTCGCCTCGTCGACCGTTCGCTGCGTGGAGGTCACTGATGAACAATGACCATCGCGATTCCAGGCATAGGCCTTTGCGTCCGTCCACGCCTTTACATAGGCATCGAAATAGCCCGCGCACGCCGCGTTGAGCGGCACCGGCGGCGGAATGACCGCAGGCGGAGGCAATTCGACAACCAGCGACGTCGGCAAGCGCAACTGGTTCAGGAAGCTCTCGACCGCAGGCCACCAGATGCCGGCGGGGCCCATCGGCACCAGGGCATGCCCATCGACGCCGAAGGGCCGCAAGACCTGCAATTGCGCCGGCGCGCCGGAAGCGACGTAAGCGTCGAACATGCGACGGCCCAACGCGGGCGGGGCACTGTGATCGTTCTCCGAATATACCCATAGCGCCGGAATTCGCGCCGTACGGCCGAAGATGCCGGCGTCCGCGACGAGATGATCCGGGCTGCATGTATGACCCGGGACAGAGCCGTGAGCTCCTTCGAAATTCAGGACGCCGACGACGCCGGCAGGATTGTTCGCCGCCGCGGCCGTCACGGCGAAGCCGCCGGTCGAATGCCCCATCAGCACGACCTGATCAGGCTCGACCCAGGGCTCGCCGCGGAGCGCGACGACAGCGCCGGCGACGTCTTCAGCCGCAATCCGGCCAACGGCGAGATAGTCCCGATCGTCGCATGGTCCGGAAAGCGTCTCGGCAAACCGTCCCTCTGAACGACCAAATCCCCGACGCATGATCGATGCGACGGCGTAACCATGCTGGGCAAACGCGACGGCAGCATTGAGAAGATCGGCCGGCGACTGCTGCGCCGCCGCGGCGCGAAACGCTTGCCCCGTGGCGGGATTCGTACCGTGAACCAGCAGCACCAGCGGAAAGCGCCCGGGCCGATCCGGGCGGATGATCATGGTCTCGAGTTTGACCTGACTTCCATCAACCAGCGTGACCGGTATCAGCTGATCCACCCGAGCAAGGCCCGGCAGCGCGGGATCGGCTGCGGCCGGCGACAGGACAGCCCCAAGCAGGCTGATCACGCAGCCAAGTCGCCTCATTCCCGCCTCCCCGGACTCGACGCTCACCGATCGCCGCCGGCGATCTGCTCACGAAGGAACGTCACCACCGCCGCATTGAACTCACGATGAAATCTTGCCCTGTCGAAGTCCGCCGGCACGTCAGTGCAGATGCGCGGGACGGTCGCTGCAAGCTCGGCCGAACACGGCGCGAGGAATGCGTAATGGCCGGCCGGCACGACATGAATTTCGGGCTTGCCCGGCAGGCCGTCCGCGACGCGAGCCGTGCCCGAACCATCACCGATGCCGGGGCCACCGAACTGCGAGCGCCAGAACTGGACAGGAATTTTGACGGCGGCGAGATTCTCCCGCGTCAGCACGACGGGCGCGGGATCAACGATCACCGCGGCCCGAATACGCGTGTGTTGCGGCGGATCGGGCGGCATCTCCCCATTGTGAAGCTGGGCGCAGCTGCCGGTGATTTCCTTGCAGAGGCTCGCGAGTCTGCCGAAATCGGGCTTGGTCCCCATCAGCGCGAGGCCGGTATAGCCACCGAGCGAGAAACCAAAGAAGCCGACTTTGGCGGGATCGATCACCGCCTTGTTTCTCCAGTCGTGCAGCATGAAATCGAGCAGACGGATCATGTCCACCGGTCGCGATCCCCAGACGGACAGCGTATCGCGCCGCGACGAGTCGTTGGCGGTGTCACCAGGATGATTGATGGCTGCGACGACGAAGCCGGCGTCGGCCAGCGCCTCCGCTGTGTCGTGATGCTGACCGAAAAATCCGCCCCGGCCGTACGAGAAGATCACCAGCGGAAGTTTCGCGCCCGTGACCGGACAATCCACCACGCCCCTCAGGTCGAAATCGGCACCGACCGCAAGACTGCCAAGCGCCACATGCGTCGGCTCCGCCGCGCAAGGATACCAGATCGCACCTGACAGCGCCGGATCGGATTGGAGCAGCTGAATGCCGGCGGCCCCGGCAGGTGAGCCAAGACAGCAGAGTGCGATGGCGAAAGCCAAAACTGTCCTGCGCAACGGACGTCCCCCTGATTTCGCGCAGGAGTTGAGCGGGCAACGATAGCGGAATTGTGGCTTCGATCCGGCTAGAACCGTGCGCGTGATCGCCGGGCGGCCGCGATGGTACCGGCTCGCAACATCCGCGAAGATCACCGTCCGGGCCTTGCCGGTGCAGGTCGTCACATCGCCGGGCGAGAAAATCTGACGCCGTCATGTCGGATCGGCGCGGCCACATTCGTCCTCGGGCCATGATTGGGCAATTGACATCGACGTCGAGCCCATCAATTCACAGGGATGACGACCATGCCCAGCACCGTACGCCTGCACCGCGTTCTCACGACCAGCCCGGAAAAACTCTATCGCGCCTTCCTCGAAGCGGACGCGCTGGCGAAATGGCTTCCGCCCAACGGCTTTACCTGCACCGTGCATCATCTGGAGCCGAAGGTCGGAGGCACATTCAGAATGTCCTTCCGCAATTTCACGACGGGCAATAGCCACGCCTTCGGCGGCGAATATCTCGAGCTCGTCCCTGGCGAACGCCTTCGCTACACCGACAAATTCGACGACCCCAATCTGCCCGGCGAAATCCAGGTGACGGTGACGCTGAAGAAAGTCCTGGTCGGCACCGAGCTCGACGTCACGCAGGCCGGCATTCCCGACGCGATCCCGCCGGAGGCCTGCTATCTCGGCTGGCAGGAATCGCTGCGCAACCTGGCGCGGCTCGTCGAGCCCGAGATCAAGCAGTAAACAGGATCCGCAAGGCGCGGCTACGCGCCTGCACTCGACGCGATCCCGCCGCTGGCGGTCCAGCGGTCCGGGTCGGGACTGTGTCCGATCAGCGCGAGGCCGTAGGCGATCGACTCGAACTGGTCGCCTGACATCAGCCGCTCGTTGCCGAACCGATCGGCGAACAGTTTTCGCACCGCGGGCACGAACGAGGTGCCCCCGGTCAAGAACACCTTCTCCACCTCGCGCGCGGTGATGCCGGCCTCGCCCAGCACCTTGTCGACGGTGGCCGCCAGCCGGGCGATGTCGTCGGCGATCCAGGATTCGAAATTCTTCCGCGTGATGGTCGAGCCGATCTCGACGCCGCCGCCCCTAAAGCGGAAATCCACCTCGTCCTTGGCCGAGAGCGCGACCTTGGCGTCCGAGACCGCGCGGTACAGCGAAAATCCGAGGTCGAGATCGACGATGCTGATGAAATCCTCGAGCAGCGCCGGCTTCAGCGCAGTGCGCGACAATTCCCTGAGCTCGCGCAGATCGCCGTTGCTCTTCATCAGCGCGAGCTGATGCCAGCGCGCGAGGTTGGTGTAATGGCTGTTCGGGATCGGCAGCACCTTGTCGAACGAGCGGAAGCTCGAGCCTTTGCCGAGCCGCGGCGAGACGACGTGGTCGACGATGCGATAATCGAAGGTGTCGCCCGCAATGCCGATGCCGGCATGTCCAAGCGGTTCGGCGCGAAGGTTGCCGCCCGCGCGCGAGAAACGCATCACCGAGAAGTCGCTGGTGCCGCCGCCGAAATCCGCAACCAGCACGGTGGCATCGCGCTCCAGGCGGCGGGCGAAGGAGAACGCGGCGCCCACGGGCTCGTAGACATAGCGGGCGTGACCGGCGCCGAGGCGCTCGAACGCGGCGCGGTAGCGCTGCATCGCCAGCGCGTCGTCGGGATTGCCGCCGGCAAAGCGCACGGGACGGCCGACCGTGATGTTGGCCGCCTCGAAGCCGAATTTGTCGCCGCCATGGCGCGCCAGCGTCCGCAGGAACGCGGCCAGAATATCCTCGAACTTGAAGCGCTGCCGGAAAACTTGCGTGGTGTTGAAGCTGGAGCTTGCCGCGAAGGTCTTGAACGACTGGAGGAAGCGGTAGATGTGGCGCCCTTCGAGAAACTGCTCGATGGCCCACGGGCCGCCCTCGGCCTGGGCACCGGCGCCCGGCCGGTCCTCCCAGAAGCACAGGGCCGAGACGTAGGTGCTGTGCCGTTGTCCGCCGTGATCGAAGCGGATGGCCTCGACCCGGCGGTCGTCCACCGCCAGGGCGACAACGGTGTTGCTGGTTCCAAAATCGATGCCGATCGAGACGGCGGGCGAGGCGCTCGACATGAACCACTCTGCGGGTGATTGGAAAGGGGGCGAACCACTAGCCGTTTTGCAGTGCGGTGCCAAGACCGCGGCCCATGACTATTCCAGGCGACTTACCTGCCCTTTGAGGCCGAAACGGCACGTTTGGACCCCGAACGGGCCCCTTTAATGAGGCGTTATGCTGCAATGCGGCAATCCGCATGCTGCTATGCAATGACATCCATAGACAGTGGCATCTGGTATACATAGATTGCCTTTCGAAATGAGACAGCAATACTGACCGTCTCGAGAAAGGAAATTCCGATGTCCAAGACCGCTTCCGTCGCGCTCGCGCCCTCCGCCTCGCTGTTCGCCCGCTTCATGGCCGCGGTTGACCGCTTCCTGATGGCGAGCGCCGAGATCTCCAACCACAACGGCGACCTGCCCCGCTTCGGCCTGTAAGGACGAGCTCAGGGCAAGGACCAGGTCAGGTTCGCCGCGTCGAATTGTCGCGTCGGTTGTAAAACCAGCGAACTCCTACTTTTGAACAATGGCCCCGCATCGCGGGGCCATTTCTATTTGGGAATCGGCTCATTGGCGCAGCCTCGCAAACGAGGTTGCGTCATAAGCGCACAATGGGCCTGCGCGGCTTGAAGCTTGGCATAATGAATACAAAAATGCCGCCAACGCTCGCTCAAAAAAACAGAAGCGCTCATTGGAGGATTCATGACCGACATGGTGCAGGCAACAACAGCCCCTACAGCCGCACGCGTCAGCGACACGTATCGCTGGACGCAATTGGCGATCGGCGTAGGGGCCATGGTGATGATCGCCAATTATCAATATGGCTGGACGTTCTTCGTCCCCGACATTCAGAAGAAATTCGGCTGGGATCGCGCCTCGATCCAATGGGCGTTTACGCTGTTTGTTTTGTTCGAGACCTGGCTGGTGCCGGTCGAAGGATGGTTTGTCGATAAATATGGTCCGCGCCTCGTCGTGCTCGTCGGCGGCGTGCTCTGCGCGGTCGGCTGGGCGATCAACGCGCACGCCACCACGCTCAACGGCTTCTACCTCGGCATGATCATCGCAGGCATTGGCGCCGGCGCCGTCTACGGCACCTGCGTCGGCAATGCCCTGAAATGGTTTCCCGACAAGCGCGGTCTTGCCGCGGGCATCACGGCCGCAGGCTTCGGTGCGGGCTCGGCCCTCACCGTCGCGCCGATCCAGGCCATGATCAAGGACTCCGGCTTCCAGACCACCTTCCTCTATTTCGGCTTGGGACAAGGCATTGTCATCTGCATCCTCGCCTTCTTCCTGTTCGCACCGAAGTCAGGCCAAGTACCGAACGTCGTGGCGAACGCCGCGCTGGCCCAGAGCCGCCGCAACTATCAGCCCACGGAAGTTTTGCGTCAGCCGATCTTCTGGTTGATGTACTTCATGTTCGTGATCGTCGGCGCCGGTGGCCTGATGGTGACGGCGAATCTGAAGCCGATCGCGGTCGACTGGAAGGTCGACGCCGTGCCGGTCACGCTGATCGGCATGACCATGACCGCGGTGACGTTCGCAGCGACCATCGACCGCGTGCTCAACGGACTGACGCGTCCGTTCTTCGGCTGGATCTCCGACATGATCGGCCGCGAGAACACCATGTTCATCGCCTTCGGCATGGAAGGCGTCGGCATCTGGCTGCTCTATCTCTGGGGGCAGGATCCGATCTGGTTCGTGATCCTGTCGGGCTTCGTGTTCTTTGCCTGGGGCGAGATCTACTCGCTGTTCCCCTCGACCTGCACCGACACCTTCGGCGCGAAGTTCGCAACCACCAATGCCGGCCTGCTCTACACCGCCAAGGGCACCGCTGCGTTGCTGGTGCCGCTCGCGAACTACGTGCAGCAGACCTCCGGCCATTGGGACAACGTGTTCATCATCGCGGCCGGCGCCAACATCCTGGCCTCGCTGCTCGCGGTGTTGGTGTTGAAGCCCTGGCGCAAGTCGGTGGTCGCGCAATCGACCGTCTGACCCGCTTCGCACAAAACCATCTCGCGCATGCGCCCGGCCTCACGGCCGGGCGCTTTCGTTTTCAGCGAGGCCTCCCAAATTCTTTAAATCCGAATGGAACTGAGCGTTTTTGCTGCGACGCATCGCAAGATAGGGCTTGCATTCTGGAATATGGTATACCAAGCTCGCTCCAGCGCTTGCGACGATAAGACACAATATTTGCGACATCACGTCATCTTGGCAGTTGATGTCGACCAGACAGGCGCTTGGGAGGTTGTTGATGATTACCAGCACGGATGGCGCCGTGACCGCTGCGCCGCTTCGCACAGGTTTCCGTTGGCTCCAGCTCGCCATGGGCATCGTCTGCATGGCGATGATCGCCAATTTGCAATATGGCTGGACGCTATTCGTCGATCCGATCGACGCCAAGTACCATTGGGGTCGCGCGGCGATCCAGCTCGCCTTCACCATCTTCGTCGTCACCGAGACCTGGCTGGTTCCGGTCGAAGCGTGGTTCGTCGACAAATATGGCCCGCGCCTCGTCATCATGTTCGGCGGCGTGATGATCGCGTTGTCCTGGGTCCTCAACTCCTACGCTGAGTCCCTCCCCGTGCTCTATGCGGCCGCGGTCGTCGGTGGCATGGGTGCGGGCGCGGTCTACGGCACCTGCGTCGGCAACGCGCTGAAATGGTTTCCCGATCGCCGCGGTCTCGCCGCCGGCGCGACGGCCGCCGGCTTCGGCGCGGGCGCAGCCCTCACCGTGGTGCCGATCGCGACCATGATCGCGATGAGCGGCTATCAGCACGCGTTTCTCACCTTCGGCATCGGCCAGGGCGTGATCGTGTTCATCCTCGCTTTCTTCATCCAGCCGCCGCGGATCTCGATCCCGCCGAAGAAGAAGCAGCTCAACCTGCCGCAGACCAAGATCGACTTCACCCCGCCGCAAGTGCTGCGCACTCCCATTTTCTGGGTGATGTATCTGGTTTTCGTCATGGTCGCCTCCGGCGGCCTGATGACCGCGGCACAGATTGCGCCGATCGCGCACGACTTCAAGATCGCCAGCACGCCGGTGACCTTGGTCGGCTTCCAGATGGCGGCATTGACGTTCGCGATCTCGCTCGACCGCATCTTCGACGGATTTGGCCGCCCGTTCTTCGGCTTTGTCTCCGACACGATCGGCCGCGAGAACACCATGTTCATCGCCTTCGGCACGGCGGCGCTGATGCTGCTGACGCTGTCGGCCTACGGTCACGTGCCGGTGGTGTTCGTGCTCGCGACCGCGGTTTACTTCGGCGTGTTCGGCGAGATCTACTCGCTGTTCCCCGCCACCTCGGGCGACACCTTCGGCTCGAAGTTCGCAACCACCAACAACGGCATGCTCTACACCGCGAAAGGCACCGCATCCCTGCTCGTCCCGCTCGCGAGCGTGATCTCGGCTGCCTATGGCTGGAAGGCCGTGTTCGTGGTCGCGGTCGCCTTGAATGCAACGGCGGCGCTGATGGCGCTGTTCGTGATCAAGCCGATGCGCCGCTCCTTCATCCTCGGCAAGGAAGCCGAGAGCGCCAACGCCGCAACCGCCCCCACCAAGACCGAGGCGGCGTAGCCGCCACACGCCTTCCCGTCGGTTAAAAAGGGGCGCAGCGATGCGCCCCTTTTTCTTCGTGCCGCGATGACAAACGTCAGCATTGTTGCCGCAAGATTTTTCGGATCAGCCAAATCCAGTGCTTGACGATTGGCATTATGTATACCACACTTGCCCCCATCATTCACCCAGGGAGGTTGCAATGCTGGTCGGAGACATTCTGCGCAAGAAGACACCGCGCGTTGTCACGGTGCGAATGAACGAAACGGTGGGTATCGCCGCCAAGCTGATGCGCGCCAACAACATCAGCGCGCTGGTGGTGAAGGACGTGGTCCGCTCGGAAGGAAACACCGCGGTCGGCATGTTCACCGAACGCGACGTGGTGCGCGCCGTCGCAGAGCACGGCGCCAACGCGGTCAACGTCAAGGTCTCCCAGCTCGTCTTGGTGCAGCAGCTCATCTCCTGCACCTCGACCGACACGATCGAGCACGTCAGGCATCTGATGAACCGGAATCACATCCGGCACCTGCCCGTGATCGACGATTACAGCCTCGTCTCCGTCATCAGCATGCGCGACATCGCCGCTGCGGTTGACGAGGCGACCAACAGCACGCCGCAAGCAGCTTAAAGCGGCACAACACTCTTCCCTCTGCGACGACCGGCCCCGGCTCGGATACCTCCGAGCCGGACCGGATCTTTCGTCCCAAAATTCCGGCGAGGATTTCATGAAGATTTGCATCTACGGCGCCGGCGCGATCGGCGGATATCTTGGCGTCCAGCTGGCGCGAGCTGGTGCCGATGTCAGCCTGATCGCGCGCGGCGCGCACCTCGCCGCGATGCGCGAGAACGGCCTGACGCTGCTCGCGGGTGAGGAGAAGCACACGGTCTATCCCCGCTGCACCGACAACCCCGCCGAGCTCGGCATACAGGATTACGTCATCGTCACGCTGAAGGCGCACTCGATCACCGGTGTGATCGAGAAGATGCAGCCGCTGCTCGGGCCCCACACCCGCATCGTCACCGCGGTCAACGGCATCCCCTATTGGTACTTCCACAGGCACGGCGGCGATTACGAGAACGCGACGCTGGAGAGCATCGATCCCGGCGCGCGGCAATGGCGCGAGCTCGGAGCCGAACGCGCCATCGGCTGCATCGTCTATCCCGCCACCGAGATCGAGGCGCCCGGCGTGATCCGCCACGTCTACGGCAACAATTTTCCGCTCGGCGAGCCCTCCGGCGAGATTACATCGGACGTGCAGCGCCTTGCCGACCTGTTCGTCGCGGCCGGGCTGAAGGCACCGGTGCTCGACCGCATCCGCGACGAGATCTGGCTGAAACTCTGGGGCAATGTCTGCTTCAACCCGATCAGCGCGCTGACCCATGCGACCCTCGACGTGATCTGCACCGATCCCGCTACGCGGGCGCTGTCGCGCGCGATCATGGTGGAGACGCAAGGCATCGCCGAAACCTTCGGCGTCAAATTCCGCGTCGATGTCGAGCGCCGTATCGAGGGCGCCCGCAAGGTCGGCGCGCACAAGACCTCGATGCTTCAGGATCTCGAGCGCGGCCGTCCGATGGAGATCGACCCGCTCGTCACCGTGGTGCAGGAGATGGGCCGGCTGACCGGGCGCCCGACGCCGGCGCTGGATTCGGTGCTGGCGATGGTGACCCAGCGCGCCCGCATCGCCGGTCTCTATGACGGCGTCTCGGCACCGAGCGATCCCCGCGCAATGGCGGTGGCATGATGGAGAGCGAGATGAAAAAATGGCTCCGCTTCCGCCACGCCGGCGCGACCGGCTTCGGCACGCTGACGTCATCGGGCATCGCCGTGCATGACGGCGAGATGTTCGGCCGCAACGTCAGCACCGGCAAGCTTCTGGCGCTGTCGGAAGTCGAGTTGCTCGCACCTTGCGCACCCAGCAAGATCGTCGCGCTCTGGAACAATTTTCACGCGCTCGCGGCCAAGCTGAACCAGCCCGAGCCGCCGGAGCCGCTGTATCTGCTCAAGGCCACCACCACCATCACGACCCCAGGCGCCGTGATCCGCCGTCCCTCTTATTACGACGGCAAGACCACCTATGAGGGCGAGCTCGGCATCGTCATCGGCAAGACCTGCGCCCGCGTCTCGCCGGCCGAAGCGGACAGCTTCATCTTCGGCTACACCTGCGTCAACGACATCACCGCCAACGACATCCTCACCAGCGATCCCACCTTCCCGCAATGGGCCCGCGCCAAAGGCATCGACGATTACGGTCCGTTCGGCCCTGTGATCGCCACCGGCCTCGATCCGGCAAAGCTCACGGTGCGCACCATCCTCAACGGCGCGGAGCGGCAGAACTATCCGATATCGGACATGATCTTCAGCGCGCAAGAGCTGGTCAGCAAGATCTCCCACGACATGACCCTGCTCCCCGGCGACCTCATCGCGGTCGGCACCTCGGTCGGTGTCGGCGTCATGAAGGAGCCTGCGAATATTGTGACGGTGGCGATCGACGGCATCGGCGAGCTGACCAACGAGTTTCGGCTGTAGGGCTCTTGTCATTCCGGGGCGCGACGAAGTCGCGAGCCCGGAATCCATCGGGCGGCAGCGACGCAGACGAATGGATTCCGGGCTCGCGCTGCGCGCGCCCCGGAATGACGGCCAATGGTGTTGGCACCGCCGCCCCCGCAAAAATTCGGAAAAACCCAGCATTCCCCGCGCCGCCCTCCACCGACCGGCTGACGCGGCCGGCTGTGGATCGCGCAACCGGACGCATCTCGTACCCGCCCGCCCCTTGATCTCGGTTCCGCTCTCCAATAGCAATCATGGCGAGATTGTGCCGGCGTGGGGGCGTCACGATGTGGCTGTTTTTCCTGGTAGCCTGGCTTGTCCTGCTCGCCGCCATCGCGTTTCTCGCCCCGCAGGCGTTTGGGTATGACATCACCCATTTGCCCGCCCTGTTTGCAGGGCAGCCGATGCCGCATCGCATCGCAACCGGCGCGGTTCTGGTGGTCGGACTGGCGCTGATCGGCGCCTCCGCCTGGCGGCTCTCGCGCCAGGACCGGCGCCTCGACACGCTGCGCGATCGCCTCAAGAGGACCCGGGAAGACGTCGTCGTCGCCCATGCGCTGCAAAACCATCTGGATGCCACGGTCCAGCACCTGATCGAGAGCGATCCGAGGGAGGCGGTCTCCGCGCTGCACGACAAGCTCGGCGAGACCGAGCAGCGCGCGCAGCTCCAGCAGGGCCGCAACCAATCCACCGACATGCACGACCAACTCGCCGAGATCCGCCGCCGCCAGCAGGCGCTGCGCGAGATGGTCGGCAAGGTCGCCGATCAGCGCCGCGCGGTCGAGCCTGTTTTCACCGAGATTCGCGACCGCCAGAACCAGCTCGAACGTTCGCTGCTCGACCTCGAGACCGACGACCGCAAGAACAATCTCGCCGACCGGCTGAAGGACATCGCCCGCGACGTATCGACGCTGCTCGGCCGGGTCAACGCGGTCCAGGACACCTTTGCGACACTCAACCAGTACAGAGAAGATCTGGCGAAATCCCACGCCGAGCTGGTGCCGCTGCGGACATCCGACGCCGGCATCAACGCCCTGATCGGCGAGCTCAGCCTCAGCCATGAGCGTCTCGCCAAGACCGTCGACGAGCTCGAGACCGGCGGCGAGGCTCCACTCAGCGCGCGCGTCGAGACACTGTCGAACAACAAGATCGAGATCGAGCAGCGCCTGGCCCGTATCGACGACAGCGCCAACATCCTCAAAGGCATCCGGCTCGATTTCGAGGAGCTCGGCCAGCGCCAGGCCCAGATCGAGCGCTCGCTCGCCGAGGTCGAAACCGGTCCCGACGGCAAGACGCTCGCCGACCGCCAGAACGCGCTGAACGATTTCGTCATCCAGTCGCGTCAGCGCCTCGGCGCCTTGCAGGAGACGCTGTCAACGCTGAACACCTTCAAGACGGAGCTGTCGAAGTCGCAGGCCGACCTCGTCCCGCTGAAGGCGCCGGTGTTCGGCATCGAGGCCATGATCGCCGACGTCAGCGTCACCCGTGACCTCCTCGCCAGGACCGTCAGCGAGATCGAGGCCAACGGCGATGTCACCCTCACCTCACGCGTCGATGCGCTGACCAAGAGCAAGCGTGAGGTCGAGGAGCGGCTTGCCCGCATCTTCGACAATTTCAACGCGCTCGATGCCTTGCGCAAGGACATCGGCGGCATCTTCTCGACCATCCGCAACAACCTGAACCGGATCGGGTGAGCTGCCGAATTACGGACCGGTTCGAACCGCGATCAATCTCTGCGCGACCAATCGCAGATGCGCTTCATCCTCGGCTTCCTGTCTGCGCTGCTCGGCGCGCTTGCCGGCTGGTCCGCCCTCGCCGCGTTGGTGGTCATGCTGGCGGGGCCGGACCGCGATGGCGGCATCGCCATGGGGGCCTTCTTCGACATCGGCCCGATCGGCGGCGTCGTCGGCCTGATCGCCGGCATCTGGCTGTTCGTGCGGTTCGGTCTGGTTCGGAACGCAGCGCCACCGCCTGCCGCGGAAACCTCCGATGCCGCGCCTCACCGCGCGACACGGCTCTCCTATCCTTTTGCCGCCACCGTTCTGCTCGCCGTGGCAGTCCTGGGCTATTGGGGATGGTACGAATTCATTCGCTCGCCCAATCTCAGTCACGGCTTCATGACGCTCCAGGTCGAGTTTCGTCTCCCCGCCGGCATGACCCTGCCGGACAAGGAGGAGGACGTGCATATCGAGATCGAGGAAGCGACGGGCTATGCCGACTCCATGTTGCCTGCGAACTGGCGCGCGCATGACGGTGACCGCAAAGCGATCATTGCCTCTACATTGTTGATGTACAAGACCCGCCACCGCGCCGTCAGCCTGACGCTTCCGGGCGTGCCCACGCAGCGCTGGCCGATCGACCTTACCTCCGACCCGGACCCCACGCCCGGCTTTTCGCCCTGGCGCGTCGCTAGCGAGCCATCGCCAGCAAAGATCGAGATGCACTTTCGGCTCAGCGCCGACCGCTGACGAAGGTGCGGCGCGCCGAAACATTTCGACACACATCACATCTGCGCGCGCCCGATCAATGCCGCCAACATGTCGCGGGGGTGCCGCACTGTGGTCGCATTCGGCCGCCCTTCTGTGAGGCGTGTCTGGGGGCACGGCATGACCGTGTTTGGACCAAACCTTCTAGGGGTATGACTGTGAAGAAGATTGTAATTGTTCTGGGTGCGACGCTTGCTCTGGTGACAGCTGCAAACGCCGCGGATCTGCCGCGCCGCCAGCCCGTGCCCTATCCCGCTGAGCAGGCGCCGATCGGCAAGATGCCGATTGGCAAGAGCCCGATTGGAAAGGCCCCGATCGGCAAGGCGCCCGGCCCGGTCGCGGCGCGCTACTGAGGCGCACGCCAATCAGCGCGGCCGACAGTCGAGGGGGCAAAGCGTGACGAACAAACCTGATCGATGGCTCGCGGGGTTCGCCCTTGCGGCAATGCTCGCGTGCACGATGCCATCGGCCTCGGCCCACGAAGCGAACAAGCGCATGGCCGACGCCAATGCGCTTGTCCCAACCGACACTGCGTCACGACAGGCGCCGCCATCGACGCGGCGCTCCGTCGCGCGGGCGGAGAAGGGTCCCTATTACGTCGACTTCCGCGCGCGGACGGCGGCGAGCTGGGGCCATGCCTTCGTCTGGTACGGCAAGACCAGCGAGCGTGCCGTCGAGGTCGCGGGCCTGACGCCCGCCGGCGACACCTGGACCTATCTGCTCGGGTACCTCACCTGGGTGCCGTCCGAGACCGGCGCGAGCTATGGCGATCTCGACCCGGACTATCTGACCGCGAGCTACCGCGTCTATCTGAACGAAGCCGACGCCAAGCGCGTCTTCGCCTACATCAAGAAGCTGCAGGCGAGCTCGCCGGTCTGGAACGCCGAGACCACCAACTGCACCGGCTTCATCGGCGACATCGCCGAATACATGGGACTGAAAGTCCCCAACCGCTGGCAGCGCCCGGAAAACTTCGTCAACAGCCTGAAAGACATCAACGGCGGCCGGCAAGTGGTGCGGCTGTCGGCGGAGTAAGGCCGATTCCGTAGCCCGGATGAAGCGCAGCGAAATCCGCGACCGCCGTCGCCCCGTCGCACGACCCACCCGGATTGCGCTTCGCTCCATCCGGGCTACACAAACCGCCTCGCCAGCGTCCTCGCGGATTGTCCGCGCCGCGGAATCCCGCTCGCATCCCGCATGATCGCCTGCACGCTCCCGCAATAGACTTTTCCCGGCCCGACCGGCATCCTCCCGCCATCAACCGATAACAGAGCCTGCCACGCAGGCGGGGGAAACAGAGATGTTGCAGACACGGTTCACAAAACTCGTCGGCGTCGAGCACCCGATCGTCCAGGGCGGCATGCAATGGGTCGGGCGCGCCGAGCTGGTTGCCGCCGTTGCCAACGCCGGCGCGCTCGGCTTCATCACGGCGCTGACCCAGCCGACGCCGGAGGATTTGACCAAGGAGATCGCGCGCTGCCGCGACCTCACCGACAAGCCGTTCGGCGTCAACCTCACCATCCTGCCGTCGATCAAGCCGCCGCCTTATGCCGAATATCGCGCCGCGATCATCGATGCCGGTATCACCGTGGTCGAGACCGCCGGCAACAAGCCGCAGGAGCATGTCGACGAGTTCAAAAAGCACGGCGTCAAGGTCGTGCACAAATGCACCAGCGTCCGCCATGGGCTCTCGGCCGAGCGCATGGGCGTCGATGCCATCTCGATCGACGGTTTTGAGTGCGCCGGCCATCCCGGCGAGGACGACACACCGGGCCTGATCCTGATCCCGGCCGCTGCCAACAAGATCAAGATCCCGATGATCGCCTCGGGCGGCTTTGCCGACGCGCGCGGCCTGGTGGCGGCGCTGGCGCTGGGGGCCGAGGGCATCAACATGGGCACCCGCTTCATGGCCACCAAGGAGAGCCCGATCCACCAATCCATCAAGGAGAAGATCGTCGCCAATGACGAGCGCGAGACCGAGCTGATCTTCCGCACCATGCGCAACACCTCGCGCGTCGCCAAGAACGAGATCTCGACCAAGGTCGTCGCCATGGAGAAGGAAGGCGCCAAGTTCGAGGACATCCGCGAGCTCGTCGCGGGCGCCCGCGGCAAGATGGTCTATGCGACAGGCAATTCAGACGAAGGCATCTGGTCGGCCGGCCAGGTCCAGGGCTTGATCCAGGACATCCCGAGCTGTGCCGAGCTCGTCGGCCGCATCGTGCGCGAGGCGGAGGCGATCATCCGCAGCCGGCTCGAAGGCATGATCGTTCATCCGACAGCGCAAGCTGCGGAGTGATCGGTGATGTGATTTGAACGCAGCGCTCGCCACGCCGAAAGTATGCTCCCTCGCCCCGCTTGCGGGGAGAGGGTTGGGGTGAGGGGAAGTCTCCGCGAGGAAGGTGACAGTTGGACTCGCGGAGGCTCCCCCTCACCCGGAATTGGCTCCGCAAATTCCGGCCCCTCCCCGCAAGCGGGGAGAGGCGAACAATCACATCGATCTTCATCTACAAGCTCAGTTGAGTACGAGGTAACACATGAAGGCTTATGTCTACGGCCCTGATGGCGCTCGGATTTCCGACGTCGCTCAACCAAAACCTAAAGGCACGCAGGTCCTCGTTCGCGTGCGCGCCTGCGGACTCAATCGCGCCGACACCGGCATGCGCAGGGGTCACGCCCATGGCGCGGCCGGCGGCGTCGGCACCGTGCTCGGCATGGAATGGGCCGGCGAAGTCGCCGAACTCGGACCGGATGCGAAGGGCGTGAAGGTCGGCGATCGCATCATGGGCTCGGGCGGCGCAGCGTTCGCCGAGTATACGCTGGCCGACCACGGCCGCCTGTTCCGTGCGCCCTCGAACATGAATTTCGGGGAGGCCGCCACCCTGCCCGTCGCGCTCGCGACCATGCACAATGCCGTCGTCACCGTCGGCGGTGTGCAGCCCGGACAAGCCGTCCTGATCCAGGGCGCAAGCTCCGGCGTCGGCCTGATGGCGATGCAGATCGCCAAGCTGAAGGGCGCGAAGCTCGTGATCGGCTCCTCGACCGATGCCTATCGGCGCGGCCGGTTGACCGAATACGGCGCCGACCTCACGGTCGACTCCTCCGACCCCAAATGGGTCGACGAGGTGCTCAAGGCCACTGGAGGCGAAGGCGTCGACCTCATCGTCGACCAGGTATCCGGCCAGGTCGCCAACCAGAACCTCGCCGCGACGAGGGTTTTGGGCCGCATCGTCAATGTCGGCCGGCTCGGCGGCACGCACGCCGATTTCAACTTCGACCTCCATGCCGCCCGCCGCATCAGCTATGTCGGCGTCACCTTCCGCACCCGCACCATCGAGGAGGTCCGCGCGATTTTTGATGAGGTCCGGAAGGACATTTGGGGCGCGGTGGAATCGCGCAAGCTGCAGCTCCCAATCGATAAGGTCTACGCGTTTGACGACATCGACCAGGCGTTCGCGCACATGGAGGCGAACAAGCATTTGGGCAAGATCGTCGTGACGGTGCCGTAACCGTCGCTTCCAGACTCGCTCTCGTAGGGTGGGTTAGCGGAGCGTAACCCACCACTTCTGTCGCCGCGGAGATCAAAGAGGTGGGTTACGCCCAGCGTCTGCGCTTTGCGCAGCCGCCGGTCTAACCCACCCTACGAGACGGAGCCAATGGCATCGGCCAGCATTCAATTCAGAAGCATTCGCAATAGCATCGCTCCTGCAACTCACTCGCGACTACTCCTATGGATCGTCGCTTGATGTTCACCTGCGGCCTGCTAAATCCCCGCCATGAGCGGACAACACAGCAAGACATCGGTCGCGGCCATCTCGATCTTCGCCAGCGGCGGCATGGCGGCGGCCAAATTCGTCGTCGGCATCGCGATCGGTTCTCTGGCGCTGATCTCGGAGGCCCTGCATTCCTCGGTCGACCTCGTCGCCACCATCATCACCTGGGCGGTGGTGCGGGTGTCGGACAAGCCGGCCGACGAGCAGCATCATTACGGCCACGGCAAGCTGGAGAGCATCTCCGCGCTCGGCGTCACCGCCCTGCTCTACGTGCTGGCCGGCGGCATTCTGGTCGAGGCCTATAGCCGGCTGCGCGAGGGAACCCCACCGCCGACGATTTCGGCGGTGCCGTTCGTCGTGCTGGTGATCGACATCGTGGTCAATCTCTGGCGCGCCCGCGCGCTGCACCGTGCCGCCCGGGAAACACGGAGCCAGGCGCTGGCGGCCGACGCGCTGCATTTCGCCTCCGACGTCATGGGCTCATTTGCCGTGATCATCGGCCTGATCCTCGCCGGCCTCGGCTTCTGGTGGGGCGACGCCGCGGCCGCTGCCGCGGTCGCCGTGATGATCGCGGCGCTCGGCCTGCGCATGGCGGGCTCGACGGTGCAGACGCTGGTCGACCGTGCCCCCGAAGGCGCCCAGGAGAAGGCCACCGCCGCGATCCGCAGCGTGCCCGGCGTGATCGACGTCGAGCGGCTGCGCCTGCGCATGGTCGGAGCGACGACGTTCATCGACACCATCGCCAAAGTGCCGCGGACCTATCCGATCGACCGCGTCGAGGAGATCAAGCGCGAGGCGCAAGCCGCGGTCAGCAGGGCCTTCGACGACGCCGACCTCACCTTCACCCCGGTGCCGGTGGCCCGCGACAACGAGACCGTGCGCGACCGCATCATGGTGATCGCGCACAATTCGGGCCTCGCCATCCACCACGTCACGGTGCACGATCTGGGTCCGATTCAGGATTTGGGCGGCAAGCTGATCGTCGGCATCGACCTCGAGGTCGACGGCGAGATGCAGCTCGAGGCCGCCCATGATGTCGCCAACACCCTGGAGCGCAATATCCAGGAAGAGTTCGGCGCGGACGTCGAGGTCGACGTCCATATCGAGCCGCTGGAGCCGGAACTCCCGTTCGGCGTCGATGCCACGCCGGAACGGGTGCAGACCGTCACCGCCGCGCTCACGGAATACGCCGCCGGCGGCGAGATCCACGACATCCATAATGTGCGTGTCCGCAACACCGACGCCGGCGAGATCGTCAACTTCCACTGCCGCGCCACGCCGTCGATGAGCGTGATCAAGGTGCACGAGCAAGTCGACGCGATCGAGCGCGCGCTGCGCCGCGCGTTCCCGAGCGTGAAGCGCGTGATCAGCCACGCCGAACCACCGCGCGCGTGAGACGGAAAGTGCGGACAAGCTCCGCGTTCTTGTTTCGGACTCATCACGCACGTGAGTTTGCGGACTCGAAGCGCGCAAACTCTGCATTGGATAAGAATTATTTCGCGTTAACGTTTCGTTGACTCTCGACAGCCTGAGCAAACTGGATTCAAATCGCTGTGATTCGAAAGCGACGTGGGGCTGCTTTCGAACGATGTTGCAAGCAGGTTTTCAGGGGGCCGAAGGCATGGCGCGCGCAGACGCCGCGAACGCGTGTGTCCAATCCGATTCGATCAAGGGATTGGCGCAATCGATCGCGAAACCTGCCTATCATCGGCTCCTGATCGCGGAGCCGGCGCTGCGACGCGCCGTACCGACGCTCATCATCGCCTTCCTCATCACGATCTGCCTCGGCGCCTTCGTCCAGGTCGTCGACCAGACGCGCCAGAAGCGCATGGTGATCCAGAACGACATTTCGGCGCTCGCCGAACTGCTCGCCGAGCGCATCGACCGCCTCACCTCGGTGCGCGCGGAGCGGCTGAAGAACATCGAGAACCTGCCGACATCGCTGCCCGACATGATCCCGACCCGGGCGCGAGTGTCGGGCCGGCACGTCGTCGTCACCTCGGCCGGCATCGACCGCCGCATCCTCGCTCGCATTCCGATCGACAGCGACCCGGCCGGCAACGACCGCCTGCTTGATGCGATCACCACGGCGCAGCTGCTCGCCGCGCCGCCGCGCGACAATGACGTCTCCGACATGACGCTGCCGAACGGCAACGCCGCGATGGCGACATCGCGGCCGATCAAGTCGCTGCCCGGCCTCGTCACCGTGATCCAGGAACGCAACGAGCCGATCTGGGGTTCGGACGCGGCACTGTCGGTGACGCTCTCGGCGACCACCGGCTTCGTCGTCCTGATCCTCGGCTTCGCCTTCCACTGGCAGTCGACCCGCGCCCGCGAAGGCGACCTCATCAACGACGCCGTGCGTGGCCGGATCGACACCGCGCTCAACCGCGGCCGCTGCGGCCTGTGGGACTGGGACCTGTCGCGCGGCCGGATCTTCTGGTCGCAATCGATGTTTTCGATGCTAGGCCTCGACGGCCGCAACGAGCTCCTCACCTTCGGCGAGGTCAACGCGCTGGTGAAGTCCGACGACATCGACCTGTTCGCGATCGCCGACCAGCTCATCTCCGAGAAGATCGACCACATCGACCAGACCTTCCGCATGCAGCATGTCGACGGCCACTGGATCTGGCTCCGCGTCCGCTGCGAGCGGACCCGCGGGACGAGCGATTCCGGCGTGCACCTGATCGGGATCGCGGTCGACATCACCGAGCAGAAGAGCCTCGCCGAGCGCACCGTGGAAGCCGACCTCCGGCTGCGCGACGCGATCGAGACCATTCCGGAAGCCTTCGTGCTGTGGGACGCCAGCGACCGCCTGGTGCTCTGCAATTCGCACTTCCAGCGCCTGCACAAGCTGCCCGATACGGCGGTGATCCCCGGCACCTCCTACGAGACCGTGCTGGAAGTCGGCCGCATGCCGGAGGTCCGCACCCGCCACAACGAGACGGCAAGCCAGGGGCCGGGCGCGCGCACCTTCGAGGCCCAGCTCGACGACGGCAGCTGGCTGCATATCAGCGAGCGCCGCACCAAGGACGGCGGCTACGTCTCGGTCGGCACCGACATCACAAGAATCAAGGAGCACGAGCAGAAGCTCGTCGATAACGATCTGCGCCTGCGCGCCACCGTGATCGATCTCAAGCGCTCGCAGGCCGCGCTGGAGCGCCAGGCGGTCGAGCTTGCCGATCTCGCCGAGAAATACCAGCGCGAGAAGACCCGCGCCGAGGAAGCCAACCAGACCAAGTCGAAATTCCTCGCCAATATGAGCCACGAGCTGCGCACGCCGCTGAATGCGATCATCGGCTTCTCGGAGATCATGGGCTCGGGCATGTTCGGCGAGCTTGGAAGCGAGAAGTACCAGGAATACTGCCACGACATCCTGACCAGCGGCCATTATCTGCTCGAAGTCATCAACGACATCCTCGACATGTCCAAGATCGAGGCCGGCCGCATGAAGCTCGACATGGAAGAGCTCGACCTCGCACAGACACTCGCGGAATCCCTGCGCGTGGTCGCCGGCCGGGCGCAGGACAAGCATCTGGCGCTTGACGCCGACATCGAGACATCCATCTCCGTCGTCGCCGACCGCCGCGCCACCAAGCAGATCATCGTCAATTTGCTGTCCAACGCCGTGAAGTTCACGCCCGACGGTGGACGCATCGTGGTACGCAGCCGGCAGCTCGACGACAGGATCGTGCTGATGATCGCCGACACCGGCATCGGCATCGCGCCGCACTCGCTGGCGCGGCTCGGACGTCCGTTCGAGCAGGTCGAGAGCCAGCTCACCAAGACCTATCACGGCTCCGGCCTCGGGCTCGCGATCGCCCGTTCGCTGGCGCAGCTCCACGGCGGCTCGATGCGGCTGCGCTCCAGGCTCGAAGTCGGCACCGTCGTCCGCGTGACGCTGCCACGCGACGCCGTCAAGGCGGCAAGCGGAATATCGGCTGCGGCTTGAAGCCTAGAGCGCGTCGGAGTCAGGTTCGATCGGCGTCCGGGATCACCTCTCCCCGACGGGGAGAGGTGATCTGAGCTCTCGGTTCGCATCGACCAAAACACATTCCGCTTTACGCTTGCAGCGTCGGCGCCACTTCGCGTGCGACATTGACCAGCGCCGCGATCAGCGGCGTCATCGGGTCGCGCTGCGGGATCACGAGACCGATGCTGTAATTGACGTCGGGATCGATGATCGGGATCGAGCGGACCTTGTCGGAGAGACCGAGCGTCTCGGCGAGCTTGGCCGGCATCACGCTGGCCCAGCGCCCGGTCTTGACGTGCGTGTACAGCACCAGCAGCGAGTTCGAGGTCAAGGTCGGCGTCGCCTCCGCGCCGACCGAGCGCAGCGCGCGGTCGATGATGCGGCGGTTCTGCATGTCTGGCGTCAGCAGGCACAGCGGCACCTGGCCGACCTCGGTCCAGGTTACGGACTCGCGGTCGCCGAACATCGCATCCGGCGCAGTCAGCAGGCGATAGCTCTCGTTGTAGAGCGGAATGGTGCGCACCTTCCCGATCGGCTCGTTCTCGATATAGGTCAGCCCCGCATCCACCTCGAGATTTTCGAGCAGCCCCAGCACCTCCGACGAAGTCGTGGACCGGATGCTGAAGCGCACCTCGGGATGCCTGGCGCGGAACGGCGTGGTCAGAGAGGCGACCATGCCGAGCACGGTCGGGATCGCCGCGATGCGGATCTCGCCGGAGAGCTTGTCCTTCAGCGAATTGATCTCCTGGCGCATTGCGCGGGCATCGCCGACAATCCGCCGTGCCCAGTCCAGCGCCCGCTCGCCTTCCGGGGTGAATCCCTGGAACCGCGACCCGCGCTGGACCAGCATCACGCCCAGGATCTCCTCGAGCTGCTTCAGCCCGGTCGACATGGTTGGCTGCGTCACGCCGCAGGCTTCCGCCGCGCGTCCGAAATGCCGCTCCTTCGCCAGCGCCAGCAGCAGTTCAAGCTTGTCGAGCAATCGGAGGTCCCCTTGGATTCTGTCGTGGCATACAAGCTAGCACGCCGGGCCTGCACCAACACGCAAAAACGGCAGCCGATACAAGTTTCATCAGCATTTCGCATCGACCGATTGCGCTTCTCGATCGATCTGAATTCGCAATCGCAGCATGAGACAGCTTTATTGATCTTCGAACGATTCCAAATAGTTTGCGCGGAAGGGACGCTCAATTTGAGAACGAAGAATGACAGCGGTTTACGAGGCTTCTTACGAATCTTGGGACGAGACGCGCGGCGCCGAGATCATCGCCGAACACGCCAGCCAGGAGGGCGCGACGCTCGTCATCCTGCACGCGCTGCAGGAGGCGTTCGGCTTCGTGCCGGAGGCCGCGATTCCCATGGTGGCGCAGGCGCTCAATCTGTCGCGCGCCGAGGTCCATGGCGTCGTCACCTTCTACCATGATTTTCGCCACAAGTCCCCCGGCCGCCATGTGCTGAAGCTGTGCCGCGCGGAGGCCTGTCAGGCCGCGGGTGGCGATGCGCTGGCTGCGCGCGCCGAAGCAAAGCTTGGCGTCTCGCTCGGCAACACAACGGCGGATGATCGCATCACGCTGGAGCCGATTTATTGTCTCGGACTGTGCGCGACCGCGCCGTCCGCGATGCTCGACGGCCGCCTCGTCGGCCGGCTCGACGAGAAGCGCATCGATGCGCTGGTTGCGGAGGCGCAACGATGAACATGCGGATCTTCATTCCTCACGATGCCGCTGCGGTTGCCGTCGGCGCCGATGAGATTGCCGTCGCGTTCGAACAGGTCGCGGCAAAGCGCGGCCTGCCGGTCGAGATCGTCAGGACCGGCTCGCGTGGGCTTTGCTGGCTCGAACCGATGGTCGAGGTGGCAACCCTCAAAGGCCGCGTCGCGTACGGCCCGGTCGGCGCGGAGGACGTCGTCTCCGTGTTCGAGTCCATGGCGAGCGATGGACCGCACAAGCTGCGGCTCGGCATCGCCGACGACATTCCCTGGTTCAAGCGCCAGACCCGACTGACCTTCGCCCGCTGCGGCGTGATCGATCCGCGCTCGCTCGAGGACTATCGCGCCCATGGCGGCTACAAGGGCCTTGAGCGCGCGCTGTCGCTCGGCTCGGATGCGATCCTGACTGAGGTGACCGCATCCGGCCTGCGCGGCCGTGGCGGCGCCGGCTTTCCGACCGGCATCAAATGGAAGACGGTGGCGCAGGCGAAAGCCGACCGCAAGTTCATCGTCTGCAACGCCGATGAAGGCGACAGCGGCACCTTCGCTGACCGCATGATCATGGAAGGCGATCCCTTCCTCGTCATCGAGGGCATGACGACCGCCGCCATCACCGTCGGCGCCACCAAGGGCTACATCTACATCCGCAGCGAATATCCGCACGCGGTCGAGGCGATGAACGCTGCCATTATCGCGGCGAGACGCGGCGGTTATCTCGGCGACAAGATCGGCGGCTCGACCTACAGCTTCGATCTCGAAGTGCGCGTCGGTGCCGGTGCCTATGTCTGCGGCGAAGAGACCTCGCTGCTGGAAAGCCTCGAAGGCCGCCGCGGCCTGGTGCGCGCCAAACCGCCGCTGCCGGCGCATCACGGCCTGTTCGGCAAGCCGACCGTCATCAACAACGTGCTGTCCTTCGCGGCCATCCCCTTCATCCTCGCCGAAGGCGCCAAGGCCTACGCAGACTACGGCATGGGCCGCTCGCGCGGCACGATGCCGATCCAGCTCGCCGGCAACATCCGCCAGGGTGGCCTGTTCGAGACCGCGTTCGGCGTGACGCTGGGCGAACTCGTCGACGACATCGGCGGCGGCACGTTCACGGGCCGCCCGGTCCGCGCCGTGCAGGTCGGCGGCCCGCTCGGCGCCTACTTCCCCCGCGCCCTGTTCGACACCCCGTTCGACTACGAGGCCTTTGCCGCGCGCGACGGCCTGATCGGCCATGGCGGCATCGTCGTGTTCGACGACAGCGTCGACATGCGCAAGCAGGCCCGCTTCGCGATGGAGTTCTGCGCAATCGAATCCTGCGGCAAATGCACGCCGTGCCGGATCGGCTCGACCCGCGGGGTCGAGACCATCGAGAAGATCATCCGTGGCGAGCGCGTGGCCGAAAACCTCGCGCTCGTCGAAGACCTCTGCAACACCATGAAATTCGGCTCGCTCTGCGCACTCGGCGGCTTCACGCCCTACCCCGTGCTCAGCGCATTGAAGCACTTCCGGGAAGATTTCGCACCCGTCCCGACCACGCTTCAAGCCGCGGAATAGGAGAATAACGATGTCTCTGATCGAAGAGATCGACTTCGGCACACCGCGCTCCAAATCGGAAACGATGGTCACGCTCACCATCGACGGCAACCAGGTCACGGTGCCCGAGGGCACTTCGATCATGCGGGCCGCGATGGATGCGGGCCATCAGATCCCGAAGCTCTGCGCGACCGACATGGTCGATGCCTTCGGCTCCTGCCGGCTCTGCGTGGTCGAGATCGAGGGCCGCGCCGGCACGCCGGCCTCCTGCACCACGCCTGTCATGAACGGCCTCGTCGTGCACACCCAGAGCGAGCGGCTGAAGAAGCTGCGCAAAGGCGTGATGGAGCTCTACATCTCCGACCATCCGCTCGACTGCCTGACCTGCGCCGCCAATGGCGATTGCGAGTTGCAGGACATGGCCGGCGCCGTCGGCCTGCGCGACGTGCGCTACGGCTATGAGGGCGAGAACCACGTCTTCGCAAAATCTCATGGCGAGATCAACGCCGCCTGGATGCCGAAGGACGAGTCCAATCCGTACTTCACCTATGATCCGTCGAAGTGCATCGTCTGCTCGCGCTGCGTCCGCGCCTGCGAGGAGGTGCAGGGAACCTTCGCGCTGACCATCTCGGGCCGCGGTTTCGACAGCCGCGTCTCGCCCGGCATGGGCGAGAGTTTCCTCGGCTCCGAATGCGTCTCCTGCGGCGCCTGCGTGCAGGCCTGTCCGACCGCGACGCTGACGGAAAAATCCGTGATCGAGATTGGGCAGCCCGAGCATTCGGTCGTCACCACCTGCGCCTATTGCGGTGTCGGCTGCACCTTCAAGGCCGAGATGCGCGGCGAGGAAGTCGTGCGCATGGTGCCGTACAAGGACGGCAAGGCCAATCGCGGCCATTCCTGCGTCAAGGGCCGCTTCGCCTGGGGATATACCAATCACAAGGAGCGTATCCTCAATCCGATGATCCGCGACCGGATCGAAGATCCCTGGAAAGAAGTGTCCTGGGATGAGGCGTTCTCGTTTGCCGCGGCAAAGATGCGCGGCATCCAGAAGACATACGGCCGCGACGCCATCGGCGGCATCACCTCGTCCCGCTGTACTAATGAAGAAACCTATCTGGTGCAGAAGCTGATCCGCGCCGGCTTCGGCAACAACAATGTGGACACTTGCGCCCGCGTCTGCCATTCGCCGACCGGCTATGGCCTGTCGCAGACCTTTGGTACGTCGGCCGGCACCCAGGATTTCGACTCGGTGGAGGACACCGACGTCGCGATGATCATCGGCGCCAATCCGGCCTCCGCTCACCCCGTCTTCGCCTCCCGCCTGAAGAAGCGGCTGCGCCAGGGTGCCAAGTTGATCGTGATCGATCCGCGCCGCACCGAGATGGTGGAATCGCCGCATGTGAAGGCGCTGCATCTGCCTCTGATGCCCGGCACCAACGTCGCGGTGGTAACAGCGCTGGCGCATGTCATCGTCACCGAGGGCCTCGCCAACGAAGCCTTCGTGCGCGAGCGCTGCGACTGGAGCGAGTTCGAGGAATGGGCCGCTTTCGTCGCCCAGCCGAAGCACAGCCCGGAAGCGACCGCCATCCTCACCGGCGTCGATCCGCAGACGTTGCGCGAAGCGGCCCGGATCTACGCCACCGGCGGCAATGGCGCGATCTATTACGGCCTCGGCGTCACCGAGCACAGCCAAGGCTCGACCACGGTGATCGCGATCGCGAACCTCGCGATGGCGACCGGCAATATCGGCCGTCCCGGCGTCGGGGTGAACCCCCTGCGCGGCCAGAACAATGTGCAGGGCTCCTGCGACATGGGCTCGTTCCCGCACGAGCTGCCCGGCTACCGCCACATCGCGGGCGATGCCGTGCGCGAGCAATTCGAGGCGATGTGGGACGTCAAGCTCAACCCGGAACCAGGTCTGCGCATTCCCAACATGTTCGATGCCGCGATCGAAGGTACGTTCATGGGCCTCTACGTGCAGGGTGAGGACATCCTGCAATCCGACCCCAACACCAAGCATGTGGTCGCGGCGCTGTCGGCAATGGAATGCGTCATCGTCCACGACCTCTTCCTGAACGAGACCGCGAACTACGCCCACGTCTTCCTGCCCGGCTCGAGCTTCCTCGAAAAGGACGGCACCTTCACCAACGCCGAGCGCCGCATCCAGCGCGTGCGCAAGGTGATGTCGCCGAAGAACGGCATGGCCGATTGGGAAGTCACCATCGCGCTCGCCAAGGCGATGGGCCTCGAGATGAACTACAGTCATCCGTCCGAGATCATGGACGAGATCGCCGCGCTGACGCCGACCTTCGCCGGCGTCTCTTACGCCAAGCTCGACGAGCTCGGCTCGGTGCAGTGGCCCTGCAACGAGAAGGCGCCGGAGGGCACGCCGGTGATGCATATCGACGGCTTCGTCCGCGGCAAGGGCAAGTTCATCGTCACCGAATATGTCGCGACCGACGAACGCACCGGCCCACGCTTCCCGCTGCTGCTCACCACCGGGCGCATCCTCAGCCAGTACAATGTCGGCGCGCAGACACGGCGTACCGACAACGTGATCTGGCATGCCGAGGACCGGCTGGAGATCCATCCGCACGACGCCGAACTGCGCGGCGTGCGCGACGGCGACTGGGTGCGGCTGACAAGCCGCGCAGGCGAGACGACGCTGCGCGCGGAGATCACCGATCGCGTCTCACCGGGCGTCGTCTACACGACCTTCCATCACCCGGACACCCAGGCGAACGTGATCACGACCGACTATTCGGATTGGGCCACCAACTGCCCCGAATACAAGGTCACGGCGGTACAGATCTCACCATCGAACGGCCCATCGGACTGGCAGAAGAGCTACGACGAGCAGGCGCGGCACTCCCGTCGCATCGCGCCGGCCGAAGCTGCGGAGTAACGGCATGCACGTGCCGGTCCAGGCCATCGACCGCGAGATCTGGCGCGACGGTGTCGCGTCCGAAGGCGCGCGGCTGATCCCCGAGGAGACGCCGCTGGCGCTGACCTATAATGGCGGCACTTATGCCGTCATGATGGGGACGCCGCAGAACCTGGAAGATTTTGCCGTTGGCTTCAGCCTGGACGAGGGGATCATCAAGTCGGTCGATGACATCACGTCGCTTGACGTCGTCCGTCTCGACGAGGGCATCGAGCTACGGATGTGGCTCGAGCAGGACAACGCCGCACGCATCAGCGAGCGCCGCCGCCACATCGCAGGTCCGACCGGCTGCGGCATCTGCGGCATCGATTCGATTGCTGAGGCCGTGCGGCCTGCGGCGATTGTCCCGCAGGGTCAGACCTTCACGCCGGAACAGGTGATGGTGGCGATGCAGGCCATTGCGCCGCTACAGTCGATCAACGTCCAGACCCGCGCGGTCCATGCCGCGGCATTTTGGTCGCCATCGAACGGCATCGTCGCCCTGCGCGAAGACGTCGGCCGTCACAACGCTCTCGACAAGCTCGCAGGTTCGCTGGCGCGCAGCCGGACCAACGCAAGCACCGGCATGGTGCTGCTGACGAGCCGTGTCTCGGTCGAGATGGTGCAGAAAACCGCAGCCATCGGCGCGCCGGTCATGGTCGCGGTCTCCGCGCCCACCGCGCTCGCGGTTCGCACAGCGGACGCCGCTGGCATCACGCTGATCGCGATTGCCCGCAACGACGGGTTTGAAGTGTTCACGCATCCGGGCCGCGTCTCGGCTCGTCGTGCCTCGGAGATTATGAATGTCGTCGCCTGACCGCCTCGTCTACATGGCCAACCAGATCGGAACGTTCTTCAAAAGCCAGGGCCACGACAAGGCCGTGCCGGGAATCGCCGACCATATCAAGAAATTCTGGGATCCGCGGATGAAGCGCGCCATCTTCGCGCATCTCGATGCGGGCGGCGCGGGCCTCGAGCCAAACGTGCTCGAAGCCCTCACCTCGCTCAAGCCGGCGACTTTCCTTCCAGAAGCGCACTGAACACGCGCCGCACCTCGCTTTGTGTCTCCTTCACCCGCGCCTCCAGTGACGAGAAGTCCGGCGCATCGCCGGCGCGCGCCATCACGCGCTGCAGGTCGGTGCCCGCCGTTTCCGGCTTGAAGCGGTCGCTGACGCAGAGCCGCAGGATCTGCGTCAGATCATGATAGAGCCGCGCTGCCGCGCGCAATATCTCCAATTCTGACTGCGGGAGCACGCCGAGCCTGGTGGCGTTCTCCAGCACCTGCACGGTGCTGACGTCGAGGATCGCCGGCTTGTCATGCGCGTGCACGAGCTGGAGATATTGCGCGATGAAATCGATATCGACCGTGCCGCCGGCGGCGTATTTGAGATCCCAATAGTCGGTCTCGCCCTTCTCCTGCGCGATTGCACGGCGCATGTCGGCGACGTCGTTGGCGGTGATCCCGGGGTCGCGGCGGCGGGTCAGAACCTCGCGGATGATGTCCTCGATCCGCGCGCGAAACGCGTCCGATGCCGACACGACCCGCGCGCGCGTCAGGGCCATGTGCTCCCAGGTCCAGGCCTCGTTGGCCTGGTAGCCCGCGAAGGACACGAGGCTCGATGCCACCGGACCCGCGCGCCCCGAGGGCCGCAATCGCATGTCGATCTCGTAGAGCACGCCGTAATTGGTGCGGGTCGTGAAGGCGCTGATCAAGCGCTGGGTGAAGCGGGCGAAGTAATGCGCGCCCTGGAGCGACTTCTCGCCGTCGGAGTCCGGATTGTCGCTGTCGAAATCGTAGAGCAGGATCAAATCGAGATCCGAGGACGCCGTCATCTCGCGGCTGCCGAGCCGGCCCATCGCGATGATCGCGGTCTCCTGCCCCTTGATCCGCCCGTGCTGAGCGGCAAAGCGATCGGCGACGAGGCCGTGAACGGTATGGACAATGCCCTCGGCAACGTCGGCAAAGGCCGTGCTCGCCTGCTGCGCCGAGACGGTGCCGGACAGGATACGCGTGCCGATCAGGAACAGGCTCTCCTGCCCGAACAGGCGCAGGCGGTCGAGAAATTCCTCGTAGGAGCCCGCATCCTGCACCGTGGCCGCAAGCCGCGCCGACAATTCCCGCTTGTCGGGCATCGCGCCGAAGAAGCGCGGATCGATTAGGCCGTCCATGAGCTGCGGCTTCCGCGCCAGCATCTCGCCGAGCCGTGGTGCGGCGCCCAGCACCAACGCCACGAGAGCGACGAGGTCGCGGTTCTGGCCGAGCAGCGTGATCAGGCGCCCGCCGCGTTGAAGCGCGCCGAGAAAATGATCGAACGCCACCACCGCGCGATCCGGCTCCTCGGCATGTGCGAGGCCGTCGATCAGAGACGGCACGAACTCGACAAAGGCGCTCCGCGTCTGCTCGTTGCGGAAAACACGGTAGTCGCCGGTGATCCAGTCGCGAACGGTCTGCGCAACGGCAGCAGGCTTCTTGAAGCCGAGCGTCGTCAGGTGCTGCAACAGGCGCGGATCGTGGGGGCCGGCGCGGTAGTCGACGGCCGGCAGCTTGGCCGTGCCGGTCGGATCGTCACCCTCGAACAGCTTTTCGTAGTGCCCTTGGACGATCTCGAGCTGGCGCAACAGATCGCGCGCGAAGGTCTCGCGGCTGCCATAGCCGAAGAACCAGGCGAAGCGTTCGACCGCCTCCTTGTCTTCGGGCAGCGCATGAGTCTGCTCATCGGCGATCATCTGGAGACGATGCTCGACCCGGCGCAGGAATATATACGCGACAGTCAGCTCGTCGCGCGCCGCGGAGGTGATCCAGTTGCTGGACGCAAGGATGTCGAGCGCGGCAAGCGTCGGCCGCACCCGCAATTCCGGGTGGCGGCCGCCGGCGATCAGCTGCTGGGTCTGGGCGAAGAACTCGATCTCGCGGATACCGCCGCGGCCGACCTTGACGTTATGCCCCTCGACCGCGATTTCGCTCTGGCCGCGATAGGTCTGCATCTGCCGCTTCATGTCGTGCACATCGGCAAGGGCTGCAAAATCAAGATGCTTGCGCCAGACGAAGGGCGCGATCTCGGCGAGCAGCGCCTCACCTGCGCTGGCGTCACCCGCGCAGGCGCGCGCCTTGATCATCGCGGCACGCTCCCAGGTGCGCCCCTCCCGCTCGTAGTAATGCAGCGCGGCGTCGCGCGAGATCGCGACTTGTGTCGAGGACGGATCGGGTCGCAACCGCAGATCGACGCGGAAGACGTAGCCGTCGTAGGTGCGCTGCTGGAGAATGCGCGCCATCGCCTGCGTCACCCGGACGAAGAACGGCTGCGGCTCGATATCGGGCGCAAGCGTGGTGTTGTCGGGATCGAAGAACACGATGAGGTCGATGTCGCTGGAATAGTTCAGCTCGCCCGCCCCCATCTTGCCCATCGCGAGCACGATCAGCCCGCAGCCCTCCTCCGGAGCCTCGGGATCGAGTGGCACGATCTTGCCGCGTGCGGCTTCCTGCCGCAGCAGATACTGGAGCGCCGCCTGCACCGAGGAGACGGCGAGGTCGGTCAACGCCGCCGTCACCCGCATCACCGGCCAGACCCCGCCGATGTCGCACAGCGCGATCAGGAGCGCCGCCTCCGCTTTCATGCGGCGAAGCAGCCGCATCACCTCGGCCTCGTCGCCTGCCACGAGCACCGCGCCCCTCGCCTCCGCGATCAGCGCGGCGAGATGCGCGCCCGGTTCGCATTCGAGCAGCCGGATCAGGCGCAGCGGATCGGCGCGCACCAGATCGAACAAATAGGGCGAGAATTCCGCGATTCCAGCGAGGATATTCCGGGCGAAGGGATGGACCAACAAGGCTTCCAGACGGGCTGATTGTGCCGGCTCGAGCTCGGCCAGCCAGTTGTCCAGACGTCGTTCGTCGGTTGTGGAAGCGGCAATATGGGGAGCCTCCGCGAAGCGCGCGGCCAGGCTCTCACCATGCTTGTCCGCGTTTCCCGGCGCGGAGTGGTTCATGCCACCTTCTGTGGCACATCCGGTATTGGAGGAGCAACCCTGTCGCCGGCACCCACGCGCACCGGCAGCAGCAGCGTGGCGACGAGACCGGGCTGGGCATCGCCCAGCCGCAATTCGCCGCCATGCAGTGTGGCGACGGCGGACGCGAGGCTGAGGCCGAGGCCGGAGCCCGGCATGGTGCGGCTCGCCTCCAGCCTGACGAATCGCTCGACGACGTGCTTGCGATCGGCTTCGGGGATTCCGGGACCGCGGTCGGCGACACTGAGCAGCACCTGGTCGCCCTCGCGCTTCGCCTCGATCGTAATCTGCCGGACGTCCATGCTGACGACAGTTCCCGCCGACTGCGCGGCCGGCTTGCCGTATTTGATCGCGTTCTCGACGAGATTGGCGAGCGCCTGGCTGATCAATTCGCGATTGCCGTGCACGGGCGCGGCTTGCGTCTTGACCTTCAAGGTCATGCCGTCGTCTTCGGCCAGCGGCTCGTAGAGTTCGTGAATGCCGTTGGCGACATCGGCCGCGTCGAAATCATCCATGTTGCCGCGCGCCTGACCGGATTCCGCGCGCGCGATCATCAGAAGCGCGTTGAAGGTGCGAATCAGTCCGTCGGATTCTTCGATGGTCCGCTCCAGCGCGGCGCGGTAATCGGCCTCGCAGCCCGATCTCGCCAGCGCTTCCTCGGCGCGGTTGCGCAAGCGCGTCAGCGGCGTCTTGAGGTCGTGGGCGATGTTGTCGGAGACCTCCTTCAACCCCGCCATCAGCGCCTCGATCCGCTCCAGCATAGCATTGAGATTTTCGGCGAGGCGGTCGAGCTCGTCGCCGCTACGCCCGACCGGCAGGCGTTCGCTGAGATCGCCGGTCATGATGCGATGGGCCGTGCCGGACATCGCGTCGATGCGCGTCAGCACCCTGCGCGCAACGAAAACGCCGCCGCCGAGACCGAGCACCACGACGATCAGGACCGACCATTGTGCCGCCTTGGCCACGATGCCGAACAACCGCCGCCGCTCGGCGAGGTCACGGCCGATCAGCAACCGGAAGCCGTTTTCCAATTCGGTGACGCGCACCAGCGCACGATGATCGCGATCGTCGGCGTCCTCGATCCGCCTGTAGGCCGTCTCGGACCAGCCGCGCGTCGCCATCACGCCGGGCGCCAGCGAGCCGACATTGCCGGCAACCGCCTGTCCCGTCGGCGTGGTCACGAGATAGAGGTTCGCGCCCGGCCGCAGCGCCCGGTACTCGATCGTGCGCACGAGGCCGAACAAGCCCCGGCGGCCGTAGATCTCGGAGATCTCCGAGGTCTCGGCATTCACCGTCTGCGTGATTTCATCGGTGATCAGCCGCCGCGTATTCCAGGCGAAATAGGCGAGCAGCGAGGCCGCGAACATCGCAAACAGCAGCAGGTAGGCCAGCGTCAGCCGGAATGCCGTGGTGCGGACGAGTTTACCGAATGCCGTCACGGATCATATACCCGGCGCCGCGGATCGTGTGCAGCAGCGGCCGCTCGAAGCCCTTGTCGATCTTGGAGCGCAGCCGCGAAATGTGCACGTCAATCACGTTGGTCTGCGGATCGAAATGGTAGTCCCAGACGTTTTCCAGCAGCATGGTGCGCGTCACCACCTGGCCGGCATGCTTCATCAAATATTCGAGCAAGCGGAATTCGCGCGGCTGCAGCGTCAGTTCGTCCTTGCCGCGCGCGACGCGGTGGGACAGCCGGTCGAGCTCGAGGTCGCCGACACGGTAGAGCGTATCCTCGGCCGGGCCACCGCGGCGGCGCGACAGCACCTCGACGCGCGCCAGCAGCTCGGCAAAGGAATAGGGTTTTGGCAGATAGTCGTCGCCGCCGGCGCGCAGGCCCTTGATGCGGTCATCGACCTGTCCGAGCGCGGAGAGAATCAGCACCGGCGTCGAATCGTCCTTGTCGCGGAGCGCGCCGATCAGCGCCAGCCCGTCGCGCTTGGGCAGCATGCGGTCGACCACCAGCACGTCGTAATCGCCGCTCTCGGCCATGGAAAGGCCTTCCTCGCCGTCGCTGGCGTGGTCGGCAATGTGACCGACCTCGCGAAACGCCTTCACGAGATAATCGGCGGATTCGCGGTCGTCTTCGATGATGAGGAGGCGCATCGTGCGGTCGGCGGCGGTCAAGGAGGTCAACCCTTCTATCAACATGGCGCGGGCAGCAATCGCATGCAAGCCGAGCGGGAGATTCTTAGGCCGATAAACATTGGGCCGACAAAGAAAGGCGGGCGGTGAAGCTGGGGGGACCTCACCGCCCTAGGCCTTCCGACGGAGGGGGGCGTAATTCCACCGGAAGGTAGCTGTGGGGAGCGAACGTTACGCTGCTCCCCGGAAGGGCGTCGGCGGCGGGGGCGACTGATGCCGGTGACACCCTTCATCTCGTCAGTTTCCCGAGGCCTAGCCCTTGCCTAACCCTTGGCGATGGGCACGGCGACGAAGCGCGACTGGCCGCCGCTCTTCACGCGCATCAGGACGCTGTTCTTGTTGTCGGTCCGCGCCGCGGTGATGGCGTCGCGGACTTCGCCGGCGGTGCTCACGCTCTTGCCGCCGACTTCGAGAATCACGTCGCCTTCCTTGAAGCCGCGTTCGGCCGCAGCACTCTTCGGATCGACCTCGGTGACCACGACGCCGTCCTTGCCGGCGCCGGCCACGGAGTTAGCAGGCGCAACCGTCATGCCGAGCTTCGGCACATCGGTGCCCTTGTTCACACCCTTGCCGCTGTCGTTATCGGTGTCGGCCTTGGCCTCGACCGTGTTCGGCAACTGGCCAAGCGTCATGTTCACGACCTTGTCCTGGCCCTTGTGCAGCACGTTAAGCTTCACGGTGGCGCCAGGCGCCATGCCGCCGATGGTGCGGGCAAGCTCACGGGCGTCCTTGACGGATTCGCCGTTGACCGACGTGATGACGTCGCCGGATTCGATGCCGGCCTTGGCCGCCGGACCGTCCTTCTGCGGCTCGGCCACCAGCGCGCCTTCGGCCTTCTTCATGCCGAGGCTGTCGGCGATGTCGGCCGTGACGGGCTGGATCTGCACGCCGATCCAGCCGCGGCTGACCGAACCCTTGTCCTTGAGTTGGGCGACCACACTCTTCACGGTGTTGGCGGGGATCGAGAACGCGATGCCGACGCTGCCGCCGGAGGGCGAATAGATCGCGGTGTTGACGCCCATCACCTCGCCGTCGGTATTGAAGGCCGGACCGCCGGAATTGCCCTTGTTCACGGGCGCGTCGATCTGGATGAAATCGTCATACGGGCCGTTGCCGATGTCGCGGCCGCTGGCCGAGACGATGCCGGCGGTCACGGTGCCGCCGAGACCGAAGGGGTTGCCGACCGCGAGCACCCAGTCGCCGATCCGCGGCTTGCCGTCGGCAAGCTTGGCGAACGGGAAGTTGGAGCCGCCCTCGACCTTGATTAGAGCGAGATCGGTGCGCTGGTCGGTGCCGATCACCTTGGCACTGTAGGTCTTGCCTTCGTCGGTCGTGACCTCGACCTTGTCGGCACCGTCGACCACGTGGTTGTTGGTCACGGCATAGCCGTCGGCCGAGATGAAGAAGCCGGAGCCCTGGCCCTGCACGATGCGGCCACGACCGCCCTTCAGGCCCGGGAATCCATCCGGACCGCCGAAGCGGCGGAAGAAGCGCTCCATCGGCGAACCCGGCTGGAACGGCGAGGCGGAATCATCGCCGTCGTCGTTGCTCGCAACCTTCTCCTTGATGTTGACCTTCACCGAGATCACCGAGGGCTTCACCCGCTCGACGATGTCGGCGAAACCGATCGGGCGCTCGACCTTGCGGACCTCGTTGTTGACCTGGGCATGCGCCGGGCTCGAGAACAGGTCGGCGGGCGACGTCGACGGACTGAAGCCGTGGACGGCAATGCCGAGACCGGCGACGACCGAGGCCATCAGCGCGATTCTGCGGGCGGAAAACACGGAACGGCGCGGCTGCCGGTAGGACGGAAGATTCGTGAGATCGGGACGGTCGGTCATGCAGGGTGTCTCCAGGGCCTTGAAATCCATTTGGTGCCTGATGACGGCACCTTACGGACCTGAAGATGGGGACTTCCGCCTTACCGCGCGCTGGCTGGGGGGTTAAACTTTTGTAATGAAGGGCGCGAGCCGATGCGGCCGTTTACCGCAGGCGAAAAGGCGCGGTGTTACAGGAACTTAATAGAGTTCCAGCGACCGCCTCAAAGCGTCGAGCGGCGCCCTGCGAAGCTAGCGCGATGGGGTGGCGTCGTCGGATATCAGTGCCGCTAGCCGCGCCTCTTCGTCCGGCGTGAGCGGCGGCGCAGCCAGGTCTGCACCACTCCGCGCGCGGCGGTTTTGCCGCCACAGCGCAAAGCCGCCCCCAGCGAGCAAAAGCGGCGCGAGCAGCCACAACAGCAAGGTCTGGCGTTCGAAGCGCGGCTTCAGCAGCACGAACTCGCCGTAACGCGCGACCAGGAAATCGAGCACCTGTGAATTGCTGTCGCCCGCCGCGATCCGCTCGCGCACCAGGAGCCGCAGGTCGCGCGCGAGCGGCGCGTCGGAATCGTCGATCGACTGGTTCTGGCAGACCATGCAGCGCAGCTCGCGCGACAATTCGCGCGCACGGGCTTCCTTCACGGGATCCGCCATGATCTCGTCGGGCTGCACGGCGTGCACCGCGGGCACGGCCAACAGCATGAGCGCAACGATCGCGGCCATCATCCGGCGCATTGGATCACTCCGCCGGTTGCAGGCGCTGCTTGGCCCGCGCCGGTTTCGGCGCACCGACCCGCAGGCGCCGGTCGGACAGCGACAGCATGCCTCCGAACGCCATCAGCACCGGTCCCCACCAGATCAACAGCACCAGCGGCTTGTGATAGATGCGCACGGCGATGGCGCCTTCGGCGGTGACGTCGCCGAGCGAGATGTAGAGCTGGCTCGCACCGCGGGTCAAAAGCGCAGCCTCAGTGGTGGAGGAGCCGCGCGTGGTGAAGCTGCGCTTCGACGGCGTCATGACACTGAGAGCGTTGCCATCGCGGCTGACGTTGAATTGCGCGATCATTTCGCGGTAGTTCGGCCCCTGGCGCTCCAGCAGGCCGTCGAGCTTCAGATCATATCCGGCGACCTGCGCAACGTCGTTCGGCTTCATCGTCGCGATATATTCGCTGTTCCAGGTGGTCTCGCAGACGATCCCGATCAGCGCGATGCCGAGACCGGCATGCGCGAACACGCTGCCCCATGCCGAGCGCGGCAAGCCGCGGGCGCGATGCAGCGTCGTTGCGAACGGCAGGCGAAACAGGCCGGTCCTTTCGGCCAGATCCGTCATCGCCCCCGCGATGACGAAAACTCCAAGCCCGATCGCCAACGGCGCCAGCGCACTGCCGCCACGCGTCCACGCCCAGACGATGGCGATCACGACGAGGCCGGCGACGCCCGCCGTCAGCAGGCGCTGGGTGACACCGAGCAGATCGCCGCGCTTCCACGACAGCATCGGCCCGAACGGCACGGCGAGCAGCAGCAGAACGAACAGCGGAACGAAGCTGAGATTATAGAACGGTGCCCCGACCGACATCTTGAAGTCGGCCAGCACTTCCATCGCCAGCGGATAAAGCGTTCCGAACAGCACGACCGCGCAGGCCACCGTCAGCAGCAGATTGTTCAGCACCAGCGCGCCCTCGCGCGAGATTGGCGCAAACAGACCGCCTTGCTTCAACGACGTCGCGCGGCCCGCGAACAGCGACAGGCTGCCACCGATGAACAGGCAGAGGATCAGGAGGATGAACACGCCGCGGGTCGGATCGTTGGCGAAGGCGTGCACGGAGGTGATGACGCCCGATCGCACCAGGAAGGTGCCGAGCAGCGACAGCGAGAAGGTCAGGATCGAAAGAAGGATGGTCCAGACCTTCAGCGCGTTGCGCTTCTCCATCACCAGCGCCGAATGCAGCAGCGCCGTGCCGGCGAGCCACGGCATCAGCGAGGCGTTCTCGACCGGGTCCCAGAACCACCAGCCGCCCCAGCCGAGCTCGTAATAGGCCCAGTACGAGCCCATCGCGATGCCCAGCGTCAGGAATATCCAGGCGACCAGCGTCCACGGCCGCACCCAGCGCGCCCAGGCGGCATCGATCCGCCCCTCGAGCAGCGCGGCGATCGCGAAGGAGAACGAGATCGAGAAGCCGACATAGCCGAGATAGAGCATCGGCGGATGCACGGCGAGACCGATGTCCTGAAGCACCGGATTGAGATCGCGTCCCTCGATCGGCGGATTGACGATGCGCAGGAACGGATTCGAGGTCATCAGGATGAAGAGGTAGAAGGCGCTGGCAATCCAGGCCTGAACTGCGAGCACATGCGCACGCAACGACAGCGGCAGATTGTTGCCGAAGGCGGCAACGAGCCCGCCGAACAGCGCCAGGATCGACACCCACAGCAGCATCGAGCCTTCATGGTTTCCCCACACGCCGGTGATCTTGTAGATCAACGGCTTCATGGAGTGGGAATTCTCGTAGACATTGGCGACGGAGAAATCCGAGTTCACGTGCAGCGTTACAAGCGCAAGGAACGAGGCGCCGACGAATAGAAGCTGTGCCAGCGCGGTGGAGCGCGCCACGTTCATCAGCGCGGGATCGCGCAAGCGTGCGCCGATCAGCGGCACAGACGATTGGATCAGCGCCAGCGCGAGCGCCAGCACCAGTGCGTAATGTCCGGCTTCCGCGATCACCGCACCGCTCCCTGCGAATTGCCCTGCGCCGTCGTCGCCGCCGGCTTGATGCCATCAGAAGCCTTGGCGTTTTCAGAAGCCTTGGCGTTTTCAGAAGCCTTGGCGCCGTAATCGTCCTTCCAATGCCCTTGCTTCTTCAGGGCATCGGCGACGTCCTTGGGCATGTAGGTCTCGTCGTGCTTGGCCAGCACGGTGTCGGCCCTGAATACGCCCTTGGCATCGAGCGCGCCTTCGGCGACGATGCCCTGCCCTTCACGGAACAGATCGGGCAGGATGCCCTTGTAGGCGACAGGCAGCTTGGCGCCGCCGTCGGCGACTTCAAACGTCACGGCGAGATTGTCGCCGCGCTGGAGCGAGCCCGGCTGCACCAGCCCGCCGAGGCGAAAGCGCTTGCCGGGCGGGACGTGCTTCTCGGCAACCATGGTCGGGGTCGAGAAGAACACGATGGAATCGCGCAAGGCGTTGAGCACCAGCGCGGCCGCGAGCGCGAGCACGGCGAGCGATCCGCCGATGATGGTCATCCGTCGCTGCTTGCGCGTCATGGCGTATCCATTCTCCGCTCGTCTCGTCCTATGTCCGTCATCCGTCAAGCCCGAGAGTCTTGAGGCCTTCGTTAAGCTGGCGCAGCCGCTCGGAATCCTTGGCGACCGCCTGACGGGCGTCGGTCGAGGCGCCCACCGCCTTGTCGCGGTCGCCCATCACCAGATAGGCGCGCACCAGACGCAGCCAACCCTCGACATCGTCGCCGTTCTGCTTGAGGCGCGTGGCGAGACGTTCGACCATGCTGCGGATCATCGCGTTGCGATCGCCGTCGTTCATCTCCTTGGACGCTGCGATCGTCTCGTCGGACAGGGCCGGCATCGTCACGCCGCCACCGCCGACCCGCGCGAGCGAGGTCTGCACCAGCGGCCGCCACGGCGCATCCGCGGGTGCTTTCGCCAGCAGCGCGCGCCAGATATTGGCCGCGTCACCGTTGCGGCCGTCCTGCTCGGCAGCGAGCCCGAGAAAATAGTTCGCCTTGGGATCGTCGGCATTGAGCGCATGCGCGCGTTCGAACTCGGTCTTGGCTTCCGCCGTCACCACGCCGCTGGCAGCGGCCGCGATCGCCTCGCCGAGATCGGAGCGCCGCTCCGCGCTCTCGCCGTTATAGGTGATCGAATTGCGATAGGCGCGCGCGGCCTCGTCGAAACGACCGAGCCGTTCCAGCACCGGCGCGAGCACATTCCAGCCGCGCCCGTCGGTCGGGTTCTTGTCCAGATGTTGCTGGACCTGCACCACGAGGTTCTCGAGCGATTGCCCCATGCCCGACCCGGACCCGCGCTCCCGCTGCGCCAGCGGGAAATCGCGGAGCGCAGGCGAGCCGAGTGGAACATAGATCGCGACCGCCACCAAAGGCAGGCCGACAAGCGCCAGCGCGGCGGCCGCGCGACGCCATTTCAGACTGGATGTCGGCGCGAGCGCGGACTCGCTGCCGGCTGCGGCGAGCAGCCTGCGGCTGATCTCGACGCGCGCGGCTTCGGCTTCCGGGGGCGCAATCAGCCCCGCGGCAAGGTCACGCTCGATCTCGGCCAGTTGGTCCTTGTAGACCGCGACTTCGCTGCCTTGATTGTCCGGGCGCCCGCCACGGCCGAGCGGCCAGAGCACGGCGAAAATCGCCGCGACCGTCATCAGCGCGAACACGAACCATAGCGTCATCTGGCAAGCTTCCGGCAGCGCGTGAGCCGCGCCCACAGGTGGCTTTACACCACGGCCGGACGATGCGGCAATTGACAATTGTCAATTTGGCGCGAGCGCACCCAGTCTCGAAATGGTGAAAATCCAACGGCTTAGCCGATCTCGAACTCCGCGCTTTGAGCGGCGTTCTCACCGTGCCCGTTGAAGGCCCTCAGGAAGTATGTTCCCGGCTCGATTGCATCGGGCAATCTGATGCGCAATGCGCCGACGGGAACAGGCGATGCAACCCTGGTGACCGTCTCAGGCAGTTGCCGGCCGCTTGCCTTCTCGACGAGCACCACCTTCGCGCCGACCATCAACCTTTGATATTTGGCAACAATGACGCGGTTTTCGATTTCGATGGAGCTGATAACGGGTTTCATGCGCCCACAGATAGAAATTCCAAAAGCTTGCACGGGACCGTAGGGCCCACGACCGGCATCGTCAACTACAAATTGTGATCACACAAAGATGCGCTTGGATCAGCTCGCGCGCGTCGATTTGCGCTCGCCCGTCGCCGCGTTCTCCGCGGCGCGGCTCATCAGCGAGGCGTAATCATCGCCAAACAGCACCTGGCAGAAGCGGATCGCAGCCTGCACCTGCTGCTGCCGGTAGGTACGGACCTTGTGATCGGCGGCGCGCAGCGACTGCACCAGCTGCTCGGTCGACCGCTCCACATATTGCTGGAGGTCGGAATAGGTGCGCAGCGTCACCTCGTTGATCGCAAGCTCGCTCGCGTAGTTGCGGCAGGTCGCGACGAAGTCGACCAGCGCGACGGTCTCCTCGACCTCGGTGCTGTCGATCCGCGCTCCGGGCGGAATGTCCTTCTCGGCGCGCTGGCGCAGGATGCGGCGGACGCGGCCGGGAACGCTGTCGATCTCCGATTGCAGCGCATTGGAGATGTCGGCCCGGATCGAGGTCAGCTGCTTGCCCCAGGGGGAATCGTTGCGCAGGTCGAGCTCGGTGCGCAGGCCGCGGACGCCGTCGTGCAGCGCCTTGAGATTGTCGGCGACGGTCTCGAAATGCCCGCGCTTGATGTCCATGCGCAAATTGGCGGCAACGCGGGCCAGATCGTGCAGGGCCATCGTGACGGCGGCGCCATAAGGCGTTGCCGCGACGCGGATCTCGTCGTCGGACGCGGCGATCTTGATGGCGAGGCGAATGATCTGCCACGGCGCGGTCATGCGCTGGACCACCACCGACAGCGCAAAGGGCAGCATCTGCGGGGTCTGGAGCACGGGAATGTTGAGCGCAGCGTTCACCGAGGCGATCTGGGGGTCGCCGAAGGCGCGCAGGAAGCGCGGCAGCTTTTCATTGAGCGTGCCGAGCGCCTCGCGAACCCCGAGCACGGCGCCGATCGAATAGAGATCCTCGATCACGTTGGGCGGGCCAACGCGGGCGAGCGCACGCGACTTGTCGCCGCCGCCGGGCCCCGTCAGCTCGAAGATGGCGTCTGCGGCTACCGCCTGAAGCTTTAGCGCCAGCGCCTCGACCTGCCCCGCACTGTCTGAAGCCGGCATGCGCGCCAGCGCCGCCTCGAATTCAGCCACCTTGTCCGGCGCACCGTCGCGTCCGAGCCATTGCCAGATCGGATGCAGCGAGGAGCGGCGGATCTGGCCGACCCGGATCGGGGCACCGGCTTCCACCAGGAACGGTTCCAGCACCTGGAACAGCAGCCGCGACAGATCGTCGGTCCGCGGCGGCACGGCCTCTTCAGCATCGGTCTTGCGCACGATCTTGCGCAACTGCTCGAGCACGAGGGTCGCGACGGCCGTATCCTGGCCACGCTCGAGCGCGCGCTCGAACTCCCGCATCAGCAGCGCCTGCGCCTGTGGCGGGAGCTGCGCGAGATATTCCCTCAGCCGCTCGATCGATGTCTGGCTCATGCGCCCGGGTAATGCACGGTAAAATGTCGGACGTGGGATGCGTCCGGCGCGATCATAGGTGGGTGCGCCTTAAGAAGCGGTTGAGGAAGTCGCTCCGAATACCTCGGGTTTCGCCCCGAAGCCAAAAATAAGTGTGCAGGATCAGAGGATTATATTCCGGGCAGCACCAGCTCGGCCCGCAGGCCCCCGATCGGCGCACTGCCGAGCGAGAGGCTGCCGCCATAGAGGGCGGCGAGATCGGTCACGATGGATAGCCCCAGCCCCGAGCCCGGCTTGGATTCGTCGAGTCGCTGACCGCGCCGGGAGACCTGGGCGCGCTCGGCCTCGGAGAGGCCGCGTCCGTCGTCATCGACGATGAGCCGCAGTCTGGGGCCTGCCCCCGCCTGCGGCGGTGCATCGACCAGGACCTCGATGAAGACGCGCGAGGCCGCCCATTTGCAGGCATTGTCGACGAGGTTGCCGACCATCTCCTCCAAATCCTGCCGCTCGCCCCGGAATTTTGCCGCCGGATCGGCCTTGGCCTCGACGGCGATACCGCGGTCGCGGTGGATCTTCTCCATGGTCCGCCGCAACGCTTCGATGGCGGGCGCAACCTCCGTCACGGTGCCGACGACCGAGATCCTCGCCGCGATGCGGGCGCGCTCCAGATGATGGGTGAGTTGGTCGCGCATCACGGCCGCCTGCTCCATCACCTTGGCCGCGAACGGATCAGCGGCGTGCGAGCCGGCTTCGTTGACGATCACCGAGAGCGGCGTCTTGATCGCATGCGCGAGATTGCCGACATGGGTGCGGGCCCGTTCGACGATCTCGCGATTAGCGTCGATCAGCGCGTTGGTCTCGCGCGCGAGCGGCGCAATCTCGACCGGGAATTCGCCCTCGAGCCGCTCCGCCCGCCCGGAGCGGATGTCGGCGATGGATTCCGAGATGCGCTTGAGCGGCGCAAGGCCGAAACGGACCTGGAACACGGTGGTCAGCAGCAGCACGATGCCGAGCGCTGTGAAGGTGCCGCCGAGATAGTAGTCGAAGCTCCGCGTCTCGTCGAAGATCTCGGTGTCGTCGCCGGCGACGCTGACCAGATATTTGCCGTCGGCGCCGAGATCGACGGGACGCTCGACCATGCGCAAATTCTGCCCTTCCGGCCCGTCGACATAAGCGAGGCGAATGCCGGCGGCGGTGAGCTCGGTGCCCTGGTCCTCCAGCTTCGGCAGCTTCTGGTCCCAGAGCGAGCGCGACGAACGTACCTCCGGCTTCGCGGTGTCGGTGCGCGTGATCTGCCAGTACCAGCCGGACAGTGGCAGCTCGAACAGGGGCTCGCCGAGCGACTGGAACTGGCGATCCGGCGGCTCGTCGGGGGTCGCGACCTCGGCGATCAGGGTGCGGAGATAGAGGTTGAGCCGGCGGTCGAAGGCGCGCTCGGTGGCGTTCTTATAGACCGAGGACAGCACCACGCCGGTGATGGCCAGGATCACCACGAGCCAGGCGGTCGCCGACAGGAACAGGCGGTTCGCAAGCGAGCTGGCGGGCATCGGAATGATCCCGGAGGCACGAGGTGGTGGCATGGCGTCGGCGGTCATGACCGGACCAAGGCTCGTGTCGGGCCGCCCGTCAAGCCAAGATGCTTCGCAATATCCTTGGAAAGACCCCTCAGGCGCCGGGGGCCGGTGGGGTCAGGAGATAGCCGAGGCCGCGGACGGTCTGGATGATGTCGACGTCGAGCTTCTTGCGGATGCGGCCGACGAAGACCTCGATGGTGTTCGAGTCGCGGTCGAAATCCTGGTCGTAGAGATGCTCAACCAGCTCCGTACGCGATACGACCCGCCCCGAATGGTGCATCAGGTAGGCCAGAAGCCGATATTCGTGCGAGGTCATCTTGACGGGATTGCCGGAGACGCTGACCCGCCCGGTGCGGGTGTCGAGCGTGACCGGGCCGCAGCTCAATTCGCTCTGGGCATGGCCGGTCGAGCGGCGCAGCAGGGCGCGGATACGCGCCAGCACCTCCTCCAGATGGAACGGCTTTGCGACGTAGTCGTCGGCGCCGGCATCGAAGCCCTGGACCTTGTCGCTCCAGCGGTCGCGCGCGGTGAGGATCAGGACCGGCATGGTGCGGCCATTGCGGCGCCAGGCCTCCAGCACCGAGATGCCGTCCTTCTTGGGCAGGCCGATGTCGAGCACCACGGCGTCGTAGGGCTCGTTGTCGCCGAGATAAAGTCCCTCTTCCCCGTCGAAGGCGCGGTCGACGACATATCCGGCGTCCGTCAGCGCCTTGGTGAGCTGACGATTGAGATCGGGGTCGTCCTCAACAACGAGCAGGCGCACGCTTCTCTCCAGAAATAGGCTGCACAATCGATTGGCAGAGATGAGCAATTCCGGCGTGAACTGAGTATGAACGTGGGGAACCGGTCGCGTTACTTTTTGGTCATATACGATGTGTTCGGCACTGGCGCGACTGCGCCCGCCACGCCACGGGCGAAGCCTGTGGCATATGGCGGGCGCAATGTGCCGCGTTAGGCGGCGAGTCGGAAGGTCCGCCCTTCCCGTCGATTTGCCGTCAGGTCCGGAAAAACACGAACCAGACGACGGCGAGGATCAGGATCGCTAACCCCGTGGAGATGGCGAGCAGCGCGGCCACCGAGGGCCCAGGTTCGGCTTGGCGCGCCTCGGTTGCGGTCTCGACGATCTGGCGGTCCTCGCGCGTGGTTGCCATGGTGACCTCAATCTCTGGATGTCGCCTCCGATGACCGCGACCTCATCACGGCCATTTGTCTCGAGCCAACGCGTGATCCGATTTGATGTTCCGGCGTTTTACCGAAGGATCGGGCAGAACCGCACGCCTAGCGACTGGTTAACGCAGTTGCAAGAATTCGCCCTGAGCCATGTATGATTCGCTGTTCCCCGATGGTATCCTCACAAGTCTGTCCTTGTTGCGTCTGGAGTAGCCCATGGCCCCCCGCGCCAATTGGAAGGGTTTTCTGCGTCTGTCGCTCGTGACCTGCCCGGTCGCGCTGTATCCGGCCACGTCGGACACCGAGAAGGTCTCGTTCAACCAGATCAACCGCAAGACCGGCCACCGGATCAAATATCTGAAGGTCGACGCCGAGACCGGTGACGAGGTGACCTCCGAGGACATCGTCAAGGGCTACAAGGTCGACACCGACACCTACATCGAAGTCACCAAGGACGAGCTCGACGACATCGCGCTCGACTCGACCCACACGATCGAGATCGACGAGTTCGTGCCGAAGACCGACATCGACAACCGCTATCTGATCCGCCCCTATTACCTCGTACCGGACGGCAAGGTCGGCCACGACGCCTTTGCGGTGATCCGTGAGACCATCCGCAGCATGGACAAGGTCGCGATCGGCCGCATCGTGCTGACCAACCGCGAGCACATCATTGCGCTGGAGCCGCTCGCGAGCGGGCTGATGGGCACGCTGTTGCGCTATCCCTACGAGGTGCGCAGCGAGACCGAATATTTCGACGACATCCAGGACGTCAAGCTGACGAAGGACATGCTCGACCTCGCCAAGCACATCGTCGAGAAGAAGTCCGGCGCGTTCGAGCCCGAACTGTTCGAGGACCATTACGAGACCGCGCTGATCGATCTCATCAACAAGAAACGCTCGGGCGCGCCGATCGCAGCCAAGTCCACGCCGAAGAGCGGCGGCAACGTCATCAACCTGATGGACGCGCTGAAGAAGAGCCTCGCGACCGAGAAGGACACGGCGCCCGTGGCGAAGGTCGCCAAAGAGACCGTCAAGGCCAAGAAGCCGAAGAAGCGCGTCGAAGGCCAACGCGAGATGCTGCTGCCGATCTCGGGCAAGGGCGGCAAGGACGCAGCCGCCAAGGAAGCGACGAAGGAAGCGGCACCGAAGAAGGCCGACAAGCCGGTGCGCGCGACGGCGCGAACCAAGAAGGCCGGCTGACGGCATCGCATCACCGGTCACGCCGTGACGTCTCCCCTCACCGATCGGGCAATCTGACATGCCCTGGTCGACGCCGTTCGACGATCCGATCGGCTTGCGCGGTGGACGCAGGCTGCGCACGCTGCAAGAGGCCGCCGACTTCATCATGCAACTGCCCGAGGCCGAGCAGCAGGAGCCGTGCTGGCAGACCGCGATCGAGATGCTGATCAACGCGGCGGAGACCGGCGGCGGCTGGTTGATATTCGCCCGCATCGGCATGCTGCGCGCGCTGAACGCTGGCAGCCGGCGTCGATGAGCCGCGATCGGCATGCTTACCGATCGGTTGACGAACAGCCTCAACAATCCCTTAAGCGACCTCGTCCCTTTCGGCACCAGGATGCCATCTTGCCGCAGCGGGTATTCCTACGGGACCAAAAATTAACCGCTGATTCCCTTTGAGTGCACCATGGTCGGGAGACCGAGGAGCCAGGGTTCACACCGCCGTGCCGCAGCAGAACGCCAGAAAGAACTACATCGGCATCGTGAGCGACACGACCGAGGAAGAGCGGATCGCCGACACGGCGCTGCGGGCGGTGAGCTATCTGGTCGGACGCCTCGCGGCAGTGCTGAAGCGCCCGGGCAAGGCCGCACCGGGCCGCCCGCTCTCGTCCTGAAACAGGACGACGACATCGCCAAATCCACGCGAATTGAGTGACGAAACCTTAAGTCAATCGATGACAACATGCGAAGGGACAGGCGAGGACGATCCGACCCGCGTTTTTGACGCGCCCACGAATTCGTAAATGAATTTACCATTCCGAAAACGGCGCCAGCCTACGTTGGACGGACGAACAGGAGTTGACGATGACTGTGCTCAGGTCATTTCTTGCCGATGAGAATGGTGCCACCGCCATCGAATATTGCCTGATAGCCGCTGGCATCGCGCTCGCGATCATCACCGCCGTGACCAACACAGGCAGTGCACTCCTGAGCAGCAAGTTCATCTCGATCAGCGCGGCGGTCAAGTAGCCGGCATAGCCGGTCGAGGGCACCGGGTCGTTATCGCACGGAGCTGGACGGCCTCAAATCGAGCTCGCGATCGGCTTCCGTACGTTCTCCCGCGATGAGAGCACGTTGGACCGTGGCCCAGCTCAGCAGTGCGATTGCGAGGCCCGCGGCGACGTCGGAAAAGTAATGGCTGCCGTCCACCGGCGTTGCCGCAATCATGGCGACATTGAGCAGCACGGCGATCCAACCCACGTATTTGACCGGCCGGAGCGCCAACAGGAAGAGAAGTCCAAGCGCGGCGTGCAAGCTCGGAAAGCTGATGATTCCCTCGGCGCCCTCCGCGACCAGATGGCGGAAGGTCCCGTCGCGCAATCCAAAGAATACCGGAAGGGGCAGATCTCGCGTGGTCGGCACGATCGCGGGAGAATCGAGTGCCGACAGATGCAAATGGCCCCAGACGCCCTGCGCCGGCATCAGAGCCGAAATGCCGATTGTCAGAAGCGTCGTCAGCACGAAGCTCAGCATGAAGACGCGCAGTCGCAGCGCATGACCTGCCGCGGCCAGTATGAGGACGACGGCCGTCGTTTGCACAGCAAAGCTCGCATAGGCCGCCGCCAGCAGCGCATGCAGGTGCGGAGCCGCGTTCATCACCTCAAGCCATGCCATCCAATCGAAGCCGAGACGGCGGTCCAGCACGGCGAGCTCGCCATCCCATAGCGGAAATGCCGCGCCTGCCGCGACATAGGACAGAGGAGCTGCCACCGCCGCAAACGCAATGATCTGGGCAGTGCTGATCAGCGCGCCGGCAAGAGCCGCGTCCTTCCTGACGGTTGAGTAGAACCAGCTCAGCAATATGAGCAGGCCCGCAACGAGGGTCGGTTTGCGGAATGATAGCCAGTCTATTTGGAAAGGCCCGAACGTCGAGGCGATCAATACTGCGCCGGCCGTGGCCCCGATCGCGATCCAGGCGATACGATCGGCACGGTTCAACCGGTCGAGATGGATGTCAGACAGGCTCAGCGTGTCCGTCATGAGGTCTGTCCGTTCGCCGGCCTGTTCACCGAGGTGCTCCTGCCAAGCTAGCCTGGTAGAATTGCGCCTCCGTTAATGCAGCGCCCCAAACATTGCGGAATTTCGCTTCACCGGCGTCGAGCAGGCGGGCGCAAGCGTTAAATTCTCTTTTGACGGCCGCCGCTCCGGCTCGGTGCAAGGCCGGCTGGTCACTGTTTGAGAACCATGTTCCCGGCTGCACGTTTAAGATCGCTATCTGCCGCCCCGCGACGAGCAGATCGCCTTGCGTCGGTGAAGACGATCACGGTCGGGAGGGGTGCTCGACAAAGATATCGTGCATGGCTGCCCTCCGATGGCGCGAGCCATCCTGACTTTACCCATTGTACAATTCCTGTTCCTCTACCGGCCAACTGACCGGGACCAACACCGGCCTGCCCAGGAGAGACGCCATGAAGCTCGGCACCGCGATTGCGGAAATCATGCGGCGCGAGGGGATCGAGATCCTCTGCGGCTATCCCGTCAACCATCTGATCGAGCACGCGGCAAAGGCCGAGATCCGCCCCGTGATGGTGCGGCAGGAGCGCGTCGGGGTGCACATGGCGGATGCGATCTCACGCGTCACATCAGGGCGCACGATCGGCGCGTTCTGCATGCAGCACGGGCCGGGCGCGGAGAATGCGATGGGCGGCGTCGCGCAGTGCTTTGGCGAATCCGTGCCGGTGCTGGTGCTGCCGATGGGCTATCAGCGGCGGCTTGCGCATGTCGAGCCGAATTTCAATTCCAGCGAGGCGATGAAGCCGTTTTCGAAATCGTCCGAGCCGATCATTCTGGCGGCCGAGGTCACCAACATCTTCCGCCGCGCATTTACAAAGCTGAAGAACGGGCGCGGCGGGCCGGTGATCGTCGAGATCCCTGCCGACATGTGGAACGAGGAGGTGCCGGAACCGCTGAACTACACGCCGGTGCTGCGCACCCGCTATGGCGCCGATCCCGCGCATGTGAGGGAGGCCACCGCCCTGCTCGCCAACGCCAGGCGTCCGGTGATCTATGCGGGTCAGGGCGTGCATTACGCACAGGCCTGGCCGCAGCTGAAACGACTCGCGGAACGGCTGGCGATCCCCGTCACCACCAGCCTTGGCGGAAAATCGTCGTTTCCGGAAACCCATCCGCTGTCGCTCGGCTCGGGCGGCCTCGCCGTGCCGCGCGCGGTGCCGAAATTCCTCGCGGAGGCCGATGTCATCTTCGGCATTGGCTGCTCCTTCACCGAGACCAGCTTTGGCGTCGCGATGCCGAAGGGCAAGACCATCATCCATTCCACGCTCGATCCGAACCATCTCAACAAGGATGTGGAGGCGAAGATCGGCCTCGTCGGCGACGCCGCCCTCGTGCTCGATGCGCTGCTGGAGGAGATCGGCAACACGGTCACCGCGGACCGCGATGCCTCGGCCGTCGCGGCCGAGATCGCGGCCTCGCATAAGGAGTGGCTGGCGAAATGGATGCCAAAGCTCACCAGCAATGACGCGCCGCTCAGCCCCTACCGCGTCTTGTGGGACTTGCAACACACCGTCGAGATCGACAACACCATCATCACCCATGATGCCGGCAGCCCGCGCGACCAGCTCTCGCCGTTCTGGAAGGCGGTAACACCCCTCTCCTATCTCGGCTGGGGCAAGACGACGCAGCTCGGCTACGGCCTCGGGCTTGCGATGGGCGCCAAGCTCGCAAAGCCCGACAAGCTCTGCATCAACGTCTGGGGCGATGCCGCCATTGGGTTCACGGGCATGGATTTCGAGACCGCGGTGCGCGAGCGCATCCCGATCCTATCGATCCTGCTTAACAATTTCTCGATGGCGATCGAACTGAAGGTGATGCCGATCTCGACCGAGAAATACCGCTCGACCGACATTTCCGGCGACTATGCCGCGATGGCGCGCGCCTTCGGCGGCTACGGCGAGCGGGTGACAAGGCCGGAGGACATCGTGCCCGCGATCAAACGTGGCATCCAGAAGACGAAAGAGGGCGTGCCGGTGTTGCTGGAGTTCATCACCAGCAAGGAGACCGAGGTGTCGCGACCGGGGACGTGAGGCGACCGCAGGGCCGCGAGCACTGGCTCCGGCCGCAGGAGATGTGATAATCCGGCCGGGTGCCGCGCACGTAGCGGCATCAAGCCGGATTGCGAATGACCACCCCGTCCAACGACATCGCCGGGATCGACGAGCTCAAGCGGCAATTGCAGTCGGCCACGGCCGAGAATGCGCGGCTGCGCGATCGGCAGAACGCCAGCGCCGAGATCTTGCGCACGATCGCCGCCTCTCCCTCCGATGCCCGCCCCGTCTTTGCGGCGATCGCGTCCAGCTCAAAACGCCTGCTCGGCGGCTTCTCCGCCACCGTGCTCCAGTTCATCGGCGATGAGCTGCACCTCGTGGCGTTTACGCCGACCAGCCCGGAAGGAGACGAAGGGCTGAAGGCGTCATTCCCGCGGCGGATCGAGGATTTTCCGACCTTTGCGCTGGTTCGCGGCGGCGAGACGATCCAGTTTCCCGACAGCGAAGCCGGTGACGTCCCGGAGCTGAACCGCGATCTGGCGCGACTGCGCGGCTTCCGCAGCGTGCTGTTCATGCCGCTGATGAACCGCGGCACGGCGGCCGGCATGATCAGCGTCACGCGTGCCGAGACCGGCGCGTTCGCGCCCGACCTCGTGCAATTGCTCCAGACCTTTGCCGACCAGGCCGTGATCGCGATCGAGAACGCGCGGCTGTTCAACGAGACGCGCGAGACGCTGGAGCGGCAGACCGCCACCGCCGACATTTTGAAGGTGATGGCCGCTTCGCCCTCCGACGTGCAGCCGGTGTTCGACGCGATTGCCACCAATGCCAACCGGCTGATCGGCGGCTTCTCCACGGCGGTGCTGCGCTATATCGACGGCGCCGCGCATCTTGCGGCTTTCACGCCGGGCGATCCGGTTGGCGACCGCGTGCTGCAGGGATCGTTCCCGGTGCCGTTCGCGCAGTTTCCGGCCTACCAGCTCGTGGCCAACGGTGAATCGGCGCAGTTGCCCGACACCGAGCTCGAGCCGGCGGCACGCGACATTGGGCGCGCTCGCGGCTTTCGCAGCATGCTGTTCACGCCGATGATGAGCGAGGGCGAGGCCAGGGGCGTCATCATCGCCACGCGACGGACGACCGGCGCGTTCGCCGAGCATCATGTGCGGCTGCTACAGACATTCGCCGACCAGGCGGTGATCGCGGTCAAGAATGTCAGCCTGTTCAACGCCACCAAGGAGGCGCTGGAACGGCAGACTGCGACCGCGGATATCCTCAAGGTGATCGCGGCTTCGCCGGCGGATGTCACACCGGTGTTCCAGGCGATCTCCGATAGCGCCAAGGCGCTAGTCGGCGGACATTCCTCCACCGTCACCCGCGTCATCGACGGCATGCTGCATCTGGCCGCCTTCACCACTGACAACGAGGCCGGCAATACGGAGCTCCTCAGCACGTTCCCGGCGCCGCTCTCGTCGCCTGGCATTCACAGCCGGGTGGCGGCCAGCGGAGAGTATGCGTTCCGCAGCGACATGCAGAACGAGCCCGATCTCGCGGAAGCGATGCGGGAGCTGGCGCGGACGCGCGGTTATCGCAGCATCCTCGTGATCCCGATGCTGCGCGACGGAGTTGCGATCGGTACCATCGGTGTGACGAGGCCAGTGGCCGGTCCTTTCCCGGACAAGGCGATCAATTTGCTCAAGACCTTTGCCGACCAGGCCGTGATCGCGATCGAGAACACGCGGCTGTTCAACGAGGTGCAGGACCGCACGCAGGAACTTGCAAAATCGCTCGACGATTTGCGCGCGGCGCAAGACCGGCTGATCCAGACCGAGAAGCTGGCCTCGCTCGGTCAGCTCACCGCCGGCATCGCGCACGAGATCAAGAATCCGCTCAACTTCGTCAACAATTTTGCGGCGCTCTCTGCCGAGCTGACGGACGAGTTGAACGATGTTCTTACGCCTCTCCCGCTCGGCGACGATGTCCGCAACGACGTCGACGAACTTACGGGACTGCTGAAAGACAATCTGCAAAAGGTCGTGGAGCACGGCAAGCGCGCCGATTCCATCGTCAAGAACATGCTGTTGCATTCGCGCGAAGGTGGCGGCGAGTACCGGCTGAGCGACATTAATGCGCTGGTCGACGAAAGCCTCACCCTCGCCTATCATGGCGCGCGTGCTGAGAAGCCGCAGTTCGACGTGACGATCAAGCGCGAACTCGATCCGGCGGCGGGCTCAGCCGAATTGTTTGCCCAAGAGATCACGCGGGTGCTGCTGAATCTGGTCTCGAACGGGCTTTACGCGGTGGCAAAGCGCAAGGCGGAGAGCGGCGCCGGAGACTATGAGCCTGTCGTGACCGCCACGACCCGAGACCGCGGCGCCCGCATCGAGATCCGCATCCACGACAACGGCACCGGCATTCCGGACGAGGTGAAGGCGAAGATGTTCAATCCGTTCTTCACCACCAAGCCGGCCGGCGAAGGCACCGGACTCGGTCTATCGATGAGCCACGACATCGTCGTGAAGCAGCATGGCGGCACCATCGACGTCGCGACGCGTCCCGGTGAATTCACCGAATTCACCATTATGCTGCCGCGCCAGAACAGATTTTCGGATAAACGTTAGATTGCAACGTCGCCAGGGAGGAGCCTTCATGAATCCGGCGCGGCTCATCCGGCGACAATTGCTTTCGCTGTCCGGTGTCGGGCTCATGCTGGGCGCACTGTTCTTCGCGGCCGCGCTGACGCCGACGCTGATTCCGCGCAGCTATCTCACGCAGGGCGCGCTTGCCGGCGGCTGCTTTGCGATCGGCTATTTCGCGGGCGTGCTGTGGCGCCGGCTGTGGCACTATCTCGAATTGCCCGAGCCCTCGGCGCGCGCACGATCGATCGCGAATGCGCTGGTCGCAGCCGGTTGTCTGCTCGTCGTCATGGTCTCGCTCTGGCGCGCCGCCGAATGGCAGAATGCAATCCGCGCCGTGATGAACATGGCGCCGGTCGAGACCGCGCATCCGTTCAAGGTCTGCGCCATCGCCCTGATCACCTTCGTGGTGCTGCTGGTGCTGGAGCGATCGTTTGCGCTGATCGCCCGCTTCCTCGCCGCGCGCATACGACGCGTCATTCCGCGCAAGGTTGCCAATGTGATCGGCGTGCTCGTCGCGGGCCTGCTGTTCTGGTCGATCGCCAGCAATGTCCTGATCCGCACGGCGTTCAACGCGCTCGACTCCTCTTTCCGCGAACTCGATGTTCTGCTCGAGCCCGAGCGGCCGCAGCCAACCGCCGCCGACAGGACGGGGAGTCCCAATTCGCTGGTGAAGTGGAAAGAGCTCGGGCGCATGGGGCGCCGCTTCATCGCCTCCGGCCCGACCGCAGCGGAGATCAGCGCCGTCACGGGACGACCCGCGCAGGACCCGGTGCGCGTCTATGTGGGTCTCGGCAGCGGCAACACGGCGCAGGCGCGCGCCAGGCTTGCGCTCGACGAGCTCAAGCGGCAGCACGGTTTCGACCGCAAAATCCTGATCGTCATCACGCCGACCGGCACCGGCTGGATCGATCCGGCCGCGATGGATACGCTCGAATATCTCCACCATGGCGATGTCGCGAGCGTCGCGATGCAATATTCCTATCTCAACAGCCCGCTGTCGCTGCTGTTTCAGCCCGAATACGGCGCGGAAGCCGCGCGCGCCCTGTTTGTCGAAATCTACGGCTACTGGACGACGCTGCCGAAGGACCGACGGCCAAAGCTGTATCTGCACGGGCTCAGCCTCGGCGCCCTCAACTCGGAAAAATCCGCCGAGCTGTTCGAGATGATCGGCGATCCCATCGCGGGTGCGCTGTGGAGCGGCCCACCGTTCGAGAGCCGCAACTGGCGCTCGATCACCGCGAATCGCAATCCGGGCTCGCCGGCGTGGCTGCCGAAATTCCGCGACGGACGCTTCGTGCGTTTCATGAACCAGAACGGGCCGACGGTGCCGGCCGATGCGCCCTGGGGCCCGATGCGCATGGTCTATCTGCAATATGCCAGTGACGCGATCACGTTCTTCGCCTATCGCGATGCCTACCAGGCTCCGGCCTGGATGAATGCGCCGCGCGGGCCGGATGTGTCACCGGAGCTCCGATGGTATCCAATCGTCACGATGCTGCAGCTCGCGCTCGACATGGCGGTCGCGACCAATGCGCCAATGGGCTTTGGCCATGTCTATGCACCCGAGCATTACGTCGATACCTGGGTCGCAGTCACCGATGTCAGCGACTGGTCCGCAGATGCGCTGGCGCAGCTCAAACAGCAGCTTGCGGCGAAAGCGCGGAAGACGAGCACAGGCCATGCCGACGACGATTCCGATCGCGGCGGCTAACCCCTACTCCGCCATCTCAACCGGCTGAGTGACGGAAGGACCGGCCAGCGGCCGCTCCTCCATCATGATCAGGCAGAGCGCGGCGGTGGTCATCATCGCGGTCGCTGCAGCGAACACGTAGCGGAACGCATGTCGCATGTCGTCGACCGGGATCGCAGGGATGGCGCCGGCCGCGTGATGCTCGCCAGCGAGCGGAATGTCGGCGCCGAGCGCGATCAGCAGGATCGCGGCGAAGGCTGCGACCGTGAACGAGGACATCAGCGAGCGGAAGAAGTTCATCGCGCCGGTGATGGTGCCGACCAGCGGACGGGCGACCGAATTCTGCAAGGAGACCACGCAGACCGGGAAGGTCGTGCCGAGCCCGAGCGCGAACGCCGCCAACAGCGTCAGCAGCGCCCATAGCGGCAGGGTCGTGAGCGTGAGGCCGAGCGCGCACAGCGCGGCCCAGGAGGTGCCGATGATGGCAACGCGCTTGTAGTGCCTGGCACGCGCCATGGTACGGCCGGCAATCGCCGCGCCGAAGGTCGAGACAGCCGCGAGCGGAATCAGCGCAAGCCCCGCCTCGCTGGCACTGAGGTGATAGACCGACTCGTAATAGAGCGGAAGCTGGACGGTGAGGCCGGTCATGGCGCCGAGCCCGCAACCGCCGGCGGTCAACGCGAACGGCGCGACAGATCCTGTCAGCAGCTTCAACGGCAGGAACGGCTCGTCTGAGCGGCGCGCGTGCCACACGAAAGTCACCGCGAGCGCGACGGCGCCGCCAACCATCGACAGCACGGTCGGCGAGAGCCAGGGATAACGCGTGCCGCCCCAGGTCAGCACCAGCATGAAGACGACGGCAGACGCCATCAGCAATACGCCGCCGAGCCAGTCGACCTTGCGCTTGCGGTGGAACACCGGGATCTTCTTCATCTTCGGCAGCAGCATCACGAGCGCCGCGGCTGCGAGCGGCAGATTGATCCAGAAGATCATCGACCAGTGCAGATGCTCGGCGAACACGCCGCCGATGACGGGGCCGAGAATGCCGCCGACCATCCACACGCTGGAGAAATAGGCCTGGTACTGGCCACGCTCGCGCGGGCTCACGACGTCGGAGATCACGGTCTGCACCACCGGCATGATGCCGCCGCCGCCCAGCCCCTGAAGGCCGCGCGCCAGGATCAGCATCGGCAGGCTCGGCGCGATCGCGCACAGCACGGAGCCCGCAATGAACAGGCTCAAGGACACGATGATCATGACCTTGCGGCCGTAGATGTCGCTCAGCGTGCCAAACACCGGCGCGACCGCGGTCGAGGCGAGCAGATAGGCGGTGATGACCCAGGACAGGTTCGAGACATCCTGGAACTGGCGCCCGATGGTCGGCAGCGCGGTGGCGACGATGGTCTGGTCGAGGGCGGCCAGGAACATCGTCAGCATCAGGCTGATCACAATGGTCCGCACCTCGTCCGACGACAGCGGCGCCGGTGGCACGAGAGTCGGAGCGTCGCTGACGCTCATGACCTCGCCCGGAAGGCGGGTCAGTTCCTCCGCGATGTCGTCGGGCAATGTCTGGATGTCGGCAGACTGGCTGCTCTGCCGTGCGAACTGGTTCATTTCGGGCGTGTCAGACGTCGTGCTGCGGCGCAAAGCCGCGAAGGATTCATTCTACAAAGCCAATGTAGACAGCAAAGTTCTTCTCAGGCAGGCACCGCGGCGCATGGGTGCATCCCGCACCGCGGTCATCCCGAACAAGTGATCCGAAGCGGCGGACGGATCAGTCCGTAATCACTCCTTGGGACGTCGCTTCAGGCGTGCCTGTTTCGGCACCTGCCCCGGCCATTGCACGAGATAGTTCTCGAGCTTGTCGTCCGGGACCTCGTCCTCGGTGCCCGACACCCGGCCGCGCACGGACACGCCGGCCTCATGCACCGTATTGGGATCGCCGGATATCAGCGGGTGCCACCAATAGAGATCGCGGCCCTGGGCAACGAGCCTGTAGCCGCAGCTCGGGGGCAGCCAAGGCAGGGTGCGGACCTTCTCGGGGGTCATGACAACGCAGTCCGGGACGAAGTCGAAGCGATTCGCGTAGTCCTTGCAGCCGGCAGTGCAGGAATCGAGCATCTTGCAGCTGACGTCGGTGAAATAGATCTGGCCGGTATCCTCATCCTCGAGCTTGCTCAGGCAGCAGCGGCCGCAGCCGTCGCACAGGCTCTCCCATTCGGCCGCCGACATGTCCTCCATCTTCTTGGTTTTCCAGAAGAATCCATCCTGATCTGAAGGTCGTTTGCGAGCTGCGGTCATGCGCCTCAATTCGATTCGAAAGAGCTACTGCTAGCGCCATGTAGGGCGTGCGGCGGTCAAGCCGCAAGCAACGCCCCTTCAAGGCCCGTAATGAACCGGGGTTCAATTCAGCCTGTTGTTCAAAATTGCGAGCCTGACCATTGGTTTATAGGCCCCGCTCGGCTAGAAGAACAGCAAGTCCCCTCGGACGCGACGCGGGCGCCTTGGGTTTGCCGCAACAATCCCGCAAGACGTCTCGATGCCGCCCCGGCCGGGTGCTTGAACGCTTTCGAAGCGAGCCTCAAGGGTTCTAGGTGGTCCAGAACACACCATCCAACTGGAAGAGTCGCGTCAGGAACTTCTTCCTGGACCTCGATGCGCGCATCGACTCCTCGCTGTTCTCGTCGGCCAAGGGCATCCGCGAGCTCTACGAGCGCTACTCGACCTTCATGGACCGCTTCTATGTCGGGCGGTGGAAGCGCTGGGTGTTCATCGAGCCGCTGTCGGAGGCCGCAACGATCGGCCTCGGCGGCATGGTGCTGATGCTCATCCTCGCCATCCCCGCCTTCCGCGAGACCGCGGACGAGGACTGGCTGAAGAAGTCCGACCTCGCGGTGACGTTCCTTGACCGCTACGGCAATCCGATCGGCAGCCGCGGCATCAAGCACAACGACTCGATCCCGCTGGAGGATTTTCCGGACGTGCTGATCAAGGCGACGCTCGCGACCGAAGACCGCCGCTTCTACGACCATTTCGGCATCGACATCGCCGGCACCGCCCGCGCGCTGGTCACTAACGCGCAGGCCGGTGGCGTCCGCCAGGGCGGCTCCTCGATCACCCAGCAGCTCGCCAAGAATCTGTTCCTGAGCAACGAGCGTACCATCGAGCGCAAGATCAACGAGGCGTTCCTCGCGGTCTGGCTGGAATGGCGCCTGACCAAGAACGAGATCCTCAAGCTCTATCTCGACCGCGCCTATATGGGCGGCGGCACCTTCGGCGTCGACGGCGCGGCGCATTTCTACTTCAACAAATCCGCCCGCGACGTGACGCTTGCGGAAGCCGCGATGCTCGCCGGCCTGTTCAAGGCGCCGACGAAATACGCGCCCCACATCAACCTGCCCGCCGCGCGCGCCCGCGCCAACGTCGTGCTCGACAATCTCGTCGATGCCGGCTTCATGACCGAGGGCCAGGTGTTCGGCGCCCGCCGGAATCCGGCCTTCGCCGTCGACCGCCGCGACGAGGCCTCACCGAACTATTATCTCGACTATGCGTTCGATGAGATGCGCAAGCTGGTCGACACCTTCCCGAAATCCTACACCGAGCGCGTCTTCGTGGTCCGTACCGCGATCGACACCAATGTGCAGAAGGCCGCGGAAGACGCGATCGAGAACCAGCTGCGCCAGTTCGGCCGCGACTATCACGCGACGCAAGCCGCGACCGTCGTCTCCGATCTCGACGGCGGCATTCGCGCCATGGTCGGCGGCCGCGATTACGGCGCGAGCCAGTTCAACCGCGCGGTCGACGCCTATCGCCAGCCGGGCTCGTCGTTCAAGCCTTACGTCTACACCACGGCGTTGCTGAACGGGTTCACGCCGAACTCGATCGTGGTCGACGGCCCGGTCTGCATCGGCAATTGGTGCCCGCAGAACTATGGTCATTCCTATTCCGGCCCGGTGACGCTGACGCAGGCGATCACGCGCTCGATCAACGTCGTGCCGGTGAAACTGTCGATTGCGATCGGGCAGAAGGAGCAGCCGAAGGCGCCGAACCCGGCCAAGATCGGCCGCGCCAAGATCGTCGAGGTCGCCCGCCGCTTCGGCATCAAGGCCCCCCTGCCCGATACGCCGTCGCTGCCGATCGGCTCCGACGAGGTCAGCGTGATCGAGCACGCGGTTGCGTATGCGACCTTCCCGAACCGCGGCAAGGCGGTGACGCCGCATGCGGTGCTGGAGGTGCGCACCGGCGCCGGCGATCTGGTGTGGCGCTGGGACCGCGACGGCCCGAAGCCGCGGCAGGCCATTCCGCCGAACATCGCCGCCGACATGGCCGGCATGATGAGCCACGTCGTCAGCGAAGGCACCGCGCGCCGCGCAGCGCTCGACGGCATTCCGACTGCGGGCAAGACCGGCACGACCAATGCGTATCGCGACGCCTGGTTCGTCGGCTACACCGGCAACTTCACCTGCGCGGTCTGGTACGGCAATGACGACTACTCGCCGACCAACCGCATGACCGGCGGCTCGCTGCCGGCGCAGACCTGGCACGACATCATGCTCGCGGCCCATCAGGGCGTCGAGGTCAGGGAGATTCCCGGCGTCGGGATGGGCCAGAAGCTGCCGTCGCAGCGAGTGGCCAACGCCCAGGCCAACGCCGCGCCGAAGGTGCTGGAGACCAAGCCCGGTCCGCCGCCGGTGCTGACCAAGCGCGGCGCCGACGTTCTGGTGCGCGTCGAGAAGCTGCTCGATGACGCGGCCAAGACCGCGACCAAGGCGGCTGCCGACGATGGCAAGCAGGCCAAGCCGGCGTCGTCGACGAGCGCGCTCGCCTTCCCGCAGAATTATGCGGCGGAGGAGAACGCGAACACGTCCACCCCGCGCAAGAACTGACAAGATCCCGTGCGGCTGATCCTGACCACATTGACGGCCCTGCTGATCGCGACCGTGGTCGGCGTCGGCGTCACCTGGATGACGACGACGCGCGGCACCGAGATCGGCGCGCTGACCATCGGCCCCTGGACCGCGCGCCCGCGCACCGGCACCGCCGACGTCGATCCCTATTCGCGCGCCACCATCGTGCGCAACGGCGAGCTGCCGATCGGCACCGGCGACGGCGTCGCCTTCACCGCGACCGCCGACGACAAGAAGAAGCCGCTCGACGGCCGCTGCGATGTCGTCGTCTCAGGCGTGACACCGCCGGCACGGTTCTGGACGCTGACGCTGTACGACCGCAAGGGCCATCTCGTCGCCAACGCGCTGCAGCGCTACGGCTTCACCAGCCAGGAGATCGTGCGCCAGTCCGACGGCTCGTTCGAGATCCACATCGCCTCGCGCTCGCGCGCCGGCAACTGGCTGCCGACCGGCGGCATTGAGCGCTACACGCTGATGCTGCGCTTCTACGACACACCGGTCGGCGTGGCGACGCGGACCAAGCGCGACGCGCCGATGCCTGCGATTTCGACGGTGGGCTGCTCATGATCCGGCTCCTGTTCACGATCGTCGCCGGCGTGGTGCTGGGCCTCGTGGTCCATCTCGTCAGCGTGCTGGCGCTGCCCCGGATCGCAACTCAGGACGCCTATTCGCGGCTGACGCCGATGACCAAGCTCAACGCGGTCACGCAGCTTCCCCTCGCCGATCCCAACACCTCGCCGATGCCGTTCATGGATCCGGCCTTTGCGGTGGCGATCTGCCGTTACGATCTGTCGGGCGGACCGATCAAGCTCACCGTGCCGGTGAGCCAGGCCTATACCTCGCTGTCATTCTACACCCGCAACGAGATCGCCTATTACGCGATCAACGACCGCTCGGCCGGCAAGAAGGTGATCGAGCTCGACCTGATGACGCAGGCACAGCACGACGAGCTGCCCGAGGACGAAGAGATCACCGCGGCCGACCGCCTGATCATCGATTCCCCGAGCACGAGCGGCCTGATCGTGATGAAGGCGCTCGCCGCGGAGCCCGGCCTGATGCCGCAGGCGCAGGCCTCGCTTCAGGCTGCGACCTGCGCGCCGCAGACCGAGGCGCCGGCGAAGGCCGAGGCCCCGCGCGGCCGGCGCTGACGCGCGGCGTTTCGACGAGCAACGAAACCAAGGCGCGAAAACAACCCCATGCACAGTAGCGTGGACATTGAAATCACTGGGCTTCATTCAAGCACCCCGAGCGGTCGGCAACGCGACAATTCTGGTCGCGTTTGACACGTCGGGCAAAACACTGGCAGAGTGGCATCATCGAAAGATCGTCACACCCGCGCGGAGCAATCCGGCGCGGGTTTTTTATGTCTAAGGAGGAATGCCATGACCAGGGAATCACCCGCCGAGATCGTCAGGCCGGCTCTGCCTGCGAATTCAGAATTGGATCTGGAGCGCTGGCCGAGGTGGATGCGCGACGCGCTTGCAATTCAGCCTGAGATCGAGGCGCCGACAAAGCCGGGCGTTGTCGCTGAACCAGCGCGCGTCAATCCAGCAAGCGTGCGAAAGCTAACCCGTATGCCGTCGCGTTCCTGAGACCTCACATTTGTCGGCAACAATTGCGTCGCCCTGGAATTGCGAGCGCCTTGGTCCCAGAACGAAGCAACCTAAATGGCGACGCCGTTTAGTTCAGGTCTCCCCAATGTCCGCTTGAGCCCGTAGCAGACGTTTGGCGCGCTCGATCCGAATTTCGGCTTTTGACCCGAACCGGAAGTCGCCTATTCCAAGCGCGTGGTGGCGTTGTCGGAGCGAAATGGTCCGGCGTGCTGCGGACGGTGCGGGCGGAAATACTGGCGATCCCGATCACGGTGCGTGGCCAAACCTATCGAAGCATGACGTTGCCGAGGTCAGGGCGGCACTAACGGCATTGGCGGGCAGCGGCCTTAGCTCTTGCGGTTCTTGGTGTGCTCGAGTTTCGATACTTCGGCAATTATCTGCGCCTGTTTCTGCTTCGTGCCAATCGGAGTAACAATCATGATGTGTATCGTTGCTTTGTAGTTCAGGTGATATGAGAGCTCGCCGTCGACGCCACCATAGTCAAGCTCCAGTTCGACGATGCCCGATGGAGTTCCTGCCCGGGTCGGCACTCCTAAGATCGACCCAAGATTGATCGGTACCATACCGCCGAAGGCCGCAATGATGAACGTGTTTTTGTCGTCGACAAGATCGCTGGCCAGCGTGCGACCAGCAAGCGATGCATTGGCTCGTCGCAGACGGTAGAAAATTGGCTGTTGACTGTCGTTTCTGAGATCCAGCCCCAGAATGACGTTTTGAATTTCGGTTTCGTTTTTATCGAGCACCACGCTACGCGCGCCGATGTTCGGCACAGATACTCGCTTGTAAAGCCCGATCATTTGCTGGATGCGCAAGTAGCAAAAGAAGCTCACCATCCCGAAGGCAACGACGCCGGAGGAGTAGTACAAACTTCTGGCGAGGCCCAACTGTGAGTAGCCGTAGTGCTCCGTGACAGCGGCGAGAGCGGCGATGGCGGCCAGTTGCCACGCGGCTGGCAGCAACGTCCAAACAAGATGAGCGATATTGCCAATACCGGCGGCACGCTTAAAGTTTTCAAGAACTCCCATGCTCTCAAGTGTATCGCGTCGAAAGAGCGCTTGGCGCAAGGTTGCTTACTTATCCACAACCTCAGGTCTTGCCGGAGCCAAGGCGCACATTGACTACATCGCCGACTTCCGTGCCCGTGTGCTGCGAAACCTGATCCCGCCAACGCGCTTGCTGCCGTCCGATTGGAATCGAACCAACATACTGCCGGAAGGCATCTCGACGGTACGGGCGAGGTTCGCTTGTGGGCCCTTAGCTGACGAGGGCAGTCGCTCTCGCAATGTCAGCAATTGTCCTCTTGCGGACGTCGTCCAGTTCCTTGCAGCAGGTAAGAAACCCGGTCCGACATCTTCCCGGTTTGACTACGGTAGCTAGTCCAGTCGTTCGACGAGCAGGAACCTCAAACGAACGATCTGCATCGATGACACTGGCGGGCTTCTGTCAGAAACCACAGGCTGCGTAGGTCTTGCGAGCAAGACGGTAGTGCGATCCGACTTCAACGAAGTCGACATCGAGGCACTGATTGCCCTCGCGGAAATCGTGGCCGAGCCCCCGGCAATTGAGATATTCGATGTTGATCCGCCAGCGATGTTCCTGCGGGTTGTAAGTCGCAAAATCATGCTGCGCTGCAGCCGGTCCTTTGCATAGCCCGGCGATGTACTGCCGGACCTCCGGGGGCAAATCGGAAATGTGATGCGCATCCCAGGGGTCTTGCTTGTTCATCGAGCCGGCTTGAACGGTCGATCCCTGATATAGCAGGAAAGCCAACAGGCAGTGGCGCCAGAACATTGGAGCCTCCTTAGGATCATTTGGCGAAGAGATTAGTCTCCTCGCTGCCGGATTTCCATGCCGTTTGGTTGCCGCCGCTGGCCCGTCCCGGGGCAGAGTTGAGGCCAGCGGCGCAAGAGCCCAGCACGTCCGCTTCTTCGTTTTCAGAGCGCTAGTGAGAGAAGCTGACTGGAAACTGACGATCAGCGCGGTGGAGTGTCGCAGGTTGAGGATCGGAGCTCGCCTGAACCAGCGAGCGCACGAGTTTCAAGCCGCGTGCCGTCACGCTCTTGAGGTCGGTGCTGCACGAAGGAACAGAAGCGCGAAGAACGCGGAGACGGAAGTGAGCGCGCTGATCCACAGCGCACCGCGCCCGATGTGCTCGACCATCAGCCCCAGTGCCAGCGGTGCGGCGGCACCCGTTAGCCGGGCCGGAAGCGAAATCATACCCACACGCTTCCCAAATCCCACCGGCCCAAACAACACCAAGGGCAGCGTGCCGCGCGCGATCGTGATGATCCCGTTGCCCACTCCATACAGGACGGTGTAAGCCGGCGCAAAGACCGAGCCTCCGGCGATCAGCGCGACGACGCCGATCGGATTCATCAGCGCCGCGAGCCTCGCCGACAACAGCGGATGAAACCGGTTGAGCCATCCGGCTTCGAGAAGGCGAGCGCCGACCTGGGCTGGGCCGACGAGGGTTCCTGCAAGCAGGGCCTCGGCGGGCGTCGCACCGAACGCGACCAGCATCGAGGGCAGAATTGCCGACATTCCCGAACTGACGAAACTCGTCGCCGCGAACATGTAAGCCAGAACGCCCATCGCAAAAGTCTCGCTCTGGCGTCCGGGATGTGGGCTCCCCCCTGACGCCGGTCGAGCGGTCGGCTCGAGCGGCGCGGCACGCGGCAGCAGAAGATTGAGCGGCAAGGCGAGGCAGACGTGGATCACCATCCAGACCTGACAAGCCGCTCGCCAGCCGTACGCGGCATCCAACCAGGTCGTAAGCGGCCAGCCGACGGTGCTCGCAAAGCCGGCGATCAAAGTGATGCCGGTGATCGACTTTCGAGCGCCCGTGCCGTAGATGCGCGTGAGCGTCGCGAATGCCGCTTCGTAAAGACCCATACCCATGCCAATCCCGAGCATCATCCACGCGGCGATCAACAACACCATGCCATGGGCGGCGGACAGCATCAGCAAGCCTGCTGCGAAGACGGCGTTCGATGCAGCAAGTAGTCGTCGTCCGCCAAACCTGTCGATCGCATGCCCGACGCGCGGGCCGAGAAGTGCGGAGATGACGAGCGCACCCGACAGCGCCGCGAACACGCAGGTCGGTGCAAGGCCGAGATCACGCGCGATCGGAACGGCAAGCACGGCCGGAAGATAGTAGCTCGACGCCCACGCAATGGTTTGCGCGGTGCCGAGCCCCACGACGACGGCAACTGAGCCGGTCGCCTCGCCCGCAAGAACCGGCTTCATTTACAACCACAACCCGAGGCACCGGCCTTCCTGGCTGTTTCGTCGGCGGCGCAGCAGGCCGATGATTCTTCCTTTGCCGGGCCGCCGCAACATCCTGATGCAGCCTCGGCCGACTCGACACCACCACGCGTGCAGACGCCGGTTTCCGGCAGCACAAGCTCGAGTCTCGCCGCTGCCGCCTTGTCGCCGGCGAGTTCGGCGGCAATCGATCGGACCTGCTCATAGCCCGTCATCATGAGGAAGGTCGGGGCGCGGCCGTACGATTTCATGCCGGCCAGGTAGAAGCCCGGCTCATCATGGGCAAGCTCGCGCGCGCCGTGCGGGCGCACCGTCCCGCAGCTATGCTCGTTGGGATCGATGAGCGGCGCCAGTGCGACCGGCGCCTCTATGGCCGGATCGAGCCGCAGACGCAGTTCGGACAGGAACGAAAAGTCGGGACGGAAGCCCGTCGACACGATCAGTTCGTCCACGACCACGCTTCGCGCGCCGCAGCAGGAGCCCGCCGCGATCTCGAGGCGACCTTCGGATTCCGAAAGATGAGTGACGCCGAATTCGGTCTCAACCTCGATCTTCCCGGAAGCAACCAGCGCGGCGAAGGCGGTGCCGAGCTCACCGCGTGCGGCAAGTTGGTCGTTCTGGCCGCCACCGAAGGCCTTCGCAGGATCGGCGCCACGCAACAGCCAGACGGGTCGCGTCCCCGGCACCTCGTCCGCGAGATGCACGAGATCGATGAGCGTGCCCACCGCGGAGTGACCGGCACCGAGAACCGCAACGGTCTTGCCTGCATATCTGGAACGACCGGCACCGCGGACATCCGGCATGCCGTAGGCGATGTGCGCGGCGCATTCGTGCTCGCCGATCGCCGGCAGACCGTTGCGGCCAGCCGGATTGGGAGAGAACCAAGTGCCCGACGTATCGATCACGGCATCTGCGCGCAGCACTTCAGCGCCCTTGCCGTTCTGGTAGCGGATTTCGAAAGGCACCTGCTCGCGTCCCCTCGTCTTCGCCTTGTCGAAGCCGACACGGCTGATGGCCGAGACGCGGCTTGACGTCCGGATCACCTCGCGCAGCGGCGTTCTCGTCGCGAGCGGCTCGAGATATTTCTCAAGAAACTCGCCGCCGGTCGGATAGGCCTGAGGCTCCGGCGAATTCCAGCCGGTCGGCGCGAGCAGACGCACGGCGGCCTTGTCGACATTGTACTCCCAGGGCGAGAACAACTGGACGTGCTGCCACTGGCGCATCGTGTGTCCGGCCCCTGGTCCGGCTTCCAGCACGATGGGTGACATGCCTCGCTCCAGCACATGCGCAGCTGCGGCGAGGCCGACGGGCCCTGCCCCGACGACGGCGACCGTCTTTCCGTCGCTCATTTTCGCTACTCCCATCATTCTAGAATCATGGAATAAATCGGCCCCAAAATCAGGCCGCCGACTGCGCACCCCCACACTCGGCTTCGTCCGCGCAGCACTCCGCGACCAGGAAATCGACCAGGCCCTGCATCGCGTCGTAGTTCGCATGGCAAACCAGCGTCGTGGATTCGCGGACCTGGCTGACGAGCCCGACCGCGACCAGGGACTTGATGTGGTGGGACAGCGTCGATGCCGGGATCTTCAGCTTGTCCTGCAAGCGTCCGACGGGCATGCCGGACCGTCCAGCCCGGACAAGGGCGCGATAGATCTGAAGCCGGGTCCGGTTACCCAGCGCTTCGAGGCGAGCTGCCGCGTCGGCGATCTTCATGGGCTCAACATGCGCCTGTCCGGCTCTACCGTCAACCATCTTTCTAGAATGTTCGAAATAGCAACGCCGCCAAAAATGCGACCGGCGAGACCTTTCGGATTGACGGCCCTCAAATATTTCCATACATCTCGATATATGGAAACTGAAGAAGCTGTCCTTGCGCTCGCCGCCCTGTCCCAATCGACCCGCCTGGAGGCCTTTCGGACGCTGGTCAAACACGAGCCCGACGGCCTTGCCGCTGGCGATCTCGCACGCCTGCTGGAAGTCCCGCCGAACACATTGTCAGCCCATCTGTCGATCCTGACGCGCGCGAGTCTCGTGACCTCCGAGCGGCATAGCCGTTCGATCGTCTACCGCGCCAACCTGGTGGAATTCCGGGACGTCGCGGTTTTCCTGTTGCGTGATTGCTGCGGCGGGCGGCCGGAAGTTTGCGAGCCGGTCGTCGACAGCCTGCAAGCCTGCTGCTCTCCAAAACGAAAGGGGCGAGCCCGTGTCTGACCAGATGTATAACGTCTTACTCTCGTATTGGATCGATACCTTCGAAGGCGTGCTCCGCCCGACGCCGAAGGCCAACTGATGGACAATTTCGACCTTTTGCGACGCCTCGCGGCCGAAGCACTCGGCACGGCCATTCTCGTCGCGACCGTCGTCGGCTCCGGCATCATGGCGGAGACGCTGACCAAGGACGTCGCGCTTGCGCTTCTCTGCAACACCCTGCCGACCGGCGCCATTCTCGTCGTCCTGATCACGGTGCTAGGTCCGATCTCCGGCGCGCATTTCAATCCGGCGGTCACGCTGGTCTTCACCGGCAAACGCGAGCTGCCGGTGAACGAAGCCGTGCTGTACGTGGTTGCGCAGATCGCCGGCGGCATCGCAGGAACGATGGCCGCGCATCTGATGTTCGGATTGCCCCTGCTCGATCTCTCAACGAAGGTTCGAACAGGCGGGCCGCAGTGGTTCGCCGAAGCCATCGCCGCCTTCGGGCTGGTCGCGACGATCCTTGGTGGTATCCGCTTTCAGCGGACGGCGGTCCCCTGGCTGGTCGGCCTTTACATCACGGCGGCCTATTGGTTCACGGCCTCCACGTCGTTCGCCAATCCGGCAGTGGCCATCGCGCGGTCTCTGACAAACACGTTCTCCGGCATTCGCCCCACGGACCTACCCGGATTCATCCTCGCGGAACTCTGCGGAGCGTTCGCCGGCCTGCTGCTGATGAACTGGCTGCTCGGACATTCCGATGCGCGCGGCCCTGTCCCAATCGCGGAAACAAACCGATGAGCGTCACGATCTATCACAACCCCGACTGCGGCACCTCGCGCAACACGCTCGCGATGATCCGGCAGAGCGGCGCGGAGCCAACCGTCGTCGAATACCTCAAGACGCCGCCGACGCGCGAAACGCTCAAGCAACTGATCGCGGCGATGGGAATATCCGTCCGCGCGTTGCTGCGCGAGAAGGGAACGCCATACAAGGAACTTGGGCTGGACGATCCCAAATGGACCGACGATGAGATGCTCGACTTCATGACGAGGCATCCCATTCTGATCAATCGTCCGATCGTCGTGACCCCAAAGGGCACCCGATTGTGCCGCCCTTCCGAGGCCGTCATCGATCTCCTGAACAATCCCGTCGGGCGGTTCGTGAAGGAGGATGGCGAGGTGGTCGACATACGGTAAGCAGCCGTCGATCCTAACGCTCGTACACCTTTGACACGTCGGGCAAAACACCGGCATGGTGGCAGCTACGCCGACTCAGACAGTGCATGCCTAAACTCTTTACCGATCGTCGCCTTCGCTCCATCAGGGTCGTTTCAGTCCGCTGGCGGAGACGACTGACCTTTCTGATCGGCGGCCTCGCGGTCGGGGCGTTGGCCGTCGCTCTGGCCAAGCTGGCGGACTGGGCACAAGTCGCGTTCACGTACCTGCTGTCGGAATCGCGTTACGCTGCGCTCATCGTCACGCCGCTCGGGTTTGCGCTGTCCGTCTACCTGACCAACCGTTTCTTTCCGAACTCGCAGGGCAGCGGCATCCCGCAAGCGATTGCCGCACGCCAGCTCACCGAGCACAGCGCGCGCGAGAAGCTCGTTTCGATCCGCATTGCCGTCGGCAAGGTGTTGCTGACGCTGCTCGGGCTGCTCTGCGGTGCTTCGGTCGGCCGGGAGGGGCCGACTGTCCAGATCGGCGCTTCCGTCATGTTCGCCCTGGGCCGGATGTCGCCGCGCCGCCAACCGGGACTGATCCTGGCCGGCGCCGCGGCCGGCGTGGCCGCCGCATTCAATACGCCGCTCGCGGGGATCGTGTTCGGCATCGAGGAGATGAGCAGGGCCTATGAGACCAGGACGAGCAGCCTGGTCATTGGCGCTGTGATCGCGGCAGGTCTGACGTCGCTGGCCCTGGTCGGAAACTACGATTATTTCGGCAGCAGCTCGACGATGCTGCGGAACGGGACTGACTGGCTCGCCGTGCCGTTGTGCGGCATGGCCGGCGGACTGGCCGGTGGCGCGTTCAGCAGGCTTCTCATCGAATTCGCGCGCGGACTGCCCGGTCGGCTGGGACCATTGACGAAGCGATTTCCGCTGCCATTCGCCGCGGCGTGCGGCCTTGGCGTTTCCCTTTGCGGCCTGGCCTCGGGGGACATGATCTACGGCACCGGCTATGCGCAAGTGAAGTCGGCCCTGGAGAGCGACATTCCGCTTCCCTGGGATTTCGGCCTGCTGAAGCTCGCGGCCACCGCGCTTTCCGCAATCAGCGGGATTCCGGGCGGGATTTTCGCGCCTTCGCTTGCCGTCGGCGCCGGCATCGGCACGAACGTCGCACATCTGTTTTCGCACGCCCCTGTCGGCGCATTCATGCTGCTGGGGATGGTCTCCTACTTCGCCGGCGTCGTCCAAGCTCCGATCACGGCCTTCGTCATCGTGACCGAGATGACCAACAACCACGCCATGGTGGTGCCGTTGATGGCCTCCGCGTTGATCGCCCAGGCAGCGTCGCGCCTGCTGTGCCCCGAGGGCATATACCACGCGCTCGCCAAGGGCTTCTTGCAAACGTACTCGGAAGTCCCTGCGCAGCAACCGCCCTCGACCTGAACGCACCGGGCACTTACTCGAATCCTCGCGACCCGCGCCGAAGCCCCGTCAGCTTCCGATGCCGCCGACCAATCGAGGACCGCGGTTTGCGCGCGGGATCCCGGCGGTCTGAGCCCGCAGCCAGTCGCGAAGACTGACGATTTCGGGACAATCCGCGGTGCCTTCAGGTGCAACCAGCCAATCGCCCAAACCGGATCCCTCGCCCATCCGGTCGCAGCGATAGCCCGGATGGTGGCCGAGACCGCGGGCAATCAACAGGTCGACCTTGCCTTCGACCAGCTCGTGCAGGCCGGCAGGCTGCAGCACCCGCAAACCGATCTCCGCATGCCGGCTACGAAACTTTGCCAGATCGAGACGGCGCGGGTCGAAGCTGCCATGGACACCCAATTGCAGCAGCACCGCGCCTGCCGGTTTCAATTGCGAGGTCGCGTCCGCAATGCGGCGAAAACCATCGGAGATCCCGGGGAGATAGGCCTGACCGGCCGCGGTCAGCACCAGCTGCTTATGCAGCCGCTCGAACAGGCTTACGCCGAGGCGCGCCTCCAGCGCTTTCACCTGCTGCCCCACGGCGGCGGGCGTCACATGCAGCTCGTGCGCGGCCAGCTTGAAGCTGAGATGGCGCGCGGCGGCTTCGAAAGCACGGAGCGCATTGAGTGGCGGAAGGATGTAGGTCATCGCACGGCAAGTTTGACACCGATGGGCCGCGGCCTTGCAATAGATTTTCTAAGGCTTGGCCGAAGAAACCATGCTTTGCGCCGACTTGATGGGCCCGGCTACGGTCGGCTCACCATCCAAATATCCCATGGTGTCCAATGGCTGAAAACATCCATCCCTTCTACGAGACGCATCGCGATGCCATGGAGGCCGCGGTGCGCCATCGCCTCGACCTTGCTCACACGATGTTGCGCGAGCGCGCGCATCTCACTGATATCAACGGGATCAGGCGGGAGGTGATGGACGAACTCGACATCGTCCTCAGCCAGACACCCTATGTCGGCGGCGCGGCAAGCCGCATGAGCGATGTCTTCGTGCGTCTCATCGGCTTCATGGCGACCAGCCGCGTGCTGCGGCGGCACGGTGTGCCGCTGCCGGTGATCCGCGACATCGAGCGCGAAACCTACAAGGCGCAATTGCTCACCGTACCGGAAACCGAGCGCCTCGCCGCCGGACATCAATTCATGTCGCCGGAGAACCAGACCTTGCTGCGCGAACAGGCTGCAACAAGCGTGACAGAAAGTCATCGACAAGAGTTTCCGGACGATTTCGTCTACGATTTTGTCGCACCGGGGCCGAATGACACCTTTGAATTCGGTATCAATTACAAGGCTTGCGGCTTCTGCAAATTCGCAGGCCGCCATGGCGACGAGGAGATCCTGCCCAATATTTGCGGGCTTGATTTCGACGCCTATGCAACGCGCGGCATCCATCTGGAGCGAACGCAAACGCTGGCCGGCGGCGCGAGCCATTGCAATTTCCGCTTCTCGCGACTGCACCGCGACGGTTGACTTCGCGCTCCCGCGCGCTCACCAAGACCGGACGCGAGACGCGATCCGAACGGGAGCTCGAGGCGACATGGTGGACGACACGACCATTCGAACTGGCCAGTGCCATTGCGGCGCGGTGCGTTTCGAGGTGACGCTGAGCGACGGCTTCAATTCGATCCGCCGCTGCACCTGTTCCTACTGCCGCATGCGCGGCGCCGTCGTTGCCATGGCGGAGATGGGCGGGATCAAATTCCTGCAAGGCGAGGATGCCTTGACGAGCTACCGTTTCCATACCGGATCGGCACAGCACTTCTTCTGCTCCGCTTGCGGAATCTACACCCATCATCAGCGGCGATCCGACACGTCTCTTTACGCCGTCAACGTGGCCTGCCTGGACGGGGTGAGCCCGTTCGATTTCGTGGAAGTGCCCGTGATGGACGGCGTCAATCACACCAACGACACCGGCAAGCCGACGCGGCGGGCCGGCACGCTCCGGTTTATCCTGGCTGATTAGAGCGCGCGGCATCCGGGCCCCGGCACAGGCGGCGACACCTTTGTCGTGCGAGCAGCGGCCGCCTAGCCCTTCGAGACGACCGCGCGGCCGTAGGCCGGCTGCGAAGCAACCGGGGGATTGGTGGTCTGGGCGGCGAGTTCGCCGATCAGACGATCGGCATCCGCGGCCATGCCGTCGGGCGCCTGGATCACCAGCCGCTCCAGCGCCCAGCGATAGGACGAGACGCGCTGCTCGAGCGACAGCTGCACCCACTGGATGATCAGCGCGTTCTCCTGCATGCGCGCGACCGCGTCCGCCTTCTCCTGCGGCGAGAGCGCGGAGACGCGCGCCATGCTGGCCTCGCGCTTCTTGTCGAGATCGATGACGCGGATCGCGCTGCCGAAGAACGGCTCGAAGCGGGTGATGTCGTTGCGCACGTCGTCGATCAGCTGCGCATAGCGCGAAGCATGCGAGCGATGCGGCTCGTCGATCAGCGTGCGCCCGTACATGGTGCGGTCGAACACGATCTTCTGGTGCCAGGGCGAGGGGATGGTCTTGTAGTCACCGAACACGCTCTTCCACGCGGGACGCGACAGCGGCGCCTCGATCATGGGATAGGCGAGGTCGCGCAACTGGCGCTCTTCGTCGGTGAGCTGGAATTGCGACGGCTTCAGGCCGACACTACCGGTAATCTCGGCGCCAAGCCAGCGATGCATGTCGTCGCTGCGCATATCGGCGCGGGTGCGGCCGAAATCGCCGCCGCTGCAGGCGGCGAGGCTCGCGCCTACGGCTGCGAGCAGGATGGCCGATGCGATTGTGCGGATCTGGCGGATGGAGCCCGGCATTGCAAAAGCCGGAGGCTCAACGGCGACGACGACGACGCCCCGGCGCAGTGCCCGCTTCCGGTCCACGATCGCCGCTGGTTTCGTCGGCTTCGCGCTCGATGCGGATGACGGGAAGGATCAAAATCGTCCCCATGTCCGCGCGCGGCGTGACGTCCCCCGACGAGCCCACCCGGCGACCGGCCGGAAATTCGATGATCGTCCCCATGTCAGCTCTCTGTGTCAGCTCTCTCAATTGGCGCGCGACGAAATGCGCCCCTGCAACATGGGGGTCATTAGGATCAGTTTATGGTTAACGGGGTGTAAACATGGCCTTTCGACCGTAACCGCACGGGCCGGCCGGCGCCGTCCCGCGACGACACGGGAACGGCTGAAATGAGCGGGTTTGCTTCACACCTCATTTTCCTTAACGAGGCTTTAAACGAACCCCTGATAGGCTGAGGCAACAGTTTCTTCCGAGTTGCGTACGCCTCCATGACCAAGTCGCTGTTTCCCGGATTCGACGGGCTGATGACACTCTCCCGTCGCGAGGGCGTCGATGTTCGTCCGACGCTGCTGCGCGTGTTGACCGATCTGTATGTCCAGGCCAGCACCCACAGCGAGGACGAGCAGCGGCAATTCATCGAGCTCGCCACGCGATTGATCGACCAGGTCGACGATGCGACGCGCGCCGCCGTCAAGGCGCGGCTCGCGATCTATCCGCAGACGCCCGTCCCGGTGCTACAGAAGCTCGGGCTGGTCGCAGCGCAAGAAGGCCGCAGGGTGCCGCTCGCGCGCGCAATCCCGACCCCTGCGCCAGCACCCTCGCCTGCCCGCACGCCGACCGACGCGGAAGCGCGCATGGCCGCCAACATGGCGATGCAGCCGAACGAAGCGGCCGAGATCCACGACATGTTCTTCGGCGCCGATGCGTCCCAGCGGGCACTGATCCTGCACAATCTGGCGCAGACCCCGCTCAAAGCCGCGCCGCGCATTCCGACCGTGCGCGCCAAGCGCGCGATCCAGATCCTGGAAATGGCGGCGATCGCGGGCGATGTCGAGAATTTCACCGTCGAACTCGGCGACAGCCTGATCCTGCCCTCGCGGGTCGCAGCAGAGATCGTCGACGATGCCGGCGGCGAAGCGCTCGCGATCGCCGCCCGCGCGCTCGACATGCCGAGCCCGAACTTCCAGCGCATCCTGCTGTTCTTCAAGCCCGAGATCGGCAACTCGGTGGATGCGGTCTACCGGCTGTCGCGGCTCTACGATCGCCTCAGCGACCGCTCCGCGCTGGTGATGCTCGCCGCCTGGCGCGGCTCGACGCTCGCCGTCACGCGCGCCAAGTACCAGCCGTCGCTGCACGACAGCGAACGCCAGCGCGCACGCGCGGGCGCAAGCCAGACGCGACCGAGCGTGCAGCCCGGCTCGAGCCCGGCGGTGCGCACGGGCAACGGCGGGTCGGACCGTTAGTCCAGCCCCGCGGCAAGATCATGCCGCAATTTGCAGTCTGTTAACCATAGCGCAGTCTACTGGCGCGGATTCCATGACCAATGGCGGAGCTTGAAGTGGCTAACGACTGGACCGCGATTCGGCTCGAGATCACCGAGTTCGACGACGCTGCGAAGGCGAGACTTGGCGAACTGCGTCCGCTGTTTGCCAAAACCGTTCCCTCCATCGTCGAAAGCTTCTACCGCTATGTCGCCAAGCACGAACCGACGATTGCGAGCCTGCGCGATCCGCAGTTCATTCAGGACTCCATCCGCCTTCACCTCGCGCATTGGGACCTGATCGGGCGCGCGAATTTCGCCGACGAGCTGAGCAAGTCGGCCCTTGATATCTGTCTCCACCATCAAAAGGTGGGGCTCGCGCCGCCCTGGTACATGGGGACGCGGATGATGTTTGTGTCGACACAATTGAGCAAGGCCGTCGCCGACAGCGTCACGATTCCCCGCTCCCGGCGCAGCATCGAGCTTGCCCTCGACAGGCGGGCGGCGTTGCGTCTCACCGTTGCCACGGCGGCCGCTCTCGACATGGAGATCACGACCGCGGGGTATTTCGGATCGAACCGGCAGATCAGGAAGGACGCCATCGCCAGTGCGAAGGATCGCTTCAATGCCTTGATCACGACGCTGACCGCCGCGTCGCGGGATCTCACGGGCACGGCCGAGCGACTGAGCAGCAACACGGACAATTCCATGCGGCTGGCCGGCGTCGTCGCGGACGCCTCAAGCAACGCGTCGAGCAACGTCCAGACCGTGGCGGCTGCGACCGAACAGCTTGCGAGCTCGGTGCGGGAAATCTCCCGGCAGGTCGCGGACTCCAGCCGGGTCGCCAGCGACGCCGTCGAACAGGCCAACCGGACCAACGCGCGGATCAACTCGCTGTCGCAGGCGGCCAACCGGATCGGCGACGTCGTCAAGCTGATCACCTCGGTCGCCGAACAGACCAATCTTCTCGCCCTCAACGCGACCATAGAAGCGGCCCGTGCCGGCGATGCCGGACGCGGCTTCGCGGTGGTGGCGCAGGAAGTGAAGGCGCTCGCCTCGCAAACGGCGAAGGCCACCGACGAGATCGGGAGCCAGATCGCCGGGATGCAGGCCGCCACGCAGGAAGCGGTCAGCTCGATCAAGACGATCGGCGCGACGATCGATCAGATTTCGGCGATCACTACGGCGATCGCATCCTCGATCGACGAACAGGGCAAGGCGACCCAGGACATCTCACAAAACATCCAGAGCGCAGCGACCCGAACGTCCCAGGTTGCGGATACCATTGCGGAGGTCAGCAAGAGCTCCGTCGAAACCGGAGCCGTGTCCGGCCACCTGCTCGCGTCGGCCAAAAGCCTCTCCGACGACACGGCCAAGCTGGAGAGCGACATTGACGGGTTCTTGTCCTCGATCGCCGCAACGGCGTGAGCGGTGCAATGATCTAGACCCGCGCCAGGTCGAGAAAATGCCGCCCTGCCCGGTCTTCGGTCTCGACGACCCAGGCGTCGGGGTCGAAACGAACCTCTTTTGTCAGGCGCTCCTCGACCGCGGACTCCGGCATCGGCTGCGGAGCCAGCGGCACGAAGAAGCGATCGACGGGACGGCCGTCGTCATAAGAGGTCTGCGGCGCCGGCACGTACAGCATCGCGTTGCCATCGAGCAGCGACACCTTCACGAACACCGCGCCCGCCTCCTCGGCGCCGCGCCGTCGCACGGCACCGAACACGCCTTCAGTCTGGCAGCGGCGCAGATAGGCCGCCACCCATATGTTGGATTTCAAACGCATGGAAAGCACGATAGGCCAGCGCCGGGTTCGGCACCAGCCTCACAAGCCTGACGATTACTCGACCGGGTGGCCGATCGCGGCAGCCAGCTCGCGCAGCAGGCGGTCCGAAACCTGGCCGGTGACGGGCAACTTGTGCTGGCGCTCGAACGTCTGGATCGCCGACTGGGTCTCGCCGCTCATCGTGCCCGTGATCTTCAAATTCCCGTAGCCGTATTCGGACAGCGCGCGCTGCACGCCGGCGAGGCGGCGCGCCGCCGGGCTTTGCTGCACCGGGATCGGTGCCGGCGGACGTGCGATAGCGACGCCGGGCGGCGTCGGTGCGGTGGACTTGATGACCAGATTGGTCATGGGATCGCCCGAGCGAGGCGTCGATGCGGTCGTCTCGGCGGGCCTCTCCGGCGCCTTCTCGGCGGACCTTTCAACAGGCTTCGGCTCGACGCGAAACTCGGTTGCTCTCGGCTCGAGCGGCGAGGTATCGGCGCCGACGGGTCGCGGGCGCGGCAAGGGATTTGACAACGACAAGGACGACGGGGCGGGAAGATTGATCACGGTGCCGAACATCGGCGCCGGATGCCGGCCAGTCTGCAGGAACAGCGCATTGGCAACGATGGCGCTGACCGCGGCGGCAGCGACAAGCCCGGCCAGCGTGTCCTTCGGACTATGCAAGAGCACGCGCATCACGAGATTGCGCTCGGTCTCGACATCCACGACCGCGGCTTTGGCGCCACGGCGGCGCGGAGCAGCTCCGTCCTTTGCAGACTTTCTAGGCACTTTTCTTCACCAGAGCAGGTTGGTCCTGAACTTCATGCCGCAGCACCGGATTGAGCGTCGCGATCTTGCTCTCGGCCGGCTTCTTATCGGAAGGCTTGTCGGAAGTCTTGGCTTGCGGCGGCGTGTAGACGAGCGGCAGCTTGACGGTGACGGCGGTGCCCTCGCCGAGCTTGCTTTGTACCGTCAAATCGCCGAGATGCAATGCCACGAGGCTCTTCACGATCGACAATCCGAGGCCGGTGCCTTCGTGGCGACGTTGATAGGTCTTGCCGCATTGGAAGAACGGCGCACCGATGCGCTTGAGATCATCGGGCGCGATGCCGACCCCGGTGTCGCTGATGCGCAGCGTGAGCTGCGAAGCGGATGCCGCCGCGGACACCGTGACCTGGCCGCCGCGTTCGGTGAACTTGACGGCGTTGGCGACGAGATTGAGCACGATCTGCTTGAAGGCGCGCGGATCGCCGGTCATCTCGGGCAGATCCTGCGGCGCGTCGGTGATCAAATCGATGCCGTTCTCGCGCGCTTTGAGCGCCAGGAGATTGCAGCAATGCATCAGCGAGGCGCGCGGCGCGAACGGCTCGGACGCAATCTCGAAATTGCCCGATTCCATCTTCGACATGTCGAGGATGCCGTTGACGACCGACAGCAGATGCTGGCCGGAGGCGTTGATCAGCTCCGCATATTCCTTGCGCTGGGCCGCCCCCAGCATCAGGGCCTGCTCCTGCGCGATCATCTCGGAGAATCCGATGATCGCGTTGAGCGGCGTGCGCAGCTCGTGGCTCATGGTGGCGAGGAAGCGCGTCTTGGCAGCGTCGGCGGCTTCCGCCGCGCTGCGGGCCTGATCGAGCGCTTGCTCGGACAGCTTGCGATCGGTGACGTCGCGCATCACGGCGACCACTTCGAGCTCGGAGGTGGCCTCGCGGCGCTGGTCCCCATCGAGCGGCCGGCAGCGCATCTCGACCCAGACGAAGTCGACCAGACCGCGCTCGGAACCAACGGGCTCCCGCCGCAGCCGGAACTCGACGCTGCGCACGTCGCCGCGCGCGGCATCGGAGAGCGCCGTGAGATAGGCCGGACGATCGGCGACATGGACGCGGTCGAACAGGCCGTGACCATGCAATTGCACCACCGGTACACCAAGCATGGCTTCCGCGGCCTGTGAGATGAACTGCACCGCGCCGTTGCGCTGATGCCGCGAGATGACGTCGCTCATGTTGCGCGCGAGCAAGCGATAGCGCTCCTCCTCACGCGACAGCAGCGCGACGCTGGTGCGCGCGAGCGACTCGGCGCCGAAGGCGAGGCCCGCGGCATAGAACGTCGCGGAGGCGACGCCGAACGCCATCATCAGGCCGCGATCGGGTGCGCCGAGCTCTCCAGCCGGCAGCCAGCCGAGCTGGCTGACCAGGATCAACAGGCCCACGCAGGACAGCGCCAGCAGCGAGGCAAAGGCTGCGACGCGGCGCGAGGCCGACAGCGCGGCCTCGAGGGGAACCACGACCAGCCAGATCGCGGCGAATGATTCGATGCCGCCGGTCGTGCTCGCGATCGCCATGATCAGGCCGGCGAGCGCCAGCGACGACAGCACATGGGCGCCTTCGTAGCGTCCGGTGCGCGACAGGAACCAGGACAACAGGATCGGCGCGATCAGCCAGGCGAAGGCCGCGACCTCGATCGCGCTCGGCGCGCCGCGCAGGACGAGATAGACCGGAAACGCGGCAAAGACGGCCAGGCTTCCGACAAGCCGCGGCGCCATGAAGGCCCGATGACGCGCACGTGTCAGCGCGTCATAACGCGCGGAGGGATGCAGCAGCGCATCGAGACAATCGCGGATGATACTCAAAACTGTCACGGGTCTCGCGCTTCGGCTCAATCGTCTTTGAAGACGTGCCGGAACGCCTCCTTGTCGTTGAGCCAACGTGTCAGAGCGACCTTAAACGAGTGCTAAGGCGGTCCGGCCTGCGGCCTGACACCGCGTCATCGCGAAGATTTTTAGGCGATTTGGCAATGTCATCATCCGGGATGGTGAACACAGGGTTTCACCTTCCCTTTCATGGTTTCGAATTGGTGGATGCGTAGGGCGCCGGAACATCACGGGTGCCCGCATCAATCGAAAATTTACGAGACCACGATCTGCGAAGATTTTTGCGTCAATTTTCCGCGAATTAAGCGGAAGGCAATCACTTGCGATTTATCGAGAGTTGCTAGGTCCGGCGTCGCGCGGGGATCGCCCGCGGCGGGATCTAACATACAGGTCGCAAGATGCGCTTTCTGCTCCGCATCACATTCTGGCTCGGGCTGGTGCTGGTGCTCCTGCCGCGGGACAAGACGCCCGAATCGGAGAAGCTGCCGCAGATCGGCGCTGCCGACGCGGTGCAGGCTGCGACCGCGGCCGTCTCCGACATGAGCCAGTTCTGCAAGCGTCAGCCGGCGGCCTGCGAGGTCGGCGGACAGGCCGCCACCATCATCGGCCAGCGCGCACAGGACGGCGCGAAGAAGATCTACCAGATCATCAACGACAAGAAAGAGCAGATCGAGAAGACCGACAAGAAGGCGCCCGACCACACCGGCTCGATCAATGTCGCCGGTGAAGGCGATGCCGCGGCAAGCGAAGCGCCGCGCGACACACTGACCCAGGACGACCTCGCGGTGGAATGGCACGGGCCGGAGACAGCGAATTAAGGCCCGAATCCTATCGATTTCGGCAGCCCTCGTCCCTATATTGGCGGGAAGCGGGAACCACGGGCCATCAATGACTGCGATCGACGACATCAGGGACAATTTCGAACTCCTCGAGGACTGGGACGACCGCTACCGGTATGTCATCGAGCTCGGTCGCACCCTGGAACCGATGCCCGAGGAAGAGCATTCGGCCAAGAACAAGGTGCAAGGCTGCGTCAGCCAGGTCTGGCTGCAGAAGCTGGTCGATCGCGGCAATGGCGTGCCGATCCTGAAGTACCGCGGCGACAGCGACGCGCATATCGTGCGCGGGCTGGTCGCGATCGTGCTCGCGCTCTATTCGGGCCGCACGCCGCAGGAGATTCTTGCGACGGATGCGCTCGCAGTGTTCAACGAGTTCGGCTTCCGCGACCATCTGACGCCGCAGCGCTCCAACGGCCTGCGCTCGATGGTCGAGCGCATCAAGACCGACGCGAAAGAGGCGCTCGCGGAAGCCTCGTGAAGATGTTTTTCGGCGAACCGGACAATCGACCCAGGCTGGGCGAAGGCGAAGCCTGCCCGGCTTATAGGCGCTTGCCTTCGATCAGCCCCGTACTGCCTGGCCGGGGGGATCCCGCCAGATCGGCATCGGGAGTTCTAGGTGAGAAGCAGTGACAGATTAGAAACAGCGAACCCGGAATTGTACGTACACCACTGCCTCTCCGTATTTTAAAGGGGAATCGTGATAGCGCAGTGTGGAAATATTTTTGTCGGCGGCTGTTGCGCGACCTTCGAACGTTATATCTTCCTAAGAAATGGCCGAGGTATCTTGGTCTAAGTGGACGGGAGAATCACATGGCGATCCGCAAATCAGCACTAATTGACCCTCCCGCGAGGCCAGAGCTTGACCGCCTTTTGGAGCAGGCCCGTGCGGTGGGCGTGACCGATGAGCAACTCCGAGAGCAGCGCATCAGCTTTGCTTATGGCAACGCGCCTGAGAATTCGGGTATAACGAAGGAAACCGCAAGGAATGCAGCGAACAGCATTCTTATGCGAACGCAGGCTAGGTAGGACTAGGAGGAAGAGCCCGTAAAGCGGGCTCTTTTTTTGTTATGATAGTTTCAGAAGGAGACGACCGGGCTCTCTACGATCTTGTTCAAGAGAGAAACCTGATTCGCCAATATGATCTGCTCACGAATTGCGTTGAGATAGGACTTCGGCAAGGTCATACCGCTCTCGATAAATATACACTATGGGCACTCAACCACGTCGCCGTGGCAAACATCTCACAATTTGGCGGTCGCTTCCGGGAAGAGCCGATCTACGTCGGAAACCATCTCCCGCCGCACTTCAAGGAAGTGCCGGAATTGATGGATAAATTTATTTCGACGATACATGAGAATTGGTTCAATTGGACACCTACCCAGATCGCCGCTTACGGGCTTTGGCGACTCAATTGGATACACCCCTTCATAGAAGGTAACGGGCGGACCGCCCGAGCGACCTGCTATTACCTCCTGTGCGCTAGGTCAGGCAGCTTACTGCCGGGCAGAAAGATCGTACCTGAACGAATTCGAGAAGAGCGCAGAGGTTACGTGGATGGACTTCGCGCGGCAGACCGCGCGTGGCACGAAGGTAACTTGGACTTCTCTGAACTCGAAGGCTATCTAGCTAAGCTCTTAGAGGCGCAGTTGCGGGACTTGGACTAACGCAGCTGGCCTAATCAAACTGCGAATAGCTGTTCTGCAAGCCCCCTGTGAACACTCGGGATCATACTTTAGAGCGGCTCTACTTTCCTTTTTTCCGCTGCTGCTGTCCCAATCCCATTTTCTTCGCCAGTTGCGAACGTGCCACCGCGTAGTTCGGCGCGACCATGGGATAGTCGGCCGGCAGGCCCCATTTCTCGCGATATTGCTCGGGGGTCATGTTGTACTGGGTGCGCAGATGGCGCTTCAGCGACTTGAAGCGCTTGCCATCTTCCAGACACACCAGATAGTCCGGCGCGATCGATTTCTTCAGCGAGACCGCAGGCTTTGCCGGCTCGAGCGGCGCCTCGACGCGGCCCGACGACACCCGCGTCAACGCGCCGTGCACCTGGGTGATCAGATTCGGGATCTCGGCGGCCGGCGTCGGATTGTTGCTGAGATAGGCCGACACGATATTCGCCGTCAGCTCGATGAAGTTTTTAGCCCCGGCATCCGACATTGGGCTCGACCTCTCTTCAATCCGATTCCGTCGCGGTGCATTGGCGGCGTTGAAGTATTCTCTGTCAACAATACGTTTGGTCGAAATACGACGACTGCGAATATGAACCGATTACTGATTTCGCGACAACAATTGCGGGCTTTACTTGAACCGAGCGAAGCTTCAACTCCGCTGGTCGAGATGGGCGCGCAGCTCGTCGATCGAGGCAAACCGCATCAGGCCCTCCGGCATCTGCGCCTCGATCGAGCCGTCGGAATAGAGCGAATAGCCCATGCCATCGACGATTCCGGATTTGAGCACCGTCACCGGCGGCTGGTCGGCGGGTGCGGGCTGAGGTGCGGCAGGCTCAAAGTTAGATGCCGGGCGCTGTGGCGGGCGACGCGCCGCGGGCGGCTCCGGCGTCCGCGCACGGTCCGGCTTTGGCCAGGCATCGTCGAAGCTTGCCGGGGCCTCAGGCTCCGCGGGCTCGGCGTGTGCTTGCGGCGGCAGGCTCTCGCCAGCCTTGGTGGCCTCGGCGCGCTCGCGTTCCTTGCGCGAGCTCGAGGCGAACATCAGGTTGCGCTTTCGCGGCGCTTCCCGCCCCGCGGGCGGCGGGGGAGCTTCCGTCTCGGCCGGCGTCTCGGCCTGCCATGGTGGCGCCGCCGGCGACGGCTGCGGCTCGACCCGCATCGCCGGAACGGGCGATGGCTCGAAGGCGGGCGCACCGGGCGCCGCAAGGCCCGGCGGCAGCACGGGCCTGACCCGAACTTCCGACGCCGCGGCCGTCCCGGCCAGACGGCGTGCGATGGCTTGCAGCTCGAGCAGCACGACGTAGAGGCCGACCAGTAGCATACCGGAGCAGACGCCAATCGTCCCGCTCAGTATGAGGGTGCTGCCGAGGCTGAAATCCCTGATCGAATAGCCAAAAGCGACCGCAAAGAGGCCCGCCACCACGGCGAAAATCCCTGCGATCAACACTGCCACGCTCATCGAACACACCCCCGGCCGCGCATCCGCGCGCGACACCCGTTACGCCACGATACCGTCATACTGCGTTCCTCGCCAACGACCAATTGCCGCCGCCGTTCCCTAAGGGAAGGATATCAGGGACTTATTCACATTCCCTTCAGCTACGGCTCGCTAGTTCTCATGGGCTCCCGCGTTTTCGGAAATTGCTGCGTCGCATCAGGAATTTAGCCATAATGCCCAATTACTCGGTAATGGAACTGCGCTATAGGGATTCCGGGGAACAGGCCCGCGCGCCAGCAGGGCCAAGAGGGGATTCCGGGTCACCAATAGCATGACATCCATCACGACTTCGGCGATCGAAACGCCTCTCGGGCGCTCGGTTGAACGGACTTGCGACGATCTCGCCATGCTGGTGCTGGCAGCCGTCGCAATCATCGCAGGCCTGACCTTCCGCGACTACGGGCTCGGCTGGGACGACTATACCCACGCCGAATATGCCGACCTGCTGCTGCGCATGTACGGCTCCGGCTTCAGGGATACGTCGGCCCTCTCCTTCGCCAATCTCTATATGTATGGCGGCGGCTTCGACATGGTCGCAGCCCTCCTGCACAAGATCATTCCCCTCGAGCTGTTCGAGACGCGACGCCTGGTCGGCGCGATCGTCGGTGTGATCGGGCTTGCGGTGACGTGGCGGCTCGGCCGCCGCGTCGGCGGACCTCTTGCCGGGCTTGCCGCGCTCCTGCTGCTGGCGCTCTGCCCGATCTTCTACGGCCACATGTTCATGAACCCGAAGGATGCGCCCTTCGCGGTGGCGATGATCATCCTGATACTGGGTCTGGTTCGGCTCGCCGAAGAATATCCAAAACCCTCTCCGCGCACGATCCTGATCGTCGGCCTCGGCGCCGGTCTCTCGATCGGCTGCCGCATCCTCGGCGGGCTCGCGCTGGTCTACGCGATGATCGGCTTCATGCCGCTGTTCCTGGAGGAGCTGCGCAGCGAGGGCGCGCGCGAGGGTATCAGGCGTTTCGCCCACGTCGTCTACGTGCTGCTGCCCGGCCTCGCGTTCGGCTATCTCGTGATGGGCCTGATCTGGCCGTGGTCGATCATGAAGCCCGGCAATCCCTTCGAAGCCTTGACCTACTTCTCGCACTTCTTCGAGAAGCCCTGGAAGGAGATGTTCGACGGCGCGATCGTGTCCGTGCCCGACATGCCCTGGTCCTATCTGCCGACGCTGTTCGCGCTGCAGCTGCCCGAAGTGATGCTGGTGCTGATGGCCGCCGCCGTGGTCGGCACCTTCGCCATGCTGCCGCGTCGCGAAGTTCCGGCCCGCCGCAAGACCATCCTGCTGATGCTGACGCTCGCTGCCACCCTGCCGCTCGCGATCGCGATGGTGAAGCGCCCGGCGCTCTACAACGGCATTCGCCATTTCGTCTTCGTGATTCCGCCGATGGCGGTGCTCGGCGGCGTGGCTTTCGCCTGGACCATGGAGCGCCTGCGCGCCAATCACCGCGCCTGGCAGCCGGCCGTGCTTGCCGTGTTCTGCTTCGGCCTGGCGCTGCCGCTCGCCGAGATGATCCGGCTGCATCCCTATCAGTACACCCACTTCAACCACATCGCGGGCACCGTGCGCGCCGCCGACGACCGCTTCATGCTGGACTATTGGGGTCTGGCGCTGAAGCAGGCCTCCGACGGACTGCGCGAGCAGCTCGTCGAGCGCCAGGAAGTGCCGCCGCGCAATCGCAAATGGAAGGTCGCGGTGTGCGGTCCGCAGCGTCCGGCCCAGGTCGCGCTCGGACCCGATTTCACCATCGGCTGGGATTCCAACGCGGCCGATTTCGCCATGACGCTCGGCGAATTCTACTGCAAGGGCCTCACCGCGCCCATCATGGTCGAGATCAAGCGCGACGACGTGGTGTTCGCCCGCGTCTACGACATCCGCGGCCGCAGCATTTCCAGCCTGCTGTCGATCCCGGCGCCGTAATTTCTTTCTCCCTCGTAGCCCGGATGGAGCGAAAGCGAAATCCGGGACCTTTCGCGAGGCCCTCCCCGCATTCCGCTGCGCTCCATGCGGGCTACGCTTGGCTGCTGCGATTTGACCGCCTTGCCGCCAGCCACCACCAAGACTACGCTCCCGCTCCGCAACAACGAAGTTCGGAGAGATTTGCCATGTCACCAGCGGAAGCACGCCTGAAGGAAGTGCCATCGAACATGACGGAGGCCGAGTGGCAGCAACGGGTCAATCTCGCCGCCTGCTATCGCCTCGTCGCGCTGTACGGCTGGGACGATCTGGTCGACACCCACATCTCCGCGCGCGTGCCCGGCCCCGACCATCACTTCCTCATCAACCCCTATGGGCTGATGTTCGACGAGATCACGGCCTCGAGCCTGGTCAAGGTCGATCTGCACGGAAACCAGCTCACCGAGAGCGAGTACAGCATCAACCCGGCCGGCTTCACCATCCATTCGGCGATCCACGAGGTGCGCGAGGACGCGATCTGCGTGCTGCATCTCCACACACTGGACGGTACGGCCGTGTCGAGCAGCGCCGAAGGCTTGCTGCCGCTGAACCAGACCGCGCAACTCGTCACCCACGACCTCGCCTATCACGACTATGAGGGCATCGCGCTCGATCATGACGAACGGCCGCGGCTGCAGAAGGATCTCGGCGACCACAACCACATGCTGCTGCGCAACCACGGCACGATGACGGTCGGCCGCTCCGTCGCCTCCGCCTTCGAGCGCATGTATCATCTCGAGCGCGCCTGCTCGATGCAGGTGCGCACCCGCGCGCTGGGCACGCCGGTCTATCCGGTCGACGACACCGCGATCGACAAGAACACCGAGCTGCTCGCCAACCGCGACCGCGCCGAGCTGCGCGCCACCAACCTGGTGTGGCCGCCGCTGCTACGCAAGCTCGACCGCGAGCTTCCGGGCTACCGGTCTTGAGATTTACGGGATTTCGTGTAGGGTAATCGCCAACACCCTCTGCACGTTTTGGAATGAAACGCCGCCCAATTCCGGGCGGCGTTTTACTTTGCCTTATTTTACTTTGCCTTAAGGCTCATCCCTGTGATCGAAGTGCACGAGCGAAGCTACATTGACACGGTTTTGCTACCGGTGCGATAGTACGAATCGTACCGGCCAGCAACGAGCTGGGCTTCAATTCCGCCGGGTCGCCGCGACCGGCATGTATGGCGTTCGATACAATTCCATCAAAATATAGCCGGCCAGCTTCGACTGAGCTGGGCAGCATATTTGTGGCAGGAGGACGGATGTTGGACCAACAATCCAGGCTGCAATCATCGTCCATCCCGCTCACCGAGGCTGAGGTCGATCGGCGCAAGAGGATCGTCGATCTGTCGGGCGAGGACATTTCACGCATCGTCACGCTGCGGAACATGGTCGCGGAGCAGACCGACCGCTACGTGGATGCCTTCTTCCGTTATCTCGACGACCTGGGCGAGGCGCCGGCCCTGTTCGGCAAGCGCGAGGTCCTGGAAGAGGCCAAGCGCCGCAAACGCGAGCATCTCGCGGCAATGACCGCCGCGCAATATGATCGCGGTTATGTCGAGCAGCGGATTGCGCTGGCCCTGCTTTATAGCCGGCACGGCGTATCGACACCTGTGTTTCTCGGCGCATTCCACCAATTGCTGCGCGCGCTCGGCAACGACATCATGAAAAGCGTGAAGGACCCGAACGACGCGTTCCAGCGTTTCATGTCCTTGAAGAAGGTGGCGTTCTTCGACATCGGCATCATGACGGATGTGCTGATCAGCGAACGCGAGCGCACGATCAACCTTCAGCAGGACGCGATCCGCGAGCTGTCCACGCCCGTTCTCCAGGTCCGCGAAGGGCTGCTCATCCTCCCGATCATCGGCATGATCGACTCCCAGCGCGCAAAGCAACTGACGGATGGGCTTTTGCGAAGCATTCGCGCGAACCGGGCCAGAATGGTGGTGATGGACATCACCGGTGTCGCGGCCGTCGATTCCAAAGTCGCCAATCACCTGATTCAGACGATCGCCGCGGCCCGGCTGATGGGCAGCACCGTCATCGTCACCGGGCTGTCCGCCGATGTCGCGCAGGCGCTGGTCGCGCTCGGCGTCGACCTCGGCAAGATCAGCACGACCGGAGATCTTCAGGGCGGGCTCGAGGAAGCGGAACGGATGCTCGGCTACCGGGTCGTTCGCGGGAACGAGACGACGGGGCCACGCCTTTCGGCATAGAGGACGCGCCATGGCGATCCCCATCCTGAAGCAAGGCGCCGTCCTGATCGCAAGCCTTCAGGCTGCTCCAACCGATCGGGATCTGATCCAGCTCAAGGACGAGCTGGCCGACAAGATCGGTCATTTCCGTTCGCGCATCGTTGCCATCGACGTCAGTGCGCTCGACGTGATGGATTCGTTCGCGACACGCACATTGAGGGGCATCGCGCATGCGACCAAGCTGCGCGGCGCCAATACGGTGATCGTGGGCATCCAGCCCGACGTCGCCTTTGCGATGGTCCAGCTCGGGCTCACGCTCGACGGCATCGAAACCGCCCTCGATCTCGATGAGGGCCTCGCGCGCATGCGTCCGCAGCCGGACGGGGGGACATCCGGTGACCGCTGACGCCACCCGCGTTGCCATCACACGCGACGGCGACATCGTAGAGGCGCGGCAGAAAGGGCGCGAGCTCGCGCAGCAAATCGGATTTACCGGCAGCGACCTCACGCTCATCGCCACCGCGATCTCGGAAGTTGCACGAAACATCGTTGTGTATGCCGGCCACGGCGATATCGATCTCAGCATCGCCGAGAAGAACGGCAAGCGCGGCATCCTCGTCGTTGCCCGGGACGAGGGACCTGGCATCCCTGATATCGAACGCGCCATGCGCGACGGCTACTCCACCGGCAACAGCCTCGGCCTCGGTTTGCCGGGCTCCAGGCGGCTGATGGACGATTTCGAGATCGACTCGGCGGTCGGACGAGGAACGACCGTGATCATGCGGAAATGGAAGGCATGACCGGGGCACACTCTCCCAACGCACGCGCAGGCTCCGTCGAATGGGGCGTGGCGTCCCGCGCGTTGCACGGCGAACCGGAGTCGGGTGACCTGCATTTTATCGAGGCCTTTTCGGGAGGCGTGCTGATTGCCGCCATCGACGGCCTCGGGCATGGCCCGGAGGCGGCACTCGCATCGCGGATCGCCGCGGCGACCCTGCATGACCATCTCGGCGAACCCGTCATAATCTTGATAGAGCGATGTCATGCGGCGCTCCAGAGGAGCCGCGGCGTTGTGCTCAGCGTGGCGATGGTCGAGGCACGGGGTCGCGAGCTGACCTGGCTGGGCGTGGGAAACGTCGATGGCACATTGTATCGCGCCAACGCGGTCCCGCCGCGCGAGTCGCTGGCACACCGGGGCGGAGTTGTCGGCTATCAAATTCCACCGCTTCGTCAGGCGACGCTTCCGCTCGCTCCCGGCGATACGCTGGTCTTCACGACTGACGGCATTGACGGCGCCTTCAGCATGGAATCCCCGATCGGCTGGCAGCCGCAGGAAGCCGCCGACCACATCCTGCGCAGATACGGCAAGGACACCGATGACGCTCTCGTCCTCATCGCCCGTGTGATCGGGGACATTCCATGATCCCGACGCGAGAGGAGATTCGCCGGGAATACGCCGGAAGCCTCGGCGGCTATCTCATCGAGGCGGACGAAGCCGCGCGATTGCACGCCCACGAACTCGGACGCAAGGCGCTCGCCGGCGGCGTCGGCGTGCTCGACATCGTCGCGCTTCATCATGAGGCGCTAGCGACATTGGCCGGCTCCGGATCGCTGCGGCTCGACCGAGCCGCGGAATTCCTCGCCGAAAGTCTCTCGCCCTTTGAAATGACCATGCGCGGCTATCGCGAGGCGAATCGGCTGCTTTCCATCGCGAACGCGGACCTGCTGCAGGCCAAGGCCGCAACCGATGCCGCCAATCGCGAGCTCGAGGCCTTCAGCTATTCGGTGGCGCACGATCTGCGCGCCCCGTTGCGCAGCGTCGACGGCTTCAGTCAGGCCGTTCTGGAGGATTGCGCCGGAGCGCTCGATGACGCGGGAAAACGTCATCTGCGTTACGTGCGCGAAGCGGCGCAGGATATGGCCGCCTTGATCGACGGCTTGCTCGCCCTGTCGCGCGTGACGCGGAGCGAACTGCGCCGCGAAGCGATCGACATTGCAGGGATCGCGCGCAGCGTCTTCGCGCAACTCCGGAGGACGGCCCCCGGCCGCGTGGTGGAGACCGTGGTTGCCGATGAGATGACCAACCACGGCGATGCCCGGTTGCTTCAGAGTGTGCTGGAAAACCTGCTCGGAAACGCCTGGAAGTTCACGCGCGACCGCGCCGTAGCGAGGATTGAGGTGGGTTGCCGGAAGCACAACGGCGAATGCATCTATTTTGTGAGCGACAATGGCGCCGGCTTCGATATGGCATATGCCGACAAACTGTTCGGCGCGTTCCAGCGGCTGCATTCGGCAGCCGAATTCGAAGGGACCGGCATCGGCTTGGCGACCGTGCAGCGGGTCGTGAAGCGCCATCGCGGCCGGATCTGGGCCGAGAGCGAAGTCGACCGCGGCGCAACTTTCTTCTTCACACTTTGGAGCACCTGATATGGCGGCTGAGGCTGCGATGTTCCAAGACAAGCGCATCCTGCTGGTCGAGGACAATCCCAAAGACGAGGCCCTGACCCGGCGCGCCCTCGAGAGGCACAACTTCCAGGCCGCCGTCGTGGTGGCGCGTGACGGAGCCGAGGCGCTCAACTATCTGCTGGGATCGGACGGGACCCCCGCAGGGGCTTTGCCGCAACTGGTGCTGCTCGACCTCAAGCTTCCGAAAATCGACGGGCTGGAGGTCCTGCGCCGCATACGCGCCAACGAGACCACGCGGCTGCTGCCGGTCGTGATCCTGACCTCTTCCGTGGAAGAACGGGACATCCTGGAAGGATATCGGCTCGGCACCAACAGCTATGTGCGCAAGCCAGTGGATTTCGTCGCCTTCACCGAGGCCGTGCGGCAGCTCGGGCTGTACTGGCTTCTTCTCAACACCATGCCGCCGCTGGGCGGGACATCCTGAGGGCGGGAACTTCCGATGACAAAGCTGCTCAAGGCATTGATCGTCGAAGACGATGAGCGCGACGCCACATTGCTGAGGCGCGAGCTCAATCGCGGTGGTTATGAGCTCAGTTCGGAGCGGGTCGAGACGGCGGAGGCCCTGAATGCCGCGCTCGACCGGGAGGCCTGGGACATTGTGCTCTCCGACTATTCGATGCCGCGGTTCAGCGCGCCGGCCGCCTTGGAGCTGGTGCGCAGGCGCGGCTTTGACCTTCCCTTCATCATCGTTTCGGGGACGATCGGCGAAGAGACCGCAGTCGAGGCGATGCGCGCCGGCGCCAATGATTTCATGCCCAAGGGCGCCATGGCGCGCCTCTTGCCCGCCATCGACCGCGAATTGCGCGAGGCCGCCGCGCGCGCCGAGCGCAAAAAGATGCGCGAGCAGCTGCTGATCTCCGAACGCATGGCATCGGTCGGCATGCTCTCGGCGAGCGTTGCGCACGAGATCAACAATCCGCTGGCGGTGGTCCTGGCCAATCTCGAGATTGTCCTACAGCAGCTGGAAGCGCCTGTCAGCGGCGCGCCTGCGCCGGCCGACCCGCTCCGCGATGCGCTGATCGGACCATTGCGCGATGCGCACGAAGCCGCCGAACGGGTCAGCAACATCGCCCGCGATCTCAAGATCTTCTCGCGTTCATCCAATGAGGAGCAACGCGGACCGGTCGATATCGAGCGCGTGCTGGAGTCGGCCGTGAGAATGGCCTCCAATGAGATCCGGCATCGGGCCAGCGTTGTCAGACACTACGACACGGTCCCTCCGGTCCATGGAAACGAGGCGCGGCTCGGTCAGGTCTTCCTCAACCTGGTCGTCAATGCTTCCCAGGCTATCCCCGAGGGCCGGGCCAGCGAGAACACGATCAAGCTGTCGATACGAGGTGGCGAGAACAACCGTGTGGTGGTCCAGATCAGCGATACCGGCTCCGGCATGGCGCCCGAAATCGTCTCCCGCATCTTCGATCCGTTCTTCACCACCAAGCCTGACAGCGTCGGCACCGGCCTCGGCCTGGCCATCTGCCATCGCATCGTCTCGAGTTTCGGCGGCGACATTTCCGTCGAAAGCCGCCCCGGACACGGCACGACATTCAGCGTGTCCCTGCCTCGCGCCGGGACGTCGCTGCCCACGGTCGAGGCCCCCGTGGCCGCGCAAAGCATCAAGCGAAGGGGCAGGCTTCTCGTCGTTGACGATGAACCGATGTTGTGTGCAACGATCGAACGCATATTGTCGAGCGAACACGACGTCACGATCCTCCAATCCGCAAAGCAAGCCCTTCAGCTCATCGAAAGAGGCGATCACTTCGACCTGATCCTCTCGGATGTCATGATGCCGCAGATGACGGGCATCGAGTTTCACCAAGCGTTGTTACAGATCGGTCCCGCACTCGCCGACAAGGTCGTATTCATGACCGGGGGCGCCTTCTCCGCCGAAGCATCCGCTTTTCTGGACAGATTCCCGCATCGCACGATCGACAAGCCCTTCAAGTTCACTGCGCTCAGAAACCTCGTGCAGGAACTCATGCGCTGACTTTCCTGCACTGAGCTTCTTGCGATCAGCTCTTCACCTCCGCCAGCGCGGCGAGGATCCGTGCCCAGGAGCGGATGCCTTTCTGGAAACTGCGCAGATCGTACTTCTCGTTCGGCGAGTGGATGTTGTCGTCGTCGAGCCCGAAACCGACGAGCAGCGAGTCGAGCCCAAGCGCGCGCTTGAAATCGGCGACGATCGGGATCGAGGCGCCGGAGCCCATCAGCACGGTCTCCTTGCCCCATTCCTCGGTCAAGGCCTTCCTGGCCGCGGCGAGCGGCTTCATGTTCCAGTCGAGCGCCACGGCCGGCGCGGCGGAATGGTCGCCGAACTCGACCTTGCAATCGCCGGGAATCCGGGCGGTCACGTAATCGCGGAAGGCCTTGCGGATTTTTTGGGGATTCTGACCCTGAACGAGCCGGAACGAGACCTTGGCCGAGGCATGCGACGGGATCACCGTCTTGGAGCCCTCGCCGATATAGCCGCCCCAGATGCCGTTGACATCGCAGGTCGGACGCGTGGAGGCCTGCTCGACCAGCAGGCGTCCCTTCTCGCCGGCCGGGATTGACAGGCCGATCGGCTTGAGAAACGTTTCCGGCGTGAAGTCGAGCTTCTTCCACTGCTCCAGAATCTCCGGCGGGGTGTCCTTCACGCCATCATAGAAGCCGGGAATGGTGATGCGGTTGTCGTCGTCGAACAGCCCACCGAGAATTTTGGTCAGCACCCGGATCGGGTTCATCGCCGTGCCGCCGAACACGCCGGAATGCAAATCGCGGCTGGCGGCGGTGATCTTCACCTCTTCATAGAGCAGGCCGCGCAGCGCCGTGGTGATCGCCGGCGTGTTCGGGTCCCACATGCCGGCGTCGCACACCAGCACGTAATCAGCCTTGAACTCGTCCTTGTTGGTCTCGACGAACGGCACGAAATTCTTGGAGCCGACCTCCTCCTCGCCTTCGATCAGGAAGGTGATGTCGATCGGCAGCGATCCCGTGACTTTCTTCCAGGCACGGCAGGCCTCGACGAAGGTCATCACCTGGCCCTTGTCGTCCTCGGCGCCGCGCGCGACGATGATCTTGCGGCCGTCGGTATGATCGGTGACCACGGGCTCGAACGGCGGACGGTGCCAGAGCTCGAGCGGATCGACCGGCTGCACGTCGTAATGGCCGTAGAAGATCACATGCGGCCGTCCGCCCGCCTTGATGTCCGCCTTGGTCTTGCCGACGACGGCGGGATGGCCGGCGGTCGGCCTCACCTCGGTCGCGACGCCGAAGCTCGCGATGTCCTTGGCCAGATGCTCGGCCGCCGCCTTGCAATCCCCGGCAAAGGCCGGATCTGCGGAAATCGACTTGATCCGCAACAGCGAGAACAAACGCTCCAGGCTGTTGTCAAAGTCCTTGTCGATGTGGTCGAGCACGGATTGAAGCTGCGCGTTGGCCATGGTCGGATTCCTGACTTTTGAGTCTCAAGACGGATGCGGTTTTAGCCTTGCCGGTTTTAGTCCTGCCGGTTTTAACCCTGCCGCTGCGTCGGAGCCAGCCGCAACCGGCGGATGCCGGATGTGCCAGGCGAGCGCAACGGCGAGGACCGCCGTGGCGAGGAGGTTATTGCCCCAAGCCTGGATGACATTGGGAAACGGCGGCAGCGACAGCAGCATGAGGATGCCGGCGGCGCCGAGCGCAAGCCAGGTTCCCAGCCGCACACCCGCCCGCGCGTCGAAGGCGGCCCGATGCATCAGCACCGTCATCGGCAAGAACAACCACATGAAGTAATACTGTCGCGCCAGCGGCGAGGCCACCGTCATCAGGCAGAACAGGATGCCCAGCTCCTCGGCGTCCGATCGCGCGGTTCGCCGCCGCGCCGGCGGCATAACCGCGACGAAGCCGAGGCCGAGCAACGCCGATATCGCCAGCACGATCCAGTTGGCCGTCCTGTAGTCGACATCGACGAGGTTCATCGTGCGCGGCGGCTTGTCGGGATCTTCCTGATTGTAGTTGATCGGCCGAACCAGACGGTGCGTCACCGCAATAATGGACTGGTTGACCCATGACCAGTTCTGCTCGTCGCGCTGGCCAAATCCCTTCTCCGAGCTCGAGGCGACCATGCCCTGGTACCAGGTGTTGAGCTCGGCCGCGTTACGCTCGAAGCCACGGATCGGCGCCGGCAAGACGTAGAGAAGGATGCCGATGAAGGCGATCATGCTGACGACCGCCGCCCACTGCCGGCGCCAGACCAAATAGGGCAACACCGCGATTGGAAACACCTTGATGGCCGTGGCGAGTGCGAACATGAACCCTGCGAGCCAGGACCGCCGATGTTGAAGGCTCCAGAAGCCGTAGAGCATCATCGCCAGCAGGACGAGGTTCGGCTGACCGAGATCGAACATGTCGAACACGAAAGTCACGGTGACGAGGGCCGGCAGTGCTTCGAGCCACGGGCCGGGATTGCGGTCCGAACCGGTCATGGCGTTGGAGAGAATGCCCGTGTACCACCACGCCACCACGTTCAGGATCGACAGCACGGCGTAGAGCGGGATCTTGCCGAACCAGCTCGGGATCGCCAGCAGGATCGCGGGCAGCGGCGGATAGATGAAATCGAACTGCTGATGGATGTTGCCGGGATAGAGCGGGCCGCCATGCAGCACCTGCTGCCCGGCCCAGTACCACAGCGCATAGTCCTTGGTTTTGCCGTGGCCGAAGATCTCCGGCCCGAGGACATCGGCGGTGAGGACGACGCAGCAGAGCAGGAAGAGCAGATCGAGCGGCGCGCGCAGCGACGGGAGGCGGAGTGCGCGCGGTTTATCGGATGAAGTCGGTGGTGTCACATCATGTCCAGTCGGAAACACATAGCACGTAGCAGACCGACCGGCGGTTGGAGAGTCCCCATCACCCGAATTTGTACCTGGCAAAAATGCCGCTCATCCGCGCAACCGGAGCGGACCGGCAGCCCGCAATCCGGCCGTTCTGCCTACCTTCGCAGCAGTCCGCCAAGCGCTCCGCGGACGAGCGCACGGCCGACCGAGCCTCCGAGTTGGCCGCCTACCGATTTGCCGAGGTCGGCCACGACGCCGCCGACCACCTTGTCGGTGACCGTGCGCGTGACGTCGCGCACGACGCGCTGTCCCATTGTCAGTCGGTTACGACCGGTGTTGGTGCCGAAGATGGTGCCGACGATCGAGCCGATCTGGCCGAGGATGCCGCCACCACTTCCGCCGGCCTGGCCGTCGGCCGGCGCCGTGGTGCGCGCGATGCGCTTCTGGAGGATTTCGTAGGCAGACTCGGCATCGATCGCAGTGTCGTATTTGCCCTTTACCGGGCTCGCATCCATGATCGCCTTGCGCTCTTCCGGCGTGATCGGCCCAATACGGGCCGAGGGCGGGCGGATCATCACTCGCTCGACCATCGCAGGCGTGCCGTTGCCTTCGAGGAACGACACCAGCGCCTCGCCCTTGCCGAGCTCCATGATCACCTTGGCGGTGTCGAGCTTCGGGTTGGGCCGAAACGTCTGGGCGGCGGCGGCGACCGCCTTCTGGTCGCGCGGGGTGAAGGCGCGCAATGCATGCTGCACCCGGTTGCCCATCTGCCCGAGCACGCGATCGGGCACGTCAATCGGGTTTTGCGTGACGAAATAGACGCCGACGCCCTTGGAGCGGATCAAGCGGACCACCTGCTCGATCTTGTCCATCAGCGCCTTCGGTGCGTCGTTGAACAACAGATGCGCCTCGTCGAAGAAGAACACCAGTTTTGGTTTGGGCGGGTCGCCGGCCTCGGGCAACTCCTCGAACAGTTCTGACAGCATCCACAGCAGGAATGTCGCGTAAAGCCGCGGGCTCTGCATCAGCTTGTCGGCGACCAAAATGTTGACCATGCCGCGGCCGTCGCGGTCGGTCTTCATGAAGTCCTTCAAGGTCAGCGCCGGCTCGCCGAAGAACTTGGTGCCACCCTGGTTCTCCAGCACCAGGAGCTGGCGCTGAATCGTGCCGACGGTGGCCTTGGTGACGTTGCCGAATCCTTGCGCCGCCTTCCGGATCGGTGCGAGCGGATCATCTCCGTCGTCCGGCCCCCTCTTGCCGCTGTCGGGCACGATGGCGTCGAGCAACGCCCGCAGATCCTTCATGTCGATCAGAGCAAGGCCATTGTCGTCGGCGACGCGGAAGGCGACGTTGAGCACGCCCTCCTGCACGTCGTTGAGATCGAGCATGCGCGCCAGCAGCAGCGGCCCCATCTCGGTGATGGTGGCCCGCACCGGATGGCCCTGCTCGCCGAACACGTCCCAGAACACCGTCGAGAACTGGTCGGGCTCGAAGGTCAGCCCCATCTCGCTGGCACGCTTGACGATGAAGTCTTTTGCCTCCCCGACCTCGGAGATGCCGGAGAGGTCGCCCTTGATGTCGGCGGCGAACACGGGAACACCGGCCCGCGCAAAGCCTTCCGCCATCACTTGCAGCGATACCGTCTTGCCTGTTCCGGTCGCGCCGGTGACGAGGCCGTGGCGATTAGCGAGCGCCAGCGTCAGCCAGGCCTGCTCGTCTCCCTTGCCGACGAAGATCTTGTCGTCGGTATCGCCGAGCTTGGTGTCCTGCGCCGTCATCACTCTCTCTATTGCCTGTTTCGCTTACTATTGTCTGTTTCGCTTACTGAAACTCGAGCCCACCAGTTCCCTAGTTTAACGCATGTCGCAAGCCGATTGAAACCATTCGAGGCATCGCCGACATGCGACATTGTCGGAGACTGCGCGCACGGCATCCGCCAAAAGTCGGAGCGATACATTCGCATTGCGGCAATTTTTCATGGATTTCTTCGCCCCTCTTGCATCGCTGCAACACTTTTCGCGTGTTCGAGAATGAATCGGAACGTTGCGTGCGTTCATCGCTTGTATTTCACATCGCACCGGCTCAAGATCACTTTTCGAAAATAATCTCCGGCATGTGAACCGGCTGAGGGGCAGGCCATATGGACGAGCTGATCGGACGGCTGGCGACTAACGCCAGCATAGATAGTGCTGTGGCTGAAAAGACCGTCGGCATTATCCTGGGCTTCCTCCGCAGCGAAGGTCCGTCCGACAGCGTGCAGGCCCTGATCGACCAGATCCCGGGTGCGGAAGGGGCCATCGATGCGTCGAGAAGCGGCGGCGGACTGTCGCGGCTGATGGGCGGCGGCCTGATGGCCGTCGGCACGCGCCTGATGGCCCTCGGGCTCGGCATGTCCGACATCCAGAAAATTGCCCGTGAACTTTTTCGCTTCGGTCGAGACAAAATCGGAGCGGATCAGATGGGCAAGATCATCGCCGGCACGCCGGGCCTCAGCCAGTTCGCCTGAGCGACGCATTTTATATTGAGTATCATGACATATCCGATCTCCGAGATTGAGGGCCTGCCGGCCTTTGCCGCCAACAAGTTGAAGGCGCAGGGTATCCGCACCACCGACGCACTGCTGGAAGCCGCGAGCACCGCCAAGGGCCGCAAGGCGCTCTCGGCCAGGACCGGCATCAGCGAGCAGCTGCTGCTGGAGTGGGCCAACGTCTCCGACTACATGCGCATTCCCGGCATGGGCCGGGCCAAGGTCGGCCTGGTCCGCGCCGCCGGCGTCACCACGGTGCGTGAGCTCGCCTATCGAAATCCGGCAAGGCTGGCGCAGAGCATGCGCGAGGCAAACGACCGAAGGAAGCTCGTCCGCATCCTTCCTTCCGAAAAATCGGTCGGCGACATCATCGCCAAGGCCAGGAAGCTGCCGCCGAAGATTACGTATTGATTTTTCCGTCGTCCCGGCGAAGGCCGGGCCTTCGCCGGGACGACGGTGGAGCGGTATCGGGGCAACTGTCCAGCATTGCAGCGACGCCCTCCTCCCATCTTGACACCCCCTCCCCGACCGCGCAAAGCCACGCGCATGAATGCCTCGCCCTCTCCATCCGTCCCGCCGGCCGGCTCGGCCGGGCTCGACGTGCTGCGAACGCTCGTGGGCCGGCCTCTCCCGGCGGTGATGGGCGTGCTCAACGTGACGCCCGACTCTTTCTCCGACGGCGGCGACTTCATCGCGCCAGAGCAGGCGCTGGCGCGCGCGCGGGCGATGATCGACGCCGGCGTCGACATCATCGATATCGGCGCCGAATCCACCCGGCCCTACAGAGGCGCCCAGCCGGTGACAGTGGCGGACGAGCTTACCCGGCTGAAGCCGGTGCTGGCAGGCATCGTCGCGCTTGGCGTGCCGGTCTCGATCGACAGCATGAAGGCGGAGGTCACAGCCTTCGCGCTCGACCAGGGCGCGGCCATCGCCAACGACGTCTGGGGCCTGCAGCGCGATCCCGACTTGGCGCCGCTGATCGCCGCGCGCGGCGTCCCCGTCATCGTCATGCACAATCGTGAGACTGTCGATTCCGCCATCGACATCGTCGCGGACATCAAGGCGTTCTTCCTGCGTTCGCTCGACATCGCCGCCAAGGCCGGCATCGCGCGCGAAAAAATCGTGCTCGATCCCGGCATCGGCTTCGGCAAGACCGCCGAGCAGAGCATGATCGCGCTGGCGCGGCTGCGCGAGCTCGACATGTTCGGCCTGCCAATCCTCGTTGGTGCCTCGCGAAAACGCTTCATCGCCTCGGTGTCGCCGTCGGAGCCGAAGGAAAGACTTGCCGGTTCGATCGCCGCGCACCTCATCGCCGCGCAGCGCGGCGCAAAGATCATCCGGACCCATGACGTCGCCGAGACCTTGCAGGCCCTGCGGGTCGCGCATGCAATCGAGAGCAAGCCAGAGAGCAAGCCATGACCGATACGATCTTCGTGACCGGCCTGTCGATCCATGCGCGCCACGGCGTGATGGAGCACGAAACCGAAGTCGGCCAGCGCTTTGTCATTGATCTCGAGCTCTACACCGACCTGTCGGAGCCTTCGCGCAGCGACCGGCTCGCCGATACGGTGTCCTATGCCGAAGTCGTGGCGACCACGACCGCGGCATTCAAGAACACCAACTACAAGCTTTTGGAGCGCGCAGCGGGTGCGGTCGCCGACGCGATCCTGTCGCACTTCCCGCGCATCCGCGCCGTGAAGATCACCGTGCACAAGCCGCATGCGCCGATCGCCGCGATCTTCGACGACGTCGGCATCATGCTGACCCGCTCGCGGCATCCCTGACATGGCGAGCGTGCTGATCGCACTCGGCGGCAATGTCGGCGATGTCCGCGCGACGTTCCGGAAAGCGATCGCCCATATCTGCGGCATGGCGCAAGCCGCAATGATCGCGCGCTCCTCCGACTATGCGACGCCGCCCTGGGGCGACGAGGACCAGGATCCCTTCATCAATGCCTGCGTCGAGATCGAGACCGACCTCGATCCGCACGCGCTATTATTCGTGATGCAGAAGGTCGAGCAGAAATTCGGCCGCACCCGGGACAAGGAGCGGCGCTGGGGCCCGCGCACGCTCGATCTCGACATGATCGCCTATGACGATGTGGCGATGGCGAAGCCCGACCTGACCTTGCCGCATCCGCGGCTGTTCGAGCGCGCTTTCGTGCTGGTGCCACTCGCCGAAATCGCGCCCAACCGCGTGATCTCAGGCATTCGTGTGCGTGACGGGCTTGCCAGCGTCTCGACGCAAGGCATTGAGCGGCTTCCGGATACCGGTTAACCAAAAACAACCGTTTGCAGGGACGGCCGGCCGTGGCAATTTCGCCTGCGAACAGCAAGATTTCCGGGAGCCCTTGGCCGTATGACCTCCGTGACTGACGATCTGCCGCTGGCGGCCGATTTTCCCAAGGCGACGGACGAGGACTGGCGCAAGCTGGTCGACGGCGTGCTGAAGGGCGCACCGTTCGAGAAGCTGGTCGGCAAGACCTATGACGGCTTGAAGATCAAGCCGCTCTATCCGCGCGCCAAGGGCGTTGCGCCGGTGGTGGGGCGGGCCGCGGCCGCACCGTGGCAGATCATGCAGCGGGTCGATCATCCCGACGCGACGCTAGCGAACGCGCAGGCCTTGCAGGACCTGGAAAACGGCGCCACCGGACTTTCGCTGGTGTTCGCCGGCGGCAATGGCAGCCACGGCTTCGGCGTGGAACCGACGGCCGATGCGGTCGCGAAAGTGTTCAGGGATATTCATCTCGATGCCGGCATCGGCATCGAGCTCCAGGTCGGTCCGCAATCGCGGATGGCTGCGATCCATGTCGCGGAATATGTGACGAGCAACGGCATCGATCCTGCGGCCTGCGACATCCGCTTCGGGCTCGATCCGCTCGCGGCCTGCGCGGTGTGGGGCCACAGTCCCTATAGCTGGGAAGAGATCGTTCCCGCCGTCACCGGCGGCATCAAGGGCCTCGCCGGGCTCGGCTTCAAGGGACCGTTTGCTTCCGCCGACGGACGTGTGATCCATGACGCAGGGGGATCGGAGGTGCAGGAGCTTGCGTTCGTGCTCGCCTGCGGTGTTGCCTATCTGCGCGCGATCGAAAGCGCCGGCGTTGCACTGGAACAGGCGCAGGGCATGGTCTATGCGCGACTTGCCGCCGATGCGGACCAGTTCTTGAGCATGGCAAAATTCCGAGCGCTGCGGCTGCTTTGGGCGCACATCGAGACGGCCTGCGGGCTGGCGCCCAAACCGCTCTTCGTTGCCGCCGACACCGCCTGGCGGATGCTGACACAGCGTGACCCTTACGTGAACATGCTGCGTGCAACCATCGCGACGTTCGCAGCCGGACTTGCCGGCGCCAACGCGATCACGGTGCTGCCGCATACGCTGGCGCTCGGGCTGCCCGATCCGTTCGCGCGGCGCGTGGCACGCAACACGCAACTTCTGCTGCTCGAAGAAAGCAACCTCGCCAAGGTCAGCGATCCCGCGGCCGGCTCCGGCGGCATCGAGACGCTCACGGCGCAGCTTTGCGATGCGGCCTGGGCGCTGTTCCAGGAGAGCGAGAAGGCCGGCGGCGCTTTTGCGGCGCTTCAGCAGGGCCTGTTCCAGAGCAAGGTTGCCGCAGCGCGAAAAGCGCGTGACGCCAACATCGCAAAGCGCCGCGACGTGCTGACGGGAGCCAGCGAGTTTCCGAACCTGCACGAGAGAGCGACGGCGGTGCTGACGGCGACGCCGATCGCGCTCGCACCTTACGGTGAGCAGAAGTTCAAGTTCGACGCGCTCATCCCGATCAGGCTCGCGCAACCGTTCGAGGCATTGCGCGACAAATCCGATGCGGCGCTGAAGGCACGCGGTGCGCGGCCAAGGGTGTTTTTGGCCAATCTCGGCACGGCGGCCGATTTCACCGCGCGCGCGACATTTGCAAAAAGCTTCTTCGAGGCCGGCGGCATCGAGGCCCTCGACAACGAGGGTTTTGTCGATCCGGCCAAGCTGGCCGCCGCCTTCAAGGCCTCCGGCGCGGAGCTCGCCTGCCTCTGTTCCAGCGACGGGGTCTATGCCGGCCAAGCGGAAGCGGCCGCCCAGGCCCTGCAAACCGCAGGCGGCCGACATATCTATCTGGCAGGCCGCCCGGCTGAGGCCGAGGCGGGCCTGCGGGCCGCTGGCGTCACGGGTTTTGTTTTCGCCGGGGGCGATGCGCTTGCCACGCTGCAAGACGCCTATTTGCGGATGGAACAGGCATGACCGACGCGAGCAAATCCGTTCTCACCGGCGGCTGCCAATGCGGCGCGGTGCGCTTTGCACTGACGGCGACGCCGAACAAGATTTCAATCTGCCATTGCCGGATGTGCCAGAAGGCGACCGGCGCGCCGTTCGCCTCCTTCGCTGACATCAACCGGACGGATTTTTCGTGGACCAAGGGAGAGCCGAAGTTCTTCCGCTCGTCCTCGATCGCCGATCGCGGCTATTGCGCCGCCTGCGGTACCCCACTCAGCTTCGGCCGCATCGACGGCGAGCGGATCGAGATCATGACCGGCGCGTTCGACCGGCCAGACCGGCTGGTGCCGACGCGTCAGTTCGGAACTGAATCCCGCCTCGGCTGGGTGGTCGGCATCGCCAACCTGCCGAGCCAGACTACGCAGCAGAATTACGGGCCGGAGAAGATGGCGACCATCGTCAGCCACCAGCATCCGGACCATGATTGAACGCCCTGATATGGTTGAAACCATGAGCCGCATTCCCAATTTCGCCGACGTCGCCTTCGAGCGAACCGCGACCGCCGCCCCTTCAGGCAGTGCCGAACCGTGGCTGACGCCCGAGGGCATTCTGGTGAAGCCCGCCTATGGCGAGGCTGATCTCGCCGGGCTCGATTTCCTCGACACCTATCCGGGCATCGCACCGTTCCTGCGCGGCCCCTACCCGACCATGTATGTCAACCAGCCTTGGACGGTCAGGCAATATGCCGGCTTCTCCACGGCGGAGGATTCCAACGCGTTCTACCGCCGCAACTTAGCTGCCGGACAGAAGGGCCTTTCGGTCGCCTTCGATCTCGCCACCCATCGCGGCTATGACTCTGACCATCCGCGCGTCGGCGGCGACGTCGGCATGGCCGGTGTGGCCATCGATTCCATCTACGACATGCGCACGCTGTTTGCGGGCATCCCGCTCGACCAGATGAGCGTGTCCATGACCATGAACGGCGCGGTGCTGCCGATCCTCGCGCTCTATGTCGCTGCCGCCGGCGAACAGGGCGTGGCACCGGAGAAGCTCTCAGGGACGATTCAGAACGACATTCTGAAAGAGTTCATGGTGCGCAACACCTACATCTATCCGCCCGCGCCCTCGATGCGGATCATCTCGGACATCTTTGCCTTCACCTCGCAGAAGATGCCGAAATACAATTCTATTTCCATTTCCGGCTATCACATGCAGGAAGCCGGCGCGACGCAGGACCTCGAGCTCGCCTATACGCTCGCCGACGGCGTCGAATATCTGCGCGCCGGACTTGCCGCAGGCTTGGACGTCGACCGCTTCGCGCCGCGGCTGTCGTTCTTCTGGGCGATCGGCATGAACTTCTTCATGGAAGTCGCGAAGTTGCGCGCTGCGCGGCTGTTGTGGGCAAAGCTGCTGAAGCCGTTCAATCCGAAGGACCCACGCTCGCTGTCACTGCGCACGCATTCCCAGACCTCGGGCTGGTCGCTGACGGCGCAGGACGTCTTCAACAACGTGATGCGCACGACGGTGGAGGCGATGGCGGCAACCCAAGGCCACACCCAGTCGCTGCACACCAACGCGCTCGACGAGGCGCTTGCGCTGCCGACCGATTTCTCGGCGCGCATCGCCCGTAACACCCAGCTGTTCCTGCAGCAGGAAAGCGGCACCACCCGCATCATCGATCCCTGGGGCGGCTCGTATTACGTCGAGCGCCTGACGCGCGACCTCGCGGCGAAAGCCTGGGGCCATATCCAGGAGGTCGAGGAGCTCGGCGGCATGGCCAAGGCCATCGAGGCCGGCGTGCCGAAGCTGCGCATCGAGGAGGCCTCGGCCAAGACCCAGGCCCGGATCGATGCCGGCAAGCAGGCGGTGATCGGCGTCAACAAGTACAAGCCGACGGACGAGGCGCCCATCGATATCCTCAAGGTCGACAACACCAATGTCCGGCGCTTGCAGATCGACAAGCTGACGCGGCTGAAATCCGAGCGTAGCCAGAAGGACGTCGATGCGGCGCTCGCCGCGCTGACGCGCTCGGCCGCCGAAGGCAACGGCAATCTGCTGGCACTCGCGATCGACGCGGCACGGGCGAAGGCGACCGTCGGCGAAATTTCGGACGCGATGGAGAAGGTGTTCGGCCGGCACCGCGCCGAAATAAAATCCATCACCGGCGTCTACAAGCGGGAGGCGTCCAGCATGGGTAACCGGGTCGAGAAGGTTCAGGCGCTGATCGACGCCTTCGAGGAGGCAGAAGGCCGCCGCCCGCGCATCCTGGTCGCCAAGATCGGCCAGGACGGCCACGATCGCGGCCAGAAGGTGATCGCGTCCGCGTTTGCCGATATCGGCTTCGACGTCGACATCGGGCCGCTGTTTGCCACCGCCGACGAAGCGGCGCGGCAGGCGGTCGAGAACGACGTGCATATCCTCGGCGTCTCCTCGCTCGCCGCCGCCCATCTCACGGCAGTGCCGGAATTGAAGGCCGCGCTGAAGAAGCAGGGCCGCGAGGACATCATGATCATCGTCGGCGGCGTGGTGCCACCACAGGATTATGACGCGCTCTATGCGGCCGGCGCCGAGGCCATCTTCCCGCCGGGCACGGTGATCGCGGACGCGGCCGAGGAGCTGATCCGCAAGCTGAACGCCCGGCTCGGGCATAGCGAGGCGGCGGAGTAAATGATACACTGGCCTGATAACCGGCCAGGTTGTGCCCATGACACGTGACGACATCATTGCTGCCATACGTAGGAACGCCCATGCCATCAAAGGCAAAGGCGTGTCGAAGCTCGCCATCTTCGGCTCGCGCGCCCGCGACGATTATCAGCCGGACAGCGACATCGATATTCTTGTCGAGGTCGAAGCGGACGCGTCCTTCTCGCTGCTCAACCTAATTGATGTCGAACACATCATCGAGGATGCGACGGGCTTGCAGGCTCAGGCGACCGTACGACGATCCGCCTCTCCCCGCTTTGCGCAGCGTATCTCTGACGACATCCTCGAAGTCTTTTGATGCTCACGTAGGAGCACTCCCCTTGAAGTTTATCACCAAATTGAGCGTCGCAATGGCGCTTAGCGCAACGTGCGTGATATCCGCTTTCGCCGCCGACCCCAAACCCGACGCCGTCATCAGAAACAAGAACATCGAAGCGCGAATCTTCCTCGAGGACAAGATCAAGGCCGATGCGGCACTGGCGGCCGATTGCCTGGCCGAGGGCAGGAAGTGGCTCGACAAGAACGCGGCTGACGCCGCCGCCTCGCGCAAGGAGGATCCGCAGTTCTTCAGGGACGGCGGCTGGGATTTCGAGCGCAAATATTCGATTCGCTCCGTCGTCGCCGATCGCTATGTCAGCATCCTCCGCGACGACTACATGGATACCCACGGTGCCCATCCCAATTCCGACGTGAACACGATCCTGTGGGACAGGTCCGAGAACAAGCGCATCTCGATCCGTCCGTTCTTCACGGAGACCGCCGACAACGGGGCGACCATGAAGGCGATGGTGAAGGCGGTGATCGCCTCGTTGAAAATCGAGAAGAAGAAGCGCGACACCAGCGAGACCGCGACAGAGGAATGGTTCAAGGGCGTCGAGCCGAGCCTGCTCAAGATTGGCGCGGTGACGCTGGCGCCCTCGACGGAAGCCGGCAAGAGTTCCGGGCTCACCTTCCACTACCCGCCCTATGCGGTCGGTCCCTACGCCGAGGGCCAGTATGTCGCGTATGTGCCGTGGGAAACGCTGAAGCCATATCTCACACCGGAGGGTGTGCGCATTTTCGGCGGCGCTCGGCCGAAGGGCGACGCTGACGAGCAGCCATAGGTTCCGACGGAACCCGTTGCTTACAGCGCCACAGGGCGCGGCCGCTTGCGACATCCGTGCAAAGCCGCGTAGCATGTTGCACAGACACCCGCCCGATTCCCGAGGGCGCCGCCGGGACCATTGATGCCAGGGATCACGCGCCGCACATTCGCGGCCTCTTCTGTGGCTGCCGCCACGTCCGCTCTCCTCACGCCTGCGCACGCGCAAGCCTATCCGGCGCGGCCGGTGACCTTGATCGTGCCCTGGGGTGCGGGTGGCGGCACGGATGCGACCGCGCGCATCGTCGCCACGCTGCTGGAGAAGGAGCTCGGCCAGCCCTTCAATGTCGTCAACCGCACTGGCGGGTCCGGTATCGTCGGCCACGCCGAGGTCGCGACCGCGCCGCCGGATGGCTACACCATCGGCATGCTGACCGTGGAAATCGCGATGCTGCATTGGCAGGCCATGACGCATCTGACGCCGCGGAATTTCACGCCGCTGGCGTTAATGAACGAAGATCCGCCGGGCATCCAGGTCTCCGCGACCTCGCCGTACAAAACGGTGAAGGAGCTCGTGGACGCCATCAAGCTGGCGCCGCCGGGAAGGTTCAAGGCCTCGGGCACGGGACAAGGCGGCATCTGGCATCTCGCCCTCGTCGGCTGGATGCAGGCGATGGGATTGCCGGCAAACGAAGTCGCGTGGTCGGCGTCGAATGGCGCGGCACCGGCCATGCAGGACCTCGTCGCGGGCAGCCTCGATCTCACCACCTGCTCGGTGCCGGAGGCGCGCGCCACCATCGAGGCCGGCCAGGCGCGGAGCCTCGCGATCATGGCGCATGCGCGCAATCCGATCTTCCCCGACGTGCCCACGCTGAAAGAGTCACTCGGCGTGGACTATTCCACCAGCTCATGGCGCGGCATCGGCGGGCCCAGAGGCCTGCCCCCGGCGATCGCCGCCAGGCTGACTGCGGCCCTGAAGAAGGTCTACGACTCGCCCGCCTTCAAGGACTTCATGACCGGACGTGGCTTTGGCACCGTCTGGCGCGATGCTGGCCAGTTCTCGACCTTCATGGACCAGGCGGATCGCCAGATGGGGCAAGCCATGAAGGCGGCCGGGTTCGCCAAGGCCTGAATTGACTGCGCCCGATCCGCGTCAACGTGCTTCGCGCCGGGAGGCCCTCGCCTGCCCCATCGGGGCGTTGTAAAGCAGGGAATGGTTGAGAAGAAAGCTTCGCTGGACATCCTATCGCTCGCCCGCGACCTCCGTGCAGGCCATCGCGCGGCGCTGGCGCGGGCCATCACGCTGGTGGAGAGCCGGCGCGGCGACCATCAGGCACTGGCGCGTGAGCTGGTGCAGATGCTGCTGCCGGACACCGGCAAGGCGGTTCGCGTCGGCATTACCGGTTCGCCCGGCGTCGGCAAATCCACCACCATCGATGCGCTCGGCACTTATCTGATCGAGCAAGGCAACAAGGTCGCGGTGCTCGCGGTCGATCCATCCTCGGCCCGCAGCGGCGGCTCGATCCTCGGCGACAAGACGCGAATGGCGCGGCTGTCGGCGTCCGATGATGCCTTCGTCCGTCCCTCGCCATCCTCCGGCACGCTCGGCGGCGTCGCCGCCAAGACGCGCGAGGCGATGCTTCTGTGCGAGGCGGCCGGCTTCGACGTCGTGCTGGTCGAAACCGTCGGCATCGGCCAGTCCGAGACCGCGGTGTGCGACATGACCGACTTCTTCCTCGCGCTGATGTTGCCGGGCGGCGGCGACGAGCTGCAAGGCATCAAGAAGGGCCTGGTCGAACTCGCCGACATGATCGCGATCAACAAGGCCGACGGCGACAATCTCAAGCGCGCCAATATCACGGCCGCGGACTATCGCGGCGCGCTGCACATTCTCAGCCCCCGCTCCGAACACTGGCACCCACCGGTCGTCACCTATTCGGCGCTGGCCGGCACTGGCATCGCCGAGCTCTGGCAAAAGGTCGTCGAACACCGCAAGGCGATGAACGCGTCCGGCGAGTTCGCTGCGCGCCGGCGCGACCAGCAGGTGAAATGGATGTGGTCGATGCTGGAGCAGCGCATGCTGACGCGGCTGCGCAGCGAAGCGTCCGTGCGCATCAAGGTCAGGAAGATCGAAACTGAGGTGGCCAACGGCCATCTCACCCCGGCGCTCGCCGCCGAGCAGATTCTGGAGTTGCTGCAATGAGCCAAAAGCTCTGCATCCTCCTCACCGGCTTCGGTCCATTTCCCGGGGCGCCGCACAATCCGACCCAGCCGCTGGTGGCGCGGCTGGCGCAACTGCGCCGTCCCGCGCTCGACGATGTCGAGCTATCGAGCCATATCTTTCCGGTTACCTACGCCGCGGTCGACCGGCAATTGCCGGAGGTGCTGGCGAAGGTAAAACCGGACGCGCTGCTGATGTTCGGCCTCGCTGCGCGCACGCCCTATTTGCGCGTCGAGAGCCGGGCGCGCAACGCCGTCACCATGCTGTGGCCCGATGCCGCCAACACGCGCTCCAGCAAGCGCGGCATCGCCGGTCATGCCGACGCCATGATTTTCGGTCCGCACACGGCAAGGCTGCTGCGCGCCGCGCGGCTCACCGGCATCGATGCGCGCGCCTCGCGCGATGCCGGCGCCTATCTCTGCAACTATCTGAGCTGGCGCGCGATCGAGAACGTCAGGGCCGGCGGGCCGCGGCTGGCGGCATTCATCCATATCCCGCTGCTTGCGCGCAGCGGCGCGGTGCGGCGCAAGGGTGCGCCACGGATCACGCTGGATGAACTGGTGGATGCCGGGGAAGCGATGCTGATGGAGATGGCCCAATTGGCAAGGAAGGGACGCATTTCGTAGACTGGATTAGCGCAGCGTAATCCACCTCTTCTGCTTCAACGGGCACCGATGTTGCGGCGAGATGGTGGGTTACGCCTACGGCTAACCCACCCTACGACACCGTCTTTGCGTAAACACTTAACCCTACCGCCAACAATCCTCGCGATCTCTGCCGCGCTGCGCTACCTAATCCCCGCGGACACCTCCCGCGTCCGCCGAAGGACGCGTCATGGGCCTCAATCGTCGCCATCTCATCAGAGCTTCGACCGCCGGCATCGCCGGCGCGCTCGCCATGCCGGCAGACGCCGCTCGCGCGGCACCGCTGACGTCCCTGCTCGGCCGCGATGCGACCCAATATGGCGTGCGGCCCGGCGTAGCCGAGGATCAGACGCGCGCGCTCCAGCGGGCCATCGATGAGGCCGCGCGTGCGCAGATGCCACTGGCGCTGCCGCCTGGGGTCTACCGAACCGGATTGCTGCGGCTGCCGAACGGTGCACAGCTGATCGGCGTGCGTGGCGCGACCAAGCTCGTCTTCACCGGCGGGGCTTCGGCGATCCAGAGCGACGGATCGGACTCAATCGGCCTCACCGGTCTCACCTTCGACGGCGGCGGCGTTCCGCTGCCGACCCGGCGCGGACTGATCCATGTCCTCGGCGGGCGCGACGTCCGCATCACCGATTGCGAGATCACCGGCTCCGGCGGCAGCGGCATTTGGCTCGAGCAGGTGTCGGGCGAGATTTCCGGCAACATTCTTACGAACATCGCGGTGACGGCGGTGGTCTCGTTCGACGCCAAGGGCCTCAGCGTGTCCCGCAACACCGTTATCGGCACCAACGACAACGGCATCGAGATCCTGCGCACCGCGATCGGCGACGACAGCACGCTGGTCACTGATAACCGCATCGAGAACATCAAGGCCGGCCCCGGCGGCTCCGGCCAGTACGGCAACGCCATCAACGCCTTCCGCGCCGGCAACGTGATCGTGCGCGGCAACCGCATCAAGAACTGCGACTATTCCGCGGTGCGCGGCAATTCGGCCTCCAACATCCACATATCAGGCAACAGCGTCAGCGACGTGCGCGAGGTCGCGCTCTATTCCGAGTTCGCGTTCGAGGCCGCGGTGATTGCGAACAACATTGTCGACGGCGCCGCAGTCGGCGTCTCCGTCTGCAATTTCAACGAGGGCGGCCGCATCGCGGTGGTCCAGGGCAACATCATCCGCAATCTGATCCCGAAGCGGCCGATCGGCACCGCACCGGACGACGATGCGGGCGTCGGCATCTATATCGAGGCGGACACTTCGGTGACCGGCAATGTGATCGAAAACGCGCCGTCCTACGGCATCGTCGCCGGCTGGGGCAAATATCTGCGCGACGTCGTGATCTCGGGCAATGTGATCCGCAAGGCGCTGGCCGGCGTCGGCGTCTCCGTCGTGCCGGGCGCCGGCACCGCACTCGTCAACAACAACATGATCTCGGAAACCCCGCGCGGCGCCGTGGTCGGGCTGGAGCACGCGCGAGCCGTGACCGCGGACCTGTCGGCAGACGGTGCGCAAAGATTTGCGCAAGTGATAGTCGGCGGGAATGCGGTGCGGTAGTAGGCGGGAAGCCCCGCCCTCGCTTTAGAACGTATTGCGCAGCAGCGGGTACTTCGCCTCGATGCCGTCGAGGCTGAAGGTGAATTCGACCACGCGTTCGGGGGCCGCGACGATTTCGGCGGCCGGTGGCGAGAAGGTCTGCAGGAAGGACGCTATCGACGCGACCGGTGCAATTGGAGCCTCGACGATTTCGGCGAGCACGTCCGGCTGGGGCTCGAGCCTGACCGGCACGGCGGTCTCGGGCACGATGTACACGGCCTTTGGCTGCATGGTCTGGGCCTGCTCCCGCGGGGCGGTCCGCGCCAAGGTCGCCGGCGACCAGCCGAATGCGGAGGTCACGCTCGCGGCGGCTGCGGCGACGTCCCCGCCTGTCGCGATGGCGCGCCAGGTCTGCACCGCGCGCTTGGCTTCCTGGATGTTTTCGAGAAATGCGAGTTCGGAATGGTAGCGGCGCCAGCGTCCGGTCTCGAACATTTCGGAGAGATGTTCCAGCCGCTGTTCGGCGAGAGCGCACCAGCGTGCCGCAATGTCGCGGCTTCCAGCCGCGCTTTGGCCAGCCAGTTGGCCAACCTGTTTGCGAAGTGTCATGAACCAGCCCGTCAGGAGAAAAGTACGGACGCGGAGACGCAACGCACACGAATCAATTTAGACGCGACATGAATATTTTGTGGAAAAGTTTTGACTTGTCCAGCAGCGACACGACCCGCGTCATGAAATACCGTAATCGTGCGGAGTTTTCAGGGGTTTGCGAGTCAAGCTTCGCGCAAGCATAGCGGACTTGTCGCGTGCCGGCTCAGCCTACGACGACGATCGTGCCCGCAACCTCAACCGCAAGCTGATTTCACGTGACGCTTCGAGAAATCGGACGCCCAAAAAGAAAAGACCCGTCCGGGGGGACAACCGGACGGGTCGAGCCATATGGGCGCTTGGGGTGGATGGGCGCTCGCGCCTGATATGACTTATGGGGAGGGATGACCGCTCCCACATAATTTGGTCGTGGCAGGGAGCTGAACGTTCAATGCGGCGTTCGATTTTCTCACCACCCGGCGGCGTCCAATCTTGTCGCAGCCGCTATCGCGTTGCCGGCCTATCCGCCTGAGAAACCGCGGATTTATCGTCCGTGCTCGACAGCGAGGGTTGCTCTATTGTGCGGATGCCAGGCTCGTCGCGACGCTTCTCGGCATCTTCACGTTTTCTTGTATCGGACGCGGCGGCAACCGGCGTCGCGCTATCGGCTGGAACGGCCATGACCGCGGCAAAAGCGTCGGCCTCGCCATCGCCGTAGAGATCATCGCGCCCGGGTGAGCCGAGGTCGCGCGCGGTCTTCGCAAGCGTCATGCGCAGTGCTTCCGGCTTCAGCGCGTAGTTGCGCTCGAGCAGCAGCGCCGCGATGCCGGAGACATAGGCCGCCGAGAACGAGGTCCCCGACGTCATCTGGTATTTGCCGTCCGGCGCCGGCAGGAAGATGTCGACGCCGGGTGCGGCGAGCGCGATGTAATTGCCGCGGTTCGACGCTGCGAACAGCTTGTCCTGCCGGTCGGTCGCGCTGACCGCGATCACGTTGGGATTGGCCGCGGGATAGAGCGGCGGCGACTTGGCCCCGGCGTTGCCGGCGGCGGCGATCAGCACCAGGCCGCGCGCGGCGGTCGCCGCGATGGCGCGCTCGATCACCGAATCCTTCGGACCGGCAAAGCTCATATTGACGATCTGGGCGCCGTGCTCGGCGGCATAATTGAGCGAGCGCAGGATGATATAGGAGGAACTCTCGGCGCCGCCGCTGGTGCCGCCGAAGGCGCGAATGGCGATGATGCGCGCTTCCGGCGCACTGCCCATCAGCTTGGCATGCGCCACGATGGCCCCCGCAATGCCGGTGCCATGGATATGCGGGCCCTCGGTGCTGCCAAGCGCGTCGAAATTGTCCGCAATGGAATCGGCGAGCTCGGGATGCCTGACGTCGATCCCGGAATCGATCACCGCGACCGTGACATTGGCGCCGTGCGCGAGCTTGTGCGCCTCCGGCAGGCGGAGCTTCGTCAACGCATATTGCGCCGGGTCGCCCTCGGTCGGCACCGCCCGCTTCTGATCCTGGAGCACGTAGCGGAAATTCGGCTGAAGCGAGCGCACGCTGGCGTCGGCCGCGAATTCGCGTCGCGCCGTCTCATACGGCCGACCGTCGGTGATGCGGAACAGACCGACCGTGGCCCCGATCAGCAGGAAATTCTCGGAGGTCACACGGGTCAAGCCGTGTCGGCGCGCCAGTTCGTCGGCTTCGGTCACCGACAGCGCGCTGTCGATCTCGGCCACGAATTCGTTGGCGAAGGTACGCAAGTTCGCGGCGACCGGCGTGTTGTTGCCTCGGCCCTTGCCGGCGCTCTTCTTGCCTGATTTGCCGGAGCCGTCGCCGCTCCCGTTTGGCTGGGCGAGGCACTCGCCGTCGGCGTCACGATAGGCCGCGGTGCAAGCCGGATAGAGGTTCGGCGAGTAGTGCGCGTAGGGCAGGACCGGCGTCGAACCGATCCGCGCTGTGGAGGTATGCGGGATGGCGGGGACGACCCGAGGACCGTGGTCGATGCTCATCACCTTGGCCCCGACGCTCGGAGAGATCGTCGGACTCCTCGAGGGAAGGCTGATGGTGGGCGTGCGCATGATCGCCTGGGCATGGGCGACCTCGATGCCGAGACAGGTAGCGACCAGGAGCGCCGCTCCGACCGACGAAGCATAGGCCCCGGCTCGCAACTTACTCTCGGACTTGCGGGTCATTGGTGCAGAGGCGCCTTTAAGGCGCCGCCACGGCGAGGTTGACGACCTTCTCGCGCTGCATCCTGCCGAGCAGCGCGGCGAGCTCGTCCTGGCTCATTGCCTTGTCGAACTGGAGACGGAACATGCCGCCCTTGGCATCGCCGATGATCGAGGCCTGGTAGCTGTCGAGCAGCGCGGTGATGTCGGCGACGCGCGCTTCGGGCGTGAAGCGCACCAGCGCCCGCGCCGGCGTAGCCGCCCCTAGCTCGCGCGTGATCGGAGCGCCGGTCGAAAGCGATGCGGTCTCGAAAGTCGCGGTCTGGGTCTTCATCAGCACGGCGCCGATGATGCCGGCCTGCAGCAGCAGCGCGATGGCACCCAGGCTCGCCGACCAGGCCAGCGTGCGCGGCGACAGACCGGCGAAGAATGTGGCAACGCGCGCCGACAGCGGCAGCGAACCAGTGACCTGCGCCGGCTCGGCGTCGATCGCGGCAAACAGCTTTTGCATCGCGCGCGCCGACGGAGCACCCAGGCTCTCGTTCAAATGGATGGTCTCTTCGTATTCGCCGCGGATCGCCGCATATTGCTTCGCAAGCTCCGGATCGCTGGCGAGCGCGTCCTCGACGCGGCGGGCATCACGGGCGTTCAGCGTGCCGGCGGCATGCCAGGGCAGCAGCAGTTCGATCTCACTGGGCTCTTGCTCCAGCATCTTCTTGCTCAACGCCATCATGGCCAGCCTCGCTCAATGCCGGCTGCCTTCAGCAGTTCGGCCAATTTCTTGCGCGCATAGAAAAGGCGCGTCTTTACCGTGTTCTCCGGGATCCCGACGATCTCGGCCACCTCTTCCACCGACTTCTCGTGGTAGTAGACGAGGTCGACGATTTCCCGATGGTCCGGCGAGAGGCCCGTCAGACACTCCCGCAACGCTTCACTGGTGTCCTTCTTCTGCACCACCGTTTCCGGATTGTCGGATGAATCCTCAATCGCGTTGGCGGCTTCGTCGTCCAACTCAAAATCCTTCCTGCGCCGGAGCGCAGACAGGGCCTTGAATCGGGTGATTGCCAGGAGCCAGGTGGAAACGGCGGATCGGCCCTCGAACTTGCCGGCCTGACGCCAGACGTCCAGAAACACCTCACTGATGAGGTCTTCCGCCGTCTGCTCGTCGCGCACGAGTCTCAGCCCGAACCGATACACCCTGACATGGTGCCGCCCGTACAGCACCTGCATGGCGAGCCGGTCGCCTTGGGCGATCCTGGCGATCAGGACCTCGTCCGTAGCCGCCTGTGTCACGCTCAAAGGCCGTCTCGCAAGATTGGTCGGGTCGATACGGCCGAGGGTTCGACGGAACGTGCAAAATTGTTCAATCTACCGCAGTCATACGGGGATCTGTGTGATCTACCCCACATACGCGCATTTTCCTTGTCCCACCCGCGGCGGCTGGCCGCCTCGCTCCAGAACGGTAACATAATACGGAAACATCTCCCGCAAACTACGATGAGGCGGTCGCAGACGGCCCGATCGAGCCCGATCAATATCACAGCCCCATGCAGCTTATGTCGCACGGCGCCGACTTTGGTCCGCATCGCCTGCGATGCCTAACTGGCAAATTCCGCGCTGCACGAGGCCCCGTCACCCACGCCACCGCGCCACCGCCGGATTCGGTGCAAAAGGATACCAAACCTAAAGGCTTGCCACGTACATTTTTTCGGCTGACATCCACCATTGGCGGGACCATGAACACGGCCGCGACGTCCTTTCCGGAGAGGAATGCCGCAGAGGTCGCGGACCTCGTCCTCACGCCCGAGGCGGCCGTGCCCGAGGTGCTGGCGCGGCGGGTCCGGCAGCGCCGGCAGATGTATGTCGGCCAGGTCGCCAGCTATTCGCTCGGCGCCTTCGTGCTGCTGCTCTACGCCTATGACGGCGCCGCTCATATGAGCGTGCCATCGCTGTTCTGGCTCGGCGGCCTCTTGATCATCGGAATCTTCCTTGTGATGTCGGAGGCCGGCGTCGGTGACCGGCACAACGACCATTATCTCACGGTCTTCCAGATCTCGGCGCATATGGCGCTGCAATTCGTGTTCCTGGTGTCGGTGCCGACGATCGGAATCGCTTTCATCAGCGTGCTGTTCCTGATCTTCGCATTCGGCACGCTGCGCATGACCTCGGCCCAGGCGATGCTGACCTGGGCGATCGCGACCTGCGCACTCGCGGCCGTGTTCCTCGGCTCGGACCTGCCGATCGGCATGCCGGTTGCGACGCGGCTGCAGCGAACCGCCTCGATGCTGTGCTTCGTGCTGGTGATCGGCCAGTGCGCGTTCCTCGGCCTGTTCGGCGCCACCCTGCGCAAAATCCTGTACCGGCGCAGCATCGAGCTGAAGGCCGCCTACCAGCGCATCGAGGAGCTCGCCGAGCTCGACGAGCTGACCGGCTCCTACAACCGCCGCTGCATCATGCGGCTGCTCGACGCAGAGATGGAAAAGTCGAGGCAGGCAGCCCTGCCTTGCGCCATCGCGCTGATCGATCTCGACTGGTTCAAACGCATCAACGACGGCCACGGCCATCCCGTCGGCGACGAGGTGCTGCGGACCTTCGCCATCACCATCTTCGCCAACATCCGCCCCGACGATCGTTTCGGCCGCTATGGCGGCGAAGAGTTTTTGCTGCTGCTGCCGAATACGGACAGCAACGCCGGATCGCGCATGCTCGATCGGCTGCGCGGCATCGTCGCCGAGCTCGACTGGAGCGCATTCTCGCCCGGCATGCGGGTGACGATTTCCGCCGGCGTCGTGACGCTGCGCGACAACGATACTGCCGACACGTTTCTCGCGCGCGCTGACAGCGCGCTCTATTCCGCCAAGGCACAAGGCCGCAACCGCATTGCAACGAGCTGACCAATCCATTGCCACCGGCCGCGCAGAAGCCGCGACCGGGCCGAACGCTCCAGGACAGGGCTATGAGAACCAAATCCGCTAAGTCATCCGAGAACCTGCTCGAGGAATTGCAGACCGCCCTCTCCCACGGCACCGTTGCGCGCCGGGTCGAGACGCTGCGCCGCGTCACCGATCTGTTCATTAACAACGCGGTGGATTATTCCGACGACCATATCCGGGTGTTCGACGACGTCTTCCAGTGCCTGATCGAGCAGATCGAGGCCTCGGCGAAGGCGCTGCTCGCCGACCGGCTCGCGCCGATCGGAGCCGCGCCGCCCCAGATCATCCGCACGCTCGCACTCGACGACGTCATCGAGGTCGCCGGCCCCGTGCTGACGAAGTCGGAACGGCTCGACGAGACCACCCTGATCGAGATCGCGCGCAGCAAGAGCCAGGCCCATCTCAAGGCGATCTCGCTGCGGCGGGTGCTGTCGGAAGCCCTGACCGACGTGCTGGTGACACGCGGCAACGAAGACGTGGTGCAGTCGACCGCTGCAAACCCGGGCGCGCAGCTCTCCGAGGGCAGCCTCGCCGATCTCGTCACCCGCGCCGAGCGCGACGACGACCTCGCCACCTGCATTGGCCTACGGCCCGACCTGCCGCGCCATCACTATCTGAAGCTGATCGCCAAGGCCTCCCTGAGAGTGCGCAGGAAGCTGGAGGCCGCCCATCCCGAACTCGCCGACGAAGTGTCGAACGTGGTCCAGCAGGCGGCGCAGCGGGTCCGTACCGCCGCCATGACCCGGCAGACCGAAATGGCACGCGCGCTGGTGAAGTCACTCCACGACGATGGCCGTCTCAACGAATTCCAGGTCACGACGTTCGCGGAGCATGGCAAGTTCGACGAGACCAATGCGGGGCTGGCAGCGCTCGCAGGCGTTTCGGTGGAGACCGCCGAGAACTTGATGATCGAAAGCCGCACCGAGGGCGTGATGATCCTCGCCAAGGTCGCCGGCATGCAATGGTCGAGCGTGCGCGCGATCATCGCGCTGCGCGAAAAGCTCTCGGGCGGCTCGCAGACCGACATGCTGACGCTGCGCGATACCTACGAAGCCCTGCGCGGCTCGACCGCGCAGCAGGTGCTGCGCTTCCACCGCATGCAGCAGGGTGCAATTCCGGCGGCTTAATACCTCAGGACTCGCGATCCAACGGCCGCGCCGATCGCAGTCACGATCGCGGTCGCGATCGTGTACCAGGTCGCGACGAACAGCGGCGAGTCGTCGGTGCAGTGCGAGGCGTAGAGCGTCGCCGCAAGCCCGGCCGACAACAGGCCGGCGAGCGCGCCGGCAAGCGCGGGGCGCGACGGCGCGCCGTGACGCAGGCCGAACAATGCGCCCGCGAGAAGCGGCAGCGACATCGCGGGGATCGCCGACATGCACCACCGCGAGTTCTTGCCGACGAGCCGCACCGTCATCGGCATGGCCGGCGCCATCATCGCTTCGCTGCCGATCGCGACCGCCAGCAACCCGACGGGCAGCAGCAGCAGCCAGCCCCAGCCGCGCATCAAGGCTTCGGGCCGCGACAAATGCAGGCTGATGATGATCGCCGGGATCGCCAGCGACAACGTGACCGCGAACTTCGTGTCGAAGAACGGATTGTGCATCGCCGTCATTACGTCCGGCCGGATGCCCAGGAACGTGGCGAAGATCAGGATCGAGAACGGCGCCGCCACCAGCAGGCCCATCGTCAGCAAGGCGCCGACGCGCGGGGCGCGGTGGGTGTTGTCGGCCGCGAGCGTGCGGATGAGTTGGTCGGTATCCATGACTAGTAGTCCCGCAGTTTGGCTGTGAGGGCCGCAAGCCCCCGATGCAGCGCGACCCGCACTGCACCTTCGCTCATCGAGAATTTCGTCGCCGTATCCTTGATCGAGGCGCTGTCGACCGCGATCGACTGCAACACGTCGCGTTGACGCTGCGGCAGGGCGCTGAGGTGGCCGGCGACCTCGCCCGCCGATGCCGTCTCCTGCGGCGTCTCGCCGGGCAGCGTTTCGGCGAAATCGTCGATATTGACGAAGATCCGCCTGCCCCGCCGCCTCAGCGTATCGATCAGCTTGTTGCGCGCGATCGCGAACAGCCAGGGGGCGAAGGGGGCCTCGCTGTCCCAGGTGTGCCGCTTCAGATGCACCGCCAACAAGATCTCTTGCACGATATCCTCGGCCTGATCGGGAGGCTGCCCGGCCCTCGCCAGGCCGCGCCTCGCGGCAGCGCGCAGCACCGGCGTGACCGCTTTCAGCAGCCGATGATACGCCGCATCATCGCCTGCCATGGCCGACCGCATCAGGCCGGTCCACTCGTCCTCACGTCCGCGCACGCGCGCTCCTACACGGCAATTCGGCCGCCCTTTCAATTTGTTACGTCGGCACCTCAGAAATCACGAAGTCGTGATCTGCAGCCGAGGGCCCCAAAGAATCCGATCCGGCCGCAAAAGCCCGGGAGGCTCATAACACCGATCGGTCCGCACTGCACCCGGCGGCGCGGCAGGCGTGGCCGGTTTGCCCCGGTTTTGCCCGGTGTGGCCCGAAGATTCCCATTTTTTGCCCCGCTGTCGTCATGCGCCGGGGTCTCTGTTCGTTTCCGGGACGGGTGAATTGGGGAGATCGTCAACATGATGAAAGCCAGCGGGCGCGCGGCATTGGTCGCTCTGACCGGACTATTGCTGCTGTTTGGAGCTTCAGTGCAGGCCGCGCCGAGTTCTGCGGCAAACACCCGGTCGGACAGCGCCAGCAAACAGGCCGATGCGGTTAAGCCGGGCAAGCAGCGGCGCCACGCGTCTCACCACAGCACCGGCAGCAAGACGGCGCAGAAATCCGACGACAAGACCGACGCCACACCGCGGGCCGACGAGGTCAAGAACGAGGTCAAGGCCGGCACCGACGTCCCGTCCGCGAGCCAAATGCCGCCGGAAGTCGCCAATGCCAATGCGCAGCTCGCCGCCGACACGCCGCCTGCGGCCGCAGCCTCCGCGATGACCGGCCGCGCCAGTGACAATGTCCAGGCCGCGGCCGACAATGCCGCCGCCCCCAATGCCGACAACCAGGTGGTCGCGCCCGACCAGCTCAACGACCTCGATCGCGCCCTGCAACAGGACAACCCGCCGGCGCAGAAGGCCGTGGTGGCCGCAACCGACGCACAGCCGCGCCCAGCGCCGGTCATGGCCAGCAGCCAGCCGAGTTCGGCCTGGGACCAGAGCTCCCTGATCGGCAAGATCTTCATCGGCGTCGGCACGCTGCTGACGCTGGCCTCCGCAGCGCGCATGTTTATGGCCTAATTCCTGGCCTGAGGAGCCCGTCCGGAACGCACGCGCTTGCGCGCTCCGGCCCCCCTTGAAGCCCACCCCGCCAGCGGGCACATTGCCCGCTCAATCAAAAGCGTGGGTGGAGCATGAGCACGTTCGAACACATCATCGTCGAAAGCATCGGTGCGGTCGGTATCATCAAGCTGAACCGGCCGAAGATGCTCAACGCGCTCTCCTTCGGCGTCTTCCGCGAGATCGCGGCGGCCGTGGACGATCTCGAGGCCGATGATGCCATCGGCTGCATCGTCGTGACCGGCAGCGAGAAGGCTTTTGCCGCCGGCGCCGACATCAAGGAGATGCAGCCGAAGGGCTTCATCGAGATGTTCTCCGAGGATTTTGCCGCGATCGGCGGCGACCGCGTCGCGCGTTGCCGCAAGCCGACCATTGCCGCTGTCGCCGGCTACGCGCTGGGCGGCGGCTGCGAACTCGCCATGATGTGCGACTTCATCATTGCCGCCGACACCGCCAAATTCGGCCAGCCAGAGATCACGCTCGGCACCATCCCCGGCATCGGCGGCACCCAGCGCCTGACGCGCGCGATCGGCAAGTCCAAGGCGATGGATCTCTGCCTCACCGGCCGCATGATGGACGCCGCGGAAGCCGAGCGCTCGGGCCTCGTCAGCCGCATCGTGCCCGCCGACAAGCTGATGGACGAGACGATGGCGGCCGCCGAGAAGATCGCCGCGATGTCACGCCCCGCCGTCGCCATGGCCAAGGAAGCGGTCAACCGCGCCTTCGAGACCACGCTCGCCGAGGGCATGAGCGTCGAGCGCAATTTGTTCCACTCGACCTTCGCGCTCGAAGACCGCTCCGAGGGCATGGCCGCCTTCATCGAGAAGCGCAAGCCGGTGAACAAGAACCGGTAAGTATTGTATCTTGTCGTCCCGGCGAAGGCCGGGACCCACCGCGGAATCTTCCGGTAGCAGACGGTCGTAGTACCGAACGACGAGTCTTCGCCAACTACTCTCTGAGGTTATGGGTCCCGGCCTTCGCCGGGACGACAGTGGAGCTAGGCGCCACTGCAGCGCGCCAAAGCCGCGCTGACCAGCGCGCGACAAAAGCGCTCCGGCCACGTTTTTGGTCGATCGAGGCCGAGACGCGCGAGACACGCCTCGTCATCCGTATCAGGCTTTCGACGCAATCCCTCCCAAAGCAGGCCCGCCAGCGCACGCGGCGAATGTTGCGCACCTTGCAGGATCTCGAGCGCCGGGATGAGGCGCTGCTCCACCTCGGTGAAATCGCAGCCGAATGGAAACGACGGCAACAGCCCGGCGTCGCGCGCGGGCTTGAGCGCTGCCGCGATCCGCTCGCGATGGTTTTCGCGGTGGGCCGCCGGGACCTCGTAGCCTCGCGGCAGCTTGCCTGCCTCCTTGGCGACCCGCGCCAGCTCGTCCTGGAAGCGGGAGTCAGCGATCGCGAGCATCGCCGCAATCACCTCGGCATCCGACTTTCCTCTGAGATCGGCAACGCCGTATTCGGTGACAAAGACATCGCGCAGATGCCGTGGGATGGTCTCGTGCCCGTAGTGCCAAAGAATGTTGGATTTCAGCGCGCGTCCGGCTTGTCGCGTCGCTTCGAGCGTCAAGACCGACCGCGCGCCCTCGAGCGCGAAGGCCTGCGCCACGAAATTGTACTGTCCGCCGACACCGCTCACGACCTGGCCATCGTCGAGGCCGTCGGAGACTGCCGCTCCCAGCAGCGTCGCCATCATCGTGTTGTTGATGAAGCGTGCGCCAATGCGGGCGCGACGCTTCCGCTCCTCATCGCCGTAGAGTTCGTTGGTAAACGACACCGGCATCATCTGGATGCGCCCGATCTGATCCGGCGGCATCTCGCGCAGCGCGCGATAGAAGGATTTCGGACCGAGAAAGAAGGCGCCGTGCAGCACCACGCCGTCGACGGCGCGCTTGAGAATGCCGGCGTCGATCAGGCCGATGAAGGCCTCGGTCACCATCTCGCTGACGCCATAGAGGCCGGCCTCGAAGGCATGGGCTTCCCGTGCGACGGCCGGTCGTGCCGGCGACAGCCGAATGACGACGTCATGAAACGCTGCGCTGTCGCGATGGCGCAGGATCAGGCCCTGTGCGAGCGCATCGCCGATCTGCCCGATGCCGATCTGAAGCGTGCCGCCATCGCGCACCACGGATGCCGCGTTCAGGCCGATGGCGTATTTGGTATCGGAGATCGGCTCCGACGGCGGCGCGAACAGGGGAAAGTCGGTCGTCGTGCTGTCCAGCACGGCGCTGAACGCCTCGGCCGCAAGATCGCCCGGGCCCGGCATGAACGGCAGCTCGGAATTGACCTGCGCGATCAGCTTGAACGATGCGCGTCCGGCGCCGCGCTCGCGCAGTACATCCAGCGTCGTGTCGGTGTTGCAGGACAGGCTGTAGCGCGGCACGCCGTCGACGACGCGCTTGGCGACCAGCTGTGTCACCACGTTCATCCCGCGGGCCAGCAAATAGCTTGCGGCGTGGGTGTAGTTGGCCGAGATGTAGTTCTGCTGCGCGGCCGGCACGTGCAGCCAGCGTCCGGCAAGAAAGAAGAATTCGACCACGTTGATGTTGGACGGCAGCCGATTTTCGCGCAGCGCGTCGGCGTAAGCCAGATCGGGATACCCCCCGAACAGGCGGTCGATCACCGGCGTGATGAACCGGCGTTCGATCAGGACCTTCGGCTTCGGCTTTTCCAATGTCAGCGCCGACAGCAATGTCAGCTTGATGTAAGGATCGGCGCAGGCGCGCGCGTAGAGGGCGTTGACGACGTGGTTGGCCTTGCCGAGGCCGAGCGGCAGACCGACCACCAGATCGGGTCCGACGTCGCGAATGATCTCCTCCGCGAGCGCATCGGGATCGGCGAAGAATTTCGGCATCATCCGTGAGACCCGGACCGCGTGACAAGCACCTGACGAGAATCCTATAGCGCATTTGCGGTGTGACGCACCTGCAACAGGCACGGAATACATGGGGGTTTTCCCCGCGGCAGTTTGCCTGCGGGACCCGCGCTGGTTAAACAGTTAAGAGAGCCGCCGTCGGCGGGGGCGGACAGCCGGGATTTTGCGGGATTACATGATTGGGCGTGCCGCCAGAGCTGGTCGCGTGATGACGCGGCGTCGATCGGGCGTGGGTCCTGTCCTGGCGACATGGACCGCGCTGGGACTCTGTTGCGCCCTGCCCGCGACGGCATGGGCGGAAGCCCTGCCGGAGGCGCTGGTCAAGGCCTACCAGACCAATCCGCAAATCAACGCCGAGCGCGCAAGGCAGCGCGCCACCGACGAGAACGTGCCACAGGCGCTCGCCGGCTATCGGCCGCAGATCGTGGCGAGCCTCAGCGCCGGCCTGCAAGCGGTGCGCAACCTGCTTCCGGACAACACCATCCAGACCGCGAGGCTGAAGCCCTGGACCATCGGGGTCACAGTGTCGCAGACCCTGTTCAACGGCTTCCGGACCGCCAACAGCGTACGGGTTGCGGAGCTCCAGGTGCAGTCCGGACGCGAGGCATTGCGCAATGTCGGCCAAGGCGTGCTGCTCGATGCGGTCACCGCCTACACCAACGTGCTCGCCAACCAGTCACTGGTCGAGGCGCAACGCTCCAACGTCGCCTTCCTGCGCGAGACGCTCTCCATCACCCAGCGCCGCCTCAATGCCGGCGACGTCACCCCGACCGATACCGCCCAGGCCGAGGCGCGCCTCAGCCGCGGCCTTGCCGATCTCAACGCCGCCGAAGTCGCACTCGCCATAAGCCAGGCGACCTATGCGCAAGTGATCGGCAATTCACCCGCACAGCTTCGCCCCGCCGAGGTCGTCGATCGCTATCTGCCGAAGAGCCGCGAGGATTCGATAACGATGGCGATCCGCGAGCATCCGGCAGTGATGGCCGCGGGCTTCGACGTCGACATCGCCTCGACCAATATCCGCGTCGCCGAAGGTGCGCTGCTGCCGAGCGCCAGCCTCCAGGGCAGCATCAGCCGCAGCCGCGACAACGACCCATCGCTCAGCACCTTCGCCACCGACCAGGCCTCGATCGTCGCCAACGTCACGGCGCCGATCTACGACGGCGGCCAGGCCGCCTCACAGACCCGGCAGGCCAAGGAAGTCACCGCGCAGAGCCGGCTCGTGCTCGATCAGGTGCGCAACCAGGCGCGCACCGCGGCAGTCAGCGCCTGGGTCGCCAACGAGGGCGCCAAGATCGCGGTCTCGGCCTCGGAGTCCGAGGTGAAGGCTGCGACCGTCGCGCTCCAGGGCGTGCAGCGCGAGGCCGCCGGCGGACAGCGCACGACGGTTGACGTCCTCAACTCGCAGGCCGATCTGATCCAGGCCAGGGCCCGTTTGATCGGCGCGTTGCGTGACCGCGTCATCGCCTCCTACACGCTGCTGAGCGCCGTCGGCCACCTCGACGTCAAGACGCTGAGCCTGAACACGCCCGACTATCTGCCCGAGGTGCACTATCATCAGGTCCGCGATGCCTGGCATGGCCTGCGCACGCCGTCGGGGCAGTAGTTTCAAATCTTCGGGCCGGTGCGCATGAAGAGCCTTCGCATTCATCTGATGGGCGCGTCAGGCTCCGGCGTGACGACGCTCGGTCGTACGCTCGCCGACCGGCTGGCGCTGCCGCATCACGACACCGACGATTATTTCTGGCTGCCGACGGCGCCGCCTTACCAGACGACGCGCCCCGCCGCAGATCGTCTGCGCCTAATGCGCGAGATGTTCCTGCCGCGCCTCGATTGGGTGCTGAGCGGAACCGTCACCGGCTGGGGCGACGAACTTGTCTCGTATTTCGACCTCGTCGTCTTCGTGACCACGCCGCGCGAGCTGCGCTTGAGGCGCCTGCGTGCCCGCGAGACTGCGCATTTCGGTGCCGATGCTGTCGCGCCCGGGGGCTGGCGTCATGAGGAAACGGCGTCGTTCGTTGAATGGGCCTCGCACTACGAAGCTGGTGATCGCGAAGGCCGCAGTCTCGCAAAAGATGAGGCATGGCTCGCGGGCCTGCCCTGCCCGGTTGTTCGTGTCGACGGCGCAGCCGGTCGCGCAGCTCGTCGAACAGCTATGCAGCGACGTGACGCGGCTGCCGGGCTGATGTGCTATCGTCCCGCGGCTTTCTCGCCGCCGGAGCAGCCATGACCGACCAAGTCCACGCGCGCGCAGAGCAACCCGCGACGCCGATCAATTTCGACGTGCCGGCGCACGCCTGCGACTGTCACACCCATATCCACGGCGAAGTCGAAAAATTTCCGTTCTTCGCGGGGCGCGTCTATACGCCGGGACCGGCAAGCCCCGAAGAGATGGCGGCACTGCACAAGGCGCTGCATATCGACCGCGTGGTGATCGTCACGCCGAGCGTCTACGGCACCGACAATTCCTCCAGCCTGTTCGGCATGAAGGCCCGGGGCGCAACCGCGCGCGGAGTGGCCGTGATCGACGACGAGACCACGGAGGCCCAGCTCGACGCGATGCAAGTGGACGGCTTTCGCGGCATCCGCATCAATCTCGCGACCGACGGCATCAACGATCCCGACGTCGGCCGCACCCGTTTCACTGTCGCCGTCGAGCGCATGAAGGCGCGCGGCTGGCACGTGCAGCTCTACACCACGCTGGCGATGATCTCCGCGATCAGGGATCTTGTGCTGGCCGCACCGGTGCCTGCGGTGTTCGACCACTTTGGCGGGCTGGAGGCCTCGCTCGGATTGGAGCAGCCGGGATTTTCCGACCTCATCGCGCTGGTCAAATCCGGCAAGGCTTATGTGAAGATTTCGGGCGCCTACCGCTCGTCCAAGCTCGCGCCCGAGTATCAGGACATGGCGCCCTATGCGCGTGCATTGATCGCCGCGAACGCGGATCGCATCGTCTGGGGGACCGACTGGCCGCACCCGGATTCGGCGCAAGTCCAGGGCCGCAAAGCCACTGATATCGCACCGTTCCACCCGATCGACGACGGCCGGCTGCTCAACCAGCTTCCACTGTGGGCGCCCGATGCGGACATGCGCAAGAAGATCCTGGTCGACAATCCGGCACGACTCTACGGCTTCTGAGTCGCCACAAATCCGATTAGGTTCAAACAAGATGCGATGCGGTTCCAAGTTGAGCGATGGAACTGTTGTCGCGAGAGCACAACGGCACTGACTCACACGATCGTGTTTGCATTCTCGTTTGCTTCTCACCCATCCGGTTGACGCGCATCCTCGATTTCACCGGTACGCACGAGCAGATTTCATTTGTTCGTGCGGATACATGCCTCCATCACATTATCTTGCCGCGCTTTTCTCCGGCATTGGAATCGGTTTCACCGTCGCGGCTCCCATCGGGCCAATGGGCATGCTGTGCATTCAGCGCACATTGGCATCGGGCATGGCCACAGGGCTCGCCACCGGCTTCGGTGCGGCAACTGTGCATCTCACCTACAGCGCCTTCGTCGTCTTGGGATTGGGCGCGCTTGCACAGCCTTGGGTCGAGGCGAATGCCGTCGTCTTCGGCATCGTCTCGGCGATCACGCTGCTGTGGTTCGCGATCCGCACGCATCGCTGTTCCCTCGTGCTCCAGGACACCGGTGAGCTCGACAAAGTGCGTCTCGCACGCGCCTATCTCAGCGCCATCGCGCTCGGGCTGACCAATCCATTGACGGTCATCCTGTTTCTGGCAGCGCTGCACGCGTTCTCCACGCAAGCCGCTGCGGCACCGCTGATCGCGGGCGTCTTCGTCGGCTCTGCCGTCTGGTGGATGATGCTCAGCACGATCGTCGCAACCGCGCGCTCACGACTGACGCCGCGGATGCTGTCACTGAGCAGCCGGTTCGCGAGCCTCATGCTGCTCGGGCTCGGCACCACGATGCTGCTGCGGATCGCGCAGCGGATGTTGGGCTAGAGCATGATCCGGAAAAGTGCGCAGCGGTTTTCCGACAAGATCGTGCTCAAACAATAACCGTCAGCGCGCGCGGCGGGAGAAGAAGGAGATCAGGACCGGCAGCGTCACCAGAATCACGATCGGCGCCAGCATCATGCCGGTGACGACGACGACCGCGAGCGGCTTCTGCACCTGCGAGCCGATGCCTCCCGACAGCGCGGCCGGCAGCAAGCCGACGCCGGCGACCACGCAGGTCATCAGCACCGGGCGGAGCTGCAACTCGCCGGTGCGGATCACCGCGCTCACGCGGTCCATGCCCTCATCGATCAACTGGTTGAACTGCGACAGGATGATGATGCCGTCCATCACGGCGATGCCGAACAACGCGATGAAGCCAATCGCGGCCGAGACGCTGAAGGCGGTGCCGGTAATCAATAGCCCGAGCACGCCGCCGAAGATCGCCATCGGGATCACGCTCATGGCGAGCAGCGTGTCGACCATCGAACCGAAATTGAACCAGAGCAGGACGGCGATCAGCGCCAGCGAGATCGGCACCACGATCGACAGCCGCCGGATCGCATCCTGGAGATTGCCGAACTCGCCGACCCATTCCATGTGCGATCCCGGCGGCAATTGCACCTGCTCGGCGATCTTCTGCTGGGCCTCGCGGATGGCGCTGCCGAGGTCGCGCTCTCGCACCGAGAACTTGATCGGCAGGTAGCGCTCCTGCTGCTCGCGATAGATGTAGGCCGCGCCGGAGACGAGGCTGATCGTAGCCACCTCACTGAGGGGAATCTGCGTGACGGAGCCGTTCGGCCCGGGCGCGCCGATCCGGATGTTCTGGATCGCCTCCGCGCTCCGGCGATATTCCGGCGCGAGGCGAACGATGATCGGGAAATGGCGGTCAGATCCCGGCTCGTAGAGATCGCCCGCGGTGTCCCCGCCGATCGCGACCTTGATGGTGGCGTTGATGTCGCCGGGAGCGAGTCCGTAGCGCGCGGCCTTGGCACGGTCGATGTCGATCTGGACGGTCGGCTGCCCGAGCGAGGTGAACACCGCGAGGTCGGTGATGCCCTGCACGGTCGATAGCACCGACTTGATCTTGTTGGCAGTGTCGGTCAGCGCCTGGAGATCGCTGCCGAACAGCTTGATCGAGTTCTCGCCCTTAACGCCGGAGACCGCTTCCGAGACGTTGTCCTGCAGATATTGCGAGAAGTTGAACTCGACGCCGGGGAATCGATCGTCGAGCTGCTTGAGCAGCTCCGCAGTCAGCTCCTCTTTGTCATGCGTGCCGGGCCACTCGCTCGCGGGCTTCAGCGGCGCGAAGAACTCGGCGTTGAAGAAGCCGGCGGCGTCGGTGCCGTCGTCGGGACGGCCATGCTGCGACACCACGGACTCGACCTCGGGCCGGGCGCGAATCAGCTTGCGCATCTCGTTGACGTAGGAATTGCCTTCCTGGAGCGAGATGGTCGGCGGCAGCGTGGCGCGGATCCAGAGATTGCCCTCTTCGAGCTTGGGGAGGAATTCGAGGCCAAGCAGCCGGCCGAGCGCCACCGTCATCAGCACGAGGCCCACCGCAGCGCCGAGCATGATGCTGCGATTGGCGACCGCCCAACGCAGCACCGGCATGTAGATCCGGTGCAGGATCTGCATCACCCTGGTCTCGGTCTCCTCGACATGCGCGGGCAGGATGATCGCGGACAGCGCTGGCGTGACGGTGAAGGTCGCAAGCAGACCGCCGGCAAGCGCGTAGGCATAGGTCCGTGCCATCGGGCCGAAAATGTTACCCTCGACGCCGGACAGCGTGAACAGCGGCAAAAATGCCGCGATGATGATCGCGGCGGCAAAGAAGATCGAGCGCGAGACGTCGGCCGCGGCGCTGAGGATGGCATGGCTCTTCATACCGAACAGCGTCTCGGGCGACATCTGCTCGGATTCGTTCGGCGGCGTGGTTTGCGTCAGGCGTCGGAAGATCGCCTCCACCATGATGACGGTGGCGTCCACGATCAGGCCGAAATCGATGGCGCCCACCGACAGAAGATTCGCGGATTCCCCGCGCAGCACCAGGATGATCACGGCGAAGAACAGCGCAAACGGAATGGTGGCGCCGACGATCAGCGCGCTGCGGAGATCGCCGAGGAAGATCCACTGCAACAGCACGATCAGCAGGATGCCGACCACCATGTTGTGCAGCACGGTGTGGGTGGTGAGATCGATCAGGTCCTTGCGGTCGTAGATGCGTTCGATGCGCACGCCCGGCGGCAGGATGGTCGAGCCGTTGATCTGCTGGACCAGCTGCTCGACGCGATTGATGGTCGGCGTGCTCTGCTCGCCGCGGCGCATCAGCACGATGCCCTGCACGATGTCGTCGGCATCATCGAGACCGGCGATGCCGAGACGCGGCTTCTGGCCGACGGTGACGGTGGCGACGTCCTTCACCAGCACCGGATTGCCGTTGGTCTGGGCGACCATGGTATTGGCGAGATCGTCGATCGAGCGGATCAGGCCGACGCCGCGCACCACGGCCGATTGCTGGCCGATATTGACGGTGTTGCCGCCGACATTGACGTTGGAATTGCTGACCGCCTGGAGCAATTGCGGCAGCGTCAGTCCGTTGGCGACCAGCTTGTTGTTGTCGACCTGGAGCTCATAAGTCTTGCTTTTGCCGCCCCATCCGGTGACGTCGATCACGCCGGGCACGGAACGGAAGCGGCGCTGGAGGATCCAATCCTGGATGGTCTTGAGGTCGAGCACGCTGTAGTTCGGCGGACCGACCAGCCGATAACGGAAGATTTCGCCGATCGGGCTGAGCGGCGAGATCTGCGGCTGAACGTTGCCCGGCAACGGCGCGAGCTGCGCTAGGCGATTCAAGACCTGCTGCAACGCCTCTTCATAGGTGTAGGCGAATGAGAATTGGAGTTTGACGTCGGAGAGGCCATAGAGCGAGATGGTGCGGATGGTCGTGAGGTTCTTCAGGCCCGCGACCTGGGTCTCGATCGGGATCGTGATGTAGCGCTCGATTTCCTCCGCCGACAGGCCCGGGCTCTGGGTGACGACGTCGACCATCGGCGGGGTCGGGTCGGGATAGGCCTCGATGTTGAGCTGGTTGAACGCAATCAGGCCGCCGATGAACACGGCGACGAACATGCCGACCATCAGGAAGCGCCGGTTGACGGCAAGGGCGACGAGGCGATCCATTTAGGCCGGCAGTTGTTCTCCCTCGCCCCGCTTGCGGGGAGAGGGTCGGGGTGAGGGGGAGTCTCCGCGGGGACGGTGAGAGTTGGCCTCGCGGAGAGCCCCCCTCACCCGGATTGCACCGGACGACGCTTTGCGTCGCCGAGCGCAATCCGACCTCTCCCCGCCAGCGGGGCGAGATGAAGCGAGCCCGTGCGCGACCTGATTCACGTCAACATTCTTTCAGCTACCGGACGCCGCGCGGTCGATGAACAGGCTGCCTTTGACGACGATGTTCTCGCCGGGTTTCAGGTTGCTGGTGACCTCGGCGAGGTTGCCGTTGATGAGGCCGACCTTGATCTGGCGCAGCTCGAGCGACTTGTCCTCACGCGCGACCCAGATGCGGACCTGGTCGCCTTCGTAGATCAGCGCCTGCTTCGGCACTCCAGGTGCCGCGCGGTCGCCGGCCGAATAGATCGTGACGTTGGCGAACATTTCCGGCTTGAGTAGGCCGTCCTTGTTGTCGATGGTGGCGCGGACCAGCAGGCGGCGGGTATTGGGATCGATCGCGGCGGCGACGTAGTTGATCTTGGCGGTCAAGGGGCGGCCCGGCAGCGCCATTACGTTGACCGCAATGTCTTGTCCGACATTCACCATGGCGGCATCGCTCTCTCGCACGAAGGCGGTGAGCCAGACCGTCGAAAGATCGCCGATCACGAACACCGGATCGCTGGCACCAGCGCTGACGTACTGACCGGGCCCGACCTTGCGCTGCACGACCGTGCCCGAGATCGGCGCATAGATCGTGATCTCCGGATTGATGGTGCTCTTGTTCTGGAACGCCTTGATCGTCTCGTCGGTGAAACCGAGGATGCGCAGCTTGTTGTTTGCGGCCTCCAGCGCCGTCACCGAGGAGCGCATGTCGTTCTGCGCCTGCACCTGGGTCGCTTCCGCCTGTTGATAATCCTTGAGCGGAATGGCACGGCCTTCGTAGAGATCCTTGGCGCGCCTGTACTGGATGTCGGCAAGCTCGAGCGCCGACTTCGCCTTGTTCTGCGACGTCATCGCCGCGATGAAATCGTTCTGGGCCTGCACGGTGTCGGCGGCCTCGATTGTGAACAGCGGTTGACCTTGCGTCACGCTCTCGCCGGGCTTGGCAAGCAGCTTGGTCACGCGGCCCGCATAGGGCGAGAACACCGGCGTCGAGCGATCCTCATCGACCGCGACCTTGCCCTCGGTGACGTACTCGGCGCGGAACGTTTTGGCGTTGACCGGCTCGATCGTTAGCGTCGCCCATTCGGATGGTGTCGGCGTGAAATTCTGAGCGCTCCTGCGCGACTGGCTGGAGACTTCGGAATGGTTCTTCTGCTTGCCACCCGTAAAGAGAAAGCCGTAGGCGCCAGCCCCGGCAAGCGCCAGTAAAACTACGGATGTGATCACCCGTCGTTTTGTAAGCACCTGCAATCGCTTGGTATTTTCAGCTACCATGGGGCCCGGTCATGTCTGCGACGATCTCGGCAGACGACTGCCTCATCGGTCGCGCTAATAGTGCCGAATTGAGATTTCAAACAACCTAAAAAACGCCAGTCGTCTTTCGGTTTGCGTTAAAATTTTGCGACACGTCAGCTTCACGTCAGCTTCGTGCCGGCCATTGTGACGGATGGCTGCCGAGCGGCATGGCAGGGCGGCGCCATTGCGCCGGCGTCCTCGACAGCACCGCCGAATGGCGCACCGCGTTCAACGTGCCGAAGCCAGATGACACGGTTTCCATGAACGCAGCATGTACGGCCTCGCCCGCAAGATCCGGGGTGCTGAGACCGCCGTCGAGCCGGCCGAGATTCCACAGCCAGCGTCCTGTCTGCGCCAGCGACACGCGCACGTGCCAGCTGCCGCCTTCGCGGGCCTGGCGCGCCTTGGCCATCATCGCACCGAACGCCATCAGATAGCCGGTCGCGTGATCGAGCATCTGCGCCGGTAATTCCTTGGGACCGTCGATGCCAGCGGCCTTGCCTTCCGCATGGTTGAAGCCGGTCGTGGTCTGCACCAGCGAATCGAAGCCGCGGCGCTCGGCCCATGGGCCGGCATGGCCGTAAGCGGACAGGGTGACGTAGACGATGCCGGGATTGATGCTGGCTGCTTCCTCCGGCGAGAAGCCGAGGGCGGCGAGCGCGCGTGGACGATAACCTTGCGAGAAGATGTCGGCGTCCTTCAACAGTGCGCGCATCTGCGCCCTGCCCGCCTCGCTCTTCAGCTCGATGAAAGTGGTGAGCTTGCCGCGGCCGGTGTCGATGGTGAGCCAGGGAATGGCGGGCAGCTCGGGCCCTGACACCAGCAGAACATCCGCACCGTGCGCAGCGAGCGTGCGGCCCGCGACGGGACCTGCGATGACGCGGGAGAGGTCGAGTACGCGGAGACCCGAGAGCGGGCGATCGCCTCTTGGCCACGGCTTCGGCGGTGCGTCGCCGATCTTCTCGATCGAGATCAGCGGCAATTCGGCGAGCGCACGTGCCTGCGGCAGCGCGGACCATTCGTCGTAGGAGCGCATCAGCGCAACGACGCCACCGGCGGCATAGACCGTGGTTTCAAAATTCTCGCCCTTCCATTGCATCAACGCGGCCTGCACCTTCTCGCGCTCCGCCTCGCAGCCGAGCACCTTGCAGACGGCGTCGCGGTGATGCCTAAAATTGGTATGGCAGCGGACGAAGCGGTTGTCGCCGGTGCTGTAGACTCCCGCGATGGCGTCCCAGGCAGGCGGCGGCGGTTTGTCGTCGAGGCGCAGATAACGTTCCGAACGGCACTCGACGACGGCGTGGCGCATGTCGACGGTCACGTCCTGCGCCTCACCGCTGCGCAGTCTCCAGATCTCGGCAGCGGCGAGGCCTGTGGCGGCGATTGTCGTTTGCCCGGCGACGGCGACGCGAAACGAAGACGGGATCTGCGGCTCCTCGCCGGTCAGTCGTACACGCGCGAGCGCGGCCGCATCGCCGCCGGCGGAGGTCCAGATATCGCTGAGAATGTCGACGGGGCTTTGCATGGCCTCTTCTCTCCCTTGTCGTTTGGAGCATGATCTTTTCGGAAAACCGCTGCGCACTTTTCCGGATCATGCTCTAGTTTTGCGACCCTCCCATTAGCACGGAAAGGACCGTAATGGCCGCCATCGATCCCCTCACCGCAGGCGCCGTGTTCATCGCAACGGCGGCCACCGACGCAGTCTATGTGATGTTCACGTCCGCCGTCATCGCGCGCAAACGCGTGCCGGCGGCGAACTGGAGCGCAGTCTGGTATCTGCTCTCCTCCTACGCCGTGATCAGCTACACCGAAAACGCCTTCTATGTCGCTTTCGCGGCGATGGGCTCCTGGGTCGGCGCCTACGCGTCGTTGACTTTTTTACACCGGCCGCCCGGCGGCCCGCCGGTCGGAGCTGCGCCGGAGTGAGGCTGTAAAGCGTGTGAGTGCCGGGTTGCCAATCCCCGTCATCCTTCGAGGCCTCCGCTACGCTCCGGCACCTCAGGGTGACGGTGAGACAATTATCGGCCGAGGCTGCCTCAATGAAAATCCCGCGACGGCGGCAGGATGCGCACGTTGCGGGGGTGGCGGATTTTTTGCGCCGGCATATCTGCGTGGTCGCGACGGTCGTCGTTGAGCGGCTCGATCAGGTCGGCGCCTGCCGGCACCGGATGCTTGCGGCCTAGCGCATCGTTGGCAAGGCCGACCAGATCATGCGAGCGGTCGATCATGCGCTGCGCGATCAGATGCGTCACCTTCTCGGGGCTGCTCTGGATATAGCCCTGTACCTCGATGAGGCGCGCGCCCATCACCTCTTTTCGGTACTGCTCCATGATCTTGGGCCACACCACGACATTGGCGATGCCGGTTTCGTCTTCCAGCGTCATGAACACGACGCCGCTGGCGCTGCCCGGCCGCTGCCGCACCAGCACCACGCCGGCGCAGCGAACGCGGCGCCGCTCGTTCTCATGGCTGATCTCCTTGCAGGTAACGATCCGCTCGCGCGAAAACATCTCGCGCAAAAATTCCATCGGATGGCCTTTGAGTGAAAGCCGGATGGTCTGGTAGTCGGCGACGACCTGTTCGGGGCGCGGCATCGCTGGCAACGGCTTGGCCTGCTCGTCCGGCTGCTCACGCGCGGTGGCCGCTTCGAACAGCGGCAGCGCCACATCGTCGGGCAACCGCCGCACCTGCCACAGCGCCTCGCGGCGATCGAGCCCAAGCGAGCGGAACGTATCGGCGTCCGCCAGCAAAATCAATGCGCGCTTGGGCAGCCCGGTGTCGCGGGCAAAATCTTCGAGCGAGGAGAAGGAGCGGCGGTTGCGAGCCTTAATGATGCGGTCGGCCCAGTCTTCCGGGCTGACGTATTCTTCACCTCGCCGCTCTGCCTGCTTCTTCTTAAGTTTCTCCTCATCAGGATCGAGCCAGTGAAAGCCGTCAATCTGGCGAAAACCCAGACGCACGGCGCAATAGTCTCCGTCCGGTTCTTCTAGCGTGCTCTGCGCGAAGCTATGGGAAACATCGATCGCACGAATCTTGACCCTATTCTTGATCGCATCACCGACGATCTGCGCTGGCGCGTAAAAGCCCATTGGCTGCGAGTTTAGCAGGCCGCAGCAGAATGCGTCGGGGTGATGATGCTTTAGCCATGATGAGACATAGACGAGCTGCGCGAAACTGGCTGCATGGCTTTCGGGGAAACCGTAAGAGCCGAAACCCTTGATTTGCTCAAAGCAATTCTTGGCGAACTGAGGGTCGTAACCCCGACGGATCATGTTGCCGATCATTTTTTCTTCGAAATTGCCGATAGTCCCGACATTTCGGAAGGTTGCCATGGCACGCCGCAATCCGTTGGCCTCTTCCGAGGTAAACTCTGCGGCTACGATCGCAATCCGCATGGCCTGCTCCTGAAACAAGGGCACGCCGAGGGTCTTGTGCAAGACCTCACGAAGTTCATTCTTGTTGCCACCCTTTGGATAAGGATACTCGATATCCTCCGGCTTCATTTTCCGTCGCCGCAAGTACGGATGCACCATGTCGCCCTGGATCGGACCGGGCCGCACGATCGCAACTTCGATGACGAGATCGTAAAAAGTCCGTGGCTTCAGGCGCGGCAGCATATTCATCTGGGCGCGGCTCTCGACCTGGAAAACGCCGAGCGATTCCCCCCGCTGAAGCATTTGATAAACTTCGTCTTCATCCTCCGACTTGATGTCCGCAAGCTCGTATCGCTCGCCCTTGTGCTGGTCTATCAGATCAAAACACTTGCGGATGCAGGTCAGCATGCCCAGCGCGAGCACGTCGACCTTCATCATGTTGAGCGCATCGACGTCGTCCTTGTCCCATTCGATGAAGGTGCGGTCCTCCATCGCAGCGTTGCCGATCGGCACATAGGTGTCGAGCCGGTCCTGCGTCAGCACATAACCACCGACATGCTGAGAGAGATGGCGCGGGAATTCGATCAGCTCGGTCGCAAGCTCGACCGCGAGGTTGATCATGGGGTTGTTGGGATCGAGCCCGGCCTGCCTGACCTGCATGTCGTTGAGGCCCTTGCCCCAGCTTCCCCAGACGGTATCGGCGAGCGCAGCGGTGACGTCCTCGGTCAGCCCGAGTGCCTTGCCGACATCGCGGATGGCGCTGCGCGGACGATAATGGATGACGGTGGCGATGATCGCGGCGCGGTGGCGGCCATAGCGGCGATAGACATATTGCATCACCTCCTCGCGCCGCGAATGCTCGAAATCGACGTCGATGTCCGGTGGCTCCAGCCGCTCCTTGGAGATGAAGCGCTCGAACAGCAGATCGACCTTGGTCGGGTCGACCGAGGTGATGCCAAGCACGTAGCAGACAGCCGAATTCGCCGCCGAGCCGCGACCCTGGCACAGAATGTTCTGGCTGCGCGCGTAATGCACGATGTCGTGCACGGTGAGGAAGTAATGCGCGTATTTCAACTCGGCGATCAGCGCGAGCTCCTTATGCAGGGTCGCGCGCAGCTTGTCGTCGATATTGCCGCCGAAATATGTGTCGACACCCGCCCAGGTCAGATCCTCCAGATGCCCTTGCGCGGTCTTGCCCGGCGGCACCGGCTCGTCCGGATATTGGTATTTAAGCTGGTCGAGAGAGAAGTCGATCTTGTCCGCGAAGCGCATGGTCTCCGCGATCGCGTCGGGGAAATCGCGGAACAGCCGCGACATCTCTCTGGGAGTCTTCAGAAAGCGCTCGGCATTGGCTTCCAGCTTCCGTCCGACTGCCTCGATCGTGGTCTTTTCCCGGATGCAGGTGAGCACGTCCTGCAAGGGGCGGCGGCCGGGATCATGATAGAGCACCTCGTTGGTCGCGAGCAGTGGCACCTTTGCTGTTGCCGCGAGATCGTCGAGTTGCGCCAGGCGGCGCCGGTCGTCGCCGCGATAGATCAGGCTCGCCGCCAGCCATACGCCCTCGGCGCGACTTGCTTTCAGCTTTGCAAGAATATCCAGCGCCTGCTCGGGTTCGAAGCGATGCGGCAACGTCAGGATCAGGAGCTGGCCTTGCGAAAACTCCAGGAGATCGGCGAAGGTGAGACGGCACTCGCCCTTCTCGATCCGCGTGATGTCGTCGCCGCGTTTGCCCCGGGTCAGAAGTTGGCACAGCCGGCCATAGGCGGCGCGGTCGCGTGGATAGACAAAAACATCGGGCGTACCGTCGATGAAGACGATGCGCGCGCCTATCAGCAATTTTGGCTTGTGCAGCACCTTGTCATTTTCGAGCTCCTTATAGGCGCGTACCACGCCGGCCAGCGTGTTGTGATCGGCGATGCCGATCACGGGAATGCCGAGCTTGCTCGCCTGATGCACATAGGCGCGTGGATCCGAGCCGCCGCGTAAAAAGGAGAAGTTGGTGGTAATGCCGATCTCGGCATAAGCTGATATCTTCATGCGAAGAGACCGTGCACATACCAGCGGGGAGGAACGGGCTTGCCGTCGTCGTCGAAGCACTCTCCCTCATAAAGACCGTCGCGAAAGATCCAGAAGCGCAGGCCCTCGGCATCCTCGATGCGGAAATAATCCCGCGTCAGCTGCTTGCCGTCCTGCCGCCACCATTCCATCGCGATGCGCTCGGGCCCCTCCACCCGCACCACCGCATGCAGCGCGCGCCGCCAGGTGAATTGATGCGGCGGGCCGTCCGGCACGGTCGCGAACGGCACTGTGACCGGCTCCGGGTTATCGAACAGCCGCAGGGGACGCAGCGGCGGCTCGCTCTCCGCGCGCACCGGCCATTCGGCCTGCATGGCCGCAGCAAGATGATGCTGGGCGGGCGCGGCCAGCACCGCACATTCTGGGATATGCGTGTCCTGCGGCAGATGCACGACGACGCGTTTTCCGCCGATACGCGCGGCGATACGGTCGATCAGCGCGGCGAGCTCGTCATTGTCGTGGACATGAGCGTCGAGATCGCGCTGCTCCTGCACCACGATCTCGGTGCGGCTCGCCGACAGCCGCACCATGTCGAAGCCGAAGCCGGGATCGAGGGGATCGGCGAGCGCATCGAGGCGCTCACGGAACAGCCGGTCGATCACCGCACTTCGCGTCACCGGCCGTCCGGTCTCGACCATGATCGCGCGCACCACGCCATCGGTGCGGAAGAACGCGGCCTCCAACCGGCGTGCACCTTTGCCCAGCTTCTCCATCGACGCGATCAGCGTGTCGGCCAGCCGCGACAACGTCATCGCGATCATGGTGTCGGTCGCGATCGGCTCGGCGAAACGTTTTTCCACGATGTAGTCGGGCAGCGGCTTGCGAGGACTGATCGGCGCATCGCCATGCCCGAGCGCATGGGCGAGCAGGGTCGAGAACCGCGCGCCGAACCGTGCCGTGATTTCGCTCGGCGCACGCGAAGCGACATCGCCGATGGTCTTCAGCCCGGCGCGGCGCAGGCCGGTGGTGATGGTCTCGTCCGCACCGAGCGCGGATACCGGAAGCCGGTCGATCGCCGCCGCTTCCCCGCCATCGGCAACGATGGTGCCTGTGGCCTGCCGTGTCAGCGTGCGCGCACAGACTGAGGTGCCGGCAATGGCCGCGCTGACGGCAAAGCCTTGCTGGGCAAGCGCACGCACCAGCGCCTGCAACAGCGCAGCCTCACCGCCGAACAGATGCGCGCAGCCGGTGATGTCCAGAAACAGCCCGTGCGGCGGATCGAGTGCCACCAGGGGCGTGAAGCGGTCACACCAATCGGCGATGTCGCCGAGCGTCTTCGCATCGGCCACGACATCGGCGTCGAACACCTTCAAGTCCGGGCACATCGCCCGCGCATTCGCCAGCGGCTGGCCGATGTGCAGTCCGAGGCGCTCGGCGGCTTCATCCAGCGCATGGATCACCAGCGCATTGTTGCCCTTGATGACGACAATGTTGGGATCGTCTTTTTGTTTTGACGCGTTTTCTTCACGCGAACCGGTACCCACTTCGCTTGAAAACGCTATGCCTTTACCCAGCCCGGCGCTGCTGAAAAAGCGCTGGATCCGGTCGATGGGCAGGCGCGGCAGCCACAGGCTGAGGATGCGCCGACGGTTCAGTGAACTGGCACTCATCACATTTCCATTCCATGATCCACCGGCCGCACGGGCCATGACGATTGCGCAGGAGTTCGACATCGAAGCGCGGCGCGCCCCAGGCACTCCACATCGCTCCCGGCGGCGAATGCGCCGCGCGCAGCATCCATCGTGTCTCCGCAGTCGAGGGCAGCGGTTGCGCCGCCATCCGCAGCAGCAGGCCGGTGACGCCGGAGCCTTGCGCGGCCAGCATCAGCTTGCGGCTCGCCACGAGATCGAACTGCCTGGTCTCGCCCCAGAGTTCGAGCACGACGGCGCCGAGCGCATCGCAGGCGAGCGCATCGGCCGAGGTGCGCAGCGCACTCTCCACGTCGGCGGCACGCACCATCACCACGCGGCGCGGATCGAGGCCGAGCTCGGCGAGCCCGCTCATCGACAGCGCGCCGGTTTCAATTTCCGAAAAATCCTGTCGCACCCACAGCAGCGGCCGCTGCGCCGTGACGCGGCCCGCAAGCCCCATGACAAAGCCCGTCGCTGCCGCGCCCTGACGCCCCTCGCAAAACACCTCGTGGATCGCCGCGCGCGCGAGCCCGCCCTTCAATGCGCGGTCGACCTCGCTGTGGCCGAGCACGACACGATCGCGATGATGCACGACCTCCGCGGCTTCGATGCGCTCGATCTGGCCGCGCAAGGTCGCAAGCGCGCTGATGCGTGCGGTGGCGCATGTTCCGCCAAAGTGTGAGCGGTTTGGCGACAAGATCATGCGCCCTCTTAAAAAGAAGAGCGCGATCGGACGCAAAACCGGCGACCACTTTTGCTGATCGCGCTCTGCATGCTCGCCGCTCCTTTGAGATGGGTGCCGTGGCTCAAAAATAAGAACCAGCGGCTGGCTCATTTGTTCATGATATGTTCTAATATAAAGCTAACGGCGGCCTTGGAGTCAATCGAATTGGCGCTCTTTCCGATTCATGAGCGGAATCAAGAGGATTCAAGTACCATGTACCTCATTACCCTCGATAGCGAGACCGACTTCGACGGCTGGCGCAAAGCCGCGCGTACGCTGGCACTGCATCAGGTCGCGCCGACGGACGTAACGTGGGGCGTGCAAGGCCAGACGGAGCCGCTTGCGCCCGGCTTGTCGGAAGCACCAAGCCTGCCGCCGATCGAGACCGAAAGCACCTTCAGCGTACCGGCCAATTTCATCGAGCTCGCACACCTCGCGATCCTGCATCGCGACGGCGAACGTTTTGCGCTGCTCTATCGCCTGCTGTGGCGATTGAAAGCCGATCACGATCTTCTGGAAACGATGAGCGATCCCGATGTGGTGCAGGCCGCCGCGATGGCCGGCAGTGTCCATCGCGATGCGCAGCGGATGCGCGATCTCGTCCGTTTCCGCGAGATCGGACGCGAGCAGAAGGCGCATTACGCCGCCTGGTTCGAGCCGGAACATCACATCGTCCAGTTCGTCGCGCCGTTTTTCGCGCGCCGTTATGCAGACATGCCCTGGTCGATCCTCACGCCGGACGTGTGCGCCCATTGGGACGGCCACGCGATCTCCTTTACGCCCGGGATCAGCCAGACGGAGATGCCCGCACCGGGCCGGTTGGAGGAGACCTGGCGCCGCCACTTCCGGCCGAAGGCGCTGCATGAGGACACATCGAAGCAGCGCCGGAGGAACCTCCAGGAAGGTTCGATACTTGAACCCCTGCTCGCCGATGCCGAACGCTGGACCGGCGGACGGATCTCGCCACGTCCAGAGGCTGTCATGCGGCGCAAACCTGCCACCGACGATCTCAAAGCACTCCGCGAGGAGGCCGCCCATTGTCGCGCCTGCCCGCTCTACAAGGACGCGACGCAGACCGTGTTCGGCGAAGGCCCGAAGGACGCCACCATCATGCTGGTCGGCGAGCAACCCGGCGATAAGGAAGACCTCGCCGGACATCCCTTCGTCGGGCCGGCCGGCCAGATGCTCGACCGTGCGCTGGCGGAGGCCGGCGTCGATCGCAAGAAGGTCTATGTCACCAACGCCGTGAAGCACTTCAAATTTGTGCCCCGCGGAAAAATCCGCCTGCACCAGAAGCCGGCAACGCCGGAGATCAGAGCGTGCCGGCAGTGGTACGAGCGGGAAGTTTCGGCAATCCAGCCCGATCTCATCGTCGCGATGGGCGCCACCGCGGCACAAAGCGTGTTTGGCAAGATCACGCCGATCGGCAAGACACGCGGCCGGCTCATAGACCTCCCCGACGGACGCAAGGCGCTGGTGACGGTGCATCCGTCCTATCTGCTCCGGCTGCCGGATCCGGCGGCGAAGGTTCTGGAATATCAGCGTTTTGTTGAAGACCTGAAGATTGCCGCTGGCTTGCAGAAGAAATCCGCGCACGCCGCCTGACGCTCTCCGCAACAGTCGGCGGAAAAGTTTCCGCCTTATCAAGACTTTTTCAACCATTTCAACTGGCTGTCACATGCCGCGCGCAAAATCGGAGGCATTGGGACAGGAGAATTCCGATGAGTGACGTTGCTTTACCCGGCTCCATCGAGCCAGCCTTGCGTAAGGGGCCAGACCTTGACGGCGGATTCCATCCGCTGACCGGCATTATCTACATGGGCGTCGTCGCCGTGGCGCTGCTTTTCGTCGCCTACAGCATCTATGCCGACGTCGACGCGGCCGGCACGCAGGTCAAGTCCATTGCGCCCTTCCTCCTGCTCTTCGTCGCGCTGTTGATCGCGCTCGGCTTCGAGTTCGTGAACGGCTTCCACGATACTGCAAACGCAGTCGCAACCGTCATCTACACCCGCTCGCTGCCTGCCCACATCGCCGTGGTGTGGTCCGGCATGTTCAACCTGTTCGGCGTTCTGCTCTCCAGCGGCGCAGTCGCATTCGGCATCGTGTCGCTGCTGCCAGTGGAATTAATCCTTCAGGTCGGCTCCGGCGCAGGCTTTGCCATGGTGTTCGCGCTGTTGATCGCGGCGATCATCTGGAACGTCGGCACCTGGTATTTCGGCCTGCCAGCCTCGAGCTCGCACACGCTGATCGGTTCGATCATGGGCGTCGGCATCACCAACGCGCTGCTGCACGGTCGCAGCGGCACGTCGGGCGTTGACTGGTCGCAGGCAACCAACATCGGCAAGGCGCTGCTGCTGTCGCCACTGTTCGGCTTCGCGCTCGCCGCGATCCTGCTCCTCGTCCTGCGCACTGTTCTGCTGCGCGCGACGCCGGCCTTGTTCGGCGAGCCGAAGGGCGACCAGCCGCCGCCGTGGTGGATCCGCGGCATCCTGATCCTGACCTGCACGCTGGTGAGCTTCTTCCACGGCTCCAATGACGGCCAGAAGGGCATGGGCCTGATCATGCTGATCCTGATCGGAACGGTGCCGACCGCGTATGCGCTCAATCGCGCGCTGCCGACGAGCCAGATCGAGGCGTTCACCAAGAACTCGCAAGCTGCCAGCAAGGTCGTCGAAGCCAAGGCCGCCGGCTACAACGTCATCGGCAATCCGCGCCCCGCCGTGACCAGCTACGTCGCCACGCGCGAAGTCAACGGGGGCACCTTCCCGTCACTCGCCGTGCTCATTCGCGATATCTCGACCCAGGTCACCACTTACGGGTCGTTCGCCAAGGTGCCGGCGGAAGCCGTCGCCAACACCCGCAACGACATGTACCTCACTTCGGAAGCGCTCCGCTTCCTGACGAAGGACAAGGAAGCCGAGCTCAGCGCCGAAGACGTCGCCACGCTCAACGCCTACAAAGGCTCGCTCGACAGCGCCACGAAGTTCATCCCTGGTTGGGTGAAGATCGCGGTCGCCATCGCGCTCGGTCTCGGCACCATGGTGGGCTGGAAGCGTATCGTCGTCACCGTCGGCGAGAAGATCGGCAAGACCCATCTGACCTATGCGCAGGGTGCCTGCGCCGAGATCACGGCGGCTGCCACCATCGCCGCCGCCGACGGCTACGGCCTGCCAGTGTCGACCACGCACGTCTTGTCGTCAGGCATCGCGGGGACGATGGCCGCCAACGGCTCGGGCCTCCAAATGGCAACCATCCGCAACATCGCCATGGCCTGGGTGTTGACGCTGCCGGTCGCGATGATCATCTCCGGCGCGTTGTACTACTTCTTCTCTCACGTCTTCTGAGAGATCACGTCCTCAACGACGAAGGGCCCGCGCTCGTCGCGCGGGCCCTTTTTCATCCCGACTGACTTGAAGCTTACGATGCCGCGAGCTGTTCCTCGACCAGCTTGACCCAGTAGGACGTGCCGAACACGATCGCTTCGTCGTTGAAATTGTAGGCGGGGTGATGCAGGCCGGCGCTGTCGCCGTTACCGCAGAAGATGAACGCGCCGGGCCGCGCCTCCAGCATGTAGGCGAAGTCCTCGCCGCCCATCAGCGGCGACATATCGAGCACATTGGCATCGCCCGCGACCTGCTTCGCAATGCGCGTCGCCACCTCAGTCTCCGCGGCGTGGTTGTTCACGACGGGATAGTTGCGCTTGTAGTGCAGATCGATCTTGGCGCCGGTGATCTGCGCCACGCCTGCCACCACTTCACGGACGCGCTTCTCGACCAGCTTGCGCACCTCCGGCGTCAGCGTGCGGATGGTGCCCCTCAACGTCGCGGTTTGCGGGATGACGTTGCGGGCGTTGCCGGCGTGGAATTCGCAGATCGAGATCACGGCCGATTCCAGCGGATCGACGCTGCGCGCGACGATCGACTGCAACGCGGTGATCAGCTGTGCACCGACGTGGACGGAATCGACGCATTTGTGCGGACGCGCGGCGTGGCCCCCGAGGCCCTCGATCATGAGGTCGACCTCATCGGTCGCCGCCATGATCGGACCCGGTCGGATCGCGAACGAGCCGATCGGAATGCCGGGACCGTTATGCATGCCGTAGACCTGATCGATGCCGAAGCGCTCCATCATGCCGTCCCGGACCATCGCCGCGCCGCCGGCGCCGCCCTCCTCGGCCGGCTGGAAGATCACGACGGCATCGCCGGCAAAGTTGCGGGTCTCGGCGAGGTAGCGCGCAGCACCGAGCAGCATCGCGGTGTGGCCGTCATGACCGCAAGCGTGCATCTTGCCCGGAGTCTTCGAGGCATAAGGCAGGTTGGTCTGCTCGTCGACAGGCAGCGCGTCCATGTCGGCACGCATGCCGATCACCTTGAGCCCCTCGCCGGCCGGCTTGTTGCCTTTGATCACGCCGACCACGCCGGTCCGGCCGATGCCGGTCACGACCTCGTCGCAGCCGAACTCGCGCAGGCGATCTGCGACGAATGCTGCGGTGCGGTGGACATCATACAGAAGCTCGGGATGCTGGTGGATGTCCCGCCGCCAAGTCTGAATGTCGGCTTGAAGATCGGCGACGCGGTTCACGATAGGCATGGAGGGTCTCGAGCTTTGTTGAAAATGCAGGCCTGTCTACCATGCAAGCGCCAGTCCACCCAACCGCCAGGGATCGGGGTCTAGCCCTGCCCGCCCGGCATGGCCGGGCTTGTCCGGGTCGTCTCGGTCTGCCTAGAGCTTTCCGGTTCTGATTGGATCAGAACCGGAGCTCTAGATTCTTGTTTTGACGCGTTTTCTTCACGCGAACCGGTTTCCACTTCGCTCGAAAACGCCTTATTTGGATGGAACGTCAAGGGACCATCCGGGTGGAAGCAAAATGCCAAGGCGGCTCGAAGGTGAGTTTGACTACATTGTCGTGGGCGCCGGCACGGCGGGCTGCATCGTCGCCAACCGGTTGTCGGCCAATCCCGGGAATCGCGTCCTGGTTCTCGAGGCCGGCGGCGACGACAACTGGATCTGGTTCCACATCCCGGTCGGCTATCTCTTCGCCATCGGCAATCCGCGCTCGGACTGGATGTTCAAGACCGAAGCCGAGCCGGGGCTGAATGGCCGCTCGCTCGCCTATCCCCGCGGCAAGGTAATCGGCGGCTCTTCGGCCATCAACGCCATGATCTCGATGCGCGGCCAGGCCGCCGATTACGATCATTGGCGCCAGCTCGGCATGACCGGCTGGGGCTATGATGACGTGCTGCCGCTGTTCAAGCGGTTGGAGGATCACTTCCTGGGCGCAAGCGAGCACCACGGCACCGGCGGCGGCTGGCGCATCGAGGCGCCGCGACTGTCCTGGGATGTGCTCGATTCCGTCGGCGATGCCGCAGAAGAAATGGGCATCAAGCGCATCCCGGATTTCAACACCGGCGACAACGAAGGCACGAGCTATTTCCACGTCAACCAGAAGCGCGGCCGGCGCTGGTCGTCGGCACGCGGCTTCCTCAAGCCCGCGCTGAATCGCGCCAATCTGCGGCTCGAGAAGAACGTGCTGGTCGACCGTCTCATCATCGAGCAGGGCCGCGCTATCGGCGTGCGCTTCACCCAGAACGGCGAGATCATCGAGGCGCGTGCGAAGCGCGAGGTGATCCTGTCCGCCGGCTCGATCGGCTCCGTGCAGGTGCTGCATCGCTCCGGCATCGGGCCTGCCGACTGGCTGTCGCCGCTCGGCGTCGACATCGTGATGGACAAGCCCGGAATCGGCCGCAATCTGCAGGACCATCTCCAGCAGCGCGCGATCTACAAGGTCGACGGCGTGCGCACGCTGAACGAGACCTACTACAATCTGTTCCGCCGCGGCCTGATGGGCCTCGACTATGCCTTCCGCCGCCGCGGCCCGCTGACCATGGCGCCGTCGCAGCTCGGTATCTTCACGCGTTCCGATGCGACACGCACGCGCGCCAACATCCAGTTCCACGTGCAGCCGCTGTCGCTCGACAAGTTCGGCGATCCGCTGCACCGCTTCCCCGCAATCACAGTCAGCGCCTGCAATCTCCAGCCGACCTCGCGCGGCACTGTCCGCCTGCGTTCGGCGACGCCGGACGAAAAGCCGATCATCGCACCGAACTATCTGTCGACCGACGACGACCGCCGGGTCGGCGCCGACGCCATCCGCACCACGCGCCGGCTGATGCAGCAGAAGGCGCTGGCCAAGTACCGCCCTAGCGAATATCTGCCCGGCCCCACCGTCGGTGACGATGACGCGTCGCTGGCAAAAGCCGCCGGCGACATCGGCACCACCATCTTCCATCCTGTCGGCACGGCGAAGATGGGCTCAGCCAACGATCCCATGGCCGTGGTCGACGAGCGCCTGCGCTTCTACGGCCTTAGCGGTCTTCGCATTGTCGACGCCTCGATCATGCCGACCATCACCTCGGGCAATACCAACACGCCAACGGCGATGATTGCCGAGAAAGGCGCCGCGATGATTTTGCAGGATGCGAAGTGAGGATGTAGCCCGCATGGAGCGCAGCGCAATCCGGGATTCGTGACCGATCCCGCATTCCGCTTTGCTCCATGCGGGCTACACTCCATCTTCCTCACGAAAACGTCATCTCCACCCGCGAATAAACCCGCCCCTCCCCCAATCACCTCCTCGACGCCCAATTCCGGGCCAAAGGAGACATTGCGATGAGCGGACACCATCATGGGGAAGACGGCGTCAGCCGCCGCAAGGTGCTTGAATGCATGACATGGGCCGGCACCGGGGTGCTCTGGACCATCACGGGCGGCGTTCCGCGCTCGCTCGGCATCATCGATTCGGCTGAAGCCGCCACTGCAGCCGCGGCCGGCATGACCTTCCTCCAGATCAGCGACAGCCATGTCGGCTTCGACAAGCCGGCCAACCCCAATGCGCTGGGCACGCTGGAGGAAGCGATCAACAAGATCAATGCGATGCCGGTCAAGCCATCGTTCATGATTCACACCGGCGACATCACCCATCTGTCCAAGGCGGCCGAGTTCGACAACGCTGACCGCATCATCTCGCAGTCCAAGCTGGATGTGCACTACGTGCCCGGCGAGCATGACTTCCTCGACGAAGAGGTGAAGTTCTATCGCGAGCGCTACGGCCGCGGCACCAAGGGTGCGGGCTGGTACTCCTTCGACGCCGGCGGCGTGCATTTCGTCGGTCTCGTCAACGTCGTCGACCTCAAGGGTGGCGGACTCGGCAATCTCGGTGCCGAGCAACTTGCCTGGCTCGAGGACGATCTCCGCGGCAAGTCGAAATCCACACCGGTCGTGCTGTTCGCTCACATCCCGCTCTGGACCGTTTATCCGGAATGGGGCTGGGGCACCGAGGACGGCGGCCGCGCGCTCGAATACGTCAAGGGTTTCGGCTCGGTCACCGTCCTGAACGGCCACATCCACCAGGTGATGCAGAAGGTCGAAGGCAACGTCACCTTCCACACGGCGCGCTCGACCGCCTTCCCGCAGCCTGCGCCGGGCACCGCCGCCTCGCCCGGACCGATGAAGGTCGAGGACGCCAAGCTCCGCACCATGCTCGGCGTCGCCAGCATCAACTTCAAGCAGAACGAGCAGCGGCTCGCGATCATCGACACGCCGCTCCAAGGTTGATCCAAGTTTGATTCAAGGCTGAACGGAAGCTGACAATGAAGACACTCAATCGCCGCGACTTCGGGGTCGACTTCGGTCTCACTTTGGCCGCGGCCATCCTGCTGCCCATCACAACCGCCCGTGCCGACGACACCAACATGGAGGTGCACATCGACAATTTCGTCTTCCAGCCTCCGGAGCTGACGATCAAGGTCGGCACGACCGTAACCTGGACCAACCGGGACGACATCCCCCACACCGTGGTGTCGGCCGGCAAGTTCAGGTCCAAGACCCTGGACACCGACGACAAGTTCTCGTTCACCTTCACCAATGCGGGCGACTACAAGTATTTTTGTTCGTTGCACCCGCACATGACCGGGATGATCAAGGTTGAGTAACGTCTCGAACCAAGGCATCTCTGTCTTGCCCGGCCGGTGGTCCCACGCCGGCCGGGCTCGCGGGCCTTTGGTCAGGCTCACGGACGACACGAAGCACGCGGCAACATACGAAACGCAGCAAGAGGCAGAGCGAGAGGCGATGCCCGTCAGCGACGATTTTCAGAAAGCGCAGCGCTTCCGCGAGGCGGCACTGCCCTATCTCGACGACGTCTACACGCTCGCACGCTATTTGCTGCGCGACGCCTCCGACGCGGAGGACGCGGTGCAGGAATGCTATTTGCGCGCGCTGAAGCATTTCGACAGTTATCGCGGCCCGGCGATGAAACCGTGGCTGTTCGCGATCCTACGCAATGTCTGCAACGCCGAATATGCCAGACGCGCGCACTCGCACGCCGCGATCGAGGACACGCCCGGCGCCGCCGACCAGACGCCGATGTGGCAGGAGGGCGAGGCGAGCCCGGAGACCGAGGTACTGCGCAGCCGCGACGCCGGCTCCATTCGCAAGATGATCGATGCGCTCGCCGAACCGTTCAAGGAAACCTTCGTGCTGCGGGAGATCAACAACCTGTCCTATCGTGAAATTGCAGAAGCCGTCGGCGCCCCGGTCGGCACCGTGATGTCCCGCCTCGCCCGCGCCCGTGCCATGCTGCGCGCGGCCTGGACGGCGGAAGAGGAGCATTCGAAATGACCTGCGACGAAGCAAAGATCCTGCTTCACGCGTTGCTCGACAACGAGCTCGATGCCGGCCATGCGCGCGAGGTCGAAACCCATGTCGCCGGCTGCCTGGCCTGCGCGGCCGAACTCGCCGCGCAACGTCAAATGCGGCGCGTGCTGGCCGATACCAAGCTGCGCTACACCGCGCCGGCGAGCCTGCGCGCCCGCATCGAAGCGTCGCTGCCGCAAGCGCGGCAGCAGCCCAGCCGGCGTTCCGTGCTGCGCGGTTTCGCGATGGGCTCGGCCGTCTCGGCGCTCGCCGCCTCCGGCGTCGTCGCCGTGGTGCTGCGCCAGGACGACCAACAGCGCATCCTCTCGGAGGTCGTCTCCGCGCATCTGCGCTCGCTCCAGGCCGGCCATCTCATCGACGTCGTCTCGACAGACCAGCACACCGTGAAGCCCTGGTTCAACGGCAAGCTCGATGTCGCCCCGCCCGTGATCGACCTGACCGCACAAGGCTTCACGCTGGTCGGCGGCCGGCTCGACTATGTCGATGCGCGCGCGATCGGCGCGGTGGTCTACCGGCGCCGGCAGCACATCATCAATCTGTTCGTGGCGCAGACCGCGAGCACCGAGCATCGGCCGCCGAAGACGCAGACCATGCAGGGTTTCAACTGCCGCCGTTGGGGCGAGCGCGGCCTCAACTTCTGGGCCGTCAGCGATATCGGCAACGACGAGCTCACGGAGTTCGTCGACAAGTTCGAGGCGGCGATGAAGGCGAATGCGGAGGGGTAGCGGTTTTTCGTCTTCATTGCGAGCGGAGCGAAGCAATCCAGACTGCATCCACGGAGGGATACTGGATTGCTTCGCTTCGCTCGCAATGACAATTGCCGAGTTAGTCTAGACCGGCGAACTTACGCTGACCGACGCACCGCGTTGTCCACCAGCGTCTTGCCGAGCGACCAGATCGCACCGGGGACCTTGTGGCTGCCGGCAATGACGTCGTCGAAGGCACGCTCGATCCAGCCGCAATCTTCTTCGGTGATGGTGAGCGGCGGCAGGAGCTTGATGGTGTGGCTGCCGTGACCGGCGACTTGGGTCAGGATCTTGTGATCCTTGAAGAGCGGCACGGTGATGAGCTGGCAGAACAGGCCCTTGTTGGCAGCCTCCAGCACGTTCCAGGATGCGCGCAGCCGCAGCGATTTCGGCGGCCCGAACTCGATGCCGATCATCAGGCCCTTGCCGCGCACTTCCTTCAGCAGCTCGTAGCCGGGCACCATGCGCGTGAGCGCGAGGCGAAGCTCGGCGCCGCGCTTGGCGGCGGACTCGATCAGCTTCTCGGACTCCATGACATCGAGCGTGGCGATGCCCGCGGCCATCGCGAGATCGTTCTTGGAGAAGGTCGAACCGTGCACCACTGCACGGTCCATCTGGTTAAAAATCTTGTCGAAGATGCTCTTGCGCGTCAGCACGGCGCCGACCGGCACGTGGCCGCCCGACAGCGACTTCGACAGCAGCACCATGTCGGGCTCGACGTTCCAATGCTCGACCGCGAGGAAGCGGCCGGTACGGCCCATGCCGGTCTGGATTTCGTCGGCGACGAACAGCGTGCCGTACTTCTTGCAGAGCGCGGCCGCGCCGGGCAGGAACTCGTCGGAGGGCATGTTGACGCCCTTGCCCTGGATCGGCTCGACAACGAAGGCTGCGACCTCGCGCGAGGCCAGTGCCTTCTCAAGCGCGGCCAGATCGTTGAACGGAACCGACGTGCAGCCCGGCAGCAGCGGCTCGAAGCCGGTGCGGAAGTTCGAATCGCCGGTCAGCGACAGCGCCCCATAGGTCAGTCCGTGATAGCCGTGGGCGCAATAGACGATGCCGGGGCGGCCGGTCGCCCCGCGGGCGAACTTGATCGCGGCCTCGACGCATTCGGCGCCGGAATTGGCAAAGAACACCTTGTCGAGATAGGGAACGTATTTCAACAGCCGTTCGGCGAGTACCCCGGCCAGCACCGAGACGTCGAACTGGACCAGATTGGGCAGATCGGCATCGAGCACGCTTTTCAGCGCCTCGCGCATGACCGGGTGATTGCGCCCGATTGCGAACACGCCAAAGCCGGACAGGAGGTCGAGATAGCGTGCCCCGTCGCGATCGTAGAGGTACTGCCCCTGCCCCTTCTGGAAGCCGACGTCATAGCCGATGGTCTTGAGAACCCGAACGAACTGCTCGTTCAGGTACCGATTATGCAGGGCGCTGCGCTGGGCCTGACGGTCCGCGAACAGCTGAGACATGTCTGGATTTGGACTGTTCATCCGCTACATACTTCGGTTGAGGGCCGCTTCGTCAACTGAAAACGGTCGGTGAACGGAAAAGGGTTTGTGCGGCCTTTTGCCCTTTTTCGGACCATCTTCGCAAGCACAGCTTTAGACCATGTTGCACTGCCGAGGAACACTCATGCGTTTGGCCATTTACACCGGAATAATACTGGCTGGCGGTTGCGCCGGCCTGACACCTGCGCTTGCCGCCGATCCCACCGGCGACTGGCGGGTCGCCGACGGCGTCGCCAACATCCGCGTCGCCCAATGCAATGGCAGCATGTGGGGCGCGGTTTCCTGGGAAAAGAAGCCCGGCGGTCGCGACGAAAACAACCCGGATGTCTCAAAAAAGAACAGGCCGACACTGGGCATGCCGACCCTCATCGATATGAAGAAGACGGCTGGCGCCGAGCAGTGGGAAGGTCAGGTCTACAACGCGAAGGATGGTCAGATGTATAGTGCGACCATCACGCCGGTCGGCACCGACCAGCTCGAAATCAAGGGCTGCGTACTGGGCTTCCTGTGCGGCGGAGAGACCTGGACCCGCGTCGGTCCCCCGATCCCCGTGAGCACCGCAAATGCCATGGCCAGGAGTGCGTCCAAAACGACCGGCGCGGCGCCCAGGACCGCGCCAGCGCCGGGTGCCGCAGCACCCGCACCGACGGCGGGTGCGAAGAAAAGCGCCGCCGCGGCCAAACCCGGTCAGAAAGGCGCCGCAGATCCCGTCGGCGACATTTGCCTACTCCCTGAGATTGCGGGGTTTGCCCATTAGGGCCGGCTGGAACAACAGCACGGCGGCAAGCGTCGTCACCAGCGAGAGTGCGAGCAGCTTGCCCATGCTGGACGTGCCCGGATGGCTCGACAGCCACAGGCTGCCGAACGCTGTCGCCGTCGTCAGCGCGCTGAAAAAGATCGCGCGCGTCAGGCTGGTCTGAAGCAGGTTTGTCCTGCCGGAGCGCCACGCCACGACATAATAGATCTTGAACGCGACGCCGACGCCGAGCAGCAGCGGGAATGCGACGATGTTGGCGAAGTTGAGCGGCAGGCCGATCAACACGCAGATCTCGAGCGTCACCGCGCCCGCAACCAGAAGCGGCACCAGCGTCATCAGCACGTCGACGATGCGGCGGAGCGTGATCCACAGCAACAGGCCGATCACCAGCAACGCATAGATGCCGGCATGGATGAATGCGTTCACCACGGTGTCGCCGGATTTCAGGATCGAGACCGGTCCGCCGATCGCGGTCGGCTCGGCAACGAGCACCGCTGCCGCAAACTTGCGCAGCGTGTCGTTGTCGTTGGGATCGCCCTTCGGCAGCGCCTCGACGCGGATGATGCCATCCTTGCTCTTCCAGGCGTTGACGAGATCAGGCGGCAGTGACTTGAGGGTGACCGGCTCGGCCTGCATCGCCCTCCTGAGCTGATCGAACACGATCTTCATCGGCGTGACGAACACATCCTGCGCCTTGTTGCGGGTCGCTTCGTCGGAATTTGCCAGCTTCTCCAGCGCCTCCGCAAGGCGGCGCGAGGCCACCGCGCCGGGGCCCTTGGCGTCTCCGGCGGTCCGGCGCAGATTGTCGACAGAGGACTTCAGAGACTCGACGTTCTCCTGGTCGGACGGCGCTGCATCGACCTGGTCAGGGTTGAGCGCGGGGTTCAGCACCTTGGCGCTCTGCGCGATCAGCTTCAGCTTCGGCTGCTGGTCCTCTGGCACGAAGCTGTTGAGCGACATCACCCGCAACACCTCCGGGACCTTCTCCAGCTTCGCCTCGACCTGCTTGGCCTGCTCTTCCGTGGTGACCATCACGTTGATCGCGTTGGCGCCGGTGTTGGGATCCTTGCGCAGGTCGAGGAAGGTCGCGATCGACTCGGCCTTCGGGTTGCGCAAATTCATCGGGTTGAAGTCGAACTTCATGAAGTAGAGCAGCGGCAGGCCGGCGACCGCGAGCAGCAGCGTTCCGCCCACGACCAGCACGCGGTGCTTCTCCAGGAAGTGATCGAGCGGCGCCAGGAATGCATAGCCGACCGGCTCTTTCTCGCCGGGCGGGTTCAGAAGTTTCAGAAGCGCCGGCAGCACGGTGATGCTCGAGACGAACGCCACCAGCATGCCGACGCCGGCAATCTGGCCGAGCTCCGAGATCCCCTTGTAGGCGGTCGGCAGGAAGCAGAGGAAGCCCGCCGCAGTCGCCATCGCCGCGAGCGACAGCGGCACCGCCGAGCGTTTCGCCGCCAGCACCAGCGCGCCGGTGAGATCGTCGTGCTTGTAGCGCTCCGAGCGGTAGCGGACGCTGTACTGGATGCCGAAATCGACGCCGAGGCCGACGAACAGCACCGCGAACGCGATCGACAGCAGGTTGAACGAGCCGACCGTCATCAGGCCGGCGGCGGTCGTGATCGCAAGGCCGACGACGAGATTGACGAACACCGCGAAGATGATTTTCGCCGAATGCAGCGCAAGCCACAGAATCAAGAGCACCACGACCACGGTACCGATGCCGTTGACGACAGCGCCTTCCTGGACGGTGGCGTATTCCTCATTCGCGATCGGCACAGGCCCGGTCAGCCGCACCCGCGCCTGATATTTGGTCGCAAAATCCAGGTCCGCAGCGGCCCTGCGGATCGCGTCGGTGGCGCCCTTGCCGGGCTCCAGCGCGTTGTAGTCGAGGACCGGCTTGAACTCGATGAAGGCGCGCTTGTCCGAATCCGACAGCGGCTCGTCACTGACGAGCTCGCGCCAGGAAAAGCTCGCATTACCCTTGTTGAGCACGGTCTCGACCGTCTGCGCGATCTGGTTGAAGGGCCGCTCGGTGTTGTCGAGCTTGACCTGACCGCGCTTGACGCCGGCAAGCCCGGTCTCGAGCGCGCCGGTCAGGCCGCGGATCGAGGGATCACCTGCCATGATCTCGATCAGGGGCGCCGCGGATTCGAGCTGGCCGGTGGTCTTGGCGACCTCTTCGGTTGGCAGGAACAACAGGCCGTTCTTCTCGAAGAACTCGCCGGTGCCGAGCTGCTGTGCCGACTGGAAGTCTGTCTTGTCGTCCTTCAGCTTTGCAAAGAGCGCATCGGCCGCCGCGGTCGCCATCTCCGGCGTCTTGGCCTCGACGACGGCGAGAATCGTCGCGTCGCGGTCGAAGGCTTTGTCGAACTGCTGGTCGCGCTTGCGCCAGTCCAGATTCTGGGAAATCAGCGAATTGATATCGGTGTTGATGATGAAGTGCCGGGATGTGTAATAGCCCGCCCCCACCGCCAGCAGGAGCCCGAGAGCGACGACGAGGGAGGCAAACCGGGTACAGGCCCTGACAATGGCAACCACTACGCTTTGCAGCACATCTTTTCTTTCTGCTGTTAACAGCTTGCCGGAAACGCCCGCTGTTTAGCGGAGTTCCCGGGCGAAACCTATTGCCGTTTGGGCCGCTCTCGCCGGAACAAGGTTCGACGTAGACGGCGGGAGACCATGGCAAAATCTTGTGGGGGTGCCGGTATAAGCGCCAAGTTGGGGCGGTAAAGTGACGAAGCGTTGAGCACAATGCGCCCCCTTGGCTTCATTGGCCGATTTACTATAATACCGCCTATGCTGCCGGAGATGGAACTCCATTTGCATTCCGCCTTTCCTTGCTGCCGATTTTTTGACAGAAAGTGCCGTGCCTCCATACGCCGGAGCCCCGAACGGGTGGGCGGTTACCGCGTGCGTGAGACTGATGGTGCGGATATTGCACCTCATTGGTCAGTATCGGGGCGCCGCTGGGGACTACGAAGCGGATGGGTGCAACTTGCGTGATGGGCGTCCAATGGAAGTTTATCTGGCGCAGCCGCGCGGCTTTTGCGCGGGCGTGGTGCGTGCGATCGAGATCGTGGAACGGGCCCTGCAGAAGTACGGCCCGCCCGTCTACGTGCGCCATGAGATCGTGCACAACAAATACGTCGTCGAAAGCCTGAAGAACAAGGGCGCCGTCTTCGTCGAGGAGCTGTCCGAGGTTCCGCCGAAGGCCGTGACCGTTTTCAGCGCCCATGGCGTCGCCCGCAGCGTCGAGGAAGAGGCCGCCGCGCGCGACCTTCCGGTGCTGAATGCCACCTGCCCCCTGGTCACGAAAGTTCACAATCAGGGGAAGCGCTACATCACCAAGGGACGAACCCTGATCCTGATCGGCCATGCCGGCCATCCCGAGGTCGAAGGCACGATGGGCCAGGTTCCCGGCCCCGTTCTGCTGGTGCAGAGCGTCGAAGAGGCTAATGCGCTGGCGCTGCCGGCCGATACGCCAGTGGCCTACATCACCCAGACCACCCTGTCGGTCGACGACACCAGGGACATTGTCGGGGCCCTCCAGGCCAGATTTACAGATATTCAAGGCCCCGACATCCGGGATATCTGCTATGCGACACAGAACCGCCAATCTGCGGTAAGGGACTTGAGCAAGCTGGTTGACGTGATTTTGGTGGTGGGCGCTGCCAATAGCTCGAATTCGAACCGGCTCCGCGAAATCGGCACTGAGGCCGGGGTCGCGAGTTATCTGATCGCCGATGGCCGCGAGCTCAATCCGGAGTGGTTGCAAGGTGCCAGAACCGTCGGCCTCACGGCCGGCGCCTCGGCGCCTGAGGTCTTGGTGGATGACGTGATCGAAGCATTGCGGCGGATCGGACCGGTGACGGTGTCGGTGCTCCCGGGCCGCGAGGAAAACATCGAATTCAGGCTTCCGGCCGAACTGGCTGCGAGCTGACCTACCCGAATTTCAAGCCCAGAAAGAAACCTGTAATGGCAATCCCCTTCTTCAAGGAAATGCGTATCGGCGGCTATTTGCTCAAGCAGAAAATGCTTGGCCGTAAACGCTATCCGCTCGTGCTGATGCTGGAGCCGCTGTTCCGCTGCAATCTCGCCTGCGTCGGCTGCGGCAAGATCGACTATCCGGATGCGATCCTCAACCGCCGCATGACCGCGCAAGAGTGCTGGGACGCGGCCGACGAGTGCGGCGCGCCGATGGTCGCCATTCCCGGCGGCGAGCCGCTGATCCACAAGGAGATCGGCGAGATCGTGCGCGGCCTGGTCGCGCGCAAGAAGTTCGTCTCGCTCTGCACCAACGCGCTGCTGCTCGAGAAGAAGCTCGACCTGTTCGAGCCCTCGCCCTATTTGTTCTTCTCCGTGCATCTCGACGGCCTGAAGGAGCATCACGACAAGGCCGTGTCGCAGCAGGGCGTGTTCGACCGCGCCGTCTCCGCGATCAAGGCCGCCAAGGCGCGCGGCTTCACCGTCAACGTCAACGCCACCATCTTCGACGGCCATCCGGCCGAGGAGATCGCGAAATTCCTCGACCTCACCGTCGAGCTCGGCGTCGGCGTCTCGATGTCGCCGGGCTACGCCTATGAGCGCGCACCGGACCAGGCGCACTTCCTCAACCGCACCAAGACGAAGAAGCTGTTCCGCGACGTCTTCGCGATGGGCAAGGGCAAGAAGTGGAACTTCATGCATTCCGGCCTGTTCCTGGACTTCCTCGCCGGCAACCAGGAATACGAGTGCACGCCATGGGGCATGCCCGCGCGCAACATCTTCGGCTGGCAGAAGCCCTGCTACCTGCTCGGTGAAGGCTACGCCAAAACCTTCAAGGAGCTGATGGACACCACCGACTGGGAAACCTACGGCACCGGCAAGTACGAGAAGTGCGCCGACTGCATGGCGCATTGCGGCTACGAGCCGACGGCCGCCACCGCTGCGCTCAACAACCCGCTGAAGGCGATGTGGGTGTCGCTGCGCGGCATCAGGACCACGGGCCCGATGGCGCCCGAGATCGACATGAGCAAGCAGCGCCCGGCGCAGTACATCTTCTCGGCGGAAGTGCAGAAGCGCCTGTCGGAGATCCGCAAGGACGAAGCCGCGGCGGCTCAGGAGAAGGCGGCGCGGAAGGCATCGACCGCCGCGTAAGCGAGCCGGCAACAGCTACAAATGAGAACGGCCCGGTCGCGAATGGCGACCGGGCCTTTTCTTTTGTTCGGCTCAAGGTGGGGAAGACCGGAGCGATGCGCCTCCTTGCCGGGTCGCGCCGGCTCGCCCTCCCGCCAAAAAGTGAAAAACAACCCCATGCACAGTAGAAACGCGGTTGCCCGCCGGCACCCGGCCGATTGGGTCAGGCCGTTGCAACGTCGAGCAAATCAGCGGCCAACAGGCAATGGCCGGGGCTTGCGCAGCGCTGACACTGGAATGCGCCGCACGCCGTCGCGTTGACAGCAAGCCGGGGGAGTATCGACTTCGTATTTTACGAATTTAATTTGACGCGTCGAGACTGAGCAAGAACTACTAATTATCGAAGTCAGGCCAGCGTGGGCCGGCTGACTGCGAGGGGAAGCTCTATATTTGTCCAGAGAGCGGCTAGAGCAACCTGGATGCACGTCAAAAGGGCTACGCGGGTCCATCGGCAAGTAGCACGCGTCTTTGCGAGCGCGGCCAGAAGCCCGTCGAACCCAAGAATGTTGAGCACGCGGGTGAAATTGTAGCAGAGCGCCATCAGACTCCACTCGCCGCGGACCTTGTCGAGGCCGCGGACCAGGAAATGACGATAGCCGGCACGGCATTTGAGCGTGCCAAACGGATGTTCGACGATGCCAAAACGACGGCGCATCAGCTCGCCCGCGCCCTGCATCCGCGCGCGATGACGTTCGAGAACGTCTTCATGCTCCCAGCGACCTATCGTCCGGTAAGCCGCGTTCGAGCCGAGGCAACGGACCTTGAGCGGGCAGGTCCTGCAGATCGCCCCGCGCGCCGCGTAGCGGATCTCGATGCGGCCACTGGTGTTCTCCTGCCTGCTCTTCATCGGATGTAGCTGATGGCCGCCGGGACAATGATAGGTGTCGGATGCGCCATCATAGTTGAAGTCCTTGAGGGCGAAGCGGCCTTGCTTTTCGAGCCGGGCGTTGCCCTCCGGCACCGGCACATAGGCCGTGATGCCATCGTCCTCACAGGCCTTCAGTTCGCGACTGCTGTAATAGCCCTCATCTGCCAGCGCCTGCAGGGTCTTGACCTCGAGGGCTTCCTTTGCCGCCATGGCCATCGCATGGAGCTGGCCGACATCGCTGCTGTCGTTCACCACCTCGCTGGCGACAATGAGCTTGTGCTTGTCGTCGACGGCGGTCTGCACGTTATAGCCTGCGACCCCCTGGCCGCTCTTGACCAGAAGCCGGGCATCCGGATCGGTCAGGGACAACTGCGTCTGGCCATTCTCTTCCAACCGAGCAAGATCGGCTTGTGCGCGCGAGCGCTTCGCCATCAGTGCCGCGACCTTCGCCCCGATGTCGCCGCCATCTTCACCGCCGCCATCGGGCCCATCCTTGACCGCCTTCTTGGCTTCCGCGGCGTCATTGTCCTCAAGGGACTTGCCGTAAGCCTCGATCTCCTGGTCAAGCTTTGCGATCTGATCGGCAAGCCTCTTGCGCGTAAAGATGCTGGCCTTGCTGGCGTCACCATGGAAGAACGAGCCGTCAATCGCAACAACGCTGCCGCCGACAAGACCGAGTTCGCGCATCAGCAGCACGAAGCTGCGGTTGGCCGCCTTCAGAGCCGCCCAGTTCTCCTTGCGGAAGTTGCCGATCGTCCGATAACCCGGCTTCAGATTCTTCAGCAGCCAGATCAGTTCCAGATTGCGGCAGGCCTCCCGCTCCAACCGACGCGACGACCTGATTCGGTTGATGTAGCCGTAAAGGTAGAGCTTCAGCAGATCGGCCGGATCGTACGGCGGCTGGCCGACCTCTTCAGCCTTGCGCTCAGCATGGCGAAAGCCGAGCTTGGCAAGGTCGAGGACACGAACGAAGCTCTCGATCGCCCGGACCGGGTTGTCCGCCCCGACATAGTCCTCAATCCGGGCAGGAAGCAGACTGGCCTGGTCGCGGCTCTCGCCGGTCTTGAATGTGCGATTCGTCATGAACAGAATCGTACATCAACTCCCCAAAATGACGAGTTCTTGCTCAGTCTCGTCGGGCAAAACAGTGGCACGATGGCATCGTGGGATTTTCGAAAGCGGCACGATCGCACCGCCCGGAAACGAGACATTACGGCAACGCATCGTGGCAACCCACTTGTCACTGCAATTACCGTGTCTCACTTATGGGGTGCAGTCCAGCACTGTCACCGTAATACCGTAATACCGCGTCCCGTCAGAAGTGGACCTCGGTGCGCATGCCGAGAACCACGGCATTGTCGGTCTTCACACCTACGGCGTTATAGCCGCGCCCGCCGGGATTGATGACGTATTGCGCGTCGAGCTTGAGGTTCAGCCAGCCGGTCGCCTGCCAGCCGTACCAGACTTCGATCGGAACTTCGTTGCCGCCGGCATTGGGGCTCAGCGCCGCCGAATTCACATGGGTCGTGCCCACCGCGAAGCCGACTTCGTCCTGGGGACGCCAGGTGAACGTTCCGGTGTGCCGGAAGCCCCCGGCGATCTGGTAGTCCTGGTACGAGGTCCGGTGATCCGCAACAGTCGTATTGAGGAAGGTGTACCAACCCACCGCGCCGGGGCCGTCAACGCTCAACCGTTGCACGATCGACTCGTAGACGCCGTAGCGGCCTCTTTGATCACCGAGATTTTGATCCGGGACGCCGCCGACGCCGGGGATGGTGGAGATGATACCGGGAAGGCCACCATCGATGGTCGATGCGCTGTCATACCAGCCGCCCAGTCTCCATGTCCCGCCCAACGGCCCCTTCGGTGCCCAGACCAGCTCGACCGGCACCAGCACGCCACTGGCGGGACTCGAGTGAGGAACGCCCGGCAGGAAGTAGACGGTCGAATCGTCCGTCGTCAGATAATTCGGATTGGCGTCGTAGACGCCGACCGACACCGTGAACTCCGGGGCCACCTTGTAGTGGACGACACCGGCCCACTGGCTCACCGGCCAGTTATAGATGTACCCACCCTGGATGTTGCCGGGCTGGCCGCCGCAGAAGGTCAGGTTGATGAACTCGCACAGACCGAAGAAGAAGTCGGAACCGACGGGCAGACGGCCACCCTTGAGTTCGAGCCGGTCATCGAACAGCTTCTGTGAATAGTAGAGCTGTGTCAGGCGCAGAATATTGCCGCGGCCAAATACTTCGTTGGTCAGCTGCAGGGCGGGAATGTCCGCCTCGGTATTCAAATTCTTGCCGAAGCGGTCGACCAGCGTCAGGCCGATGGTGCCGCCCTGGATGCCGGCAAGCTTCCCCATGTCGAACTTCGCGCCAAACCACAGCTGACCGGCGTTGGCCGCGGTGTTCCTGCTTCCACCGGTGACGTTGCCGACAGATTCGTTCCCCAGCGTCAGGCCCAGCTCGATACCGCGCTCCTTCAGCTTGGTCCGGCCGAGATCGCCAAACAGATACGGTCTCGTCCAGAAATCGTCGGTCGCCGCATACGGAACAGGCGCAGCTTTCGTCGAAAAATCGGCCGCATGCACCCCACCGCCCAGCAGCGAAGACAAAGCAATCCCTACACCGCACACACGTGCAGTGCTCACAAACCTGCGCAACATTTTGATCATCCTCCCGTCGTCTCAGGCTCTATTATTCTTGCCTCACGTTCCTGCCCAAAGCCCTCGAGCCTGGAACGCGCTCCTTCTCCAGCAAACACCACCGCAGCCGCCGACGAACGGCTTTGTATCAACTGGAGCCTGGATCCATCATCTCTGGTCACCCGTTCTCGCCGGCAGCGCATCCATCCCGCGCGGTGCTGCGCCCTGCTGTCCTTCGGGTGTCGATTTCGGCGCGGTGCGGGTGAGCCCGGCCAGCGCGAGCTTGCGCCGTCGTCGAGCCTGCAATTGCTGATCCGCCAACACGCCGATCAGAATCACGGTCCCCATCACCGCGAAGTTCAGGGAATTGGGAATGCCCAGGATATTCACGAGGTTCTGCAGCACCTGCAGCAGCGCAGTCCCCAGCACGATACCGAGGATGGAACCCTCGCCGCCGCGCAGGCTGCATCCGCCCAGCACGGCAGCCGCGATCGCGTAGAGCTCGTAGAAATTACCGAAGGAGCTTGGAGACACCGAGTTCGTGTAGAACACGAACAAGACCGTCGAAACTCCGGCGAGCCCGCCGCTGATGATATAGGCGGTTGCGATCACCATATTCGTGTTGATGCCGGAGAAGCGCGCCGCTTCCTCGTTCTTGCCGACGGCATAAAGCCAGCGCCCGTAGACCGAGCGGTGCAGCAGCACGCCGAGGATGAGCGCAAGGACGATCAGGAGGATGAAGGTGTTGGGGATGCCGGCCACATTGCCGGAGGCAATGTTGCCCAGGGTCCCGGCCTCGTCGCCATAGCCGAAGCCGCGTGTCGAGTCGGTCGTATAGTAGCGGGCGGCGCCGCGATAGATCAGCAGCCCGCACAGCGTCACGATGAAGGGCTGCATTTTCAGCCGGGTAATCAGGAGCCCCTGAATGGCCCCCAGCGCCAGTCCGCCCAGCAACACGGCCAGCAGCGCCAAGGGCCAGGGAATCTGATACGTCGTCAGAAGATCGACGAATACGACGCCGAGCAGCGCGAACATCGAGCCGAGCGAGAGGTCGATGCCGCCGGTGATGATCACGAGCCCTTCGCCGAGCGCAAACACGCCGAACAGGCCGATCAGATTGGCCATGTTCAGCAGGTTCACCAGCGACAGGAAGGCCGGATTGATCATGCCCGTGATGACGGAAATCACCACCAGCAGCAGGCCCAGGCCGAGTTCTTTCTTGATCATGGCGCAGCCGCTTCCACGGTTTCCGGTGCCCGGCCGATTGCAAGCTGCAACACGTTGTATTCGCTGAACTGCGGGCGCTCCAGCACGCCGCTGACGCTGCCTTCGTGCATCACTGCGACCCGATCGGAAACGCCTATGACCTCCTCCATGTCCGAAGAGATCATCACGATCGCGACGCCCTGGTCGGCGAGTTCGCGCATCAGCGCGTAGATCTCGCTCTTGGCACCGACATCGACGCCACGGGTCGGCTCATCGAAGAACATCACGCGCGGCCGCATGGAAAGCCACTTGCCCAGCACGACCTTTTGCTGGTTGCCGCCGGAGAGCGTCACCGCCTCCATATCGATGCTCGGCACCTTGATGGAGAGACGCCTCACCTGCTCTTTCGCGACCTTGCGCTCGGCCGCGCCGCTGACCAGCCACATCCGCGCATAATTCAGCAGGCTGGCCAGCGTCACGTTCTCGCGGATCGGCAGCTCCAGCACGAGCCCGGATTTCTTGCGGTCCTCCGGCATCAGATAGATGCCTTGCCTGATCGCGTCCCGCGGCGATGCGACATCGACCGGCGCGTTGTCGATCCTGATCTCGCCGCCCAGCAGCGGGTCGATGCCGAAAGCCGCGCGGGCAAGGGAGGTGCGACCGGCGCCCACCAGCCCTGCCAGTCCGAGGATCTCGCCATGCCGCACGGAAAGATCGATCCGCCGGTCGGGAAAGGCCGATGTCACGACGCCGACGATGTCGCAGCCGCCCGGCTGCGGCGGCTGCTTCGGCGGCGTATGCAGCGCTTTCAGGTCGCGGCCGATCATCAGCCGGATCATTGCGCCATGGCTCAGCCTGTCCCGCGCCAGCTCTCCCACCGTGCGCCCGTCGCGGAGCACCACGACGCGGTCGGCACAGGTCATGATCTCGCCGAGCCGGTGAGAGATATAGATCACCGAGATGCCGTGCGCCTTCAGATCGGCAATCACCTCCAGCAGCCGTTCAGTCTCCGAAATCGTCAGGCTGGAGGTCGGCTCGTCCATGATGATCACGCGGGCGTCGATCGAGAGCGCCTTGGCGATCTCCACCATCTGACGTTCGGCGATCGACAAATTGTCGACCAGCGTGTCGGGGGTGAAATCGGCGCCCAGCCGCTGCAACAGCGGCGTCACGCGGGCGCGCATCTCCGCGCTGTCCACCAGCTTCAGCGGGCCGCCGAAGAGCTTCTCGCGTCCGATGAACACGTTCGCGGCGACGTCGAGATTCTCGAACAGGTTCAGTTCCTGATGCACGAAGGCGATGCCGGCCTGCGTCGCCTCGCTGACCGTCATATTGGCATGATCCGTGCCGCCGATGCGGATCACGCCCGCGCTCGGCGCAACCACGCCGCCCAGCACGCGCATCAACGTCGATTTGCCGGCGCCGTTCTCGCCGATCAGGCCCAACACCTCGCCGCGGTACACGCGCAGGCTGACATCGTCGAGGGCCATGACCCCGGGATAGGCCTTGCTGATCCCGGCGAGTTCGAACAGGATTTCCGCCATTCATTTCCTCCCACTCGACGCCCGACGGGTCTGCCAGCCGGGCGTCGAAAGGTACTCAAAGTCACTTCTTCAGCAGCTCCTTCATATGAGCGGTGAACTCCGCGACGTTGGTCTTGCTGATCACCTGGGTCGGCACGATCAGCTTGCTGTCAGCCGGAATCCAGGACTTGTCGCCGTTCAACGTCTTGATGATGTTGGTGGCGGAGAGATACCCGAATTCGTACGGCTGCTGCACGACCGTGGATTCGATCGTGCCATCGGATATTCCCCGCAGCGTGCGCTGATCCTCATCGAAGCCGACGATCTTCACCTTGCCGGCCTTGCCAGCCGCCTTGACCGCGTCGTAGATCAGCGGTGTCTCGTAGCTCCAGAGGCCGGACAACAGTGCAATGTCGGGATATTTGACGAGCACGTTCTCCATATTCGCCTTGGCCTTGGCGAAGTCCACCTGATCGGTGAAGACGTCGACCAGCTCGACCTTAGTGCCGGCGATCGCGTCCTTGATCCCCTGCACCCGCTCGCGGGCGTTGTCGGCGTCCATCGTGCCGACGAACAGCGCGATCTTGCCGCCGTTCGGCAGCGCCTTCTTGATCTCCTCGCCTGCCTGCCGCCCCGCCGCGACGTTGTCCGTGCCGATATAGGCGAGACGCTTGCTCTGCGGCGCGTCGCTATCCGTCGTGATCAACACGGTCTTGGCCGCGACCTTGTTGAGCTCTTCGGTCGCATGCGGCGCATCGTCGACAGAGATGGAAATGCCCGCGACACCGCGCACCAGCAAATCGTCCAGTTCGCGCCGCTGGCCCGCCGCCGTCGCTTCGTTGGTGACGATCAACTGGATATCGTATTCCGGGTGCTCCTTCTGAGCCTTCTCGAGCCCGCGGCCTGCGATGGTCCAGAAGTCGGCCGCGGCATTGGTGACCAGCGCAATGGTCTTTTTCTGCTGGGCCTGCGCCATCCCAGTCGCCATCGCGAGCGCGGCGGTCGCGAGCAACGGCACTAGCAATGTCTTCATCGATCCGTTCATGTGCACCTCCCTTTGGCACCCCGGTAAGGGGCTCACGACGCTTTTGCGCCTCATTTTATTCACGCAGAGAAGAAATGTTGCGGAGCAAAACATCAAAATCAGGATGCGCCAGCTCCTTCTTCTAGCGGAAATAGTACATGAGGTATGGTAATAGTAAATATGGCTCGCAGACGACACCGACGGCTGTGCTTTTTCAATCACACCATCCGCTCTCCCGTGCATTAATTTCACGTACTTAATTAAAGAGACAACATGGTTGACCAAATTGAGCCGTCGAGACGCATTTCGAACACCGCCCGCGGCGCGAACCGCGGGCGCATCGTCGAAGTCCTGCGACGTCAAGGGCCGTTGCCGCGTGTGGAGCTCGCCCGGAGCACGGGATTGAGCTTCCCCGCCGTTTCGGGCCTGACATCGAGATTGATCGCAGAAGAGTTGCTGTGCGAGACCGAGACAGCGGCAACTTCATGGTCCGACGACACGGACGAAGACGATGCGGACGGGTTGAACGGCCGCCGCCGTGGCCGGCCAGCCGTGCTGTTGACCCTGAACCCGGCGTTCGGCCGCATCGTTGCGGTCTCGCTGCGCATGAATCTGATTGAGACACTGATCGGAGATTTCAGCGGCTCGGGCCTGGCACAATCGCGGCTCGAAATCGCGACGCGGGCTCTTGACGCGGGCGCGTTGTGCGAACTCGTGATGACGCAGATCGATGCAATGCTCGAGGCGACGGCCACACCGCGCCATCGCCTGTTGGGAATCGGGATTGCGCTGCAAGGTATCGTGAACGCGGACACTGGCCAGCTGCTGTGGAGTCCGGCGCTATCGGTCACCAATGTCGATCTGGTGAAGCCGGTGCGCGAGGCCTTCGGCGCCGAAGTCGTGATGGCGAATGACGCCGTCGCGGTTGCGCTGGCCCTCTCCGCTGCAGAGCCATCACTGGCGCAGGGCCTCTCGGCCACGATCATGGTCGGCCATGGCGTCGGCATGGGCGTCGTTGTCGACGGCGAAGCGCGCTGGGGCGCCGGCGCCGGCAGCGAAATTGGCCACATCAAATTGGGATCGAACGGGCCGCAGTGCCGCTGCGGCCAGCGCGGCTGCATCGAGGCCCATCTCGCCGACTATGCGCTCTATCGCGACGCCCGCACCTTTCTCGACTTGCCGGCGGCGGCGGCGCAACAGCCGTCCGAGGCGCAGATGGCCCTCCTGCGCGAGCGAGCACGGGGCGGCGATCCCCGTCTCGAGCACCTATTCCACCAGGCAGGTCGCGCGCTTGCCGAAGCGGTCGCGGCAACGATATCCCTGCTGCGCCCGCATCATGTGATCCTGGCCGGACCCGGCCTGCAGGCATTTGACATGATGCGGCGCGCCTATGAGGAGCGGCTCGAGCAGGCGGTGTTGCCGTGGCTGCTCAAGTCGACCGCAATCTATCTGCGTCCAAGCGAATCGGCGGCGATTGTCGAGGGCATGATGCGACGGTCGCTGTGGGTCGTGGACAGGAACCGCATGGAGGCGACCGAGTGAACATGGGAAGCTGCGGCCCTGTTCGAGCCGGAGTCCGGTGCACTCACCGCAATTCAAAGAACTCAACGTGGTTCCTGACTAAGCTTATCAAAACAAAAGGCCCAATCGCCAATGGCGACCGGGCCTTTTGTTTTTATCAGATCGAGACCCCGCTCAGATCGTCTCAGCGACCAGCGCCTCGCTGTCGACGAGCTCGGTGCCGATCAGGAAGTCGCGGCAGCCGCGCAAGCTGCGGAGCGCGCGGTTGAAGTCGAGGCCGGTCGAGACCAGCGCATGCAGCGTGGTCGGGTTGCGCACGATGCCGCGCAGCACGGCGGCGAGGTCGATCTGGCCGTTCGGCTTGATGGCGGCGCGGGCGAGCGCCGGCAGCGCGCGGTGGGCTGGATCGCTGATGACGCGGACCGCGGCGAACGGCAAGCCGGCCTCGGCGGCGTAGGCGGCCGCGATGTGGCTCTCCATGTCGACGGCGGAGGCCCCGGTCTCGGAATGCAGCGCTGCCTTCGAGGTGCTGCCGGTGACCACTTCCTCGGCGCCGGCGAGGCTGCCGCGCACGACGCGGCGGCGGCCGGAGGTCAGCTTGTCGATGAGGTCGTCACCGAGCGACAGGCCGGCGGCCCAGCGGGCGTCGCCCGCGAGCACCTCGGTCGCCACCACGACGTCGCCGGAGCGCAGCGTCGGGTCGAGCCCGCCGGCCACGCCGAACGAGATCACGCCACGAATCGTCTCGGGATCGAGCACCGTCAGCAGCGCCCGCAACTGGGTCGGGCTGCTCGACGAACAGATCACCGCCATTCCGGGCCCGGCCGCGATGCGGGCCTCCTGAACCAGACCGGTCACGATCAATATCGGTCGCGGGTCAACGGCCTGACCCGCGGTCACATAGTCCCCCGTCCCCAAAGTCACATCCCGACCCCTACCACCCTGCTGTTGGTGTTCCGCAAGTTCCGATACCGCGCCAACGCCCACAGCGGGAAGAACTTCGGGTAACCATGATAACGCAGATAGAATACACGCGGAAAGCCCGTGGCGGTGTAGCGGCTCTCGTCCCACAGTCCTTTTTCGCCTTGTGTGGCAATCAGGTACTCCACCCCGCGGGCGACGGCCGGGTGATCAACCTCGCCTGCCGCCATCAGGGCCAGCAAGGCCCATGCCGTTTGCGAGGCGGTCGAGGGGGCGGCTTCCCAGCCCTTGTAGTCCAGCCGGTAGCTGACGGCGTCTTCGCCCCAGCCGCCGTCCTCGTTCTGGATCGAGGCCAGCCAGCCGGCCGCCTTGCGCATCATCGGATCGGTGTGGGGAACTCCAGCCATATTCAGGGCTGAGAGCACCGACCAGGTTCCATAGATGAAGTTCATGCCCCAGCGGCCGTACCAGGACCCCTCCGGGTGCTGGGTCTTGCGCAGGTAGGCGACCCCGTCGGCCACGTGCTTGCTGGTTGTCCCGGTCTCGCCGAGCTGGGCCAGCATCGAGATGCAGCGCGCGGTGACGTCCTCGGTCGGCGGATCGAGCAGCGCGCCATGATCTGAGAACGGGATGTTGTTCAGGTAATATTCGAGGTTGTTGACGTCGAAGGCAGCCCAGCCGCCGTCATCGCTCTGCATCCCCTCGATCCACTCGCGGCCGCGGTCGATCGCGGCGTCGTAGCCGGTCGCACCGTATTCACGGCGCATGCGGTCCATCGACATCACCACCACAGCGGTGTCGTCGAGATCAGGGTAATAGGCATTGTTGTACTGGAACGCCCAGCCGCCCGGGCGCACGTCGGGCCGCTTCACCGCCCAGTCGCCCTTGACCTCGAGCTCCTGCTTGGGGATCAGCCAGTCGAGGCCCTGCTTCGCTGCGAGCACCGCCGTATCACCGCCGGCTTCCAGAAGTGCATGCGCCGTCAGCGTCGTATCCCACACCGGCGAGACGCAGGGCTGGCAATAGGCCTCGTCGTCCTTGATCACGAGCAGCTTGTCGATCCCCCGGCGCGTGGCCGCCCGCGGCGGATAGCTCTCGTCCTTGCCGAGTGCGTCGTACATCATGACGATGTTGGCCATGGGCGGATAGATCGCGCCCATGCCGTCCTCACCATTGAGCCGCTCTTCGGTGAAGGCGAGCGCCGCATCGATCGCGCGCTGGCGCAGGCGCTTCGGAAACATCGGCTCGACCACGCGCAAAATGCCGTCGAGCGCGCGGAACAGCACGAACCAGGCCATGCTCTGGTGCGGCGCCTTGGCGGTCATGCCGATCGAGCGCGGATCCTGGAGGAACAATTCGTCGACGCCGACGCCCTTCGGATTCTTCGCGCGTGGCTTCAACGCGGCGATGACCATCAGCGGCACCATGGTGGTGCGCGCCCAGTAGGAGATCTTGTTGAGATGAAACGGCGACCAGAACGGCAGCAGCACGATCTCGATCGGCAACACCGGCACCGCGCGCCAGGTCAAGACTCCGAACGTCGCGAGCAGGAAGCGGGTGAAGACGTTGCTGTTGATCGCGCCGCCGTGCGAATGGATCGCCTCGCGCGCGCGGACCATGTGCGGGGCATCCGTGGAATCGCCGATCATCTTCAGCGCGAAATACGCCTTTACGCTGGCGCTCATGTCGAACGCGCCGTCATGTACCAGCGGCCAGCCGCCATGGGCGCCCTGGAGGCGGCGCAAATAGTTGCCGATCTTGGCTTCGAGCACGGTGTCGACGGGCTCGGCGAGATAATGACGCAGCAGGATATATTCGGCCGGAATCGTGCAATCGGCCTCGAGCTCGAACACCCAATGGCCGTCGGGTTGCTGGAAGCCGAGAACGCCTTGCGTGGCTGACGCAATGCTCGATTCCAGAGTGCTCGATTCCAAAGCTTCGCGGCTGGTCGCGTTCACGGAATCCATCTCGCTCGATTGCTCCGATAGTCGATTGAAAGTGACGGGGACATTGCCCGTCAGGACCGCTTTTCAGGATCCTTTTTAGTCACGAGCCCTGTTAGTCAAGAACCCTGGGCGGCCAAAACCAGATCGGCGGCGCGATCACCGGACCGGACCGATCCCTCGATCGTTGCCGGCAATCCCGTAGCAGTCCAGTCACCGGCAAGAAACAGGTTTTTCAGCGCGGTGACCGGCCCCGGACGCAGGGCATTCTGGGCCGGCGTCGCCGCAAATGTGGCACGGCGCTCGCGCACGATCTGCCAGGGAGGCAATGGAGGAGGCAGCTCGCCGGACACACCGCCGGCCTTGCAGACGTCGTTCCAGATCGCCTGCGCAAGTTCCTCGCGCGGCATGTCGACCAGGCGGTCGCCATTGCTGATGGTGACCGACAACCGGTTCGGGAACGCGAACAACCATTCAACGACGCCGCCGATCACGCCGAGGATCGGAGCCGAACCCGGCGGCGGTTCGACGCGGAAATGCGCGTTGACGATGGCACGGAATTCGGTCGGCGCCGTCAGACCCGGCAGCAGGCTCGTGGCCGCGCGCGGCGGCACCGCCATCACGATCACATCGCCTGCACCAAGCTGGACCACATCCTCGCCGCCGAAATTCAGCGCGCTGACCTTGCCGTCATTCGTCACGAAGGATCGCAGCTCATGGCCGAGCTGAACGGTGTGGCCGCGCTCAGCCAAGAATTTCACGGCGGGTTCGATCAGTACGGCGCTGAGGCCGTCGCGCGCGATCAGCGGACGGCAGGCCTGCCCGCCCGCAAGCAGCGTCTCGCGCACGATCGCGCCGGCGAGACCGGCCGAGCCCTCGGGCGGATCGACGTTGAGCGCTGCGAGCAGCAGCGGCTGCACCAGGCGCTGATAGAGAATGCCTTCGCAGGGAATGGACTTGCCGACCAGCGTCGCTTCCGATGCCCAGATCAGCGGCGCCAATTTCAGATAGTCGGTGAGCCCGGTATCGGGCACGCGGCGGCTCTCGTCGAGCACCCAGGTCGGCAGACGGCCGGCGCCGAGATCGATCTGCCAGCGCTGCCCTGTCGTGATATCGACGAAGGGAAACTGCGCGCTTTCAGGGCCGACCAGGCCGGCCTCGGTGCCGATCGAGCGCGCATAGGCCCGCGCGTGGCTGTTGCCGGACAGCAGCAGATGATTGCCATTGTCGATGGTGAGATTGGTGGCGCCGTCAAAATAAGAACGGCAGCGGCCGCCGGCCTGCTGCGTCGCCTCGTGCACGGCAACTGTGAGGCCGGCATTGGCGAGCCGCACGGCGGCGGAGAGGCCGGAAATTCCGGCGCCGATGATGTGAGCTGTGTTTTGCATCAGATGAGAGCGTAGCGGAGCAGGATCAGGATGCGTGTGACCTTCGACACACGCACCGGCTCGCGCGGCGCGTTGAAGCCGCGCGCGATCAGGAGGTCCAGAATGGAGTGATAGTATCTCGACATGATCCGCGGCGCGCGCACGATGCGGCGGCGGTTCCGGTTCATGATCTCGTCCGACTGCTCGAAATGGGCTTTCGCGCGCTGCGTCAGCGGCAAGCAGACCTTTGCCAGCGCGCGCTCGTTGATCACGCGGTTCGGATCGTCTGAGGTGATGCCGGCATGCAGCAGCGCTTCGCGCGGCAGATAAAGCCGTCCGAGGCCGGCGTCCTCGTCGATGTCGCGCAGGATGTTGGTGAGCTGCAGCGCGCGGCCGAGATGATGCGCGAGCTGAATGCCGTCTTCTTCCGGCAGGCCAAACACCCGCACCGACAACCTCCCCACGGCGCTGGCCACGCGATCGCAATAGAGATCGAGCGTCGCCATGTCGGGCGCGCGAATGTCCTGCGGCACGTCCATTTCCATGCCGTCGACAATGGCGAGAAAATCCTCCCGCTTCAGCCCGAACGTCTTCACGGAGCCGACATAGTCGACGAGCCGCGCCGGCGGATGGCCCCGGTAGAGCGCCTCGATGTCGTTGCGCCACTCCTGCAGCGCGGCGAGCCGCTCGTCGCGCGGGCCGTCGGAATCGGCGATGTCGTCGACCTGACGGCAGAAGCTGTAGATCTGGAACATCGCCTCACGCTGGTCGCGCGGCAGGATGCGCATCGCAGCGTAGAAGGAGCTGTTCGATGCGGACGAGCCATAATTGGCGCTGGGCACGGCCGCCTCAAGCGTCATGGGCAGTCCCCGGATTCGAGATGGCCTTGCGGCCGATCGCACGGCGGCCGACTTCGCCGATCATCCCGGCGAGGCTGAAGGTGAGCAGTTCGAACTTGTTCAGGTGCACGCGCTCGCGCAGGGGATCGTGGACCTTCAGGAGGCGCACGATGCGGTCGGCGTAGGCCTGGATCACCGAGACGTCGACGCCGAGGCGGAAATCCCTGATTTCTGCGCTCAGCGATCTGCCCTGGTTGAGAAGTGCTTCGTTGCGGACCGCGAGCGCCTGAAGACAGGACAGCATCGCCGGCGGCGACTGCGCAAGCCCAAGCTGCTCGACCGAGGCGCCGCTTGCGGCCAGGGCATCGCGCGGCAGATAGACGCGATTGAGTTCGCGAAAATCCTTGCCGCAATCCTGGAGATGGTTGTTGATCTGGAGGGCCGCGCAGAGCGCGTCCGAGGCGGCCCAGGTCGAGGTGCTCTCGCCATGAACGTCGAGCATGAAGCGGCCGACCGGCATCGCCGAATAGCGGCAATAGTGGATCACCTCGTCCCAATTCTCGTAGCGCAGCTTGGTGACGTCCATGCGGAACGCGATGAGCACGTCGAGCGCGTGGCGCGGCGCCATGCCGCGTTCGGCGAGCGCGCGCCGCAGCGCGACGGCTTCGGCCTGGGTGTCCCCCTTGCCGAGCAGTTCCGCCTCGAACAGATCGAGATAAGCGAGTTTCTGGTCGGGTGGCAGCGTCGCATGGTCGGCGATGTCGTCGGCGGTGCGGACGAAATCGTAATACGCCAGGATCAGCGCACGATGACGCGGATGAATGATCCAGGACGCGACGGGGAAATTCTCGTCGCGGTCACCCTTGCCGGATCGCAATTCGCTCGCAGAGGTCATCGAGGGCTGATCAACAATCGTTTGGACAGGAAGGGTTTTTTCGCCTGCGCGGGCTCATGCCGGCAACGCCGCCGCGGCCCCCATATAGGGGAATACGGTCGTAAAACCAATCCTGTCTCTCGATGGCAGCCTTCCGGATCCGGCCTGAAAAAGGCGGCCCCACGGCCGCCTTTGTGGGCCAGTGGCCGAGCTTACTGGTTATGGTTCTTCAGGACCTGGTCGCAGGCCTGCGAGATCTTGGCCCGGTTCTCCTTGAGGCAGGCCAGAATGGTGAAATCGCCCTGGTCGATGACCGGACGGCAGAACTTCTGCACATCGCGCGTGCAGGCCTTCTGCTCGACGTCCGTGCCGCGCCCTTGCTGGGCGAATGCCGCCGTGGAAAGGGATGCCGACAGCAGGGTGAGAGCGACGAGAAGCTTACGCATTGTATTCCTTCATTCTGACGGCAGAATCGCACCGATCCCGGACAGCACAGGGCGGACGGCGGGAACGGATTCGTCTGATGGCAAGTTGCCGCGGAGTGAGCGGCATCGGAGAAGGCACAAGCGCTGGCAAATGCGGCCAAATTGGCGCCGCGTCTGCCAAATCAGGTCTTCCCTCGATCCTCATTGGCAGATGTAAGGGGTTGATACTACGTGATAATTCGTACACGCGGCGTTTTACTGCATACCTGTTGCAGAGCTGCATCTGTCCGATCGGCCATTTCGGCCGGAAACACACAGAAACAGAGGGAATCTGGACTCAGACCATGGCGACAACGCTTTGCGAGCCTGACATCGTGGCCGGTCAGGCTTGAACCTGACACAGGCTCGGAACACTAAACTTTCGATGTGGCGAGACGGCCTGTCATGAGCGGGCGTCGTTCCAAAACGGGATATTTATGATGAAATTCTTTGGGCGATCTGAACTGGCGATCAAGGCGGCCGGCATTGGTGCGGCGCTGCTCTTCTCAATTGCGGCAAGCCACGCGCAGTCGTCCGGGCCGTTCGCCGGTTTCGACGGGGCGTGGGCCGGCACCGGCACGGTATCGCTGTCCGACGGTTCGACCGAACGCATCCGCTGCAAGGCGGACTACAAGGTCGCCGGCACCGGCCTCAGCCTCAAGCAGGCCCTGCACTGCGCGTCCGACAGCTACAAGTTCGACCTGACGAGCGACGTGACGAGCCAAGGCGAGCGGATCTCCGGCAATTGGAGCGAGTCCAACCGCAATATCTTCGGCAACCTCCAGGGCACCGCCGGCGGCGGCCAGATCGACGTGTTCGTCGAGGCCAACGGCTTTGCCGCCAATTTGTCGCTGCGCACCAACGGCAGCAAACAGACGGTGCAAATCTCCTCCAAGGGTGAGATCCGTGGCGTCAACATCACGATGACGAAGAGCTGACGCAGGCTCTCCAATTCTGAAGTCAAACAAAAACCCGGCTCTCACGAACCGGGATTTTCTTATTTCACAGACACGACCGCATATCGCGATCGCTTCAGATCGCCGGCTTGTCCGGGCCCTGCAGCTTGGCATGTAGGTTGATCAGCCACATCGCCGTCGGCCGCAGGATGAAGAGATCGGCGACCAGCGCCGCCACCATCGAGAAGGCGCTGAGCCAGCCGAACAGCCGCAGCGACGGCAGGTCCGAGAACACGGTGACGACGAGGCCGCAGGCCAGCACCACCGTGGTCAGGATCAGCGCCGGGCCGACCAGCACGGTCGCACGCTCGACCGCGAGCGCCGAACCGATGCCCGGTTTGCTCTCCAACCGCAGGCGGTTGAGGAAGTGGATGGTGGCGCTCAGGCCCAGACCGAACGAGACGGTGAGCGCAACGACGCTGGCGAATTGCAGCCCCTCGCCCATCGCCCACAGCACCGTTCCCGACATCACCACCGGGAAGATGCCCGGCAGGACGCAGGCAAACATCACCACCCAGGAGCGGAACGCCAAACCAATGAAGATTGCGACCAGCGCGAATTCGACGGTGAGGCCGCGGTTCAGCTTCTCGATCATGCCGGCCGAGTTGCGCGCGGCGATGGCGGCGAGACCGGTGACCGCGATCTCGTAGCCGGGATGCTTCTTGCGGACCGCATTGAGCTCGGAGTCGAGCTTGTCGACGATCGGCAGAAGCTGGCTGGAGTCCTTGTCCGGCACGCGGCCGGCCACGACCACCGCATCCTGCTCGGCGTCGATGAAGCGCCGCACCAGATGCTCGGGGATGACGCTCACATATTCCTTGAGAGTAGCGACATCGTCGCTGCCGGCCTTTTCCGCCAGCCAGCGGCGCAGCGTCTCCAGCGACCAGACGTTGCCGACGCCGGCCGCCTTCTCCACGGTCGCGTGCACGTCCGCGATGGTTTGCAGGGTCTCCGGCGTATAAAGCGATTCACCCTTGGGGAACTGGATCAGCACGTTGACCGGATTGGCGCCGGTCAGCTTGGCATCGAGCCGGTTGCTGGCGGCAACCGCCTGACGCTTGTCCGGCACTTGATCCGCAAGCCGGTAGCGCGGCTGAAGATTGGCGTAGACGACGCCGAGGCTGGCGACGAACAGCAGCGCGATCAGGCTGAACAGGCCGGGCCGGCCGACCATGCGCACCGCGATCCAGTAGCAGAAATTGCGCAGCGCCTGCACGCCGGCGTCCGCGCTCTGGAACTTGACCGCAAAAACCTTTTCGTTGCGCACGAACAGCACGCCGAACACCGGCACCAGCGACAGCACGGTGACCAGCGCGATGATGGTCGCAGCCAGTCCCGCCTCGCCGAATTTGCGGATCAGGTCGGAATTGGAGAACTGCAGCGCGATGAAGGAAATACCGGCAGTGCCATGCGTCAGCACGCAGGCCGGGCCGACCACCAGCACCGCGTTCTTGAACGCAGTGAACTTGTCCTGGCCTGCGATCAGCCTATCGCGTGCGGCGAAGGTCAGCTGCATCGAGTCCGAGAAGCTGATGACCATAATGAGGGGCGTCATCACGTTCAGGAACATGTTGAGATTGAAGTTGGCCCAGCCGAGTGCGCCGAGTGCCAGCAGGATCGCAATCATCGGCGGGAACGCCGCCACCACCATGAACGAGATCTTGCGGAAGAAGACGATGGCGATGACGCAGCCGGCGAGAATGCCGAGGATGTTGTAGGTGAGCCCATCACGCTCGACCGCGTTGCGGATCTCGAGCTGCATCACCGGCACCCCTGAGAGCTGCACGCTCAGTCCGGTATCGCCGAGATCCTCCTTCATCAGCGCGCGGATGTCGCCAACGGTCTTGGTGAGCTTGTTGGAGGCGACCACCTCCGGATCGAGCGACAGCACGATCAGCGCGAGCGTGCCGTCCTCCGACAACAGTTTGCCGCGGATGATCTCGTTGTTCTTGACGGTCTCGATGAACTGGTCATAGGCCGCGCCCTCCGGCAGTTCGGAGGGGAACAGCGCGGCCGGCAGCTTGCCGGGCGCCGGCGCCTGGCGTGCCGAGAACAGCGAGACCAGCCCACGCGTGCCCTCGACCAGTTGCAGGTCGGTGACGAAGTCGCGCAGCTTCTCGAGGTTGTTTCGCGCCAGCAGGTTCTTGCCCTCGACCACGACGAGGACGTCGAATTCCTCCGCCGGGAACTTCTTGGTCACTTCCTCGTATTGGTGGAATTCCTTGGAGTTGGAGCGGAACAGCTGCGACAGCGAATCGTCGATCTTGATCCGATGGATGCCGAACACGGCGCCGACGATCAGCACCAACAGGACGATGCAGGAGACGATCGGTGCCCGGACCGCGATCAGCCCGAGGCGCTCCAGCCCGAAGGCAATGGAGGTCGCAGGCCCCTGCTCGACCTTGTCGACATGAACCTCATTCTCGCGGTGCTTTTCGAGCATGCCTTGTCCAGTTCCTAAATCGGCTCGGTCAGTGAGCTTATTGCGCCCCGCGAACGGCTTGAAAACGCCATACCAATGGGAGGCTTGCCCTTTGAAAATGCGCGGAAAATCGCCGGCAGCGGTTTAGCAGGTCAAGAGCCATTCTCGCAAGCAGGCGAAGCGTGGCCAAATCGATCAAGATGCAGCGATTTTGCCGGAATGCCCGTCATTCCGGCAACGCCGTGCCAATTCGACGCGGCGCGCGGTCGGCGCTCTCGTCTTTGAGCGCCACGCCGGTGGCCTCTCGCGCCAGCCCCTCGCGGACCAGCCAGGCGATCTTGAGCGCCGCCTCGTCATAGCTCAACCCAGCCTTGTGGATATTCGACACGCAGTTGCGTTCGGCATCGGTCAGGCCGGGCTTCGGGGCGAAGGTCAGATAGGCACCGAGGCTGTCGGGCGCGGACAGGCCGGGCCGCTCCCCGATCAGCATCACGACCATGCGAGCGCCGAGAATGGCTCCGATCTCGTCACCGAGCGCGACCCGCGCGCTTGCGGCGACGACGACACGGCCGATCGCGACAGCTTCGTCCTCGCCAAGCAGCGGCAGCAGGCTCTTCAGCAGCGCGACCGCATGCACATGGACCGCGGCGGCCGACAATCCGTCGCCGATAACGATCGCGAGCTGGCACGGCGCGGTCGCGTCGTCCGCCAAAGCCGCGGCCGAGACGGCATCGAGCTGCCGCCCCAGATCCGGCCGGCGCAGATAGTCGCTGCGATCGGCGGCCCGGCTGCTGACCTCGGTGGCGCCAAGGCCGAGCGCCCTCACCCCGGCAGCCAGACGCGGCGCGTCGAAGGCGGCATGCACGGCATCGCGGGCGCGGGCGTGGGCCAGCGTGAAATCGAGCAGCGGTTTTGTCGGCAGGCTCGCGCCGCTGCGCCCGAGCGCGACGCGCGCAGGCGTAAGCGACCGCAGGTCGATCATTGGGCGGCGTGGGACGGCCGGATCAGACATGTCGCATCATTCGGCGGGCACCGAGGCCTCGCGTAGACGGATCGAGTAGTTCGATGCGTTCTGCTGGCCGGTCGAGGCCGCACGCGCGAAGGTGATGAGGTGATGCGCGATCATGGTGCAGCCGATCAGCCCCTCGAGATCGCCGCGCTTGATGCGTCCCAGCGCGAACTTCCAGAACACGCGCCTGTAGTCGCCGAACACGCCGACCTTCCAGAAGATGTTGCGCAGCATGACGAGGCCGCGCCGGATGTTGGGCCAGGTCTTCATCTCGTCCGGCACCGGCATCTTGAGACGGTGGGGATAAACGTGATCGCATTGATACTGGAAGCGCGCGTAGACCTTCTCGGGCTCATAGGCGACGCTCATGGCGTGCTTCCAGGAGGCTACGACCTCGTCGTAGGGCAATAGGAAACTGACGTTGGAATCGCGGCCGTCGTCGTCGAGCAGCCTGCCCTCCCGCTCCAGCCGGTCCCACAGCGGCGTCTTCGGCAGCGCCTGAAGCAAATTGATGGTGAGCAGTGGAATCTGCGACTCCTCGACAAAGGCAAGCAGCGCGTCCGCCGTGTTCGGCTTGTCGGTGTCGAGCCCCATGATGATGCCGGACACCACCTCCATGCCGTAGGAATTGATGGTGCGCACGCCCTCCAGGATCGGGACCATCATGTTGTGGTCCTTGTGCATCGCCTTCAGCGCGTCGGGATCGGGCGTCTCGATGCCGCAGAAGATGGTGACGAAATAGGCGTCGCGCATCTTCTCCAGGATCTCTGGGCGCTTGGCGATGTTCAGCGTCGCTTCGCAGGCGAGCCGAACGACATAGCCGGTCTTCTTCTGCCACTCGATCAGATGCGGCAGCAGGTCCATCGCCGCCTTGCGGTTGCCGATGAAATTGTCGTCGACGAAATAGACCGTGTCGGTCATGCCGCATTCGCGCAGGCGGTCGAGCTCCGCGATGATCTGCTCCGGCGATTTGATGCGCGGGTTGCGACCGTAGAGGCCGGGGATGTCGCAGAACTCGCACTGATAGGGACAGCCACTGGAATACTGGATGCTGCCGAGGAAGTATTTCTTCACATCGGCGAGTTCGTAGGCCGGGATCGGAAACTCCGTCATCGGCACGCGGTCCTTGGTGGTGAGCACCACCTGCGCCTCGGGGCGCGTGGTGTCGCGCGCCAAAATCTCGAACAGCTGATTGGTGGCGTCGCCGAGCTCGCCGACATGGAGGTAGTCGAAGGATGGGTAATAGTCCGGGCAGGCACTGACGGAGGGACCGCCGAGCGCGACCGGCAGATCGAATTCATGGGCGCGGCGGCAGATGTCGTTCATCTGCTGGCGCTGGATGTGCATGCCGCTGACGAACACGGCCTCGGCCCATTCGAACTCTTCGCTGCTCGCACGACGTAGGTTCTCGTCGACGAATTTGACCTGCCATTCCTTCGGCAGATAGGCCGCAAGCAGCAGGAGGCCCTGCGGCGGCATGAAGGCGCGGACACCGTCGGTCAGCGGATAGGCGTGCTCGAAGGTGCCGAAAGATGAGGTGTAACGCGGGAAGACGCAGAGGATATGCCGGATCGTTCCGTTGCTTTCAGCGCGCATCGAACTTCCCCCAACCGACGTTCTACGAACGGTACTGACGAGGTCACCAGACACATAACGTAACGCTGTGACCGAATTTCCTCAATATCGTGGCACCGAACTAATTCGTGAGACGCGCCAATGGTTTCCCCGGTTCACGCCGGTCGATGAGGTTTTTTGTGAGGTCTTTCGCATCACCCGATCAGCCGGGAGGCAAAATCGGGCAACAGGCCGGCATCGCCGGCAAGCCGGAAGTCGGGGCCGGCAATGCCCGTCTGCGCCAGCCAGTCGTCGAACTCGGGCGCACGGGCCGCGCCGAAGACGTCACGGACATAGAGCGCGTCGTGGAAGGAGGTGGATTGGTAATTGAGCATGACGTCGTCGGCGCCCGGCACCCCCATGATGAAGGTGACGCCGGCGGCAGCGAGCAGCGTCAGCAGATTGTCCATGTCGTCCTGGTCCGCCTCGGCATGGTTCGTGTAGCAGATGTCGATCCCGAGCGGCAGGCCGAGCAGCTTGCCGCAGAAATGGTCCTCGAGGCCCGCCCGGATGATCTCCTTGCCGTCGTAGAGATATTCGGGGCCGATGAACCCGACCACGCTGTTGACCAGCAATGGCGCAAAGGCCCGGGCCACCGCATAGGCGCGCGCCTCGCAGGTCTGCTGGTCGACGCCGTGATGGGCGTTGGCCGACAGCGCCGAACCCTGGCCGGTCTCGAAATACATCACGTTCTCGCCAACCGTGCCGCGCTTCTGCGACAGCCCGGCCTCGTAGCCCTCCTTCAGCAAAGCGAGGTCGATGCCGAAGCTGCGGTTGGCGGCCTCGGTGCCGGCGACGGACTGGAAGACGAGGTCGACCGGCACGCCCTGCCCGATCAGCGACAGCGTCGTCGTGACATGGGTCAACACGCATCCCTGCGTCGGGATCTTCAGCCGCGCGATGATCTCGTCCAATAGCCGCAGCAATTGCGCGATTCCCGCCGGATCGTCGCTCGCCGGATTGATGCCGATACAGGCGTCGCCCGCCCCTAGCAGGAGGCCATCGAGGATCGAAGCGGTGATGCCCCTGGCATCGTCGAAGGGATGGTTGGGCTGCAGCCGCGTGCTCATCCGGCCCTTCAGGCCGATGGTGTTGCGGAAGGCGGTCGTCACCTCGCATTTCCGTGCCGCCAGGATCAGGTCCTGGTTGCGCATCAGCTTCGAGACTGCGGCCGCCATTTCCGGCGTGATGCCGGGCGCGAGCATGCGCAAGCTCTCCGGCGTTGCGGCGTCCGACAGCAGCCAATCGCGGAAAGACCCGACCGTGAGTGAGGAGACCTGCGCAAACGCCTTGGCGTCGTGGCTGTCGATGACCAGGCGGGTGATCTCGTCGGCCTCGTAGGGAATCACGGCTTCCTGCAGGAACTGCCCGAGCGGGACGTCGGCGAGCGCCATCCGCGCGGCGATCATCTGCTCGGCGCTGTCTGCTGCGATGCCGGCCAGCCGGTCGCCGGAGCGCGGCGGCGTCGCCTTGGCGAGGAGATCGCGCAGGTCGGCGAATGTGTAGGTCGTTGCGTCGATGGCGTGGCGGTAGACCAAAGGCCCCTCCGGGTTCGTCGGCCAATGACCGACTTCGAGGCGATCCCGAAACTATACCTTGGGATCAAGACGCTGAACTATCTTACCTTTCCCTCGACCAATGGCGAAGGGCGCCAACGGCCGCGTTAACCCAGCATCCATCTTCATCCTGCATAGTTTTGCAACAATTTTACACGACCGCGCGCTACCAGGCCGCTCCCGGCCATCTGGGCCCCGAACACCATGACATCCGATCGATCTGGGAATGCCGCCGCTCCGGCAGGCCGTTTCACGCTTGCAACCAAGCTGTACGCGATCTTCGCGCTGTTTGCGCTGCTCACGGCGGCGATCGCGATGCTGTCCGATTACAACAGCCGCCGCGGTGCCGAGCTGACCGTCGCGATCGAGACGGCGAATGCGGCCGCGCTGAACGTCGAGCGCGTCAATTCGCTGGTCTACGCGGTCGTGATGGAATCGCGCGGCGTCTACATGTCGACCGAGCCAAAGGTCGTGAAGAAGTTCGGCGACGGCCTGCTCAAGTTCAACGCGCAGATCCTCGAAGTCGTCAAAGGCTGGGAAACCATCGTCAAGGCCGACGACGCAGCGCAGTTCGCCACCTTCAAGAAACGCATCGAGCAGTTCGTCGACTTCCGCAAGGAGCTGGTGCGACGTGGCGTCGAGATCAATGCGGCTGCGGGCCGCGAATGGGGCGACAATGACGCCAACCGTGCCGTACGCTCGGCGTTGAACAAGGATCTCGAGGCGCTCTCCAAAGTCTATGCCGAGCGCGCCAGGCAGATCGCGCGCGAGACCGAGACCAACCACACGCTGTCCTTCGTGCTGACCTGCCTCGGCGGCGTGGCGCTGGCGCTGGTCGTGATCGGTATCGTCATCATCGCCCGCTCGATCGCGCGGCCGCTCGCCGCGATCACCGCGACCATCAAGCAGGTCGCCGACGGCGCCGAGAATGTCGTGGTGCCGCACTCCAGCCGCGCCGACGAGATCGGCGCGCTCGCCCGTGCCATCGAAGTGTTCCAGGACGCGATGGGGCGCAACCGCAACCTCGCCTCGCAGGTCTCGCAGGACTCCGCCGCGCGCGAGCAGCGCGCGCACCAGATCGAGCAATCCGTCGAGGCGTTTCGTGAAGCGATCGGCGCGATCATGCGCGGCCTCAGCGACAACGCCTCCGTCATGCGCGAGACCGCGCAGACCATCACCCGCGTCACGGCGAATGCCAACAGCCGCGCCGGCACGGCGGCCAACGCCACCGAGCAGGCCTCGCACAACGTCACCGCGGTGGCGGGCGCTGCCGAGGAGCTGTCGGCGTCGGTCGAAGAGATCGGCCGCCAGGTGCGGCAGAGCGCCAGCGCGGTCGAGCAGACCGGCCAGCGCACCGAGAAATCGATTTCCGAGATCGAAAGCCTTGCTGCCGCCACGCAGCGCATCGACGGCGTGCTGACGCTGATTCAGACGATCGCCGAGCAGACCAACCTGCTCGCGCTCAACGCCACCATCGAGGCTGCGCGTGCCGGTGACGCCGGCCGCGGCTTTGCCGTCGTCGCCCACGAGGTCAAGGCGCTGGCGGGACAGACTGCGAAGGCGACCGCCGACATCAGCGAGAACGTCGCGATGATCCAGTCCTCCACCCGCAACGCGGTCGATGCCGTGCGCGAGATCGGCGGTGCGGTGCGCGAGATCAACGAGGTCACCTCCGCGATCGCCGGCGCCGTCGGCCAGCAGGACCAGGCCACGCGCGAGATCTCGTCCAACGCGCAATCGGCAGCCCAAGGCAACGAAACGCTGGTCGCCAACATCACCTCGCTTCGCGACGCCATCGGCGAGACCGACACGGCGGCGGCGTCCGTGCTGACGGCCGCGAGCAGCCTGACCGCGACGGCCGATACGCTGTCGCGCGAGGTGGAGACGTTCTTCCAGAACCTGCGCTCGGACAGCCGCACCGCCAAGGCCGGATGACAGCGCGGGCACCGCCCGCGCGACGGCTGCGGGCTGCCTCCAACAAAATCTCGAAAACAACCCCATGCACAGTAGGCGGGGTCAGCCTTATCACGGGCCTGACCGCCGACAACTGCTGATTTTACGAAATCCGTTTGACACGTCGGGCAAAACACCGGCATGATGTCATCATGCAACGGTGCTCCTCCCTGAACCTCGTCCCGGGGCAGGCGGCAGTTCGTGGTGAATGTGCGACTCGATGAGCAATAACAATCGCGTGCTGTTTCTCTGCACCGGCAATTACTATCGAAGTCGCTATGCCGAGGAGATTTTCAATCATCGGGTCGGGCGCGAAGGGCTGGGTTGGCGTGCCTTCTCGCGCGCCCTGGCCGAAAGACTCTCGCCTGAAAACGTGGGGCCGATCTCGCCCTATACCTTGGAGGCCCTGCAAGCGAGAGGCATCGCACCGGAGGGAGCTGCGCGAAATCCGGTGCTCTGTACCGTCGACGACTTTGCGGAGGCGGAGCTTGTGGTCGCGCTGAAGGACGCCGAGCACCGCCCCATGATCGCGCATCGCTTTGCCGGCGTCGCCCATCGCGTCGAATACTGGGACGTGGACGATATCGAGTACCTCGATCCATCAACGGCGCTGGGCAAGATCGACGACCTCGTTGGGCTGTTGGTCAGGAACCTGCGCGTTGGCGAGCGATCGCGCGAATAGCCATGTTCATGCGTGCTTCGACAACGAAAAGCCCCGGCACGGAGGCCGAGGCTCGCGATGCAGCCCGCGTACATCCGGCGAGCCAATCGTCAGATTGGAAACTAGCAACGAATTTTGAACGGATGATGACGGGGTTTGGCGCCGACAAAATGTCGCTATGGATTGGAACCAGATCATGCAAGGCGGCAAGCGTACTCGCGCGCCGGCCGCTTCAGATCCTGCAAGGCTGGTGGAGTCCGTTAGCGCGCGGCTTCCGGCTTCACCTGCTCGTAATAGAGCTTCTCGACCGGCTCGACATGGGTCCGCATGAACTGGCGGACGCGCTCTTGCAGTTCCAGCGAAGGTGCGGAGTGTTGAAAGTCCATTGTGTTCTCCTGTTCGCCGAGGCTGATCGCAATTAGCCTTCCGCGGTGCGTGAAGGGCACGCCTCGCCCTTCGAGACGACCGCTCCGCGGTCTCCCCGGAGTGAGGCGAAGCAGCATTCGCGCCTGTTAACCTGCCGCCGCTCACTCCGCGCTCATCCAGAGAAGCTCGCGACCGGCGCGGACAGACAGGCGGCAGCGAACAATGCGGCCAGGGCCAAAGCGGCTTTCATGGTTTCTCCCCGATGATGATCGTCCGCGCGACGTGACCGCGCGGCGCGCTGCCTTCTTTGCCAGCGCGTCAGCTCAGCGGAGTTCCGCAAGATGGTCTTGCGTCGAGTTGCTGGTTTACTCGACGCGTCCTTTCGAGCCTGCGTAGGAGCGCCGCAGCAAGGCGAACAGGCTGCCGCCGGTCGCAGCACCAAGCAGATAGACCACGAGCGTCTGGACCGCGAGCGGCAGGTTGAGACTCATCCTGAAGAAGGAGATCGTGACCGTCTCGAAATTCTGCGCGGCAAAGATCACCGTCGCAGCGGCGAACAGCACGATGACGGCGATGTAGAGCCAGCGCATGACCATCCTCCTCGAACCGGGCTCAATGGCGCTGCCGCAGGCTGAGGCCGAGGCTGACCCAGCCGGCGCCCGCCATGATCAGGTCAATGCCGAGGAACAGGCCGAGGATGTAGACGCTGTTGACCGGCCAGCGTGCCACGATCAAGAGACCGAGCAGCAGTGTGATGGCGCCCGACAGCGCCACCCACACCCATGGGCTTTCACGCTTCATGCTGAAGGCGAGAAACAGCCGCACCGCGCCGGATGCGAGCAGTGATGCGCCCAAAAACAGCGTCAGCAGGACTGCCGCGAACACCGGATTGTCAAAGGTCAGGAAGCCGGCGATGACATAGAGCACGCCGAGCAGCGCCCAGACCAGGAATTTGCCCCAGCTCTTCATCTGGAATGCGCCGATGATCTCCGTGATGCCGGCGACGATCATCATCGCACCGACAACGATCACACTCGCCACCGTCGCCATCACCATGCTGCCGAGCGCGACGAAGCCGGCAATGAGATAGACGAGGCCGAGAGCGACGATCCAGCCCCATTTGGCATGCAGTGCCGCAATGCCGGAGCCCAGGCTCGAATGTTGAGACGTATCCGAAGCGCTTGTCATGATGGTTACTCCTGCATATGAAGCCCCCGAGCACATCTCAGGATAGCATGGCGCCGGGACGACAGCCAGCAGAGCAGCTCCGGAGATCGCGAACTTTGACCCAAATCAAGCGCGCGAACGCTCCATCTCGAGCTCGGCCTTGAGATTGTCGAGGTCGCGATAAATTGAGGCAACTGCGAGCACACGGCCGGCCTTGCGATATCTGAGCAGGCAGTCCTTGCCTTTGATGCTGCCGTCGATCGCGATGTCGTCGAAGCCCTCGGCGTGGCCGACATAATTGATCGGCACGTCGTAATGCTGGCTCCAGAAGAACGGCACGGCGTCGAAGCGCTCGCGCCGGCCCATCATGTTGCGTGCCGCGGTCTGACCCTGACGCTCCGCCACCACCCAATGCTCGACACGGATGGTATGCCGCGAGTGCGGATCGGGCCAGCGGGCGATATCGCCGGCCGCGAAGATTCCGGCGACGCTGGTTTCGAGATATTCGCTGACGCTGACGCCGCGATCGGCCGCAAGCCCTGCGTGCTCGGCGAGGGCGAGGCGCGGCTTGACGCCGATGCCGACCACGACCAGGTCGGCCTCGATCACGCTGCCGCTCTTCAGCGTCGCGCGCGTGCCGTCGAGCTTCTCCACGGTGTCCTCGAGATGAAAATTGACGCCGTTCTCCTCATGCAGCGCGCGAACGAAGTCGCCCATCTCGGGCCCGAGCACGCGCTGCATCGGCCGCTCCTCGGGCGTGACCACATGCACTTCGAGCTTGCGCGCGCGAAGCGACGCCGCGACCTCGAGGCCGATGAAGCTCGCGCCGATCACCAGCGCGCGCCTGGCGCTGCCCGCGGCCTTGATGATGGCACGGCTGTCGGCGACCGAGCGCAAGGTGTGGACATGCGGCTGGTCGGCGCCGGGGATCTGGAGCTTTACCGGCTCCGCGCCGGTTGCGAGCAGCAGGCGGTCGAACGGGAGCTTGTCGCCATTGCCCAGCGTGACGTTGCGCGCCTTGGGCTCGATGGCTGACACATTCGTGTTGAGCCGGAGATCGATGCCGGCGTCCTGGTAATGGTCCTCATCCCGCAGCGGCAGCCAGTCTTCCGGCGCGTTGCCGGCGAGATAGTCCTTGGAGAGATTGGGCCGATCGACCGGCATCGCGCCGTCATTGCTGAGCATGGTGATGGCGCCGGCAAATCCCTCGCGGCGAAGCGTCTCCGCCGCAGCGAAGCCAGCCGCACCGCCGCCGACAATGACGAATTTTTCCGGTGTCGGGGCACTGCGATGAGCTGCTGACGGCTTCGGTGCCTCGCGCTTGCGGTGGACAATGATCTTGTCCTGATCGCGCGTCACGTCCCACACCGCCAGCGCGTTCAGCGCAGGCGGTCGGGCGGCCTCGCCCGTGCGCAAGGAGAAGCAGGCGTGATGCCAGGGGCAGCGGATGGTGTCGCCGACCACCAGTCCTTCGGCGAGCGGGCCGTGGTAATGGCTGCACGACGGCTCGATCGCGAAGATCTCGCTGCCGGCCTGCACCAGCAAGACGTCCTCCTCGCCGACATGACCGAGCAACTTGGAATCCTTGAACTCGGCGAGCGCCACGCCCTTGGTCAGGTCGGGCCCGCTCGGCTTCTTGTCCTCGGTCATGGCCATCTCCCTAGCATGCCCAACACGCAGCTCAGGATCTGGACGGCGCTCGCAGCGAAAAGTTCCTGCGATCGCGAAAATCAGGACGCCGCTTTCCGGACGTCGAGCACGGCCTGGGCCCATTCGGCCGGCCGCTCCTGCGGAAGATTGTGGCCGGCGCCAGCGAAGACGCGCCGCTCGAAAAAGCCCTCGAACTTGCGCGCGTGATGCGCGGTGCCGGGATTGACGCCGTCGCTGTCGCCGTCGATTGCAATCGTGGGGACGCGGACCGGCGGCTGTTGGGCAAGCTTCATCTCGATTTCCGCATAGGCGGGATCGCCTTCGACCAGCGCATAGCGGTGGCGATAGGAATGGATCACGACTTCGACGAAATCAGGATTGTCGAAAGACACCGCGCTCTTCTCGAAGGTGGCGTCGTCGAATTGCCATTTCGGCGACCACATCGCCCAGAGCTGGCGGGCAAAACCGCGCCGGTTGCGCTCCAGTGCGCGGCGGCCGCGCTCGTTGTGGAAGAGATATTGGTACCAGAGCGCGGCTTCCTCCGGCGGCGAGGCCGGCTCCATCGCGCGCGCGATGTTCTGGATGTTGTAGGAATTGCCGGAGACGAGCCCGATCACGCGCTCGGGATACAGCACCGACACCACGCAGGCCGCGCGGCCGCCCCAATCGTAGCCGCCGACCACCGCACGCGCGATGCCGAGCGCGTCCATGAAGGCCAGCAGATCGGCGCCCAGCGCCGCCTGCTCGCCGGAGCGTAGCGTCCCGGGGAAGCGGAACCGCGTCGGCCCGTAACCGCGTAGCCAGGGTACCAGCACCCGCGCGCCCGCCTGCGCGAGCAGCGGCGCGGTCTCGGCATAGGCGTTCACGTCATAGGGGAAGCCGTGACTCATGATGCAGGGCCAGCCATCCGATGCGCCGACTTCGAGATAAGCGATGTCGAGGACGTCCGTGGTGATAGTTTTTTGTTGCATGATTTGCTCACGGAATTGGAAGGCCGTAGCCCGGATGGAGCGCAGCGCAATCCGGGGACGCCAGCATCCGCGAATCCCGGATTTCGCTGCGCTTCATCCAGGCTACAAGCGCGTGCCGCTATTTCTGCGGCCCCGACAGCGAGATCTCGCGTTCGGCGCGAAAGACGTTGCTGTAGAGATTGGCGATCCACTGCCGGCCGATCTCGGTCTTGTTGAGATAGCCGATCTCGGTCTGGATGTGCGGTGCGACGCTGTTCCAATAGAATTGTGGATAGCGGTGGACGATGTCGGCTGGCGAGTCATAGCCGAGTTGGCGGTTCATGCCGACCTCCTCGAACTCGTAGTAGAGCGCGTTGGCCTTGCGCAGATAGTTAGGGTCGCCGAGCTGCCCGATGAAGTCGGCGGCGCGCAGGATCGAGGCTTCGTCGTCATACTCCTGTCCCTCGCGGGCCGGGAAGCGGGTGCCCTCGATTGCCCGGGCGACGCGCTCAGAGTCGATACCGCCGATCGGCGGCAACCGCCGCCGCACAAAGAGCTTCGAGCGATCGACGTGATACATCATCAGGCTGGCATCCGAGGCGCCTCGCGGAAGCGACACCTTGGTCCCAGCTTCATCGATGATGAAGCCGTCTTCGTCATCCTCAGGAAACAGACCGCGGACATAGCCGATATCGTGGGCAAGGCAGGCGATCAGGATATGGAGATAATCCTCCGCCGCAAGATGGGAGTGGAGATTACGTCCCGTCAGGATCGCCTGAGCGGCCAGTGTCACCAGCATCGTATGTTCGATGTTGTGGTACAGCGCGTCGCTGTTGCCGATACATTCCATCGCGGTGCGGGTCGAGCCCTCCAGCACCCTGGCGGAGGATTCGTCGTACCTGCGGCGCATGAACGAGCCCAGCATCTTCTCCAGGGTCTCAGCCGCCAGTCGCGGTAACGTCATCATGGATGCAGCCCCGTCCGTCGGTGGTGTCCCACGCTAGCTCCTGACGCCTCACACTCGCCTCGACACAGGCTCAGCATAGCTCAATCTGGGGCGACTGACCAAATCCCGGAACAAAAATACGTAAATATGATATCGTACCGCCGCGCAGCATCACGGTTGCGGTCACAGTTCGACGCACCCAGGGCGGGGCATGCAAGGGCTCGCCAGCCCGGCCAATGGCCGATCGTCACACATCGTTTCGTGAGGAAGAACTGCCGGCGGTGTCCGTGCACCGCGGTGGGGTCGGCGTCTACATTGCCCTGCGAACGGCGGCGTCAATTCCCGCGCGCGAGGTGCGCGAGCATCCCGTCGAACGCGACCTTGATCCGGTGGATGTACGGGTCCTTGTAAGGAAATTCCGGATTCTGATCATGTACCAGCATGGAGGCGTTGACCTCGAACACGACGAGATGGCCGTTGCGGTCGACGGCGCAATCGATGCCGAAATAGTCGAGACCGATACGATCGCGAATGACTCGCAACGCCTCGTATTGGGCGTAGCCGAAGACCTGCTCGGGCGCGCGCAGGAAGCGCTCCTCTTCCTCCTGCATCCAGAGATGACGCCCCATCTCAGTCGCATCGCGATGCAGCTTCCAATCATCTGCGATCGCCAGGTGATAGGGCAGAATGTCTTCGCCGACGAACAAGAACCGGTACTTGCGGAAGAAACCGTCGGTGGAGCGATAGTCGATATAGTCGATCACATAACGGTCATGGTCCGCATGCGCCGCGAGGAACGCGGTCAGCGCCGCGACATCGTCGAGCTTCTCGAAAGCGTCGCCGCCATGCATCCCGGCCTGGCGCGCCAGCAGCGGAAAGATCAGGTCGAGGCCGTCGGGAAGCCCCTCACCGGCCGCAATGCGGACCGTACGCGGCACGCGGCAGCCTTCGACGTCGGCGAGTGCCCGGGCCGTGGCGTCACGCGTGGTGTTCTGGATCTTTGCGGGATCGTTGACGACCGGCTTGCCGAGGCTTCGTGCGATGGCGAGCGTGAGAGGAAGCACTTCCGCACCCTGGTCGGCGTCGGAGACGAGGTTGACGACGATATCAGCCTCGCGCGCGAGCAGGGCGATATCCGGCTGGCTGCCTGGCAACAGCGACAGGATGCTGGTCTGGTAGGCGCAGTCCTTGAAGAGGAATTCGACCGGCGTGTTGCCGACGAAGGGCGCAAACAGGGCCAGGGTGCGAAACGCCGGCGGCGATTTGGTGGCCGGCCTGCGCAGGATCGGATGCACCTGTGCGGCATGGGCGTAGGCGGCCTGCGCCGCCTCCAGCTCGCCGCGCGCTTGACGGATCGCCCCGACCCAGTAGAAATTTTCGGCCTGCCCGGGCGCGAGCGCCACGGCGCGCTCGAACTGCGCAACCGCCTCGCGGGTGTCGCCAAGCTCGAAGCAAACCTTGCCAAGCTGGCTGCGCAGCTCGGCGTCCTCGGGCGCCTCCGCCAGCAATTCGAGCAGCAGGGTCCTTGCGATCGCGAACTGCCTGGTCGCGACCAGCGCCTGGACCAGGTTGGTGCGCGAGGGCCGATGGCCCGGATTGCGCCGGAGCGCCTCCAGGTAAAGCGAAATCGCGTCCTGTGTCTGGCCGCGGCGCTGATGAACGATGCCGAGATTGCACCAGCAGGCGACGAGATGCGGCGCGATGCGCAAGGCCGCCTTGTAGTTCTCGGCCGCGGAGCCGATGTCGTCGCAGAGCATGAAGGCATTGGCGAGCGCGGCATGCAGATCGGCAACGCCATCGACGGCCACGCCGATCGACACCGTGGCCGCCAGCGCGAGCCCGGCCTGAAACACTGCGATCGCAGGCCTGATCTCGCCGCGCCGATAGTGCTCGCGCCCGGTGCGCAGCATATCGGAAATGCTCGGCGTGCCGGTGGCAGGCCGCGCGAGGGCCATCGAAGTCGCGATCATGGAATCTCCGCCGGGAGCCTCGCCGAGGCGACCCGCAGCGTCGGCGTCAGCAATGATGTTGAGCCAATATGTCGCGGCGTAGCGTTAACAGCGCATTAATGAACGCCGGCTCGCCACATCCAGGAAACACGCCGAAACAAATTTCATGCCCTGGACGCATTTATCCCACAGCAGGATCGGTGAAACTACGGTCATTCCACCAGCAGCACGTCGACCGCCACACCGAGCTTCTGCTTTGGCGAGCCGACGATGATGCCGTCCACGGGGGACACATCGGAGAAGTCGCGACCGACCGCCAAGACGATGTGATCGTTGGCGACCAGCAGATCGTTGGTCGGATCGAAATCGATCCAGCCAAGCTTCTCGCCGCACCACAGCGATACCCAGGCATGCGTGGCGTCCGCACCTTGCAACCGTGGCTGGCCCGCCGGCGGAATGGTGCGCAGATAGCCGCTGACATAGGCCGCAGGCAGGCCGAGCCCGCGCAGCCCCGCAATCATCACATGGGCGAAGTCCTGGCAGACGCCGTGGCGCTTGTCGAAGACCTCGTTGAGCGGCGTCGAGATCACCGTGGCCTTGGGGTCGTAACGAAACTCGGTGCGGATGCGGTGCATGAGATCGACCGCACCGGCGAGGATGCCGGTGTCGGGCGCAAAGCTCGAAGCCGCATAGGCGCTGACGGGACGCAGAACCGGCACCAAAGGGCTCGCAAAGACATAGCCGACCGGCGAGGATGGCCCGAGGCTCGTCGCTTCGAACGCGATGTCGCGGATGCTCTCCCAGGACGGGCTCGCGGCATCGCGCGCCGGTGGCTTGCGTGACACGGAGACGCGCGAGCGCGCATCGATGCGCAAATTGCGATGCGCCACCTCGATCGCGATGCTCTCGGTCAGCGTGCCGAAGAAGTCGCGGCGAACGTGGCGCTCGGACGGGCGCGGACGAATCTCGACCTTGTGCGAGATCAGCTCCTGACCTTTGCCGTCCTTCGGCTCGAGCCGCAGCGTGCAGCGGGCGAAGCTGACCGGGGTCTCGTATTCGTAAGTCGTGACGTGCCGGATGTCGTAGATCACGCCAGCCCCGTCAGCTTTTCCGGCCGGCTCGCATTCGGGCCGTGCGGGAAGTAATGCAGCCCGATCGCCTCGGCGAGACTGAGCAGATCCTGCTCCAGCGCGAACAGGGTCTTGACTTCGAGCTTCTCGGCCTCCGCGGTGGCCAGCATGGACTGCACCGCGACCGCAAGCCGCTGCGGCTGCTCGATCAGGCCATGCTCCTTCAGACTTGGCAGGGCTGCGATATGCTCGTTCAGGGTCGCCACCTGGAATGCCACCGAACGCGGATTGAAGCTGTCGAGCACCGCGAGGTCGCGGACCGGCGCCAGGATCGGCGCCAGCAGATAGCGGGAGCGATAGGTGATCTGGGAATCCACCAGCGTCAGCAGGATATCGAGGTCCTCGTCGCCGGCCTCGTCATAGGCGAACTGTCGCGCGAAACGTGCGGTGTTGATGGCGCGCTCGGCGCGGCGGCCGATATCGAGGAAGCGCCAGCCGGCGGCGCGATTCATGTTCTCCTGCGCCAGCCCGGCGAAGCTCGCGAGCTCCTGCAAGGTCAGCTCGGCCGCGCTCAGCACGCCGTCATCGCCCTCGACCTCGTAAGAGAGCCGGTCGGCCATCTCGGTGATGACCTGCCAGGCATCGGGCGACAGCCGCTCACGCAAGGAGGTCGCCGTGCGCTGCGCCGCGCGCACCAGCGACAGGGCCGAGCCGGGACGCTCCGGGCTCTGCAACGCTTCGGCGACGATGCGCCCCGGTGCCGCGCGCGAGGTCTGCGAGATCGCCCCCCAGGTCACCAGCAGGCGCTGGATCCGTTCGGCCGATTGCAGCGACGCCGCGGTGCCCTTGTTGGGCCCGCTCGGCGAGCCCAGCGCACGGACCAGCCGCAGCGTTGCTTCGGCGCGCTCGAGATAACGGCCGAGCCAGAACAGATTGTCGGCAGCGCGGCTCGGCAGCACGCCGGCGATGCGGCGGATCCGCACCTTGTCAGTCGCCGGCAGCAGCGACGCGGTCGAGACCTTTTTCTCAGAGACCACCCAGACGTCGGCCGCACGGGCGCCGTCCCCCATCGACACCGCGCGCGCGTCCGCCTGCTCGGCGATCCGGCAGAAGCCGCCCGGCATGATGGCCCATCCTTCCGGCGTCGCGGCAGCGAACACGCGCAGCACGAATGGACGGGGCGTGATCTGCCCCCGCTCCCACACCGGCATGGTGGAAAGACGCACCACCTCCTGGCCGACATAATCCATGCCGCGCGCGCTGATGGCATCGATCAGGCGCTTGCGTCCGGCCGAGTCGAGCTCGCTCGCCAGCACAGGTCCGTTGCTGTCGAAGCCGGGAACACCACGCTTGTAGGCCCCTTCGATCGCGACCTCGTCGAGCCGCGAGATCACCTCGTCGCGCGCCGAGCGCTGGCCGCACCACCAGGTCGCGATATGCGGCATCTTCAGCTCTTCGCCGAGCAGGCGACGGCTGAGCGCCGGCAGGAAACCGAGCAGCGCGCGCGCCTCCAGGACACCGGAGCCCGGCATGTTGGCGACGACGACACCGTCCTTGCGCAGCACGTCGATCAGACCGGGCACGCCGAGATGCGACGAGGCATCGAGCTCGAGCGGATCGAGCGAATTGGAATCGACGCGGCGCAACAGCACGTCCAGGCGCTTCAGCCCGGCGACGGTGCGGATGTGGATGCGGTTGTCGCTGACGGCGAGATCGTCGCCCTCGACCAGCAGGAAGCCGAGATAGCGCGCCAGCGTCGCGTGCTCGAAATAGGTTTCGCTGAAACTGCCGGGCGTGAGCACGCCGATCCGCGGCTCGTCGCGGTCGGCGCGGGCGCGAAGGCTGTCGCGGAACGCTTCGAAGAACGGCGCGACGCGCGGCACGTTCATCGACTTGTAGAGATCGGAGAAGGCGCGCGAGAGAACGAGGCGGTTCTCCAGCGCGTAGCCCGCCCCGGACGGCGCCTGCGTGCGGTCGCCGAGCACCCACCAGCGGCCGTCGGGCCCGCGGCCGACGTCGGCGGCATAGAGCGAGAGATAGCGGCCGCCCGGCGGCGGCACGCCACAGACGGGGCGGAGATATTCGGGGCTGCCGGCGATCGCGCCCGCGGGCAGCGCGCCTTCCGCGACCAGCCGCCCCTCGCCATAGATGTCGCTCAGCACGAGCTCGAGCAGCTCGGCGCGCTGGGTGATGCCGGCGGAAAGCTGCTTCCAGTCGGCCTCGTCGATCAGCAGCGGCAAATGGCTGAGCGACCACGGCCGGTCGGCGCTGTCGCCGGGCGCGCGGTAAGTGACGCCGGCCTCGCGCAGATGGCGGTCGGCCATGCCGAAGCGCCGCTCGACATCGTCGGGCGCGAGCGCGCCGAAGGCATCAAAGAAGCGGCTCCAGACCGCGCGCGGGGTACCGTCCGCCTTCAGGAATTCGTCAGGGATGCCGGGCAGGCGACGATAGTCGCGGACCCATTGCGCGAGGCGGCGCTGGCCTTCGCGCTGACCTTGCGCCTTAGCCGCTTTGTCGTCCTGTTCGGCTGCGCCCTCGCCCATGCGCCTCTCCCTGCCCCACCATCATACTCATTGCAGGAGCGGTGTCCGCAAGTCGAGGGTCAGCGGAAATTCATTTGTGCGTTCCTCGGGCGGCGGCTGCATCGGCCCCGGCGTATGGCCGTGGTCCTGGAAGCGCGCCAGCCGCCGCGCCTCGGCCTCGTAGGTGTTGACGGGCTTGGTGTCGTAGCTCCGGCCACCCGGATGGGCGACGTGATAGACGCAGCCGCCGAGCGAGCGGCCGTTCCAGGTGTCGATCAGATCAAAGGTCAGCGGCGCATGGACCGGAATGGTCGGATGCAGGCCGGAGGCCGGCTGCCAGGCCTTGAAACGGACGCCGGCCACGGCTTCCGCCGAGCGTCCGGTCGAGGTCATCGGCAGGCGGCGGCCGTTGCAGGTGACGATGTGGCGGCCTTCGACAAAGCCGTCTGCCTTGACCTGGAGCCGTTCGACCGACGAGTCGACATAGCGCACGGTGCCGCCGGCCGAGCCCTCCTCGCCGAGCACGTGCCAGGGCTCCAGCGCCTGGCGCAATTCCAGCGTCACGCCGCCATGATGGACGCGGCCGAAGGCCGGGAAGCGGAACTCGAGCTGGGCCAGATACCATTCCGGCTCGAACGGATAGCCTGAGCTCTTGAGCTCGGAGAGCACGTCCTGGAAATCTTCCCAGATGAAATGCGGCAGCATGAAGCGATCATGCAGCGCCGTGCCCCAGCGCACGAACTTGCCGGCCTGCGGCTCGCGCCAGAATTTTGCGATCAGCGCGCGGATCAGCAGCTGCTGCGCCAGCGACATGCGCGGATCCGGCGGCATCTCAAGCGCGCGGAATTCGACGAGGCCGAGCCGGCCGGTCGGACCGTCCGGCGAATAGAGCTTGTCGATGCAGATCTCGGCGCGGTGGGTGTTGCCGGTGATGTCGACGAGGAGATGCCGGAACAGCCGGTCCACCAGCCACAGCGGCGTCTGATAGCCCGGCGGCGGCACGTGCGAGAGCGCGATCTCGAGCTCGTAGATGCTGTCGTGGCGGGCCTCGTCGATGCGCGGCGCCTGGCTGGTCGGGCCGATGAACAGACCAGAGAAGAAATAGGACAGCGAGGGATGCCGCTGCCAGTACAGCACCAGGCTCTTCAACAGATCCGGCCGGCGCAGGAACGGCGAATCCTGCGGGCTGGAACCGCCGACGACGACGTGATTGCCGCCGCCGGTGCCGGTGTGGCGGCCGTCGACCAGGAAGCGGTTGGCGCCGAGGCGTATCTTGCCGGCATCCTCATAGAGCCCGACGGTGATATCGACCGCCTCGCGCCAGTTCTTTGCCGGCTGAACGTTGACCTCGATGACACCAGGATCGGGCGTCACCTTGATGACCTCGATCCGCGGATCGAACGGTGGCGGATAACCCTCGACATGGACCTGGAGCTTCATCTCCTCGGCCGTGGCTTCGAGCGCCGCGACCATTTCGAGATAATCCTCGATGCGCTCGACCGGCGGCATGAAGGCGCAGATCACGCCGTCGCGGACCTCGATCGACAGGGCGGTGCGGACGGGGACGGACGTGTTGAGCTGCTCGGGCGCGACCCGCGGCGGCGATTCCGGGCGCGCCGGGAGGCTGAACACCGGCAGCTTGTCGCGCGCCTCCATCGGATCGCGCTCGATGATGTAAGGATATTGATCGGGCGGGACATAGCCGAGCGATTCGAGCGGCAGGCGCAAACCCAGCGGCGAATCCCCGGGCATCAGGAACAAATGATCACGCCGGAGTTTCCAGCGCTCGCTGCGCCAGCGCGGCGGCGCGTTCCAGCGCTGCACCGGCAGCACGAAGCCGCGTGGCGCGCGGAGGCCCTGATTGAACACCCGCGCCATGCGCGCGCGCGCCTCGGGATCGGACAATTTGGAGTCGAATGGATCGACGTTGATCGGAAGCTCGGCCTCCTTCTGGAGCCAGTAGACGGTGTCCTCATAGGCCGGAACGATGTAGCCGGGATCGAGCCCGAGCCGTGCCGCCGTGCCTTCCATGAAATCCTCGGCGTCCTCGGTCTGGGCGCGCTTCGGATTCTCGATCTTGGCGATGCGATCCGCGTTCTTCCAGATCGGTACGCCGTCCTTGCGCCAGTACAGACCGAAGGCCCAGCGCGGCAGGCTCTCACCCGGATACCATTTGCCCTGGCCGTAATGCAGCAGGCCGCCCGGCGCGAAGCGCGTGCGCAGGCGGCGGATCAGATCGTCACCGAGCGCGCGCTTGGTCGGGCCGACGGCCTCCGTATTCCACTCCCCCGCCTCGAGATCATCCACGGACACAAAGGTCGGCTCGCCGCCCATGGTGAGCCGCACGTCCTGGGCCGCAAGATCACCGTCGACCTGCTCGCCGAGATCGTTGAGCCGCGCCCAGGATTCGTCGGAGAACGGCTTTGTGATGCGCGGCGCCTCGCGGATGCGCCGGACGCTCATATCGAAGGCGAACTCGACCTCGGCAAAGGCAGCGCCACCGGAGATCGGCGCCGCCGAGCGATAATGCGGCGTGGCGGCAACGGGGATGTGCCCCTCGCCCGCAAGCATGCCGGAGGTCGCATCGAAACCGATCCAGCCCGCACCCGGCAGATAGACCTCGGCCCATGCGTGCAGATCGGTGAAGTCGTTCTCGACTTCCGGTGGTCCCTCGATCGGATCGATGTCGGGACGGATCTGAATGAGATAGCCAGAGACGAAACGGGCGGCGAGCCCGAGATGACGGAAGGTCTGGATGAGAAGCCAGGCGGAGTCGCGGCACGAGCCGGCGCAGGACGTGAGCGTCTCCTCCGGGGTCTGCACACCCGGCTCCATCCGGATGATGTAGCTGATCTTCTGTTGCAGCTCCCTGTTCAGATCGACCAGGAAGTTGACGGTGTTCGGGGCCTCGCGCGGGATCGAGGCGAGATATTTTGCGAAGTGAGGATCAGGCTTGATGGTCTCGAGGTAAGGCGCGAGCTCCGTCTTCAGGTCTTTTGTGTATTCGAATGGAAAGCTGTCCGCATAGGGCTCGACGAAGAAGTCGAACGGGTTGACCACGGTCATCTGCGCCGTGAAATCGACCTCGAATTTCAGCTCGGTGGTCTTCTCGGGGAAGACGTAGCGGGCGAGCCAGTTTCCTTGCGGATCCTGCTGCCAGTTCACGAAATGATTGGCCGGCGTGACCTTGAGCGAATAGCTCAGGATCGGCGTGCGCGTATGCGGCGCCGGCCGCAAGCGGATGGTCTGCGGTCCCAGATCGATCGGGCGGTCGTATTTGTAATGCGTAACGTGGTTTAATGCGACGTAGATCGACACGGGGTGTGGTGCTCCAGCAGCTTTTTTGAGCAGAACACCTGACGCCAGTGCGATCAAGCACTAACAACGGGCAGACCGTGCCTAGGAAGTATCCCCGTAGCCCGGATGGAGCGCAGCGTAATCCGGGGTTTTCATCCGCGGATTGAATCGTCCCGGATTTCGCTTCGCTCCATCCGGGCTACGAGGTCACGTTACATCGTTGCGCCGAGCACCCAGGGCGCGAACTCGGCGCCGCCGAAATCGAAGCTTTCGCTCTTGGTCGGCTGGCCGGAAGCGGTCTTGAGGATGAGATCGAAGATGCGCTGGCCGCACTCCTGAACGCTCTCTTCGCCTTCGAGGATGGTGCCGCAATTGACGTCCATATCGTCTTCCATGCGCTTGTACATGGGCGTGTTGGTCGCGAGCTTGATCGAGGGCGCGGGCTTGCAGCCGAACACGCTGCCGCGGCCCGTGGTGAAGCAGACCAGGTTGGCACCGCCGGCGACCTGCCCGGTCGCCGCGACCGGATCGTAGCCGGGCGTGTCCATGAACACGAAGCCGCGCTTGGTCACGGGTTCGGCGTAGCGCAAGACGTCGACGAGATTGGTCGTGCCGGCCTTCGCCATCGCGCCGAGCGACTTTTCGAGAATGGTGGTGAGGCCGCCGGCCTTGTTGCCGGGGCTCGGGTTGGCGTTCATCTCGGCGCCCTCGCGCGCGGTGTATTCGTCCCACCAGCGCATGAGATCGACGAGCTTCTCGCCGACCTCGCGGCTCACCGCGCGGCGCGTCAGCAGATGCTCGGCGCCGTAGGTCTCCGGCGTCTCCGACAGGATCACGGTGCCACCGTGACGGACGATGAGGTCGCTGGCCGCGCCGAGCGCAGGATTGGCTGATACGCCGGAATAACCATCCGACCCGCCGCATTGCAGGGCCACGGTCAGTTCGCTGACCGGCACGGACTCGCGGCTCACCTTGTTGGAGTCAGCCAGCGCCTCGCGCACGAAGGCAATGCCAGCCTCGACCGTCTTGCGGGTGCCGCCGACCTCCTGGATGTCCATCGCGCGCAAACGGCCGGCGAGCTTCTGCTCTTCCATCAGGCCGCCGATCTGATTCACCTCGCAGCCGAGGCCGAGCACGATGACGTGGGAGAAATTGACGTGCCGCGCATAGCCGCCGAGCGTGCGGCGAAGCAGTGCGAGTGGTTCGTTCTGCGTCATGCCGCAGCCGGTCTTGTGGGTCAGCGCGACAACGCCGTCGACGTTGGGGAATTTGGCCAGCGGATTGTCGCCGGTGAAGGGATTTTTCTTGAAGACGTCGGCGACGAGGCTTGCGACATGCGCGCTGCAATTCACCGAGGTGAGGATGCCGATATAGTTGCGCGTGGCGACGCGGCCGTCGGGGCGACGGATGCCCTCGAAGGTCGCCGGCAGATCGAAATTCGGCGTCGGCTTGACGTCGGCGCAATAGGCATAGTCCTTGGCGAAATCGCCCATGCCGATGTTCTGCACGTGCACGTGCTGACCCGGCGAGATCGGAATGGTCGCAAAGCCGATGATCTGGCCGTAGCGTATCACCGGCTCGCCCACCGCGATCGGCTTGATCGCGACCTTGTGGCCGGAGGGAATGCGCTCGACCGTGGTCACGCCGTCAGTGACCACCGTCCCCGGCGGCAGGCTCGCGCGCGCGATCAGCACGCCATCATCGGGATGCAGGCGGATGACGGGGCTGATGGTCATGGGAGGTCTCCTTGGTCTTCGTACTTCACCTTTCCCCGTTTTGACGGGGAGAGGTGAAAGAGAGATGAGATCAGGCCTTGCCGGCCGAATCCTTGCGGGTCGCGTTGACCTGCATCCTGGCGTAGGTCGTCATCAGGCCGACCTCGTTCGACAGCGTCACCAGCTTGAACCCCATGTTGATGGCGCGCGCCGCACCTTCGGCGCCGCTGCAATGGATGCCCGGATAGAGACCGCGCTTGTCGCATTCCTTGATGATCTTGTCGTAGATCGCGAGGATCTCCGGCTCGGTGCGATCGAGCTTCGGCTCGAGGCCGTAGGAGAAGCCGAGGTCGGACGGGCCGATATAGACGCCGTTGAGGCCCTCGACGTCGAGGATCGCTTCCATGTTCTCGACCGCGGTCTTGGTCTCCATCATCGGCAGCAGCACGATGTCGTCATTCGCGGTCTTCTGGTAGGAGCCCGCGGTGCCGTACATGCCGGCGCGGATCGGGCCGTTGGAGCGGACGCCCTTCGGCGGATACTTCGAATAGGAGACGAGATTCCTGGCTTCCTGCGGCGTGTTGACCATCGGGCAGATCACGCCATAGGCGCCGCCGTCGAGGACCTTGCCGATGATGCCGGGTTCGTTCCAGGGCACGCGGACCATCGGGGTCACCGGGTGCTTGTCCATGGCCTGGAAGCACTGCACCATCGAGAGGTAGTCCTGCACGCCATGCTGCATGTCAACGGTGACGCTATCGAAGCCGCATTGTGCGATCATCTCGGCCGAGAAGCCGGAGGGAATCGCGAGCCACGCGTTGACCACGGCCTTGCCCGACTTCCAGATTTCCTTGACCTTGTTCGCCACGTTGCCTTCCTTCTTGTTGTTTGGACCGTGTTGTTTGGACCATCGTCACCATGACGAGTGCCACGAGGGCGATCCTGCTTTCCGGTGCCGATTTGGACGGCTCGGCTTGAGCGGCACTTTGAGCGAAAAAATGCGGCAATGTCCATGGCTGTTGCCGCGCTCGCGCGCATATCAGGTTTCACTCCTCGGCACTTGCCTCGTCGCCGGCGCCGAGCCCCGCAAGGCTCTGCTCGAGCTCGCCGAGCATCTCCTGCAACTCGGCAAGCTTGCGGGCACCGAAGCGCTGCGTGATCTCCGCATAGATCGCCTCCGACGACGGCGCGACGGAGGCCATCAGCTTCACGCCCTCTCTGGAGATCGAGACCATGCTGCGGCGCTGATCGGCCTTTGCGGTCTTGCGCTCGATCAGGTTGCGGGCCTCGAGATCGCGCAGGATGCGCGACAGGCTTGGTCCAAGCAGGAACGCCGTGCGCGCGAGTTCCGTGACCTCGGCGGCCTCGATGGACGCGAGCGCGCGGAGGATGCGCCATTGCTGTTCGGTCAGCCCATGCACGCGCAGCGCGGGGCGAAACTGCCGCATCACAGCCTCGCGAGCCCTGAGCAGCGACATCGGCAGCGAGCGCGAGAAGTCGCGCATCGGCACTTGGCGCGCGGCGGGCGCATTTACGTTCGCGGGATCAGCCGGTCTCTTCGCCATATCGTCCTTTCAAGATCGGCCCTTCAAGGTCGCCCTTCAAACCGCAAATCGGTTGCAGTGCAGCAAGCCCAAATTGTGTTTGACGCATTCACTTAACATGTTAAGTATTTTCCCAGGCAGCACGATTTGCAAGATCACAAATGGCGCTTTCTAACGACGATATCCGAGCTTGCGCGAACCGTCTGCACCAGGCGGAGAAGACCCGCACGCAGATCCGGCAGCTCTCGCAGGATTTTCCCGACATCACCATCGCCGATGCCTACGCGATTCAGAAGGCCTGGGTCGACGTCAAGATCGCCGAGGGGCGCATCGTCAGGGGCCACAAGATCGGCCTGACCTCGAAGGCGATGCAGAGCGCGCTCAATATCGACGAGCCGGATTCCGGTGTTTTGCTCGACGACATGTTCTTTGCCGACGGCGGCCTGGTCCCGACTGAGCGCTTCATCGCGACCCGCGTGGAAGCCGAGCTCGCTTTCGTCATGAGCAAGCGGCTCGAAGGTCCCGACTGCACGCTATTCGACGTGCTCAACGCCACCGACTTCGTGGTGCCGGCGCTGGAGATTCTGGACACGCGAATCGAGCGCGTCGATCCGACGACCAAGACGACGCGCAAGATCTTCGACACCATCGCCGACAATGCCGCGAATGCCGGCATCGTGCTCGGCGGCCGGCCGATCCGCCCGCTCGACGCCGACCTGCGCTGGATCGGCGCACTCTGTTTCAAGAACGGCCAGCTCGAAGAGACCGGCCTTGCCGCCGGCGTGCTCAATCATCCCGCGACCGCGGTTGCGTGGCTTGCCAACAAGATCGCCCCGCTCGGTCTTGCGCTTGAGCCCGGCCAAATCGTGCTCGCCGGCTCCTTCATCCGTCCGATCGAGACCCGCAAGGGCGACACAATTCAGGCCGATTATGGCGCCTACGGCTCGGTCAGCTGCTACTTCGCTTAGACCAACAAGAATATAGGGAGTGAAACCGCCATGCCGCATTTCACGATCGAATATTCGGCCAATCTCGATGAGCGGCTCGACATCGCAGCGGTGTGCGAGGTCGTGCGCGAGGCGGCGGTCGAGACCGGCATTTTCCCGCTTGGCGGCATCCGCGTCCGCGCCATTCGCTGTGAGCACTATGCGGTCGCGGACGCGCGCCACGACTACGGCTTCCTCGACATGGTGCTGCGCATCGGCGAAGGCCGCGATCTGCCGACCCGCCAGAAGGCCGGCGAGCATGTCTTCCAGGCGCTCTCCCGACATCTCGATCCCGTCTTCGCCGCCAGCAAGTTCGCTTTGTCCTTCGACATACAGATCAACGACAGGGACACCAGCTGGAAGCGCAACAACATCCACGACGCCTTGAAAGTGGAGACCGCCCATGGATAAGCCCACGCCGAAAACCGATATATTTGGGGCGAACCGAGACCGCGTCGCGCCGCTGCTGAAGAAGCTGCAAGCGGACGGCATCGGCCACATGATCGACGGCAAGATCGTCCCGTCGATCTCCGGCGAGACCTTCGAGACGAAGTCGCCGGTCGACGGAGCGACGCTTGCGAGCGTTGCGCGGGGCAATGCCGAGGACATCGACGCCGCCGCGACCGCCGCTGCGCTCGCCTTCAAGTCCTGGCGCGACATGGGGCCGGCGATGCGGAAGAAGCTGCTGCATCGGGTCGCCGACGCCATCGAGGACAATGCCGACGACATCGCCGTGCTCGAATGCATCGACACCGGCCAGGCCTATCGCTTCATGGCCAAGGCCGCGATCCGCGCCGCCGAAAATTTTCGTTTCTTTGCCGACAAATGCGCCGAGGCCCGTGACGGCATGAACACGCCGAGCGATGAGCACTGGAATATCTCGACGCGTGTGCCGATCGGCCCCGTCGGCGTGATCACGCCGTGGAACACACCGTTCATGCTCTCGACCTGGAAGATCGCCCCTGCCCTGGCCGCCGGCTGCACCGTCGTGCACAAACCGGCCGAATGGTCGCCGGTGACCGCCGCCATCCTGGCGCGGCTCGTCAAGGAAGCCGGCGTGCCTGACGGCGTGCTCAACACCGTGCACGGCTTTGGCGAAGAGGCCGGCAAGGCGCTGACCGAGCATCCCGCGATCAAGGCCATCGGCTTCGTCGGCGAAAGCGCGACGGGATCCGCGATCATGGTGCAGGGCGCACCGACCTTGAAGCGCGTGCATTTCGAACTCGGCGGCAAGAATCCGGTGATCGTGTTCGACGACGCCGATCTCGACCGCGCGCTCGATGCGGTCGTGTTCATGATCTATTCGCTCAACGGCGAGCGTTGCACCTCCTCGAGCCGCCTGCTGATCCAGCAGAACATCGCGGAGACATTCATCGAGAAGCTGACCGCGCGGGTGAAGGCGTTGAGGGTCGGCCACCCCCTCGATCCCGCCACCGAGATCGGGCCGTTGATCCACGAGCGGCATCTCGCAAAGGTCTGCTCCTATTTCGACGTCGCGCGCCAGGACGGCGCGACGATCGCGGTCGGCGGCAAGGCCTATGACGGCCCGGGCGGCGGCCACTATGTCGAGCCGACGCTGGTGACCGGCGCGAGCGGCAAGATGCGCGTGGCGCAGGAGGAGGTGTTCGGCCCCTTCCTCACCGTGCTGCCGTTCCGCGACGAGGCCGAGGCGATCGAGATCGCCAACGACATCCGCTATGGCCTGACCGGCTATGTCTGGACCAACGATATAGGCCGCGCGTTGCGCGTCGCCGACGCGCTGGAGGCCGGCATGATCTGGCTGAACTCGGAAAACGTCCGCCATCTGCCAACGCCGTTCGGCGGCATGAAGGCGAGCGGCATCGGCCGCGACGGCGGCGATTACTCGTTCGATTTCTACATGGAAACCAAGCACGTCTCGCTGGCGCGGGGCACGCACAAGATTCAGAAACTGGGAATCTGACGCTCGTCATTCCCTGGGGAAACGCAATGCCGGTACCGCAACACGTCTTCGAGCCGCCCTTCAACATCATCCGCTCGAGCCACGTCGTGCTCGAGGTGACCGATTTGAAGCTGAGCCGCGCGTTCTATGAGACGATAGTCGGCCTGCATGTCGAAGACGCCGACGACAAATTCGTATATTTACGCGCAGCCGAGGAGCATCAGCATCACTCGCTGGTGCTGCGGAAAGCGGCGGCGCCGGCCTGCAATCGGCTCGGCTTCAGGGTCGGCAATGACGGCGACCTCGACAAGGCCGCAAAGTTTCTCTCTGAAAACGGCCTCGGCTACGCCTTCATCGACCAGCCGTTCCAGGAACGCACACTGCAATTCAGCGATCCCTTCGGCTTCCAGATCGAGCTCTATGCGTCGATGGACCGGCGGCCGCATCTGCTCCGCCGCTTCGACCTTTACAAGGGATGTCATCCGCAGCGGCTCGACCATTTCAACGTCTTTGCCGCCGAGGTACAGGACACCGTCGAGTTCTACGCCCGGCTGGGCTTCCGCCTCACCGAATATGCCGAGGAGGATGGGCCGAGCGGGCGCATTGCGGCGGCCTGGATGCATCGCAAGGGCAACGTGCACGACTTCGCCATCACCAACGGCAAAGGCCCTCGCCTGCATCACTTCGCCTATTGGACGCCGACGGCGATGAACATCATCCATCTCTGTGACGTGATGGCCTCGGCCGGCTTCGTCAAGAACATCGAGCGCGGCCCCGGACGCCACGGCATCTCGAACGCGTTCTTCCTCTATGTCAGGGATCCCGACGGGCATCGGCTGGAACTCTACACCAGCGATTATTTCACTGGGGATCACGACCACGAGCCGCTGCGCTGGTCGCTGCGCGATCCCCGCCGTCAGACGCTCTGGGGCGCGCCGGCGCCGCGCTCGTGGTTCGAGCAGGGCTCGCCTTTCTCAGGGCAAACCGTGCGCGAGCCGAAGTTTGTAGCCGACGTGCTGGTGGCGGACTGATGCGATTGATCGGCAAAGACTCTCTCCCAGTCGTCCCGGCGAAGGCCGGGACCCATAACCACAGGGAGGAGTTTGGCGAAGACTCAGAGTTCGGTACTCCTACCGAATACAATCGATGGAATCCGCGGTATGGGTCCCGGCCTTCGCCGGGACGACAGGGAATGATGAGTTGCCCATGAAACTCCCTCGCCTCGCCACCTATTCCGTCAAGGGTGAAACCCGCTACGGCGCCGTACTGGAGGGCGGCATCGTCGATCTCTCCCCGCGCTATGCGAAGGACTATCCGACGTTGCGGGAGGTGATCGCCGCCGGAAAGCTCGCGAGCCTTGCCGAAGAGGCCGCCAGCCGCACGCCGGATCACGCGCCCGGCGACATCATTTGGCTGCCGCCGGTGCCCGCACCGGAAAAGATCATCTGCATCGGCGTCAACTATCCCGATCGCAATGCCGAGTACAGGGATGGCCAGGACGCGCCGAAATATCCGAGCATGTTCATGCGCTCGCCGCGTTCGTTCGTCGGCCACGACACGCCGCTGGTGCGCCCGCGCGCCTCCGCGCAGCTCGACTATGAGGGCGAGATCGTGCTGGTGATCGGCAAGCCCGGCCGGCACATTGCGGAGAGCGCCGCGCTCGACCACATCGCGGCCCTGACCCTCTGCAACGAGGGCTCGGTGCGCGACTGGCTGCGCCACGCAAAATTCAACGTTACCCAGGGCAAGAACTTTGATTCCAGCGGCAGCCTCGGGCCATGGCTCGTGCCCTACATGAGGGAAGCGCAGCTCGCCGACATTCGCCTGACCACGCATGTCAACGGCGAGCTGCGGCAGGACGACCGTACCAGCCGGCTGATGTTCCCGTTCCGCACTCTCATCAGCTACATCTCGACCTTCGCGACCCTCGTCCCCGGTGACATCATCGTGACGGGCACGCCGACCGGCGCAGGTGCGCGGTTCGATCCGCCGCGCTATCTGAAGCCGGGCGACGTTGTCGAAGTCGCGGCCGAGGGCATCGGCACTTTGCACAACGGCGTCGTCGACGAAGCCTGACCGACAGCACGAATGGAATGATGCAATGACCACCCTCACCGGCGGCGAAGCAATCGTAAGCGGGCTTGTCGCCCATGGCGTCGACACCGTGTTCGGCCTACCCGGCGCGCAAGTTTATGGCCTGTTCGACGCCTTCCACCAGGCCCAGCTCAAGGTGATCGGCGCGCGCCACGAGCAGGCCTGCGGCTATATGGCGTTCGGCTACGCCCGCTCCAGCGGCAGGCCCGGCGTGTTCAGCGTGGTGCCCGGCCCCGGCGTGCTCAACGCCAGCGCGGCGCTGCTCACCGCCTACGGCTGCAACGAGCCAGTGCTGTGCGTCACCGGGCAGGTGCCGACGCAGTTTCTCGGCAAGGGCCGCGGCCATCTGCACGAGATGCCGGATCAACTCGCAACCTTGCGCACCTACGTGAAGTGGGCCGACCGGATAGAGACGCCCGGCAACGCGCCGACCACCGTCGCCCGCGCCTTCCAGGAGATGACATCCGGACGGCGTGGCCCCGCCTCGGTCGAAATGCCCTGGGACATTTTTACGCAGCACGCGGATACCGCGGCCGCGCAGGTGCTGGAGCCGCTGCCCGCACCGCGGCCCGATCCCGATATGATCAAGCAGGCGGCCGCGCTGATCAAGAGCAGCAAGACGCCGATGATCTTCGTCGGCAGCGGCGCGATCGAGGCACGCGACGAAATCCTCGAACTCGCCGAGATGATCGATGCGCCCGTCGTCGCTTTCCGCAGCGGCCGCGGCATCGTCTCCAACGCGCATGAACTCGGCCTCACGATGGCGGCGGCCTATAAGCTGTGGCCGAAGACCGACCTGATGATCGGCATCGGTTCGCGGCTGGAGTTGCCGACCATGTCACGCTGGCCGTTCCGTCCCGATGGCCTGAAGAGCATCCGCATCGACATCGATCCCGTCGAGATGCGGCGCTTCATCTCCGACACGGCGATCGTCGCCGACGCCAGGGCCGCGACTGCCGATCTCACTGCCGCCGTCAGCAAGGCCGGCTACAGCAAGACCGCCGGCCGCCGAACCGCGATCCGCGAGGCGACTGCGACCGCACAGCAGGAAATCCAACGCATCCAACCGCAGATGGCGTATCTGAACATTTTGCGGGAGGTGCTGCCGGCGAATGCGATCGTCACCGATGAATTGTCGCAGTTCGGCTTCGCCTCCTGGTACGGCTTTCCGATCTACCAACCGCGCACCTTTATCACGTCGGGCTATCAGGGCACGCTCGGCTCGGGCTTCCCGACCGCGCTCGGCGCCAAGGTCGCGAACCCGGACAAACCAGTGGTCGCGATCACCGGCGACGGTGGCTTCATGTTCGGGGTGCAGGAGCTTGCCACCGCCGTGCAGTTCAACATCGGCGTGGTGACGCTGGTGTTCAACAACAATGCCTACGGCAATGTCCGCCGCGACCAGCGCGAACGCTTTGACGGCCGCGTGGTGGTGTCCGATCTGGTCAACCCGGATTTCGTCAAGCTCGCCGAGTCCTTTGGCGTTGCGACTGCACGCGTCACCGCGCCGGACCAGTTCAAGGCGGCGATGGAGAAGGCGCTCGCGCATGGCGGGCCGTATCTGATCTCGATCGAGGTGACGCGGGACTCCGAAGTCAGCCCGTGGGCGTTCATCCATCCGCCGAAGCCGTGAGCATCAGCGCGTCCTGCGAAACGTCAAATTGATCCGCCTACGGCCGAGCAGCGCGTGCTCGCCATCGGCGAGCGGCGCGACGCCGTGATAGGCGAGCCGGCTCGGCCCGCCCCAGACCACGACGTCGCCATGGACGAGCCGGAAGCGGCGCGGCTTGTCGCCGCGCGCCAGGCCGCCGAACAGGAACGTCGCGGGCAATCCAAGCGAGACCGAGACGATCGGCGCCGAATGGTCCAGCTCGTCCTTGTCCTGATGCAGCGACAGCCGCGTGCCGGGCTCGTAGCGATTGACGAGGCAGGCGTCGGGCGCAAAGCCGGTAAAGCCGCCCTGCTCGGCCGCACGGCGCGCCAGATCGCTGAACACGGGCGGCATCGCGGGCCATGGCGCCTCGGTTCGCGGATCGACCGGGTCGTATCGATAGCCGGTGTGATCGGTGATCCAGCCACGCTCGCCGCAATTGGTCATCGCCACCGACATCTGGTGGCCGCCGGGTGTGATCATTCGCCGAAACGGCGACTGGGCCACGATGGCGCGCACCGCATCGATCAGCTCGTTTTCGATCGGCTTGACGAAGCCACGCAGCAGCACGGCGCCGTCGGCGATCTCCTCGCGTGACGGTTGGGCCTCGGCAACGCTGTCGAACAAATCGGCCGTCAATTGCTCCGCTCATTTGGCATCATGAAAGATCACACCCACCGTATGACGCTGCCCCGACCTGATGCGGCTGACGCCATGGCGCAGGTTAACGCGGTAAATGCCGCGTGTCCCCTGCACCGGACGGTGATGCACAGCGAAGGCAACCGCATCGCCCTGCGCCAGCGGAACCACTTCGGCGCGGGATTGCATGCGCGGGCGCTGCTCGGTCAGCACGAACTCGCCGCCGGTGAAATCGCGGCCGGGCTCGGACAAGAGGATCGCGACCTGGAGCGGGAACACATGCTCGCCATAGAGGTCCTGGTGCAGGCAATTGAAGTCACCGGCTTCATATTGCAGCAGCAGCGGCGTCGGCCGCGACTGCCCCGTTTCGTGGCAACGCTTGAGGAACGCCGCGTGCGCTGAGGGATAGCGGATGTCGATCCCCATCGCCTCGTTCCAGCGATTGGCGACGCCCTGAAGGTGCGCATACAGCGCCGGGCGCAGCTTCGCGATCAGATCGGGCAGCGGATAGGAGAAATATTTGTACTCACCGCGGCCAAAGCCGTGGCGGCCCATGACGATGCGGCTGCGGAAGTGCGTGTCGTCGGGATAGAGCGCGGCGATGGCGTGGCACTGGTCCGGCGTCAGCAGGCCCTTGAGGACGGCGCAGCCATGGGAGTCGAGCTCGGCGGTGATTTGGGGCCAGTCGAGAGCAGCGACTTGGGATGCAAGATCGGCGGATGGCGTATGGTGTGATTTTCGTGCTGTTGCTGTCATGGCCACGATTTTCGCAAGACAGGTCGCCCCTCCGCCACCCGATTTCCGACTATCTCCCCGTCATTGCGAGCGAAGCGAAGCAATCCAGAATCCCGCCACGGAACCAGTCTGGATTGCTTCGTCGCAAGGGCTCCTCGCAATGACGGGGGAGAGATTAGCCCAGCACCGGCAGCATCACCACGTCATAGCCGTGCCTGATCGTCCGCTTCAGCACGGGATCCTCCAGCTCGAACTCGAACCGGTCCGCCGGGCGGATGCCGCCTTTGGCGGCAAACGTGCCGCCGAACATGGCGCAGCCGTCAGGGAACTTGCCACCCTCGAAGCCGCGCGCGATCAGGTCGTTGACCGGCAGCATCGCGTCCAGCGTGCCCTCCTGGTAGAGCACGCGCTCGCCCTTGATGGTGGCGTAGGAGCGCAGGATCATCCTGTCCCAATGGCCGATGACGTCTTCGAGCTCCCACAGCGTCGCGGCGATCGGCTTGTCGCACATCTGCTTGGACACCGTGACGTTGTAGGCCTCGACCTTGCGGTCGGTGTGATCGGAGCCGCAGCCGACGAAGATGCGGCCCTGCCAGCCGATCAGCACGAACTCGACTTCGCCACTGGAATCGCCGCCACAGCACTCGATACTGTCTTCCACGGTGAGCCGCCGCGCCGAGGCGCGGTAGTAGATCGGCGTCGAGGCCGGCCGGGCGATGCCCATGGCCTCCAGCTCGGCGATGTGCTTGTCGCGCGCGATCGGGTCGCGGCCGGTCCAGCCGGCGATGACCATCTGGTCGATCGCCAGCGTCAGCGGTGTGGTGGTGTCCCGGGCGTCGACGGTGAAAGTCAGGTCAAACACGAATTACGGCCTCCATGCCGGCAGCAAGTTCAAAGATACGACGGTCCGAGCCGCCCGCACCTGCAAGCATCAGGCCGACCGGAATTTCGCCCTCCCGATGTGCGGGCAGCGAGATGGCGCAGCCGTCTATCATGTTGATCAGGGTGCAATTGCGCAGCGCGCGCAGGTTTTCTCTGGTGAACGCCTTGTCGTCGGCGAGATCAGCGATCTTCGGCGGCGTGTTGGCGGTGGTCGGCATCATCAGGGCGTCATAGGGCGCGATACGCGCATTGACGCGGGCGATCAGCGAGCGGCGCTCATTGAGCAGATCGATGTAATCGGCCGCGCTCTGCGCTTCGCCGCGCATGATGCGGACGGAGACTCTGGGGTCGTAGACGTCGCCCTTGGAGGTGATGAGATAGCGATGCCATGCGAAGCTTTCGGAGGCGGCAAAGCCGCCCTTGGCGTTCATCGGTCCGACGTCATGGAATTCCGCCATCTCGATGCGTTCGATGATGGCGCCGTGATCGGCGAGCGACTTCAGCGCGCGCTCGAAGGTTTCAGAGACGTCCGTATCGAGGTCATCGAGTGCGATCGTGGTCGGCACCGCCAGCCGCATGCCCTTCACGGGCCGCGGCTTCAGCGCGACGATAGGCTCATTCGCCAGCACGGCATCGAGTATGGCACAGCAGCTGACCGATCGCGCCAAGGGCCCGATGCTGTCGAGCGAGAACGACAGCGGCACCGCGCCATCGAGCGGCACGCGGCGCTGCGTCGGCTTGTAGCCGACGATGCCGTTATAGGCGGCCGGAATCCGGCAGGAGCCGCCAGTGTCGGTGCCGAGCGCGCCATGCGCCATGCCGTCGAGCACGGAGACCGCGGCGCCCGAGGACGAGCCGCCGGGCACGTGGCCCTGACCTTGGCCCTCGGCCCGGTTCCAGGCGCCCTTCGGCGTGCCATAGTGCGGGTTGATACCGATGCCGGAATAGGCGAACTCGGTCATGTTGGTGCGGCCGATCACGACGAAGCCGGCCTTGCGCAGCCGCCCGACCGTTGCGGCATCCTGTTCGGCGGGCGGGGAATCGTCGAGCGCGCGGGAGCCGGCACGCGTCACCTGGCCGTTGACGTCGAAGAGATCCTTGATCGAGATGGGGATACCGGCATAGCGCGATGGCGCGGCCTTCACCTTGCGCAAGCCGTCCATCGCATCCGCGGCCGCGAGCGCGGCGTCTTTGTCGACATGGATGAAGGTGCGCTGGCCCTCGCCGGCCGGATCGGCGATTTTGGCGATGCACGCCTCGACCAGCTTGCGGGAGGTGGTGCGGCCATTCTCGAGGTCGTCGGCGAGCTTCGCCAGTGTCGGAAAATCGGGCATGTCTGTCTCACGGAATATTGCGCGCGCAATCTATAGCGCCGGCTCTGTTCGACACAAGCATTGTGCGCATGATGGCATGCATGCTGCCTGCTGGACCGTTGACGCCCCATAGTCAATTGTCGCATCAAGACTGAAACAGGCAGGCACGAAGCTTGTCTTTTGGGAGGGCTTGCCGACATGGCCGAACCGCAGCGCGCGCGACCGAAACCGACGCCGGAGACCCAGCATTTCTGGGACGGCGCCAAGGCTGGCGAACTGCGCCTGCAGCGCTGCGACGCCTGCGCGCATGTCTATTTCCCGCCGCGGCCGTTCTGCCCGTCCTGCGCCTCGCGCAAGGTCAGCATCTTCAAGGCGAGCGGCAAGGGTTTTCTCTATAGTTACGTGATCAACCACCGCCCTGCCGCGCCCGGCTTCACGCCGCCTTACGCAATTGCGGTGGTCGAACTCGCCGAGGGGCCGCGGATGATGAGCAACATCATCGACTGTCCCCAGACACCGGAGGCGCTCGAGCTCGACATGAAGCTCGAGGTCGCGTTCCAGGTGCTCGACGACAAGATCACCCTCCCCGTGTTCCGTCCGGCGAAAGGGTAAGCGGTCATGCGCAAGAACCAGGTTGCCGTCGTCGGCGCGGCCGAGACCACCGAGCTTGGCGTCATTCCCAACATGTCGCAGCTCCAGCTTCACGCGGACGCGGCGCTCAATGCCATCGCGGACGCCGGACTGAAACTCTCCGACATTGACGGCTTTGCCACCGCGGTCGAGACGCCGCAACAGGTCTGCTACTATCTCGGCATTAAGCCCACCTGGGTCGACGGCACCTCAGTCGGCGGCTGCTCCTTCATGCTGCATGTCCGTCATGCGGCTGCCGCGATCGAGGCCGGCCTCTGCAAGACCGTGCTGATCACGCATGCCGAAAGCGGCAAGTCGATGATCGGCAAGGCGCCGCGCTCGACGGCACCGGACAGCCTCAACGGCCAGTTCGAGGCGCCCTTCGGCGTCTACGGGCCGCCCAGCATGTTCCCGATTCCCGTGCTGCGCTTCATGAAGACCTACGGCATCACGCATGAGCAGTTGGCCTCGGTCGCCGTGGTGCAGCGGGAATGGGCGGCGAAGAACCCGCGCGCGATGATGAAGGACCCGATCACGGTCGCCGACGTCCTCAACTCGCGCATGATCGCCTATCCGTTTCGGCTGCTGCAATGCTGCCTCGTCACCGACGGCGGCGGCGCGCTGATTCTGACCTCGGCGGATCGCACCAAGGATTTTCCGAGGAAGCCAGTCTACATCATGGGCACTGGCGAGAGCGTGGAGACGCCGATGGTCAGCCAGATGGAGACGTTCAATTCCTCGCGCGCCTTCAAGACCGCCGGTCCTCTGGCCTTCAAGGAAGCCGGCATCGCCCACAAGGACGTCGACCATCTCATGATCTACGACGCGTTTGCGCATCTTCCGCTGTATGGCCTCGGCGATCTCGGCTTCATGCCGCACGAAGAGACCGGCAAGTTCATCGCGGACGGCAACACGCGACCCGGGGCCAAGCTCCCGCTGAACACCAATGGCGGCGGTTTGAGCTACATGCATTCCGGCATGTACGGCATGTACGCGCTCCAGGAGAGCGTGCGCCAGATGCGCGGAATTGCCCCGGCACAGGTGCCGAACGCGAAGATTTCGGTGTGCCACGGCGTCGGCGGCATGTTCGCCGCCTCAGGCACGATCGTGTTTACGAACGAGAGATAGTGGCTGCTCGCCTCTCCCTCTCCCCGTTCTTACGGGGAGAGGGTTGGGGTGAGGGGCTGCTTCCACGCACTCGGACTCGCGGAGAGTCCCCCTCACCCGGATCGCATCTTCGATGCGATCCGACCTCTCCCCGCAAGCGGGGCGAGGTAAGAAACAGGAGAACCCACATGAGCAAATCACTGCAGGACAAAGTCATTATCGTCACCGGCGCAGGCCGCGGCATCGGACGGGAGATCGCGCTGCTCTGCGCGGCGGAAGGCGCCAAGGTCGTCGTCAACGATCCCGGTGTTGCCGCCGACGGCGCCGGTTCGAGCGCCTCCCCGGCGGAAGAAGTAGTCGATGAGATCAAGAAGCGCGGCGGCGCCGCAGTACCCAATTTCGAAAGCGTCGCGGAGGCGATCCCTGCAAGCAAGATCGTGAAGACCGCGACCGATCATTTCGGCCGGCTCGACGGCGTCGTCAACAACGCCGGCATTTTGCGCGACATGATTTTCCACAAGATGAGCGTGGAGGCGTTCGAGGCCGTCATCAAGGTGCATCTGATGGGCTCGTTCTACGTCAGCCACGCCGCGGCGCGCATCTTTCGCGAGCAGGAGAGCGGCTCCTTCGTGCACTTCACCTCGACCTCGGGCCTGATCGGCAATTACGGCCAGGCGAATTACGCTGCCGCCAAGCTCGGCATCATCGGCCTGTCGAAATCGATTGCGCTCGACATGGGCCGCTTCAACGTTCGTTCGAACTGCGTCTCGCCCTTCGCCTGGACCCGCATGATCGGCACCATCCCGACCGAGACCGAAGCCGAGAAGGCGCGTGTCGAGAAGATCAAGCAGATGGGACCGGAGAAGATCGCGCCGATCTGCGCCTATCTGCTCTCCGATGCTGCCAAGGATGTCTCCGGCCAGATCTTCGGCGCGCGCATGAACGAGCTGTTCCTGTTCAGCCAGAACCGTCCGCTGCGCTCGGTGCATCGCAGCGAGGGCTGGACGCCGCAATCGATCGCGGAACACGGCATGCCGGCGCTGAAGGGCTCGTTCTACAAGCTCGACCGCTCGGCCGACATCTTTCCGTGGGATCCGGTGTAAGGAGGTTTCCGCACTCTCCACGCGTCATGGCCGGGCTTGTCCCGGCCATCCACGGTTTTGACGCGCGGTGCGAAGAACGTGGATGCCCGAGCCTTCGCCTCGCCGAAGCGGCTTCGGCCGCGCAGGCGGGACAAGCCCGGGCATGACGGCTGAGTGTGTGGCTGCAGCCGCCCTAACCCGTATTCCGCAAGCCCGCTGAAATGCCGTTGATCGTCAGTTGAATCCCGCGCAGCACCTGCTCGTCCGGATTCTGCGCGCGATGCTCCCTCAAGAGCTCGACCTGCACGTGATTGAGCGGGTCAAGATAGGGGAAGCGGTGGCGCACGGAGCGTTCGAGCAGCGGGTTACCCTGAAGCAAACGATCCTGCCCCATGATGTCGAGCAGCGTCTCGATGCAGGAGTGCCATTCGCGGCGGATGCGGCCGAAGATCTTTTCGCGCAAGGCCTGATCCGGCACCAGCTCGGCATAGCGCGAGGCGATCGCGATCGAGCTTTTGGCGAGCACCATGTCCATGTTCGACAACAGCATGCGGAAGAACGGCCATTCCTTGTAGAGCTCTTTCAGGAACGGCATGCCCTTGTCGGGATGTTCCGCGATCCATTGCTCGACCGCGCTGCCGAAGCCGTACCAGCCCGGCAGCATCAGCCGGCATTGCGCCCAGGAGAACACCCAGGGGATCGCGCGCAAATCCTCGATCGCGCGGGTCTTCTTGCGCGAGGCCGGACGGCTGCCGATGTTGAGCGTCGCGATCTCGTTGATGACGGTCGAGGCCCAGAAGTAATCGACAAAGCCCTCCGTCTCGTAAACGAGACCGCGATAGGCCTTGAAGGCGAGATTCGACAGCTCGTCCATCGTGTTGAGATATTCGCGGCGAGGCGCGCTCTGGCTCGGCTGCAACAGGCTCGCATCCAGCGTCGCGGCCGCCAGGATTTCGAGATTGTTGCGGCCGACTTCCGCATTGGAATATTTCGACGAGATGATCTCGCCCTGCTCGGTGATGCGGATCTGGCCGTTCACCGCGCCGCCGGGCTGCGCGACGATGGCGTCGTAGCTGGGCCCACCACCGCGACCGACCGAACCGCCGCGGCCGTGGAACAGGCGCAGGCGGACGTGATGACGCTCGAACACGTCGACGAGGCCGATCTCGGCCTTGTAGAGCTCCCAGCCCGAGGTGACGAAGCCGCCGTCCTTGTTGGAGTCGGAATAGCCGAGCATGACCTCCTGCACGCTGCCGCGGCTGTCGACGAGGCGGCGGTAATCGTGCAGCGACAGCATGCGGTCCATGATGCCGGACGATGCCTGCAGATCCTCGATGGTCTCGAACAGCGGCACGATGTTGATGGCGCTGCGCCCGGAGGGATGGACCAGGCCAACTTCCTTCAGCAGCACCGCGACCTCGAGCATGTCGGACATGCCCTTGCACATCGAGATGATGCATTGGGGAATGGCGTCCGAGCCGAACCTTCCATGCGCTTCCGCTGCGGCATGGAAGACGTTGAGCTCGCCCATCGTCTCGTCACTGTATTTGACGAATGGCGACACCAGCGAGCGCGTGCTGCGCAATTCGTTGGTGAGCAGCGAGATGCGCGCGTCCTCGCCAAGCGCAAGGTAGGACATGCCGGGGTTCGCGGCGTCCATCAGCTCGGCGATGGTGCGTTCGTGCACCGCCGAGTTCTGGCGGATATCGAGCCGCGCCAGATGGAAGCCGAAGCAATCCACCGCGCGCCGCAACAGCCGCAGCCGGCCGCGGGCGATGACGCGGGCGTTGTTGGAGATCAGCGAGCGGTGCAGCACGTCGAGATCGGCCTGCAACTCCCTGGCGTTCTCATAGGGCGCGCCCTTGCCGACCGGCCGCCGCGTGATCTCGACCTGGAGCTTTTCGGCGGTGGCCGTCAGACGGGCATAGATGCCGGAGACTGCCAGACGATAGGGTTCGCCGCTCCGGTGCGGCGATGTGTCGGGCGAGCGCTCCGCCAGCGTGCGCAACTCTTCCGAGACGTCGGCGAGATGGGCCGCGATCGACAGCTCCGAGCCGAGCACATGCAGCTCTTCCAGATAGAACTGCATGACACGGCTGGACTGGAGCCGCAGCGTGCCGCGCATGACGTCAGCGGTGACGAAGGGATTGCCGTCGCGGTCGCCGCCGATCCAGCTTCCCATCCGCAGGAACGAGGCGAGCTCGCTCGCCGCCTGCTCGCCACCCTCCTCCAGCCGGTCTTCCAGCGTGTTGACCAGCCGCGGCACCTCACGGAGGAAGGTGTAATCGTAGAACGACAGGCCGTTGGCGACCTCGTCGAGCACGGTGAGCTTGGTCCGTCGCAACAGATTGGTCTGCCACAGCGTCAGCACCTCGCGGCGAAGCTGCTCGTCGCTGGCGGCGATCTCGTCCGCCGTCAGCGAGACACGCTCGCGGCGGTCGAGCAGGGCTGCGACCTCCATCTCGCGGTCCATGGTGCTCTTGCGGCGGACTTCAGTTGGGTGGGCCGTCAGCACCGGGCTGACAAGCGCGCTCTTGAAGAAGCTGCGCAGCCTATCCGCGCCAATTCCCGCGGCCTTGGCGTTGGCCAACGTCTCCGCAAGCACACCAGCACCGTTGGCGGCGCTGCGGGAACGCATCTGGCGGATGTTGTTCTGGTCCTCGGCGATGTTGGCGAGATGGGAAAAATAGCTGAAGGCGCGGACGATCCGCACGGTCTCGGAGGTCGACATGCTGTCGAGGATCTGTTCGAGCTCGCGGCGGGCGAGCCGGTCCTCGTCGCGGTGGAACCGAATCGAGGTCTGCCGGATGCGCTCGACCAGGTCGAACACATCGGCCCCCTCCTGGTCGCGCACCGTGTCGCCCAGGATGCGTCCGAGCAGGCGAATGTCGTCCCGAAGCCGCGCGTCCGCCTCCAGCGCCTGGGCGTCATCGGCACGGGTCGCGCGATCGACGGTCGAATCTGCGACGTTCTGGATGGACATGGCTCGCTCCCTGGTTCGAGCTCGCTGCCCGGCCCGACCGAGTGTGCAAGTTTTTTGCCGCAGCGCAAGATGAAGTTGGGGGCGGCGCGGCAACATCAGCGATCATGGGCGGGACTGCGTTTGCCGCCGGCGCGCACACACGTCCGCGATCTCGCGGCGCAGGCGCCCGAGCTTTACTGTCCGTTCCGCCCTCATCGAGAAGAAGGGGCGCAGAGAAGGCCGGGCGCCGGCTGGCACCCGAAGTCCGCACGCGACAAACGCACGCGGGGTGACCACAGGTGATGCCGGGACATCCCGGCCTTGCCTGCGCAAGACAAGCATGGTTAGCGCGGGAATGTTCGCCTGAACGGAAGTCTCTGCCTTATTCGATGACCTCGTCAGCGCGGGCGAGCAAGGTTGGCGGAATGCTGAGGCCGAGAGCTGTGGCGGTCTTCAGGTTGACAACCAGCTCATACTTGACAGGTGCCTGAACCGGCAAATCGCCAGGCTTCTCTCCGCGCAGTATGCGGTCCACATATGCGGCGGCACGACGAAACCCGTCCAGTTGGGAAGCCGCGTAGGACATCAGGCCGCCATCGGCGACGAAATACTGAACAGGGTAGATCGCGGGTAGACGATATTGCGCGGCAAGCGCGATAATCTGTTTGCGGTTCCGGACGGTCGCTGGACCAAACGTCACGAACAGGCCGCCGTTTGGCTCCCGCGCAAAATCGCCGACGCCGCGCTCGATTTCGTCAGGGTCGCGGCCAGGAATCGCAAAGATGGTGATCCCCAGCGATGGAGCGGCTGCTTCGACGAACTGCTGGACTTCGAGCGCCGCACGGCCGCCGGGCGTGTATATGATGCATACACGAGTAAGGCGCGGCGCAGCTTCCTTAAGTAGCTCCAGCAACTTCCCGCTCATCGCCGTTTCGGAGGCCGTAAATCCGGTGATGTTGCCGCCGGGATGCGCCATGTTCGTAACCAGACCGGTGCGGACCGGGTCGCCCGCCGAGGCGAACACAATCGGTACGGTGCGGGTCTGTTGCGCCATGATCGAGGTAATGAGATTGCTGCTTGTCACGATCACGTCCGGTGCCTGCCCGACCAGTTCCTCAGCGTAGGTTCGTATGCGGGCAGAATCGTCAGAAACGAATCGTGTTTCGAACCGCACGTTTTCCCCGTCGACCCAGCGCAACTTCTGCAGTTCTTGCTTGAACGCTGCAATATTTTGTCTCGGCACGGCGTCGTCCTGCGCGCCCGAAATCAGCATGGCGATGCGCCGAACTTGGATCCCCTGCTGCGCCTGGACAGCGAGCGGCAGCGCAACGACCCAGCCCAAACTCACAATGAAATCGCGTCGCTTCACCCTCAACCCGCCTCGGATGCTGCCACCCCGAGCGTAAGCAATTTTCGGCATGGATCCAAGCGGCTGAAGTCCGTTTCGGGTCATCAGCCGGCGACGTCCCCGCAAGCTGGGCAACTTCCGCCGTGCCCCCGGGAGGCCGACATTGATGGATAGGCGCCTTACGCCGGTACGATCACCTTGCCAATCGGCCAGAGCGCGATGCCTGCGAGCTTCAGGTGGGCCCAGGCGAAGGGGATGCCGATGATGGTCACGGCAAGCACCAACGCCGTCACGAGATGGCCGAGCGCCAGCCACCAGCCGGCCAGCACGAACCAGATGATGTTGCCGATCACCCCGAGCGGCCCGGTGCCGACATCCTCGACACCGGTAACCTCGTAGCGGCTGACCGCCCGCGAGCCGAACGGCATCAGCGTATAGACGGCAATGTTGAACGCCGCCCGCGCCCAGGGCAGGCCGATGATGGTGACGGCCATGATGACCGCGGCGACCAGCCAGCCGAACGCCATCCAGGCGCCGCCGATGAGGATCCAGAGGATGTTGAGCAGGATGGAGACGGGGGTCATGGGATTATCCGTGGTCGATGACCCCACCTATATAGGTGCGAAACTCAGCGCTGCGAAGACGGCTCCCGCCGCGTGTAATTGCCTCAATTGGCGTTGTCCGGCTTTCACTTCATTGAACTGACGCACGCAACGCCCAGAATGGCACGGCGTCTGAACCATTCAGGACGCAATGGCGTTGCCGTCGCGGCCATCGGGGCCCTGGGGAGAGACATGTCCGATTTCGTCATCGAAGAAGGCCTGCCCTATCCGCTGGGTGCCCATTGGAGCGGCAAGGGCACGAACTTCGCGGTCTTTTCCGCCAACGCCACCAAGGTGGAAGTCTGCCTGTTCGAGGAGAATCGCGAGACGCACCGCTTCGAGCTGCCGGAATATACCGACCAGGTCTTCCACGGCTACATCGCCGGCGTCGGGCCCGGCACCTTCTACGGCTATCGCGTCTATGGCCCCTATCAGCCCGATGCCGGCCATCGCTTCAATCCCAACAAGCTCCTGCTCGATCCCTATGCGCGCGCCCACGCCGGGAGCCTGAACTGGAATCCGGCGGTGTTCGGCTACAAGATGGAGACGGGTGACGACACCACCTTCGACGAACGCGACAGCGCGCCCTTCATGCCGAAATGCGTCGTGGTCGATCCGGATTTCGACTGGCAGGCCGAGGCCGCGCGGCAGAACGTGCATTGGGACGAGACCATCGTCTACGAGACCCACGTCAAGGGCTTTACGAAGAAGCCCCCGGACGTGCCGGAAAATCTGCGCGGCACCTATGCCGGCTTCGCCGCGCCGCAGCTGATCGACCATCTGACATCGCTCGGCGTCACCTCGGTCGAGCTGTTGCCGGTCCACTCGTTCGTCAACGACGACAGACTTCTGAAAAAGAGCCTCGTCAATTACTGGGGCTACAACACCATCGGCTTCTTCGCGCCGGACCCGCGCTATGCATCCGACGTCCCGAACAGCCTGCGCGAGTTCAAGGAGATGGTGTCGAAGCTGCACGGCGCCGGGCTCGAGGTGATCCTCGACGTGGTCTACAACCACACCGCCGAAGGCAACGAGCTCGGGCCGACGCTATCCTTCAAGGGCATCGACAATGCGAGCTATTATCGCCTGCTGCCGGACCGGCGGCGCTATTACATCAACGACACCGGCACCGGCAACACCGTCAACCTGTCGCATCCGCGTGTGATCCAGATGGTGATGGATAGTCTGCGCTACTGGGCCGGGCACATGCATATCGACGGCTTCCGCTTCGATCTCGGCACCATTCTCGCCCGCGAGGTCTACGGCTTCGACGAGCAGAGCGGGTTTCTGAAGGCGATGGATCAGGATCCGCTGCTGTCGACCGTCAAGCTAATCGCCGAACCCTGGGACTGCGGGCCCGGCGGCTACCAGGTCGGCGGCTTCCCGCCGGGCTGGGCGGAATGGAACGACAAGTATCGCGACACGGTGCGCGACTATTGGCGCGGCGAGGCGTCGCCCTCCGCGCTGGCGACGCGGCTGCTCGGCTCGGGCGATATCTTCAATCGCTGGGGCGGGCGGCGCTCATGGGCCAGCGTCAATTTCATCACCGCCCATGACGGTTTCACGCTCAACGACTGGGCGAGCTACGACGACAAGCACAACGAAGCCAATGGCGAAGGCAACCACGACGGCAATTCCAGTAACCGCTCCTGGAATTGCGGCGTCGAGGGTCCGACGGATGATCAGGAGATCATCGCGCTTCGCGAGCGGCAGAAGCGCAACATGCTGGCCACCTTGCTGCTCTCGCAGGGCACGCCGATGCTGCTCGGCGGCGACGAGTTCGGCCGGACCCAGCAAGGCAACAACAATGCCTATTGCCAGGACAGCGATATTTCCTGGTTCGACTGGGGCATGGGCGAGGAGGCGCAAAAGCTGCTGGCTTTCACCAAACGCGTGATCCAGCTCCGGCGCGACTATCCCATTCTACGCCGCAGCCGCTTCCTCACCGGCGCGCATGATGCGCAGCTCGATATCCGCGATGTCGTCTGGGTCAATGCCAATGGCGGCGAGATGACGAATGGCGACTGGGACAGCAATTGGCTGAAGTGCTTCGGCGTCGTGCTCGACGGCCGCGCGCGCAAGACCGCGATCCCACGCCACGGCGAGGACGACAGCGTGCTGATCATCCTCAACAGCTATGAGGGGCCGGTCAACTTCAAATTGCCGCACACGTCGGCAGGTCTATGCTGGTCGTTGCTGCTCGACACCAACGTCGCCGACGGCACATCCAACACCCGGTTTGACTTCGATAGCCCTTACAAGGTGCCGGGCCGATCGTTGCAGTTGTTTGTTGGGGGGGGAGCTGGTGTAGCCCTGCCGACCCAATGGCTTTCGTTGCCCGTAGCCCGGATGGAGCGCAGCGAAATCCGGGGTTTCACCGCGAACACCGTCCTGGATTGCGCTTCGCTCCATCCGGGCTACGAAGGCATCATATCTTCCGCCCCGCCTCCTCCCAATAGGGATCGCGCAGGCGGCGCTTGAAGATCTTGCCGGAATCTTCGCGCGGCAGGCCTAAGCGGATCTCGATGTGCTTGGGCACCTTGTAGTCGGCGAGCGAGGCTTTGAGCCGGGTGCGGATATCGGCGGCGTCGAGGGTGACGCCGGCTTGAGGTTCGACCACGGCCATCAGCGCCTCGCCGAACTCGGCATCGGGGATGCCGAACACCGCGCAATCATGCACGCCGGGGACGGCATGCAGCACGGACTCGATCTCGGCCGGATAGATGTTGACGCCGCCTGATATCACCATGTCGCGCTTGCGGTCGCAGATGAAGACGTAGCCGTCCTCGTCGATGTAGCCGACATCGCCGGAGGTGATGAAACCATCGCGGTCGATCTCGGCGCGCTTCTCCGGCTTGTTGTGGTAGGTGAAGTCGGCCATCCCGGCCATGCGGGAATAGATCTCGCCGATCTCGCCCACACCCAGCACGCGGCCGTCGTCGCCGATGAAGCGCAGCTCGGCGCCGGGCGAAATCTTGCCGACCGTGCCCGGCTTCTTCAGCGCGTCCTCTGAGGTCGCGAAGGTGACGGCGCTGGATTCGGTCGAACCGTAGAACTCGTAGATCACCGGGCCCCACCATTCGATCATCGCGCGCTTGACGTCTGCCGGGCATGGCGCCGCGGCGTGGATGATGTGGCGCAGCGAAGAGACGTCGTATGTCTTGCGGACTTCCTCCGGCAATTTCATCAGGCGGATGAACATGGTCGGCACCATGAAAATGGTGTCGATTTTGTATCGCTCGATCAGCTCGAGAAACTCTTCCGCCTCGAAGCGCGGCATCAGCACCAGCGCGCCGCCGAGTTTTCCTGCGCGGATGCCGAACGAGTTCGGCGCGGAATGATAGAGCGGGCCCGGCAGGATCACGCGGGCGCCGGGCTTGAGCCCATAGATCATCGCACGCATGCGTTCGCCAGCCGCCTGCTGGTCCGGCGTCGGCGCATTGCGCCGCACGCCCTTGGGATGGCCGGTGGTGCCCGACGTATAGATCATGTTCATCGGCTGCGGCACGACCGGGCCGTCATAGGGCTGGTACTGCGCGAGCCAGGATTCGAAATCGATCGCAAAATCCGGTGTCTTCAGATGATCGGGATCGATCTTGTAGTTCGTCAGGATCTCCGGTGGCGTCGGCACGCTGAGCACGGTGACGCCTTTCGGGATCACATCGCGCAGGGCGTGCAGCATGTCGGCATGTCCGATCAGCACGGAGGTGCCGGTGTCGTTGAGGATGTAGTTGATCTCTTCCGGCTTGAAGTGCCAATTGATCGGAACACCATAGGCGCCGAGCCGCATCGCTGCGTAAGCGGCCTCCAGGAAGGCGATGTCGTTGCGCATCAGCATGCAGACGCAATCGCCTTGCTTGACGCCGAGCTTGGCGAGACCGGAAGCGATGCGATCGGCGCGGGCGGCGACTTCGGCATGGGAACGGCGACGCTCGCCGGAGACGATGCCGAGGAATTCTGACGTTTCGCTCATTTTTGTTTTTCTTTGTTGTTTAGCGACGGTGCCAAATGATCGTCATCACCGGGCTTGTCCCGGTGATCCACGCTCTTGTTTCGTCGCTGCCAAGAACGTGGATGGCCGGGACATCTAGCGCGAAGACGCGCTTCGCGCTTTTGCCCGGCCATGACGGAGAGACTGTCAGTCCACAAACCTCGGCGCACGTTTCTCCAGGTTGGAGCGCACCGCTTCGGTCTGGTTCGCACTGCCGATCAGCTTCTGCTGCTCGACCGATTCCGCGAGCAGTGCGGGACCGGGATCGACCGAGAGATTGTTGAGCAGACGCTTGGCGGCGCGGATCGCATCGGGGCTTTTTCCCGCGATCTCGCGCGCGACTTCGAGGGCACTAGCGCGCGGGTCGTCGCAGATGCGCGTGGCGAGACCGTAAGTCATCGCCTCCTGCGCCGAGAAAATGCGGCCTGTGTAGGTAAGATCGCGCAAGATGTCGTCGCGCACGAGTGAAGCCAGGATCGGCGTGCCGGCCATGTCGGGCACGAGGCCCCATTTGATCTCCATCACCGACATCCGCGCATCCGGTGTGAGGAAGCGCATGTCTGCGCCGAGCGCGAGCTGAAAGCCGCCGCCGAAGGCGACGCCCTGGATCGCCGCGATCACCGGCACCGGAAGCTGGCGCCAGCCCCACACCGCCTGTTGCGGAAAATTCGCCTGGCCATGCGTGCGCGCGGTGAGGTCGCGATTTTCGCCACCCGGAATTCCGTTGCCGCCCTTCTCCTTCATGGCGGCAAAACGCCCCATGTCGAGACCGGCGCAGAAAGCGCGACCCTCGCCGGACAGCACGACGACGCGCACGCCTTTTTCCGCCGAAAGCCGCTCGGTTGCCGCGACCAGGGCCTCGAACATCGCCTGATCGAGGGCATTCATCTTGTCCGCGCGCACCAGCCGCACGTCGGCGACGCCTTCCGAGATCGAAATCGAGACGCGCTCTTCCATGGATGAATTCTCCCCTGTTCCCGTTCGGTGCCGCTTTACAGAAAGACGGCGGCCGGATTTAGTCAATCGACCAATTAACTGACAATCCGTGCGGGAGAAACAGCCATGTTCAAGGAAAATCTTCTGGCTGGACGGCGCATTCTCGTGACCGGCGGCGGCACCGGGCTCGGCAAGTCGATGGCGGCGCGCTTTCTTGAGCTTGGCGCCGAGGTGCACATCTGCGGCCGGCGCAAGATCGTCTGCGACGAAACCGCGACCGAGCTGATGGATCAGTTTGGCGGCCGCGTCACCAGCCATGGCGTCGACATCCGCAACGCGCTCGCGGTCGAGGAGATGATCGAGACCATCTTTCGCGATGGTCCTCTCACCGACCTCATCAACAACGCCGCCGGCAATTTCATCTCGCGCAGCGAAGAGCTGTCGCCACGCGGCTTCGATGCGGTCGCCAACATCGTAATGCACGGCACGTTCTACGTGACGCATGCGGTCGGCAAGCGCTGGATCGCCTTGAAGCAGCCCGGCAACGTCGTCTCGATCACCGTGACCTGGGTGCGCAACGGCTCGCCTTACGTGGTGCCGTCGGCGATGAGCAAGTCGGCGATCCACGCCATGACGATGTCGCTGGCGACCGAATGGGGCCGATACGGCATCCGCCTCAACACGATCGCACCGGGCGAGATCCCGACCGAGGGCATGAGCAAGCGCATCAAGCCCGGCGACGAGGCCGGCGCGCGCACCAAGGCGATGAACCCGATGGGCCGCGTCGGCACCATGGAGGAGCTGCAGAACCTCGCGGTGTTTTTGATCTCCGGCGGCTGCGACTGGATCACCGGCGAGACGATCGCCATGGACGGCGCGCAGGCGCTCGCCATGGGCGGTAATTTCTACCAGCTCCGCGACTGGAGCGACGACGACTGGAAAACCGCCCGCGAGAGCATCATGGCGCAGAACGAGAAGGACCGGGCGAAGCGGGGGTAGTGCTCTCGCCGTGGTCATGAGTAGATTGAAGCTGCCGCCTCGCACTCAACCGTCGTCCCGGCGAAGGCCGGGACCCATAGCCCCAGGGAGAAGTGTTGCGCGAGCTGGTAGTGACCAGTTTTCGCCAAATTGCGTTCAGTTGTTATGGGTCCCGGCCTTCGCCGGGACGACATCGTGGCCCCCGTATTGTCTTTGCCCACGGATGACGCCACACTCCGCGGCATAAAAACAGACGCTACGGGAGAAACATGTCCACACAGCCATTGGCGAATCTCGCCGACATGGTGCGCGAGCGCGCGACGAGCCGCGGCCACGCCACCGCCTACGAGTTCGAGGGCCGCGTCACCAGCTTTGCCGAGTTCGACGCCAAGACCAACAAGGTCGCGAATGCGCTTCTTGCGATGGGTGTGAAGAAGGGCGACCGCATCGCCTATCTCGGCAAGAACAGCGACGTTTATTTCGAGCTGTTGATGGGCGCGATGAAGGCCGGCGTGGTGATGGCGCCGGTGAACTGGCGGCTGGCGGGACCCGAGGTCGCCTTCATCGTCACCGACTGCAAGGCGCCGGTGCTGTTCGTCGGGCCGGAGTTCATCACGCAGGTCCGCCAGATCAGGGATCAGATCCCGGTCGTCCGCACCATCATCACCACCGAAGGCGGCGCGCCGGAATGGCAGGATTTTGCCGCGTGGCGCGATGCGCAGAGCGGCGACGATCCCAAGGTAGCGATCGACACCAGGGACATCGCGATCCAGCTCTATACGTCAGGCACGACCGGCAAGCCGAAGGGCGCGATGCTGTCGCATGCGAACTTCCTTAACCTGGTCCAGACCGGCAACGCCGAGGACAAGCCGGAGTGGAACCGGTGGTCAACCGACGACATCTCGCTGGTGGCGATGCCGATCTTCCATATCGGCGGCTCCGGCTGGGGCGTGATGGGCCTCTATCACGGCGCCCGCGGCGTGATCGCGCGCGAGTTCGATCCGACCAAGGTGCTGGATTTCTTCGAGCAGTCGGGCATCACAAAGCTGTTCATGGTGCCGGCGGCGATGCAGTTCGTGGTGCGGCAGCCGCGCGCGAGGACGGTCGACTTTTCACGATTGAAATACATGCTGTACGGCGCCTCTCCCATTCCCGCAGCCTTGCTGAAGGAATGCATCGAAATCTTCAAATGCGGCTTCGTGCAGATGTACGGCATGACCGAAACGACTGGCACCATCGTCGCGCTACCGCCGGAGGATCACGTCGAGGGCCTGGAGCGGATGCGGTCCGCCGGCAAGGCGCTGCCGGGCGTCGAGATCGCCATTCTCGACATCGACGGCAAGCCGCTGCCGCCGCGTCAGGTCGGCGAGATCGCGACGCGCTCGGGCTCCAACATGGCGGGCTACTGGAATCTGCCGGAAGCAACCGCCTCGACGCTGCGCGGCGACGGCTGGCTGCGCACGGGAGACGCCGGTTACATGGACGAGGACGGCTATCTCTACATCCACGACCGCATCAAGGACATGATCATCTCCGGTGGCGAGAACATCTACCCGGCCGAGGTCGAGAGCGCGCTGTGCGATCATCCTGACGTCGCGGAAGCTGCCGTGATCGGCATCCCCGACGACAAATGGGGCGAGGCCGTGAAGGCCGTGGTGGTGATGAAACCGGGCAAGCAGGCGACCGCCACCGACATCATCAACTTCACCCGCGAGCGCATCGCCGGCTTCAAGACGCCGAAGAGCGTGGAGTTCTTGCCGGCGCTGCCGCGCAATCCGTCAGGCAAGATCTTGCGAAGGGAGTTGCGGGAACCGTATTGGGCGGGAAAGGATCGGCGGGTGAATTAGCCTCCGCACCATCCACATCGTCATCCCGGCGAAGGCCGGGACCTATAGCCACCGAGCCTCGTTTGGCGAAGATTAGCAATGACCAGTCTTCGCCAAATTGCGTTTCGTGGTTATGGGTCCCGGCCTTCGCCGGGACGACGGAGAGAGGGCGCCGCGAAAAGGTCAATGCTTCCCCGGCCCCATATAGCCGAACAAAAACCCCGCCACCTTGCGAATCTGAATCTCCTCGCTGCCCTCCGTGATCCGATACCGCCTGTGATGCCGATAAATGTGCTCGAACGGCTTGTGGCGTGAGTAGCCCATGCCGCCGTGGACCTGCATGGCGCGATCGGCGGATTCGCAACAGAGGCGGTTTGCCCAGTAGTTGCACATCGAGACGCGGTCCGAGAGCGTGCGCTCGATTTGCTCCTCGGTCAGCTTGTCCATCTCCCAGGCGGTCTTGCGGATCAGAAGGCGCAGCATCTCAGCCTGCGTGGCGAGCTCCACCAGCGGAAACTGGATCGCCTGGTTCTCAGCGAGCGCCCTGCCAAACGGTTTGCGCTCACGCGCGTATTTCACGCTTTCGTCGATGCAGTAGACGGCAGCGCCGAGCGAGCTCGCCGCCTGACGGATGCGGTTTTGGTGCACAAAACACTGCGCCAGCGACAGGCCGCGGCCGACCTCGCCGAACTGCGCATCATCAGGCACGAACACGTCGGTAAAACTGACGCGCGGATGATCGGTCGGCATGTTGAAAGTCCACATGTACTCCTCGACCTTGACGCCATGGCTCTTGGCCGGCACCAGGAAGCAGGTGATGCCGCGGGCATCGCCGTCATTGCCACTCGTGCGCGCGAACAGCGCGCAATGCGTGGCGACGTGCATGCCGGTGGTCCACATCTTCTCGCCGTTGATGATCCAGCCCTTGATGTTGTCGCGGGTCGCCGGCACCGCGCGCGTCTCCATGTGGGTGGCGTCCGAGCCGTGATTTGGTTCGGTCAATCCAAAGGTGATGCGATACTTGCCCCTGATCGATCCGTCGATCATCGCCTTCTGGTCGTCGCGGCCGTAGCGATCGAGCATGGTGACGACGGGGAAATTGCCGACGACGGAATGCTCGTTCTGAAGGTCGTTGTGCAGGCCGAGCCCCTTTGCGGCAAAATGCTCGCGGATGGCGGCCATCCAGAGATTGGAGCCGTCCTTGCCGCCATATTGCTTCGGCACCGGAAAGCGCAAATGGCCGGCGGCGTCGGCAAGATCCTTTGCCTTGCGCAGCAGCACTTCCCATTCGTGCCGGGGCAGGCCGCCGTTCTCGAAATCGGTGCGGGCCCATTCGCGGCGATGATCGAAGAAGCGGATGTTGTCGTCGACTTGTTCCAGCGGCTTGATCTCGCGTTCAATGAAACGGTCGAGCTCTCCGAGATAGGCGACGAGGTCGGCAGGCAGTGAGAAATCCACGGTTCTCTCCCGGATGATTTTGTCGTTTTGCGTTAAGGCGCTAGGCGCGCTTTTGCTTCGCACGACTAAGGTGAGAAGAGCGCGCGCAAGTCAAGCAGACGTCAAGCAAGGCGAGGCGTGTGAGGGGCGCAAGGCGCGCCCGCGCAATTCGATGGTGCTCTCGCGCAGGCGCGCGGTAGTATGACGCCAATATTCCTTCACGAGAAAATGCGGGAGCGCGCGATGGAGCTGAAATTTTCCAAGGTGGAACGCAAGGGGCCGATCACGATCGTCACGCTGTCGCGGCCCGAGGTCTACAACGCGCTGCACACCGATGCGCATTTCGAGCTCCAAAAGGTGTTCGACGATTTCTCCGCCGATGCCGAGCAGTGGGTCGCGATCGTCACTGGCGCCGGCGACAAGGCGTTCTGCGCCGGCAACGATTTGAAGTGGCAGGCGGCGGGCGGCAAACGTGGTTGGGACAAGGGCGGCTTCGCCGGCCTCACTGCGCGATTCGACTGCGACAAGCCGATCATCGCCGCGGTCAACGGCGTCGCGATGGGCGGCGGCTTCGAGATCGCGCTCGCCTGCGACCTGATCATCGCCTCGGAGAACGCGACCTTCGCCCTGCCCGAGCCGCGCGTTGGGCTCGCTGCGCTCGCCGGCGGTCTTCACCGCCTGCCACGGCAGATCGGGCTCAAGCGCGCCATGGGCATGATCCTCACCGCGCGCCATGTCAGCGCCAAGGAGGGCCATGAGCTCGGCTTCGTCAACGAAGTGGTGCCGCAGGGCGAAGCGCTTGCGGGCGCGCTACGCTGGGCCGAGATGATCACCAAGAACTCGCCGATGTCGATCCGGGCATCGAAGCAGACCATCCAGAAGGGGCTCGGCGTGTCGCTGGAGCAGGCGATCGAGGAACAGCGGGAATACCCGGCGGTAAAGGCGATGGTGGCGTCGCAGGATTACATCGAAGGCCCGAAGGCGTTCTCGGAGAAGCGACCGCCGAAATGGGTGGGGAAGTAGGACGCCTCTCTGGAAGACGTCCGCAACAAGACTCTCCCGAGTCGTCCCGGCGAAGGCCGGGACCCATAACCACAGGGTGGCGTTTGGCGAAGGCTCGTTGTGTTCGGAACAACGACTTCGCGTCATCGATAAATCACGCGGTATGGATCCCGGCCTTCGCCGGGACGACTATGAGGAAAGACCGCCGTTCACCCGCCGCGGGACAGCTCCCGCTTGTACGACGCGTAGTTCGGCTGATCGACTGCGAGCTTGTCCATCGTGGTTGCCCAAAGATGATCGGCGAGCCCGGGGGTTGCGAGGTCGACCTCACCCGTGGCAATGCGCTCGGCGAGCACGCGGTTGAGATCAACCACCGAACCATCCACGCCAAGCAGCGCACGCAACCGCTCCACCTCCTTCGCGTCGCTTCCCTCCTCCTGCGTCAATTGCCGCGTGACGAGGTCCAAAATGTTGACGGCGACGCGCAACTTGAAGGCCTGATGGCCGCTGATCAGCGGCGCGATGTCGTTGCGGAGAAACTCGGCGACCACTCTGGTCAGCTCGATCGGTGTTGGTTCGTCCTGCATGCCTAACCTCCCCGCGGCGCGAGCAGCCGCAGCAGATCGATCTCAGTCTCGGATGCCCGGCGGCCGATCATCGCACGTTCCATGGAATGGTCCGGCCCCTCGCGGAACCGCTGCATCATGCCGCCGCACATGATGCCCCAGCGCAGCGTGCCCATCACTTCCCAGAATTTGACGCGCGATGGGTCGACCCTGCGGCCAGCGGCCTCGTAGCCAGCGAACAACTCGTCGCGCGAGCCAAAACCGCCGACGGGCTTGTCGATCTCGCCAAAGCGCCAGGAGTTAACGCAAACCCAGCCAAGATCCTCCATGGGATCGCCGAGATGAGCGAGCTCCCAGTCCAGCACCGCACGGACGCCATCGGCGCCGATGATGAGATTGCCGTTGCGGAAATCGCCGTGCACCAGCGTCACTTCAGTCGAGGGGCCGGGATCGTGGTCGCGCAGCCAGCGCAGCGCCAACTCGAACACCGGCTTTGGCCAGTTGAGGCTGCGATAGTCGCGCTCGAATTCAGAGATTTCCTGCGTCGCCGATCGGCTGCGCAGCTCGGGCAATTTATCCTGCGGCAGCCTGTGTAGCCCCGCAAGGACGCCTCCGATCTGGCGCGCGAGACGCGGCCGCGCCGCTGCGAACTCGTCATCGCGCAGAATCTTGCGGGCGATGGTCTCGCCCTCGACTCGCTGCATGATGAAGCCGGTGCCGAGATCCTCGTCCGGCGTCAACACGTGCATCACACGCGGCGACGGCACGCCAGCCTCATAGGCGAGCTGCATCAGCTGCGCTTCTGCTGCAAGTCCCGCTGCACGCGTGGGAGCAGCGCCATAGCCTTTCGGCGAGCGGCGCAGGATCGCTCCGATCGGCCCGTCGGGATGCAAGATGTCGAAGCGCCAGGTCTCCTGGCTGGCACCGCCCGACAGCTTGGCCGCGCCGGTGACGCCAGTCGCCCCCTTGCACCAGCGCGCAACGCTGCGGGAGAGTTCGGCCTCGATCATTTGCCTTTGAACTGCGCGGGGCGCTTCTCCAGGAAGGCGCCGACACCCTCACGGAAATCCTGCGTATCGCCGGCACGCAGCTGGCACTGGAATTCGAGATTGAGCTGGTCCTCGAAGGAATTTTCGGGGCTGTCCCAATAGAGCTTGCGGATCAGCGACAGCGCAATCGTCGGACCGCTCGCGAGATCGCGCGCGAGCTTCATCGCCTCCTCCATCAGCACGCCGTCATCGTAGACGCGATTGACGAGGCCCCATTCCAGCGCCTTCTCTGCCGGCAGGCGCTCGCCCATCAGCGACAATTCGACCGAGCGCGCCTTGCCGATCAGGCGCGGCAGCAGCCAGGTCGAGCCGCAATCCGGCACGAGGCCGATGCGGCGGAACGCTTGAAGAAAGTAAGATGAGCGCGCGCATAAAACCATGTCGCCGAGCAGCGCGAAACTCATGCCGGCGCCCGCGGCCGGGCCGTTGACCGCAGTCACGATCGGGCAATGCAGATTGCGGATGCGGCGCAGGAACGGGTGAAATCCGGTCTCGAGCGTCAAGCCAGCCTTGGTCTTCTTCGACTGATCGTTGCGGCCCTGCAGATTCGCACCGGTACAGAACGCCCGCCCCGCACCGGTCAGCACGACGCAGCGCACCTCGTCCTTCTTCTCCTCGATCGCGTCGAGCGCATCGGAGAGCCCGCCCAGCATGTCCAGGGACACCGCGTTCATCACCTCCTGATGGTCGAGCCGGAGGATCGCGACAGAACCATCGAATTCGAGCGTGACGTGTTTGAACTGCATCGTTTCCTCGTCCGTTGCGACCTGCGTCAGTTTCGCAGACCGGAATTACTTTTGCCGGGGCGCATATTTGATTTTTGGCGCGGTCTTGTCCATGGTGATCAGAGCATAGCAAGCAATCTTGCGCGCAGCGGCTGACGAGCGTCATGCCAGGATACCTTGCCAAGAAGTCTTGCAAAAAACAGGAAACGCGCCATGAACCTTTTCGACCTCACCGGCCGCGTCGCCGTGATCACCGGCGGCAATGGCGGTATCGGGCTCGGCATCGCGCAGGCGCTGGCAGGCCAGGGCTGCAACGTCTCGATCTGGGGTCGCAATGCCGACAAGAATAAGGCCGCTGCCGCGAGCATGGCGGGCCTCTCCGGCAAGGTCGACACCCGCGTCTGCGACGTCACCGATCCGGCTTCCGTCAATGCCGCGATGAAGGCCACGTTGGATACGTTCGGCCGGGTCGACGGCTGCTTTGCCAATGCCGGCATTGGCGGCGGTGGCCGCAGGTCCTTCATCGAGCGCACCGAGGAGGAATGGCGCACGATGTTTGCGACCAATCTCGACGGCGTGTTCCACGCCTTTCAGGCTGCTGCGAGGCACATGACCGATCGCGCCAATGCCGGCGATCCCTTCGGGCGGCTGGTGGCGACATCGAGCCTCGCCTCGATCTTCGGCACCGCGCGCAACGAGCACTATGCCGCGACCAAGGCCGCCATCAACGCGCTGGTGCGCGCACTTGGTGTCGAGCTCGCCCGCCACGGTGTCACCGCGAACGCGATCCTGCCCGGCTGGATCAAGAGCGACATGACCGCGGGCATCATGGCGAACGAGAAGTTCGTCGCCAACGTGATGCCGCGGATTCCGGTGCGCCGCTTCGGCGAGGCCAGCGATTTCGGCGGCATCGCGGTGTATCTGATGAGCAAGGCGTCGTCGTATCACACCGCGGATACGTTCGTGATCGACGGCGGCTATACGGCGTTTTGATTCTTGAGCACGTAACCCGGATGGAGCGCAGCGCAATCCGGGATTACCAAAAGCAATAGATCCGGATTTCGCTGCGCTCCATCCGGGCTACACACTCTGAGGGAACAGGGCAAAATGTTTTCACACATCATGGTCGGCACCAACGACCTCGACAAGGCCAAGACCTTTTACGACAATTTGCTGAGCACGCTCGAAGTGCGGCCGGCCAGGGTCGACGGTCATCGCATTTTCTACATCACCAAGACCGGCGTGTTCTCGGTGACCAAGCCGATCAACGGCGAGGCGGCAACCTGCGCGAATGGCGGCACCATTGGCTTTGCGGCCAACTCGCCTGAGCAGGTCGACAAGTGGCACGCCGCCGGCGTCGCCGCCGGTGGAACGCCGATCGAGAATCCGCCCGGCATCCGCGAGGGCGCGGGGAACAAGCTCTATCTCGCTTATCTGCGCGACCTCGACGGCAACAAGATCTGCGCGATGCATCGGATGCCGGCTTGATGCCGACCGGGCTCTCCTCGTCATTGCGAGGAGCTCTTGCGACGAAGCAATCCAGACTGCCGCCGCGGTAATATTCTGGATTGCTTCGCTGCGCTCGCAATGACGGAGTCCTGAGGATCGGACGGCGCTCTGGCCGGCCTGCGCCCCAGTCATTCAAACAACATTTCAAACGCCCCGCGAAATTCCATCGCATGGCATGGCTCGCGTGAGAAAATGCGCGCTCGCACTTTGCGCGCGCTGCGACTATTCTCCGGCCCAACGCGATCAGTGACCCCGGGAGGAACAATGACAAAACACACCTACATTCCCCGCACCACCAACTACACGCTCAATCCCGGCGACGAGCTCAACGACCTCCGCATGTCGGACCAGGTCCGGCCGCTCTACGATCACGTCAGGAAGTTCATCCGCGACACCGTCGAGCCGATGTCGATCGAGTTCGCCAAGGCAGGCGAAGGCAAGCAAGACCGCTGGAGCTTTACGCCGAAGCAGCTCGAGGTGCTGGAGGTCGCGAAGAACAAGGCCAAGAAAGAAGGCCTCTGGAACTTCTTCCTGCCCGATGACGAGACCGGCCAGGGCCTGAAGAATCTCGACTACGCCTATATCGCCTCCGAACTCGGCAAGAGCCCGCTAGCCTCCGAGAGCATGAACTGTTCGGCGCCGGACACCGGCAACATGGAGGTGCTGGAGCGCGTCGGCACCAAGGAGCAGAAGGAGAAGTGGCTGAAGCCGCTGATGAACGGCGAGATCCGCTCGGCCTATGTCATGACCGAGCCGAACGTCGCCTCCTCTGACGCCAAGAACATCTCGACCACGGCAAAGCTCGTCGGCGATGAATGGGTCATCAACGGCGAGAAATATTACATCTCCGGCGTCGGCGATCCCCGCTGCAAGATCCTCATCGTAATGGTGAAGACCAATCCGGATGCCGCCCCGAGCAAGCAGCAGTCGCAGATCCTGGTGCCGCGCGACACGCCCGGCGTCGAGGTGCTCGGTCCCATGTATGTGTTCGGTCAGGACCACGCTCCGCGCGGCCACATGCACATGCGCTTCAACAATGTGCGCGTGCCCAAGGAGAACATGCTGCTCGGCGAAGGCCGCGGCTTCGAGATCTCGCAGCTCCGCCTTGGGCCCGGCCGCATCCATCACTGCATGCGCACCATCGGCAAGGCCGAGAAGGCGCTCGATTTGATGGTGCAGCGTGGCCTCACCCGCGAAGCCTTCGGCAAGAAGATCGCCCATCTCGGCGGCAACATGCAAATCATCGCGCAGGCCCGCTGCGAGATCGAGGCGATGCGGCTGATGGTGCTGAAGGCGGCGAAGGCCATGGACGTGCTCGGCAACAAGGAGGCCCGCGTCTGGGTCTCCATGGTCAAGGCCATGGTGCCCGAGCGCGCCTGCAAGATCATCGACCAGTCGATCCAGATGCACGGCGCCACCGGCATCTCGCACTGGACCCCGCTGGCCGAGATGTACCAGGACGTCCGCCATTTGCGCTTTGCCGACGGTCCGGACGAGGTGCACTGGATGGTGGTGGGTCGTCACGAGCTGAGCATGGCGTAAAGGTCTTTCCTCTCCCCCTCCCCGTTCTTACGGGGAGAGGGTTGGGGTGAGGGGCTGCTTCCACGAAGAAGGTACGAGACGGACTCGCGGAGAGTCCCCCTCACCCGCCGCGCGTTCCGCGCGTCGGCCTCTCCCCGCAAGCGGGGAGAGGCGAAGAAAGAAACGGAGCATCCATGGAATACGCCGCCAGCGACCTGACGCCACGCGAGCGCTACAAGGTGCTGACGTCCTTTATCCTGCCGCGGCCGATCGCATGGGTGACCTCGGTCGGGCCGACCGGCGTAGTCAACGCCGCGCCCTTCAGCTTCTTCAACGCGTTCTGCGAGGATCCGCCGCTTTGCATGTTTGCGGCGAACCGCAAGCCCAACGGACAGGACAAGGACACCTTCCTCAACATCCAGCGGACCGGCGAGTTCGTCGTCAACATCGCAGACGAGCCGCTGGCGAGGGCGATGCATGAGAGCAGCGGCGACTTTCCGCCCGAGATCGGCGAGCCCGACTATCTCGGCTTGACGCTCGCACCCTCAAGCAAGATCGCCGTGCCGCGGCTGGCCGACACACCCTGGGCGATGGAGTGCAAGCTCTGGAAGATGATCGACGTCAACGACGATCGCCGGCTGATCATGGGGGAAGGCATCCACTTCCACATCCGCGACGAGCTCTGGGACGACGAGGCGATGCGGGTGCATATGGATCGCTATCACCCGATCGGCCGCATGTTCGCCGACCGCTACTGCCGCACCGATGACCGCGTGGTGTTTCCCGCGGCAGAGGGTGCGAAGGGCAAGTAGCGCGCCACGGCGGCGGTGCGCTCCCTCGCCCCGCTTGCGGGGAGAGGGTTGGGGTGAGGGGGAGTCTCCGCAGGGGTAGTGAGAATTGGACGCGTGGAGAGTCCCCCTCACCCGAATTCGATCTGCGATCGAATTCGACCTCCCCGCAAGCGGGGCGAGGTGAAGAAGGAAGCCTACATCGCCGGCGCGATCTTGTCCTGCGTCTTGGTCTCGAAATCGCTCGCGTCGTGGCGCTCGTGAAGCTGGCTGGCGGGATCGCCGGAGATGCGGTTGACCATGCGGCCGCGCTTCACCGCCGGGCGCTTGGCGATCTGGTCGGTCCAGCGCTGCACGTTCTTGTAGTCGTGCACCGACAGGAATTCGCCGGCGCCATAGACCAGCCCCTTGGCGAGCGCGCCGTACCATGGCCACACCGCCATATCGGCGATGGTGTACTCTTTGCCCGCGAGATATTCGTTGTCCGCAAGACGGCGGTCGAGCACGTCGAGCTGGCGCTTCACTTCCATCGCATAGCGGTTGATGGCGTATTCGATCTTGGTCGGCGCATAGGCATAGAAGTGGCCGAAGCCGCCGCCGAGAAACGGCGCGCTACCCATCTGCCAGAACAGCCAGGACAGGGTTTCCGCCCGCGCCTGGCCGCTGGTCGGCAGGAAAGCACCGAACTTTTCCGCAAGGTGCACCAGGATCGCGCCGGACTCGAAGATCCTGATCGGCGTCGGCCCGCTGCGATCCATCAGCGCCGGAATCTTCGAGTTGGGGTTGACCCCGACAAAGCCGCTGCCGAACTGGTTGCCGTCGATCTTGATCAGCCAGGCGTCATATTCCGCGCCGCTGTGGCCTGCGGCCAGCAATTCCTCGAACATCACAGTGACTTTGACGCCATTCGGCGTCGCCAGCGAATAGAGCTGGAAGGGATGCTTGCCGACCGGCAGCTCCTTGTCGTGGGTGGGACCGGCGATCGGACGGTTGATACTGGCGAACTGCCCGCCGCTCTCCTTGTCCCAGGTCCAGACTTTAGGCGGCACGTAAGGCGTTTCGGTCATGCGAGGGGCTCCGGCCAAAAGATGCGCCTGCATTAATTAGCCCGCGGACGGCCGATGACAAGGCCTGCCGGGTCTGCGCGGGGCGCGGGCCTCAGGCCCGGGTCATGCATCCGGCCTAACCCGCCACCACGCTGCGCGGCTGCGCCTCCGCTTCCATCACAAAACCCTGATATCCCTCGCCACGACTTCGTCGCAGATCCGCCGGTAGGCGCCGACGCATGGGCGACCCATTTCTCGTCACGTGACGTGACGCCTGCACGCAAGATGCGCAGGGGAATCCGGCATGGCATCGCAAATGACGATGGACTAGCGTCGTCGAAGGCCGCCGGGAGAAAGCCATGAAATCGCCGATCTGCGACATGCTGGGCATCGAGTTCCCGCTGCTCGCCTTCAGCCATTGCCGCGACGTCGTTGCTGCCGTCAGCCGCGCCGGCGGCTTTGGCGTGCTCGGCGCCACCGTGCACACGCCGGATACGCTCGAACGCGAGCTGACATGGATCGACGCGCATGTCGACGGCAAGCCCTACGGCATCGACGTGCTGATTCCGGAAAACATCTCGACATCAGGCGAGAAGGACGTGACCTGGAAGAGCCTGGAAGCACGCGTGCCACAGGAGCACCGCAAGTACACCAGCGATCTCCTGAAGAAGTACGATATCGAGCTGACGACAACTGATGTGGCCGACAACCAGCCGCAGCCGTTCGACGCGAAGACGGCGCTGGAGTTGCTGGAGGTCTCCTTCGATCACCCGATCCGGCTGATTGCCAATGCGCTGGGCGTACCGCCGAAGGCGATGATCGAGATGGGCAGGAAGCACAACGTGCCGGTCGCAGCTCTCGTCGGCGCCAAGGAGCACGCGCTGCGCCAGGTTGCAGCCGGCGTTGATATCCTCGTCGTGCAGGGCACCGAAGCCGGCGGCCATTGCGGCGAGGTCTCGACCCTGGTGCTGGTGCCGGAGGTGATCAAGGCGATCAAGCCGATCCGCGACGTGCCGGTGCTGGCAGCCGGCGGCATTATGACGGGACGACAGATGGCGGCCTGCATGGCGATGGGCGCGGCCGGCGCCTGGACCGGTTCGGTGTGGCTGGCGACGGTGGAAGCTGAGACGTCGGAAATTTTTCGCGAGAAGATGATCGCGGCGTCCTCGCGCGACGCGATCCGCTCGAAGGGACGCACCGGCAAGCCCGCACGGCAACTTCGCTCGGTCTGGACCGATGCCTGGGATCGCGCGCCGGAAAGCCCGGGCGCGCTGCCGATGCCGCTGCAAAGCGTCATCAGCCGCGACGCCTTCAATTCGATCGATCGCGCGGCCGCCGCCGGCAACGCCAAGGCGCGCGACCTCGTCAGCTACTTCGTCGGCCAGGGCGTCGGGCTCATCGACAGCGTGAAGTCGGCGGGTGCGGTGGTGCAGGAATTCAAAGAAGAGTTTGCCGAAGCCGTCGAGCACATGAATGCGCTGGTGGCGGAGTAATCGCCCGTATCGTCATTGCGAGCGAAGCGAAGCAATCCAGAATCTTTCCGCGGAGACAGTCTGGATTGCTTTGCTTCGCTCGCAATGACGAGACAACTGATATCGTGAATTGAGGTCATGACAGATAAGACAAGCCTTTCAGAAGACCGCATCCCCGCCATCGTCGGCATCGGCGAGATCGTCGACCGCCCCAAGGAGATCACCGAGGGCCTCGAGCCGATCGATCTGCTCGAACAAGCCTTGCGGCGCGCCGAGGCTGATGCCGGCGCGAAGCTGCTCGGCGAGGTGCAGTCGCTCGACGTCGTCAACTTCCTGAGCTGGCGCTATCGCGATCCCGAGAAGCTGCTGGCGCAGCGGCTCGGCGTCACGCCCGTGCATTGCTATTACGGCCCGGTCGGCGGCGAGAGCCCGATCCGTTATGTCCACGAGGCCACCAAGCGCATCGCGCGCGGAGAATGTGCCGTCGCGGCGGTCTGCGGCGCCGAGGCACAATCGACCGCGACCAAGGCCGAGCGCGCGGGTGTCAAGCTGCCATGGACGCCGTTTGCGCATGATGTCGAGGAGCCGAAGCGCGGCGCGGCGTTCCAGAAGCCACTGGCGATCAAGCTCGGCGTGTTCCGACCTGTCACGGTCTATCCGTTCTATGAAGCAGCATCGGCCGCGCATTGGGGCCAGACGCCGCGTGAGGCCATGGCAGAGTCCGGCACGCTGTGGTCGCGCTATTCGGAAGCCGCCGCGCAAAACCCCAACGCCTGGCTGAAGCGACGCTATACGCGGGACGAGATCACGACGCCGTCGGCGGACAACCGGCTGATCGCGTGGCCCTACAACAAGCTCATGGTCGCCAACCCCAGCGTCAACATGGGCGGCGCGCTGCTGCTCACCAGCCTTGCCAAGGCGCGCGCCGCCGGCATCGCCGAGCACAGACTGGTCTATCCGCTCGGCGGCGCGTCAGCCGAGGAGCGGCCCGACTATCTCCTGCGCGACCAGTTCTATGAGAGCCATCCACAGAACGCGGTGCTGAAGACCGCAATGGATCTGGCCGGCGGCGACGGCAAAAATTTCGACGCGATCGAGCTCTATAGCTGCTTCCCCTGCGTCCCGAAGATGGCACGGCGGACGCTGGGCTTAGGCGCCGACGTGCAACCCACCGTAACCGGCGGGCTCACCTTCTTCGGTGCGCCGCTCAACACCTACATGACGCATGCAGCCTGCGCCATGGTGCGCCGTGTGCGCGACGGCGCCAAGCTCGGCCTGCTCTACGGCCAGGGCGGCTTCGTCACCAAGCACCACGCGCTCGTCGTCTCAAAGATGCCACCGCGCGAGGCGCTGGCGCAGGAGACGAGTGTTCGGGCGGAGGCCGACCGCAACAAGCGCGCGGTGCCGGAGTTCGTCACGGAGGCTTCGGGCAAAGGCAAGGTCGAGAGCTTTACGGTGCTCTATGGCCGCGGCGGCGATGTCGAACATGGCGTGGTGATGCTGCGGACGCAGGATGACCGGCGGACGCTGGCGCGAATTCCGGCCGGCGATACGACGACGCTGGCGCATCTGCTCAACACGGATCGCACGCCGGTCGGTTCGCTCGGGGAGATCACGATGGCCGCCGATGGTGTGCCGGAGTGGCGGGTGGCGTAAGCTGCACCCGCGACTCTCGTAGGGTGGGTTAGCCCTGCAGATGCGCGAAGCGCATCTGCTCGGCGTAACCCACCATGCTTCAGCGAATGCGGGACGAAGTTGGTGAGTTACGCCTACGGCTAACCCACCCTACAAGAGCGCCTCAGCCCTTCGGCGGCTGCGTCTCGGACGCCGTCGCCGGCTTGCCCTTCGCGCCGGCACCGCCGACCACACGCACTTGATCACCGTCGGACAGGCCGTCCGGCGGGGCGGTGATGACCCGGTCGTCCGGCGCGATGCCCGAAGCGAGCTCGATCTCCTTGCCGAGGTCGCGCGCGATGGTCACGGTCTTGAACTGCACCTTGTCGTCCACGCCGACGGTCGCGACACGCAGGCCGCTGCCGTTGAAGATCAGGGCACTGGCGGGGATGCTCAGCGGCGCGGTGTCGCGCTGCAAACTGAGTTTCACGCTGGCATAGCCGCCGGGCATCAGCTCGCCGCTGGAATTGTCGAGCCCGAGCTGCATGCGCGTGGTGCCCGAGGCGACATCGACGGCCTGCGAGGAGGCCTCCACGGTCGCCTGGAAGGTCCGGTTGGGGTATTCCGGCATCACCATGGTGGCCTTGGCGCCGATCTTGATCGCCGGCACATAGTTCTGGGGAACGTTGACGTAGACGCGCAACTTGGTGATATCGGAGACGACGAACATCGCCGGACCGGAGCCGCCACCCGCGTTGATCAGCGCGCCGACGTCAGTATCGAGCGCCGTCACCACGCCATCGAATGGCACCGTGATCTTCTTGTAGCCGGCCAGCGCCTCGAGGCGCTCGACATTGGCCTGTCCCGAATGAACGGCAGCGTTCTTGTTGGAGAGATCGGCGGTGCGCTCGTCGATCTCCTGGGCAGAGACGAAGTTGGAGGCGACCAGCGTCTTGCGGCGGTTCAGCGTTGCCTCCGACAGTCTGGCGCTGGCCTGCTGGCTGGCGAGGTCGGCGCGCGCCTGCAAGAGCTGCTGGTCGAGATCGGGCGCCTCGATCTCGGCGATCACCTGTCCTGTCTTGACGCGGGCGCCGATATCGGCGCTCCAGCTTTTGAGATAGCCGGAGACGCGGGCGAAGATCGGGGCGCGGTAATAGGCCTCGAGCCGGCCCGGCAGGTCGATCGTGGAATTGAGCGCCTTGGCGCTGGGCAGCGTCACCGCAACGTTTGGAATGGCCTGGTCATCGGTCCATTCCTTCAGCTTGGAGCCCTGCTCCTCCCGCGCGCGAATGCCGGTGCCGACCACGAGGCCTGCCGCAATCAGCGCCACCACGCCGAAAATGCCCAGTTTCCGGTGCGACACCGGGGAGCGGGGTTCAGTGGGCGACATTCGGAGTCTCCAAGGGAGCGGCGGCTTTGGCGCCTTGTTTCTTATGTACCATGCTGAACACCACCGGAACAAATATCAGCGTGGCAAAGGTTGCAAAGATCAGGCCGCCGATCACGGCACGGCCAAGCGGCGCGTTCTGCTCGCCACCCTCGCCCAGCCCGAGAGCCATCGGCGCCATGCCGATGATCATGGCGAGCGCGGTCATCAGCACCGGCCGAAACCGGACGAAGCCGGCTTCCAGGGCCGCAGCGATGGGGTCGCCGAGCTCCTCATAGCGCTCGCGGGCGAAGGAGATCACGAGCACGCTGTTGGCGGTGGCGACGCCCATGCACATGATGGCGCCGGTGAGCGCCGGCACCGACAGTGTGGTCTGCGTCGTGAACAGCATCCAGACGATGCCGGCAAGGGCTGCTGGCAGCGCGGTGATGATCACGAACGGATCGGACCAGGACTGGAAGTTCACGACGATCAGGAAGTAGATCAGCACAACCGCCCCTAACAAGCCGAACAGCAGGCCGGTGAAAGCGCTGTTCATGGTCTGCACCTGACCGAGCAGCACCACGGAAGATCCCTTCGGCACCTCCTTGGCCGTGTCGGCGATCAGCTGGCGGATGTCGGCGGCGACCGCGCCGAGATCGCGGCCCGATGGCGTCGCGAAGATCTGCACCAGCGTCTGGATGTCGTATTGCGACACCACTGCGCTCGACGTCGAGCGCTTGATGTCGGCGATGCCGCCGAGGATCGGTGACTGTGAATTTCCGGCCGCCGTGATCGGCAGCGTCTGGAGCGCGCTGAGCGAATCGATCTGGTATTGCGGCGTCTGCATCACGATCGAATAGGACACGCCGTTGTCCGGATTGAGATAGTAGGTCGGCGCGACCTGCGAGGAGCCGGCGAGATTGACCACGAGGCTGTTGGTGACGTCGCGCTCGGTCAGGCCGACATATTGCGCGCGGGTGCGGTCGACATCGATATTGAAGGTCGGGTTGCTTGGTGACTGCTGAATGCGCGCGTCAGCCACGCCAGGAATACGCCGGACCTTTGCGAGCAGCTTGTTGGCGTAGGCGAAATTGGCAGCGGCGTTGGCGCCCCGGACCTGGAGATCGATCGGCGCCGGCGCGCCAAAGTTCAGAATCTGGCTGACGATATCGGCGGGCAGGAAGGCGAAGCTGACGCCCGGAAACAGCCGCGGCAATTGCTCGCGCAGCACACGCACGTGCTCCTCGGTCGGCTTGTGACCCTCCTTGAGCTTGATCTGGATGTCGCCGTCCTGCGGCCCGATCACGCCGGTGTTGTTGTAGGTCATATTGATGCCGGAGATCGGCATGCCGATGTTATCGGTCAGCGTCTCGATCTCGCCAGGGATCAGCTTGCGGATCGCCTTCTGCACGTCGGCGAGCTGGTTGGCGGTTTCCTCCACGCGGGTGCCGACCTGGGTGCGGACGTGCATCAGGATGTTGCCGGCGTCGACCGCGGGGAAGAAGTTGCGACCGAGGAACGGCACCAGTGCAAACGACGCGCCGACCACACAGAGGAAGCCGATAACGAACATCGCGCGATGCGCCAGCGCCGTTCCCAACAGGCCATGATAGCCGCCGCGAATACGTTCGAAGCGCTTCTCGAAACCGCGCTGGAACCAGACAAGCGGATTGCGCGACTTTGGCGGCTCGCCCCCGTGGTGGACATGCGCCTGCAACAGATAGTTCGCCATGGTCGGCACTAGCGTGCGCGACAGGAAGAACGACCAGATCATCGCGAACATCACGGCTTCGGCCATCGGCACGAACAGGAATCGCGCGACGCCGGAAAGGAAGAACATCGGCACGAACACGATGCAGATGCAGAGCAGCGAGACGAAAGCCGGCGTCACGATCTGGTTGGCGCCGTCGAGGATCGACTGCTCGACCGGCTTGCCCTGCTCGAGATGATAGTTGATGTTCTCGATGGTCACGGTGGCGTCGTCGACGAGGATGCCGACCGCGAGTGCAAGCCCGCCGAGCGTCATGATGTTCAGCGTCTCGCCGATCGCCGACAGCATGATGATGGCGCCGAGCACCGACAGCGGAATTGAGACCGCGATGATCACGGTCGAGCGCCAGCTGCCGAGGAACAGCAGGATCATGACGCTGGTGAGCAGCGCGGCGATCACGCCCTCGAAGGCGACACCCTGGATAGCGCCGCGGACGAATACCGACTGGTCGCCGATGAAGCCGATCTTGAGCGCGTCAGGCATCTGGTCCTTGACGTCGATCACCTTCTGCTTGATGCCGGCGATGATGTCGAGCGTCGAGGTCGCGCCCGCTTTCAGCACCATCATCAGCACCGAGCGGTTGCCGTCGACATGGACGATGTTGGTCTGCGGCGGATTGCCGTCACGCACTGTCGCGACATCGCGCACATAGACCATCGCGCCGTTGACGGTCCTGATCGGCAAATTGCCGAGCTCTTCGATCTTGAGCGGCGAGTTGTTGAGCTGGATGCTGTACTCGAAGGTGCCGATCTTCTGGGTGCCGACCGGCGTGATCAGGTTTTGGGCGGCGAGCGCATTGGCGACGTCCTGGCCGGACAGCCCACGGGCCTGGAGCGCGGTCGGGTCGAGGTCGATCTGAATCTGTCGCTGCTTGCCGCCGAACGGATACGGGATCGCAGCACCGGGTACGGTGACCAGCGGCGTGCGAAGCTGGTTGATGCCGATGTCGGCGAGGTTCTGCTCAGTCAGCCCGTCGCCCGACAGCGCCACCTGGAGGATCGGTACGGTCGAGGCGGAATAGTTCAGGATCAGGGGCGGCGTCGCGCCCGGCGGCATCTGCTTGATCAGCGTCTGCGAGATCGCGGTGACCTGGGCGTTGGCGGTGCGGATATCGGCGCTGGGCTGAAAGAAGATCTTGATGATGCCAAAGCCATTATAGGAGTTGGCCGTGATGTGCTCGATGTCGTTGACGGTGGTGGTCAGAGCGCGCTGAAACGGCGTGGTGATGCGGCCGGACATCTGGTCCGGCGGCAAGCCGGTGTATTGCCAGACCACGCCGATCACAGGGATGCGGATCTCGGGAAAGATGTCGGTCGGCGTCCGCAGCGCTGCCAGCGGTCCGATGATCAGGAGCAGGAGCGCGAGCACGACAAACGTGTAGGGCCGGCTCAGGGCAATACGGACCAGAGCAATCATTCGTCAGGTAATTCCAAATCAGGGGACAGGGAATCCGCCCCCGCGGCTTCCTCAGCTGATTTACCCGAACACCGCCAAAATGGCCAACGACAGCGCGTCACGTGCAGTCACTTCCCTGCTATTGCATAGCGAAATCGCATTCCAGATATGCAGCCTGCATTCGGACTATCCCAGAGCCGGCTTTCAACTACGCAAAAAAAGCGGCGCCCGAAGGCGCCGCTTACAGAACCGTTATCGCTTTCCGGCTTACGCCGCGCGGACGTTGGTCAGGAACTTGCTGACCTCGGTCTTGAGTCGGGTGCTGTCGTTCGACAGCATCTGCGCCGCCGACAGCACCTGCGAGGAGGCCGTGCCGGTTTCGGTGGCGCCACGCTGCACGTCGGTGATGTTGGAGGACACCTGCTGAGTGCCTTGGGCCGCCTGCTGGACGTTGCGGGCGATCTCCTGGGTGGCCGCGCCCTGCTCTTCCACCGCGGCGGCGATGGCGGAGGAGATTTCCGAGAGACGCTCGATGGTCGAGGAGATTTCCTTGATCGCGCCGACCGAATCGTTGGTCGCCGCCTGGATGCCGGAGATCTGCTGGCCGATCTCGCCGGTCGCTTTCGCAGTCTGCTCGGCAAGGGCCTTCACCTCGGAGGCGACCACCGCGAAGCCGCGGCCGGCTTCACCGGCGCGCGCCGCCTCGATGGTGGCGTTGAGCGCCAAAAGGTTGGTCTGGCCGGCAATGGTGTTGATCAGCTCGACGACGTCGCCGATGCGGGAGGCTGCCTTCGACAGCTCGCTGACGCGCTCGGTGGTGGCACGGGCCTGGCCGACGGCGTCGCCCGCCATCCGCGCCGATTCCTGCACTTGGCGACTGATCTCGCCGACCGAGGAAGCCATCTCCTCGGTGGCCGAAGCCACCGACTGCACGTTGGTGGAGGCTTCTTCGGAAGCCGCGGCAACCGTGGTCGCCAAACGCTGCGAGCGGTCGGCGGTGGAGGTCAGCGTCGAGGCGGAGGCCTCTAACTGCGTCGAGGCCGACGACACGGTCTGGACGATCTCGCCGATCATCGTCTCGAATTCGCGGGTGACGTTGTCGACACGACGGCCACGCTCGATCTTGGCTTCGGCGTCGGCCGCAGCGGCCTCGTCGGCCGCCTTCTTGGCGATCAGCGCCTCCTTGAAGACCTGGAGCACGTCGGCCATGGCGCCGATCTCGGTCTTCTCGCCACGATGCGGGACTTCAGCAGTCAGGTCGCCCCTGCCGAGCGCCTGCATCGGCATGGTGATCGAGTTGATACCGCTGGAAACGTCCTGGACGAGGAAGAAGCCGACGCCGATTCCGGTCACGACGGCCGCGCCGAGAATGATCGAGACCAGCATGAATGCATTGAAATAGCTGTCCGAGGCATCCTGAGCGGCTTTGTTGCCGCCACTGGTGTTGAGGTCGATATCCTTTTGCAGGACCTCGTCAGACTTGAGGCCGATCTTGTTGACCGTCTTTGAGTTCAGCTCATGGGACGCGTGGGGGACCTTGCCGGCCTCCATACGTGACAACTCCATGACCTCTTCGACGCCTTTCTGGTAGTCGGCCCACTGCTTGGACCATTCGGTGTACAGCGTCCGCTCTTCCGGCGAGGTAATCATCGCCTCGTACTGCTTGCGAGCTTTCCCCAGCGCCTCGGTCACCGTCGCCGCGGTCGTTTCCGCCGCGATCTTTTCGTCCAGTTTCTCGGCCAGCATGTGCTCGCGGACCACGTTGCGGTAAGTAATGACGGCGGCGCGAATTTCGCCGAGCACGCGCACGCTGGGCATCCAGTTCGTGGTGATCTCGGTGGTGTTTGCGTTCATCGCCCGCATCTTCATGACGGCGAGCAGACCCATACCGGCCATTGCGACCAGCAGGAATCCCACGACGCTGATGATCTTGGCGCGGATGGAGATGGTGGCGAACATATCGGGTCTCTTTACGTTGGCGCGGCGGCGCGTCCTGAATGGATCAACCAAAAGCGGGCGGCGCCTATATCCAACAACAACAAAGCGACTGAGCGGTTGTTAACTACGACTCCGTACGTGCACGGAACCCTAAAGAAATGAACAGGGGGCTAAGGATGCTCTGCGCTCAGCGCATGAGCCCAAGCGCGTCCGAGAAAAACTCAGGGCCGCCGAAATTGCCGGACTTCAATGCAAGGAGCATGTCGCCTGCTTCGGCGGCCACCGCGCGCAGCACCGGGACGCCCGCGGCTATCTCTGCGCCGACCAGAAATCCAGGAATGCTCAATCGATCGACGACGGCGCCGGAGGTCTCGCCGCCTGCGACGACCAATCGTCGCACGCCTGATCTCACGAGATCTTCGGCGATTTCGGCCATCGCCTGCTCGATCCCGTGCCCAGCCGCGTCGCGGCCGTGACGCGCCTGGAGCGCGGCGACCTGATCTGGCGTCGAGCTCGACGCAATCAGCACCGGACCTTCCGCCAGTCGCGGCCTCGCCCAGTCCAGCGCATGCTGCACCTCATTCGCTCCCGTAAGAATACGGTCTGGGTCCAGATGTAACACCGGCATGACACGTTCGGCATTGGCGATCTGCCTGAGCGTCGCCTGCGAGCAGCTTCCCGCAAGGCATGCCGCAGATCCGCCGACCGCAGCGTCGGTTTCGCTGCTTGCCGCGGCCGATTTGACCTTGCCCGTCGACACCAGCGCCCGCGCCAGCCCAAGGCCGATGCCGGAGGCGCCGACCGACAGCCGGTGCTCCGCGGCGACGAGACCGATGGTCTCGAGGTCGCGGTCGAAGACGGCGTCGATGATCGCAGCGCCAATGCCCTCACCCGCGAGTTCGGCCAGTCGCGCCCGCACCGCAGCCGCGCCCCGCGCGACAGTCGCCAGATCGACCAGGCCGATATTCGTTCCGCTCTGGCGCGCCAGTACCCGCACCAGGTTGGAATCGTGCATCGGGTTGAGCGGATGGTCCTTGAGCGGGCTTTCGTTCAGCGGCACGGCGCCGACGAACAGATTGCCCTGGTAGACGGTACGGCCGGTCTCCGGGAAGGCCGGCGTCACCAGCACGACGGCCTCGCCGCAATCGGCGCGCAGCGCGTCCATCACTGGGCCGATATTGCCGGCATCGGTAGAATCGAAGGTCGAGCAGATCTTGAACAGCACATGGCCCGCACCGCGCCCGCGCAGCCATTTTTCGGCCGCGCGCGAACGCGAGACGGCAAGCCCGGCGTCGATCGAGCGGCTCTTCAGCGACACCACGACGGCATCGACCTCGGGTAGCGTCAGATCGTCGGCGGGCACGCCGATGGTCTGCACCGTGCGCAGTCCCGCGCGCGTCAGCGTGTTGGCGAGATCGGAGGCGCCGGTATAGTCGTCGGCGATGCAACCCAGAGAGATATTCGCGGCAAGAGTCACGGCTTCACTCCCGCATAAGGCTTGAACCAGGCGAGGCCATCGGTGGTCTTGCCGCGCGGATTGTATTCGCAGCCGACGAAACCGGCATAGCCGAGCCGGTCGAGCTCACCGAACAGGAACGGATAGTTCAGCTCCTCGCCGTCGGGCTCGTTGCGCGACGGAATGCTGGCGATCTGGATGTGGCCGATGATCGGCATCATCTCGCGCAGCCGGATGGTGACGTCGCCGTGGATGATCTGGCAGTGATAGATGTCGAACTGGAGCTTCAGGTTCGGGAGCCGCAGCTCCTGGATCAGGTCGCGCGCGAAGCCGAAATCGTTGAGGAAATAGCCGGGCACGTTGCGCGAATTGATCGGCTCGAGCACGATGTCGATGCCGTGCGGGGCGAAGAACTCGGCGGCCCACGCCACCGATTTGTAAAAAGCCTCGATCGCGACGCGCTCGCTGCGATTGGCGATGCCGGCCATCAGGTGCAGCCGCTTGACGCCGGTGGCCTTTGCATAGGGCAGCGCCGTCTCCAAGCTCGCTTTGAGTTCGGCGAAGCGCGCCGGCAACGCCGCAAAACCCTTCTCGCCGGCATTCCAGTCACCCGGCGGCAGGTTGAACAGCGCCTGCGTCAGACTGTTGCGCTTGAGCCGCTCGCCAAGCGCTTCTGCCGGATGCTCGTAGGGGAAAAGAAATTCGACGGCGGTGAAGCCGGCCGCCGCTGCGGCATCGAAGCGGTCGAGGAACGGCACCTCGGTGAACATCATCGAGAGGTTGGCGGCGAAACGGGGCATTGGGAATCCTCTTCTACTTGTCGCCGGGAAGTTTTACGCCGGTGACCTGCGCATACATCCGCGCCACCGACGCATCATCGTCGCGGCCCATGCCGGCGGCTGATGTCATCAGGAACATCTGGAGCGCGGCTGCCGAAATCGGCACCGGGAATCTGGCGTTGCGCGCCATGTCCTGGATGATGCCGAGATCCTTGACGAAGATCTCGACCGCACTGCGCGGCGTGTAGTCGCCGTCGAGCACGTGCGGCATACGGTTCTCGAACATCCAGGAATTGCCGGCGGACGCCGTGATCACCTCATAGACCTTGCGGATGTCGAGGCCCTGCTTGGCGGCGAAGGCGATGGCTTCGCTGGCGGCAGCGATATGCACGCCGGCCAGCAGCTGGTTGATCATCTTGAATGCGGCGCCCTGCCCCGCGGTATCGCCGAGCTCGTAGAGCTTTGCCGCCATGGCATCAAGCGCCGGTCGCGCCATTGCAAATGCTGTCGGGCTGCCGGACGCGAGGATCGTCAACTCGCCCTGCGCGGCACGCTGCGCACCGCCCGAGATCGGCGCATCCAGATAATGCCGACCGGTCGCCTCCAACTGCTTTGCGAGGCGCCGCGCTACGTCGGGATCCATGGTGGCGGAGGAGATGAAGACACTGTCCTTCGGCATGGTCTCCGCAGCGCCGTCCTTGCCGAACAGAATCGTTTCGGTCTGCACGGCATTGACGACAACGCTGACGACGATGTCCGCGCCCTTGGCTGCCTCCGTCGGAGTCTTCGCGCCAGCGCCGCCGTCCGTCACGAAGCGCGCCACGGCATCGGCCGAAACGTCGCAGCCGGTGACGGCGTGGCCGGCCCGCTTCAGCGAAGTCGCCATGCCGTATCCCATCGAGCCGAGCCCGATGACGGCGATACGCTGATTTTGTGATGTGGAGGCGGACATGCAACTAACCCTTGCGAACGTTTCCCGGCCTTTTGCGGCGGCTCTCGTCTCGAATAACACGGCTTGGCCGCGCTGCCAAAGCGTGAGACAAGCAGACATGACGGCCATGAGAACTGAAACGAGCAACGAGACAAGGCTGCGTGAGGATATCTGCCGCTTCGGACGGTCCCTGTTCGAACGCGGGCTGACGCCGGGCTCCTCCGGCAATATCAGCGTCAGGCTGGATGGCGGCGGCTGGCTGGTGACGCCGACCAACGCCTCGCTTGGCTTCCTCGATCCCGCGCTGTTGTCGCGGCTGGACGATCAGGGCCGGCTGATTTCGGGCGATCCGCCGACCAAGGAAGTTCCGCTGCACACCGCACTCTACGACACGCGCGGAAGCGCGCGCGCGATCGTGCATCTGCACTCCACCCATTCGGTCGCGCTCTCGATGCTGCCCGAGATCGATCCGCGCGCCGCGCTGCCGCCGATGACGGCCTACTACCTGATGAAATGCGGCGCCACGGCGCTCGTGCCCTATTACCGCCCCGGTGATCCCGCGGTGGCGGATGCGATCAAGGGCCTGGCGGGAAAATATTCATCCGTGCTGCTCGCTAATCACGGCCCCGTGGTCGCCGGCGACACGCTGGAGGCGGCGGTGTTCGCGATGGAGGAGCTGGAGGAGACGGCGAAGCTGTACCTGCTGCTGCGCGGGATGAACCCGCGGTATCTGTCGCCCGAGCAGGTGACGGATCTGGTGAAGGTGTTCGGGGTGACACTGCCGGAGCATGGGCGTTGAGCCCGGAGCCCTTGTCATTGTGGTAACGGTCGCGCCTACAGCCCCAGATACGCCTTCCGCACCTCCGGATTGCCCTTGATCTCCGCGGCCGCGCCCTGCATCAGCACGCGGCCGGTTTGCAGGATGTAGGCGCGGTCGGCGATCTCGAGGCACTCGGCCATGCGCTGCTCGACGATCAGGACGGTCATGCCGGCGTCGCGAATGCGCAAGACAGCCTGGAAAATCTCGTCGACCAGCTTCGGCATGATGCCTTGCGAGGGCTCGTCCAGCATCAACAGCCGCGGGCGCGTCATCAGCGCGCGACCGATCGCGAGCATCTGCTGCTCGCCACCGGAGAGCGTTTCGGCACGCTGTTCAAGACGTTCGGACAGGCGCGGAAACAGCTGGAAGACGAGATCGAGCGGTCCCTCACGATCCGCGTCATCGCGGTAGAGATAGCTGCCGAGGCGGAGATTGTCGCGCACCGACAGGCGCGGGAACAGGCGGCGGTTCTCCGGCACATAGGCAATGCCGGTGGCGGTGACGTGATGCTGCGCCATGCCGTCGAGGCGCTTGCCGTCGAAGATCACGGTGCCCGAGCGCGGCCGCTCGGCGCCGGCGATGGATTTGAGCAGCGTCGACTTACCCGCGCCATTGGCGCCGGCGACGCAGACGATCTCGCCCTTCTCGACCTCGATCGAGACCGCGGAGATCGCGACCAGGCCCTGATAGGCGGTCGTGACTTCATGCACCGACAGCATGACGATCTCCCAGATATGCGCTGATCACCTTGGCATCGCGGACGACGTCAGACGGCTTGCCCTCGACGAGCACCTTGCCGAGGTCGAGCACGATGGCGCGGTCGACCAGCGGCATCACGATCTCCATGACGTGCTCGACCATTAGCACGGTGATGCCGGCATCGCGCACCTTGCGCACCAGCGCCACGCCGGTCTGCGCCTCCGTCGGCGTCAGGCCGGTGAGGACTTCGTCGAGCAGAAGCAATTTCGGTTCAGTCGCGAGCGCGCGGGCGACTTCGAGACGGCGCTTCTCGGCCGGCACGAGATCGCTCGCGAGCACGTCGGCGCGGGTGGCAAGGCCGGTGAATTCCAGCACCTCATAGGCCTTGCGGCGCGCCACACGCATCACGGTGTTGCGGACGAGCGCGCCGACGATGACGTTGTCGATGACCGTCATGGTCTCAAAGCTCTTGACGACCTGAAAGGTGCGTCCGACGCCGCGCTGGCAGCGTTCCGCCGCCGGCATTGCCGTGACGTCTTCGCCATCGAACCAGATTGATCCCTGGGTCGGCGGCAGCACGCCGGCGATCAGATTGAACAGCGTCGATTTGCCGGCGCCGTTGGGGCCGATCAGGCCGACGATCTCGCCGCGGCCGACCGAGATCGAGACATCACTGTTGGCGACGAGGCCACCAAAACGCTGCCAGACGCCGCGGGTTTCAAGGAGCGCGGTCATCGCGTGGCTCCCTTCGCTTTTGCGCGCGAGAACAGGCTCACCAGTCCTTGCGGCAGCGCCAGCGAGATCGCCACGATCAGCGCGCCGTACACGATGAGGTCAACGCCGCGGCCGGAGCCGCCGATATAGGAGCGCGTCAGCTCCGTCATCGGAATCAGGATAGTGGCGCCAAGCACCGGACCCCAGAGGGTGCCGATGCCGCCGAGCACCGCCGGGAGCGCCATCAGCAGCGAGAATTGGAAGCCCATCACGCTCTCAGGATCGATATAGGCGAGAAACTGTGCATAGAAGGCGCCGCCGATGGCAACGAGGAAAGCCGAGACCGCAGCCGCGCCCATCTTGGAGTTGAACACGACCACGCCGAGGCTCTCGGCCGCTTCCGGATTGTCCTTCACTGCGCGCCACCAAAAACCCCATTTGGAGTCCTCTAACCACCAGGTGACGAACCAGGCCAGGCAACACAGCGCCAGCGCGAAATAGAAATACGGCAGCTTGCTGCGCATGAACTGGAATTTCAGCCAGCTGTCGCCGCGCACCTGAACGGTGATTCCCATCGCGGCCCCGGCCCAATCCCAGTTCTGGAACAGCAGTAGCCCGATCTCGGCGATGACGATGGTCGCAATCACGAAGTAATGGCCGCGCAGACGGAAGAAGGGATAGCCGAGCCCCATCGCGATGACAGCCGCAACCGCGCCGCCGGCGAGCATGCCGAACCAGGGCAGCACGCCGAATTTGGTGAACAGCAGCTCGGTGGTGTAGGCGCCGATGCCGAAATAAAGCGCGTGGCCCAGCGAGATCTGCCCGCAATAGCCGGACAGGATGTTCCAGCTCTGGGACAGCGCCGCATACATTAGGGTCAGGATCAGGATGTTCTGGATATAGACGTCCTTGATGAACAGCGGCGCGAGCGCTGCGAGTCCGGCCAGCACTGCGGCGATGATGAGGTCGCGGCGCCGCCGCGCGGTAAAATGCTTGTCCATCACATCTGTCCGAACAGGCCGCGCGGCCGGATGAAGACAACGAGCAGATAGACGGCGTAGATGCCGACCGATTTCAGCGAGGGCGGCAGCACCAGCGCAGTCGTGGCCTCGACGAGGCCGACGATGATGCCGCCGGCAAAGGCGCCGAACACGCTGCCGAAGCCGCCGAGCGCCACCGTGACATAGGCGATCAGCGCAAAGGACGCGCCGACATCGGGATAGATATAGAAGAAGCTCGCCATGATCGCCCCGGCGAGACCGACCAGCGCGGCGCCAAGCCCCCAGCCGAGCGCGAACACGCGGTTCTTGTCGATGCCGACGAGGGCAACCGCGCCGGGATCTTCACGGGTGGCCTCCAGCGCGCGGCCGAAATCGGTGCGATGGATGAAGAGATAGAGCCCCGCAAAGGCCAGGATCGAGACCAGCGCGCCCATCAGCTGCGGCTCGGGCAGGAAGATGCCGGCGATCGAGATCGTCTTGCCGCCGAGCCAGGAATGCGGAACGCTGCGATAGTCCGGCGTGAAGAAGAACTGCGCGAGCCCGCGCATCACGATGGCGAGGCCGAAGGTGGAGAAGATCTGCACCATGCCGGCGTTGGCCTTGGCCCGCATGGCGAAGCGCACGACCAACAGATAGACCACCGCACCGAACACGAACAGCGCGGCGGCAACCAGCGGCGCCGACAGCAAGGGATCGATCGCGAAGAACGTGAACAGGAAGAAGGACACGTACATCGCGATCATCAGGAACTCGCCATGGGCGAAGTTCACGACGTCCATCAGGCCGAAGATCAGCGCGAGGCCGACGGCGATCAGTCCGTAGAGCAGGCCCATCAGGAGGCCGCTCGCGAGACTTTGGATAATGGTTTGGGCTGTCAAAAGTCCGTCCCCCGAATTGCGTCCTCATCCTGAGGAACGCGCCCCGGCGCGCGTCTCGAAGGATGGCCCACCCTCGTCCTTCGAGACGCGGGCTGCGCCCGCTCCTCCAGCGACAACGGCTTCGCCGTTGCGCAGGGATGAGGGCGGGAGCTACGTCTGAGCTCCCGCTTCTGTACTTACTTCATCGGCCAGGTCGCTTCCGCGATCGCGGCCTGCGGCGGGAAGATGGTGACGAATTTGCCGCCGACATATTGCAGCAGCACCGGGTCGGCGTCGTTGTTCTGGCCCATCTCGTCGAACTTGACGCGCTTCCACGGCATGATGGTCTGCTCGCCCGGGATGTCGGTCGCCGCCAGCGCATCGCGGATCTTCTCGCCGTCGGTCGACTTGGCGCGGTTGATGGCGTCGGCCAGGATGATCAGGCCCATGAACTGGCGCGAGGTGAGGTCGTTGAAGTCCTTGCCCGACCGCGCCTTGAACATCTGGTTGATCTTGCCGACCATCGGACGCTTCTGCGCGAGGTCGAGCGAGAAGGTGCCGCGCGAGATCACGCCTTCGAGCTTGTCGCCGACGGCGTCGTAGAGCGCCTTCTCGGAGAAGCCGGCGTCCTGTGCCACGATCGCGTTCGGCTTGTAGCCGAGCTCGCCCATGGTCTTGACCAGGAGGATGCCGTCGGTGGTGTAGCTTGAGGGCATCAGCACATCGGCATTGGCGCTCTTGAGTTGCTGCACCTCGGCCGAGAGCGAGGGCGAATTGGCGCGATACTTGATGTCGGAAACGATCTTGTAGCCGCGCTCGCCGGCGATCTTGGCCTGGGCGTTGCCGGAATCGGTGCCGAAGATGGTGTCCTCGTGGAACAGCGCGAGCGTCTCGATCTTGGTGCCTTTCTTCTTCAGGGCATCGAAGAAGTCGAACATCGCGGCAGAGTACATTTCGTCATGCGGCGCGGCGCGGAAGTAATATTTCAGGCCGCGGCGATGCAAGCTCGGCGAGGAGTTGTCGGCGGAGACGAACGGGATCTGATAGCGTTCGCAGATCTGGCTGACGGTGACGGCGACCGCGCTTTGATAGGTGCCGATGATAGCGCAGACCTTCTCCTGCGTGATCAGGCGCTCGGCTTCGGCGCGGCCCTTCTGCGGATCGGCCTGGTGGTCGGCGAACACGAGGCGGACTTTTGCGCCGCCGAGGCCCGGCAGGCCTTCGCCCTTCGCCAGCGGCAGATCGAAATCGGTGCTCTTGTTGATGACTTCGAGAGCGGTCTCATAGGCCTTCTGCGCATCGACGCCCTGCTGGGCGCTGCCGCCGGAGAACGGATAGATGACGCCGATCACGACTTCCGAGATCTGGGCGCGTGCAGCGAGCGGCACCAACGCGGCAGTGGCGGTGGCACCGAGCAACACGTCGCGGCGAGAGATCGTCATGGCAAAGTCCTCTGTTACTGAATTTCGGCTGATCGAATGAAGCGATTGATGGATGGCGTAAAGCCCGAAGAAGCAGCAAATGCTGCCCACTAAATCACGGCCATGGTCCTGTTCTTCAGATCGGTGATCAGCATCAAGCCGGGCGAATGCGTGATCGCGAACGGCAGCTTGGCGGCGTTGATCACCGATTGCGGCGTGACGCCGCACGCCCAGAACACCGGAATCTCGTCATCGGCGACAGGCACGGGATCACCGTAGTCGGGCTTGGCGATGTCCTTGATGCCGATCAGATGCGGATGGCCGAGATGCACGGGCGCGCCGTGCACGGCGGGATAGCGCGAGGTGATCTGCACCGCGCGGATCGCATCAGCCGGCTTGAACGGGCGCATCGAGACCACCATCGGACCGGCAAACGGGCCGGCCTCGCCGCAGGCGATGTTGGTGCGGTACATCGGCACGCGCACGTTCTGCTCGATGTGACGGATCGGCATGCCCTCGTCGAGCAGCGCCTCTTCGAACGAGAACGAGCAGCCGAGCACGAAGGTCACGAGATCGTCGCGCCAATGCCTGGTCACGTCGGTCGGCTCGTCCACGACTTCGCCGTCGCGCCAGACGCGGTAGCGCGGCACGTCGGTGCGGATGTCGAGATCGGCGCCGAGCGCGGGGATGTGCGGGCTGCCAACGTCGGACATGCCGATGATCGGGCACGGTTTCGGATTGAGCTGGCAGAAGCGATGAAAGGCGCTGGCGTATTCCGCCGGCAGAATCGCCAGATTGCCCTGGACGAAGCCGGGGGCCACGCCGGCGGTCGAGGCGACCTGGCCGCCGCGATAAGCCAGCCGCGCTTGGCGGCTCGGAAGGGTGTCGGGCGTTTCAGTTTGCTGCGCTGCCACCAAAACAGTCATGTGATCGACCTGCCTATAAACTCGACAAAGACAGCCAACACCAAGCGTGCTATAAAGTCTAATCGTCCTTTCTAATCGATATCGATAAATTTGGTTTATCGATCAGGAAAATCCTTCCAATGCTGGACTTCAGGTCGATCGAAACCTTCCTTTGGGTTGTGAAGCTCGGCAGCTTCCGGGGGGCTGCAGCACGGCTCAATACGACCCAGCCGGCGATCTCCCAGCGCATCGCCCAGCTCGAGCGCGAGATGGGCGTCAAACTCCTCAACCGCGATCATCGCGTCGCCTCGCCGACCCCGAGCGGCCGGCAGATGATGGTCTATGCCGAGAAGCTGATCGGCCTGCGCGCCGCGATGATGGCCGAGATCGGCGATCGCTCGGCGATGCGCGGCGTGATGCGGCTCGGCGTCGCCGAGACCATCGTGCATACCTGGCTGCCGCGGCTGGTGAAGAGCATGAACGAAGTCTATCCGAACCTGTCGCTGGAGATCGAGGTCGACATCACGCCGAACCTCACCGCGCGCCTGCTCGCACAGGAAATCGAGCTCGCCTTCGTGGTCGGACCGCTGTCGGCCCCCGGCGTGCACAACCGCGTGCTCGCCGACTATCCGATCGGCTTTCTCGCAAGTCCCTCGCTCGGGCTCGGCCATGGCCCGGTGACGCCGGCGGAACTTGCACGGTTTCCGATCATCACCTTCCCGCGCAAGACCAAGCCTTACGAGGTGGTCCGCGAGGTGTTCGACCGGCCGGAGCTGCCGCCGATCCGTCTCCATGCCTCCGCGTCGCTTGCAACCGTGATCCACATGGCGGTGGAAGGTCTCGGCATTGCCGTCATCCCCGACGCCATTGTCGAAAGCGAGCTCGCCGACGGGCGGCTGCAACTGCTCGACACTGACCTGCAAATCACGCCGCTGACATTCACCGCGAGCTGGCTCGCCTCGCCCGATGTCGTGGCGGTGCAGCGCGTCGCTGAGCTTGCATGTCAGATTGCGCAGGGCAGCCTCGCGGTTGACGCGCCCGCGCTGGCGCGTCATTGAAAAGACGCCGGACACACGAGAGACTGACGCATGAGCCGAGCCGCGACCAACCTGCAAATTGATTCCGCCCGCCTCTGGGACTCCATTCACGAGACCGCGCAATTCGGCGCAACGGCCAAGGGCGGCGTGCGACGGCTGACACTGAGCAGCGAAGACAAGCAGGTGCGCGACTGGTTCCGAAAGGCTTGCGAGGACGCCGGCCTTGAAGTGCATGTCGATGCGCTCGGATCACAGTTCGGCCTGCGCAAGGGCCGCGACATGTCGAAGCCGCCCGTCGGCATCGGCTCGCATCTCGATACCCAGCCGACCGGCGGAAAGTATGACGGCATTTTGGGCACGCTCGGCGCGCTCGAAGTCATCCGCACGCTCAACGATGCCGGCATCGAGACCGAGGCGCCGATCTGCATCGTCAACTGGACCAATGAGGAAGGCTCGCGCTTCGCACCCGCAATGATGGCGTCCGCGGCCTATGTCGGCGATTTCACCACCGACGACATCCTGTCGCGCAAGGATATCGACGGCACGACCGTCGGTCAGGCGCTCGACAGCATCGGCTATCGCGGCGACAAGCCGGTCGGCTTCCAGAAGCTCGGCTGCTTCGTCGAGCTGCACATCGAGCAGGGGCCGATTTTGGAGGCTGAGGGCAAGACCATCGGGGTGGTCGATTCCGGCCAGGGCGTGCTCTGGTACGACGGCAAGATTTCCGGCTTCGAGAGTCATGCGGGGTCGACGCCGATGCCGCTGCGGCGTGACGCGCTGGCAACGCTGTCGGAGATCGTGCTGGCGATGGAGGCGATTGCTAGGAAGCATGGACCAAAAGCCGTCGGCACCATCGGCGAGGCCGTGATCGCAAATCCCTCGCGCAACGTCATCCCCGGCGAAATCGCCTTCACCATGGATTGCCGCAGCGCGGATGGCGCGATCATGGATGCACTCGACCGCGACCTGCGCGCCGCCATTGCCGAGATCGCCGCGCGTCGCAAGGTCGAGGTCAAGGTTGACCTCGTCTGGCGCAAGCCGCCGACGCATTTCGATCCGAAACTGATCGCGGCCGTCGAGAACGCGGCGGAGACGCTCGGCTATTCCTCTCGCCGCATCACCTCCGGCGCCGGCCACGACGCCTGCAACCTCAACACCGTCATGCCGGCGGCGATGGTGTTCGTGCCCTGCAAGGACGGCATCAGCCACAACGAGCTGGAGGACGCCACGCAGCCCGACTGCGCCGCGGGCACCAACGTGCTGATGCATACCGTGCTGGCGATCGCCGGCGTCGCGTCCTGATTGGAGAGTAACGCCATGCGCGGAGTTTTCGTCGACGCCAATGAAACGCTCGCCGTGATCATGGAGCGGCTGGAAAAGCCCGGCGATCCCAAAGTGCGGATCCACAGGAATCCCGACATCAAGCCGGAGCAATATCCTGAGATCCTCGACGGCGCAGAGATCGCGATCGTCGACCACACTGCATTACCAACCGAGGTCGCCAAGAAGTGCGCGGGCCTCAAGCACGTCGTGTTCCTCGGCACCGGTGCGCGCAGCTACATGAATCCGGAAGAACTCGCCGAACTCGGTATCTCGGTGCACCTCATCAAAGGCTATGGCGACACGGCGGTCGCAGAGGCGGCGATCGCGCTGATGTGGGCCTCGTCCCGCGGCATCGCGATGATGGATCGCGAGATGCGCGTCGGCAACTGGCTGCGCGAGGACGGCATGCAGCTGACCGGCAAGACGCTCGGCCTGATCGGCTTCGGCGGCATTGCCGCTGAGGTCGCGCGCATTGCGTCCGGCAGCGGCATGAAGGTGATCGCCTGGAACCGCTCGCCGAAGAGCCATCCCGGCGTCGAATTCACCGATCTCGACGCGGTGCTGGCGAGAAGCGACGTCGTTTCGCTGCATCTGCTGCTCAACGACGAGACGCGGGGCATGATCACGCGCGAGAAGATCGCGCAGATGAAGCCCGGCATCATCCTCATCAACACCGCGCGCGCCGCGGTCGTGGACGAGCAAGCGATGATCGACGCGCTGAAATCGGGGCACATCCGCCACGCCGGTCTCGATGTTTTCAACATCGAGCCGCTGCCCGGCGATCATCCGCTGACCAAGCTGCCGAACGTGACGCTATCAGCGCATTCGGCGTTCCGGACACCGGAAGCGAGCGAGAACCTGATTGAAGCGGCCTGGGAGCACTGCCGCCGGATCGTGAAAGGATAAGAGCAACAACAATGGCCGACTATCGCACCATCAAGGCACAGCCGCTCATCAACGTCGTCCGTGCCATCGTCAAGGCGGGCGGGTCCACGGACCGCGAGGCCGAGCTCGTATCCACCAACCTCGTCGAGGCCAACCTCAAGGGACACGACTCGCACGGCGTCGGCATGATCCCGCGCTATGTCCAGAGCGTCACCACGGGCGGCCTCGCCGTGAACCAGCATGTCAAGATCGTGCTCGATACCGGTCCGCTTCTCACCCTCGACGGCCTCACCGGCTACGGGCAGGTGATCGGCCATGAAGCGATGGAGCTGGCGGCAGAGCGCGCCAAGCGCAACGGCGTGTGTCTCGTCGGCCTCTCCAACGCGCACCACATCGGCCGCATCGGCCACTGGGCCGAGCAGTGCATCGACCACGGGCTGGTGTCGATCCACTTCGTCAACGTGATCTCGCGCCCGATCGTGGCGCCCTGGGGCGGCAGCGATGCCCGCCACGGCACCAACCCGTTCTGCGTTGGCATCCCGCGCAAGGACAAAGAGCCGATCGTGCTCGATTTCGCCACCAGCAGGATCGCGCAAGGCAAGACCCGGGTCGCCCATAACAAGGGCGCCGAACTCGAGCCCGGCACCATCATCGACAATGATGGCAAGCCCACGGTCAATCCGCGCTACACCGTGATCCCGCCGTACGGCGCCATCCTGCCGTTCGGCGAGCACAAGGGTTCGGGGCTCGCGCTGGTGTGCGAAATCCTCGGCGGCGCGCTGTCCGGCGGGCAGGTGGTCAAGGGTCCGTCCGACGGCAAGTACAACGTCCTGAACGGCATGCTCTCGATCGTCATCGACCCGAGCAAGCTTGGCACGAGCGAAAACCTCGCACGCGAAGTCGAAAGCTTCGTCGCCTGGCACACCGGCTCACCGCCCACTCCCGGCGTCGACAAGGTCAAGATCGCCGGCGAGCCAGAGCGCGAGACCAAGAAGAAGCGGCTGGCCGAAGGCATTCCGATCGATCCGACCACTTGGCAGGAGATTCTGGAGGCCGGGAAGAAGTTCGGGCTGGATCAGACCGCGATCGAAGAGATCGTGGGGTAAGCGGGCGGAGGCAGAAATCGTAGGGTGGGTTAGCCCTGCAGATGCGCGAAGCGCATCTGCTCGGCGTAACCCACCACTTCTCGCGCGGCGACAAGGTGGGCTACGCCTTCGGCGAACCCACCCTACGCAAGCTCATCAATCAACCATGTCCGCGACCGCCTTGCCGCAGGCGGTCGTATCGGCATTGCCGCCGAGATCCTTGGTGCGCAGCGTGCGCTCAGCCAGCGTGCGCTCGATCGCGTCGACAATCGACTTGCCGGCGACCTTCTCGCCCAGATGCTCGAGCATCATCGCGCCCGACCAGATCGCGCCGATCGGGTTGGCAATGCCCTGCCCCGCGATGTCAGGCGCCGAGCCGTGCACCGGCTCGAACACCGACGGGAAATCGCCCTCCGGATTGATGTTGCCCGATGGCGCGATGCCGATCGTTCCGGTGCAGGCCGGGCCGAGATCGGACAGGATGTCGCCGAACAGGTTGGAGCCGACGACGACATCGAACCAGTCCGGATGCAGCACGAAGTTCGCTGTCAAAATATCGATGTGGTACTTGTCCCACTTCACGCCCGGAAACTTCTTGGCCATCGCCTCCACGCGCTCGTCCCAATAGGGCATGGTGATGGAGATGCCGTTGGATTTGGTCGCCGAGGTCAAATGCTTCTTCGGCCGCGACTGCGCGAGTTCGAAGGCAAACTTCAGGATGCGGTCCACGCCCACGCGAGTCATTACGGTCTGCTGCGTCACGAACTCGCGGTCGGTGTCCGGGAACATGCGGCCGCCGACCGAGGAATATTCGCCTTCGGTGTTCTCGCGCACCACCCAGAAATCGATATCGCCGGGCTTGCGGCCCGCCAGAGGCGACGGCACGCCCGGCATCAATCGCACCGGGCGCAAATTTACATACTGGTCGAACTCGCGGCGAAACTTGATCAGCGAACCCCACAGCGAGACATGATCCGGAATCTTGGCCGGCCAGCCGACCGCGCCGAAATAGATCGCATCGTGCTTGCCGATCTTTTCCTTCCAGTCATCGGGCATCATCTGGCCGTGCTTCTCGTAATAGTCGTAAGACGAGAAATCGAAATGGTCGAAATGCAGGGCCACGCCGTGCTTCTTGGCCGCTGCCTCCAAAACGCGCAGGCCCTCGGGCATCACTTCCTTGCCGATGCCGTCGCCGGGAATGACTGCGATCCGGTATTGTTTCTTGCTCATCGAGAACGTCCTTTTTGGGTCCGGCAGCCGCCGCCTTTTTTGACCGCACTGCAATGGACCAAACTCGGCGGCAGTGCAACGCTGCACTGCAATGTTGACCATGGCGCGGCCGGCAGCCTACTGATTTCATTCTGTTCCCATCCTGCGAGTAACCCCCATGGATCTGCATCTGCGTGGCAAGCGCGTCCTGATCACGGGCGCGTCCAAGGGCATTGGCGCAGCTGCCGCCGAGGCGTTCGCCGAGGAAGGCGCTCACCTGCTGCTCGCTGCCCGCAGCGGCGATCAGCTCAAGACGTTGGCCGACCGCCTGCGTTCGGCGCACCAGATCGATGCCGCGACCAGCATCGTGGATTTGCGCAAGACCGAGGACCTCGCGCGGCTCGCCAAGGAGGCCGCCGACATCGACGTGCTCGTCAATAATGCCGGCGACATCCCTGGCGGCTCCATCGACAAGATCGACGAAACCACCTGGCGGCACGCCTGGGAATTGAAGGTGTTCGGCTACATCAACCTCACGCGGCAGATCTATGCGCAGATGAAGGCCAAGGGCGGCGGCGTCATCGTTAACGACATCGGTGCAGCCGGCGAGAAATTCGACGCCAATTACATCTGCGGCAGCGCCGGCAACGCCGCGCTGATGGCCTTCACCCGCGCGCTCGGCGGCAAGAGCCTCGCCGACAACATCCGGGTGGTCGGCATTAATCCCGGCCCGGTCGGCACCGACCGTCACGTCACGCTGCTGAAGACGCGGGCAAAACATCAGTTCGGCGACGAGAGCCGCTACAAGGAATTCCAGAAAGGCCTGCCACTCGGCCGCCCCGCGCACGCGCGCGAGATCGGCGATCTCATGGCGTTCCTGGCGTCGGACCGTGCTGGCTATACGTCCGGCGTGATTTATACGGTGGACGGCGGCATCAGCGCCGGATGGGGTTAGATTTTTCCATCATTGCGAGCGAAAAGTAAGTAAGCCTGGGAGTAGAGTACTTGTCTCAAGAGTTGATCCGCGAAACCGCGTGTGCCGTCGTCGACAAGCTGCGCTCCGGCGACACCTCTCCGCTCGAACTGCTGGATGTCATGGAGAAGCGCGTCAGCGAGATGGACGGCAAGGTCAACGCGCTGCCGACGCTGTGCTTCGATCGCGCGCGAACCAACGCGAAAGAACTGATGCGGAAGCCGGCCGGCGCGCGCGGGCTACTCGCGGGTCTGCCGGTGCCGATCAAGGACCTGACCGATGTCGCAGGCGTGCTGAACACCCAAGGCTCACCGATCTACCGGGATAACATCCCCAAGACGTCCGACCTCATGGTCGAGAATCTCGAGGCCAATGGCGCGGTCGTTTACGCCAAGTCGAACACACCGGAATTCGGTGCCGGCGCCAACACCTTCAACGAGGTGTTCGGCGCAACGCTCAATCCCTGGGACACGACGAAATCGGCAGCCGGCTCCTCCGGCGGCGCCGCGGTAGCGCTCGCCACCGGCATGGCCTGGCTCGCGCAAGGATCCGACATGGGCGGCTCCCTGCGCAGCCCCGCCGCCTTCTGCGGCGTCGTCGGCATGCGCCCGAGCATCGGCCGCGTCGCGCACACCCCGAAATCGGGCATCGATCGCAATCTCGGCGTCGTGGGCCCGATGGCGCGCAATGTCGAAGATCTCGCATTGCTGTTAGATGCCATGAGTGGTGACTACCCGGACGATCCGCTCTCGCTGCCGGCGCCTGCGATCTCGTTCCTGTCGGCCGCGCAATCGGGCAAGAGGCCGAAGCGCATCGCCTATTCGCCCGATCTCGGCATCACGCCTGTTGATCCCGAGGTCAAGGCGATCACGCGCAAGGCGGCCGAACGTTTTGCCGAAGCCGGAGCGATCGTCGAGGAGGCGCATCCGGACTGGCGCGAGGCGCATGAGTGCTTCCATGTGCTGCGTGCCTTCGATTTTGCGATCACCAAGGCCAATCTGCTGCGCACCAAGCGCGACCTGCTCAAGCCCGAGGTGATCTGGAACATAGAAGAGGGCCTCAAGCTCACTGTCGAGCAGCTCGCACGCGCGGAAGCCCAGCGCGTCGGCATGACCGCGCGCGCGATCGAGTTCTTCAAGACCTACGATCTCCTGCTGACGCCGACTACGATCGTGCCGCCCTTCCCGATCGAGAACCGCTATGTCGCCGCATGCGCCGGCAAGACCTTCGAGAATTACGTCGAATGGCTCGGGATCGTCTACGCCATCACGCTCGCCTGCTGCCCGTCGCTGTCGCTGCCCTGTGGATTCACCGCTTCCGGCCTGCCGGTCGGCCTGCAGGTCGTCGGCGCGCCGCGCGCCGATGCGGAGGTGATCGCGGGCGCAAAGGTGCTGGAGGACATTTTGGGTCTACGCGGGCAGACGCCGATCGATCCGCGGGTGAAGTAGCACAACTGAGGGGATCACCGTTCCCTCATCGCCTCCAAGCTCCGGCTATAACGCGACATCGCAAAGCAGAAGACAAAGTAGATCGCGGCGACGAAGAGGTAGACCTCGACCGAAAACTGTTGCCAGGCGGGATCGATGATCGCGGTCTTCGCCGTCGTCAGCAGATCGAAGATGCCGATGATCAGCACCAGGCTGGTGTCCTTGAAGAACGCGATGAAGGTGTTGACCAGCGGCGGGATGACGTGGCGGATCGCCTGCGGCAGCACGATCAGCCGGTGCTTGCGCCAATAAGACAGCCCCAACGCATCGGCCGCTTCATATTGCCCGCGCGGCACGGCCTGGAGGCCGCCGCGGATCACCTCGGCAAGATAAGCGCCCGCGAACAGAATGATCGCGATCTGCGCCCGCAGCAGCTTGTCGATGTTAAATCCCGCAGGCATGAACAGTGGAAACATCACGCTTGCCATGAACAGCAGGCTGACCAGCGGCACGCCGCGGATCAGCTCGACATAGAGCACTGAGAGCGAACGGATCGCCGGCAGCTTCGAGCGTCGGCCGAGCGCAACGAGGATGCCGAGCGGGAAACCAAACGCCAATCCGAACGTCGCCAGGATCAGCGTCACCGGCAATCCACCCCAGCGGTCCTGCGAGACGAAGGCGAGCCCGAACACGCCGCCCCACATCAGCACGCTGATCATCGCCAGCGCGCCGATCCAGAGCAAAGCGAGTTCGCGCCTCCAGAAGGCGCGGCGCGTGGAGAGATAGAACAACGCGATGAACAGCAACACGGACAGCGCCGGCCGCCACTGCTCGTCGAACGGATAGGTACCGAACAGAATGAAACGGTATTTCTCGGGGATGACCGCCCAGCAGGCGCCAAGGCCGCGCACCGCCTTGCAGGCGGTGGAATCATTGGCCGGCGTAAGCCAGACCGCATTGGCGATGCCCCACTGCGCGAAACCGACCGCGCCCTTCCCCAGCACCGCCAGCAAGACGACCGTAAGAATGCCGTTGGAGATCGACGAGAACAGATTGGTGCGCAGCCAGCGGAGCACCGGGTTGCCGATTTGCGGAGGGCGGGCGGCACGGGGCAAGTCCGGCATGTCGGTGATCGCCGTCATGCTCAACGCTCCGCCAGCGCGATGCGCGCATTGTACCAGTTCATGAAGAAGCTGATGCCAAGACTGATGGTGAGGAAGACGGCCATGATCAGCGCGATCGCCTCGATCGCCTGCCCGGTCTGGTTCAGCGTGGTGTTGGCGATCGAGACCACGTCCTGATAGCCGATGGCCACCGCGAGCGAGGAGTTCTTGGTCAAATTGAGATACTGGCTCGTCATCGGCGGCACGATGACGCGCAGCGCCTGCGGCAGGATGATCTGCCGCAGCATGAAGCTGCGGCGCAGGCCGAGCGCGCTGGCGGCATCCCACTGACCTCGCGGCACCGACTGGATGCCGCTGCGCACGATCTCGGCGATGAAGGCCGAGGTATAGGTGACGAGCGCGATCAATAGCGCGAAATATTCCGGCGCAAGCGTCAGCCCGCCGACGAAGTTGAAGCCGCGCAGCTGCGGCCACTCGATGGTCCAGGATACCCCGAGCAGCAGCGACACCGCCGCCGGCAGCACGACAATGAGACCAAGCGCAAAGGGCCACGGGGCGCGCGGCTTGCCATCGCGCATCTGCTGCGCGACCAGCCATTGCTGAATGACATAGAACGCGGCACAGCCAAGCGCGGCCGCGCCGAGCACCCAAAGCTGCGGCGGCCCGAGCGGGATCGCCGGCAGGATCAAGCCGCGATTGGAGAGGAACACGCCCTCATCGGCCGCCACGCCGCGCGCGCGGCCGGCAACGCCTGCATCAGCACGTACCAGAACAGCAGTTGAAGCAGCAGCGGAATGTCGCGCAGGACTTCAACATAGGCCGCAGCGAACCGCGACAGCAGCCAGTTCGCCGAAAGCCGCGAGATTCCGATCAGCGTCCCCAGGATGGTCGCGAGCACGATGCCGATCACCGCGACACGCAACGTGTTGGCGACGCCGACGACGAAAGCCCAGAGGTAACTGTCCCTCGGATTGTAGGAAAGCAGGCTGTCGGAGATCGGCATCCCGGCTTCGCGGCCGAGAAAAGCAAAGCCGGTGGTGATGCGGCGGGCCGACAGGTTGGTGACGGTGTTGGACCAGAGGAAGGCGAGGAGCGCCACCGCAAGCCCGACCACCAGCACTTGCCAGAACAGGCCCTTCAATTCGCTTGGCCCGAGCGCGGCGAAGAAGCGACGGCGCGGCGGCGGCCTGGGACCATTTGATGTCACGGCACAAAAACCTTCTCAAAAGCAGTGATTTCCGGCGGCGCACGTCAACTGTTGCACCAATCGGCAATTCGTGCAACAAATGTTTCATGGCCGAGCCCGCGAAATCCTCGCCGCTGAGCGAACTGCGCATTGCGTTGCCATCGCTTCCGATGCGGTTGCAGGAGGTCGGGCGTTTCGTCGCGGCCAACGATTACGATGCCACCACCCGCTCGATGCGCGATCTCGCAGCGGAGGCCGGCGCTGATCCCGCCGCGTTCACGCGGCTTGCGAAAGCGATCGGCTATTCCGGCTGGGACGAATTACGCGCCGCGCTGACCGAGGCGCGGCGGCCCTCGCCGACCTCGCCCTTCTCCGGCCGTGCCAAGGGCCGCCGCCACGGTCCGAATGCCGATATCGCACTCGTCGCCGACAAGCTCGAAGCCGAGGCCGCAGGCCTGCCGCGCATCTCCGCGCATGCGATCGCGGACGCGGCCCGCGCGCTGCATGACGCCAAGCGGATCTGGATCACCGGCTATCGCAGCTGCCGTAGCGTCGCGGAATTGCTCAACTACGAGCTTCGGCTGTTTCGCCCGGAGCAAGTGCAGATCGTCGGTGCGTCCGGTCCTGACGATCTCGATCTCGGCGCGTTCCGCCCTGGCGAGGCCGTGATCGTCATCGGCTTCATGCCTTATACCCGCGCCAGCGTCCGTGTCGCACAGGCCGCCTATCGAGCAGGCGCGACCCTGATCGCGATCGCGGACAGTGTCGCAGCGCCGATGGCCGAGGGCGCCGATCACGTACTGCTGTTCGAAGCGGCCTCTTCGCCCGGCTTCTTCCCAAGCCTGACTGGCGCACTCGCAATCGCACAATCTCTGGCCGCGGTGACGTTCTCACTCGGCGGCACGGCTGCAAAGAAGCGCCTTCAGGATACCGAGGCGCGGCTCGCCGCAGCCTCCACCTACGTCTCGGAGAAAGGTTGACCCATGAGCACCCGCGCCAGCCGTGTGCTGCATCGTTCGCTGCGTGAGACGCCGCCCAAGGCGATCGGCGGCGAGGGCGTCTATCTCTTTGCCGAGGACGGCCGGCGCGTAATCGACGCCTCCGGCGGGGCTGCGGTCTCCTGCCTCGGCCATCAGCATCCGAGCGTGATCGCGGCGATGGCGAAGCAGGCCTCGACGCTCGCCTATGCCCACACCGCCTTCTTCTCCTCCGAGCCGGCGGAGCGGCTTGCCGAAACGCTGGTCGGCCACGAGCCCGGCGGTCTCGCCTACGCCTATTTCGTCAGCGGCGGATCGGAGGCGATCGAGGCCAGCATCAAGCTCGCGCGGCAATATTTCATCGAGCGTGGCGAGCCGCAGCGGCAGCATTTCATTGCGCGGCGGCAGAGTTATCACGGCAATACGCTCGGTGCGCTGGCCGCCGGCGGCAATGCCTGGCGTCGCGCGCCCTATGCGCCGCTGCTCTCCGCGGCATTCAGCCATGTGACGCCGGCCTTTGCCTATCACGAGAAGCATGACGTCGAATCAGATGCGCAGTTCGTGGCGCGACTCGCGGCCGAACTCGAGGCCGAGTTTCAACGGCTCGGCCCCGACACTGTTGCCGCGTTCCTCGCCGAGCCCGTCGTCGGCGCCACTGCAGGCGCGGTGACCGCGCCTGACGGCTACTTCAAGGCGGTGCGCGAGATCTGCGACCGGCACGGCGCGCTCTTGATCCTCGACGAGGTCATGTGCGGCATGGGCCGCACCGGCACGACGCACGCCTGGCAGCAAGAAGGCGTCGCGCCGGACATCCAAGCCATCGCGAAAGGGCTCGGCGGCGGCTACCAGCCGATCGGCGCGATGCTCGCGAGCGGCAAGATCATCGACACCATCCGCACGGGCTCGGGCGCGTTTCAGCACGGCCATACGTATCTGGCCCACCCCCTCGCCTGCGCGGCGGCGCTCGCGGTGCAGGATGTGATCCGCGAGGATCGCCTGCTCGACCGCGTCAAGGAACGCGGCAAGCAACTTGAGCAGCGCCTGACGGAGAGCTTCGGCAATCACCGCCATATCGGGGATATCCGGGGCCGCGGCCTGTTCTGGGCGATCGAGCTCGTCGCCGATCGCGCCAGCCGCATCGCGTTCGATCCGGCGCTCAAGCTGCACCAGAAGATCAAGGCGGAGGCCTTTGCCAACGGGCTCGGCTGCTATCCCGGCGGCGGCACCGTCGATGGCGTCCGCGGCGACCATGTGTTGCTGGCGCCGCCCTATATCGCGTCGGCTGACGAAATCGATCAGATCGTCGACAAGCTCGGCACAGCCGTCGACAACGTGTTGCGTAATGTCAATCACTGAGGGGAGAGTAGCATGATGAGGACAATGGTTATCGCGGCGGGCGTGCTCGCTGCATCAACGGTCGCAGCGTCGGCGGCGACGCTCGATACGGTGAAAAGCCGCGGCACGCTGGTGTGCGGCGTCAGCGCCGGCTTCGCCGGTTTCTCCGCACCGGACTCGCAAGGCAATTACAAAGGCCTCGACGTCGACTATTGCCGCGCGCTCGCGGCCGGCGTGCTCGGCGATCCCAACAAGGTGCGCTACGTCTCGCTGACCGCACAGAACCGCTTCACTGCGCTGCAATCGGGCGAGATCGATGTGCTCTACCGCAACTCGACGCAGACATATCTGCGCGGCGTCACGCTGGGCCTGCGGCAGGGCCCGATCAACTTCTACGACGGCCAGGGCTTTGTCGTGAAGAAGGATCTCGGCGTGAAGGAGATCAAGGACCTCAAGGGCGCCACCGTCTGCGTCGCACAGGGCACCACGCATGAGGTCACCCTCGGCGATTACGGCCGCGCCAACGGCATCGACTGGAAACCGCTGGTGTTCGACCGCGTCGACACCATGTACCAGACCTTCTTCGGCGGCCGCTGCGATGCCATGACCCAGGATGCCTCCGCGCTCGCCGGCGCCGTCACGACCGCCGCGCCGAACCCGGCCGACTATGTCGTGCTGCCGCAGACCATCAGCAAGGAGCCGCTTGGCCCCTTCACCCGCAACGGCGATGAAGTCTGGAGCGACATCATCACCTGGCTGCATTACGGCCTGATCGAGGCCGAAGAGCTCGGCGTGACGCAAGCCAATGTCGACGAGATGGCGAAGTCGCAGACGCCAGCCATCCAGCGCCTGCTGGGCACCTCCAGCGATCTCGGCTCGCGGCTCGGTCTCGACAACAAATGGCTGGTCACGGCTATCAAGGCCACCGGCAATTACGGCGAGATCTACGAGCGCAATGTCGGCAAGGCGAGCCCGCTCAAGCTCGAGCGCGGCCTCAATGGCCTCTGGAGCAAGGGTGGCTTGATGTACGCGGTGCCATTCAAGTGAACACGTCTCTCGTGTCCCGGACGCGCTGCAGCGTGCAACGCTGCTGCGCTGAGCCGGGATGCAGCGGCCACAATGGGCCCCGGCTCTGCAGCGCAATGACGCATTGCGCTGCGTCCGGGGCACGAGACTGAGGTACTCACGTTCAATGACGACGCCCCCGCGCATCGCCCTGATCCACGCTCTCAAGCATTCCATCGCTCCAATCGAGGCTGCGTTCGCGAAGGCGTGGCCGGAGGTGCGGCTGATGAACCTGCTCGACGACAGCCTGTCGGCAGACCTGGCACGCAATGGCGCGCTCAATGGCGCCATGACCGAGCGCTTTCTTGCGCTCGGCGATTATGCGACGGCGACCGGGGCGAACGCGATCCTGTTCACTTGCTCGGCCTTCGGCCCCTGCATCGAGGCCGTGGCGCGCGCGCACGCGCCGATGCCGGTGCTGAAGCCGAACCAGGCCATGATCGAACGGGCCGTAACAATGGGTAAAAAGATCGGCCTGCTTTCGACCTTCCCGCCGACGCTGGTCTCGATGCCGCCGGAGTTTCCGGCCTCCGTCCAGATCGTGCCGAAACTGGCCGAGGGTGCGCTGGCAGCACTCGACCGCGGCGAGCGCGCTACGCATGACCGGCTGATTGTCGAAGCGTCAAGGGAGCTGAGCGATTGCGATGTCATTGCACTGGCGCAGTTCAGCATCGCGGCAACCGCGCCGCTGGTCGCGAAGGCCACCGGCCGACCCGTCGTCACCACGCCGGACAGCGCAGTTGATGAGCTGATGAGGCGACTGAAGGCCTAGGCGCCGGCCTTTTTCTGACGCCGCGCGTCCTTGATCGCGACCGCGAGCGCCGCCTTTGTCTCGTTGACGAAATCCTCGACCAGCTCCTCGCGCGTGGCATGCGCCGCCTCGCCGGTAAACAGGCCCTGCTCGGCCAGCATCACGACACCATGCAATGCGGCCCAGATCTTGAGCGCCTGCCGCTCGCGCAAATAGCCGACCGCAGGTGCTTCCAGCGCCTCGATCACGAGTGCAAAGGTCTCGCGGGTCGCCTCGTGTAGCTCGCTGTCCTTGGCGGCGCAGGACACCGTGCGCGAGGCAAACATCAGCCGATAGATGCCATTGCGGCGCAGGCCGAAATCGAGCGTCGCCTGCGCCAGCCGCGACAGTTTTGACTGCTTCGATCGCCTCGCCATGGCCTCGCGCAAAATTGCGCTCAGCTGCCGGAACGCCTCCGCTGTTACGGCCGCAAGCAGCGCCTCGCGATCGGCGAAATGCCGATACGGCGCCGGCTGGGAAACGCCAAGCTGTTTTGCCAGCGCCTTGATGCTGATCGCTTCCACACCGCCCTGCTCCGCCTCGCGCAACGCGGCCTTGATCAGGGCGTCGCGGAGATCGCCATGGTGGTAAGTGTTCTCGGGCTTGCGAGCGAGTTGTGAACGCATGTTACGGCGAAGCCTATAAGTTTGCGCTTGACAGGGGAAGCCTGTCGCGAATGTAATAGCATATAACTTGGAATGAGCGGCGAACGCTGCGGACAACAGTGACAAGAGGAACCGCGCCGCCCTTCGGGCCACGCGCACACGACCGAGGAAGCCGCCATGACTGAGCGACCGAGGGTTCACATCGACCCCGACAAATGCCAGGGCCACGCGCGCTGCAAGGCGCTGGCGCCGGAGCTGTTCGAGCTCGACGAATACGGCAACGCCCGTGAAGCCGGAGACGGCCTCGTTCCTCCGGGTCTCGAGGACAAGGCGTGGCTTGCCAAATCCAATTGCCCGGAAATCGCGATCGATGTGATCGAGGAGTAGCGCGGCCCTGCCCGCCGCCTTCGCGTGCCTGCAGCGAACACGAGCCCCAAGGGATTTTTCTGCCATGTCCGACGTCAGCCAGCCCGCCGCCCATCCGCCCGTGACCGATTGGGTGAATGATTTCGACCACACCGATCCGCAATGGACGGACGATCCCTTCCCGATCTGGGAGGAGCTGCGCGCCGCGAGCCCCGTCGTGCACACCGAGCGCTTTCTTGGCTGCTACATGCCGACGACCTATCAAGCCGTGCGCGAGATCGCCAACAACACCGAGCATTTCTCGTCCCGCCGGATCATTGTCCGCGACGTTCGATCCGAGGTCGCCAGGAACGCGGCGCCGCCGATCACTTCCGATCCGCCCGTGCACAAGCCGGCCAAGCAATTGCTGCTGCCTCCGTTCACCCCAGATGCGATGAAAAAGCTCGAGCCGCGGATGCGTGCGATCTGCAACGAGCTGATCGACGGGTTCATCGCCGATGGCAAGGTCGACGCCGCAGCCCGCTACAGCAAATACATCCCGGTTCGAGCCATCGCCCACATGCTCGGCATTCCTGAGAGGGACAGCGATCTCTTCATCAACTGGATCCACATGATCCTCGAACTCGGCATCAAGGACGAGACCAAGCTGCTCGAGGCCGTCCACGAGATGAGCGACTATTTCAGGACACATATCGAGGAGCGTCGATCGAGGCCGACTGAGGATCTCATCTCCTATTTGATGAACGCCAAGGACAAGGAAGGCCAGCCGCTGGAGGAGTCCCATGTGCTGGGCTCGCTACGCCTGCTTCTGATTGCCGGCATCGACACCACTTGGAGCGCGATTGGCTCCTCACTCTGGCATCTCGCCCGGACGCCGGCCGACCGCGAACGCCTGATCTCCGAGCCCGAGTTGATCCCGACCGCAGTGGAGGAACTCTTGCGCGCCTATTCCCCCGTGACGATGGCCCGCGAGGTCGTGAAGGAAACGACGATCTCGGGCTGCCCGGTCAAGGCGGGCAACATGGTGCTGCTGTCCTTCCCGGCCGCCAACCGCGATCCCAAGATGTTTCCGGACGCTGACAAAGTCGTGATCGACCGCCAGGAGAACCGCCACGCTGCGTTCGGCCTCGGTATCCACCGCTGCGTTGGTTCCAATTTGGCGCGGATGGAGATGCAGGTGGCGCTGGAAGAATGGCTGAAGCGGATTCCGGACTTCCGGCTCGATCCGGCAGGCACCGTGACCTGGTCGCAGGGCACGGTGAGAGGCCCCCGCCAGTTGCCATTTTTGCTCGGAAAGGCGATGTAGGCTTCCAGATATCGTTTCTGGGAGGCCGGACGTGACGGAGCAAGCAACCCAACCGGCCTCCGACCATTTCGACATCGCCGACGCCGAGCGGCGGATCAAGGCGATCTTCATCGGCTCGATCGGCAATCTCGTCGAATGGTACGATTTCTACGCCTATACGGCGTTCGCTCTCTATTTCGCACCGGCCTTCTTCCCGGGCAGCGATCCGGTCGTTCAACAATTGAACGTCGCCGTGGTATTCGCGGCAACGTTCCTGATGCGCCCGCTGGGCGGTTGGCTGTTCGGCTACATTGCCGACAATTTCGGCCGGCGAATCTCGCTGACGCTCTCGGTCGTCTTCATGTGCTTCGGCTCGCTGATCATCGCGCTGACGCCGACCTATGCCACGATTGGCCTCGCTGCGCCGGTGATCCTGGCGCTCGCCCGCGTTATCGAGGGCCTGAGCCTCGGCGGTGAGTACGGCGCCAGCGCGACGTATCTCAGCGAGGTGGCCGACCCCAAGCATCGCGGCTTCTATTCGAGCTTCCAGTACGTCACGCTGATCGGCGGCCAGCTCACCGCGATCATTGTGCTCCTGCTGTTGCAAAAAGTCTTCTTGACGCCCGAGGAGCTGAAAGCCTGGGGCTGGCGCATCCCCTTCGTGATCGGCGCGATGCTCGCGATCTTCGCCGCCGTGATGCGCCGCGGGCTGCACGAGACCGAGGCGTTCGAGGACGCCAAGAAGGCCGGGAAGCCGACCGGCTCGATCGCAAACCTCCTGAAATATCCGAAGGAGCTGTTGCTGGTGGTCGGCCTGACCGCGGGCGGCACCGCTGCGTTCTACACCTTCACCACCTACATGCAGACCTTCGTCAAGCTCTCGGTCGGTTTGACCGAGGACCAGACCACCTTCGTGATTTTCGGCACGCTGATCTTCGCGACTGTCCTTCAGCCGATCTATGGCGCGATCTCCGACAAGATCGGCCGCAAGCCCCTACTGATCTTCTTCGGTGTCGCCGGCACGCTCGCGACCGTCCCGCTGCTGATGACGCTGAAAGAGACAAAATCGCCGTTCATGGCGTTCATCCTGATCTGTTGCGCCTGGCTGTTCGTCGCCGGCTACACCTCGATCAACGCGGTGGTGAAGGCCGAGCTGTTCCCGACCAATGTCCGTGCGCTCGGCGTCGGCCTGCCCTATGCGATCACGGTCTCCGTCTTCGGCGGCACGGCGCCGGCGATCGCGCTCTACTTCAAGTCCATTGGGCGTGAGCAGTGGTTCTACTATTATCTCGCCGGCATCATCTGCCTGTCGCTGATCATCTATTCCACCATGCGCGATACCAAGCATGCCTCCGCGATGCACCGTCACGAGTAGCTCATGGTCGACGCCAACGAGCCGCCCGACAGCAAGCTGACGCGCACCAAGGAGAAATGGGCGCGAGAGGGTCGCTTCCTCACCGGCAAGATCACGCGTCCTCAGGATCAGCGCCTGCCACCCGGCCAGCATCTGACTAAGGACTGGCCGGTGCTCGATCTCGGAGTCATGCCGCCGGTGTCGCGCGAACGCTGGCGGCTCGACGTCTACGGCGCGATCGACAATCCCGTATTCTGGACCTTCGCCGAATTCACTGCGCAGAGGCAGGACCGGTTCACCTCCGACATCCATTGCGTGACGACCTGGTCGCGCTACGACAATGAATGGCAAGGGCTCGCGACGCGCGAGCTGCTCGCCGCCTGCCAGCCGCGCGACGATGCACGCTTCGTCGTGCTGCATTCCTATGACGGCTACACCACCAACCTCGCGCTGGAAGACTTTGCCGCCGAGGACGCGTTGCTTGCCCATAGCTGGTCGGGGCAACCGCTGACGGAGGAGCACGGTGGCCCGGTCCGGCTTATCGTGCCGCATCTTTATTTCTGGAAGAGCGCCAAATGGCTCCAGGCCATCGAATTCGTGACCAACGACGCGCCTGGCTTCTGGGAGGTCCGCGGCTATCATAACCGCGGCGATCCCTGGGCCGAGCAGCGCTACTCAGGCGATTAGGGTCAAGCAAGGACAAGGGGGAAGCCCATGCCGACGGAACGCTTTCAATTCACGGGCGAAGGCGGTCATCAGCTCGCGGCCGCGCTGGAGCTGCCGGATGGCGAACCGGCCGCCTACGCGCTGTTTGCGCACTGCTTCACCTGCGGCAAGGATACGCTGGCCGCCAAACGCATCTCGGTCGCGCTCGCGGCCAGAGGCATCGCGGTGCTGCGCTTCGATTTCACCGGGCTCGGCTCCAGCGAGGGCGAATTTGCCAACTCGACGTTTTCCTCCAACGTCGCCGATCTCGTCCGTGCCGCCGATCATCTGCGCGCGACGCGCAAGGCGCCTTCGATCCTGATCGGTCACAGCCTCGGTGGCGCCGCGATCCTGGCCGCGGCCGGAAAGATCCCGGAGGCGAAGGCCGTCGTGACCATCGCAGCGCCGTCCGATCCCGCTCACGTCACCGGCCTGTTTGGGGAGCATGTCGATGCGATCCGCGCGCAAGGCGAGGTCGAGGTTTCGCTCGCCGGGCGATCGTTCCGGATCAAGCGCGAATTCCTCGACGACATCGCCGAGCACGAGTTGATGAAGGACGTCACCGGCCTGCACAAGGCCCTGCTGGTGATGCAGTCACCTGTCGACGACACCGTCGGCATCGACAATGCAACCAAGATCTTCGTTGCGGCCAAGCATCCCAAGAGCTTCGTCTCGCTCGACCACGCCGATCATCTGCTGACGAAGCCGGCCGACGCGCTCTACGCCGCCGACGTCATCGCGGCCTGGGCCAGCCGCTACATCGAAACGGCAAAGCCCGCGAAAGTGATGGATCTCGCCGAGGTGCCGCGCAAGGTGGTGGTGCAGGAGACCCGCAAGAGCAAGTTCAACCAGATCGTCACGGTCGGACCGCATCACCTCGTTGCCGACGAACCAGCGGCAGCCGGAGGCGAAGATGCCGGCCCTGGCCCTTATGACTTCCTGCTCGCCGGTCTCGGCGCCTGCACCTCCATGACCATGCGGCTCTATGCCGACCGCAAGTCGTTGCCGCTCGACCGCGTCACCGTCACGCTGAAGCATTCAAAAATTTACGCCAAGGACTGCGCCGAGTGCGAGACGCGCGACGGCATGCTCGACCAGATCGAGCGCGACATCGCAATGGACGGCGCGCTCGACGCCGAGCAGCGCAAGAAGCTGATGGAGATCGCCGACAAATGTCCGGTGCACCGGACGCTGACCTCCGAGATCCGCATCGTGACGAAGGCGGTGGGCTAGAAGCACGACGCCATCGTTCGCACCGCCGCGCTGATCTCGCTCTCGCGCCAGGCTGCGAAGCCGAGCAGCAGGCCATGATCGCGCGGCCGGCCGAGCGCCAGGCTGGACAGGGCTCGCGTTTCAACGCCCGCTTCGATGAGCCGCTTGACCGCCGCCTGATCGGCGCGGCCGCGCTTGAGGCGGGCGACGAGCTGGATGCCTCCCGCGGGCACTTCGACCGAGAGCACCTCGCCGAGATGACGTTGCAACCCCTCGACGAGGTGATCGCGGCGGGCGTGATAGAGCCGGCGCATCCGGCGTTGATGCGCGAGAAAATGTCCATCCGCGATGAACTCGGCGAGCGCCTCCTGGATGTGGCTGGAAGCGATCAGCCCGATGTGCCGCTGCGCGATTTCCAGGGTGCTGACCAGCGCCGGCGGCACGACGAGATAGCCAAGCCGGATATCCGACGTCATCGCCTTCGAGAACGTGCCGACATAGAACACGCGACCATGGGCATCGATCCCCTGCAGGGCCGGCACCGGGCGACTGTCATAGTGGAATTCGCCGTCGTAATCGTCCTCGACGATCCAGGTCTTGCCGGGCCTGCTCAGCCCGAGAAATTCCGTGCGGCGCGCGAGCGACATCAGCCGTCCGGTCGGATGCTGATGCGACGGCGTCATGAAGATGAGCCTTGGCGCGGCCAGTCTCGGCATGCGCTGCATGCCCTGTTCGTCCAGCGCCATGCCTGTCACGCGCGCACCGGATGCGCGGAAGGCAGCCGCGGCGCCCGGATAGCCGGGGTCCTCGACCCAGACCTCATCGGCCGGCGTGATGAGAACAGCCGCGATCAGACTGAGCGCGGCCTGCGCACTCGGCAGGATTATGATCTGGTCGGCGGTGGCACGAACGCCTCTGCTGCTCGCCAGATAATGCGCCAGCGCCTGGCGCAGGCGCGTTCGGTTGACAGGACCAAGTTCGCGCTTGGCCGCGCGCAGGGCGCTCCGCCGCAGGCAGCGCGCCCAGACCTCGTTCGGAAACTCCCGCGCATCCCCATGCCCCGGACGCAACGGCTTGAGCGGCGCCTGATAGGACATCGGCCAGTCGGTCTGCTTGAGCTTTGAAGCCCAGGGCGAGAGCTGCGGCTTGACGAAACGGACGCCGGATGCGACCGCGCCCGCTCCTTCGATACGCTCACCACTGTCGACCGTGGCCACAGGACGGCGGCCGTGCGACGCCTCGAGATATCCTTCGGCGGCGAGTTGCTCGAACGCGTAAGTCACGGTGTTGCGGGAAACACCGAGATCGTTGGCGAGCCGGCGGCTCGATGGCAACGCACGGCCTTTGCCGATACGACCGGTCGCAATCAGGCGCCGAAGCTGGCTGGTCAGTTGAGCCACCAGTCCCTCATCATCCGCCCGCTTCAAGTCGATCAGGGCAGCAATCATCGCCTCGGAAACTGGCACCTTTAGCTTCTCCCATCTGGCACTTTTTCTGGTGCCAATACGGATGCTATCCACCAGATCGGACTACTTCAAGGACCTTGCGATGAACTCCTCCCTGTCTCCGCGCACGGCTATCGGCCTGTTTCTCATCGTCGTGCTGGCCTGGGGCGTGAACTGGTCGATGACGAAGCAGATCGTGCAATTCCTTCCGCCGCTGTGGACGTCGGCGATCCGGAGCTGGATCGCGCTGGCTGGACTGTTCGTGATCCTCGGACTGAGCAATAATCTGGTGATCCCGGATCGGCGCGACATTCCGGTGATCCTGAGCGTCGCGGTGCTGCACATGACGATATTCTCTGTCCTGGTTGCAGCCGGTGTACGCTTTCTGCCTGCGAGCAAGGCCATCGTGCTCGGCTACACCACGCCGCTCTGGGTCGCGATCGCAGCACCCTTGCTCGGAAAGGATACGCTCACGGCGCCAAAGCTCGCAGGTGCGTTACTTGGGCTGATTGGCCTTGCCGTGATCCTGAACCCGGCGTCGATCGACTGGACCAACGCGAACGTCCTGCTTGGCGCCGGCATGGTGATCCTGGCCGCGATCTCCTGGGCGGCCAACATCATCTACATCCGCGCGCATCGCTGGATCGCCTCCCCGCTCCAGCTGCTGATCTGGCAAGTGCTTGTGGCAACGATCGTGCTCACAGCGTCGGCGGTGATCGTGGATGGCCTTCCGCACGCGGAATGGTCGTGGAGGCTGGTGTTGCTGTTCCTGTATTCCGGCCTGATCGGAACGGCTTTGGCTTATTGGGCAATGTCGATGGTCAACAAGAGCATCTCGGCCCTGACGACGGCGCTCGGTACCACCGCGACGCCGCTCGTCGGCATCGCCAGTGCCGCGGTCCTGCTGGGTGAGCCTATCGACATCAGCCTGGCCGTCGCGGCCGGACTGATCGTCGCCGGCATTGGCCTTGCGACGCTGGGCGACCGGTTGCTGCGCCGTCAGGCCGCGGCGAGCGGCTGAACACGGAGCGCACCGCGCAAACCTGCCGTTGTGCCGAGTAGGATGCCGGCGATCGCTATGAACGAGCCTACCGCGAGGGTCGACATGCCGGTGAGCCCCTGGCCGATCGAGCAGCCGAACGCCATCACGCCGCCAATCCCCATCAGCGCCGCGCCACCAGCCGAGCGCAGCATGTGGAGCGGCGACGAATAGCCTTCGAGATAGAAACGGCCCGTGATGAGCGCCGTCACCAGACTGCCCGCAAAGACCCCGCCAACGGTCGCGATGCCGAAGTTGAGCGTCAGGCCGGTCGAGAGCATGGCGTATTGCAAGGCGTCGGCGATTGGCGCGATGAAGGTGAGCGAGGTCACCGGGACGGGATTGAAGTCATCGGCACCGAGATAGCCGGTGACGTACCAGCCACAGGCGACGAGCAAACCGACGATGACGCCCGTCGCGATCTGGCCCGGCGAGCGGCGAAACTCCGGATGGGCGAAAGCAAACAGGATCAACACAACGACCATCACCGCAGCAGCCAGCGCGCGCGAGACGGCTTCCGTGGGACCGAGCGTCGCGAATAGCGACGGCAGCGAATTGGTGATGACGGTGGTCTGCGAGGCCTGGACCAGCGCGATACGGGCCGGTGCGATCAGGCCCTTCAGCGTCATCTGCGCGGCAATGGCGAGCACGATCACGACGACAAAGGAGCGGAGATTGCCGCGGCCGAGCAGCACCAGCGCGCGCGAGCCGCAGCCGTTCGACAGCACCATGCCGTAGCCAAACAGCAGGCCGCCGAAAAACAGCACCGGCGCCGAGAAGGTCTGTTGCAGGTAGATCGACCTGCCGAGATCGACCATGCCCCTGCCGGCGAGGAACTGGCTGGCGGCGATCGCGACAGCAATCGCCAGCGCGTAACTCCGCACCAGCCGCCCGTCCCCCTCCGCCAGAAAGCCGCGCATGCTGCTCATCAGGCAGAAGCCGCTGAGCAGGCCGACGGAGCCGTAGATGAGCCCGATGACAAGGCCGGCGAGGATGACGAGTTGGGTGGGCTGCTCCATGATTACGGCTTCAGGATCACCCGATCGCGGGACGAGCCGGCGACCGCAACGTAGGCTTCCTTCGCGCGCTCGAGCGGATAGATCGCGTTCGCCTTGATCGGGAACGGCTTCAGCTGGCCGCCTGCAAAGCCTGGACCGAGTTCGTGCAGCACGGCACCGGTTGCCGCAGAGGACAGGCCGAGCGTGTCGATGCCGACATAGGTGTGCTGCCCCCGGTAGAATTCGAGGATGTTGAACTGCACGATCCGGTCGATCGCGGCGATCAGGATCTGGCGGCCACGCAACGCGAGCGATTTGTGCGCGGCCTGAAAATAGGGATCGCCGACCGTGTTGAAGACAATGTCGGCGCCCTTGCCACCGGTCAATTCGCGGACGCGCGTGGCGACATCGACGGCGGAAGCGTCAATCACCTCGATCGGCGCGTTGCTGTGGCCTTCATAGGCTTCCGCCTTGCGCACCACGCCAATGACGCGCGCGCCCTGCCAGGTCGCGATCTGCACCGCGGCTTGGCCGACCTTGCCGTTGACGCCAAACACCAAAACAGTCTCACCGCTCTTCGGAATCCCGGCGCGGCGAAAGCCTTCCATGGCCGTGACGAAGGGCACGCCGATGCCGGCGGCCTCTTCCCACGACGCCGTCTTGGGCTTCTCCACCACTGCGTCAGCCTCGACCACCAGATGGCTTGCGTGCGTGCCGTCGCGGCGGACGCCGAGATCACCGGAAGAGCCGAACACCTCGCGGCCGATCGTGCCGGCCGGACCATCGATCACCACGCCGGCGTAGTCACGGCCGGGCGTGCGCGGGAACACGGCGTAGGGCATCAGCCCGGTCGCAGCCTTGACGTCGGACGGGTTGACGGCGGCGGCCTTCACCTCGATCAGGAGATCGCTCGAACTGCGCATCAGCGTCTGACGCTCGACGCTAGGCACAATCGCAGCGGCGTTTTCGGCCTTGGCATTGAGGCGAACGCAACGCGCCTCGACGGTTTTGGGTTCGGCTGGCGACATGGAAAGACCCGCGATTTCTCGCGGGCCTTGTCGCCCTTGGGGGCGGTCAAGTCAATCCGTCAAGTCAGTCCTTGGGCCGCTTGTCGTAGAGCCGCCTGGCCTTGCCGAGCGAGCGCTCCAGCGTGGCCGGCGCGACCACCTGAACCCTCGAGCTGATCCCGATCGTGTTCTTGATGTGCGTCGAGATCCGGTCGGCATGGTCGACGAGACCTCGGCCGTCCCAGCTTTCGGGCCGCGCCTCGGCAATGATGGTCAGCTCGTCCATGCGGCCTTCCCGAGTCAATTCGAGGATGAAGTGCCCGCCGCACCAGTCGGTCGCGAGCAGCACCTCCTCGATCTGGGTCGGGAACAAATTGACGCCGCGCAGGATGATCATGTCGTCCGAGCGGCCCGTCACCTTCTCCATCCGCCGCATGCCCGGCCGCGCCGTACCCGGCAGCAGCCGGGTCAGGTCGCGCGTGCGATAGCGGATCACCGGAAACGCTTCCTTAGTCAGCGAGGTGAACACGAGCTCGCCCTTGTCGCCGTCGGGCAGCACCGCACCGGTCACGGGATCGATCACCTCGGGATAGAAATGGTCCTCCCAGATATGCAGGCCGTCCTTGCTCTCGATGCATTCCTGCGCGACGCCGGGGCCGATCACCTCGGAGAGGCCATAGATGTCGGTCGCATCCATATCGAAGGCGTCCTCGATCTCACCGCGCATGGCATTGGTCCAGGGCTCGGCACCGAAAATGCCGACCTTGAGCGAGCATTGGCGCGGATCGAGCTTCTGGCGCTTGAATTCGTCCAGGATCGCCAGCATGTAGCTCGGCGTCACCGTGATGATATCAGGGCGGAAATCGTTGATGAGCTGCACCTGCCGCTCGGTCATGCCGCCCGAGATCGGCACCACCGTGCAGCCGAGCTTTTCGGCGCCGTAGTGAACACCGAGCCCGCCGGTGAAGAGGCCATAGCCATAGGCATTGTGGATGATCATGCCGGTGCGGCCGCCGGCGGCGCGGATCGAGCGCGCCATCACCTCCGACCAGGTGTCGATGTCACGCTGGGTGTAGCCAACCACGATCGGCTTGCCGGTCGTTCCTGAGGAGGCATGCACGCGCACCAGTCTTTCGCGCGGCACTGCAAACATGTTGAAGGGATAATTGTCGCGCAAATCCGTCTTCACCGTGAAGGGAAATTTCGCGAGATCGGACAGCTCGCGAAAGTCGGACGGATGCACGCCGGCCTTGTCGAAGGCCTTGCGATAATGCGCGACGTTGTCGTAGGCATGCTTCAGCGACCAGGCCAGCCGCTGCGTCTGCAGCGCCATGATCTCGTCACGTGAGACGCGCTCCTGCGCGTCCATCTCGGCCCTATAGACGTTGCCGCCTTCCCTGGGCTTCGTCGAAGCCATTCTCGTATCCCCTCATTGGTTCGTTCTTTTTTCATTGGTCCTGCGCCGGCAGCCACGTGCCGGGAATGACACGCGAATGCCCACGAAATTCGGCGACGACAGTATCGCCTGCGGTGACGCGCACGTCATAGATGCCGGAGCGGCCGCCGCGGATCACCTCGCGCGCTTGCGCAACGAGGCGGTCGCCGAGCTTGCCCGGCTTGATGAAGGTGATCTGCCCTTGTGCAGCGACCACACGATCATTGCGTGAATTGCAGGCAAAGGCGAAGGCAGAATCGGCGAGCGTAAAGATGAAGCCGCCATGAGCGATGCGCTGGCCGTTGACCATGTCCGGTCGCACAATCATGGCGAGCGTAGCAAAGCCGGGACCGATCTCGACGATCTCCATGCCGAGCCCCTTGGAGGCATCGTCTTCAGCCCACATCGCATCGGCGCAGGCGCGGGCAACATCCTCAGGCGACAGGGCGGCTTTGACGTTCACGCGCTTCTCCCGACCAATTGTTTGCTCATGATGTTCTGCCGGTTGGATTGCACTGTCAAACGTGGTCGTAATCGACCACGATCCGCTCCGAAGATGGCTTGGCCTGGCAGGTGAGAACAAAGCCGGCTTTCAACTCCCAAGGCTCCAGCGAATAGTTGAGGTCCATCGGTGCCTCGCCTTCGACCAGCTTTGCCCGGCAGGTCGAGCACATGCCACCTTTGCAGGCGAAAGGCAGATCGACGCCTGCACGCAACGCGGCATCGAGGATGGCCTCGTCCTCGGCGACCGGCACGTCGCGACGCTTACCGTCGATGATCAGGGAGGCAATCGCCTTCGGCTGCGCATCGGGAGCAACGGCTTTCTTCGGGCGCGGCTTGCCGCCGAATTCCGAGACGAAGCGTTCAACGTGAATGCGATCTTCGGCGATGCCGAGGTCGCGACAGGTCGTCTCGATCTCCTCGCTCATGCCGAGAGGACCACAGATGAAGACATGATCGATGCTAGCCGCCGGAACCACCGAGCGCAGCAGCACCCTCACCTTGTCGCCGTCGAGCCGGCCATGCAGGATCGGGATATCCTGCTCCTCGCCGGAGATGACGTGGAAGATCGAGAGACGGTCGATGAAGCGGTCCTTCAGCTCCTCCAGCGCTTCGAGGAACATGATGTTATCGGTCGCGCGGTTGCCGTAGAACAGGAAAAAGCGGCTTTGTGGCTCGCGCGCCAGCACGCCCTTGACGATCGACAGGATCGGCGTGATGCCGGATCCCGCGGCAAAGCCGACATGGATGCGCCCCGTCTCGGCCGGCGGGACCACACCGAAACGTCCCGTCGGTGTCATCACCTCGAGCTCGTCGCCGCGTTTCAACTCGTCGGCCGCCCAGCTCGAAAACGCGCCGCCGTCGACCTTCTTCACCGCAATGCGGATCTCGCCGTCGTCGGGGCCGGAGCAGATGGAATAGGAACGGCGCACCTCCTCTCCATCGAGTGTGATGCGGAGCGTGAGATACTGACCGGGGCTGAAAGCGTAATCGCCGGCGAGCTCGCCGGGGATCGTGAAGGTCATCGAGACCGCGTCCGAGGCCTCACGGCGGAGATCCTTTACGGCCAGGCGATGGAAGCGCGGTGCGGCTACTGACATGATCAATGACACTTGAAATAATCGAAGGGTTCGCGGCAGGATTTGCAGCGCCAGAGCGCCTTGCAGGAGGTCGAGCCGAATTCAGACAGGAGCTCGGTATTTTCCGAGCCGCATTGCGGGCACGCGACGGCCTGCTCGCCGAACAGCGTGCGGCGCGAGCTTGAGGCTTGCGGCGGCGCGATGCCGTAGGCACGCAGCTTGCGCCGGCCCTCCTCGCTCATCCAGTCGGTGGTCCAGGCCGGCGACAGCACGGTGCGGACTTTCGGCCGGTGAAAGCCCGCGCGCTCCAGCGCCAGCTCGATTTCGAGCGCGATCATGTTCATGGCGGGACAGCCCGAATAGGTCGGCGTGATCGCGACCTCGACGTGTTCGCCATCCAGGGCGACATCGCGGAGCACGCCGAGATCGGCGATGGTCAAGACCGGAATTTCGGGATCGACCACGCTCGCCGCGGCCTCCCAGGCGCGGCGGCGCAGTTCGCTGTCGTGCTCCAGCTCCATCACCATGTCTGCCCCGGAAAAGTGCGCTGCATCGATTGCAGCTCGGACAGGAGATGGCCGAGATGCTCGCTGTGCCGGCCGGAACGGCCGCCCTGCTGCATCCAGTCGTTTTGCGGCAGCGCCAGCGTGGCCTCACTGGTGACGTCGGAGAGCGTTGTCAGCCAGCGACCGCGCAAAGTCCCGGGATCGATAGCGATACCGGCATGGATCAGGGCGCGCTCGCCGTCATCGATGGCAAACATCTCGCCCGTAAAGGCCCAAAGGTGATCAATCGCGGCCTGCGCCCGTTGATGGCTCTCGTCCGTGCCGTCGCCGAGCCGGATGATCCATTCCGAGGCGTGGCGCAGATGATAGGCGCTTTCCTTCTCCGACTTCGCGGCGATCGCTGCCAGCGTCGCGTCGCGCGAGGTCATCATGGCGCGCCAGTAGAGATCGGCGAAGGCGGAATAGAAGAACTGGCGCACCAGGGTCTGGGCGAAGTCGCCATTCGGCTGCTCGACCAGCAGCAGATTGCGGTACTGCCTGACGTCGCGCAGGTAAGCGAGCTTGTCCTCGTCGTTGTCCTTGCCCTCGACCTTGGCGGCGTAGGTATAGAGTTCGCGGGCCTGGCCGATGAGATCGAGCGCAATGTTGGAGAGCGCCATGTCCTCTTCCATCATCGGCGCATGGCCACACCATTCCGACAGCCGGTGACCGAGGATCAGCGCATCATCGGCGCGGCGCAGGGCATAAAGCACCAGCGGCGTTTCCGAGACCTGGACGTTGGCGGCGGCCATCACATGTGCCCCACTTCTTCGGGCACCTCATAGAACGTCGGATGACGGTAGATCTTGGACTCCGCCGGCTCGAACATCATGCCCTTCTCGGCGGGATCGCTCGCGGTGATCGCGCTCGATGGCACCACCCAGATCGAGAGGCCCTCGCCGCGGCGGGTGTAGATGTCGCGGGCGGCCTGCAGGGCCATGGTGGTGTCGCTGGCATGCAGCGATCCGACATGCTTGTGCGCGAGCCCATTGCGGCTGCGAATGAAGACTTCCCACAACGGTGTATTCGGCGTGGCCATTTTGATCTCCTATTCCGCGGCCTGCGCGGTCTGACGCTGCGCGCGCTTCGCTGCATAGGCGGCGGCCGCTTCGCGCACCCAGGCGCCCTCATCATGGGCCTTGCGGCGCGCGTTCATGCGATCACGGTTGCACGGGCCGTTGCCGGCGAGCACCTGCTTGAATTCGGTCCAGTCGATCTCGCTGTAGCGCCAGTGTCCGTCCGAATCCTGCGTCATGCCGGGATCGGGAATGGTGAGGCCGAGATATTGCGCCTGCGGCACGGTGGCATCGACGAACTTCTGGCGCAGCTCGTCATTGGAGAAGCGCTTGATCTTCCACTTCGTCGAGGTGTCGCTGTGCTGGCTCGTCGCATCCGGCGGGCCGAACATCACCAGCACCGGCCACCACCACCTGTCCAGCGCGTCCTGCGCCATCGCCTTCTGCTCGTCGGAGCCGCGGCACAGCGTCATCATGATCTCGTAGCCCTGGCGCTGGTGAAACGACTCCTCCTTGCAGACGCGGATCATCGCGCGCGCATAGGGGCCGTAGGAGCAGCGACACAACGGGATCTGGTTCATGATCGCGGCGCCGTCGACCAGCCAGCCGATGGTGCCGATGTCTGCCCAGGTCAGCGTCGGATAGTTGAAGATGGAGGAATATTTGGCCTTGCCGGCGAGCATGGCGTCGACCAGCTCTTCGCGCGAAGTGCCAAGCGTCTCGGCGGCGGCGTAGAGATAGAGCCCGTGGCCGCATTCGTCCTGAACCTTGGCGAGCAGCGCGGCCTTGCGGCGCAGGGACGGCGCGCGTGTGATCCAGTTGCCTTCGGGCAGCATGCCGACGATTTCGGAATGCGCGTGCTGGGAAATCTGGCGGGTGAGCGTCTTGCGATAGGCCGCCGGCATCCAGTCGTTCGGCTCGATGCGCTCTTCGGCGTCGATGCGCGCCTGAAACTGCGCGGCCCTGGCCGCGTCCTCCAGACCGCGATCGTCGGTCTCGGCCGTGTTCAGCGCCTGGGTATACATGCGCATCCTCCCGTTTGATTGGGAGGCAATATATAACAAAAATTACTTTATGCAAGATATTTCTGTAACATATAAATCAGCCCCCAAATCTCTTTTCCAGGAGTTTTCGGGCCGGCGGGAGCGCCCCCTTTTCATTCGTTCCATGGCTATCAAGCCATTGTTCGGACGGAGCAAGCAGCGCGCGGTAGATCTCGCCACAGAGCTCTCGCGCGGCCCTGCGCGGCCAATCCGCCGGCAGCAGGCTTTCAGGCAACAGGGGATCGCGCAGCACCACGCGGCGGTAATAGTGGATCAGCAGGATGCGCGCGGTGAAGGCATCCGCCTCGGACAAATTCGTGCCGCGCGCGAGCGCAGCGCGAAGCGGCTCGAACGTCTTCATGAATTTCAGATAGGCGTCGGCGGTCCGCTCCAGCGGCCAGCTTGCGCTGAGCAGGCGTCGGCCGCTGTCATCCTCAGCCGAGACTTCAAGTCGGATGGCACCCGCAGCTTCCACCGGCACCGGCACGCCTGACGGAGCGAGCCAGACGCCCGGCAGCGGGCTGCCGAAGCCGGCATTGCGCAAGGCTTCGCGCGAGGCGTCGCGGTCCTCCCCATTGCCGATCAGCAGCAGCTCGAAGCGGCCGGTCCAGTCCGACGGCGGCGGATCGTAGATGTGGCGCGTCGCGGCCTGGAACGTCTCGCGGCCCTTCTCTGCAAGACAATAGAAGCTGTTGCGGCCGACCTTTTCGCGCGTCAACCAGCCATCGGCAGCGAGGCGCGACATCGCCGTGCGCACCACACCCGCATCGATGTCGAGGCTCTCGAAGAACGCCAGCAGCGTGCCGAGCCACACCGAACCGCCGCGCGGCACAATGGCATCGCCGAACATGGTGACAATGATCGAGCCGGTGCGCGACGGCTCGCGCTTGAGCTGATCGATGATGCGGGACAACGGATGCGCCATGCGCGAGGCATAGCGCGTTTGGTGCGGATGGGACAATGGACGGAAACGACGGTCTTACTCCCTCTCCCCGTTCTTACGGGGCTAGCTTGGGCACACATTTTTGGCGAGGAAGAAGCCTTGGGCGATGGCTCGGAAGCGTTCGAGCCCGTCGCGCATTGTGATTGGGCCGTTGGATTTGTCGCTCTCGTAACCGGTCCAGCCACCGAGGCGGGCGATGGTCCAGCCGGCCCAAGCAAGGCTGCTTGGTATATGGGGATTTTGCTGTTTGGCGGTGCGGCCCCGCAAACGTTCCTGCAAGGCCGATAGAACCTGCATTTCGCGATCGTCAAAGACGTGCGAGGCAGGTTGGCTATCGTCGAGCGAGGCGCGCGCGAGCACGAGTTGCATGGTTTGGCACGCGGCGATGAGAGCGATAACGGCGAGCTTTTCCAGCGCCGCGCCTTCGGCAAGAACGCTCGCCTCGAGATCAAGGCCTTGGCGCTTCACGGTCCTGAACAATTGTTCGACATGCCAGCGCTGGCGGTACCAGCCGATCACCGTGACAGCCTGTTCGACAGTTTCGACATCATGGGTGGTCAGCAAACGCCACAGGACAGGTTCCTCGCCGCTCGGCGGATCAATCTCGCGGACTTCGACCGCGGAGAGTTCAATTTGGCGCGGCGCGTGGGGATCGGAGCAGGATGCTGGCCGACAGACGACGACCGTTCCGAACCGCACCGCCAACTGCGCTTGACGAGCCTGGCGCTTGCCTGCCCGCGCCGGCAGATCGATCGCCAAGCGATGTTGCTCGGGCAGTGCCGCCATGGTCGCAAACAGAGCGCGGTCGCCTGTTGTTGCACGATCCCGGCACGCGCGGCTCAACAGATGCGTGCGACGATCCGGCAGGCGAGCCCACTTCTCATAAATGTCTCCTTCGCGATCGTCGATCACTGTGATCATGCTCGCCTTGGTCAGGCCCCATTTGGCCCGCCGCGGGCCCTTCACCCATCGATAGGATTCCTTTTCCTCAATCGGCTGCTTGCGATAGTCGGCGGCCTTGGTTTTAAAGCGGCGCCAGACCTGCACGTCGGCCAGGCCCAGACAGTGACCTGTTTCTGCATCAACCGTCAGAACGGGATGCACGAACAGGCCGACGTCACGGCCATTGCCCACCCGGCCGAGATCGCGCTTGCGCCCTCGCTTGGCCTCATAGTTGATCTCGCTGGTATCCTGGATCGCCAGGACGTGCCGGCCGGCCGCAATCTCACGCAGACGCGCTCGCGCGCGGATCACCATCTTGTCGACCGTGACCCGCTCATTCATCAAAAAGCGCCGAAATTTGACCTTCTCGGCGCGATCCTCGCCAAGTTTGCGCAGACAAACCGTCTGTCGCTCGCAGACACGCGCAAGCAACAGAGCGCCATTTTTTTAAGACGCTCGTCGCCGAAATAGCCGATATCCATCTCCGCCATCGCTCCGCTGCCAGAATCACGACGGCCTACACAGAATCACAGGCGATTCATTCTGTGCAAGAGATCTGTGCCCAAGCTAGTCTTACGGGGAGAGGGTTGGGGTGAGGGGCTGCATCAGCAAACTCAGTGGTAGACGGACTCGCGGAGAGTCCCTCTCACCCGGAATTTGCTCATCGCAAATTCCGGCCTCTCTCCGCAAGCGGGGAGAGGCGAAGCAATCACCGGTGCGGATCGGGATAGGCCAGGCTGCGCCAGCCGCTGCGATCGAAGGGCTGCCACTGACCTTCCTTCTGCGCGAGGCGGTCGGCGACGGCATAGACGACGGCGGGGTGATGGCCCATGCCGCAATGGCTGCTGTCGACCTCAATGCTTTCGGTCTGCGCGCCGGCCTTTTCCATGCAGCCCTGCCAGGCGCAGACGCCATCGGTGCGGCTGAAGATGGCGGTGGTCGGCACCGGCGGCGGAACGGCGAGTTCCCCGCCGAACTGCGGATCGACCTCGTCGGACTTCCGCCCGCTGGCCCATTCATAGACGCGCCAGGCATTGGTCGAATGAGGATCGCCGGCAAAGGGGCTGCCGAGCGTGATCACCTGGCGCACGCGATCGGGCATCATCTTGGCGAGCTGGCGGGCGTAGAGGCCGCCGAGGCTCCAGCCGACCAGGCTGATCTTGCGGCCATGCTTGTCGCTGAGCTCCTCGACCAGATCGACCATGGCGTGCTGCACGCCCTCGCGCAGGCCGTAATTGCGGCCCTGGCGCCAGCCGCTCACCGCATAGCCCTTGCTGGTCAGAAATGTGCGCAGCGCGCGCGTTGACGCGTCGGAGGCCACAAGGCCCGGCAGCACCAGCACAGGATGCCCGTCGCCGCGCGGCGCGAGGCTCAGCAGCGGCAACGCGCCGAGGAATGCGCCAAACTCATGGATCGCGCGCCCCTCCAGAAACATCAGGGTACGGGACGGCGGACGCAGCGTCTGGGCGGTAGCGGTCATCAATGGATCCCCTGGGCAAGAATTCCTGGAAAGGCGCCGGGCGTGATGCCGGCAAATAGGCATGAATTCCAATACGCCGGCTTCTCGATCGTTCCGCAGCGCAACATGAATCAGCTAGGCGGCCGGTTCCGCACATTCAAGCGGGTGAGACGCAAGGCGACAATAGGCGCGTGCGTTAATGCTAACGGGCGTGACGCAAAAGTCACAACAATCGGAGCAGGAATTCTACGGAGTAAAGCGCGAGACCGGCGAGCCCGCCGATCAGCGAGCCGTTGAAGCGGATGTATTGCAGGTCGCGTCCGATGTTGATTTCGATCAGCGAAATCAACTGCGCCATATCCCACGCCTTGACCTGATCGGAGATGAAAGTGGAGACGCCGCTCTTCTGGTCGGCGACGAAGCTGCGCAGCACCGTCACCAGGCCCTTGTTGATCTCGCCACGCAGCTCGGCATCGCCGGCGAGCGCCTCGCCCGCCGAAACGAACATGCCGGCGAGATGATGCTGCAGCACCTGCGTTTCGCCGCTCGCGCTGCGCTCGATGAAGGAGCGCGTATTGGCCCAGACCGTGCGGGCGAGATCGGCAAGCTCGGGCCGCGCGAGCAGATCGCGCTTCAATCCATCGATGCGGTCGATATAGGCTTGGTCGGTGCCGAGCCGGTCGACGAAGCTCAGCACCATCCGGTCGAACTCACCGCGGAACGGATGTTTGGGATCGCTACGCACCTCATTGAAGAAGGCGGTGGCGGACGACACGATCTTGTTGACCAGAAACTTGTCGGCGCGATAGAGCCTCAGCAGGGTCGGCAATTCCGCGCGCACCTTCTCGCGGATCATCGCCATCGTCTCTGGCTGGTTCAGCGTCTCGTGCATCACGCGCAGGAGGTCATCGAACAAGATCTGGTGCCGCCCCTCCGCAACGAAGCCACGCAACGTGCCGGCCGCAAGCGGCGCGAGATCGATCGCCTGAAGCTGCGAGGACATCCGGCGGATGATGAAGGTCATCAGGCCGGAGCTTTCGGTCGCGGAGACGGCTTCCGGCAGCAGACGCAGTGCAAAGCGCGCCAGATCATCGCTGCGCTTGCGGTCGCGCAGCCAGTCCGCGACGAAGGAGCCGAAGTCGATTTCGTTCAACTTGGCCTCGACCGGGGCGGCTTCAAGGAAATGCACTTGAATGAACTCGCCGAGCTTGTCGGCGATGCGGGCCTGATTGCTCTGGATGATTGCCGTGTGCGGGATCGGCAGGCCGAGCGGTCGCTTGAACAGGGCGACCACGGCATACCAGTCGGCAAGCCCGCCAATGGTCGCGGCTTCCGCGAAGGCGGCGATGAAGCCGAACACGGGATGCACAGGCAGAAGCCATTTCGTGACGACAAAGAGCGCCAGCGTCGACGCCAGCACCAGCGTCGCCAGCGCTTTCACGCGCCGCAACTCGGCCGCGCGCTCGGCGTCGCCGGGAGTGTCGAAGGAGAAGGTGGCGGGTGGAGTTATCACTGCATCACAGTACTCGTCATTGTGAGCGAAGCGAAGCAATGACGACAGCGCAAAAACAAAAGGCCCGCCGAAGCGGGCCTCAAATTCAGTTTGGTCTCAGGGCGCCAGATCAGGCGGTCTTGCTGTAGACCTTGGCAAAGTTGTCCTGAGCGGACTTCGCACCGTTGGCGGCGAGCTTGCCGAGATAATCGGTGGTCGCCTTGGTACGCGAGACGAAGGTTTCGCCGCTGGCGCGGAGCAGGCTCGACTGGATCTCGACGGCTTCGCTGAACGACTTGGCGGACGCGAGCTTGTCGATGCCGGCAAAGAACGCCTGGGCGTCGTCGTAGATCGCCTGCTGGATGTTGCGGCTGATCTTGCCGGCTTCCGTGACGGACTCGGTCACCGCGTTCTCGACGGCGGCGGTCACGCGCTCGGAGCCAGCGAACACTTCGGCAGCACGGTCCTTGGCGGTGTTGGCGGTCTTCTTGACGAATTCGCGGGCGGCCTCGGGAACTTCCAGGTTCTGGATGTTCTTGAAAGCGTCCTTGAAGCCTTCGAAAGCGGTGTTGGTTTCAGTGGTCATGGGGTTCTCTCCATCCTCATTGCGTTGAGCTATGGGCTCACCCCGTCCTCGATGGCCCGGGGCACGGCTTATATGGCATAGTTAATTGTGCGATGCAATATTAATGCTGCACTGCGATATCACAATTTCGTGAACAGCCTTAACGGGAGGCAATCTGCTGCCTTGCTGGCCGCCGCTCTACTGTGCATGGGGTTGAATTCCACTTTTTGGTTGCTGGACGGCGCTCCAGTGCTGGACGGCGCTTTTTAGTGCTGGACGGCGCCTGGCAGCCCGTAGGCCTCCATCTGAGCCTGGACCTGCGCAATGTTATGGCCGAGCACCACAATGTCGTGGGTTTTGCCTCCGACGTCCCGGACATGGTCCCGCAGCAGCGCCTCGGCCTTGAAGCCGAGGCTCTCGAACAGCGCGATCGCCGCCTGCTGGTCCACCGTCATCTGGACCGAGAGCTTTTCCAGCCCCGCCCCGAGCGCGAGCGCAAAAGTCTCCTGCGACAGCGCCTTGCCCACCCCCTTGCCGCGGACCTCGGGGGAGACCACCATCCGGATCTCGCCGACATGAGGCGACCAGGAATGCGGGTCACGCACCAGCGTGCCGCAACCGACGACGTTGCCGTTCCTCACCGCGAGCAGGCTCGTGATCGCGCCGCGGTCGATCTCCTTGACCCAGGCGGACAGCACCTTCGGCTCGCTGATGTTGCGCGGCAAGAACAGCAGGTCATGGGGCGGCAGGCCCTTGCCGAAGGCGAGCACCGCGGCTTCGTCCGCAGGTGACATCAGGCGGATCTCGATGTCGCCCGCGTCGGTCTTGACGTGACGCGGATAGGAACGCTGCTCACTCATGTCGATCTCGTCCCCAACCAGGAATCCAGTTTCGGCCACAGCCGCTTTACCGCGTTGGCGCCGGCGACCAGCGAGACGTGACCGCCTTTCAGCATCACCTCTTCCTTGTCTTCGGAGCCGATCTTCGTGATCAGATGCTTGGCCGCGTCATAGGGCACGATGTGATCGTGCTCGGCGACCGCGTGCAGCATCGGCACCTTGATGTTCTCGAGCTTCGCTGGCCGCCCCCCGACCGACATGGTGTCGTTGTAGAGCTTGTTGTCCCACATCAGGTCTTTGGTGATGGTACGGAAATATTCGCCCGCCAGCGGCAGCGTATCGGTCGCCCAGCGGTCGAACATCCGGTAGGACTTTACGAACTCGTCGTTCCAGATGTTCTCCCATAGCTGGATCTGGCTCACGGTCCGCGAGGCCGGGCGCAACATCTCGAACGAGGACAAGATCATCTCCGGCGGGACGTTGCCGACGCTGTCGACGAGACGGTCGACATCGAAATAGCGGCGGTCGGAGAAATTCGAAAACAGCTTCATCTCGCGGAAATCGATCGGCGTAGTGAAGCAGATCAAGTTCTTCATCGGCCCGTCCGGGAAGATCGAGCCGTAGAGCAGCGACAGCACGCCGCCGAAGCAATAGCCGATCACGGAGACGTCCTGCTCGCCGGAATCGGCCTGCACGCGGCGGACACAATCCGGGACGAAGTCCAGAACATAGTCCTCCATGCGCAGGCTCTTCTCCTCCGGCCGCGGCGCGCTCCAGTCGAGCATGTAGACGTCGTAGCCGCGCTTCAGCAGGAACTCGATGAAACTCTGGCCGGGCACGAGATCGAGAATGTAGCCGCGATTGGTGGTCGCCATCACGACCAGGACCGGCACGCGATAAATCTCGTCCGACATCGGCCGATAGTGATAGAGGCTCATCGTGCCGCGCGAATGCAGCACGTCCTTCGGCGTCGATCCCAGTGTGGGACCGGAGGTCGAGAAATATTCGACGCCCTTGATGCTGCGCTGGATGGCACGCTGCACCTCGGACTGAATGCGCTCGGGGATCGCTGCAAAATCAAGCCCAGTCGGCGCGTTCATTTCTGCTCTCCGCCTTCGGAGGGCGGACGTTTTGTGCGCGGCGGCCGCGGCGCAGCGCCGATCGGCGCGTCGCCCGAGTTGGCCGACATCTGGCTCAGCATCGACCTGATCTCGCCAATCTGGCCTTCAATGGCTTGCAACCGTTCGGCGATGCCGGTCATCTGCTCGCGGCTCGGCAGATTCATCGAGAGCAGGTACTTCTCCATGAGATCGCCGAATTGCTTCTGAGCACCTGCAGCAACACCGCCGGCGCGGTTCACGGCTTGCGAGAACTCGGGTGTCTCCATCGCCTTGGTGGCGAAGGAGTTGAACCCCTTCTCCATCTCGCCAACCATCTTCTGCCACAAGGCGACCGGATCGTTGATCTTGTCGGTCATCAGCGTCCTCCCAATGTGGAGAGCTTGTGCCCTTCGTTTCCCGCCATACCACACCGTTGCGAGGGGCCGGTCAACCAGTGTCGTGCACGCGGCTTCTTCGCGGAACAAAACCGTGCGATACAGCGAAGATCAAAGAATTCGAGGGAATGCGCCCGTGAACGCCTCCGCCCATCAGCCTCCCCAGACCGTCCGCGCCAACGGCATCGACATCTGCTACGAGATCTTCGGCAACGACAATGCCGAGCCGCTGCTGCTGATCATGGGGCTCGGGGCGCAGATGATCCATTGGGACGATGGGTTCTGCGAGCAGCTCGCCGCACGCGGTTTTCGCGTGATCCGCTTCGACAATCGCGACATCGGCAAATCCAGCCATCTCACAGGCGGCAAGCGGCTGACGCCGCTCGAACTGCTGAAGCTGCGCTTCCTCAGGATCCCCGTGGCCGCGACCTACCAGCTGATCGACATGGCCAAGGACACCGTCGGCCTGATGGATGCGCTCGGCATCAAGTCGGCGCATCTGGTCGGCGCCTCCATGGGCGGCATGATCGCGCAAGAAGTGACGCTGTCGTTTCCCGAGCGCGTGCGCTCGCTGACCTCGATCATGTCGACGACAGGCAATCCGCGCGTGCCGCCACCGACGCGGGAGGCCGCCGCCATGCTGATGGCGCCGCCGCCGCGCAGCAAGGAGGAGTTCATCGTCCGCTACGGCCAGACCTGGAAGGTGCTGCGCGCAGGGTCCTTCCCGGAGGAAGAGGCGCTCGATCCCGGCCGTGCCGAACGTGTCTTCGCGCGCGGCCTCAATCCGGCTGGTGTCGGCCGGCAGCTCCGCGCCGTGCTCGCCTCCGGCAGCCGCAAGGAACGGCTGTATGGCGTGAGGACGCCGACACTGGTGATCCATGGCACCGTCGATCCGCTGGTGCGGCCCGAAGGCGGCAAGGACACGGCCGCATCAATTCCCGGCGCAAAACTGTTGATGATCGACGGCATGGGCCACGCGCTGCCAGCGCGGTTCTGGCCGGAGATCATCGGCGCCATCGACAAGCACGCGCATGGCGCAGCGGCGAAGGCTGCCTAACTCTTCCTCGCGATCCAGATCACATGGCGCGCACCGCCGCCCCTGCCGGTGGCGCGGACGTTGACCTCGTTGACGTCGAAACCGGCGCTCGTAAGCCGCTTGGTGAATGCGGGGTTCGGTCCCGACGACCAGACGGCAAGCACGCCGCCTGGTCGCAGCGCCGTCTTCGCTGCCTTCAATCCGGTCGCACTGTAGAGCGCGTCATTGCCCTTCCGGGTCAGCCCTTCGGGCCCGTTGTCGACGTCGAGGAGAATGGCGTCGAAGGCCGAGCTCTTCGCCCGAATGATTTCGCCGACATCGGTTTCCCGGATGCTCACCCTGACATCATCGAGGCTGTCGCCGAAGACCTGCGCCATCGGACCTCGCGCCCAGGCGACGACCGCCGGCACGAGCTCGGAGACCACGATCTTCGCCTTAGATCCAAGCACGGCCAGAGCCGCGCGCAAGGTAAAACCCATGCCGAGGCCACCGATCAGGACGACGGGTTTTGCGACCGTCTCGATCTGCTTCGCTGCAAGCGTTGCGAGCGCGGCTTCGGAGCCTGACAGGCGATTGTTCATCAGCTCGTTGGTGCCGAGCTTGATGGAGAACTCTTTGCCCCGCCGCATCAGGCGGAGCTCCTCGCCGGAGCCGGGGATTTTGGCGGTATCGAGTTTTTCCCAGGGAATCATGCGCTAGGTTTAGCACGATCGGACGAGTAATCACCCGCCCGCCCAGACGTCCAGTACATAGCGGCTCTTCGCGCCCATGTCCTCGATCCAGCGTGCGCTGGCAGCCGCATCGCTGCCGCTCTTCTCGCGATGGATCGCGACCAGCGCGGCCTTCACATCGGGCTCCATCTTGCTGCCGTCGCCGCAGACATAGACGATCGCGCCCTGCTCGATCAGCGGCCAGACCTTGTCCTTCTGCTCGGCGAGGACGTGCTGGACATAGGTCTTGGGGCCATCCGTGCGCGAGAACGCGGTGAAGAACTCGGTGATGCCGCTGGCGGCAAGCGCCTTCAGCTCGTCCGCGTAGAGAAAATCCTGGTCCGGATGGCGGCAACCGAAAAACAACATGGACGGTCCAAGGCTGGCGCCCTTCGCCTTGCGTGCGGCGCGCTCCTGAAGGAAGCCGCGGAACGGCGCGAGCCCCGTGCCGGGACCAATCATGATGATCGGCACCGACGAATCATCCGGCAGCCGGAAGCCGGCCTTGGTCTCGCGCACGGTCGCGTAGATCGCATCGCCCGCGCGCCGATTGGCGAGATAGTTCGAGCAGATGCCCTTGTAGGTGCCGCGCCCCGAAGCGGCCGGCCCTTCGACCACACCGACCGTGACGCTACAACGCGTTGGATCGACCGACGGCGAGGACGAGATCGAGTAATACCGCGGCGCCAGCAGCGAGAGCATTTCCAGATAGACGTGGAACGGCAATTCGCAGGCCGGATATTCTAGCAACATGTCGAATACCGATTTGCGCCGCGCCAGAATCTCGGCCTGGTAAAGCGCGAGCGGCGCGGCCCCCTCGCCGACAAAGGCCAGCAGCTTCGGTTTGGTGACAGGGCAGCGGGTGTGCTCCGCCATGATCTGGATCTGTTTCCGCGTCGCCACCTGCTGCAGCTCGACGAACTCGCTGAGTAGGCGGCCGACCGACACGGCATCGCCGACCGGCAATTGCGCGCGGCGGCCCTCCGCGACCTGGAGCCTGATCTGGTCGGCCGGCAGGAAGCCGAAGCGACGTGCAACCGAATCCACCAGCGTCGGGTCGTTGCGTGGGACGACGCTCAGATGATCGCCGACGCGGTAGGTGATATTGGACGGCAGTTGGACTTCGATATGACGCGTCGAACGTTCCGAAGGATTGGACCCGCCCTTGTTCTGGAGCTCATCATTGACCAGCACTTTCATCGCGACCGCGCCGCCCTGGGCGACGATGGTGTTGACCGCGGTCACCGCCACCGGCTCGATCGCATAGAGCGGATCGTCCTCGGCGGTGCGGGTGAAATTCCAGTCGATGCCGAATTCCTTGGTCGCAACCTGGGCCGCTGCCGGGAACCATTTCTGGAACTGGCCGTCGAGATCGCTACGCGCGTCACCCTCGCCGCGCGGATAAACGGCGCGTGCGCCATGCTTCGACAATTGCTCGTCGATGAAACGCGGCACCGATTGATAGGTTGCGGCCCAGTCGCTGTTGCCGCAGCCGAACACGGCGTAGCGGACGTTGGCGAAGGCGTCCTTCGGCAGATCGTCGCCAAGCCATTTGACGAATTGCGACGCATTGTCCGGCGGCGCGCCGTTATAGGAGGCGCAGATGATCAGCACGCCGCCCTCCCGTGGCAGCTTGTCGACGTAATCGTCGAGTGGCCCGAGATGCACGGCAAAGCCGTTGATCTCGGCAAGGTCGGCCATGCGCGTCGCGAGTTCCTCGGCCGTGCCGAGATTGGAGCCGTAGAGCACCAGCATCGGCGTGTTGTGGCCGGGCCGCGCTGTGGGCTGACGCGGTGCCTTCGGCGCGGAAATCGCGGCCGCAGCCCCGCCATAGGCGCCGCGCTCGCGATCGGCGCGCGGACGTACCTTGATCTTGAAGCCTTCCGGCTTCATCGTCAGCGTTTCCTTCAGATGCATCTGGTAGCGCTGGTGGTCGATCAGCTTGAAGCGCTGGAGGATCATGCCGAGCGCGAGTGCGGCCTCGTGCATGGCAAAGCCGCGGCCGATGCAGGCACGCTGGCCGTTGCCGAACGGCTTCCAGGCATTGACCGGCCGCTTGGCCTCGGATTCGCGGCTGAAATTCTCGGGATCGAAGGCGTCAGGATTGGGTCCCCAGACGCTGGGATCGCGGTGCAGCGCCGTCACCAGGACCGTGGTGAAGGTGCCCTTCCGAAGCTTGTACTTGCCGCCACCGATGGTCTGGTCCTGTAGCGGCGAGATGCCGTAGGCCGGCGCCGGCGGCCACAGCCGCAGCGCCTCTTTCAGGATCTGCGTGATGTAGGTGAGCTGCGTCACCTGCTGATAGGTCGGCTTCGCGTTGGCGTCGGGGGCGAAGACGCGATCGACCTCGTCATAGGCTTTCTTGAGAATGTCCGGATGCTTCAACAGTGCATAGAGCGTGGTCGACAAAAGGCCGCTGGTGGTCTCGTGGCCCGCAATCAGGAACGTGTTGATCTGGTAACGAATGTTGACGTCGTCGAGCTGCTCGCCGGTCGAGCGGTCGACGCCGGTCATCATTGCGGCCAGCATGTCCTTCTTGCCGTCAACCGCGTCGGCGCTCTTGCGGCGCTCGGCGATGATCTCGTCAACCATCTTGTTCATGAAGGCGACGTCTTCGCCCATGGTCTTGCGTCGCTTCTGCATCCATACCTGCTCGAACGGCAGGCCGCGCGTCATCATGATGGTTTCGAGCGAGCGCACCAGCGACTCGACGAAAGGATGGTAGTCGCGCCGGTAGAACGAGTTGAAGCGGTAGTCGAAACCGCACAGACCGATTGTATCCAGCGTCAGCGCGGTCATGTCGTGGACGACGTCGATCTCCTCGTCGGCGTTCAGGCGCTCCCATTTTTGGACGAGCTGCTCGGCGATGTCGACCATGCTCGGATGGTAGGACTGCATGGCGCGGTTGCCGAACGGCTGCAGCAGGATGTTGTGCGCCTTGCTCCAGTTCGGCTCCCTGGTGTCGGCCGTGAACAGCCCGTCGCCGCCGACCGCGCGCACGCGCCGCAGCGCACCGCGCACCGTCTTGTCGAACCGCTTTTCATCCGAGATCTCGTCGACGAGATCGTGGCCGGAGACGACGACGATCGGCGAACCCATCATGTCGAGCCAGAAGATCGGCCCGAGCTCCTTCGCCAGCCGCGTCAGGTGCTGCACGGGCGCAGCCGAATCCAGCGACAGCATGTTGCCGACGACCGGTTTGGTCGGCGGCTGCGGGATCGGGTCCAGACGGTTCTTCGATGACATTAACTGCGCTTCCCCCCTGCCCTGGTCGTCAAGGCTAGCCAAACCGTCTTCTACGCCATTCGATCAACTTGGCGCTGACCTCTTCCGGCTTCTCCTGCTGCGTCCAATGGCCGCTGTCCTTCACCAGATACTTCTCGAGGTCGGACACCAGCTTCTCCATGCCGTCGGCCGCCGACGGCGGCAGCACGGCGTCGTTCTCGGCCATGATCATCAGCGACGGCACACTGATGTGGTGATCCAGCCCCTTCGAACGCTCCCAATTGCGGGTGAAATTGCGGTACCAGTTGATGCCACCGGTGAAGCCGGTCTTCGTGAAGGTCTCGACGAACACCTTCTTCTCGTCGGCCGAAAGAATCGGCGTGCGCGGATCGACATTGGCATCATAGGCCGCGATCATCTGCGGGAACGCGAGGTTCGTCTTCGAGGAGGCACCGACGCCCGCGATCGGCTGCTCGCCTGGTTTCTCCGCCGGCCGTGGCAACGGCTTGCGCATGAAGGCGTCAAAGGTCTGCTCGACGCGGCCGCCAAAAATCCTGTCGGGTTCGCGCGCGGGGTCCTGGAACTGGACGATGTACATCTGGTCGCCGAAGCGCTGGCGAAACAGCACGATTGGATCCATCGGTGCGCGGTCCCAATGCGGCGTGTTGACGCCGACCACGCCAGCGACGCGCGTGGGATGCCGCAACGGCATTTGCCAGACGACGAAGCCGCCCCAGTCGTGGCCGACGAAGATCGCCTTGTCGATGTTGAGATGGTCGAGCAGCCCGACGAGATCGCCGGTCAGATGCTCCATGTCATAGGCTTCGACCGGCTCGGGCCGGTCGGTCGCGCCATAGCCACGCTGGTCCGGCGCGATCACCCGGATGCCGGCCTCGCTCAGCCCCTTGATCTGGTGACGCCAGGAGAAGGCGATTTCGGGCCAGCCGTGGCACAGCACCACCGGCGGTTTGTCGGTCACGGGGCCCGCCTCGTAATAGCCCATGCGAATTCCGTTCGTCTGCGCGAACTTGAGCGGCGGCATTTCGATCATTGCAAACGTCCTGGCAAATCTTCTATTCGGCCGCGCCCTTGATGTCGGCCGCGGGCGGCATATACGCCGCTTCGAGCGCGGCAAACTCCTCCGGCAGCATATCGCACATCACCTGCACATGCGGAATGATATTCGCCCCGACGATGAAGCCGAAATCGAGCTGATCACGGTAGCTCTGCACGGTGATGTTGAGCGCCTGCCCATGCGTCGAGATCGATACCGGGAAGATGTGCAGCAGCTCGGCACCCGCGGCATAGAGCGTCTGCCGTGGCCCCGGCACGTTGGACACCGTGATGTTGGCCACCGGCGGCAGCACGTCCGACAGGTCGGAGCGGCTGTAGAGCAGCGCCATGATCTGGACGATGATCGGCGCCCCCAGCATCGAGATGTTGGAGACCTGCGGCATCAGGGCGCGCAACGGATGCGACATCTCCTTGGACTTGGTCGATTGCGCGATGATGGCTTCCAGCCGCGCCTTGGGGTCCTCGATATTGGTCGCGATCGAGCAGATCATGCCGAACACCTGGTTGTTGGCCTCGGTGTTGCCCTCCTCGCGCAGCGAGATCGGCACGGCAGCGGTCAAGGATTTCGCCGGCAGTGTGGCGTATTGCAGGAGATAGCGCCGAACCACGCCGGAGGCGAGCGCCAGCACCACATCGTTGAGCTTGCCGCCGGCCTGTTTGGCCAGCGCCTTGGATCGCGACAATGAAATCGACACGCCGGCAAAACTGCGCTCCGACGAAATCGACTTGTTGAGCATGGTTGGCGGTGACACCATGCTGGCGAGGCTCTCGCGCGACTTCGGATCTGATATCTTGCCGAGCACGTCGGAGACACTCTTGACCATGGTCGGAATATTGCCGGCAAAGCGTACCGCACTCTCGATCTGGTACATCGCGTTGTCGAACAGGATCGAGCCGATGTCGCTCTTGCCCGTCCGCGGCAATTGCAGGTTCTTCGCCGCCGCCGAGGCATCGAGCGGCTGGGTGAAGAGCTGCTGATAGGAATCCAGCAGATTGGCCGCAATATCGCGCGGCTGCTGTCCGGGCTTCGACCCGCCCGCCGGCGGATCGACCTTCCGCGGGATCGGCGAGATATCGTAGATCATGTTGGTCAGAGCCGCACCGGCGCCGCCGTCGATGGCGGCATGGTGCATCTTGGAATAAAGTCCGACCTCGTTGTCCTTCATGCCCTCGAACACGTAGAACTCCCAGAGCGGGCGGGCGCGGTTCAGGAGCTTCGCATGCATCCAGCCGACGATGCGCTCGAGCGTGGCGCGGTCGTGCGGCGCGGGCAGGCTACCGCGAAAGATGTGACGGTCGATGTCGAACTGATCGTCCTCGACCCAGGAGGGATGGTCGATATCGAGCGGCGCCTTCTCCAACCGCGCTTTCAGGATCGGCGCGATATGCAGCCGCGAGACGATCATCGCCTTGAACTCTTCGAAGAAGTCGCCCTTGTAATCGTCGGGCAGGCGAAAGATCGCCATGCTGCCGACATGCATCGGCATTTCCGGCGTTTCCAGATAGAGAAACGACGCGTCCAGCGACGACAGCTTCTTACCGTCAGCCATAGTTCCCTCCCGAAGAATTTGACGGGCGCCTTGAGTGGCGCTTCTCGTCAGGCCAATACTGCCCGCTCCGGCGGGGCATATGCAATGGCAAACGGCCCTGCCCGGCCAAATGGCCAGAACTCCCCCTCCGGTTGCGCCAGGCGATCCGCCACGGCCCACAACGCAGCCGGGTTCACCCCGAGCCCGATATGGCTTGCCAGGTACACTTCGATGTTCTCGGCGCGGTCGGAGGGGCGCAACTGGCAGGTCCGCCAGTTCACGACACCGTCGGCGCGCGAAAAGATCGAGGTCGCGGGCACCGGGAGATCGCCGGCGATCGCCGCGCGCGCTTCCGCAAAATCCTCGGCGCGGTCGCCCGACATCCTCTCATAGAGCGCCGTCGCATTGGTCGCCCGCACGTCATTGGCAAAGGGACTGCCGAGCGTGATGACATTGCGGACCATGTCGGGCGCCTGGAGCGCGAGATCGCGGGCATAGACGCCGCCGAGGCTCCATCCGACCAGGCTGACCTTGCGTCCGCTTGCGGCATGAATTTCGGCAAGGCGCGTGTGCAGGGCTTCCCGCATTCGCGTGAGGCCACCGAGATTGCGGCCCATCCGCCAGGCATGCGCATCATAGCCGAGCTCGCCGAGATAGCGCCGCATCGGCGCCATCGACAGATCGCTGGCGAGAAAGCCCGGCAGCGTCAGCACCGGATGGCCATCGCCTCTGGGCGCGCGCATCAGGACCGGCGACAGCAGCAGGCTGGCGTTGAACTCGAAAAGGCTACGGGCTTCGGCGAGAAGCAGGCCGAGGCTCGGCGGACGAAGCTGGCCTGATGCCCGTGCTCGGTCTCGCCCGGGCGACATTATTCATTTCTTCTTGTCGGTACTGCGTGTCCCACCAAGACCGGCCATGGTGACAAACATGTCCTGAAACCGCTCGGCGAGCTTCGGATCGAACGTGAACCAGCTCTGGATGATCGCTTCCGGCGAGACCTTGTCGATATTGCTCAAGACCTGCTGCTGCAGCTTGTCCATGACGGCAACCTGCATCGGCGAGACGTCCGGCAATCCGAAGAACTGGCGGGCCTCCAAGGGGGTGCAGTCGATTTCGATGTTAACTTTCATATCCCCTCCAGATGAGATTCGAGCGGCCGGGCACAGTATCGCCGCGACATGGTGTGCGACGCAAGCGACCTGAGACGGGGGGCGGACACCCGCTCCCGCAATTGGCGGATATGGTCAATCAAATTGCTTTGCCGCGAATGCGCCGGCCGGGCGTCCGGCGGGGCCGTTCCGCTCCTGTCCCCGACCGCGCGGGCCGAAAGTCGAATGTCGCCCGCACGCCTCTCGCCCCCAAATTGTTGGTCGGCATTGCTGCACAGCGGTGCAACTTGGCGCGTTCCTTGCTGGAAAGGCGCTTGCACGGGTCGAGAACTCTGGGCAACATGGATCGATCAGCCCACCGAACAATCAAAAATCACGGTGCGGGCGAGTGGAGAGGGTCAAGAATGTCAGTCGGACGAAGTCTGTATGCGGCGACGCTCGCCGGTGCGCTTGCGTTGGCGGTCGCGCCGGCGTCGAGCCAGACGCTGCGCTACGCCAACCAGGGTGAGCTGAAGTCGCTCGACCCCTACACGCTGAACGAGTCGACCACGAGCGCGCATCTCGGCCATGTCTATGAGGGCTTGGTCGCCCGCGGCAAAGACCTGAAGATCATCCCGGCGCTCGCCGAAAGCTGGGAGACGCCGGAGCCGACACGCTGGCGCTTTCACCTGCGCAAAGGCGTCAAATTCCACAATGGCGATCCCTTCACCGCAGACGATGTGGTGTTCTCGGCCGAACGTGTGCGGGCGAAAGGCTCGAATTTCCAGAGCCGCGTTCCCGCCGACGCCAAGGCCGTCAAGATCGACGATTACACCGTCGATTTCATCCTGAGCTCGCCCAATCCGATCCTGACGGCGCTGTGGGCGACCTGGTACATCATGGACAAGAAATGGGCAGAGGCGAACGATGCGGTGGCACCGACGCCGGCAGCCGCCACGACCCCGAGCTACGCCTCGCTCCATGAAAACGGCACCGGCCCCTTCACGATCGAGAGCCATCAGCCGGGCGTGAAGACCGTCTTCAAGGCCTACCCGGGCTGGTGGCGCAAGCCGGAGCATAATCTGAAGGAGATCGTCTTCACGCCGATCGCAAACCCGGCCACGCGTGTCGCGGCGCTGTTATCGGGCGAAGTCGACGTGATCGAGCCGGTTCCGGTCCAGGACATCGAGCGCGTTAAAGCGAGCCCGAACGCCACGGTGCTGACGGGACCTGAACTTCGCACCATCTTCGTCGGCATGGATCAGTCGCGCGACGAGCTCCTGTATTCCAATATCAAGGGTAAGAACCCGTTCAAGGACGTTCGCGTCCGTGAAGCCGTCTACCGGGCGATCGACGTCGACCTGATCAAGAACCGCGTCATGCGCGGACTGTCCACGCCGTCCGCATTGATGGTCGCGCCGGAGATCTTTTCCTCGAAGGATTTCATCCGGCCGAAGTTCGATCCCGGCGCCGCCAAGAAGCTTCTGGCAGATGCCGGTTACGCGGACGGTTTCGAAGTGACGATGGACTGCCCGAACGATCGTTACGTCAATGACGCCGCGATCTGTCAGGCCATCGTCGGGATGCTCGCCCGCATCAACATCAAGGTGGACCTGCTGGCACAACCCAAGGCACTGTATTTCGCCAAGGTGCTGAAGCCCGGCGGCTACAAGACCTCACTCTTCCTGCTGGGCTGGACCCCGGATACGCTCGATTCCCAGAATGTGCTGCACGACATCATGGGCTGCCGGGACGATCCGAAGGATCCCAACCGCGGCGAGGCCAATCTCGCCGGCTATTGCAACAAGCAGTTCGACGAGCTCGCCGACAAGGTCCTCGTGGAAGCCGACCCGGCCAAGCGCGATCTCCTGATCAAGCAGGCCTTCGAGATCTCGATGAAGGACTGGGCGTATATTCCGCTGCACCAGCAGGCGCTCGCCTGGGGCGTCTCGAAAAAGGTGAAGCTGACACAGCGTGCGGACAACATGGTCATGCTCTACTGGGCGACCAAGCAGGACGAGTAGATGTCGACAAGTTGTGAAGTCCCGGAAGCCTCGGCTTCCGGGACTTGCCGTTTCAAGATTTGCTGTTTCGGGCTAACGCGATGATGCGTGCTGCTGAAGAGATGTGAAAGGAACAGATGCTCGCTTTCACACTGCGCCGGGCCATCCAGGCCATCGGTGTCATGATCGCCGTCGGGATCATCTCGTTCTCGATGTTTCGGTTCGCCGGCGATCCCGTGAACCAGATGGTCGGGATGGATACGTCGGGCACTGAGCGCGCCGCGATCCGCAAGTCGCTCGGCCTCGACGATCCCGTGATCGTGCAGTTCGGCCGCTATGTCGGCAACGCCGCGCAGTTCAAGTTCGGCGTGTCCTACCAGTTCCGCTTGCCCGTCACCAACCTGCTGATGGAGCGGATGCCGGCCACGCTGGAGCTGGCCGTCGTTGCCACCATTTTCGCCATGGTCAGCGGCATCCTGATGGGTGTCTATTCCGCGCTTCGCCGTGACAGCTGGCTCACGCATGTCTTCCAAGCCGTATCGCTGATCGGCATCTCGCTGCCGACCTTCCTGATCGGCATTCTCATGATCTATTTGTTCTCGGTCACTCTCGGCTGGTTGCCCTCGTTCGGGAGGGGAGACGTCGTGCATATCGGCTGGTGGACGACGGGGCTTCTGACGCTGTCAGGCCTGAAGGCACTGGTCATGCCTTCGATCACGCTTGGCTTGTTTCAGATGACACTGATCATGCGGCTCGTCCGCGCGGAAATGCTCGAGGTCATGCGCACCGACTACATCCGCTTCGCCCGCGCCCGAGGGCTGACCACGCGGGCGATCCATTTCGGCCATGCGCTGCGCAACACGATGGTTCCCGTGATCACCGTGGCAGGCCTGCAATTCGGCTCAGTCATTGCTTTCGCGATCATCACCGAGACCGTGTTTCAATGGCCCGGCATGGGACTCCTGTTCGTGCAGGCCGTTCAGAACGTCGATATCCCGATCATGGCGGCGTATCTGATGATGGTCTCCCTGATCTTCGTCACCATCAATCTCGTGGTTGATATTCTCTATACCATCGTCGATCCGCGGCTGCGCTCGACGGTCAGCCGGGCACACTGACATGAGCGAAGCCGTCGTTCCCCACACTACCGAGAAGCGCCCTTCGGCAGCGCCTGGCTGGTTCAGGCGCACGTTCGACAGCGACCTGTTCTATTCGTTCCGCCGCTCCAAAGTTACCATGATCGCGGCCGGAGTGACGCTCCTGTTCTTCCTGATCGCGATCTTCGCATCCGTGTTGTCGGTGCAGAATCCGTTCGACCCGGCGCAGCTCCAGCTGATGAACTCGCGCATCTCGCCGCTCTGGACCGCCGACGGACAGAGCCCGTTCCTGCTCGGCACCGATGAACAGGGGCGCGACGTACTGTCCGCGATCCTCTACGGCCTGCGAATCTCACTGCTCGTCGGCGTCCTCGGGGTCATCCTCTCGGGCGCGATCGGCATCCTGCTCGGGCTGACGGCGGGCTATTTCGGCGGCGCCGTCGACGGGCTGATCATGCGCATTGCCGACGTGCAGCTTTCCTTTCCAGCCATCCTGATCGCGCTACTGATCAACGGTATCGCCAAATCGGTCTTTGGCAACAAGCTCGACGAGATGAGCATGCTGGCGGTCCTGGTCTTCGCGATCGGCCTGAGTTTTTGGGTGCAGTATGCGCGCACGGTGCGTGGCTCGGTCCTCGTCGAGAAAAACAAGGATTATGTTGCAGCCGCGCAATTGATTGGCCTGCCCGCCCCGGTGATCATGCTGCGCCACGTGCTGCCGAACACCACGGGGCCTATCCTCGTGATCGCCACCATCAACCTCGCGCTCGCCATCATCACCGAGGCCACGCTATCATTCCTCGGCTCGGGCATGCCCGAGACCATGCCGTCGCTCGGCACGCTGATCCGCATCGGCAACGGGTATCTGTTCGCAGGTGAGTGGTGGATCGTCGCTTTCCCCGGAATTGCACTCGCGGCGCTGATCCTGTCGATCAACCTGCTCGGCGATTGGCTGCGCGACGCGCTCAACCCGAAACTCCGATGAGCAAGACTTCGATGAGAGCGCCCCGCTCATGACCGAACCCGTCCTTTCCGTCCGCAATCTCCAGGTCGAGTTCGCCTCCCGCCGCGGCGTGCTGCGCGCCATCGACGGCGTCTCCTTCGACATCGCCAAGGGCGAGGTGCTCGGCGTGGTCGGCGAATCCGGCGCCGGCAAGTCCGTCACCGGGCTCTCGGTGATCGGCCTGATCGATCCGCCCGGTCGCATCGCCGGCGGCGAGATCCGCCTGTCCGGCCTGCGCATCGACAACCTCCCGCCGGATCAGATGCGCCGCGTCCGCGGCAAGCGCATCGGCATGATCTTCCAGGATCCCCTCACCTCGCTCAACCCGCTGTACAAGATCGGCGACCAGATCGTCGAGACGATCAGAACCCACCTCAATCTGTCCGAACAAGCGGCGCGGCGCCGCGCCATCGACCTGCTCGCGGAAGTCGGCATTCCCGCGCCGGAAAAGCGCATCGACGGCTACCCACACGAATTCTCCGGCGGCATGCGCCAGCGCGTGGTGATTGCGCTCGCGATCTGCGCCGAGCCGGAACTGATCATCGCGGACGAGCCGACCACCGCGCTCGACGTCTCCGTGCAGGCGCAAATCATCTCGCTGATCAAGCGGCTCGGCCGCGACCATGGCACCGCGGTGATGCTGGTGACGCACGACATGGGCGTGATCGCCGAGACCTCGGACCGCGTCGCGGTGATGTATGCCGGACGCGTTGCCGAGATCGGCCCGGTGCAGGATGTCGTGAGAAATCCGCTGCACCCCTACGCCAAGGGCCTGATGGGCGCGATTCCGACGCTTGCCGGCGATGACAAGCGTCTGGTGCAAATTCCAGGCTCAATGCCGCGCCTGTCGGCGATCCCGCGCGGCTGCTCGTTCAATCCGCGCTGCGCGTCCGCGTTCGATCGCTGCCGGGTCGACCGGCCGGAGCCGCTGCCACGTGGCACGCAATCCGTCGCCTGCCATCTCTATGACAGCGTGCCGGCGGGGAGCGCGGCATGAGCGCGCCCTTCGTCCAGGCCACAGATTTGCGCCGCGTCTTCGACGTCTCGAAGCCGTGGCTCAACCGCGTGCTCGAGGGCGGGCACCTCGAATATCTTAGGGCAGTCGACGGCGTCACCTTCGACATCAGGAAGGGCGAGACCTTTGCGCTGGTCGGCGAGTCCGGCTCGGGCAAGACCACGGTGGCGCGGATGGTCGTCGGCCTGTTGCCACCAAGTTCCGGCAACGTCCTGATCGACGGAATCTCGATGACCGATCCGCGGCAGGCCCAAGCGCGCCGAAAGCTGCGTCGCCGCATCCAGATGATCTTTCAGGATCCGTATGCGAGCCTCAACCCGCGCTTCCGGGTCGACGCCATCGTCGCCGAGCCGATCCGGGCCTTCGACCTGATCCAGGGCGAGCGCGACATCCAGGCCCGCGTGGGAGAGCTTCTCAGCCTCGTCGGCCTGCATCCCGACGACCGCCTGAAATTTCCGCATGAATTCTCCGGGGGCCAGCGCCAGCGCATCGCCATCGCCCGGGCACTTGCCTCCGACGCCGAGTTCATCGTCTGCGACGAACCGACCTCGGCGCTCGACGTCTCCGTGCAGGCGCAGATCCTGAACCTGATGCGCGACCTCCAGGACAAGTTCGGCCTGACCTACATGTTCATCAGCCACAACCTCGCCGTCGTCCGCCACATGGCGAGCCGCGTCGGCGTGATGTATCTCGGCCGCATCGTCGAGATCGCGGAAGGTCGTGAACTGTTCACCCGCCCGCGCATGCCGTACACCAAGATGCTGCTCGGCGCCGTGCCCGACCTCGCCATGAGCGGCCGCCAACGCATCCCGGTCAAGGGCGAGATCCCGAACCCGATCAACCCGCCGCCCGGCTGCGCCTTTAATCCGCGCTGTCCGCTGGCGTTCGATCTCTGCCGCAAGGAAGCACCGAGCCTGATCGACGGCGTCGCCTGCCATGCGGTGAACACCGCGGCGGTACCGGCGTGACGCGCGCGAGCCATGCAGCCTGCGCATTGGCGGCACAGCATCGCCTGTGATCAATTGCGCGCGCGACAAATAAGGTAGCTCCATGGCCAGCATCGTCAATCCCGATCCCTTCACGACGCGCCCCGAGATCGAGGGCACCTTCGGGGTCGTCACCTCGACGCACTGGATCGCGACCGCCGTCGGCATGGCGACGCTGGAAAAAGGCGGCAATGCCTTCGATGCCGGCGTCGCCACCGCCTTCACGCTCCAGGTGGTCGAGCCGCATCTGAACGGCCCCGGCGGGGACGTGCCGATCATCGTGCACGACGTCAAGCGCGGCCGCATCGAGGTAATCTGCGGCCAGGGCCCGGCGCCGGCGCGCGCCACCATCGCGCATTATAAGAGCGAAGGCCTCGACATGGTGCCTGGTACGGGGCTGCTCGCGGCGTGCGTCCCCGGCACGTTCGAGTCGTGGATGATGATGCTGCGCGATTACGGCACGCTGCGGCTGCGCGACGTGCTGGAGCCTGCGATTTCCTACGCCCGCGACGGCTATCCGCTGGTCGAGCGCGCCTGCGCGACGATCCAGACCGTCGAGCAATTGTTCCGCAAGCACTGGCCGACCTCGGCAGCGGTCTATCTGCCGAACGGCGAGGTGCCACGGCCCGGCACGCTCTTCACCAACAAGACGCTGGCTGCGACCTATGCTCGCATCCTCAGCGAGGCCGAGAGCGGCGGTGGTGGCCGCGACGCCGAAATTGAACGCGCACGAAAATCCTGGTCACAGGGTTTCGTCGCGGAAGCCATCGACAAATTCTGCCGTACCCAGGAAGTCATGGACGTCAGCGGCTCGCCGCATCGCGGCGTACTCTCGGCTGACGACATGGCGCGCTGGCAGCCGACGGTCGAGGCACCCCTCACCTACGACTATGGCCGCTACACCGTGTGTAAGGCTGGCGTCTGGAGCCAGGGCCCGGTCACATTGCAACAGCTAGCGCTGTTGAAGGGTTTTGCGCTCGACGGGCTCGATCCGACCGGGCCAGAGTTCATCCATCTCCAGATCGAATGCGCCAAGCTTGCCTTTGCCGATCGCGAGAAATTCTACGGCGATCCCAAGTTCAGCGAGATCCCGATCACGACGCTGCTATCGGACGCCTACAACGACGAGCGCCGCAAGCTGGTTACCGAGAAGGCTTCGCTCGACCTTCGGCCCGGCGCGGTCGAGGGTTTTGGCGGCGTGGTCAAGGTGCGGCGCGCTGAAGGGCAACGCGAGGCCGTTGGCGCGCTTGGCGCCGGCGAGCCGACGGTCGGGCGCTTCGGCGAGGTGCGCGGCGACACCGTGCATTTCGACATCATCGACCAAGCCGGCAACATGGTGTCCTCGACGCCGTCGGGGGGCTGGCTGCAATCCTCGCCTGTCATTCCCGAGCTGGGTTTCTGCCTCGGCAGCCGCGCACAAATGTTCGAGTTGGAGGAGAACCAACCGAGCTCGCTCGCACCGGGCAAGCGGCCGCGCACCACGCTGTCGCCAACCATGGCATTGCGGGACGGCGAGCCATATCTTGCGTGGGGTTCGCCCGGCGGCGACCAGCAGGATCAATGGATCACGCAGTTCTTCCTGCGCCACGTCCATTGCAACCTCAACCTCCAGGAGGCGATCGACGCGCCCGCCTGGCACTCCGAGCATTTCCCGATCTCGTTCTGGCCGCGCACAGCGCGCCCCGGCGTGCTCGTGGTCGAGAACCGGGTGCCGAAGACCACGATAGAGAATCTTCGGGAGCGCGGGCATATCGTCGAGGTCGGGCCCGACTGGTCCGAAGGCCGCCTCACCGCCGCCTCGCGCGTCGGGGTGCGCCGCCGCGCCGCCGCCAATCCGCGCGGCATGCAGGGCTACGCCGCAGGACGCTAAAGGCAGCATATGACCTGGTCGATCATCGCGCGAGATCCTGCCACCGGCCAGTTCGGCATCGCGGTTGCGACACGGTTTTTTGCTGTCGGCGCGCGCGTGCCTTACATTGCCGCCGGCCTGGGCGCGATCGCGACACAGGCTTTCGTCAATCCGTATTACGGCATCGACGGCATCAAGCTGTTGCGTGAAGGCTTGAACGCACACGATGTCCTCGCCACTCTGATCGCGACCGATGACGGCTGCGAAAGCCGGCAGATCCACATGATGGATGCGAACGGTGCGATCGCCGCACATACCGGCCGTGATTGCGTCGATTGGTGCGGCCACCTCGCCGGTAGCGGTTTTTCCATTGCCGGCAACATGCTCGCCGGCGCCGACGTTCTCAGCGAGACTGCGAAAACCTACATCGCAAACGACAGCCAACCCTTCCCGCGCCGCCTGCTCGCGGCGATGCGCGCAGGCGAAGCCGCCGGTGGCGACAAGCGTGGCAAGCAGTCCGCGGCACTTCTGATCCACGGCGAGGAGGAATGGCCGGCGCTGGATATCCGCGCCGATGATCATCCTGATCCCCTCGGCGAGCTCGAGCGGCTCGAGCAGGTCAGCCACGAACTCTGGGTGCACTTCCGCGGCTCGATGCCGACGCGGCAGAACCCGTCCGGCAACACCGATCGCAGCGTCATCGACGCCAGCGTCGCCGCGGCGCGCGCAAGGCAAACATGAGCGCGAGCCCTCTCATCGAAATCGAGGACCTTCGTATCCGTTTCCATGGCGACGACGGCCGCATTACCCATGCGGTCGACAGCGTCGATCTCAGCATCGCCAACGGCGCGACGCTCGGCCTCGTCGGCGAGTCCGGCTGTGGCAAGAGCGTGACCTCGCTGGCGATCATGGGCCTGCTGCCGAAGCAGACGACGGAGATATCGGGCGCAATCCGCTTCGACGGTTTCGACCTGCTGAAGACCCCGGACCAGACGCTGCGCGATCTTCGCGGCAACCGGCTGGCCATGATCTTCCAGGAGCCGATGACCTCGCTCAACCCGAGCTTCACCGTCGGCGACCAGATCATCGAGACCATCCTGCGTCATCGCGGCGGCTCGCAGAAGAACGCACGCGACCGCGCGATCGAACTGCTGCGTCGCGTCCACATCCCCTCGCCCGAGCGGCGGATCGACGAATATCCGCACAAGCTGTCCGGCGGCATGCGCCAGCGCGTGATGATCGCGATGGCGCTCGCCTGCGACCCGCGGCTGCTCATCGCCGACGAGCCCACCACAGCGCTCGACGTCACCCTGCAGGCGCAGATCCTGGAGCTGATGCGGGAATTGAAAGCCGCGAGCGGCGCCGCCATCATCCTGATCACCCACGATCTCGGCGTCGTCGCCGAAGTCTGCGACGAGGTCGCGGTGATGTATGCGGGCGAGATCGTCGAGCGTGCCCCGGTGGACGAACTGTTCGCGACGCCGCAGCATCCCTACACGGTCGGCCTGCTCGGCTCGATCCCCCGGGTCGACCATCGCGCCGAGCAGCTTGCGACGATCGAAGGCATGGTGCCGAACATGGCGCAGCCGCCCGCAGGCTGCCGCTTCGCCGCACGCTGCCCGTTCATGCTGGACGCCTGCACCAGGGCGCCGCCGCCGCTCGTGGAGATCACTCCCGGCCACCTCTCGCGCTGTATCCGCGTCCCGCTCGAACGCCTGGTGTCGTGATGGCGCTGCTCGAGGTCGAAGGCCTGGTCAAGCATTTCGTCGCCGACCGCTCGCTGTTCGGCCGGGCGCTGGCGCATGTCAAAGCAGTCGACGGCGTTTCGTTCTCGCTCGACGCCGGCAAGACACTCGCTTTGGTCGGGGAATCCGGCTGCGGCAAATCCACCGTGAGCCGCCTGGTGCTGCGTCTGATCGAGCCGGATGCCGGCAGCGTGCGCTTCGACGGCCGCGATCTTCTCTCTCTCGACGCCGGTGCGCTGCGCGCCTTCCGCCGCGAGGCGCAGATCATCTTCCAGGATCCCTACGCCTCGCTCAATCCACGCATGACCGTCGGCCAGATCCTGACCGAGCCGCTGGCGCTGCACGACCTCGTCCCGCCGGCGCGGCGGCGCGAGCGTGTCGAGGAGATCTTGCGGCTGGTCGGGCTGGAGCCGCGGCTGGCGCGGCGCTATCCGCACGAATTCTCCGGCGGCCAGCGCCAGCGCATCGCCATTGCCCGCGCGCTCGCGGTCGAGCCGAAACTGATCATCTGCGACGAGCCGGTCTCGGCGCTCGACGTCTCGATTCGTTCGCAGATCCTCAACCTGTTGCGCGAGCTGCAGGACCGGCTCGGCCTTGCCTACATTTTCGTCTCGCATGACCTCGCCGTGGTCAAGCACATCGCCGATCGAGTGGCGGTGATGAACCTCGGTTGTATCGTCGAAGAGGCCGACGCCGACGCGCTGTTCGCCCAGCCGCGCCATCCCTATAGCCGGGCGCTCCTGTCCGCGATCCCCCTGCCGCAGCCTCACGCCAGGCGAGCGAAGGTCGTGCTACAGGGCGAGATCCCGAGCGCGCTCAATCCGCCGCCCGGCTGCCGCTTCCATACCCGCTGCCCCTTCGTCATCGATCGCTGCCGCACTGAGGCGCCGGAGCTGATGGCCGACGCGACCGGTCACGCCGCCGCCTGTCATCGCGTCAGCGAGCTGCCTCCGGCCGACACCATCCTGCCGGCCGCCGCCGGGTTCTCGCCGGTGCTGGGAAAATTGGTCGCAGCTTTCAGCCGAAAGACGGAAGGCGCGCCCCCACCCGGGGTTGGTATACAGAGTGCAGGGCCTACAACGAATTAGCCGAAGCAATGGGGACTGTCCGATGAAGATGTTTCGCCTGGCCGCAACGGCCGCCGTTGTCCTGCTGTCGCTTGGAGCCGCCCAGGCTCAGACCACGCTGCGCATCGGCCTTGCAGAGGACCCCGATATCCTCGATCCCTCGATGGCGCGCACCTATGTCGGCCGCATCGTGTTCGCCGCATTCTGCGACAAGCTGTTCGACATCGACGAGAAGCTCAACATCGTGCCCCAGCTCGCACTGTCGAGCGAGACGGTCGACGATGGCAAGGGCCTCGTCATCAAGCTCCGGCCCGGCGTGAAATTCCACGATGGCGAGCCGTTCGATGCGGAAGCAGCCAAATTCTCGCTGGAGCGCCACCTGACGCTCCCCGGCTCGTTCCGCAAGCCTGAGCTCGCATCGGTCGACCACATCGACATCGTCGATCCCCTCACCATCAAGCTGGTGTTGAAGTCGCCGTTTTCGCCGCTGCTGGCCCAGCTCACGGACCGCGCCGGCATGATGATGTCTCCGAAGGCGGCGAAGGCAGCCGGTGACAAGTTCGGCCTGCACCCGGTCTGCGCCGGCCCGTACAAATTCGTCGAGCGCGTGCAGCAGGACCGCATCGTGTTCGAGAAGTTCGCCGACTACTGGAACAAGGACAACGTCTTCATCGACCGAATCGTGTTCCAGCCTATCGTCGACGCCACCGTGCGGCTGGCGAACCTGAAATCCGGCGGCCTCGATCTGATCGAGCGCGTGCTCGCCACCGACCTCAAGGACGTGCGCGCCGATTCACGCCTGAAGGTCGCGACAGCCATCGAGCTCGGCTATCAGGGCATCACGCTCAACATCGGCAAGGACAAGGCCAAGGGGCCGCTGAGCCAGTCCGCCAAAGTGCGGCAGGCGCTCGACCTTGCGATCGACCGCGAAGCGATCAACCAGGTCGTCTTCAACGGCGAGTTCCAGGTCGGCAATCAATGGGTCAATCCCGATCATCCCTACTACCAGAAATCCCTTCCGGTCCGCGCCCGCAACGTCGAGAAGGCTAAGGCCCTGCTGAAGGAGGCCGGCGCGACGCCGCCGGTCAGCGTCGATTTTCTAGTGCCCAAGGGCGCGGAGACCGAGACGCCGGCGCAGGTGATCCAGTCGATGGCCGCGGAAGCCGGCTTCGACATGAAGATCCGTCTCACCGAATTCGCGACGGGGCTCAAGCAGGCCGAGGCTGGCGATTACCAAGCCTATATGCTCGCCTGGAGCGGACGCGTCGATCCGGACGGCAATACCTTCGTGTTCCTGCATAGCAACGCTCCTCAGAACTACGGCGCCTGGAACAATCCCCAGGCCGACAAGGCGCTGGAGGACGCGCGTCTCGTCACCGACTTCGCCAAGCGCAAGGCGAGCTACGAGATGCTGGCCAAACTGGTCGAGGACGAAGAGCCGATTCTGTATCTCTATCACCGCCGCATCATCATCGCGCATACGACGAAGCTCGAAGGCTACAAGCAGATGCCCGACGGCCTCGTGCGCGTCGTCGGCCTCAAGCTGAAGTGACGGGATGCTGAACTTCCTCGCCCGCCGGCTTGCGCAGATCGTACCGACACTGTTCTTCGTCTCAGTGCTTATCTTCTCGCTCCAGCAATTGCTGCCGGGCGATCCGGCGCTGGTGATGGCGGGCGAGGAGCGTGATCCGGCCGTGATCGAGCAGATCCGGCACCAGTACCGGCTCGACCAGCCCGTTCCGGTGCAATACGCCTACTGGATCAAGGGCGTTCTGACCGGCGATTTCGGCGAGTCGCTGCGCAACAAGATGCCGGTGCGCGAGCTGATTGCGCAAAAGCTGCCGGTGACGCTGCAACTCGGCGCGATGGCCATCATCATCGCGTTCCTGATCGGCATTCCCGCGGGGATCGTCGCGGCCGTGAAGAAAGGAACGGCGTGGGACTACGGCGCCAATTTCTTCGCGCTGTGGGGCATCTCGACGCCGAACTTCTGGCTCGGCATCATGCTGATCTTCCTGTTCTCGATCGAGCTCGGCTGGCTGCCGGCCTCGGGCTACGTGCCGCTCACCGAGAACTGGCGCGCGAGCCTGGCTGCCACCATCATGCCCGCCTTCGTGCTCGGCAACGCGATTTCCGCGGTCCTGATGCGGCACACCCGCAGCGCCATGCTGCAGGTCCTGGAGAGCGACTATGTCCGCACCGCACGCGCCAAGGGGCTCTCCGAGCGCTCGGTGATCCTCAAGCATGCCATGCGCAACGCGCTGACGCCCATCATCACGCTCGGCGCGCTTGAGCTCGGCACGCTGCTGTCTGGCGCAGTGCTGACCGAGCAGATTTTCTCCATTCCCGGCTTCGGCAAGCTGATCGTGGACGCGGTATTCAACCGCGACTACGCCGTCGTGCAGGGCGTCGTGCTGGTGACCGCCACGATCTACATCACGCTGAACCTGATTGCCGACGTCGCCTACATCCTTGTCAATCCGCGGCTGCGGGGCTAGCGCCATGACCGAGGCCGCACTGCCTGCCTCCTCCGCCACCCAAGCCTATGAACTGGACAGCCCGGCACGCCGCGCGCGGCGGCGCCTGTTCAAGCGCAAGGCCGCGGTGTTCGGCCTTGTCGCAATCACGATCTTCATCGGTCTTGCGTTGCTCGCTCCGCTCATCGTGCCCTATGATCCCATCGCGACGAGCTGGAGCCTGGTGCGCAAGCCGCCCACCGCCGCGCACTGGTTCGGCACCGACGAGCTCGGCCGCGACATCCTCAGCCGCGTCGTCTATGGCGCGCGCGCCTCGCTGCTGGCGGGCCTCATCTCGGTCACGATCGCGCTCGGTATCGGCGTGCCACTCGGCCTGCTCGCCGGCTATCGCGGCGGGTTCGTCGACGCGCTGATCAGCCGGATCACCGATGCCATGCTGGCCTGTCCGTTCCTGATCCTGGCGATCGCGCTGGCCGCATTCCTCGGCCCGAGCCTCGGCAATGCCATGATCGCGATCGGCATCTCGGCCACCCCGATCTTCATTCGCCTCACCCGTGGCCAGGTGCTGGTCGTCAAGGCCGAGGACTATGTCGAGGCCGCGCGCGCGCTCGGCAATCCCGACTGGCGGATCGCGGTCTCGCATATCCTGCCGAACATCCTGCCCGCGCTGCTGGTGCAGGCGACATTGTCGATCGCGGCGGCCATCATCGCCGAAGCGGCGCTGTCGTTCCTCGGCCTCGGCCAGCAGCCGCCGGCGCCGTCCTGGGGCAGCATGCTCAACGCGGCACAACGCTTCCTGACCCGGGCGCCGTGGATGGCGATCTGGCCGGGGCTCGCGATCTTCCTGGTGGTGCTGTCTTTGAACCTGCTCGGCGACGGCCTGCGCGACGCGCTCGACCCGCGGCAGCGCTAGAGCTCGCTGCCACACCTCTCCCATAGGGAGAGCTTGGGCACAGATCTCTTGCACAGAATGAATCGCCTGTGATTCTGTGTAGGCCGTCGTGATTCTGGCAGCGGAGCGATGGCGGAGATGGATATCGGCTATTTCGGCGACGAGCGTCTTAAAAAAATGGCGCTCTGTTGCTTGCGCGTGTCTGCGAGCGACAGACGGTTTGTCTGCGCAAACTTGGCGAGGATCGCGCCGAGAAGGTCAAATTTCGGCGCTTTTTGATGAATGAGCGGGTCACGGTCGACAAGATGGTGATCCGCGCGCGAGCGCGTCTGCGTGAGATTGCGGCCGGCCGGCACGTCCTGGCGATCCAGGATACCAGCGAGATCAACTATGAGGCCAAGCGAGGGCGCAAGCGCGATCTCGGCCGGGTGGGCAATGGCCGTGACGTCGGCCTGTTCGTGCATCCCGTTCTGACGGTTGATGCAGAAACAGGTCACTGTCTGGGCCTGGCCGACGTGCAGGTCTGGCGCCGCTTTAAAACCAAGGCCGCCGACTATCGCAAGCAGCCGATTGAGGAAAAGGAATCCTATCGATGGGTGAAGGGCCCGCGGCGGGCCAAATGGGGCCTGACCAAGGCGAGCATGATCACAGTGATCGACGATCGCGAAGGAGACATTTATGAGAAGTGGGCTCGCCTGCCGGATCGTCGCACGCATCTGTTGAGCCGCGCGTGCCGGGATCGTGCAACAACAGGCGACCGCGCTCTGTTTGCGACCATGGCGGCACTGCCCGAGCAACATCGCTTGGCGATCGATCTGCCGGCGCGGGCAGGCAAGCGCCAGGCTCGTCAAGCGCAGTTGGCGGTGCGGTTCGGAACGGTCGTCGTCTGTCGGCCAGCATCCTGCTCCGATCCCCACGCGCCGCGCCAAATTGAACTCTCCGCGGTCGAAGTCCGCGAGATTGATCCGCCGAGCGGCGAGGAACCTGTCCTGTGGCGTTTGCTGACCACCCATGATGTCGAAACTGTCGAACAGGCTGTCACGGTGATCGGCTGGTACCGCCAGCGCTGGCATGTCGAACAATTGTTCAGGACCGTGAAGCGCCAAGGCCTTGATCTCGAGGCGAGCGTTCTTGCCGAAGGCGCGGCGCTGGAAAAGCTCGCCGTTATCGCTCTCATCGCCGCGTGCCAAACCATGCAACTCGTGCTCGCGCGCGCCTCGCTCGACGATAGCCAACCTGCCTCGCACGTCTTTGACGATCGCGAAATGCAGGTTCTATCGGCCTTGCAGGAACGTTTGCGGGGCCGCACCGCCAAACAGCAAAATCCCCATATACCAAGCAGCCTTGCTTGGGCCGGCTGGACCATCGCCCGCCTCGGTGGCTGGACCGGTTACGAGAGCGACAAATCCAACGGCCCAATCACAATGCGCGACGGGCTCGAACGCTTCCGAGCCATCGCCCAAGGCTTCTTCCTCGCCAAAAATGTGTGCCCAAGCTAGCCCATAGGGAGAGGTGCCACAGCGGCGACGACCAGCGTCAGATCACGGTTTCGCGCATCGCGCGCCGGCAATCCATCTCATATTCGAGATCTACCACCGGCGGCCGGGCAAAATGCCAGGTCAGGCCGGAGCGCAACGCGCCGCGCCGAACCAACTCGTCGACAAGGGCGTGGTGGAAGTCGTGCACGGAATAGGCCTGCACGCCCGTGGTGTCCTTCCAGCCGAAACCGAAGGCGGTCATCCGGTTCTCCATCTGCGAAGTGGTCGCGAAGCGCACCTTCTCCCGGAGCCCCTCCAAACTGAGGTCGCGGTAGCGCACCGTGCGCTCGACATAGGTGCCGCTGCCCTCGCGCGCCTCGGCGCCGCCAGCGATCACGAACGATGGTGCTTTGGAGTTCGTCGGGCGCGTGAAGGAGAACGCATAGAACGACGGCTCGGACGGTGGATCGATCTCAGGACAGACATTGCTGCGCGCCACCGGATTGGTGGTGCCGTCGAAGATGCCCCATTCGGACAGCGTCTTGACGTAATGCAGGTTGAATGCGCGAAAGCCCTCTTCGCTGAAGGCCGCCGGCGAACGCAGCTCGCAGGCGCAGAACGCCGTCAGAGGACGTCCTGCCTCCTGGATGAATTTCGCCGCAAGCGCAAATCCTTCGGCAAGCGGCACGAGGCGATCGAACCGGACGCGCTCGATCTCATAGCCGTCACCGGCAGCGGCACCGGCCGAATACTGGAACACGGAGGGAATGAAACGGTAGTTGCCGGCGGCGAATTCACGAATCATGACGAATCCCTATTCCAATTGCATGCGGATGCCCTTGCCGCCGTTGAGCAGGCGTTTCAGGTGAAAGCCGGCGAGAGGATCGTCGGCATACATGCCGACCAGCGCAGCAAAGGCCGGCATGGCCGCGACGTCGCCGGCTTCCATCTTGGCAAAGGCCTCCGAATATTGCGCCGTCGCGGACGCCACGAATTTTTCCTGCGGCAGCGGCTCGAAGGCGCGCAACGGTTCGCTGCGTCCGCGCAACACCAAATCGCCTACGGGACGCCCCCGGAAATTCTCGGCCGCCTCGGCGACACTGGAGCTGATGCAGATGCGGGTCCCCAACTGCTTGTTCGCAGCTTCCAGCCGTGCCGCGATGTTGATGGTATCTCCATACGCGGTATAATCGAAGTAGCGGTTGCCCCCGAAATTGCCGACCAGTGCCGCGCCTGCGTGAATGCCGATGCGGGTGACGCCAAAATTCACGCCCTTTGCCCTCTGACGCGCGCAAAAATCCTGCGCCCAACGATCGAGATCATGTGCGCAGGCGACCGCGCGCGTCGCATAGTCAGGCTGATCGCCGGGTGCATTGAAGAGCACCTGGAGCGCATCGCCGATGATCTTCGCGACTGTCCCTTCATGGGCGAAGACGACCTCGGTCATCCCGCCGACATATTCGTTGAGAAGCTCGCCCAGCGTCTCGGGCGGCGCAGTCTCGACCAGCGACGTGAATCCGGTGATGTCGGTGAAAATGGTCGCGACATCGCGCCACTGCACCTCGATCCCCTGACCCTCGCCGCTTGCCACCAGACGCTTGGCGAGCTCGGGCGAGAAATGACGCGACAGCGCGGCATGCGCGCGCTCGGCTTCCATCTGGCGCCGCCGCACCTCGCGCAGCATCTCGATGTGGCTGATGGTCTTCTGGATCGTGGTTTCCAGGTCGAGGAAATCGATCGGCTTGGTCAGGAAGTCGAACGCGCCACGGTTCATCGCGGTGCGGATGTTGCTCATGTCGCCGTAGGCGGAGACGATGATGGTCGACTTCTTGTCCTCGGCCTCCTGGAGCTTCGCGAGCAGCGACAACCCGTCCATCCGCGGCATGTTGATGTCCGAGACCACCAGGTCGACAAGCGGATTCTGCTCGATCGACTCCAGCGCCTCGACGCCGTCGCGCGCGAATATGAAGTTGACCAGCCCGTCGCGGATCTGCCTGCGGAACTTTTGCAGGATCAGCGCCTCCAGATCAGGCTCGTCGTCGACGAAGAGAATGGTCGGGGTCATGCCGCCTGCTCGAGCCTGGTGTCGATCTCCTGGCGCAATTGCGCAAAGTCAATTGGCTTGGTGAGGAGCCCCGTGGCGCCACTTTCGATCGCCTTCCTGCGCGTCTCGAGGTCGCCATAGGCTGTGATCATGATGACCGGAACATGCGGATGGTCGGCACGCACCTTCGGCAGCATGTCAAGTCCGCTCATGCCGGGCATGTTGATGTCCGACAGGATCAGGATTAGCGAGGGATCACGCACCTCGGCCGCGCGCCTGAGCGCATCGGGCGCCGAGAGCGCGAATTCCATGTGGAAGCGACCGGCCCGCAGGTCCCGCCGGAACTGCTGCCGGAACAACGCCTCGACGTCGGGCTCGTCATCGACGACCAAGATGTAAACGTTCAAGTCGTGCCTCCGGCAGTATTTCCTGCTGCCATGGTCCGCGGCAGGGTGATGATGAATTCGGTGAAAACACCGGGCTCGGTATTCACGTCGATCGTACCGCCGTGCTGCTTCACGACGATGTCGTGGCTCATGGAGAGGCCGAGCCCGGTGCCCTCGCCGGCCGGTTTGGTGGTGAAGAAGGGATTGAACATCTTCTCCTTCACCTCCTGCGGAATGCCCGTGCCGTTGTCGCGGATCCGGATCTCCACCCTGCCGCCCAAGTCTTTCGTCTCGGCACTCAAGGTCGGCTCGAAACCGTCCGCGGCGCTTTCCTTGCGCTTGGTCCCCGCATAGAAGCCGTTCGAGATCAGATTGAGGAAGACGCGCGTGATCTCCTGGGGATAGATGTCGACCATGCCTGCGGCCCGATCGAAATCGCGCTTCAACGTAACGTTAAAGCCGGGTTTTTCGGCACGGGCACCGTGATAGGCGAGATTGAGGCTCTCCTCCACGATCGCGTTGATGTCGGCGAGGCGATGCTCGCCGGAGCCTTCGCGCGAATGCAGCAGCATGTTCTTGACAATGGAATCGGCGCGCTTGCCGTGCTGCACGACTTTCTCAAGATTGCCCTTGAGCATGTGGGTCAGTTCGTCGACCTCTTCTTTTGTCTTGTCGGCAAGCCCGGCCGATTGCAGCACCTCATTGAGTTCGTCGATCAGCTCGGTCGAGACCGACGAAAAATTGTTGACGAAGTTGAGCGGGTTCTTGATCTCGTGGGCGATTCCCGCGGTGAGCTGGCCGAGCGACGCCAGCTTCTCGGTCTGGATCAGGCGACCCTGGGCGGCGCGCAGCTCGTCGAGCGATTGCGAGAGCTCCCTGGTGCGTTCTTGAACTTCGTCGAACAGCCTGACGTTTTCGATCGCGATCAGCGCCTGGTCGGCAAAGGTGGTCGCAAGTTCGACCTGCTTGGCGCTGAACGGCCGCACCTGGTGACGCGTCAATACGAATACGCCGATCGGCGCACCATCCCGCGATAGCGGTACGCCGAGCATGGTGCGTATGTCGGCGCTCCGTCGGGCCGCAGAGGGCGCGAACTCCGGATCCGCCTGGACGTCGGGAACATGGATCGTCTTCCCCTCCAGCAGGGTCCGCCCGACGACGCTTCCCCGTTCCGGCACGGTCGTGAACGTGGCGAGGTGACTTTTCTGAGAGTCGGCAAGTCCATGGCTGGCCGCCAGCCGATACCCATCATCCATGGGACGGAAAATCGTCCCCTCGTCCGCATCACACAGGCGCGCCGCGGATTCCACGAGCGTATCCAGGACAGTCTGCAGGTCGAACGCCGAGCGACTGATCACCTTCAAGACCTCGGCGGTCGCAGTCTGCTGTTGGAGCGATTCGCTAAGGTCGTCCGTGCGCTGACGCAATTCCTTGAGCAGCCGCGTATTCTCGATGGCGATCACGGCCTGGTTTGCAAAATTGGTCACCAGCTCGATCTGTTTTTCCGTAAACGGATGGACCTCCTGGTGAAAAATGCCGATTGCACCGATGACCTCGGTGTCCTTGAGCAAGGGGACCGCAAGGATAGTACGCGCTCCGGCGAGATCGGCATTGGCCCGGCGCACCGGATCGCCCTCGATGTAAGCGCGCTCGGCCTTCGAATCGATGACATGAACCGCCTGCTTGCTACGAAGCAGCCGGCCCATCGCCGTGTCCGGGCCGGGACGGAACAGCGGTTCGCGCCGCCGCTGTTCGGCGAAGGCCTCTGGTGCGTTGTGAAGAGCCACGCATCGGGCGGAATCGCCCTCCACCAAGAGCATCATTCCAAATTTTGCCTCGCATATCCGGGTGGCATTCGCGAGCATCACGTCGAAGACGGGCTGCAGGTCGCCGGAGGAATTGCTGATAGCCCGCAGCACCTCGGCCGTCGCGGTTTGCTGCTGCAATGACTCGCTCAATTCCGCGGTCCGCTGCTCGACCTTGTTTTCGAGGTCGGCATAGGATTCCTGCAGGCGCTCGCCCATGTGGTTGAACTGCTCGGCGAGCTCCTCGAGCTCGTCTCCGGTCTTGACCGTGATCCGTTGGCCGAAATCGCCGCTGCCGATGCGCTCGGCGCCGCTGCGCAGCGCCTGGATCGGGCCGACCATGCGGCGTGCGAGGAATATTCCGGCAAGCACCGCAAAGATCGAGGCCGCAAGCAGCACGATCGCAAGCCGCTCCAGCGAGGCATAGAGCGCCGCATAGGCCTCCTCGACCGGCATCTCGACGAACATGGTCCAGCCGAGCGGGTTGATCGGCGCGGATGCCGTCAGAACCTCCTGTCCCTGGATGTTGGTCGCTTCCTGCAAAGCGTCTGGCATGACCCCGCCACCGGCCTGCGCGGCGCGCACCTGCGCCAGCCCCGACATGTCGGTATTGCGCAGCACGAGACTGATGTCGGGGTGCGCGATCAGGCGTCCCTGCGGGCCGACCACATAGGCGTGCCCGTGCTCGCCGACCTTGATCTGGGACACAACGTCCCAGATCAGCTTGAGGTTGACCTCCGCGATGCTAACGCCGGCATCCTTCCTCGCGCCGGCCAGTGCCAGCGTCATGTAGGGCTCGGACTCCCTCCGGAAATACACCGGCCCGTAATAGACCTTGTGCGCGACGGCTTCGGTGAACTTCGGATCGCTGGACAGGTCGATGCCGCTGTCGATCGCGTCCATCGCCAGCCGTGAGACGCGCAGGCGCTCCTTGCCGGTCGAGTCCACCTGAGCGAGCTCGGTGATCGCGGGGACCTGACGCAGCAGCCGCAGGGCGTCGAACCGGCGCGGCTCGATCGAGCCCGCCGACCATGGCAGCTGGGTCGTCCAGCCGAGCTGGCTCTCGATCTCCTTGACGAACTGGCTGATCTTGGCAGCCGCGGCCTCGGCCTGCTCGTGCTGGACCCGGATCAGCGCGGCCTTGTGCTCGCGATAATAGAAGAAGACCTCGAACAGGCCGTTGGCAAGCAGGGCGACGGCGACCACGGCCACGAACAGCGCAACATATTTGGTGAACAGTCGGGTCCTGATCCCCCGCCCCACTTCCGCGGACACAGCAGCGCCGCCGGCCGCGCTCGGCAGCGGCCTGGTTTGCGGGGTGTCGGGATGGACGGAAATGCTCATTCCCCCAAGCCTAGAGCCCTTTCCGTTCCGATGGAATCGGAACGGGGCTCTAGATTCTTGTTTTGACGCGTTTTCTTTACGCGAACCGGTATCCATTTCGCTCGAAAACGCTCTAGCAAGAAGGCCGGACCTTGTCTCTCGCTGCAGCGCACAAGGTTATTCGATGACTTCGTCGGCAAGTGCCAGCAAGGTGGGCGGAATTTCAAGTCCGGTCGCCTTGGCCGTCTTGAGATTGATCACAAGGGGATAGCGGGTCGGCAGCTCGAACGGCAAATCGCCGGGGTTGGCCCCGTTGAAGATGCGGGCGACCAGGGCCGCCGCCCGCTCGAAGGATTCCGAGGAGTCGGCACCATAGGACATCAGGCCGCCGTCGCGGGCAAACTGGTCGAATTCGTAGATCGCCGGCAGCCTTCGGACGGCAGCGAACTCGAACACGCGCGCGCGATTGAGAATGGTCAGCGCGTCCGCCACCATCAGGATGCCGTCGGGCAAATCGTCATTCATCGCTGAAAAAGCTTCGTTGAAATCGTCGGGTTCGCGGACACCTAACGCCTGCACGGTCAGGCCGAGCGCCTGGGCCGCCTTCGCGGACGCCTGGTAACGCATGGTCATGCCGAGGTCGTCCTTGTTCCAGAGCATCGCGACCTTGGTCAGCTTCGGCGATACCTCCTTGAGCAGCGACAGCCGCTTGGCACTCAGCGTCGCTGCGACGTCCGAAATCCCGGTGATCTTGCCGCCCGGATGCGCCAGGCTTTCGATCAGCCTGGTTTCGACGGGATCACCGACGCCGCTGGCCGCGACGGTGGCTATGCCGGCTGCCTTGGCAGCCATCGCCGTCGGATAACCAATGATGACGATGACATCGACGTTCCTGGCCTTGAGCTCCGCGATCAGCGCAGGCAGCATTGCGACGTCGCCAAGCGCGCCCCGCGCCTCGAAGGTCAAGTTCTGGCCGAGCTTGAATCCACGCTGTTCAAGCACCTTAATCAGGATCTTGCCGCCCCGGCTCTCCGCCGTCACCGGCGCAATCGGCGCCACCGTTCCAAGGCGATAGATGCGGCCTGGCGTATCGGCCGACGCCACGCCCGGCCGCGCCAGCGCCGCCCCGCCAAGCACTGCCAGAAATTCGCGTCTCTTCATCCGACGACCTGCCACAGGCACCCACGCTCCGCGCTCCAGCCATCATCATACGGGATGTTGCGCACCAAAAAAAAGCGGCAACAGCGAAGGCTGTTGCCGCTTTCGTACGCAAATTGAACCTTGGTCAGGTCGGGCGTAGCGCCTTGGCGCCGACGTCGAGCTCGTTGACCTGCTTGTTCCGCTCGGAATCGGCCGCCGCGCGATGGTCGCTCGCCAGCACGACATAGACGGCAGGCAGCACGAACAGCGTGAACAGCGTGCCGATCGACATGCCGGCGACGACCACGAGACCGATCGAGAAGCGGCTGGCCGCACCGGCGCCGGACGCGGTCAGCAGCGGGATCAGGCCGGTCACCATCGCGGCCGTCGTCATCAGGATCGGCCGGAGGCGGATGCGCGCGGACATTTCGATGGCCGAGCGGCGGTCGAGCCGTTCGTTGACCTGAAGCTCGTTGGCGAACTCCACCATCAGGATGCCGTGCTTGGTGATCAGGCCGACCAGGGTGAGCAGACCGACCTGGGTGTAGATGTTCATGGTGGCGACGCCGAAGAACAGCGGGATCAACGCGCCCACGATCGCCATCGGCACCGAGATCATGATCACCAGCGGATCGCGCAAGCTCTCGAACTGGGCCGCCAGCACCAGGAAGATGATGATCAACGCGAAGCCGAAGGTGATCGCGAGCTGATTGCCTTCCTGCACATACTGTCGGGAGTCGGCCAGGTAGTCATGGCTGAAGCCCTGCGGCAGCTTCTTCGCCTCGCTTTCGAGGAAGTCGACCGCCGCACCGACCGTCACGCCGGGCATCGGCACGGCCGAGAACGTCGCCGAATTGAGCTGATTGTAGTGCGTCAGCGAGTTCGGAGCGGTCTTGGTCTTGATCGAGACCACCGTCGACAGCGGGAGCTGCTGGCCAGTGTTGGTGGTCACGTAATAGCCGCCCAGCGATTCCGGCGAGAGCCGCTTGCCGCGCGGCACCTGCGGGATGACCTGATAGGAACGGCCCTCGAGATTGAAGCGGTTGGTGTAGTTGCCGCCGAGCAGGATCGCCAGCGTGCTGCCGAGATTTTGCATGTTGACGCCGAGGTCCTGGGCCTTGGTGCGGTCGATCGTCACCTCCACGTTCGGCTGGTTGTAAGCAAGATCGCTGTCGGAGACGATGAACATGCCGCTCTTGCGCGCGGCGTCCTTCAGCTTCTCCATCTGCTCATAGACCGTCTGGAACCCGGCGGTGGAGTTGATCACCATCTGCACCGGCAGGCCGCCGGGGCCACCCGGCAGCGGCGGCAGGTTGAATGCAAAGGCCTGAACACCCTCGATCTTGGAGAGCTCGGCCTGGACCAGCGGCTTCAGCTTGATCGAGGAACGCTTGCGTTCGTCCCACGGCTTCAGCAACATGCCGGCAATCCCGCCCTGCGGGCCGTTGATGCCGTTCAGCACGAAGCGCAGATCGGTTTCGGGGAACTTCTGGAATTCCTTGTCGAGCTTCTCACCATAGAAGTCGACATAGTCGATGTTGGCGTATTTCGGTGCCTTGGTCACCGCGAACACGATGCCCTGGTCTTCCTCGGGTGCGAGCTCCTTCGAGGTGTGCATGTAGAGGAAGCCCACGAGCCCGAGGATCGTCACCGCGAACAGGCCGGTGATGGCCTTGTAGTCGAGCGAGCGGTCGAGCCGTCGGCCGTACCATCGCGTGACGGCGCCAAACACCCTGTTCACCAGCTTTGCGAACCGGCCTTCTTCCGTGTTCCTCAGCAGCACCGAGCACATCATCGGCGACAGCGTCAGCGCGATCACGCCCGACACGATCACCGAACCCGCCAACGTGAAGGCGAATTCGCGGAACAGCGAGCCGGTCAGTCCGCCGAGGAAGCCGATCGGGGCATACACGGCGGCCAGCGTGATCGTCATCGAGACGACCGGGCCGACGATTTCGCGCGCGCCTTCCAGTGCAGACTGCACCGGTGTCTTCCCTTCTTCCAGATGCCGATGGATGTTCTCCACCACCACGATGGCATCGTCGACCACAAGCCCGATCGCGAGCACCATCGCCAGCAGCGTCAGCAGGTTGAAGCTGAAGCCCAACATCAGCATCAGCGTGCAGACGCCGATCATCGACAGCGGGATCGTGACGACCGGAATGATGACGGAGCGGAACGACGCCAGGAACAGGAAGATCACCACGATGACGATGATCACGGCCTCGCCCAGCGTCTTCTCGACCTCGTCGATCGACGACTGAATGAACTTGGTCGAATCGTAGGCGACCTTCATCTTCATCGACGGCGGCAAATTGCGCTCGAGCTCGGGGAACAGCGCGCGCACGCCCTTCACCAGGGTCAGCGGGTTGCCCTGCGGGGTCGCCTGCACGCCGATGAAGATCGCATGCTCGCCATTGAACGCGACGCTCGCATCCGTGCTCTGCGCGGCAAGCTCGACGGTGGCGATGTCCTCCATCCGCACGAAGCCGCCGTCCTTGGCCTTGACGATCATCTTCTTGAACTGGTTGACGTCGGTCAGCCCGGTGTTTGTCGATATGTTCGAGACGATCAGATAGCCCTTGGTCTGGCCCGCCGCGGATTGGAAATTATTCGCGGCGATCGCCGCGGAGACATCTGCCGGCGAGACGTTGCGGCCGGCCATCTTCATCGGGTCAAGCCACAGCCGCATCGCAAAGGTCTGGCCGCCCAGGATGTCGGCGGACGCCACGCCGTCGACCGTTGACAGCACGGGCTGTACCACGCGCGTGAGATAGTCGGAGATCGCCGAGCCCGACAGCTCGTCCGAGGAGAAGCCAAGATACATCACGGCCGTGGTCTGGCCCGTGGTCTTGGTGACGATCGGGTCGTTGGATTCCTTCGGGATCAGATATTTGACCGAGTTGGTCTTCGCGAGCACCTCGGTGAGTGCCTGATTGGGATCGAAGTTCAGCTTGATGTAGACCTGGATCGTCGAGGTGCCGAGCACCGAGGACGAGGTGATGTAGTCGACGCCCTCGGCGGAGGCGACCGCCTGCTCGATCGGCGTGGTGATGAAGCCCTGGATCAGGTCGGCCGATGCGCCGGGATAGACGGTCGTGATGTTGATGACCGTGTTCGACAGCTTTGGATATTGCCGGATCGGCAGCGTCGTCGCCGCGCGCAGGCCGATCAGAAGGATCAGCAGGCTGACGACGATCGACAGGACCGGGCGTTTGATGAAAATATCAGTAAAGCGCATCGCGGCGATCTCGATTCGATCTCGATTTCTTGGGCTTATGAGGCATGATCCGGCCGTGCCGGATCATGCGAGCGCATCGTCAGTAACGCGGCGGCTGCGCCGGGATCTGCGGAGCCGGGTCGGTCGAAATCGACACCGCCGCACCCGATTGCAGCTTGAGCTGGCCGACGGCGACGACCTTGTCGCCCGGCTTCAGGCCCTTGACGATTTCAGCACGACCATCGACCCGGTTGCCGGTCTGCACGAAGGTGCGAACCGCGCTCAGGCTGGTCTTGCCGTCCTCGCCTTTCTTTTCGGTGATCACGAACACGGAGTCGCCGTACAGCGTATAATCGACCGCCGTCTCCGGCACGGTGATCACGGCCGGCTTGTCCGGCAGCACCACCGTGGTGGTCACGAACATGCCGGGCTTCAGGATCTTCTCCGGATTGGCGACTGTCGCCTGCACGCGAATGTTGCGGGTGTCGGTCGCGATCTGCGGCTCGATCGTGGTAATCTTGCCGTCGAAGGTGCGGCCCGGATAGGCGTCGACCTTCAGCCGGACGGGCTGGCCGACCTTGAGGTTGCCGGAGTCCTTTTCCGTCACGGTGAAATTCGCCCACAGCTCCGACAGATCGGTCAGCGACACGATCGCCGTGCCGGCCGTCAGATACTGGCCGAGCTCGACCTTGCGGACGCCGAGATCGCCGGCGAACGGCGCACGCACCAGCTTCTGCGAGATCAGCGCCTCGGTCTTGGCGATGCCGGCCATGGCCTGGTCATAGGCGGCTTGTGCAGTATCGACGGTCGCTTGCGGGCCGAACTGGCGCGCGGCCAGTTGCTTGGCGCGATCGAGCGAAAGCTGTGCGACGGTCGCCTGCGCCTTGTAATTGGCGAGGTCGCCCTGATCCGGCGCGTCGAACAGTTGCACCAGCGGCGTGCCGGCGTCGACATGCGAACCCGGCTCGAACTTGATCTCGGTGACACGGCCGTTGACGTCTGCGCTGACGTCGACCTGATGTACGGCGACCAGGCTGCCGACTGCGGTCAGCAGGTTCGGCACCACCTCGGACTTCGCCTCGGCTGCGCTGACCGAGGTCGGCGGCGGCTTGTTGTTGGCGAAGAACTGCTTGATCATCTGGCCGCGGAAATAGTTGAACCAGACCAGGCCACCGACGAGCGCGCCCAGCAGCGTGCCGACGATGATGAACCAGAGCACCGGCCGGACCGGGCGCTTGGGAGCCTTGTTGTCGATCGGTTCGCCCGAAATCTTGTGTTCGGTCACGATGTTCATTGTCATGCGCTTTCTGCAATCGCCGTCTGGCCGGCACAAGCGGCCTGATCGTGGCCCAAATGCGAGGCAATTGCGGCGTCGTTAAGTCCGATACCCCTCAAGAGAAACTCACACAGCTGCCGCTCCAGGTCGTTCGCCTTGCCGTAGACGAGGCAGGGCGTGGCCGGCAACCTGGCCAGCGCAGCCGTCATCACCGTATGATGCGCAAACCAGAACAGGTTGAGCGGCTCGATGCCGCAAGGCCGCGCGTCACCGGCCGTGACCGCCCGCTCCAGCGAGGCGACGAAGATCGCCCCGATCAGATTCTCGATCTTGGCATACAGCAGACGGCCGAATTCGCCGTCATCCAACTGGCTCGTGACCGTCAGTCGCAGGCGTTGGGCCTCCTCCTGGTCGAGACCGTCTGCGATCAGCAGGAAGTGCTGGACCATGCCGCGGATCAGTTCGACCAGAGTAGCCGTCGAAGGCTCCCGCTCGAGCAGCTCCATCAACGCAGGGTCCGCCTCGCATTCGTCGCTGAGGATTTCGGCGTAGAGCGCCGCCTTGGACGGAAAATGCTTGAACAGCAGCGCCTCGGAAATGGCAGCGGCGGCCGCCACGCTCTTGGTTGTGGTGCCGGTATAGCCGTGTCGGGCGAAACAGCGTTTTGCGGCACCGAGGATCAATTGACGCCTCAGGTCGCTCGTCATTCTCAGTGAGCTCATGCGAGTGAGTAAGCACTCACCCACGCCAAAGTCAAGCAGAATGGTGCAATGCAACCTTCATGGGTTCTAGATCGGCTGGAAGCCGAGATCGCCGCGGATCCGGTTGACGATGTAAGTCCCATCCCGGCTCGGCAAAATCCGCGCGACGTTGGCGCTGTCGATCTTCACATTGGCAAATCGCGGTCCCGCCGAAAGGTCGTGGAGCGCTCTGGCGAAGGCTTCAACCTCGGCCATGGTCGAGATCGCCCGGCTGTCGGCGATGCCGCAGGCCTTGGCGACGCCGACGAGGTCGGCGGCCGCGGAGGTGTGGCTGGTCTGGCCGCCGGTCTCGCCATAGGCCTCGTTGTCGAGCACTGCGATCGAGAGGTTGGACGGCTTCTGCAGGCCGATGGTGGCAAGGCTCCCCATGCCCATCAGCATTTCGCCGTCCCCGGTGATGACCAGCACCGGCAATTTTGGCTGCGCCAGCGCCAGGCCCAGTCCGATCATCGCAGCGCCGCCCATGCCGCCCCAGAGATAGAAGTTGCGGGCATGATCGCCCGCGGCGGTGATGTCGTTGGTGGAGGCGCCGAGGCCGCCGATCGCAACCACGTCCTTCCGGTTCGCAAGCAGCGCGGACACCACCTGGCGGCGATCGAGGAGATTGGCCTTGCTCATTTGGTAAAAACCTTGGCGCCGATCAGGCGCTGCGACAGCAGGACGGCGGTGGGTGTGAGCGCGTTGTAGGCTTGCGCCGCGGCCGCCTCCAATACGGCCGGCACCTCGGCTGCATTCGAGGCGCGCAGCACCTTGACGCCGTAGAGCTCGAACACGCCCTGCGTGGTCGAGCCCATCGGCACCTGCCACGGATTGAACTCGCCCCACTCGCCGCGCATGGTCACGAGGGTGAGGAACGGAAAGCGCAGGATCGGAATCAGCGACAGCATGTTGATGCAATTGCCGACGCCGCTGGATTGCATCAGCAGCACACCGCGCTGGCCGCCGGTCCAGGCGCCGGCCAGCAGCGCCACGCCCTCTTCCTCGGTCGTCAGCGGAATGCCGCGCATCGTGGAAGAATCCAGCACGCGCTGGATCAGCTTCGAATGGCCGGCATCGGGCACGTAAGGCACCTGCCGGACGTCGAAGCGTTGCAATGTCGCGAAAATATCGTCGGGCCAGTTCGGGGCCGTGTCGGAAGCGTCAGCGCGGGCGTGCATTTTCCTGTCCGGTCGGCTAGCAAATCACGGCGAGACTGTAGACGGTGATCAGCACGGCTCGAAAGAGCGAAAACGGCATATCGGTCTCAACCGGTGAGTATGGCGCATGAACGCAGATGCGAAAGAATTGGCGGCCAATTTCGACCTGGCGAAGCTGACGAGCGAATTCTACGACGACCCCTACCCGACTTATCGTGCACTGCGGGAGAACGAACCGGTCAAGCGCCTGCCGAGCGGCACAATGTTGCTGACCCGCTACGACGACCTCGTCACCACCTACAAGAACACCAAATCCTTCAGCTCGGACAAGAAACGCGAGTTCGCGCCGAAATACGGCGATACCCCGCTCTACGAGCACCACACCACCAGCCTCGTATTCAACGATCCGCCGGCGCACACCCGCGTGCGGCGCCTGATCATGGGCGCGCTGTCGCCGCGCGCGATCGCTGGGATGGAGGGCGACCTGATCAGGCTGGTCGATGGCCTGCTCGACGCCATCGCCGCCAAGGGACAGTGCGAGCTGATCGAGGACTTCGCGGCCTCCATCCCCATCGAGGTGATCGGCAATCTGCTCGACGTGCCCCATGACGAACGCGCGCCATTGCGCGAGTGGTCGCTGGCGATCCTTGGCGCGCTCGAGCCGGTCGTATCGACCGAAGTCGCCGCGCGCGGCAACAAGGCGGTGACGGATTTCCTTGCCTATCTCGATACGCTGGTAACCCGCCGGCGCCGAAAGCCCGGCAATCCCGAACGGGACGTGCTGACGCGCCTGATCCAGGGCGAAGACAACGGCGAACGCCTGACCGAAAAGGAGCTGCTGCACAATTGCATCTTCCTGCTCAATGCCGGCCACGAGACCACCACCAATCTGATCGGCAACGGCCTCGTCGCGCTCGACCGAAACCCGGACCAGAAGCAGCGGCTGATCGACAATCCAGACATGATCAAGACCGCCGTCGAAGAGATCCTTCGCTACGAAAGCTCGAACCAGCTCGGCAACCGCATGACGACGGAGCCCGTCGAGCTTGGTGGCGTCACACTCGAAGCGGGCACGTCGATCACGCTGTGTATCGGTGCGGCCAATCGCGATCCCGCGCAATTTCCCGACCCCGAACGCTTCGACGTCGCGCGTACGCCGAACCGGCATCTCGCCTTCGCCACTGGCGCACATCAATGCGCCGGCATGGCGCTGGCACGGCTCGAAGGCGCGATTGCGATCTCGCGCTTCCTGGCCCGCTTCCCGGACTATGCCGTGAGTGGCGAACCAGTGCGCGGCGGCCGCGTCCGGTTCCGCGGCTTCCTGAGCGTGCCCTGCTCGATCGGCTGAGGCGTCATGAACATTGATCAATTGCGCGAACGCTGGGCCGATCCTGCCCTGACGGTGCTGACAGGGCTGCTGATGATCATGATGTTCGTAGTCTCGCCGTTGCAGGCGCTTGGGCTTTTTGCATTCCAGGTTTCCGAGCTCGTGCTGGCGCTGCTGCTGGTCTGCGGCATCTTCGTGATTTCCGGCAGCCCCATCGCGGTCGTCGCGATGCTGGTTGCGCTCGGCATGATCGTGACCGGCGCGATCCTGCGGATCAGATCGCCGTCGATCCTCGACCTCAATCTGTTCGCGGGCTCGTGGTTCATCGTGGGAACGACGATGGCCTGGGCGGTGGCGCGCCAGACCTTCGCGCCGGGACGCGTAACCTATCACCGCGTCATCGGCGCGGTGCTGCTGTATCTGACGGTCGCCGTGATCTTCGCGGCACTCTACACCTTCATCGGCTCGCTGGATCCGGACGCCTTCGTCAGCATGAAGGTGGAAGACAGTCCCAGGCTCGCCAGCGAGGTCATCTATTTCAGCTTCGCAACCATGACCACGACCGGATATGGCGACGTCGCGCCGCTGCACCCCGTTGCGCGCAGCTTGTGCAACATGGAAGCCATTTTCGGTCAGCTCTTTCCGGCGACGCTGCTGGCGCGACTGGTCACGCTCGAAATCGAACACCGCGATCAGGATTCGTGACGCGCCCTGCCAACAAAAATGATGAAAACAACCCCATGCACAGTAGAACGCGGGTCGGTGGAAAACCCTCGCTCGATCCGCCGAACCGTCTGACACATCGATCGAATCCGCGACGCGCGCGCAATCCTCGCCCGGACGGCTACACCACGGTCTTGTGCCGCGCGATGCAGGTGCGGAGCACCTCGTCCATGGGCTTGTTCCACCAGTCATTCGAGAAGATCTCGATTTCAGAAAAGCCAGCATAGCCCTGCGCCTCGACTGCGGCGCGCGCGGATTTGATGTCGATGACGCCGTCGCCCATCATGCCGCGGTCGTTGAGGATGTCTTTGGTTGGCACCAGCCAGTCGCAGACATGGAATGCAAGCAGGCGATCTTGGCCTGCGCGCGCGATCTGGCCCATCAGCTCCGGGTCCCACCAGATGTGATAGACGTCGAGCGCGACGCCGAGCATGCCGGTCCGATGAGGATCGAGCCGGTCGCAAATGTCGAGCGCCTGTTTTGTGGTGTTCACGCAGGCGCGGTCGGCCGCGTAAGCTGGATGCAGGGGTTCGATCGCCAGCGGCAGCTTTGCCTGTTTGGCGTAATCGAGCATTTCGGCCAGTGCTTCCTCGACCTGCCCGCGGGCCGCCACGATGTCCTTCGAGGCCTCACTGCCCGGCCGCGAATATTGCGGCAGACCGCCGACGACCAGGACGATGCAGGGCGCGCCCAGCGCCTTGGCTTCGTCGACGCTGCGGCGGTTGTCGTCGCGCACTTCGGTGCGGCGCGATGCATCGGAAGTGAACATGCCGCCACGGCAATAGCCGGAGAGATCGAGGCCGGCGTCGCGCACCGCGCGCACGGCGCGGTCGAGCCCAACGGCCGCGACCTGGTCGCGCCAAGGATCGATGGCGCGGATGCCGTGCTTCGCACAGGCATCGATGATCTCGGCGAGATCCCCCTGCTTGCGGACGGTTGCCGTGTTCAGCGAGAGCCAGCTGTGGTCGGACGAGAAATCGCGCATCAGTCTTCCAGTCCGTGCGAAGCCAGCACGGTCTTCATCCGCCGCGTCGCCAGTTCAGGATTGGCGAGCAGGCCGGCCTGATCGGCCAGCCGGAACAGCTCGGCCAGATGCAGCATCGAGCGTGCGCTCTCCTGCCCGCCGACCATGGTGAAATGGTCCTGGTGGCCATTGAGATACGCCATGAACACCACGCCCGTCTTATAGAATCGCGTCGGCGCCTTGAAGATGTGGCGCGACAGCGGCACCGTCGGCCCCAGCACGTCGTGGAAGCCGGCCTCGTCACCGGCCGCCAACCGCGACAGCGCGTAGGACGCCGCCGGCGCGATCGCATCGAAGATGCCGAGCAGCGCGTGCGAAAAGCCCTGTTCGTCGCCGGCGATCAGCTCGGCATAGTTGAAGTCATCGCCGGTGTACATCTTGATGCGTTTATCCAGGCGCCTGCGCATGTCGATCTCGCGCTGCTTGTCGAGCAACGACACCTTGACGCCATCGACCTTGGCCGCGTTGCCGTTGATGATGGCCACCGCAATGTCCATCGCCTTGTCGAGATCTTTGGTGCCCCAATATCCCGTCAGCGCAGGATCGAACATGTCGCCGAGCCAATGGATGATCACGGGCTCGCGAACCTGCGACAGTACCCGATCGTAGACCTTGGCGTAGTCGTCCGCGTTGCGGCCGAGCTTGGCCAGCGCGCGCGACGCCATCAGGATGATGCGGCCGCCGATCTTCTCGACGGCGGCGAGCTGCTCTTCATAAGCGCGAATCACGTCGTCGAGGCTCTTGGCATCCTCGACTGCGAGGTGATCGGTGCCGGCGCCGGAGAACACCAGCGCATTGCGCCGTTTGGCAGCAGATACCGAACGCGTAATCAGCTCCAGCGAGGTCGGCCAGTCCAGCCCCATGCCGCGCTGTGCGGTGTCCATGGCTTCGGCGACGCCGAGGCCGAGGTCCCAGACATGCTCGCGGAAGGCGATGGTCTTGTCCCAGTCGACGGCGACGGAGAGCCAGGGATCGTTATCTGCGAAGGGATCGACCACCGTGTGCACGGCCGAGAACGCGATGCGATTCAGCGTGCCCTCGAGTTTTGCGGGAAAGGTGCGCGAGGCGGCGAGCCGGTAGGTCTCGATCGACCGGTCGGCCTTCGGCAGCTTGAGCGACAAGGACGACATTGAAGAAGCAGGCTTGGGCAGGACGGGCTTGTTCATATGTCCCTCCTCAGGCCTTGATCGGGGCGACGTCGATCCAGCGTCGCTCCTTCCAGCTCTTCAGCGCGCATTCGGCGAGCTGCACGCCCTTGACGCCTTCGAGCAGGGTGAACTTGTAGGGCGCATCCTCGTAGACGTGGCGGATGAACATCTCCCACTGCTCCTTGAAACCATTGTCGTAGGTGACGTTGTCGGGCAACTTTTGCCAGTCGCCGTAGAAATCATGCAGCCGCTTCTCGTCCGGATTCCACACCGGCCGAGGTGTCGCCTGCCGCGCCTGGATCATGCAGTCGGTGAGGCCCGCGACCGCCGAGCCGTGGGTGCCATCGACCTGGAACGTCACGAGGTCATCACGGTAGACGCGGGTGACCCAGGACATGTTGATATGGGCGATGACGCCGCCCTCGAGCTGGAAGGTCGCGTAGGCGGAATCGTCCGCGGTCGCCTTGTACTTCTTGCCCTGCTCGTCGAACCGCTCGGCGATGTCGGTGTTGCCGATGCAGACCACGCTCTGGACGTTGCCGAAGAGATTGTCGAGCACGTAGCGCCAGTGGCAGACCATATCGAGAATGATGCCACCGCCGTCCTCGTCGCGGTAATTCCAGGACGGCCGCTGCGCCTCCTGCCAGCCGCCCTCGAACACCCAATAACCGAACTCGCCGCGCACCGAGAGGATACGGCCGAAGAAGCCGGAATCGCGCAGGAAGGCGATCTTCTTCAACCCGGGCAGGAACAGCTTGTCCTGCACCGTGCCGTGCTTGACGCCTTTGGCGTTGGCGAGCTTGACGACCTCGAAGGCTTCTTCAAAATTCGTCGCGATCGGCTTCTCGCAATAGACATGCTTGCCGGCATTGATGGCCTGGGTCAGAAGTCCCGGTCGCGCCTGCGTGGTTGCGGCGTCGAAGAACATGGTGTCGTTGTTGTCGGCGAGCGCGGCGTCGAGGTCGGTGGTCCAGCGCGTGATATTGTAGCGCTTGGCAAGCCCCTCGACCTTCTCGGCGCTGCGCCCGACCAGGATCGGATCGGGCATGATGCGGTCGCCGTTGTTCAAGCGGACGCCGCCCTGGTCGCGGATCGCGACGATCGAGCGGATCAGATGCTGGTTGAGCCCCATGCGCCCGGTGACGCCGTTCATGATGAGGCCGAGGCGTTGGGTGGTCATGCCAATTGCTCCTTAAGTGGTTTTGACTGTTCGAGCGGGCGGAGCGCCGACCAGTCCGGATGGACCGACGTCGCAAAGCCTGCTGTGTGAAGCGATCCCGTGAGAAGATCGCCGTTATGAATGGAGAGCCGGATGCCTTGGCCGGCATCGGCATAGAGGTCGGGATGCGCGGCCGCGAAAGCCTGCGCTTCGGCGGCGGGGGTCTCGCCGAAGCCGTCGACATAGTGATGGCCGTTGCGTTCGGCGTGGGTGACGCCGATGAAGGCGCCGAGCGCGAGATCCTGCTGCACGGCAAGGCCAGCCTGGCAGGTCAGGTCCTCGCCCGTGACGAAAAACTTGTCGCCGCCTGTGCTCCACTTCGCCGCGCGCGTCGCGTTGACGATAGACTTGTAGAGTCCCTTGCAGGATTTCGACGAAATGCCGTGATAGCCGAGTGCGCGCGCCGCGGGGAAAGCGTCGTAGGAATCATCGGCCTCGTCCATGATGAAGCCGCGTGCGGCGAGCGATCCGAGCGGCGATTGCCGGGTGATATCACGCGGCATCGGCTGTTCGATGTAGAGCAGGCGCGAAGCGATCGACCGCAACGCGGGCTCGCGATCGAGCCGGTCGATCAGCGCCTGCAGCGGGGTCAGATCCGCGTATTGCTCGTTGGCGTCGAGCGTCACTTTGTAATCGCGCCCCAGCGTATCGAGTTCCTTGCCGATGCGCGTCAACCGCATCGCATCCGCCGCGGGATCGCCAGACAGCTTCAATTTGAAGTAATTCGCACCAGCGTTCTCGCGCGCATCGGCAACGCCGCCCTCGCCTTCGACGCGGTCGTCGAGGCCGACGGTATGCCTGATCGCAACACGCGCCAGCGGCTTGCGGCCGGAGAGGAACGTCGCGATATCCGCTTCTTTCAGGTCGGGCGACAGCCGCGCATCGATCCCGGCGATGTTCCCGGCCATTCCGTCGAAGAAATTGGTCTCGGCGGCGCGCAGCAGTGCGTCGAGGATGGCCTTGTCGATCTCCGCCGGGCCGTAAGCCGCGGCAAGCGCCGGAATGTTCTTTTTCGCACAGGTTGCGACCTGCGCGCCGATGCACAAGGCATGCAGATCGAACGCCGTCAGAAATCCGGTCCGCGCAAGATAGAGCCCGCGCGCAATCCCCAGCGAGCGGCGCAAGCCATCGACCGTCTGCGCCGGCGACAGCTCCGGCCGCTTGTCGAACCATTTCGGCACCAGCAGCTCGGCGCTGGCGCCGACGGCGATTCCCCTGCCCTCGACCTCGATCTCCACCCGCACGAACAACTGCGGCGTCGCGTTGATGGTAATCGCGCCAAAGCGGAACGGCCGGGCGAACTGCACGGGTCGTTCGAAGAACGCGATGTCTCGCAGCTTCAGGCGCGGCGCCATGGTGTTACGGCCTAACGAAGTTGGTAAGCGAGGTTTCGCCACGGGCGCGGTGCACCTCTCCCGCATGCGGGAGAGGTCGGCACGAAGTGCCGGGTGAGGGCTTTCTCCTCTTGCGGGTTCTCGCCGGCGGAGACACCCTCTCCCCAACCCTCCCCCGCAGGCGGGGGAGGGAGCGCACCGTTGTCGTGGCTGTGACAAGAGCCAATCGCATTGCGTTAGTCCAACGACCCCTGCGAGAAGAAATGCTTGCGGATGCGTTGCACGAGCTCGGTGAAAACCGGGTCGGCCATCGCGTCGAGCGAGCGCGGGCGCGGCAGCGGCACGTCGTAGATCGCGGCGACCGCGCCGGGCCGCTCGGTCATGACCAGCACGCGATCGGCGAGGAACACGGCCTCGGGAATCGAATGCGTGATCAGCAGCACCGTCTTCCTGGTCTCGCGCTGGATCCGCATCAATTCAACGTTCATCCGCTCACGCGTCAGCGCATCGAGTGCACCAAACGGCTCGTCCATCAGCATGATCCTGGGGTCATGCACCAGCGCGCGGCAGATCGAGGCCCGCTGCTGCATGCCGCCGGAGAGCTGCCAGGGCAGCTTCTTCTCGAACCCTTCCAACCCGACCAGCTTCAGCAGCGCCTTGGCGCGGGCGAGATATTCGTCCCGCGGCAGCCGCTTCATGTCGATCGGCAGCATCACGTTGGAGAGAATGTTGCGCCAGGGCAGCAGCAGTGCGTTCTGAAAGACGATGCCGACATTGCCGTGCGGCTTCGTCACCTTCTCGCCTTCGACCAGGATCTCGCCTGCTGTCGGCGGCAACAGACCGGAGATCAGCTTGAGCAGCGTGGACTTGCCGCAGCCGGACGGGCCGACCACGACGAAGAACTCACCGTCGTTGATGTGGAAATCGAGCGGACGCAGCGACGGCACGTCGCCGTCGCGCGTCCGGTAGGTTTTGGACACGCCGGACAGCGTGATGCCCGACGCATCGCCGGCCGCCCGGCCGCTCACCAGTCTCAAATGCGCGGCCGGCTGGTCCGCCGAACTGGCCTTGTTCGGAATCATTCAGTCCCATCCAATCGAACACAAATGTCGGCACCGTCGCTGCGAGGAGCGAAGCGACGAAGCAATCCAGAGTCTTTCCGCAGAGGCAGCCTGGATTGCTTCGCTTCGCTCACAATGACGGAGGCGCTCACGTGCCGCTCTTCGGCAAATAATCGTTTGTATAGAACGCCTTCGGGTTGTCCTTGGCCTTGGCATCAAGCCCGCCATATTCGACCATCAGATTGACCGTATCCGTCATGTTCTGGTCGGTGACCTGGAACGGCCGCTTGGTCTTGGTCTCCGCGGTCCGGTACAGTGGAATGGTCAGCTCAAAGCCCTGCGTCAGCGTGTCGATCTTGCCGCCCTTGGGGTTGGCATCGAGGATCGACTGCGCCGCCGCCTTCGGCTCCTTCTCGGCGGCTTCGACCGCCTTGGTCGTCGCCGACATGAAGCGACGGACCAGATCGGCATTGGCCTTCACGTAGTCGGTGTTGGCGATGATGCCGGAGGAGACCATGTTGATGCCGTAGTCGGCGAACTTGATCGGGTAGACGTCCTTGCCGGTGGCGTCCTTGATCTTCATCGACTGGTCCATGACGTAGCCGAGCAGCAGATCGGCCTGGCCGTTGATGACGGCGTTAAGCTTGGTCTGGCCGTCGCCGGCAACGGTGTGGAAGTCGCTCTCCTTCAGACCGGTCTTCTTCAGGAACAGCGGCCAGATCTGGGTCATGGAGTCCGCCGGCGTGATCGCCACCGTCTTGCCCTTGATGTCCTCGGGCTTCCTGATGTTCTTGTCGGCAAAGCCCATCACGGACATCGGGCTGGTCTGGAGCAGCACGCCGGTCGCGATCACCGGCGCGCCCTTGATCGCGGCGCGCATCATGGTGGGAACGTCGACATAGCCGAAATCGGCGGTCTTGGCGGCAACGGCCTGCGTGGTCGCAGCCGAACCGCGGCCTTCCTGGATCTCGAGGTCGATGCCTTCGGCGGCATAAATGCCCTTGTCCTTGCCGTAATAGAACGGCGCATGCTCGCCATAGACGTACCAGTTCAGCATCAACACGACCTTGTCGGCCGCTTGCGCCGGCGTAACCGCAAACGCCATCAGCGCCGCCGAGACAACTCCTATCCACCGCTTCATCGTCACTCTCCCTTGTCGTTATGTTTCAGCCGTTGGTGCCGTTCGTTGCTTGAGTTAGGAGGCGAAAATCACGTCCTCGCGCTGGCTGACATGCCAGGGAATGACCAGTTTCTCGATCCGGTCGACGATCCAGAACAGGATCACACCGAGCAGCGCCAGGATCACCAGCGCCGCGAACATCGTCGGCAGGTCGAAGGTGCCGATCGAACGCTGCATCACATAACCGATGCCGGAATTAGAACCGACGAACTCGCCGACGACGGCGCCAACCACGGCGAGCGTCACCGAGACTTTTAACCCCGAGAAGATCGCCGGCAGCGCGTGCGGCAGGTTCACCGCACAAAACACCTGAAAGCGGCTGCCCTGCATGGCGCGGGCGAGATCGACCATGTCGGGGTCGACCGATTTGAAGCCCTGCACGGCCGAGACCACGACCGGAAAGAATCCGAGCAGGAAGGCCGAGATCACTTTCGGAATGATGCCGAAGCCGAACCAGACCACGAACAGAGGTGCGATCGCGATCTTCGGCACGGATTGGGAAAACACCAGCAGCGGATAGACGTAGCTCTCCACCGTCTTCGAGCCCGCGATCAGCATCGCGACGGGAATGCCGAACAACGCCGACAGCAGGAAGCCGCAGACGGTCGCATAGGTCGTCGGCCAGCTCTGGCGCAGCAATTCCGGCCAGTCGGTCCACAGGACAGCGACGACGTCGGCCGGCGCCGGGATCTGGTAGGCAGGGATTTTGAACAGCCGGATCGCGAGGTCCCAGGCCACGACGATGAACACCAGGAACAAAAACGGCCGGATCCAGGCCGCGTTCAGCATCTTGGACACCGCACTCTGCGGCTTCAACTCAGCCACGTCTCACTCCCGGTCGTCTTCTTCGTTCGGGAAGAAATTAACCCGTTGGATAAATACTGTCCAGAGCTTTCCCTGTGACGTTTTGGGCCTTCGCGACCCGTAGCCCGGATGGAGCGCAGCGTAATCGGGATGGTGCCATCAACGACAGGGGTCCCGGATTGCGCTGCGCTCCATCCGGGCTACGAACTACGCCGTCTGCGCCACCACGCTGCGTGGCTTCGACGGCTTCGCGATCGCGAACAGCTCCGCCGACCGCCCCGTCAGCGCCGCGAGCACAAGGCCAGCCATATGCGCGAGCCGCTCGTCTTTGGCGTCCTTGGCGAGCAGGTCGCGGCCGAAGATCACGCCGAGCGTGGCCGAATTCGAGAGATAGAAGAAACTGAGCGCTGCGATGGAGATGTAGAGCTGCACCGGATCGACCGTGACCTGGAAATCGCCGCTCTCGACGCCGCGCCGCACCACGGTGCGGATCATCTCGACGAAGGGCGAGTGCATCGACTTGACCTTGGCCGAGCGCTTCAAATGTTTGGCGCGGGCGAGGTTTTCGGTCTGGAGCAGCGACAGGAATTCGGGATTGCGCAGGAAGTAACCCCAGGTGAATTCGATCAACCGCCGGATGGCCTCGGGCGGCTCGAGGTGTTCGAGATCGAGTCCCCGCTCCTCGCTGCGGATCTTGTCATAGGCGCCCTCGAGCACCGCGAGATAGAGTTCGTCCTTGTTGCCGACGTGATAGTAGAGCATGCGCTTGTTGGCGCCGGCGTTAGCCGCGATGCGGTCGACGCGCGCGCCGGCGAGCCCGTGAGCGGAAAACTCCTGCTTGGCGGCTTCGAGAATGCGCAGCCGCATCCCCTCGGGATCGCGCTGCCATTTCAGAGTTCGCTTTGCCTTCGCCAAAACCGGGTGCTCGCTGGGTGCTCTGGGTGTGGATGTAACACGTGCGCGGCCGTTTGAGAACGTTCTGTCATTCCGGGGCGCGTCCTTCGAGCCCGGAATCCATCGTGCGGCGAAGTCACTGGACGACTGGATTCCGGGCTCGTCGCTGCGCGACGCCCCGGGATGACGGCCTCAATCCATCGGCTTCGGCGATCGCTCCAAGAGCACGGTCTGGATTCCACAGGTGCCGTTCCGCACCGTCATGATCCGCGTGCCCGGCTTGCGGCCGTTGCGCACTTCGGTGACGTCGAGGCCGGCGGCGATCAGCCGGGCGCGGGTGGCGTCGATGTCGGCGACCCGCCAGCTTAGGCCCCAGAGACGGTCATGCAGAGGATCGCCGCCTGCGACGGGGCGGCGTACCACCTCAACGATGAGATCGCCGCAGCGGACGAACATCAGCTGCCCCCAGTCGTGGTGGGAGCGGTCGAGCGCGAGATCAAGCCCGAGCCGCGCGCCGTAGAGCGCGGCGGCGCGATCGGAATCCTCGGTCGTGATCACGACATGGTCGAGCGCGTCGATCGGCGCGGTGTCGGTTGCGAGCGACAGCGGGCGCTCCTCGGCAAGCTCGAGGAAGAACATGCGCACGCCGCGCGTCAGCTCGGTCGCGGCCCGCGTGCGCTTCCAGTGCAGAGCCGCGCCGCTTGCGTCGTCGGTGCTCTCGACCTCGGCGACGGAATCCGGCTTGAGCGCCACCCGGTCCAGCCGCCGGTGCATCTTGCCGATATCTGCGACACGAAAGCACAGGCTGGCGAGCACGCCCTCCTGATCGTCGAGCAGCGCGCGCATGCGGTCGGCGGTCGCGGTGAAGCCGCTTGGCGCCATCAATTCGATGGTCATGTTGTCGAGGGTGAACAGCACCCGGTCGGCGCCCTCGCCGGAATTCTGCCAGGCCGGCGCGCGCCCGAGGAGGGTCTGATAGGCCGCCTTGGCCGCACCGATATCCTTGACCAGAGCGACGACGTGATCGAGGCCGGTGATCATCTTCCCCCCATTTTGTCGACTCGGAACAAGGCGGCCGAAAGACAGCGTTTGTCCGGGCTTGGCATTGTCTAGCGTTGGTCGTATTCCGGCCCCATGCCGACCTCAAGCGCTCGGAGCGGCGGTTTCGCGAATATTTTCAGCGTCCCCGACGCGGAACCGGTGTTAGAGTAAGCCCGCCGGCCGAACCACCAAGCGCATCACGGACAACCAATGCAGGCTCTCTTTATCGGACAGACCTATATCGACGTCGTCTTCATCACCGACCACATGCCCACCGGCGACGAGAAGCACGTGGCCTCGGACTACGCGGTGTCCTTCGGCGGCAACGCGGTTACGGCGGCTTTCTGCTGCGCCAAGCTCGGCATCGTTCCCGACCTGATTGCCACGGCGGCCAATGACTGGCTGGGTCGCATGTTCCAGGACATGTGCGCGAAATACGCGATCTCGCTGCATGGGCGAAAGGTGAACCAGTCGTCGCTGTCCTTCATCATGCCCAAGGACGGCAAACGCGCCATCGTCCGTTGCCGCGACGACGAGCACATCCATCCGTTCCCGATGCTCAATCTCGCCGGCTGCCGCGCGCTGCACATCGACGGCCACCAGCCCGATGCTGCGATCCACTACGCAAAAGTGTGCCGCGAGGCCGGCATTCTGACCTCGCTCGACGGCGGCGGCCTGCGCACCAACACGCATGAGCTGCTCGAATTCATCGACGTCGCGATCGTCGCCGAGCGACTGTGCGAGCAGATGGATCTCACGCCGGAGAAGATGCTCGACTATCTCAAGAGCCGAGGCTGCAAGATCGGCGGCATCACCATGGGTGAGAAGGGCCTGCTCTGGTACAACGAAACCGGCACGGTCGAGACTATGCCGGCGATGCCGATCCCGCGCGAGCGCGTGATCGACACCAATGGTGCCGGTGACGTCTTCCACGGCGCCTATGTCTACTCCTATCTGGCGCATCCCGGCAAAAGCTGGCGCGAGCATTTCGATTTCGCCCGCGCCGCCTCGACCTTCAAGATCCAGCGCCTCGGCAACGAGGCCGGCCTGCCGACCCTTGTGGACATCGCCAAGGTCAGGCACGAGTTCGAGGTCAGGGCGTAGGATTCATAAGGACAAGTCATGGGACGCGTCTTCGTCGCCGGCAGCATCAACATGGATGTGGTGGCGACGGCCGATCGCCACCCCAAGGTCGGCGAGACCGTCGCGGGTCAGCAGGTGCTGTATTTTCCGGGCGGCAAAGGCGCCAACCAGGCGGTGGCGGCGTCGCGGCTCGGCGCGAAGACCACGCTGATCGGGCGGCTCGGCAAGGATTCGTTCGGGACTGAGCTGAGGACGTTCCTTAACGCGCAGGGCATCGATCCCGGCTCCATCCGCGAGACGCCCGAGACGCATACCGGCACCGCGATCATCACGGTCGCAGCCTCCGACAACACCATCGTCGTGATTCCCGGCAGCAATGCGCTGGTCAGCGCGGACGACGTCGCGGACGTCCCGCTGGCGAAGGGTGACGTCGCCGTCAGCCAGTTCGAGATCCCGCTGCCGACGATTGCCGCGTTCTTTCAGCGTGCGCGGGCGGTTGGGGCGACGACGCTGCTCAACCCGGCTCCGGCGCAAAAAATGTCCGGCGAGCTGCTCGCGCTCGTCGACATCCTCGTGCTGAACGAGACCGAGCTCGGCTTCCTTGCAGGCACCGAGCTTTCCGACAGCGACGAGGCCGCCAAGATCGTCGCCGTCGCAAGACAGCTTCAGGCGCGGCCGGATCAGATCATCTGCATCACGCTAGGCAAACGCGGCGTGCTCGCGCTCGCCGGCAGCGAGGAATTCGCGGTGCAGGGACGCGTGGTGAAGGCGGTCGACACCACCGGCGCCGGCGATTGTTTCGTGGGCGCACTCACGGCGCAACTGGCCGATGGCGTCACGTTGCGCGCCGCCCTCGCCTTCGCCAACGCCGCCGCTTCGATCAGCGTGCAGCGCATGGGTGCCGGGCCGTCGATGCCGACGGCCGCGGAAGTGGCTGCGGTGCTCAGCGCGGGCTGATCACGACAGCGCGCTCTTCAGGTCGAAGCTCTCATCGGCGGCCTGCTCCGGCGTGATCGAGCGGTTCATGCCCTGCAACCTTCGGCCGAACATGTGATCGCCGGCACGGTTGATCGACTCGATGCCGAGCAGCTTGTCGCCCTTGTAGCAGAACGCCGAGAAGGCTTTCTTCGCGGGATCGCCACGCAGCACGACGCGGTCGTAGCCGGTGGTGAGGCCTGCGATCTGGAGCTTGTCGTCGCCCTGGTCGCTCCAGAACCAGGGATGGCCATCGTATGGTTTCCGATCCCCGGTGAGCCGCGCTGCAAGGCAGCGGGCGTGATCGGTGGCGTTCTGCACCGATTCCAGCCGCAACGAGCCGCCGAAGCGCGGGCTCGCGAACAGCGCGCAATCGCCGATCGCGGAGATGTTTAGATCGGCCGTCGAAAGATATTCGTCGACGATGATGCCGGCGGCGACCGGCAGCCCGGCTTCGGCCGCAAGCTCGATGTTCGGCAGCACGCCGACGCCGACCACAACGAGATCGGCGGGCAGATGTCGTCCGTCGCTCAAGGAGACGCCGGTGACGTTGCCGGTATCCTTGCCGCCTTGGGCCTCGATCGAGGTTGCCTGCACGCCGAGGTGAATGCGGATGCCGGCCTCGCGATGTCGCGCCTGGAAATACTCCGAGACCTCGGCGGTCACCGCGCGCGCCATCACGCGCGGGGCGAGCTCGAGCACGTCGACCTCGAGCCCCTTGATCCGCGCGGTCGCGGCGAATTCCAGGCCGATGAAGCCGGCGCCGATGACCACCACCCGTGCCTTCGACGGAATGATCGCGCGTAGCGCCTCGCTCTCGTCGAGGATGCGCAGATATTTCACGTCGGGCAGATTCGCATTCGGCAAATCAAGGAGTCGGTTGCGCGCGCCCGTCGCCAGCACGAGGTGGCCATAGGCAAGCGTCTCGCCGGAGGCGAGGAGCACCTTGCGCTCAGAGCGGTCGATCGACACGGCGCGGCCGGCGATCAGCTCGATCCTCTGGTCTTGGTAGAATTTCTCCGGCCGGAACATCAGGCTTTCCGGCCCGGCGGAGCCCTTGATGTAGGCCTTGGAGAGAGGCGGCCGCTGATAGGGCAGATGCGCCTCGTCATTGATCAGGCAGATGCGCTCGGCAAAGCCCGTCTGGCGCAGCGATGCCGCGACCTGGTAGCCGGCATGGCCGGCACCGACAATGATCACCGGACCATCCATCATTGGAACAGCCCACTTCTGGAGACACGAGCGTCACCCATGTCGTCTCCTCTCTTGCTGGTTTTGGCTTGCTCGCCCAAGAGGAGCCGGCGCTCGTGTCCGTCCCTAAACGAAGGCAGCCCCATTTGAGCCTATCGCTTCGGGCCGCGCAAGGGCGGCAGGCGGGGATTGTCACCCCTCGCCTTCTGCGATTTAGTGGCTCGCGACGAACTCATGCCGGGGATATCTCAGATGCCAGCTCCCGTTTCCCAACCCGATGATCCCGCTCTGCTGCGGATCGACGGCCCGATCGCAACCATCACGCTCAACCGCGCCGGCGCGTTCAACGCGATCAACCTCGCGATCGCGCAGAAGCTCGAGCAGCTCGCAACCTACATCGAAGGCGATGACGCCATCAGGGTCGTGGTGCTCGAGGGCGAAGGCCGCGCCTTCTCGGCGGGCGGCGATCTGCAGACGATTGGGGCTGCGGCCGAGGCCAACAATGTGACGCCGGTCGTAGGCCAACTCCTGAGGCACTATCATTCCTTCATCGAGATCATCCGGCGCATGCCGAAAATCTCGCTGTCGAGCGTGCACGGCTCGGCCGCCGGCGCGGGCATGGGGCTCGCTTTCGTCACCGATCTCTGCATCGCCGCGGACGACGCCAAATTCACCCCGGCCTATGCCAAGATCGGCGTGTCGCCGGATGGCGGCTCGACGGTCGGGATCGTCGGCACGGTTGGCTCCCGCCGCGCGCTGCAGATCTTCCTGGCCGAGGACAACTTTACGGCGCAGCAGGCGTATGAGTGGGGCTTGGTCGCCAAGACCGTTCCCGCGACCGAGCTGAAGGCGGCGACGCGACAACTCGCCGAGCGTCTGGCGCAGAATCCGCCGGCCGCGATCGCCGGTACCAAATCGCTGGTCTATGCGGCTGCCACCACGCCGATAAAACAGCAGCTCGATGCCGAGGAGCACAAGATCATCATGGCGATGAGCACGGAGGAATTCCGTGTCGCCGTGAAGAAGTTCACAAGCAAGGGCAAGTGATCTCGGAGCTCACTTGGGGCAGATGTAACCCGTCCCCGCCGGCGACTTGAAGCAGCCGACCGATTCCGGCAGCACTTTCTGCGGCAGCCACAGCACCACGCTCGGGAAATAAATCACGAATGCAATGGTGGCGAAGAACACGACATAGATCGGCAGCGCCGCGCGGAGCGCCTTGCCAAAGCTGACGCCGACGAATTTCGAGGCCATCAGCAGCACCAGCCCATAGGGTGGCGTGATCAGGCCGAAAGCGAGCGTCGCGATCAGCACCACGCCCATGTGGACGCCGTTGATGTCGCCCGCCTCCGTCAGCGTGTTGACCAGCGGCATGAAGATGATGATGGTCGGCACCGGCTCGATGAAATCGCCGACCACGGTGAACAGCAGCACCATCAGCAACATGATCAGATGCGGATCATTGCCGGCGATCGAGGTGATGATTTCGGCAATGTAGCTGGCGCCGCGGAGATAGGCGAGCATCCAGCCGAAGGCGTTGGCCGCGCCGATCGTGATCAGCGGCAGCGAGAAGATCAGGCCCGCGAGGCAGAAATCGTAAGGGATCTTCCGAAAATGCCCGCGGTTGAGCGCGGGGATCACGACCAGGATGATCCAGACCACGGCGACGACGCCGGCCTCCGTCGGCGTGAACCAGCCGGTCAGGATACCGCCGAGCAGGATCACCGGGATCATCAGCGGCAGGGCCGCATCGCCGGCCGCGAACACGATTTGCCGCAGCGGCGCGCGCGGCTTGCGCAGGCCGGACGGACCGAAGAAATAGCAATAGATCATCAGCCCGAAGCCGATCATCAGGCCCGGCACCACGCCCGCCATGAACAGGCCGGCGATCGAGACGTTGCCGACCGCGCCATAGACCACCGCAGTGATGCTCGGCGGCACCAGCGCCGCAATGGTCGAGGCCGACGCGATGATCGCGGCGATGAAGGCAGGCTCATAGCCCTCCCGCTTCATAGGACCGCCCAGCGCCCGGCTCATCACCGCGACGTCGGCCGTGGTCGAGCCCGACATCTCCGAAAAGAACATGCTGAAGACGACCACGACCTGCGACAGCCCGCCCCTGATATGCCCGACCAGTGACACCGAGAGATTCGCTATCCGCACCACCACGTTCGCCGAGCTCATGAGCTCGCCGACCAGCAGGAAGAACGGGATCGCCAGCAACGCCTCGGAATCGACGCCGTCAAAAATCTTCTGAATGATCGCGGCGAGCGAGACGTCGGACAGGATCGCGCCGATGAAGACGCCGGCCATCAGCGAGAATGGCACGGGCACGCCGAGATAGCCGAACGACAGGAAGCAGATCGACATCAACGCCAGGACAACCGGTGCGCTCACGGCTGCGCCCTCATTTGCGCTTCGGTGACGACGGGTGCAGCATCTTCGTCCGGCGGCTCGGGATGGTCAAAGCCATTGCGCAGGCCGTTGACGAGCTGCTCGATGGTGAACAGGCCGACCAGGATGCCGGAGAATGGAATGATGACGTAAAGCGAGGCGATCGGCGTGCCCGAGGGAAGGCGAAAGCTGCCGAAGCCGCGCAAATAATTCTGGTAGCCGTACCAGATCAGACAGAAGGCGACGCCGAGCACGATGAGACGGATGATGACCTCGACGACGATCCTGGGCGTGCCATGCATCGCCTCGGAGATCGCGGTGAGATAGAGATGGTCGTTGCGCCGGGTCGCCGCCGCCGTCCCGATGAAGATCGCGTAGATGAACAGCGTCGAGGTGACCTCCTGGAGCCACAGCCAGGGATGGCCGATGGTGCGGGTGACGATGTCGGCGGTGACCGACAGCGAGAAGCCGAAGCACAGCACGCCGCAGAGGATCATCAGCGTGAGCTCGAGCCAGTCGAGCCAGCGCCATTTGAGGTGACGCTGCCGTCTCAGAACGAGTTTATCGGCGATGGTCATCAATGTCGTCCCTGCCTAGTGCGCAATTGCGCACGGGGGGCCGGGACCCATAGCCCCAGGCCGTTGTGATGAAAGCGAGCTGACAGCCACCGTGCCCAAAGCTCCGCCGCGGAGTATGGATCCCGGCCTTCGCCGGGACGACTCGTGGAAGCAACTGTAGGTGCGACCTAATTGATCGACCGGATCAGGTTCTTGATCTTCTCGGCGTGCGGGCCAAGCTCCTTGGCGAGCTTGTCGAGATAAGGATCGGCGATCGCCGCAAAGCTCTTCTTGTCGACGTTGTCGACGATCTTGACGCCCAACTTCTTGAGCTTCTCCGCCGCCGCACGTTCGAGATCGAATGCCTTCGCCGGCTCCTTGGTGCTGACCTCGTTGGCCGCGGTCTGCACCCAGCCCTTCTGCTCGGCCGAAAGGCTCTGCCAGAGCTTGTCGGAGACGAACACCAGCGCGTTGTTGGCCTCGTGCTCGGTGATGTTCAGCACCGGCGCCACCTCGTAGTGCTTGTTGACGAGATAGACGTTGATGCTGTTCTCGGCGACGTCGACGACACCTGTTTGCAGCGAGGTGTAGACGCTGCCGAACGGCATGTGCACGGTCTGGGCACCATAGGCCGGGAACATGGTGTCCTCGGTCGCCGTCGCCTGCACGCGGACCTTCAGACCCTTGATGTCGCCGACATTATGGATCTCCTTCTTGGAGTACATGTGGCGAACGCCCTGCGAGCCCGTGCCGATGAGATGCAGCCCCTGCGTGGTCTCCTCGATCATGGTCTTGAGCGCTTCGAACACCTTCGGGTCAGCGAGACCTTTGACCACATGCTGTTCGTCGCGGAACAGATAGTGCAGCGACATCACGCCGGCCTGCGGCGAGATCGTCGCGGTGTTGGCCGAGGAGACGATGGAGAATTCGACGTCGCCGGCTTTCACGAGCTGCAGCACCTGCGGCTCCTGGCCCAGCTGCGCGCCGGGATACTGGTCGATGATCATGGTGCCCTTGCTCAACTCCTTGAGCTTGTCGGCAAAGAGGTCGCCGGCGATCGAATAGCCGGTGTTGCGGGGCTGATCATAGGCGAAGCGATAATGCTTCACCTCCTGGGCCCCGGCTCCCGTGACGAACAGCATGGCGGCCGCAGCCACCAAGCCGTGTAGGAATCCTGGCGTGGATCGTACCATCATCGTCTCCCCCTGTTTTAATCGCCGGGCGCTTGTGCGGTCTCGGCGCTCTTTCGAGTGGTTGTCAGCCCTTCTCAGTCTTTGGTCCAGTCCTCTGCATAAAGTCGAAGTCGCAGCCCTCGTCGGCCTGCATGATGGTCTCGTTGAATAGCCAGGCATAGCCTCGCCGCGCTTCATCCGGCGCCGCGGCCGGCGTCAACGCCGCGCGCCTGCGCTCCAGCTCGGCCGCGTCGACCAGCAGCTCGATGCTGCGCTTGGCAACATCCAGCTGAATCCTGTCGCCGTTCCTGACCAGCGCCAGCGGCCCGCCGACGGCGGATTCCGGCGTGATGTGCAGCACGATGGTGCCGAACGCAGTACCGCTCATGCGTGCGTCCGAAATGCGCACCATGTCCTTGGTGCCGCCCCGTGCGAGCTTCTTCGGGATCGGCAGGTAACCCGCCTCGGGCATGCCCGGCGCGCCCTTGGGGCCGGCATTGCGCAGCACCAGCACGTCGTCGGCGGTGACGTCGAGATCGGGGTCGTCCACGCGGAGCGTCATGTCCTCGACGGATTCGAACACCACTGCGCGCCCTGTATGCTGCAACAGTTTCGGGCTCGCAGCCGACTGCTTGATGACGGCACCGCGCGGCGCGAGGTTGCCGTGCAGGACGGCGAGACCGCCCTCCTTCTTGATCGGATTGTCGCGCGGACGGATCGCGTCCTGGCCGGGCACGTCCTCCGCATTGGCGACGACGTCGCGCAGCGTCTGCCCCGCAATCGTCTTCGCATCGAGATCGACGAGATTGCCGAGCTGCGCCAGAAGCTTCGGCACGCCACCGGCGTGATGGAAATGCTCCATGTAGTGCTCGCCGGACGGCTTGAGATCGACCAGCACCGGCACCTCGCGGCCAATCTGGTCGAACACCTCGAGGTCGAGCCGGTGCGGCGAGCGATGCGCCATCGCGGTCAGATGGATCAGCCCGTTGGTCGAGCCGCCGATCGCTTGCAGCACGACCTGCGCATTTCTGAACGAGGCCGGCGTCAGCACTTCGCTCGGCTTCGGCCCCTTGGTCTTGGCCATTTCGGCGGCAACGCGGCCGCTGGCCTCGGCGAGACGGAAGCGCTCGGCGTGGGGCGCCGGAATTGTCGCGCTCATTGGCAGCGACAGGCCCATGGCTTCGATCATACAGGCCATGGTCGAGGCCGTTCCCATCACCATGCAGGTGCCGACCGACGGCGCGAGACGGCCGTTCACCGCCTCGATCTCGACGTCGTCGATCTCGCCGGCGCGGTACTTGCCCCAGAGACGGCGGCAATCGGTGCAGGCGCCCAGCACCTCGCCCTTGTGATGTCCGACCACCATCGGTCCGACGGGAATGACCACGGTCGGCAAATCGGCGCTGATCGCAGCCATCACCTGCGCCGGAAGCGTCTTGTCGCAGCCGCCGATCACGATCACCGAATCCATCGGCTGGGCCCGGATCATCTCCTCGGTGTCCATCGCCATTAGATTGCGCAGATACATCGAGGTCGGATGCGCAAAGCTCTCGGCGATCGAGATCGTCGGGAACACGAACGGCATCGCGCCCGACAGCATCACGCCGCGCTTGGCGGCCTCGATGATCTGCGGGACGTTGCCGTGGCACGGATTGTAGTCGCTGTAAGTGTTGGTGATGCCGACGATCGGGCGCTCCAGCGCATCGTCGGAATAGCCCATGGCCTTGATGAACGCCTTGCGCAGGAACAGCGAGAAGCCGGCATCGCCGTAGCTGGTCAAACCCTTGCGCAAGCCACTCGTCATCATGCCACTCCAATCACCTTGCCATTGTGGTACAGCCTGCCCCCCGATTGTCAATAACGCAGGTGCTGAGGGCGATCGTTTCTGCCCGCGACACCTCTCGCAGACACAAATTATTGACAATCCGGCCCGTCCCTGCTCCACAGGGCGGACCGGCCTGAGCCGGAGGCTGAGGGCATGTCCGACATTCGCACCGCAGACGCCATGCCGGTCCGGCGCGACGATCCGGACGATGTCGTCGCACGGCTCGAGGAAGACATCATCTTCGGCCGGCTCCCGCCGGGCGCGCGCCTGACCGAGGATGCGCTGATGTCGCGCTACGGCACCTCGCGGCACTTCGTGCGGCAAGCGCTGGTGGACGCGGAGCGCCGGGGTATCGTCCGCCGCGAAAAGAATGTCGGCGCCACCGTGCGGTTCTATTCGGCCGAGGAAGTCCGGCAGATCTACGAGGTCCGGGAGATGCTGACGCGGCAGGCCGCCCTGATGATCCCCCTGCCCGTGCCGCAAGGCCTGACCGACGAGTTGACCGCCTTGCAACGAGACTATTGCGCGAAGGCCGACATCCGCGACCTGCGCGGCATCCACGAAGCCAACGACGCCTTCCACGTCGCGCTGTTCGCAGCCTGCGGCAACCCCTATCTGGTGCGCTCGCTCCAGGACTACATGAACCTGACGCTGCCGATGCGCGCCAAGAACCTCGCCGACCGCGACGGGCTCGCGCAATCGCGGCGCCAGCACGAGTTGATGATCGAGCTGTTGAAGGGCCGCGACAGCTGGGCGTTGGCACAGCTCTGCGTCGACCACATGCAATTCAGCAAGTCGGATTACCTGGCGCGGATTGCGGACGAGACAGAACGCTAGCGCCCACGCCGATCGGTCGTCACCGCAGCAGCAGTGCATCCGGATGGAACCAGCGCCGGCGACGGAACTCGGTGGAACTCATCCAATCAAGCCGCTAATCTGCTGGTAGAATCTTCTCAATTACTCAACCCATTAACCGGCTGTTAGAAGACACCATCGCAAATGGTCACAGAAACAAACAACAACCATACCGAAACAAACAACAACCATGCCGGGCTCCATTGCCCGGAGCCATCACATGAATGTACCCGGTCTCCTGATAGCAGTGGCCTTCGGCGGAGCATTTTTCGCCATTGAGTATGGGTTGTACTATCAGCCCGACATCCTCAACCCAGACGTTCTGATCAGCACGTTCTCCCCGGAACATAAGCGGGCCCGAGCAGCAGTCCGACATGCGCTGATCAATCCGGACTCTGCCAAGTTCGGCACATTACGTTCAGTCGAGGCTGACGCGGCGAGGTACGTCTGTGGCGCTGTCAATGCGATGGACAAGTCCGGCCGATCCGTCAACGCCGCGTTCGTCTTCACTGTGGCCGCTGATTTCGCCCGCATCGATGACGACGGACGGATCACACACTATCAATCCGGATACAGGCCCTGCCCTACCGGCGAGGACAACGTCGTGCAGCAGCGGCCGGCTGCGTCGCCCGGGCTGACGTCGGTCGTCAAGGCCGTTCAGAAGGTCGCCCCTGAAGGACTGCCTTCCGCTGCGTCCGTGCTGACGACGCCCGCGCTCTCGGCGGGCGGATCGTCGTCTGGTGGGACAATGGAGCAGCAGGTCCGCGAACTGGCCGCCCGGACCGTTCCGCCGGATGCTGCCACAAGGCAGCAGCCAAATCCGGCCGCCACGCGCGAGGTTGCCAAGGAGAGTGAGTGGCACGCTGAGCGGCCTCCCGCCGCGTGGCCCACGTTCCCTGCGAATCACCTGCTTGCGAAGCCAACCCGGAAACGAACCCCGTCCGAAGCGATGAAACTCGCGAAAGACGTGGAGGATCGCTGGAAGCAGGCGGAGTCGTCGAACGACATCTCAATGCGTCCTTCAGCGGAAGACATCAACGAGGCGTGCCGCGCACTGCTCACGATCGATTCAAAGGACGCCGAATATCCAAAGGCGTGGGCAGCTTTCACGCGGTTGCAAAAGATGAGTCGCGATATCTCCGCCGGTTGATTTCGCCAGCGACCTCGCTAATCCCACGGGAGATCCATCCGCCGCGTCTTGCAGGCAGCAGAATCAATGCCCCGGGCAGACGCGTTCGCTTGTCGCCAGACGCCGTCAGTACCGCCTCAGCAGGCCGCGATCCACGCTGGCATCGCCATAGTCGGTGCAAGCCCCTTTCGGGTCCTTGATCAAGTCCGCCCAGACACGCTTGAACGTTTTGCCGGCCGCGTCGGACACCTCAGCGCGGAATTTACCGGGATCGTAGCTCTCGCCATTACGGGCTTTGATGGCCGCGGAATAGGCGTCGATCATGGCCATCGCCACGTTGGGGCTGCCGAGAAGCCGGGTGCCGAGTTGAACGCCGCCGGCGCCATCGACCTCGTAGCCGACGCATCGTTGTTCGAGCACCATGGATGCGGTGACGAGCTGGTCGAGGAACGTGGCTTCGGCGTCGCTGAGCGTTGCGGCTCGCGACAGTCCTGACAGGATGGTCGCGAACATTGCGACGACCGACAATTTTATTCTCATTGTCGTGGCTCTCGCCGCCGCCCTTGAGCTTTGATCAGGGCACCGGTTGCTGGATTTCGATCGCACAGATCGAGAGCCAGACGATGTCCGGCGGGACGTTGATCTGAATCAACGGGCCGTCATGCCGGCCTCGTCCCTCACACCACCTACGTCCGCTAATGCACGACCAACACCGGGACGCTTCCGTCCACCAGGACTTCCGATGTTTGGCTCCCCAGAAACAGCTTCCTGAGGCCGCGGCGTCCGTGAGAGGCCATCACGATTAAATCGCAGCCCCTGGACTTTGCAGTTTCGATAATCGCAGTAGCCGGGTGAGCATTCGGAACGTGCAAGAGTTCTGCAGAAATCCCAATCTGCTCCGCCATGGCTTTGGCTTGATCGAGCACTCGACCCGCACGTTCCCTGCAGGCAGCGTCAAAGCTATCGACCTCCTGCTGCGAGGGAATCCATCCTGAATCGTGGCCGCCCCCGTAGTCGATCGGCAGCGGTTCCGTCACCGTGATGACGGTGACCTTGGCGTTCAGAGCCTTTGCCAAGGCGATCCCGTGCTCAAGGCCTTTTCTCGCAACGTCAGATCCATCCGTGCTCAAGAGAAGATTCGCATACATTCGAGGTCTCCCTTGCTCGTCGAAAATTTCCCTTGAGTTCGGTCCGAGCGGCCAAACAGACATTTGGCCGCCCCCAACACGCTCATGCCCTACCGCTTCTTCCAGTCGATGATCCGGCTCGTATCGCCGTCGAATTCCTTGCTGGCGAACGCGCCGCCCTGGAAGTGATCGCCGACCGGATCTGGCTTCAGCTTGGCCTGCTCGGCCATCGCGTGCGCCACGTGATCCTCGGAGCGCCCCGTGGGACGGTAGCCGAACTCGTAAGCGCGGTGGTTGTCCCACCAGGCGCGCTCGTTCAGCGACACGCCGTAGAACACCTCGAAATGAATGTCGGGATGCTCGAGCCCGATCCGGCAGAGCTGCACCAGATCCTCCGGCATCAGCCACATCGCGATGCGGCGGTGGTCCAGCGGCTTCTCGTCGCAATTGCCGATCCGGATGCAGGTGACCTTCAGCCCGTGCTTGTCGGCGTAGAGTGCGCCGACCGCCTCGCCGAACGCCTTGCTGACTCCGTAGCGTCCGTCCGGGCGCACGGTGACGTCGGTGCCGATCTTGCGGTGGCGCGGATAGAAGCCGACCGTGTGGTTCGAGGAAGCGAACACCACGCGCTTGACGCCCTTGCGGTAGGCGGCCTCGAACAGATTGTAGCCGCCGATGATGTTGGCCTGGAGGATGTCGTCCCAGGGGCCCTCGACCGAATAGCCGCCGAAATGGATGATGCCGTCGACGCCCTCGCATATCGCTTCGCACTGCGCCAGGTCGGACAGATCCGCGGCCTTGAACTGCTCGTTCGCCCCGAGATCGGCCGGCGGACGGATGTCGGAGAGCAGCAGATCCGGATAGATCGGCGGCAACAGTTTCCGCAGGCGCGTTCCGATCCCGCCCGAAGCTCCCGTCATCAAGATGCGCGGCATGTCTTTCCTCGTCTTTGGCGACCGATTTGCGGTCATAGGTCTCTAATGATAGCAGATTTGGGCAGAGGGAACGTAATAACGAGAATTCACATGCACGATGCATCGTCCCACGCTCAAGGCTGGCAGCCGGCGACCTATTACCCCGATCCGGCGATAAAAGCACTCGATCCCCGCTTCGAAAAATACTGGTTAAAACTCTCGGCCGTGGAGCGGCTGGCGACCGGCCTTCGCTGGGCCGAGGGCCCGGTCTGGTTCGGCGACGGGCGGTATCTGTTGTGCAGCGACATCCCGAACCAGCGCATCATCAAATGGGAGGAGGAGACCGGCGCGGTGTCGGTTTTCCGAAAGCCCTCCAATTTCGCCAATGGCAACACCCGCGACCGCCAGGGCCGGCTGGTCACCTGCGAGCACGGCGGCCGCCGCGTGACCCGCACCGAATATGACGGCGAGATCACCGTGCTGATGGATTCGTTCGACGGCAAACGGCTGAACTCGCCGAACGACATCGTGGTCAAGTCCGACGGCTCGATCTGGTTCACCGATCCGACCTTCGGCCTGCTTGGCAATTACGAGGGCTACAAGGCCGAGCCCGAGATCGATCCGAACGTCTACCGGCTCGATACCGTGAGCCGCAAGGCGACCATCGTCGCCGAAGGCGTGCTCGGCCCGAACGGGCTGTGCTTCTCGCCCGATGAGAAGATTCTGTATGTCGTGGAATCGCGCGGCGTGCCCAATCGAAAAATCCTCGCCTATGACGTCTCCGCGGACGGCACCACGATCTCCAACAAGCGCGTCCACATCGATGCAGGTCCCGGCACGCCGGACGGCATGCGCTGCGACATCGACGGCAATCTCTGGTGCGGCTGGGGCATGGGTGATCCCGAGCTCGACGGCGTCGTGGTGTTCGCGCCCGACGGCGTCATGATCGGCCGCATCGCGCTGCCCGAGCGCTGCGCCAATCTCTGCTTCGGCGGCGTCAAGCGCAACCGCCTGTTCATGGCGGCGAGCCAGTCGATCTACGCGCTGTATGTGAACACACAGGGCGCGGTGGGAGGATAGGTCTCGCCGCCGTCACGAGAATCGTAGGGTGGGTTAGCGAAGCGTAACCCACCGCTTCTCTCGCCGGCGAAGCAGACCTTGGTGGGTTACGCTTCGCTAACCCACCCTACAAGGCCTCGCATTGCCGCGACAGATTAGCGAAACAAAAAACGCCGGAGCGGTTTCCCGCTCCGGCGCTTCGTTTGTTCAGGCGCTAAAGCTTACGCCGCGTTGAAGCCGGCGACGGCCTTCACTTCGAGGAAATCCTCGAGGCCGTACTTGCCCCACTCGCGGCCGTTGCCCGACTGTTTGTAGCCGCCGAACGGCGCGCTGCGGTCGTTGGGCACGCCCTGGAGGTTGACGTTGCCGGCGCGGATCTGGCGACCGACGCGCTTGGCGTCCTCGACTGAACCACCCGTGACGTAGCCGGCGAGGCCATAAGGTGTGTCGTTGGCGATGTGTACGGCTTCGGCTTCGTCCTTGGCGCCGATGATGGTCAGCACCGGCCCGAAGATTTCTTCGCGCGCAATCGTCATGTCGGGGGTGACATCGGCGAAGATGGTCGGGCGGACATAGAAGCCCTTGTTGACGCCTTCGGGCAGGCCCGGGCCGCCGGCGACGAGCGTTGCGCCCTCGTCGATGCCCTTCTTGATCAGACCCTGGATCTTGTCCCACTGGCCGCGGTTGACGACCGGACCGATGGTGGTGCCTTCGGCGCGGGGATCACCGGCCTTGGTCTTGTCGGCGACCGCCTTCGCGATCCCTGCGACTTCCTTCATCTTCGACAGCGGCACGATCATGCGCGAGGGCGCGTTGCAGGACTGACCGGAGTTGTTGAACATGTGCATCACGCCGCCGGTCACCGCCTTCTGCAGGTCGGCGCCTTCGAGGATGACGTTCGGCGACTTGCCGCCGAGCTCCTGGCTGACGCGCTTCACGGTCGGCGCGGCGCGCTTGGCCACGTCGATGCCGGCGCGAGTCGAACCGGTGAAGGAGATCATGTCGATATCGGGATGCTCGCTCATGGCGGCGCCGACCTCGGGGCCGAGACCGTTGACGAGGTTGAACACGCCCTTCGGCACGCCGGCTTCATGGAGGATTTCCGCGAAGATCAGCGCCGAGGTCGGCGTGAACTCCGAGGGCTTCAGGATCATGGTGCAGCCGGCGGCAAGCGCGGGCGCGACCTTGCAGGCGATCTGGTTGAGCGGCCAGTTCCAGGGCGTGATCATGCCGACCACACCGACCGGCTCGCGCAACACCATGGCGGTGCCGACAGGCTCCTCGAAATGAAAGTTCTTGAGCACGTCGAGCGTGGTCATGAGGTGGCCGAGACCGGCGCCGGCCTGAAGCTTTTCGGCCATCGGCAGCGGCGCGCCCATTTCGTCGGAGACGGCGGCACCGATCTCCTTGAGGCGGCCCTTGTAGACCTCGATGACCTTCGTGAGCAGCGCGACGCGCTCGTCACGGCTGGTCTGGGAGAACGTTGCAAAGGCCCGCTTGGCGGCGGCGACAGCCTTGTCCACGTCGGCCTTGGAGCCCAGCGCAACCTCGTACATCGCCTCTTCCGTCGCCGGATTGACGACTGGGGTGGACTTCTTGACGGCGGGATCGACCCAGGCGCCGTCGATGTAGAATTGCATGCGATTGACCATCGTTAACCTCTTCTTGGGGCTTGGAGGGGGCGTTTCGGCAGGCATCCTTGCACGAAAGCGCCGGCAATTGAACCCGCCATATGCGGGTGCAGCGTTGCGGCAGACAGGAGGTATATGAGCCGATGGCGGCAGCGAGGCAAGGTCTGGCCTCACTCACGATGTCGTCCCGGCCTAGTGCGCAATTGCGCACGGGGCCGGGACCCATAACCACAGGGCGCAGTTGGTTTGCTCAGCCGGTTACCACCTGCGGCCCACAACAACCGCCGCGGCGTATGGGCCCCGGCGTTCGCCGGGGCGACGAGAATTTACACCGCCATCTTGCGATGGAGCACCGGCGCGCCGGTGGTGAGGCTTTCGGCCGCATCGATGATCGCATTCGCATCGATGCCGTAGTGCCGATAAAGGTCCGCGATGCTGCCGGTCTGGCCGAACTGCTCGACGCCGAGCGCCTCGACACGATGGCCGCGGACGCTGCCGAGCCAGCCGAGGGCTGCCGGATGGCCGTCGATCACGGTCACGATGCCGCAATCGCGGGTGAGCTCCGCCAGCAGTTTTTCGATGTGGCTGAGGTGTTGCACACCACGACGATCGCGGCGCAATTTTCGCGCGGCGGTCCACCCCGCATGCAGGCGGTCGGCCGAGGTAATCGCGAGCAGGCCGATGTCGCGGCGGCTCTCGCCGATGAAACCGGTCGCCTCGATTGCCTCAGGCGCGACCGCGCCGGTATAGGCGATCACGAGTTCGGCATTGGGCCCCGGCTTGCGAAGCCAATAGGCGCCGTCGGTGATGCCCTGCTGCAGTTCGGGCGTCATGATCCGTTGCGCCTGCTCGATGCTGCGCGTCGAGAGACGCAGATAGACGGAACCACCCTCGCCGGGATCGCGCTGCATGTGGTCAAAACCCCAGCCCATAATGACTGCGAGTTCGTCGACGAAGGCCGGCTCGAACGAGGCGAGCCCGTCCTGCGCCATGCCGATCAGCGGCGTCGCGAACGACTGGTGCGCGCCGCCTTCGGGCGCGAGCGTGATGCCTGACGGCGTCGCCGCCACCATGAAGCGCGCATCCTGGTAGCACGCATAGTTGAGTGCATCGAGGCCACGCTCGATGAAGGGATCGTAGAGCGTGCCGACCGGCAACAGCCGTTCGCCATTGATGTGGTGCGACAGGCCGAGTGCGGAGAGCATGATGAAGAGGTTCATCTCGGCGATGCCGAGCTCGAGGTGCTGGCCCTTGGGCGAGGCATCCCAGTTGAACGTGGATGGAATTTTCTCACTGCGGAATAAGTCCGCCTTCTCGGCACTGGCGAACAGGCCGCGCCGGTTCACCCAGGGTCCGAGATTGGTCGAGACGGTGACGTCGGGCGAGGTCGTCACAATGCGTTTCGCCAACTCATTGTCGCCGCGCGCGATCTCGTTCAGCACGAGGCCAAAGCCTTGTTGCGTGGACATCTGCGGCGACGGCTTGAATGCGAGCTGCGCAGGCACCTCGACGACGGGTGCGCTCAACCGGCGGCCATCCTTGTTGAACGGCACACGCGCGAGGAAGGCATCGAGCTCCGCGGCATCCTGCGCGAGGCCCTCGTACTTGTCCCATTCGTGGCCGGGGCGGATGTTCTGGCTCTCGCGATATGTCTCCATCTGCGCAACCGTCATCAGGCCGGCATGGTTGTCCTTGTGGCCCTGGAACGGCAGGCCGACGCCCTTGATGGTGTAGGCGATGAGGCAGACCGGGCGGTCGTGATCGATGGATTCGAACGCGTCCAGCATGCTCGCCATGTCGTGGCCGCCGAGATTCGACATCAGCGCCAGCAGTTCCTCGTCGCTGCGCTTGTCGATCAGCCTGGTGATCGGGCCCTGGTCGCCGATCTCGTCGTGCAGATGCTTGCGGAAGGCGGCGCCGCCCTGGAAGCACAGCGCGGCGTAGAGCGCATTCGGGCAATTGTCGATCCAGCGCTTCAAGGCTTCGCCGCCCGTTTCCGCAAACGCCTCACGCATCAGGCGGCCGTATTTCACGATCACCACGTCCCAGCCGAAATTACGGAACATGGTCTCGAACTTCTCCCAGAGGCCTTCGCGCACGACGGCATCGAGCGACTGGCGGTTATAGTCGACCACCCACCAGGTGTTGCGCAGGCCGTGCTTCCAGCCTTCGGCCAGCGCCTCGAAAATGTTGCCCTCGTCCATCTCGGCATCGCCGACCAGTGCGATCATCCGCCCCTCGCGGCGATCCTTCATCCAGCCATGCGCCTTGACGTAGTCCTGCACCAGCGAGGCGAACAGCGTCTGCGCGACGCCGAGGCCGACCGAGCCGGTCGAGAAATCGACGTCGTCGACGTCCTTGGTCCGCGAGGGATAAGACTGGGCGCCCTTGAAGCCGCGAAAGTTTTCGAGCTTCTCGCGGCTCTGCCGGCCGAACAGATACTGGATGGCGTGGAACACCGGACTCGCATGCGGTTTTACGGCGACGCGGTCCTCAGGTTTCAGCACCGAGAAATAGAGCGCCGACATGGTGGTGGCGAGCGAGGCGGAGGAAGCTTGATGGCCGCCGACCTTGAGGCCGTCCGCGTTGGCGCGGACATGGTTGGCATGGTGGATGGTCCACGATGACAGCCACAGCGCCTTGCGGGCCAGTGCGGTCAGGATTTCGAGGCGCGCGGAATCGACGGGCATGGCGATGCTCCGGGAAATAAGGCCCCGATCTTACCCCTACGGGCCCCACCAAACTTCTCAATTTTTCGCACCATACCTGCCGAATTGGGATAATTTCCCAATCTATCGCCACGAAATACAGGTTTCATCCCAATGCCTGAGCTCGACGCCATCGACCGCAAGATCCTCAGCTCTCTCCAGAACGACAGCCGGCTGACCATGCAGGAACTCGCCGACAAGGTCGGGCTCTCGGTCTCGCCCTGCCATCGCCGGGTCAAACTGCTGGAGGAGCGCGGCGTGATCTCGCGCTATATCGCGACCGTGGACCAGAAGGCGCTGGGGCTGCATGTCAGCGTCTTCATCTCGATCAAGCTGGCGCGGCAGAAGGAGGAGGACCTCAACCGTTTTGCGCGGGCGATCTCGAAATGGGACGAGGTGCTGGAATGCTATCTGATGACCGGCAACCGCGACTATCTCTTGCGCGTGGTGGCGGCCGACCTCGCCTCCTACGAGACCTTCCTGAAGACCAAGCTGACCCGGCTCGACGGCATCGCCTCGATCGAGTCGAGCTTTGCGCTCAGCCAGGTGAAATATTCGATCGCATTGCCGGTCTGACGGCGCCGCCAGACCGCCCGACCTCGACTGTCACATGGGCGCAATAAACCCCGTCAATGGTCGTGGGCGACAGGCATCCGAGCCCGCGAGAGAGACCCATGACCGCATCCGACCGTACCGCCCAAACCGCCAAGCGCGAGCGCATCATCCAGGAGATGGCCGACGATCTCGACGAGGAGCTGGAGATGGAGCTCGACGACGGCCGTCTCGACGAGCTGCTGGACGACACCGACGTTCTCAACCCGACCGTGGACCGCAAGATCTATTTCCGGGAGTTGCTGCGGCTCCAGGGCGAGCTGGTGAAGCTCCAGGACTGGGTGCAGAGCGAGAAGAAGAAGGTCGTGGTGCTGTTCGAGGGCCGCGACTCCGCCGGCAAGGGCGGCGTCATCAAGCGCATCACCCAGCGGCTCAATCCTCGCATCTGCCGCGTCGCGGCGCTCCCAGCCCCGAGCGAGCGCGAGCGCACGCAATGGTACTTCCAGCGCTACGTGTCCCACCTGCCGGCCGGTGGCGAAATGGTGCTGTTCGACCGCAGCTGGTACAACCGCGCCGGGGTCGAGCGCGTGATGGGCTTCTGCACCGACGAGCAGTACCAGGAGTTCTTCCAGACGGTGCCGGAGTTCGAGCGGATGCTGATCCGCTCCGGCATCATTCTGGTCAAGTACTGGTTTTCGATCACCGACGACACGCAGCAGTTCCGCTTCACCATGCGCATCCGGGACCCGCTGAAGCAGTGGAAGCTGAGCCCGATGGACGTCGAGGCCCGGAGCCGCTGGGAGCAATACACCAAGGCCAAGGAGACGATGCTGGAGCATACGCATCTCCCGGATTCGCCATGGTGGATCGTCGACGCCGTCGACAAGAAGCGCGCGCGGCTCAACTGTATTTCGCATCTGCTGAGCCAGATCCCCTATCAAGAGGTCGGCCATACACAGGTGGTGCTGCCGCCGCGCGTCCGCAATCCCGATTATCACCGCGGCCCAATCCCGCCGGAGATGTACGTGCCATCGAAGTATTGATCGCGGCGCCTGCTCTCGTAAGGTGGATTAATTAGCGAAGCGTAACCCACCAGCCTTCGCTTCCGCTGCAACAGACGGTGGTGGGTACGCCTTCGGCTAACCCACCCTACGATGCCAAAACTATCGCCACGGCTGCACGATGATCTTGGTGTGCGCCTCGGGATTGGCGAGATCGGCGAAGGCCTTTGCGACGCCGTCGATGCCCACTTCCGCCGTCACCATCGCCGCAGCATCCACCTGCCCTTCCGCGATCAGGCGCAGCGATGCCGCGAACTCTTCGGGCGTGTAGCCGAGCACGTACTGGACGTTGAGCTCCTTCATGATGCCGAGCATGGGCTCGCTCCTGTCGCTCTCCATGCAGACGCCGACCACGACGATCCTGGCATCGCGCGGCGCCCCCTCGAACACCTGCTGCAGCAGGCCGGGCACGCCGACGCATTCGAAGATGATCGCAGGCTTCAGCGCCGGCAGCATGGCCTGGAACGGCAGCCGCGCCGCCTTCTCCGCGTCGGACATCTGTGCGTGCTCGGCCCAGGTCGCATAAGGCTGCGACACTCTGGGGTCGACGACGATGTCGGCACCGAGCTGAGTTGCGAGCGCGCGGCGCGCCGGCGAATAGTCGGCGGCGACGATCGGATGTAGACCCTTGATCTTCAGCGCGGCGATGACCGCTAGTCCGACCGGACCGCAGCCGATCACCAGCGGCACTTCGCCGCCGCGGATGTTGGCTTTCGCCACGGCGTGAACGCCGACAGCGAGCGGCTCGGTCAGCGCGGCATGCTCAGGCGCAAGGCCGTTGGGCACTTCCAGCAGCAGCGGCTCGCTGAGCAGCATCTGCTCGGCATAACCGCCGACGAACTCGTTGGAATAGCCGATGCCCTTGATACCCTCCGCCGTCAGCAGCGCGGGCAGCGAGCAGACATGCGTGCCCGGCTTGAGCTTGCCCGTGGTGCCCGGGCCGTAATCGACGATCTCGCAGCAGAACTCGTGGCCGAACACGACATCGCGCGACAGATCCATCGGCGTGCGCCCGGTCTTCCTGGCCATCTCCACCATCCGGGGCGCATGCTGGCGCGCGTGGAGGTCGGAGCCGCAGATGCCGCAGGCGAGCGTCTTGACCAGGACCTGGCCGGGGCCCGGCTTCGGCTGGGCCATCCGATCGACAACAATCTCACCGTTCCTGAAAATCGCAGCGCGCATCCGGCTCCTCCCATGGTGTTGGAGCCGTTGATACCACGAAGTGGGACGCGTGATCTTGCGTCAGGGGTTCGGAGAACGCTCTTCCAGCACCAGCAGCTGAGCGCGACGGATGCGCTCGCGATGGGCGATGTAGAGACCGCTGGCGACGATGAACGCCGCACCCGTGACGGTCCAGACGTCCGGCAGTTCGCCGAAGATGAAGAAGCCCAAAATGCTGACCCACAGCAATTGCGTGTAGGAGAACGGCGCCAGCACCGAGGCGTCGCCGTAGCGATAGGCGAGTACGATGATCCACTGGCCGACGGTGGAGGCAACACCGATCACGATACCGAATCCGATCGCGGTCCAACTCGGCGTCACCCAGGCAAACGGCACCATCACGGTCATGATCACAACGCCCGTGATCGCGGAATAGGCCATCGTGGTGAGGACGGCCTCACGCCCGCTCATCATGCGCGTCATGATCAGCGCGGCGGCCCAGCAGAACGCCGAGACGATCGGGAAGAACGCCGCGACGTGGAACGCGGCCGAGCCCGGACGAATGATGATCATCACGCCCATCAGGCCGATCGCGGTCGCGATCCAGCGACGCATACCGACCTTCTCGCTCAGGAAGATGATCGACAGCGCGGTGACGAACAGCGGCGAGACGAAGCCGGTGGCGGACGCTTCTGCGATGGGGAGGTAGCTTACGCCGGTGATGAAGAACAGCGAGGAGCCGAGCAGCGCCGTCCCGCGCATGATTTGCAGGCCCAATCGCTCGGTCCGCATTGCATGAAGAGGCGAGCCCGGCAGCATCACCGGCAGGAACAGCACCGCAAACGTGACGAAGCGGATCCAGGTGATCTCGATCGACGGCAGGCTCGACGACAGATATTTCGAGGTGACGTCGGAGCAGCCGAGAAACACCGTCGACAGCAGCACCAGCGCGATGCCCTTGAAGGGATGATCGACGCGCGCAGGCGCGCGGCGCGTCTCCTGCTTCTTCTCCGGCATGGGCATGGGAATACTGTCGAGCCTTGCGGCTACGGCGGGCGGCGGTGTCACGGCTGGAACCTGGGAAATACGATTCGGGAACGGCTGTAAAAAACGACAAATGCGCCGCTTTCACAACTTCCGAAAACAGGAGGCCGATATGCACTGAGGTCGACGCGCGTCAACGCTTCATTAAGAATGCAATAAAGCGCGTTTTGCTGCACTACAGCATGGGCAGGCCACGCGGCTTCGGACCGCGCGGAAACGCTGCATCCAGCGCCGAAATCTCCTCTTTCGTCAGGACGAGATTGCCGGCCGCCGCATTTTTGCCGGCATGTTCGGCGGACGACGCCTTCGGGATCGCGAACACCGTAGTCGCACGGGTGAGGAAGCTCAGCGCGACCTGACGCGGCGTCGCGCGACGCGCCTCCGCGATGCGGCCCAGCACCGCGCCGCCTTGGCTACGCGCATCCGGAAAATCATCGTGGCCAAACGGCGAATAGGCGACGACTGCAACGCCGTGCTTCTCGCACCACGGGATCACCGCATGCTCGATCGCACGTTCCTTGAGATGATAGAGCACCTGATTGCAGGCGATCTTGCCTTCGCCCGAAACATCGAGAATGTCGTCGAGATCGTCGGTGTCGAAATTGGAGACGCCCCAGGATTTGATCTTGCCGGCCTTTACCAATTCTTCGAACGCGGTCACGGTGTCTTCCAGTGCATACGACCCACGCCAGTGCAACAGATAGCAATCGAGACGATCCGTCTTCAGCCGCTTCAGCGAGCGCTCACAAGCCGTGATGGTGCCGCGACGCGAGGCATTGCTCGGCAGTACCTTTGAAACGAGGAACACCTCGTCGCGCCGATCCGCGATCGCATCGGCAATGACGAGCTCCGCATCGCCATACATCTCGGCGGTGTCGATGTGGGTCATGCCGAGATCGAGCCCGCGCTGAAGCGCCGCGATCGCGCGCTTGCGATCGCCATGGTCGAGATACCAGGTGCCCTGCCCGATGACGGAGACGTCTGCGCCGGTCTTTCCGAAAGGATTTGTGTTCATGTCTGATCCTTCAGATACTCTACAGGCCACTGATGTCCGCGACCATGACGCTGCCCGTCGCCGACTCCGTGATATAGAGCCGATCCTTCTTCGCGCCACCGATCGCAACGTTGGTGCAATTGGGCCCCGCGCATGACTTGATCCGCGCGATCAATTCGCCGTTCGGTGCGAACACGAAGACGTGGCCGAGCGAGGCGTGGCCAACGAACAGCCGGCCGGCAGCATCCATGGTCATGCCATCAGGACCACTGGTGCCGAACAACGAGCAGAACCGGCCGACCTTCGACACGCTGCCGTCTCGCATGAATGGCAACCGCCACACCGCATTGTCGCGCGTCATCGCGACAAACAGCACGGACTCGGTCGGGTCGAGCACCAGGCCGTTCGGGCTGATGCCGGTGTCGATGAGGCAATCGAGCCGGCCGCCCGGCGTCAGACGATAAACCCGTCCGCTGGGATCGTGGAGGCCGGTCTGGCCCTGGTCGGTGAAAAAGATGTCGCCGTTGGAGCCGAGATGCAGATCGTTGCAGCCGCGGAACGATTCTGAATTGCGTGACGTCAGGATCGGCTTGACGCGGCCAGCCCTGACGTCGAGCTCCATGATGCCGTGCATGTAGTCGGCGACAAGGATGCGGCCGTCGGCCGCGATCTTCAATCCGTTCGGCCAGCCCTCATATTCGACGGCGAGCGACCACTCGCCACCAGGCGCAATGCGGAAGATGCGACCGAAGGGAATGTCGACGATGTAGAGATTGCCATCGCTGTCGAATGACGGCCCCTCGATGAAGCTGTCCGTCGGCACGCCCGGCCGGTTGGCGTCGGCCCAATCCGTCCGCACGCCATTGCGGCGGAATGTGTCGGGCATGGCGGAGAAGACTTTGGTTTCGATCAGGCGTGGCGGCGTTTCCAGGTACATTTTTGTTTGTTGTCGCTGTTGCTGAAGTGTAGCAGCATAGGCGACAATGTAGGGCGCGTCGACCGGCACGCTGGTTATGGCAGTCCGTTGCTATCGCCGCCATCGTCACTGTTTCGTTTCGCTCGCAATGACGGAGGAGGGAGCTAGCGCCCGACGCGACTAAGCCGCGCGAACGGTCGCCAGGAACTGCTCGACTTCGCTGCCCAACCGTTTGCTCTCGTCGAGGAGAGCGAGCGCCGCGCCATGCACCTGGCCGGCGGCGGCGCCGGTGTCGGATGCACCGCGCCTGACGTTCTCGACGCTGGTCGACACCTCGGATGCACCCTGCGCCGCCTGCTGAACGTCGCGCGCGATCGCCTGCGCGGCAGCGCCTTGTTCTTCGACTGCGGCTGCAATCGAGGACGCGATATCCGCCATGGATTCGATGGTACCGCCGATCTCTTTGATCGCGCCCACCGACTGCTTCGTGGCCGACTGGATCTGCGCGACCTGACGGCCGATCTCGTCCGTCGCTTTCGCGGTTTGACCGGCGAGCGCCTTCACCTCCGAGGCCACGACCGCAAAGCCCCGGCCCGCCTCGCCGGCACGCGCCGCCTCGATCGTCGCATTCAGCGCCAGCAAATTGGTCTGCCCGGCAACTGCCGAGATCATCCGCACGACCTCGTCGATGCGATCAGCCGTCTGCGAGAGCGCATCGATCTGGCTGTTGGTCCGGTTGGCCTGCTCGACAGCAGCGAGCGCAACCCGATGCGACTGCGCGACCCGACGGCCCACTTCGCCGACCGACGTGACCATCGCCTGGCATGCAGCGGCCGCCGACTGAACGCTCGCCGACGATTGCCCCGAAGCGGCGGCGACCGTCGCCGACAATGCGTTGGTTCCCTCTGCCGTATTGGTCAATCCATTTGCGGCGAGTTCGATTTCAGAGGACGAGGCGGTGACGGCATCGACGATATTGCCAACCGCCGCTTCGAAACGATCGGCGATGTCCAGCATCGCCTGCTTGCGCTGGACTTCCGCGTCGCGCTTGGCCTGCTCCCGGGCCTCGGACAATTGCCGGTTCTCAAGCAGCTTGTGGTGGAAGACGGAGAGCGAGGACGAGATCTTGCCGATCTCATCGCGGCGGTCGATCTGCTCGATCGGGCGGTCGAGATCGCCGCTCGCCAGATGCTCCATTGCCTGCACCATGCGGGTCAGCGGCGCCGTGAGCCTGCGCCCGAACCAGAATGCGATCGCAATCATAATGACGACGGTGACACCGATGGACCAGACCACGTAGCGCTGCACGACCCGAAGCTCGCTGCTGACGGCATCCAAACGCTTGCCGGCAGCGCCTCTGACGGCCTCGAGATTGGGCCGCAACCGGTCGTAGATCTGCGCCAGATCCTCAGCCTCTTCGTTCAGTGTGCTCTGACCAACCATGAAGGCGAAGAAACTGCCCTTGTAGCTGTCGATCAGCTTCCTGATCTCCGCCTTTGCGTCATCAGGCAGATCGGCTTTCGCAAGCTCGGGAAGAAATTCGCCGACGCGCTTGGTCAGCTCGTCCCCATATTTCTCCTCGCCGCGCAACATGAAATCCTTCTCATGCCGCCGCATCATCAGCATCAGAACGGCAAGCCGCGGCTGGTCGAATGTCTTGAGCTTGCTCTCGACCGAATGTACGGCCGTGCGCAGCTTGCCCTGCAATCCGTCATTCTCGTTGAAGCCGACGAGTTTCTGGGCCGCAACCACGTTGGAAAAGCGGGTGGCATAGCTGCTGATGACGGGGCGAAATGACAGCGCGTTGCGGAGCGGATCATCCTCGGGCAGCGCACCCGCAAGCTCCTCGACTGCGGTCAAATGGGCGGTCGCGGCTCGCAGCGTCTCATCATGCGTGGCCACCTTCTTGTCGGTCGGCTTCTGAAGAAATCCGGTGGCAATCTCGCGCCCCTGCAACAGGCTTTCGGACAGACGCGCCGTCTCGGATTCGAGCTTCGTGAAGCGGTCAGCAACCTTGTGGCTTCGATCCTCGATCTGTCGGCCGGCGAGATAGATCACGCCCACCATCAGCACGCCGGTGACACCGAGCAGGAGAACCTGCGTACGCAGGCCAAGATGAAACTTGCCCAGGCGAAATTGGAATCGGCCTGCCAACCGAAGTCTGCTCAACATGCGTTCCAGCCCCGACGAGTATCAATTCGTGAAAATTGATCCGTTCTAGCCGGAATTGCTTAATATTTTTGCAACCACCGGCCGGCGCGCGGCTCAAGCTCGATTCCGGCAACGCGGCCGGCCTACCCCGCCGCGCCCGCGACCTTCGCCTGCTTCGCCGGCAGCTCGGTCGTTGCGATCAGGCGCTTCAGTTCGGGGATGCAGGAGCCGCAATTAGTGCCGGCCTTGAGCTTGGCGCCGATCTCGGCGGCGGTACGCGCGCCGCTCGCGATGGTGTCGCAGATGGTGCCGCGGCCGACGCCGAAGCAGGCGCAGACGATCGGACCGGTCGAGGCGGCGCCTTCGGCCGACTTGCCTGACAGCAGCATGCGGCGCTGATCGTCGGTGACGCGGTCGGCCGCGAACACGCTCTTCACCACCTCCCAGTCGCCGGCATCGTGCGCGGGGCCGACGAACAGGCAGGTCTCGATGCGGTCACCCGCGAACGAGGCCGCGCGATAGACGCCGCCGCCGAAATCGCGATAGTCGGCGATGTCCTCACCGGCGAGGCCGTCGAGCCAGGCCGGCCAGCGCGCAAGGTCGGCATTGTCGGCAAAGAGATAGCCGAAGCCGCCTATGACGGTTGCGCGGGTCCACAACAGGTTCGGCGGCAGATCGAGCTGCTTGCGTGACAGCGCAAAGCCGCGGAAGACGTATTCATACGGCGCAATCGCAGCCGGCGTCGCCTTCGATTCCGGCTGTCCGGAGAATGGATCGGTGAACGGCGCGACCAGCGCGCCGACACGGCCATGCGAAGCGTTCATCGCGCTCCAGTGGATCGGCGCGAACAGCGTACCACGCTGCTGCCGATCGCTGACGACGACCTTCAGGATGCACTGGCCGTAGTCGGTGGTGATGCGGGCGAAGCCGGCGTGCACGATGTTGTATTTGTTGGCGTCATCAGGATGGATCTCGACGAACGGCTCGGGCAGATGCGCACCGAGCCGCCGGCTCAGACCCGTGCGCGTCATGGTGTGCCACTGGTCGCGAATGCGTCCGGTGTTGAGCCGTAAGGGCCGCGACGGTCCGGTCTCGCTGCGCAGCGCCGGTACCTCCGGCGCGATGAAGCGGCCCTTGCCGTCATTGGTGAAGAAGCCACCTTCCGCGAAGAAGCGCTCGCCGGGCTCCGCGCCTTCACGCGCGGGCCACAGTACGGGCTTCAGCGTGTCGAAGGCTTCGTCGGACAGCGAAGTGAGCGCGCCGATGTCGAAATCCCGGCTGCCATTGTTCTCGAACGCCGAGAGCGCGGCATGCTCGCGAAAGATGTCGGCGGCGGATTTGTAATTGAAGCTGTCGCCGAAGCCGAGGCGCTTTGCCGTCTCGCTGAGGATCCACCAGTCCGGCCGCGCCTCGCCAGGCGCCGGCAGGAACGAGCGCTGGCGCGAGATGCGGCGTTCGGAATTGGTCACCGTGCCCGACTTCTCGCCCCAGGCGAGCGCAGGCAGCAGCACATGCGGACCGGCATCGACGGTGTCGTTCGACAGCACGTTCTCGGAGACGACGAACAGCTCGAGCTTCCTCAGCGCCTCGCGCACGAAATCGGCATCGGGCAGCGACACCGCGGGGTTGGTGCCCATCACCCACAGCGCCTTGACCTCGCCGCGGTTGATTGCCTCGAACAGCTGAACCGCCTTCAACCCCTCATGGGTGGCGATGCGCGGCGCCTTCCAAAACCGCCTGACGCGGTCGATGTCCGGCGGCGTGAAATTCATGTGGGCGGCGAGCTGGTTGGCGAGGCCGCCGACTTCGCGGCCGCCCATCGCATTGGGCTGGCCGGTGAGCGAGAACGGCGAGGCGCCGGGCTTGCCAATGCGCCCGGTGGCGAGATGGCAGTTCAGGATGGCGTTGACCTTGTCGGTGCCCTGCGCCGACTGGTTCACGCCTTGCGAGTAGAGCGTGACGACCCGCTCGGTGTCACGGAACATCTTGAAGAAGGTCGCAACGTCCTGCTCGGTCAGCCCCGTCGCAAGCGCAGTCGCGGTGACGCTGCCGGCGATGTTGCGTGCACGCGCCAGCGCATCGTCGAAGCCCGAGGTGTTGTTGGCAACGTAGTCCCGGTCCAACGCACCGCTGTCGACGAGATGGACGAACAGGCCCGAGAACAGCGCGGTATCGCTGCCGGGTTTCAGGCCAAGGAACAGATCGACGTCACTCGCGGTGTCGGTGCGGCGCGGATCGATCACGATCATGCGGGCGCCGCGCTCCTGCCGGTTCTTCACCATGCGCTGGAACAGCACGGGATGGCACCAGGCCGCGTTCGAGCCGACGAAAACCAGCAGATCGGCCTGGTCGAGATCCTCGTAGCAGCCGGGCACGGTGTCGGCGCCGAAGGCGCGTCGGTGGCCGGCCACGGAAGACGACATGCAGAGCCGCGAATTGGTGTCGACATTGGCGGTGCCGACAAAGCCCTTCATCAGCTTGTTGGCGACGTAATAATCCTCGGTGAGAAGCTGGCCGGAGAGATAGAAGGCGACCGCGTCGGCGCCGTCGCGCGCGACGATGTGCTTCATGCGGTGCGCGACATGGTCGAGCGCATCGCTCCAGGCGACGCGCTCCAGCACGCCCTTGCAGCGGATCATCGGATAGAGCAACCGGCTCTCGAGTCCGACGGTCTCGCCGAGCGCAGAGCCCTTGGAGCACAGCCGGCCGAAATTGGCGGGATGATCGGGGTCGCCGGCGATTGCCGCACCGCCTGCGCCGTCGGGCGTTGCGAGCACGCCGCAGCCGACGCCGCAATAGGGGCAGGTCGTGTTGATGGTGCGGAGGTTCGGGTCGATCGCCGTCATCGTCAGGCAGCCTTTGAAGGACAGGCGAGCGCGCGGCCGAACACCATGTCGGCGCGGATCGCGGCGATCTTCTCGCAGGTGCGGATCAGTTCGAGATACCAGAGCGCGTCGGCGGTATCGCCGATCAGTACGGCGCCGGTGAGACATCCGTCGGCGATCACGAGCTTCTTGTAGGTGCCGCGGCGGCGGTCGCTCAGCACGAGGCTCTCGCTGCCCTCCCCGCCCATGAAGTCGCCCGCTGAGAACACGCTGACGCCGGACACTTTCAGGTTGGTCGAGACCACGCTGCCCTGATAGGCGGCGGGGCGGCCACCGAGATGCCGCGCCAGCACGCGCGCCTGCTCATAGGCCGGTTCGACCAGGCCATAGCAGGTGCCGCGATGCTCGGCGCATTCGCCGAGGGCGTAGATGTCGGGAGAGGCGGTCTGCATCTCGTCGTTGACGACGATGCCGCGGTTGACCGCAATGCCGGCCTCCTTGGCGAGCGCGATGTTCGGCCTGATGCCGGCGGCGAAGATCACCGCATCGGCCTCGATGCGGCTGCCATCGGCAAGCTCGACGGCTTCGACGTGGCGCTCGCCATGGATGCGGGCGGTCGAGGCATTGAGCAGGATGCGGATGCCCTTGCGCTCGACCAGCGTCTTGAGCAGATCGGCGGCCGGCCCATCGAGCTGGCGCTCCATCAGCCTATCCATCAGGTGCAGCAGCATCACGGGCGCACCGGCTTTCGCCAGGCCATAGGCCGCTTCGAGCCCGAGCAGGCCGCCGCCGACCACAACGACGCGTTTCTTCGCCGCCGCCAGCGACAGCAGCAGGTCGACATCGCGCGTGTCGCGAAACGTGTGCACACCGGCAAGGTCAGCGCCGGGCACGTTCAGCCGCAGCGGCGTCGCGCCGACGGCGAGCACGAGCTTGGAATATTCCATGCTCTCTTCACCGGCGATCTTGAGCTCGCGGCGGCCGGTGTCGATCTCGGTGACGCGATAGCCGTAGCGCACGGTAACGCCGCGATGGCGCCACCAGTCCGCCGGCCGGAGTTCGATTTCGTGCGAGCCGGTTTCGCCGGCCAGCACCGAGGAAAGCAGCACGCGATTGTAAGCGAGCCGCGGCTCTTCACCGATCACGGCGATCGCGTAGCGGCCGAGCGCGGTCTTGGCGAGCTCGTCGACCAGACGCGCGGCCGCCATACCGTTACCGACGATGACCAGCGGTTCACTCACAAGGCATCTCCTATTCGGCGGCCTGCGCTTGTGCGCCATAGGCCTCGGAAATCATGTAACCGGACAGCACGCCATAGGCGTCGGTCCAGGCGGTCGCGAGTTCGGGCGTCCAGGCTTCGCCAAGACCCTTCTCCAGGGTCCACAGCAAGGTCGCGCCGACCACGGGATAGTGCTCGGCCTTGGCGCCGTAGGCGACGTGACGCTTGGCGAGCGCCGACGCCGCCGGAAGAATTGTCTCCAGGTTCGACAGACCGCCGACGACAGCAGCGAGCATGCCCATCAACTTCTTGCGTTGCTCGGTCATGTCTTCGGGAAACATCGCGCGCACGGACGGGGCAACCTCGAACAAGCGATCGTAGAACAGCACGGCGGCGGCTTCCGAAATCGGTGCGACCTTGGAAAAGCTCTGCTGGACGAGGGTGATCTGCTCGCGCGTCATGATGTTGTCCTGTCTGTTGGGTTTGCCTTCGTCCGCGCCATTGCGGAAAAAGTTCATGGATCAAACGTCATCAGAACGGCCTCTCCCCGCGTACGGGGAAAAGCGAGATTTGAATCAGGCTCAGACTCGCGCTTCGGCAAGGCTTGGCGCGCCCTCAGCCTGCGGGCTGCGACGCAGGTAGAACCACCAGGTCAGTCCGAGACAGACGGCGTAGAACGCGAGGAAGATGGCGAGCGCGACCTGCGGTCCGCCCGTCATCGCGATCGACTTGCCGAAGCTGCTCGGGATCAGATAGCCGCCGACGGCACCGACCGCGCCGATGAAGCCGACAGCCGCACCGCTCTCGATGCTCGCGGTCTTCATCGCGAGCGCGCGTGCCGCATCGCCCTTGCCGCGCACCTTGAACAGGTTTTCCTCACGGAAGATCGAGGGGATCATGCGGTAGGTCGAGCCGTTGCCGATGCCGGTCGTCAGGAACAGGATCAGGAACATCGACAGGAAGCCGGTGAAGTCCTTCTCGCCGACGAAGTAGAGCACGCCGATCGTCGCCGCCGCCATCGCGATGAAATTCCAGAACGTGATGATGGAGCCGCCGACCTTGTCGGCAAGCCAGCCGCCGAACGGGCGCGACAACGAGCCGACCAGCGGACCGAGGAACGCGATCGAGATCGTGACCGTGGGAAACTGGGTCTTGATCAGCAGCGGAAACGCGGCGGAGTAGCCGATGAAGGAGCCGAACGTTCCGATGTAGATGAGGGCCATGATCCAGGTGTGCTTGCGCTTGACGATGGCGAGCTGGTTCTTGATCGACGACTTGGCCGAGGTCAAATTGTTCATGAAGAACACCGCGCCGAAGACCGCGATCGCGATCGGCAGCACCCACATCAGGCCGGCGTTCTGGAGATAGACGCCGCCGACCGGCGCTGCCTGGAACAGGTTGATGACGGCGAGCGTCATCAGGATCGGCGTCAGCAGCTGGACGCTGGAGACGCCGATATTGCCGCCGGCGGCATTCAGGCCGAGCGCCCAACCCTTCATGCGGTCCGGGAAGAAGAAGGAAATGTTGGTCATGCTGGAGGCGAAGTTGCCGCCGCCGAGACCCGCGGTCGAGGCGATCAGCAGCATCATCCAGAACGGCGTCTCGGGTTGTCCCACGAAGTATGCCAGCGCCAGCGTCGGAATGAACAGCACGGCGGCGCTGAAGATGGTCCAGTTGCGGCCGCCGAAGGTCGTCACCGCGAAGGTATAGGGGAAGCGCATCAGGGCGCCGATCAGGCCCGGCACGGCCACGAGCTGGAACAATTCGTCGGTCGAATAGTGAAAGCCCGCCTGCGGCAGCTTGGTGGCGACGATGCTCCAGATCAGCCAGACGGAGAAACCGATATGCTCGGCCACGATCGACCAGATCAGGTTACGCCGGGCGACGGTCTTGCCGCCCGCATTCCAGAACGCCTCGTCCTCGGGGCGCCAGTCAGAAATCCACGTCGGATTGCCTTCCCTCATCGGAAATTTCCCTTTCACTAGGAAGCGGGACACCGACTGGCGCGGGCGCAGGGATGCACGCTCGGGGGAAGCCCCCGTTTTCGGCGGTGTCACAATTTGAATGATTGCTCGGTGACGGCGTCGCTGGCGTCAGAACCCGTAATTCAAGCTCCGTGCCAAATTGCGGTAGACGGTAAATGCAAGTAATAACAATATCTTATGTCGAATGATGAAATATTGATCATGCCTAAAACTGCATCAAAAACTTGCGGATCGCTCATTTCTTGAATGGCGATTCGCCCGCTGATTGTGCGACGCACAAGACTTGGGCACGCGCCCGTTTTTTCGCCAGCGAACGGCCTGCCGCGACCGATTGGGTTGGGCGGGGGCGGCTTATCTCCTTCCAAACAAGGCAAAACTCGGCCCTTGCGGCCGCGCTGCGTTGCCGACCGGTCTGGCACATCGATTGCTTTCATTCTGCCTAGTCAACGATGACTGACAGTGAGTCGGGGCGCGATGCCACCGAAGGCCACTGGGGTGCGAAGCCTGTTCGCTGGTCCGCCGAAGCGCGGTCATCGTGACGCTATCCCGTTGCGCATGTCGATGGTCCTTCTCCAGCACGCGTTCCCTCGGGGCACGAAAGCTCACTGGCCTGACAGAGGCGCCGGTCCGGCAGGGACCTCGCCGATCGTTCATATAAACAAAGGAACTGTTGATGTCGTATCTCGCACCTTCGGAATTCGTCACCAAGATGGTGGACGCCGGCGAATCCAAGATCTTCATGTCCACTAGGGATACGATCATCCGCGCCTACATGGCCGGCGCCATCCTGGCACTCGCCGCCTGGTTCGCGGTCACCATCAACGTCAACACCGGCCAGCCGATCATCGGCGCGCTGCTGTTTCCGGTCGGATTCTGCATGCTCTATCTGCTGGGCTTCGATCTCTTGACCGGCGTCTTCGTGCTCTCGCCACTGGCACTGCTCGACAAGCGTCCCGGCGTCACGATCGGCGGTGTCCTGCGCAACTGGGGCCTCGTCTTCATCGGCAATTTCGCTGGCGCCCTGACGGTGGCCTTCATGATGGCGTTCGTCACGACGTTCGGTTTCACGCAGGACCCCGACAAGGTCGGCACAGCGATCGGCAACATCGGCGAAGGCCGGACGCTCGGCTACGCCGCCCACGGCGCGGCCGGCATGGCGACGCTGTTCATCCGCGGCATGCTCTGCAACTGGATGGTCTCGACCGGCGTCGTCGGCGCGATGATCTCCACCACGGTCCCCGGCAAGGTGATCGCGATGTGGATGCCGATCCTGGTGTTCTTCTACATGGTGTTCGAGCATTCCGTCGTGAACATGTTCCTGTTTCCGTCGGGCCTGATGCTCCACGCCAAGTTCTCGATCCTGGACTATTTCATCTGGAACGAGATCCCGACCGTGCTGGGCAACCTCGTCGGCGGCCTCGCCTTTACCGGCCTCACGCTCTACACGACGCATGTCTTGACGAAGCCGAAGCGCGAGCCGGCGGCGAAGGCGCAGACCCGCGCCGCAGCCTGATCGATTGATGCTCAACAAGGGAGCCTCGCCTGATAAGGTGAGGCTCCCTTTGCATTGGTGGCGAGGATGGGCCGGGGCTTGCTAATTTCGATCGGGCAGCACTCCGACAAGGGGCGCAAGCCGGTCAATCAGGACTTTCACGGTGCCCTCATCCCGACGGAGCCGCTGCTGAGCCTGAAGGGAATCGCCGTCGTGCTGGCCGACGGCATCTCGAGCAGCGCGGTAAGCCAGGTCGCAAGCGAGTCGGCGGTCAAGAGCTTCCTGACCGATTACTACTGCACGCCGGAATCCTGGACGGTGAAGAATTCGGCGCGCCGCGTTCTCGAAGCCACCAACTCATGGCTGCACGCCGAAACGCGGCGTAGCCAATACGCTTATGAGCGTGACAAGGGCTACGTCTGCACCTTCACCGCGATGGTCGTCAAATCGACCATGGCCCATATCTTCCACGTCGGCGACTGCCGGATCTACCGTGTCGCCGGCAAGGCCCTCGAACAGCTCACCGAAGACCACCGCATCATCGTCTCGTCGGAGCAGACCTATCTCGGCCGCGCGCTTGGCATCAATCCGCAGATCGAAATCGACTATCAGTCGCTCCAGATCGAGCAAGGCGACATCTTCTTGCTGGCGACCGACGGCGCCTACGAGTTCAGCGATCATCGCTTCATCACCGGCACGTTGGATGCCCATGCCGGTGATCTCGATAGGGCAGCGAAATCCATCGTCGAAGAGGCCTATCGACACGGCAGCGACGACAACATCACCGTCCAGATCCTGCGCATCGACGAGATGCCGCAAACCGGCTCATCCGACACTTTCGGCGGCACGACGGAACTGCCTTTGCCACCGCTGCCGGAGCCGCGCGCGTTGTTCGACGGCTACCGCATCGTTCGCGAAGTGCACGCCTCCAGCCGCAGCCACATCTATCTCGCCGTCGACAGCGAGACCGAGGAGAGGGTTGCCTTGAAGATCCCCTCGATCGATCTCCGCGACGATCCCGCCTATCTGAAGCGCTTCCTCATGGAGGAATGGATTGCGCGTCGGATCGACAGCCCGCACGTCCTCAAGCCCCGCTCGCGATCCAAACGACGCAACTATCTCTACGTCGCGACCGAGTTCATCGAGGGACAGACGCTGCGACAATGGATGCTGGACAATCCGCGGCCCGACCTCGAGACCGTACGTGGCATCGTCGACCAGATCGCATCAGGCTTGCGCGCGTTCCATCGCATGGAGATGCTGCATCAGGATTTGAGACCCGACAACATCCTGATCGACAAGACCGGCACCGCGAAGATCATCGACTTCGGCGCGGTCAAGGTTGCCGGAATCGTCGAGGCCGCACCAGATTCGGCCGACGCCGAAATCCTCGGCACGGTGCAGTACACTGCGCCGGAATACTTTCTCGGCGAAGGCGGCTCGCCGCGGTCGGACATGTTCTCGCTGGCCGTGATTTGCTACCAGATGCTGACCGGAGATCTGCCTTATGGCGCCCAAATCGCCCGGATCCGGGGACGATCGGATGCGTGGAAGCTGAAATATCGTCCGCCCGGCCACGACGACCGCGCCGTCCCCGTCTGGATCGACGGCGCGCTGCGCAAGGCGCTGCACCCCGATCCCAACAAGCGCCACGAAGATCTGTCCGAATTCACCTACGAGCTCAGAAACCCCAATCCGGCCTATCTCAGCACACGGACCACGCCGCTGATCGAGCGCAATCCGCTGCTGTTTTGGAAGCTGACCACGGTTGTTCTGGCCTGCGCCGTCGTCACGCTGCTCGCGCTCTTGCATGCGCGCTAGATCGAGCCCTCACGCCGGCTCCTTGGCCTGCGTCCCCAACGGCTTCGGCGCGATGCCGCCGCCCGGCTTGAGATGGAATTCGTAGGTCATCAGGTGCCATGGCCCGTTCGCCTTGGCGCCGTCGGGCATCGTCGGATCGTTGCGCGGCTCGACCTTGGCGACGAGGTCGTCCTTGACCCCGAACACGACGTCGGAATCGAGATATTTATCGCCATCCATGAAGACGTGGGTGATTAGCGGCTCGTAGCCCTTCGCATTGACCAGGAAGTGCACATGCGCTGGCCGCATCGGATGACGCTTGGTCTGCATGATCATCTCGCCGACCGGGCCGTCGGTCGGGATCGGATAGCTACATGGCAGGATGGTGCGGAAGAAGAAGCGGCCGTCGCCGTCCGTCACAAAGCGCGCTCGCGCCGAGGCACCGACCTCGTCGTAGTTCGGCTTCTGTGAATCGTAGAAGCCGTCGTCATCGGCGTGCCAGACGTCGACAGGCACATTCGCGAGCGGCTTGCCCTGGAGATCGGTGACGCGGCTCTGCACGAACATCCGCTCGCCGGTGAGATTGTTCGGCGAGATGTCGGTGCCATGGGCCGTCACCTTGTGCTCGCCGACATAGAACGGGCCGAGCACGGTGGTCTGGGTGGCACCGTCGCGGTCACGGTGGTTGACCGCGTCGACCAGCATGGAGACGCCGAGCACGTCGGAGAGCAGTATGAATTCCTGGCGGGTGTCGGTGCATTTCTGGCCGGTGCGGGTCAGAAAATCGATGGCGTAGTCCCATTCCTCGAAGCTGAGACCGGTCTTGCTCACGTAATCGTGCAGCGACTTCACCAATTCCTGGAGCAGGAATTTCGCGCGCGGGTTCGGCGTGTTGTCGAAGCTTTTGACGACGGCTTCGGTGAGTTCGGTCTCGTTGAACTGGGTCATGGTGCGTTTGCCTGCGTTTTTCTCGTTGGCCCCAGGATCTCTAGGGCGCCTTGGAGGCCTTCCAGACTGGAGCCTACACCAACCGACAGGGTCGCGTTAAGCGCGACCCGCTTGGAATAAGGCCGCCGTTTGGCTATCAACTTTCGGACAAAACGACCCGGAGGAACTGATGCTCGCCGCTACCCCCGCCTCGCCCGAATCCGTGGGCATGTCCAAGGCCGCGCTCGACCGCGTCGATGCCCATCTGAAGAGCCGCTACATCGATGCCGGCCGCTTTCCGGGCACGCATCTCCTGGTCTACCGCCGCGGCAAGATCGCCCATAGCTCGCTGCAGGGCTTTGCCGATATCGAACGCAAGGCGCCCGTCAAGGACGACACCATCTACCGCATCTATTCCATGACCAAGCCGCTCACCAGCGTCGCCTTCATGATGCTGGTCGAGCAAGGCCTCGTCGCAATCGACGAGCCGGTCGCCAAATACATTCCGGAATGGAAGGATCTCGGCGTGTTCGTCGCCGGCACCGCGCCGGCCTTTTTGACCCGGCCGCCGACCCGGCCGATGCTGATCGTCGACCTTTTGCGCCACACGTCGGGACTGACCTACGGCTTCCAGCAGCGCTCCAACGTCGATTCCGCCTATCGCGCCGAGAAGATCGGCGAGGTGGAGAAAGCAGGTACGCTGCAGACTATGATCGAGGGCCTCGCCAAAATCCCGCTGGAGTTCTCGCCGGGCGAGGCCTGGAACTACTCGGTCTCGACCGACGTGCTCGGTTACCTCGTCGGCAAGATTTCGGGCATGCCGTTCGAACTGTTCCTCAAAACGCGGATCCTCGATCCACTCGGCATGACCGACACCGATTTCCACGTGCCGGCCTCCAAGGCGCACCGTTTCGCGGCCTGCTATTCCGCCGATCCCGGCGGCGGCGGCATGACCTTCCATGCCGGTCAGCGCCGCGAGGGCCTGACGCTCCAGGACGACCCGGCCAACAGCTCGTTCCTGTCGCCACCCTCGCTCATCTCCGGCGGCGGCGGGCTGTGCTCGACGGTCGCCGACTATCTCACCTTCTGCCGTACCCTGATTAACGGCGGCGAACTCGGCGGCGTCCGGCTGATCGGACCGAAGACGCTGGCGCTGATGACCAGCAACCATATTCCCGGGGGGCGAACGCTGCCGGAGGTGTCGCGCTCGCTGTTTTCAGAGGCGAGCTACAACGGCATCGGCTTTGGTCTCGGCTTCGCCGTGACCATGCGCCCGGCCGAGACGCTGATCGCCGGCAGCCCCGGTGAATATAATTGGGGCGGCGCGGCTACGACCTCGTTCTGGATCGACCCGGCCGAGGAGCTGATCACCATCTTCATGACGCAGGTGCTGCCGTCGAGCGCGTACCCGCTCCGGCGCGAGTTGCGCAGCATGGTGTACGCCGCAATCACCGAGAGCAATCTGTAAGCACGTTTCGCACCGCACCGAGCGTGCCGGGGGAACCGGCACGTAGCCTACCAAATGCGCAGTGGCGCAATCGCCGCGTCGCATTATGCTTCGCGCCGCCGGTGCCGTCGCACCGGAGCAAGGGCGTCCCCGTTTGTCAAAGCTCACCCTGCCGGTCCGGCTCGCTCTCCTGGTCACGGGAACGATGTTGCCGCTGATCGTCTTCGCCGTCGGCCTCGCCTATTCCAACTATCGCCAGGACCGCAGCGAGGCGGCACGCCGGGTGCTCGAGACAGTGCGAAGCATGCGCCTTGTGCTCGACTCCGAAGTGCAGCGGATGACGGGGGGCTTGCAAGTGCTCGCACTCAGCGAGTCCTTGCGCAGGGGCGACTTCGACAGTTTCCGGCGCTTGGCAGCGGGGTTCATCAGCCAGTATGGCGAGGACAGCGTCTTGCTGCTGGCCGACAGGTCCGGGCACCAGCTGTTCTCGACGCTGACGACCGACACGGCGAGCCTGCCGTCGCGCAACAACCGCGACGTCGTTGAACGGGTCTTCGCCAGCAAGACGCCGCAGTTTTCTGATCTTTTCATCGGGTCGTCCAAGAAGCGTCCGATCGTCACGGTCGAAGTCCCCGTGCTCCGCGACGGCGAGGTCGTCTACACACTGTCCTTCAGCCCGCCGATCGACATCTTCCAGCACCTCGTCGAGCGGCAGCGCCCGGACGAGCAATGGACCGTGTCGCTGCTCGACAGCAAGGGCGTCGTGTTCGCGCGCGTCCCCAATCCAACCGAAACATTCGGCAAGCAGGCCACGCCGTCGCTCTACGAGGCTATGTTCCGTGCGCCCGAGGCGGCGCTCTCGTCGATCTCGCTCGACGGCATTGCGCTCGCATCGGCCTATACGCGATCGCGGTTGACCGGATGGACGGTCGCCGCCGGCGTCCCGGAGAGCTCGCTGATCGCCCCGCTCTGGCGCAACATCGCGATCACCAGCCTGATCGGCGGCGTACTGCTGCTGATCGGCCTCACCTTTGCGGTCAGGATGGCGACCACGATCGCGCGCGGCGACATGCTGCACAATCTCCTGATCGAGGAGCTCAATCACCGCGTCAAGAACACGCTGGCCTTGATGCAGGCGATCGCGGTGCAGACCTTCCGCAGCGCAAGCCGCGACGAGCGGACCAAGTTCGAGGGACGTCTCGGTGCGCTCGCCGAGGCGCATAATCTCCTCAGCCAGGAGAAGTGGGCAGGCTCGGAGCTGAAGGATGTGGTCGTCCGTGTGCTCCAGCCGTTCCTGCTGAGCAATCCCGAACGCATCCGGATGGACGGCCCCACGGTCCCGCTGTCGCCGCGGCTCGCCGTGGTGCTGTCGATGATCGTGCATGAGATCGCGACCAACGCCGCAAAATACGGCGCATTGTCAAACGAGACCGGCCGGGTGACGCTGGACTGGGAAGTCATTGCGGACGCGCCGAAGCCGCGACTGCGGCTGATCTGGGCCGAGATCGGTGGCCCGCCGGTGACGGCGCCGGTGCGGCGCGGCTTCGGCTCGCGCCTGATCGAGCGCAGCGCGCGCGACCAGCTTGGCGGCGAGGCGACCGTCGACTTTCTGCCGCGCGGCGTGGTCTGCACGGTGATCTGCGCGCTGGACGAAAGGCAATGAAGCGGGGACATCGGCATGAAGATCACCAAGGTTCGAACCCACATCCTCGAAGCAAAGCTTTCGCAGCCCTTCGCCTATTCGCGTGCCTGGTACGACACCCGCACCGCGATGTTGGTCGAGATCGAGACCGACGCGGGCTTGACCGGTTGGGGCGAATGCTACGGGCCGGCGCGGATGAATGCGGCTGTGGTCGCAAACATTGCGTCTTGGCTGATCGGCGAGGACCCGCTGCGCACCGACGTGCTGTGGCAAACGATCTATGCGCGCCTGCGCGATCACGGCCAGAAGGGCGTCGTGATCCAGGGCCTGAGCGGCATCGACATCGCGCTGTGGGACATCAAGGGCAAGCATTTCGGCGTGCCCGCGTACCAGCTGCTCGGCGGCGCGGCACGCACCGAGATACAGGCCTATGCGACCGGGCTCTATCGGCGCAAATCGGGCGATCCGTTCAAATATCTTCCGGAGGAAGCGGCCGGCTATGTCGCGGAGGGATTCCGCGCCGTAAAGCTGAAGGTCGGCTTCGGCACCGCGGAGGATGCCGCAGTCACGCGCGCCGTGCGCGAGGCGATCGGCCCTGATGTCGCGCTGATGGTCGATGCCAACCACGCCTATGACGCGGTCGCAGCGATCCGGCTCGGCCGGCTGATCGAACCCCACGACATTGGATGGTTCGAGGAGCCGGTGCCGCCGGAGGATGTTGCGGGCTGCCACGCGGTAAAATCTGCGCTGACGATTCCGATCGCCGGCGGCGAGTGCGAATTCACGCGCTTCGGCTTCCGCGACCTGTTCGCCTCGCACGCACTCGACATCGCCCAGCCCGACACCTGCGCGGCCGGCGGCCTCACCGAATGCAAGAAGATCGCCGACATGAGCGAAGCATTCGGCATCCGCTACAATCCGCATGTCTGGGGCACTGGCATCGCGATCGCGGCTTCGCTTCAGCTCCTCGCCGTGCTGCCGTCGCACACGCCGAATTCGCTGACGCCGCTCGAGCCGCTGCTCGAATTCGACCGCACCGAACATCCGATCCGGCAGGCGATCTTGAAAGAACCGATCGAGCACGTGAACGGCGTCGTGCGCGTGCCCGAAGGTCCAGGGCTCGGCATCGAGATCGACCGCGATGCACTGGCGCGGTTTGCGGTGAGTACCTAGCCGATCGTCTGCAACGCCGGAAACGTCTCCAGCAGCCAGATACTCACATTGGAAACCGCGCCGGTGAGGAAGCCGATGCCCGTGATGACCATCAGCACGCCCATGGCGCGCTCGACATTGACGAGGTGGCCCTTCATGCGCGCGAACAGTTTTGAGAACTGCTCGATCATCAGCGCCGCGACCAGGAAGGGAATGCCGAGGCCCGCCGAATAGACCGCGAGGAGCCCTGCGCCTTTCGTCACCGTTGATTCGGCGGCGGCGATCGAGAGGATCGCGGCGAGGATCGGACCGATGCAGGGCGTCCAGCCGAACGCGAAGGCGAGACCCATCACATAGGCGCCCCAGAGCCCGACGGGCTTGGGCGCGGTCAGGCGGCCCTCGCGCATCAACAGGCCGATCCGCGTCAGGCCCAGGAAGTGCAGGCCCATGATGATGATGACGATCCCGGCGAGGATCGACAGCTCGGCCGACCAGGCCCGGATCAGCCCACCGACCAACGAGGCGCTGGCGCCGAGCGCCACGAACACGGTGGAGAAGCCGAGCACGAACAGCAGCGCCGCCATCATGATCGCGCGCTTCGAGGCCGAAGCGGACTCGTCGCTCTCGACATGCTCGATCGTGGCGCCGGTGAGGTAGATCAGATAGGGCGGAACCAGGGGCAGGACGCACGGCGAGAGGAAGCTGACGAGGCCGGCGATCAGCGCCGCCGTAATCGAAACATTTTGCATGGTATAGTCGGAGCCATCCCGGGCCCTCGGACTGGGCGCGGGGAATGCGCACGGAACCGGAGCCGAACCGGTTCTGGTGTAGCCGATGCCGGGGAATGCGCAACAGAGGCGCGATCAAAGAGGCGCGATCAAACCAGGGCTCCTCCCGATGCCGTCTGTGATCACAGATACGGCATCGGGACGCGCACAAATCTCGCCAAAAAGCGAGATTCGGCGGCGCAGCTACTTCACCACGCGGAGCAGCGGACGCCGGGGCTGGTCCTGCGTCTGCTTGGAGGGGGGCAGCGGTTCGCTGGCAGCGCTCCGCAGCATTTCGTCGCACAGCGCCTTGAGGTCGGCGCTGTCAATTCCTTTGAGCTTCATCCGCACATCGAGGATGACGATCGAGAGCAGCTCAGCCGACTCGCGGTTGTTGCTCTCGTTGAGAACCTTGCGGCACTCCTCGAGCGTCTCAAGCACCGACTGCAGCTGTTCGTCTGAATGCGACACCGGCGTTCTTTCCGTTAATTCGGGCTGCGAGATGCGCTTGGAACGATCCCCTCGGCCCCCAAAGAGGCCCAAGGATAGCACGAGGAGTCCGTGCCCTCGAATGCGATTTCAATCTGTTTCTGCGTCGAGACCGCGGTTCCGGACGGCATCGCTACGCGGCGCAAGTCGGAACGGTCAAAGGCGGAACGGTCAAAGGCGAAACGATTAGAGATGAAACGCTCAAGCAGGCGCGATCGATCCACCCCATGAGCGCGCGCGACATTTCGCACGCCACCGTCAGGCCCACATGGACCCGGCAATCCCGCAGCCATTTCGAGGCTCGCAACGGAACGCACGCGTACCCCTCTTCCGGGCAACGATCGGCCCGATTCCCAATCCCAGACTTACTCAAATACCACTTCAGGCGCGGTAAGTATGGCGTTCAAAACTCACCGTCCCCAACCCGTCGTGGTTGTGGTTTCTGCTAGATTCTGCCAGTTTAGCGACCCGAAGGGACTTGTATGCACTCCTTGGCGGAAAGGGGCGTTCCGCTGGAGGAACGCCTGAAAACAAATATCAGCGGCCTCTCGGACTGGGATGCGGCCCGCATATTCCTGGAAGTCGTTCGACGCGGCAGTTTCCGCTCGGCGGCTGAGCGCTTGTCGCTGTCGATCAACGCCGTCCGCCGGCGGATCGATGATTTCGAGCGCCAGACCGGCACCACCCTGTTCACGCGCGACGTCCACGGCACCCATCTCACCGATGAAGGCGCGCTGGTGGTCTCCGCCGTCGAGCGCATGGAGGCGGCTGCCTTCGACGTGCTGCGCGCCAGTGATTCGACGGCCAACGCCCTCACCGGTGAGGTCCGCGTCGCCATCACCGAGGGATTGGGTACGTTCTGGCTCGCCCCGCGGCTGGTGGAATTCCAGCAGGCCTATCCGAATATTCTGGTCGACCTGCATTGCGCGATGCGCTCGGCCGACGTCTCCCGCCATGAGGCCGACGTCGCCATCCATCTGTCGCGACCCTCGGCGCTTGACGTCAAGCTGGTGCGGCTCGGCCGCATGCACCTGATGTTCTGGGCCTCCAGGAGTTACGTCGAGAAATATGGCGCGCCGCGCACCGCGGCGGAATTGATCAAGCACCGCCTGGTGCTGCAATTCGCCGATCAGATCGCCGCCAAGGAGACCTTCGAGAGCTTCTTCCCGGGCGTTCCGGAACGTGACCTTCTGGTCATGAAGACCAACGTCTCAAGCGCCAACTACTGGGCTGTCGCGAATGGCGCCGGAATCGGCGTATTCCCGAGCTATGCCATTGCGCTTGGCGGGAAGTTGATTCCACTGGAGGTCGAGTTGAACCGACCGCTGGATATCTGGTTGTCCTACCATGCTGGTAGCGGCCGGATTCCACGCGTGCGGCACATGATTGACTGGCTGATCGAGGCTTTCAATCCGGCTCGCTTCCCGTGGTTTAAGGAAGAGTTCGTGCACCCGCATGAATTCAAGGACTCGTATATGGGCGAACCCCTGACCCAGCTCTTCGGGGGATTTTCAACCGAAGAACAAAGGTGAAAACGAAAATGAAAGCAGCGGCGAAGAGAATGAAGCAGCGCAGTGCCGGCAAGCCGGACATTGAGCTGGGCAAGCGGATCCGTCTGCGGCGCGTCGAGATGAAAATCTCGCAGGCCGAGCTGGGCGAAAAGCTCGGCGTCAGCTTCCAGCAGGTCCAGAAATACGAGAAGGGCGTCAATCGCGTTGGCGCGGCTCGGCTTCAGCAGATCGCCACCGCCCTCGATGTGCCCGTGACCTTCTTCTATGACGGCGACAACAAGGCGCGCGAAGTCGAGAGCCTCCTGTTCCTGGACTCCGCCTTCAGCCTCCGCCTGCTGCGCGCCTACAGCAAGATCAAGGATCAGACGGTGCAGCGTCAGCTCGTCTCCCTGATGGAATCGATCGCGGCGAACGAAGCCTGAGCCGATCAACGGCCTGGCCTTCACGGCCGATGTTCAATCCGCCGCGTCACGGAGACGCGGCCGGATTGGGCGAGGCCTGATTGGATCAGACTGACTGGATCGGATTTGGCCTGCGCGCAACCTGCGCGCGGCCTTCCATTTTTGGGCGGCTTGGCCGCCTCTTTTTTTGGGCATTTTGTTGCCTCTCGTCGCGGTTTTCGCGAACCCGTCCCAATCTTGGTGCGACCTAATCGAGAGCCTCCGCACTGGACGTGCTGGAGGCCTTGATGCGCCGTGCTTAATGGGACCGCAACCCTGATGCCCTAGCTTCCCGCCGATTCCGTGAATCGGCGCGCGCAGCACGGCGGCCGGGAATTGCCTCTTTGGGGAAGACCAGACAGATGTCGAAACGCCATGCCGTGATCATTGCCGTGGGCCTCCTCACCAGCGCGTCCGCGCTCGCGCAGACCGAGATCACGGGCCAGGCCGGCCCCAAGTCCAACACCTTGTCCGGCACCTCTTCCGCTGCCCCGTCCGGCACAGTGCCGACAGCCGCCAGCCCGGCCCACGCTGCCGCCCCCAAAACCGCGGCACCGGCGTCGATCGCCGAGAGCCGCTCCGCCGCAGCGCTCGCACTGACGCATGAGCCAACCTATGACGAAGGCACCGCCCAGCGGATCAAGGACGCCGCGTTGAGCTATTCCGATCTCGCAGTGCGCGGCGGCTGGCCGACGATCCCCGCGGACGCCAAATTCGCGCTCGGCATCCAGGGCGCTAACGACGACCTCCTGCGCAAGCGGCTGATCCTCTCTGGCGACCTCGCCGCCGACAAGGCGAGCGGCGCCTTCGACCAGGATCTCACGGACGGCGTGAAACGCTTCCAGGCCCGCCACGGTCTTGCGCCGACCGGCATGATGACGCCGCGGACGCTGGCGGCGATGAATGTGCCGGTGCAGAAGCGCATCAAACAGCTCGAGGCCTCGCTCGAGCGGCTCGAAAACACCAATTTCGGCTTCGGCCCGCGCTATGTCGTGGTCAACATCCCGGCAGCCTTCGCCGAAGCGGTCGAGAACGACGTCGTGGTGCGGCGCTATCGCGTCATCGTCGGCAAGACCGAAAAGCCCTCGCCGACCCTGACGGCCCAGATCACCGGTGTTGTGCTCAATCCCACCTGGACGGTGCCGTCCTCGATCGCCAAGACCGAAATCTCCGCGCATATGCGCAAGGATCCGACCTATCTGTCGCGCATGCACATGGAGGTGCTCGACGGCCACGACAGTCCGATCGATCCGCATTCGGTCGACTGGTCGGGCACGCACACGCCGAACTTCACCGTGCGCCAGCAGAACGGCACCTTCAACGCGCTCGGTGCGGTCAAGATCGACATGCCGAACTCCTATTCGGTCTATATGCACGACACCAATCAGCGCAATCTGTTCAGCGACGACTATCGCTTCGATTCCCACGGCTGCTCCCGCGTCGACAATGTGCGCGATCTCGCCGCCTGGCTGCTCAAGGACCAGCCGAAATGGACCCGCGCCGCGATCGACGCGGACATCGCGACCGGGCAGCATCAGGAGGTCGCGATGGCGAAGAAAGTGCCGGTGGCCTGGATCTACCTCACGGCCTGGATGACCAGGGACCAGACCATCCAGTTCCGCAACGACATCTATAACCAGGACGAGCAGTTGCTGGAGGCCACCGCCGAAGAGGCCGCCTTCTTCAGCAATGCCGGCAACCATCCGCTGACCGCGCATATGGCGCAGTAGGCATGCAATCGCGGCACGGGCGGATGCAAAGCCCACCGCCCTGCCGCGGTTGACCCGGGCCTTGCCCCGGCCGCACATTGCACCTCGCCAGAGACAAGCGAGCGCGCGATGCCTGACCTCTCCAACGAAACCTCCTACGCCGACGGCAAGATCCTCACGCAGGCCAAGAGCGGCGTCGGCGTGATCACCTTCAACAATCCCGACAAGCACAACGCGATGTCGCTGGAGATGTGGGAAGGATTTGGCGAGGCACTGACGAACCTGCGCGACGACGAGACGGTGCGTGTCGTGATTATGCGGGGCGCGGGCGGCAAGGCGTTCGTGTCCGGCGCCGATATCAGCCAGTTCGAGAAGACGCGTCACAACGCGGCCGCATCCGAAGAATATGGAAAACGCAGCGCCGCCCAGCGCGCGCTGCTCGCCGACTACCCGAAGCCGACGATCGCCTGCATCCATGGCTTTTGTCTCGGCGGTGGCATGCAAGTCGCGATGCTCGCCGACATCCGCATCGCCGCGCATGACAGCCAGTTCGGCATTCCTGCCGCCAGGCTCGGCATCGCCTACGGCTATGACGGCCTGCGTCACCTGGTGTCGCTGGTCGGCCCGTCCTGGGCGCGACTGCTGATGTACACGGGCATGCGCATCGATTCCGCCGAGGCGCTGCGCATTGGCCTTGTCGAACGCGTGATCCCGGACGACCAGCTCTGGGGCGAGACCATGGCGATTGCGGAGACGATCTCGCAGAACGCGCCACTCGCGATCAAGGCCGCCAAGATCACCATTGCAGAGGTGCTGAAGGACGAGAGCGCACGCGACATGGGTGCGATCAAGGCGGTCGGCACGGCCTGCATGGACAGCTCGGATTTCCGCGAGGGCCGGCAGGCTTTCATGGAAAAGCGCAAGCCGCTATTTTCGGGGAAGTGATGCTGAAGCAAGTAGGCAAAGGCAAGCGAAGCTGAACCTTCATTCACCAAGATTAAATTCCTCGCCGCCCGGCGCTGCGATAGCAACCAATTGATCTGCCGCAAGTTCTCCCGCCACCAACGAGGGAGATCGCGATGAAACTCAAACTTGCTGTTCTTGGTCTGGCTGCCCTGTGCAGCGCTGCGCTGGCGTCGGGACAAGCGCTCGCGGCGATGCCCAATGGCATTCCGCAAGCCGACAAGGTCGCAAGCGGCCCGGCTGCGAATGTCGATCAGGTGCGCATGGTCTGCAACGCCTGGGGCCGCTGCTGGTGGCGTCCGAATTATTATGGCGCCTACGGTTACTATGGCGGCCCGCGACGCTTCTACGGTTACGGCCCCCGTTGGGGCTGGGGCCATCGCCACTGGCGCCGCTGGTAAAATGCGAAGGGGGCTGCGAGGCCCCTTTTTCTTGTAGCAGCCGCTACAGCGCCGCAAGTACCGCCTTGGTGATATCGGCGGTGCCGTTGCTGCCGCCGAACTCCATCGGCTTGAGGCCGCCGGCATAGACCCGATCCACCGCGCGTTCGATCTGCGCGCCCGCTTCCGCCGCGCTCTCGACGCCGTGCTTGTGGGCGAGCCAGTCCAGCATCATCGCGGCGGAGAGGATCATGCCGGTGGGATTGGCCTTGCCGTGCCCCATGATGTCGGGCGCGGTGCCGTGGCAGGGCTGGAACACGGCGTATTTGTCGCCGATGTCGGCGGACGGCGCCATGCCGAGGCCGCCGATCAGGCTCGCGGTGATGTCGGAGACGATATCGCCGAACATGTTCTCCATCACCATCACGTCGAAATCCCAGGGGCGCTTGACCAGCATCGCCGAGCAGGCATCGACATAGAGCCGATCGGTCTTCACCTCGGGATGCCTTTTGCGATCTCGTCGAAGATGCCGCGGAAGAACGCAAAGGCCTTGAACACATTCGCCTTGTCGACGCAGGCCAGCATCCCCGGCTTGCCGCGTGCCTTGCGCCGTTCGGCCAGCCGAAACGAGAACTCGAACAGCCGCTCGGAAGTCCTGCGCGTGATCACCATGGTCTCGCGCGCGTCGTCATGGGTGACGACGCCCTTACCCATCGAGGCGAACAGGCCTTCGGTGGATTCGCGGATCACGACGAGATCGATGCCAAGCTTATCCGCGCCGACGATCGGGCTCGGCACGCCGGGAATGAGCCGGGCCGGCCGCACGCCCGCATAGAGATCGAAGATGAAGCGCAGCTCGATCTGCGGCGCGATCTCGGTATTGTCAGGGTAGCGCACCGACGGCAGACCGCAGGCCCCGAGCAGGATCGCATCGGCCTCCTCGCACAGCTTGATCGTGGTATCAGGCATCGACTTACCGGTCGCGAGATAGTGGTTGGCGCCCGCGGGCGCCTCGGTGAAGCGGAAGCGCAGGTCCGACTTCGTCTCGATCTTGCGCAGCACCTCGATTGCCGGCGCCATGACTTCGGGACCGATGCCGTCACCGGCGAGCACGGCGATGTGGAAGGCGTTGTTTTCGGACATTTGTTCCTGCTCTCTCCATCGTCATGCCCGGGCTTGCCCCGGGCATCCACGCCTCGATACTTGCTCTGTGGCCAGACGTGGATGGCCGGGTCAAGCCCGGCCATGACGACAAACTAACAGCATATACTACGGCGTCAGCACCGTGCGCCCGACCACTGCGCCCTGCTGCAATTGCACCAGCGCGTCGTTGGCCTTGTTGAGCGGTGCCGTCGTCACCGGGATCGGGGCGATGTTCTTGGTTCGCACGAGATCGAGCAGCTCCTGCGTCTCGCGCAAATTGCCGACATAGCTGCCCTGGATCGTCACCGCCTTGATCGGGATCAGCGGCAAGGCCCAGGTCGCGCCGCCGCCGAACAGGCCGACGATGACGAGCTTGCCGCCCTTGGCGAGGCAGTCGAAGCCGAGCTGCGTCGTTGCGGCGTTGCCGACGAGGTCGATCACGGCGCGAATCGGCCCGCCCGCTTTCTTCGCCAGCTGCTCCAGCGCGTCCGGCGCCTTGGGGTCGACAGTCGCGAGCGCGCCGGCCTTCTCCGCCGCCTCGCGCTTCCTGGCGTCGATATCGAGCATGATCGCGCCCTTGCCGCCCATGGCTTTCAGCAGCGACAGCGCCATCAGGCCGAGGCCGCCGGCGCCGAACAGCACGATCGGCGTGTCGAAATGCTGCTCGACCTTCTTTAGTGCGCTGTAGGTGGTGACGCCCGAGCAGGCATAGGGCGCGGTCGTCGCGGGATCGAGCCCCCTGAGGTTGAGCAGATAGCGCGGATGCGGCACCAGCATGTGATCGGAATAGCCGCCGTCGCAATAGACCCCGAGCGAACGCGGCGTCGCGCACATGTTCTCGTCGCCGGCAAGACAGACAGCGCATTTGCCGCAGCCGATCCAGGGATAGACCAGGCCGATATCGCCGAGCTTGAGGTCGCCCTGATCGGTCGGCTTCACGTCAGGACCGAAGGCCGCGATTTCACCGACCGTCTCATGACCCATCGTCAGCGGCAGATTGATGCCGCGATCCCTGAGCGACAGCGGCTTGCGGCCGTGGCCGAGATCGTAGCCGCCTTCCCAGATGTGGAGATCGCTGTGGCAGACGCCGGCGGCCTTCACCTTGATCAGCACCTGCGTGCCCGACGGCTGCGGCGTGGCCTCGTCGAACTCCTGCAGCGGCGCCTTGAAATCGGCGACCTTGAAACTCTTCATCGGCGTCCTCCCGGCATGCTTGTCATTGTCGCGTCACCATGCCACGGGCGGCGGGACGAGACAAACCCGGACCCGTCTAGTTGACGCCCGCGGTTGATGGCAAGCCAACTTCGTCGCGCAGTGCATCCGTGTGCTCGCCAAGCACGGCCATGGACTTGCCCGGCGTCGTATCAGCCCCCGTCATCCGAAACGGCAGGTTGAGCACCTGGAACGAGCCGCCTCCATCCTCCACCGACGAGAGCGCCTGGCGATGCGCGAGCTGCGGATCGGCCAGGGCTTCGGTGATGGTGCGATAGGCCGAGGCCGGCACGCCGGCGGCGCTTAAATCCACAAGGCATGCGTCGGTCGTGAGCGGCTTCGACCAGGCCTCGACGCCGTCCATCATGTCGGCCCAGTTCTCGCGCCGCGGCGCGTAGGTCGCGAAGCGCGGATCGGAGATCCATTCGGGCCGGCCGATTACGCCCATCAGACATTGAAACGTCTTCTCACTGGCGACCGTGATCATGACATAGCCGTTGGCAGTCTCGGTCGGGCCGAACATCGGGCGCGGCGGCGGCTTCACCGCGAATTGCGAGCTCTGCAATTCGATCACCGTCAAGGTCAGCATCGATTCCAGCATGGAGACGTCGATGTGCTGGCCGAGCCCGGTCGCGGTGCGCTGATAGAGCGCAGACGCAATCGCACCGAAGCCGTAAGTGCCGGTGACGACATCGGCGTGGTAGATGCCGCAATAGTCGGGACGGTTGCGGCCGGGCTGATAGGCGAGATGCGCCATGTCATAACCCGAAGCCGCGTGGATCACCGGCGCGTAGGCCGGCAGCTCGGCCGAGGGGCCACTCTGGCCGTAGCCGGAGATCGAGCAGTAGATCAGCTTTGGGTTGACGGAGCGCAGGCTGTCGTAATCGAGCCGCAGGCGGCGCATCACGCCGGGGCGAAAGTTCTCGACCAGGACGTCGGCGGTGGCGACCAGCCGGCGGACCGCTTCCTTGCCGTCCTCGGATTTGAGGTCGAGCACGACGCTCTTCTTGCCGACATTGAGTTGGCCGAACACGGTGCTGCAGCCCTTGCGCAGCGGCGGCCGCGTCCGCATCGTCTCGCCGCCGTCGGTCTCGATCTTGATGACCTCGGCGCCCATGTCGGCGAGCATCCGGGCGCAGTGCGGGCCGGCGATGGTGGTCGAAAAATCCAGCACCCTGAGACCGGCGAAGGCCTTTGTCGTCGTCCCCTCATGCTTATCTGCTAGCTGCATGCTTGCCGCGTCCTTGGATCTCTTAGGAACAATCGATGTTCTTTGTTGTTGGTGCGGCGACCCTAGATGGCGGCGGCTGAGTAGGAAAGTCTTTACCGCGCAGACACGTCTTCCGGCCGGGCTGCGGAATTCAGGGGCAACTGGACCCGTTCTTGCATAGCAGCAAACGGGCTCGGGCAGAGGGGCAACTGTTCTTGAGGGTCTTGTTCGTTACGACAGAGATGGACGACTTCGTCCGCGTCGGCGGACTTGGAGCCGTTTCCGCCGCCCTTCCCAGAGCCCTTCGTCCCTTCGCCGATATCCGGATCATGCTGCCCGGCTATCGCGACATCATCGAGCAACTCACGCATATACAGATCGTTGGCCGCTGCCCGGCTTTCGCGGAGATGCCGGCCTGCTCGCTCGGCCGGGCCGCAACCAAGGATGGCCTGCCGGTCTATGTGCTGTTGTGCTCACAACTCTACGACCGGCCCGGCAATCCCTATGGCGACGAGTTGGGGCGCGACTGGCCCGACAACGACATCCGCTTCGCGCGCTTTGCCTCGGCGGCCGCTGAGCTTGCCATGGGCAAGCTGGACAAGAATTGGGCAGCAGACCTGGTCCATGCCAACGATTGGCAGGCCTCGCTCGTGCCGGCTTACCTCGCCTGGCGCGGCGCCAAGCTGCCGTCGATCCTGACCATCCACAACCTCGCCTATCAGGGTCTCTTCCCGAAGGAGTCGCTGCGGCGGATCGGCATCCCCGAAAGCTCCTTCCACATTGACGGCGTCGAGTTCTATGACCAGCTCTCTTTCCTCAAGGCCGGGCTGGTCTACGCCTCGCACCTCACCACCGTCAGCGGCACCTACGCGCGCGAGATCACCACGGAGGAATTCGGCTGCGGCCTCGAAGGCCTGTTGCGCGTCCGCTCCGATGCGGCTGAGCTCACCGGCATTCTCAACGGCATCGACGAGAGCTGGGACCCGCGCTCCTGCGCCCAGCTCGCGCAGCAATTCGGCGCCGGCGACTGGGTCGGCAAGAAGGCCAATGCGGATTACGTGCGCAAGCAGTTTGGCCTGGCGGTCTCGCGCGGCCCGATGTTTGCGATCGTCGCCCGTCTCGTGCACCAGAAGGGCATCGACCTCGTGCTGTCGGCCGCCGACGAGATCATCGATGCCGGCGGGCAGATCGTCGTCACCGGCTCCGGCGAGCCGGCGCTCGAGCAGGCGCTGATCGGCGCCCATCGCCGCCGCCCCGACGCCATCGGCGTCACCATCGGCTTCAACGACGCCCAGGCGCGGCGCATCTTCGCCGGCAGCGATTTCACCTTGATGCCGTCGCGGTTCGAGCCGTGCGGGCTGAGCCAGATGTACGCCCAGCGCTTCGGCTCGCTGCCGATCGGTCACCAGACCGGCGGCCTGGCCGAGACCATCAGCGACGGGGAGACCGGGTTCCTGTTCGCAAAACCCTCACATGACTCCTTCCTCGGCGGCGTCCGCCGCGCCTTCGAGGCGTTCATGGCGCAGGACCAGCTCGACACCATGCGCCGCAGCGCCATGGGGCGGTCGTTCTCCTGGAGCATCTCGGCCGGCAGTTATAGCGCGCTGTATCGCAAGCTGGCGGCAGTGTGAGGCGCTACTTCCCGCGCTGGTCCATCTGCGGCCGGCCGATCCAGGCGCGGTTGAGACAGCGGATCATCCAGTCGGGCCGCGGCTCGCCCCGCAGGCGCGCCTGTGCTTCCTGATAGGGACCAACGTAGCGCAGCCGGTCCGGCAGCTTCGGATAGACGCGCTTTATCCATTTCAGCGCGTTGTCGGCTGCTCTCTTATCTCGCTCGTCGAGATCAAAGCCAAAGCCCGCGCGCAACCGCTCGGGAAGCAGGCTCGCCGTGAGCGCGCGGTACCATCGCGGCGGCCGCAGCCACGGTCGCGCGCCGCCAAAGATCTGCGCGGCGATCTCGCGTGCCGCCGGGCTGACGGTCAGCGTGTCCGACTGCACCATCGCATTTGTGTAGGCCCCAAAGCCCGACCAGTCCGCCGGCAGATCGTCGGTCGTCAGTCCGAATAGCGCGCCAAACGTTCGGCTCTCGACCCAGTAGCGCTCCCGCTCCTCCTCCCCGAGCGGTGGCAAAACCAGATCGTGCGCCATCAGCGCGGTCTCGACCAGCGTCGCGTGAACCCAGCGCAGCGACGGGATGTTGTTGGCACAGTAGCGCGAGCCCGCAGCGAACGGACCGATGGTCTCCGGCATCTCGCCAACGATCATGCCGTGGCGCCGGTGCAGCTGCCGGGACGACAACATGGCCCGGTCGAGCGAGCCGAACACCATGGCGAAGACGATGTCGAAGGTGCGATGGAAGCGGCCGATCGGATCGGCAAGGGTTTTGGAGTGCTCGGCGATGGCAGCCGCGACCCAGGGATGCGCCAGTTGCAGCAACAGCGCGCGGCCGGCACCGAGAAAGATGACGGCCTCGCGGTCGATCCGCCAGGTCACCGTGTCGGGGCCGAACACGCCAGCCACCGGTCCCGCGGCGTTGGCCCGGACGAGATCAAGCGCCGCCTCCAGATCCTTCTCAACGACCAACTGCAATCCTCGCGACGGAGATGCAGCGACAATAGCGCGGACCGCGCTGCCGTGAAATCGTCAACGCACCTCCACCCGGGATACGTGATGGCTGACGATCTTCCAGGCGTCGCCCTGATTGACGTAGCTCTGCGTAATCCTGAATGCGATCGGTGCTGGCGCCCCGGGAACGGTGAAGGTCGCAATTCCCGCGATGTTAATGAGGTCGGACCCGACCGGGACAATTTCCATATCCTTGAAAGCCACTGTAGCGCCGACCGTCGGCGGTAGAGCATTGAAGTACGCCTTGACGCCCTCGATTCCACGGTAAAGGGGCGGCGTTGACCCGTAGAACAGCGAATCTTTCGAATAGAGGCTGCCCATCGCATCCCAATCCTTCTTGGCAAAGGCATCCGACCACTTCTGCAGGGCTGCGGCGATCACATTGTCTGCTGGCCCGGCAAAGCATTGTGAACTTACGAAAAGGAGCGCGAGCAAGCTAGCGAGCGCAATGAACTTGGAGTATCGACGTTTCGTCATGGCAGGATGCCTTTGATTGAGATTCATTTGATCATTCGCGAAAGTAGCCCGGTCACCCGCGCGACGTATTCAGCGCGCCAAGGCGGGGACAAACCGCTCAGTAGAGCACGGACGGCATGTAGGCGCCGGTCGGCTCTTGATACAGACCGGCAGTCATCAAATTCATTTGGAAGACGAGCTTCAATCCACCGTCGAGGCACCATCTGAAAACCTCGTGGTTGCGGGTCGGCAGCAAGAAGCCGGGTCCTCCGAACTCGGTCGCCGCGCCGATCAGGGCCATCAGATCCTGATTGGTCGCGGCGACACTGTGCCCGAAAAACGCGATCCCCGTCGTGTAGCCGGTAATACGTCCGAGATGCTCGACGACCGCGGCCGTCTTTTGTTCGACGGCATCGCGCAATTCGGCCGAGCGATCGAAGCCGTGAACCCGCATGCAAATGCTGTTGCAGGGCGCCAGGTCTGCCATCGTCGCCGGGCGGACGTTGTAGCCTGCAAGCGTCCGCCCAAGACTCTTTCCTTGAAGGACCGAGACCGGCTCGCGCGTGACGAAGCCGAGCTTGGTGTAGAGGCAAAGCGAACGATTATGATAGCCGGCCTGGAGCAAGCGCACACCGGCCGCCCGCGTGCTGGCAGCGCGATCCAGAACCTCCTGCATCAGGCGGCCGCCGACGCCGCTGTTCTGCCCCGCCGGATCAACCGTGATCGGCCCGACGCCGGCGATCGGCGAGCGCTCATCGAGAAAGTTGCTGCCGACGACGCGTCCGTTATGCTCTGCGACGACCGCGTAAAAGCCGGAGTGAGCGAACAGGGGCGATAGCACGCTGCTTGCCACCTCCGAAGATGGAAAGTCCGGCGGAAAATTGTGGGCCGCGCCGATCGCCTCGAAGGCTTCGTAGCAGATCTGACCGCAGGCCTTGGCGTCCGCGGGCGTGCCCGGGCGGAGTGTTATGCTCATTGAGTACGTCCCTTTTTGCTGTTGACCAGAGAATTGACATCACTGGCCAAGGCCACGCCAAGCACCGCCCGTCGAATCATCGCCGAATTGGAGAAAGCGCTAGAGAATGCCTTCGGCCGCAGCGCTGTCGCGATCGACCTGCCGTTGTCGGATATTCGCCAGCTCTCTGCTGCACGCAACGAACGTGTCCGTGCCCGATCGCATTCCGAACATTTCGCAGAATTGGCGATCTTCCTCCGCAATGGCCTGCGCCACATATTCCTGTGCGGCGGCGCGCGCGGCAGGACCAGCGGAAACAATAACATGCAAGGCAAAAGCAACCAGAACAGCCAATAGCAGAGCGTACGCGAGCGAGGGGAGCGACAGGCTAGCCGAGCCTTGCGGCCTGGCTTTGAGGGTCTTCATGAAATCTCCTTACGTGCGCGAAAATCGAACAGCAGAAATACCGTCCAACAATATCGACGGTTCGAGTGAGGCTAGCTGCTTCGGGCAAACTGCGTCGGGAAAACTTTGCGCATATCGCGAAACACAATGAGTGTTGCCGTGACGCCGAGACTGCTTTCGTCATAGGTTGCCTCGCCCTCGTCGAGGATCGGCAATGTGCGACTTCGTGCCCGTGTTCAAAAACGCCGAGGAGGCGAAGCAGTTCTGGCGCGGATACTCTCTTGCTGCTTGGGCCCTGGCTGGCCTCCTTGCGGTCGAGTTGATCATGTCTCTTTGGTTGTCGGGAGGCGACGGTGCCAGTTCGCTTGGCTCGCAAACCGACCAGCACCGTGCCGGGACACATTACATCGCGAAGAACCCATCGCCTAAGTGAGCCCGAAACAATCGGGGCACGCTGAGTGTCCCCACTATCTAACGCTCTCGCTATCAAGCCACACCGGCCCGACGGCGCCGATTGTCATGCCTGCCCTGCGCCGTTACGGCATCCCACCAGGGGCAGACGCCTTTGAGATGCGCGTAGTTGCCGTCGATCACCTGGACTGGCGCCCGCCTCTGGCGGTTCTGAGCATTATGCCGCAGCTCGACAGGCGGATCCTCGCCGCCAACGGCGCGGACCAGTCCATCGTGGCCCCAAAAGCTCGCCAGCGTGTCCACCTCGTGCGGCTGCCAATTGGTGTCATCGACCTCGCGGCCGCCCCAGCCATATTCGACAAAAAACTCCGACGGCGTACGCATGTAGAAGGATGTCATGAAATCGTTGCTATGACGGCCAAGCGTCGCGACAATCTTCTCGCGATCCATCCGGGCGAGGTCATAGCCTTGGCCGACGTCGTCGAGCGAATAGAGCTCGACCATCAAATGATTGAGGACATTCACCGGCGCCTCGACGAGAGCGATGCTGTGGTGCCGCGGATTGACGTGCAGGAAGTAGGCCTTGATGGGCGCGAGCGAATAATCGCTGATGCGAAAGCCGAGCAGGTTCTGGTAGAATGCCAATGCGCCTTCAATATCCTGCACAGTAACAAGCACATGCCCCATCCCGAGCGGGCCGGCGCGAAATCCCGAGATCAAGCGGCTGGGGCGGAACGGCGTGTCGGCAATGGCCGCGCCATGAAATGCTTCCAAACGATTGCCGGCCGGATCGCGAAACGAGATCAGGCCGGAGACAAAGCGCTGGTCCGCAAGCGCTGCCGGTTCGCGCTGCACGGCAACGCCGGCCTGCTCCAGCCTTGCAGCGAGAGCATCCAGCGCCACGGTGTCCGCGACCTCCCAGCCAAAATAGTTGGTGCCGCTGGGCAAGGCGCCGTCGAGCACAAGGCGCTGCTTTCGATCATCCATGCGGAAAGCGCGTGTGCTGCCGCCGCGATCGACGGCTTCCATGCCAAGACCTTTGGTCGCGAGCGCTGTCCAGTCGTCGAGCTTTGCTGTCCCGACGCCGAGATAGCCGAATGCCTGGATTTCCATGACGTCCCTCCACTTGCTAAACCCTATCATCTGACGGCCCCTTGCGGCGCCGCCGCGACTGGTGATCTGCGCACGGCCGCATGTTTGTCGCTCCGATGCTCCGCGGCATAAAGCCGTTCAACCGCGCCGGACAAGCGGCCGAGAGCAGCGAACTTTTCACCGCGTCTGCAAAGGGGTTAGCAGCGGAAGTGAATCCGGGCGGACGGATAGCGTTGCCGACAGTCCCCGTCACTGTTCGGGCCTCGGCGCTTCTGGCTGCCGAGGGCCCTTATTCTCATGTAGAATTCAACTCGCGGGACGATACGTTCTCGCCACGGTCGTCGCCTTCTGCAGTGCCGTGACACCTTGATCGCCCGTCATCAGCGGCGTCGTCTTCCCCGACCTCAGCGCACCACCGGCGGCAACTGCAAGTGCGATGCCGGCCATGCTCTCGATGTCCGGCACGTCGGCGATCAGAACGGCGTCGTATTCCCCCATGCTCAGCCAGCCACCGATATATTTTCCACCGGCCGCTTCTGTCGCCGCTCGACCGGCCTGCTCGAGCCGGTTCTGCGGGTTTTTCATCTGCGCAGCCCAGGATTCTGAAGTGTATGCGAATTGATACATGTAAAGTGCCATTTCGGCCTCCCTATAGGTCGATGAACTGACTCGGCTGGAGGGGCATGCTCCACACCATAATACTGACGGTCGACGTCGCTCTGGGCGAAATTGCCTTTTAGCGGCGAGGCCCAAACGGACCATCGCTGCACGTTAGGTGCAATCATGGGACGGTTGGCGGAAAACATTGCGCGGATCGCGGCGGCCTAATAGGTTTCGAGGGTTGAGCTGAGGGGCAGCGGTGGAACGAGACGAGCTTGAGCGCCTTGTCGGCGGCCGGTTGCGGCTGAGCTTCGAGGAGATTTTGAACCATCCGCGCCTGCCGGACGCACGTCGCGCCTATCTCGGCAGCTTCGTTCATTTGTACGAAGGCGATCCGTTTCTGGTTCGGCTGCTGCTCGAGGCCGGCAGATTTTTGGTATTTCACAGCGTTGCGGTGCTCGAAGCCGCGGAAGATCTGTCGCGGCGCGAGACCTGGTTCACCGTGGCTGCACTCAAGCGGCAGCTCGCCATGTTTGGCTATGCGAGCGACCGGCAGGTGGATCATCTCGTCTCGCGATTGCGCGAGGTTGGATTTCTCGAGCTGCGTCGAGCTCCCGGTGACGGGCGTGTCCGACTGCTTGCGTCCACGAACAAGCTGCGCACGCATCACACTGAGTGGCTCGCAACGCACTACATCCCGCTGGCGATGCTTTTCCCCGATCATGACTACAGCCCCGTGCTGTCGCGCAATCGCGCTTTTCACGTTCTCCATTGCCGGACATGCTTCCCTTTCGGTCCGGTGTCGGCGCAACTGATGATGACGTTGCCGGACACAATGCTGTTTTTCATGCACGCAGCGGGGCCACTCATCCAGAATGCCGTGCTGATGGCGGCAATGGACGCCGCCGATCCGAATGCCGCGATCCCCTACATCGAAGCCGCCGATCGTTTTGGCGTGTCCCGCACCCATGTCCGCAACCTGATGACCGATGCGGAATCGGCGGGACTGGTCAAGATCACCGGGCGCGGCGGCCATAGTATAATGATCCTGCCGCGCTTTTGGGCCAGCTACGATCGCGGCCTGGCTGTCGGGATGTATCTCCACGATGCCGCCCACCTCGTCGCGATGCGCCAGTGGGCCGAGGCCGGCGCGGAGGGCGGCACGGCGGCCTCGCTTGACCGCACAATGACTGCCGATCACTCGTCGTAGATCACGCGCATGACCAGCGCTCAGCCGCGCTGGATCGAGGCTTCGAAATAGCGTTGCCTGAACCCGTTTGCGCGGTCCGCCCCGATCCGATAGGTTCCCGTGGGGAACTGGCTTTGGGGGATTAGGGGCGAGTGAGGCGGCCTTTTGGGCAAATGCCTGAATTCGGGCGGCTTTCGGTCGTCCTGGATCGGCGTGGCGGACGCATCTTTTCGCATGTGGCACGGCGCGCTGCGCTGCTAGCCGTCATTATCGCCGGAGAGGCCGGTCCAATCTGCGCGCAAAATGCGACCGCCGATCGCGCACCTCCACCTGCCAGCCTTGAACGGTCCGAGCGGCTGCCAGCGGTGACGGTGTACGCCAAGCGCAAACGCATCGCCGCTCCCAAATCGAGCAAGCCGGCGATCGCAGCTGCCCGAGCGCCACCCAAGACGAACCGCGCCGATGTGCCAGCACGCAGCGAGGGCGCCGCACCGAACGGTGGGCCGCCCGTGATCCAGACCACCGCCGGGCCGGTGAGCGGCTACCGCGCGCTTACATCGGTCTCTGCGACCAGGACCGACACACTGATCGAGCGTATTCCGCAAGCCATCGCCGTCGTGCCGCGGGCCGTGCTCGACGATCAGCAACCGCTCGGCCTGATGGATGGGCTGCGCAACATTTCGGCCGTGACGCCGATGTCGGGCAACACCTTCCTTGGCTATGCTTACAAGGTACGAGGCTTCCCCGCGGACCGCTATGTCGACGGCCTGCCGAACTATTATGACGGCGGCGACAACACCTCGCTGGTCAACACCGAGCGGATCGAGGTGCTGAAAGGCCCGGCCGGAATCCTCTACCAGGGCGGCATCGGGCCGGTCGGGGGCATCATCAACACGGTGTCGAAGCTGCCGACCGAAAACCGGTTCGCCGAGATCGGCGCCACGGCCGGCGGTTACGGCCTGTGGAACGGCTGGTTCGACGTGAACCAGCCGATTGCAAGCGCAGGCACGGCGCTTTTCCGGATGACCGGCGATGTCGAGACATCCGGCGACTTTGTCGATGCGATCGATCACCGCCGCTACGCGCTCAATCCGACATTTCTCTTCAACGACAATGATGGCACGCGTCTCACGATCCAGGGCAGCTTCTCGTCGCGCTCGTTCCAGAACTACACGGGATTGCCTGGCGCCGGCACCGTCGACCGCTCCCAGTTCACGATTTCGCCGACGCCGTTTCCCGATCGCGCCGATCTCGGCCGCAGCTGGACGACCTACAACGGGGTGACGTTGCGGGTCGATCACGCGTTCGACGCGGTCTGGTCGGCGAATGCCACGACCCGCGTCAGCCAGATGCGGCTCGAGCAGTTCGGCCATTTCCTCGGAACCGATACCCCGCTTTACGGCTCGATCTTTCCGTTTCTCAGCTTCCATCTGCCGGTGGATACGCGCGAGGTCGCTGCGAACGCCAACGTCCTCGCCAAGTTCGCGGTCGGGCCGACCTGGAACACGGTTCTGTTTGGAGCGGACAGCGATCATGTTGCGGACAAGATCCGCGACGACGTCGCCTTCGCTGGCCTCGTCGATTTCGCCAATCCGGTATTCCCCGCCTACACGCCGCCGACCACGAGCGCGTTCAACGCCGACAATCTCTACGTCAACAGCGGGTTCACGACGCAGTGGCAATCGGACATCTGTGAGCGGCTGCATCTCCTCGCGGGCGTGCGTCTTGCACATGTCTATATCCACGGCACCGACATGGTGGCAGGCAGCGATTTCGTCACCAATGCCTGGAAGCCGCTGCCCCGGCTCGGCGCGGTGGTCGATCTCGTCAAGGGCGTATCGGCCTTTGCGGACTACTCGCAAGGCTACCGCGGTGTGCCGTTCTTCAACGCCGCCGGTGCACCGAAGCCCGAGGAAGCAGAGCAGACCGAGGCCGGACTGAAACTCGCGCTGCCGTCCGGCTTTGCCGGCACCCTCGCCTGGTTCACCAACACGCGGCGCAACGTCATGAGCCTGCTGCCGGGAAGCATTTTCCTGGCCACGCAGGTGGGCGAGCAACGCGCAGAGGGGTTCGATGCGGACTTGACCTGGCAACCATTCGGGGGGCTTTCGATCCTTGCAAGCTATGCGCATGTGAGAGCCGTCGTCACGCGGGACCAGCTCTATGTGCCCGGCACCGTGATCGACCGCGTGCCGCGCGACTCCGGCCGGCTCTGGGCGAACTACAAATTTCAGCATGGATGGTTGCAGAACGTGGCAATCGGAGCGGGCCTGTACGCGGCTTCCGCCCAGGCGGTGGCGCTCGACAACATCTATTTCACGCCCGGATATGTCACGTTCGACGGCAAGGTGGCCTATGAGAGGGATCGCTGGAGCATCGGCGTGACAGGGAAAAACCTCGCAGATCGCCGCTATTTCGTGCCGTACGCGAGCGGCTCCGGATACATCATGCCGGCCGAGGGGCGCACCATCCTGGCTTTCGGAAAGCTGATTTATTGAGCCGATCGTGGAGCATTAACGCTTCGCCGGCGCCTCCTGCGGCGGCTCGTCGTCTGCGATCGCCCGCCAGGCGGCACCGTCGAGATCGTCGTACTGGCCGCTGCGGAGTGACCAGAGAAAGGCGACGAGACCCGCAAGTCCGAGCATCAGCGCAAGCGGGACCAGGATGACCAGGATCTCCATTACGCGATCTCCCGTGAGCGGCTGCGTGCCCGCAGCGAATTCAGCATGACCAGGATGGACGACCCGCTCATCGCGGCCGCGGCGATCAGGGGCGTCACGACGCCGCTGATCGCAACCGGCACCGCCAGGACGTTGTAGCCGATCGCAAGCCAGAGGTTCTGACGCATCAGATGCAGCGCCTTTCGCGCGGCGTCGATAGCGGCCACGACCGGCCCCAGCGGCCGGCCAAGGAAGACGAAATCGGCGGTGGCCTGGCTGAGATGCGCGGCCGAAATCGGCGACATCGAGACATGGGCCGCCGCCAGCGACGGCGCGTCGTTCATGCCGTCGCCGACCATCAGCACTTTTACGCCGCGCTGCTTCAACTCCTCGATCCGCGCGATCTTGTCGGCCGGCGTGACGCCGGCGCGCCATTCGGCGATGCCCAGCGCGCGGGCCGCCGCAATCACGGCGGACTCGCGGTCGCCGGAGAGAATCTCGATGCCGATGTCACGCGCCTTCAGCGCCGCGATCACAGCCCGCGCGTCAGGACGCAGGCCCTGGCGCACCGAGAAGATGAATTTTTCGGTCCCCTTGCTGAGGGCCACGATGGAGGCTTCGGGATCGAGCGTCGCGCTGCCGATCATCGCCTCGGCGCCGCAGAAGGACGGCCGGCCGAGGCGAATCTCGACACCATCCACGGTCGCACGGACGCCCTGCCCGGCCTCCTCAACCGCACCGACAATCGGCGACTTTGCGCCCGCGGCCTGAGCGACCGCGGCGGCGACCGGATGATGGCTCGACAGCGCGAGCCGGCCCGCGAGCTCGAAAACGCCGGCGGGGATATCGGCCGCATTCGTCACCTCGAGATCGGGCAGCGTCAACGTGCCGGTCTTGTCGAAGATGACGTGGTCGGTCTCGGCGAGGCGCTCGATGGCATCACCGGAATTGAGCAGCACGCCCGCCCTGAACATCGCGCCCGAGGCGATGGTCTGCACGGTCGGAATGGCAAGCCCGAGCGCGCAGGGACAGGTGATGATCAGCACGGCCACGCCCGTGACGATCGCATCATGCCAACTCGCGCCGGCGATGACCCAGCCCAAGATGGTGATGAGCGCGGTCGCATGCACTACCGGCGCATAGAGCTGCGAGGCACGGTCGGCGAGCCGCATGTAGCGCGAGCGGGCCTGCAGCGCATGGTCGAGTAACCGCGTGATCTCGGCGAGCAGCGTCGCTTCCGACGCGGCCGAGACTCGCACCCGCAGCGTGCCGGAGATGTTCATCGAGCCCGCATAGACGGGCGTGCCATGTTCTGCGGTAACATAAAGCGTCTCGCCGGTGATCAAGCTCTGGTCGATCTCGGAACGTCCCTCAATCACCGAGCCGTCGACCGCGCAGCGCTCGCCCGGCCGCAACAGCACGATGTCGCCGGGATGGACCGTGGCGACAGGTACCTGCGAGATTTCGTCGGGGCCGACGAACTTGGCCGCGGTCTCGGCTTTGAGCGCGGCAAGGTTGCCTGCGACCGCGCGGGTCCGCCGCCGCATGTTCTGGTCGAGAAAACGACCGACCAGCAGGAACGTCAGCAGCATGATGGCCGCGTCGAAATAGACGTGCTCGGCGTGGTCGATGGTCTCGACCACGGACATGCCGAGCGCGAGGCACACGCCGATCGAGATCGGAACGTCCATATTGGTGGTCTTGTTCGACAGGGCACGCCAGGCCGAGCGGAAGAACGGCTGGCCGGCATAGGCCGCCGCCGGCAATGCGATCAGCGCCGACAGCCAGTGGAAGAAGTCGCGCTGCTCCGGCAGCATGTCGGAGACGTTGCCCGACCACACCGGGATCGACAGCATCATCACGTTCATCGTGGCAAACGCTGCGACGCCGAGGCAGCGCAGCAGGAAGCGCGATTCCGCGACCTCGGTCGCCTCCGCACTCTCGGTCTCGTACGGATAGGCCTTGTAGCCGAGCTCCTCGAGACGGTCGATGAAGCTGAGAGGATCGAGCGTGCCTTGTTTCCATTCCAGGGCGACGCGGCGGTCGGTGAGATTCACGCGCGCTAGCGTGACGTCTGGAATGGTGGACAGACCGCGCTCGATCTTGGCCATGCAGCCGGCGCAGTGAACGCCCTCGACCGCGAGATCGATATGCTGGAGACCTGCACCCGCGGCGCGGACGTAGTGAGAGAAATCGCGCGTCACCTGCATGGCGAGGCCTTCAGTTCAGGATCACGCGGTTGCGCGACAGGAATACGCGGTCGCCCTTCGCATCGCCCTCGATGACGAGATCCCACTGACCGGGTGCGACGGACGCGGCGTTGCCGCGGTAGATGCCGATGCCGGCCTCCGCGAGCTCGACGGCGAGATCGGCGCGCTTGTCGGTCGGCCGCTCCAGGCGACCGCCGAATTTCAGTCCGGTCACCGGCTGGCCCGCCGCGTCGCGCGCCTCGACCTGAAGCACAGCATTGCCGTCCGGGTATCGCTCGATATGCGCACTGACCTTCCATTTGCGCGCAGCCTGGTCGTGCGCCGCCGAGATCTCGCGGTCATAGGCGAGGCCCGCGGCATAGGGGCTGTCGACGTCGGTTCCGGGCAACGTCGAGATCGCGAGCTTCGCCATGGTGACGTTGACGCTGATCACGATTCCGAAGAAGGCGACCAGCATCAGGAAAACTTTTGTTCCGGTCAGCGGCTTGGATGCCATGGCGGTTTCCTGACGTTACGGCGAGACGAAATTGTCGGTGGCGGATGCCATCTCGCCGAGCCCGATATCGGTGACGTGGAAGCGAACGGGAATCGACTTCTCCGGATTGTTCTCCGCCGGCGCGGTCACGAGCAGGCGGAGCTCGCTGGTGGAGTCGCGCGGGATCACGATCATCGGCCGGTCCGGCGTCACGGAATCGGCACCGACGACGTGAATCGTGGCGTTGGCCGGCCCGTCCGCGTCGATCGCGATGACGCGGTCGTACCCACTCTTGTTGAGCAACCGAACGGTATAGGCATTGCGGATCGAGCCATCGCTGAGCCTGACCGCGACCGGATTGCGATCGTGCAGCACGTTGACGTCGAGCAGGCTGCGCGTCGCGAGCACGTAGAGCATGATGCCGCCGACGGCCGTGATGATCGCGCTGTAGGCGACCGTGCGGGCGCGGACGATGCGATAGACCGGCGCCTTGCCGTCCCGGCGGCGCTGGATGTTGACGTCGTTGTCATAGCCGATCAGTCGTTTCGGCCGGCCGATCTTGGTCATGACGTTGTCGCAGGCGTCGATGCAGAGCCCGCACTGGATGCATTCGAGCTGCGGCCCGTTGCGGATGTCGATGCCGGTCGGGCAGACCGCAACGCATTGATAGCAGTCGACGCAGTCGCCGACCTGTTGGCCGAGCGCGCGCAGCTCCGCGGCCTTCTTGACCGAGGTGCGTTTCTCGCCACGGTCGTAGCGGTAGGTGACGTTGAGCGCCCATTCGTCTGTGAGCGCGGCCTGGATCCGCGGCCACGGGCACATATAGGTGCAGACCTGCTCGCGCATGAAGCCGGCGAGCACATAGGTCGTCGCAGTCAGGATGCCGATCCAGATATAGGCGATCATCGGCGCCTGGAAGGTCAGCAGCTCCTTCACCAGCGTCGGGGCGTCATTGAAGTAGAGCACCCACGCGCCACCGGTCCACCAGGCGATCATCAGCCAGATCGAATGCTTCAGCGCGATCTCGGAAACGCGCTTGAAGGTCAGCGAACCGCCCGACTTGTCCCTGCGCATCCGCTCGCGGCGGTCGCCTTCGACGAAGCGTTCGACCGCATAGAACAAATCGGTCCAGACCGTCTGCGGGCAGAGATAGCCGCACCAGATGCGGCCACCGATCGAGTTCATCAGGAACAGCGCAACCGCGGCCACGATCAGCAGACCAGTGAAGTAATAGATTTCCTGCGGCCACAGCTCGATGAAGAAGAAATAGAAGCGGCTGTTGGGGAGATCGATCAGCACCGCCTGGCTGGGGGCATCGAGGCCGCGGTTCCAGCGCACGAAGGGCAGGAAATAATAGACGCCGAGGCAGAACGCCATCAGGCCCCATTTGATCCGGCGGAAGGTGCCAGAGATGCTCTGGGGATACACCTTCTTCTGGGCCACATAGAGCGGTCCGTTATCGTCGTCCGATGTGAGCTCGTTCGGGTTCACGGTCTTGTTCATCGCGCAAATTGTCTCGAAGAGGTGCGATTAAACCTAGACCCAACGCCGCCGCGTCGATTGATCCAGCTCAAGCGGGAGCAGTTTTGTTCGCCCCCGCTTGTCGATATTTGGTTATTTTCCGCCGCCCAGCGAGTGGACGTAGACCGCCATGGCCTTGATGGTGGCGGGATCGAGCCGCCCTTCCCACGCCGGCATCACGCCGGCCCGGCCGTTGCTGATGGTCTCGATCAGGGTTGCCTCGTCCGAGCCATAGAGCCAGATCTTGTCGGTCAGGTTGGGCGCGCCGAGCTCCTGATTGCCCTTGGCGTCGTCGCCGTGGCAGGCGACGCAGTTCTCGGCAAAGATCTTCTTGCCCTTCGCCACGTCATAGCCCGGCCGGGTCGGCAGTCCCGACAGCGAGCGGACGTAGTTGGCGACCGTGACGATCTCGTCCGGCTTCAGCACGCCGTCCTTGCCGAAGGCGAGCATCTGGCCCGGATGGGTGTCCGCATGCGTCGAGCGCGCACCGAACCGGATGGTCTGCATGATCTGGTCGAGCGTGCCGCCCCACAGCCAGTCGTCGTCGTTCAGGTTCGGGAAGCCCTTGGCGCCGGCGCCGCCGGAGCCGTGGCACGGCGCGCAATTGTCGCCAAACACGGTCTTGCCCTTGGCTCGCGCCAGCGCCAGCAAGGCCGGATCCTTCTCGATGTCGGCGAGCGAGGCCGCCGCCAACGTCGCCATCTTCTCGCCGCGGACCGCCTCGAGATTGGCGAGCTCCACCGCGAGGCTGGCGCGCGTCGAGTAGCCAAGCAGGCCGGTGGTATTGCTCGAGATCAGCGGCCAGGCCGGATAGACGATCCAGTAGCCGATCGCCCAGACGATGGTGAGATAGAAGCAGATCACCCACCAGCGCGGCAGCGGCGTGTTGAGCTCCTTGATGCCGTCCCATTCATGTCCGGTCGTGGCCCTGCCGGTGACGGAATCGATTTCACTATGGTCGGTCATGATCTCTTACTCCTCCCGCAACGGCAGGCTGGCCGCTTCGTCGAACTCGGCCTTGTTGCGGGGCCAGAATGCGTAGGTGATGATCGCGAGAAAGATCGCGACGAAGACCGGCGTCCAGATCGTGGTCACGAGACTGGATGCGAGGTTGTCGAGTGTCAGGATGGCTTTCATCGGTGATGCCTTCTCAGCGAAGATTGGCTTTCTCGTTGTAGAGCTTGAAGTCCACCAGCGTGCCGAGCATCTGCAGGTACGCGATCAGCGCGTCCATCTCGGTCGGCGTTCCGGTCTTGCCGTCGAAATTGCGCACCACGGCCTTGGCGTAGCGCTTGGCAAAGGCGTCGGTGCCGGTGTTGTCCGGATCGGCCTGGGCCTTCATGTCGGCGGCCGCGTTGGCGATCTGGTCGTCGGTATAGGGCACGCCGACGGTCCGCAGCGTACGCATGTGGTCGGCGATCGTCTCCGGATCGACCTCGGTCTGCGCCAGGAAGGGATAGCCCGGCATCACCGATTGCGGCACGATCGCGCGCGGATTGGTCAGATGGGTGACGTGCCAGTCGTCGGAATATTTGGCGCCGACGCGGGCAAGATCGGGACCGGTGCGCTTCGAGCCCCACTGGAACGGGTGGTCGAACATGCTCTCGGCGGCGAGCGAGAAGTGGCCGTAGCGCTCGACCTCGTCGCGCAGCGGCCGGATCATCTGCGAATGGCAGAGATAGCAGCCTTCGCGGACGTAGATGTTGCGCCCCGCCAGCTCCAGCGGCGTGTAGGGCCTGACGCCGTCGACCACCTCGATCGTGCTCTTGAGGTAGAACAGCGGCGTGATCTCGACGAGACCGCCGATCGCGATCACCAGCAAGATGCCGACGACCAGGATGATCGAGTTCTTTTCGAAGATTTGGTGGCGTGTCCAGAACGACATGGGAAGCTCCTCATTCCGCCGGCTGAAGAGCGACGGGCATCTGGACTTCCTGCTCGCCGACGCGAACGGTCATCCAGAGGTTAAAGGCCATGATCAGCGCGCCGATCAGGAACAGCGCACCGCCGGCGGCGCGGATGACGTAGAACGGATGCATCGCCTCGACGGTCTCGATGAACGAATATTCGAGGAAGCCGAGCGAGGTGTAGGCGCGCCACATCAGGCCCTGGAGGATGCCGGACACCCACATCGCCGAGATGTAGAGAACGATGCCAAGCGTCGCGATCCAGAAGTGCCAGTTGACGAGCTTCAGGCTGTAGAGGCCCTTGCGATTCCATATCCACGGCACCAGGCAGTACAGCGCGCCGAAGGAGACGAAGCCGACCCAGCCGAGCGCGCCGGAATGCACGTGGCCGATGGTCCAGTCGGTGTAGTGGCTGAGCGAGTTGACCACCTTGATCGACATCATCGGCCCTTCGAAGGTCGACATGCCGTAGAAGGCAACCGAGACGACGAGCATGCGCAGCACGGGATCGGTGCGCAGCTTGTCCCAGGCGCCCGATAGCGTCATCAGGCCGTTGATCATGCCGCCCCAGGAGGGCATCCACAGCATGATCGAGAAGGTCATGCCGAGCGTCTGCGTCCAGTCGGGCAATGCCGTGTAGTGCAGATGATGCGGGCCGGCCCAGATATAGAGGAAGATCAGTGCCCAGAAGTGGATGATCGAGAGCCGATAGGAATAGATCGGCCGCTCGGCGCGCTTGGGGATGAAGTAGTACATGATGGCGAGGAAGCCGGCGGTGAGGAAGAAGCCGACCGCGTTGTGGCCGTACCACCATTGGAACATGGCATCCTGGATGCCGCCCCAGGCGATGTAGGACTTCGAGCCGAACACCGAGACCGGCAGCGCCGGGTTGTTGCCGAGGTGCAGAACCGCGATCGTCACGATGAAGGCGAGGTAGAACCAGTTCGCGACGAAGATGTGCGGTTCCTTGCGCTTGATGATGGTGCCAAGGAAGACGAGCAGATAAGTAACCCAGACGATCGTCAGCCAGAGATCGGCGTACCATTCGGGCTCGGCATATTCCTTGGACTGGGTGACGCCCAGCAAATAGCCCGTGCCGGCGACGAGAATGAAGAAGTTGTAGCCGACGACCACGAACCAGGGCGCGAGATCGCCGGCCAGGCGCACGCGGCACGACTTCTGCACCACGTAGAAGGACGTTGCGATCAGCACGTTGCCGCCGAAGGCAAAAATCACCGCAGAGGTGTGCAGCGGGCGCAGGCGGCCGAAGCTGGTCCAGGGCAGATCGAGGTTCAGCGCGGGCCACGCCAGCTGCGAGGCGATGATGAGGCCGACGAGGAAGCCCGCAATGCCCCAGAACATCGCCATGACGGAGGAGAACTTGATCGGGCCCATGTTGTAGTTGGGACGACCGTTGATCTCCGCGGGTGGCAGCGCCGCCGGGCGGTCGTAGTAGCGGTTGATGATGCAGAACACCGCCGCCAAGCTCGCCGCCGCGCCAAGCGCGGCGTGGAAGGCGAAGGGCGCATCGAGCGCCTTGGCCGAAGCGATCACGCAGAGGAAGGCGGTGACCGCGAACACGACAGCCAAGCCGCTTTCACCTGATGTCATGGATTTGGAGATGGAGGGCTGGTGCATCGCGGATTCTCTCTGAAAGAACACGAGCCCAGAAACCACATTCACCCTCGCGGGGAATTGATTGAAATCAAGACATGTGGATTTCTGTTAATGTTGAGGCGGCCGCGGATCAGGGAGCAACGTCAATTGCTTGCCCCGCCGTTGCGCGCACGGCGAAGCGCTGCTTCCGTGGAATCACGGAGCTTGAAATCGCGGGATTCGCAGGCAACGCGTCAGTCGCGAGCCGTCGCCTTGAGCGCCGCGATGACGTCCTCGCGCGCGATGATTCCGACCAGCTTTTGCGCGCTGTCGAGCACGATGACGCTGCGAATGCGGTGCTCGACCATGATCTGGAGCACGCGCGTCAGCCGCGTGTCGGGGCTGACATAGATGAACTCCGGCGTCATGACGTCGCCGACCTTGCGGCTCATCAGGTCGTGATAGCGCGGCAGCATCTGGCTCGGCGTGAAGGCAAAACACTTCAGGATGTCGAATTTGGTGACGATGCCGACGACCTGGCCGTCGTCCTCGACCGGATAGGAGTTGAAATCGTCCTGTTCGAACATCTCGCTGAGCGCGAGTAGATTGTGGTCACGCTGCACCGTCCTGACGTTGTGCGTCATGTAGCCGTCGACGGTCTGCTCAAGGAATTTGTACACGGCGCGTCCTCATCGATGGTTCTCTCGCGGCAGTCAGTGCGACAACAGCACGCAGCGGGCGGATTGCGTCAGCAGATACTCCGTCACGCCGCCGAGGATCAGCTCGCGGAAGCGGGAATGACCATAGGCGCCGGCGACGATCAGGCCGGCGCCGACATCGACAGCGACCCTCTCCAATTGCGCGGCGGCGGTTTCATTGCCCGCGGCTTCCGGAACACGCGCCGTTGCGGTGACACCGTGGCGGGCGAGCCAGGCGGCAACGTCGCTCACATGGGCCATCACGGCCGTACGGTCGTCGCTGGCTTCCGGAATTTCGACGATGGCGACGTCCTTCGCCTTGCGCAGCATCGGCAGCGCGTCAATCACCGCCCTTCGCGCCTCGGGTGTGTCCTTCCAGGCCACGAGCGCGCTGCGCAGATCGAGCCAATTGGTTCGATCAGGCACGACCAGAAGCGGCCGGCCGGCCTGCATCACCAGATCCTTGGGGCTTGCGAGCGAGAAGGCATCGGAAATGGCCGGGCTCCGGCCGCCGCTGACGATGATGTCGGCACACCTCGCCTGCGCCAGGACGAATCGCGCGGGAAAATCCATGGCGCAGCGCCACTCCGCGCATGCGCCCCGCGTCTTCGTCGCGGCGTGGAATTCCGCCTCCAGATCGGCAAGGCACCGCTTGACGGAGGCCTGCTCCTGATCGATCAGGCGCTGGGCCGCAGCGCCATCGGCGAAATAAAGCGGCGGGGCAAACTGCGCCGCGGCGACCCCGACAACGGTCGCCTCGAACCGTTCGGCAAGCTCGCCTGCGACTTGAAGACGCGAATCGTTTGGTTGATCGAGCGCCAGGCAGACCATCACGGTCGCGTATGTCATCGGAAGCCTCCAGTGCCGTCTCTTCGGCTAAACTGTACGCCTGCCGCCATTCCGGAAGATGAGATAGATCAAGAGCAGGCCGGTTGCTTGCGACAGCCGCCCTCGGCCTGCGACGGAACTTGCCTCCGGGCCGGGCTTGGGCGACATTACGGCAGCGGTAACGGCGTCAGGGGCCACCGCATCAGAAGCAGGAGCGTCGCTTGTCGCCGACCCGCGTAACGCATCCCCAAGATGACGGTCGGGGCGAACATTTCCGCGTTCGAATCGAAGGATTCGGCGTCGGGACCTGGGATCTCGACCTCAGGACGATGGCATTGGAATGGTCCGACACGTCCAGGGCCATGCTCGGCGTCGGACCAGACCAGCCGGAGAGCTACGAGTTCTTCCTGTCTCGTATCGAGCCGAAGGATCGTGAACGGGTTGAGAGTGCGATCCGGCGCGTCTCCGAGCGCGGCGGCGGCTTCGACGTGTCCTTCAGAATCTCCGGAGCGGTGGGCGGGGAAAAATGGATCAGAGCCCGCGCCGGCCTGATCCGCGATGACAATGGCGGCGCCCGTCATCTGAGCGGCATCTTCCTCGATATCGACCAGGAGAAGCAGGTCGAGGAGGCGCTGCGCACCCGCGAGACCCACCTCCGCTCCATTCTCCAGACCATCCCCGACGCCATGATCGTCATCGACGGTCGCGGCATCATGCAGCTCTTCAGCACGGCCGCCGAACGCCTGTTCGGCTGGTCCGAGCATGAGGCGATCGGCCAGAACGTCAGCGTCCTGATGCCGGAGCCCGACCGCTCGCGCCATGACAGCTACATCGCGCGCTACCGCACCACCAGCGATCCGCACATCATCGGCATCGGCCGCATCGTGACCGGCAAGCGCCGCGACGGGACCACCTTCCCGATGCATCTGTCGATCGGCGAGATGCAGTCGGGCGGCGAGCCCTATTTCACCGGCTTCGTCCGCGACCTCACCGAACATCAGCAGACCCAGGCGCGGCTCCAGGAATTGCAGTCGGAGCTCGTCCATGTCTCGCGGTTGAGCGCGATGGGTGAGATGGCGTCTGCGCTCGCCCATGAGCTGAACCAGCCGCTTGCCGCGATCAGCAACTACATGAAGGGATCGCGGCGGCTGCTCGCGGGCAGCGCCGATCCGAATGTAACGAAAATCGAGAGCGCGCTTGATCGCGCCGCAGAGCAGGCGGTACGCGCGGGCCAGATCATCCGTCGGCTTCGCGATTTCGTCGCGCGCGGCGAGTCCGAGAAGCGGGTCGAGAGCCTGTCCAAGCTGATCGAGGAGGCCGGCGCGCTCGGGCTTGCCGGCGCACGCGAACAAAACGTCCAGCTTCGGTTCGCTCTCGACCCGGACGCCGATCTCGTGCTGGCCGACCGGGTCCAGATCCAGCAGGTGCTGGTCAATCTGTTCCGCAATGCGCTCGAGGCGATGGCGCAGTCGCTACAGCGCGAGCTCGTCGTCACCAACACCCGCGTCGCCGACGACATGATCGAGATCGAGGTCTCCGATACCGGCTCCGGCTTTCAGGACGACGTCGTTCCGAATCTGTTTCAGACCTTTTTCACCACCAAGGAAACCGGCATGGGCGTGGGACTGTCAATCAGCCGCTCGATCATCGAGGCTCATGGCGGACGCATGTGGGCCGAGAGCAACGCATCGGGCGGGGCGACATTCCGATTCACCCTGCCTGCAGCCGACGAGAGCTGATCCATGACGACCAAGGGAACTATCTACGTTATCGACGACGACGACGCGATGCGCGATTCGCTGAATTTTCTGCTCGATTCCGCAGGCTACAGCGTAACCCTGTTCGATGATGCGCAACGCTTCCTCGATGCCCTCCCCGGCCTCGCGTTCGGTTGCGTCGTCTCCGACGTGCGCATGCCCGGCATCGATGGCATCGAGCTTCTGAAGCTGATGAAGGCGCAGCAGAGCCCGTTCCCGATCCTGATCATGACCGGGCACGGCGATGTTCCGCTCGCGGTGGAGGCCATGAAGCTCGGCGCCGTCGACTTCCTCGAGAAGCCGTTCGAGGACGACCGCCTCACGGCCATGATCGAGTCCGCGATCCGCGAGGCCGGACCCGCGGCCGCGAACGACGCCATCGCGCAGGACCTCGCCGCGCGCATCGCCTCCTTGAGCCCGCGCGAGCGTCAGGTCATGGAGGGATTGGTTGCCGGACTCTCCAACAAGCTGATCGCCCGTGACTACGACATCAGCCCGCGTACCATCGAGGTCTACCGGGCCAACGTGATGACCAAGATGCGCGCCAACAGCCTGTCAGAACTGGTACGGCTGGCGATGCGGGCCGGTATGCTCAAGGATTGAGGCAGGTCAAGGCCTCCTCCCGCGCCATCTGCTAGTCAATCGGCATGACTGAGATCAGCTCCCATTGTGAGCGGCTGCCGATGTCGTCTTCCGCACAGCCTACCGTCTATGTGGTCGACGACGACGACGCGGTGCTCGTATCCCTGCGATTCCTGCTGGAAACGGACGGCTTTGCCGTGCGAACCTTCAGGAGTGGCACGGCGCTGCTCAATGCCGGCGGTGCGCCCGCCGCGGACTGCTACGTGATCGACTACAAGATGCCCGACATCAACGGCATCGAGCTCGCCGGCCGCCTGCGCCAGTCAATCGGCGGTACGCCCGTGATCCTGATCACCGGCTATCCCGACGGGAGAATCTTCGCCCGCGCGGCGGCTGCGGGCGTCAAGGACGTTATTTTGAAGCCGCTTCTCGACGAAAACCTGGTCAAACGGATCCGCCACGCCATCCAGGACCGCCGCGGAAATGACCTACGGGATTCTACGTAAGGCAACCCCCTTAAGATATCTCGCGAAATTTTCGAAGCACCCGATACCGCGTACCAAGGCGTCGTCACAACGGAGATGGCGCAGATGCTGACCCAGACGCTCAACACCCAGGCGATCAACACCCAGATTGGTGGCAAGATTGCCCCGGCCCATCCGGTCTCCGACCAGTTCGGCGCCATCACCGGCCATGTCGGCCTGGTCGCCACGGAATTCTCCTACCGCAAGGACGAGGAGATTTACGGCGAGGAAGAGCCGGCCGAGTACGTCTACCAGGTCGTCTCCGGCGCCGTCCGCAGCTACAAGCTTCTCTCCGACGGCCGCCGCCAGATCGGCGCCTTCCATCTTTCCGGCGACGTGTTCGGCCTCGAATCCGGCGCCGCCCATCGTCTCGCAGCCGAAGCCATCATCGACACCAATGTGCGCCTGGTGAAGCGGGCGAGCCTCGAGAAGGCCGCCGGGACCGACGTGCTGGTCGCCCGCAAGCTCTGGGCCATGACGGCCGGCGAGCTGCGACACGCCGAAGACCACATGCTGCTCTTGGGCCGCAAGACCGCGATGGAGCGGGTCGCGACCTTCCTGCTCGAAATGGATCGCCGCCTTGCCGTTGCCGGCATGATGGCGCTGCCGATGTGCCGCCGCGACATCGGCGACTATCTCGGCCTCACCCTCGAAACCGTGTCGCGCGCGCTGTCGCAACTTCACGCCCAGGGCATTCTGGGCTTCTCCGGCGCTCGCCAGATCGTGCTGCGCAACCGGGCCCGCCTGCACAATCTCGACGCCTGATTATCATCCTCCCTGCCACTTATGGCCGGCTGATTTCGTTCAGCCGGCCATTTCCTTTGTCGCGGTCAGGCCCGTGCGCCGGGTCTCCGGCATCACGAAAAGGATCAGCAACAGCCCGGTCGCCGCGATGCTCGCCAGCCCGAAGAAGGCGGTGGCATTGCCGAACTTGTCGCTGACATAGCCGCCGAGCGCGGTGCTCAAGGAAGCGCCGATGCCGGTCGCGGTGCCGACGATGCCCTGCGCCAGGTTGAAGTGCCCGCTGCCGAAGGCGACGTCGGCCACGATCAGCGGAATCATCACGGCGAACACCGCCGCCGTGAAGCCGTCGAACACTTGCACCGCTACAAGCAAATACGGATCGCGCACGGTCGCGAACAGCAGGCCACGGATCGTCAGCGCGCCGAATCCGATCAGCAGCAACGGGCGCCGGCCCCACAATTGCGCCTTGCGCCCGACGGTCGGCGACAGCAGTGCCACGATCGCCTGCGGCACGACGATACAAAAAGCCACAAGCACCGTCGCCCACTGGCTCGACCGCGCCGTCACTGCACTCGCCATCAGCGGCATCATCGAGGCGTTCGCCAGCTGCAGCAGCAGCACGCTGAACGCAAAGACGATGAGCGGCCGCTGCCGGACCAGATGCCAGAGATTGGTATCGCCCGGAACCGGCGCCTCGCGCGGCATCTCGCCGTGACAACGCGCGATGTCGACTTCTTCCTCGCGGATGCGCGACAGCGCAATCAGGGTCGGAATCGCGAGCAGGAAGCTGACCAGGAACACCGAGCGGCTGGACAGGAGATAGCCGGCGGTGCCCATCACGGCGGCCGCAACGCCATTGCCGAGCGAGGCAAAGCGCGCGTTGCGGCCGAGCCGTTCGCCGATTGCAAGCGGACCCACGAGGCCGAGGCTGATCGCTGCGATCGCCGGCCCGAGCACACAGCTTGCGGCCGCATGCAGCGTGGCCGCAGCCACCACGACGGGGAAGATCGGCATCGCCGCATAGGCGAGCGCGCAACAGCCGATGGTCGCGATCGCAAGGCCGGCAACCAATCGCTCGGATTTCGCGGCATCGATGATTGCGCCGCCCGGCATCTGCCCGATCAGGGCAACGATGCCGCCGATCGACAGCACCAGGCCGATCTCGACCTGGGTCCATTTCTGCGTCGTCAGGTAAACCGCGATGAAGGGACCGAATCCGGTCTGCACGTCGGCAAGAAAGAAGATGAACCAGTCGAGGCCGCGCAGGCTCTGGCGCGACGGCGCTGGAATGCTGGCAGGAAACCGCGCGGCGAAATTGTCCTGCTCAACGCGCCGGTCACGATCTGCATGGTTCGGCTTGCTCGACATCAGCACAGGTAGCCATCCCTCCCCGCGCCTCACTGAACCGCTTGCAGCGGTTGCAGGCTGCCGGAGGCGCCGAGCACGACCATCGGCGTATCTTCCTTGTATTCCGGCGCGGCCGCGACCTGCGCTTTGGTCAATTCCAGCGTGATGCTGTCCTTCTTGTTGGTGATCTTGCCGAAACGAAGCGCGTTCCAGTCGACCACGATCTTGCGGCTGCCGACCCCGAGGAAGCCGCCGAAATCGATCACGGCCGCACGCACATGGCCGGTCAGATCGACGATGACGTCGACGATATGGCCCATGTCCTCGTCCGCCGCACTGCGCACGTCGCGTCCGAGCACGCCATGGGCATCACTCGCGCCGATGATGGTTACCGACGGCGGCGGCGCCGCGCCTTTCGGCGTGACCGGCACCACCGAGGCCGGCGGCTGCGCATTCGGCGGGGCGTTCGCTTCGCTTGCGGCCGCCGGCTGCTCCTCCGCGGCGTGCGATACGGCAACCGTCACTCCCGCGACGATCGCCACGCTCAGGACCAACCATCCGGCGATACGCATGCACCCTCCTTGCCGCACGCCGCTAGCGCGCGAGCACGATCGACACCTGGATCTGACCGCGCGTGCGGAGCACCTCCAGCGCCACGTCATCGCCGTGGCTGCTCACGCGCAGATCGACGGCGGATTCGCCCAATCGCAGATCGCGCAAGATGATCTCGTTCAGGAACGCCGGCAGATGCGGATTGCGCAGCCGGATCTCACGGCGGGCGACGTCGAACTCGATGCCGAGCGCCGCCTCCAGCAGCGTGAACGGCGTGGCGCTGGCCCAGGCCTGCGGCGCGCAGGCCACCGGATAGAGCGTCGGGCCACGCCGCTTCTCGCGCCGGAAGCCGCAGAACAATTCCGGCAGCCGCCGCAGATCCATGTACGTCGCGGCATCGAAAAGGCCCTTGAAGACGTGCGCGACCGCGTGCTTGAGCCCGTAATGTGCAAGACCGAGCGCGATCAGCGCATTGTCATGCGGCCAGATCGAGCCGTCGTGATACGACATCGGGTTGTAGCGCACCTCGCCGCGGGCGACGGTGCGGATGCCCCAGCCCGAGAAGAAGTGCGGCCCCATCAGATCGGCGGCGACGAGACGCGCGCGATCCTCGCGGATCATGCCGCTGAACAGCACCTGCCCGGCATTCGAGGTGCGCACCTTGCAGGGCCGCTTCTTGCCGTCGAGCGCCACCGCATAAGTGCCGAGCTCCTCGCACCAGAACGCCTTTTCGAAACGCTCGGCCAGCGCCTTGGCCTCCGCCTCGAGCCTCTTCGCGACGTCAGGCTTGCCGAGCCGCAGCGCGCATCGCGCGGCGAGCCGCTTGGCGGCGTAGACATAGCCCTGGACCTCGGCGAGCGCGATATTGCCTTCCGCGAGCTTGCCGTCGGCATGGAAGATCGCGTCGTAAGAATCCTTCCAGCCCTGGTTGGCCAGCCCTTTCTCGGTGGCACGCTGATATTCGACGAAGCCGTCCCCATCAGGGTCGCCCGGGCCGTCGATCCAGGCCAGCCCCGCCTCGATCGCGGGCCACAGCTCGGTCAGCGTTGTCTCGTCGCCAGTGCGCTCGACATAACGTCCAGCGAGCAGGACGAACAAGGCGGTCGAATCCACACTGCCGTAATATTGCGAGAACGGCACTTCGCGCAGCGCCGCCATCTCGCCGCCACGCATCTCGTGCAGGATTTTTCCCGGCGCAGCGTCGGCGAGCGGATCGACCGCCGTGGCCTGGAAATGCGCGAGCCGACGCAGTACGCCCTTGGCGACCTGCGGATCGACCCACAGCATCTGGAGCGCGGTGATCAGTCCGTCGCGGCCGAACGTGGTCGAGTACCAGGGAATGCCGGCATAGGGATAACGCCCCTGAGGCGTCTCCGTCATCAACATATTGAGGTCGGCCATGGCTTGGCACAGCACCTCATTGAAGATGTTGTTGGAGGTCTCGATGCTGGCCGCGCCGACCGTCAACTGCCGCATCTCGCGGCGATGCGCCAGCAGGCCCCTGAAGAAGCGCGCCGGCTTCTCCGCGATCGGCCGGTTGCAGGACACCGCCACGAACAGCGATTTGGACTCATGGGGATCCAGCTCGAGCTGCCAGGTCGCGGCATTGACCGAGAGCCGCGTCGGGCGCGGATCGAAATGCAGGCCGGTGGTTCGCTCGGCCTCGTCGAGACCGCGATATTCGAACAGCACATCGGTCGGCCCGAGCAGCTTGCTGGTGCCGGTCCCACGGCGTGGGCGCCGCTCGCCACGCACCTCGAACAAATCGGCGAAATCGTTGTCGAACAGCAGCGTCAACTCGAAGCTGGCGCGCTGCTCGCCGTGGTTCTGCAGCCCGATGCGCTGATAGGCCGTGCCGCGCCACAGGAAGATCGTGCGCACGATGTGCAGCAGGTCCTTTTGCAGGACGATGCGATCCTGGCGATAGATGTCGGGATTGGTGAGGTCGACCGTCAATCCCGAGTTGTCGTCGCGCAGGTTCGAGCCAAGCAACAACGGCTGGAGATCGTCGAGCACGAGCTCCAGCCGCGCCAGATAGCGGGTGTCGCAGTTGAACAGGCCATCCGGCCCGCCGGCTGACGCACCGATGTCGCCGTGGCTGTCCAGCACAATGAACGTATCGTCGTGCTTGAGCGACCGCCGCGGTCGCGCGGCGGGGCCCGTCATCGGAATGTAGAACGCCTGCTCGGCGACGGCCTCTATCGTCTGCGATACCGAAATGATCTTGGTTGCGGCTTCGGCTGCCATGAGCTGCTCCCCTGCGGCTTGATTTTCGAACGCGACCAACGCAAACGCAACTGTTGGTTTACGCGGCGAACTTCGCGAGCCGGCTCATTTCCTGCGTCACCAGCTCACGGTACGGACCGTGGCCCTGCATCAGGCGGTCGGGCGCACCATCCTCGATGATCTTACCATTCCTCAGCACGATCACGCGATCGAAATTGCGCAGCGTTGCGAGGCGATGCGCGATTGCGATCACGGTGCGACCGCGCATCAGCCGCGTCAATGCCTCACGAATGGCCTCCTCGGATTCACTGTCGAGCGCCGCGGTCGCCTCGTCGAGCAGCAGGATCGGCGCGTCCTTGACGAAGGCGCGCGCAATCGCAATGCGCTGACGCTGGCCGCCGGACATTTTCACGCCGCGGTCGCCGACCATGGTGTCGAGTCCCTCCGGAAGACTGTCGATGAAGTCGCAGCGTGCCGCAATGGCCGCGCGCAGCACCTCGTCGTCGGTCGCGTTGGGCCGGCCGTAGCGGATGTTCTCGCGTATCGAACGATGGAACAGCGAAATGTCCTGCGGCACGACCGAAATCGCCTCGCGCAGGCTCTGCTGCGTGACCATGGAGATGTCCTGGCCGTCGACCGTGATGCTACCTTCGTCGGCATCATAGAAACGCTGAAGCAGAGTGAATAGCGTGGACTTGCCGCCGCCGGACTGACCGACCAGACCGACGCGCTGGCCGGGCTGAAGCCGCAGGCTGAAGCGCTCCAAGATCTTCTCACCGCCGGGATAGCCGAAGGTGACATTGTTGAATGCTATCGCGGCACCGCTCTTCACCAGCGGTTCGGCCTCGGGGTGATCACGCAGTTCATGCGGCACCAGCAGCGTCGCTATCGCCTCGGTCAATCGTGCGACATGTTGGGTGACGTCGACCAGAGCCACAGCCAAGTCGCGGGTCGCACTCAGGATGGAGATTCCGAGGGTACAGACCAGGACAACATCGCCGGTCGTCGCCTCGCCCTGCTGCCAGAGCGTGACCGCCCAGGCCATCAGGGCGACCGTCAGAATCACGGTCACGGCGGCATGCAAAAGCCGCAACTTCTCCAGGTAACGAAGACTGCGGCTTCGCGCGGTGAGTTCCCGGTTGACGGTGGCGTCGAACCGCTCGTGCTCATGGCCGATGCCGCAGAAGGCGCGGACCAGCGGCATGTTGCTGATGACGTCGATCATCTCGCCATCGACCACGGCGGCCTTGTCGGCAAAATCGTCATGCAGCGGCTTGCCGGCCGCGGCGAGGTGGAACATCGCGATCACCATGCCGCCGGCGATCACGATCAGGCCGAGCGCCATATAAGGGCTGACGGTTCCAATCAGCGCGATCGCCGCAACCGTGGCGATGCACGGCGGCAACACGTTCCAGACGAACATGTTCTCGACCGTAAATACGGCGTTGGATGTGGCGGTAATGCGGCTGGTCAACATGCCCGGCATTCTGTCCGAGAAGTAACTCGGCGCGTGTCCTGTGAGATGACGAAATATGTCACGGCGTAAATCACCCGTGACACGGACGAAGGTGAAACTCGCGGTCCAGCTCGCGATCCGCCACAGAAAGTTGTCGGCAGCGATCAGCGACATGAGCAGAATGAATGCCAGCCATACGCTGCCACCATGCGAGGTTCCCGCCGACAAACTGTCGACAAGCGATTTGACGCCGTATTGCGTGCCCACTGAGCAGGCAACGGCGGCAATGACGGCGCACAGGATCACCAGATGCGACGCCAATCGACGCCGCAGATAGCGCAAGACAAAGGCAAATGGCCTGCGCGCGTACCCAGAAAGATGATCCATGTGACACTCGACCCCGTCGTGATGATTCCAATTGTTCTTGCTTGCCGATTGAACATCGACCGCTTCGCTCGGTTCCCGGGCAACACCATCACGACATGCGGATGCGGACGATCTGAGAAGAGGTGATGGCGGTATCGAGACGCGCGCGTGATGTGTCGAACAAGTAACGTTCGTTGAGAGGAACTTCGCAACTGCGGGAACGTTCCCTTGACTGGCATGCCGGTGCCGATACACGGCGGGGTTCAACGTTCACATGATCGCAGAGGAGAAGGTGAGATGCGCATCGCGCAGGTAGCTCCGTTGACGGAGGCTGTTCCACCCAAGCTGTATGGCGGCACCGAGCGGGTGGTGCACTGGTTGACGGAAGAGTTGGTTGCCCTTGGTCACGACGTCACGCTGTTCGCCAGCGGCGATTCGCAGACGTCGGCGAAGCTGGACGCGTTATGGCCGCGGGCGCTTCGCCTCGACGGTTCCGTGCGCGATCCCAACGCGCTGCACATGGTGTTGCTCGAGCGCGTGCGGCGGAAATCTGACGACGAGGAGTTCGACTTCCTCCACTTCCATCTCGATTATTATCCGTGGTCGCTGTTCTACCGGCAGCCGACGCCATTCCTGACCACGCTGCACGGCCGGCTCGATCTGCCGGAGCATCAGCCGGTGTTCAGCACCTTTTCCAAGATGCCGGTGATCTCGATCTCGAACGCGCAGCGGCGGCCGGTGCCGCAGGCGAATTGGGTGAAGACGATTCACCATGGCCTGCCGGAAAACCTGCTGACGCCGAAGCCGGTTCGCCAGGAATATCTTGCCGTGCTCGGCCGCATCGCACCGGAGAAAGGCGTCGACCGCGCCATCAAGATCGCGATGCATTGCGGGATTCCGCTGAAGATCGCGGCCAAGGTCGATCGTGCCGATCAGGATTATTACGACGAGCTGATCAAGCCGATGATCCAGAACAATCCGCTGGTCGATTTCATCGGCGAGATCAGCGATCACGAAAAATCTGACTTCCTCAGCGGCGCGCTCGGTCTCTTGCTGCCGATTGACTGGCCGGAGCCGTTCGGCCTGGTGATGATCGAAGCGATGGCCTGCGGCACGCCGGTCGTCGCCTTCAACCGCGGCTCGGTGCCGGAGATCATCGACGAGGGCCTCACCGGCTTTGTGGTCGAGGACGTCCTCAGCGCCGCCGGCGTCGTCAACCGCCTTGCGCAACTCGACCGCACAGCCATCCGCAAGCAGTTCGAAGCGCGTTTTACCGCGCGGCGGATGGCACTGGACTATCTCGCCGCCTATCGCAGCCTGACCGAGGCCACCGAGCCACGGATCAAGCTGGTGAGCAGCGCGGAGTAGCAGCCGCACTCTCGTGTCCCGGACGCGTGCGTCCGGGACACGAGAAACCTACCTCACCACCGCCCGCTTCGGCTCCACGATCTCGAACATCCGCGGGAATTCGTCCATCAGGCCCATCAGCTCGGCGAGCCGCATCGGGTTGCCGGATAGCTCGACCTTTCCGCTGGCAACCGCCTCCGGAAAACTCGTCAGTTTCGCGATGACATCGTCAAACGTCGCGCGCGCGAGCGTGAAGCTGGCATCGGCATTTTCGGCCTGGACGCCTTCGGTATAGGTCAGCGCGGAGTTTTCCAGGTTCAGCACGAACGTCTCGCCGGTATCCGAAAAACTCCAGTTCAGCACGATGTGCTTGCCCTCGGCCTTCGGGCCGTTGAGCCGGATGCCGAGCACGTCCCAGAGTTGCTCGGTGCGCAAAGCCGCCAGCGTCTCGCGCGGCATCGGCGAGCGTGGCGGGGTCTTCGGCATGCCCTGGCGCAATTCCTGCGCGCCGAACAAATAGGCGTTGCGCCAGGTCGAGCTCTCCGCGGCATAGCCGAGCTGCTCCAGCGTGTCGGCCAGCAGCGCACGCGCGGCCTGATGGTCCGGCTCGGCGAAGACGAGATGGCCGAGCGCCTGCGCGACGAAGCGGAACTCGCCCTTGTCAAAATCGGCACGCGCGCGCGCCAGAATCGCGTCGGCACCGCCCATGTACTCCACATACTTCTTGCCGGACTCCACAGGCGGCAGCGGATCGAGGTTGACCGGATTGGCGTCGTACCAGCCGAGATATTTTTGGTAGATCGCTTTCACGTTGTGCCTGATGTGGCCGTAATAGCCGCGGCCGTGCCAGGCGCCCTCCAGGCTCTTCGGCAGCTGGATCGTCTCGGCGATCTCGGCCGCGTTCAGCCCGTGGTTCATCAGGCGGATGGTCTGGTCATGCGCGAATTTGTAGAGGTCACGCTGCTCGCGGATCATGGTGTCGATGCGCTCACGCCCCCACACCGGCCAGTGATGCTGGCCGCACATCGCCTCGGCCTTGCCGCCCCACAGATGCAGCGCCTCGTTGAGGTACTTCGACCACGCCAGCGCATCGCGCACATCGGCGCCGCGGAACGGCAGCAGATTGTGGAAATTGTGCGTGCAATTCTCGGCGAGGTTCAACAGCTTGTAACGCGGGATGAAGAAGTGCATCTCCGCCGGCGCTTCGCTGTTCGGCGCCATCTGGAATTCGAATTCGACGCCGTCGATGATGCGCCTGTCGCCGGTCGCCATGATCAGATCGGTCGGCCGCAGCAATGCCACCGAGCCGGCCGCCATCGACTTGCCGAGGCCGCAATCGACCTGCCCTCGTGCCCCCTTGGCGAGGAACGGGCCGAACTGATATTGTGCCCGGCGCAGCATTGCGGGACCGGCGATGATGTTCTCGGAGACGGCGTGCTCCATGAACAGGTTCGGCGCGATGATGGGCACGCTGGCAGTGGCGAGCGCATCCTCCTCCAGCACGCCGCGCGCACCTCCCCAATGGTCGGTGTGGGTGTGGGTGAAGATGACGGCCGCGACCGGCCGCTGGCCGCGATGCTTGTAGTAGAGATCCAGCGCGGCACGCGCTCCCTCGATCGAGGTCAGGGTGTCGACGACGATGACGCCGCTGTCGCCTTCGATCAGCGTCATGTTGGCGATATCGAGCCCGCGCACCTGGTAGATGCCGGGCACGACCTCGAACAGGCCGTGCTGCATGTTCAGCCGCGACTGCCGCCAAAGGCTCGGATTGACCGTGGGCGGCGCCTCCTCAGTGGACAGGAAGTCGTAGGGCTTCAAGCTCCAGACCGTCCGCCCTTGCGGGTTGGTGATCTCGGCGTGCTCGATCGTGCCGAGGAAGCCGCGCGCCGCATCGTCGAAATCCCGCGTGTCGGAAAGCGGCAACGCGTTCAGCATCGCCGTTTGCTGTGCAATGACGGACGGCGTTGCATCCTTCGGCTCGCTGCTGGATGTGCCTGTCATCTCTGTATCCTCCCGGCTTGTTGTGATCATCTAACCGCATCTCGCGGTCGATTGCCACCGTCGGTGGAGGAGCAATGCGTAGCCCGGATGGAGCGAAGCGCAATCCGGATCTTCTATCGAGATGCGACAGAATCCCGGATTACGCTTCGCTCCATCCGGGCTACGACGTACGGCCTCAATGCATTCCCAGCACCCGCGGCAACCACAGCGTCAAATCGGGCCAATAGGTCACGATGACGAGAAAGCCGAGCATGGTGAGCAGCCACGGCATCACCGCCCCCGCCAGATCGGTGATGCGCATGCGGGCGATCATCGAGGCGACGTAGAGGTTCAATCCGACAGGCGGATGGCAGAGGCCGACCTCCATGTTGACGTCCATCACGATGCCGAAATGGACGAGGTCGATGCCGAGCTTCTTGGCCGCCGGCGCCAGGATCGGGGCCATGATCAGGATGATCGAGTTCGGCTCCATGAAGTTGCCGGCGAGCAGCAAGAGAACGTTGACGACCGCCAGGAAGCCGACCCAGCCGAGATTCTGCGCAGTGATCCAGTCCGCGAGTATCGCCGGCAGGTTCTCGTTGGCGAGCACGAAGGAGAACAGGACGGCGTTGGTGACGATGTAGAGCAGCATCGCGCTGGTGTTGGCAGCGCGCAGCAGCACCCGCGGAACGTCCTTCATGCCGATGGCCTTGTAGACGAAGACCGAGATGAAGAACGAGTAGACCGCCGCCATCGCGGCGGCCTCGGTCGCGGTGAACAAGCCGCTATAGATGCCGCCGATGATGATGACGACGAGCAACAGGCCCCAGATGCTCTCGCGGAAGGCGTACCAAGTCTCGCCCCAGCTCGCCTTCGGCAGCCGCGGATAATCGCGACTGCGCGCGAGCCACCAAGTGACGATGCAGAGCATGGTCGTCAGCATGATGCCGGGGAGCAGGCCTGCAACGAACAGCGCCCCGATCGAGGTATTGGTCGACACCGCATAGACGATCTTGGGGATCGACGGCAGCATCAGGATGCCGAGCGAGCCCGCGACCGTGATGATGCCGGCGCCGAAGCGCATGGGATAGCCGTGGCGGACCATCTCGGGCAGCACGATCGCGCCGATCGCGGCCACGGTCGCGACGCTCGATCCGCACACCAGCGCGAACATCGCGCAGGCGACGATGCCAGCCAAGCCGAGGCCGCCGTGCCAGTGTCCGATCAGCGAGGTCGCGAAATTGATCATGCGGCGCGCGACGCCGCCATGGGTGAGGAAATTGCCCGCCAGAATGAAGAACGGGATCGCCATGATCTCGAAGCCCTCGATACCCGTGAAGAGCTTCATCGAGACCGCTTCGATCGGCACAGTCGTCAACGTGAACAGGAAGGTCATCACGGTGAGGCCGAGCGCGATCGAGACCGGAATGCCGGTCAGCATCAGCGAGATCAGGAGCGCGAACACCGTCGCAGCCCGCATCCATTGCGGCAGTGCGAACACGCCGAACTTCTCGGCAAGACACATCGCGAAGATCAGAATCGGCGCCATGATCAGGATCACGCCGAGCGGCGAGACCTTTCGGGCGGCCGCCCTCGTCGCCGCACCGGCAGGTTGCGGATGCAGCGCCGGCGAGATGTCGGTCTCCACGCCCTCGACATGGGTCTCGTCATGATGCGGCAGCTCGCCGGTCCAGTAATAGAACCAGGAGACCTGGAGGAAGCGGAAGCACATCAGGCCGGAGCCGAGCGGGATCGCCAGATAGACGAACCACATCGGCGCTTCCAAATCGTTCGACTGCTGCCCGGTCTTGAACATCTCGGAAACAAACGAGGCGCCGAAGGTGGCGATCATGCCGGTGAACAACGCGCCGCACAGCAGCGAAAACAGGATCACCTGCTTGCGCGAATGTTCGGGCAGGCGGTTGACGAGCAGATCGACGCCGACATGGATGCCGGTGCGCACGCCGTAAGCCGCGCCGAACTTCGCCATCCAGATGAACATGTAGATGCAGAGTTCCTGCGCCCAGGACAGGTCGAGCGCAGACAGGAAGGAGAAGATATCCATCATCCCCGACGCCAGTGGTGTCAGCCCGTGCGAGGTCGCCCATCTGGCGACATCAACCGATAGTCCGGCGCCGTAGCGATGGACGACCGCAACGAAGATCAATCCGGTTGCAGCTGCGATAAGCGCCGCGATCAGCCACTCCTCGAGATGATCGAGCCCACGATTTAACGCGCGAAGCAAATTAGTCCCCCTAAATCAGCTTGCCATGAAAGACCGAACGGTCGGGAGTGTGATCCACTCCCGACCGGACCGCTTCTTTTCTTCTTGTTTTCGGAAGGGCCGATCGTCAGTTCGTCTTGACGTCGAGTTCCTTGGAGATCAGGTCGAGAACTTCTTGCCCAACCCGGCCCTTTGCCCACTTATAGGTCGGCGCCATCGCGGCCTGCCAAGCCTTGCGATCGTCGTCGGAGAGGTAGTGCAGTGTGGTCTTGCCCGATTTCTTGATCTCGGCAAGCGCGTCCTCGTTCTCCTTGCGCGCGATCGAGTTGGTGTAATCGGTCGCCTCCGCCATCGCCTTCTCGAGCTGGGTGCGGATATCCGGCGGCAGCCCTGCCCAGAACTTGGAATTGACGATCACGGCGTATTGCAGATGCGCGTGATAGGACACGGTGATGTCCTTCTGCACCTCGTAGAATTTCTGCGTCAGGTAGTTGGAGGCGGTGTTCTCGCAGCCGTCGACCACGCCCGTCTGTAGTGCCTGGTAGACTTCGGAGAACGCTATGATCTGTGGGATCGATCCAACAAGGCGGAAATACTGATCGGCGATCTTCGAACCGGAAATGCGGAACTTGAGCCCCTGGAAATCGGTCGGCTTTATCAGCGGACGGTTCGCGGACACCATGTGGAACCCATTGTCCCAGTATGCGAGGCCGGTGATGCCCTTGGTTGCGAGCTTCTGGAATAGATACTTGCCGAGCGTGCCCTTCATGGCGCTGGCATAGGTGTTGTCGTCCTTGAACAGCCAGGGCAGGTCGAGCGCCTCGAACTCCTTGACACCGAGCGGGGCGAATTTCGCGGTCGAAGGCGCAAGCATCTGCACCGAGCCGAGTTGCAGCGCCTCGATCTCCTCCTTGTCCTTGTAGAGCGAGGAGTTCGGATAGACCTCGACCTTGACCTTGCCGTCGGTATATTTCTCGGCGAGCTCCTTGAACTTGAGCGCGCCCTTGCCCTTCGGCGTGTCGTTGGCGACGACGTGACTGAACTTGATGATGATCGGACTCTGTGCCTGGCTTGCGGCAGGAACGAACAAAACAGCGGCCGCAGCGACCGCAAGAAGCAGTTTACGCATCAAGAACCTCCCCAGTGAATCCGGACCAGATTGTTGTTTTAGTTCCGGCCCAGTCGTGGCAGCAAACCACGCGATGATCAATTACACCTAAGCCGAAGCCGGTAGCCCCGTTCAGGTGGCTGAGCTTCTAGACGGATACTGGCGCGCGATCCAGTCCGCAGGACGGAATATTTTAGTCGTACCTGCAACGAGTGTTAACGGTTACGCTGGGCGACCATGAACAGCCGCCGGAACGGAAATAGCGTCTGCCCCGCTGCATTCTTCGGATAGGCCTTCGCGACCCGCTCGCCATAGGCCGCTTCAAAAGCAACCGCCTCATTGCCTTCCAACACGTCGAGATAGCGCGTCAGCCAGGTCCCTTTGGTCCACTCCTTCACAGGATTCTCGCCCTCGAGCACCTGGAGATATTCGGTCTCCCAGATATCGATGGTCTCTGATAGCGGTACCAGCAAGTCGTGATAGAAGGCCGGCCCCTCGACCGGCGGCGGCGTGACGAGGTGCTCGACCTTGGACCGCCAGGGCCCGTTGAGGGCGGTCTCGCCGATCAGGACATGCGACGGCGCCAGAAAGTTGCGCGGCATCTGCACTGCAAGCATGCCGCCGGGCGCGACCCTCTCCATCACCGACGGGAAGAGTGCCGCATGATTGGGCAGCCAGTGCAGTGCGGCATTGGAATAGACCACGTCATATTGCTTCGCGGGATGCCAATGGCCGAGGTCTTCATGTGACCATTCCACGTCCGGCGCGGCTTTGCGACCGGCGGCAACCATCTCGGCCGAGCCCTCGACGCCGGTCACCGTCGCGGACGGCCAGCGCTCCTTGATGAGTTTTGTCACGTTGCCGGCGCCCGCGCCAAGGTCAGCGACCGTGCGCGGGCCAACATCGGGAATCCGCATCAACAGGTCGACCGCGGGCCGGAGCCGGTGACCGGAGAATTTCAGATATTGCTGCGGATCCCATACCATCGTTCAAGCCTTTTCTTTATTTCCTTCGCGGTCGCTCTTGGTTACCACTGCTCGTCCCGGTCGGGCAAATCGCCGCACCCGGACAGGGCAGGAAAACGAACGTCAAACGAACACCAAACCAACGGCAACAACCAAAAAGCCAACAAGAGAGCGTGTGACCATGGACCTCGGGCTCAAATCGAAAACCGCTGTTGTCACCGGAGCAAGCATCGGCATCGGCCGCGCCATTGCCAAGGGCCTGGCTGCCGAAGGCGTCCGCGTGGTGGGCGTGGCGCGGCGCACCGACCTGCTCGCGCAGCTTGTGCAAGAGGTTGGCGGCGGACTGATCACGCCGCTCGAGCAGGACGTGATGGCCAAGGACGCGGCGGAGAGGATCGCAGCCTTCGCACTCAAGGAGCTCGGCCATGTCGACATCCTCATCAACAATGCCGGCGGCAGCCGCCCGCTGCCGGTCGATGCGCCCGACAGCACATGGGACGAGGCGATCGCGCTGAACTTCACCAGCTACCGCCGCATTGCGCACGCGCTGCTGCCGCAGATGATCGAACGCAAATGGGGCCGCATCGTCAACATCACCGGCAAGTCCGAGCCGGAAGGGCTCAACGCCGCGTTCGCGGCGAAGGCCGCCGTTCACGCCTGGGCCAAGGGCCTGTCGCGCGAGATCGGCGAGCACGGCATCACCATCAACTGCATCCCGCCCGGCCGCATCATGAGCGAGCAGATCCGCCGCAACTATGCACCAGATTATCGCGAGCGTTTTGCCGAGGAAGAAATTCCGGTCGGCTATTGGGGCGAGCCGGAGGATCTGGCGGCGCTGGCGGTGTTTCTCGCCTCGCCGGTGGCGCGGTACATCACGGGGACGGTGATCCCGGTGGATGGGGCTTGCGACGGTATCAGTTCTGAGAGCCTAGGCCGGTTCCAGGATCGTCTGATGTCATCTGCTGCAACCGTATTCGCGCAATCATTCTTCCACGGCACGCGCGCCGATTTGAAACCCGGTGACCTCATCGTCGTCGGCTATCAATCCAATTTCACCGACGTGAAGCCGCTGTCCTGGGTTTATTTCGCGGCCACGCTGGACGCGGCGATCTGGGGCGCCGAGCTGGCCGGAGGCACCGCACCTGGACGCGTTTACGTCGTGGAGCCGACCGGGCCGATCGAGGACGATCCGAACGTGACGGACAAGAAGTTTCCCGGCAATCCGACGCTGTCATATCGCACCCGCGAGCCGTTGCGGGTGATCGCCGAAGTGACGCAGTGGCAAGGCCACGCGCCCGAACGGCTGCAACAGATGAAGGACAATCTCGCCCGCCTGAAGGCGGAGGGCAACGACATCATCATCGACTGAAGCCATTTCGAGCGAAGTGGATACCGGTTCGCGTCAAGAAAGCAATGCAGATCACCCTTCGCGGCTTGCTGCTCCCAGCGCATCACGACGCCATGCACCCGGGCTGACGCCGGCTATGGCGGAGAAGACTCGCGTGAAGTGGCTCTGGTTGGCAAAGCCGGCCGAAATCGCAACCTCCGACAGTGACACACCGCGCACGCTCATCAAACGCTTGGCGGTTCTCACGCGATGATGCTGAAGCCAGCGATACGGCGGCAGGCCGGTCGAGGCCCGAAACGCGCGCGAGAAATAGCCGACGGAGAGGCCGAGTTCGGCCGCGATCGCCTGCAATGGCAGTTTGCCGCCAAGATCCGATTCGAGTTTTTCGCAAGCGCGCGCCACCTGCCATGGCGCAAGCGTGCTCCGGCTGGTTTCGGCCTTGTGCCGAAAGCCGCCATAAGCCTGAGCGACGTGCGCGGTCAGCGCCAGCATCATGTGATCGATGAAGAGCTGGTTGGCCTCGGCCGGCCGGCGCAGACCCTCGCGCAAGGAAGCGCCGATATGGCGGACGATGGCGTCATCGTGCCCGACGGGCCTGCAATCGAGCGCATCGATGCGCGGCGTCCCCGATTGATCGGTGAGACCATCGAGAGCCGAACACGGCACGTAGAAATGGAGAGAGTGAAACGGCTTGTCGATCACGTATCGCGGATCGGCCTTGAGATCGTACAGATAGGTCGTGCCGGCGTGGACATCCGTCTTCTTGATGTGACGGCCCTGCCCCCAGATCTCGCACTCCGGATAGTCGCGCAGCTTCAGGCTGACGAGATAGGCATCTTCCGCTGCAAACGAGCCGGAAAGACCGGGCACAGGATTGTCGTTGCGTGTTTCCGTGACCGCAAGCTCGCTGCTGCGCAGCGAACGGGTCAGCAGCGTGGGCGGCGCTTGCTCAAGGCGGAGAAAATCTCCGAGCCGTTCACCGTAAGCACCTGTGCTGGTCTTCATTTTTCTCTTCTGTGAGGGTTCGAGAGCAGGCCACAGCAACCTGCCATTTCGAACAGGGTATATCGGCTATTCGCCCATTGCTGTCCACGACCGACGACGTCGCACCCGAGCGGGCCTGCTCCTCGCCGCGGACCACTCCGCATCAAATTCAGCAATCATTTCAAAATGATGCAGTTTCATGCCCAGACGACCGGAGGGTGTCATCCGAAACGTGGAGATCACGACTTTTCACAAATGCACGCAAGCTACACGCGCGAGGGGTCCGCAGAGCAGGATCAGGCAACCGAGGGCAGCATCGGGAAAGACGCGGATTTTCGCGCGGCCTAAAACCCGCAACTCAACGTGCCGGAGCTGCAACGGATCGCCTTCGTCCCCGGTCGATCCGTTGAGCAAGCGATCACCAGACCAGCCGTCCAGCCCCCGTCATGCGGCGGCTGACGCCATGATCATGACGTCGCGGGACCAGCGACGCTGCCCCCATATGAGCGAAAGTCCATGAGCAAGGTCATCTTGCGCGAGTCTCCGAATGAAATGCCTGCCGCATCTCAACCCCGGCGCGACGCCGCGCCGGCTGGCGACCGCCCCCCTGCCGACGTGGAGATGGCCCGCGTGCTCGGGACGGCTCCTTTTCGCATGGCATTGGACTCGTCCGGCGCCGGAATTGCCCATTGGAAGCACGAGCCGTTGCACGACATCGTCGAGCCCATGAGCCACCACGTCATCATGGCTTACAACGGCTCGGTCCAGCGGATGGAGCGGCGGTCCGGACGATCTGTCGCGATTGGAACGTTTCGTCCAGGCGTCGTGATCGTTATTCCGGAAGGATCGAGCTCCCGCTGGGACATTCCGAAACCTGTCGACGTCGTTCAGCTCTATCTTCCACACATGACGCTGAAGCGTGTTGCGGACGAGGCCGAAGCCGGCTCACCGGCCGATCTCCTGGAGCGAACCGCGCATCCCGATCCCGTGACGTCCCGATTGCTCTTGAGTGCAGCGGATGTACTGGAGGGCAACCAGGCGCTGGACACCCTGTTCAGGCAGCAACTCATGGATCTGTTGGCGACGCGTCTCCTTGTTGCGCACACCGGCTCGCCGAACATGATCGCGCCAACCAGGGGTGGCCTTGCGCCGAAGACGCTGCTCCGCGCGATCGAGCGGCTGCGCTCAGACAGCGATGCCGACGTCTCGCTCGCAGCTCTCGCTGCAGAGGCCAGCCTGTCGCGCTTTCACTTCTGCCGCGCATTCAAGGACAGTACCGGGCTTTCTCCTCATGCCTGGCTGCGCCAGCACCGACTCGAGCAGGGCATGAACATGCTGCGCGATAGTGATGTATCCGTCGTCTCGATCGCGGCCACGCTCGGCTACTCCTCGCAGACCGCCTTTGCCGCCGCATTTCGAAAGTTGACCGGGGAATCGCCGCGCGATTGGCGGCGGCGCACGCGTTAGCAGCAATCGCGCTGCAATCGCGTCAATCGCGCTGGGGCATCAGCACATGCGGTTCGCTAGGAATCGTGGCGCCACACCACTGAAACGGAAATTGCAAATGGCCTTGATCAGTTCTGTCAGCCGGCTCGCGACCACCTCGCGGCGAAACATTCTCGCAACAACGCTCATGTACGCGGCTTCCATGACCGTCCGCTCCACCTCGGCAGCGGGCGGCGACATGAAAGCCGCGGCCCTCTCGACCGGGAGGAATGACGTCGCGACTGCCGTCACCACAAGCGACGGTGTGAATATCTTCTACAAGGACTGGGGACCGAAATCCGCGCAGCCGATCGTCTTCCATCACGGCTGGCCGCTCAGCGCCGACGACTGGGATGCCCAGATGCTCTTCTTCCTCGGCAAGGGCTTTCGCGTAATCGCGCATGATCGCCGCGGCCATGGCCGATCGAGCCACGTCAGCGACGGACACGATATGGATCATTATGCGGCCGACGTTGCGGCGCTCGCCGAGCATCTCGATCTTCGCAACGCCATTCACATCGGCCATTCGACGGGTGGCGGTGAGGCCACGCGCTACGTCGCGCGTCATGGCCGGGATCGTGTGGCCAAGATGGTGCTCATCGGCGCCGTGCCGCCCCTGATGCTGAAGACCGAGTCAAATCCCGGCGGATTGCCTCTTGAGGTCTTCGATGGCTTGCGCCGACAGCTTGCCGCCAACAGATCGCAGTTCTTCCTCGAATTCGCGAGCGGCCCGTTCTACGGCTACAATCGTCCGGGCGCGGAGCCTTCGCAGGCGGCGATCTGGAACTGGTGGCGTCAAGGCATGATGGGCAGCAGCAAGGCCCATTACGACGGCATCAAGGCCTTCTCCGAAACCGACTTCAGCGAAGATCTGAAAAGCATCGGCGTGCCGACGCTCGTCCTGCACGGCAGCGACGACCAGATCGTCCCTGTTGCCGACTCGGCACCGATGTCGGCCCGGCTTCTGAAGCACGGCAGCCTGAAGATCTACGACCTGCTGCCGCACGGGGTCTGCACGACACATCCCGACATCGTCAACGCCGACCTGCTCAAATTCGCGACGGCGTGAACCGCATCTTCATCGCAATCACCTCAATCAAGGAACAATCGACATGCGTATCGTCATCATCGGCGCCGGCTTCGCCGGCATGTATGCCGCACTTTCCGCTGCCCGCCTTCGCGACATCCAGGGTGTCTCGCCCGAAAAGCTCGAGATCGCGCTCGTAGCACCCGAGCCGACGCTGGTCGTTCGCCCGCGGCTCTATGAACCGAAACCCGAAACCCTGACGGCACCGTTGCAGGACGTCCTGAAGGCGATCGACGTCGTCTACGTCCAAGGCCATGCCGAGGTGATCGATACCAGGGCAAGGGTGGTCGAGATCGCTGCCGCCAACAAGGGGACCAAGAAGAAGTTGTCCTATGACCGGCTGGTCGTCGCAACGGGCAGCCGCCTGTTCCGCCCGGACATTCCCGGCCTGGCCGAGCACGGCTTTAGCGTCGACCAGCTTGATGACGCCATCGCGCTCGATCGTCACCTGCATAGCCTGTCGAGCCGCCCGGCCACGAAGGCGCGCAATACCGTTGTCGTGGCAGGCGGCGGCTTCACCGGGATCGAGGCCGCAACCGAGGTGCCATCGCGGCTGCGCGAGATTCTCGGCAATGACGCGCGGTTGCGCGTGGTCATTGTCGACCGCAACGAGGCGATCGCCCCCGACATGGGCGCAGGCCCTCGCCCCGTCATCGAGGATGCGCTGCGCAAGCTCGACGTCGAGACCCGGCTCGGCGTCGGCGTCGCCTCGCTCGACAAGTCCGGCGTCACGCTCTCCAGCGGCGAACGGATTGAATGCGAAACGGTCATCTGGGCCGCCGGTATGCGCGCCGCTCCGCTGACGGCACAGATCCCCGCCGAGCGCGACCAATTCGGCCGGCTGCTGGTCGACCGTGCTCTTCGCGTGCCTTCGGTGGATGGCGTCTTTGCCACCGGCGATGCTGCACGGGCCGCGTGTGACGATGTCGGCAATTACGCGCTGATGTCGTGTCAGCATGCGACCCGAATGGGCGCCTTTGCCGGCAACAACGCCGCCGCCGAGCTCCTGGGCGTTCCGACCAGGCCGTACCACCAAAAGCCCTACGTCACCTGCCTCGACCTCGGCGAAGCCGGCGCGCTGTTCACCCGCGGCTGGGAGCGCACGGTCGAGATGGTCGGCGACGTCGCCAAGAAGACAAAGCAGGAAATCAACACGGTCTGGATCTATCCGCCCAAAGCCGAGCGCGCAGCTGCGCTCGCCTCGGCCGATCCGGAGCGCGTCACCGCTCTCTAGGCATCTACCATCCACAATCTTCAACAGGAGACAAACATGAACCTGCACAACGCATCCTCCCCCGTTACATCGAAACCCGAAGAGCTCGTCCCGTCGCGCTACGCGGTGCGTATCGGCGAGATCGACGTGCTGGTGGTTAGCGACGGCGTGCTGCCGCTTCCAACCACCATGTTGGCGCACAATGCCGACCCCGCGGTCCGCGCAGCCTGGCTGGACGACATGTTCCTGCCGCCGGACGCCTTCGACTGGGCACTCAATGCAGTGATGGTGCGAAGCGGCGACAGGACCATCCTCATCGATGCTGGACTGGGGTCCGACCCGGACCTGCACTTGCCCCGGGCCGGGCAGTTGATCAAGCGACTGGAGGCGGCCGGGATCGATCTTGCGTCCGTGACCGACCTGGTGCTGACCCACATGCACATGGATCATGTGGGCGGGCTGCTCGTCGACGGCGTGAAGGCGCGGCTGCGCAAGGACCTGCGGATCCACGTGGCCGCGGCGGAGGTGAAGTTCTGGGAGTCGCCCGATTTTTCGCGCGTCTCCATGCCGCCCGGATTTCCGGACGCGCTTCGGGCGACCGCCAAGCAGTTTGTGAAGGAGTACGGCGATCAGTTGCGGCAGTTCGACCAGGAGCACGAGGTCGCACCTGGCGTCGTCGTCCGCCGCACCGGCGGTCACACCCCCGGACACAGCGTGGTTCGCGTGGCGTCCGGCGGCGACGCACTGACATTCGCCGGCGACGCCGTGTTTGCTGTCGGGTTCGAACATCCAGAGTGGCACAACGGTTTCGAACATGATCCAGAGGAAGCGGCGCGCGTTCGCGTCCGTCTCTTGCGAGAGCTTGCGAAGACCGGCGAACTGCTGGTCGCTACTCACATGCCGTTCCCATCTGTCGGCCATGTCGCGGTCGACGGCGATGCCTTTCGCTGGGTGCCGGTCTTCTGGGACTACTGACCGCTATTGAGCCAGACCGAACCAGGGCGCGCGCTCACGGGATGAGTGAGGTCGCGCTCTGGTTCAAATCCTTCGCAACTGCCGGGGTGCCGAAAATCGAAACGGACCGCGGCAATCTATAAACTCGTCTTCAATCCAACCGGACAGTGCGGTCGACCGCGCAAGAGATTCGAACATGCAAGATCGAAGAGTCGTTGTCATTACAGGCGGAAGTTCAGGCATCGGGCGGGCGGCGGCGTTACGCTTCGCGAAACAGGGTTACCAGGTGCTCGTCACCGGCCGCCGTGCGGGCCCGATCCAAGAGGCAATGCTGCAACACGCAAATATCGCCGGGATGACGGCGGACGCGGCTTCCGCCGAAGATGCCAAGCGAACGATTGCGAAAGCACTCGACACGTGGGGGCGCCTCGATGCGCTGGTCAACAATGCCGGCGCCGGTGCGATCCTGTCGCTGGCCGACGCGACTGCCGATCGCATCGCGGACATCTCCTCCGTCAACATATCAGGTCCAAGTCTGCTCGCCTCTGCCGCGCTTCCTCACCTCAAGGCCACCCGCGGCACGATCGTCAACATCTCCAGCACGTTCGGGCACAAGGCGGCGGCCGGACTGTCTCACTACGCAGCCAGCAAGGCGGCCGTGGAGCATTTGACGCGGTGCTGGGCGCTGGAGCTGGCGCCATTCGGCATCAGGGTGAACGCCGTCGCCCCAGGCCCAACGGAGACAGGCGCGCTGACCGGCATGATGGGATTGTCCGCTCAACAAGCCGCAGCGGTCGAGGAACAGGAGCGCGCCAGCATACCGCTCGGCCGCCGCGGAGTACCCGACGATGTCGCCGAATGGATCGTCCAACTCGCCGGGCCCGCTTCGGGGTGGATGACCGGCCAGGTAATCGCCATCGACGGCGGCTTGGGATTGGCCTGATTTCGCGTGACCAATAGCAATATCGACCTGGTTAACTGCTCTTTCGACGGAGGGCTACGATCGCCGCCATGATGACATCGTGCAGGTGTTTTGCCCGACGTGTCAACTTCGCTCCGCCAAAAATGCCGTCGCGACATCGCCTGAAAAACCCTTTGTTGTTCAAAGGGCGCTCTACTGTGCATGGGGTTGTTTTCGACTTATGTTTCGAGCCTCATCAAAAAAATCAGCCGCAGCTCACTCCGCCTGCAGGATCTCGGCGATCGCAGCGCCCGCCGCGATCGTGCCGAGCTTGCCGCCGACATCGCGCGTCGCCCTGCCCTCGCCGACCGCCTTCGCCACCGCCGCCTCGATCGCACGCGCGGCCTCCTCGTAGCGGACGGCACCGCTCTTCTCGCCGTGCCAGGCGAGCAGCAGCGCCGTCGAGAGGATCAGCGACACCGGGTTGGCGACGTCCTGTCCGGCGATGTCAGGCGCCGAGCCGTGTGCGGCCTGCGCCATGGCGTAGCGGTCGCCGACATTCAGCGAACCGCCGAGGCCGAGGCTGCCGGAGAGTTCGGCGGTGAGATCGGACAGGATGTCGCCGAACATGTTGGTGGCGACGATGACGTCGAAGCGGTCGGGGTTGCGCACCACATGCGCCATCATGGCGTCGACCAGGATGTCGTCGACTGCGAGGCCGGGATAGGTCTTCGCCGCCGCGCGGCAGATGTCGAGAAACATGCCGTCGCCGATCTTGAGCACATTGGCCTTGTGCACCATGGTGAGGTGCTTGCGCCGCTTCATCGCCAGACGGCAGGCGGCGTGCGCGATGCGCTCGCAGCAGAGGCGAGTGATCCGCCGCAGCGAGATCACAACGTCTGATGTGACCAGCAGCTCGCCGTTGCCCTGCTCCATATTGCGGTCGGCGTAAAACCCCTCGGTGTTCTCGCGCACCACGACGAGGTCGAAATCCCCGCACCGGCCGGGCCGTCCCGCATAAGTGCGCGCGGGCCTGATGTTGGCGTAGAGATCGAGGCTCTTACGGAAGTGGCGCGACGGATTGATCTCGCCATGCGCCTCGTCCTTGAAGTCGAACGTCGCGGTCGGCCCGAGGATGAGGCCGTCGGCGGCGCGGACAATATCGAGCAGCTCGGGGCGCACGGTCGTGCCTGATAGCTTCAGGCTCGCGTGCCCGACCGCATGCTCCTCCAGCCGCAGATTGAGCTGGAAACGTTCGGACGCCGCGCGCAGCACGCCCGTTGTCGCGGTCGTGATCTCGGGTCCGATGCCGTCTCCCGGCAGAACGACGATTTGCATGGCGATCCCCTGCGAAGCGGTAGCTGGCGCGATCATACGACCGGCACGCAGGCTCATCGCCTGACCTTCGCGCATACAATGCATGCAAGCATATGCCTGTGGAAGCGACCTTCGGCGTAGTACAGCCGGACAGACCATTTGGGCCCCGCTGTCGGAGAACGCGCAAGGCAATGACAATCACGTTACCTGCCGCTGCGCGTGCGCCCGATCATCCCGTTGCCGATGGCCTGCCGGCCGACCAGCGCCGCTGGGCGATCGCCGCGATCTTCACCGCGCTGGCGATGGCTTCGCTTGATACCGCGATCGCCAACATCGCGCTGCCTGCCATTGCCGCCGATCTGCATGTCAGCCCGGAGCAGTCGGTCTGGGTCGTCAACGTCTACCAGATCGCGCTGGTGGCGACGCTGCTGCCGCTCGGCGCGCTCGGCGAAATCGTCGGGCACCAGCGCATCTATCTCGGCAGCCTCGTGCTGTTCACCATCGCCTCGCTGTTCTGCGCGGTCGCCTGGTCGCTGGACAGCCTGCTGGTGGCGCGTACGCTGCAAGGCTTGGGCGCCAGCGGCATCATGAGCGTCAATACCGCGCTGGTGCGCTTCGTCTATCCCGGCCGGATGCAGGGCCGCGGCTTCGGTCACAATGCAATGGTGGTTGCAACCGCCTTCACCTTCGGCCCGTCGATCGCGTCGGCCATCCTCGCGGTCGGGCCGTGGCCGTGGCTGTTCGCCGTCAACATCCCGTTCGGCCTCGTCGCGATCGGCATCGGCTTTGCGATGCTGCCGAAGACGCCGCGGGCCGATCACGGTTTTGATTTTCTCGGCGCGGCCCTCGCCTCCGCCTGCCTCGGCCTGTTCATCACGGGCATCGGCAGCGCCGCGCATAAGCTGTCGCCGGTCGTCGTAGGCATCGAGCTCGTCACGGCGCTCGTGCTCGGCTTTATCCTAACGCGCCGTCATGCCGACCATCCGGCGCCGATGCTGCCGATCGACCTGTTCGCCCGGCCGATGTTCGCGCTGTCGGCCGCGACGGCAGTCTGCTCCTTCGTCGTGCAAGGCCTCGCCTTCGTCTCGCTGCCATTCTATTTCGAGGACGTGCTCGGACGTTCGCAGGTCGAGACCGGCTTCTTCATGACGCCATGGCCGCTGGTGGTCGGCATCATGGCGCCGATCGCCGGCCGCCTCTCCGATCGCCATCAGGTCGGGTTGCTGGGCGGCATCGGCCTCGTGCTGCTCGGCATCGGCATGGCGCTGCTGGCCCTGCTCCCTGCCAATCCCGCCATTCCCGACATCATCTGGCGGATGGCGATGTGTGGCATGGGCTTTGGCTTCTTCCAGGCGCCCAACATGAAGGCGGTGATGGGAAGCGCGCCGCCGCACCGCAGCGGCAGCGCCTCGGGCATCGTCGCCACCGCGCGCCTGACGGGACAGACGACCGGTGCAGCCCTTGCCGCCGCCTGCTTTGCGACGGCCGGTCACAACGGCGCCATTGTCGCGCTGGCGTTAGGTGCAGGCTTTGCTGCACTCGGCAGCGTAATGAGTTTCCTGCGGCTGGCGGTGAAGTAAGCCGTCTTTCACGGTGCCTTCTGCGCGATCGGCCGGCTCACGATGGCGGTACCATCGAGCGGCTCGCATTTGACCGTCCGTCTCAGCTTCGGCGGACCGGCCCAACCTGCAGTGTCGCTCACGGGTGCGAAGGTCCCTCCTTGCGGCATCAGGATGATGGGCTCCGACTTCAGGCACGCATCGGGAAACGCGATGCCGTGTCCACCGCCCTGCGAGAAATGCCCGACCAGCATCTGGGATGCCTGCATTCTCGCAGCCGGCGATGCCCGCATCGAACGTTCCGGATCGAACGCACGATAACAGGGCCAGTCGGTGTGATGCGGTGCGAACTCGTAAGTAATCGTGCAAGCTGCGCCCGCCGTTTTCACGAATGGCGCGTCAGAAGGCGCAGCCGCGTCGCGCTCGAACACCAGAGTCTGTAATGTCAACGCTTCCGTCGTCGCGTCGGGGTCGACGGGCTTACGCTCTTCGATCGCGATGTCGCCACGCGAGAACACCAGCTTGGTTCTGGGATGAGCTTCCCTGGTTTCTAGCACCATCGGGGGTCTTGCCGCCCACGAGCGATCCAGTTCCACATCACCGCCGCCCATCGTCAGCCGGACATCGCCGACGGCAGGGTTGTCCATGGCGAAATCGATCATGTGAAGGCGCATGGTCTGTTTCGATGCCTCCAGGCTCAGGAAGCGCAAATCGTCGACCTTGCGGGTAATCGGCATCATCGGATCGAAGCGATCGTCGATGTTGAACCGGACGATCTTTTTCAGCTTGGCCGAGACGGGTCCCTTGGGCGTCACCGGCGGCGCGACGTCGATCACGAGCAGCGCCCCACCTGGTGAATAAGTATTGCCGAGCGCACGCTGCCGGATCGCCGTCAGCGGCGAGGACGTCCGTTGGTCGACATCCCGCGCGAAGAATATCTGCTGCCCGGAGCGCACAATTGGAAAATTCTGGAATGCCCCGAGCGCTGCGCCCTTGCTGACGTCGTCTCCGGAGAAGTTGATGCATTTGGACCGGTCGTCATTGCCGGCAGGATCGATCGGCCGGGATGCCGAGCGCGCGCAGAAGCTGAGGTCGTGATCGAGCGTCATCTGCGGACTGATTGCGGTTGCGTAGATCGGGTCGGCAGCGCCGGGAAGCTCCATCGGAAGTGGCGATGTCGCGAACATGTCGACCTCCACCATGGTCAGGGACGGGCCGGCATCCTTCGAGCAGAGATCGCGCGTCGGCAAGGTCGTGGTGAGGAGTCGCGCCGCGTCCGCAAGAACGATGCAGGACACGGTGTTCTGCGGATCGTTCCGGCTCATCCAGATCAGGTGATCCTTGCCGGCACCGTCGACCAGCAAGTGCGGCGCCGCATGATGACGACGTGGTGGCAGCCATATCGGGACGGTTTCCGACAGCATGGGCTCGCGCTTGAGCAGCGCTTCCGGCAGCTTCGTCACGCCCACCGAACGCAGTTCGGCGCTGACCTCGTTCGGATCCTGCGTATAGCGGAAGACCGGCAGCTTCGCGCAAGTCATGCACGTGACGGCGATGTCGGATCGAACGTTCTCGAACGACAGAATGACCTGATCCGGGTCGTTGCGATATTTGACGGGATCGACGGACTTGAACGGATGATCCACGACGCGGCTGGCCTCGAAGCCGTCCGAGCGGAATGGATCGGATTCGAACTCGAAATAGGTCGATCGATCCCAGCCGCGAAAAGCGTTGTATCCGCCCATGCTGACGCCTGCCAGCACCATCTTCGAGTCGGTCTGGCAGCGCGTCGCGCTGCTCGCCTCGCTGCCGTTGCGGATATAGAGGCAGAGCCGGAACGCGGCATTTTGCAGGATGCGATCGCAATCGTTCTGGTTATAGCCGTAAGTGGCAAGGCCATGGCGGTAGCAGAGGTCATGAAAGACGCAGGCCTGCCGGAAGCGCTGCAGGACCAAGTGGCGCTTGCCCCCGGAGTCTCCGCTTCCATCAAAAAAGATGTTGGTCGCGGCCGGAAGGCTGCAGTTCAGCCCCTCGCCGCCACCGCCGATCGTGCTGACGACCTCCGGTCCCGATTGAAAGGCGGTGACGGTGGCAGGCATCTCCCCGTCAGTGATGTCGTCGACATTCTTGTAGAGGGAGTCGGCGACGAACGAGGGCAGATAGTTGAATGTCAGAAAGATCGCAACGATCGCCGCGACCGACCAGCCGATCACCTTCCAAGGCATGCCGCACTCCGCTGAAGCTGTTGCCGCCACAATCGGTGTTATGTCGAACCACGATCACCTCCAGGTTGTTGCAGTGTCAAGCGAGGGGCTCACACTTGCGACCGCGAATTTCGGCGCCGGCAGCGGGGGCACATTGACGCAATGTCTCGCCATAGGCCGCCGCAATTGATGCAGTGCCGGCGAGCAAGCGTTCTTGGTTTTTCGGAGGTCAGGCCAGATTTGGTGCCACGGCCGCGCTGGCAGCAACGACCGGACCCGGCATCTCCTCGTCCAGTGCGGCCAGCCGTGCGTCGATGGCATCGATGACCTTGCGCGAGAACGGTCCGAGATGCGCATAGGCCGCGATCATCTGCACTGCGATGCGTGCCGACGAGGTGTCGCGCTTGGCGCAATTCATGAAGGTCTGCCAGAGCGGTCCGCGCGCCTCGGGGATCGCAGTGACCACGCGGTGCACCGTCTCCATCGCCCCGACCCGCGCGCGAATGTCGCCCTCGGCGAGCTCGGGGCGCTGCCTCGAACGGTCGAGCAGCGTCATCAACTTGTCGACACGACTTGCATAGGCCGCCGGGCTGTAGACGCGCTCCAGCACCATCTTGTAGTCCGTCAGGATGTCGCGCAGCGGGCGGACCGGATCGAAATTGATGCCGCCGGTGCACTGGTCGCCGCCCGTGGTCGATGCAAGATCGTGGTCCGCGTGCAGCCGGCCTTCCTTGGCAAGGCGCCGCGTCAGCTGCGTGTTCGGCAACGCATAGAGCAAGCCGACCATGGCGACCGGGATGGCGGCCTCTTCGATGAAATCGACCATCGCGTCCGCCATCGAGACCTTCTCGCTGTCGAAGCCGACGATGAAGCCGGCGGTGACGAGCATGCCGGCGCGGTAGATCTTGTGGATGCTCTCCGCAATGTTCCGCCGGGTGTTCTGCTTCTTGCGCATCGCGACCAGCGTTGCGGGGTCCGGACTTTCGATGCCGACGAAGATGCCGAAGAAATTCGCAGCGCCCATCAGCTCCAGCAGTTCGGGATCGTCGGCCAGATTGACCGAGGCCTCAGTGGACAATTCGAAGGGATAGCCGTGCGCGCGCTGCCATTCGGCGAGTTGAGGCAGGAACTGGCGCAGCGACTTCTTGTTGCCGATGAAATTGTCGTCGACGAAATCAAGATGGCCGCGGTAACCCATCTGGTAGAGCCGCTCGAGCTCGACGAACATCTGCTCGGTCGTCTTGGTCCGCGGCACGCGGCCGTAAAGCTCGATGATGTCGCAGAACTCGCAGGTGAACGGACAACCACGGGAATACTGCACACCGAGATAGAGATAGTCCTCGAATTTGAGCAGGTCGAAGCGTGGCACCGGCGTCGTGGTGACGTCGGCCTGGAATTTCGGCGCGGTGAAAACGCCGGAGCGCGCGCCGCTGTCCCAGGCCGCGATGAATTCGTCGATGACGCTCTCGGCCTCGCCGAGCACCCGAAAATCCGCTTGCTCGTAGATGTGGGGGCTCGACGTCGGATCAGGACCGCCGACGACCACCGGCTTGCCGGCCGCGCGGCAGAGCTCGATCAACCGCAGCGTGTCCGCCTGCTGCGGCAGCATTCCGCCTGTGAAGACGACGTCGGCCCAGGCCAGGTCGCCCTCACTGAAGGGCTGTGTATTGCAGTCGATCAGGCGAACGGTCCAGTTCTCCGGCAACATCGCCGCAACGGTGATCAGGCCCAAGGGCGCGGCGGGACGCCGCACACCCATCAGCTTGCAGGACTCACCAAAGCTCCAGAACGACTCCGCCGTGAACAGCGGATAGAGCATCAACACGTTGCAGGGGCTCGGCACCTTCATGGAACTCCTTTTGTCTGGCCGCAGTGTATCAGAGCACGACCGTCTTGCACCCCGGCAAAAGGGACAATCTATCGAGACCCCTGACGTCCCTCCAGACTGCGCCATTGGCGTTCAGGGAGATGGCGCGATTTGGGCGACCTTCGCACAGCGCGCACAACCCCGCCGGATCAAAAATCTTCCCGCCACCGCTAAAATCTTCGGCAACCATCCCTCGGACTCTTGATTTGAACAGTTCCAGTATGCCGGACAAATTGCACCCTTGGATCCTTCGGTGGATGGACCGATCAGGGGACTTGCGATGGCAAACCTAACAATCAACGGAAAAACCTTCACGCTCGACGTCGAGCCGGATACGCCGCTGCTCTGGGTGATCCGCGAGAATGCCGGGCTGACCGGCACCAAAATATGGCTGCGGCATCGCACAATGCGGCGCCTGCACCGTTCACATGGACGGGGTCGCCACCCGCTCCTGCGGGATTTCGGTCGCCGAGGCCGAGGGCAAGAGAATCACCACGATCGAAGGGCTCGCCTCCGGTGCCTCGCTGCACAAGGTGCAGGAGGCCTGGATCGCCGATGCGCGGAGCAGCATGAAGGGCGTCGCGGCGCGCTACCCTGCTTTCGACAAGGCGCTGGCGCGCCCCGTCACGCTCGACCAGCGCATCAATCTCTGCCGTGCCAATCATCAGCAGGCAACACCGCTGTCTTACGAGAGCCGCGACATTCTGGCGCTGTCCGCCTTCGTTGCCCGCCAGTCGCGCGGCGTCGCGATCACCGCAGGCGACGATCCGCAAGCAAAGCCCTTCGTCGAACAGGGCCGCAACCTCTTCATGCAGCGCGAAGGTCAACTCAACCTCGCCTGCACCAATTGCCATGACGACAATTTTGACAAGCGCCTCGCAGGCTCGCCGATCACGCAAGCGCAGCCGACCGGCTATCCGCTCTATCGGCTGGAGTGGCAGACGCTGGGATCGCTGGAGCGGCGCTTGCGCAGCTGCATGATCGGTGTCCGGGCCCAGGCCTATGACTACGGCGCGCCCGAGCTGGTCGCGCTCGAGCTCTATCTGATGTCGCGGGCGCGCGGCATGCCGATGGAAGCGCCGGCGGTGCGACCGTAACGCGCAAATTAGGACTAGGCAGGCGTGGAACGGTCGCTAGTATCCCTCCCAAAGAATTGAATCATAGGGAGGGACTAACGTGGCTGACCATAAGATCTCGCGCCGTACGCTTTTGACGGGGACCGCGGCGGCTGGCGCGCTCAGCCTCACCGGGCTTCCCGCGCGCGCCGAAGTGAGTTGGAAGAAATACGCCGGGACCAAGCTCGAGGTGATCCTCGCCAAGGGGCCGCGCGGCGACAACCTGCAAAAATACGTCAAGGAGTTCACCGACCTCACCGGCATCCAGGTCGAATCCGAGCAGATCCCCGAGCAGCAGCAGCGCCAGAAATGCGTCATTGAGCTCACCTCGGGCCGGCCGAGCTTCGACGTGGTCCATATCAGCTATCACGTGCAGAAGCGACAGTTCGAGAAGGCCGGCTGGCTCGCCGACATGACACCCTTCATGAAGGATCCGACGCTGACCGCGCCCGATCTCGTCGAGAACGATTTCTCGGCCGCCGGCTTGCAATACGCCAAGAACGACAAGGGCCAGATGCTGTCGCTGCCCTGGTCGGTCGACTATTTCATCCTCTACTACAATAAGGAGCTCTTCCAGAAGAAGGGTGTCGCCGTCCCCAAGACCCTCGACGAGATGGCCGCGGCAGCGGAGAAGCTCACTGACACCAAGGAAGGCATCTTCGGCTTCGTCGGGCGCGGCTTGCGCAACGCCAACATGACGTTGTGGACCAACTTCTTCCTCGACTATGGCGGCGAATTCCTCGATGCCAAGGGCAACATCCTGACCGACGGCCCAGAAGCGGTCGCTGCGACGAAACTCTATCAAAAGCTGCTGACGAAAGTCGCCCCGCCCGGCGTCGCTGGCTTCAACTGGATGGAGTCGATGGCTTCGTTCACGCAAGGACGTTCGGCGATGTGGATCGACGGCGTCGGCTGGGCGCCGCCGCTGGAAGATCCGGCCGCATCACGCGTGGTCGGCAAGGTCGGCTACACGGTCGTGCCGGCCGGACCGAAGGGCCAATATTCGGCGACCTATGGCGACGGCATCGGCATCGCCGCGGCGAGCAAGAACAAGGAAGCCGCCTATCTGCTCTGCCAGTGGATCGTTTCGAAGAAGCAAGGCGCGCGGCTGTTGCAGGCTGGCGGCGGCGTGCCGTTCCGCAACTCGATCCTGAACGATGCGGAGGTCCAGAGCGGCGTCAAGATGCCGAAGGAATGGCTGCAGTCGGTGATCGACTCCGGCAAGATCAGCAAGCTCGGCCTTCCCGTCGTGATTCCGGTCGCCGAATTCCGCGACATCGTCGGCGCGGCACTCACCGCGACCCTGTCCGGCGCCGATCCCGCAGCCGAACTGAAGAAGGCCAACGATCAGTACCGGCCGATCCTGGAGCGCAGCGAAAAGGCGTGAGTACGTTGACACAAGCGACTCCGGGCGCGGCACCGTCTGATGCCGCGCCGGGGAAGGAATTGCGGCCACCGTCCTATTGGCCGTTCGTGGTGCCGGCGCTGGTCGTCGTGCTTGCGATCATCATCTTCCCGTGGGTGTTCACCATCTGGATGAGCCTGAACGAATGGAAGGTCGGTTCATCGACCACCTTCGTCGGATTCTCCAATTATCTTCGGCTGACCAACGATCCCCGCTTTATCGAGGCGATCGGACATACACTGGTCTACACCGTGCTGTCCGTGCTGCTGCCGCTCGTGCTTGGCACATTCGCAGCCGTGGTGTTTCACCAGAAATTCGCCGGGCGTGGCTTGCTACGCGGCGTCTTCATCATGCCGATGATGGCGACCCCGGTGGCGATCGCGCTGGTCTGGACCATGATGTTCCACCCGCAACTCGGCGTGCTCAACTATCTGCTGTCGCTGGTCGGCATCCCCGCGCAGCTCTGGGTGTTTCATCCGGCAACGGTGATTCCCTCGCTGGTGCTGGTCGAGACCTGGCAATGGACGCCGCTGGTGATGCTGATCGTGCTCGGCGGCCTCGCTGCGATCCCGACCGAACCTTACGAGAGCGCGCAGATCGACGGCGCCGGCGTGTGGCAGGTTTTCCGCTTCATCACGTTGCCGCTGATCATGCCATTCCTGTTCATTGCCGGCATGATCCGCATGATCGACGCCGTAAAAAGCTTCGACATCATCTTCGCGATCACGCAGGGCGGACCTGGCTCGGCGTCGGAGACAATCAACATTTATCTCTACAGCGTCGCCTTCTCTTACTACGACCTCGGCTACGGCTCGGCGATCGCGGTCGTGTTCTTCCTGCTGATCGTCCTGCTTGCCGCGGTGATGCTCTACGTCCGGCAGCGTATGCTGTGGACCGAAATCGCGAGCGGCGCATGAACCCAAGTCAAATCAACCCAAGACAAATCAATCCAAGTCAAATCGATCCAAGGCAGATCCTTGGCCAAATCGGCTTGTGGCTTTCTGTGTTCGTCATCGTGTCGCCGGCGATTCTGTTCTTCCTCTGGATGCTGTCGCTGTCGCTCAAATTCGAGATCGACAACGCCGCCTACCCGCCGGTGTTCTTTCCGGAACATATCGCCTGGAAGAACTATGCCGACGTGCTCGCCTCCAACCGCTTTCTGACCTATTTCATCAACAGCCTGATCGTGACCGGCAGCGCGACAATGCTTGCGTTGATCGTCGGCGTTCCCGCCGGCTACGGCATCGCGCGCATGGCCGCGCATAAATCCGCGATCGTGATCCTGATCGCCCGCATCACGCCAGGCCTGTCTTACCTGATTCCCCTGTTCCTGCTGTTCCAGTGGCTGGGATTGCTCGGCACCCTGGTGTCGCAGATCATCATCCATCTGGTGGTGACGGTGCCCATCGTGATCTGGATCATGATCGGCTATTTCGAAACGACGCCGATGGAGCTGGAGGAAGCGGCCCTCATCGACGGCGCCACGCGCTGGCAGGTGTTCCGTCACGTCGCGCTGCCGATCGCAAAACCGGGCATCGCGGTCGCCTTCATTCTCGCGGTGATCTTCTCCTGGAACAATTTTGTGTTCGGCATCGTGCTGGCGGGACGCGAGACGCGCACCCTGCCCGTCGCCGTCTATAACATGATCTCGTTCGACCAGCTGAGCTGGGGACCGCTTGCCGCCGCCGCGCTGATCGTCACGCTTCCCGTGCTGCTGCTCACGGTATTTGCTCAGCGGCAGATCGTGGCCGGGCTCACTGTGGGAGCGGTCAAGGGCGGGTAATGGCACCGCAACCAAATGGCCGGACGACACGAGGTCGCCCGGGCATTTTTGTTGCCATCCGGCCTACTCCGCCGGCGCGGCGTGCATCTCCGGATGCGCGACATAATGCTCGGTGCTGCCAAGCTTGCTCGCGGCAAACAGGCCGGACGCCACCACAGCATAGGCAAACGCGACCGCAGGCGTCACACCAAAGCCGCCGATGCCGACCGCTTCGCCGTGCATGAAGCCGAAATAGGTCAGCACTGCGCCGACAAGGGCGAAGGCTGACGCCTTTTCGAAATCTCGCTCGATGATGAAGACGCCGATCGCACCCAGGATCAGGCCGCCGAGGATGGAGCCGCCGCCCATGACTTCGAGGCCGTGATAGAATACGCCTTGCTGCGGAAGGGCGGCGATCGCGGCGGCCTTGACCGCGTCGGCCTTGTCGGCAGCCATGCCCCCGACAGTTGCTGCCGCATTCATGGTCGAGCCCAGCATGGTGTCGATCTGGAGCTTGGCCCAGGCAGCGAGATGCGGCGTAAAGGCCAGCGCCACGGCCGGCGCGTGCTTCGATGGCGTGGTCTGGAATGCCTGCGCGGTCATCAGCATGCCGATATAGAGCAGGATCGGCGAGATCGCGACGACAGGCACCAGCGCCAGCAGCACCGAGATGACGCCGAACCAGGACAGGACCACCACCATGATGCCGGTCGCTGCCGAGTAGCCGATCCGGCCGCCCATCGACTTCCAGCCGGGATGGCCGATATAGACCGCATTGATGAAGGGATTGCCCATCAGACAGCCGATCAGGCTGACCACGCCGTCGGCGGTGAGCACCCGCGTGGTCGGATATTCATCGCCGGCGGCCTCCGCGCTCTCGACATTGTCCATGGCCTCGACGAGGTCATAGATACCGAACGGAACGGCCGTGACCAGGATGACGCCGAGGAATTCGAAGCCGGAGAAGACATAATTCGCTGCTGGGATCGGCACCAAGAAGCCGAAATTGGCGAAGGCGTCACCGACGCCCTTGACGCTCAATCCGCCGAGGCCGAGACCGAACAGGTTCGAGCCCCAGGCGATGATCATGCCGACCACGATCGCGACCAGACCGGCCGGAATGCTCTTCGGGTATTTCACGCCACCGAACCAGCTCACCAGAATGATGGCGAAGCAGACAAGACCGATCTGCGGCGTCATGTACATCTCGAGCGCCGGACGCATCGCGATGAAGGTCAGCGAGACGCCCGCAAGCGTGCCGAGCAGCGCGGCGCGCGGCGTGATTTTCCGGATGAAGGGCGCGATGAAGCCGCCGATCATCAGGATGAAGCTCTGGAAGAACACCCAGACGAGACCCGCCGACCAGCCCTTGAGCGGATCACCGGTCTTGAGCGTCACCGGCAGCATGATCACGAAGGTGACGATGAACATATGCGGCACGCTGACGCCAGAAGGCAGCGCGCAGACATCGCTGCGGCCGGTCTTCTGCGCCAGCCGATAGGCGAGATACGCATAGTAGAAGGTGGACAGGCACATCATCAGCCCCAGCGCGGGCAGGATGCGGCCGAACACGAGTGAGTCCGGCATCTTCAGTACGAAGCGCAGCAGGCCCGTGAGCACCAGCATGTTGACGAGGATGTTGGTGCCGAAGCCGAAAAACGCGTTCCAGTCGCCCGATGTCCATAGTACCGGCTTGAACTCGGATTTGCCGGCCGTCCCCGTCAATGTGCTCATGGTCATACCCCTATGTGGTCGAAGTCTTCATCGCCTCCAATACTGCGGCCGAGTCCGCGACCCAGCCGAAGATGCCGCCCTGGGCCTTGATCATCTTCAAGCCCATCTCGTGAAACTCGGGGAAATAGGATGCGCAGCCGTCCGAGATAACGACGCAGCGATAGCCGCGGTCATTGGCCTCGCGCACGGTGGTGTTGACGCACACTTCCGTAGTGACGCCGCACACCAGAAGATTCTCGATGCCGTATTTCTCCAGCACGTCGGTGAGCTCGGTGGCGTAGAACGCGCCCTTGCCGGGCTTGTCGATCACCACTTCGCTGTCGAGCGGATAGAGCTCCGGGATGATGTCGTGACCGGCTTCGCCGCGGATCAGGATGCGACCCATCGGGCCGGGATCGCCGATGCGAAGGCTCGGCGCGCCGCGCGCGACTTTCGCCGGCGGTGCGTCCGAGAGATCGGGCAGATGCCCCTCACGCGTATGGACCACCAACATGCCGGTCTCGCGCGCCGCCTTGAGCAGCGAACCGATCGGCTTCACAGCGCGCGCAAGCTGGCTGACGTCGTTGCCAAGCGTCTCGCCGAAGCCGCCGGGCTCCATGAAATCGCGTTGCATGTCGATGATGACGAGCGCGGTGCTCGACCAGTCGAGCTTTATCGGCTCGGGCTCGGCGCTGATGACGCCCAGTGTCGGCTTGGTTGAGTTCAACATGACGCAGGCCCTGGCGAGAACTCTCTTTGCCAGGAGTTCTGCAAACACCGTGCCATTGTGTACAATAGTGGGTGAGCATGGGCGGCGATGGAATTCGTTGCGCGCTCAAAATGTTACGCGAGACGCTGGCGTCTGCTTATTCCCTGTGCGACGACTTTGCGACGTGCAATTGCCTAGAGGATGAGCGGACCGCGACGCTCTCCCGACATCATTCCGCGGCGGCGCGAAGCGTCGAGCCCGGGATCATCACGCGGCAGCACGCAAGGTGAAGTGGCTTGGACAGGATCGCCTCCACCTCCTGACCTTCGAGGCGTTGCGCAAGCCATGACTAGCAGGAGCGCCACGGATGCGGCTAGCCATATTGACTTCGCCGGGCCATCCCCTTGACTGTCACAATTCACGTCGCGCAGCCGCAATCCCTCCCGCAGCGCAAACCCCAAGTCGAATTCGAGCCGAGCGACAGACAAGGACTTCCGAAATGACGCTGATGCAGGTCGAGCTGGACGACAAATACCGGCTCGAATCGAAGCGGATCTTCCTGTCCGGCACCCAGGCCCTGGTCCGCCTGCCGATGTTGCAGCGCGAACGCGACCGGCTTCAGGGGCTCAACACAGGCGGCTTCATCTCCGGCTATCGCGGTTCCCCGCTCGGCATGTACGACCACGCGCTGTGGCGCGCGAAGTCGCACCTCCAGCAGCACGACATCGCCTTCGTCCCCGGCCTCAACGAGGATCTGGCGGCGACCGCAGTCTGGGGCAGCCAACAGATCGGCCTCTTTCCCGGCGCCAAGGTCGATGGCGTGTTCGGCATCTGGTACGGCAAGGGCCCTGGCGTCGACCGCTCGGTCGATGCGCTCAAGCATGCCAACGCGGCCGGTACTTCACTTAACGGCGGCGTGCTGGCGCTCGCCGGCGACGACCACGGCTGCCAGTCCTCGACCCTGGCGCATCAGAGCGAGCAGGTGTTTGCGGCGGCATTGATCCCGGTGATCAATCCGGCGACGCTGCAGGACTATCTCGATCTCGGTCTCTATGGCTTCGCGCTGTCCCGCTTCTCCGGCTGCTGGGTCGGCTTCAAGGCCATCAGCGAGACCGTGGAGAGCTCGGCCTCCATCTATAGCGATCCCGAAAGGATCCAGATCAAGCTTCCCGATGATTTCGAGATGCCGCCCGGCGGCCTCAACATCCGCTGGCCCGATCCGCCGCTGGACGCCGAGCGGCGCCTGTTCGGTCCGAAGATGGCTGCGGTGCAGGCCTTTGCCCGCGCCAACCAGCTCGACCGCATCGTGCTCGACTCCAGGCCGGCGCGGCTCGGCATCGTCGCAACCGGCAAGGCCTATCTCGATTTGCGCCAGGCGCTCGCTGACCTCGGCATTACCGACAAGGACGCGCAGGATCTGGGACTGCGCATCTACAAGGTCGCGCTGACCTGGCCGCTGGAAGAAAGCGGCGCGAAGCGTTTCGCCGACGGTCTTCAGGACGTGCTGGTGGTCGAGGAGAAGCGCGGCTTCATCGAAGACCAGCTGATGCGCATCCTCTACAACATCGATGCATCGAGGCGCCCGACCGTCACGGGCAAACGCGACGAGCGCGGCGCGCCGCTGCTGCCGAGCGAAGGCGAGCTGACGCCGACCATCGTTGCGTCCGCACTGGTGGCGCGGCTGCGCAAGCTCGGGCATCACAGCCCGGTGCTGGAGCAGCGCCTTGCGCGGCTCGAAGCCTTCGACCATCCCGTCACCACCGGCGCCCCGATCAAACTCGCCCGCACGCCGTTTTTCTGCTCGGGCTGTCCGCACAACACTTCGACCCGCGTGCCGGAAGGCAGCCGCGCCATGGCCGGAATCGGCTGCCACGGCATGGCCCTGAGCATGCCGACCCGCCGGACCGATCTGATCTCGCATATGGGCGCCGAGGGCGTGAACTGGATCGGGCAGGCGCCCTTTACCAGCGAGAAGCATATCTTCCAGAACCTCGGCGACGGCACCTACACGCATTCGGGGCTGCTGGCCCTGCGCGCGGCTTCCGCTGCAGGGATCAGCATCACCTACAAGATCCTCTACAACGACGCCGTCGCGATGACCGGCGGTCAGCCCGCCGAGGGCGGCTTCAACGTCGCGCAGATCGCGCATCAGGTCTGGGCCGAGGGCGTCAAGCGGCTTGCGATCGTCTCCGACGACCCGACCAAATATCCTGACAGCAACTACTTCCCGCAGGGCGCGACCATCCACCACCGCCGCGAGCTCGATGCCGTTCAGCGCGAGCTGCGCGACATCAAGGGCCTGACCGTCGTCATCTACGACCAGACCTGCGCCGCGGAAAAGCGCCGCCGCCGCAAGCGCGGGCTCTATCCCGATCCCGCCAAGCGCGCCTTCATCAACGAGTTCGTCTGCGAAGGCTGCGGCGATTGCTCGCAGGCCTCGAACTGCGTCTCAGTGCAGCCGCTGGAGACCGAATTCGGCCGCAAACGGCAGATCGACCAGTCGAACTGCAACAAGGACTTTTCCTGCGTCGAAGGTTTCTGCCCGAGTTTTGTCACCGTGCATGGCGGCACGCTCAAGCGCGTCAAGACCTCTTCGGTCGATTCCGGGCAGTTGTTCGCCGACCTGCCGCTGCCTCCGGTGCTAGAGCTCGACGGCCCCTACAACATCCTCGTCACCGGCATCGGCGGCACCGGCGTCATCACCATCGGCGCCCTGCTCGGCATGGCCGCCCATGTCGACGGCCGCGGCTGCTCGGCGCTGGATTTCACCGGCCTGTCGCAGAAGAACGGCGCCGTGATGAGCCATGTGCGCATCGCACCGAGGCCGGAGGATATCTCTGCCGTCCGCATCACCACCGCCGGCGCCGACGTCATCCTCGGTTGCGACATGATCGTCTCGGCAGGCCCCTCCGCGCTCAGCCGCGCCGAGCGCGGCGTGACCAAGGCCTATATCAACGCCGACCTCCAGCCGACCGCGAGCTTCGTGCAAAACCCCGACCTCGATTTCGAGATGGGCACGATGCAGACCGTGCTGTGCGACGCGATCGGCGAGAACAACCTCGACATCATCGATGCGACCGGCATTGCGGCTGCGCTGATGGGCGATTCGATTGCGACCAATTCCTTCATGCTCGGCTTCGCCTTCCAGAAGGGCGCCATCCCGCTGTCGCTGGAGGCCCTGCTCCGCGCCATCGAGATCAACGGCGCCGCGATCGAGATGAACAAGCTCGCCTTCACCTGGGGCCGGCTGGCCGCCCACGACATGTCGCGGGTGCGCAGCGTGCTTCAGTTCAAGAACCGCGCCTCCGCGCCGACAAAGTCGCTCGACGACATCATCGCGACCCGCGCAGAGTTTCTGAGGGGCTATCAGGACAAGGCCTATGCTGATCGTTACCTCGCGGCCGTTGCCAAAGTGCGCAAGGCAGAGAATGCCGCCTCGCCCGCATCCAGCGAGCTTACGGAGGCCGTGGCGAAGAATCTGTTCAAGCTGATGTCGTACAAGGACGAGTACGAGGTCGCACGGCTCTACACCGACGGCAGCTTCGCGAAGAAGGTATCGGAGAGATTCGACGGCGATTTCACGCTCAAATACCACCTCGCACCGCCGATCTTCGCGCAGCGCGACAAGACAACCGGACATCTCCAGAAGAAGGAGTTCGGCGGCTGGATGATCCACGCCTTCCGCGTGCTGGCCAAGCTCAAGTTTTTGCGCGGCGGCGCGTTCGATGTGTTCGGGCGCACCGCGGAGCGCCAGTCGGAGCGGAAGCTGATCGAAGATTATCTCGGCATGATCGATCAGCGGATCGCCGGACTGAAGGCGGAGCAGCTCCCGCTGCTGGCGCGCCTCGCCCGTGTGCCGGAGACCATCCGCGGCTTCGGTCACGTCAAGGAATCCAACATCCGGCTCGCGGCGGCCGAGAAGGCGCGGCTGGAAGCCGAGCTGGAGAACAGCCGCTTTGCTGCGGCTGCGGAGTAGCAGTTAGGACCCGAGCTCCCTCCACGCGTCATTGCGAGAAGCCCATGCGACGATGCAATCCAGACTGCCTCCGCGATTTCTGGATTGCTTCGCTACGCTCGCAATGACGCGGATGCAGCGGGGATCCGATCAAACGGATGTCTTTGCGGCGCCGAGTGTCGTCGTCACACTCCCCTCCGCCAGATGCCGTCCCGCAATATACCCGAATGTCAGTGCTGGACCGAGCGTGATCCCCGGCCCCGGATAATTGCCGTTCATGATCGAGGCCATGTCGTTGCCGCAGGCGTAGAGACCCGCGATCGCTGTCCCGTCTTCGCGCAGCACGCGCGCATGGGCATCGACCTTCATGCCGATGGCCGTACCGAGATCGGCCGGATAGATGCGCATCGCGAAGAACGGCGCGCGGAGGATCGGCGCGACGCATGGGTTCGGCTTGTGAGCGGCGTCGCCGAGATGCCGCTGATAGATGGTGCTGCCGCGACCGAATTCGGGATCACGGCCGTCCTTCGCGTCGGAATTGTAGCTCGCGACCGTCGCGGCGAGTGCGGACGGGTTGATTCCAATCTTCGCCGCGAGCTGCGCGATATCAGGCGCCTCGATCAACTCACCACTCGCCACGTAGTGTCGGACGTTGCGCGTGAACGGCTTGATGCGGCCGAGGCCGTAGCGCCACAGGAACGGACGGTCGCAGACCAGGTAGAACGGCCGATCCGGCTCGCCATTGCCGTCGCGCAGCATGGCAAGCACGAACTCGTGGTAGGATAGCGCCTCGTTGACGAAACGGCGGCCTGCGGCATTGACGGCGATCACGCCGGGCTTGGCGCGGTCGGTCACCGTGTGGGGGAACACGCCGCGGCTGCCATCGGCGCGTCTGAATAGCGAGGCGGGCACCCAATAGGCCGGGCTCGATGCGTCCGTATTGAGCGCAGCGCCGGCTGTGGTCGCGAAGCGAAGTCCGTCGCCCGTGCTGGACGTGTTGGTCGCCGAGACAAATCCGGCCGCAGGCGGGAAGAAGCGCTTGCGTAAAGCCACGTCGTGCGAGAAGCCGCCAGTCGCTAGCACCACGCCGCGGCGTGCCGCAATCAGGCGATCACGCGAGCCATGGCGGATCACGACGCCGCTGACGCGATCGTCCTGCGTCGTCAGATCCTCGACATCAGCACTGAAGAGGATCTCGACTTGCCGTGCCAGCAGCGAGGCGTACAGCCGTGCCGCGAGAGCATTGCCGAGATGCAGTGTCGTGCCGCGCGGATTGCGCAGCCGCTGCAATGCGTATTCGGACACCAGTCGCGCCGCCCGTAATGTCGAACGCAGGGATTTTCCAATCCGGCGCAGATGCGGGATGTCGAGACGGTTGACCATCATGCCGCCGAACAGCGTGAACTCCGGCAGAGGCGGTCGCAATCGGGCGAAAGCATCGCCCAGCCGCGTGCCGTCGAAAGCGACCGGCTCCAGCACGCGCCCGCCGGCCGTCGCGCCCAGCCGTTCCGGATAATAGTCCGGATAGGCCTTCACCGGCTGAAGGCGAACTTCGGTGTTGGCTTCAAGATAGGCGACCGCCTCCGGCCCGCGCGCGAGGAAGGCGGCACGCAAGCCCGCATTGGCGGGCTCGGGCACGGTACTCGCAAGATACTGGACCGCATCCGTGACGCTGTCGGAAAGCCCCGCCTCCTTCATCTTGGGATTGGCCGGAATCCAGACCATGCCGCCGGACCAGGCCGTGGTACCGCCGACGAAGGCGGTCTTCTCGATCACCAGCACTCGCAGGCCTTCGGCGGCAGCAACAGCGGCAGCCGTCATGCCACCGGCGCCGGCGCCGATGACAATGACGTCGTAGGTCTCATACGCCGGCATCATGCGGCAAATATCCGAAGGCGAGGCATGACATCGTCATACCCCGCCTACGGGCTCGCAGCTAGCGCTGTGGCTTGCGCTCGATCGGGTCGATGTCGATCCCCCGCAGGCGACCTAGCCGCAGCACGTCGATGGCGAGCCGCCGGCCGATCCGGTCGCGGTCGAGCACGCGGATCAAATCGTCGACGCCGTTGATCTCGACCCCGTCGAGCTTGATGACGACGTCGCCCGGCAACAGGCCCGCTTTCGCTGCGGGGCCATCCGGCTCGATCTGCGCCAGCAGCGCGCCCATGTTGTTCTCGACACCGGCCAGCACTGCGTGACGCCGCGGGACCGGTGCGGTCTGTCCGGCGACGCCGATATAAGCGCGGCGGACATAGCCGTGGCGGATGATCTCCGACAGCACGAATTGCGCGGTATTGCTCGCGACCGCAAAGCAGATGCCTTGCGCGCCATTGATGATGGCGGTGTTGATGCCGATCACCTCGGCCTTCGACGACACCAGCGGTCCACCGGAATTGCCGGGGTTGAGCGCGGCATCGGTCTGGATCACGTCCTCGATGGTGCGCCCGCTCACCGAGCGGATCGAGCGCCCGAGCGCCGAGACGACGCCGGCGGTCACGGTCGATTCGAAGCCCAGCGGATTGCCGATCGCGATCACGAGCTGGCCGCGCCGTAGGTTCTTGGAGTTGCCAAGCGCGGCATAGGGCAAGTCGCGCACGCCGTTGGCGCGCAACAACGCGAGGTCGGTGTCGGGATCGACGCCGAGCACCCTTGCGTCGCCCACGTTGCCCTCGACGTCCCGCAGGCGAATTTCTTTCGATGCGCCGACCACGTGGCTATTGGTGAGCACGAGCCCATCCGGCGAGATCACGATGCCGGAACCAAGCCCGCCGCGCTCGCGGCCGTTCGGCACTTTTGGCCCGGTCTCGACGCGCACGACCGCGGGTCCGACACGGTCGGTCACGTCGATCACGGCATTGGAATAGGCGTCCAGCAAGGCCCGGTCGTTGTCCGGGGTAGCCACCGCCGCTCGCGATGACGATCCGTCATCGACGACATCTGAGGTGAAATCCAACATGGTAAAAGTCCTTGAGGCTCACACAGATGGTGGCCTGTTCCCTCCCGCGCAAGTGGCCCGCCTGGGGCGCGCAAGGCTGGGCTGCCGAGGTGGCTAGGGCGCTTGCCGCAGCGTGCCTGACCTGGCCTTGACGGGGTCGAGCAGCGACCAGTCGCCGTCCGGGAGCACATAGCCCTTGGGGAATGGCGCGCGCAGCTCGAGCCCGAGCGAGCGGAGTACGCGGTCGTCGCGGTAGTAGCATTGCAGCACCACGCGGACGAGCGTTGCGGCAGCCGCGCCGCCGTGCTTGCGAAATTCCTTCGCCACCGCGTCGCGCCTGGCGGCATCGAGCTCCGCGAGCGGCTGGCTTGCAAGGCGCGCCAGATGGTCCAGCGCCGCCGTCACCAATCTGATGTCGCGGCCGAGCGTGGCAAGGATATCGGCCTGGATCGCGGAGTCGTCGGCGCCGGGCACCTTGTACTCGTCGCTGGCGGGCACGATCATCACGGCGATAGTGCGGAGGTCGTCGCGTTGGGCGCGCGTGAGTTGATGGTCTGTGGACATGACGGCCTCAGTCGAACAAATTGGCGAGGCGCTGTTTCATCTGGTCGGCGATGTAGAGCGCGAGGGCCTGAATGGTGGACGTTGGGTTCACGCCACCGGAGGTGACGAAGATGCTGCCGTCCGCGATGAAGAGATTCTTCACGTCGTGCGTGCGGCCCCATTCGTTGACGACCGAGCGTTCGGAGTCGGTGCCCATGCGCGCCGTGCCGAGCAGGTGCCAGCCGCCCCACGGGATCGGCGAGTTGACGCAGATGTCCGTCGCACCCGCGGTCTCGAGAACCTCCCGGCCGCGCGCGAGCGCGTGGTCCATCATCTTCCGGCTGTTCTCGGAAATTGTGTAGTTGATCTTCGGCGCAGGAATGCCGTGGCTGTCTTTCAGCACGGGATCAAGCGTGACCTGGTTGTGCTCTTCCGGCAGATCCTCGCAGATCGCGGAAAATCCCAGCCGGTGGCCGTTGAGCTTGCGGAACACGCGGTGATGATCCGCGCCCCAGGGCAGAATGCCCTTCTGCTCGCTGACGACGGCCTCGAACACCGGCCCGGCGCCGCGCACGAACTGGACGCCGTAGCCGCGCACAAAGCCGCGCGAGAGGTCGGTGTCATACCACTCCTTGCTCCACAGGCAGGTCGGCGGCGCGCGGTTACTGTCGGTCGGCTCTTTCACATAGCCATAGATCTGCGCATAGGGATGGAACATCAGGTTTTTGCCGACGAGACCCGATGAATTGGCGAGGCCGTTCGGAAAACGCGCGGACGCCGAGTTGAGCAGCAGGCGCGGCGTGCCTACGCCGTTGCAGGCGACGATGACGACATGCGCCGGCTGGAACTGCTCGACGCCGTCCTTGTCGTAATAGACCACGCCCGAGGCCATGCCGTTCTCGTCGGTGGTGATCTCGCGCACCCGGCAGTGGGTGCGCAACTCGACGCCGGCGCGGACGGCATGCGGCCAATAGGTGATGTCGGTCGAGGATTTCGCGCCTTGCGCGCAGGCGGGCGTGCAATGGCCGAGATTGACGCAGCGTGCCCGGCCCTCATAGTCGGTGGTCGCGACCGTCGTATCCGACGGCCACCAATGCCAGCCGAGCTTGTTCATGGCCTTGCCGATGATGGCGCCGGACAATCCCATCGGCTGCTGCGGCATCGGCGGATGCGTCAGCGGCGACAACGGATCCCCTGACAGCCCCGACGTGCCCATCATCCGGTCATTTTCTTCGAAGAACGGCGTCAGCGCGTCGTAATCAATCGGCCAATCGTCGGCGACACCGTCGAGCGTCTTGACCTTGAAGTCGGAGGGGTGCAGCCGCGGCCAATGTGCGGTGTACATCACCGTCGAGCCGCCGACCGCGTTGTAATTGACGACCTTGATCGGCGAATTGTCGTCGTTGATGGGATAGTCTTCGGGCCGGCCGCGGACATTGGGGCTCGACGACCACTCGCCGTAGAACTTGGCTTCCCAATCGCGGCCCGTGCTCGGATATTCCGCCGGGTTCATCCAGCCGCCCTGCTCCAGGCAGAGGATGTGCATCTTGGTCTCGGCCAGCGACCACGCCATCGCCGCGCCCGAGGCGCCGGCGCCGATGATCAGGACGTCCACGGGGTCTTTCATCAAAAAATCTTCCTCCCGCCCTCGCCGCTTCCCGGGCGATTCGGCCGTCACGGCTCACAAGGCCGACAAACGATAGGGGCAGACCGGCCAGCGAGTAAAGGCTGGCGGGCGAATGTCGCACTTCGCACAGCGCAGACCATTGGTATCGTCCCATCCGGATGCTAGGAACGAGGAGCTAGAGCAATCGATAGCGAGAAATTATGTCCGTCGAGAATTCATTTGCCGCCGCCCGCGCCTTCGCGCTCGTTTTATTTCTCGCTTTGTCCGGATTTCTGGGGGTTACCAGCCCTGCCGCCGCGCTGACCGCAGCTGCGACGGTCCGGGACGCCAATTCGATCCAGCTCGGCGACGTCACCTACCGGCTCGACGGCGTTGACGCACCCGAACTGGACCAGGTCTGTATCGACGACCACGCCGATGCCTGGAGCTGCGGCATCGAGGCCCGCGACCAGCTCACCAAGCTGATCGGCGGAAAGCCCGTGCGCTGCGACGATGTCGGTCCCGAGAAGAATTTTGGCAAGCGCCACCGTGCGATCTGCACGGTCGAGGGCGACAAGGTTTCGTTGAACGAGCAATTGGTCAGGCTGGGCTTTGCCATTGCGCGTGAGCCCCTCAAGGCCAACGTCAAGCCGGCGGCGGCCGACGCCAGGACGGCCTCGGCCGGGATCTGGAAGGGCTGCTTTGTTGCGCCGCAAGACTTCCGCACCGGCAAGAAGGACGGCGCCCTGCTCGGCGCCGCGTGCCGCTCCGACCGCGACAAGGAGATTCGCGCGGTGCTGTTTCCGGACGAGCTGACGGCGCCGCCGAGCTGCAGCATCAAGGGCAAGCTGGCGGTGCGCGCGCGCGTCACCGGCAATATCGGCATCTACCATCTGCGGGGTTGCCCGAGCTATGCCGCGACCACCAAGCCGGACCGCTGGTTCTGCTCGGAGGAGGACGCGCAGGCCTCAGGCTTCCGCAAGGCCTATAATTGCCGCCGGCCAAAGTGAACAATTGGTTCACGCAGCCGTGAGTGGTAGCCGGAGACAGTATTGATCCGGAATTGAACTCTTGCGCGAGTTGCTGCACTTATGAACGTGCGCACGCGCCTTGCGCGAGCGCATCCTTGGCAGACGATCCTCTTCGGATTGTCTTTGCTCGGGCGTTTCCTCCCTAGACTTGGGCCGCTTGTCACCACAAGCGGCTCCTCTTTTTTGTGCGGCGCTAACTGTGCATCCGAATGAACTGATCCATCGGCGGCATGTTCTGATTCAAATGCCCCATGATCCAGACGGTGCCACCAACCAACAGGAAGACAACCAGCAGGCCGAAGGCGAGCGCAAGCACGTTGTTGGTGTTGTCCGGACCCGTGGTGATGTGCAGGAAGAACACCAGATGCACGCCCATCTGCGCAATTGCGAGCACGATCAGCGCAACGGGGATCGAGGGTTGCCAGACCAGATCCGTTCCGGCGATGAAGAACGAGGTCGCCGTGAGCAGCAACGCGAGGCCGAGACCAACGACATAGCCAACGATCCGCTCACCGACACTGTGTTGCTCCTCCTCGCCCGGTGCGAGGTCATGTTCGATCCGCGCGCGGGTCTGATCGCTCATACGCCACTCCCAAGCAGGTAAACGACGGAAAACACCCCGACCCAGATGATGTCGAGCGCATGCCAGAACAGCGCAAAGCACATCATCCGGCGAAGGACGTCGGCGCGAAAGCCCTTTGCGAAGACCTGGGCCATCATGGTCAGGAGCCACAACACGCCCGCCGAGACGTGCAGGCCGTGGCATCCGACCAGCGAGAAGAACGACGTCAGAAAGGCGCTGCGTGACGGGCCATAACCGCGAGACACGAGATCGGCGAATTCCTTGAACTCGATGACCAGGAAGATCAGCCCGAGCAAGCACGTCACGGCCATGCCGAGATAGAACCAGAACCGGCTGCGGACGTCGGCCGCGATGCTGGCCATGCCACAGGTGAAGCTCGAGAGCAGCAGGCAGACCGTCTCGATGGCGACGTTGCGCTGGTCGAATATCTCCGAGCCCTTCGGGCCGCCTGCGATCTGGTCGGCCAGCACCGCATAGGCTGCAAAGAAGCAGGAAAACATCACGATGTCGGAGAGCAGGAATATCCAGAAACCGTACGCCGTCACGATACGTTTTGATGCCGGCCCTGGATGCTCGGCGGCGCGGCCGACATGATGCGGATCGGCATGTGCATCGCCATAGGTCGCCGTCACCGCCATCAGACCGCCCCCGCCATGCTGACGAGGCTGCGCCGTTCCTCGAGATTGACACGGTCGATGCGCGCGACTTCGGCGGCCGGAATGACGTATTCGTCATGGTCGCGCCAGGCGAAGACGACGAACGTCGCGAACGCGCCGATGCCGCCCAGGATCACCATCCACCAGATGTGCCAGATCAGCGCAAAGCCCATGATGGTGGCGAAGAAAGCGCAGACGAAGCCCGTCGGCGAATTCCGGGGCATCTCGATGTCGTGATACTCTGGGGATTCATGCTCAAGCGATTGCTGCTTGGCGTGCGCCTTCAGATCCCAATAGGCATCCTCGCCGCGCACATCGGGATGGAAGGCGAAGTTGAACACCGGCGGCGGCGACGAGGTCGCCCACTCCAGCGAACGGCCGTCCCAGGGATCGCCGGTGCGGTCACGCAGTGCCTCGCGGTTGCGGATGCTGACGACGAGCTGCACGATCTGGCAGATCACGCCGGTCGTCAGCACGGCCATCCCAATCGCCGCCGCGATCATCCAGGGCCGCCACGCCGCGACGTCGTAGTGCTGCATGCGCCGTGTCATGCCGAGCATGCCGGCGACATAGAGCGGCACGAAGGTGATGTAGAAGCCTGTGAAGGTAAACCAGAACGCGCGCTTGCCCCAGCGCTCGTCGAGGCGGAAGCCGAACGCCTTGGGAAACCAGTATTCGAAGCCGGCGAAGGCACCGAACAGCACACCGCCGATGATGACGTTGTGGAAGTGCGCCACCAGGAACATGCTGTTGTGGAGCATGAAATCGGCCGGCGGCACCGCGACCAGCACGCCGGTCAAGCCGCCGATGATGAAGGTGACCATGAAGCCGACCGCCCACAGCATCGGCGTCGCAAAACGGATGCGACCGCCATACATCGTGAACAACCAGTTGTAGATCTTCACCCCGGTTGGTATCGCGATGATCATGCTGGCGATGCCGAAGATGGCGTTGACGTCGGGACCCGCACCCATCGTGAAGAAATGGTGCAGCCAGACCATGAAGGAGATGACGCAGATCGCCATGGTGGCGAGCACCATCGAGCGATAGCCAAACAGCGCCTTGCCGGAGAAGGTCGACACCACCTCCGAGAAGATGCCGAACGCCGGCAGCACCAGGATATAGACTTCCGGATGGCCCCAGGCCCAGATCAGGTTCATGAACATCATGACGTTGCCGCCGGCCTCGTTGGTGAAGAAGTGGAAGCCGAGGTATCGGTCGAGCAGCAGCATTGCGAGCGTGGCGGTAAGAATCGGGAACGCCGCGACGATCAGCAGGTTCGAGGCCAGCGTGGTCCAGCAGAACATCGGCATGCGCAGATAGTTCATGCCCTTGGTGCGCAGCTTGAGCACGGTGGTGACGAGATTGATGCCGGCCACCAGCGTGCCCACGCCGGAGATCTGGAGCGACCAGGCGTAATAATCGACCCCGACGCCCGGCGAGTAGGACAATTCCGATAACGGCGGAAAGGCGAGCCAACCGGTGCGCGCAAACTCGCCGATCACGAGCGAGAGATTGACCAGCAGCGCGCCGGTCGCGGTCAGCCAGAAACCGACTGAATTGAGCGTCGGGAACGCGACGTCACGTACGCCAAGCTGGAGCGGCACGACCAGGTTCATCAGCCCGATCACGAACGGCATCGCCACGAAGAAGATCATGATGGTGCCGTGCGCAGAGAAGATCTGGTTGTAATGCTCCGGCGGCAGATAGCCCTGCGACTGATAGGCGATGGCCTGCTGGATTCGCATCATGATGGCGTCGCTGCCGCCGCGCAGCAGCATCACCGACGCGAGCAGGATGTACATCACACCGATGCGCTTGTGATCGACGCTGGTGATCCATTCATGCCAAAGATAGGGCAGATGCCCCTTCACCACGACCCAGGCCAGCACGGCGAGGATCCCGATCAGCACCACGGCTCCGGCAATGAGCGGAATGGGCTGGTCGAACGGGATGGCCGACCAATCGAGCTTACCGAGCATCGTGGCCTCCACTGTGCGGACGGCCAGCATCCGAGAGCAGCTCCGGCCCGGGCCCTGGCGGAATGTGCTGGGTCGCGATCAGGTCGAACAGGCGGGGATCGTCGAGGCGATAGGTCAGCGTTCCCTTCTGCACGAACTGCTGCATCAGCTTCTTGTAGCTGTCCTCGTTCAGCACGGCGTCGGTCTTCGCTGTCGTCGCGACCCAATCTGGAAAGGCCAACGGCGAAACCACGTGCACGTCGAACATCATCTCGGGAAAGCCGTCACCGGAGAAATGCGCCGACAGACCCTTGAAGTCGCCTTCATTGTCGGCGCGCAGGTTCAGCCGCGTCACCATGCCGTTCATGGTGTAGATCATGCTGCCGAGCTGCGGGATGAAGAACACGTTCATCACGCTCGCCGATGTCAGCTGGAAATTCAGCTCGGCGCCGGCCGGCACAGTCAGCGTGTTGACGGTGGCGATGCGCTGATCCGGGTAGATGAAGAGCCATTTCCAGTCGAGCGAGACGGCCTGGATGCGAAGCGGACTGCCGGTCCCTGGCACGGGCGCTGCCGGATCGAGCTTATGCGATCCGATCCAGGCGACGCCGCCGAGCAGGATGACCGTCAGCGCGGGAATCGCCCAGACCACCATTTCGACGCGGCCGGAATAGACGAAGTCCGGCTGAAATCGCGCCTTCGGATTGGAGGCACGAAACCAGAACGCGAACGCCAGGATCGCGATGATCGTCGGCACCACGATCGCAAGCATGATGAAGACGGAATCGACCAGGATGGTGCTGTTGGCGGCAGCCACCGGCCCTTGTGGATCGAGCAGATTCATTGGAAAGCCACTGGCGATTGGGAAACCCCGACGGTGAGCGTAACGCGAGAAACGCCCCTGCCCCAAAACGCAGTTGCGTGAAGAGGGTTCCCCGGACAATCGCCGCTCAACCGCGTCTCATCTCGTGCGGCGGCATGCAATTCCGTGCGATGTCAATGACATCTGCACGGGACGGCCGGCCTTCTCACCCCTGCGCTCCATTGCTAAGTTGCACGAAAATATTTGGGATGAAACGACATGCAGGGCCCTGAGGACGATGCCGGACTCGCCGGCAAGGTGGCGCTGATCAGTGGCGGCGGTGCAGTGGGCGACGGCATCGGCAACGGTCGCGCTGCAGCAATTCTGCTCACCCGCGCCGGCGCTAAAGTGCTGGTGGCCGATCGGGATCTCAAACTCGCCGAGCGCACCGTCGAGATGATCACAACCGAAGGCGGCACGGCCGCGGCGCACGACGGCGACGTCACCAGCGAAGGCGATTGCAAGCGGCTCGTCGAGGCCGCCCTCGATCGCTGGGGCCGGCTCGATTTTCTGGACAACAATGTCGGCATCGGCAGCCGCGGCAGCGTGGTTGACGAGACGCCCGAGCAATACCGCCGCGTCATGCAGGTCAATGTCGAGGCCATGTTCCTGCTCTCGAAGCATGCGATCCCCGCCATGATCAAAACCGCCAAGGGCGGCGCGATCGTCAACATCTCCTCGATCTCCGCGCTGCGGCCACGCGGCCTCACGACCTACACGACGTCGAAAGCCGCCGTCATCGGCCTCACGCGCGCGATGGCGGTCGATCACGGCCGCGACAACATCCGCGTCAATTGCATCTGCCCCGGGCCCATGTACACCCCAATGGTCTATGCCCGCGGCATGAGCGAACAGGCCCGCGTTCAGCGCGCCAAGGCCTCCGTGCTCAAGACCGAAGGCACCGGCTGGGACGTCGGCCACGCGGTCAAGTTCCTGCTCAGCAATTTTGCGCGCTACATCACCGGACAGGTGCTGGTGGTCGACGGCGGCGTGACGCTGCAAGCGCCCGAACGCGAGTCACAAGAACCTGAGGAAACACACCATGGCCCGCCTGCCCTATCTTGAGGCCGACCAAGTCGCACCCGAACATCGCGACATGCTCAAGCGCAATACCAATCTGCACAAGCTGCTGGTCAATTCGCCGGACATGGCACGCGCCTTCAACGGCATCGGCGGCTACATCCGCTTCAAGAGCAAGCTCGATCCGCGCCTGCGCGAACTCGCGATCCTCCAGGTCGGCTGGATCGAGAAATCGGAATACGAATTCACCCATCATGTGAAGATCGGCAAGGAGTTCGGCGTGACCGACGAGGACATCGCCGGCCTGATGGCGGAGACCGAGGGCAAACCGTCGAAGCTCGAGCCGCTGGCAAGAGCGATCCTGAAAGGCGCCCGCGAGATGGTGCGTGACCTCGCGATGTCGGACGCGACATTCGCAGAGATCAAGACACATCTTTCCGACGAGCATATGGTCGATCTCGTCCTCACCATCGCCTTCTACTGCGGCGTGGTGCGCGTGCTCGCCACCATGAAGATCGACAACGAGCCATATTACAAAGAGGTACTCCAGCAGTACCCGATCCCGGGAGTGAACTGACATGCGCTTGAAAGACAAGGTTGCGATCGTCGTGGGCGCCGGCCAGAGCCCGGGCGAAGGCATGGGCAACGGCCGCGCCACCGCACTCACTTTCGCGCGCGAGGGCGCGAAAGTGCTGTGCGTCGATCGTCACCTCGAATCGGCGCAGGAAACCGCCGCCATGATCGCCGCGACGCAAGGCACCGCCGCGGCCTTCGAGGCCGACGTCACGAAATCCGCGGACATCAAGGCGATGGTTGCGGAGGCGCAGGTGCGCTGGGGCCGGATCGACGTGCTGCACAACAATGTCGGCGTCAGCCTGTCTGGCGGCGATGCCGAGCTGCTTCAAATCACCGAGGAAGCCTTCGACCGCGTCGTCGCCATCAATTTGAAGAGCTGCATCCTGGCGGCCAAGGAAGTCATCCCGATCATGCGCACGCAGAAGAGCGGGGCCATCATCAACATCTCCTCGATGGCTGCGATCACCACCTATCCCTACGTCGCCTACAAGGCGACGAAGTCGGCGATGATCGCGTTCACCGAGCAGCTCGCTTACCAGAACGCCGAATACGGCATCCGCGCCAACGTCATCCTGCCCGGGCTGATGAACACGCCGATGGCCGTCGATACCCGCGCCCGCGAATGGCACAAGAGCCGCGCCGAAGTCGAAGCCGAACGCGACAGCAAAGTACCGCTGCGCAGGAAGATGGGCACGGGGTGGGACGTCGCGAACGCGGCGCTGTTCCTGGCCTCGGATGAAGCGAATTTCATCACCGGTGTGACGCTGCCGGTGGATGGTGGCGCGAGTGTGAGACGGGGCTAGCGAAGCAAGCGCCTCGCTTACCCTACCCTGGAGGGGACCCCTCCACGGAGGGTGAAGCGTCACTTCGGCACGCTGGTCACCCGCCAGATCGTGCCGCCGGTATCCTCCGAGATCAGCAGCGCGCCATCCTTGGCCACCGCGATGCCGACCGGCCGTCCCCACACCTGGGTGTCGTTCACGACAAAGCCCGTGACGAAATCCTCATACTCCCCGGTCGGCTTGCCGTCCTTCATCCGGATGCGGATCACCTTGTAGCCGGTGCGCTTTGACCGGTTCCAGGAGCCATGCTCGGCGGCGAAGGCGTCGCCTTGGTATTCGGATGGAAACTGCGTGCCCTGATAGAAGGTCATGCCGAGCGACGCCGAGTGCGGCTGCACAAGCACGTCCGGCACAGTCACCTTGTCCTTCAGGTCCGGCCGCGCGCCGGGGTGGCGCGGGTCTTCGTTGTTGCCGATGTAGAACCATGGCCAGCCGTAGAAGGCGCCCTCCTTCACGCTGGTGACATAGTCGGGCACGAGATCGTCGCCAAGGCCGTCGCGCTCGTTGGTCGAGCACCAGGGCTGGCCCGTCTGCGGCTGGATCGCGAGGCCGACACAATTGCGGATGCCAGTGGCATAGAGCTTGCGGTCCTTGCCTTCGGGATCGAAGGTGAGCACCGCCGCACGCTCGGCTTCATAGCCCCAGGATGCGCCCACGGGCTGCGCCTTCGACCAGGCCTCGAGCCCGCCGGGCGGGCTCCCCATGCCTTCGCCGACATTGCTGGCGGAGCCGACCGAGACCAGCATGCGCTTCCCGTCCGGCGTGAACACGATGTCGCGGGTGGAATGGCCCGATCCTGCCGGAAGGCTCGCAACCACCGTCTCCGCCTTGGCGGATGCCTTGAGGTCGCCGACGCGATACCGGAAGCGAACGACGCTGTTCGCATTGGCGACATAGACCCATTGCGGATCGTCGCCGTTCGGGAAGAACGCGACGCCGAAGGGACGGTTGAGCCCGCTGGCAAAGATCTCGTTCGTCGCGACCTTGGCGCCCTCGCCGAGACGCAACACGCGAATGCGCCCTGGCCTAGTCTCGGCGACGAAAATGTCACCATTCGGCGCAACACGCAGCACCCGCGGGTCGGACAGACTGTCAACCAGAAGCTCGATTTTGAATCCTTGGGGCACCTGCGGCGTCATCTCGCCGCGTGCCGTCACGCGCGCAGAATTGGAGACTGACCGCGAGGCGCCGGGCTTGGCCAGATCCTCCGGACGGATCAGCCTGACCACGCCAGGCTTGTCGGCCTGCCAGCTGCCATAGGCATCCTTGCCTTGCAGCACCGGCTCGGCCTGCGCGCCGATGCAGGCGACCAAAAGCCATATGGGCACCATCACGTACGAAACATGAATCTTCACGTCGCCTTCCTCCCGGACTTATCTGCCAAATCCCACGTCAGCTCATGCCGTCACGATGTGCATTTGGCGTGACCCATCGTACTGGAAAACAGCACGGATCGGTGCGACACATTGTAAGGGCGCGGCCGCCGGTTGCGGTCATCAAAGCTGCGGCATCGATGCCGCGATTGATGGAGTGATCATGTGGGGATCGATCGTATCGGAATGGGCGAGCCTGCTGCTGCGCTGGCTGCATGTGGTGGCGGCGATCGCCTGGATCGGAAGCTCCTTCTATTTCATCGCCCTCGACCTCAGCCTCAAGCCGAACAGCGATCTGCCGAACGGCGTGCATGGCGAGGCCTGGCAGGTCCATGGCGGCGGCTTCTACCGGATCATGAAATATCTGGTGGCGCCAACCCGGATGCCGGACGAGCTGACCTGGTTCAAATGGGAGGCTTACACTACCTGGCTGTCCGGCTTCGCGCTGATGGTGGTGGTGTACTATCTCGACGCCGATCTGTTCCTGGTCGACAAGTCGATCCTCGATTTGACGCCGCTCCAGGCCGGGCTGTTCAGCCTCTCGAGCCTCGCGCTGGCCTGGCTGCTCTATGAGGTCGCCTGCCGCACCGGCCTCGCACAGCGCGAGCTGCCCTTTGCGATTGGCGGCTATCTGTTCCTGGTCGCGCTGACCTACGCCTTCACTCATGTGCTGAGCGGCCGCGGCGCCTTCAACCAGATCGGCGCGCTTATCGGCACCATCATGGTCGCCAACGTTTTTGCGGTGATCATTCCGAACCAGAAGAAGATCGTTGTCAGCCTGATCGCGGGACAGGCGCCCGACCCGAAGCTCGGCAAGACCAGCAAGGAGCGGTCGGTCCACAACAATTATCTGACACTGCCGGTCGTCGTGCTGATGATCAGCAACCACTACCCCCTGCTCTATGCCACGCGCTTCAACTGGATCATCGTCGCGATCGCGCTGGCGCTGGGGCCGGTGATCCGCCACTTCTTCAACGAAGGTCATGCCGGACGCAAATCGCCGTGGTGGGTGTGGGGTGTCGCCGCCGTGGGCGTGATCGCGATCCTTTTCCTGTCTGCCGCCGGCCCGCGCGAGATCAAGGCGGGCGCACTGTCGGCGCAACCGACGGTCGCCGATGTCGAGGAGATCGTGATGTCCCGCTGCAGCATGTGCCACGCGGCCGAGCCGGTCTGGGCCGGCATCGTGACCGCGCCGAAGGGCATTTTGCTCGACGCGCCCGAGCACATCGACCGCAACATCCGTCTGATCGGGCGCGTGGCGGCGTGGTCCAATGCGATGCCGCCGGGCAACATCACCGAAATGACCAGCGAGGAGCGCGCCGTCCTCGCCGCCTTTATCAGCGAGCAGGATCGCTGACGCCGTCGTGCGCGGATGCCGCGCTTCGCGGAATGAAATTTCGCTTCTCCCGCCGATTTGAAAATGACTTGCGCGCCCATCCAGCGTAGATAGGGCGAGCGCCCGCTCGAGCGGTCTCATAATCTGTTTGCAATTGTCCCGAGGAATAGCTGTGGCCCTCAAGAACATCATCGGTATCGACCACGCCGTGGTCATGGTGCGGGACCTCGACAAGGCCGCCGAAAATTACCGGCAGCTCGGCTTCACCCTCTCGCCGCGCGGCACCCACAGCGCGCATATGGGCACCGGCAACTACACCATCATGTTCGACCCGGACTACATGGAGCTGCTCGGCGTGCTTGAGGCAACCGAACACAACGCGCCCGCGCGCGCCTTCATCGACCGGCACGGCGAAGGCATCGAGCGTATCGCCTTCACCGCAGTCGATTCCGCCGCCGGCGCCGAGGAAATCCGCGCGCGCGGCCTCACGCCGATCGGCCCGACCGATTTCGAACGGCCGGTGACGCTGCCGAACGGCACGGTCTCGGCCGCCAAATTCCGCACCTTCATGTGGCCGACCGCAGAAGCGCCGGGCGGCGTGCGCATCTTCGCCTGCCAGCACAAGACCCGCGAGACGGTGTGGATCCCCGAACTGATGACACACGCCAATGCGGCCAAGCGGATTAGCGAGGTTCTGATCGCGACGCCCGAGCCCGCCAAGGAAGCAGCCCATCTGGCGCGGCTGATCGATCGCAAACCGAGGGCAGAGACCGACGGCGCGGTGACCGTGACCTCCGGCGGCGACCGCGCCGACTTCGTCTATCTGACACTGGACCAGCTCGGCAGACGCTATCCGGGCGTACCGCTCGCCGGCCTTTCCGAGCGTGGCGGCGCGGGGCTGGTGCTCGTGAGCGGCGATCTCACGGCGACCGAAAAGGCGTTGGGCTCGGCTGCCGTCCGCAGCGGAGCTGCGCTCTGCGTGCCGCCCGCGAAAGCCAACGGCACTCTGCTCGCCTTCATCGCCGGGTGATTTGAGCTAATTCTTTAACGCGTGTTTACCGGACGGCCGGGCCGCGCACCTGTTCAAACAGGGATCGCCGATCGCTTACGACGCGCCGGCTGAATTGAAGAAGCGGCATCGCTGAATTCACCCTGCGACGAAATATGGAAAAACAACCCCATGCACAGTAGCCAGGGGATGTTGGCATGACGTCTTGCCCGGTCCGCAAGATCAGTTGACACGTCGGGCAAAACAGGCGCACGATGCCAACATCGGATAATCCGCAGCAAGCACCTGCCGGAACCTGCAAAGGGACGCTTCGGTTTCTACAGATCCGACGGCACTGTCCTAAGGTCCTCAATATCCAGCTCGATGATCTTGAGACCGAAGTCCCCCGTCAGATGGTCCGGCCTTTGGCCAGGCTCGCAGTCCCCAAGCCACTTCTCTTCTCTGACAGAAGCGGTCTCGCGCGGCATTTTAGGAGGCCAGCCTTCGCAATGGCCTGCAATTCTCCCGGCGTTCCGTAGAACCGCGGCCTGAAATCGCATTTTCTGCTGCGGGAACACCGTACTAACACCGGCTGACCCGTTGGAATCGCAGCTTCGCCGCAATTACGGTTAAGAACCCCTTGTCACCGGTGCGCGCTGGTCGTTCCCCCACAGTTCGAGGATTTTTACCGAGATGCGATTTCTCGTCGCGGCTTGTGCTGCGTTCCTGATTCTGATGTGCGATGTCAGCTCACAGCCGACCTGGCAAGTATCACACTTCGACCGCTCCACACCCAAAGCCGATCGCGCTCCCTCACTGGTCCCTCTCGCCGAGCTTTTCCTCGCGAGCGTGCAGGCCATCGAGCTCGCCAATGCGCGCGCATCGTACGAGGAGACGATCGAGCCGCCGCGCGCGGTCGAAACGGCCGTGCAGGCTCCGGCTTCACCGACCGAACAATTCTGCCGTGCGCTCAAGGAAGCGGCCGAGGAGAGCGGCATTCCCGTGCCGTTCTTCGCCCGCCTGCTCTGGCAAGAGAGCCGCTTTCGTTCCAACGAGGTCAGCCAGGCCGGCGCCCAGGGCGTGGCGCAGTTCATGCCGGAGACGGCGGCCGAAGTCGGGTTAGACGATCCCTTCGACGCCATGAAGGCGCTGCCCGCATCGGCAAAGTTCCTGCGCAAGCTTCGCGACGATTTCGGCAATCTCGGCCTCGCCGCAGCCGCCTACAACGCAGGCCCCGGCCGCATCCAGAAGTGGCTCGCCAAGGAGAGCGAGCTGCCACGCGAGACCCGCGACTACGTCCGCATCATCACCGGCACCAAGGCGGAAGACTGGACCGAGCGTTCGGAAGCCTTGGCGATCCGGATCGACCTGCCGCGCGAAGCACCCTGCGAAGGCGTCGGCAGCCTGTCCAAGACCAAGGACGTCGCCTGGGTTCCGGTGAATCTGACGCCGTCGGTCGTCACCATCATTCGCAAGGCCGAGCAATTTGCAGCGCGGCTCTCGGCGAACCGCGCCCGCAAGCGCCTGGTTGCCCTGCTCCACAAGAATGGCGCAACCCACGGCAAGGCGCGCAATATGATCGCGGCCCGCGCGGCCGGAAAGAGTGCAAAGGCGCGCGCCATCCACCTCGCATCGCGTGAACGTTCTTCCGGTTAGCGTGCGATTGAAGCTAAGGGACAGACGTGGAACACGCAAAATCGACCAGCGCATCGACGTGCAACTCGGTCGTGTCGAACACGGGGAAATTCGGCAAATCGCTTTGGCCGATCAGCAGGAATATTTCGGTACAACCGAGAATAACACCCTCCGCCCCATCGGCGCGCAGCCCTGCGACGATCCGAAGATACTCCCGCTTCGAAGTGTCTCGAAGGTCGCCTCGTACCAGCTCGTCAAATATGACACGATCGACAATCTGCTTGTCAGCGTCCGAAGGCGCCACGAGTTCGATGCCGTAGCGCTGACTGTAGCGCTGCCGCAGAGCATCCGACTGCATGACGGACATCGTGCCGAGAAGGCCAACCTTGCGAAGGCCCGCCTTGCGAATAGCGTCGGCGGTTGGGTCGGCGATATGAAAGAATGGCGTCTGCCGGGTGGCCATGATGGGCTCGACAACCCTGTGCATGGTGTTCGAGACACATGCGATCACGTCGGCACCGGCGCGCTCCAATCGCTCCACCTTCTCGAGGAGATAGCTGTGCGCCTCTGCCCACAAATTCTGACGCACAAAATATTCGATATTACCGAAATTGACCGAGACAATGATGATCTCGCCATTGTCCCAACCGCCCAGCCGGGAGTTCAGCCGCTCGTTGAGCATGCGGTAGTATTCACCCGTGGCCTGATTGCTCATGCCGCCAAGGATACCGATTACTTTTTGCCGTAGCGGCCGTGCTACGTTACTGTCCTTCGTCATATTCGAAGCCCTCTCCGCCTGCAGACAGGTGGCATCTTCGACAAGTGAGAGCCCAATGATTGGAGATTCCTGCGCATCGGGAACGGCGCAAGTCAGCGGAACTCGTGGCATGTCTTCGACAAACCGGCGGCGCGATGTCATGAGGCTGTGGCGGGATTCCAGCCTTACCGACGGGCTGGAGCTTCTACGTGCCTCGTGCTTCGACTTCAGCTATCCGGCTCATTTTCACACCGAGTTCACCATCGCAGCCTTCGTGCGCGGAGCACAGAGGCATCGCGTCTCGCGTCACGAGGGCATTGCGGAAGCAGGCACCGTGATGATTATCCAGCCGGGCGAAGTTCATCGCGGCGAGGCCGTCGAACGCGACCAGGGATGGGACTATTGTGCCTTCTATCCCTCGGCCCGATTTCTCGAGCAGATCGCCGAAGACGCACTGGGCGGGCATGGCGGCATCGATTTCGGCCGCGACGTACTGCGCCACGATCCAACCATCGCGCGCGACCTTCTGCGCGCCAATACAATGATGGCTGCCTCGACGGACGTGCTGGAGAGACAATGCGCAGCCTACGAGACATTCGGCGCCGTGATTGCCCGCTACGGCCAGCGAACGCGACGACGTCCGGGTCGGAGTTCATCGCGCGCGACTATGAGACATGCCGTAGCCTTCCTGGAAGAGCACCATGACCGTCCAATGACCGTCGGCGAAATAGCAGCCGTCGCGGGCCTCAGCGAATATCACTTCATGCGCAGCTTCCGCGCCGAGACAGGCCTGTCCGTTCACCGTTACCTGACTCAGGTTCGAATTCGTCGAGCCAAGGCACTTCTCGCGCGCGGCGTCAGCGCGGCTGAAACGGCACTCAGTGTCGGATTTTTCGACCAGAGCCACCTTATCAATCAGTTCCGGGTTCACCTTGGCATTACCCCCGGTTCCTTCGTGGCCGCCTCAAAATGATGGCATGCGACAGGTCGCCCGCTCCGCCGCGTGTCCAGCGAGGGCTGAGCCTTCAGATCGGCTTCTCATCATCCGTCACCGGTGAGGTCACCACCAGGAACACGAGATCGGTCAGCCCCGAATTCGAGATCGCGTGCTCGACACCGGGCGGCAGGAAGATCACGTCATGCTTGCGCACGACATGGGTCTTGCCCGCGATCTCCATCAATCCCTCGCCGTCGAGCACGTGATAGACCTGCTCCTGCACCTTGTGATGATGGCGCGCGACATGGGCCATCGGCTGGTACATCGAGATACGGTAGTCGATGTGGCGCGAGCCCGCGGTCTCCGGCATCACCAGCGGTTTTGACAGCGCACCGCCAAAATGGTTGGGGAATTCGCGCCAGGGCACCTCGGCAATGTTGCGGATGAAGGCGCCGCTGTTGTCGGCAGTCATCGCTGATCCTCCGTGTTCAGGTCATCCAAGGCGGTGCTTCACGATCAGCGCGAGCGGCACCGTGTAGAAGAAATGCGACATGAAGCCACCGATAATCACCATGGGGTCGAGATAGTTCGGATGATTGTCGGTCGCGAGCGCGATCGCGGCGTGCATGACGATCCAGACGAAGATGGCAAAGAACATCGCGACCAGCGTCGCTTCGTATCCACGGCGCCGAAACCAGGGCCATGCCAAGGCAAACACCGCGCCCCAGGCGAGGCAGAAGAAAAAATGGATTCCGGTGCCGACGACGTAGGCCAATCCGCCCAGACTGTCCTGAACCGCCTTGCCAAACACCAGCCCCGTGGCATTGCGCGGAATTCCGGCCATCGGCATGAGATGCTGGACGCCAACCCAGACGATGGCCTCGTAGATCCAGATGGTGACCCCGCCCACGAGCCCGCCGGTGAACCCTGCCTGGATCCTCTGCCTGACGTCAGGTTCGTCCATTGCCGCCGACGCAGTTACCGTCTGACCACTCGACCCAATCGCGCTCATCGGTATTCCCTCCTCTGTCATCCCTGCTCACCGGTCGGGGTGATCAGTTCACCAGCGCGCCGCCGTCGATATAGACGATCGAGCCCGTGGCAAAGCCGTTGGTCATGAAGCTCGCGATCTGCTGGGCGATATCTTCGGCCGTGCCGACGCGACCGACCGGCAGCGCGGCCGCCGTCTTCGCCAGCATCTCCTTCCGCGCCGCCTCTGGCATCGCGGCCCGGATCGGCGTGTCGATCACGCCGGGCGAGACCGCATTCACACGCACCGGCGCAAGCTCGAGCGCCAGCGCACGGGCCAACGATTCCAGCGCACCATTGGCCGCGCTGATGATCGCCGAATTCGGCCGCGGCCGGACACTGAGGAAACCGGTGACAAGAGTCAGCGAGCCGCCGGGCCGGATCTCGGCCTCGCGCGCGACGCGCCAGGCGCCCCAGAACTTGGCTTCCATCGTCGCGCGCACATCGTCCATCGCGACCGTCTTGAATGGGCCCGTCTTGAGCTGCGCCGCCGTCAGCACGACGTGATCGACAGGGCCGGTGCGACGGAACAGGTCTGCGATGCTCTGATCATTGGTGACGTCGGTAGGAATGGCCGTCACCTTCAGCAACTGGGCGACGGGATCAAGCTTGGCCGCGCTGCGCGAGGCGATCACGACGTCCGCACCTTGAGCCTTTGCCAGCTCCGCCGTAGCGAGGCCAATGCCTGAGGAGCCGCCGATCACGACGACCTTCTTGCCTGCGAGCATCATTCTGATCTCCCCGATATCTCGTTGATTGTCGATGTGCGGGCCGTGTGATCAGCCCGGCTGGAAGCGCGTTCCGATACCGGCCTTGCTCTGGCCAAGGCCGGGCAACTCCCAGACGCCGGCGCCGGACGGATTGACGTCGGCGGCGATGTCGACGTCGATCAGATAGGGCTTGTTGGCGGCGATGCCCTTGCGGATCGCCTCGCCGAGGTCGCCGGCGCGATCGACGCGCACGCCTTCGACGCCGCAGGAGCGCGCCATCGCCGCGAAATCGGGATTGTAACGCTCGCCCGTTTCCGGATGCTTGAAGTCGGTCGCCAACTCGCGTCCGCCGAGATAGCCGCGCTGCAAGCCCCGGATCGAGGCATAGGCGTAATTGTTCCAGACCACCCAGACCACGGGCAGATTGTACTCGACCGCGGTGCCCAGCACGTTGGCGTGCATGAAGAAGGCGCCGTCGCCGCACACCGACACGCAGGGCCGATCGGGGGCCGCGAATTTCGCGCCCATCACGCCGGCGACGCCAAAGCCCATCGGGCCAAAGCCCATCGAGCCGATCAGCGAATCCGGCCGCTTCGGCTTGCAGAAGCCGAGCAGCCAGTTGTGGTGCACGCCGATATCGGAGACGAGGATCGCATCCTCCGGCAGCGCCTTGTCGATCTCGACGGCTGCGCGCTGCGGATTGATCGGCGTGGTGTCGTCGGAGAAACCGGGCGCGACGAACTTGTCCCACTCCTTGCGATAACCGTCGATCTGCGCCAGCCATTTCTTGCGGGCATCGGCTTTCTTGAAGAGGTTGTCCCGTCGATCGAGCTCGGCATGAACCTGGCGCAGGAAGGTGCGGACGTCGGCCATCAGCCCGAGCGCAACGGGATAGTTGCGGCCGATCTCCTCGGGGTCGATGTCGACGTGGATCAGCCGCGTCGGCGGGATGGTGAAGGAATAGCCGGGAATCCATGAGCTCGAGGTGCGGTCGTCGAAGCGAACGCCGAGCGCGAGCAGCACGTCGGCCTGGCGGGTTGCGTGGTTGGCCTGGTAATGACCCGCGCGCGCGACGAGGCCAAGCGCGAGCGGATGATTGACATCGAGCGCGCCGAGCCCGCTCGCGGACGCCGCTACGGGAATCTGAAGCCGCTCGGCCAGCTTGCGCAGTTCCTCCGCCGCGCCGCCATAGCGCACGCCCTGCCCGACCAGCATCACCGGCCGCTCGGCCGCAAGCAGCATGTCGACAGCCTTCTCGACACCTTCCGGATCGGCGCCGCAGCGGCTGGAGATGTTGGCGCTCCACTCGGCCACCTTGGGCGCCTCCTCGGCGGCGGCTTCCATGAACACGTCGAAGGGAACGTCGATCACCACGGGCCCCGGCCGTCCGGTGACCATGGTCTTCCAGGCTTGCCGTACCGCGAGCGGCACCATCTCGCCGCGCGTCGGCTGGAACACTTTCTTGCACATCGTGCGCACGGTCGACGGGAAGTCGGCCTGATAGTGCCGATACATCTCCTGGAAGGCGCCGCGGTTGAACTGGCTGGTCGGCACATTGCCGGTAATCGCCATGAACGGCACGGAATCGAGGAAGGCGTTCGCAAGCGAGATCGGAAGATTGGCGGAGCCTGGTCCGCAGGAGGTGAAGGTCGCGGTCGGCCTGCCGGAGACACGGTAATAGACGTCGGCCATGAAGCCGGCGACGCTCTCGTGATGCACGGAGATGGTCTTGATTTCGGAGGAGCGCTCGTACAGCGCGTCGATGAACTGGATGTTGCCGTGGCCGCAGAGCCCGAACACCTGCGGCACCTTCTCCTGGATCAGGTAATCGACAATGACCTGGGCGCCATTGAGCATGTTTTTCGACATCAACTCGTCTCCCTGCGGCTCGCCGTCTTCTTCATCGGTGCGATCAGCGCCGCCGGTCGCCCTCGAGCCGCCGGCACCCTATTTCTCATAATGCTGTACGTCAATTTATATTGTGGTAGATTGCCGCGGACGGTGGACGGGCCCGCCTCGATACAAGACCAACGCCGTCGCCACCCCGGGAGGTCCGCATGAGCGCCATTTCCGCCGAGACATCCGCTGCGGTTGCCGCGCCCGCCGAAATTCCGATGCTGATCGGCGGCGAGTGGCGCGCGGCCAGGGACGTCTATGCCGTGCGCGATCCCTATCGCACCACCATCGTCGCGCACGCGCCGAGCTCGAGCCTCGCCGAACTCGACGCCGCCCTGAATGCCGCCGTCGCGGCGAAATCCGTCATCGCGGCCATGCCGGCATACGAGCGGGCCACGCTGCTTCGCCGCGCCGGCAACCTGCTCGTCGAGCGCGCCGATCGCATCGCCGAGATCATGTCGCGCGAGACCGGCAAGGCCATCAAGGACGCCAAGGCCGAGATCGTCCGCTCCCAGGATACGCTGTCGCTGTCGGCGGAAGAGGCGGTGCGGATCGAGGGCGAACACATCCCGCTCGACGCCAGCGCCATGGGCGCCGGAAAGATCTGCTTCATGCTGCGCTTTCCGGTCGGCGTGATCGCCGGCATCACGCCGTTCAACGCCCCGGTCAACCTCGCCTGCCACAAGATCGCGCCCGCCATCGCAGCCGGCAACGCGCTGGTGCTGAAGGCGCCTCCGCAATCGCCCGGCGTGATCCACGAGCTCGCAAAAATCTTCGTCGACGCGGGTACGCCGGCGGGCGCGCTGAACGTGCTCTACGGCGACATCGTCGGCCCGGCGCTGGTCCGCGACCCCCGCGTCGACTTCGTCACCTTCACCGGCTCGCCGCGCGCTGGCGCCCAGATCAAGGCCGCCTCCGGCCTGCGCCGCGTCGCGCTCGAGCTCGGCGGCAATGGCGTCACCATCGTCCACGCCGACGCGAATATCGCGGATGCCGCCCCGGTCTGCGCCCGCAATTCGATGCGGCTCGCCGGCCAGAGCTGCATCTCCGTACAGACGGTTTATGTGCACCGCAGCCGCTACGAGGAGTTCGTCGACCTTGTCGTCGCCGAGGTCAGAAAGCTCAAGCTCGGCGATCCCCTCGATCCCGCAACCGACGTCGGCACGCTGATCGACGAGGCCGCCGCGCGGCGCGTCGAATCCTGGATCGCAGAGGCAACAGGCGGCGGCGCCAAGGTGCTGACCGGCGGCAAGCGCCACGGCGCGCAGATCGAGCCGACGGTGATCGCGGGTGCGAAGCCCGAGATGAAGGTCGTCTGCGACGAGGTGTTCGGGCCGGTCATCAGCCTGTGCCCTTATGATGATGTGGAGAACGTATTTCGTACGGTCAGCGAGAGCCGGTTCGGGCTGCAGACCGGCATCTTCACCGCCTCCACCGCGCTTGCGATTCGCGCCGTGCGCGCCTTGCGCACCGGCGGCGTCATCATCAACGGCTCTTCGACCTGGCGGACCGATCAGCTCGCCTATGGCGGGGTCAAGGATTCCGGCATCGGCCGCGAGGGGCCGCGCTACGCCATCCGCGACATGACCGAGGAACGCATGGTACTGTTCAATTACTAGAGCCACGACCGCTACGAGAAGGGGGCCTCTTCCTTGAGACCGCGCACCACACCCAAGGCCAGCGAAAAGCCGAACGAGAAGACCAGCGAGAAGCAGGCGAGCCCGCGCAAGGCCGCGATCGCAGAACTGGTCCCGCGGCCGCAAGCCGATGCCGGCGACGAGGCCGAGGACCGGCAGCGCGGCGGCGGCGTCCAGTCGCTGGGCCGTGCCTTCTCGATCCTCGAGGAAGTAGCGCGCCATCGCGAAGGGATTGGCCTTGCGGAATTGAGCAAGCTCGTCGGCCTGCACAACTCGACCACTTTTCATCTGGCGAAGACTCTGGTCTCGCTCGGCTATCTCCGCCAGGAAAAGGACAACAAGCGCTACCGCGTCGGGCGTCCCCTGTTTGCGCTTGCGGCGAGCGCCCTGGACGAGATCGAGATGGTGAATGTCGCAACGCCCGTGCTCGAGGATCTCTCGCGCGAGACCAGCGAAAGCAGCCATTTTGCCGTGCGGATGGGCGATGCGGTCGTCGTCATCGCGCGCACCAGCGGGCCCGGTGCGTTCCAATTGACCGACCGCGTCGGCGTCGTGCGGCCGGCCCATTGCACCGCGCTCGGCAAGATCATCCTGGCCTCGCTCCGGCCCGAGCAGCTCAAGCGTTTCATCGCGCGGGCCGAGTTGAAGCCGTCGACGCCCAAATCCATCACCGATGTCGACGTGCTCGTGCACGAGATCGCCGAGGTGCAGCGCACCGGAATTGCCTTCGACGACGGCGAATTCAACGCCGAAGTCCGCTGCGTCGCCGTGCCCGTCACCGATTTCACGGGACAGGTGATCGGCGCGCTCGGCATCTCCGGCCCGATCTGGCGGCTGTCCAACCAGGCGTTGCACGCGAGCGCGCAAGTCGTGCTGGCTGCCGCCAATCGTCTATCCGCCGAGTTCGGTGCGAAGGACGCCACGAGCAGGACGGCTGCGAAAAAAGTCTAACTCGCGCGCAAGCGGTGATTTTGCCGGTTGACACCGGCGACGGCGTTCGGGATTATCCTCCAGCATTAAAAAAAGGTCTCTCACAATATCGCATAGCCGAGATTGAAGGGAGACCGCCGATGCACCCCGGGAGGAGGACCTGACGATGACCCGCTACAGCCGACGCACATTGTTGAAGGCGAGCGCCGCGTTTACCGGCGCCTCGGCGCTGGGATTTCCGGCGATCGTGCGCGCCCAGACCGAGAAGATCAGGATCGGGCACCTGACACCGCTCACCGGCTTTCTCGGCGTGATCGGCGGCTACGCCCAGCTCGGCGTGAAGCTCGCCGCCGACGAGATCAACGCGTCCGGCGGCATTCTCGGCAAGCAGATCGACCTGCTCTCCGAAGACTCGATCAATCCGGCGACCGCCGCGACCAAGGCCCAGCGCATGCTGGAGCAGGACGGCGCGGTGCTGCTGCTCGGCGAGATCTCGTCGGCCTCCTCGCTCACCATCATGCAGGTCGCCGAGCGCAACAAGAAGGTGTTCTTCTCGACCGGCGCCCGCTCGGACGCGCTGCGCGGCAAGGATTGCAACAAATACTCCTTCCACTGCGACATCCCGAACACGGTGATGGTCAATGCGGTCGGCACCGCGCTGATGCAGAAGGGCATGGTGAAGGGGAAGAAGTTCTTCACGCTCACCGCCGACTACATCTTCGGCCACGACCTGCTGAAGGCGGCAAAGACCTTCTTTGCCGCCCATGACGCCAACCTGATCGGCGACGAGCTGATCGCAACCGACGTCACCGATTTCAGCCCGTATCTGCTGAAGGTCCGGCAGGCCAAGCCCGACGTCGTCTGCTGCAATCTCGCCGGCAACCAGGTGACAAACCTGGTCAAGCAATATGCCGAGTTCGGTTTCCCCTATCCGCTGGTCGGCTTCAACCTCAATACCGGCGATGCCTGGGCCGCGGGCGCGGGCAATCTCAGCGGCACCTGGCCGACGGTCTGGTATCACACGCTGGACAATCCCACATCGAAAGCCTTCGTCGCGGCCTTCAGCAAGAAATACGGCAAGCCGCCGGAGAACCACGCCTGGATCGACTACGTCACGCTGAAGCTGCTGGCGGAAGCGATCAACACCACCAAATCCACCGACAGTAACGAGCTGATCGCGTATTTCGAGAAGCAGGCGCAGTTCGACATCGGCAAGGCACGCAAGGCGTACTTCCGCTCCTGGGATCACCAGCTGGTGCAGGAGGCCTATCCGTTCACGGTCAAGCCGAAGGACCAGATGAAGGACCAGTGGGACATGTTGGTGCTCGGCGATGCGGTGCCGGCGGCGAACGAACCGCTGGAGACCATCTATCCGACCAAGGAACAGAATCCCTGCCAGATGAAGGCCTGACGCGCACACGCGGTAGAGCCGATAGGCGTCAACGGCGCCGGCCAAGCCGGCGCCGTTGTTTATCAAAGACAACGGACGCAACATGCAGCTTGAGTTCCTGCTGGAACAGGTGGTGAATGGCCTCGTGCTCGGGGGCTATTACCTGCTCATCGCGCTCGGGCTGTCGCTGATCTTCTCCGTCGGCGGCATCGTCAATCTCGCGCATGGGGCGTTCTATGCGCTCGGCGCTTATGTCTGCGTCGAGTTGACGCAACGCCTCGGCTTCGGCCCCGCCGTGGTGATCTCGCCGCTCGCGGTCGCGCTGCTCGGCATCCTGTTCGAGCGCTTCATCCTGCGGCGTTTCTATACGGCTGATCCGATCCTCAGCCTGCTCGTGACCTTTGGGCTGGCGATGGTTGCCGAGCAGGCGATCCGCATGATCTGGGGCGCCGCACCCGTGTCGACCGAAATCCCGCAGAGTTTTCGCGGCTCGGTCATCGTCGGCGACTTCCTGTTCTCGCGCTATCGCCTGCTGATCCTCGCCGTGGTGGCTGCGATTTTGGTCTGCGTCTGGCTGCTGCTGCACAAGACCTCGTTCGGACGCGTGGTGCGCGCCGGCATCCAGCGGCCGGACATGGTCGCAGCACTTGGCATCCGCCTCCAGCCCTACATGACGGCGGTCGTGATGCTCGGCGTCGGTCTCGCGGCGCTCGGCGGGGCGTTCTTCGCACCGATCACGACCGTGCACCCCGCGATGGGCGCAGACATCATGACGATCGCCTTCGTGGTGGTCGTGATCGGTGGCCTCGGCAGCTTCTGGGGCGTCATCATTGCGGCGCTTCTCGTCGGCGTCGTGCGCGGCATCGCCATTCATTTCGAGCCGGCGGCCGGCGAAGCCTCGATCTACATCCTGATGTTCGTGGTGCTGTTGGTGCGCCCGCGCGGCCTGCTCGGCGAACGCATCGAGAAGTTCGAATGAGAAATGCTTCGACCATCGACAGGCTGAGGCCGCTGCTGATCGCGATAGTCGCGGTGATCGCACTGCCGTTCCTGCTGCGCGCGCTCGGCCTGTCGCTCAACACCGGCACCTGGATGCTCGGCCTCGCCATCGCGGCGATGGGGCTCAATCTCTGCATCGGTTACACCGGCCTCGTCTCGTTCGGCCACAGCACCTGGTTCGGCATCGGCGCCTATGCGGCTGGCCTGATCCAGCTGCACTTCTTCCCGGGCGAGATCTGGCTGCCGCTATTGGGATCGATGCTCGTCGTCGCGATCGCATCGGCCGTGATCGGGATGCTGATCCTGCGCCGGCGCGGCGTCTATTTCTCGCTGCTGACGCTGGCGCTGGCCGCCCTCGTCTACACCACCGCTTTCCGCTGGACGAGCCTGACCGGGGGCGAGGACGGGCTTGGCGGGCTGAAGCGCGGCGGCATCGGCCCCATCAGCTTCGACAGCGCGCTCAACTATTACGTCGTGGTCGCGGCGATCGGGCTGGCCGTGCTCTACGTTCTGATGCGCCTGGTGCGCTCGCCGTTCGGGCATGTGCTGGTGGCGATCCGCGAGAACCAGTTGCGGGCGAGCTTTCAGGGCTATCCGGTCGAGCGCTACAAGCTCGCGGTGTTCGTGATCTCAGCCGTCGTCACCGGCGTCGCCGGCGCGCTGATCGCATTCCTGAACTATCTCGTTTCCGCCGAAGCCGTCTCGGTGCCGTTCGCCGGCGAGCTGCTGGCGATGGTCGTGATCGGCGGCATGCGCAGCCTGTTGGGGCCCGCACTTGGCGCGGTGTTCTTCATCCTGTTCCGAGAGCTGTTCTCGATCTGGACGTCGGACTGGCTGTTCTGGTTCGGCCTCACCTTCGTGGCCTTCGTGATGTATTCGCCTGGCGGCCTTGTCGGCATCGGTTCGCTGCTCATGCGCCGCTTCCGTCCGCCAGCGGAAGAGACGGCTGCGATGAGCCGGCGCAAGATCTATGACGGCCTGCCGCTGCCGGACTTTCTGCGACCGGAGGCGTTGAAGGGCACGGTGCTGGAGGTCAGCGGCGTGTCGCGAAGGTTCGGCGGCATTCACGCCGTGGAGAATGCGAGTCTCACCGTTGCCGCCGGTGAGATCCACGCGCTGATCGGGCCGAACGGCGCCGGCAAGACCACGCTGTTCAATCTCGTCTCCGGCCTCTACGCGCCCGACCAGGGTACGATCCGCCTGAGGGGACGCGACATCGCCGGCGTGCCGGCCAATGCCGTCTGTCACCAGGGGCTGGCGCGCTCGTTCCAGATCACAAACCTGTTTCGCGGGCTGACCATCTACGAGAATTTGCGTCTGTCGCTGCAAGCGCGTCGCGCCATGCGCTTCAACATCTGGAACGACGTCGACGCATATCCCGAGATCCATGCCGAGACGGCCGCGCTGACAAAATTCCTCGGCCTCGAGGGTATCGAGGCGATCGAGGGCGGCGAGCTTTCTTATGGCGGGCAGCGGCTGGTCGATCTCGGCATCGCGCTCGGCTCGAAACCGCAGGTGCTGCTGCTCGACGAACCGCTCGCGGGCCTTGCCGCCGCCGAGCGCGAGCGGGTGTCGAACCTCGTCAAGAACATCGCGGCGAACATTCCCGTGCTGATCGTCGAGCACGACATCGACCGCGTGCTCGGCTTCTCGCAAATCGTCACCGTGATGAACCAGGGCGAGGTGCTGATGTCCGCCTGCCCCAGCGCAGTGCGGGCCGATCTGCGCGTGCAGGAGATCTATACCGGCAAGGGCATCCCCGCCGTCGAGCATCGACGCACCGACGCGGAGGCCGGCGCGCACGAGACCGTGCTGCGGCTCGAGCGCGTCAACACCTTCTACGGCAAGAGCCACATCCTCAACGACGCCGCGCTCGACGTGCGCGAGGGCGAGATCGTCGCGCTCCTCGGGCGCAACGGCGCCGGCAAATCGACGCTGCTCAAGACCGTTGCCGGCCTCGTCCCTGCGGCATCGGGCACCATCGAATATGGCGGCGCGGATATCGCAAGGCTTCCCGCGCCCGACATCGCCCGCCGTGGCATCGGCTATGTGCCGCAGGGCCGCGGCCTGTTCGCCGGCATGACCGTGCGCGAGAACCTCGCGCTCGGGCGTCTGGCGCGCAAGACCGACGGCAGCGACGGCGTGGTCTGGGACGAGGAACAGATCCTCAGCTACTTCCCGCGCCTGAAGGAGCGGATGAACATCGCGGCCGACTATCTGTCCGGCGGCGAGCAGCAGATGGTCGCGGTCGCCCGCGCCATGTCGGGCAATGTCCGCCTGCTGCTGCTCGACGAGCCCTTCGAGGGCCTCGCGCCGGCCGTGACGCTGGAGCTGTTCAAGGTGTTCGATGCGCTCCGCCGACACATGTCGATCGTGATCGTCGAGCACAATCTCGACCTCGTGCTGGCGCTCGCCGATCGCGTCTTCGCGCTCGAGCGCGGCGCCGTATTCCACCAGGGACCGGCGGCGCCGCTGCTCGACGATCTCGGCTATCGCAAGCAGATCCTTTGGCTCTAGCGACATTCCCCGATTTTTCATTTTCGATTTTTCTTGTCGCGTCAGCCTCCGTGAAATGTCGCAACCCGCAGTGGTGGTTATTTCTGCTGTGGCCCGCTGGTTACAGCCGCCGAGTGGCCTGCCGGATAATGTGAATCGGTAGCCAAGTCGAGCAGCTCACGTGATGAGCTGTTCACCTGGACGCGATCCCGGCTCGCACGTTCCAAGCCTCAGTCGTTCGTCGAAGGAAGATTCCCCCATGACCATCAAAACCATTTCCGGCGCCATTGCGCTTGCAGCTTTGACGTTCACCTCTGCCATGGCGGCGGACGTGTCGATGCCGTACAAGGCGGCACCCGCGGCTCCGGCGTTTTCCTGGACCGGCTGCTATATCGGCGGCAATGGCGGCGGCGGCCGCGGGGTGAACGAGCAGCAGCCCATCGCAGGGCTGACATTCAATGCCGATCACAACAGCGGCTGGCTCGCCGGCGTGCAGGGCGGCTGCGACTATCAGGTCGGCGCCCTCGTGGTCGGCGTCGAAGGCCGGTTCGACTGGGCCGACATAAAGGACACCACGGCGACCTTGATGCCGGGTGCTGCCGTTGGCTTCCTGCTGACGACCCAGCTCGATCGCGTCGCCACCGCGACGGGCCGCATCGGCTACGCCTTCGACCGCGTGCTGTTCTACGCCAAGGGCGGCGCCGCCTTCGCCCACTTCAACCATCAGTTTACTCAGACCGATTTCGCCGCCCTTGCGATTGATTTCAAGGGCTCGCGCGACGTGGCGGGATTCGTGGTCGGTGGCGGCTTCGAGTATGCGCTGCTGCCGAACCTGTCGTTGACGGCCGAGTACAACTATTTCGACTTTGGAACGAACGGCTACACCCTGAACTGCTCCGGCAACCCAGCATGCGCCGGCACCCCCATGTTCCCGGTCAGCGTCCGGCAGAACATGCAAACCGTCATGCTCGGCGTGAAACGGCGCTTCAACACCGGCCTTGCCCCGCTCGTTGCCAAATACTGATTGATCTGTTGACCGGTCGACGGCGTGTCGTGTTCGACGCGCCGTCGATGCAACACGTTCGCCAATCATGATTAGCGGCCGCATCAGATTCCGCAATCGCGTTTCCGTGTGCGCCATGCTGGGCATTCCGTCGCACGGCAGGTGAATGCCGGCATCCAGACAAGACCGCGAAAACGACCCCATGCACGATAGCCGACGCCAGTCGGAACAAGGAGTTGCGCGAACGCGATTTCGCGAATCCCGAAAATCCGTTTGACACGTCGGGCAAAACAGGTGCACGATGGCATCATCGCGACAATCGCCGGTGTCCACCGCCGCCCCCGTCTGGGGTGCTCGACCCGGCCGTGCGCGTAAACCTCTCATCGACATCTGAGAATCTCAAGCGCCGCTCAGCAGATGCACAATCGGCTTCGCTCGCAGCGAGGCCTCGTGCCTGCGCCGGCAAAGGACACATCGCATGACGACGTCCCTGACGAGCAACGAAACCATGCCCATCGCCGCCAATGATCGTGCCGCCCTCATCGCGAGCCCGAAGGTAAAACTCCGCCGCAGGCGCATTGTCATCGACCATCCCGATCCGCGCACCGGCGAAAAGCTGCTGGCCGAGGCGCTCGGCGCCGTGGACCGCGACGCGCTGCATGGCCTGCTCAGCCAGCTGGTGAAAGCCAGCGTGGTCGCGCGCAGGCCCGACCAGGGCAATCTCGCCTTCATGGTCTCGATGCTGAAGAGCGTCGCCCCGAAGGACTCGCTCGAGGCCATGCTGGCGGCGCAGATGGTGAGCATTCACGTCGCGTCGATGCGATGCGCCTGCCGCCTCGCCTGCACCGACGACGTGCCGCAGCAGGAGAGCCTCACGCGCGCACTGACTCGGCTGGCCCGCACCTACGCAGCCCAGATGGAAGCCCTGAACCGTCATCGCAGCAGTGGTGCGTGTGCGATCACGGTGCAGAATTTGTCGGTGCAGGATGGCGGCAAGGCGGTTGTCGGCAACTTCACGCAACACACGAGCCTGATTGCTGCCCAGCCGGGCCGGACGGACGCGGCGGCGGTCACCGCATGAGCCACGCCCGCAACACCGGCCCGATGCAGGCGAGCCCGCGCTGCGGCGCGCAGACACGCAACGGTGAAACCTGCCGGGCGCCGGCGCTGCGCGGCAGGACGCGTTGCCGCATGCACGGCGGAGCAGCGGGATCGGGGGCGCCATTTGGAAACAACAATGCCGTCAAGCACGGCTTCTTTACCAGTGAGGCCATCGATGAACGGAAGTTTGTTCGCGCCGTGCTGAGTGAGGCGGAGGCTTTGCTGCGCGACTTGAGCTAAATCGAACCCGGCTTCGGTGCGGGCCACGGAGTCTAACGGCCAGCACGCCCCAGTTCGCGGGATTGCCGTCAGTCCGACGCTGTCTTGTTCAGTCCGACGCCGTCTTGGCGGCGATCGACGGGCTCGTCCGGGTACCCTGGCCCGTGTCCAGACGATAAAGCGCCATGGCGCCGCCGGCCAGCACCAGGACGATGACGACGATCGCAATCGCGTTCTTGCTGCTCAAGGGATGATCCTCCGCCGTTCTGCTGGGATTCCCAAGTGATGGCCGGGTCGTCCAGTTCCGTGAAGTTTTCATGACGGCGAACCCTGCTTCAACGCTCCCTTTTCCTGCGACGATTCCATGCTGGAATGTTCGTCGACATCGGAACTTCTCGCCGTTGCACCGCTTTGAATGCCACAACGGAAGCCTCCCATGACGACGGAAACGGAACTGAAATTCCACGTTACGCCAGCAAAGTTGTCCTCCGTGCTGCGGAATGGCGCATCACCTGGGCGCGGCAATCGGTCTGACCAGACGCTGCTGTCGACCTACTACGATACGAATAAGCAGAAGCTCAGGCGACATGGTCTCACGCTTCGGGTCCGCAAGATCGACGATCGCTATGTCCAGACCGTGAAAGCAAGCGGCGCGGGCGGCATGACACGCGGCGAATGGGAGAACGAGGTCGCTGGCAAACGGCCTGATCTCAAAAAGACCAGGAAGACACCGCTCGACGACGTCGCCAGCAAAAAACTTCCACGCAAGCTAAGACCGGTGTTCCAGACCGACGTGCATCGCACGGCCCAGACGAGGCGCGTGCGGAAAAGCCGAGTCGAGATCGCGGTCGACCGTGGCCGAATCGGGGCCGGCCGCCGCTCCAGTCCCATTGCCGAAGTCGAGCTGGAACTGAAGTCCGGACGTGCGGCTGATCTGTTCCGGCTGGCGCGGGATCTCGAGCGCAGAACGGGAGCCGAACTCGATCTGCACTCCAAATCCGAGAGAGGTTTTCAGCTTGTCGCGGGGGACGGTGCGGACGCGCAGCGTGCCGAGCCGATCACGCTTGGTCACGAGCTCTCGCCGCATGACGCCTTCCGCACGATCGGGCGTTCGACCTTCCGTCACTTCACGGCGAATGCAGATGCGGTGCGGGCGGAGGATTCCGAGGCGGTCCATCAGATGCGAGTCGGTTTGCGGCGGCTGCGGGCCGCCATCTCGCTGTTCGACGACATTCTGCCCCGAGCCGGCACCGCGCGGATCAAGGCTGAACTGAAATGGCTGACCGGTGAGCTTGCGCCGGCGCGGGAGCTCGACGTGTTCCTGAAGGAGAGCGTTCGACCGGTTGCCGGACGCGGCGTGCCCAGACGCGGCGCGCGCGCGCTCGGCCAGAAATTCTCCGCACAGCGCAAGGAGGCCTTCGGACGCGCCCGCGACGCCGTTGCCTCGGCCCGCTACCGCCGCCTGCTGATCGACGTGCTCGAGTGGATCGAGACCGGACGGCCCCGCGCCGAGGGCGATCAGTCGATTGCACCTTATGCAGCCGCGGTGCTCGAGCATCGGATCAAGAAGGTGCGCAAGCAAGGCAAGCATCTCGACCAGCTCGATCCGATGCAGCGTCACAAGCTGCGGATCAAGGTGAAGAAAATCCGCTACGCCGTCGACTTCTTCAAAAGCCTCTATCGGGATCGCGACCAGACGGCCCTCGCGAGCCTTTCCGATCTCTTGAAACAGATCCAGTCCGCGCTGGGATCGTTGAACGATTTCATGACGCATCGCGAGCTGGCCGCGGAGGCCGCATTGACAGCTCCGCGCGCGAACCGGCGCGCCCAGGCCTTTGCGTCCGGCTTCATCGTCGGCCAGGAACGCGAAGCGGCCAACCGCCTGATGAGGAAGGCCGCCAGGCAACTTCATCGGCTGCGGCCCTTGCGCGTCGAGCCCAGCACGTGAGCGTGATTTTGAACAGGTGCGAGCCTCTCGCGTGACTCTGCGCTCCGAACAGCGATTCCGAATGTCTGCCTGATGAGCAAAACACATGTCTGATCTCGCGCTGAACGATGCACGGCTGGATTCGCAAACCGCCGCCAAACCCGACCTGCACCGGAAGCCGCATGTGAGCGTGGTCGCGGTGTTTCTGCTCTTCCTCGTCAGCGGGATCGGTTACGCCGCGTACGGCATCTTCACGGATACGCACAACGTCGGCGAACCGCTTGCGATCAGCGTGCTGCTTCTTCTGGGCGTCGCCCTCATGATTGCGCTCGGCTTCGAGTTCGTGAACGGCTTTCACGACACAGCCAATGCCGTGGCGACCGTCATTTATACCCACAGTCTGCCACCCCTCACGGCCGTGATCTGGTCGGGCGTGTTCAACTTCCTCGGCGTTCTCGTCTCCACCGGGGCGGTCGCCTACAGCGTCATCACGCTGCTGCCGGTCGACCTGATCCTCCAGGTCGGCAGCACCGCCGGCTACGCCATGATCTTCGCTCTGTTGATTGCCGCCATCATCTGGAATCTGGCGACGTGGTCGATGGGCATCCCGAACAGTTCCTCGCACTGCCTGATCGGCTCGATCATGGGCGTCGGGCTCGCCAATCAACTCGTCGCGCCAGCAGGCCGGGCCACGTCGGGCGTCGACTGGTCGCAGGCGATCAGCGTTGGCAAGGCGCTGCTGTTCAGCCCGGTCGTCGGCTTCGTCCTGTCCGCACTGCTGCTGCTCCTGCTGAAGGTGATCGTTCCCGTGCGAAAGCTCTACGAGGAGCCCAAGGGCAAGACGCCATGGTGGATTCGCGGCATCCTGATCCTCACCTGCACCGGCGTGTCCTTTGCGCATGGCGGCAACGACGGCCAGAAGGGCATGGGACTGATCATGCTGATCCTGATCGGCGTGGCGCCGACCGCCTATGCGCTGAACCGAACCATGCCGGACTCGAGCACGCCGGCGTTCGTCGACGTCACCGGCAAAGCCAAGGCCGTCTTCGCGGGGCATGCGCAAGGTGCACAACAAGGCAAGCCCGGCGACGCGCGAGGCCTGATCGGTGATGCGCTGAAAACCCGGAATTTGAACCGCCCGGAGGTGTTCGCTGCGCTGGCCACGCTGTCCGATGACATCGCCAACGGGGTCAAGAACTATGGCTCGATCAGCCGCATCCCGGCCGCAGCCACCGCGAACATGCGCAACGACATGTATCTGGTGGCCGACGCGGTCCGCCTGTTGCCGGAGGCCGGCGCCAGCTTCAACGCGGCCGACGGCGCGATTCTGAAACAGTATCGCACCGACCTCGAACATGGCACGCGCTTCATTCCGACCTGGGTCAAGGTCTCGGTCGCGATCGCGCTTGGTCTTGGCACCATGGTCGGCTGGCGGCGAATCGTCGTGACGGTCGGCGAACGCATCGGCAAGCAGCATCTGACCTACGCGCAAGGCGCCTCGGCCGAGATCGTGGCCGCCGGCACCATCCTGGGGGCCGAGTTCTACGGCATGCCGGTTTCGACCACGCACATCCTGTCGAGTGGTGTCGCCGGCACCATGGCCGCGAACGGCTCCGGGCTGCAAACGGCCACCATCAGGAACATCGTGCTGGCGTGGATCCTGACGCTGCCGGCCGCAATGCTTATCTCGGGATGCCTGTATCTGGTCTTTCGGGCTGTGATCTGAGATGCGGGCCCGCTTGTCACCGCACGTCGAAGGCCTCAATCCGGAATAAGGGGGCTGCCCTTCCCGCCATTGGCACGCCTCGCCCAATCATGTAACCCGACCCAAAATCCTTGCCGGGACGGGACGCTGATGAGTGCGGTTGCCAATGATGAAGCGGGACATGGCACCCGCGCGCTGATCTTTGCGCTGGTCGCGCTCGCCTGCGGGCACATGCTCTCGACCTTGCTGCGCACGATCCCGGCGCTCAGCCTCGATCTGATGGCGGCGGATTTCCACGTGCAGCCGCAGGCGCTGGCGAGCCTCACCTCGGTCTATCATTTCGCCTTTGCGGCCTCGCAGATCCCGGTCGGCGCGGCGATGGACCGTTTTGGCGTGCGGCCGGTGTCGCTGAGCCTGCTTGCGGGCACCATCGTCGGCGCCATCGCGTCCGGCTTAGCGACGGGGCCTTCGAGCTTTGCGTTCGGGCAATTGCTGCTGGGCATTGCGACCTCGGGCATGCTGATGTGTCCGATGACGCTGGCGGCCAAGCAATTGTCAGCGACCCGCTTCGGGCTGTGGTCGGGCGCGATCCTGTCGATCGGCAATATCGGCATGCTGTTGTCGTCGAGCCCGCTCGCCTTCGTGGTCGATCACTACGGTTGGCGCGCCGGGTTCTGGATCGCAGCACTCGGCGCAATCGCGGTGGCGCTTGCGGTGTTCGCGCTGGTGCCGAACCAGAAGGCCGAGCACAAGGACGATGCCTCGCCACTGTCGCAGATGACCGAGGTGCTCAGGCTCGGCCTGTCGCGGCCGCTGCGCGGGCTGATCGCGCTGGCGCTGGTGTCGCTGGCGACCTCGCTGGTGCTGCGCGGCTTGTGGGGCGGGCCATGGCTGATGCAGGTCAAGGGATTGACCCGGGTCGAGGCCGGCAACCAGCTCGGCGCGTATACGCTGGCGATGATCGCAGGCCCGCTGCTGATGGGCTTGATCGATCGCAAGGTCGGCCGCCGCCGTGAGCTCGTGGCCGGCACGCACACGGTCGCGGCGCTGCTGGTCGCGCTGATGGCGCTCGGCGCGCCGCGTTACGCGGTTGCATGGCTGTTCGGCGTACCCGTCATGCCGCCGCAATATGATCTCGTGCTGTTCGTGCTCATTGGCCTTGCGACGTCGGCTCAGCCGCTGCTGTTCGGCATGTGCCGGCAACTGGTCGACGCGCAGACCGCGGGCAGGGCGCTGGCGGCGGTGAACCTCGCCTTCTTCCTCGGCACGGCCCTGATGCAGTCGATCACCGGCGCGGTCGCGGCGTTCGCGGGGCTGCCGACGGTGCTACTGTTCATGGCAGCTGCGCTGATGGTGGGCGTGGTGATCTTCCTCGCTTGCACATTGCCGGCGATGGAAGCGCAGGGAGAGACCTAAGGCGGAGCGCCGTCATTCCCGCAATTCCTAATTCGTTCAGAAGCCCGGCGCGCGACGAGCCCCAGGGCCCTCACCGCCACGAAACGAACAAAGGCCTCATCAATTAGCCATCAAGGGCGTCACCCCGCTTTTCGAATGGCGGAGTTTCCTGCTAATGAGGTCCCACCTCCCCTCATTCTTCCGTGATACGAATGCCTGCAGCAATGATGTCCGAAACAGCCAAGCCGATTGCATCCAGCGGCCTCAAGCCGCTGTCCGAGGAGCGGCGCGTGAGCCTGCTCGTGCTCTGTGGCCTCGCGCTGGTGATCGGCGTGATGACGGGCGTGGGCGCCGTGGTGTTTCGCGCCCTGATCGGGCTGGTGCACAATTTGTTCTACAATGGCCGATTGAGCCTGGTGTACGACGCCAATATCAGCGAAGGCGCCAGCCGCTTCGGCGACCTCATCCTGTTTGCGCCGATCATCGGCGGGTTGATCGTCGTTTTTCTCGTGAGGCGCTTTGCCCCGGAGGCCAAGGGCCATGGCGTTCCCGAGGTGATGGATGCGATCTTCTACAAGCGCGGCAACATTCGCGGCACCGTAGCGGTGATCAAGGCTTTGGCTTCGGCGATATCGATCGGCAGCGGTGCAGCCGTCGGACGCGAAGGGCCGATCATCCAAATCGGCTCGGCGCTCGGCTCGGCCTTCTCGCAGTTCCTCGGACTTTCGACCCGGCAGAAGATCACGCTGCTGTCCGCCGGCGCCGGCGCAGGCATCGCCGCGACCTTCAACACACCGCTCGGCGGCGTCTTGTTCGCCCTTGAAATCCTTCTGCCGGAGGTATCGAACCGGACTTTCCTTCCCGTCGTGGTCGCGACGGGGGCCGCGACCACGATCGGGCGCATCCTGATCGGCCCTGACCCCGCCTTTGCCGTGCCCGACGTTCAATTCCCGATGGTCGCCTCGTTCAACATCCAGGAGGCGATCGCGTTCGTCCTGCTCGGATTGTTGTGCGGCGTGGCGGCCTGGGCCTTCATCCGGGTGCTCGTTTTCATGGAGGACGGATTTCCAAAGCTGGCGCAGAACGAATATGTCCAAAACGTTCTCGGCATGACGGTGATCGGCCTGATGATGGTGGGTCTCACCCGCACCTTCGGACACTCCTACGTCGACGGCGTCGGCTATTCGGTCATCCAGGACATTCTCGACCACAAGATGACGACAGCCGGCCTGCTCGCGCTGCTGTTTGCACTCAAGCTCATCGCAACGACCGTGAGCCTCGGCTGCGGCGCCTCGGGCGGCATCTTCTCGCCGTCGCTCTACCTCGGCGCCACCCTGGGCGCCGCTTTTGCTGCCGCGACGAGTTCGATCCTTCCGCATTCCGGGCTGACGCCGTCTTCCGCCGCCATCGTCGGAATGGCGGCCATCGTCGGTGCCGGAACCGGCGGCGTGATGACGGCGATCGTCATGGTGTTCGAGATGACCCGCGACTACGCGATCATCGTTCCCGTGATCGTCGCGGTCGCGCTGGCTGCCGGCGTGCGGCGCGCGCTCGTCAACGAGACGATCTACACCGTCAAGCTGCGCCATCGCGGGCATCGCATTCCCAAGGAGCGGCACATCAATCTCTATTTGGTCAAGCAGGCCCAGGACATCATGGAGCAGCGTTTCATCGTCGCCACGGCCGGCACGACGCTGAAGCAGGCCCTGACCGCGGAAGATATCGATGACGCCCGCGCCATCGTGGTCGAAAGGGACGGCCGGATCATGGGACTTATCCCGCCGCGTTCGGGCCTGTGGGCCGCGTCTCACACCAACCCCGACATTCTCGTCGAAGCCTTCGCCGAACGGCGGCTGGTGGTTTGCCGGGACGAGGACCTGTTGAGTCTCGTCTTTGCCAGGCTGCGTCGCCACCGCGCCGGTGCGGCGATCGTCTTTCGCGGCGGCTCACGCCCGCGCGTGAACGACATCGTCGGTATCGTCACCAAGCGCGTGATCGCGGATGCCGTCATCGCCAGCTATGAGGATTGATCTGCGCTCTAGAGCCCTTTCCGTTCCGATGGAATCGGAACGGGGCTCTAGATTCTTGTTTTGACGCGTTTTCTTGACGCGAACCGGCATCCACTTCGCTCGAAAACGCTCTAGTATTCCGGCGCTGATCCGCCCGCAGGCGCGCTCGCGTCATGCTTTGGACCGAGCGTCTCCAGATAAGCGATGATGTCGTGGCGCGAGGGCGCATCGAGCACGCGCACCGGCATTTTCGCTCCCGGCAACAGTTTTTGCGGGCCAGCCAGCCAGTCGTCCAACTTGTCCCGGGTCCAGCTCAGGTGGGCCGTCCTGAGCGCCGGCGAATAGTCGTAGCCGGCGACGGAGCCCGCCGGGCGGCCCACCACCCCACCCAGTTCGGGGCCGGTCATATTCCTGTCGGGGGCGTGGCAGGCGCTGCAACGCTGGGTGAAGAGCTCCTGGCCATGGGCGGCATCGGGCGGCGCACCGGCAAGAAAGCGCGACAGGTTCTTGGCCTCGGACGGGCTCGGAGAGCGGCCCATGGTGTAGCTCAACGTGATCGTGTCGACATGCTCGGTGTCGGCGTCCTTGCCAAAGGCCGGGTCGACATAGAACACGACCGGCATGTCCACCTTCTGGTGCGGATCAAGCCGCTCCTCATTGAAGCAGAAGCACTGAATCTTGTTGAAGTAGATGCCGCTCGTTTCCGGCGTGACGTTGAACGTCGCGTGTCCGACCGTCGTCTCGTCACCCAGATTCTCGGCGCTGAAGAAGACGAGCTTCTGCTCGCCGAGATGAACCTGCACGGAGCGCTGCTCGGGTGCAAACCTCCAGGGCAACCCGGGCGCGACATTGGCATCGAACGCGACTGTCACCGTTCGTTTGGAGCTGGTCAGCGGATCTGAATAGGCTCGTTGCGTTGTTCCCCCATATCCGGTTGCGCCGCAAAATACGCGGTAGAGCACCGGCGAGTAGGCGACCAGACCGGTCATGACTGCAAGCGTCATAACGCAAGGAATAACAACGTTCAGGTTCTTGCGATAACGCGGTTCCATCGTCGTCCCCCGAAACGATGGTCGCGCCATCGCAATGCCTGGATCGGTTTGTGAGACACGCCCCCTCCCCCGATAGCCCCGCAAGTGCCGCCACGCCAGAACAGGGAGCCGCCTTTCGTCGGGTTTGACGATGTTGTGATCCGGGATTAAAGCCGAGCATCTTCGCATCACCCGTTATTCAAGGGCACCTGTTGCAACTGGACAAAACGGAGCGGCCGTCATGGGCACTGCAAAGACCGTTTACGACGAACACGAAGGCCGCGTAGCGACGATTACGACGATCGCGATCGAGGCGAAGGCCGTCACGCGCAGCGAGAGCGAAGCGGAGATCAACCCGACGAATGATCAGGATGCGGAAAAAATCGTCTACGCCAGGGCGTTCCAGGCCTGGGCGGAAGGCCGGATAGACGGAAACGCCGAAGACATCTTCGAGACCGTTCAGGAGGTTCTCGAAATCTAGACGCTTGTCGAGGGAGTGCCGATCTGTCCGGCTTGCACGGAGACTCTGAGGCCTTGCGCTGCGGCATGCCGCAGGGGATGCTGACAGGCATCGTGCATCAAAGGACCACCTCATGCCTGTCGACACCAAAGCCGCCACCGACCGCCTCATGCGCTTCCTTTCCGTGGAAGGCGTCACCGGACAGGAGGCGGCGATCGGGCGTGAGCTCACCGCCGCGCTGAAGGAGAGCGGCGTGCCGGCCAAGGCAATCCGGCTCGACGATGCCAACACGCGCATTCCGGTGCCGACCGAGACCGGCAACCTCATCGTCGACCTGCCCGGCCGCGGCGCGCTGCACAACCAGCCGCGGATCATGTTCATGACCCATATGGACACCGTGCCGCTCTGCGCCGGCGCCAAGCCCAAGAAATCCGGCCGCAAGATCGTCAACGACGCCAAGACCGCGCTCGGCGGCGACAATCGCTGCGGTTGCGGCGTACTGGTGACCTTGGCGGCCGAGCTCGAGAAGCAGAAGCTCGACCATCCGCCGATCACGCTTCTATTTTGTGTGCGCGAGGAGAGCGGGCTCTATGGCGCGCGCCACGTCAAGCTGGACGAGCTCGGCTCGCCGGTAATGGCGTTCAACTATGATGGCGGCTCGGCCTCCAACGTCGTAATCGGCGCCGTCGGCGCCGATCGCTGGAACGTCGAGATCTTCGGCCGCGCCTCGCATGCCGGCGTCGCGCCGGAGCGCGGCATCTCCTCGACCATGATCATGGCGCTGGCACTCGCCGACGTGAAGGCCGGCGGCTGGTTCGGCAAGGTGGTGAAAGGCAAAGGCGCAAGCGCGCGGCAAGGCACCAGCAATGTCGGTCCCGTCACCGGCGGCGAAGGCCGCCCCGCGGGCGATGCCACCAATGTCGTCACCGATTACGTGCATGTGCGCGGCGAAAGCCGCAGCCATGACGGAAAATTCTTCAAGGAGATCACCAAGGCATACAAGGCCGCGTTCGAAAAGGCGGCCAAGAAGGTGACGAACGCGCAGGGCAAATCCGGCAAGGTCAAGTTCAAGGCCGAGACCGATTATTACCCGTTCCGCATGAAGGACAGCCAGCCCGTCATCAAGCGCGCGGTCGAGGCCGTGTCCGCGATCGGCGGCACCCCGAATGTCCGCACCGCCAATGGCGGTCTCGATGCCAACTGGATGGTCCGCCACGGCGTCCCGACCGTGACCTTCGGCGCCGGCCAGAACGAGGCGCACACGATCGACGAGTGGATCAATCTCGATGAATACGACCGCGCGTGTGCGCTGGCCGTTCAGCTTGCGACGATGCGGTGAGGTAAGCGGTAGGGTGGGTTAGCCCGCGGCTGCGCGAAGCGCAGTCCGCTGGCGTAACCCATGCTTCCGCGACCGCAGAACGAAGTTGGTGGGTTACGCCGAGCAGATGCGCTTCACGCATCTGCAGGGCTAACCCACCCTACGAAACAAAAAGAAAAATCGGGAGGCCACATGCCGCGCATCGCAAATATCGAGACCGGATTCCACCGGATCCCCCTGCCCGTCACGCTGTCCGACTCCACCCATGGCGAGATCGCGGCGTTCGAGCTGATCACCTGCCGCATCCGCGATGCCGATGGCGCTGAAGGTGTGGGCTACACTTATACCGTGGGGCGCAATGGCGGCGCCGTCGCCGATATTCTGGGGCGCGAGATCCCACCGCTGGTCGAGGGACGCGAGGCCGACGACACCGAGGCTGTCTGGCATCACGTCTGGTGGGGGCTGCATTATGGCGGCCGCGGCGGGCCGGCGGTGCTGGCGCTGTCGGCGCTCGACATCGCCCTGTGGGATTTGAAGGCGCGGCGCGCCAATTTGCCGCTATTTCGCTTGCTCGGAGGCTTCGATGCGCGCGTGCCGTGTTACGCCGGCGGCATCGACCTCGATCTCCCGGTCGAGGCGCTGTTGAAGCAGACCGACGGCAATCTCGCAAAAGGTTTTCGCGCCATCAAAATGAAGGTCGGCCGGCCCGACCTCAAATCCGACGTCGCGCGCGTCGCGGCGATGCGAGAGCGTCTCGGCGACGGCTTTCCGCTGATGGCGGATGCCAACATGAAATGGACGGTCGAGGAAGCGATCCGCGCCGCGCGCGCGTTCGTTCCGTTCGATCTCACCTGGCTCGAGGAGCCGATCATTCCTGACGACGTCGCCGGACACGCCCGCATCATGCAGGCCGGTGGCGTGCCGATCGCGGCGGGTGAGAATTTGCGTTCGCTGTGGGAGTTCAAGAACTACATCACATCAGGCGCGGTGTCCTATCCCGAGCCCGACGTCACCAATTGCGGTGGCGTGAGCGCGTTCATGAAGATCGCGCGGCTGGCGGAGGCATTCAACCTGCCCGTCACCAGCCATGGCGCCCACGACATCACCGTGCATCTGCTCGCGGCCTGCCCGAACCGCTCCTATCTGGAGGCGCACGGCTTTGGCTTGGACAAATATATCGAGCATCCGCTGGTGCTCGAAGACGGCAAGGCGCTGGCCCCGGCGCGGCCGGGCCATGGCATCAGCTTTGACTGGAAGGGGCTGGCGAAGCTGGCGGCGTAGGGACGCGTTGCTGCACGCGAGGCATTCCGAGGCGCTTGATGCGGCGCGCGGATTATCCGCTATGGTGGCGGTGCCGACACCCTTGCGAGAGACGCCCGCCTTGACACCTGAGCTGCACCAGAAACTCACCGCGTGGCGCCGGCATCTGCACGCCCACCCCGAATTGTCCTTGCAGGAAAAGGAGACCTCCGCCTTCGTGCAGGAGCGGCTCGCCGAACTCGGCATTCCCTTCGAGGCGGGCATCGGCGGCCACGGCATCGTCGCGACACTGGCGCGCGGGCCGGCTGAGGGGCGCGTGGGCCTGCGCGCCGACATGGATGCGCTGCCGATCACCGAAGATACCGGGCTTTCCTACGCCTCGAAACATCCCGGCGTGATGCATGCCTGCGGGCATGACGGGCACACCGCCTCGCTGCTCGGCGCCGCCGCGCTGCTCGCTGCGGACACCGGCTGGAGCGGCACCGTCGACTTCATCTTCCAGCCGGCCGAGGAAGGCTATGGCGGCTCGCGCGCAATGGTCGCGGCCGGGCTGTTCGAGCGCTTCCCGATGGATCGCGTGTTCGGCTTCCACAACTGGCCGGGCCTCGAGGCCGGCACGATCGCGGTCCATGACGGCGTGGTCATGGCCTCCGGCGGACGCCTCACCATCACCATCGAGGGCCATGCGGGACATGCCGGCATGCCGCATCTGACGCGCGATCCGGTGATGGCGGCGGGGCACCTGATCGTCGCCATGCAATCGATCGTGTCGCGCAGCGTCGATCCGCTCGACACCGCCGTGCTCTCGCTGTGCACGATCGAGGGCGGCACCGCGCCCAATCAAATCGCGGGCAAGGTCGTAATCCGCGGCACACTGCGGCATCATCGCAACGACGTGAAGGACATCATCCTCGCGCGGATCGGCGAGATCTGCGCCGGCATCGCCACGAGTTTCGACGTCAAGGTCACGCCCGACATTGTCATGGGCGTCGGCGTCGTCATCAACACGCCGGAGGAAGCCGGTTTTGCGCGCATGGCGGCGGAGAAGATGCGGGCGCAGGTCAGGCGCGACCTCGCGCCGAGCATGGCGGGTGAGGATTTTGCGCACTATCTCGCGCAGCGGCCAGGCGCGTTTGTCTGGATCGGCAACGGTCCCTTGCGCGACGGCGCCGAGCTGCACGGCCCACGCTACGATTTCAACGACGCGATTCTGCCGGTCGCCTCGACCTGGATGGCCGAAGTCGCCAAGACGGCGCTGGCGGCGAACTAGAGAATTATCCCGCCCGCGTTCGCGCCATCACGTCTCGTCGAGAAGATCGAACAGCTCTTCGACCCGGTCGAACGGGGCATCGCGCATCGGACTGTGGTGGACGACGCGATCGCCATCACGCTGCAACGATTTCCCCTTGGATTTTCCTTTGGACTTCCGCAACCGTCCCGGCAGGAACGTCGCGGCCACCGCCTCCGTCCCGACGTCGAGGCGAACGATGCCTCTGCGCTTGCAATCCATCCTCAATCGCGCAGCCGCAAAAAAGTCGCGGGCGGCCTGCGGCAGGGGACCGAAGCGGCGCGAGGTTTCCTCCTCGAGGTCGTCGAGACCGTCCTCGCTGGCGCAGCGTGCGGCACGGGCATAGAGCTCCAGCCGCACGGGCGCGGATTGCACATAGCTCGCGGGCAGCATGTCCGCGACCGGCAGATTGAGGTCGGGCACCCACACCATCGACCTGCCGTCATCGATCTTTTCCGAGGCCATTTTCAGGAGGTGGCTGTAGAGCACGGGGCCGAAGACCTGGACATGGCCGGATTGCTGTTCCGAGAACAGATCGCCCGCGCCCCTGAGATCGAGGTCGCGCTCGCTGATGGCGAAGCCCGCGCCCGGCCGGCTGAACTCCTCCAGCACGGCCAGCCGCTTTTCGGACTGCACCGAGGCTGACTCCGTCAGCAGAAAGGCGAAGGCGCGGATGCCGCCGCGGCCCACGCGCCCGCGCAACTGGTGCAGCTGGGCAAGGCCAAACTTTTCGGGCCAGCACACCACGATGGTGTTGGCACGCGGGATGTCGAGGCCGCTCTCGACGATGTTGGTCGCGAGCAGAACGTCGGCCTTGCCCTCGACGAAGGTCATCATCCGGTCGTCGATCTCGTCGGCCGGCAATCTGCCGTGCAGACAGACGATCTTGAGATCGGGCGCCACCGCCTGCACGCGCGCCAGCATCGGATCGAGATCCTGGATGCGCGGGCAGATCAGAAAGCTTTGCCCGTGCCGCCGCTGTTCGCGCAGCAGGGCCGACGCGATGGCGGCATCCGACAGCGGCGCGATCTTGGTCGCGACCGGAAGCCGGTGAACGGGGGGCGAGGCGATGAGACTCAGATCCCTGAAGCCGGCGAGACCCGCGGCGAGCGTCCGCGGGATCGGCGTGGCGCTCATCCAGAGCGTATGGACATTCTTGGCGAGCCCAGAGAGCTTTGCCTTCTCGGCGGCGCCAAAATGCTGCTCCTCGTCGATGATGACGAGGCCGAGATCATCGAATTTCACGTCCTTCGAGCTGAGCGCCTGCGTGCCGACCACGACTTTCATCCGGCCGCTGCGCAGGCCTTCCTTGGTCTCCCGCAGCTCCGCAGACGAAATGGCGCGCGACAGGCTTCCGACCTCGATATCGAACGGAGCGAAGCGCTTGCGGAAGGTCGCGACGTGCTGCCGTGCCAGCACGGTCGTCGGCACCGCGATCGCCACCTGCTTTCCGGACAGCACCACGGCGGCCGCCGCCCGCAGCGCCACCTCGGTCTTGCCGAAACCGACGTCGCCGCAAATCACCCGGTCCATCGGATGACCGGATGCAAGATCGTCCAGCACGTCGTCGATGGCCTTGGCCTGATCGATGGTCGTGAAATAAGGGAAGCGCGCCACGAATTTTTCGTAAACCGAGCCCGGCGGGACCAGCTTGACTGCCTTGCGCCGCTTGCGCTGACTGATGTGCTTGGCAAGCACCTTGCCAGCAACCTGAATCTCCTGCTCAGCCTCGCTGCGGCGCGCCCACCAGGTGCTGCCGTCCGCCTTGTCGAGCGCCAGCTTGCCGCGCTCTGCCGCGTATGGCCACATCTGCGCCAGATCGGGCGGCGGCACCAGAACCGCATTGTCCCCAGCAAACGAGAGCCTGACCATCTCCCGCAATGCGCCGCCGCCGGTGTTCACGGTCTGCAGGCCGTCGAGCACGGCGATGCCGCGCTGGAGATGCACGACCACGGTGCCCTGTTCCGGCACGTCGGCATGATCGAAGGCGGCGATCCAGCTTCGCGCCATCGGCTGCGGATGATGGGCCCTGCTGCCGAGCACGTCGGCCGCGGTCAGGACGACAGCAGGCTTCTTTCCCGAAATGACGAAGCCCGCATCAAGGTCGGCGAGCAGCGCCACATCGCGAGGGCGCGCACTCTCCACCGCCGCCCAATCTGCGGCGCGTTCCGCCTTGACGCCGCTCATCCGCTCCATCGCGCGCAGATCTTCCTCCTGCGCCGCGACGAAGATCAGACGCGCCCCTGAACGTCTGATCTCGTCGACGAAGGTGCGAAGCGCCTTCCTGGCGGATGAGAGCTTGGAGAATTCCGGCGTCGCCTGGAACGGAGCATTGCGCGGCAGCACTTTCATGCCACGGGTCGCCTGCTTCCAGTCGCTCCGCCCGAGATATTCGCGCTCCCTGTCCGCGCGGCCCGCGGCCTCCTCGATCGTGCTCAGCCAGCCGTCGGCATGCAGCGCCACACCGGCATCCGCGATCCATTTGGCCTTGCCGCAATAGTCGAACAGCGTCGCGCGCTTGGCCCGTGCACCGGAGATGGCGAGCCGGTCCGACATGGGATCGACGAGAAGCTCCTTGGTCTCGAAGATGATCTCGTGCTGTTGCGGGTCGAACGCTACGATCCGGCGGATGGCGCGCGCGGAATGCTCGACGCGGAACGGGCCCAGCGCGCCCGCGGGAAAAATCTCGAAGGTCTGGCCGTGAAACAGCGCACCGCCCGGATAATCCGGCTCGTCATCGAGATCGTAGCCCAGCGCTTCGAGACGAACGCGAAGCTCGCTCTCGGAGAACGCGCCGCCGACCTTCAAACTCGTGTTCAGCCGCAACAGGCTCGCTGGCGGCGGCAAGCGCTCCATCACGGCTTCCGCCGTCGAGACGAGAAAGATCGGCTGCTTCGATTTGGCAAGACGCCTCAAGACCGAGGCTCTGCGCCCGGCGATCTCGCGCGACGGCTCCAATTGATCGAACGGCAGGGTGTTCAGCCGCGGAAAGACCAGGACCTCGCAGGACTGGTCCAGCGCATGAATGACGCTGCCGAGCCGCTCCGCCCTGTTCTCGCTCTCGGCGAGAAACACGAGACCGCTACGGCCGGAGTCCTTCCATTGGGCTAGCAGATGCAGCGCCATCATGCCGAGCGGCGACGACGACGAGATCGTGGCGCGCCGTGCCCCTTGGCTCTTCCTGGGCGAGCTATTTTTTGGCGCGCTCTTGGTCAGTGAGCTCTTGTTCGGCGAGCTTTTGGCTCGGCGCACTTTTGTGGAATGCCGCACGTTCATCCGTTTCTGGTCGTCAAAGATTGTCGATTGCACGGGCGCCGAGCTCATGTCGATTCGGCCGCCGATCGTCATGCATATGGGATTTGCCGTGCGAACGCACGCCTCCGATCACGTCTCGCGCGAAGTGATCGTCAACAGAAGGTGACGTCTCTTTTCCTTCTATTCTTGTTCTATTCTTGCCAGAACTCTACGAGCTCCTCCATCGTCACCAGGTCCACCTGGCCGTGGAAGCGGGTGCGGTACATCGTCATCAGCGCATCGTGCCCGACGTCGGACGAGCTGCAAAGCGCATCCTCGACAATGACCACTCTGAAGCCGAGGTCGACGGCGCTCAGCACAGTCGACAGAACGCAGACGTCCGTCTCCGCCCCTGTGATAACCACCGTGCCGATGCTCTTGTCAATCAGCAGGTTCGCCAGGCCGGAGTTGCTGAACGCGGAATAGGCTGGCTTGTCGATGATGCGGGCCGGAGGAACGAACCGCGCCAGCGCCGGCACGAGGTCGAGCGCGGCCGGCGGAAGGCGGCTGCGGGTTGCCTGCTCCCACCGCCGAAAATAGCTCTGCCATTGCCCGGGACGATCTTCGGGGTCCTGCGGCGTGATAAAGCGCGTAAAGATGGTTCTGACCTGATAGTGCGAAGTAATCGCCACGATGGTCGGCAAAACCTTCTGCATCCATGGCGTTTCCCAGAGACCGCCAGGAGCGAAGATATTCTGCATGTCAATGCAGAGGTGAACGGCATCCCGGATGCGGGCGACGTCCGATTGGCTGTCCCTCATCGTTCTCCACCATGTATCCCCCTACTTCGGGACACACCTCGCTATTCGACAAACTTCGACGATCCCTCCTCGGCATTGGCGGCAGGATCATTGGAAAGCTCCTGCTCCGCCTTGTGCCAGAACTCGTCCTGCTGCCCTTCTGGCCTGCCCGCCGCTTCCCAAAGCTCGTGCGCGCGGGAGCGGATTTGATCTTCCGTTGGCTTCGACATCGATTTCTCCGTGAACATCTGCCGGTTCCAACATCTTGCCCGGGTGCCTCGTTCCAATCCGCGCCTGTCGTCGGAGACGGATCATGCGTTTTCGCGTGCCTTCCGCGGCCGCAACTTCGCCGATGTCTGCTGGAGCTGATCCAGGCGGCATTGAGACGGCTTCTTGTCCGGACGCCAGCGCAGAATTTTCGTGCCGTGGCGAAACCGGCCGCCCGAGACGTGGTCGTAGCAAACCTCGACGACATGAACAGGACGCACCGCCTGCCACTCGGCGGACCGCTTGGTGGACCATCGGCTCGGACCGCCCGGCGCCTTGCCGGTAAAACTTTCGCTGCTGGCGATCTTCTCGAACTTCTCGGTCAGAGCAGACCTGTCGGATGTCTTGATGGCCGATGTGAAGCCGACGTGATGCAGAAGCCCCGCGTCATCGTAAAGTCCGAGAAGAAGCGAGCCGATCAGCTTTCGCCTGCCCTGCTTCTTCTCGCCATATCGGAAGCCGCCGACCACGCAATCGGCCGATCGCATCAACTTGATCTTCTGCATTCCGTCGCGGGTGCCGCTGCGGTAGGCGAGGTCGAGGCGCTTTGCGACCACGCCATCGTGGCCCGCCTCGACGGATTGGAGCCACTTCTTCGCCTCGGCGTAGTTGCGGCTCGCCGGAGACAGCGCGAACGGGTCGCCGCGACCGAAGTGATGCCGCGAGAATTTTTCGAGTGCGGACCGCCGTTTGGCGAGCTGAAGTGCTGCTAGATCTGCGTCTCCCGACCGCAGCAAATCAAAAGCCATGAAGGTTGCGGGAGTTTCGACGGCGAGGCGCTTCACACGGCTGGCGGCCGGGTGAATGCGCTGAAGCAAGGCGTCGAACGAATAACCCTGGTCGAGCCGAATGATCAGCTCGCCGTCAAGGATGAAGCAATCGGCGGACAGGGCCGATGCAGCGGTGGCGACTTCCGGAAAATAGCGGACGAGATCGCGGCCGCCCTTGGACTGCATGCTGACGCGCTTGCCGTCGCGGATCAGCAGGCACCGGAATCCATCCCATTTCGGCTCGTATTGCCACTGCGCCCCGCGTGGAAGCTCGGAGGCGGACTCGGCTTCCATCAGCTCCATATGTCGACACCTTCAGGCAGGCTTGGAAGGCTGAACAGGTTTGGCAGGATGCGCCGTCCGCGGATGGCGCTCGTGCAACAGGCGCGCCAAGGCCTCGCGTTCCGAGGCGTGCTCTTTCATCGCCGTTTCGAACAGCGCTTCCTGAACGTCGCGCGGCATATCACCCCATACGTCCATGGCAGCCTGCCCCAGCAACTTGGCAAAGTGTTCGTCAACCATGTCGATACTCTCTCCGCGGCCCGACAAGAGGAACTGCGGCCCCGTGCAAGCGTTCCATGACATTCATTGCGAAAACGGAGACATCAGACATGGGACTGTTCACCAAAGACATAAAATCGATGGAAGACCTGCTGATCCATGGGCTGCAGGATATCTATTACGCGGAGCAGCAGATCCTGAAAGCTCTGCCAAAGATGATCGACAAGGCCACCAACCGGGACCTCGTGACCGGTCTCAAAACCCATCTCGAAGAGACCAACAAGCAGGTCGAGCGGCTCGACAAGGCCTTCGCGAAGCTGGGCAAGGAGCCGAGCGGGACGCAGTGCCCGGCCATCGACGGCATCATCGAGGAAGCCGACGAGACTGCGGGCGAGATCGAGGATAAGGCGGTGCTGGACGCCGCCATCGTCGCAAACGCGCAGGCGGTCGAACATTACGAAATGTGCCGCTACGGGACGTTGATTGCATGGGCCGAGGAACTCGGCCACGACGAGATCGTGCGCTTCCTGACGACGAACCTGAACGAGGAAAAGGCCGCCAATACCAAGCTGAACACGGTGGCCCTGCGCAAGGGCGTCAACGCGAGGGCGTCGAGCGCGGCGTAAGACCGGCATTCCCCTCGCCATCTCGGCCTGATCGCGGCGTCATGCCCGGATGTCATTCGTCCGGACGTGAGGCATCCAACTAGACGATGCCGCTCTGCCGAAGCGCCACGATCGCGGCCGTGTCGTAGCCGAGTTCGGCCAGCACGGCATCGGTATGCTCGCCGAGCGTCGGCGGACGCGTCGCGATCTCACCCGGCGTTTCCGACAGCCGGATGGCGGCGCGGGCCACCGGTGCCTGCTTTGGCAAGCCGGGATAATCGACGTCCTGCAAAAAGCCGGCGGCGCGAATGTGCGGATGATCCAGCGCCTGCTGCGGGCTCAGCACGGGCCCGGTCGGAATCATCGCACTTCCGAGCGTGTCGACAGCCTCCTGCGTGGTGCGCTCGGCGCACCAGCGCGCCATCCGCTCACTGATGACGGGGCCGTTGTTGCCGCGACTGATGTCGTCGGCAAAGCGCGGATCGTTCAACCACTCCTCCTCACCCATCAGCTTGGCCCAGCGCTTGAACAGCGGGTGACCCGTAACCTGGCACAGCACCCAGCCGTCCTTGGTTCGGTAGATATCGGCGGGCGCCGCGGTCTGGCCGAGATTGCCGGTCGGAACGCGATTGACATTGATGACGGCCTGCTCGATCAGCGTGGCGTTGGTGAAGGACAGCGCGGTCGCCAGCAACGCGCCTTCGACGATCTGCCCGCGCCCGGATTTGCCGCGCTCGATCAGCGCGGCAAGCGTCCCGAAGGCACAGTGCAGCGCGGTGCCGAAATCGACCCAATTCACCGCCGCGCGGTAAGGCGGATTGCCGGCGCCGGTCATGTAGACCGAGCCCGACATGACCTGGCCTACGCCATCGAAGCCGACGCGGTCGGACCAAGGCCCCGGCCCGCCGAATGCGGTTGCGGTGGTCAGGATGATGTCCGGTTTGATCGCCTTCAAGGAGTCGTAGTCGAGCTTCATGGCGCGCAGCGTCTGCGGCGGCAGGTTGGCGACGACGACGTCCGCGGTCTTGACCAGCCGGCGCATCACCTCCTGCCCCTCCGGCGTCATCGGATCGAGCGTGATGCACTTCTTGTTGCGGTTGACCTGGAGGAACAGGGCACCCTCGCCGCCTTCGCCGACCGGCGCCACGAACCGATCCTCGCTGCCATCGCGCTTTTCGACGCGAATGACCTCGGCACCGAACTCGGCCAGCAATGTCGCGCAATACGGCCCGGCGATGTAGCGCCCGAAATCGAGGACGCGCACGCCTTCCAGAACTCCCCCCATCGGCTCTCTTTCCTTATGACTTTCAAGGCAGATTACAGGGAATGGGTGCGGCGGCAAGGCGGCAGCCCACAACCGGCCTTGCTCTCGAGATGTGATCGGTCACCCCCGTTTCGGCTGGCGGAAATTCTGCTCTAGTATGGAGCCAGCAGTCCCTCCAGCCGGAAGCGCACACCTATGCCGCAACAATTCGATCGATCCGCAGAAGATCTCGGCAACGCCATCCATTTCGAGCACGTCAACATCACGGTTCCGGATCAGCGCCTCGCCGCGCTGTTCTACGTCACCGGCCTCGGGCTGACCCGTGATCCCTATCTGATGGTGTCTGACACCAACATGTGGATCAATGCCGGTCGGAGCCAGTTTCATTTGCCTGATGGCAAGGCGCAGGTGCTGCGCGGCCATACCGGCCTCGTCATCGAAGGCCGCGAGGCGCTGCTGGCGCGATTGGCCGCGGTCGCCAAGAAGCTCGAAGGCACGGCCTTCGCGTTCGCCGAGCATAACGACCATGTCGAGGCGACCTGCCCGTGGGGCAACCGCATGCGGATCCATGAACCCGACGCAGCACGCTTCGGTCGCATCACGCTCGGCATCCCCTATGTCGAGTTCGATGTGCCGGCCGGATCGGCGCAAGCGATCTGCGCCTTCTATCCGGAGATCATGGGGATGCCCGCGGCTTTGCGCAACGGCGACGGCAAGGTCGCCGCGGTGAGGACCGGCCGCGACCAGCATCTGCTGTTTCGCGAGACCGATCGGCCGCAACCCGACTATGACGGCCACCATGTGCAGATGTACATCACCGATTTCTCCGGCCCCTACCGCAAGCTGCTGGCGCGCGACCTGATCTCGCGCGAGGACAACCAGTATCAGTACCGGTTCTGCGACATCGTCGACCTCGACAACGGCAAGCACCTGTTCACGGTCGAGCACGAGGTGCGCAGCGCGACGCATCCGATGCTCATACGGCCGATGGTCAATCGCAATCCCGCGGTCAATAACCGCAACTACGCGTTCGGACATGATCAGGCGTCCTGGGCGATGGGGCCGGATCAATATGAGGGATAGGGCGCTGGCTGGCGACGCAGTGCTGCTCCCACCTGTCTCCAGGCTAATTCCCTGAAAACAGGGATCTTTGCAGGGAAAACAGCGGATTTAGAGGGCTTGTTGAAGAGACGCTGTGCCAAAAAAGCCTGAACAATGGCGTTTCCACTGTAATTCCCTACGTCAAATAACAGGGAAAATTTCAAGATTAACAGGGTACGGAAACACGTTAACAGTGAACAGGGCACAGCGAAGGCGCCGTCCGACGATGGCGATCGTCCCGCAAGACGAGATATCATCGAACAAATTGAACGACCTGCGATCGAATTGATTGCCTAGCTGTTCGCCGGGTGCCTCGCACGGCTCAAGGAGACTCATGCAAGGACCGTCTCTTCCGGCTCTTCTGCTGACCATCATCGGCTTGGCGCCCGCGATTTCAACGCTCGCTGGAAAGCCTCCAATCGATGCCCCATCACAAAGGCCTGCGGGAAGTTTACTTCGCTGCGGACGTAACGCGCTAGCGTGTGCCGATGCGTGGCTTCGCTAACAGTTCTTTTTTCAGGTGAGGCTTTATGAAAATATTGGCTGGATCGATTCGTAAGATTCGGCCGCTATGTGGCTCAAGGCCACAAGCGCGATCCCACTCAGCAGACCCATGTTGATCTCACCGAGCCGACCTACACGTCGACCGCCGCAGCGCTCTGCTTTTTGGTCCTATGGCCCAGGCCGGCGCGCAAGGGTCGATCCCAGCTGAGTATTGATGTGCTGGTAAAACGAGATCTGTGACGGGGCGAAGCCATTGGGACCCGTTGGACCAAAGGTAAGCAGCAGCTCGTGCGTGCGGGAGCGGTTCAGGTTCAGGATCGGCGTCCCGCCGCCCGACAGCGGAATAAGCTTAAATTGAGGGGTTACGCCGCCGCTGGAGACAACCACAAACTTCAGATCGTAACTGTAAACGTCGATCTTTTCAGGCTTCTTCGCGCCCTGCGGCTTTGATGAATGGAGCAGATCGGCAGCCTTTACGTGGTCTTCCAGAAACCGCGCTATACCCAAATCCGACTTCACGAGAAGTGAGCTGGCGTCCCGTTCGATAGGCCATGCTTGCTCGTCGCACATGTCTTTGTTCTTCCCGGGGCCCGCAATGCTGCCGACACTCCAGTAGGAGTAGGCTGTATCCGTTCGTGTTGCGGTCGATGAAAGCTCTCCCGAAAGGCCTAAGCTCCAGCTCCTACCGATCGAGAGGCCCGATTCTGATCCGTTCGTAAGCGTACAATTGTAAGTCAGGTTCGGCGTGAAGCCCGAGCTTTCCACGACGCTAAGGGTCAACTGCAGCTGAACCCCATAGTCTGGCGGTATCGGCGGTCCGAAGCCAGTTGGGGTTTGATTGACCTTGCGTATCCCCTTGATGGTTTCGCACAAGATATTGCGTTTGATCTTGAGCACCATATCCGCGCCGACATCTTGTGCCTCCCACGCTTCTGTGAGCGTGGGCGGGACAACGCCGCAACCGACAAGGGGGATCGTCAGGAGCAGCGCTGCCGTGCTCGCCCTGAGGGACAAATTGAACATTATGGCATGCCTCAGTCTGGCAGCTGGAGGTTCGGATCATCGGGCCGTAGCTGCTTGAGCAGATCGGTCGCATCCCCATGCGGGATTGAGGTGATCGTTACCTCAAAACCAGGGCCCGCCTTCTTGACGTGCAAATTGGCCTGGTCGCCCGCTTTGTCGGCTAGACCGTGAAGCAGATCGCCGGGCACTTCCTCTAGTATAAACTTATAGTTGGCGCCGACCTTCTCGATACGAAACGTATCGATACGTGGGTAACACGTGTTTCCCCACAAGACTTCATTGGCGTAGCAAGGCGGTGGATGAGGGGCCATATCCGTCTCCCGATAAAGTGTTTCCTCGCAATAGATTTTCGTCGCAATCGATACGATCAGGCCCCAATGCAGCCTTGGCAAGTCCCAGTAGCAGAAGCCTTGACGGAAAATTTCGAGTTGTATCTAGGCGGCCACACCCGGCAAGCGCGTGCGCGAGCAATCCCGACTCTCGAACTGGGCTGCGGCGCGTTCCCGGCCGTCAAGCTCTGATCGTTTGCGCGCCTATTTTGCGCTTGCAATTTTGGATAGAAAACAATTTGATGCTGTCAACACGCCACGGAGCATGCCAGCGAAATAGATGGAGGCCGGACGTGTGCTCTTTGCTAATTCGTAGGCTCGGCGGGTTGTTTTGGACCGTCGTCCTCCAGCTGCTGATCGGTGTGCTTGCCGGCTTAGCGTTTGCTGATACTCCTGGCAAGCCGGCGTTGACGGTTATTCTTGAGCGCAATGAAATTCTCGCCGGTCAGACGATGAGCTTCAGCGTGTGGATTGAGAATGCGACAGACGCAAAGATAATCAACGCGGCTCTCAGCTTATTCGGTCCTTCCTTTTTGAAGATCGGGACGCTCGATCAAAAGGGCACGTGCTCCACGAAAGACACCATCGACCTCGATAACGTTGACCCCGGGTCGACCTTAGTGCGGAACAAATTGTGCCTGCAGGCAGGTTCAAGCATTCAAGAGCGAGACGAGAACCTAGGATTCGGCGTCAGTTATTCACTTGAGAAGGACAAAAAAGCGACTGCCGGCGCACTGGTTTCGGAAAAGAAGGTGAGCATCGGCCTTTTCGGGACCGAAAGCGTTGGCGGCGTTTCGCTGCGCCTCGCGGCGTACCTCATTCCAGGCACGTTCTTTTTGATGATTTTGCGATTGTTCGGCCCCAAGGAGTGGACCGTTGAGCTCGGTGCGACGGAGTCCGTTACACTCAGCATTTTTATTTCGGTTTTCTTGTTCTTTTTGGCGGCGTTCGGATTTCCTTTTTTACAGCTGCATTTCGCAGGGATCGGGTCAAATATAAGCGCGATCGCGTTTCTTACGCTGTGTGGCATTGCGATCGCGCTCGCTTTTATCGCAGTCTGCATAGCCAATCGCAGACGCAACGCTCGTATTGTCCAACCAAACGACAATCTCCCCACGATGATTCAGAAAGCTCTGCGTGCTGCCGGCGGCAATTTTGATGCTGTTATGATGACCGCGGACAATAAGCAGTTCTTCGGCTCGCTTGCGGTGCCTACAAGCGACGGTGGCAAGATCTTGCTCGGATGGTTTCAGCTCAAGATGCCCATCGGTAGACGCCGGTCGAAAGCGGAAGGATTGGTAGCGCGGAACGAATTCGTCAAACTCGCTAAAAAAGCAGCTCGTTGGAAAATTCAACCGGAGATGGTGGATCCGGTCAAGGTACCGGAAAACGGCGGTCTCAAAGCCGGCGGAAATGTTTGGATGTACTTTGATGAGAAAGCCGTGCGTTCGGCAGCCGAGCGAAAGGATCTTGAAGGGAGCAAACCGCTCATCGTGGGCTGATAACGGCTGGGACCGGCCTTGCGGCCGGCCCCAGGAGATCGTTGCCACCTTGCTCGACCGGTTTGGTCAGCAGTGGCGGCATATTTGGGCAGTCGCCCAGCTGTACAGCACTGTGAGGATATCGTGCAAAGTGCGGGAAGACAATGGTTTGCAGTTGGCCGATAGAAGGTTGTTACCCGCGATGCGGCGGCGCTTGTGAGGGATCTGGAAATGGCGCGCGTGATCTATTGTGTGTTTGACGTTCACCTCTGGTCGCAACCTTTCGCTGCTGCCGATTTTGATCCAAGGGTTCACTTTCTTTGGTCCTCTTCCGCCTATCGTCAGATGCGCGGCAACGGCGCCAAAATCGAACTGGCAAACCTTGTCCTGCTTCCTCTGAACGATGAATTTGATCTGCGCCGAAATCACTTCTGGCCGCGCTATCAGGCGGTCGCGAGCAGCATTCCCGGAAGCATAACGTCGTTTGGAGATGCCTGTGATCTCATGTGGCCTCTGCGCTGCAGGCCCAAGAACCTTGATTTGACGCTGAATGAAGTTGTGTGGAATACGAACAAGAAAGTGCGGTCTACGATCTGGCTTTGGCCGTTCGGCTGGTCTTCTCTGCTCGAGATCGACATTGCAGCAGGCGATGAGTTTGACGACCTGTTAGACATTGGCATCAAGCTTCGTCAGAAGGATCCGGCTCCCTTGCTTTTGAAGGGGAAGGCGGTTGCGGTATCGATCGCGCTTGCCCATCTGGCTGAGCTCGTCAGGCAGGATCTGTGCACGCCGGCTGCTCAGGGAAAGGCGATGGAATCTACTCGTCTTCCGCGCTACGTTGTCTGCGCGCTTGAACTGTCGAAGGGATTTCAGGTTCGCCGCAACATTTCCATGGCGGATCGGATGTCGCTGATCGGGGCTATGCGTGGACAGGAACTTGATCAAAGCAAGTTTCTCAGCAATCCTCCTTTATTTACTCCGCTTGGTGATGGCAATTTTGCCGTTACCGACTTCGATGCGGGAACAGCAATTGTCCAGCGGCATCGACAGGACCGGCCTGGCAAGCTGGAAAGCAATCATTGTTTTTACGTTAACACGCGGAATTTCTTCTCGATCTTTCTCACACTTCATCGAATGATCGCTTACCTCGCCGTGAAGTCGAAGGGGGATGCAAGGGCGGTAGCGGCCGCATCAGTGTTGGCGTCCCTGCCTGTCGAGTATCGAAACAGGCTCTGCTCGGAGTTCGCGGCCAAATATGCACCGCAGCCCAGTGCTGTTGTTGGTGGTGGTACGAGCCCCGCTGCGCCGGGCCCTTAGTCGCGGAGGCGCTCGCGGGTGAGCGTATCCTCGTAAAGTTGTAAACAAGCGCCGAACTTTGCCCCCCATCGGCTTCCAACATTGGCTCTGACGCATATTCGATGATCGTGATTGTCTTTATGGCGCGCCAATCAGTCTAGCCTGAAGGAGATCGAGCTTGGCGCGCCCGTACATCTGCCGTTTGACCAGCTTGAGCTTGGTAATTTGAGCTTCCACTTGGCCATTGGACCATGGTTGCGTAATAGCGGCGCGCACCGCGCCCTTATCTTTGGCGATTCCATTCGCGAACGAGGCAATGAGGCTACGCTTGGATTCATCAATCCAGGGTTCGAGCTCCATCTCGGCCTTCTTTCGGATCATCGCGTGGAAGCGGCCAACGAGAGCTTGGGCGTCGGCCAGCATAGGAACGTTTTGTTCGATGACGGCAAGCGTGACGGTCTCGGCATTGGTTAGGTGGTCGCGCTTCGTCGTCATCAACTGCGCTATCGTCCTGGTGGCGGGGACCTTCTGCAATTGTTGATGGCTGATAGTCTCGGCACGCCGCCGTCGCGTTGCCCATTCCGCCACCACGCGCAGCGACCCCTCGAAGCCTTGTCCCTTCAAACGGCGCCAGAGTTCGGCACCGTTGCGACAGCCGCCTGACCACTGCGCGTCCAGGAACGGCAGATGCCCGTCAAGTGTGCCTTGACGGGTGCGGAACATATCCGTACCGCCGCCGCGGCTAATTTGGCGAACCAGATTGCGACTATGTCCTGTGCGGCGGACGATCTCCTTGAGTGGCACACCGTCGCTGACGAGAGCCGCAATTGCGGCATGACTGTCCTGGCGCCGCAGATAGCCCTGATAGCGCAGCTTTTCCGCACAGGTCAGCAATTCGGGGTTGATCGTCGTCGCTCCGATTGCGGTTCGGATTCTGTTCATGGAGCGGCGCACCGCATCAAGGAAGGCCGCGCTCGCATTTTCCATCAGATGCCAGCGGTCGGCGACTTGGATGGCGTTCGGCAGCGCCTTGGCTACTGCCTCGCCGTATCCACCACCGCGATCTTGCGACACAATGTTGATCGCTGGGTGCTTCGATAGCCACGCCCGAACGGTCGCAGTTTCCCTGTCGGGCAGCAGGGTAACGATCCGCCGACGCTCCAAATCGCACACGATCGTCCCGTACCGATGGTTTCTCCGGAACGCCCAGTCATCGATGCCCACAACAAGCAATGGATCTGTCGGCATCGCTGTCCGCCGGCGGACCACCCGTAGCAAGGTATCGTTGCTGACAGGCAGCATGAGCCGCTTGGCGAAGCTTGCCGCCGGCCGGCCGCCGAGCGCCAACCCCAAGTGATGGACGATGTATTCCAGCCGTGCCGTTCGGCGCCGTCGAAGTGGGACGAGGTCTTCTCCGAACCGCTCCGCGAAGATCCGCCGGCGGCAATGCGGCACCTCACATGTAAAGCGCCGCGTGAGCAATCGGAGGCGTACCCTTCTGCCCGCGGATGGCAAATCGGCCACGTGCCGGATGTAACGGCTATGGATTCGGCGCGAAGCTGTCGCGCACAAAGGGCACTGGGCCTCCTCAGCCTCTGACCGGACAGCCAGAATAACCGAATCCTCTGAATCACTTACGCCGTCAAACACCAAACCACTCGGTACTAGCGATGAAATTCGAAAGCCTCTCCGCATGGCGCCGATTCTCCGTTGGAGAATCACAGTCGCCGGCGAACTTCATCAGAAATGAGTCAGAGCCCAACATTGACCCCACATGTGATGAATATTCCGGAGATAGTTCGACGAATTCGGCGGTGTCGGCCGGGGTCAACCTTCCGTGCCGATCGGGGGTCAACTGTGCGCCGAATAACAGGTTGCGTGCATCGATCTGCCGCGAGAGCCGCTTTGAAGACGACCTGAACGACGCGTGTACGGCTGATGACGTGTCGCGAGCTAACCCGTGACCGACTTTTGCAGATCGGGCCTGACCTCTTTGAGAACGGCCATGCCGCGTTGCACAGCGGGGCGCTCCTTGACGGTCAGGAGCCAGCGATCGATGCTCGGATACGACTTCAGGTCGATGCCAATGCGTTCGTGGATGACGAGCCATCCGAAACTCGCAATATCGGCGATTGTAAACTCCGATCCGGCCAGGAACGGTTGGTGGCGAAGCTGGGCCTCCGCGACCGAACACAGACGCTCGACTTCCTTGCGGTATCGAGCACTAGAATACATTTTGGGCCTCGAGCGGGACGAAGCGCGCGCCGGGAATTCCCGCGGCCAGCCGGCGACCCGACTCGAACGGCACCCTCGCATCATTGCGGCAATGCATGACGAGGGTCGGCACCTTGACCTGCGGCAGCAGCGAACTTATTTCCACTTCGCCATTCGCCAGGAGATTGCGTGCGGCGTCTTCGGCCGAGCTCGAGATGCGTTGGAACTCGTTGAACCAGTCGGCCTGCTCCTTGCTGGCGTCCGGAATGAACTGAGACGTGAACATCTGCCTGAAGGCTGGGTTTTCCTGCCCCCATCCCAGCCGCATCAGCGTCAGCATCGCATCTCCGGCCGCCTTTTCCGCCTCGGTACTAGCGCGCTTCTTCCAGCCGACGACGTAACCTCCGTAGAGAACTAGATGCGAAGCCCGCTCCGGATGCCGGACCGCGCAAGCGATCGAAACCGCGCACCCCTGCGATATGCCGAGCAGCGCGAACCGCTCGATGCCCGCTGCGTCGACCACCGCTTCGAGGTCGTCCACGAACCGCTCGAATGTAACGTCCGGGACCTCACGATCCGAAAGCCCATTTCCTCTTGCGTCGTAACGGACGAAATCGTGCTCGCGGGACAGTTCCTGGTAGAGATGCCGCCAAATTGGACTTTCGAAGTCGAATTCAATGTGGGTCATCCAGTGCCCGGTCTTTACCAGCGGATGCCCCCGGCCCATGCGGGCGTAGGCCAGCTGCACGCCGTCGCGGGTCTGAGAAGTGGATTTCCTGCTAGTATCTGACGGTCGACGCCGCCACCGTGTCTTCCGCAGACGAGGGAATCGCCGCCTCCGGAATTGCCTCGATGTCCTTGGCGGTGAGCCCGAACACGCCGACCGCGCGCGAGATATTCTTTACGGCCTGCTCGCCCAGATCGGCGAAGGCCATCGACAGCTTATCCCTGATCTGGTCCTTCGCCGCCCTCGATATGCATACTCCGCCGGGTTCGCAGAGTGTTTCCAAGCGCGCTGCGATGTTGACGCCGTCGCCGAAGATATCGTCCCCGTCGATGATAATGTCGCCGACGTTGATCCCGATTCGGAACACGATCTGCCGTTCCACAGCGATGCCCGCGTTGCGCCCGACCATGCTGCGCTGGATCTTGACTGCGCAGGCGACCGCATCCACGACGCTCGCAAATTCCACCAGCATCCCGTCGCCGGTGGTCTTCACGATGCGGCCGCGATGCTCGGAAATGCCGCAGTCGACCAGTTCGCGGCGGTGCGATTTGAGGGATTTGAGGGTCCCCATCTCGTCGACGCCCATCAGCCGGCTGTAGCCGACCACATCTGCTGCTAAAATGGCTGCAAGCCGGCGCTGCATGACATTTGCCCTCTCATGCCACGGCTAGTCTGCCCGCAATCAGTGGCCGCGACAAGGCTGACGCGGGCTGGTGTGCAAGTCCGCTTCGGGTCTTGGTCGTGTAAAAACGCTGTTGCATGACGGCCGGCCGGCGCGGTCGAACTCAGCTACCGCAGTCCGATCAATTTGGGCAGATTTTACGGCCACTCGACCAGAACTCATCCTGGCGCGACGTCGGGATCCTTTCGCGCCCCATGAACCGTAACGGTGCGCGCCGGCGCCCGTATCACGCCCTCACCGCCGCCAGCAGCGGTTTCATCCCGACGATGTTCAGCACGCGTGTCAGATTGTAGCCGAGCACGCACAACGCCATCTCGGTCGCAACTTTCGGCAGCGTCACGCACAAGAAGTGCATCGCGCCCATGCGCATCTTCAGTGTGCCGAATGGATGCTCGACGGTCTCGCGGCGTGTGCGCATGGCGCTTGGATTCTTGTCGAGCCGCGCCTGCGCGCGTTCGAGAACGTCCTCGTGTACCCATCGCTTGATACGGCGTTGCGGGCTCGGCGTGCACTTCGATTTGAGCGGACAGGTTTTGCAGGCGTTCGTCCAATAGTTGCGCAGCTTCTGGCCGTCTTCCTCGTTGGTATAGTAATATTTGAGTTTCTCACCGGCCGGGCAGCGATAAACATCCTCGTCCGGCAGATAGGCAAAGTCCTGTTTGCCGAAGCGCCCCGAAGCCTTCGCACCCGATGTCATCGGCTTTGGCAACGTCACCGTGATGCCAGATTGCTCGCACGCCAGGATTTCTTCGCCCTTGAAGTAGCCGCGATCGGCGACAACATCGAGCGTGTCGGCCTGAAGAACGGCCTTGGCTTGCTGGGCTATGTTTGCAAGTTGCGACCGGTCTGACCCGCTTGTTGTCACCTCGTGCGCGACGATCAGATGGTTTTCTGTATCGACCGCCGTCTGCACGTTGTAGCCGACGACACCGGAACCACGGCCGCTCGTGGCCATCGAACGGCTGTCGGGATCGGTGAACGATATCTGCTGATCTGGCGACGCCAGGACCTGTTGTTCAATGGCTGCGAGTTTCGCCATTTCAACCGTTAGATTTTCGAGCCGTTCTTTGATCCGCGTCTTTTTCAATTCCAGCGCTTCCGAAGGCTCCTGCCGGTCGGCGGTATCGAGCTGAGCGAGATAGCGCGCAACACTCTCCTCCAATTGCGTGCGCCGCCGCTCGACCTTGCCGCGCGTGAAGTTCTTATCGCGATTGTTGACGGCTTTGAATTTGCTGCCGTCGATGGCGACGCTGGCTGTCGCGAGCAATCCCATCTTGCGGCACACCTCGACGAAGCGCGCGCAGACTTTTTTGATGCCGGGACCATTGTCCTTGCGGAAATCGGCAATCGTTTTGTGATCGGGCGCAAGCCGGGCGAGCAGCCACATCACTTCGACGTTGCGGCCAGCTTCACACTCGAGCCGGCGGCTCGAATGCACACGGTTGAGATACCCGTAAATGTAGAGCCTTAAGAGCGCGGCCGGATGATACGACGGCCTACCTGGGCCGGCAGGCTCAACGCCGCCGAACCCAAGTTCAGCCAGATCGAGGCCCGCAACGAAGGCGTCGATCACGCGAACCGGATTGTCGTCCGCGACCCAATCATCCAGGCATTCCGGCAACAAAGTCGATTGCCCGCGGTCAGCCCCTTGAACGAAGCGCCTCATGCCCAGCCCCCGCCGAATCAGTGCGGGAATCATAGCAGCACAGCGTTTTCACACAGCCAGGGTCAAAGGCTGCCTTTGCTCGCCGACACGGCTTTGGTCGGCTCACCTCCCGGAAGCAGACGTCGGGACGTTTTGAGCCTAGGTCAGCTGAGGGCCCAGGCTGTGTGAAAAGGCTCTGTTTGCTGTGATTCGCTCGCTAGGATCCCCGGTGATTTTGCGGGGTATCTGATGAAGCGCTTTGTTGAAGGCTTGGATCGCGGGCAGAGCACACTGTTTCCGGCATCGCTCGACGACTATGTGACCGAGGACAACCCGGTGCGAGCGGTCGACGTGTTTGTCGACTGTCTCGATCTCGACAAGCTCGGATTTGTCGGTGTCCAGCCGCTCGACACCGGTCGACCCGGCTACCATCCAGGCATGATGCTCAAGCTCTACATCTACGGCTACCTCAATCGCGTGCCGTCGAGCCGACGTCTGGAGCGGGAATGCCAGCGCAATATCGGGATGATCTGGCTGACCAGGCAGCTGGCGCCGGACTTCAAGACCATCGCGGATTTTCGCAAGGACAATGGCAAGGCCATTCGTGAGGTCTGCCGCGAGTTCGTCGCGCTGTGCCGCAAGCTTGAGCTGCTTGCTGCAGCGAGCGTCGCCATCGATGGATCGAAGTTCAAGGCTGTCAATGCGCGGGACAAGAACTTCACCGAGGCGAAGATGAAGCGGCGCCTCGAGCGGATCGACGAGAGCATCGCCCGCTATCTCTCGCAGCTCGAGACCGCCGATCGGCACGGCGATGCAGTGCCAGAGGCGAAGGTTGAGCGGTTGAAGGGTAAAATCGAGAAGCTGAAGGAGGAGATCGTCCGTCTTAATGCGATCAATGCGGAGATGATGAAGAGCGAGGACAAGCAAATCTCGCTAACCGATCCTGACGCGCGCTCGATGGCGACAAGCGGCAAGGACACCGGGATCGTTGGCTATAACGTGCAGATTGCAGTTGATACGCAGCATCATCTCATTGTGGCTCACGAGGTGACCAACGTGGGTACCGACCGCCACCAACTCGCCAACATGGCCAGGCAGGCTCGCGATGAGATGGCTGTCGAGACGCTCGAAGTCGTGGCAGATCGCGGCTATTACGATGGAGAGGAGATCAGGGCCTGCGAGGAAGCCGACATTACGGTGACGTTGCCGAAGCCGATGACTTCGGGCGCCAAAGCTGCTGGCCGCTTCGGCAAACAGGACTTCGTCTATGTCGCCGCCGACGATGTTTATCGCTGTCCCGCCGGCGAGCGGCTAACTTATCACTATGCGAACGTAGAGGACGGAAAGACACTGCGCCGCTATTGGACAAGCACCTGCAAGACCTGCGCGCTAAAAGCTCAGTGCACGACCGGCCCCGAGCGCCGCATCTCACGCTGGGAGCATGAGGTTGTTTTGGAAAAAGTTCAGGATCGGCTCGACCACAACCCCAACGCAATGGGTGTCCGCCGTCAGACAGTGGAGCATCCGTTCGGCACGATGAAGTGTTGGATGGGAGCAACGCACTTTCTCACGAAAAATCTGCCAAAGGTGGCCACCGAGATGGCGCTCAACGTGCTCGCCTACAATATGAAGCGCGTGATGATGATCGTGGGCGTCGGCGGATTGCTGGAGGCGATGCAGGCGTGAGGCCGGCCTGTGCGACCAAATCAGCGCCTGCATACAGCTCCTGGTCGCCACTGAGATGACAGGAGATCGGTTCCACCGAATTAGAAGCGCGGCGGCCGCGAAATGCGCCGGAGCGCCCCAAGGTGCGGGACTTTCACACGGCCTGGGCCACAACCGGACCCCAGTGCGCATTGCAAATAGCACTCGATCAAGACGGAGCGCGTCAGAAGCGTTACAAATCACGCCGCCTCGCGCGTGGGAAACAGTAAGTGCTTCCCACGCGACGGCGCCTCTCACTTCACGGGCGGAAGACCGGCCACGGCAGCGTCCGAAGGATTGTTCAGGCACTTCGGATGGCCGAAGCCGCTAGCGCTATGGCCGACGCCGCCTTGTCCGTTGGGCGCTTGGCCCGTACCGCCGGTTCCGTCTGCGTTCGGTGTGATGTCGAAGATGATGTTGTCGGGATGGGCCGGATCCGTGGTCACGCCCTTGACACCCTGCAATTGATCTAGGCCGAGAGCACTTCGGACCCGCCATGCTACCATGTGATCGGTACAGGACGTATCCCCACTGACGCCGACGCCGCCGACCTTGGCTCCGTTACGGTAGAGCGCGAGGCCGCCGCCGAACACGTTCACGCCGCCGACGCGGTGGCCAACCATTGGATCGTTCGGCGTACCGAACGACGAACCGCTGGACGGGCCGGGGTTGAAGTTTGCCGTGCTGATCCCGTTGCCAGAAAACGGCGGACGGTTGCCGTAGGCAACTTCCGTATCGACCGGATTGCTGTGCTGCAGTCCGTAGAGGCTGCCACCCGGCTGCACCGCGGTGAAAAGGTTAGCGGTCGACAAGGCAAGGCCGGTCGGAAACAGACTGCCGGGAGGCGTCGCGTTGTGACCCAGACTGAAGTCGTTCGCGGTGTTTGCCTTCTGCGCGGAAATCACGCGGCTGCCCAGCCATTGCGAGGTGCCTTGGCTGCCCGAGAACGCGACCGCGCAGACGGTGCCGTCATTGGCCACCAACGTTCCCCACATATGGAAGCCGAGGCCCGCATTGGCGGGTGTGATGGCGCCGACGAGCGCCGAACGAAGTTGCGAAAAATCCGGCAGAGCGGAGCAATCCGCAAAGGCCGGAACAGTCACCATGGTAACGAGAGCGCTGATCGAACACGAAAGAATTCGCCGTTTGACGTTCATTGTGCTGCTCCTCTGGTGCGATGGGGTGGTGAATGAGGGAGGCGCGGCCCCCATCCTGCCTGCGCGAACTCCGAGAGACGCCCTGCAATCTTCAGGGTCCCGTGGAAACAAAAACCGAATCGGTAACCGCAATCAACGACAGCAGAAGGATCCTGAGACTACCAACCCTGGCCGCTCTTGAAGAAAAATGAGATCATCAGCGAGCGACAACTTCGTGACAGTAACGACACCTTCGTGACAGTGACGGTGACCAATTACTCCGGGATCCCAATGGTTAGGTATCGGTGTGGGCGGAGAGGTTCATTGGGATTCCTCACGACGTCTGCTTGGGGGCCACTAGCTGACATCTCAATTCTACTCAACGGCCTCATCGGAGAGAGCCAGAAGAGCCGGAGGCACGACGATGCCAAGCGATCTTGCCGTTCTTTGATTGATCACGAAAAGACCTTCGCTCGCCTGCACGATAGGCAGATCACGGGGCTTGGCACCTCTGAAACTCTTTCCTGCATACGCCCCGGCGTTGCGCCATCCTTTCATCGTCTCGGTCGAGTAAACCACCAGCCTCAGGTCGTCTCTTTGCCGGCCGCCTTCACAACACCGAGCGTCGCCAGGAGAGCTGCCAGTCCCGCATGCCCACCGGTGTCGGTCTTAGCGAAGACACGCCTAAGGTGGGTTTTTACGGTGTTCGGGGAAAGACCCAGAGCAAGTCCGGCCTCTGCCGTAGTCCGGCCAGAACACGCCGTGACCGCCACGCGCGCTTCCGCCTTTGTCAATCCATACGCATCCATCAACTGCTGTGCGCCTACCGTGTCTCTCTGTAGCGGGTCGATTATGAAAGCGGCACATGCACCATCGGAAATATGCACCCAGCTGAGGCTGCTCACTTCCCGGCTCCGCAAACCCACGACCACCACCGTGATAAGTCGCGTCCGGTCGCTTGAGGGCACACTTGCTGTACCGCCGGCCCCTCCCGCCAATGCCGATCTGACGAGGCTTGCGAGCCGTCTCGAGTGTGCTGGAGACCACGTTGCGATCGAAGGCTTGAGCTTCAACGTGCCCTCGGCTTCCAGAGAACATGCCGCTCGATTGGCAAACAACACCCGTCCGTGAAGTCCCATCACAACGACGCCGTCTGATAGTTTATCGATCACATCAAATGCAGCGTTGCGAAGGGCACGATACCCCGTCAGCTTAAAACCCAAGGTCACCGATCGCCGCAAGTGTGGTGCCAACGCCTCCAACAACTTCCGTTCCGTGGTCTCAAATTCGCCACGGCTTTTGCTCCGGCAGATATTGAAGGCCACACGGAAGTCATCCCTCGCAGCGAGGGCAATCATTGCGTTGTGGCCGATGCCCTGCGGTTGCAGGACATCATCGTAGAAGCCGGACTTCTTAAGATCGCCTAAAGCAACGACCTCGTCTGATAGGACAAGGTGTCCAACGGGCTGCTGCTCCATCGCCAGCGACCAGGGATTCTGCATATGTCGTTCCTGGTAGATACGACTGCACTCTTGATTTAAACGGCCATTGAAATCGAAGTAGACCTGCTCCGCCGCTAAAGACTGCCCGAAAAGGATTCCACCCTCGCTCTGGGTAAGATCGGCGATCGCTGTGAGAACGGCCGGCCACAGCTCGTGCTCCCCTGCAGCGTCATAGATCAAGTCGAGGATACGGTCCATGTGTGCGATCTTTGGATGTCGCTTTACACTATGTGCTATCACTTCGCCTGAGCTTCGAACAGCGGACCAGTGCGCGCAATCTGGACATCCCGGCTCGACATGAGAGCGAATATCAGCACCATGGCCAGCAGAGATCCATAGAAGCCGACGACCACCAGCCGCCACTTGCGTACGACGCGACGGTCTGAAGCAGCGAGATCGGATGAGAACTTCTGCATGAAATACTCCACCAGCCCTATAGGGGCCTGACAAATCCAAGCCCAGCGGCGATCAGAAACAGCCCTACGATGCGATTGAATGTCGACGTATCCACGCGATTGAAGATCATCAGTCCGAAATATGCGCCCAACACGGCCGGTGCCGCATAGCGAAGAGCATCGAACGGTACAATCTGCGTAGGCCTCACTGCCATCAGTACCGAAATGGACAAGAGCTGGTTGATGAGGATGAACGGCTGGACGATTGAACGCGTTTGGTGCTTGTCGAACCCTTGGATAAGGCACCACATTGTAACGAACGCGGCGGGAAATGCGGCAAGGCCGCCGGTGATGCCTCCCAATGCTCCCGACAGGACTCGTCCCCACACGGGATTTCTCCCGGCGCGCAGGTCCGGCTTGAGCGCCGAGAAGATCCCGTAGGTGATCAGGAGCGCCCCAAGGAGCGGCAGGAAGATCGACGCGGAAGTGTCGCAGAGGAGATAAAGGCCGATCGGCAAGGTTGTCACACTTCCGACGAGATAAGGAGCGCACTCGCGCAGGCGAATTGTTTCACGCAGACGCCACACGCAATACAGCTGCTGAGCGATTGACGCGACCAACAGAATCTTCACGACGGCAAGCGGCTCGCTTAAAGTGCGGAAGAGAAATGCGCCTGCTATTGGGGAGAACGCAAAACCTGCGATGCTCGAGAGCAAAGCGGAGAACAAGACGATCCAGGAAGCAGTCCCCGTCGCAGTGCCGCTAAACGGAACAACAATCGCTAGTGCGAAAAGGAGCAAGCAGGTCGTCGGAACTGTCGGAAGTGCGCGAAGAATGGAGAACGCGGAAGCTGCCTTTTGATCCGTTGGCTGCATAAAAACCTCCGTTACGGCAATACTTCCAACCCTCAAATCCAGCTGCAGGCGCGAATGGCATTTTACGCGCTATGCCGAAGTATGCGTGTGAACGAAATCACCACAAGCGAGTCATTTGAAATTCTCGTCGAATAGCAGGCTAACCTTTGGATCGCGACAAGACGTCACCCAACCGGGTGACGAATAACGGAACAGCGTTGAAAATGCGGTGCTCACGAATGCCGATCGCTCTGACGACGGGTCTTCTGCTCAGAAAGCATGCGCGGTCAGGCGCGCAAATAGGCTGAAACCCAACTAATTGTATTCATCTGAAATGCAACCACGCTTATTCGACGCAAGTCCTGTCATAGTTTCGTCGCAGGTTGAAAGGAAGATTATCGTCTGGGTTCAACCTCGAGGCCGAGACTCTTCGTGCATCGCCCATGTGTCATCCGCCTTCTGGCAACGACAATCGCTCTCGCCGTTGCGATTGGGACTTTGGCAGGTAAGCCGCCTGCCGATGGCTATCACAAAGGCCGCCTGCGAGTGCAATTCGTCGCGAAGTAGGGCGCGAACTCATTTTTTCGCAGCCATGGCCCGATTGGGGCGAGTTGATCGAAAACTACAGAGTTGAACGCAAATTTGGCGCGTCGCCATCGCAGGACGACGGTCGTTTACTTGAGGAACGCGACGCGCCTTTCGTGCGGCATCGGCTCAATTGCGCTCCTTGTTGTTCAGGCGTTCATACCGCAGGTTTCGAAACCGCAGTCTGGCAGACTTGATCACCTTCGTCCGACCAAAAATAATAATGCGCGTAGCTCGACGCCGGCAACGGTGTAGTTTGAGTAAAGCACACATCGTCTAACCGCCGGTGCCTCCAAATCCTTCGCTACTTAAGGTTGGCGCAAGCCAGCGTCTTGGTGTAGTCTCCGCAGACCCAAGTCCAGCAGGAGCGCTACAATGCTTTCCGCCAAGCTGATTTTTGGTGTCCTCATTGCAGTCAGTTCGCTCGGAGCAGCGCAGGCGCAGGAACCGGCAGCACGATACGTCCGCGTTACGGACGCCGACATCAAGTGGAGCCCGATTCCATCTATGCCGAAGGGAACACAAATCGCTATTCTGTATGGCAACCCTGCCGCACATGGCTTGTTTACGCTCCGCTTGAAGATACCTGCCCACTCCAAGGTGCCCGTGCACTTCAATCCGGACGAGCGGGTCCGTACGATCATTTCGGGAACGTATTATTCTGCGCTCGGCGATAAAGTAGATAACTCGAAGTTGATGGCGTTTCCGGCGGGCACGGTTTCAAGCGTGTCAGCGAAGGCGTGGCAATTTGCCGAAACGCGGGATGAGGAAGTCGTCTTTCAGGTCACTGGTATCGGACCGACCGGCATCACGTACCTCAATCCAGATGAAGATCCGCGGAAAGCTAACTAGGGCACAAGCCGATAATCCGGTCGGCTGCTCTTCCTACATGACAGGACGTTTGCCGATTTTGACAGGCATGAGTTTCACCCGATTGGGTGACGAAATCTTCTGGTGCGAGTGCCACCATTTCAAAGGCTAGCAAAATAAGGGAGCTTGTGACATGCGCGTCATTGTTTCATTGCTTTTCATTGTTTTATCTTTCTCACTGGCTCATGCCAGCGATGACACCAAACAGAAGCTGCGCGGTGTGTGGAAGCTGGAAAGCTTTGTTGTCGAGAGCATCGAGACAAAGGAACGGAGATACGTCTATGGCGAAAAGCCCAACGGTTATCTGATCGTCACACCCGAACGATTTACGGCCATCATCACAGGTCAAGGTCGAAAGCCGGCCCAGACCGATCAGGAACGATCGGTGCTTTTGCGATCAATGTTTGCATACACGGGCCCTTACACCGTCGAGGGCGACCATCTCACGACGAAAGTGGACGTTTCGTGGAATGAGATCTGGACGGGTACCGATCAGGTGCGCACTTTCCAACTCGACGGAGACAAGCTCTTCGTGGAAACGCTGCCAGCACCGGGCCCCAATCAACAGGTGCCCGGTTTGGTTAAAGGCATTTTATCCTTCTCGCGATCGAAATGAACAGTCCGCCCCACTTTTGGCGGCGGGTCTAGAAGTGGTCAGCTTTGGGTCAATTGCGTCGGTTGCCCGCGATGCTAGGGCTTAGCGTACGCCTCCGCGCAACTTCGAAACCTTCAACGGGCCAGAAGCGCACATTGGCCGCGAGCCGATGCGCGGATATTCTTCAGGTTGCATCCGCTGACAGTCAGATCTTCTTTGAACAATAGGAATTTTGTCATGACGAAAAGTGGCATTACACGTCGCCGCGTGCTCCACAGTGCTGCCGCTGGCGGTCTCGTGACAGCAGCGGCCCCCGGCGCGATCGGTACCGCCCGCGCGCAATCGGTGCGAAAGACCTTCGTCCTTGTCAGCGGGGCTTTTTGCGGTGGCTGGATATGGCGCCGGGTCGCGGACCGGCTCGAACAGGGCGGCCACAAAGTGTTCGCTCCGTCACTCACGGGTTTGGGCGACCGCTCGCATTTGCTGAGCAAGGACGTCAATCTGGACACTCACATCGCCGACGTCGTCAACCTGATCAAATGGGAAAGTCTCGAGAACGTCTGCCTTGTGGCGTGGTCCTATGCCGGCTACGTAGGCTCCGGCGCGCTCGAAAGCGTCGGCGATCGCGTCTCATCGGCTGTATGGCTTGATGCCTTCATTCCAGCCGACGGACAAAGGGCGGCGGACACCGCAGCCGAGGCCGTTCGTAAAGCCATACAAGCGGCCATCGACAAGGGCGAACCAGGCGTTCGCGGATTGGTGAAGATTTCCACCGACGCTATTGTTGCCGAACGCGATCGGGCATTCGTCGAATCCAAAGCTACTCCGCATCCAGTCGGCACCTATCTCCAGCCAATCAAGGTTTCCGGGGCGCTCCAAAAGATTGCGAAGAAGACATACGTCCGCCTGCCAAAATTTCCACAACCGCTCTTTGACAAGGCACTTGCAGACTGCAAGGGCGACAAGTCTTGGGCCACATTTGAACTGCCGGACGTGGGGCACATAGTCATGCTCGATGCACCAGACCGCGTCAGCGAGTTGATATTACAAGCCGCGTGAGATCGACCTCCCCATGACATAAGATGCTGGCACCACGTCGAAATGCGCCACGTCCGCTTTGGGTCAAAGTTGACAGTCGGTCGGGCCGCGTTAATCCGCTAAGGGGCAGAACCCGACCAACATCCGAAATACTTTTCGGCCCAACAAAAAACGGCACCCCCAAAAACTGAAAAGGCCCTAGTTGCCAGGGGGCCTTCACACTATGAAATTAAGTCGTCCGCCTTGTCAGTCGAACTGGTAGCTCAGGCGCGCACGCACCGTTTGAACGTCAAAACCACGATAGGTGAACTTGCCGCAGTTTTGGCCAGCCACGCTGCACTCGTAGAATGGAGCCGGCGCACCTGTGGCAACGGTCGTGTAGCCTCCGGTCGAGGAGGCATCGCCATCAAAGCGGTAGTAGAGATATTCCGCACCGACCACCCAGTTCCGCGTCGGCTTGAATTCGGCGCCGGCACCCACGACGAATCCTACGCGCGTATTGCTTGCCCGGCTACGCAGGACCTGCCCGCCACCAGGGCAAAGGGTCGCCGGGGTACCGGTACAGTTGATGTTCCCGGTGTATTGGACATCAGCGAAGGCAACGCCGCCGGTGCCGTAGACCAGCCACTGGCTCGTCGCATAACCTAAGCGGCCGCGCACACTCGCGAGCCAGTTTACCTGGGTCTGCAGAAATGCGTTGTCGGTCAGGTTGGAAACGCCACCGCACTGCGCGCGCATGCCAAAGAGATTCGAGCAGATGATTCCCGGCGCGGCGCTGGACTTCAGGTTAGTCCAGTCCCAGTCGCCTTCGATGCCAACCAACCAGCTGCTGCTCGGCATCTGGAAATTGTAGCCAGCGTGAAATCCCGCAATGCCGTTCGCGCTGCTTGAGCCGGTCACCGTAATGGGGGTAATGGCGTTAATGGCGCCATCGACGTAGGACATCGATGGATCCGACATGAATGCGCCACCACCGTTGATGCCGACATAGAAGCCGGTCCAGGACGGCAAAGCGACGACGGCAGCCGAACGCGCTTTAGTTGCTAGGTCGGCTGCCGCAGCGGCGACGGAGCTGAATGCCAGAGCCGCGACAACAAGGGCAAGTTTTTTCATGTTAAGGTCTCCCCAAAATATCGGGGAGCAAAGTGGGTGAACCTCCTGCGCGCCACATCAACCGGAAGGTTGAGAAGAGTGTGTTCGCCGATGACTGTGCCAATTTGACCACAGTCTAATTCGGAACGTGCCGGACGCGCCGATGCATACTCGCTGGCTAAGCGCGAATTTGCACCAAATGCTCAACTTTTGAATGCACCGGTGAGGTCTGCTTCGGTCAAAATGCGACGTCGGACGCCCGCTCGAGGTCCGCTTCACCTTTGAAAGCCGACATTCAGCAGAGCGCGCCCAGCATGACCGGAATAGACCACAAGCGGAAATTCATGTTCACGCGTCTAGCCATCAGAGCACAAGTACTGGGTCCCGACGCTCCGTCGCTCGGAGCCGATCAGCTTCAAATTGAAAGTCCGATAATGCGTGCTTGACTAATTGGCCTGCAGGCTCGGCCAACTGTGAGCACCGTCACTTCACGACCCCGCCAATCAGGATACCGTCTTGCATCTTTGATGAATAAAAGGAACCTCACCATGGTTGCCGTTTCGCTCCTTGCCAAATCAAGCTTGTTCATTCTGCTCACCGCGACATTGACCACCGCGGCCTATGCCGGCGGCGGACACAGCGGTTCGAACGCCTCAAATGGGTCGCCCGTTGTGCGCGATCATCGGGGTCCGGAGGAGGCAATCGGCAACACCGTCGGCGGGCCTTGCTATGGTGGCTGTGTGGGTCAAGGCGGCCTAGGGGATACGCGGCCGGCTCAGAACCAAGATCACAGCACCGGAAACGGGACCGCGAAGGTAAACGATCATCGTACGGGCCACTAGAAGCGGAACATGAACAGCGGTCCATCTTGGTGGCGTCATCATTGCCTAACTCTGGAAGGCGAGGACGACGCGCCATAGTTCGCCAGCCCGCTTTGGGTCTTGGTCGTGTAAAAACCCTGTTGCGTGACGGCCGGCCGGCGCGGTCGAACTCAGCTACCGCAGTCCGATCAATTTGGGCAGATTTTACGGCCATTCGACCAGAACTCATCCTGGCGCGACGTCGGGATCCTTTCGCGCCCCATGAACCGTAACGGTGCGCGCCGGCGCCCGTATCACGCCCTCACTGCCGCCAGCAGCGGTTTCATCCCGACGATGTTCAGCACGCGTGTCAGATTGTAGCCGAGCACGCACAACGCCATCTCGGTCGCAACTTTCGGCAGCGTCACGCACAAGAAGTGCGTCGCGCCCATGCGCATCTTCAGTGTGCCGAATGGATGCTCGACGGTCTCGCGGCGTGTGCGCATGGCGCTTGGATTCTTGTCGAGCCGCGCCTGCGCGCGTTCGAGAACGTCCTCGTGTACCCATCGCTTGATACGGCGTTGCGGGCTCGGCGTGCACTTCGATTTGAGCGGACAGGTTTTGCAGGCGTTCGTCCAATAGTTGCGCAGCTTCTGGCCGTCTTCCTCGTTGGTATAGTAATATTTGAGTTTCTCACCGGCCGGGCAGCGATAAACATCCTCGTCCGGCAGATAGGCAAAGTCCTGTTTGCCGAAGCGCCCCGAAGCCTTCGCACCCGATGTCATCGGCTTTGGCAACGTCACCGTGATGCCAGATTGCTCGCACGCCAGGATTTCTTCGCCCTTGAAGTAGCCGCGATCGGCGACAACATCGAGCGTGTCGGCCTGAAGAACGGCCTTGGCTTGCTGGGCTATGTTTGCAAGTTGCGACCGGTCTGACCCGCTTGTTGTCACCTCGTGCGCGACGATCAGATGGTTTTCTGTATCGACCGCCGTCTGCACGTTGTAGCCGACGACACCGGAACCACGGCCGCTCGTGGCCATCGAACGGCTGTCGGGATCGGTGAACGATATCTGCTGATCTGGCGACGCCAGGACCTGTTGTTCAATGGCTGCGAGTTTCGCCATTTCAACCGTTAGATTTTCGAGCCGTTCTTTGATCCGCGTCTTTTTCAATTCCAGCGCTTCCGAAGGCTCCTGCCGGTCGGCGGTATCGAGCTGAGCGAGATAGCGCGCAACACTCTCCTCCAATTGCGTGCGCCGCCGCTCGACCTTGCCGCGCGTGAAGTTCTTATCGCGATTGTTGACGGCTTTGAATTTGCTGCCGTCGATGGCGACGCTGGCTGTCGCGAGCAATCCCATCTTGCGGCACACCTCGACGAAGCGCGCGCAGACTTTTTTGATGCCGGGACCATTGTCCTTGCGGAAATCGGCAATCGTTTTGTGATCGGGCGCAAGCCGGGCGAGCAGCCACATCACTTCGACGTTGCGGCCAGCTTCACACTCGAGCCGGCGGCTCGAATGCACACGGTTGAGATACCCGTAAATGTAGAGCCTTAAGAGCGCGGCCGGATGATACGACGGCCTACCTGGGCCGGCAGGCTCAACGCCGCCGAACCCAAGTTCAGCCAGATCGAGGCCCGCAACGAAGGCGTCGATCACGCGAACCGGATTGTCGTCCGCGACCCAATCATCCAGGCATTCCGGCAACAAAGTCGATTGCCCGCGGTCAGCCCCTTGAACGAAGCGCCTCATGCCCAGCCCCCGCCGAATCAGTGCGGGAATCATAGCAGCACAGCGTTTTCACACAGCCAGGGTCATAAGCAGCAGTGACACGTGGATCGTCTGAAGTCCGGTCTCGGTCCGATAGTGTCCCCGAGCCGCCGCATTCCATAAACATCCATTACGCGCCGGGCCGCTCTCACGCGAAGCAACTTCAGTTAATGGTTAAAATCGCCGACCTCGTAGGAAGGCTCTACATTCGTTTTGCGAGATCGCCGCTGGGGTGACAGCGGGCAGAATCCCATATTTTCCTCCCGTGAGCGCATACCGCAATTCTCTCAGTGCTTGATCAAAACGACACGCAAGATATTGTTTTCTCGTGAAATTCTCATGGGAAGAACCAATGAAGACCCCCATCGACCACCAGCGTTTGCAGCGAGATCCGATCGAAATCCTTTCCAGCACACTGCAGCTTCGCGGCACCCTGAGCGGAAACGATGTTTTGGACGCGCTAGAGCGCACGACAAGTCGTTCGCTTCCTGAACGTTTGCGGGAACGTATTGCCGCGCTTACCGATCCGACCGCGAAGAAGCGCGGCCGGCCGGCCCCCACTCCTCACGAACGTGCCGTTCATGACTTCACGATGAGGCAGCTCGACAGGAAGTATCGCCGCCTTCTCGGCGACTTCAAAGCCGAAAAGGCGGGCGCAGATGGTCAGTCCCCGAGTGAACGCGCGTATCAAACGCTTGCGTATGACATGAAGCAGGAACTCGGGGTTCTGCTTGACTGGCGCAGCCTGCAGAATATCCACTCGGCCTGGCGCAGCGGCGCACTTTACGATGGCGGCAAGAATGTCGAATCGGACGATTTCGATGTCGAGATCGACCTTCAGTTTCCTTCCACATTAGATAAGGAGTGATTTCAGATGAGTTATTTCAGCAACACGACGTGGCTTCTAAGAACGCGGCAACAACCCGCCTTCAAGGAGCTAATTTATGAACTTCGAACATCGCCCTACTCTTAGCCTCACGCCTTACGCGAATAACGCTCGCACGCATTCGCCGAAGCAGATCAAGCAGATTGCGCGGAGCATTGAGCGCTTTGGCTTCAACAATCCCGTCCTGATCGACGACGATGACCAGATCATCGCAGGTCACGGTCGAGTCGAAGCCGCCAAGCAGCTCAAGATGAAGACAGTCCCGTGCGTGCGGCTGTCGCATCTGAGCAAAGAAGATAAGCGCGCTTACGTGCTCGCTGACAATCGCCTGGCGGAAAAGTCCGGCTGGGACAAGGAGCTCCTCGCGATCGAACTACAGAATCTCATCGATGTCGGCTTTGACGTCGATCTCGCTGGATTTGAACCGGCAGAGACCGACCTCATTATCGAAGGAATCGGCGACGAAAGCGACCAGCCCGAAAACCAGCTCCCTGAGGCCTCAGACACGCCTCTGACCAGCCGGCCAGGCGATCTCTGGCAGCTGGGAAAGCATCTCCTCGCGTGCGGAGATTCGACGAACGCCGAGTCATACCAGTTGCTTTTGGGAGACGAGCAGGCCGCCTTCGTGTTCACCGATCCGCCTTATAATGTCCGGATCGACGGTCACGTTTCCGGTCTGGGCAGTATCAGGCATCGCGAGTTCGCAATGGCCTCCGGCGAGATGACAGAAGATCAGTTCGTCAGGTTCTTGGCATCCGTCTACGAGTTGCTCTGCCGCTATTCGGTAGACGGGTCAATTCACCAGATTTGCATGGACTGGCGCCACATGCGCGAAATGCTCGCCGCCGGCGACATCCATTATTCGGAGCTCAAGAATCTCTGCATCTGGAACAAGAGCAATGCCGGTATGGGGTCTTTCTACCGGTCAAAGCACGAGTTAGTTTTTGTGTGGAAGAACGGCGACGCACCTCACATCAACACGTTCGAACTTGGCCAGCACGGGCGCCATCGGACCAATGTCTGGGACTACGACGGTGTTAATACGATGCGTCCCGGTCGTATGGATGAGCTGGCCATGCACCCCACGGTCAAGCCGGTGACTCTCGTCGCCGACGCCATCCGCGACTGCTCAAAGCGCGGCAATATCGTTCTCGATCCCTTTTGCGGGAGTGGAACTATCCTGATTGCCGCGGAGAAGACGGGCCGCCGCGCACGCGCCATCGAGATTGATCCCCATTACGTCGACGTCGCCATTCGTCGTTGGCAGACTTACACCGGCAAGGTCGCGCGGCTCGCTCCTCTCGATGAGACCTTCGATGAGGTAAGTGAGGCCAGGTTGGTCGAACAGTTGCCGGTCATTCCGGCAGTCGTACCCTCTGCTACGGCGAACTCATCGCTTTAGGCCCGATTTTCGGTGAGTGAAGTCCGTCTTCGCACAATGCTAATCAGAACTCGCGGCGAAATTCGCCGTGCAAACCGGGAGTTTAGAAGTGACCAAGCCTCCGCGCTCAGATTACGAGATCGGTTACGGAAGACCGCCTGACAAGTACAAGTTCGTCAAGGGACAGTGCGGAAATCGTCTTGGGCGGCCCAAGCGTCCGGAAGGGGTCAGTCTTACGGAGCTGCTCGACGTCACACAGCGCACCAAGAACGGCGACAACGCTACACTGCGGGATGGCGTAGTGGCTGAGCTGTGCCGGGACGCGATGAACGGTAAACCAAAGGCATTCTTGAAGTTCGTGAAATTGCTCCAGCAGGCCGGCTTACTTCGAAAGGCGGCCAACCAACTTGCTGTCAAGAATTTCATTATCCCGATTGACAGAAGTTCACCGGAATCGCCTGTGACTTATGAAGCGTGGTTACGAAAGGAAGGACGATATGAAGAGGCAGACAAGATCAAGTCAAAGTACGGACTATGAAGTGGGTTATGGCAAGCCGCCGAAGTCGACGCGCTTTCGAAAGGGACAGAGGTACAACCCACGCGCACGTAAGAAGCCCGGCGAAAACTTCATCACAGGGTTTAAGCGGTATGTCAGCCGTACGGTCAATGTGACACTCGACGGCGTAAAGAAGAGAATGACGACGGCAGAAGTTGTCATCTTGCGAAACATCATGGCGGCCTTGAAGCATAACCCCGCCGCGATGGGCAACATCCTGATGCTCGCGGAAGTTTGCGGTGAGTTCGAGGATTGGACCAATCCCGATGTAGTCGGAAGGCCGATCGGCGTCGTCGAAAAGTTCGAAAGCACAGAAGAGCTCTTGGCGTTCTACGGTGTCGAAGTCGTCGAGATGCCGTCTATTCATAAAAAAGCCGATGTATGAGACTTTCGACGCTCGCGACTGATTGAAACCTGCTCTTCGCGACTTCGCGATGCATCGGTCGTTCGGTCTTTTGGCCCGCGCTGTTGGACTTTGAATGCTTCGCGATCCGGGATCCAATATCAGGCAGCGCCTGCCCCGGGTCGCCGCCGAGCCAGAGGTAACGTTCAATCTTCAGGGTGTCGGCGTTGAACTCGAGCCAGATCACGCAACCGCCGGGTTTGGTCGAAAGTTTGGTGCCGACGTTGACGTTCCGCACCTTCGAGCCGATGAAGCTGGACTTCAGCTGAACGTGCCGGATCAGGCCGTTGGATTCTAAAACAATATCGTATCCGCCGCGATCGACCTCCCCTTTCAAAACCTCGATGTCCCGCCGATGGGTACGCCACATCTCGGCCAGAAGCTCTCCGAGAAAGAGATGGACGAGCGCTTGCTCCCGCAGGCTTGAGTCCTGCGAGTGCCCGGCGGTCTGCGTCTGGTTGTTCGTTTCCGTCAATTGCATGGTCATGAGCGATTTCCTCCGCCCGGCCAGTACGCTTCCTTCGCGCGGGAAGTCCACGAGACAGCGGCGTAGCAAGGCCAGTCTCGCAGCGCAGAGTTAATATTATCCGCTTTTGGGATAATCCACTTCCGGGATCAAATTCTCTGCCGCCGATTCCTCTGTCCGGCGGCCATGGAAAAGTCCCTCAAATCAGCGGAATATGCCCGTTTGGTTGCCCTTCTTGTCGCAGTGCGACAAAAAGCAGGCATCCGGCAGCATGGGCTGGCGAAAAAGCTCGGCAAGCCGCAGTCTTTTGTCGCTAAATACGAAGGGGGCGAGCGTCGCATCGATCTCGTTGAATTTGTCGCTATCGCCAGGGCAATGGACGCTGATCCGACGAAGCTATTCAAAGAGTTTTTGGCGGGCGAAACGCTTAAGTCGCCAAAACGCCGGGCTCGCGCTTAATCCAAGAGAGACGCGCACTTTCGAATAGGATGGTCGGCTATTCTGGGCCGAGCATCTTATGCCCGATTGGCCCCCAAATGAGCCATATGATTGCTCGCGATCTGCTCGACTTCTTCGTCGATTGGAGCGGTACTGGGTCCTACAAGGAGGGCCTATGGCCGATACGACGTCCCTGCATCAAGCCATCAGTGTCTGCATCACGCAAATCAACACGAATTTGACTGAGGCTTCGCGCATTGCGCGGGCCGCCGCGGCTTGCGTCGCCGCCGGCAGTGTTACCGAGGGGGTCGAAGTCTCGATGGACATCGAGCAGCTGCTTTACGAGGCCGGCCGGCTTCATGATGCCATCTGCCTGATGAACCGCATCTCGCAGGACTGAGGGATTCGGTTTCGGTTCTCGCTCCGCAGTTTGCGGAGCTTGTCTCAGTGGCAGCACATTATGCTGTCGTTGATGACAGGAGAACAGAATGGCGAAGGCCAAATCTGCGGCAGCCAAGGGTACCAAACCCGCTGCCCGCAAGTCAGCCTCCAAGCAGGAAAAGGTCCTCGTGCTGCTCCGGCAACCCAAGGGCACAACGATCGATGCCGTCGTCAAAGCGACGCGCTGGCAGCCTCATTCGGTCCGCGGTTTCTTCGCGGGCGTGGTGAAGAAGAAGCTCGGGTTGGCGCTTACCTCCCAGAAGGTTGGCGACCAGCGTTACTACCGTATCGCGAAAGCTGGGGCCGCCGCATGAGGCAAGCGTGGCCGGCGGGCGCCAAACTGAACCCGGAAGTCGAGGCCGAACTGGAACGTCTGCCGGGCACACCAATCGTCGAGCTTCGCAAGCGCTACCGAGATCTCTTCAAGTCCGAGCCGCCAAGAGCGTTCGGGCCGGACCTGCTCCGGCGGAGCATCGCTCACCGCATTCAGGAGAGAGCTTACGGGGGTCTGCCCTCCCCGATGAGGCGACTTCTCGATCAGTTGGTCAGGGCGGCAGCCGCAAACCCTGGCGCGCGCCTGGAATTGCCCCGCCGTATCAAGCCTGGGTCCGAGCTCGTGCGGATGTGGAACCGACAGACCTACCGGGTCATCGTAATGGAAAACGGGTTTGCCTACGGCGGGAAGACTTTTGCCAGTTTATCCGAGATCGCAACCTTGATAACTGGCACGAAGTGGAATGGGCCACGGTTCTTCGGCTTGAGGTCGACCAAGTCCAGTAGCGAGGGTGCGGGCAATGCCGGTTAGTCCTCCCCGAACGCTGCGCTGTGCCGTTTACACCCGCAAATCGACCGAGCACGGGCTCGACCAAGAGTTCAATTCCCTCGATGCGCAGCGAGAGGCCTGCGAGGCCTATATAAAGAGTCAGGCCTCACAAGGCTGGAAGCTAGTCCCAGCCCATTTTGACGATCCGGCCTATTCCGGCGGCAATCTCGATCGCCCCGCGCTGAAGCGGTTAATCACAGAGATCGAACTCGGCCGGATCGATGTCGTCGTGGTCTACAAGATTGATCGCCTAACCCGATCGCTGGCGGACTTCGCAAAGCTGGTCGAAACCTTCGACGCCCGATCCGTCTCATTCGTGGCAGTCACACAACAGTTCAACACCACGACGTCGATGGGTCGCCTCACCCTCAACATCCTCTTGTCTTTTGCTCAGTTCGAGCGAGAGCTCGCTTCGGAGCGGGTCAGGGACAAGGTGGCGGCCTCGCGCAAGAAGGGCAAATGGACCGGCGGCACCGTCCCGCTGGGCTACGACGCCAAGGACAAGAAGCTCGTCGTCAATAAGGCCGAGGCCGAGAGGGTCCGGACGATTTTCCAGCTGTATCTGGAGCATCGCTCCTTCGGAAAGCTGGTCGCCGAACTCGACCGCAGGGGCATCGTCAGCAAGCGCCGCACGACGAAAGATCCGAAATACCAGGGCGGCATTCCCTTTACCTATGGTCCCCTCGCCTACTTCCTTAAGAATCGGGTCTATCTCGGAGAGATCCATCATGGCGGCAAATGGTTCAAGGGAGAGCATGCCGCAATACTCGACCGGCAGACTTTCGATCAAGTGCAGCAGCTCCTTGCAGACAACAATGCCAGGCGCGGCACGAAGTTCTCGAATAGCGACGCTTTGCTCAAAGGCAAGCTCTTTGACGACAAGGGCAACCGGATGGGTCCGACCTTCTCCAGCAAGAACGGTGTCCGATATCGGTTCTATACCAGCACCGCATTGCGGGGCCGGACTCATAAAGCCGGATCTGTTACTCGGGTCTCCGCTCCGGAAATAAGGCCTCGTTCAAGCAGCAGTGCGCCATGAGTTGAATGCAGACGAGATGAAGGGTGAACAACTGCTTGCCCACGTCGACTGCGTAACCGTTTCAGACGGCAGCGTTCAGATTAAGTTGAACGACGACTCGATCAGCAAAGGCGAGATCAATGTCCCTTGGGCCGCAAAACCAAGAGAGCGAGCGGAAGTCCTACAAGCGGCGGGCGACGTCAAATCTGATCCCAAGCTTCTGAAATCGATCATCAGAGCTCATGCATGGCTTGCCGCGCTTTCCAGCGGCAATCACGCTTCCATCGAAGAGCTCGCGGGATCAGCAAACTACAACCCAAAGGTCATTCGCCAAAGCCTCAGGCTTGCCTATCTCAGTCCCGAGATGCTGACTGCCGTCTTGCGCGGGGAAAGTTCAGTTTCACTCAGTAAGATCCCGAAGCTGCTGCCACTAGCGTGGTGCGAGCAACGGAAGTCTCTCGGGTAGTTCTCGGATCTTGGCGCGTGGCTCGCAGGGCGCGGTTTGGCCAAACCGAAGCATATTCGACCGGACCACGCCTCAGTTGTCAGGTCTCTTCGCGTACGCTCGAACTGAATTCACGTTGCGAGTTAGCCTTACCGATCAATCATTTGCCTGAAAACGATCATGGCCGGGCTTTGCGGGCATGGTTCAATTTGTTACAAATATCTAGTGTCCGAGTCGAGTATCGCACTGAGCTTTCATCTCTCGATCTTAAAAATTCTGGCCGGACGACCGACCTCCTGTCTTACGGGCTCTCGCATTATGGAGCTCTCGCAAGTTCCGGAGGTCTCCGCTTTAGCAGCCGCGGAGCTCGCTCGCGCATATCCTCGCAGCAATCTTCTTTTTTGGCCCACTCGCTTGGCATCCGGTTTCCGGCGGATCTGCGAAGGGCCACATCGGCCTTCGTTACCCAATCCGCCGTCATATCCGCAAGTTCGAGCGAAATCTGCTGCTTCTTCCAGATCAGGTCAAAATCCATCGCTTCTTCGGCTGCCCAAGCTAGCCACGCAACGGAATAGGCCGCAATGTTCGCCTGATAGGCGGGGAATTTCTGCGCCTTTGCTATTTTCTGCACGGAACGAAACAGAATCGTTTTCGCTATGAATGCCTTGTACCAATTTTCGTCGGGCAAAAATCCGTCGGGATGAATTTCCTTCATCGACTGCATGAAATATTGGAAATTCTTCTGGCTTCCATAGCTTACCAGATGCGGTGCACCATTCCACGCGTTCAGGTATTTCGCCAAATCCGTCTTTGAAAAACGTCGTTCCTTAGGCGTCTCCCGTGCGAAACGCCGGCTTCTCTCCGCTTTTGCGGATGATGCGAATTCCGCCGCTCCATAGCTTCCGCGAGCTCGTTCATAAAACCAACGACCGCTGCCATCCGGCAGCCAAATGTTGTTAGCAAGGCTTTCCACGGCAACATGAAAAGGCTCGTTGGCGGAAAAATCGGCGGGTTGAACGGTGTTTTGACTATTTGCCGAACGAGAGACAGCCGCAACCATATTATCGAGATTGGCACTTTCTCCGACCCGGATGATCTTCGCAGGCACCTGGATATCGCTCAGATCCGCTTTATCCTGCCGAAGCGCCCGATGGAGGCTGGCGGTAGTCTGCCCACCGTTCACGATCTGAAATCCTCGCAGAGATCTGATAACTAGTAAGCCTGACGGAGCAACTCCGATTTCCATCGAATCCGCAGTTGCAACAATGCCATTGTTGTATGCAAGAAACCGGGCTGGTTCTTCGCGGATCGTCTGGCGCAAGTTTGCGTTTACGCTTTTCCTTCCCCGCAGGCCTAGAAACGCACGAACATTCAGTTCCAAAAGCCGCGTACCATATTTTTCGTAGATATCGGCAAGAACTGCTCCAGGAATGACAGTAAGATAGGCCTCATAGTCGGCGCTTTCAGTGGTTGCCTTCAAGCAAGGCAACGCTTGGCTATCGGCCTCCAAATCAATAGAAATATCGTCCCGAGTTAAACCTTCACCCAGTATGCGGTGCAGCTGCTCAATACCAAAGAGGTCAACAATCGCCCGCGTGCCATCATAGGCGTCTCTGAGGTCAATCGATTTCAGACCAGTCAGCCCGTCCGAGATGACGATCACCCTCAGCACACCAATCCGTTCTCCAGCATCGAAAATGCGCCGTGCCAGATCGCTGGCATCAGTATTTGCCGGCTCAATCTGCCTGTGAAGTCCTTTGCGGCTACATTCGTAAAACTTCATCGCCTGCGAGCAGGCCCTCAGTATTTCGTCGCGAGACAAAGCACGGGGAATTGATTCTCCGGTATAGACCGTCGTGATCAATACGAGACGCTCCTCGTCTTCGGGAATCGAATAGCCGTTGATTTTGTAGACCGTACGCCCAAAGCTACCTTCCTGCCAAAGTGCAATCGGATTCTCAAGCGCGCCATCATCCGCTAGCCGATCCAGAACAATTCTTGTAAACTCCTGTTCGTGATACGGACTCTCCTGCCCTGACAGAACAGCTTCATCTACTTCGGAAGCCAGCTCCCTTGCGAAGGTTTCCAAGGGGAGATCAATCATGCGCAGCTCCGACATTCATGCGAACAACCTGACAAAGATAATCGCGACCCTGTCGAAAGCTGGAAAGTGCCCTTTCGTCCAAGATGTAAGATCCGTCCACCACAGCAGGCGGGATGTCTTCTCGCGCAATTCTGGGAAATTTCTCATCCACCGCGTAGCAGTACAGAACCTCTTGGACAAAACAGGCCGAACTGTACAGCTGCCCATCAAGATCCAGGTATCCCGCGCGAAGAAGTTTGTTATCGAAGTCCGGAACTGCAGCCGGTGAAGCGTTAGCGATTTCTCGACGAATGCCTTCGATGTGGCCCGGCAGACTTATCCCGTCCTGTCCCTCACGGAAACGCACGCGGCTAATCGTAAGACTCGACAATCCAGTCATCTCAAGCTGGTCAAAGCGCGAAATATGAAGATGGGATCCGATGCCCAAGACGCTCTTGACCTCAACAGCCGCTCCGCCCGCCATGAAATCGTGTATTCCGTCTATAGGTCCCTTCCAGGCTTCGACCGCGGTATTATATCCAGCCACCTCGGCGAAAAGCCGCAGCATCACAAGCTCACCGAGAAGTCCAATCCGTTCCTCTCGCGACAGGCCACCTTTTCGCACGCGAAGGCAGGCCTGCCACGCCTCCAGTCGCTTGGTCATGGCTGCAAAGGCTGCAACCGCCGTCACGACGGGTGACACAACCGCTACAAGGTCCGCACACAGCGCTTCAAATACGTCCTTGAGCTCCTGTCGTTCGAGCGTAACGGCGATACGGAAGACATTTTCCGCCGGGCGTCTATGCTCGGTCAGACTAAGGCCCTGAGTTTCGAAGCGCAGCCTTACGGAAGGCGCCGCGCTCATGGGTGCTTCGATCAGCAGCGTGATATGCCCATCGGGTTCGCGAACGGCCGCCAGCAAGCGTACCGGTGCGTAAACCGAGAGAGCGACCCCGCGCCACTCATGACCACTCGGAGCCGTGCGCGCAGCTTCATTCCACCTGGCGTTCAGTTCTGCAACAATATTCATGCCAGCAGCTGATACTGTCCGACGGTATTGAACCGGTATTTGACAGACTTGGCGCTTTTGGATTCAGGGAAACTTACTACGATTCCAAAGATAGGCACGTCTATTTCCGGGAGACCGGCGTTTTTAGGAGACAGAGGATAAAGAAGGAGAAGGCCACCTTTCGACCCTCTGCCGCGAACCTCTCGAATCGAAGGTCCGTCGGGAACAGTAGCTTCTGACTTGTTCTTTTCCAGGCGCTTCTTGTTTGTGAGTTCAAGAGCAAGCTGAAGCTCTTCCTTCGTAAGATCGAGGGCCTCGTCGGGAGGCGAGAGTACCGTTTTGATTACGTACCGCGGGTGCGTCGATACAGGCGCTCGTTCCACTGTTACGAAGTCCCAGCCGTCTACGCTGAGGGTTTCACCTGCGCCCGGAAGCACTACAACGGTCCAGCTGACCAGCTCGTTAGACAGGAGCTGCGCTCGAATGTAATCGGCGAGACGACCACCGTTTACGTCACGTGAATCTTCGTGGAATTCCAGGCCGGCAAGAAACGATGCCACATCGGTACCGGCCACGCCTGAGAACGTTCTTCGCCCTCCGAACTTTCTGAGCGCATCTCCGCTCATCTTATTTCCCTCCGGGTCGGCCGCCCAACCCGCGCGATCAAGAAATGCCACAACCGAACGCGCATTTCTGCCGTTGGTGGCAGGGTCGTCAAAGAACACTGTCTGAATCTTTCCCTCTCCGGCAAAGGAAACCTGATACTCCTCCGAGTGATGCATCTTATTCTGCGCAGTAACCAGCATGATCTCATGCGACTGGATTCGGAGACCATACGACTCCGGGGTCGAGCCGATCATCGCCATGTGATCCAGGCGATCACGTAGTTCCTCTGCGGCGTTGGCAACGTGCCGAAACCACAGTTCAAGCTCAGGAGTAAGATAGAGCCTGCAAAGATCAATGTAACCTGGTCGATACCCAAACCAACGGCCCATCTGCATCAGACTGTCGTACATCTTTGAAGCACGCAGGAAATAGCTGACCGTTAGTCCCTCCAACGTGAGCCCTCTTGATAATTTATCGCCACCTATGGCGATAATGCTTAGACCGACGTCAGAGTTGCCGTCGTAATCGATCGCATCTCGCATTTCGCTGTTCACGACCTGCGTTCGTATTTTGTCGGCAGCGTTCGCAAGTTCTTGCTCGATTTCTGCCCACGTAGTGATCGGAAGCGATCCGCCGACCGAAAGGGCTCGTACATCAGCCGATGTTTTCTCGAAGTCCTCGATCCACAGAGTCCTCAATTGATCGAATAGTTGACGGCCACCCGTTCTGTACTTGAGAACACGCTTGACGCCGCTTACCCAACCATCGACCTGCGCAAATACCCGCTGGTGCACATCTTTAAAACGCGAGACATGTATCAGCATTGAATTGTGAGACTTCGACTGACCTCTGGCCGAGCGGGCAGCGCAGGCGAGAATGAACGCCAGAATTGCTTTCTCCAATGAGGGAGGAAGACCAGAATCACTGTCGTAGGTCGGAACAGCTATCTTCTTATGACCCGGCTCAAGCCACTTTTCTTCGTCCTGATCTACATGTCGGACGCAATCGATCGTCTCCAACTCTTCTTTGGCCCCGTCGAGCCCAAATACCAGACCTGGGCCGACATAATTAGATGGAGTCGGAAGGTTGACAATAAAGCTTCTCGGAAACAGATCATCGCCAAACCCGTCAGCAGCAGCGGCGTCATGAATCAATACATTTGCGAACGGGGTCGCCGTGTAAGCAACGTAAGCACGTCGCGAAAAGGCCACGAGAAGGCGGCGGATCTGACCATTGATCTTTTTGGGCTCGTAGTCGGGATCGGGCAGTCCGTTCGCGTCAAACTCCTGCTCTCCAGTATCGACGGACGCCTGGTCAGCTTCATCATCGATAATTAAAAGGGGCCGTGAATCTGTATCGCCGCGCCGCTTGAGAACCTCACTCACCCAAGTGTTCAGATTCTGCAGAATTCGCGCATTTTTCTTTACGACCAGAAGGACCGGCCGCTGCTGAACTCCCATTCCCAGATTATCAGCAAAAGCCCGGTTGAAATCACCGTTGACGACTTGGGTCGTGGCGTGTTCCGCATGAATGCTGCCGTCGAAATCGCCTACTCCAATAACCCGGTATGCCTGCCCGCCGCTCGCTGGCGTAGTGTCGTATCCCAGCACATCTCGATCCAGACGACGCTGCGTTTGCTGCCGCAAAGCGTTGTGCATTCCGGCCAGCACGACGATGAGCTTAAATCCGGCGTCAGCGGCCTTATTTGCCAGGGCTGCATAATTGGCGGTCTTACCGGACTGCACGTGACCGACAACTAAACCTCTTCGGTCCCAGCTGCCTTCACGGTTCGGATCCTCGAGCTGTTCCATAACCAGATCGGTGGTGGCGTCGATGGAATCTATCGCCGCGGGCGCCCAACCTTGATCGTGTTTCAGATACTCAATGTATCTATTGAAGAATCGACGACCTGCCTTCCGATCGCCGAAGTACCAAGGCACGTGACCTCTGTTATCCACAAGCAGAGTGGCGCTGCCCACTTTTATGACGAGCTTGGTCTCGAGATCGGCAACGATCTTTGCAGTCTCATCATCCGGCCAGCTCTGTGACAGCAGCTTCATGCAGTCTTGAACGGCAGTCCGAATCTGATCAGCACCAATGGCGTTTGCGGCATGCCGCTGGCGCAGCGTCACCAGAGCCATGGAGGCAACCGTCTGCTCAATCGGCGTCATTCTCGCACCTCGCTCGACTTCTGAGTAAGTTGGGTTGCGAGATGTTCAACTTTGTTGAACGGGTCCATTGCAGAGACTCTCGCGGTCGCCTCGTGCAGTGTCATCCCAGCCTTTTCCATCAGTCGGGTCATGGACAGGGCTGCACTGAACAGCTCCTTTTTGTCTGTTTCTTCTTCGGCAGGAACGCCTTGTTCTGTTACGTCCAGCCAGACCCGATCAACCGGCACGGTCCTCTCAATCAGATCAAGCAGGGATTCGAGAAGTTTGTAATTCCCGATGGAGAGACGCTCTTTCAAAAGCGCGATTAGCTCATGTTCTGGACGAATGACATAGCGTCGCTTCGATCCAGCTGGATTTATCTGCCAGACTCTTGATACCGCTCCTTCCGCCGTCCGCGGAGCGTACTGCCCTCGGTGAACGAAGACCTCTCGGGCCTTCCGCCGGATATCCTCGGCGAGTCCCTGCAGTCGCCTTCTGATAGCGTCGGGAGGGCGTGCTATGGCCTTGCGGATATCAATGCGCCAGTCGTGGTCCGCACTGTTTGGGATGTCCACACGGATGCGCGCGAGCCTGCTGGATTCGTCGCGCGTCCAGGTCCGACTTCCGCCGAGACCAAGCCATCCTCCAGCAGAAAGCAGTCGCTTCTGGCGATAGACATAGAAACCCTGCTGAGCAGTCCAGCCTTCCGGGCCGCCTGCACTTTCGAATTCGTCCGAATTCCTGAAACGGTCACGGTGCGGAAGAACATACCCTCGCACCAAAACGCGACCTCCCGGACCTTGAATTGGCTGCTCGGGATTACGAATTGTCGCTTCATGCTTTTCGAGAAAGGGGTCCCAGCCATCAATTCGCTTGCCATTAATTCTGATCGACAGTCTGCGCGCATCTCCGGCAAGGAAACGGTGAAAAACCATTCCAAGGTGACGATCTAAGCGCTCCAAATCGGCCATGAAGGCTGCATGATCGGGCCTGTCGACTTTACGGCCGAAGTCGATCTTCCTCCAAACGATGAGCGTTCCACTAGCTGCCCGTTTCAGCGCTGGTAAAAGCTCACCATCAAATTCTTCATCTCCCTCGATCAAATTCCAGCCGCTTCCGGACGGACGAATGCGGTCGATATCCCAAGTGAACGCGGTAACCGGGTTCCTCGGTTTGGACTTGGATATTGCCGTGAGCTGCCGACATTGAGATAGCGAGGCCGTCTTCAGACCCAGACCGAATCTGCCCAAATCACCTTCGCCTCGTTGGACGTCCGGCCCAACGCCACCAAAACGCATAGCTTCAACGAGTTGGGTTTCAGTCATCCCGTGGCCGTCGTCGAGAAGGCTCGCAACAGGATGACCGTCGTTCCAGTCCCAGTGAATCTCGATATTCGACGCGCCCGCTGAAATGGAATTATCCAGCAGATCCGCGACGGCCGTTTCCAGCGAGTAGCCCACTCCGCGGAGCGAAGCGACCAGCGCCGAAGCTGATGGAGGAACTGAACGTGTCGACAACCCTAAGCGCCCCCGCATAGACTCAGATTGAATAGCACCAACCGGGGGTTGAGAGTGGCATAATTTTCAGGATCTTTTGCTACTTTGGTTTGAGCGAGCGACTGGCACTTATTGCGCGGAGCAATCTATTGCGCACTTCATCAGGACGCCGCTTTGCAGCGCACTCCCACACGGTAAGAACTTTCCAGCCAGATTTTCTTAGAGCCCGGACGTTTTCGCGATCCCGCTCGACCGTGCGAGCAAACTTTTTCATCCAGAACTCATTGTTAGACACTGGATTTGTGGTGAACCGGCAGTTCTTGTGACGGTGCCAAAAGCATCCGTGCACGAAGATTGCAATCCTCAGGGAAGGCAGCACGAGATCAGGCTTACCCGGCAAATTCCTGACATTGGCCCTACAACGGCATCCCTCGGCACGAAGCAGCGACCGAACAACTTTCTCAGGATTGGTGTCCTTGCCGCGAATTCGCGACATATTGTAGCTGCGTTGCGCTGGGGTATGAACGTCCGGCATTTGCAGATAATTTAGGTATACAGAGGCAGAAACGCCAATCCGTAGGCGATAACTCCCCAACGAATCACCGCTCGCGGAACTGTTGTCCTGATAAGAACTCCGCGATCACGTCCGCCATTTGCAGCGCCAGAAACGGGGGGACGGCGTTTCCGACCTGATGATATTGCTGAGTGCGATTTCCGCAGAAGAAGTAGTTATCCGGAAACGTCTGAAGCCGGGCCGCCTCCCTGACAGTCAAGCTGCGGCACTGAAACGGATCGGGATGAATAAAATAGTGTCCGTCTTTTGCGATATGAGAAGTTATCGTTGACGATGGCCGGCTCCACATCTGGACCTTGAATCGATCGACGAACATGCCTCCCGCCCTCCCGCGGCCAGATCGATAGCCGCCAACATTACGGTGTTTGGGCAGCAGAAACCGCGGCCAGTCGGGCAGCCTAGGACTGTGTTCCATACGAGACGCGCTGGCTGCCGCAAATAAATACCGCCCAAGATCGGAGTTCATGTGTGACCTGGATTCGTGCTGGAGAATTCCGCCCAGCCTGCGGTCCGTCAACCAGCGATGCAATGCCGTGCTGGTTTCGACCTTCGGTATGGAGGCATCAAGGAATGGCAGTCCGCGAGAGGACCTGACCGTCTTTCTGCCTATTGCCTTCGTTATTACCTTCCTCACACCCTTATTGGCGACCTGAGTTCGCAAACTACGGGGAAAACATTCTCGCAGCGCATCGAGCCAAGATTTTGCGCTATCCTGCTCTCTCGAAAGCCCGCTTCTCAGCGCCGGCATCCCGCGAATGACATCGCGGACACGAACAGTGCCGTATTGCTTCAGTATCGCAGGTCTGCCTTGGATATCGTCTCGGACACCCAGCAAAACTACGCGGTGTCTCGACTGCGGGACGCCATGTTTCTCGCATCTGATAAGGAACTCTGAGTCGGATACAGGATCCTTACTTGTCTCGACAGTGAACGAATACAGACGATACTTTTTCCTGCTGCCCCTTCTGAATTTTTCCAATTCCGGTAGCAGACGATCCTCCGCCAAAGCATCCCAAGGGGATGCAAGATCTCGCCGTATGCGCGAGAATACCAACTCTGACATGTCGCCCTTTGATATCTTGGACGACAATATCCCTTTGACATTCTCCATCACGAAAACTGCGGGTTGGTGCACTGCCACCACTCTCAGATATTCGAGATAAAGCGTGTGACGAACATCCTTCGCGAATTTGGAAAGACGATCCAGCTTCAATGAATCAAGATCGCCACCTTTAGTCCGGCCGGCATGCCCAACACCTGTCATGCGCGCGCGTCCGACGAGAGAGTAGGCTTGACACGGTGGACCGCCGAGCAGGACCCAGTCCTGGACATGGCCCAACCTCTCTCTAATCCGCATATGCAGTTCAGCGGCAGGCACCTTTCCCAATTCGGCGTTCCAAACTTGACACGTCGCCTGGTGCCATTGCGGGAATCGATGAAGCTCTTCCTGTGAAACTTCTCCACGAACGAACTTGTAGTACGCGTCCGGAACGCGCCCCGGAGAAAACCGATGAAAAAAGCTGCGAAGCCGCAGCGTCTCACACGCGACAGGATCCTTCTCGATCGAAAGTACGCTCGAAAAGTCTACCTCGTGTCGCGTTGAATTTACCGAATGAAACCCCTCGCTAAGCCCGCCTGGGCCAGCAAAGATGTCAATGATGGGTATTGTTCTTGGACTTTCTGCCATTGGTCCGGAATTGACGGCGAACGAGCCGGCGTGGCGCGCGCGTCGCGTTTTTCCCTGGTTTGCGGCCCACTTGCAAGCTCAATTGCAGAAATTTCTCCGCTATGCCCTTGAAAGAGCAACAAGATTGCTCCGTTTTCTCTCGACTTCCTGCTCTCGGCAAGCCTTGGTTAGGCGCTAACGGCAGACCGGTCGCCGAAGCAGGCGCCGCGAATCAAGAGGCACACATGTCGCGCAAACGGCCGGTGGACGTCACCAGAACGGATGCTGAGAGAGAGGGCGACGCCAATTCGACGAGGAAGGTCAACCAACGAACGGAGATAGCTGCCGTTCGCTATTCTGGAACAGGGATTGCACTTCTCGAAGACCGGACCGGGGTGATGTTCTTGTGCATCAATAACACCGCTTATGAGGTGGCAACATTCGAGCATGCTTCCCGGATGTTCTGTGCTGCACGGGATAAATTCGGTGAAGGTGCCAGCAATACGCCGGCACCGTTTATAGTTGACCATACTGGATCTGTTGTAGCTCACGTTTCGTACAATGGCCGGGTATGGCCGGCTGCTCATTGGACAGAGTCTGCGAAGCCGCTCTACGACAACAGGAGCGCCTAATGCCGCATCGCGTTCAAGCAATCAAAGCATTGCGTGCCAAGTTGAAGACCAGCGCGGTGGTCAATGTAAGCCCTCCGCTTCTAAGCGAAGGTGAAACCTACCTGATAGAATTGGTGGCCAGCCAAGAGCTCATGAACGCCAAGTTACTCAGAATCGTTGACGACGCGCCGCTTGGCCGCGGCTTCAGTTTTCAGCTATCACACCGACGAATTTTCATTTACGAGCAGGATTTGCGTGCCGGACCGGGCGGCATGCTGCTGGCGATGTCAGCTTAGGCCGATCTGCCCACAACACGTATCAGCGCATCGCCTGGTTTCGCTGATTCGCGTGTTATGGAATTCTATCAAGAGCTGGGCCTTGCTGGTGCCCAGGAAAGGATTGCGAAAGACGGCCCATCCGCCGTTGATTTTACTGTATAATTTCGCTTCTGCCCAGAGAGTGTTACACAGTGAAGTTCCTTTGGTTCGCACGGACTGAACTTAGGATGCATCCAAGTTATCCTAAAGGCTTGTTGCCGTTATCCATTTGAAGACGAACAACCCTTGGCGCGGCTCGGGCTGCAAAGTAGCATCAGCCGGGGAGCAAAACCTTGGGCAGTGGGGAAGGTATGACGCTAGCGACAGCGCTTGTTACAGCAAGGCCGCGCGAGAAGTCGGGACCCCGAACAGGCGCAAGGTATGCGTTTCAGGTGCACGTATGTTTAGCCAAAGTCCTAGAGTGGCATGCAGCGGGCTCCGATTATCGTGCCGTATTTGATCATTTCGACGACCTCGCGATTCTCACCGGCCCCGATGATCCCGATAAGATCGCGTTCTTCCAGATCAAGGGCAAGCAGTCGAAGCCATGGACCGCTGCCAACCTCGCCAAGAAGGAAGGCGAGAGCCCCGGCACGCCGGTTGGCAAGATGTATCATCACACTACCATTTTCGGATCGGCCGTTACGCGCTGCACATTCCTAACGAACGCAATTTTCAGCTTCACGCTGGCGGATGGCACCAAGACTAGCAGCGACCATCGGAACATTGCGCATGCGAGCCTTGGTCCCAAGGACAGCGAAGTGATTGCTAAGGTAAGCATTCGGTGAGAACCGCGGCAGGACCACTCAGGCGGCCTGATCGACACGCCGGATCGTGTCGCGCCAATTCCACGGCAGAAGCTCGTCGAGCCGGTGGGCGGGATGCTCTGCGATGCGGTCCAGAACGTCAGCCAACCAGGCTTGCGGGTCGATGTCGTTCATCTTGGCGGTGACGATCAGGCTGTACATCAGCGCGGCGCGGTCGCCGCCGCGGTCGGAGCCGCAGAACAGCCAGGACTTCCTGCCGAGCGCGATGCCGCGCAGCGCCCGTTCTGCAGCGTTGTTGGATAGACAGATACGGCCGTCGTCGAGGAAGCGGGTGAACGCGCTCCAACGCTTGAGCATGTAGTCCATCGCCTTGGCGACGTCGTTGCCGCGCGATAGCTTGGCACGTTGCTCACGCATCCAGCCTTCCAGATCGGCAACCAACGGTGCGCTCAGTTCCTGCCGCACGGCCCGGCGCCGTTCCTGCGTCTCGCCATTGATGCCGCGCTCGATCTCGAACAGAGCATCGATCCGGCGCACGGCTTCAAGCGCCAGGGGCGAGATCACCGCTGGCTTCTTGCCGCCTTGCGCCTTGCGGCGCGCGTTCTCGGCCAGGTCAGCCAGCACGAAGAACGGCCGCCGAGCGTGGACCCAGCAGGCGGCTTCCAGGATTGGACCCGCATTGCGGCCGGCCTCGTAGAGCCTGCCATAGCCGCCATAGGCGTCGGCCTGGAAGATCCCGCTGTAGCTCGCCAGATGCGCCTGCGGATGCTCGCCGGCGCGATCGCGTGAGTAGTAAAACACAGCCCCTGGCGGGGCCTGTCCGCCGAACGGCTTGTCGTCCCGGACATAGACCCAGATCCGGCCAGTCGAGGTCTTGCCCTTGGCCAGAACCGGCACCGTGGTGTCGTCGCCGTGCAAGCGCTCGGCGGCGAGCACATGGGCTTCGAGGCGATTGAACAGCGGCATCAGCGCGAGCGTGCAGCCGCCGACCTGGTCGGCAAGCGTCGACAGGCTGACCGGCACGCCTTCCCAGCCGTAGCGCTCGGCCTGCCGGTTCAGCGGCTGGTGCTGGCCAAACTTCTCGAACAGCACCATCGCCAGGAAGCTCGGGCCGGCCCAGCCGCGGGCGATGACGTGGAACGGCGCCGGCGCCTGGCTGATCTTCTCGCAGTCCCGACAGCTGAACTTCTCCCGGACGTGCTGGATCACCTTCCAGGATTTCGGGACCACCTCCAGCGTCTCGGTGATGTCTTCGCCGAGCTTCGACAGCCGCGTCCCGCCGCAGCAGGCGCACGCCATGGGTCCCGGTACGACCACGCGTTCACGAGGCAGATGATCGGGGAACGGCTTGCGCGATGGCCGCTTGCGGGTGAACGACGCCACGGTCGCCGTCCCGTTCGCAGTCTTCGCCGCGGCCATTTCGGCTGTCAGTTCGTCCTCGGTCGCAGAGGTCTCGAGTTCCTCCAGCGTTAGCTCAAGCTGATCCAGCAGACGTGCGGTGCGCTCCGAGCGTGGACCATGCCGATCGCGGTTCAGCCTTTCGATCTGCAGCTTCAGATGCGCGATCAACGCCTGGTCGTCGGACTGCTGGGCGCGCACGATGGCGAGTTCAGCGCGCGCCGCAAGCAATGCCGCGTGCAGCGCTTCAATGTCGTCCGGCAGCTTTTCGAGGCCGTCTCCCATGCCTCAATGGAATCATAAAAGCTGCGATTTGGCGCGTGCTTTTTACAATCTCAGAGGATTTTTGCGCAGCCTATCCGGCGCTCTGCGGACGCCAGCTGTGTTGCGGATTGCGCCAGTCGATCGCTTCCAACAGATAGCCAAGCTGGGCCGCGGTCAACGCCACCACGCCGTCCACCGCCGAAGGCCAGATGAAGCGACCTCGGTCCAGCCGCTTGGTGTAAAGCGACAAACCGATCCCGTCGTGCCACAACGCCTTAATCAAAGTGCCGGCGCGACCGCGGAACACGAAGACGTCCCCGGCAAACGGATCACGTCCGAAGCCTTCCTGCACCAGGAGCGCCAGCCCCTGCATACCTTTGCGCATGTCGGTATGCCCGGTCGCGATCCAGATCCGCGCGCCTGCTGCGATCGGGATCATCGGCGCTCCAGAATGCCGAGCACCCGCGACAACGCGGCCGCGTCGACGTCAACATCTACGATGATCCGGCGATCATTGCCCAGCTCGATCACCATCCGGCCGCTCGCCCGCGTGGCAGCGGGTATTGGTAGCGCATTCGGCGATGCTGCCGCTCTCACCACGACCGCGGGCACAAATGACGGCTTGGGCTGTTCGGTAGCCCCACCACCACCCGCAGCGAACAACCGCCGCCACGTCAGCAGCAACGACCGCGATATCCCGTGCCGCCGCGCCGTCGACGAAATCGCCCGCGGCGCGTGCATGCTCTCAAGCACGATCTTCAGCTTCTCGTCGTCCGTCCAATGACGGCGACGGCCGGTCTCGACCACCTCGAGACGCTCAACCTGAGTACTGAACTTATGGCTGTCCATAAGTGCTGTTACAAAGCAATCCGCTCAGCCCCACAAGACGGCCCCCCACCGGAGGCAGACTTGCTAAGGCGCTCGACCTCGATTTTGCGGCGCCCCGGTCGCCTAGCGAGAGCATCGTGCTGAACTACGAGCGCACTGACGTGCCCGTGACGGGTTATGACACAATGGTGAAGGGCAAGTTGGTCGAGATGCTCGAAAACACAGACGGACTGGCTATTAGCGCCTTATATCGCACTCTCGTTGAGGAAGTTACAGCGCGAACAAACGACACGACGGAATACAGTAGCATTGAAGATATATATGCTCGGAAGTCACTGTCTCGGAAAAATCTGGCAGACGTGATTTCTGCTGCTGAGAATAGACGGGGCATTCTCGATAGCTGGTCCATCATTGAAGACGAACTCAAGGATGCTGGCCGTTCGATCGCATTTCGAATTAGGCTGAAGACGCAGACAATCACTCATCTTCGCGGCTGTACAAATCGCAGTGCGAGATCAGTGACGCTCTCCGAAATAGTGAACAAACCTCTCGCCACAATCGAAGCTGCCCTGATGGAATGTGACAAGCTGCTGCCGGTCGTCGACACGGTCAAAGCTCAGTTACAGATGTCCGAACTATCCAGTTATGACGCAATCGAAATTGATGCCGCCATATTCGTCGAATTGTTTGAGGCCATGAATGGAAAATAAACGACGCGGGTTGGGACTACGACGATTGCTATTGAATATTGGCGGGGGCAAGCGACGTGCGCACGATGAGGTTCAAGAGAGTCTTTCTTCTATCGCAAGGAGAGCGACGAGCCTTCACGATGGAGTTCAGCCCGGGCGCAACGGTGCTGGCGGCGGGAAACGGCTTCGGAAAGTCGGCTCTGATAAAGAGCCTCTATGATACATTTGGGGCCGACCCGCATCGGATCGACGAAAGTTGGCGTAAAGCGCATGTTATTTCTGCGGTCGATTTCGAAGTGGCTGGCGACGCATATACCGCTATGAAAATCGCGGGCACCTACATGGTGTTCGACGCCACCGGGCAGAAGATCCTCCAAACGACCTCCGTGACTCGGGAGCTGTCGCCTTTCATGGCCGACCTTCTCGATTTTCGACTACTAATGACCGACAAGCGCGAGCAGGTTCTTATCCCGCCGCCGGCTTACGCATTCGCCCCTTTCTGTATCGATCAAGATAAGAGCTGGTCCGAACCATGGAAGCCGTTTCGTGGGATGTATCTTCCGAATTCAGATGCAAGCCTCGCCGAGTATCACTCCGGTCTTAAACCCAACGCCTATTACGTTGCGAGGGCTGAGAGGGATCGACTAGCCGTCGAACTTCGAGGGGTGCAAGCACAGCTTCAGGGGCTCCGAGATGCACTGGAGCAAATTCGTTCCGTGCAACCCGAGGCGGGAATTTATTTCGACCTGAAGGATTTCGAGGCCGAGACGAACAGCCTCTTGGCCGAGTGCTCGGAACTGCTCAACCAACAGAATGCCCACCGGACAAAATTATCCGAATTGATCGATGCTCGCGCGTTGTGGACGACACAGATAGACATCGCCAAAGCGGCTCTCGCGGAACTTGATGAAGTGTTTAAAAGCGCAATTGGGCATCCGGCAGACGTTGAATGTCCCACCTGCGGAGAACACTACACAAACGATATTGCTGAACGATTCGGCATTGCGGCAGATACCGAAGCCCTGATCGGCATCCTCCACCAAGCTAAAGAACAAAAAGACGGGCTTCAGAAGCAGATCGATGCCGCTCAGAAGGAGTTAGGCGATGTCGAGACTGCGCTTTCCCGTGTTAGGGCGATTCTCTCAACCCGCAAGAATGATGTCACCCTGGAAGAGGTCATGGCTGCGGAGGGCCGCAATGCGGCAAGCCGCGTGCTGCGAGAGCGCGTGACCCAAATTGAAAGCAAGGTTGGTGCGCTTAGCGCCCGTATCGAGGAACTAAAACTTGCGATGCGCAAATCACTTGACCGTAAGAGGTCTGCCGCGATTACCGATTTCTTCTTCAGCCGTCTCACAAGCTTTTCGATGAGTCTCGATGTGAGGGTGGAGAGCTCCAAGTCAGGTTCAATCGCGAATGCGCATCTAGCTCGTGGCAGTGAAGGGCCGCGTGGTCTCACCGCCTATTCCTACGCTTTCTTACACACGACAAAGGAATTTGGATCGTCGGCATTCTGTCCGATTGTAATCGATGCCCCCAATCAGCAAGGACAAGATGGACAGCATCTGCCCGCTATTATCTCATTCCTGGTCAAGAAGCGCCCCGAAAACGCGCAGCTGATACTTGGCGTAGAAGATGCGGTTGGTATCACGACCGATGACGCGGATATCATCGGCGTGGGGGTCCAGAAGCGCCAGCTACTTGACGACAATCAGTTTGCATCTGTTAGCGAACATTTGCGGCCCTATCTGGCGCAGCTTGTTCTCTAGGCCCCGCACTTCAAGAACGTTCTGTGCCGCTTGATGCCCTCAAAATATGAGTGACCACCTCGTGGCATCGGCGAGCAGGATTCCCCCAATGCGCCAAGGCGGCCGGTGAGTGGATGAGTGTGCGATTGCATTGTGACCACCATCGTTACGGCAGTTTGGGATGGTCCGGCTTGGAGCGACAAGGGCACCGGGGATCTCAAAAGATCTCTAACTGGACCTGCTGGCCGCCGGGCCGGCGGTCCACGCGATCAATTATCAATTCTGTGCAATCGCCGCAGGAGAATGGGCCTAAGCACAGTGTCAAGTTCGTGCGGCAGTCTGCGTGAAGGATTCCCGATTTCGTCGCGTAGGTAGCGGAGATCGACCCCACACCGACCGCCAAGGTCGGGCGGCAGTCGTGTTCGCACCAGTCTGCGCCAATCGTCTCTGCGAAACGGGAATTGTTCGGAGTTCGGCCGGAGACTTTCAATGTTTTCGGCCCAGAGAAATAGAGACTGGGAGTCCGGAGACTAACTAGGATGCCCGAAAGGCCCGGACATCCGGGCCTGTTCGGCGCAGGTTGTAGACCTTGGCGAATTACAAGACTGGCTGGCTGGGGCGGGAGGGATCGAACCTCCGAATGGCGGAATCAAAATCCGCTGCCTTACCGCTTGGCTACGCCCCATCAGGCGACGAAGGGAACGACGCAAGAACTGGCACCCCAAGAACTTGCACCCGCAGATTCCCTCCGGTCGCAGTCGGTCTATAGGGAGCGGCGCGGCATTTCAACCGCCTGGAGGGGCAAAATACCACCGGCCCGGAGACCCGCCCGGCCGCGCTCTATCATATCCCCGATCCCGGCTCGTTCCCGCCCATTGAGACCTCGGCCGTTTCATGGGAATACGGCGCCAAACCTGTCCTCGGGAGTGAGCCATGACCTACCGCGCGCCGATCTCTGACATGCTGCTGTCGCTCAACCATGGCGCCGGCCTCAAGGCCGCCGTGGAGGCCGGTCATTACGGCGATTTCGACGCCGACATCGTCGCCGCCGTGCTGGAAGAAGCCGGCAAGTTCGCAACGGACGTGCTGGCGCCGCTGAACAAGGTCGGCGACGAGCACGGCATCAAGCTCAGCGACGGCAAGGTCACGACCGCGCCGGGCTGGCCGGATGCCTACAGGCGCTGGACCGACGGCGGGTGGAACGCGGTGTCCGGCCCCGAGGATTTCGGCGGCCAGGGCCTGCCGCTCGCGATTAATGCCGCCTGCACCGAGATCTGGAGTGCCTCCAACGTCGCCTTTGGCCTCTGCCCGCTGCTGACGGCCTCCGCAATGGAGGCGCTGGAGGCGCATGGCAGCGCGGAGCTGAAAAAGATCTATCTTGAAAAGCTCGTCTCCGGCGAGTGGACCGGCACGATGCAGCTCACCGAGTCGCAGGCCGGCTCCGACGTCGGCGCGCTGCGAACCCGTGCCGACAGGCAGGCCGACGGCACCTATCGCATCAAGGGGACGAAGATCTTCATCACCTATGGCGAGCACGACATGACCGACAACATCGTGCATTTCGTGCTGGCACGCCTGCCGGACGCGCCTGCCGGCACCAAAGGGATTTCGCTGTTCCTCGTGCCGAAATTCATGGTCAATTCCGACGGCTCGCTGGGGCAGCGCAACGACATCTTTGCCTCCGGCGTTGAGCACAAGCTCGGCATGCACGCCTCCCCCACCTGCACCATGACCATGGGCGACCACGGCGGCGCGATCGGCTTTTTGGTCGGCGAAGAGAACCAGGGCATGCGCTGCATGTTCACGATGATGAACCAGGCCCGCCTCGGCGTCGGCCTCGAAGGCGTTGGCGTCGCCGATCGCGCCTATCAGCAGGCCCTGAGTTACGCGCAGGAACGCAAGCAGGGCCGCGCCGTCGGCAAAACGGGCGACGGCTCGGATGCGATCTTCGTGCATCCGGACGTCAAGCGCATGCTGATGCGGATGCGGGCGCAGACAGCGGCCGCACGCACCATCTGCTATGCGACCGCGGTCGCGATCGACGTCTCGACGCGCGCCAAAGACCCCAAGGTCCGCGCCGATGCCGCCGCGCGCGCGGCGCTGCTGACGCCGATGGCCAAGGGCTATTCCACCGATATCGGCAACGAGGTCGCCTATCTCGGCGTGCAGGTGCATGGCGGCATGGGTTTCATCGAAGAGACCGGCGCCGCGCAGCATTATCGCGATGCCCGCATCACCGCGATCTACGAAGGCACCAACGGCATCCAGGCGATCGACCTCGTCACCCGCAAGCTCGGGGCCAATGGCGGCGCGTCGGTGTGGGCACTGCTCGACGAGCTCTCCGCCACCGTCAAGCAGGTCGAGGCCTCGAACGATCTCGGCTTCGGCACCACCGGCGTGAAATTGCGCGAGGCGGTCGACGCCCTGACGCGCACCAGCAAATGGCTGCTGGAACGTGTTGCCTCTGCACCGAACGAGGCGCTCGCCGGTGCCACGCCGTATCTCCAGCAGTTCGGCGCCACGCTCGGCGGCTGCATGCTGGCGTCCGAGGCGCTCGCCGCCAAGGCCGACGGCAACACCGATGCCGCGCGCTACGTCTCGCTCGCGCGCTTCTTCGCCGAGAACATCACCGTGCAGGCCGGCGCCCTCGAGCGCACCGTGACGGAGAGCGCGGCATCGGTGGCAGCGGCGGACGCCGTGCTGTTGGGGTAAGCGAGGCCTGCGTAGCCCGGATGGAGCGAAGCGCAATCCGGGGCGGTCGCCGTTCGTGGCACGAATCCCGGATTACGCTGCGCTCCATCCGGGCTACGAAGCTGTGACCTCGGCCCTTTTCCCCGGCCGCCACAGCACGATTCCGGCCGCGACGACATCGAGCACCACGCACATCGCAAACGCCGTCGTGTAATCGCCGCTGATGCTGCGCACGACGCCGACGATGCCGGGGCCAAACGCGCTGACGATACCACTGATCGATGTCCCCAACCCCATTGCGGCCGCGAAAGCGGCGCTGCCGATCTCGCGCTGGATGATCAAGGGCGGAAACGTGATCATGTTGCCGATGGAGAAACCGTAGACGGCGCAGCACACGAGCAGCACTGTCGGGCTCGTGCTTTGCAGCAGCACGAACAGCGCCGCCGCCTGGCTGGTCATCGATGCCGCGCAGGCGAGCCGCGGATCGAGCCGGTCGACGAACAGGCCGAGCGACAACCGCCCGACCACCGCCATCGCCGCCATGATGGTGACGGCGAGACCCGCAGCGTAACGACCGATCATCGGCTCGAGGAACGTCACCTGGTGGATGATGAAGCCCATCTGCGCCAACAGCGCGATCGCGATCGGCAGCACCATGGTCCAGAACGATGCGTTGGCGAGCAGCGCCCGGCGCGAATGACGCGCGGCCTTGCCATCGCGGTGTGCATCTCCGGCTGAATTCAGCGTCGGCCAGCTGGTGAAGACAATAACCACCGGCAACACCAGCACCACCATCACGATTGTGGCCGCCAGCATGGCGGGGCGGAAGCCGATGCTTGCACTCAGCGCCAGCAGAACCGGAACGAGGACAATGCCGCCGAAGGTGGCGCCGTTGAAGGCGAGGCTGAGCGCGAGACCGCGGCGCCGCGAGAACCACGTGTTCAGCACCGTCGCGATCACCACCGAGCCCATGCCGGTCCAGCCGACCGACATCAGCGCATAGGCGACAAAGAGCTGCCAGGGCGTCTGCATCAGTCCCAGCAGCGCGGTCGATGCGGCCAGCGCCGACAGTCCGCACAGGATCAGCGCCCGCAGCCCGATGCGGGCGAGCAGATCATCGGTGAAGATGACGAGGACTGAGCTCAGCAGGAACGAGAAGGTGCTGGCTGCGGACACCAGCGTGCCCGGCCAGCCATGGGCGCGCTGGAGCTCGGCAAGATAGACGCCTTGGCCGTAGAGGCCGAAGCCGAACATGAAAAAGGCCATCAGGAAACAGGCCAGCACCACGCGCCAGCCGCGGTAATGCAGCGAGGATTCGTCAACGCCCGTTGCGGCAATCATCGATCAGCATTGGCCTGATGGCACGAGACGACTGATCGTGCCGCACAACCACCGGTTTTTCAATTGAAACATTGTAGCCGATTGTTGCAACGCGCAAAACGCCGCAGCAGATATGATGCAGCTTTCGCGCCATGGTTCCCGGATGAATGCGATCATCGGACCGGTATCACTGCCGAAAAGGTCGAGCCGCAGGATTGGCACGCCTGCCGGATCATGTAGGCTGAGCCTCGTAGGACTCGCCGACGGCAGGCGCCGCGGCGGCCGCAGGGAGTGTTCATGCCGAACGGCAACATCATCATCACGGAGGAGCGCGCCACGCGCGTGATCACCCTGCGCCGCCCTAGCAAGAAGAACGCAATCACGCAGGACATGTACCGCGAGATGAGCCGCGCGATCGACACCGCGCAGAACAATCCCGACATCCGCTGCATGATCATCACCGGCGGCTCCGGCGTGTTCACGGCCGGCGACGACATCGACGATTTCGTGAAGGCCGACGCCTCGCGCCCCGAAACGCTGTCGGATGGCGTCAGATTCCTCTATTCGCTGGCGCTCAACGTCAAGCCGATCATCGCAGCCGTGGACGGCGCGTCGATCGGCATGGGCACCGTGATGCTGTTCCACTGCGACTACGTGCTCGCCTCCACGGCGGCGACCTTCTCCGCGCCCTACATCAATCTCGGGCTCGTTCCGGTCGGCGCCGCCAGCCTGCTGATGCCGAGCACCATGGGCTACCAGCGCGCCTTCGCCATGCTGGTGATGGGGCGCACCTTCACCGCCGCCGAGGCCCACGCCGCCGGCTTCGTCAACACCGTGGTGTCGCCGGGGCACACCGAGGTCGAGGCCCGCAAGGTCGCGCGCGAAATCTGCAAGCTCCCGGCCGAGGCGGTCGCAACCTCGCGCAAATTACTGCGCGCCGCGCCGGAAGAGCTCACCCGCCGCATCGACCAGGAAGGCCATCTGTTCGGCGAGCGGCTGAAATCGGACGAAGCGACGGCCGCATTCAAGGCGTTTGCGAATAGGAAGAAGAGGTAGACAAGTCCCTGTCATTCCGGAGCGTGCGCAGCGCGACCCCGGAATGACAGCAGAAGTTTCGTGAAATCTTCGCCTGGAGCGACTAATCTTGCTCCATGCGACATCTTCTCCGCCTGACCGCCTTCACGCTTGCACTCGCAACCCTCCCCGCCGCGGCGCAGACCGCCGCGCCCGTCGAGCTGCGCATTCTCGCGATCAACGATTTCCACGGCAATCTCCGGCCGCCGCCGGGCGGCATCCGCATCAACGATCCCGAGGACAAGAGCAAGAAGGTGATGGTGGCGGCCGGTGGCGCCGAGTACATGGCTACGCTGGTCAAGCAATTGCGCGAGGGGCACAAGAACACGATCTTCGTTGCCGCCGGCGATTTGATCGGGGCGAGCCCATTCCTGTCGGCGATGTTTCACGACGAGCCTTCCGTCGAGTCGCTCTCGATGATGGGGCTCGCGATCACCTCGGTCGGCAACCACGAATTCGACGAGGGCAAGACCGAGCTGCTCAGGATGCAGAACGGCGGCTGCCATCCGCAGGACGGATGCCAGGGACCGCATCCCTTCACCGGTGCGAAATTCCAATATCTCGCCGCCTCCACCATCGAGACCGCGACCGGCAAGAGCATCTTGCCGCCCTACGAGATCAGGGAATTCGAGGGCATCCCCGTTGCCTTCATCGGGCTGACCCTGAAGGAGACCGCCGGCATCGTCTCGCCATCAGGCATTGCCGGGATCGAATTCCGCGACGAGGCCGAGACGGTGAACTCGCTAGTGCCGCAACTGAAGGCGCGGGGCGTCGAGGCGATCGTGGTGCTGATCCACCAGGGCGGTGAGCCCTCGGGCGACTACAATGAATGCCCCGCCATCACGGGGCCCATCGTCGACATCGTGAAAAAGTTCGACCGCGCCGTCGACATCGTGATCAGCGGCCACACCCATCGCGCCTATGTTTGCGACATCGACGGCAGGCTGGTGACCAGCGGCGACAAATACGGCACGCTCGTCACCGCGATCGACCTCAAGCTCGATCCGACAACACGCGACATCGTCAGCGCCAAGGCCGAGAACGTCATCGTCGCCGACGCGTCATTGCCTAAGGATCCCGAGCAGACCGCGCTGATCGACGCCTACGACCAGCTCTCGGCGCCGATCGCCAATCGCCCGGCCGGATCGGTGACGCAAACGCTGTCGCGAACTCCCAACGACGCGGGCGAAAGCGCACTCGGCGACGTCATCGCGGATGCACAGCTCACCGCGACCAGGGACGCCAAGGATGGCAACGCTGTCATCGCGCTCACCAATCCCGGCGGCATCCGCACCGACATCACCCCGAAGGAGAATGGCGCGGTGTCCTATGGCGAGCTGTTCGCGAGCCAGCCGTTCCGCAACCGGCTCGTCAGCATGACGCTCACCGGCAGCCAGCTCAAGGACATGCTGGAGCAGCAATGGCTCGATCCGAAGCGGCCGCGGATCCTCCAGGTGTCGATCGGGTTCAGCTACACTTGGGACGCATCAAAGCCGCTCGGCGAGCGCATCATGGCCGACAAGATGACACTGAACGGCCAGCCGATCGAGCCGGCCACGGGCTATCGCGTTACCCTCAACGATTATCTCGCCGTCGGCGGCGACGGCTTCACGATCGCGAAACAGGGCGCCTCGCCGCAATATGGCGGTTACGACACGGACGCCTTGTTTGCCTTCTTCAGAGCGCATGGTCCGATCGGCCCGCTACCGCCCACCCGCATCCTGCGCGTGAATTGATCGAGATCAAACGGGCCGCCTCGGGACGGCCCTTTGCCATTCCAGGTGGAACGCATAGATTGGGTTTTGCATTGCGTTTTGGCGCCGGATGCGCCAAGCGACGTCGAGAGTTCGTTCCCCGCGAGGCCGACCTGATGAGCACACTCCTTCTCTCCCACAAGGCCTGCCTCGACCATGTCACGCCGCCGGGACATCCCGAGCGCCCGGACCGCCTGCGTGCGGTGGAGGAGGCGCTGTCGGTTGAGCGCTTCCAGTTCCTGGCGCGCGCCCTCGCGCCGGAGGGCGATCTCGATCTCGTCACGCTCTGCCACAACGAGGACTACGTCACCGAGCTGCGCCACATCGCGCCGACCAGCGGGCAGGTCTATGTCGACGGCGACACGTCGATGTCTCCGGGCACGTGGGAAGCGGTGATGCGCGGCGTCGGCGGCGCAGTGGCTGCGACCGAAGCGGTGATGAACGGCGAGCATCGCAACGCCTTCGTCGCGGTGCGCCCACCCGGCCATCACGCCGAGATCGGCAAGCCGATGGGCTTCTGCTTCTTCGACAATGTCGCGATCGCCGCGCGCCACGCGCAGCGCAAATTCGGCATCAAGCGCGCGGCCATCGTCGATTTCGACGTCCATCATGGCAACGGCACCCAGGACATCTTCTGGTCGGACCCGACCGTGATGTACTGCTCGACACATCAGATGCCGCTGTTTCCGGGCACCGGCGCGAAGAGCGAGCGCGGCGACCACGATACCATCGTCAACGCGCCACTGGCTTCCGAAGACGGCGGACCCGAATTCCGCAGCGCGTTCGAGAACCTGATCCTGCCGCGGCTGACGGAATTCAGCCCCGAACTCCTCATCATCTCCGCAGGCTTCGACGCGCATTACCGCGATCCGCTGGCCTCGCTGAATTTGCGCGCGGAGGACTATGCCTGGGTGACGCGCAAGCTGATGGACCTCGCCGACAAATCCGCAGGGGGCCGCGTGGTTTCTGTGCTCGAAGGCGGCTACGACCTGCAAGGACTGAAAGAATCTGTTACGGCGCATGTCAGCGCCCTGATGGGCGCTTAGACAGACCCGCCACATTACGCCCGCAAAACTCTGCTGTTTTGCAAGACAAGAGAATCGGGCAATCGGAAACGGATATGGCTGAAAATACCCAAGTCGACGTCTCCCGGCTCACCTTCGAGCGCGCGATCGAGGAGCTCGAAACGATCGTGAAGCGGCTCGAGGACGGCAAGGTGCCGCTCGAGGAATCCGTCACCATCTATGAGCGCGGCGAAGCCCTGAAGCGGCGTTGCGAGGAACTTTTGCGGCAGGCCGAGGCCCGCGTCGACAAGATCACCACGGACGCCAACGGCCAGGCCACCGGCACCGCGCCGCTCGACGTGCAGTAAAGGACGCCGCCGACAGCTACCCATCTCAAGCATCGGCCACCTGCAAGATCGCCCGTCGCCTTCCCCGCTAACGGGGCGGATGGCCGCGCGCCGGAACTTGACGAGTTCCCTCGCCGGCACCTTTGGACTGATCGAATCCCGCCAAGACGGTTGTCCTCGCGCCCAAAATCCGGCCGAGGAACCGGGCGGGATTGGAACTACGCCTTCCGCGCCGTGGTTAACCAATTGGCTCGCCGCTTGCCCCTGCATGCCCGCAATCGGTCGGCCGGGTTGGCTTTGGCCTTAGGTTTGGTGTAAAGCTGCGCGGAGTGTGGCTTTTTGTAAACCTTGCGTGGGGACCGATTTCCGACGACAAGCGCTTCAAAACGCTAATGAAATTGCTGGGACGGACGAAGCCGATCTAAGTGACAGGGATCACAGAGACTGAACCGGAGCGCACCTAAGCTCACCTAAGCTTGAAGAAGGGGCTTTGCCCCAGGCAGGTGGCTCCGACGGTTTAAGGACTCGCGCTGCGCCGATATTGTGCAAACCCATCGCGCGCCGGAATGACTTTCCGGCGCTGACAAATTGGAAATCGCCGTGAACGAATACAGTAAAACGCCGCTTCTCGACACCATCCGGACGCCGGACGACCTGCGCAAGCTCAAGGTCGAACAGGTTCGCCAGGTCGCCGACGAGCTGCGTCAGGAGACCATCGATGCCGTTTCGGTGACCGGCGGTCACTTCGGCGCGGGCCTCGGCGTGGTCGAGCTCACCACCGCGATCCATTATGTCTTCGACACGCCGCGTGACCGGCTGATCTGGGACGTCGGCCATCAGGCCTATCCGCACAAGATCCTCACCGGCCGGCGCGACCGCATCCGCACGCTGCGCACCGGCGGCGGCCTGTCCGGCTTCACCAAGCGCAGCGAGAGCGATTACGATCCGTTCGGCGCCGCGCATTCCTCGACCTCGATCTCGGCCGCCCTCGGCATGGCGGTCGCGCGCGACCTCGCCGGCGGCAAGAACAACGTTATCGCGGTAATCGGTGACGGCGCGATGTCGGCGGGCATGGCCTATGAGGCCATGAACAACGCAGGTGCGATGAACTCGCGCCTGATCGTCATCCTCAACGACAACGACATGTCGATTGCGCCGCCGGTCGGCGCCATGAGCGCCTATCTGTCGCGCCTTTACTCGGGCAAGACCTATCGCACGCTGCGCGATGCGGCCAAGCAGATCAACAAGCGCCTGCCGAAGATCCTCGCCAACCGCGCCAATCGCGTCGAGGAATATTCCCGCGGCTTCATGATGGACGGCGGCACGCTGTTCGAGGAGCTCGGCTTCTATTACGTCGGCCCAATCGACGGCCATAACCTCGATCACCTGCTGCCGGTGCTGAAGAACGTCCGCGACATGGAGACCGGTCCGATCCTGGTCCACGTCGTGACGCAGAAGGGCAAGGGTTACGGCCCGGCGGAAGCCTCCGCCGACAAGTACCATGCCGTCGTCAAGTTCGACGTCGCCACCGGCACGCAAGCCAAGGCCAAGCCGAATGCGCCGGCCTACCAGAACGTGTTCGGCCAGAGCCTCGTCAAGGAAGCCGAGAAGGACGACAAGATCGTCGCCATCACCGCGGCGATGCCGTCGGGCACGGGCGTCGATATCTTCAACAAGGCGTTCCCGGACCGCACCTTCGACGTCGGCATCGCCGAGCAGCATGCGGTGACCTTCGCCGCCGGTCTCGCGACCGAAGGCTACAAGCCATTCTGCGCGATCTACTCGACCTTCCTCCAGCGCGGCTACGACCAGATCGTCCACGACGTCGCGATCCAGAACCTGCCGGTCCGCTTCGCCATCGACCGTGCCGGCCTCGTCGGCGCCGACGGCGCGACTCATGCCGGCTCGTTCGACAACGCCTATCTCGGCTGCCTGCCGAACATGGTGATCATGGCAGCCGCCGACGAAGCCGAGCTGGTGCACATGGTGGCGACCCAGGTCGCGATCAACGACCGCCCGAGCTCACTGCGCTATCCACGCGGCGAAGGTCGCGGCATCGAGATGCCGGAGGTCGGCATTCCCCTCGAAATCGGCAAGGGCCGCATGATCCGCCAGGGCAGCAAGATCGCCCTGCTCTCCTTCGGCACGCGTCTCGCCGAATGCGAGAAGGCGGCCGACGAGCTCGCCGCCCACGGCCTCTCCACCTCGATTGCGGACGCGCGCTTCATGAAGCCGCTCGACACCGAGCTTGTGCTCAAGCTCGCCCGCGACCACGACGTCCTGATCACGGTCGAGGAAGGCTCGGTCGGCGGCTTCGGCTCGCATGTCGCGCAGTACCTGACCGACCAGGGCGTGCTCGACACCGGCCTGGTGCGCTTCCGCTCCATGGTGCTGCCCGATGTGTTCCAGGACCACGACACGCCCGCGGCGATGTATGGCCGCGCCGGCCTCGACGCCAAAGGCATCGTCGCCAAGGTGTTCGAAGCGCTCGGCAAGGACGTCAAGACCGAGACGGTCAAGCTCGCCTGATCGGGCGGACGCTGCCCCTTATCTCTCCCGTAGGGAGAGGTCGGATCGCGCAAGCGATCCGGGTGAGCCACGTGAGAGCGTGACCTCATGAAAATCTATCTGGCAGGCCCTGACGTGTTCCTGCCGGATGCGGTTGAGATCGGTCGGCGCAAGGCCGAGATCTGCGCGCGTTTCGGCCTCACCGGCCTCTATCCCCTCGACCACGCCATCGACCTCACCGCGCCAGACGCCTCGCGGCAGATCTTTTGCGGCAACGAGGCGATGATGGATCGGGCCGATGCCATCATCGCCAATCTCACCCCGTTCCGCGGCGCCGGCGCCGATCCCGGCACCGTCTACGAGCTCGGCTACATGGCCGGCCGCCGCAAGCTTTGTCTGGCCTATTCCAACGATGGCGCCACCTATGCCGACCGCGTCACGCGTTTCATGAACGTCACGTCCGAGGACGGCCGGCTGGTCGATGCGCAGGGGCTGACGGTCGAGGATTTCGGTCTCGCCGACAATCTCATGATGATCCATGCCCTCGAGCTGCACGGCTGCCCGCTGGTGACGCCGGCAGAGCAGCCGATCGACGTCTGGCACGATCTCGTCGCGTTCGAGGCTTGCGTCCGGATGGCAGCCGCGCGATTGATCGCTATATAAGCGCTTCAGTCGTCTTCGGAGAGATTATGTCCCCTGCCCGCAAGCGTGCGGATGTTCTGCTGGTCGAGCGCGGCCTGTTCGAGAGCCGGGCGCGGGCGCGCGCGGCGATCGAGGCCGGGCTCGTCACGGCTGACGACAAGCAGGTCGCAAAACCATCGGAAACGATCGCAGAGGACGCGGTGATCCGGGCCGAGCCTGCGCACCCCTATGTCTCGCGCGGCGGCGTCAAGCTCGCCGGCGCGCTGGAGCGCTACCCGATCGAAATCGAGGACCATGTCTGCCTCGACGTCGGCGCCTCCACTGGCGGCTTCACCGAGGTGCTGCTGGCGAACGGCGCGAGCCTGGTGTTCGCCATCGATGTCGGCACCAGCCAGCTGCATCCCTCGCTGCGCGGTCATCCCAAGATCGTGTCGATGGAGGAGACCGACATCCGCGCCTATGACGGCAAGCGCCTGCCGGCGCGGCCCGATGTCGTCGTCATCGATGTCAGTTTTATTTCGCTCAAGGCCGTGCTGCCGGCGTCGCTGTCGCTGGCAGCCGCACCCATGAGCCTGCTCGCGCTGATCAAGCCGCAATTCGAAGCCGAGCGAAAACACAACAAGAAGGGCATCATCCGCGACGCCGCGGTGCGTCAGGCGATTTGCGACGACATCGCGGCCTTTGCCGCATCGCTCGGCTGCACCGATATCGAGGTGTTTCCCTCCTCGATCGCGGGTGGCGACGGCAACATCGAATTCTTCCTGGGCGCACGCCGTGGTTGAGCGCGTCACGATCGATCACGTCGGCCATCGCGGCGACGGCGTCTCGCTCACGGCGGGCGATGCGCTGTACGTGCCTTACACGCTTCGCGGCGAGACCGTCGAGGTCGACCATGTCGCGGGCAGCCATCCCGATCGCCGCAAGCTGCTCGCGGTCGATATCGCAAGCCCCGAGCGCATCGAACCGTTCTGCCCGCATTTCGGCGTCTGCGGCGGCTGCGCAATCCAGCACTGGGCGACTGAGCCGTATCACGCCTGGAAGCGCAACATCGTGGCCGAGACACTGGCGCAGGCCGGCATCGATTGCGAGGTGGCGCCGCTGGTCGACGCGCACGGCGCGGGGCGCAGACGCGTCACGCTGCACGGAAGGTTCGGCACCCATGACGTGCTGAAGGTCGGCTTCTCGGCCGCGAGCTCGCACGACGTGATCCCGATCCATCGCTGCCCGATCCTCGATCCCGCGCTCGACGGCGCGCTCGATGCTGCCTGGGCGCTCGCCGAGCCGCTGACGTCGAAAATGCCAGTGACGAAGCCGCTGGACATCCAGGTCACCGCCACCGCCAACGGTCTCGATGTCGACGTGCGCGGCTCCGGCCCGCTGCCGACACCGCTGGTCACGGCGCTGTCGCGCGTCGCCGAGCAGCACCGCCTGGCGCGGCTGACACGGCATGGCGAGCTGGTGCTGCAACGCCTGCCGCCGATTCTGCAGATGGGCCGTGCCGAGATCACGCTGCCGCCGGGCTCGTTTTTGCAGGCAACCATCGCGGGCGAAGAGACGCTTGCGTCTCTCGTCGCCGAGCGCGTCGGCAAGGCCAAAGAAGTTCTGGACCTCTTCTGCGGCGTCGGTCCGTTTGCTCTCAGGCTTGCCGAGAAGGCGCGTATCACGGCCTATGACAATGACGCCGGCGCCATCGCAGCGCTTGCGAAGGCAGCGCGCACGCCGGGCCTGAGGCCGATCAAGGCGGAGCCGCGCGACCTGTTCCGCCGCCCGCTGGTGCCGCCGGAGCTGCGCGATTTCGACGCCGTCGTATTCGATCCCCCGCGCCAGGGCGCGCAGGCGCAGGCGCTCAAGCTCGCTGCGAGCAAGGTGCCTGTGGTGGTCGCTGTGTCCTGCAACGTCGCCACCTTCGCCCGCGATGCGCGGCTGTTGATCGACGGTGGCTACAGGATCGACACAATCGTACCGGTTGACCAGTTCCGCCATACGCCCCATGTGGAACTGGTGGCACGCTTTACGCGATAGGCGAACTCCGAGGTTCAGCCGGCGCCATCCAAGCTTGATTCCGCTCAATCGTCCTGGCCCCGTTTCCGCTAAACGTGTCGGCGCATCGCAGGTGGAGCGGCAGCTTGGTTGACCGACGACAGTTCATCACGACCGCGCTCGGGCTTTCCGCGGCGGCCTCCGGCGTCCCGGCCGCGGCAGCGGCGACCATGACCTACGACGAGGCCGTAAGGACATCGCGGGGCCCGTTGCGGGCCGCGCCGAGGGATCGTGAACTCGTGCGCTTTGCGACGCTCGCGGCCAACAGCCACAACACCCAGCCGTGGATTTTCTCCGCCCGTAGCAACGAGATCGCGATTGCGCCCGACTTCACACGGCGCTGTCCGGCCGTCGATCCGGACGATCATCACCTCTTCGTCAGTCTCGGCTGCGCCGCCGAAAACCTCGTCCTCGCAGCGTCCACCCTGGGCTGGCGCGCCAATCCGGTGGTCGATGGCGATCGGATCGTGATCGCACTGGAGGAAGCCCCGCCGGCAGCATCGGCGCTGGCGGAAGCGATTCCCGTCAGGCAATGCACCCGGGCAACTTTCGACAGCCGGCCGGTCACGCCCGAGATCCTCCGCCAGCTCGATATCGCCTGTCGCGAGCCGAACGTGACTGCGATCCTGATGACTGATCGCCGTGCAATCTCGGGGGTCGCCGAGTATGTGATCGAGGGCAATTCGGCGCAAATGCGCGACAAGGCCTTCATGCGCGAACTCGTGAGCTGGCTGCGTTTCAACGAGGCCGACGCGCTTGCGACCATGGACGGGCTGTTCTCGGCTGCCTCGGGAAATCCGACCCTGCCTGCCTGGGTCGCTCGCCCGCTCCTGCGGTTCTTCCTCACCGAAGACGGCGAAAACAGAAAGTATCGCGATGAGCTCGAAAGCTCCGCGGGCGTCGTCATACTCGCCGCCGACCGTAGCGACACGTCGCACTGGATCGCGGTCGGCCGGGCCTGCCAGCGTTTCGGTTTGCAGGCGACCGCGCTGGGACTGAAATATTCCTTCGTCAACCAGCCGGTCGAGGTGGCAACGCTGCGCCGGCAATTCGCGGCCTCGCTCGGACTTGGGCAACGGTGGCCCGACATCGTGATGCGTTTCGGCACCGGCCCGAATCTGCCGAAATCGCTGCGCCGTCCCCCGGAACTGGTGACGCGGCTTTAGCGCCGAAGGCTGCCAAACACCGGCGACTCGCCGGGCAGCATCGACGAGTTGATGTCGCTGTCCATGCCTCCGGATTGCTGCTGGGTGAAACCGGCCCCGAACGAAAGGCTGAGGTTGGAGGTCGGCTTGAACTCGACACCTGCGAATGCGCCGTAGCCGGGTGCAGCGCTGGAAGTCAGCGGCGCAATCGAGCTTCCGATGCCGTTGCCGTATTTCAGCGTGTCGAAACCGGCAAAGAACGTCACGGGCATCCCACCGGCGGTCTTGGTGTTGTAGCCGAACTGCGAGCTGTCATAGGACAGCGCGCTGAAATTGCCGGCTGGTCCAGTCTGGCTGAAGCCGCTCCAATTGAGGTTGGCGCGTTGGCCTCCGACAAAGAAGCCGTTTGCAAAGTTGGTGCGCCTGCCGGCATCGAAGCTCGAAAAATTGCCGTAGCTATCGGAGCTCTGGCCGCCGAAGCCGAAAGGTCCGCCCGGTATGAAATATTGCAGCGGCGCAACTTGCGCGTGAACCTGGGTTCCGCCGAAGCAAAGCACGGCGAAGAGTGCTGCGAGACTACGGAAGCATAAAGAGCTGGGCATTCAGGTGACCGTCAGGATAGCGCGCAAATTATACGCGATGGATGCCGCAAATGCCAGCGGAGCCGGCGCAGGCATGCTTCACTCGGTTCCAGAGACGCCCATCCCGAATGTGAGCTGATTGCCGTCGGCATCGACGACATCGAAATCGCGCATGGCATAGTCGCGGTTCTCCGGCTGGTTGAGCAGCCTGGCGCCACGTCCCGACAGCTCGGCATAAAGCCGGTCGACGTCCCGAACCGCAAGTCGCCAAGGATCTCGCCGTCGGCGTGCGGCCGAAGGCGATGAAGGACGACGAGGCCGCCCTCTACGACCTCACCATGGCGCTCTATCGCGACAAGAAGGTGTCGGACGACATCTACCGCGCCGCGCAGCAAAAATTCGGCGAAAGCGGCATCATGGATATCATCGGCCTGATCGGCTATTACGACGCGGTTTCGATGACGCTAATCACGATGCAGGCCGAAGCGCCGAACGACAGCGTGCCACCGCTGCCGCCGCTTCCGGCGAAATAGAAGCAGCGAACGCCGGTCATGCCGCACGATCCCTTGCTCACGCGCCTGATATCCGCCTTTGCCGAGGTGCCGGGCGTCGCGGCTGTCGTGCTCGGTGGCTCGCGAGCGCGGGGCAGCGCGCACCCGGCATCCGACTACGATATCGGTCTCTATTTCACGGCGGCGGCGCCGCTCGATACGGAACGACTGCTCGCGGCTGCGAAGACGGTCGCCGACAACCCCTCGGCCGCGGCGGTGACGCCAATCGGCGAATGGGGACCGTGGATCGTCGGCGGTGCGTGGCTGTCGGTTGACGGCCACAAGGTCGATTTGCTCTACCGCAACACCGACGCCGTCGAAGCTGTGATGGACTCCTGCCGCGCCGGAACCGTCACCATGGATTACCAGCCGGGCCACCCGCATGGCTTCTGCTCGGCGATCTGGATGGGCGAGATCGCCTGTTGCCAACCGCTGCACGATCCGCAGTCCCTGATCGCCCGGCTGAAATCGATTGCGCTGCCCTATCCGAAACCACTGCGCGATGCTTTCATCCGGCGCTTTCGATGGGAGGTGCTGTTCGGCATCGAGAATGCCGAGCTTGCCGTCGCGCGTGGCGAGCAGAACCATGTCGCCGGATGCATCTACCGATCGCTCGCCTGCACCGCCCAGGTCCTGTTCGCACTGAACGAGCGCTATCTCATCAATGAAAAGGGCGCGCTGTTGGAAGCAGCGCAGTTGCCGCTGACGCTTCCGCATCTGGCTGAGCAAACTAGAGAAGCTTGGCGGCTGATCGGCGATGGCGCTCTTGGGCCCGCCTGCAATGTCTTGCGGGAGGTCGACCGGCAATTGCAAGCGCTGATGCAATCCAGCGGAAAGCAGCCGTGAGCAGCTCACGCCGTCACGTCGACCGAGGAGGATGTATCGGCCGGCGGATATTTCGTCACCGGCACCATAAAGGACTTCAGGCCGACCTGGTAGATGATCTTGCCGTTCTGACCGTCGTCGGTCGCGATCTGCGACTGCCCGAACATGATGACGTTCTTGTAGACGGTACCGGTGCCCTGACGGGTGATGCCATCGGTGGTGACGCTGACCTGCGCTTCGTTGCCGTTGACGGCGAGCACGCGAAAGCTCGCGCTCTTGCCGTTGTCGCTGGAATAACCGCCCCAGCTTCCCATCAGGCGGCTGTCGGAAGCCGGCGGCGCCTGCTTCGCCAGCGTCGCGGTCTGCTTGCCGGCGCCGCCCGCGGAGAACAACAGCACCAGGTTCTTGCCGTCCTTGGTGCCGACCGTCACCGAGCCGAAGGTGATAAGCGCGCCGCTGATCTGGGCAAAACCACGTTCGGTGTGTCCGTTATGGGTGTACTCGACCTGCGCCCGGGCGCCGCGGATGTTCACGACCTTGAAGCCGACGGGCTGGTTGTTGCCCGCCCAATTGCCCTTCCATTCACCGAGCAGAGCGCTCTGGTGATACATCCGCTCGTTGACGGGCGAAATCTGGCTGGTGCTTTGCGTGACGATGGCCATGGAATTCGGCTTGGGCTTGCTCGGCAAATGAGTCCGACGAGCGCGCTCGCGTCCAAGCGCCGGGGACAATCGTCGGAAACATTCAGAAACAATGCGATTAGGGCCACGCCATGGTTAACAGGCGGTTAATTTCGACCGACGGCGCGATGCGGCAAACAGCGCAAACGGGAATGGGCCTCAGCGGCCCCAGCGATCCGACCAGATCTTCTCGCCGATCATGCAGTTCACGCGCGGCTCCTTGTCCTTGTCGGCAACGCGCACCACGGGACGTTCGGGCGTGCGGTCGGCAACCTCCATCAAGAGCTTGGTGCGGATCGCCTCCTTGAACTTTTCGCGATCCTTGATTGCGATCACGAAGGAGCCGGGACCGCCGACGACGCAATCCTCGTAGTAGTAATCGAGATTGTCGATATCCATGGTCGAATAGGACGGCTCCTTGACCATGATCGGCAGACCGTTGATGACGATGCCCTTCTCGAGCGCGGCATCGCGCGCAATGGTGACCGGACCGCCATTGTTGTTCGGCCCGTCGCCGGAAATGTCGATGACGCGGCGAAGCCCGTGATAGGGATTCTCGTCGAACAGCGGCATCGCGAATCCGATCGCGCCGGAGATCGAGGTCCGCGAGGCGCGCCGGACCGGCGTCTTCATGATCTCGGCGGCAACCGCGTCCGCCGACTCCGGTCCCTCGATGAGACGCCAGGGGATGATGATCTTCTGGTCGCCGGACGCGGCCCATTCGAAATAGGTCACCGCAATCCTGCCGTTGGGGCCGGCTTTCAGCGCCTGCAGAAACTCCTTGGACTGGATCGCCTGCGCATAGCCCTCGCGCTGGATCGCGAGCTCGTCCATGTCCATGGAGTAGGAGACGTCGACCGCGAGGATCAGTTCGACATCGACCGACTGCGCATCGCCGTCGGCCGCCTGCCGCTGCGGTTGATGTGATTTCGGTGGGTCAAGTTTAGGTCCTGGTGCCGCGATGCCCGCGACGTCCCCTCCGGCAAGCACGCCGGCCACCAGCACAGCCTCGATCGAGAACAGCAACCGCATCGCAGTCTCCCGTCGTATGACGCGATGGTGACATGCAAACGCCTTGCCGCAAAGCGCGAAGATCGCTTGCGCTTCACATTTGGGTTAGGGATTGCGAGTTGGGAATTCGCGGTGTTGCGCAAGAATGCCGCCGCACCGCCATGGTCGTGCCGCAGGAGCACGCGCGATCGTTCGCGTCGACGGACCTTGGGACGATGCTCCCCCGCCCACTTGTTCGACACTATTTCCATGCTAGGCTGACTGTCCAGATGGGGATGGAGTCCCCCGACAACCGCCCGGCGGTCGAATGACCGTAGTGGGCTGATGACTCCTGCTCGAGGTGAGGCAATGATTGAGCCTCTGCCTTTGGCGGGAGCATGGAAAAGCCCGCCGCCGGCGGGTTTTTTGTTGCCTGAGAACGAAGGCCAAGGAGAAGTCCAGATGAAGGACAAGGCGTGACGACGATAACACCGAAAGCTGCGCGCATGTCGTTGCCCAAGGGGATCTGGGTGCTCGGCTTCGTCTCGATGCTGATGGATACCTCCTCCGAGATGATCCACGCGCTGCTGCCGGTCTATCTCGTCACCGTGCTCGGCGCCTCCACGCTCACCGTCGGCTTCATCGAGGGCATCGCGGAGGCGACCGCCTCGATCACCAAGATCTTTTCCGGCGCGTTGTCGGACTGGCTCGGCCGGCGCAAGCTGCTCGCCGCCCTCGGCTATGGCCTGGCCGCCTTCACAAAGCCCCTGTTCCCGCTGGCGCCCAGCATCGGCTGGCTGGTCGCGGCGCGCTTCATCGATCGCGTCGGCAAGGGCATTCGCGGCGCACCCCGCGATGCGTTGATCGCCGATATCGCGCCGGCCGGCCTGCGCGGCGCGAGCTTCGGCCTGCGGCAATCGCTCGACACGGTCGGCGCCTTTGTCGGACCGCTCGTCGCGATCGGCCTGATGTGGTGGACGGCGGATCATTTCGTCGCCGTGTTCTGGGTCGCCGTGCTGCCGGCCTTCCTGTCCTTCGGCCTGATCGCATTCGCGGTGAACGAGCCGGAACCGGATGCGAGCAGGGAGCCTGTAAGTAACCCGCTCAACACCGCCGCGATGCGGCAGCTCGGACCGGTCTATTGGCGCGTCGTCGCGGTCGGAATCGTCTTCACGCTCGCCCGCTTCAGCGAGGCCTTCCTGATCCTGCGCGCACAAAATATCGGCCTCAATGCGATGTGGGTGCCGGCAGTGCTGGTGCTCATGAACATCGCCTACGCGCTTTCGGCCTATCCAGCCGGCGTGCTGTCGGACCGGATCAACCGGACCGCCCTGCTCGCGTTCGGTCTCGTGTGTCTCGCGAGTGCCGATTTGGCACTCGCGCTGTTGCCGAACCTGACCGGCCTGGTGCTCGGCGTCGTCCTCTGGGGCCTGCACATGGGACTGACGCAAGGCTTGCTCTCGGCGCTCGTCGCCGATACTGCACCGCCGGCGCTGCGCGGCACCGCGTTCGGCTATTTCAACCTGTTCACGGGCCTCGCGCTGCTGGCCGCGAGCGTGATCGCCGGCGCGCTGTGGGACGCCTATGGCCCGGCCGGCACGTTCCTGGCAGGGCTCGGCTTCGCGCTGGTCGCACTCGTGGGGCTGCTCGCCGTCGGCGACGGGATCGCGCCACAGGAGAGCCGATCAGGGGGGTGATGATGAACGACGCAACAGGGGACCATCGAACGTGTTGAGCGGAGTGATCTCGATTGCAATCGGCTGCATGCTCGGCGGATGCGCGCGCTATTTCGTCTCCGGCGCGATCGCACGACGGCTGGGCGAGACTTTTCCCTGGGGCACCATCACCATCAACATCACCGGCGCCTTCCTGATCGGCATCTTCGGCGCGCTCGCGACGCATCCCGGCTCGATACTCGCGGCGCCGACGCCATGGCTGTTTGCCGTCACCGGCTTCCTCGGCTGCTATACGACCGTATCCTCGTTCAGCCTGCAGACACTGAACCTGGCGCGCAACGGCGAGCAGCTCCATGCGCTTGTCAACGTCGTGGTCTCGGTTGGACTGTGCCTCGCCGCGGTCAGTTGCGGATTCCTTCTCGCTGACGGTCTTGGAGGTTAGTGGCCGATGACCGCCCTCTCCTCCAACGCCCGCTGGCACGGCGCGATGCTTTATGCCTGGGTTGCTGCCGGCAGCATCGTCGGCGGGCTGACGCGCTACCTCGTCGGTCTCGCGCTCGACACCGGACCCGGCTTTCCCTGGGCGACGCTGTTCATCAACGCCACGGGATCGTTGATCATCGGCTTCTATGCGACGCTGACCGGACCGGACGGGCGCATGCTGGCGAGGCCCGAGCATCGGCAATTCGTCATGACCGGCTTCTGCGGCGGCTACACCACATTCTCGACCTTCAGCCTGGAAACCTTCCGCCTGGTCCACGGCGGCATGAAATATACCGCTCTTGGCTATATCGCCGCGTCGATTATCTGTTGGCTGGTGTCGGTGTGGCTCGGCCACATGATCGCCAGCCGGCTCAACCGCTTGAGGAGTTGACCATGCAAATTCCGCATCAGGCACTTTTGCTCCGCATCTTCATCGGCGAGGAGGACGATTTCGAGGGTAAGCCGCTCTACGAAGCGATCGTGATGAAGGCGCGCGAAAACCATCTCGCCGGAGCCACGGTGCTGCGCGGGCCGATGGGGTTCGGCAAGTCGAGCCGCATGCACACCTCGAAAATCCTGCGGCTGTCGGAAGATCTGCCGCTGGTGATCGAGATCGTCGACGGCGAGGACAGCATCAACGCATTCCTGCCCATCCTGGATGGCATGATGTCGAGCGGGTTGATCACCTTGGAGAAGGTGCAGGTCCTGCAATATGGTGAGAAGGCCGTGCCCTGAGCGCTGCGCGGCTGAAACCTCGGGGCCGGGCGTTCGGGAAGCCGATGAACAATACCGTCACCACACCGAAAACGCGGACCAAAACCAAGGTCGAGCGACCGAAGCTGCACAAGGTCATCCTGATCAACGACGACTACACGCCGCGTGAGTTCGTCACGATGATCCTCAAGGCCGAATTCCGCATGACCGAGGATCAGGCCTACAAGGTCATGATCACCGCACACAAGCTGGGCGCCTGCGTGGTCGCAGTGTTCACCAAGGACGTCGCCGAAACCAAAGCGACGCGTGCCACTGACGCCGCCCGCACCAAGGGCTACCCGCTGCTGTTCACGACGGAGCCGGAGGAATAGGGCACCCTGCTTGAAAGTCATCGCTCGAGGCGTTCTGGTCGCAATTTACTTCAGTTTGGCAAAGACCTTGGTGAACTCCGGAAGCCGCAACCTTCGCTTCTCCTCCTGGTATTTGGATTCATTGAAAGGGCCGCTCACGGAAACCCGCACACTAACGTCCCGCTCATTTGCCTTTCGCGCGATATAGTAGAACTCCGTGATAGAGCGGTCCGGTGCCTCTCCCAATTTACATGGATGGCGAGCGAACACAATGTACTGAGCGTTCGCGCCGGCCTGAAAGACCGTAGGACCCGGAAGGCCATCGCTGACGCAATCTCCCTGGGTTTCGATAGAACGGCAAAGCATCATGTCTTCGTCGGTGTCGATGGCGACCAGACGATAAGGTCCATCGATCGCTGCGTCCTCAACGAATCCGCAAGCAGCCAGGCACAACAGGATCGCCAGGCTCGCCCATCGCTTCACATGCGAGATCATGATTTGACGTTACGCCATCACCACTGGCGTCTCCTCCGCAAGCCCATACACACGCTGCGCCTTGGAAAATCCGGCGATCGGAAAATCGCCGAGATCGCGCCAGTCGTGATGGCAGAAGCTTGCGAAGACCTCCGACGCGACGACGGTCCTCCCCAGGCGACCCGCGATCTTCTCCATCCTGGCTGCAAGATTGACGGCGGGGCCGATGCAGGTGAAGTCGAGCCGGTTGCCGCCGCCGATATTGCCGTAGAGGATGCTGCCGACATGCAGCGCAACGCCGAAGCGGAAGCGCTCGACGACGTCGCCGACGGGATGCGCGAGCGCATCGACGCTGGCGCGGGCCTCGCGTGCCGCTTCCAGCACACGCACGCAGACTTGGGCGGCATCGCCGACATATTCGTCGATCGGGAACACCGCGAGCAGGCCGTCGCCCATGAACTTCAGGACCTCGCCGCCATGGGCGCGGATCGCGGTGACCTGGCAGTCGAAATAGCGATTGAGGATCTCGACCACCGTCTCGGCCGGCAGCCGGTCCGACAGCGCGGTGAAGCCGCGCAAATCCGACAGCCAGATCGCGGCCTGCATGGTGTCATTGTGGCCGCGGCGGATCTGGCCGCCGAGGATGCGCTCGCCGGCCCGATTTCCCACATAGGTGTCGAGCAACGTCGCGGCGGTGCGGCGCAGGGTGACGATCTCGCTGACGCGCGCGAGCGGCGCCACGATGGAACGGATCGTCGCGATGTCGTCATCGCTGAAGCCGCCGGGATGCCGCGTGGTCCAGCTGATCGCGTGAATCGAGCCGTCGAGAAACCGCATCGGCGTTGCGATGTAATCCGTGACACCCTCGGCGCGCATGTCCTCCAGGAACGGAAAGCGCCTGGTGTCGACATCGTTGATGCGCCCCCTGACCTCCAGCCCCTCCTCGAACACGATGCGAAGCGGGCTGCGGGCGAATTCGGGCGTATCCAGGATCTCGAAATCGACGGTGCCGATCTCGACCTCCTCGCCCTGCCGCCAGATGAAGTTGCGGCCGAAGATCTCGGGATGCAGCGTGCGGATGAAGACGCCGAACCGCCACAGCGGCAGGCCGGCCGCGACCAGCTGCTCGCAGGCGTCGGCAATCATCTCGGCCGACCCCCGCGACGACCTGGCGCCGTCGATCAGCCAGTTGATGATGCGCTGGAGCTCGGAATTCCGCATGCGTGCATTTGCCGACGAAGTTGTGGAATCGTCAAGCTGCGCGGTGGGCTAGTACCGCGACACAAAAGCTTCAAGCAAGAGTTCTTCACCTCTCCCCGACGGGGAGAGGTGAAGAGACGATTGCGCTATCGCCCCACCTGCCCGCGATCCCGGATGAAGTGATCCGCCAGCACACAGGCCATCATGGCCTCTCCGACTGGGACGGCGCGGATGCCGACGCAGGGGTCGTGGCGGCCCTTGGTCATGATCTCGGTATCGGCGCCGTTGCGATCGACCGTCAGACGCGGTTGCAGGATCGACGAGGTCGGCTTCACCGCGAAGCGGACCACCACCGGCTGCCCCGTGGAGATGCCGCCCAGAATGCCGCCGGCGTGGTTGGACAGGAAGCGCGTGCCGTCATTGCCGGTGCGCATCTCGTCGGCGTTCTCTTCGCCGGTGAGTTCGGCCGCGCCAAAGCCGGCGCCGATCTCGACGCCCTTCACGGCATTGATGGTCATCATGGCGCCCGCGAGATCGGAATCGAGTTTCGCGTAGATCGGCGCGCCGAGGCCGGCCGGCACGCCTTCCGCAACGATTTCGAGCACCGCGCCGATCGAGGAGCCGCTCTTGCGGATGCCGTCGAGATAGATCTCGAAGAACGCGGCCTTGTCCTTGTCCGGACAGAAGAACGGATTCTTGGCGACCTCGTCCCAGTCCCACTTGGCGCGATCGATCTTGTGCGGACCCATCTGCACCAGCGCGCCGCGCACTTTGACGTCGGGCAGCACTTTTCGCGCGATGGCGCCAGCGGCAACGCGGGTGGCGGTCTCGCGCGCCGAGGAACGGCCGCCGCCGCGGTAGTCGCGCAGGCCGTACTTCGCCTCATAGGTGAAGTCGGCATGGCCCGGGCGAAACTTGTCCTTGATCTCCGAATAGTCCTTCGAGCGCTGGTCGGTGTTCTCGATCAGGAGCCCGATCGGGGTGCCCGTCGTCACCTGCACGCCGGTTTCGGGGTGCGCCATCACGCCGGACAGGATTTTGACCTGGTCCGGCTCCTGGCGCTGGGTGGTGAAGCGCGACTGGCCCGGCTTGCGACGATCGAGGTCCTGCTGGATGTCGGCCTCGGTGAGCGGGATCATCGGCGGGCAGCCATCGACCACGCAGCCGATCGCCACCCCGTGGCTCTCGCCAAAGGTAGTGACGCGGAACATGTGGCCGAAGGTGTTGAAGGACATCGCTGCTCGCTCGGTTCCGGCGTGTGGTAACGCGCGAGGGGCCGGGGGTCAAACCCGCTGCTCTGGAAGGAGCGTCAGAGCTTAACGATATCTGTCCAGCCGACCGTCGCGGAACACGTAGACGGCGCCTTGCTCGATATAGAGCTCGGCGGCGCTCGCCGGTGTCTCCAGGCCGAGCGAGACCATCAGGGCTCTGCAGGTGCCGCCATGGGCGACGACGACCGTATCGGTCCGGACCTGATCGTACCAGGCGCGCACGCGGACCTGCACATCGGCATAGGTCTCCCCGCCCTCAGGTCCGACCGTCCATTTGTCGGCGAGGCGCCTGGCATAGATTTCGGGATCGGCCGCTTCGCTCTCGGCCAGCGTCAGCCCTTCCCAGGCGCCGTAGCCGATCTCACGCAGGCGATCATCCAGCGCATAGTCCGCCACCGGCAGCTCAAGCCTGCCGCGCGCGAGTTCCATGGTCTGGCGCGCCCGGCCGAGCGGGCTGGACACATAGGGCAGCGCTGCCTTGTCCTTACCATCGCGCTTGAGGAGGTCGGCCAAGATACCACCTGCCTGCTCGGCCTGGCCGCGGCCGCGCGCGTTCAGCGGAATGTCTCTGGTGCCCTGAAGCCGCCCAAGCGCATTCCACTCGGTCTCGCCGTGGCGAAGATAATAGATCGCGGGCGCGGGCATTCCGGTTGAAAATCAGTTCTTGCCGCCGAACGAAATGTCCGGCGCGTCCGGCCGTTTCATGCCGAGCACGTGATAGCCGGAATCGACGTGATGCACCTCGCCGGTGACGCCGCGCGAGAGATCAGAGAGGAAATACAGCGCGCTGCCGCCGACGTCCTCGGTCGAGACGTTGCGCCGCATCGGCGCATTGTTCTCATTCCATTTCAGGATATAGCGGAAGTCGCCGATGCCCGACGCCGCGAGCGTCTTGATCGGCCCCGCGGAGATCGCATTGACGCGAATGTTCTTCTCGCCGAGATCGGCGGCGAGATAGCGCACGCTGGCCTCGAGTGCCGCCTTCGCCACACCCATGACGTTGTAATGCGGCATCCACTTCTCGGCGCCGTAATAGGAGAGCGTGATCAGCGATCCGCCGTCGGTCATCAGTTTCTCGGCGCGCTGCGCCACCGCCGTGAACGAATAGCAGGAGATCAGCATCGACTTGGAAAAATTCTCCTGCGTGGTGTCGACATAGCGGCCGTCGAGCTGCTCGCCATAAGCGATCGCATGCACCAGAAAATCGATCTTGCCCCACTTCTCCTGCAACACAGCGAAAGCCGCGTCGATGGTCGCGGCATCGGTGACGTCGCAATGGCCGAGCACGAGCCCGCCGATCTCGGCGGCGAGCGGCTCGACGCGCTTCTTCAGCGCATCGCCCTGATAGGTGAAGGCGAGCTCGGCGCCGGCGGCGTGGCATGCCTTGGCGATGCCCCAGGCGATCGAGCGGTTGTTGGCAAGGCCCAGGATCACCCCGCGCTTGCCTTGCATCAGTCTCTGCATCAGACCTGAATTCTGCGCCATCTGCGAACGTCCTGTAGCTCTCGTTAAGGTCTGGAGGTACACCAGCCCTCCCCTGCGGTACAGTCCTAATACGCTGCGTTAACGCTGTTTCGAGCGCCGGAATAGCCGTTCCGTTCGGGTGTTATGATGATTATGGCGCTTGCGCCGAACGGCAGGACATCAAAGACGGCATGAGTGCGTTTCGCCAGAGTGTGGAAGCCATGATCCCGGCGTTGCGCCGCTACGCTCGCGCGCTGACGCGCGACGCAGATGCGGCCGACGATCTGGTGCAGGACACGCTGGTTCGTGCGTTGCGTTCGGAGCGATTGTTTCTCGGAGGCGACGTCAGGAGCTGGCTCTACACGATCCTGACCAACCTCAACAAGAACCGGCGGCGCTCGCTGGCAAGGCGTCCGCAATTCATGCAGCTGACCGAGAACAACCCGGATGCCAGCGGGACGGAGGCTGAAGGGCGCGACATCGAGAGGGCGCTCTCGACGCTGGTCGAGGAGCAACGCTCGGTGCTGCTGCTGGTGATGCTGGAGGACATGAGCTACCGCGAGGTCGCCGACATCCAGGGCGTGCCGATCGGCACCGTCATGTCCCGCCTGGCGCGGGCGAGAGCCCACGTTAAAGCGTCGCTGGAGGGTCAGCGCCCGGCGCTCAGACGGGTGAAATGATGGCAAGATTGATGCATCGCGCATGCCGCGTCTCCTGCACGGAGACAGAAGCAGCGCAGGTGAACCGCGTAAGATTTTTTGGGCCGCAGAGCCAGAGACGACCGATATGAACGACCGCAATATTCCCGTGACCGAAGACGAGCTGCACGCCTATGTCGATGGCGAGCTGCCGGCCGAGCGCCGCACCGACATCGAGGCCTGGCTGGCCACCCACCCTGATGATGCCGAGCGGGTGCAATCCTGGCGTACCATGGCCGAGATGCTGCACGCGCGTTACGACTCTGTTGCCCAGGAGCCGGTGCCGGCCCGGCTGGAGCTCGAGCGGCTCGAGCGCCGTCCGCGGCAATGGCTCTACGGCGCGGTCGCGGCTACGCTGGTGGCCTTCGTCGCCGGCGGCGCGGCCGGCTGGGTCGCGCATGGCGCCGCCAACGCGCCCTCGACCTTCCAGAGCTTTACGACGGACGCGCTCGACGCCCACCGCCTCTATGTCGTCGAGGTCCGCCATCCCGTCGAGGTCGGCGGCAACGAGCGCGACCATCTCCAGGCCTGGCTGACCAGGCGCTGCGGCTGGACCGTGTTCGCGCCCAATCTGGAGGCGAGCGGGCTGAAACTCGTCGGCGGCCGGCTGCTGCCGGGGCCGAATGGGCCTGCGTCCTTCCTGATGTATGAGGGCGCCTCGGGCGAGCGCTACACCATCTACACCGCCAAGACCGAAAGCGACGCAACACAGATGCGCTACGCCAAGGAGGACAAGGACGGCGCGCTGTTCTGGGCCGACCGCGGCGTCGGCTACGTCGTCAGCGGCGGCGGCAGCGACCGTGACCGGCTGACCAAAGTGGCGCAGGCCGTCTACGACCAGGCAGAGAAACACGGCGGTTAGACAACCGCACAAACGCAGTGCCTCGATTCCGACATTGAAAATTTGGAATCAAGACATGTGTGCGTCTCATTATCGCACCGGGTGATCACGCGAATATGAGCGGCGTTCGATCCGCCGATCGACGCGGGCGGCCTCGATTGGGGTTTTTGGTACCGCGCTGGTCCCCCTCTCGAGGCCGCACCTTTTTATCGGCTGTCCGCCGGACAGCCGACGCGTCGAGCGTCGAAGCGCTACCACGCTTCACGTGTATGATGAGCATCATCCGTTGGGAGATGCGCTAGGCCTTTAGGAGAACCCCTTCAGTTCGATCTCGCCCTAACCAAGCCCGCTACGTGGATTGTAGGGATGCTGGTCCCGCCACTTTTCCATCAATGCCTCAAGCTCGGCGTCGTTCCCGTCCGGTAGTATAATCCTGATGGTGACGAAGAGATCCCCGGTTCCGCCGGATTTCGACAATCCCTTGCCTTTGAGGCGGAAGGTGCGCCCGCTGGAGGTGTTCTTCGGGACCGACAATTCCACCGCATTGCCGAGCGTGGGCACGCGGACCTTGCCGCCGAGCACAGCTTCGTAAAGCGTAACCGGCAAGTCGATCCTGAGATCAGCCCCCTCGACCTTGAAGAACGGATGCGGCGCGATGCCGATGGTGATCAGGAGATCGCCGGGCGGATGGCCCTGCGCGCTCTCGCCCTGCCCCCGTAGCCGGATCTGCTGGCCTTCGACGACACCCGCCGGAATCTTGACGTTGAGTTCCTTGCCATTCGGCAGCCGGACGCGCTTCTCGCCACCCTTGACCGCCTCTTCCAACGACACGGACATGGCGACGTTGACGTCGAGATCGAGCCCGATCCCGCCGGTGTCGAACTCGAACTGGGGATTGCCGCCGGCCCCAGGCCGCGCGCCGCGCGCCGCGCCGCCGAACATGCTGTTGAGGATGTCCTCGAAAGCGCCGGCGCCCTGGCCGGGGCCTGCCCCGCCGCTTCGGAACGTATAGCTCTCGAAGCCGCCGGGACCCGCGCCCGCGCGCCCGCGCGGCCCACCGCCGCCAGGAAAGCCCTGGAAGCGCGGTTTGCCCTCGGCATCGATCTCGCCGCGGTCGAACTGCTTGCGCTTGTCCTCGTCGCCGATGATCTCGTTGGCCGAATTGATCTCGGAGAAGCGCTCGGCGGCTTTGGCATCACCCTTGTTGTTGTCGGGATGATGCTTCTTGGCCAGCTTGCGATAGGCGCTCTTGATCGCGGCAGCGCTGGCGCTCCGCGGCACCCCCAAGACCTCATAGGGGTCGCGCATCCGTCACGTCTCCTCTCGGGAATTCCAATCCTGGGAAATCCAAATGTTCAAAGGGCTCCCACCCCACCTGAGCCTCATGTGGGGGGAGAGTGGTATTTTTGCAACTAGTCGGGTGAAGCGACCAATTACGATTCTGGCACAATCTTATCGGAAAACTGGTTCCCAGATCATGCTCAGCTCCGCCACGGCTTTAGCGTATGAATCTCCCAACGGCCACGGCTGCTTTGGCAGCCGGCGCCTTGGAGCCAGCTTTCGGTCGCCCCGTTGACGTAGCTCGCCAGGAAGTCGCGGCACTTGCGACCGTCCTCGGCGGCGTAGGATTGCGCGATCGGCGTCACCGAGCCGCGCGCGCCGGTTTCCGGATTCTCCCAGTGCTGGCTGGCATCCTTGTCGCCCATGCTCAGCACGTCGGAGGCGGCGTTGCGGGCGAAGGCGAGATCAGACTCGGTCGGTGCGGCTTCCCTCGCAGGCCGAGCGATCGAACCGGTGAGGTCGCTGTCGTCGGCCTGGGCGTAGGCGTCCGTGCGAGACAGACTGCAGCCGCCAGCGCCGAGCCCGATCAGAATCATCGTCACGGCAAGGCCCGACAGCCGCATCGCCGATAGGCCAACGCGTCGCCATACCCTATATAGGGCAGTAGCAGACAACAGCGCGCTTTGGGCCGCGGGACGCAATTCGGACTCCAGACATGACCGACACGACCTCGATGAAACACCAGACACCCTTAACATCCGGTGATTTCACCGCTGCCGACGAGCCTTTTGCGCTGTTCGAGGCCTGGCTGAACGAGGCGATCAAGAGCGAGCCGAATGATCCCAACGCGATGGCGCTCGCAACCGTCGATCCGGATGGGCTGCCCGACGTGCGCATGGTGCTGATGAAGGGCTTCGATACCGAGGGTTTCGTGTTCTACAGCCACATCGCGAGCCAGAAGGGCCGCGAACTCGCCGCAAATCCTAAGGCGGCGTTACTTTTCCACTGGAAGTCGCTGCGCCGACAGGTCCGCATCCGCGGCAACGTGACGCCGGTGACCGATGCCGAGGCCGACGCCTATTTCGCCACCCGCCCCAAGCAGGCGCAGATCGGCGCCTGGGCGAGCAAGCAGTCGCAAGAGCTGGAGAGCCGCTTCGCCTTCGAGCAGGCCATCGCCAAGGTCGCAGCCAAGCACGTCATCGGCGAGGTGCCGCGACCGCCGGGCTGGAGCGGCTGGCGTATCACGCCGGCGCGCATCGAGTTCTGGCACGACCGCCCATTCCGCCTGCACGACCGCATTGAATTTCGTCGTGACGCGCCCGGCCAACCATGGTCCAAGACGCGGATGTATCCTTGAGCCTTGTCTCGATCTTTGCCTCGATCTTTGGGCCGACCTGAAAGATGTCCATGCCGCATTCGTCCAATGCGCCGCGCCGCACGCTGCTCCTGACCGGAGCGAGCCGCGGTATCGGCCACGCCACGGTGATTCGCTTCTCGTCGGCGGGCTGGCGTGTGATCACGTGCTCGCGGCATGCCTTCCCCGAAGACTGTCCGTGGGATGCAGGCCCGGAGGATCACATCCAGGTCGACCTCGGCAATCCCGCGGATACTTCGCGCGCGATCTCCGACATCCGCAACCGCCTCGAAGGCGGCATGCTGCATGCGCTGGTCAACAACGCCGCGATCTCGCCGAAGGGGCCGGGCGGCTCCAGGCTCGGCTCGGTCGACACCGACCTCGACACCTGGACGCATGTCTTCCATGTCAACTTCTTCGCGCCGATCATGATCGCGCGCGGCTTGATCGAGGAATTGAAGGCGGCCAAGGGCTCGGTGGTGAACGTCACCTCGATCGCGGGCTCGCGCGTGCATCCGTTCGCGGGCGCCGCCTATGCGACCTCCAAGGCCGCGTTGGCTTCGCTCACACGCGAAATGGCCTCCGACTTCGGCCGCGTCGGCGTGCGCGTCAACGCGATCGCGCCGGGCGAGATCGACACCTCGATCCTGTCGCCGGGCACCGAGAAGATCGTGGAGCAGCAGATCCCGATGCACCGGCTCGGCACGCCCGACGAGGTCGCAAAGATCATCTATGTGCTGTGCACGGACACCAGTTCTTACGTCAACGGCGCCGAGATCCATATCAACGGCGGCCAGCACGTCTAGCCGCAAGCGTCATTGCGAGCGAGGCAAAGCAATCCAGACTGCCTCCACAGAGACAGTCTGGATTGCTTCGTCGCTTCGCTCCTCGCAATGACTAAATTGGATATGTTGCGCTAAGGAAGCAAGGCGATCCAGACAACGCCGCCGCAAGACTGGACCGCCCGCCCTTCCTTCCACTCCTCAATCGACTCGAATCCGACGCGACCGTTCGCGCAGCCGTGAAGCAGCTGCGTCGAATGCACTCGAGCAGTCGTCGTCGTTCTCGCCGTCGAGCAGCGGAGCACCACAGTGCCGGCACATGCGTGCCGACAACGACGGCGCCTTGCCGCTCGCCACGATTTGACGATAGCTCGTCAGATCGATGACGTTACGGGGCGTCGTTATGTGTTTCTCAACCATGGCTTTTCCTCGCGGCTACGCATTGCTTATCGCAGACAAGTTTCGCGCAAACGTTCAGCCCACCGCTCAAATTTTACCGGAGGAATTGGGGCACGGCACACACATCACGGCGCAGCCGCAATGGCGATCTATTCTGCGACACCATCAGCCCCGTCTCTGCGACCGGCGTAAGGTCTCGGTCACTATTTTCGGAGCGCAGGCCGGCTCAGAGCCACTTCTTCCACTTGAAGATCCAGTACGGAACGATCGCGGCGAACACCATCAGCACGATCGCGTAGGGATAGCCGTGCTCCCATTCGAGCTCCGGCATCGCCTTGAAGTTCATGCCGTAGATCGAGGCGATCAGCGTCGGCGGCATCAGGACAACCGCCATGACCGAAAACAGCTTGATGATGTTATTCTGCTCCAGATTGACGACGCCGAGCATGGCGTCGAGCACGAAGGTGATCTTGCTGGAGAGATAGGAAGCGTGGTCGGTCAGCGAGACGACGTCGCGCTGCATCGTCTTGAGCTGTTCGCGCATGTCCTTCGACCATTTCACGCCCTCGACGATCGCCGAGAGGAAGGTGACGACGCGGCCGATCGACACCAGGCTCTCGCGAACCTTCGAGGTCAAATCGCCCTTGCGGCCGATCGAGATCAGAATCTGCGAGTATTGCTTGGCGTGGCCGTGACGCTCGCTCTCGGGCTCGAAGATGTCATGCGAAACCTGGTCGATTTCCATGCCGCAGCGTTCCAGAATGTCAGCGCAGCGGTCGATCACGGCGTCCAGCAATTCCATCAGCACCATCTCGCCAGTGATCGCAGGGGCGCAGGAGCGGGCCAGCTTGGCCTCGACCAGGGCGAAGGGCTTGGGCTGGTCGTAGCGCACCGTCACCAGGCGATGGTCGCCGAGAATGAAGGTCACTGCCGTGGTCCGCGGCATGTCGGTATCGGATTGGCACATCAGCGTCGCCGTCATGTAACGGGCGCTGTTCTCGATATAAAGGCGGCTGGAGATCTCGATCTCCTGCATGTCCTCCCGGGTCGGGATCGCGATCCCCGACAGCCGCTCCACCGCCTTGTCCTCGGCTGCGGTCGGGTTGAACAGGTCAATCCACACCGCGTGCTCCGGCACCGCCGCGAGATCCTCGACAACAGCCTTCTTCAGGGAGGATTCGGAGGGAACGAACACAGAAAACATGAACAACTCCAACGGACGGCCTGCGACAGAATGACAGCCCTTAGCGCGATTCTGACAAGTTGATGATGACAAGCACATTAACGGAGCGTTTGCATTTGTGGCTGCTCCGTGGCTCAACCGTGGCATGGAATCGACAGTTCGGCATCGGCTGCCCAAAATCCGCCCCAAGACCGCAAAACTTGCGGCAAAAAAGCCACACCTAAGGTCTCGCAACGCGGGACAAGGTCCGAAACGCTGGAATTGTGGCAGATTTCGACGATAATAGGGGTCAACGGAGTCGTGGTGTTTGGGCTCGCTCAAGCTCCACGAAAGCTTGTTGTTGTCGATTGGAACCAAATCATGTCGTCGCTGAAAGTTATGCTGGGTGTTTTGGCCGCGGGCCTGATGCTGTCGGGCTGCATGCAGGCCACACATTTCGAGGCGACCGACACCAAAGCCTTCAAGCCGAAGGACAAGGAACTCCTTGCCAAGATTCGGTACGAGAACACCCCGGTCGCGGAGCCGTTCCGCCGCGCCATCGTCGACTACCACCGCAAGGAGTTGCCAGGCTCGATCGTGGTCGATTCCGACAACCACTATCTCTACTATGTGATGGATGGCGGCAAGGCGATCCGCTACGGCATCACCGTCGGCGAAGAGGCCATGGCCTGGTCCGGCATTGCCAAGGTCGGCAGCATGACCGAGTGGCCGGCATGGCATCCGACCCCTGGCGAGATTTCCCGCCTGGGTGTACCGTCCTTCGTTGCGCCCGGTCCGGACAATCCGATGGGCTCGCGCGCGATGTATCTCTATTCGGGCGGCAAGGACACGCTGTTCCGCATCCACGGCACCAATCAGCCTGAATATATCGGCGCCTCGATCTCCTCGGGCTGCATCCGCATGACCAACGAGGACGCGATCGACCTCTACAGCCGCGTCAAGATCGGCACCATCGTCGTGGTGCTCGAGCCGAAGCACGGCGACTCGCCCTACAATTCGCGGCTCGCGCTCCAGGGCGGCGGCACGGGCCAGGCGGGTAGCAACTGATCGCTGCCTGATCTGAGGACCTACAAAAGCGCCGGTTTTACCGGCGCTTTTTTGTTGCCGGTCTGTCTGCGGGCGCAGCAGGCTTCGCAGTGCCTTGATCTTCAGCGCCTTCCTTCGTCTCGGATTTGGCCGCGACCTCGCGTGGCGGCGCCTCCTCGGGACGCTCGGCCGGCAGCAGGGGCGCGACCTGGGGCAAGGGGTCCCAGACGCTCCACTGACAGATCCGATAGCCGTTGCGCCGCTGCGCGAGGTCAAGGTGGATGTGGTCCTCGTGGTACCAGTCCGAGCCCGGCCCCAGCACGGTGGAAAACCGCGAGCAGACCGAATGCAGCACGCGCTCGCGCAAGTCGCGCGACAGGGTGCGGTCGGTCAGGCCGATCGACTGCCCGTTGGCGAGCTTGATCGCGCGTACATCGAGGGCGTTGGCCTTGCCGTGCTCGGACAGCATCGCGCCAGCAATGCGGTTGCGACCGCGGCACTCGAAGCTATCGAAATTGTCGAGGTCGCTGATGGTCGAGCCGAGGCTTGCGGCCAGCGGCACCATGTCGGTGCGCACCCAATCGGCGACCGCGGTCGCCATGGTGCAGCGGAGGATCGCCGCCGGCTTGACCGCGACCTTGCGCTTGTCTGGCAACACGATCGCCTCCAGCCGCACCAGATCCTCGCCGCCGCAGGCGCCGGGGCCGTGGATATCGGGAATGGACGGCGCGACCGCGATCTCCTCGGTCAGCGCGCGGCGGCAGGCCGAGAGCTGCTTCTCGGGAGGTGGCGCAGCCTCGGCCGGCTTGCTGGCGTCGGGTTTGTCCGGCGCAGGCTTACCCTCGGCCTCCGGCGCGGCCTCGCCCGTTGCTTTCGGGGCCTCCTCGGGGCGAGGTTTTGGTAGCGGTATCCTGATGGAATGAACGCTCCCGCGCGGCCGTGGTGTGCCAAGACCAAAGATATCGAGCGGTGCAGCATAGTTTCGTGCATTCGCGGGGGCGGAGAGCACAAGAGACAGGCCGAGCCCGGCGGTAACCATTGCCGCGCCGGCGGACATATTGCCGCGACAAGACCATTTGCGGCGAAAGTCCGGCAGGCTAAAACTCATGACAATTCTTTGGCCCTGCGCTGAGAGCGACAATGCGCCCAGCGACTTCTCGGAGGAACGTCTGAATGCTCGGCTTGATGCAAGATTGGCCCCTGCTCTGCCACCGGATCATCGAACATGCCGCCAGGATTCATGGCAAGCAGGAGGTCGTGACGCGATCGGTCGAAGGACCGATCCATCGCACCACCTACGCCGAAATCCACACGCGTGCGCTCAAGGTCTCGCAGATGCTGGAGCGCGACGGCATCAAGCTCGGCGACCGTGTCGCCACGATCGCCTGGAACACCTGGCGCCATCTCGAAGTCTGGTACGGCATCATGGGCATCGGCGCCATCTGCCATACCGTCAATCCCCGCCTTTTCCCTGAGCAGATCGCCTGGATCATCAACCATGCGCAGGACCGCATCGTGATGGTCGACCTCACCTTTGTTCCCGTGCTGGAGAAGCTCGCGGACAAGCTGCCGAGCGTCGAACGGTACGTTATTCTCACCGACAAGACGCATATGCCCGAGACCAATTTGAAGAACGTCGTGGCCTACGAAGACTGGATCGCCGAGCCCGACGGCAAATTCAAATGGAGCGACTTTGACGAGAACACGGCGGCCGCGATGTGCTACACCTCCGGCACCACGGGCGACCCGAAGGGTGTGCTGTATTCGCATCGCTCCAACGTGCTGCACGCGCTGATGGCCAACAATGTCGACGCGCTCGGCACCAGCGCCTCCGAGACGATGTTGCCGGTGGTTCCGCTGTTCCATGCCAACAGCTGGGGCATCGCCTTCTCCGCGCCCTCGCAGGGCACCAAGCTGGTGATGCCCGGACCCAAGCTCGACGGCGCCTCGGTCTACGAGTTGCTCTCGACCGAGAAGGTGACGCACACCGCCGGCGTGCCGACGGTGTGGCTGATGCTGCTCCAGCACATGACGGCAAATAACCTGAAGCTGCCGGACCTGAAGATGGTGATCTGCGGCGGCTCGGCGATGCCACGCTCGATGATCAAGGCCTTCCTCGACATGGGCTCGAACGTCCGCCACGCATGGGGCATGACCGAGATGAGCCCGATCGGCAGCGTCTCGGCGCTGAAGCCGCCGTTCCAGGATGCGACCGGCGAGCAGCGGCTCGACGTGCTTCAGATGCAGGGCTATGCGCCCTTTGCGGTCGAGATGAAGATCACCGACGATTCCGGCAAGGAGTTGCCCTGGGACGGCAAGACTTTTGGCCGCCTGAAAGTCTCCGGCCCCGCCGTCGCCAAGGCCTATTTCCGTCTCGATACCGACATCCTCGACGAAGACGGCTTCTTCGATACCGGCGACGTCGCGACCATCGACGAGGACGGCTACATGCACATCACCGACCGGTCCAAGGACGTGATCAAGTCCGGCGGCGAATGGATCTCCTCGATCGATCTCGAGAACCTCGCGGTCGGCCACCCGGCCGTGGCGGAGGCCGCCGTGATCGGCGTCTTCCACCCCAAATGGGACGAGCGGCCGCTGCTGATCGTGCAGCTCAAGCAAGGCCAGCAGGCCACGCGCGACGACATCCTGAAGTATATGGACGGCAAGATCGCCAAATGGTGGATGCCCGACGACGTCGCCTTCGTCGACGGCATCCCGCACACCGCGACCGGCAAGATCCTGAAGACCGCGCTGCGCGACCAGTTCAGGGAATATCGCTTCCCGAACGCGGCGGCGTAGCTCCCGAGACCGCGCGAGACCTCCCAATCCGGCCCTTTCCAGGGGGCCGGATTTTTGTTTGGGCCAGCGCGACGAAAGACCAATTGGAGCCGGCGCATCCTCTCCCTAATTTCGCGCCGAACTTCAGAACAACGAGGAACGCTCCAGATGAAATTCATTTCGGTTACGACGATTCCCTGGCTGCTTGCTGCGTCAATCGCAGCCACGGCCGCGCACGCGGCCAATAACAAAGTCGTGATTGGCGACATCGATGACATGTCCGGGCTTTACGCCGACGTGATCGGACCGGGTGGCGTCACAGCCGCCAAGATGGCGATCGACGATTTTGGCGGCAGCGTACTGGGCAACAAGATCGAGTTCATGGAGACCGACCACCAAAACAAGCCTGACGTCGGCGCCCAGAAATTCCGCGAATGGGCCGACCGAGACAACGTCACGATGATTCTCGGCGGATCGAATACCGGGGTCAGCCTAGCGATGAACAATGTCGCCAAGGAGAAGAAGATTCCATTCATCGCGATCGGCGCCGCCGGCGCGTCGCTCACCGGCAAGGACTGCACCCCCTACACCGTGCACTATGTCTACGACACGACCTCGCTCGGCAACGGCACAGCAAAGACCATGGTGAAGCAAGGCGGCAAGACCTGGTTCTTCCTCACCGCCGACTACGCCTTCGGCACGCAGTTGCAGGAAGCCGCCTCGAAGGTCGTCGAAGCCAACGGCGGCAAGGTCGTCGGCGCCGTGCGCGTCCCGCTCTCGACGTCCGACTTCTCCAGCTATCTGCTCCAGGCTCAGAACTCCGGCGCCCAGGTGCTGGGGCTCGCCAACGCCGGCAACGACTTCACCAACTCGATCAAGGCCGCCGACGAGTTCGGCATCGCCAAGACGATGAAGCCCGCTGCGTTGCTCGCCTTCATCAGCGACATTCACAGCCTCGGGCTCAAGACTGCACAGGGCCTCTATCTTACCACCGGCTGGTACTGGGATCTCAACGACAAGACCCGCGCCTTCGCCAAGCGCTATTACGAGAAGACGAAGCGCGAGCCAACCATGAATCAGGCGGGCTATTATTCGGCCACCATGACCTATCTCAACGCGGTCAAGGCTGCCGGCACCACCGACTCCGACAAGGTGATGGCCGAACTCAAAAAGATGAAGATCGACGACATGTTCACCAGCAACGGCAAGATCCGCGCCGATGGCCTGATGGAACACGAGATGTACATCATGCAGGTCAAGAAACCCGACGAATCCAAGAACCCTTGGGATTACTACAAGCTCGTTCAGACCATGTCGGGCGATGAGGCGTTCGGCAAGCTGTCCGACTCGGCCTGCCCGCTGGTCACACACTAACACTCACGTCCAGCGCACATGATCGAAAAAACTGGGGAGCGCTCACCGGCGCCCCCCTTTTTTCGCGGTTGCGGCACACCGGATACCAATCGCTACCGGCGGTACGTCGCGGTCTACCGACGGATAAACCGCTTCACAGCGGCTCGAAAAATGCGCTAGGTCAGCTTATTCCCGTCGCCATCGGACCCGACAGCCGGCGACCCAATCGGTGATCGAGCACTATGGCCCGCAGGTTTTCCGCTCCCTATCAGTCGGAGCCCGTGTCCAGCCTCGCGAGCTGGGCGCGCAATCTGGCCGTGTTTGCGGTGGTGGCGGTGGTCGTGTCGATCATCATCGTCCGCTTCGATTTCCTGGAGATGAAGCCGGCGCTGGCCACCTTCTTCGGCGGGCTCGCGATTGCCGGCCTTTCCATCCTGTTCGGCCTCGCCGGCTTTGCCGCGATCTGGCAGAACGGCTCGCGCGGCATGGCGCGCATCCTGCTCGCCTTCCTGATCGACGGGGCGATTCTCGGCTATCCTGCTTATCAAGGCCTGCAATACCGCAAGCTTCCGAAGATCCATGACATCACCACCGACCCGATCGACCCGCCGCGCTTCGACGCACTGTCGCGCCTGCGCACCGGCGACGGCACCAACACCGCTGTTTATGCCGGCCTCTATTCGGCCGAGCAGCAGCGGCAGTTCTATCCCGACATCGAGCCGATCGAGCTCGAGATCCCGGTCAACCGCGCCTATGCGATCGCGCGCCAGCTCGTCATCAAACGCAAATGGACCGTCATCGACGAACGCGAGCCGCAGGCGCCGCGCCGCATCGGCCGCATCGAGGCGGTGGCGCGCACGCCGATCATGGGCTTTCGCGAGGACATCTCGATCAGGGTCGTGCCTGACGGCGACGATTCCCGGGTCGATATCCGCTCCGCCTCGCGCTATTTCGAGAGCGACCTCGGCAGCAACGCCGCACGCGTGACCAAATTCATCGACGATCTCAACACGGCAGCCGACGCGGATGCGCTGAAGCCGGTGAAGAAGACCCCGGTGGCGCCGCCAAAGGCGCCCGCGAAGACGGTGAAGAAGTAGCGTGGGCTAGGCGTCCGCCATCCGGTAGGTCCCGCCAATCACGGGATCGCCGTCGGTCGCGACAATGCCGCGCGCGACCAGATCTTCCAGATGCGCCAGCACGGAATAGCCGGCAGCAGTCGTCAGCCTGGGATCGATGCCGATATAGATCGCACGCACCATGGTCGGAATGTCGGCCTCGCCCTTGGCGAGGCGGTGCAGGATCGAGGCTTCGCGCGCCTTGCGGTGGCGGATCAGGAAGCGCACGAAGCGCGGACCGTCGGGGATTTCCGGGCCATGGCCGGAGAAATACAGATCCTCCTCGCGCACGGCGAGCCGGTCGAGCGACTCCATGTAGTCGATCATCGAGCCGTCGGGCGGAGCCACGATCGAGGTCGACCAGCCCATCACGTGATCGCCGACGAAGTTGAATTTTCGCTCGGGCCAAGCAAAGGCAAAGTGATTGGCGGTATGACCGGGCGTTGCCACGGCCTCGAGCCGCCAGCCAGCGCCTTCGACGACGTCGCCATCCGCGATCCTGATGTCGGGCGCAAAATCGCGGTCGGCGCCGGATTCCGGATTGTGCTTCTCGCTCTCGAAGCGCGGGCGCGAGGCGCGGTGCGGACCCTCGGCATAAACAGGCGCGGCGGTCGCCTGCTTGATCCGCGCGGTGTTCGGCGAGTGGTCGCGGTGGGTGTGGGTGACGAAGATGTGGCTCACCGTCTCGCCACGCACGGCGTCGAGCAGTGCGGCTGCATGAGCCTCGTCGTCCGGACCGGGATCGATGATGGCGACGTTGCCGGTGCCGACGATGTAGCTGACCGTGCCGGTGAAGGTGAAGGGGCTCGGATTATTACAGAGCACCCGCCGCACGCCGGGCCGGACCTCTTCGACGACACCTGCCTTGAGCGGAAAGTTGCGGTTGAACGGGACGTCGTCGTTGTCGGACATGGCACTTCCTGTACGTACCGCCACACTCTCTGCCGTCATCCGTACAGCTCAGAAAAACGCCTGAATGCCCGTGATCGCGCGGCCCAGGATCAGGGCGTGGACGTCGTGAGTACCCTCGTAGGTGTTGACGGTCTCGAGGTTATGGACGTGGCGCATCACGTGGTATTCGATCGAGATGCCGTTGCCGCCATGCATGTCGCGCGCGACGCGAGCGATGTCGAGCGCCTTGCCGCAATTGTTGCGCTTCATGATCGAGATCATCTCGGGGGCGAATTTGCCCTCGTCCATCAGGCGGCCGACGCGCAAGCTACCCTGGAGGCCCAGCGCAATCTCGGTCTGCATATCGGCGAGCTTCTTCTGCACGAGCTGGGTCGCGGCGAGCGGCTTGCCGAACTGCTTGCGGTCGAGCGTGTACTGGCGGGCGCGGTGCATGCAGTCCTCGGCGGCGCCGAGCGCGCCCCAGGAGATGCCGTAGCGGGCGCGGTTGAGACAGCCGAACGGGCCCTTGAGGCCGGAGACGTTGGGCAGCAGTGCGTCTTCCGGAACCACGACGCCGTCCATCACGACCTCGCCGGTGATCGAGGCACGCAGCGAGAGCTTGCCGCCGATCTTCGGCGCGGAGAGGCCCTTCATGCCCTTCTCCAGCACGAAGCCGCGGATCTGGTTGTCGTGCTCGGCCGACTTGGCCCAGACCACGAACACGTCGGCGATCGGCGCGTTCGAGATCCACATCTTGCTGCCGGTCAGGCGATAGCCGTCCGAGACCTTCTCCGCGCGGGTCTTCATGCCGGCCGGGTCGGAGCCGGCGTCCGGCTCGGTCAGACCGAAGCAGCCGACCCACTCGCCGCTGGCGAGCTTCGGCAGGTATTTCTTGCGCTGGTTCTCGTCGCCATAGGCATAGATCGGGTACATCACCAGCGAGGACTGCACCGAGTTCATCGAACGATAGCCGGAATCGACCCGCTCGATCTCGCGGGCGACGAGGCCGTAAGCCACATAGCTCGCGTTGGCGCAGCCATATTCCTCCGGCAGCGTGATGCCGATCAGGCCGAGCTCGCCCATCTCGTTGAATATCTCGCGGTCGGTCGTCTCTTCGAGATAGGCCTTGGTGACGCGCGGCAGCAGCTTGTCCTGGGCGTAGGCGCGCGCGGTGTCGCGCACCATGCGCTCGTCTTCGGTCAGCTGCTCGTCGAGCAGGAACGGATCGTCCCACTGGAAGGAAGCCGAAGCCGGCTTGTCCTTGGTCTGAGGGCGCACGCTCATGAAACGTCCTTTCGGGTCTGGTTCCGTCAAAATTTGCCCGACAAACTAAAGCGCCGCGGCAACAAGTGCAATTGCATCCTGGTTTCGGTCATTCCGGTGCGCGCATCGGCGCGAACCCGAGTGACATTGTCAGGCCTCGAGCTGCTCGTTGGCGACGATCTCGATGCCGAAGCCCGAGAGGCCCTTGTAGTCGTGCACCGACGAGGTGAGATGGCGGATCGAGGTGACGCCGAGATCGCGCAGGATCTGCGCGCCGACGCCGACCTCGCGCCACTGGCGGTTGCGGTCGGCCTCCGTCGCCGTTTCGTCCGGCAGCGCCGCCACGGGGACACCGGCTGCGCCATCGCGCAAGTACACCAGCACGCCGCACCCGGATTTCCTGAAATGCTCGAGCACGGCGGCCATGCGCTTGTGGCCGGTGAAGATGTCCTTGACGATGTTCGGCTTGTGGAAGCGCGTCAGCACGTTCTTGCCGTCACCGACGCCGTTATAGACGAAGGCGACATGGGCGATGGAATCGAACGGCGAGCGGTAGGCATAGCCCTGAAGCGGTCCGATCGGGCTTTCGGTGGTGAAGGTCGAGACCCGTTCGATCAGCTTTTCGCGCGCCTGGCGGTAGGCGATCATGTCCGCAATGGTGACGTGCTTGAGCTTGTGCTGGGTGGCGAAGCGAGCGACCTGCTCGCCTTTCATCACACTGCCGTCGTCGTTCATCAGCTCGCTGATGACGCCGACCGGCGGCAGGCCCGAGAGCTTGCAGAGATCGACCGCGGCTTCGGTATGACCGGAGCGCAGCAGCACGCCGCCATCCTTGGCGATCAGCGGGAAGATGTGGCCGGGCCGGGCGAAGTCGTTGGCGCCGGCATTGGGATTGGACAACGCGCGGCAGCAGGAGGCGCGCTCCTCGGCCGAGATGCCGGTGCCGCCGTCGGGCTTGTAGTCGATCGACACCGTGAAAGCGGTGGTGTGGGCGGAGTCGTTGTGGGCGACCATCGGGTCGAGCCGCAGCCGGCGCGCGTCCTCGGTCGTGATCGGCGCACAAACGATGCCGGAGGTGTGGCGGATGATGAAGGCCATCTTTTCCGCCGTGCAGAATGAGGCGGCGACGATGAGATCGCCCTCGCCCTCGCGATCCTCGTCATCGGTCACGACGACGAGCTCGCCCCGGGCAAAGGCCTGCAAAACTTCCTGAACGGTATCGGGCATTTCCCAATCTCTATCGGTTATGGGCCGAAGGCTTAGCCGGACGCCTTAGCCGGACTTCGGCCCCAGCGCTAGTGTCCTGGACGCAACCGCATATGCCTGCGGGCCGGCCGGGCTCCCGGGCCAAGGCTTGCTACGGAAATACCTTGCACCGGAAATACCAGCCATATAAGCGCGGCCGCGACTCGCAGAAGGTGCCGAACCGTCTCGCCATCCGGCCCCGGCCGTGCAGAATGGACCTATGCAAGACCCGACAATAGGGTAGTCATGATCGCGGCGGCCGGGCAGGATGCGCCAGAGATGAAACAAGCAATGCGCAACATCCGATTTGTCGCTCCCCTCATTGCCAGCCTGCTTTTTTCGCTTGGCCTGGCGACGGCCACGGCGGCCCAACCCAAGGCCGATCTCGCGCAGACCTTTGCCGACTCGCTTGCCCCGATGCCGAAGGAGGATCTCAGCGTCTCCGGCGGCTTCTACGTGCCGGCCTATTCCAGCGTCGCGATGAGCCAGGGCAGGCTGCGGGTCGATTTTTCGGTGACGCTGAGCGTCCACAATGCTTCGGAGACCCAGCCGCTGGTGGTCAGGCGCATCGCCTATTTCGACACCGCGGGCAAACAGGTCGAGAGCTATCTGAAGGTGCCGGTCGCGGTGAAGCCGCTCGCCACGATCTCGATCTTCATTCCGACCGACGATGTCCGCGGCGGGACCGGGGCCAATTTCATCGTCGATTGGGCCGCCACAGGCGAGATCACCGAGCCGGTGGTCGAGGCCTTGATGGTTGGCGGCATTGCCAATGCGCACTACGCTTTCATCAGTCAGGGCCGTCCGACCAGGACTGTCGGCAAGAAGTAAAGCAGCGGCTGGGATCGAGGACCTCGATCGGCCGCTTTTTCGAATGAGTGCTGTCGCGGCCGCAGCTCGAAAACACCAAAACAACCCCATGCACAGTAGCCGCGCAAGCAAAATCAACGCCTTGTCGGCACGCGCGACGAAGATGCGGATTTTACGAATTTTGTTTGACGCGTCGGGCAAAACACTGGCATGATGGCAACATCGAAATCGCGCTGCCCGGTCGGCACCAAGCCGGCCGCTCCATAAAAACAACGAGGAACGCTGCCATGACGTCCAGCTTCGATTTCGCGCCGCTGTTTCCCACAGGGCTGCCGGCCCCTTCCGCGCGCTGGACGGGCCTCGCCAAATACAGCTTTGTCGGCGGCAACAACGATTCCGAGCAGCTGCCGCTGGACGAACTGATCGAGGCCGCCAATCAGGCCCTGCAACGCGAAGGCCGGTCGCTCGCCACCTACGGGCTGGCGCATGGCCCGCAGGGTTACTTGCCCCTGCGCGAATTCCTGGTGACGAAACTGAAGCGCGATGCCGGCATCAGCTGCACGGTCGACGATCTCATGATCGTCTCCGGCTCGCTCCAGGCGCTCGATCTCGTCAACTCTACGCTGCTTTCGCGCGGCGACACCGTGATCGTCGAGCAGGAGACGTATCAGGGATCGCTGCAACGGCTGACGCGGTTGGGTGTCAACACCATCGGCATTCCCCTCGACGAGGATGGCATGCGCATGGACGCTCTCGCCTCGACGCTGGTCGACCTGAAAGGCCGCGGCATCCGGCCGAAATACATCTACACCATCCCGACCGTGCAGAACCCGACCGGCAGCATCATGCCGGAGAGCCGTCGCGCCGAATTGCTGAAGCTATCGGCCGAATATTGCGTGCCTATATTCGAGGACGATTGCTATGCCGACCTGGTCTGGTCGGGACAGCGGCCGCCCGCGATCCACGCGATGAGCCGAAACGGCGGCGTGATCCATATCGGCTCGTTCTCGAAGTCGATTGCGCCGGCGCTGCGCGTCGGCTTCATCGTGGCGCCCTGGGATGTGATGTCGCGGATGCTGGCGTTGAAGACGGATGCCGGGTCCGGCGCGTTGGAGCAGATGGTGCTGGCCACCTATTGCCGGCCGCATTTCGCAAGCCACGTACCGGCGCTGACCAAGGCGCTGCGCACCAAGCTCGACACCCTGATGGAAGCCTTGAACGAGCAGTTCGGGACCGCGGCCGAATTCGAGGAGCCCAAGGGCGGCATCTTCCTCTGGGTGAAGCTGCCCGACCAGGTCGATACGCTCAAACTCTATCGGGCTGCGCTCGCCGCCGGTGTCTCGATCAATCCCGGACCGGAATGGTCGACCAACAAGCGCCACTCCGCCTCGCGCCTGCGGCTGTGCTTTGCGAGCCCGTCGCATCAGCAGATCCGCGAGGGCGTCGCGGTGCTGGCCGAGGTCTGCCGCAAGGAGTTCGGCGTGCCGGCCCGCAGCGCCAACGTGGAGAAGCGGGCCTAAGGCTCGCTTAGGCCGCCTGGGGCTGTGGCTGGCTGCCGTGAATCGCGGAGGCGAGCCGCAGCAGCAGGACGATCGAGACGTTGCCCTTGCCCGCCTCGATCTGGGCGATATAGCGCTCGGAGATCCCGGAGCGGCGGGCCAGTTCGCGCCGCGACAAGTCGCAACGCGCGCGTGACGACCTCAGGCGTTCGCCCAGCTCAGTCAGGAACGCAGCCTCCGAATAAGGCGGCGCAGCACAGCTTCCCGGCAGCACCTCGCCCGCAAAATCCATCACTTGGTTCAGCATCGCTCTCACCAGTTTCGCCTTCCGGAATTGCCATCCTAGCGGAGAAACAGCCGGCCTCATTGACGCGGATCAAATTCGCGCGCGATTGGCGGCTGCCGTGGACGATTGCGCGCCGGATGCTACACTTTGGAATTGTTCAAGGCAGGGCTGTTCAGGACATGACGCGTCGTTTGAGCCGCTGGACCATTGCGGCGGTGCTTTGGATTGCGTTTACGTCCTTTGCGCGTGCCGAGACGCTTGCGGCGACAGTCGAACAATGGGGCTTGCTCGGCTCATGGGCGGTCGACTGCGCGGCCCGGCCCGATCGTGACAAGGGCGCACTGCTGACTTACGAAATCCAGAAGGATGGCCGGGTGACGTACCGGCGCAATTTCGGCGACGCCAGGGACGAGAACGAAGTGGTGTCGGCCACGGTCAACGCCGAAGGCCTGCTCAATCTGATGGTGTTCTTCCCGTCGCTGCATCAGACCCGCGAATTCGGATTGCTGCTTGCGAAGGACGGCAGCCTGCGGGCGATCTACAATCGCAGCGAGCGCGGCGAGTACACGATCAGCGACGGCAAATACGTTAAGACCGGCGCGCCGACGCCTCCACAACAGCGCTGCGATTAATAATAGTCTTGATCCTGAATATCCATTCAGAATTCTCTTCCCGTTCCTCCGGAACGTTCCCGCGAATGCGCCGTTCTCAATTGCATTACATTGGAGGAGGACATCATGAAGAAGCTTGGTTATGTCGTTGCCGCTCTGGGTGCGCTCGCGGTTGCGGCGCCGACGCTGGCAAGTGCCGAGACCGTCGTGGTCAAGCACGGTCATCACGGCCCGTATGGTTCGCGCGCCGAATTCCGCGAGCATCGCGACAATGGCTGGCATCGCGGCTGGCACCATCACGACCGTGTCGTGGTGATCAAGCACGGCCATCACCACATGTACTAATGCGCAACGCAATATGGAAATGGCCCCTCACGGGGCCATTTCTTTGCGTTCATCGATCGACGTCGGCTATTGGGGCACTGGCAAACAGCTGGCAGAACGCTCGAACCCGAGTACCGATGCCGGTGTACCGGAGGAGTGCAGCCACTAGACTAGATCAACAGATCAAGCGTCGGATGGTGCTCGACACTGACTGCGTGATCACCGACGACTTGCTCGGCGTGTGAGGGGCCAATCAGGTCTTCAAACTGGATCAGCGCAAGTTCAGGATGCCCGGCATTGTGCAGCCCATCCCCATTAGCATGTGGTCTCTGGCTAGGCTCAAGATGATCCGAATGCCTAGCCTCTGCCATGCCATTCCTGAAATGAAAGGAATCTCCGAGCTCGGGCGCCGTTGCCCTGTGCGTCGGTCCGGAGTCATCGGCAGCTTGGTTGTTGCCACGGGCATTCTCGCTCGGCCCCGCATGCTGATTTTCCAAAGCGTTTAAAGGCGCCTTGTGCAAGTCGGGTTGCGATTTGTCGGAGCTGGCATGGCTACCCGGTGGGGCGTGCTTTGAAGCGTCTACATCGCGATGCAATTGTCCACGGTTGGATTCGTGCCCCGGAGGCTCGTGTCCGGCATGCGTCTTGCCTTTTGCATGGCCTTCCTCGGAAACATGCGTATCACGCTGCGATTGCCTTTGAGTGGGATCCTGTCCCGGCGGCTCGTGTTCGGCATGCGGCTTGCCTTTTGTGGCGCCTTCCTCCGAAACATGCAAGTCACGCTGCGACTGCCTTTGAGTGGGATCGTGTCCCGGCGGCTCTTGACCGGCATGCGGGCCGCCCTTCGCAACGCCCTCTTCCGAGAGGTGGAAATCAGGCTGCAATTGCTCATGATTGGGCCCATCTGCTTCGGTTGCCTGTGTTGTGCCGGGTTCCGTATCCCTGGGCGTGCCCGTTCCGTCCGGTTGTTCGAAGCCGCCATGACCGATCAGAGCGTCGACGGTACCGGCTCCAACGTGAAGGTTGCCGCTGCCCGTAGCGCTATCCTCGTTCGCGGCTGCATCAGTGATCAGAAGTTCGTCGCCTCTGCCGACGCTATCGCCTCGATCGATCTCGAAGGCGAATGATTCCCTGTGCGGTTCGGAAATAAGCCAGGCCAGGGCATCGAAGCCATTGAGGTTCGCATCGACGCCACCAGCCATATTGAAGGCGGCAAATTCGCTGGTCGCGTTTGCGCCATCCGATGCAAAGAAATCGCTCGAGCTATCGGGAAAAGTGAACGCCTGCGCGGGGCTCGCGAGGAATTCGTAAATCGAAACCCCGATCGCCATCAATACGAACGAGCCAAAGCTGCTCAAGCTGAGCCTTGGAGCGGTGGGCATCAGCGATGTGATCGTGCTGGCGGCAATATCAGTGCGGGGTTCAAAGAGCTTGCTGGCCCGCGTTGGACTGTCAACTGCAGAATTCTCAAAGCAGCCGGCCTTGCCAACAGCTTTGGCCGTTTTGCCCGGAACAGCCGTCGTCTTCTGGAGAGTGATTTTGATCGTCAAGACCTCGCCACGACCGTCTGCGGCTAATACCGTTACGGGATCGGTATGCGCATGATCAGCTGCGCCCGCGCTTGCGGGTTGAACGTCATCCAGTGCGGCCCAAATCAGAGCTGCAAGCGCCCCGACTCCGCCGTACAGGCGCGACAGAGCAAACGTCGCGAGCTCCCGGCGGCTTTTGATCTCAAGCCGTGCAGAGATATGATCGACTTGCGCGTTGATGGTGCCTGTGGTGACCTTGAGCTGCCGCGCAATCTCCTTGTTGGACATACCGCAGGCGACCAGACGCATGATCTTGCGCTCCATATCCGTCAGCGCCGTCAGCCCATTGTCGTCACAAGTGCCATGGCTTGCCTTGCCGGCAGCCACCCGGTCCGCGGTCGGTGCCACCAGCCGGAGGGACTGCATCAAGGCTTCGGGCTCCTCGCGCATCGGAATCCCGGCGCAGGCACCCGTTGCAATGGCGGCAGCGAGATCGCCCTGCGCAATAGATGCGGTGTAGAAGACCAGTCGTGTGCGAAGGTTTTCGGTATTGACGGCGGCGAGCATCTCAGACGCCGTCACGTCGGAAAATCCGTCCTCGACAAGCGCGACATCTGGCGTCAACCTCCGAACTGCCTCGAGGCAGTCGGCCCCGTTATTGCAAGATGCGACGATCTCGAAGTCACTCTCCGCAGCAAATAGCGGCGCGAAACCCTGCAGCACGATCGGACGGCGATCCGCTATCACGATTCGGATACGAAGCATCTGCTTCAGTTGCCTCAAGCTTCCGTCGCCGAGCAAGGGCGACCCAGTTTACCGCGTCACTTTCGAGAGCAGCGCGGCAACGCGTGATACCCCCCTTTGTTCCAGTAGAGACGGGGGCGCGTTAGTGCTGTTCTAGGGCTCTGAGGTCGTCGACGAGAGCGGCTTCGATCTGGCGCAGGTGCTCTGCGGTCAGACCATCCGGAAAGTCCTTGGAGAGCTGCCGGCAGCGCTCAAGGCGCTCTTCCAGGATCCGCTTTTCCCGCTCCTTATTCATCGAACGGACAATAACCCCCGTGAAAACCCCGGTCCTTCGGGTCGACTAACGAAGGATCAATCCATGCGTTCCAAGAGCACGTTAAGATGGTGCGTTGGTCTCAGCCTGATGTCGGGGCAGTGCACCCGCTGGATGCTGAACCTGGATCGCCGGCTTCGGGTCACAAGCCCTCATGCTCTGATCAAGGCATGAGATTTCCGCTTGCCCCCGAAGGCCGACATCGGCGCCTTTATGAATAAACGCCTTAGAGCGTTTTCGAGCGAAGTGGATACCGGTTCGCGTGAAGAAAACGGCGTCAAAACAAGAATCTAGAGCTTCCGTTCCGATTCTATCGGAACGGAAAAAAGCTCTAATCCCAAGCCGGCGCGAAGCCGGGATTGACGCAGCGCCTGTCTTTCGGCAGCGCTGCGATTGTGTTGCGGTCGGCATCTTCCAGCGTGATCTTCAGCGCATCCAGATTGGCCTGCTGGCTCTCGCGGCGTGACGCCTTCGGAATCGCCGCGACGCCATCCTGGTCGAGCAGCCATTTCAACGCCACTTGCGCGGCGCTCGCATTGTGCTTCGCGCCGACCTCGGCCAGCACCGGATCCGAGGCAACACGTCCCTGCGCAAGCGGGCAATACGCAACCAGCGGGATCGACTTCGTCCTGAGATAGGCCAACACCTTCGATTGGTCCAGCATCGCATGATATTCGATCTGGTTGCAGGCGATCGGCGCCTTGACGTCCTCGACCGCGATCTTGAGCAGCGCCGTGGTGAAATTGGCAACGCCGATCGCCCGCGTACGCCCCTCCTGCTTCAGCTTCATCAGGGTCTCGAACACAGCGCCCCAGTTCGCCGATCTCGACGGCCAGTGCACGAGATAGAGATCGACATGGTCGAGCCCGAGCTTCTTCAGGCTGGTATCGAAGGCGCGACGGATCGCATCCGGCATCAGATTCTCGTGCCAGACCTTGGTCGTGACATGCAGCTCGCCACGCGGCACGGAGGCCGCCGCCAGCGCGGCGCCGATCGCCTCCTCGTTGCCATACATTTCGGCGGTATCGATGTGGCGATAGCCGATCGACAGCGCGCTCTCGACCGCTTCGCGGCAGACATCGCCCTGCATGCGGAAAGTGCCGAGGCCGAGCTTGGGCATGCTGATGCCCTGTGTTTTCAAATTGTCCATTGCACAGGCTCCTGAGATATTTCAGCCCGCCGGCTGCGCGCGGCGATGCCGCGTGAGCAGACTTTTCGGTGATGGAAAAGAGGTGGCGGGAAGGGACACCATAGCGCGGAAGCCGCGCGGCGGCCAATCAAGATCGGGTTAGGTGCGATTGGGTTTGATCGTTGCCACAAGGGAGGCGTGCTCCCTCTCCCGCTTGCGGGAGAGGGTTAGGGAGAGGGTGTCTCCGCAACGGGACAATCCCCAAGAGGAAAGAACCCTCACCCGCCACGCGCGGGACGATGCTTCGCATCGCCCGGGGCGTGTCGGCCTCTCCCGCAAGCGGGAGAGGCGGAGCCCGCCGCCCCTCACGAATGCTGCGCGACCCTTGCAGGACGCACCTGCGGCTGCGGCACGAGATCGACCGACCAGAGGTCGCGGTTGTCGACGTCCTTCAAGGTCACGGTCATCACGCCGCTCACGCCATCGATGTCGACCTTGCCGAAGAACTGCAAGCCGAAGCAGGGCGCGAGGTTCTCGCCCTGCGCCTCGCTGCAGCCGTTCCGGTACATCGCGACTGGACCGAAAGTGTCGTCGAGCTCGCCCGGGCCCCAGCTGCCGGCATGGAGGGGACCGGAGACGAATTCCCAGAACGGATCGAAATCGCTGAATTGCGCCTTGTTGGGATCGTAATAATGCGCGGCGGTGTAGTGCATGTCGGCGGTGAGCCAGACGAGGTTGCGGATTCCGGCGCGCTTGATCGAGGCGAGCAGATCGGCGATCTCGTGCTCGCGCCGGTCGGGCGGACCATCGCCGAGCGCGACGGCATCGAGGCTGATCAGGCCGATCGGCAAATCGGCCGCGATCACCTTCCAGGTCGCGCGAGAGGCGGCCAACTCCCGCTTCAGCCAGGCGAGCTGCTCGGCGCCCAGAATCCAGCCGCGATGATCGTCGCCCTTATTCCAGGTCTCGTCGCGGTAGCTGCGCATGTCGATCATGAAGACATCGAGCAGCGGACCATAAGCGATCTTGCGATAGATGCGGCCTTGGCGCGCGCCAATCTCCCGGATCGGCATGAAGTCGAAGAACGCACGGCGAGCGCGCGCGACCAGACGCGGCGTGCCGTCGTCCTCGTAACCGGCCCCGTCATAGCTGCCCGTCGGCGACCAATCGTTGGTCACCTCGTGATCGTCCCATTGCGCAAACATCGGCACTTGCGCGTGGAAGGCGCGAAAATTCTCGTCGAGATGGTTGTATTTGTAGTTGCCGCGGAACTGCGCCAGCGTGTGGGCGACCTCGGACTTCTCCTCGGTTACAAGGTTGCGCCAGATCTCGCCGTTCGGCAGCTTCTGCTCGGACGGGATCGTACAGTCGGCATAGATGTGATCGCCGGAGTGGATGAAGAAATCCGGGCTGTTGTCGAGCATGGTGCGATAGCTGCGATAGCCGCCGCGCGAGATGTCGATGCCCCAGCCCTGCCCCGCGACGTCGCCAGACCACAGGAATGAGATCGACTGGCCGGCAAGCGGCGCGGTGCGGAAATGGCCGACGCGGCTTTCGCCGGAGATGCCGGTCGCGATGTCGTCGAACCGGACGCGATAGAAGATGTTCTGACCGGCCGGAAGGTTGTCGAGCTGCAGCTTTGATGTGAAATCCGTATCAGGCAAAGCATCGCGCGAAGCTGACGCGATGATGGTCTTGAAGCTCTCGACGGTCGAGCATTCCACCTGCATCCGCGCGGGCCGGTCGGCGCGCGCCCAGATCATGGCGGAGCCGTCCGAGACATCGCCGGACTGAATCCCGCCCGCGATCTGCGGGCGGTCGGCGGCGCGGCTGATGCGGGGCTTGGCGAGCGTGGCGATGGCAAGACTGGACGTGGAGCGGACCAAAAACTGTCGCCGGGTCCATGCGCGCGAAGCGCGGAGCGCTGCCATTCGGGAAACCTTCGTCGAATCGCGACGGAAGGTGCCTGCGCCGTTTGACTCCCGGCTTACGGTTTCTTGACTCCGCGCCTACGGTTTTGCGACGCGGGGATGACGGGCCCGGACTACTCTGGCGCAGCCACAGTGCAGGTGCGTTCCCTGGCCCCGCGTGCGGCGCCGCGACGAGCTTCGCTCGCGCTGAGAGGATTGGGGTGAGGGGGAGTCTCCACAAGACGGGTAAGAGTTAGACTCGTGGAGAGTCCCCCTCACCCGGAATCCACGCTTCGCGCGGATTCCGACCTCTCCCCGCAAGCGGGGCGAGGTGAAGCGACCGCGGCGCTGCTCCTAGCGCTTCCAGTTACAGATGCCGCCTGAACGGCACGGCCAGGTCTGGATGCGGGTGTCCATCGCCTGTGCGTCGAGCGGATTGCCGTGACGATGCGCGAGCTTCGTGCGGGCTGCGCCACGCGGCTGGGTGCTCTTCGCGTGCGCGATCTTCGCATGAGCGATCTTCGCATGTGCGACTTTCGGCTGGGACACGTGCACGCGTTCGGCAGCGACCTTCTTCGGCACATCCATCGGCGCGGCACGGGCTTGCGCCTCGTTGCCGCCCTTCGCCTCCAATGCAACCGGCGCGAACTGCGTCTCCGGCCCGAGCCGCTTCGGCGACAGCACGGCCTTGGAGAGATCGAGGCTGAGATAGTCGTCAGGCTTGTAGTCGTCAGCGCGTGCAAAGCCGCCCCATGCGAGCACGAGGGCAATTGCAACGGCAAAAGGAACGCTCTTCAGGACCACGGACGCCTCCTGAAATTGATTTATTAAAGGGTAATTTACCTTTATTTAGGAGGCGTCGCGCGCAATTCCAGCGGCCAGATGCCGCCGTGGTTAAGGAGTTCGGCGGTGTCAGGCGACCTTTCGCGTCGCACCCGTCCCATCCAGGAACCCCATAAGCCGGCTGCGGATGATTTGTTCCGCCTCGGTCATGATGCGATCGACGAGTTCCTTGCAGGTCGGAATGTCGTGGATGAGGCCTGCGACCATGCCGCAGCTCCAGGCGCCCGCATCCATCTGCCCGTCCAGCATGATCTTGGGGTAAACACCTGCGACCTGGTCGTGAATGTCGTCGATGGTGAGCTTGCCACCCTTCTCGCGCTCGATCTCGAGCAGTCGATCGACATTGGCATTCTTCAAGACGCGCTCGGTGTTGCGTAAGCTCCGCATGATCAGGCGGGTGTCGAGCTCAGTCGCCGCAACCAGCGCGTTCTTGACGTTCTCATGGACAGGCGCTTCCTTGGTGGCAATGAAGCGCGTGCCCATGTTCATGCCGGCCGCGCCCAGCGACAGCGCCGCGACCAGGCTGCGCCCGTTGGCCATGCCGCCGGAGGCCACGAACGGGATCTTCAATTCCTCCGCCGCGCGCGGCAGCAGGATCATGTTCGGAATGTCGTCCTCGCCGGGATGACCGCCGCACTCGAAGCCGTCAACGCTGACGGCGTCGCAGCCGATCCGCTCGGCCTTCAGCGAGTGACGCACCGAGGTGCATTTGTGGATCACCTTGATGCCGGCGGCCTTCAGCGCGGCCATGTATGCTTCCGGGCTGCGGCCCGCGGTCTCCACGGCTTTGATGCCGCCCTCGACGATGGCCGCGATGTATTCCGGATAAGGCGGCGCCGAGAAGGCCGGCAGGAAGGTGAGGTTCACGCCGAACGGCTTGTCGGTCATGTCGCGGCAGCGCGCGATCTCCCTGGCGAGCAGCTCCGGGGTCTTCTGCGTCAGGCCGGTGATGATGCCGAGCCCGCCGGCATTGGAGACGGCGGCGGCAAGCTCCGCAAAGCCGACGAAATGCATGCCGCCCTGGATGATGGGGTGCTCGATGCCGAACAGCTCGGTGATCGCGGTCTTCACTTACATATCCTCCCGGAATTTTGCTTCAGCTTTGCTTGGGTATTGGGGCCCAGTCTAGCCGGACTTTTGCGCCGCGGTCACCATTTCTCGCCGACCGGGATGTCCTATCTCCAATGTCGTCCCGGCCTAGTGCGCAATTGCGCACTAGGCCGGGACGACGCTGGTTAGGATTGGTGCAGGATCTCCTCAATGCCCCCGCGGCGGCGCACCGAGATCGATCGGGCGCAGCACGGCCGCCGTCGGGATCATCAGCACCGCGATGATGGCGAGCGTCCAGAACACGTCGATATAGGCGAGGAAGTCGACCTGCTGCTGCAAGGTGCGGCCGACCCAGGCGACCGCCTGCGAGGCGGCGTCGCTCGCATTCGAGCCCTGGGCCTGGAAGAAGCGCGTCATCGTGTCGATGGCCTGCTGGTAGCCGAGATCGGACGGCGCGGCGTGCTCGATCAGGCGGCTCTGATGGAATTGCTGACGCTGCGCCAGAACAGTCTGTGCCAGTGCGACCCCCATCGAGCCGCCGATGTTGCGGGCGACGTTGATCAGTGCGGAGCCCTGGTTGGTCTTGTCCGGCGGCAAGCCGTCATAAGACGCGGTCGTGACCGGCAGGAACAGGAACGGCAAACCAATCGCAAGGAAAATGCGCGCCATCGCCGCATAGCCGTAAGTGATGTCCCCGGTCAGCCCGGTGAGGTGCCACATCGAGAAGGCGACGACGGTTGCACCGAACATGATGAGATATTTCGGCTGCACCATGCTGACGAGACGGCCGACCACCGGCATCAGCATCAGCGTCGCAATGCCGCCAGGCGACAATGCGAGACCGGCCAGCATCGCCGTGTAGTTCAGCTCGGTCTGGAGCAGTTGCGGCAGGAGCTGCGTGGTCGAGATCAGCACGGCGCCGGTGCCGAGCATGACCAGGAAGCAGGCGGCGAACTGGCGGCGGCCAAGCAGGCGGAGGTCGATGATCGGCTCCTCGCGCGTCAGCTCCCACGGGATCAGCGCGAGCAGCGAGACCGCCGAAAGCAGCGCAAACGTGACGATCACGTTCGATCCGAACCAGTCGTTGCGCTGGCCCTCATCGAGCACGTATTCGAGCGAGCCGAGCCCGACCGCGACCAGCAGAAAGCCGATGTAATCGACGCGCAGCCCTTTGCTCAGAAGCCTCGCCCTCTCCTCTTCCGCACCCGACGGCTCCTTGACCAATGTGCCCACCAGGAACAGCGACAGCATGCCCATCGGGACGTTGATAAAAAACACCCAATGCCAGGAATAAGTGTCGGTGATCCAGCCGCCGAGCGTCGGGCCGATCACGGGGGCAACCACAACAGCCACGCCATAGATGGCAAAGGCCTGACCGCGCTTCTGCGGCGGAAAGGAGTCGGCCAGAATCGCCTGCTCGCTGGTCGCCATGCCGCCGCCGCCGAGGCCTTGAAGGATGCGGAACAGCACCAGCGACTGCAAATTCCAGGCGAGGCCGCACAACAGCGATGCCAGAGCAAAGGTCGCAACGCAGATCATGTAAAAGCGCTTGCGGCCGATCACCGTCGACAGCCAGCCCGAAATCGACAGCACGATGGCGTTGGCGACGAGGTAGCTGGTGATGACGTAGGTCGCCTCGTCGAGACCGGCGGCGAGCCCGCCGGCGATATTGCGCAGCGCGACGTTGGCAATCGTGGTGTCGAGAACCTCCATGAAGGTCGCGATCGAAACCACAATTGCGATCAGATAGGGATTGTGCCCGCCGGCCGCCGAGCGTTCCGGTGACCAGCCTCCGGCGGATGCGCCGCCCTGCGCGACATCAGTCATCGCACCTTGGTCCAGGGCACGACCGACATGCCGGGACCGACCGGCAGATCGGCCGGCCAGTTGTCGACCACGATCTTCACCGGCACGCGCTGCACCACCTTGACGTAATTGCCGGTGGCATTTTCCGCCGGCAGCAGGCTGAAGGCGGTGCCGGAGCCCGGCTGCACGGAATCGACATGGCCCGTCAGCTTGCGTCCGGGATAGGCATCGATGCGGATCTCCACCGGCTGGCCGGGCCTCATGTCGGCAAGCTGGGTCTCCTTGTAGTTGGCGACGATCCAGACCTCATCGGGCACGAACATCATCAGGCTCTGGCCCGCGGTCACGAACGTCCCCTTGGCGCCCGAGAGCTTGACGACGCGGCCCGACTGCGCCGCGACGACGCTGGTGTATTGCAAATTCAGCTTCGCCTGATCGAGTTGCGCCTGCGACTGCTGGAGTTGCGCCTTGGCGCCTTCGAGCTGTGCCTGCAGCGTCTTGATGCCGACCTGCGCAGCCGTCACCGCGGTTTTGGCGCGCTCGGTGTTGGCTTGCTGCGCCTGAAGATCGGAGCGCGTCTGCTGCTGACGCTGCACGGTGCCTGCGCCCTTCTCGACCAAATCCTCGGCGCGATTGAACTCTTCCTGCGAGAACTTGAGTTGGGCCTGCGCCTGATCGAGCTGCGCCTGGGCCTGCTTGATCTGCTCCTGCTGGGAGACGATCTGCGCCTCGACATTGGCGATGTTGGCCTTCGAGACCTCGACCTGCGCCGCAGCCTGATCGACGGCGATGCGATAGTCGCGCTCGTCAATCTTGGCCAAGAGATCGCCCGCCTTGACGTGCTGGTTGTCCGTGACTGGGACATCGGTCACATAGCCGCCGACCTTCGATGCCACGGAAAAGCTGCGCGCGGCGACGAAAGCGTCGTCGGTGGATTCGTAGTGACGGACCTCCAGCCAATAGAGCAGACCTCCGACCAGCGCTGCGATCAGCGCAATGGCGCCGACGGTCGCGAGCAGCCAGTGTTCGGCAAGGCGCTCACGCAGCGACGGAGCCGGCTTCTTCGGCTGGTCCTTGCTCTCGCTTGTCTGATCAGGAGAAGTCTTTGGAGCTTCCTTGGCCCTCTGCGGTTGCTCCGCGGACGGCTCACGCTCCCGTGTCTGAGCATCCACGGTGAACACCTTTCTCGTCACTCAATCGGCAGTAGCAAGCTTGTGCACCGCGAGCCTAACCGCAGCGCCAAAGCATGGTTCCGGCTTCGAACGAGCCGCTGCCATTTCGTGATTGCGCCGCTCAAAAAAGAAGCGCGGTATGTTGCGTACCGCGCCGGTCTCGATTGACGTGTCAGCGCATTTCAGTGTGTCTTGGTTTCGTGCCACTTCTCCAGATCAGACTTTTTCGCGCCGGACTTCTGCTCCTTCTCCGGATTGCCTTTCCAGGGCTTATCCGTTTGGGCGTGCGATCCCCAGTCATTCTGATGCCGGGGATCGTCGTTGGGCTTTTCCTGGCTCATCGGATCTCCTTCTGTCTGTCACGCGTCAAGCGAAGGGAACGCCGTAATAGGCGTTGATGCTGCGCGTGGCGGCGTCATCGCCCCAATTCCAATCGCTGCGCTCGCCGTATTTCGGCGCGCCTTCGAGCGCCTTGGCGGTGATCCCGGTGACATAGCCACCGAGCTCGGTGTCGTATTTCAGCGACTGCCAGGGCAACGGATAATGATCGTTGCCGAGACCCAAAAATCCGCCGAAGCCGAGCACGGCGTAGGACACCTTGCCGCTGACCTTGTCGATCATCACGCGCTCGATCGAGCCGATCTTGTTGCGGTCGGCGCCGTAGACCGACGTTCCCTCGACCTTGTCGCTGCCGATCAGTCGGCCCATCTCGGCGCGATCTAGTTCGCTTTGATTCAACATTTCGATTCTCCACTCAGGCAACGTATGGACCAACCGGGCCTGGAGACGATCGTTCCAAAGCACGCAATGAGCACAAGCGCCGCGTTAATGTGCCGGGCAGGCTCGCGAGTTCATGTTCGAACCGCGACTTTTGCGCGTCCAAACGCTATTCGAATGTGTGCGGCTCAGATCGTCTTCGTATCGTCCGTCCTCGGGGGTTGCAGGCCCGGGCTGTTGGCCCAGCGCTCGACTTGCTCGATGACTTTCTGATGGCTCGGGCGCACCGGCTTGGGCGGTTCCGGCTCTTCGGAAAGCTTGCGGGGTAATCTGACCTTGTCCGTCATGACCAATCTCCCTTTCCTTTAGAATGCGTTCCGGCGAGAGTCGTTTCAAATCGTAACCATTTGATTTTTATCGAGTTTTTTTATTGATGATTTCCGGTTCAAGCATCGCATGCCGACGCGCGCCGCGGCGGTCCGCGAACTCCTCAAGTTCGGGCTGGCGGCAGCGGACATTGATGCGGCAGCAGGCGTGAAGTCGAGCAGCTTCGGCGAGTTCGGCCGCGGCCCAACGGGCACACTCAGGGCGACCCCAAAGGCGGAAGCGCGGACTGATCAGAGGCCTCGCCAAGCAAAACGACCCCGGCAATTGGGGTGCCGGGGCCGTCCTTGGAGATTGCTTCCGGAGCACCGGGGGCATGTCAACCGGAAGCAATCAGTCGACTCATCGTGTGAGCATTCGTTCCTCGCGTCGTTAGCCGCTCGGCGCGGTGCCTGAGTCATCCGGTGTCATGCCGGAGCCCGGAGTCTTGCTGTTATCGTTCAGCTTGGGATCGCGCGTCGCTTCACGCGACGGAGAGCCCTTCTCGTTCGTCTTGTGCACGGCCTGCGCACGCTGCTTGTCGCGCGGCTGCTCTTCCGCGCGCTGGTCTTTGACGATGCCTTGGTCGGAATGTGCCATGCTGTTCTCTCGCCTGTTCCGATGCCTCGGAGCGCTTACGCTCCGGCGCGTCAAATGTTCCGAACGTGCAGAGATGCGCCGCGCTAGCTATGCGCCGCATGCACCGCAACCGATGCATTTTCCTGATGCACCTTCCGGACTGTCGTCACCGTCGCGAACGCAACCGAGACGCCAAAGGCGAGAATGAGCGAGAGAAGTGCCAGACGTGGAGCCATCGCAAAACCTCCTTCTGGAGTCGGAAAATAAACCCGATCGACTGTTCCCGGATAATTGCCGCTTGGTTTTGCTCACACCGTGAGTGGCCTCACACACGCAGTCACGAAGGAGAGCGGTGAGGCATCTCAATTTTGCAGGACGCGGACCATGACGGGTGGGATCTCGCCATCGAGCCAGTCCTGCTCTTTCGCCAATGCCGTCCAGGCGTCGGCCATGCGCGAATAGCGATTATAGGCGGGTCGCCCTTCCGAACGCTCGGCCAATTGCAGGCAGTTCTCGGCGTTGTCCCTGAAGATGTCAGACTGTTTCATGGACCAAACGTGGGCACGGAACTCCCGACCCGCAACCGCCCTTAAGGGATCGTAACCTTCAAGGGATCGTAACCTTCTCCGGAACTTCGCGCGCCATCGGTCATTGAATATTCCATGCGGATATTTGTCGCGATTCTCCTGGCGTTCATCAGCACCGCTGCGCTTGCCGACAGCACCAGCGAGGACATCCGCAATGACCGCGCACCTGACGCCACCGACGTCATCAGCGGCCTCTACGCCTTTAGTGGCTTCCAGCAGAATCTGCTGGAGAGCACCGACCTGAAAGGCAATGCGGAGGTCAAGAACCTCGCCGCCCTGCGCGCCGAAGAGGCAGCCAAGCGCGACAAGGCGCTCAAAGAGATTCAAGATACGATCGGCGCCGAGCCGCGGATCACCAAGACAACAACCGGCACCAGCCTCGCCCAGCCCGATGAGACGGATGGGCCAGCCTATGTCAGGAGTTTCTACGCGGCGCAAATACCCGAATACGAAATCACGATCGCCTTGCTCGATCGCTATCTGAGGACGCCTGATAACCCAGCCCTCGCCGCCTTCGCGCGCGAGCACCTGCCGGCCCTGCGCGCGCAGCTGAAAGACGCGGAGCGCATCATGGCCGATAGATAGCGGCCTTACTTGTCCTCCGGATGATGCTGCTGCTCCAGCGGCCGCACGGTGCGATCGCTGCCGGGCATCTTGTCCCGACCGGCATCGCCGTTGGCATCCTTGCCACCCGAGGTCGAGGTACCGCTGCCGCTCGGGTTTGACCTGGGGGCCGTCCCAGTGGTCTGCGAACCCGCCTGCGGGGTGGCGGAGCTTGCGGCGGGATCGCCGGTCACGGCACCGCGCCCGGTGGAGCCGCCCTGCGCCAACGCGGAACCTGCGGTTAGGAATGTGAGAAAAAAGACGGCAATGCCGGCTTTCATAGCGCTCTCCCTGTATCGGCGAGGGCTAACAACAGGGCTTGACCTCCGTTCCTCGGAGCCATTTGTCGGAACGCCAAATTGACTCCGCCAAACGTGAGGTGCGCTTTTTTTCGGAACCGGATGGAACCAATCGGCTTGCCCGCGGTTGGTGTGGTCGGGCTGAGCTAAGCAGGTTCCATTTCCTCGCGCCGCAACCTTGGTGCTTGATTTGCGATTCGGCAGACGCTCTATTTTGACCAATGCGTCCTGCCACGGATTCGGAAGGCGCCTGCGGGGGAATCAGTATGAGCGACCTCGATCCCGGAACAGCATCACGCTCCGGTCGTCGCGTCCCAAAACCAAAACCCAATGGTATGTCGGATTCGGATTCCCGACCAGAATTGCTGCTCGCGCTTCAGGCCATGCGCAGCGGCGACTTTTCGGTGCGCATGAGCGGCGACTATCTCGGGATCGACGGCAAGATCGCCGACACCCTCAATGAAATCATCGCCGCCAACCAGCGCATGGCGCAGCAGCTCGAACTGGTCGGCCAGGTGGTGGGCCGCGAGGGCAAGACCCGCCAGCGCGTGAAGTTCGGCCTCGCCGCTGGCTCCTGGGCCGACATGGAAGGCTCCGTCAACACGCTGATCGACGACCTGCTATGGCCGACGCGCGAGGTGACCCGCGCGGTCGCGGCCGTGGCGCAGGGCGACTTGCTCGATACCGTCAAGCTCGACGTCGAGGGCCGCCCGCTCCGCGGCGAATTCCTGCAATCGGCGACCATCGTCAACACCATGATCAAGCAGCTCGGCGTGTTCACCTCCGAGGTGACGCGTGTCGCGCGCGAGGTCGGCACCGAGGGCAAGCTCGGCGGCCAGGCCCAGGTGCCGGAAGTGACCGGCGTCTGGAAAGACCTGACCGAGAGCGTCAACTCGATGGCGAACAACCTGACCAACCAGGTTCGCAACATCGCCGAGGTGACGATCGCGGTCGCTAACGGCGACCTGTCCAAGAAGATCACGGTCGACGTCCGCGGCGAGATCCTTCAGCTCAAGGAAGCCATCAACACGATGGTGGACCAGCTGCGCTCCTTCGCCTCCGAAGTGACGCGCGTGGCGCGCGAGGTCGGCACCGACGGCAAACTCGGCGGCCAGGCCATCGTGCCCGGCGTCGCCGGCACCTGGAAGGATCTGACGGACTCCGTCAACGCGATGTGCGGCAACCTCACCGCGCAGGTTCGCAACATCGCCAACGTGACCACGGCCGTGGCGCGCGGCGACTTGTCCCGCAAGATCACGGTTGACGTGCGCGGCGAGATCCTGGAGCTGAAGGACACCATCAACACCATGGTGGACCAGCTCAACTCCTTCGCCTCCGAGGTGACGCGCGTGGCGCGCGAAGTCGGCACCGAAGGCAAGCTCGGCGGCCAGGCGCAGGTGCCCGGCGTCGCCGGCACCTGGAAGGACCTCACCGACAACGTCAACTTCATGGCGTCGAACCTGACCGCCCAGGTCCGCAACATCGCCGACGTCGCCACCGCGATCGCCGGCGGCGACTTGTCGAAGAAGATCACCGTGAACGTCTCGGGCGAGATCCTTCAGCTGAAGGAAACGCTCAACACGATGGTCGACCAGCTCAACGCCTTTGCCGGCGAAGTCACGCGCGTGGCGCGCGAGGTCGGCACCGAAGGCCGGCTCGGCGGCCAGGCCAATGTGCTCGGCGTCGCCGGCACGTGGAAGGACCTCACCGAAAGCGTCAACTCGATGGCGTCGAACCTGACCGCACAGGTTCGCAACATCGCCGAGGTGACGACGGCGGTCGCGGGCGGTGACTTGTCGAAAAAGATCACCGTGGACGTGCGCGGCGAAATCCTCGAGCTGAAGGACACCATCAACACCATGGTGGACCAGCTCAACGCTTTCGCCGGCGAAGTCACGCGCGTCGCGCGCGAGGTCGGCACCGAAGGCAAGCTCGGCGGTCAGGCCCAGGTGCGCGGCGTCGCCGGCACCTGGAAGGACTTGACCGACTCGGTCAACTCGATGGCCTCGAACCTGACCGGCCAGGTTCGCAACATCGCCGAAGTCGCGACCGCGGTCGCCAAGGGCGACTTGTCGAAGAAGATCACGGTCAACGTGTCGGGCGAAATCCTTCAGCTGAAGGAGACGCTCAACACCATGGTCGACCAGCTCAACGCCTTCGCCGGCGAAGTGACGCGCGTGGCGCGCGAGGTCGGCACCGAAGGCAAGCTCGGCGGCCAGGCCCAGGTGCCGGGCGTCGCCGGCACCTGGAAGGACTTGACCGACAACGTCAATTCGATGGCGGGCAACCTCACCGCCCAGGTCCGCAACATCGCCGAGGTCGCGACCGCGATCGCCGGCGGTGACCTCTCGCGCAAGATCACGGTGGACGTGCGCGGCGAGATCCTGCAGCTCAAAGACACCCTCAACACCATGGTCGACCAGCTCAACCGCTTCGCGGGCGAGGTGACGCGCGTGGCGCGCGAGGTCGGCACCGAAGGCCGCCTCGGCGGTCAGGCCAACGTGCCCGGCGTCGCCGGCACGTGGAAGGATTTGACCGACAGCGTCAACTCGATGGCGGGTAATCTCACCGCCCAGGTCCGCAATATCGCCGAAGTGACGACCGCCGTGGCGCGCGGCGACTTGTCGCGCAAGATCACCGTGGACGTGAAGGGCGAAATCCTCGAGCTGAAAAACACGATCAACACCATGGTGGACCAGCTCAACGGGTTTGCCGGCGAAGTGACGCGCGTGGCGCGCGAGGTCGGCACCGAAGGCAAGCTCGGCGGCCAGGCCGAGGTGCCCGGCGTCGCCGGCACATGGAAGGATCTCACCGACAACGTCAACTTCATGGCCTCGAATCTGACGGCCCAGGTCCGCAACATCGCCGAGGTCGCGACCGCGATCGCCGGCGGCGATCTGTCGAAGAAGATCACGGTGGACGTGCGCGGCGAGATCCTGCTGCTCAAGGACACCTTGAACACCATGGTCGAGCAGCTCCGTTCCTTCGCCGCCGAAGTGACGCGCGTGGCGCGCGAGGTCGGCACCGAAGGCCGGCTCGGCGGTCAGGCCGTCGTGCCCGGCGTCGGCGGCACCTGGAAAGACCTCACCGACAACGTCAACCTCCTCGCCGCGAACCTCACCACGCAGGTCCGCAACATCGCCGAGGTCACCACGGCGGTGGCCCGCGGCGACTTGTCGCGCAAGATCACCGTGGATGTGAAGGGCGAAATCCTCGAACTCAAGAACACCATCAACACGATGGTGGACCAGCTCAACGCGTTCGCCGGCGAAGTCACGCGTGTTGCGCGCGAAGTCGGCACCGAGGGCGAGCTGGGTGGCCAGGCCCAGGTGCCCGGCGTGGCCGGCACCTGGAAGGACCTCACCGACACCGTCAACTTCATGGCCGCGAACCTGACCGAACAGGTCCGCGGCATCGTCAAGGTCGTGACCGCGGTCGCCAACGGCGACCTCAAGCAGAACCTCACCGTGAAGTCCAAGGGCGAGGTCGCGGCGCTCGCCGACACCATCAACAACATGACCGAGACGCTTGCGACCTTCGCCGATCAGGTGACGTCGGTGGCGCGCGAGGTCGGCGTCGAAGGACGGCTCGGCGGCCAGGCTGACGTGCCCGGCGCGGCCGGTACCTGGAAGGACCTCACCGGCAACGTCAACCTGCTGGCGGCCAACCTCACCTCGCAGGTGCGCGCGATCGCGGAAGTGGCGACCGCCGTGACCAAGGGCGACCTGACGCGGTCGATTCAGGTCGATGCCCGCGGCGAAGTGGCCGAGCTGAAAGACAACATCAACACCATGATCACGAATCTCCGTCTGACGACGGACGTGAACACCGAGCAGGACTGGCTGAAGACCAACCTCGCCAAATTCACCAACATGCTCCAGGGCCAGCGCGATCTCGCCACCGTCGGCCGGCTGCTGCTGACCGAATTGTCGCCGCTGGTGAACGCGCATACCGGCGTGATCTACCAGGTCGAGAACGAGGACGATCCGCAGCTGCTGCTGCTCGCCTCCTATGCCGGCGACGGCATCTATCCCTATCAGCGCGTGCTGCCGATCGGCGACGGCCTGATCGGCCAATGCGCGCTCGACCGGCGACCGCGCGTGGTCGCCGATATTCCCGCCGACGTCGTGCCGATCAACTCGGCCCTGCTCCGCGTCGCGCCGAAGAACCTCGTGGTGCTGCCGGTGCTGTTCGAGGGCCAGGTCAAGGCGGTGATCGAGCTCGCTTCACTCACCTCGTTCACGACCTCGCAGATGACGTTCCTGGAGCAGCTCACCGATTCCATCGGCATCGTGCTCAACTCGATCGAGGCGACGATGCAGACCGAGGGCCTGCTCAAGCAGTCGCAACAGCTCGCCGGCGAGCTCCAGACCCAGCAGCGCGAATTGCAGCAGACCAACGACCAGCTCGAGCAGAAGGCGCAACAGCTCGCCGAACGCAACGTCGAAGTCGAACGCAAGAACCAGGAGATCGAGCAAGCCCGCCGCGCACTCGAGGAAAAGGCGACCGAGCTCGCGCTGACCTCGAAGTACAAGTCCGAATTCCTCGCCAATATGAGCCACGAATTGCGGACGCCGCTGAACTCGATCCTGATCCTGGGACAGCAGCTCACCGACAATCCGGACGGCAATTTGACGGGCAAGCAAGTCGAGTTCGCGCGCACCATCCACGGCGCCGGCACCGACCTGCTCAACCTCATCAGCGACATCCTCGATCTCTCCAAGATCGAGTCCGGCACGGTCACGGTCGACGCCGAGGAGATTTTGACCGCCAACCTGCTCGAAACCGTCGGGCGGCCGTTCCGGCACGAGGCGGAGAACCGCAATCTGTCGTTCAAGATCGACGTCGATCCAAACCTCGCACGCAGCATCGTCACCGACTCCAAGCGCTTGCAGCAGGTGCTGAAGAACCTGCTCTCCAACGCCTTCAAGTTCACGGCCGAAGGCGAAGTGCGCCTGAAAGTCGCCGCGGCAGTCGGCGGCTGGGGCACGGATCACCCGGTGCTGAACTCCGCGCCGGCCGTGATCGCGTTCGAGGTGTCCGATACCGGCATCGGCATCCCCCTGGAGAAGCAGAAGCTGATCTTCGAGGCCTTCCAGCAGGCGGACGCCGGCACGAGCCGCAAATATGGCGGCACCGGCCTCGGCCTTGCCATCAGCCGCGAACTCGCAGGCCTGCTCGGCGGCGAAATCCATCTGCGCAGCTTGCCGGGCAAGGGCTCCTCCTTCACGCTCTATCTGCCGCTGAAATATTCCGGCCCGACGCTGGCGCCGCGCGCCGCGCCGGTGTCGCAGCACAACCAGCCGCCGGCACTCCAGCCGACTGCGCCGGAGCAGCAGCGCGTCATCGAGCAGCTTCCCGACGACCGCCTCAATCTCGAACCTGGCGACAGCATCCTACTGGTCGTCGAGGACGATCCGCATTATGCCCGCATCCTGGTCGACCTCGCGCGTGACAAGGGCTTCAAGGTCCTTGTCGCCGCGCGCGGCGCGGAGGCGCTCGAGCTTGCCAAGCAGTATCAACCGCGTGCCGTGTCGCTCGACGTGTTCCTGCCCGACATGCTCGGCTGGACGGTGCTGAGCCAGCTCAAGCACAACCCGCTGACGCGCCATATTCCGGTGCAGATCATCACGCTCGACGAGGACCGCCAGCATGCGCTGGCGCGCGGCGCCTTCTCTTTCGTCAACAAGCCGACGACGACCGAGGGCGTCTCCGCTGCGCTGACGCAGATCAAGGAATATGCGCGGCCGCGGCGCAAGCGGCTCCTGATCGTCGAGGACAACGAGGCCGAGCAGCTGTCGATCCGGGAGCTGCTGCATCACGACGACATCGAGATCGTGATCACGGACACCGGCGCCGGTGCACTATCGACCCTGCGCGAGGCGCCCTGCGATTGCGTGGTACTCGACCTCAGGCTGCCCGACATGAGCGGCTTCGAGGTGCTGGAGCAAATCCGCTGCGACGACACGCTGTCGAACGTTCCCGTGGTGGTATTCACCGGCCGCGAGCTCTCGGCGGAAGAGGATGCGGAGCTCCACACCATGGCGCGCAGCATCGTGGTCAAGGGCGTGGAATCGCCCGAACGTCTGCTCGACGAGACCGCGCTGTTCCTGCACCGCGTGATCACGGAACTCCCGGTCGAGAAGCAGCGCATGCTGGAGAAGCTGAACAGTTCCGACGAGGATTTGATCGGCAAGACCGCGCTGCTGGTCGACGACGACGCCCGCAATATCTTCGCGCTGTCGAGCGTGCTGGAACGGCGCGGCATGAAAGTGCTGACGGCGACCACCGGCCGCGAGGCGGTCACGCTGGTCGAATCCAATCCGGAAATCGCCATCGTGCTGATGGACATCATGATGCCGCAGATGGATGGCTATCAGACCATCGGCGTGATCCGGGAGAACCCGGCCTTCCTGCGCCTGCCGATCATCGCGCTGACGGCGAAGGCGATGAAGGGCGACCGAGAGAAATGCCTGGAGGCAGGCGCGTCCGATTACCTCGCAAAGCCCGTCAATACCGATCAATTGCTGCTTGCGATTCGCATGTGGCTGCACCGCTGAGTTTGGATCCGAGAATGGACCACGAAAAGGTCAACATCCTCCTCGTCGACGACCAGCCGGCCAAGCTGCTCGCCTACGAGGTGATCTTGAAGGAACTCGGCGAGAACCTCGTAATCGCCTCGTCGGGCCGCGAGGCGCTGGAGGTGCTGCTCAAGACCGAGATCGCGGTGATCCTGGTCGACGTCTGCATGCCCGAGCTCGACGGCTTCGAGCTCGCGGCGATGATCCGCGAGCATCCGCGTTTCCAGAAGACCGCGATGATCTTCATCTCGGCTATTCAAGTCAGCGACATCGACCGCCTCCGGGGCTACGAGATGGGCGCGGTCGATTACGTGCCGGTCCCCGTCGTGCCGGAAGTTCTGCGCGCCAAGGTCAAGGTGTTTGCCGAGCTCTATCGCAAGACGCGCGAGCTGGAGCGGCTGAACCAGGATCTCGAGGATCGCGTCCGCGCCCGCACGGCAGAGTTGGAGAATTCCACCGCCAAGCTGCGCGAGAGCGAAGAGCGGCGTACCATGGCGATCGCCGCCGGCAAGATGGGATCCTGGGATTGGGATTGGGTCAACGGCGACTGGATGTGGGACGAAGGCCAGTACCGCATCTTCGGCGTGACGCCGGAGTCCTTCAACGTCACCTCGGCCAACATCCAGGCGCTGCTGCACCCGGATGACGTCGACCAGTTCGACCAGGCGATTGCCGCGTTCAATACCGGCGCGCACGCCTACGAGGGAGAATTTCGCGTCAGCCGGCCCGATGGTGAGGTGCGCTGGTGCGTGGGCACGGCAGCCGCAACCGTGGACCACGCCGGCCGCGTGGTGCGGGTCAGCGGTGTCACCGTCGACATTACCGAACGCAAGCGCGCCGAGGAACGGCAGAACCTTCTGGCGCGGGAGGTCGATCATCGCGCCAAGAATGCGCTGGCGTTGGCGCAGTCGATCGTGCGCCTCACCCGCGCCGACGAGGTCAAGGCCTACGTCAACGCCGTCGAGGGGCGCATCAATGCGCTCGCGCGCGTGCACACCATTCTGTCACTGTCGAGCTGGCAGGGTGCAGAGCTCTCCAAGCTGATCGAGGAAGAGCTTGCGCCCTATTCGCTCGGCGGACAGATCAAGCTTGCGGGGCCAGAAGTGCAATTGCTGCCGGCGACGGCCCAGACGCTGGCGCTGGCGCTGCACGAGCTCTTCACCAATTCGGCGAAGTATGGCGCGCTCTCGGCACGATCGGGGCGGCTCGCGATCGGCTGGCAGGCCGAGAACGAACTCCTGACATTGACCTGGGAGGAAACCGGCGGCCCGCTGGTCAGGACGCCGAAGTCGCGTGGCTTCGGGACGAGAAGCCTGCTGGCCAGTGTCGAATCCCAGCTCGGCGGACAGGCGCAATTCGATTGGCGCGCCGAGGGCCTGTTGTGCCGCCTCGAGGTGCCGTTGACGCGCAAGGGAGCGACCACACCGGCAGCGCAGGACAAATTCGAGGCCAGCACCTCCCCTGAACTCCAGCGCGCGTTGGGTTAGCGCGACGCAGCCACTCTCATTCGTGGCATCGGCCGGGATTCACCGGCAACGCGCCCTTCGAGCCAGGCTTCGGTTTCTGCGAGATCACGCAGCGCCGTCGCGTAGCGGCGGGCCGCGCTGCGCTCGGCCCCGCGCGGCAGCTTGCGCGCCTTGCGCAACATGTCGGCCGCGGCGTTGCGGTAGGCCAGCGAGCGATAGAGAAAGACTACCTTGCCCATATCGAATGTTCCCGTGTTGATGGCGTATATCCTCGCAAGCTGGGCATGAACGTCGGATGAAGCGGGTGATGACAATTCGTTCATGCGGGATGGAACCGGCGATCGTCGCCCGCGTTTGAATGCCAGATCGAGCGGCAGTTCCATGCGTGTAAAAAAGACGCCAAAGCTGATCTCTCCTACCGGTGTCATCAAGCTGATGACGCATGCGATGATGGGCGCGGCACTCGGTCTTGCCTTCACGCTTGCGCTCATCCTGGCCAATCCTGCGGTCGCGGAATTGCTCAACCACGGCGGAAGTGGGGCCTTCTTGGTCTTTGTCGTCACGTTGGTGACGACGTTTGCAATCGGTGCAGCGCTGACCGGCATCGTGTTCATCCTCAACGAGGACAAGGAATCTTGAAGCGCGCATGAAATGCATGCGCCGCTTTGTTCGGAACTCCTGCGGCGATTGGCGGTTGGCTGCCTGCGTCAATTCAACTCAGGGAGTTCCCCCGCATGAAAACGATCAAGCTCGCTCTCGCCGTGATGCTGGCAACCGGCCTTGCCGCAGCCCCGTTCGCCGCGCAGGCCAAGTCGCACAAGAAGCACCACTCCTCTATGTCGCAGACCACGACGGGCGCTAATATGAAGTCCAAGGGCAGCGATGCCTCCGGCCAGGGCGGCTCCGGTCCCGGTTCAGACCAGGGCGGCACCATGTCGAACAACAAGAGCGCCCCGAGCAACACCAAGTAAGCTCGCCAGAAGCTCAGGCCCCGCGAACGCGGGGCCTTTTGCTTCGGGCTCGAACATTCTCAAGGCCACATGGTCGGTGCGCGGATCAGAGCATCCCGACCGGCCCGCTTCAGATCGTCGACCGAGCAGTGCCCCGCCCGAACAAGATCACTCAGTCTTGCGGCAACGCGTTGGCGCGTCGCCGCCTCGGACGGAGCAAGGTCGGCGCAGATCTCATCGAGAACCGCCCACAGCAGGGCGGCCATTTCGGCATCCGGCATTGACGGGCTCGGGCATGTCGCGTTGCGCGACCGCTTTAGCTGCGTCGGATGTCAGTGATGTTAAGGCGGCGGCTGACGGAATTCGTCTTCACGAGATAGTCAAGCTGCGCCCGCTTGCGCGCGATCAAAAGCTGGGCGGTGGCATCGTCGAGGCCCTCGCGCTGCAATTGCCGGATCGCGGAGCCCAGTTCGAGGATCTCGGCACGCAACTTCAGAATCCGGTAGGCGTCCGGGTCTTCCTCCACCGCACGCCTCCATCCGCCGTGTGTTTCTAACGCCTCAGCGGCGCGCGGTTGCGCGTGCCAGCTGGCTATCGCTCTTCACCAGGCGAAGACGCACCCGGTGGCGGACGTCTGGCAGGACATCGCAGCCACCCGCGGCCTTCCATTCGGCGATCAGCAGGTTGATTTTCCGGCGCAGATCCATCTGCGCCAGGGCTTTTTCGGTGCAGTCGCGATCGCGGTCGACGAGGTCGCGCACGGACGCCTCGACATCGGCCATTTCCAGCCTCAAGGCGCTGATTTTGCGTCGAATTTCATTAATTCTGTTGTCCATGGCTTGTTAGAACAAAATAAGAACGTATAGTCAAGCCACGAATTCAGAACGGAGAGTGGACATGCAGGTTCAAGGTAAATACGACGCCAAGGCTTTTCTCGTCGAGCAGATGACCCGGGCGCAGGGGCTGCGGTTGAAGCGGCTCAGTGAAGAGGCCTACCAGCCCGCGCAATACAATCGGGGTCTGTCCTCTTCCGAAGCCGCGCGCCGTATCCAGGTGCTGGAGGCGGAGATCGAACTCGCGAACTCCTTCTAGGGAGCGCGGCCGGCACTCTTGGAACGTTATGTAAGCATTACGGTTCTTTCCCCAGATCACGGGAGAGAGTTGATGGCACGCAAGGCAAAGAAGCGCCGGTACTCGCGCAGCTCCGGCAGTGATGTCGAGCGCGAGATGCGCCGTTACAAGAAAGGCACCGCCAAAAGCGGACCGGGCGGTCGCGGCGGGCGCGTGAAGAGCCGCAAGCAGGCGATTGCGATCGGCCTCTCGGAGGCGCGCAAGAAGGGCAAGAAGGTCCCGAAGAAGGCGTCGAAGCGAAAGACGTCCAAGAAAAAGGCCACCAAGAAGAAGAAGAAGAAGAAGAAGAGCTCGAAGCGGAAATCCGCCAAGCGGTGACCTGACCGGCGTCAGATCATGGTGCCCGGCATGAAGCAGCGGATCGAAATGCCGAACGCTGTCTTGACCGGCCAAACCATGGTGCGACCGGCGCGGTTCGGCTCGGTGATGACGGCGTCGTCAGGCACATCCACCCACTGCCCGTCGAGCCGCACCCGATAGTGCCCGTTGTGCGATTCCCAATCGGGATCCGAAACGGCAAATCCATCGGCATCCGAGCAGCACGGACCGAGATGGCTGCGCAGGCTGTCAAACCAGGGCTTCAGCGGCGAGTCGGCGTAGCGGCCGTCATCGCGCCCCATGGCACTTCCGGTCGCCAGAACGAGCGGCGTCACAAGTAGCGCGTATCTCAGCGAGAGCTTTAATCGATCCATGTCGGCACCGATCAATGCGGGACCACCGGCCGGTTCCATAAAGCGGCCGGACGTCCGAAGTTCCACGCCTGCAATTCGCCCTGCCGGCCTCATTGCCGCCAACGCGCAAGCATGCGCCTTCGAAGTCTGACGAGCGAACGCGGCTTTTTCGGACGAACCAGTCATCATTGCTGCCGTTAACGAGAATGTTATCGATCGCCTGTGGGTATCTCGCAGGCGCGCACGAAAAAGGCGGCCCGCAGGCCGCCTTGTGAATTTGCCGTCGAAGCCGCGGGACTTACGCCAGCGGTACCGCGACGAACCGGGTCGCCTCCGCGCTTTTCACCTGCAACAGCACGCTGTGCTTGCCGGACGATTTGGCCTGCGCCAGCTCGGAGCGAACGTCGCCGACATTGGCGACGGCCTTGCCGCCGACATTGAGGATGACGTCGCCGGTCTGGATGCCGCGCTGCGCGGCCGGTCCTTGCGGATCGACCTCGGTGACGACGACGCCCTTCTGGCCTGCGCCCTGGACATCGCCGGCCGGCGCCAGGCTAAGGCCGAGGTGCGGCGTGCCGGCACCCGGCTGCGCCTTGCCTTCATCCGCCTTCGCCTGATGCTCGTTCGGCAGTTCGCCGAGCGCCAGCGTCACGGTCTTGCTCTCGCCCTTGTGGACGATGTCGAGCTTCACGGACGTGCCCGGCGCCAGCGTCGCGATGGTGCGGGCGAGATCGCGGGAGTCCTTGACCGCATTGCCGTTGACGGCGGTGATGACGTCGCCCGCCTCGATGCCGGCCTTCGCCGCCGGGCTGCCGTCCTGGGGATTGTCGACGATCGCACCGCGTGCCGCCTTCAGGCCGAGGCTGTCGGCGATCTCTGATGTCACCGGCTGCACCTGCACGCCGAGCCAGCCGCGAGTGACCGCGCCCTTGTCCTTCAGCTGCGCGACGACGAGCTTCGCGGTCGAGGCCGGAATGTCGAAGCCGATGCCGACCGAGCCGCCAGAGGGCGAGAAGATCGCGGTGTTCACGCCGATCACGTTGCCGTTCATGTCGAAGGCCGGACCGCCGGAATTGCCCTTGTTGATGGGGGCATCGATCTGGATGAAGTCGTCATAGGGACCGTTGCCGATGTCGCGGCCGCTGGCCGAGACGATGCCGGCCGTCACCGTGCCGCCGAGGCCAAAGGGATTGCCGACCGCGACCACCCAGTCACCGATCCGGGGCTTCTGGTCGGAGAACTTGACGAACGGAAAGTTCGACTTGCCCTCAACCTTGATCAGCGCGAGATCGGTCTTCGGATCGGTGCCGACCACCTTCGCGGTGTAGATCGTGCCGTCATCCGTCGTTACCTGCACCGACTGCGCATGGTCGACGACATGGTTGTTGGTCACGGCGTAGCCGTCAGCCGAGATGAAGAAGCCGGAGCCTTCGCCCGTGATGATCTGGTGGCGTTCACGCGGCATGCCGTTCATGCCGTTAGGCAAGCGGAAGCCGAACTGCCGCGAGAACTGGTCGAACGGGGAATCCTCGTCCTGGTCCATCCGGTTCTGTTGCAACATCGCGCTCTTGTCGCTGTCCTGGTCGATCTTCACCCGCACCGAGATGACGGCCGGTTTGACCTTGCTGACGAGGTCGCCGAAGCCCGGCGGTGTCGTCGCCGCCTCTGCGGCATGCGCAGGCGAAATCAGGGAGGTCACGCCGAACTGCGTTGAAGCGGGAGATGCGGCCAGCATGGCCACGCCAAGCGCGGCCACGGTGCCGAGCAGCGCCAGCCGGCGCGGCTTCAGAATTCTGCGGGAGGTGGTGGTGTCGGAATTGACGCGATCTTTCATGTCGAAATGTCCATGTTGGTGAAGGTGTCGCCCTGCACGCAACATGGGCGCCCCCACCTTACGGTGTCCCGTCCACGCGATTAATTCTTGGAAAAGTTGCCGCGGCCAGCAGCCGCAGGCCTTGTTCTCTCAGGAGCCTTGTTCTCTCAGGAGACGCCGCACCGTGCGCGATGCCTCAGCGAGCAATATCGTGAAGAATTGCAGCCAGGGTCTCACGCCGCGGCGGGTCTCTCCCATGCCGCGGCCGCGATGGCATCGTCTTCGCGTTGCGCATTGCACGCGTCGTAATGGGCTTTCAGCGCGATCTCTGCGAGATGTTCGAAATGTTCGGCCTGGCCGAGCAGTTGCCAGTTCTGGAGCGGCCGATAGGCCGCCTGCTGACGACAGAGGGACGCCAGCGCGCGGTAACGACGTACGTTCTCCATGAGACCCTCCCTCGCGTTCACAAGCGCTTATTGCCCTGATTTGCGTCAGGCCGATGGCGGTTGTGCAAAACATTTGCTGCGTGCACTGCACGCCCGATCGCAGTTAACTTTTGAGAAATACGCGCCCAGACTGTGGTTCCTATCGCGCCGATTTGCACGCGGAACTCGGCTGCGTGGACTGGTGGCCTAGGCGTAGCGGCGGCGCTCGACATCGATGCCGATCAGATCGAAATAATGTTCGATCGGTTCGGGCCGCCCGACGAAATAGCCCTGCATCTCCTCGCAGGCCTCGTATTCCAGGAAGGCGCGCTGCTCTTCCGTCTCCACCCCTTCCGCAACGACCGGGATGTGCAGGGCGTGCGCAAGGCTCAGGACCGCGCGGACGATCTCGGCCGATTGCGGCGTCGCCTCGAGGTTGGAGATGAAGCTCCGGTCGATCTTGATCTTGTCGAACGGGAACGACTGGAGATAGGACAGCGACGAATACCCTGTGCCGAAATCGTCCATCGCGATACGAATGCCGAGTGCCTTCAGCCGCCGCAGCAGATTGAGTGCGCGGGTGAAATCGCCGATCAGCACGCCCTCGGTGATCTCGACCTCGAGCCGGGTCGGCGCCAGCCCCGTTTCGAGCAGGATCTGGTGGATGGACCGTTCGAGGTCGCCGGCCTGGAACTGGACAGGCGACAGATTGACTGCGACCTGCAACGGCTTCGGCCAGGACGCCGCCTCGTGGCAGGCCTCGCGCAGCACCCATTCGCCGATCTCGATGATCTGCCCGTTCTCCTCGGCCAACGGAATGAACTGGTCGGGCGGCACGAAGCCCCGGGTCGGATGGTTCCAGCGCAGCAGCGCCTCGAAGCCGATGATCTCGCCACCCATCCGCGCCTGCGGCTGGAAGTAGACGAGGAACTGGTTCTGCTCGAGCGCGTGGCGCAGATCGTGCTGCAACAGCCTGCGGTCGCGCAGCTCCCGGTCCATCTCGGTTTCGAAGAAGCAGACCCTGCCCCGGCCTTCGCGTTTGGCGCGATAGAGCGCGGAATCGGCGTTCGCAAGCAGCGTTGCCGCGTCCACGCCGTCATCCGGATAGACGGCGATGCCGACACTGAGGCCCACATGGGAGAGGTAGTCGTCGACCTCGAGTTCGTTGCCGATCGCCTCGACCAGACGCTCGGCGAGCGAGAGGACGTCGTCGCGGCGGACGTCGTCCGGCATCAGGATCATGAACTCGTCGCCGCCAATGCGGGCGACGAAGGCCCCATCGGCTTCCCCAGCAAGGCGCTCGGCGGCTGCCCGCATCAGCATGTCGCCCACGGGGTGGCCGAACACGTCGTTGACTTCCTTGAAGCGATCGAGATCCAGGCTCAGCACTGCAAAATTGGTCGACGTCTCCTGCGCTCGCTCCAGCCGTTCGGCGAGCGCCGCGTTGAAAGCACTGCGGTTCGGCAGGTCCGTCAAGGCATCATACTGTGCAAGATGGCTGATATGCGCCTCATTGGTGATCCGCTCGGTGACGTCCTCGATCACGCCGACCAGATATTGCGGCGCGCCGCTGCCGTCGCGAACCAGCAGCTTGCGGGAATTGACCAGGCGATCATGGCCGTTGACGCCGATTTCGAGCCGATGCCCTTCCAAGATCAACGGCCCGCCGCTGTCGACGACGCGGCGATCCAGCTCGTTGATGGCGCTGGCAACATCCTCCGGAAAGATCTGGTCAGGGGTTTTGCCCAGCATCCGATGGCGGGGCATGCCGAAATATTCTTCGCCGGCGCGGTTGAGCAGGACGTAGCGGGAATCCCTGGCGTCCTTCGCAAACACCGCGATCGGGATATTCTCGATGATGCTGTCGAGGAATTCGCGCGCGCGCAGCAGATCCTGCTCGGCACGCTTGTGCGTCTGCTCGAGCTCCTCGATCATCAGCTTGATCGCGCGGTCGGTGCGCCGACGATCGCTGTCGCCCTCCTCATAGGCCGCGCTGACGAGATCGCCGAGCCTGGTCAAATCGACCTGCCCGGACTCGTCCGTCGCCTGGCGAATCTGCCGTGCCAACAGGCGATGCATGGTCAAGCGGCGGCCTCCGCGATCATCGTGACGGTCATGGTCTGATTGTGCAGTTCGCAGCGGCCGGAGGCCACGGGCGGTGCGATCTCGCCATAAGAGTAGAAGCCGATACGAACGACATCGTCGCCGAGTTCGGCGGCAACGGCGTCCAGCTCGTCCTGCGTGCGCTGCCCCATGATCTTGCGGCGGCCGGTGCAGCTCACCAGGATCGCGAGCTTGTCGCCGGCAATCCCATCGGAAAGCGCGTTGCGCGCCTGCCGGCCCGCCTCGCCTGCACCCGCAGCGAGGCTGTCGAAATTGGCACGCATCAATTGCGCCGTACACCCTTCCGGAATGTCGGCGGCAAACGTCAGCGTTCCGGCGCTGCGATCCACCGCAAAGACGGAGCGCACGATCTGCCGATCCGGCTCGGATTCGTCGTGAATGCGCAACGGAAACGCGAGGCCCGAACCAGGCATCGCCGCGGCCTCTTCCTCGCCGAGATAGCGCGTGTAGAGATCCAGTGGCGGCTTGCCGTCGAGCTCAACCACCACGGGCCCCTCCGATTTCGTAACCTTGCGCCGCGGGCCGAACACGTCCCAGCCAGCCGCGCAACCATGCGCGATGCGAAAGGAGGTTCCATAGAAGCCGATTGCCGCGACGCGGTTCGGCAAGGGCTCGCCATCGGCCCCGACCAATGTTTGCTCGAACCGGGTGCCATCGCCGGCCAAGCCGCCCGTGACTGGCAGATCCGGCCCGAGCACCTCGGTGATACCGGCGAGCAGCTCGGCACCGTTCACGCCCAACCCGTCGGACAGAACGAACAGCCCCGCCAGGTCCGCCGCCATCACCTGGCGAGCAAGACGCACGCCGCAAGCTCGCGACGCCTCGCGTGATTCAATGATTTCGTTCACCACCATCACCTGCGTTCGCGCGAAACGCAAGGCGACGGCAACCACTCCATCATCGCGGATGTCATCGCCGTGGATCTGGCCGCCGGTGCTGCAACCGATGACATGACTGTCAGGATAACGACCGCGCAGCTCGCGATAGCGCTCGCCACCGGTCAGCCCCTCGCGGCTGCCGAAATAAAGCACGAGTTGGGCTGGCTCGCGCAGGGCATTCGCTCCGCGCCAGCCATGGGCAGCATTCCAGTGAAGATATTGAATGTGCATCCCACGCGCTCTCTGCGATCCTTGAACCACAGATTGTGTCGCAGCGCATTGCGTCGTCGTTAATCGGACATCGGCTTCACCGCCGTTGGTTACCCCGGCATGAAGGATAAAGTCGACTAGCGGTATATTCTCCGTAAGACCCCGGAGAAGGGTCACGTGCTCGCGCAGCGCCTCCGTAGTCTACCGGATGCGCACGGCTTCTCCTGCGCGCATCGACGGCGCGGAAATATTCTGCAGTTTCGGAACCCGACCGGCTTCCGCAGCAATGCGAATGGCCGCGATATTGCCGGCATAGTCGACGCTGCGTTTGCCACGGAACACGGCGGAACCCGCCACCAGCGTATCGGCGCCCGCGGCAGCAACCGCGGCGGCATTATCGCGCGTGACGCCGCCATCGACTTCGAGCCGGATCGGCCGCTCGCCGATCATGGTTCGAATACGCGCGATCTTATCGAGCTGGGATTCGAGGAAGGACTGGCCGCCGAAGCCGGGATTGACCGTCATCACCAGCACGAGATCGACACGGTCGAGCACATAGTCGATCGCGCTCTCGGGCGTGACCGGGCACAGGCTGACACCGGCCTTCTTACCGAGCGCGCGGATCGCCTGAAGCGACCGATCGAGATGCGGACCGGCTTCGGCATGAACCGTGATGACGTCGGCGCCCGCCTTGGCAAACGCCTCAAGAAAGGGATCGGTCGGCGCTATCATCAGATGCACGTCGAAGACCTTCTTCGTCAGCGGACGGATCGCCTTGATGATATCGGCGCCAAAACTGATGTTCGGCACGAAGTGGCCGTCCATGACGTCGCAATGGATCCAGTCGGCGCCGGCCGCATCGATGGCCGCGATCTCCTCGCCGAGACACGCGAAGTCCGCTGCCAGGATCGAGGGCGCAATGACAATCTCGCTGCTCATGGCTTGGCACTCCGCACGTCGGCTCCGCCGCTGAAGACGCGGCTCGCGAGAACGTCAACCGGGTCGATGGTCTCGAGATCGGCGACGTCGAGCATTCGATCAAGATCGGACACCAGGCGATCGGCCTGTCGCAGGCGGATGCGGTCGACGGCGTTGCGGATCGAGCGCGCATTGGAGAAGAACGGCTGGGTCCGGCGTAACTCAATGTACTTCTCGAACGCCTCGCGCGCGGCGGCCGAGAACCGATAACCGCGCTCCCGGAGCATGAGCTCGGCGATGACGAGGAGCTCGTCTTGCGCATAGTCCGGGAATTCGATGTGGTGGGCGATCCGCGAGCGGAAGCCGGGATTGGAGGCGAAGAAGCTCGTCATGCGTTCGCCGTAGCCCGCCAGGATCACCACGAGGTCCTCGCGCTGGTTCTCCATCACCTGGAGCAGGATCTCGATCGCCTCTTGGCCATAGTCGCGCTCATTGTCTGGCCGGTGCAGATAATAGGCTTCATCGATGAACAGCACGCCGCCCATCGCTTTCTTCAGGATCTCTTTGGTCTTCGGGGCGGTGTGACCGATATACTGGCCGACGAGATCGTCGCGCGTCACCGAGATCACCTGCCCGCGCCGCACGAAGCCGAGGCCGTGCAGGATCTTGGCCATGCGCAACGCCACCGTGGTCTTGCCGGTGCCGGGATTACCGGTGAACGACATGTGCAGCGTCGGCGGCGCGGAGGCCAGCCCTGCGCGCTGCCGCATACGCTCGATCAGCAATAGTGACGCGATCTGGCGCACGCGGTTCTTGACTGGCCTGAGCCCAATCAATTCCTGCTCGAGCTGTTGCAACGTGTCGGTGATCCCTGCCGCTTCGGCTTCCTTGCGGAGATCGAAACTGGTCTCGTTGGGCTCGGTTGTGGTCGCGTGAGGAATGTCGAGCATCGGCACCTCGAAGAAAAGAGCTTCGCCGCGGGAGGAGCGGCGAAGCAGTGGTCCGCCAAGGATACGGAGCAGGGAGTGCTCCGCGCGGAGAGGAATGGCTATTGCGAAGCGTGAGCGGCCGGCTTCCGCACGGTGGTGTAGCGGATGGCGCGGCCGCCAACCTCCTGCCGCACCAGCTCGAACTCGGCCTCCTGCGGCGGGCGGTTGACGAGGAAGGAGATCCGCACCGACTCCCAGCCATGGCTGGAGTCGAAGCCGCTGATGCGGATGTAACTGTTGCCACAGACCCGACGGCACTCCGCTAGCTCCATCATCACGCCGGCGGCGTCCTGGAGATCGAACATCGGCAGGCCCCACATCTCCCAATAGGTGTTACGGGGATGCGGATCATCGGTGAACTCGATATTCACCGCCCAGCCGTTGGCGAGGCAGTACTGCACCTGCTTGGTGATCTGGTCGTCGGTCAAGTCAGGCAGGAACGAGAAGCAGCCCTGGGTCAGTTTCATGTTGCGTCTCCTCAAACGGTTTCCAGCGCGGTCGGCACAAAGTCCGGCGTATCGGTGGATTGATAGTTGAAGCTGACGTCCTTCCAGACCTCGAGCGCGGCCTTCAGCGGCGTGCAGGTCTCGGCCGCTCTCGCCAGGATCTCCGGGCCTTCATGGACGTAGTCGCGCCCCTCATTGCGGGCGAGGATCATCGCTTCCAGCGCCACGCGGTTGGCGATCGCGCCGGCCGCGATGCCCATGGGATGGCCGATGGTGCCACCGCCGAATTGCAGCACGACGTCCTCACCGAGCAGGTCGAGCAGCTGGTGCATCTGGCCGGCATGGATGCCGCCGGAGGCCACCGGCATCATCTTGTTGAGGCTCGCCCAATTCTGGTCGAAGAACAGGCCGTGCTCGAGCCTGGTCGGGTTGAAGTCTTCGCGGCAGACGTCGTAATAGCCGCGCGTGGTGTTGGGATCGCCTTCGAGCTTGCCGACCACCGTGCCGGCATGGATGTGGTCGACACCGGCAAGCCGCATCCATTTGGCGATGACGCGGAACGACACACCATGGCTCTTTTGCCGCGTATAGGTCGAGTGACCGGCGCGATGCAGATGCAGGATCATATCGTTGCGGCGCGCCCACTTGGCCATGGACTGGATTGCGGTGTAGCCGATCACGAGGTCGATCATGACGATGCACGAGCCGAGTTCCTTGGCGAACTCCGCGCGCTCGTACATGTCCTCCATCGTTCCCGCGGTGATGTTCAGGTAAGTGCCCTTGACCTCGCCGGAGGCGGCCTGGGCGCGGTTCACCGCCTCCATGCAATAGAGGAAGCGGTCGCGCCAATGCATGAATGGCTGTGAGTTGATGTTCTCGTCGTCCTTGGTGAAGTCGAGCCCGCCCTTGAGTGCCTCATAGACGACCCGGCCGTAGTTGCGGCCCGAGAGACCGAGCTTGGGTTTGACCGTGGCGCCGAGCAGCGGCCGGCCGAACTTGTCGAGCCGCTCGCGTTCGACCACGATGCCGGTCGCAGGCCCCTGGAACGTCTTCACATAGGCGACCGGGAAGCGCATGTCTTCCAGACGCAGCGCCTTCAGTGGCTTGAAGCCGAACACGTTGCCGATGATCGACGCCGAAAGGTTGGCGATCGAGCCCGGCTCGAACAGGTCGAGGTCATAGGCGATGTATGCGAAATAAGAGCCCGGCGTACCCGGCACCGGATCGACGCGATAGCACTTGGCGCGATATTTCTCCGCGGCGGTCAAGCGATCGGTCCACACTACGGTCCAGGTCGCAGTCGAGGATTCGCCGGCAACGGCCGCCGACGCCTCGATCGGGTCGACACCCTCCTGTGGCGTGACGCGAAACAGCGCAATGACGTCGGTGTCCTTCGGCGTGTACTCGGGCTCCCAATAGCCCATGCGCTTGTATTCCATCACACCCGAGCGATAGCGCTCCTTGCCGCGGACGGTTCCAGCATGTGCATTCATGGCTCTCTCCTGCTCTTCTCTCTGAATGATTAAGCCGCGACCGGCTCGCGGGTGCCGATGCCCGGATCGAGCTCGCCCGCGCGGTAGCGCCGCGCCATCTCGCTCATCGGAATCACCTTCATCTGGCTGGCGTGGCCCGCGGTACCGAATTGCTCGAAGCGGTCGCGGCAAAGCTCGCGCATCGCATCCATCGCGGGCTTGAGAAATTTGCGCGGGTCGAATTCGGAGCGCGCTTGAGTCGCGACCTTGCGGAACACCGCAGTCATCGCCAGGCGGCAGTCGGTGTCGATGTTGACCTTGCGCACGCCGCTGTTGATGCCGCGAACAATCTCCTCCACCGGCACGCCCCAGGTCTGCGGCATCTCGCCGCCATACTCGTTGAACATGTCCTGGAGCGGCTGCGGCACCGAGGACGAGCCGTGCATCACCAGATGCGTGTTCGGCAGCCGGCGATGAATCTCCTCGACCACCCGCATCGCCAGAATGTCGCCGTCCGGCTTGCGGCTGAACTTGTAGGCGCCGTGCGAGGTGCCCATGGCGACGGCGAGCGCATCGACCTTGGTGGCGCGGACGAAGTCGACGGCCTGATCGGGATCAGTGAGCAGTTGGTCGTGGCTGACCTTGCCCTCGACGCCGTGGCCATCCTCCTGCTCGCCGCCACCATGCTCGAGCGAACCGAGCACGCCGAGCTCGCCTTCGACGGAGGCGCCGACCCAATGGGCGAGATCGACGACACGGCGAGTGATCGCGACATTGTAGTCGTAATCGGCCGCGGTCTTGGCGTCCGCCTTGAGCGAGCCGTCCATCATCACCGAGGTGAAGCCATGGGCGATCGCGGAGGCGCAGGTCGCTTCGTCATTGCCGTGGTCCTGGTGCATGCAGAGCGGGATGTCCGGATAGGTTCGCTCCAGCGCGTCGATCATGTGCGAGAGCATGAGATCGCCGGCATAGCTGCGGGCGCCGCGCGAGGCCTGGATGATGACGGGCGCATCGACCTCGGCCGCCGCCTGCATGATCGCGATGCCCTGCTCCATGTTGTTGATGTTGAACGCCGGCACCGCGTAGCCGTGATTGGCGGCGTGATCGAGCAGTTGGCGAAGGGTGATACGGGCCACGACAAATCCTCCTGTTATTGCTTGCCTGCGCGGGCAATCGCCCGCCGAGCGGCTTCCGCGACGCTCTGCGGTGTGATGCCGAATTCGCGATAGAGCACTGGCGCGGGTGCCGAGGCACCGAAGCCGCGCATCCCGACGAACTCGCCCTCAGCACCGATCCAGCGATGCCAATCACCGGCGACGGCCGCCTCGATGCCCACGCGCGGCGCCGTGCCGAGAACCGCGGCGCGATAATCGTCCGGTTGCTCTGCGAACAGAGCGAAGCACGGCGCGGATACGACCGCGGCGCGGACATGCTCTGTTGCAAGCAGGCGCGCAGCTTCCAACGCGATCGAGACTTCTGAGCCGGTCGCCATCAGCGTTACGTCGCGTCCGCCATCGGGTGAAACAATCACATAGGCGCCGCGCGCGACCCGATTCCTGCCGCGGATATCGCTGCGGAAGGTCGGGAGCGCCTGCCGGGACAGGCACAGCACCGAGGGCCGATCCTTGGCTTCGAGCGCGCAGTCCCAGGCTTCCAGCGTCTCGACTGCGTCGGCTGGACGGAAGACCAGAAGGTTCGGAATGACGCGCAGTGCGGCAAGATGCTCGACCGGCTGGTGCGTCGGGCCATCCTCGCCGAGCCCGATGGAATCGTGGGTCATCACATGGACGACGCGAAGCCGCATCAAGGCAGCAAGGCGGATCGCCGGCCGGCTGTAATCGGAGAAGGCGAGGAATGTGCCGCCATAGGGAATGAAGCCGCCATGCAGCGCGAGGCCGTTCATCGCCGCCGCCATGCCGTGCTCGCGGATGCCGTAATGGATGTAGTCACCGGCGAACGCGTCGCGCCTGACGGGCGACTGCCCCTTGGCATGCGTCAGGTTCGAATGGGTCAGGTCGGCGGAGCCGCCGACAAATCCCGGGATGGTCCCTGCGATGCAGTCGAGCACCTGTTGCGAGGCTTGCCGCGTCGCGAGCTTCGGACGCTCGGTGGCAAAGCGCTCGCGCAATTTGGCCGAAGCCCGGGCATAGGCGTTCGGCAGGGCAACCGGGCTGCCCTCAACGAACAGATCGCGCTGCTCAGGCGTCGCGCATTCGTAGCGATCGAGCCAGGCGAGACGCTCGACCTGCCCGCGCTGGCCGATCATCCGCCACGCTTTCAGTATGGGAATCGGCACGACGAAGGGCTGATAGTCCCAGCCGAGCGTCCGACGCGCCGCCGCCGTCTGCTCGACGCCGAGCGGCGCGCCATGCGCCTTCTCGGTGCCCTGCCGGTCCGGCGCGCCATAACCGATGATGGTGCGGCAGGCGATCAGCGACGGTTTTGCGCTCTCGCGTTCTTCGGCGATCGCCTGCGCAGTCGCTTCGGGATCGTGTCCGTCGACGCGGCGTACCGACCAGCCGGAGGCGGCGAAACGCGCGCACTGGTCATCCGAGGTCGCAAGCGACGTTGGCCCGTCGATGGAGATGCCGTTGTCGTCGAACAGCACGATCAGGCGGCCAAGTCCAAGATGGCCGGCGAGCGAGATCGCCTCCTGGCTGATGCCTTCCATCAGGCAACCATCGCCGGCGATCACATAGGTGAAGTGATCGACGAGGCCGTCGCCATGCCGCGCGTTGGCCATGCGCTCGGCGAGCGCCATGCCGACGGCCGTCGCGATCCCCTGCCCCAGCGGTCCGGTCGTAGTCTCGACGCCCGGCGTGTGGCCATATTCAGGATGCCCCGGCGTTTTCGAGCCCCATTGCCGGAACGCCTTGATGTCGTCGAGGCTGACATCGCCGCCGGTCAGATACAGCAACGCGTAGAGCAGCATCGAGCCATGGCCTGCCGACAGGACAAAACGGTCGCGGTCCGGCCAGTTCGGGTGCGCGGAGTCGAACTTCAGGAAGCGCGAGAACAGCACGGTCGCGACGTCGGCCATACCCATCGGCAGGCCGGGATGACCGGACTGCGAGGTCTCGATGGCGTCGACTGCGAGGAAGCGGACGGCATTGGCGAGATCGTTGTGCGTGACGGCCGTGAGGTCGGCGTCGGCATGGACGGAGATGTTCATCGGATCCTCCCCTCGTTCACTTCAGATTTCGCTTGCGCTCGATCAGCTGCATGATCAGCGGCGTCAGGATCAGCTGCATCGCCAGATCGAGTTTCGCGCCGGGACACACAATGGAGTTCGCACGGGACATCCAGCTGTGCGGAAGCATCGAGAGCAGATAGGGAAAATCGATGCCGCGCGGATTCTTGAAGCGGATCACGACCATCGATTCGTCCGGCGTCGGGATCCAGCGGGCGATGAACGGATTCGAGGTGTCCACCGTCGGCACGCGCTGGAAGTTGATGTCGGTCTCGCTGAATTGCGGGCAGATGTAGTGGATGTAGTCCGGCATCCGCCGCAGAATGGTGTCGGTGACGGCCTCGGTCGAATAGCCGCGCGCGCTGCGGTCGCGGTGCAGCTTCTGGATCCATTCGAGATTGATGACGGGCACGACGCCGATCTTGAGGTCGGCATAGCGCGCGACATTCACTTTGTCGGTGACGACGGCGCCGTGCAGACCCTCGTAGAACATCAGGTCCGAATTCTCCGGCAGTCGCTCCCATTCGGTGAAGGTGCCGGGTGCTACGCCATGCAGCGCGGACTCCTCGGCGTCGTGAACGTAGTGCCGCGTCACCGCCGTGCCGGTCTCGCCGTAGTCGCGGAAGGCGCGCTCCAGCTCCTCGAACAGATTGGTCTCGGGGCTGAAATGGCTGAAATGCTTGTTGCCGCGCTCGGCCTCGTTCGCCATCTGCGTGCGCATCTCGACGCGATCGTAGCGATGGAAGGCGTCGCCCTCGATGTAGACGGCGTCGACGCGCTCGCGGAAGAAGATCTGCTCAAACGTCTTCTTGACCGAGGTGGTGCCGGCTCCGGAGGAGCCAGTGATCGAGATGATCGGATGCTTCCTGGACATGGGTTGCCTCCATCACAGCCGGAAGAAGCCGCGCCGCGCGAACAGCGGCGCAGAGACGCTGGCGACGAACAGCGGATCGCAGTGCAATTCCGCGACGCGCCGCACCTCGTTGCTCGATCCCATGACCAGCGGTACGCGCTGGTGCAGGCTGTCTGCGGCGAGGTCGAGGATGCGCTCGCGTCCGGTCGAGGCCGAGCCACCGGCCTGCTCGATGATCATCGCCATCGGGTGTGCCTCGTAAGTGAGCCGCAGACGGCCGTCGCCATAGCCGGGGCGTGCATCGGACGGATACAGGAACACGCCGCCGCGGGTGAGGATGCGATAGGTCTCCGCGACCAGCGAGCCGATCCACCGCATGTTGAAATTGTGATTGGCGGGCCCGTCGACGCCGGCGAGGCACTCGTCGATGAAGGCGCGCACCGGCGGATCCCAATGACGGCGGTTGGAGACGTTGATAGCGAATTCTTCGCAGGCCTCGGCGATCTGCACGGCGCCGCGCGCGAGACGGAAGCAGCCGGCCTTGCGGTCGAGCGTGAAGATGTCCACGCCCTCGCCGAGCGTCAGCACCAGCGAGGTCTGCGGCCCGTAGGTGACGAAGCCCGCCGCCAGCTGGGCCGAGCCGCGCTGATGGAAGGCGAGCGCGAGATCGTCCGGCGCGGGCAGGATCGAGAAGATCGTGCCGACGGTCATGTTGAGATCGATGTTGGAGGAGCCGTCGAGCGGATCGATCGCGACGCAGATCCTGGCTTCGCGGTCGCCGATCTGGGGCTCACGCATCTCCTCCGACGCCAGCGCCGCGATCGGCAGTTTGCTGAGGCAGCGGCGCAGGATCGCGTCCGCCTGCACGTCGAGATCGCGCTGGAGATCGCCATCGCTGTTACGGCCGGTGGTCAGGCCCGAGGCATCCGCGAAATCACCGGTGGCGATGAGGTCGGCGATCTCGATCGCCGCCGCCGCGATGGCGTCGACTGCGGCTGCAACCGCCAACGCACGCGGCGCCGTCTCGGAATAGCGTTGAAGGTGGTCGTCCAGCCTGAGTTGCCCGGTCATCTGCGTCCATCCCTTGTGGGTGCCGCATCCAGTTCCCTCCCGGCGGAGGCAGGTCGCGGTCATTCCCAGCACGAGGAGATTGACAGGGGCAGCTTAATAAGGAAAATTTCTATTCATAATGAGCGCCAAAGAATTTTCTTATAATGGCCCTAGCCATGCAGCGACCCAGCTCCGGCATCTGACGATCCGGCAGTTGCGCTCCCTTGCGGCGCTTTCGGCCAAGGGCAGCGTCACCGCGGCCTCGACCCAACTCGGGCTGACACAGCCGGCCGTGACCCAGCAGCTGCGGCAGCTTCAGGACCTCGCCGGCCTGCCGCTGGTGCAGCGGACCGGCGACGGCATGCTGCTGACGGAAGCGGGCAAGGAAGTGCTGTCGCTCGCCGAGCGCGTCGAAGCCGCGATCGCCGACTGCCAGGGCGCACTCGACCTGCTTGCGGGCAAGACCGGCGGCACGGTGCATCTCGGCGCGGTCTCGACTGCGAAATATTTCGTGCCGCATGCGATCGCGGCATTCTCCAAGCGCTCACCGAAGATCGAGATCAAGCTCACCGTCGGCAACCGCGAGGAGATCCGCGAGGCCATGCACGGCTACGAGCTCGATTTCGCCGTGATGGGTCGGCCACCGGCCGACGTCAGCGTCGACGTCCGTCAGCTCGGGCGCAATCCGCACATCATCGTCGCTCGCAAGGGGCACTGGCTGGAGAAGGATAGAGGTCTCAGCCTGACCGATCTCGTGCACGAGACCTTCCTCACCCGCGAGCCGGGATCCGGCACCCGCACGCTGATGGAGGGCATGTTCCAGAAGTCCGATCTCGAGCCGATCATCGGCATGGAGATGAGCAGCAACGAGACCATCAAGCAGGCGGTCATTGCAGGCCTCGGCGTCGCCTTCATCTCGGCCCACACAGTGGCGCATGAGCTCGCCGAGGGTCGCCTCATCGTGCTCGACGTCGCAGGGCTTCCCATTGTTCGGCAGTGGTACGTGATCCGCCGCAGCGACAAGGTGCTGCTGCCGCCGGCGCAGGCGATGTTCGATTTTCTCGGCTCGGAGGGAGCGAACTATCTGCCCGAGTTGCCCGAGTTCGGCGGGCGATAGCGCTGGCGTTCAGCCCATCAGCTTCATTGCGACCGTCGCCGCGAGGATGACGATGATCTGAAGCAGGCGTTCTGTCGTGAAGATGCGGTTGAAGGTGGTCATCGCGCGTCCCGGCCGTCGTGAAGGAGATCTGGGCAAGTTGCTAGCACGCGCGAGCCGCGGGGTAACTCCGTAGTCGTCACGGGTTCTGCTCGCCGACCTGAGCTCCCGGTTGCATCCTCGGGGATTCTGCGGTCCCATCGTCTGTCGTTCGCCCGTGAACATCGAGATGGTTAACGATCAGGCGGCGAGCGGTGAGGCGCAGTCGGCACGGCCGGCGAAATAGGCTTCCAGCTCCGACAGCGCGCGGGCTTCCCACTCGCTGGCCTGCTCCAGCAGTGACCAGCGCTGGCCCGGCCGAAACGCCGCGGTCTGGCGATAGAGCGATGCGATGCCGCGATAGCGGCGCACATTCTCAAAAATGGCGTGACCGTTGATCTGGCCGTTCATGTCGAAAACTCCCTCGTCATTCCCGCGGGAGAAATTGCGGCCAAATCTTTTTCGAAAAGTTAGCGGCGCCATCCGGCTGCGTGGATGGTTGCCGGACTGTTGCACGCGCGCAACGCGCCTCTCGCGCGCGGCACCTGTTTATTGCGAATTCGTAGCCGCCTTCTTGCCGGATGACTTCAACCCGCCGCGACTGGTGATCGTCATGGTCTCGCGGCAGAGATCGGCAAGGCCGATCACGAGCAGGGCGAGCAGGCAGAACAGGTTGACGGAATCCGCGCTCGCACTGGACAGCGTCGTGAACGCGAAGAAGGGCGGGATGAACGCCCACCATACCAGCGGAATGGTGAGCAGCGCGGCGAACATCGCCGCCGGTGCGCCCGCGACGATGCCGAGCACGAACAGGCTGGGCAGGAACGCCGCGAAATAGAGCTTTGCGCCGAGTGCGACACAGGCGCCCTGAAGCGCAGCCGACGCCGCGACGACGATAAATCCGAGCAGAAACGCCTGCCATGACCATGGCCGTACTCGCGGTACGCCATGCAGTCCCGCACGCCTCATAGGCCCTCCCTGCCGCCATTAACCAGGCCGCTTGCGACCAAAGTACTACAGCCGCAGGGAAACCGCGAGGTGCAAATTGCATCACCCAGGCCGCCTCATCCAAGGCTTGGTAAACGGGCCACGGCGCACAATCGTACCGCTATTCGGTCGTCGCATAGAGCAGGCTGGCTATGGGCAGCGCAAGGCCGATGGCCGAGGCCAGCGTCCAGCCGCCTTGCACGAACGCCCAGGCGCCGAGCGCGGATCCGGCGGCGCCGGCCGTGAAGAACGTCGCCATATAGAGGCCGTTGAGGCGGCTGCGGTGCGCGTGCCCGAGCACGAAGATGGCGCGAAAGCCCAGCACGACATTGCCCTGCACACCGAAATCGATGGCGATCGCGGCCACGACGAGACAGGCGAGGTTGAGCATCGATCCGGCCGCGCCGACATGCGTCGCCAGGAAGCCCAGGGCGACGAACAGCATCGCGGCGATCGTGGCGATGCGGCTGTGGCCGCGATCGGCGAGCCTGCCTGCGATCGGTGCCGAAAGCACGCCGGACACGCCGGCGAGCGCGAACAGCGCAATGCCGCGCTGGGTGAAGTCGAATTGGCTGGCGAGCTGGAGCGGCACCACCGTCCAGAACAGGGTGAAGGCGCCGAACAGGCCGGCCTGGTAGAGCGCGCGCCGCCGCAGCAGCAGGGTGGTGCGCACCAGATGCGGCATCGACATCAACAGCGCACCGTAATGCATGCGTGCGACCGGCTTGCGCTTCGGCAGCGTGATGCGCAGCACGATCGCGAGCGCGATCATCAACGCCGCCGAGCAGAAGAACACCGCATGCCACGACAGCGCCGCGGTGACGAAGCTCGACGCCGGCCGCGCCAGCATGATGCCGAGCATCAATCCGGTCGAGACGTTGCCGACGACGCGGCCACGAATCGCTTCCGGCGCCAGATGGGCCGCATAGGGAATGATGATCTGAACTGCGACCGAGCCGAGGCCGATGAACAGCGCCGCGACCAGGAACGGCAGCGCATGGGTTGCGAACGCAGCGGCAAGCAGCGCCGCGGCGCCGAGCGTGATCACGGTGCAGATCAGCATGCGGTTCTCGACGAGATCGCCGAGCGGCACGATGAACAGCAATCCCGTACCATAGCCGATCTGCGTCATGGTCACGATCAGGCCCGCGGCCGCATGCGACAGGCCGAGCGCGGCGCTGATCGGCGCGATCAGCGGCTGGGCATAGTAGATGTTGGCGGCGACCATGCCACAGGCCGCGGCAAGCACGAAGGTCAGTCGTTGCGACACCGCATCGCTCTCGGGCGCGGCCTCGATCGTGGCATTCATCGTCATCCCAGACTCTCCGACACTGCCGAAATCTTCGGCACTTGCAAAATCTTCGTCACTTCAAGGTCTCCAGATATAGGAAACAATCATTTCCTAATTTGACAACAATTCAGGCAAGCAGCTTCATCGCGACGCCGACCAGGCGCTCGCCGTCGAGCGGCAGCCGCGCCTTGCCGACGACGCGCAGACCCTGCGTGATGCAGATCATCAGCCGCGCGGTGTCGTCGGCCTCGACATGGCGGGGGATCGAGCCGTCCGCCTGCCCCTCGCGAATGAGGCCGGCGATGAAGCTTTCGTTGGTCTTGAGCTGCGCCGTGACACGCGCGCGGATGACCGGATCGACCGCCGACAGCTCGACAGCGCTGCCGACCACGATGCAGCCGCGCCGCCCTTCTGCGCCTTGCGAGTGCTCGACATAGGACAGCAGCACGTTGCGCAGCTTTTCAGCGCCATTCGCACCTCGCGCCGCAGCGCACCGGGTCTGCTCCCGGCGCACCGTTACGTAGCGCTCGAAGGCGGCGACGAATACGGCATGCTTGTCGCGAAACGCCTTGTAGACGCTGCCGGTGGCAAGCCGCATCGCAGCGGTGAGGTCTCCGATCGAGGTGGCATGATAGCCGCGCTCGCAAAACACCCGCACCGCCCCGTCGAGGGCGGTGTCCATGTCGAACTCCCGGGGACGGCCGGGTGGCTGGGGGGCAGGCAGGGATTGGCGGACGGCTTTTTGCATTGCGGAATAATAGGGAATGATCGTTTCCGAATAAAGACACTTGGTTGTGATTGGGGGCGGGCGGTTTGCAACGACGTCGCTGCCAGACCCGTCATCCCCGCGCAATGGCGAAGCCATTGTCGCTGGAGGTGTGAGCGATGGGGCGCGGAGCGTCCCATCGGGAGCCTCGAAGGATGCACGGCCCCGCTGGAGCCGGGCCGTCGCCCTTCGAGGGCCGCTGAAGAAGCGGCCACCTCAGGGTGACGGGGATGGATGAGCGCTCTCGGCTTTGACTCCGTCATTGCGAGCGCAGCGAAGCAATCCAGAATCCCTCCGCGGAAAGACGCTGGATGCTTCGCTGCGTTCGCAATGACGGAGCAAGGGGCAACATCGCATCCTCCAGTGCACATTCAAATCGCAGTTGGTAGGCCTCGCAGATACACCTTCGCATCCTCGCGGCCCATTCCGGACGCCCTGTAAGCGCGGAACTTTCGTTGCCAATCTGCAACGGTTCCCGACGATCTAATACCGGCCAAAAGAAACGCCCATTGCGGCCACGAACCCTGCTCACAACGCCGTGAGACAAGCAGGGGAACGACGATGCGTGCACAACGCGTTTGGAACGTGAATGGAGCCGCCAGCATCGGGCAGCTTCAGTCCAGATTGGACGATTTGAACAAGCGGCTCAGCCAACTCGAGAGCCAGCATCCGGAGAGCTGGAAGATCGACGAGCTGAAATCGAGCGCGCTCAGCCTGTCGCGGGAGATCGACGACATCCGCTGCGCCGAGGCGACGGCTGCGTTGCGGGACTTGCTGCGCAAATAAGTCTGCGGCCGGCGCGGCGTGGTTGGGATCAGCCGAGCGCCTATCGTTTGTGCACAATCCAGCCACATCTTGAACGTTTATTCCGAGCCGCCACATCTCCCGGAACGCGCGCGCGGCCTCGCGCGCGAGCCAGGAAGCTGACTGCAGAATCATGGCCGCACATCGCAGAAATTGACCAAGCCATGAGCAATTCTGCATCGGCCAGCCCTGAACGCCAAATCGTCGTTCTCGTCTATCCGGACATCATGGCGATGGACGTCTGCGGGCCGATGGAAGCCTTCGCCATGGCGAATGCGCTGGCCGGTCGCGTCCTGTACCGCCTGTCCGTCACCGCCGTCACGACCGATCCGATCACGACATCGCTGGGGTTTTCTATCGTCCCCAACTCCGCACTCACCGATCTCGACGGGCCGATCGACACGCTTCTGGTCGCGGGCGGATATGGCCACGTCGCCGCGCTGCGTGACCCAGCCCTGATCGGGTGGCTGCGCGAAGCCGCGCCCCGGGCGCGACGGTATGGCTCGATCTGCACCGGGGCTTTTCCGCTCGCGGCGTCCGGCCTTCTCGACGGCAAGCGCGCGACCACGCACTGGGCGCTTGCGCTGTCTTTCGCGCAGAGTTTTCCGTCGACGACGCTCGAGATCGACAGCATCTTCGTGCGCGACGGCCAGACCTACACGTCCGCGGGCATCACGGCCGGGATCGATCTCGCGCTCGCCTTGATCGAGGAAGATCACGGGCGGACGTTTGCGCTGCGCGTGGCCCGCAGCCTGGTGGTGTTCCTCAAGCGCCCGGGCGGGCAGTCGCAATTCTCGACGCATCTTCAGGCGCAGTTCAGCGCGGTTCCCGCCCTTCGCAAGGCGCAGGAATGGGCGCTGGCTCACCTCGCTGACGACCTCAGCGCCGAGGCGCTTGCGGCCCATGTCGGGATGAGCGAGCGGAATTTTCGCCGGCTGTTCGTCGACGAACTGCACGAGACACCACGCGAATATGTCGAGCGGATCCGCCTCGACGAGGCCCGCCGCCAGATCGAGGATACCGACCTTCCCGCCCAGACTGTCGCAAAACGATGCGGCTTCGGCACCGTGCACAGCCTGCGGCGTGCCTTCGTCCGTCAGCTCGGCGTGACGCCGCAATGGTATCGCGCGCAGTTCCAGAAGAACGAAGCGGCAAGCGACGGCACCTAAACTTCCGGTTGCAATCTTTGGCCGGATTTATTCGTTCTTTGGCCAAGACTGCACACGCGGCGCGATGGCCGGCGCGCGCATTTCGATGTTTAATCGCGACATTGCCCGCCGCACGTCGCGGCGTCGAAAGGAGCGCATACCAGATGCGCACCAATGAAATTGTAAATCTATTTCCGGACAATGATTTTCACGCCGTGCCGGCGGTTCTGGACCATCTCTCGGCCGGCGTGGCCTTGCTCGATCGCAGGCTCCACGTCCAGTTTGCCAACAAGGCCTTCCGGGCCATGACGAATGACGGCGCGCTGGCGCTGCGCGGCCGGACGCTTTCAAGCACATGGCCAGCCTCGGCACGGCAATTCGATCGCATGACCCGTTCTGCCTTGCTTGGTGCGCCCGGCGGCACGATGGCCATTCCCCATCCGGGCGACGGGCGCCTCATCACCATTCTGGTGACGCCGGCGCACGGCCGCGCGCTCGACGGCTTCGGAGATCTCGGGGATCGCGAGAGCGCGGCGATCATCTTCATGCTCGACCCGGCCCGGCCAACGGCGCTGCCGCCGCAATGGATCATGGACGCCTACAAGCTGACCAGGGCGGAGGCGCAGGTGGCGCTGCAGGCTTCGCTCGGCCACTCCGTGTCCACCATCGCCGTCCGGCTCGAGATTTCACCGAACACGGTGAAGACCCATCTGCGCCGCGTCTTCGCCAAGACCGGCGTCCGTGGCCAGGCCGAGCTGGTGGGCCTGCTCTCGGCGCTGCGCTCCGTGCGCGGAGACGGTTGCGGGGCCTGAGGCAGGGCCATCGCGCCGATCGTTGCGGCGATTCGACAGGCCTCAGGGAACCAACGCCCGCGCGCGCCATTGCCATGAAGAGCATGGAGCAAAATCATGACCAGGCACCTGACGCGAGCCCATTTCGCGCGCGGTGTGGCCGGCGCTGTTTCCACGCTGGTCCTGTGCGCAACGATGGCCTTCACCATCGCGCGCCACTTCGCGCTGTGAGGAAACATTCCCATGATGTCCGACCCCGAGGAGTCGGTGCGGCTGCAAGGTTTCGGTGAGATGACGTTGCGCACTGCGATCGCAACGGTGATGTTGCTTGCCCCGCGCGAACGCGCGGAGGCCGCGATTTTTCGCGTGCGTGACGACGTGCGCCTCGCCGCGAGCGAGATCGCTGAGCTCGCCGCGGACTGGGGCATTACGCCGATGGCCGAGATCAGGTCTCCAAGGCTCGTCCCGGAGCAGCACTGGCCGGAGATTGTTCGCGGCATGGTGCGCGAGGCGCCGCTGCCGTCGCTGATGGTGGCGTTTTTGCTGGGCGTGCTGGTGACGCGGCGGTAGCGTACGGTCACCTGAGCCAAGTGGTAGGCGAGCATGTAGACGCGGACCAGACTAGCGTCTTCCCCGGATATGATATATATAGACGATATCATATATCAAGGGACAGTCGCAATGCGGACCTTAGTCGATCTTGGCGACAACCAAATTCAGGCGCTGGACGAGTTGTCCAAGAAGGAAAAGCGTTCGCGCGCCGCGCTCATTCGTCAGGCGATCGACGACTATCTTGCGAAGCGGCAGGGCAAGAACGAAGGCGATGCGTTTGGTCTCTGGGGTAAACGCAAAGTAGATGGCCTGGAGTACCAGGCGAAAGCGCGTCGCGAATGGTGAAGGCGCTATTCGACACCAACATCCTCGTCGACTACCTCAATGCCGTTCCCGAAGCCCGCACGGAGCTTCGGCGCTACAGGGAAAAAGCCGTCAGCATCATTACGTGGATGGAGGTCATGGTAGGTGCCGTTCCCGATCTCGAAGCTGCGACGCGCAACTTTCTGAACGGATTCGATGTCATCGCCGTCGATGAACACGTCGCAGAACGTGCCGTCGGTCTTCGTCGAAACCATCGGATCAAATTGCCGGATGCCGTGATCTGGGCAACAGCGCAGGTGCATTCCATGCTGCTCGTGACGCGCAACACCAGGGATTTTCCGGATGACGATCCGGGTGTCAGGGCGCCTTACAAGCTGTAGAGCTGCGATCGAGAAACGGGCTAGAGCCATGCCGGAGGCACAGCCCGCCCTGCCCGGCTAAATCGGCCGTGGACCCGCCCCCAAAATCGTTGCAATAAGGCGTTCCGAGGCGCTGGCGGCCGGTCCGCCAAGCCTCTGGAAAACGTCGACTTTTGGAAGAATGGTCGGAGTGGCAGGATTCGAACCTGCGACCCCTGCGTCCCGAACGTTGGGGGCTTTCCGGAAGATCGTGTAACTACAGGGATTTCCATTTCGTCTGGCCCGCAATGATCCCAGTCTGTTCACGCCATTTCGGTGGTTGATCGGTGGTTGGGTTGGTCCAGGCAGTCTCGTCCGGCACGCCCAGAAGCGATTAGAAGCCCACCCATTCGTTCTCTCTTCGTTCATGCGCCGGATAGCCCCAAACCAGGAAATCGATCCTAGGGCCTCCTAACGCGATCTGAAGGCCATCCAAAAAAGATGGACACCGTGAGCCCCGAACAGCGCAGCCGAAACATGGCTGCCATCAAGGGAAAGAACACGAAGCCGGAGCTGGCGGTGCGTCGTTTCCTTCACGCCCATGGTCTCCGATATCGGCTGCACGCTGCCCAGCTACCGGGGAAGCCGGATATGGTCTTCCCGCGGAGAAGCGCGATTGTCTTTGTGCATGGCTGCTTCTGGCATCGCTGTCCCCACTGCCGAGTAGGTGCTCGCTCAGTCCGATCGAACACCGGCTACTGGTCCGAGAAGATCAAGCGTAACCAGGCGCGTGATGCTGTGGCGCTCAAGGTTCTGCGATCGGCCGGATGGAAAGTCTTCGTGGTCTGGGAATGCCAAGTCGCTGACCACAGTCGCCTCAGGCGTCTCGCTAAGGCGCTCAAGGCCCTGCCTCAAGACTAGTCGGTGTCCCGCGGATCCGACTTCACCGCCTCAGGACCGGGCTTGTCGTAGTCGGAATCCTTCTCCAGCGCCTGGATCGGCATCTTCTTTTTGCGCCCTTTCGCCGTGGTCTTCTCGACGACGGCAGCTTTGGCCAGCGCTGGCCATACCCCCTTCATCCGCCGCGACAGGCTGGCGAGAAACCCGGCCTCCGCGTCGATGTTTGAGACCGCCGCTTCCGGTGCGACTTCCAAAGCCCAATACGAAAACGATGGAGCGTCCGTGCCAATGGTGCGGTTCACAATGATGGGCGACGGCGTCGTTGCCGATGCCGCATCGGGATCAAAAACGAAGATCCAGGCAGGACACTCGGCGGACCGGGTCTGACCGGGCTTCAAGAGGCTGAACGTGCCGTCAGGTTCAGCGATCACCTGCGGGTTTCCAAGGTGCCGGTCCCAGCTGTCCCAGACGGACTTAGGGATCGCAAGAATGCACCCTGCGCAGCGGCCGTGTTGACCCAACTGGAACTTGAACATCATCTGGTAGAACGTGCGCTTGAACACGTTCGCGATGTTCGGCCCCTCAATCCCGTCAGACAACCAGCCCTGGTTCTTCTGTAGCGTGTCGGCGAACGTGCTCTTGTGCAGCCTGAGTCCGTCCTTCAGGTTTCGCACCGCGTGCTGGTAGGAGCCGTGGAAGTCGGTCGTCTGGATCTCCAGGATGCCAAAGCGCCCGATCTCTGGAACACCCTCCTGGAGCGTTATTTCGATGATCGTGACGTCGAAAGCGAACTCGGGGGACTTGTCGGTCGCTGGGATCGACAGCTCCCCTCCCATCTTCTCGTCGAAGTAAGTGAAGACGGGCTGCCCAGCCTCAAGACGCTGATGGATGTCGCTTCGCACCTCCTCCTTCACGAGATTGACCGCCGGAGTGACGAACGGGTCTACCTGGTCAGGGAGGCCGAACAGGCGCCGCACGGCGCCATTAACGATCTCAGGACTGAGCGCACGGTACGGACAGACAAGCCAGTCTTGGCGCACACCATTGCTGGGACAGCTGACAGAGCAGACGCCCCTCGACCTGACATTCTTGATGCAGACACGGTCCTCCCCAGTCGCCTGGCTGAGGAAGGGGCACCGCTCCGAGTTCTGATCGGCGATCGCCTGTGCTGACGAAACCACCGACGGATACACGCGGTGACCGAACCACTCACTGACAAAATTCCCCGCGTCCGACTTGCTCTTGGCCATTCCTACTCCGCCGCGAGCTGGAACAGGTCGGTCGGGATCTGGTATCGGGACTTGACAGGTGGCTGCTGCACTGGCCCTCGACGCCGCAGCATCTCGCGGATTTCGAGGCCGACAGCTCGCGCAAGCAGCGGTGGCACGGCGTTCCCTACCTGGTCGTACTGAGCTGAGTAACCGCCCTCGAATACAAACCAGTCGGGGAAGCTCTGAATGCGTGACGCCTCGCGGATGCTGATGGTTCGGTCCTGCTCTGGGTGGATGTACTCGCCTGATTTCGGGTCGCGGAACCGTGTGATGATGGATCGAGCAATCCCCTCCCAGCGCATGCGCCGAAACCGCCTTGTGTGGTCCTTCCGGAGTGCACGCTGCATGCTCGGCGGCAGCAGTTCGCGTGGCAGGTCACGCCAGTCCTGACCGGGTTTCAGCGCCCTGATGCGCGCCAAGTTCTGATCGGAGAGCCGCGGTGCATAGTGGTTCGCAAGCGACTGGGGCGCGGACCGCCGCATCGCTTCCTGGTACAGGCTCTGCGGTGCTCGGGAATATCTGGTTTCGATTTCACCAGCTTGGACGCGAGGCAGATCAGCAAGTGCTTCGCGGATGGTCACAAACCCGGCGGAGTCCTCCGGGGAGATCGTGTTGTTCGGATACAGGTCACCAATGCCGGACCTCCCGTGCGTGGGCTGCGGGAAACCGCCGCGCTTCCCAAGATCATTGCGCCAGCCGATAAAGAACATGCGCCACCGCATTTGCGGCACGCCGTACTGAGCGGCAAGAAGCTCGGCGCAATCGATCGAGTAGCCAGCATCGCGGAAAGCACCACCGATCTGACGAAGGACCGCGCCGTCCGCCAGCGTCGCGAGACCTGGCACGTTCTCGATTACCACGCACTTGGGCCGCAGCTCCTCCGCCAGCCGCAGGAACTCCCGAAAGAGGCCGTTCCGAACGTCCCAGATTTCGCGCTGACCTATGATGCTGAAGCCTTGGCAGGGCGGCCCGCCGATCAGCAAGTCCAATTCGCCGCGCTTGAGGCCGGCACCGCGGAGTATATCGCGCCCGCTTAGCTGCTCGACGGACGCCTCGGCGAATGGGATGTCAGGAAAGTTGCGGCGATGAGTGACGGCGCAGGTCTGATCGCGGTCCGAACAGAACACGATGTCGAAGCCCGCGTTCAGAAGGCCAAGAGTGATGCCACCCGCACCTGAAAATAGATCGACGGCGGTCGGCTTCGACTTGATGCGGATTTGCTCGGGCTTTCGCAATAGGTAGGGGTTCATGGCTTGCGCTCTGGCGGGGCGGAGCTTTGAAACATCTCGCGCTGCAACTGAAACTTTTCGCGGTCAAGATGCTCGCGTATAAGGCGAACGATCAGGGTCGACTTCTTGAAGCCCTGGCTCCGGCAATAGGCGTCGAAGCGCTCGGCCTCTTCCTCTGGGATCAAAACGTGAACACGAGCAGAATTTGACATTCGGAGCCATCAGTCAAGCCCACCGATTTCGTTCGTCATCATGTGCACTGTGGGGCAGAAATGTAAACGACTGGTCACGGCTGTGCACAGATGCACACTTCTGCATCAGTGAACGCCTCGTTGAGGTATACCCCTGCGAGACGTCTGACTGAGACGAAAGTTATGTCTCAATAGGATTGATTTCGGACTTCTGAGACGTCAATCTCATGACTCTAGATCCTACTGAGACAAAAGGGAGCTGACGGTGACTGTGATTGGCTACGCCAGGGTGAGCACGACGGACCAGAACTTGGAGCTGCAAGAGGCCGCACTTCGAGCTGCAGGTTGCGACCTGATCCGATCGGAGAAGCGCAGCGGCACCTCTACAACAGGACGCGACGAACTGCGCACCATCCTGGATTTCCTGCGAGCCGGTGACGTCCTGATGGTCACACGGATCGACCGGCTCGCGAGGAGCATCGGCGATCTCCAGGACATCGTCCGCACCGTGAAGGCGCGCGGCGCCTCGCTGAAAGCTACAGAGCAGCCGATCGACACCAGCACCGCGGCAGGCAAAGCCTTCCTCGACATGCTCGGCGTGTTCGCAGAGTTCGAGACCAACCTGCGGAAGGAGCGGCAGCTTGAAGGGATCGCCGATGCGAAGGCTCGCGGCGTGTACAAAGGGCGGAAGGCGTCGATGGACGCCGCCAAGATCAAGGAGCTGAAGGCAAGCGGCATGGGACCAACTGCGATCGCCAAGGCTCTCAAGATCGGTCGCGCTTCCGTGTACCGCGCACTGGAGGACTGACAACCTGCTGGCTATGACGCTGCTGTTCGCCGGCCTGGCTCGCCATGGCGAAGATGTCTGTGGAAGAAGCTGAGAACAAACAGCGAGCAACGTTCCTCCTCCGTTCGACCAGACCGCCTCGCGCCGCGCGGGCTCTACGGCGGTCGGAAGCACTAGCCACAGGCGCGCAGTAACTGGCAAACAAGCTGAGAATGCCTGGTTGTTCGGCCACACGAGTAACCGACGCTCAGCGCGTGGGGAAAAGCAGGACGAGGCGGCCGATCTCCCTCCCCGGCGTGGACTCTGGCAGTCCGACGCCGCACCATCGCGGGACCATTTTTTTATTGAACAGGCCCCCCGGTGCGAGAGACGACCCCACACTACGATTTCGTAAAAGACGAATTTCGGCCCAAAGCTCCCGGTCGAGTTCTGACACCAAACACCAACCTCAAAGTTCAAGGCAGCAAACGAGCAGGTTCCGAAGAAGGAACACCGCTCGCCGCCCTGTTCCTGCGCAGTTTCCGCGAACTCCAGGACATTCAGCGCCACCTGCGGCGTGATGGTCTGTCTTATACGGTTGTGGAGATGCAGTGATGCCGGTGGAAGAATCCTCGGAGTTGATCGCGGACTGTGTGCACACCACAGAGGAGGGCTTCAAGAACTGGACCACGAAGCGCCGCATCGGAAGGCGGAAGGTGTCCCGCAGCATCCCGGGAAGGGCTGTCCGCGCCCTAGAAGCTGCATGGCATTTTTCCAGGGCTATCGCCAAGCCGATGAACCGGTTCGTCACGATCCGACCATCCGACATCGACGAGTGCACGCCGGTGGAGCGGATCGAGATCTGGCAGCGGTGGAGAAACCGACTGGCCCAATTCGCCCGGGACAACGGCTTTCCATTCACAAGCATCTGGACGAGGGAATCGGAGCCTGACACCGGCCGGAAGGAACACCTGCACTTGCTGATGCACGTTCCCCGGAAGCGGCTGGCGCAATTCGACGAGTTGATGGCGGCGTGGGATGGCGGAACGGAGCAGATCCTGAACGAGCCGGCCGACTATGGAACGAAGGTCACCGACACCGGACGATACAAGAACGTGTTCAACTACCTGACCAAGAACAGCCCCCAGGCCGCGTACAAGCGGAAGCGATACTTCCGCAGCGGTGGTCCCATCCTCGGGAAACGGTTCGGCACGACCGCGAACATCGGCGGCAAGGCCCGCGCGGTGGCGGAGGTCCGCGGTGGTCTCAGGCGTGATCTGGGACTGGCGCCCGCGTCCGCCGCGAGCACAACTTACGCATCCCATAAAAGGGGAATTTCAATTTACGACGGCAATTCCGGCAAAACACCTGTATTCACGACAGAAATGTCCCCTTCGAAAATCCCCGGTAATTCGAATTACCCCTCGAAAACTGAAAAGGCCGCCTGATGCAAGGCCCCGACGCGCCACAGTTTGATCGGCAGAGCCAGATGCCGATCTTCACCGAGAACGATCTAGTCCGCATGATCCATGCGGACACCCCGTTACGTCTCGACGATGCAGTTAAGTTCGGCTTTCCACACGGTGGCATGACCGTCTCAGGTCTCCGCCGCGAGATCGCCCGTGGTCGCTTGACCGCAGAGCTGATCGCCGGAAAATTGTTCACGACCCTCAGAGCTATCCAACAGATGCGAGAGCTATGCCGCGTACAAGCAAAGGACCACGACTCTGGAAACGCCCATCCCGTCGGAAAGACGGCAAGCTCATCGCGTCAGCGGTCTGGATCATCAAGGACGGTGGCAAGCATATCGCCACGGGATGCGTTGCAAGCCCAGGTGACACAGCTCCGCCAAAAGAAGCGCAGCAGGCGCTGAGCGAGTACATCGCGACCAAGTACCGGCCGGAACGCCGTCACCGCGACATCGAGGATATCGATTGCGCCGACGTGCTGGCGATCTACCTTGCCGATCGCGGCGAGGCGGTCAGCGAGAACGATGATCTGGCAGCCCGGATCGAACGCCTCAACCAGTTTTGGGGCGGGAAGATGCTCGCCGACGTCAACTCAAGTTCCTGCGCTGCTTACGTGCAGCATCGTGGCAGAGCCGGTGGTGCACGCCGTGACCTGGAGGCCTTTCGAGCGGCGATCAATCACCACGCCAAGGAAGGCCTTCATCGTGGCGTAGTACGGGTGAGCTTGCCTTCAAAGGGTGAGCGCCGTGACCGCTGGCTGGAGCGCCAGGAGGCTGCCGCGCTGATCTGGCACTGTTGGCGATACCGAGAAAAGCAGACGGTTCACGCCGGACAGAACAAGGGTTCGCTGGTCCACACTGACCGCAGGCCGCTACGCCACATAGCCAGGTTCATCCTGATCGGCCTCTACACAGGCACGCGGGCCGGCGCCATCGCCACGGCCTCTCCGGACCGAGAGGAAGGCATGTCGTTCGTCGACCTGGAGCGCGGGATCTTCTATCGCAAGGCTATTGGCAAGAAGGCGACGAAGAAGCGCCAGACGCCAGCGCCGATCCCGCCCCGACTGTTGGCCCACATGCGCCGCTGGAAGCGCCGACAGCTCATCGCCAAGTGCTTCGTCGAGTATAACGGGAAGCCGATCAGCTCCGTCAAGAAGGGGTTCGCGAGCGCCGTGCGCCTCGCCGGACTGCCAGGGAAGGTCAGCCCTCACACCCTCCGCCACACGGCTGCAACATGGCTGATGCAGCGCGGAGCCGCCCTCTGGGAAGCTGCTGGGTTCTTAGGGATGTCCGTCGAGGTTTTGCAGGAGAACTACGGGCATCATCATCCCGACTACATGCAGGGAGCAGCGACCGCGATCACAGCTAAAGCCCGGACCATTCCGGTGGTTGAAACGGTGGTCAGCCTTGAAAGCATCCGGGAAAGAAGGCAAAAAGCCTAATGAAATCTTGGTCGGAGTGGCAGGATTCGAACCTGCGACCCCTGCGTCCCGAACGCAGTGAGCATCTTCTAAGTTATTGATCTTTCTCGCTGTGGCAGTCGCACCAGTCCCGTTCTGTTCACGGTCGTTTCACCCAATTCATTGCGATTTCGTTGCGGCATTCATGGACGCGAACGAGAGGTGCTGAGGACGTTGGAGGCGGATGCGGGGCTGGGACGACTAAGATCTTCGTCGCCGGTGGAGGGCTGTTTCCAAATGCCTGTTTCCGAGTGAACAACGGGAAGCCGGCCGCAGAATCTTGATCTCACTGGGAACGTCTGGTCTGAACTAACGCCAGCATGACGGAGAACACCTTGATCTAGCGCAACGAATGCAAGCACTCTGCATCGCCGATGCGTTGCGGCAACGACGTAGAAATGGATGGGAACGTTCAAAAGTGGATCGGCGATGAAACACACGATCCTATGGACCTCGCGGCATGCCGTGCATGGTGAAAGTGCCGCTGCACACTCGCTCGTCGAGTTGGACGGAAGGCCGAACATCAAGGTGCCCCTCAGTCTAGACGATCCGGATCCAACGGCCTCCTTCACGTCCGCCGATGGATGCCACCGCAGCAGTCGTTCTGAATCTCATTCCGTCCGTAGTGGCTGTGCCTCCCGGCTTTTTTCGATCTGCCGGCACTGACACCCTATCAAACGCCCCTAACGAGGTGACCTTTGGCCCGCGTGCCCAGCGGCCCCGTCCAACTCGTGCGTCGTCATGGCGGCGCCAGCGACCCGCCTACTGCTTCGTCCCGGGGTTCTGTTCCATCAGCCTTGACCAGTGCGTTCCATCGAACTGCAGAAGCTGCAGCCTTTCGAATATTCGATAGTTCGCGGGCGACGTGTTCGCCGTGATACCAGGCAACAGCATCGGCACCCTTACATCGCTGAGGTTGGAAGCGATCCGAATGAGATTCTCGCGCGACAGATCGTCGCCTGCGGTCGACAGAACATGCGTGAGCAAGCCGGCAGAAACATAGGCAAGAACATTGAGATCATCGGTCGGATCGCCACCCGGGTAGTATTTCCTGATCCAGGCGAGATAGTCCTTGTATTCGGGGTCGTCCGCCCACGCCGGATCGGACGGCGTTTTCACAAATCCCGTCGAGATCAGGCCTGCGAGTTCGCCGGGACTTCCACCTGGCGAAAGCACCTTCGGCGACGAGACAGCGTAGGGCAAGAACTGGATCGGCTTCCAGCCGAGTTCGCGCACGCGCTGAATCGCTTGAGCGGTGAACTTTCCAAGGCTGAAGTTCATGAGAATGTCGGCGTTCGAGGCTCGTAGCGTTACGATCTGCGACGAAATCATCGGCTCAGTGACCTCGTACGCCGCTTGCGCAACAATCATCTTGTCGGCCACGTCGCCCAATGCGGCCTTGAACGCCGAGACATAGGTACGGCCGTAGTCGTCATTCTGGAAAAGGATCGCAATCCTGGCGTTTGGCAGCCGCTGCAAAATGTGCCTGGCGAAAACCGCGGCCTCTACCCCGTAGTTCGGCACGCCGGGTACCGTGTAGGGATAGGTCTTCGGATCGCTGAAGGTATCCGCCCCCGTGGCCAGGAACAGTTGCGGCACGCGCTTGGCGTTCAAATACCGTTGCGTAGCCCGATTTGTCGCAGTGCCAAGTGATCCGAAGATCAAGAGTGCTTCGTCCTGCTCAATGAGGCGGCGCGTCTGCTCGACCGTCTTCGGCGGAGAAAAGGCGTCGTCAAGGCTCAAGAGGCGCACCTTACGACCGTTGATGCCCCCTCTCTCATTGATCATATCGAAATATGCTGCATGAGCTTTTCCAACCGTTCCTCCAGAACTCACGGGCCCGCTGTAGGGCATGGTCTGGCCAACGACGATCTCCCCTTTTGCGGGCTGCTCCGCAGCATGGGCACCGGTTGCCGCAAACACCCACAACAGCGCTGCGCCGACTGTTTTGCCAAACATGAGAGACCTTCCTCATCAAACTGGAGCTATACGCCGAGAAATCGGAGAGGCTTCGTTGCACTTGCGGTGGGCTCGGACCAGCATCGCTGCAATGGTGCTTTTCGACGTCAGCGAGTGTCGCGCTGCCGTGCTGCGAACACTCGTCTATCGGGCACCCACCTGGCTTTGACCGAGCGCCGCCGAAGCAGTATCGGCTGGCCGCATCAGGCTCCGGAACTCATCGCCGCTCATGATTTCCCGCCCCAGACCAGCGACCATGGTGCGCACGATCTCGAAAATCTCGGCATTGCTTTGAATGAGCTCGTCGCGGTGGGGCCACTTCCAGACGGTATCCTCGGAACCCACGCGCACATGATGCCCCATCAACAATGCGAGATTGGCGAGGTAGAGGCTGGCACGACCTCCTGCGCAGGCGACAATCGTCGCACCGGGATCGACATGGGTGATGAGTCGCGTGATCCGAAGATAACCGTCGATCATGCTCTGCGGGTCGTACATGGGGCTGCACCCCGGCAATCCCGGCACCACAAGCCAGGTGAGCGGCCCAGAAACCAACCCGGAATCGATCAGAAAACGCCGGGCATTATCAACATCCGCGTCAGTGTAGACGGCGATCTGGGGCGTGAGCCCGGCTTCGAGCACCAACCGCGTCTTCTCGAGGATCGCGTGCGGCGGCTTAACAAACAAATTGTCGCCGAGAATGATCGCCGTCGTATTCACCGGCACGGCGTCGATCAGGCCGGTCTTGAGCATCTTCCTGAGATCATCGCACTCCTCGCCGTTGACGGCGACAAGACAGGCATCGAATGCAACGCTTGGGTGTTTCGCCCGCAATTCCGCAAGGACGTCGCTGAAGCCCGATTCCGACAGGACGTTGTAGCCCCGCTGGTCGCGCGCGTGAACGTGAATGATTTGAGCCCCCCGCTCGATGCACGCCTCGGCCGAAGCAATGATTTCATTCGCCGAGTGTGCCTGGCTGGGGTTCTCGCGCTTAGTAAAGAATGCACCATTGATCGCCGTGGAGACGATCGCCTTTTGTGGCACCCGCCAGCGAGGCATCTGCTCCGCATCCGAAAACGCCGACGAAGCGACGCTCATGATCGCCGGGTACCCGTAAGGCCGCCAGTAGGTGGAGATGTTCTCCCGCTCGACCCATTTTTCGACGACCGGCCATTTCACGGTGTTCTTCATGGAACCTAGCCTCTTGGGATGCGGCATTGACGATAGAGCGATATATCTTTCATAACTAGACCTATTGTCAATCAGCTCATTGACGCAGCATCGTGAATTCGCACAAATAGCCAAAAATGCCAATCTATCTCCAATTTACGATTACTTGGCTTCCTGCGACCGGATTGCGAACCTGTCTCTTTACTGAACTTATGAGAATTAAGGGATAGGCCAACGCCGGGCAGACGTGCGGCGGTCTCGGCTTCGGCAGTGCGCACAAGTGCGCGACGACACGGAAGCGCTGAACCGTTCGGGAGTGCGTTCATTATGCAGGTATTGACTTCGACGAGCTCGACGTCGGCAGGCGGCCCGCGTTCAGGTCGGGCGCGTGACGGTCACATCCCAGGCCCGCAACGTCGCTCGGCACGAGGCGCAAACGAAACGAGCCTCGGTGACGGCTTCGCAGCAATGTATCATGATCTGAGGGGGTCCCTTGCTGCCCGCCAGCCATCGATCGGCCCAATCGATCAGACTATGCAGCATGGGGTAGATGTCTTCGCCGCGAGGGGTAATGCGATAAACAACGCGCCGACCGTTCGGTTCTGCTTCCACGAGATCGAGCGCAATCAACTTCTTCAATCGAGACGAGAGGATGTTCGAGGATATGCCGAGCGTATCCTTGATGTCCGAATAGGAACTCGTTCCCTGGAACAGGCTGAACAGCACCAGATTGCTCCAGCGATCCCCGACGATGCTGGTCGCAACGAGATCATCGGGCCGTCCGGACGAACCTTTCAAGAAGGCGCTCTCGTTCTCCCGGGAATGCCTCGGACCGGGCGGCGGGTCCATTCCGCGCTCTGGCGAGTCTATCAAGGTTACATCGCGGCGGACGACGGGCTTGTCACACTGTCGACAGATGAACTCGGCCCTGAGCGCGCTGCCGCACGGCCGATGGTACAAGGTGTCGGGCAGGAAAAGCTGCCTGTCACTCCACCGCCGGTGCCAGACCCACACCGAGACAATGAAGTTATAGAGATCCAGGCCCTTGGGCGTCAGATGGTACTCCTGGATCAACGTTCGATGTCGGACCGCCTTGCGAAATAGAACCTGGTTGTCGGCAAGCGCGGCCAGCCTCAGCATCAGCGTCTGCCGGGGGATCTGGAGGCTATCGTGAAATTCGTGGAAGCGCCGGCGCCCCTGGAACGCCTCTTTGAGGATCAGGATTGTCCAGGCGTCGCCGACGATCTCAAGGGCCCTCACGAGCGAGCTGGCGGGAATGCCCTGGGCTGAGCTTTTCTTCCGTTTCGAGTTGGCCACAGACACCCAAGGCAACGTTCGGGAAATGAATCGGCTAGGTTATTCCTTTCATAAAGGCCTTTTGCGATGGCGGATCAAGCCCTAGTTCGCGGAGAATTTCCGGCGTGTGAGCACCCAGATGCGGCGCGCTGGCGCGCACGCCTGCGGCGCTGCGGGAGAGTCGCACGGGCGGCTGAACCAGCAACGCTTGATGGACACCGCCGACCACCGGAAGGCGAGTCCATAGGCGCATCGCCTCCATGTCCGGATCCTTCAAGGCTTTGGCAGGGCTGTTCACTGGCGCGCAGGGAAGCCCAGCGGCGCGAAACTCGGACAAGCAATGATCTGTGGTGCGGGCCGAGCAGAACGCTACCATATGAGCGTTCAGTGCGTCCGAGTTTCGTCCCCTTTGCTCGTCCGTTGCGAAGCGTTGGTCATCCAACCAATCCAGCCGGCCCACCAGCTTGGCGCAGCGGCGAAACATCGACTTGCCGATCACCTGCAACAGAACGTTGCCATCTCGGGTCTGGTAGATGTCGGCCGGGCCCGCAAGTTGTGACCGATTGGCTGTTCCGACCCGCCCGACTCCAAGGCTGTCCTCCTCGATCAGGTTGGAAGCCATCGCGAAGACCGAAGTATGGATGAGCGAAGCATCCACAATCTGTCCTCTGCCCGTTCTGTCTCGATCGCGAAGCGCAGCCATGATCCCGAAGGCAGAAAAGGCGGCGGTCATGTGGTCGACCCAATGGCAATAGCTCTTGCGCGGTTCACCAGCCTCGCCGCTCAAATACGCCGCTCCAGACATGGCTTGGCCAATCCCATCGAAGCCCGGCAGATCGGAAAGGCGATTGTTTCGGCCATAGGCCGTGCAGATCGAAAGAATGACGCGCGGGTTGAGCTGTGAAATGCGCTCATACTCCAGACCCATCGCCGAGAGCGTCGCGGGCGGCGCGTTCACGACTACGACGTCCGCCGTACCGAGGAGCCGATCGAGCGCGGCGCGGTTGTCGTGATCGAAAGGGTCGAGGGCAAGAGAGCGCTTGTTGCGATTGACCTGCCAGTACGCCGCACCGCCAGGCCACCCCTCGCCCATCGGCTGAACGAAGCGATCGGCATTCCCCTCCGGCTTCTCGACCCTGATGACATCAGCTCCGAAATCGGCCAGCAACGCGGCACACAGTGGTCCCGCAATGAACTGCCCGAAATCCAGAACCCGAACTCCCCGGAGGGGTGGGTCGCTCCCCTCAGCAGATTCCGTCGAGATCACTCGAAAATGTCCTTGCCGTCGATCCAGGTCGTATGGAAGCCGATCGAGATGCGGTGCGGGATCTTCACCTTCGCGACCGGCCCACGGCTGATGTCGGCGGCGTCGAATACCAGACATGCCGAAGACCAGTCGTTGGTGTCCGTTACGAACGTTACCGGGTAAGCTTCGGTCTCCGCCGTCGCCGCGGTTGCGCCACGACGTGGCGCGACAGGAGCTTCGTTTCCGTAGACGCCATCACCGTAGTCGTAGCGCTGCATGGAGCCCGTCTCGAGATCGTAGCGAACCAACGCGTCGAAGGTCTGGGACTGCCCCGAGGTGTGGCCTTCGACAGGAAGCGGAATGACCTGATTGAACGAGTATCTGGACCGCCGTCCCAGATAGTTGAAGTTCACAGTCGGGAATTCAGTATTCAAGTCATCGATAGGCCCCTCGCGAACCTCCCCTGTCTTCATGTTGAACGACCATTTGTACATCTCATGCAGCCGTCGGCGCTGCGCGAGCATCGAGGCCAACTCCCGATCCTTGGGATCACGGGCATAGCCAGGGTTCGATTGCCGGCATCCGATCTGGTGAACCCAGTCCCCCTCTTCCCAGCAATTCACCAAATGGAGGATGTAACACGGCTCGGCTTCGAACCAGCGGATCTCGTGCGACTGCCCACGGCGCGGGATGACGCCGAAACGTGCCGGTATGTCGGCGTGGAAGCGCACCATCCGCTTCCCGTGTTTCTTCAGGACCTCGATATCGTGGAAGAACGGCAGGTCATGCAGGATCGCATGACGCTCCGTCAGCCCGAGATCGTGAGGTGACCGCGGTCCGGGAATGTCGATTGGAACGTCGTGCACCAATTGTCCGGTCGGGCTACCCACGCCGTACCTCATGTAGGGAGCCGTGTCGGAGTAGGTGAAGAAGTACAAATGACCGTCGCTAGGATCGACCTTCGAATGCGCAGACAGCGTATGCGCCAGTGAGCCGCCGAATGTCTCCTTGCCAACCGTCTCCAACGTCGTTGGATTGATCTCGTAGGGATCGCCGGCCATGTGCCAAAGTGACAACAGCTTGCCCGCATAGAAAATCACGTCCGTGTTCGATACGTCCTTGATCGGCGAGCCCGGAAGCTTGAAATTGTAGGGACCCGCTATCCCGGGCCAGATGCTGCGCTGGGCGATATCCTCCACCACGAATGCCTCGTTGCGAATCCAGCGTTGCCGGAAGGAGGCTTTTCCGTCACGGAAGTAGATCGCGCGCAGCATCGCGTCGCCGTCGTAGTAGTGATACTTATTGACGGGAGCGAACCGCTGGGAAGGACCATTGAGCACGTACGCGCCGTAAAGGTCCTTGGGCAACTCGCCCTCGACTTCAAGCGAATCCGCATCGTATTCCCGCAGCGTCGGCGCGAAGGCGCCGTGCAGATAGGGATGATCGGCGCCCCAGATCCAGTCGGGGGCGTCCGGCGGCGGCTTGCCGTCCGCAGACAGCATGCGCACGTTGGCTTGGGTAATGAGAAGGTCCTGAACGCCTTGGGCCGCGTGAGCCTGCATATTCATGGCAATTCTCCGTTCATGCCGATTTCTTGGGTTCGACGTTGGTGATTGAGCGGTCCGCGATCATCCGGGCGAGCTCGCGCCTCAAAACCTTTGCCAACGCGTTGCGCGGCAACGCTTCGAGGTATTCGACGCGCTCCGGCCATTTGAACCGTGCAAGGCCTGCCTGCTCACATACTCCTGCGATCTCGGCGAGCGGGACAAGCCTTCCGGCCCTCGGAACGACGAAAGCACACACACGCTCGCCAAGCCGCTCGTCCGGCATCGCGACGACGGCGGCCTCCCTGACGTCCGGATGCGTCGAAATCACCGCGTCCAGCTCGGCCGGCGCGATCTTCATGCCGCCGCGCACGATCAATTCCTTCGAGCGGCCGACGAAACGGAGATATCCGGCCTTGCCGTTCTCCTCGACGATCTCGAACAGATCTCCCGTGGCGAAATAGCCGTCCGCATCAAAGCCGCGCCGATCAAGCTCGCCGCTCTGCCAATATCCGGGGAAAACGGCCGGGCCTCTTATACGCATTTCGCCGACCTCTCCGGCCGTGCTGATGATGTTGCCGGCCTCGGAGACCAGGCGAAAGCGTCCGGCGTTTGCGGTCAGCCCCTCGGCGGTCCATGTCTCGTCGCCGTCACGCGGAAATACGCGCGCGCGGAGACAGGGATCCTGTACCGCGGCGGGATGCGAGCACAGATTTACGCCCTCGTTCGACCCGAAGATATTGATCACAGGCACCCCGAATCGTTCTTCGAACTTTCGCACCACGGACGGGTCTGGCGGTGCGGATCCGGTGCCAACCGCACGAAGCCCGCGCAACGCGTCGGGCCGATCGCTATCGAGCAGGGACGACATCAGCGCGGGCGCAACGACCGTGTACGCTACCCGTTCGCAAGCGATCTGCTGCAGAAATACGTCGAGATTGAAAGGATGATGAAGCACCAAGCTCCCCGCGGAGCCGAGCCAGATCATCATCAGTCCGCCGATCGCAGCGGCATTGACGAACGGGAACGGCGCCAGGATCGCGTCGCCTGGGGCGACGGCAGCCAATGACGTGACGGACGTGGCGCTGGAGAGCCAGTTCTTATGAGTCTTGGGTACGCCTTTGGGCACGCCCTCGGTGCCCGAAGTCCAGCAAATGGAAAACAGCGAGTCGGCGCTCGGCCGCTCCGCGACGATGAGACCAGCTTCCCCGTCGGAGTAGCGAGACAGATCAACGATGCGATCCGGCAGATTGCTCCCAAAGCCGAACAGCTTGCCGCCGAAAGGCACGTTCTCCCTGAACTCACGCAGCAACTCGAGCCCGGCAGCCCTGACGACCGAGCAAAACCCCTTGGGTTTCAGAACCTCGACAATCTTCCGAAGCTCGCCGTGGCGATATTGGATCGGAACTGGACTGATCACGATTCCGGTCTTCGCCGCCGCCAGATAGAGCGCGACCAGTTCGTGGACGTTCGGCATCTGTACGAGGAGAATATCTCCACAGCGCAAACCTGCCGAGAGAAGCGCGATCGAGACACGATCGACCAATCCCAAGAATTCGCCATAGGTCAGGCGCGAGGCCGCGCCGAACGCAAACGTCGACCGGTTAGGAGGATCAACGATTGCGGTCCTACCCGGAGCAGCCTCCACATTCGACGCGAACCGGTCGTAGATGGTCTGCGATCGCCACAGACCACGTTCGCGAAATTCTGCGACCAGTGCTGGCGGGAAATGACCGGTCATACGGCTACGCTCCCAGCCGCGATCTCGGCAAGCGCGGCGCGATATTCCCGATCGAGCCGATCTACGATCTGCGCGACTGGCTCAATCTCACGGATCGTGCCAACGCCTTGGCCCGCGGACCAAATCCCCTTCCAGGGCTTGACCTCGGCCCCCTCCAGGCCGGTGAAGTTCATCTTTGCCTTGCTGCTCGCCACCGTTTCAAGGTCGAGTCCCTGAGCCACAATGCTCGGGATCAGCATGTTGGCGCGCGCTCCCGTGAAGGCGCGCGTGACAATCAAATCCTCAGCCGAACTCCTGACCAGCATCTGTTGGTGGCCTTGGTCGGTTCTGCTCTCCGATGCCGCCATGAAGGATGTGCCGATATAGGCGAAGTCGGCCCCCAGGGCCCGCGCCGCCAGTACAGCCCGGCCGCTCGAGATTCCTCCGGCCAGCGCGATGTATCCCGGAAAGAAACTGCGCACTTCTTCGACGAATGCGTTGTTGCAGAGGTCGCCGGTATGCCCGCCCGCCCCCGCGCAAACCAGAACGAGCCCGTCGACACCGGCCGCGGCAGCTTTTCGCGCGTAGGCGACGGAGTTGACGTCTGCGAAAACTAGACCGCCATAGGAATGCACGACTTCCACCGCCGGGCGAGGTCCGCCCAACGCCGTAATCACGATCGGCGGCTGAAACGCTTCCGTCAGCTTGAGGTCTTCCGGCAGCCGCTTGTTGGTCGAATGCGTCACCAGATTCAAGGCCCAGGGCAGCTCCGGCCGATGACTCAGGCCGGATTTGATCACCTCGAGAATTTCGCGCAATTCAGCGGCATTTCTGGCGTTCGGTGCCGGCAATGAGCCGACGATGCCCGCTTCGCAGCAGCCCAACAGGAGTTCCGGCCCGGAAACCAAAAACATCGGGGCTGCGAACACCGGGAGACGGAGACGCTGAAGGGCAAATCTGGCGTCCGGTATCCTGAGCATGCACCTATCCATTTGCCACGCGTTGACCTCGACCAATTGATTGCATAACTGAACTTCTAATGCAATAAGCTCCAGATGCATCCTGGACAGGAACATGAAATGGTCTCGTCGCAAGTAACTTCCCACCCAATCGTCCTGCTTTCCGGCCTGAACACGACGCCAGCAGTTTGGGATGGTGTTGTCCGGAGTCTTCCGAGGGAACTCGACGTCCGAACCCCAAATCTGCCGGCACTCGACGACGTCGACGCCATCGCGGGCGTGCTGCTCGAGGAGATGCCGCCGCAATTCCACCTTTGCGGATATTCGTTCGGCGGCTACGTCGCACTCGCCCTGCTCGCGCTTTGTCCGCAACGGTTTCGGAGCCTGCTCTTGCTGAGCAGTACGCCGGAAGGCGACACGGATCAGCAGAAGCAGCTTCGACACTCTCTGATCGGAAAACTTCAGGCAGGCGAGCACGACGCGATCATCGACAATCAGGCAAGATGGATGCTTCATCCGAACAACGCTGAACGGCCCGAAATCTCCCGAATCTGGTTCAATGAAGCCCGCAGTTACGGTTCAGCGTCCCTGATCGCCCATCTGAGGGCGTGCATCTCGCGTCCCAACCGGCTCGATCTGCTTCGGGAAACGCCAGTACCTGTGGCGATCGTCACGGGAGCCGGCGATCAGCTGTTTCCCGGCGCGAGACAGCAGAAGCTGGCCGACGCGGTCGGTGCTCGCTTATTCCGGACCGTTCCTGACGCCGCACACGGATTGCCGTTCGAACAGCCCATCGAAGTCGCTGAAATCGTCGCGGATTGGACGCATCGCATCGATGCAGGTCTTTGCGGAAGTCAACCGGCGTGACGTCGCGCACGACCGCCGCGGCCGCGGGAGATGATTCTGCGGTCGACGCGAGCCCCTCGGGACGATCACGAGAGCCGAAGCGAGCCCCCCGCTGATCGAGGTTGATCGAGGTTGGCGATCGACACATCTGCGGGTCCTTCCGAAGGCTGCAAATTGGCGACTAACCGTTTTGCGATCAGCAGCATCAGGATCGCGGTCGCGAGGAGACCGCTCAAGAGGAGAAAGCCCCACTCGAAACTGTGATACGTGTCCTTGAGATGGCCAATCAATGTAGGCGTTGCGGCGCCTCCCAGGCTTCCGATCATGCTGATGAACGCGATCGTTCCGGGCGCTGTCGACCGGGACAAATAAGTCTGCGGGATCGACCAGAAGACCGGCATTCCCGACAGAACACCAACGCTCGCGATCGTAAACCCGATTATGATGTACGTTGGAGCAGTAGCTTGCGCGACGATGACGAACCCGATCATCGCGGCGAGCAGCGCTGCGATCAAGGTATTGAACCGCTCCTTCCTCTTGTCCGAGAACCGCGCCACCGCGATGATTGCCATCAGGCTCACCGCAGCCGGGACCGCCGACAGCAAGCCGATCTGAGTGTTGGGTGTCCCGTACGCCTTCAGTATCTGGGGCATCCAAGAGAATAGATTCGCGTTGGCGGCGAACAACGCGAAATAAGCGACGCAGAGAGAGAGTACGGATGGAGACATAGCCGCCTTCAGCAGACCGAAGCTGATCTTCGCGGTCTTTCTTTGCTCCTGCTCAAGGTTATCGCTGAGCCACCTCTTCTCCTCGCTGCTCAACCATTTTGCGTCGTTCGGTTTGTTCGGAAGGGTCCAGTACGCGCAAAGACCGAGCAGAATGGTCGGCAACCCTTCGACAATGAAAAGCCACTGCCAACCTCGCAAATTGAATGTCCCATCCAGCGCCAGAAGAGGGACCGAGATCAGCGAAGACACCAGATACGAAATCGGCACGGCATAACTGATCATCGCGTTACTTTGCGCGCGATGCGCCGCGGGAAGCCAGAAGGTGAGATAGAGCATTATTCCGGGGAAGAGCCCGGCTTCGCCTGCGCCAAGCAGAGCCCGGAAGGAGAAGAAGCTGATTGGCCCCACCACGGCCGCCATTCCGATGGTCGCCAGTCCCCACATGAAAGCGATGCGGCTGAGGGTCAGTCGCGCACCCCATCGGTCGAGCGCGAGATTGCTCGGTATCTCAATGAGCCCATACGCTGCGTAGAAGATGCCGATGCCTGCACCAAACATGGCCGACGTTAGGCCCAGGTCGTGGTTCATCTGCAGCGCAGCGAACGCGATATTGTTGCGGTCGATGATGGCCATGAAGTAGAGGCCAAGTAGAATCCATAGGACGTGTCGTAGAAATTTTCGGGCTATGGCATCGCCAAACCGATGTTCGTCGGACATGAATTCGTTTCCCTTCCCTCGTTTCTCGTCCCATTGCGGCGCGGCGGACGAAGCAACCGGTTTATTATTTTGTCCTTTTGGACAAAATAACTTACTCCGAGTTCGGAGACAACACCCATGCGGCGAAATATCGCCACGCGCGAGCAGCACGGCTCTCCCTACCGCTTGGTCACGGTGGTTCTTATTGGAGCAGAGACGGTCGAGCGGCCGGCTTAAGGAAAGGAGCCCACGGCTCCTTGAAGCTGGGCCGGATATTGTAGGGAAAGGCTACCGTTTGCGCGCCTTTCGCGACGCGGGAGTTTTACGAAGACCGCTTGCCGAAGGCCGAACCGAGCGTTTGCTCAAAGCTCCGGCTCCGCCTTGCGGACCGGCAGGAGCATCCCGGAAGAACAGCGAACAGCAAATAGTCACGTGCCGTTCGACGAAACTCGGCGAGAACGGCGATTGCCCCATGACGATCTCCGCTTCCGCCGCCTGCATGAAAATACGGGTAACGGCGCCGATGAACAGATAGAGGAGATGATCGGGATCGCCCTCAACGTATCGTCCCGCGCGCTGTGCCGACCGGATCAGCTTGGCAACGGACCGGAAGAATGTGCCGGTACGGTTCTCCACGATCCAGCGCAACCTGTCGGTAGACCGATCGCCTTCGTTAGCCATCAGCCAATGGAAGTCGGCATTGACGGCGGCAAACCTGACGAAGTCTTCCTGGATCAGTCGAAGCTTGGCAACGTCATCCAACCCGTCCATAGCGGACATTCGCGCCTGCCACTGGGCCGTGAAGTTCGATCCTGCGGCCGTCATGACGGCCTTCCACAGTCCTTCCTTGCTCTTGAAATGATAGATCACCAATGGATGTTGGACGTTGGCTTTGGCTGCAATGGTACGCGTAGAAGTCCCCTCAAATCCAAGCTCCGCGAACTCGGAATACGCGACTTTCAGGATGCGCTCGCGAGTATCGGCCGACCTCTGTTGTCGTCGCCGCTTCTTGACGTACTCCGAGGTCTTTTCCTCGAACATCTTGGTGTCGGTCGAATCTGTTCCCATAAAGCTCAATCTGCGGTTGGTCGTCTCCTCGTGTACGCTGTTTACGATGATGCTCAAAAAATTGAAAGCGAAAGGCCCCTTATCGACACGGCTTCCGAGACGCCGAAGTCGCGCGGGATCGGCGATTGGTCTCTATATCGCGCTTCGAGACACCGCTTAGCGGCTGTGCAGCCGGGCAAAAAGCGACTTAATGTCGAAAGCGCTATCGGCCGCCTGCTTGGGCGTGATCGAGACGCCCTCACCGATCAGGCGCCTAGCGGCCAAATGATCGCCGGGGCGATTTACCGTCTCAACACAGCGTAGAATGCCGGATTTGAACGAGAAAACGGAAAAACTTCGCGATGCCGGCGCTCCTCGGAGGACGGATGAATCGCAATCTCCGACAAGCCCGGCCATCTGCAGTTTCAGGTCGCCCTGATCGCTCCAGAACCACGGAAGACTCGCATAGCTGGCTGTTCTCCCTACCAGCTTCCGCGCCACGACACGTGCTTGGTCTACGGCGTTCTGAACTGATTCGAGTCTCGTCGTATCCGCAGCGAACGAATTGAAACGCAACGCGCAGTCCCCGATGGCCGATATCGTCTCGTCGCTGCTGGTTAGGCCGACGTCGACGCTGATGCCATTGCGACAATCGAGACCCGCTTCCCGCGCGATCTCGTCGAGAGCAAGCGTTCCGATTCCCACAAGTACAAGGTCAGCAGGCAGCCTGCGACCTTCCGACAGGACCACGCCGGTGACTCTTCCTCGATCACCTTCGATCCTCTCGACTTGGCACCCAAAATGAATCGTGCAGCCAAAGTCGCCATGGGCCTGCCTGAAGAAGTTCGAGATATTCTCTGAGACCGCCCTAGCCATAACGCGGGAAGCCGACTCGACCACATGAACCTGCGCGCCGGCCTTGACCGCCGTGGCAGCGAATTCGAGACCAATGAACCCTGCTCCGATGACGACGACTTGAGCCGCCGAGGACAAGTGCTCTCGGATCAGGCACGCATCATCGAGGTTTCTCAGCCTCAACACGCCATCGAGTTCTGCGCCCGGCAACGGAATATCGCGCACCCTTGAGCCTGTAGCGATGATCAGATGCCGGTAGCTCAATCGCCCACCCGACCGAAGGACGACCTCTCTTTGCGCCCGATCGATTGCTTCGACGGCCTCCCCCAGAGCGAGCTCGATTCGCTGGTCCGTGTAGAAGGCGGGGCCACGGAGCAGCAACGCGTCCCCCATTTTCTCCTTGGTCATGAACGCCTTCGACAAGGGAGGCCGCTGATATGGCAGGTGTTCCTCCCCGCTAAGCAGAAGTATCCGGTCGTTGAAGCCTTCTTCCCGCAGCGATGCAGCGGCCTGCACTCCTGCGTGGCCCGCGCCGATGATGACTACAGGGGCGTCAGCGCGCATTCCGTCGTCCTCGATCTGCCCTGACGAACTATCGCGACGACCGACTTTGCAGAGAATGGTAGCGCAGCTGCTCTCGCGCCTTGTCCAAGCGCATTCCGCCGAGCACAGCCTCCCGAATCTTGGCCTCCGAGTCGGCGATTTGCCTGGCGACCCGGACGATCTCCTCCAACCTCTCGGCAGGGAGCACCAGGACGCCGTCTGCGTCCCCTACAATCCAGTCCCCCGGCGCGACGCGTGTCCCCGAAAGCTGGACGGGAGTGTTGTACGAGACCGCAGCGACACGATCCTTTCCCGTCCGCATCGTGTTCGCCCGCGCGAAGATCGGGTAGCTGACTTCGATGCTACGGCCGATATCCCGGCAAACACCGTCGATGACAGTTCCACCGATTTTGCGCCGATCGGCAACCATCGTGAGGATGTCCCCCCAGACTGTGGCGTCCAGACGGCCATTGTTATCGATGACGACGACCTGTCCAGGTTCGACGTCATCGATATAATCACCGACGGAAGCACCCGTTGTGCCGACTGGCAGCATCTGAATTGTGAATGCGCGACCAGCAAGGCTCATCGAACGGTCGAACGGCATGATACCGAGGCATTGCCCTTCGATACCGAGACGGTCCAATGCATCGGAAAGTGTCGTAACGCCAATAGCCTTGAGGGTCGCAGAGGTTTCAGTCGACATATTAGCGCTCCTTCTTCAGCATGTTCTCGTATGCAGCGCTCATAACCTCATCGATCGGATCGCCGCGATTGATCGCCGTAGCCATCGCCTGTTCGCGCTGATAGATAACTTCGGCCGTTCGAATGACCTCTTCGGCCCGTCGCCGGCTGACGAAGACGACCCCACTGCCGTCGGCCAGCACGAGATCACCGGGCATCACGTCCACGGAGCCGAAACTGATCGCCTCCTGGAAGGAATGCTCTGCGACTCTGCCTCGGGCGGTCACCGGAACCGCCGCCTTCGCGAATATTGGCAGCCCCAATTCCCGGCTCTCGTCGATATCGCGACAGGCCCCATCAACCAGCACGGCAGCGACACCCTTTCGCACGGCGCCACGACTGAGCAATCCGCCCCAGCCAGAGACGTCCGTGCGCCCGCAATGTTCGACGACGATGATGTCCCCGGCTTCGGCCGCCATAATGGCGCCCGCACCTAGATGCCTTGTCGAAGCTCCCCCGAGCGGGGCGCCAAGCTTGACCGTGACCACTCGACCCGCCACCTTCGCGGGCCCGGTCAACGGGCCGATACCGATCACAGCGCCAGGTAAACCGAGCCTATCTAGCGCGTCGGAGACCGAACACGCGTCCAGCGTACCTAGTCTTACGATATGGTCGCTCATTGCACCTCCTTGCTTGCAATCACTAAGCGACCGCGGTCGCGTCGCACTGCACGAGCATGTTCGACGGCAGGTGATCGTTTTGGAACGTATGACGCGCCGGGCGGGAAGTCGGATCCGGGAAAGCAAGCAGCCAATGCTTGTTGACTGCGGCGCGCGCTTCGGGCGCTTTAACGTATACCGTCATCTTGACGACCTGCTCCATGGTCGCGCCGGCGGCCGCTATGATCCGTGTGAGGTTGTGAAACATGAGTTCCGCCTGTTTCTCAACATCGTCCGGGATCTTGCCGGTCGCAGGATCGAGTCCGTAGATTCCCCCGGTCATCACGATATTGCCGACGCGGGAGGCAGCGGGGATTGGCTGCGCCCCGTGACTGAACCCTTCGACCTGAATGCTTTTCCGTACGCTCATGGTGTCTCCTGCCGGTAGGGTTGTTTAGACGTCGAGGCGCGAAAAGAACTTCCTTGCGTTGTGTTCGAACACTCCCTTTTTCTCCTCCGCACCGATGGTTTCGATCGACTCGATGACAGGCTTGAGGTCGTCGTAGGCCCTCTTGGACTGCGGATCGATCCCCCCGCCACTGCCTGGCCGTTCCGTTCCGAACATGCATCGATCCGCCCCAACGACGTCGAACAGAAGTTCGAGAGACTTTCTGTTATGGACGACCGTGTCGAACCAGAACCGCTTCAGAGAAGCATCAAAGCTCTCGGTGTCCTTCGGCAGACGACCTGCGGCGATCGCCATCTGCCTATTCGACCGCCAACGACCGACCTGATACGGCACTGAACCGCCGCCATGGCTTACAAGCAGTTTCAGCGATGGAAACCGTTGAAACACGTCCGACCGCGTGATCGAAGTAATAGCGAGGCTCTCTTCGGTGATGAAGTGCTCGTCGTAGGTCTCACGACCGCAGCAAGCGCAACTGTGAATGTGTGCCGGGATATCGTGTCGGCAGAGAAACTCGTAGAGCGGGAACCAGTATGGATCCGCGAGAGTCGGGGATCTTCCGGTGCCTTCGGATGGGTCCGGATTCAGCAGAACGCCGACGAATCCGAGATCGTCGATGCACCGCTTGATTTCGTCGAACATCGCCTCGACGGGAGCTCCAACCGCCTGCGGGAGCCCCCCGACGCCACGAAATCGCTTCGGGTGCATCCTTACCGTACGGGCGATCACGTTGTTGTTGTCCTCGGCCCAGGTGACGACGTCTTCCCAGCGGTTTTCGCCGTGCACCATCATAAAAGGACGGGGCGATATGATCTGTAGATCGGTGCCGACTCCATCCATGATCGAAACGTTCTGCGCCGCCGATTTCTCAAGATCGGCATCCGAAATCGAAGCGGGATACTTTCCGTATTGGCCGCGAGCAACGACGAGATTGCTCCTGTGGGCGTAAAGTGTCGGCGGTGCGACGAGATGTGCGTGGGCGTCGATGATCATCTGAATGCTTCTCCGTTTGCTCGAACGCGTTTCCTAGAGATCGTAGACATCGACAGTGAGAGCGCCGTCTCTTATGCGGGAAATTATGGCCGCCTCCTTTTCCTCACGTACGAGAGATGCCGGAATCGCGAATCTCGCCTGATCCGGCGTAAGCACGACGACTCCGTCGGCATCCCCGAAGACGAGATCCCCTCTGGCGATCTCGACATCGCCGATTGTTACGGGTTCACCAATCGCCCCATCGCCATTGCGATCCTTCACGGTGCCGCGAATATTGACGCAGGCGGAGAACGTCGGCAGCCCCAACGTACGCAATGCCAGCGTGTCTCGTACGCCGCCGTTGATGACGATGCCCGCCAACCCGCGCGTGGCCGCGGAAGTCGCCATGATCTCTCCCCAGTAGCCAAATTCGATGCCGTCACCGGCCGATACGACAAGAACGTCGCCCGGCTCCGCGACAGCAAGCGCGCGGTGGATCCACAGATTATCGCCAGCAGGCGTACGTACCGGGAATGCGGGGCCGCAGACGCGCATTTCCGGCTCGATCGGCTTTATCGCGCTCGGAAGCGCGCCCAGCCTGCCGACGCTTTCGTGAAGAGTAGCGGACGAGAGCCAAAGAGCCTTCCTTAGGAGCTGCGGGTCGATCACACCGCTTCTCCCGCTTTCCGCGGGTTTTTGACCGGTCATGCAGAGGCGCTCCCTCGAATTTTTATATATACCACGTGGTCTATATAATTGTTCGCGTCGATAGACAAGCGAGCTTTTCGGGCGTCCCAGCCATGCCGAGGATTGCCAAACGCGGCACCTCACTATATTGTCCACGTGGTCAATTTATAAGAAGCGATCGATTACGAGGAGATCGAAATGGCCGAGGTCGTATTTAGCTTCGCGGCGTCGCATACGCCGATGCTCACGCTCGAAGGCAAGCGCTGGACGGAACGGGCCAGAGACGACCTCAAGAACCAGAGGCTCAATCTTTCCGATGGCCGCTTCATAAGTTACGACGAGTTGGCCAGGGAGAACGGCGCGCCCTACGTCGACGTCGCTACGGAGGAGAATTTCCTCGAGATCGAAAGGGCTTCGCAGAAGGCCCTCGATAAGATCGCCGATCGACTCGAGCAGGCCAATCCCGATGTAGTTATTATCGTGGGCGACGATCAGGCCGAGCTGTTCAGTCTCGCCAACATACCCGCCATGTCGATCTTCTACGGCGAAGAGATCCTTACCCACGAAAGGCATCTGACGACGCAAACACCAAGCTGGGTAAGCGCGGTAGTGAAAGGGTATGCAATGGACGCCGTCCATGCCTTCCCGGGGCATCCGGAACTCGCCCTCGAATTGATACGCGGTCTAATCGACAAGGATGTCGATATCGGCGCGGCCGCCAAGGTAGATGATCCCCTCAAGGCCGGGTTCGGCCATGCTTACGGGTTCATCATTGAACGATTGTTCAAAGGCCGCGCTATTCCCGTCGTCCCAATCCTGCTCAACACTTACTATCCGCCCAACGCTCCCACGGCGCGACGATGCTATGATGTGGGCCGAGCTTTGACGGAAACCATCGCGGCCAGCAAGAGCAATTTGCGCGTCGCGGTGGCGGCGAGCGGAGGGCTCAGTCATTTCGTGGTGGACGAGGCGCTCGATCGCAATATCCTTCAGGCGATCAAGCAAAAAGACGTCCAGACTCTAAAGGCTCTGTCCCGCAACCAACTGAACTCGGGATCGTCGGAAATTCTGAATTGGATCATGGTCGCGGGCATGTCGGAGAAGCTCGCCAACGATTGGAGCGAGTACTATCCGGCATACCGGACGCCCGCGGGCACCGGAACGGGCATTGGATTCGCGACCTGGTCCTAGGCCAGAGCCAAAACTGATACTCAAAGGCGGTCGGGCGGCGTCCAGTCGACGCGAACCCGAAGTCATAAAATCAACCAGGAGGAAAGGTCAGATATGCACGAGCATCAAAGCGGCTCCGGGCGACGCTCGGTTTACGTCGACGGGCTCAATTTCAAGGGCGTGCCCATTCCGTTCGGCAGCAAGGCCGGCAGGTTCTTCGTCTCGAGCGGTATCTCGGGCACCGATCCGGCGACACACGAACTCGTCGATGGAGACGCCGGTCAGATAGAGCAGATGTTCGAGAATATGCGGCTGGGCGTGGAAACTGCCGGCGGTTCCATCCAAGGCATATTGAAATGCACGTTTCACGTACGTGACGAGTCCGTGCGCACGCACATCCACGCTCAATGGCTAAAAATGTTTCCCGATCCTGCCAGTCGGCCGGCCCGGCACACCATGATCTACGGCTTTCCGAAGGACGTGGCCGCGATGGTCGAATTCATGGCTGTTCTTCCCGCCGACTGAGGGCTGAGAGGGTCTCAACATGCAAGAGTATCAATCGACGGAAGCCGCGATCGGTGCCTCCCGATGGGTTAACGAGGACCCAGCAAAGGGAAAATTCGACGTCCGCCGCACCGCCTTTACAGCGCAACTCGTCGAGGTCGAGATGCGCAAGGTCTTCGAGCGTTCCTGGCTGTACGTCGGCCACGAGTCCGAGATCCCCAACAAGAACGACTTCATTGCCCGTAGGGTGGTAAATAGGCCCGTAATAATGACCCGCGCTGCAAGCGGGGAGATAAAGGTTCTGTTGAACACCTGCTCACACCGCGGCGCCGAGGTGTGCCGCGAGGCCAAAGGAAACGCCCGGCTGTTCATCTGTCCCTATCATGCCTGGACTTTCCAGAACGATGGTGTTCTGCGCGGAGCATCAATTCCCGAAGGTGCATCCCCTGGCTTCGACAGATCAACTATGGGGCTCAAATCGCCGGCCCGCATGGAAGCCTATCGAGGTTTGGTATTCATCAGCTTCGATAGTGGCGTGCCCGACCTCCCGACCTACTTCGGTAATGCAAAGCAGTACCTCGACATGATCCTGGATCAGGGCGAGGTCGGGACCGAAATTGTCCAAGGCTCGCACGAATATTCCATCGATGCCAACTGGAAGCTCCTGGTCGAGAACAGCATCGACGGGTACCACGCGGCATCTACACACGACCGATATTTCTCATATCTGAGGCGCAACGACGGCGCGATCGATTTCGACGGTTCGCGCATTTCGCGCGGTCTGGACCTTGGCGACGGCCATGCTTTGATGACGGGACAGGCCCGCTTCGCGCGGCCCGTCGCACAATGGTCCCCCATGATGGGAGAGCCGGCGAAGAGTCAGGTCGAAGCGGTCTATGCCCGGCTGGTTGAAAGGTTCGGTTCCGAACGAGCCAACTTGATCGCCAAGCACACCCGCAACCTCTTCATCTTTCCGAATCTTATCATAAACGACGTCCAGGCAGTAACCGTCCGCACATTCTATCCGGTGCGCCACGACCGGATGAGCGTCAACTCCTGGGCGCTCGGGCCGAAGAACGAGCCAGCCGAACTGAGAAAATTGAGACTCGACAACTATCTCACGTTCCTCGGGCCGGGCGGCTTCGCCACGCCCGATGATGTCGAGCTCCTCGAAAGCTGCCAGCGTGGTTTCGCCAATCGAGAAGCCGAATGGTCCGACATCTCTCGGGGCATGGGAAATCCGGCCCAAGATGCTTTGGGTGAGGAGCAGATGCGCGCGTTCTGGCGGCGGTGGGCCCAACTGATGGATGACGGCGGTGTGGACGTGACTAGTGGAGGACAAGTATGACCTTCAGACCACTACGCCTCGAGGTCGAGGATTTCCTGTATCGTGAGGCAGCCCTTCTCGATTCATGGCGCCTTGACGAGTGGCTGTCCCTCTTTTCGGAACGCGGCACGTACGAAATACCGGCGCCCGACGATCTGAACGGAAATTCGGATAGTTCGCTCTTCGTTGTTGCAGACGACTTTGCCAGGCTGAAAGACCGTGTCGTGCAGCTTCTTGGCGATAAGGCATGGGCGGAACGCCCGCGCTCGCGTACGCGACGCATCTTGAGCAATGTGATAGCGGAGGAGCTTCAGACTGGGGAGGTCGACGTCTGGACGAATTTCGTCGTCTATAGAACTAGGCTCGACAAGATCAGTGTCTTCTTCGGACGTCATCAACATATTTTGGCCCGCCACGAAAGTAGCTTCAAAATTCAAAAAAGGCGCTCGGTGCTGGATTTGGAATCGCTGCAGTCCGTGGGCAAAGTCAGCTTCATTCTCTAAGGCGGCCCATGACAGTTCAGAACAGGCAGTGGATTTTGGCACGACGACCCAGGGGTGAGGTACGAGTCGACGACTTTGAACTGATCTCCAAACCCCTGACGACGTTGCAGAGCGGACAGGTTTTGGTCCGCGTACAAGCCTTCGCAAACGCACCCGCGATGCGCGAGTGGATGGACGACGCCTGGGAAGGCACAGCCCCGACGATGCCGTTATGCGAACCAGTTCAGGGACGCGGGGTCGGCGTTGTGACGGCGTCCGAACATCCCAAATTTCGCCCGGGCGACCAGATCACGGGACTTTTGGGCTGGCAGGAATATGCGATCGTCAATCCGGACGACCGGTGGGGACCGGAGGGACGTTCCTGGGCCGGCTCGCAGAAATTCTGGCAGTTGCAAACAAACTCGGATCCGGCCCGCGTTCTCGGCGTTCTCGGCGGAAATGGACTGGCCGCCTACTTGGGGATGGTCGACGTCATCAAACCAAAGAGTGGGGAGACCATCGTGGTGTCGGCGGCCGCTGGCGCCACCGGCTCCTTGGCCGGGCAGATCGCGAAGTTGCACGGCGCTCGCATCGTCGGGATAGCGAGCGGTAAGGAGAAAACCAGCCTGCTGACCGAACGGCTCCGGTTCGATGTTGGTGTCGACCGAAAATCACCCGATTTCGAAGATGAACTGCGCCGCGCCTGCCCGGCCGGCATAAGCGCTTACTTCGACAACACGCAAGGAGAGGTCTTGGACGCCTGCCTGCCGCTCCTTGTGAAGCGCGGGCGCGTCGCCATGTGCGGCGGAGTGGGGGTTCTCAACGCCGCTGCCGGACGCGGCAACTACAACCTCATGCACGTGATCTGGAAACGAGCTCGACTCGAAGGGTTTAGTATCTTCGAGTACTCGGACGAGCAGCGCAAGGAAGCGGTCGCAAATCTCGCCTCGTGGATCGAGGAGGGTTCGCTCGCGATCCTTGAGGACAACCTGTACGGATTCGAAATTCTGCCGACTGCGTTTATCGATCTGCTGGCGGGTCGCAGTGTCGGACGCCAACTGGTGTGGATAGAGCGCAGAGACCCGGCCTCGACCGTTGGGAAGCTCTAGCTAGGAGAGCGTCGATTGGCTGACGTCTGTTGCGGCTTGCCACGTGGTGCGGGCACGCTAATGCTGATGCGTTCGGAGGTACGGTCTATGTGTCATGTACCGAACGAGCCGCGAGAGCGTCTTGGTTGGTATATGCCATCAGATAGATCCGATGATGGCCGGCTCGTTTACGGCGCGGTATTTGTACGGGATGTCTCGTTAAATTGATCTAAACCCTAATGGCTATACCCTATGGGCGAGTCTGCCCCGGGGGCATCGCGAGAAGGACGATTCGCTACCCCATCAAGGCGACTCGGTCTGCAAGTGCCCATCAACAAGATTCGCGCCTGAGGAGACGGAAGATGTCGTTTGGCATGCGGCGTCAATTCAAGTTCACGATCGGCGTCAAGATCTATGCGCTGATCGGTTTGAGCTTCATTGGCCTGGCGGGAGTTGCTACCCTCGATTCTTGGGAGCGCGGCGCGAGCCTGAAGCAGCAGAAGCAGGTCGAACTACAGCACTTGACGGAGCTTGCGCTCAGTATCCTTGCCGAGGAGTACGACGCCACGCAGAAGGGTGCCATCCCGGTGGCGGAGGCGCAGAAGCGGTCCCTTGAGCGCATCTCGATCCTGCGCTACGGCGGCCGCGAGTTCTTCTTTGTCACCGATATGACGCCGCGTGTCCTGATGCACCCCTTTGCGAAGCAGTTGGTCGGCCAGGATGTGTCGGGCGCCACTGACGCCAACGGCAAGCATGAATTCGTCGAAATGGTCGATGTCGCCCGCCGCCTCGGTCATGGCTTCGTCGACTATGATGCGCCAAAGCCAGGCTCCGACAAAGCGCAACCCAAGCTAAGCCATGTCGCTATCTTCGCACCGTGGAATTGGATAGTCGGCACCGGGGTTTATGTCGACGATCTCTCGGCGCAGGTTTGGGCCTCTACCCTGCATTCGCTGATGGCGGCTGGCCTGGTCATGCTGATCACGGTGGCAGTCTCGATGGCCGTGGCTCGCGGTATCACCAATCCCTTGCATCGGATGACGGCGGCGATGAAGGCGCTCGCAGGAGGGCGGCTTGACCTCGACGTGCCCGGCAGCGGACGCGGCGACGAGATCGGCGAGATGGCCGGCGCCGTCGAGGTGTTCAAGAGCAACGCAGTGGCGCGCCAAGTCCTGGAGGCGGAGCAGAAGGAAAGCGAGGCACGCGCAACAGCTCAGCGCAAGGCAGACATGTACAAGATGGCAAACGATTTCGAGGCCGCCATTGGTGAAATCGTCGAAACCGTCTCGACCGCGTCATCAAAACTTGAGCTGTCCGCACACAGGCTAAGCGATACGGCCGAACGCGCTGAAGATCTCGCGACCACGGTTGCCGCAGCGTCCGAGAAGGCCTCGACCAACGTGCAATCGGTTGCCTCGGCGACGGAGGAGATGGCCTCTTCCGTTACCGAGATCAGTCGGCAAGTACAGGAATCGGCTCTCATGGCGGGCGAAGCGGTGGAGCAGGCGAGAAGGACCAACGATCGGGTCAGCGAGTTGTCCAAGGCGGCAAGTCGTATCGGTGACGTCGTCGAATTGATCAACTCCATTGCCGGGCAGACCAATCTGTTGGCGTTGAATGCCACGATCGAGGCAGCCCGGGCCGGAGAGGCCGGCCGCGGCTTCGCAGTGGTGGCTTCCGAAGTAAAGGCACTCGCCGAACAAACCGCGAGAGCAACTGACGAGATAGGCCAGCAGGTCGCGGGCATTCAGACTGCGACCCAGGAGTCCGTCGGTGCAATCGAGACGATCTCGGCCACAATCGGACGGTTGTCGGAAGTGTCTTCAGCGATCGCGGCCGCGGTGGAAGAACAGGGCGCAGCGACGCAGGAGATATCGCGCAACGTGCAGCAGGCTGCGAACGGGACACAAGACGTCTCGGCTAACATCACGGATGTACAGCGTGGCGCCAGCGAGACCGGGACGGCCTCGTCGGAGGTGCTCGAAGCGGCGCAGCGGCTTTCCAGCGACAGTACCCGCCTGAAACAAGAAGTCGGTCGCTTCCTGACCGGTATCCGCACCGCATAGTCGTGACCGTGTAACTCTTTGAGATTCAAAAGGTCGCTTGGCCATCACGTGCTGGCGGCGGGATCACGCGATCATCGTTTGCGGCCGGATACCATCTCGGCTTTTTCCACCAGGAGAGTTCAGTCAGCGCGCCTTCAGGCACCTCGACGCCTCACGGCATCTGCGAATCGGCCAAACAACTGAAGCAGACGAGAGCGGTGCTCGGCTAATCGCAGGCGGGCTCAGGAACCCTCTACTCCGGCAACATAACGGCGAGCGTCGTGTCGGCTACGTACTGCTCGGCCCACGGAACCGACGCCTAAAGTGCCATCGAGCGCCATTGCCAGCGAGGCCTCTCGACCGGTTCCCCTTATCAATCGTTCGTTTTTGCTGCTGTTGCTCTGCCGCCTGTCGGCACATTGCCTACTATCAATGCACGGCTCTTTAACTTTACCTTCGTAAAATATAATCGTGGGCGAAAGGTATTCCAAAATGATGACCCGTGTGACCGTAACGAGCTTCTTGACGGCTGTTATTGCCTTTATGGCCCTTTCAGTGGTGGCTCTCGTCTCCTGGAACGCATGGAACTCGGTCGATCGAGCTAGAAGAGCCGATCAGCTCGCGTCGGTGGCTCAAGCTTCGGAGACCACCTTTAGAGTGATGAGCAATCTTCTTAAAGTTCGAGCCGTCACAGTTTATGGCTTTAATGGATCGGCACCGATTGATCCAAAGTTACAGGCATACCTCACCAAGTTTCGCGTGGCAGCGCGAGAGGAAATCCCGACGCTTTTCGCGATCTTGCAAGCCATCAGACCACCTCTGCAAATTATGACCGAGTCGCTCGAATTGCAGATGAATGCATTTTCAAGGTTGGACGACACTGCATTCGAGGTAATCAGCAAGTCGAAATCCGAACGTCCCGCGGATATTGCCCAACGGTATGCGGACGTGAGCTCTGCACTCCTCGGCAGTTTAGAAACTATGTCCGGTGAACTAGACGCGCGAGCGAGCCGAAGCGATCCATTCGTGGACCGGTTGGTCGTCTTCAAACAACTTGCTTGGCGGCTCAGGAATGCCGGCGGCGAGGTCTCGACCTTGATCGGGCATAAGATCGAAGGCGGTCCACTGGCCGAAGATCGGCAAAATTATGCGCGGCTACAGGGTAAGATCGAGATGGCCTGGTATTCCATTGAAGGCCTCAGATCCCAGACGTTGCTTCCGACTGAGGTCGCTGAAGCTGTCGGAGCCGTCAAGTCCGGGTATTTTGCCCCCGACTATCTTGCGCTTCGTGACCGCCTGTTCGAAGCCACGTCGAAAGGCCAGAAGCCGGAGATGAACGTCGCGCAATGGGTGGATTACCATGCTCCACGTCTGGCGACGGCGCAGACTCTTGCCCAGACCTCCCTTGAAACCGCACGACGATACGCCGCAGAACAGAAGGCGATCGCGACCCATGAATTGATCGGGCAGATTGCGTTGTTTATCTGCGCGGTTTCAGTCGCCTTGGCCAGCATAATTGGCCTTCGTCGGCATGTTACCGCCCCGCTACGACGTATCCGAGATGCCATGATTGCTCTCGCCGACGGAAATCTGTCGATTGCGGCGGATTTTTCCGAAAGGAAAGACGAAATAGGCGCGCTTGCGCGCGCAATGTCTACGTTCAAGGTGAATGCACTGGAGAAGGCACGAATCGAGGAGGAGCAGCAGGCTCACACCGCAACAACCATCGAACGTCAACGGACGATAGACAGGCACATTGCAGCGTTCGAAGAGCAAATGTCAGGCGCACTTTCATCCCTATCGTCAGCGTCCGATCAGATGCGGACGATGTCCGATGATATGTCGCGCGTATCTGTCGAAACGAGCTCCCAAGTGACGTCGGCAGAACGAGCCTCAGGCGACGCCTCCTTGAGTGTACAGAACGTTGCCTCCGCTTCGGAGGAACTAAGCGCGACGATCGCCGATATTGCGCGGCAGTCGACTCAAGCTGCCAGCTTTGCGGCTCACGCCGTCGAACAGGCTGCCAATACCGATACGACCGTACAAGGATTGGCCGAGAGCGCCGGCAAGATCGGCACCGTAGTCGAGCTCATTACTGGCATCGCTGCTCAGACCAACCTTCTCGCCTTGAATGCCACGATCGAGGCCGCCCGCGCAGGTGAATCCGGCAGAGGATTCGCAGTCGTCGCCTCAGAGGTCAAGTCGCTCGCGACCCAGACGGCAAGAGCGACGGAAGAAATCTCCGCCCAAATCTCGACCGTACAGATGGTTGCTCAAGAAGCAGTCGCGGCGATCAAAGCGATCGGCGGGACAATTGGACAGGTCAGTCAGGTTGCGGCTTCGATCGCCGCGGCAGTGGACCAGCAAGGAGCGGCAACTCGTGAAATCAGCGCAAGCACTCAGGTCGCGGCAGCGAGTACTGTAAGAGTGTCGGAAGGCATTTCGGGGGTCACCGCAGGCGCGGAGGCAGCAGGAGTCGCCGCACGCAATGTGATGGTGGCGGCACAGGCTCTGGATTCCGAAACAAACGCGCTTCGAAACCGAATCCACACCTTTATGAATCAAATCCGAGCCGCTTAGCCCATCTCAAAGACCAAGCTTACGTTCGGGTCTACCAATTGCGGATCTCTTGTTAGGTCCCGAAAGGAGGCCCGGCGCCGCCAACGCCGGGCCTCTAGTTCTGAGATGCTCGATCGTTCGGGCTCTCAGGGTCCGGCGGGAGGAGCCGGAACTGCGTCAACCGTCCTTGCAGTGATCGGCGATCCGCTACGCATCAGCTTCGAGATGGAGAGCCTTTCCATTAAGGTCTCCAGGCTCCAGTTTTTGTACGATTGTTGGTTAGCCACTGGCCGACGATCGTAATCTGCCTTGCGCCATGCGGCACGAGGTAGATGACGAGGAACAGGAGCACGCCGAACACGGCACCGGAGAGGCCCTTTGAAATGCCCTCTGCGATATTCGGCACGAAGATGATGAAGGCGGCACCGACAATCGAGCCGGGCAGCCAGCCGACGCCGCCGACGACCATGCCGAGGAACAGCTGGATCGCAAGCGTGATGGTGAAGCTGTCGGGCGCGACGAACTGCACCGCGATCGCGCTCAGGCCGCCGGCGACGCCGGTGATGGCCGCGGAGACGCCGAAGGCAAGCGTCTTGTAGAGCGCGACGTTGACGCCCATGGCCGAGGCCGCGATCTCGTTGTCGCGGATCGCCATGAAGGCGCGGCCCGAGCGAGACCGCAGCAGGTTGACCGAGAAGATGTAGATCGCGAGCACGACGACGAGCGAGAAGTAGTACAGCCACATGTCCTGCGACATCGGCAGGCCGAACGGCGCGTCGGGCTTGGTCACGACCAAGCCCTGCACGCCGCCGGTCCAGGGCTCGAGGAAGTTCAGCTTGAGCAGCTGCGGCATCGCGGTGGCGAGCGCGAAGGTCGCGAGCGCCAGGTAGACGCCGGAAAGCCGCAGCGCCGGCTGGCCGAACAGGAAGCCCGCGCCGAAGCAAACCACGCCCGCGACCGGCAGGCAGAGGAAGTAGGGGATGTTGAACTGCTCCATCATCACCGCGGTGACGTAGGCGCCGATGCCGTAGAACGCGCTCTGGCCGAGCGAGAACTGGCCCGAGCCGCCGGTCAGGATGTTCAGCGCCAGCACGGCCAGGCCCAGATACAGGAGCTGGGTCAGCTGGAAGATCACGAAGTTCTTCGCAAACAGTGGAACGGCGATGAGAAGCAGCAGCACCACGATCGAGGTGCTAGTGCCCAGCGTCATGGCCCGCTTCGGAACGGCTTCGACCGCCGCGTGGCCTTCGGCGACGACTTCTTCGGCTGCGCTCATGATCAAACTCGCTTGACGATGGGCCGGCCGAAGAGGCCGGCCGGTTTGACGACCAGGACGGAGATGATCAGCGCCAGCGCGATCGGGAGTTTCAGCTCATTGCCGACACCGGGGATGTAGGTACCCGCGAGGTTCTCGAAGATGCCAACCAGGAAGCCGCCGAGCACGGCGCCGAACGGGCTGGTCAGGCCGCCAACCACGGCAGAAGCGAAGCCGTAGATCAGCACGCCGCCCATCATGTTGGGCTCCAGGAACACGACCGGTGCGATCAGCATGCCGGCGATCGCGCCGATCGCGGTCGCCATGCCCCAGCCAAGCGCGATCATCCAGGAGGTGTTGATGCCGACCAGCCGGGCCGACTCAGGCAGCGAGGCCGCGGCCCGCATGGCGAGGCCGATCCTGGTGTACTGGAAGAAGAAGTAGAGACCGAGCAGCAGCAGCACGGTGACGCCGATCATGCCAGCCTGGTGGGTCGAGATCAGCTGGCTGCCGAGGAACGGCGAGGAGCCGAACGGGGTCGGGTACTGCTTGATGGTGAAGTCCCAGATCAGGCCGGCCGAGGAATTGATGATCGCAAACAGCGCGATGAAGCCGGCGACATTGGTCAGCACCGGCGCTTTCGCCAGCGGCTTGAACAGGATGCGCTCGATCGCGACGCCGCCGACGAAGGCGAAGACCAGCGTGATCACGAACGCGCCCCAATAGGGTACGCCCCACTGCATCAGCTGCCAGGAGACGAAGGTTGAGAACATCGCCATCTCGCCTTGCGAAAAGTTTAGATGGCCGATCGCCTGGTAAATCATGACCACGGCGAGCGCCATACAGGCGTAGATCGCGCCGGTGGCGATCCCAGCCAGGACCTGGTTGACTAATAGTTGCATCGTCCTGGCTCCTAAAGCGTGACGGATTCTAAGGTCGACCTCTCCCATGAGGAGAGGTCGCGCCGCAGGCCCAAATTAGGGGATGAGGTCTCCCAGTAGAGCTGCGGCCCCTCACCCGATTTGCACCGGACGATGCTTCGCATCGCCAGGCGCAGATCCGCCTCTTCCCGCTGAGAAAAAGTGGACCGAGTGCGCAGACAGATCGATTCCATCATCGCTCCTCAGTAGCCCAGATAGGATTTGCGGATTTCTTCGTTGTTCGCGATGTCCTTGGCATTGCCCGACATCACGATACGGCCGGTCTCGATCACATAGGCCTGGTCGGCGAGCTCGAGCGCGAGCTGGGCGTTCTGTTCGACTACCAGGATCGACACCTTGTCCTCGCGGTTGATCTTGCCGAGAATGCCGAACAGGTCGCGCACCACCAGCGGCGCAAGTCCGAAGGACGGCTCGTCCAGCAGCATCAGTCGCGGCCGCAGCATCAGGGCGCGGGCGACCGCGAGCATCTGCTGCTCGCCGCCGGAGAGCGTGCCGGCCTGCTGGGTATGCCGCTGCTTCAGCACCGGGAAATACGCATACATGCGCTCGATGTCCGAGACGATGCCGGCATTGTCCTTGCGGGCGATGGCGCCGAGCTGCAGGTTTTCCTCCACCGTCATGGTGGTGAAGGTGCCGCGGCCCTGCGGCACATGGGCGATGCCGAACCGCACGATGCTTTCGGTCGAGCGGTTGTTCAGCGGCTTGCCGTCGAACTCGATGCCGCCGGTGGAGCGTACCATGTTGCAGATCGCGCGCAGCGTCGTGGTCTTGCCGGCGCCGTTGGCGCCAAGCAGCGTCGTCAACGAGCCCTCGCTGAGCGAGAAGGAGAGGCCGTGGAGCGCCTGGACCTGGCCGTAATAGGCGCGCAGGTCCTTGACGTTGAGCAGCGTCGTCATTGGTCCTTGCTCCCGAGATAGGCCTTGATGACGTCGGGATCCGCCTGCACCTGGGCGGGGGTGCCTTCCGCGAGCTTCTTGCCGAAATTCAGCGCGACGACGTGGTCGGCGATCGACATCACGAGGCCCATGTGATGCTCGACCAGCAGCACGGTCATGTGGCGCTCATCCCGGATTTTGCGGATGAGATCGCCGAGGACGTAGACCTCTTCGTGGTTGAGGCCGCCGGCGGGTTCGTCGAGCAGCAGGATCTTCGGGTCCGCCGCGAGCGCGCGCGCCAGCTCGACGCGCTTCTGGGTGCCGAAGGGCAGGCCGGAGACGGTGGTGTGGGCGACGTCCTCGAGATCGAGATAGGCGAGGATCTCGTGCACCTTCTTGTTCACGCTGGTTTCGCTGCGGCGAATCCAGGCGAGCCGCAGCGAGTCGCTGATGATGTCAGAAGAGGTGCGGGCGTGCGTGCCGACGCGGACATTGTCCATCACCGAGAGGTTCGGAAACAGCGCCACGTTCTGGAAGGTGCGGCCGATGCCGATCTCGGCGATCCGGTGCGGCGGCCGCGTCAAAATGCTCGCGCCGTCCATCAGGATGTCGCCGGACGACGGCTGGTACAGGCGGGAGAGGCAGTTGAAGAGCGTGGTCTTGCCGGCGCCGTTGGGGCCGATCAATCCGAGGATCTGGCCCTTGTGCATGTCGAAGGACACGCCGTTGAGCGCGACGATGCCGCCGAACACGACGCTGACGTCGCGAACCGCGAGCAGAGGCTCTCCAAGAGCCAAATGCGGACTGCTCATGAAACGCGCCTTCGCTCCTGCCGACAAAGCCGACCAAGACGATCGCCCACCTCGCGTCCGCCCAACAAAAACGTTCTTCTTGCAATGCAACGCTTGCCCTCCCCACATTGTCCTCTTCACGCCCAAGTGGCGATCGGCAGTAGCTCCATTTGCGCCCTGGCGCAGCCGATCACGCGACTAACGGCTTCGCGGACTTGATAGCCGCGCGTTCCTTCTCGACCTGCGCGACGTGCCGTTCGCGCACATGGCCGTAGCCGCGGATTTTCTCCGGCAACGATGCCAGCGCGACCGCCCTATCGACGGTTTCCTTGCCGAGCGTCACGATCAGCGTCTCGATCTCCGCCTCGTAGTCCGCAAGCAGGCGCAGTGCGAGTTTCCGCTCAGTGTTATTCCGGAACGGATCGAGCACCGTGCCACGCAGCCGCCTAAACCTCTTCAGCAGACGGAAAGCGGTCATCAGCCAAGGCCCAACCTCTTTCTTGTACGCACGGCCGTTCTGGTCGACGCCACCGAACGGCCATGCACCGACGTTGAAGCGAATTTTGTAGTTGCCCTCGAAGGTCGCCTGCAGCTCCTTCCTGAAGGTGCCCGACGAGAAGAGTCGCGCGACCTCGAACTCGTCCTTGATCGCGAGCAGCTTGAAGTAGTAGCGCGCAACCGCGGTGCTAAAACGATCGTCAAGCCCGCGGCCTTTTTCCGCAGCAATGGCGCGATCCACCAGCGCCTTGTAACGCTGCGCATAGGTGGTGTCCTGATAGTCGGCGAGATAGGCCATCGAACGTTCAACGATGGCGTTGCTCGACATATCGATGCGCTTCGGCGGCTGCCAGCTCGCATTCACGGCGGCCTTCTCGACAGCGTGGGGATTGACGGCGGCGCGCCGACCCCACAGGAAACTTCTCTTGTTGAAGTCGACTTGCACGTTGTTGAGCTCGATTGCCTTCGTGATCGACCTCAGCGACAGCGGTACATATCCCATCTGCCAGGCCACGCCGAGCATGAACATATTGGCGGCAAGCGTGTCACCCATCAGACCGGCCCCGATGCGCAGCCCTTCGATCGCCAGCAGATTGCCGCCGCCGCAGCGATCCCGTATCCGCTGAATCAGTGCTCCCTGATCCATGTGCCAGTCCGGGTTTCGGGAGAAGTCGGTTGTCGGCACGAGATCGCTCGCGACTACGACCCGACTTTGCCCCGGCTTCAAGCGGGCGAGAGCCTCAGCGCCTGCCGTGACCACGAGATCGCAGCCGATCACCACGTCGGCCTCTGCATCCGCTATGCGGGTCGCGTGCAACTGCTCGGCCGCCGGCGCGACACGGACATGCGACATCACCGCTCCGTATTTTTGCGCAAGCCCCGTCACGTCAAGAACCGAAACAGCGAGGCCTTCAACATGAGCTGCCATGCCGAGAACCTGGCCGACGGTGACGACGCCAGTACCGCCCACGCCGGTGAGAAGTATCGAATGACCGCGTGTGAGTTGAGGGATTCTCGGCATCGGCGGGTCCGGAAAATTGACGTCGCTGAAGCCGTCCTTCCTGGCCTTTCGCAGAGATCCTCCGTACACGGTCACGAAGCTTGGACAAAAGCCCTCGATGCAACTGAAGTCCTTGTTGCAGGAACTCTGATTGATCTTGCGCCTTCGGCCGAATTCGGTCTCGAGCGGTTCAATCGACATGCAGTTCGATACTTTCGAACAATCGCCGCAGCCTTCGCATACCGCCGCATTGATGAAACTGCGCTTGGCGGGATCGGCCCACTTGCCACGCTTGCGCAGGCGGCGTCTTTCCGTAGCGCAGGGCTGGTCGTAAACGATAATTGAGACGCCTTCCGTCTCGCGGCAGTGCCGCATCACCGCGTCAAGATCGGTTCGCGGCAAGAGTGATACACCAACAGGCAAGCCCATATTGCCGTATCTATCGAGGTCGTCGGTCAGAACGAAAATCGCTTTGGCTCCCTCGGCCGTCAGTTCTGTGACGATTTGATGAACCGAGAGCTCGCCATCGATCGGCTGGCCGCCTGTCATCGAAACGAAGCCGTTGGCGAGAATCTTGTACGTGATGTTCGCCTTTGCGGCGATTGACTGCCTGATCGCGAGAAAGCCCGAATGGAAGTATGTGCCGTCACCAATGTTGGCGAATACGTGCTTTTCGTCCGTGAACTTGTGCTGGCCCAGCCAGTGGACGCCCTCCGCCCCCATCTGCGCGAAAATCGGCAATGTCTTGGCCGGATCGCTGTACGCGGCCATGCCATGACAACCGATGCCGGCGATCGCCCGCGAGCCGTCCGGCACCTGGGTCGAGCGATTGTGCGGGCAACCGGAACAGAAGCCGGGGCTGCGATTGGGGGTGCCGGGATCGGTCGGCGCCCCACGTTCTGCCGCGGGCGGCTTCGGCAGGATGTTCGAGAGATCGCGATTCAGCTTGCACAATTGCACAAAGATCGCGCGACTGATCGATGCCGACGAAAGCTCGCCCCAGCCTTGCAGGATCACCTCTCCGCGCTCCGGTGCGAAGGCCTGCGCGTTGTCATACTTGCCGACAATCCGAGGGCGATTCGGAAGGGCCAGGTCATACAAAATGGCCTTCAACTGATCTTCGAGAATGCCGCGCTTTTCCTCGACCACGAGAATTGCATCGAGCCCTGCGGCAAACTCGCGAATGAATTCGGGATCGAGCGGCCAGGTCATGCCGACCTTGCCAACACGAATGCCCAGTTGCATCTGACGGTCTTCGCTGAGATCAAGGCCGGCCAACGACTGCATCACGTCCTGGAACGACTTGCCCGCAGACAGGATGCCCAACCGGGCATCGCGCACCTCTCGAACCACATAGTTCAAATGGTTCGCGCGCGCATAGGCGATCGCCGCCGGCAGCCGGTGATTGACGAGCCTCTCCTCCCCGACCAGCGGCGGATCGAAGACGCGCAGGTTGCGGCCTTCGGGCCCAAGTTCCGGCGCTTGCGGAATGTCGGGCATTGTGATCGTGGGCGCATCGGCCCCGACATAGACAGACCCGCCGCCCTCCACGACGTCGTTATGCACTTTGAAGCCCACGGCGCAGCCCGAGAAGCGGCTCAGCGCGATCCCATGCAACCCAAGCTCCAACAGTTCCTGGGTATTGGAGGGATAGAGCAAAGGCATGCCCGTGGCGATGAAGATCGGGTCCGAAAAATTATAGACGGTAGACGACTTGACGCCATGATCGTCGCCCGCGATCGCGAGAACGCCGCCGTTCTTGCTCGCGCCGGCCACGCCCAGATGACGTAAGGCGTCCGTGCTGCGGTCCGTGCCCGGCCCTTTGCCGTACCAGATCGAGAACACGCCATCGACCTTGGCGCCCGGGATCTGACCGACATACTGCGCGCCCCAAACGGCCGTCGCGGCAAGGTCTTCGTTGATGCCTGGCATGAAGTGGATGTTGTGCCGCTCCAGCAGGTTTTTCTGCGCCCACAGCTCCATGTCGTAGCGACCAAGCGGAGAACCGCGATAGCCCGAGATGAATCCCCCCGTGTTCAATCCAGCCGCCTTGTCGCGGATCGCCTGCTGGATCGGCAGCCGCGTCAAGGCCTGCGTGCCGGTGAGGTAAATCCAGCCGTCCTGAACATTGAACTTATCGTCGAGCGTGACGTCGGCTCGGAAAACAGGGGTATTCATTGTCAACTATCCGCTACGTCTCGATATCCATAGGGCCAGCTCCGCACCACTTCGACCGCCCAGCGGCAACGCTGCCGTGGAAAGAGCCAGCTTCGAATGCGAGAAACGACAGGCATCTCGATCAATTCAAGAGAGCCGTCAGTTTCGACGCCACGGCATCTCCCATTTCCGCAGTCGAGAGATGCCTGCTGCCGTTGGCGATGTCCGCCGTCCGGGCTCCGGATGCTACCGCGTCCGAAATCGCCCGTTCGATCAGATCAGCTTCTTTTCCCATGCCGAACGAGAAGCGAAGCATCATGGCGACACTCAGGATGGAGCCGATCGGATTTGCCAGCTCCTTGCCGGCGATGTCGGGCGCGCTCCCGTGCACCGGCTCGTAGAGGGCCGCGCGCCGTCCGTCGTCCTCGACCGGCCCCAGCGAGGCCGATGGCAACATGCCCAGAGAGCCGGTGGCCATCGCGGCGCAATCGGACAGAATATCGCCGAATAAATTGTCGGTCACGATGACGTCGAATTGAGCCGGTGCACGCACCAACTGCATGGCACAATTATCTGCAAGCATGTGGGTCAGTTCCAAGTCGGCATAGTCGGCATCGTGAACCGCCTGGACCTCCTCGCGCCAGAGCCTGCCTGCCTCCATCACGTTCTCTTTGGCAACCGAGCAGACCCGCCCCTTTCTCGTACGCGCAAGCTCAAATGCGACGTGAGCAACGCGCCGAATTTGGGTTGATGTATAGGCATGTGTGTTGACGCCGCGGCGTTCACCGTCGGGAAGCGTTTCGATACCGCGAGGCTCGCCAAAATACACGCCGCCGACGAGCTCTCGGACGATCACCATATCGAGGCCCTCGAGCACACGTTGCTTGAGCGAGGAGGCCTCATAGAGCGCCGGCATGACCTTGACCGGTCGCAGGTTCGCGAACAGATTGAAGTCGCGTCGCACGACCAGGAGGCTGCCGGCCTTGCGGGCCTGCGCAGGAATCGCATCGAAAGCGGGTCCGCCGGTCGCACCGAACAGAATAGCATCGGCGTCGCGCATCGCGCGACGCGTCAAGTCCGGCAGCACCTCGCCGTGCGCCTTGTACGCGTCTACGCCATAGTCGACGTCCACCAATTTCACTGGAAGCGACCGCTTTTCGGCGACCAGTTCGAGAATTCGACGACCCTGGGCGGTAACCTCGAGCCCGATTCCGTCTCCGCCGATCACTGCGACGCTGCGAATGTCGGGGCGTGTCACGACCGCACCTCGGCGATCTCATAGACCCACGGCCGACGCATGCGATCGCGTTCCTGATGCGCAGCGATCACGGCTTCACGTTTGAGCGTGATTCCGATGTCATCCAATCCTTCGAGCAGAGCCTCTCGTCGCAATCCTGGAATTTCGAAGGCATGTTCCTTCCCCCGAGGCGATACGACCCGTTGACGCTCAAGATCGACCGTCACGACCGCCCGTCCCGCATCCGGTTCCAGCTCGGACGCAATCTCCTCAATGGCGCTGCGCGCGAGCGCAACCGGCAGCACGCCGTTTTGAAAGCAATTGTTGTAGAAGATTTCGCCGAAGCTCGGCGCCAGCACAGCCTTCAGACCGATTTGCATCATGGCCCAAACCGCTCCCTCGCGAGAGGACCCGCAGCCGAAGTTCGCGCCCGCCAGCAGAATCTCGGATCCGCGATAAGGTGACTGGTTGAGAACAAACTCGGGATTCTCCGATCCGTCGGGCAAATAGCGCAATGCGCCAAAGCACCAGCGGCCCAGTTCGCTATGATCGGTCATGCCGACAAGCTTCTCGATCCGAATGATGACATCGGTGTCAATGTTGTCACTCAGAAGCGGAGCTGCCGTCGCCGACAGAACCCGAAACGGCTTCATGCTAGACTCCGAGGCTGCGCACGTCTGCGATATGCCCGGCGATGGCGGCAGCCACCGCCATCGCCGGACTCGCGAGATGGGTGCGAGCCCCCGGTCCCTGACGGCCGACGAAGTTTCGGTTTGAGGTCGAGACCGATCGCTGACCGGCCGGAATCGTCTCGCCATTCGCCGCAAGGCACATTGAGCAGCCAGGCTCCCGCCATTCGAAGCCGGCTTCGGTGAACACACGGTGAAGCCCTTCGGCCTCGGCTTGCCGCTTGATAGCCTCTGAACCCGGCACGACCCAGGCACGCACGGTCGGCGCGACCCGGCGTCCGCGGGCGATCTCGGCTGCCGAGCGTAGGTCGGATATGCGACTGTTGGTACAAGAGCCGATGAAAACCCAATCCACGGGCGTACCCGCAATCGGCTTACCGGGCTCAAGCCCCATATAGGCCAGCGCTGCGATCGCAGCAGTTCGCTTGCTGGTTTGGGCCATGGCGCCGGGATCAGGAATTACGCCGTCGATCGGCAGCACCTGTTCGGGACTTGTACCCCAGGTCACATGCGGCGCGATGCGGCCAACGTCGATCTCGACCTCTCGATCAAACTCCGCATCAACATCTGACGTGAGAGTGCGCCAATAGCCGAGTGCGCGATCCCAAAGCTCCCCGCTCGGCGCGAATCTGCGCTCCTTCAGATACGCGAAGGTTGTGTCGTCCGGCGCGACCATTCCCATCTTCGCACCCAGTTCGATCGATAGATTGCAGATCGTCAGCCGACCCTCGATGCCCATGTTGCGGATCGCACTGCCTGCATACTCTACGGCATAGCCGTTGCCTCCGGCGGCCCCGATCGTTCCGATCAGATGCAGGATGAGGTCCTTCGACGTCACCCCGGGACCCATGGCCCCCTCGAAGCAGACGCGCATCGTCTTCGGTCGCGGCTGCACCAATGTTTGCGTCGCAAGCACGTGAATGAGCTCCGTCGACCCAATTCCGAACGCCAGGGCTCCCATCGCGCCCTGCGTACAGGTGTGGCTATCACCGCAAACGAGAAGGACACCCGGCAATGTCAGTCCAAGCTCGGGTCCGATGACGTGGACGATACCCTGCCCAGGCTCACCGACATCGAACATGCGCACACCGGCCGCACGAGCCCCTGCACGCAGGCCGTCGAGGAGGCGAACGCCGGTTTCCGTCGTACCGGCGCGCCCCTGTGCACTCGAAATGGCATGGTCGGCCGTTGCGAAGGTTAGCTCGGGATTGCGGATGCGCAGTCCTCGCTGGTGCACGTCGCGCATCGCCGCAGGTCCTCCGAGATCGTGCATCATGTGACGGTCGATGTGCAACAGGAAGAAGTTGTCGCCAAGATCGGCGACGACGTGATCGTCCCATATCTTCTGGAACATGGCTCTGCCAGCCATCCTGATCCTACCCTCTTCCTGCTTGCCTATTGTCTCGCCAACCGGCGACCGCTTCTTCCGGGCCAGACACTAATGCTTCTGACCAAGTTTCACATCCTTTGGCATGAGCCGAGGCCAAACATCACGTATGTGATTATGCGGCCAAATCCGCAGATTGGATGCGGGCCTCGCAGACCTCGCACTCCATCGCGTTTACCTCACCGACGCGGCGTGCCACGATGCGATCAGAATTTGTGGTGCAAAGAGAGCAAACGGATGGCCTACGAGCAGATCAAGTACGAGGTCGAGGACCAGATTCTCACGATCACGCTGAACCGGCCCGACAAGCTCAACACTTACACCTACGCCATGCAGTCCGAGCTCATCAGCGCATTCGATCGCGCCGACGAGGACGACACCATCCGCGCCATCATTGTCACTGGCGCCGGGCGCGCCTTCTGCGCCGGCTCTGATCTGTCCGAAGGCAGCAAAACCTTCGATCAAGCCGCTCGGGCGGATCGCAAGACCGCGCCCCAGCTCCCGAACGGCGACGTGGAGTGGAGCCACGAAGCGGTGCGCGACGGCGGCGGCCGGCTAACGCTGCGCATCTTCAAGAGCCTCAAACCGGTGATCGCCGCCGTCAACGGCCCCGCTGTGGGCATCGGCCTCACCATGCAGCTTGCCATGGACATCCGCATCGCGGCCGACAACGCCCGCTTCGGCTTCGTGTTCTCACGCCGCGGCATTGTGCCCGAGGCGTGTTCAAGCTGGTTTCTGCCTCGCATTGTCGGCATCGCGCAGGCGCTGGAGTGGACCTATTCGGGTCGTGTGTTTCAGGCGAGTGAGGCGCTCGCCGGCCGCCTGATCAGCCGCGTCGTGCCACCGGATGAACTGCTGGCGACGGCGCGAGAACTTGCCCGCGAGATCGCAGTCAACGCCGCACCGGTGTCGATTGCACTGACCCGGCAAATGATGTGGCGCATGCTTGGTGCCGACGATCCGATGGAAGCACATAAGATCGACAGCCGCGCCATGTATTTCCGTGGCGCCGCTGCCGATGTGCGCGAGGGCGTGACGGCCTTCCTGGAGAAGCGGCCGGCCGTGTTCACCGACAGGGTTTCCGAAGACATGCCGCCATACTTTCCCTGGTGGCAGGAGCGAGACTACAAATAGATCGCACCCCAGGGGTGCCATTCGTGGCGAGCCACGAGCTATGTCGTTCGACCCTGACCAGGATTTCGCTCGCCCGCCGAAAACCGCGAAAAGCCCTCGTCCTGGGCCGCGCTCAATGAACGGATCCGGGCGTTCGTGGACAAACCATATTCGAAGGCCTGACGCCAGCCGGAGATCGACGCCGGAATCGTGTCCAGAGCGCGCTTGCTCTCCGAGAGCGCGACGGCATCGAACGCGCTGACGATCTTCGCCAGGCGATCGGCCTCGTCCATCAGTCCCGCAAGCGGCACGGAGCGATTGACCATTCCCCACGCTTCCGCGGTGCGGCCGTCAATCCGTTGGGCCGTCAACACCAGCCAGGCCGCACGTTTGGCGGTGAGCTGGATCTGCGCTCCGGGCCCCGAGAATTGCGGGTACGCCCCGAAACCAATTTCCGGCATTCCAATTTCGACCTCGTGGGCGGCAACGGCCAGGTCGCAGACGCTGACGAGCGTCGCACCGCCGCCGAGAGCGATCCCATTGACGGCGGCGATGAAGACCGCGGGATGCTCCCGGATCGCAATCAATACTTCAATCCAGTCGGACCGGGGATCGGGCGCCGTTCCCGCCTCCGCGTCGGCGCGCGCTTCCTTCAGATCGACACCCGAGCAGAACGTGTCGCCGGAGCCGGTCACCACGATGGCTCGGCATTCAGCACGAAGGGACGTCAGGGCGTCGAGAAGTTCGCGACGCCCGGCGCGGTTCAGCGCGTTCTTCTTTTCCGGTCGATTGAGACCGACGATGGCATAGCCGGGACGTTGTTCGACAGTCACGAGGGAGGACATTCAGCGCTCCTTGGTTAGTGGACGAAGACCGTGGCGGCGCGCTCGAGCCCCGGCCCTGGGTCGATAGGCCGTGTCGAACTTTCGAACTGGCAGGAGCGCGACCGCCTCAATCAGGGATCATCCGTCTAGACCTGCAAATGCTTCGCGAAGAAGCCCAAGCTGCGCGGCCAGGCGATATCGGAGCTCGCCTTGTCGTAGCTGGCCCGCGCGTCGCAATGAAAACCATGGTCCGCGCCCGGATAGGTGAAGACTTCGACATCCGGCTGCTTGGCCTTGATCGTCCCGACGTCGGTTAGCGGAATGTGGGCATCCTTCTCGCCAAAATGGAGCTGCGTTGGCACCTTTGGCTGCTCGTCGGCAAAGTGTACGATGCCGCCGCCGTAGTAGCCGACCGCGGCCGAAACACTCGTCAACCGGGCTGCCGCCAGATAGGCGATCACGCCCCCTAGGCAAAAGCCGATGATGCCAACCGGTCCGGCAGGCCTCGCCGCGTCGATCGTTGCCTGCGTGTCGCGCAGATACGCCGCCCAATCCGGATTGCCGACGAACTTCAAAGCATTCTCGATTTCATCGGGCGAATAGCCGCTCTGAAAATCTGGCTCGGTGCGGTCGAAGATGGACGGCGCGAACGCGACATAGCCCTCCTTCGCGAGCCGGTCGCAGATCAAGCGGATGTGGTGGTTGACGCCGAAGATTTCCTGGATCACGACGATCGCGCCCTTGGGGGCACCGGCCGGATCGGCGCGATAGCAGCCGAACTGAAAACCATCTGATGCCGTCAGTTTAACGTCTTGTCCCATAACTGATCCTTCTTTTGAGGTTGTACTAAGTCATATTTGCCATGACGGTGTGCGTCCGTTGCCGTCACATGTGGTTGGTTGGGGGCGCCGATCTGCGCGAGCTGCCTAGGCGAGATGGCGAGCGAAGAACGTGGTGATGCGGCCTCGTGCGTCAGCGGCGTCCTGGTCTTTGTAGCTCGACCCCAGAACGACACCGAGGACTCCGATCAGGCCCTTGTGATCGTCCATAAAGGAGTGCCCGGCGTCAGGATATTCCTTGACGTCGTGGTCGACCTGCTGACGCTCGAGCGCACCTTGCAGCCGCGGTGCCGCGCCTTTCAGCGTCCAGTCGCGCTTGCCAAAGCTCGCGACCATCGGACAGGCACCATTCAGGATCGCATCGATATCGTTCGGGACGGAGCCATAATTGGGCGCAACTGCCGAAAAGCCATGGCCGGCCGCCAGGAGGATTGCAAAAGCACCACTGGCGCAGAAGCCGACAACTCCGGTTTTGCCCGTGCAATCCTCGCGGCCTACGAGCCACTGCCTGACGGCATCGACATCGTCGAATGCCGCTCCCCTTCGCGCCGTAAGGTCCACCATCAGGGCGCGGATACAACGGAGCCGCCCGCCCCAGGAAAACAGGTCCGGCGCCACCGCAACATACCCTTCCCTCGCCAACCAATCGGCATGGCCACGTGTGACGTCGGTCAGGCCGAAGATGTCATGGAGCACGATGACGCCGGGCCACGGTCCCTCGCCTTGCGGCGTGGCGACGTAGCTCTTGAGCCGATGGTGCGGCGTTGAAATCGATGTCTCGGTCATGTCGTCTCCTGAGAACGGATGGTGGCGCACGGCTCCAACGCAGGCGGGGTAGGTGTCATCACACAGCGGCGCGCTTCACTTGACCGGCGTCGGTTGATAGCTCAGGAGACGCCATTGCCCACCAGAGTTGCGAACGACGGCCAGGAAACGGTTGTCCAGGATCAACGGCGCGCCGTTGAGCAGTCCACGCGCCTTCATGCGGCCGCGAAGAAGCGCCACCTCCGAGAGCACCAGCGTGCCTTGTTCCTCGATCGAGATCGATTCATAGCGAAAGTATCCGCTCCGCACCTTCGCCAGGTAGGATTCCTTGCCATCCGTTGCTGCGTTTGAATGCGCGTAGACCAGCAGATCGTCCAGGACTTCGCGCAACACGGCGATGTCAGCCTGCTTCATCGCCTCGTACCGGCGCCGCTCCATGTCTGCAATCGCTTGTTCCATGAAGCCTTCTTCCTTCAGCACCGGCTATCCTGCATCCACGCGATCAAAGGAGCGTTCACACAGCGACGAAATCCAGCCGAGGCGAGCGCGCCGGCGGAGCGACATCTCTATCTCGTCACGCCGAGGCAACGGGAGGCGCGAAGACAATCTCCTTGGCAGCCCGCGGTATGAAGTCGACGGCATTTGGCGCTCCCTCTTCACGCCACATCTCGTAGGCGATTTCGCGCACGATCTTGCCGTCCTTCATCTCGAAGAGGTGGGTCAGGCGCACGGCAAGCTCGGACCCGACAGGATAGGGAATGTTGGGCATTTCGTTGCCTACCACGGTGATGTAGCCAATCTGGTCGTCAAACACGAATTGCTCGGTTGCGAAGCGGCGCAGCGGCACCACGCGTCGATAGGCGACAGTGCGGAAGATCGCGCGATAGGCTTCGAGGATCTCTTTCTTGTCGTTCATCACGATACCGCGCGTGGGCGCTTCCCAGCTGATCGTATCGCCATAAAGCGCGATCGCCTTCTCGACGGTTTCAGGCGTCTCGTTATGGAAATGCGCTTCGACCACTTTCAGATTGCGCGCGACGATCTGCTCACGCGTCAGTGCGCTGTCCGGAATCGTCGTGTCGACCGATATCGGTCCTTCTATGGTACGCTCAACACCCGCCATTTGCTCCTCCCGTTCTTGTTCACTTACGATACGTGCTGTCGACGATCTTGTTCGTGATGCTGCCGATTCCTTCGACCCACGACGTGAGCAAGGCGCCTGGCTTCATGTAGATCCGCGGTTTGCGGCCGATGCCCACACCATCCGGCGTTCCCGTCAGGATGACGTCGCCTGGCCGCAGCGTGACGTGGCGCGACGTGAAGGCGATGAGCTGTGGAACGCTGAACACCATGTCTGCCGTGGTGCCGCGCTGCATGACATCGCCGTCTACGATCGTCTCGAGCTTCAAGTTTGCGACCGAAATGGCATCCGCCGTGACAACGAACGAACCGATGGGGCAACTCTTGTCCACATTCTTGCCAAGAGCCCACTGCCCAGTACTCAGCGTGACCGACTGAAGCTGGGCCGCGCGGCCGCTGACATCGTTTGCGACCGTATATCCGAACACGTTCTCTGCCGCCGTCTTTTCATCGGCATCGATGGTCGTGGCACCCACGATGGCGGCCAGCTCGACTTCCCAGTCCAGTCCGTCCGGTTCGGCGACCGGGACGGGTATCTCCGTTCCATTGACGACGAGCTCGGATGCCCATCGCGCGAACAGATTTGGGAAGGTTGGCGTCGGCAGGTTCGCTTCGGCGCCGTGCTTGACGTAGTTGATGGCTGCGCAAACAATCTTGGCGTCGCGCGGCACCGGCGGTGCGAGCGTCAGCTCGGTGAGCCGGATTTCGCCCTCGCGGAGCCCCGAGGCCCGCTGCCTCCAGCCGGACAGATCCTCGTAGAACGCATCAGTTGACGCGAGCGGCGCGACCTTGTTGTCGATCACGACGCCCATCATACGGTCCTGCGGATCGCGCCCACCGGTTTTGACGTAACCAACAAAGCGCATGATGTCGTCCTCCGATCGCTAGTTCGGTCTCGGAAAGGCGAGATCGACTTTGCTGGCGTTGGCGTCCGGCCAGCGAGCTGAGACGGTCTTGGTTCGCGTGTGAAAGGCAATCGCACCGGGACCGAACAGTTTCGTCTCGGTGAAGGCACTGTCCTTCCAGCCGGCGAAGTTGTGAAAAAACACCGGGAACGGAATCGGCACATTGACGCCGACCTGACCGGCCTCGACTTCGTCCACGAAACGACGAGCAAGGCCGCCGTCGCTGGTGAAGATCGCCGCTCCATTGCCGAGCGGGTGCCCCGCAATGATCGCGACGGCGTCCTGGTAACTGGCGGCACGGACGACCGATAGCACCGGGCCAAACAATTCATCGGAATGCACGGCCATCCCGGGGCGCACGTGATCCACCAAACTCGGACCGAGATACCAGCCCTCCCCCTTCGTCACGACGTCGCGACCGTCGGCCACGACTGTCGCGCCCTCCGAAGCGGCGTTGGCGAGATATGACACGATACGGTCGCGGCTTTCGGCCGTAATCAGCGGGCCGACCTCGGTTCCTGCTTCAGACGGATCGCCGGTACGCAACTTCGCGACCCGATCCTTGATCTTTTGGACAAGCGCATCACCGATTGTCCCGACGGCGACTACCACGGAAACCGCCATGCAACGCTGCCCTGCCGCGCCATAGGCAGCGGAGACCGCCGCATCCGCGGCAAGATCCAAATCGGCATCCGGCAGGACAACCATGTGGTTCTTGCCGCCGCCAAACGCCTGCACCCGCTTGTTGCGGCTGACGCCGGCGATTCGAATGGCTTTCGCGACCGGCGTCGAACCGACAAAGCTGATGCCGGCGACGTCGGGGTGCTCGACCAAATGGTCCACGATTGCTTTGCCGCCGAGCACCACGTTGAGAACGCCTGGTGGCAGGCCCGCGCCTGCGAATATCTCGGCTAGGCGAAGCGTTGCCGAGGGATCGCGGTCGCTCGGCTTGAGGACGACGGTGTTGCCGCAGGCGAGCGCCATCGCGCTTTGCACGACTGGGATCAGCACCGGGAAGTTAAAGGGACTGATCGCCGCGACCACGCCGATCGGAAAGCGAACCTCCGTCGCGTCGACGCCACGCGATACGCTTGGGCTGAACGCGCCACCGTACCAGCTTCCGATCGACGCCAACTGGCCCAGCACCTCGATGGCACGGTCGACCTCGGCGCCAGCATCCGCGGGCGTCTTGCCGAGTTCGGCAACAACAATGTCGACGACCTCATCACGGGTACTCTTGAGCGCCGCACGCATGTCGAGCATGACGGTCGCGCGATTTTGCAGTCCCTGCGACGACCAGGCCGGAAAGGCAGCACGGGCGGCGGCGACGGCTCGATCGACCTCAGCCGACGTCCCGATGGCCGCAATGGCGGTGGGCTTTCCGTTCGACGGATTGAAGACCTGCGAACCGCTGTCGGCCGGGAAACGTTCACCTGCGATGAAATGGCCGACGTGCTTCATTGCTCTTCTCCCCGACTGCGCTGCCACGCGGCTGCCGGTGCTTGCCGTCTTGGCCTGCGCGCTCTTGACCCCTCCGACTAAACCATAATTTGTACGACACGTCAATATTGACATGTCGTACATTTTAGAACGGTTGCGTCGGTGAAGGCATCGATGCGGGACTCGATCCGGACCTGCCGGTCAAACGTTGCCGAATTCCAATGATCCCTGTGCTCGACGATCCGCCCGTCGAGGAGCTTCATGAAGCAGCAGCCCTCGACCCGAAACGACTTTCCAGTCGGGGGCTCGCCAAACGATTCTCCCAGAAAAGTACCGGACATGATCCATTCGCCGGCGGCAGCCTCCGTGGTTACGGCGCTACGGCTTACTTCCATCTTGAAGTCCGGGAATGTCGTGAACGTCCCTTCGAAGAAGGCCTTGATGGCCTCTCGGCCGTGGAACACCTTGTCCAAAGCAACGTCGCAATAATGCGCATCCTCGACAAAGAGGCTCAGAAACGACGGCGTGTCTTGCGTGCTCCAGGCCCTCGCCCATCGCGTGACCAAATTGTCCTCGCCGTTCGTGATGCCTGGCGGGCTCATCAGATGTCCTCCGCTGATAGGCATGGGGCACGCGCCCCGGGCGCGGCCGCGACGCCTGGCGCGCCGAAGCGAGATTTGCGTATCAACAATGACACGTCATCCATAATTGAATGGGAATCGACCCGCGGGGACAGTGATGTTAGGGTCCCGAAATGAGAATCGGATTCACCCTGCGTCCCAGACGCAAACACATCAAGTCTGCTGGCATGTTGCGACTGTTCAGAGTGTAGATGGCGACCAAGATCATCAAGGACGACACGCCCGCAGCTGCGAACCGCAATCAGCGTCGACGCCAACGGACGCGCGAGACGATCCTTGCCGCGGCCGAGCTGGTCTTTCGCCGCAAGGGAATCGATGGCACGACCGTCAATGACATCACCGAGCAGGCTGATGTCGCGTATGGCTCGTTCTATAATCACTTCAAGTCGATCGACGAGATCGTCGGCGCGCTCGTCGCGGCGTCGCTGCAACGGGTCGCTGACCGGACCGGCAGCATTCTGGAAAAAGCCGAGCGTGTCGAACTGCTCCCTTGCGTCGGCGCGCGGGTGATCATGCGCACGCTGTGGCAGGATCCAGCCATCCGCTGGCTGCTCGGCCGCCCCTACGTCTTCGTCGACGAGTTTTACAAGGTGGCTACGCCGTTCATGGTCTCGTTTGAACGCGCGGCCGTTGAGGCCGGCGTATTGCGGCCGGCCGGCGGCCACGACTATTGGCTGAAGGTTTACCCCTGGCTTCTCATCGCGGAACTCACCGTGCTCGCGGACACTGGAAATATTGCCGAGCATGAGGAACGCTTTGCGCGAGTCAGCTTGCGCCTGCTCGGCATTGACGATGGCCTCGCTCCGGGATTGCTCACGCGCTCTCGGGAGCTGGTTGCCGAAGGCGGCATCCCCGAGCTGAAAGCGCGTAGCTCCAAACGAACCAAAAGCACCGCGACCTCGTAGTCGCGGAGAATAGCCATTCATCAGCCTCTCCCGGCAATCTCGCGAATGCTTGGAACGAACAGATCAGGCGTGACGTCAATGTCGGCAACACCAGGCGGGTTGTAACGACTGAGGTCGGTGACACCGTGCGCGGCGAGCACCTCGTCGTCCACGAAGAAATTGCCGGTCACGGTCTTGGCGTCGGATGTCAGGATCAGATGGGCAGCGTCGGCCATGATCTCCGGTGAGCGCAACCGGCCGGTGTCGAGATGCGCCTTGAACTCCGTCATCGCGGCCGTGTCGATGGCGGTCCGCGGCCAGAGGGTGTTGGCGGCGACGCGCCCGCGAAACTCGCCAGCGACGCCGAGCATCACCAGAGACATCCCGAATTTCGCAATGGAGTAAGCGACGTGCGGCGCGAACCATCGCTCTTCCATGTAGAGCGGCGGCGAGATTGCAAGGACGTGCGGGTTGGCGGCCGCAAGGAGATGCGGCAGGCACTTTTGCGTCACCAGGAAAGTGCCGCGGGTGTTGACGCCATTGATCAGGTCGTAGCGTTTCAGCGGCGTGTCGAGAATGCCAGTCAGCCGCACCGCGCTGGCGTTGTTAATGCAGATATCGATGCCGCCGAAATGGTTCACCGTGGCGACCACGGCTGCCTCGACCTGCTCCTCCTCGCGGATATCGCAGACCAGCGGCAACGCGTGTCCGCCGGCGTCCTCGATCTCACGCGCCGCGCTGTAGATCGTCCCGGGCAGCGACGGATGCGGTTCGGCCGTCTTGGCCGCGATCGCGACGTTGGCGCCATCACGCGCGGCGCGCACGGCGATGGCAAGCCCGATTCCGCGCGAGCCACCGCTAATGAAGATCGTCTTGCCGGATAGTGTTGCCTCCATCGTGATATTCCCACCTAGTCGAGCGCCAGGATGGGTCCGAAACCCTGCCAGCGCGTGCCGTCGAATCTGTGCATCCGCACCTGCTGGATTGGGTAATGATCCGTCGGTGAGGTGTTGACCTTGATGCCGGGCAACAGAAGGTCGAGCTCGAAATCCTTCAGGCTCTCAGCCTGCTTCAGGACGTTGGCGCGCGTCAGATCGTCACCGCATTGCTGAAGGATATGCACCATGGTTTGTGCGGACATGTAGCCATATCCGATGTTCCAATTGTGCTTGTTCTCGCCAGGAAGGTATTTGTCGACGAAGGCGACGAACTTCTTCATGCCGGGATCGTCATCCCAGGACGGATCGCCAAACTCCTTGACGTAGTTCGAGGTGATGATGTCCTTTGCGTTCTCGAGGCCCGCCGGCTTGAGAACGTTCTCGATCGAAAGCGAAATGCCGACCAGGACGTGCACCGGCTTCCACCCCATTTCTGCGGCTTTTCGGATCGCAATCGCCGCGAATTTTGGGGTCGTAAGATTTACGAAGACGTCGACACCCGTGGTGCGGATCTTCACCAGCTGCGAGTCGATGGTCGGGTCCGTCACTTCGTAGGTCTGCTCGACGACGATATTGCCCACCTTGTCGCCAAGGCCCTTCTTGAATCCCGTGATGTTGTCACGGCCGAGACCATCGGCGGAGTAGAGAACGCCAATCCTGGCAGTCGGATAATTCTCTGCGAGGTATTTTCCATAGACGGATGTCTCGCCTTGCGAGTGGGGCTGAAATCCCATCGACCACGGAAACTGCTTGTAATCCCCGAACACCGTTCCCCCGGACGCAGTCAGAAGGTGCGGTATCTTCTTGGCGGTGATGTACTTGATCGCCGCCAGATTGGTGGGCGTCCCCAGGACACTGTAGAGCAAAAGCACTTCGTCGCTCTCGATCAGCTTGCGGACCTGCTCCACCGTCTTGGGCGGACTGTAGCTGTCATCGTAGGAGATGTAATCGATCTTGCGGCCGTTGACCCCGCCCTGATCGTTGATCATCTTGAAGTAGGCCGCTTGCGTCCGGCCGACCACCGCAAACGCTGAGTTCGGTCCGCTATACGGCATCGTGTTGCCGATCTTGATCGACGTGTCGCTTGCACCTGGATCGTACAATTTCTCGGCGTGGCCTGCGCAGGTCGAGATCGCTACGGCGACTGCGGCCAACAGCGCGCTTCTTGCTTCCCACATGACTTTCCCTCCCCTGTCGTCGAATTCATTCATTCTGAACCGAATCTAACATCGCTCACGCGAGCGCTGAGCTTCGTCAGTAACCAACCGTGAAGCGGCGCCCAGAATGGCGCCGCTGCTCGATCTCGTCGACCAAAGCGACGGCATAATCCTCGTAGGAAATCCAGCTTCGCCCACCGGCATCGCGTAGCGCAGTATCTGCGCCAAGCCTGAACACGCCGGTGCGTTCGCCGGGCACGAACTGCGCCGACGGCGACAGGAACGTCCAGTCGAGATCGCTCGTCTGCTGCAACGTCTCGAGGAAGTTGCAGCCCGCGCGTGACTCGGCCCTGTATGGCTCGGGAACACCGCCTGCATCGATCAGCTTGACGCCATCGCCGTTGTCGAGACTGCCGGCGCCGCCGACCACGACGTAGCGCGGACCGCCCGCCTGACGCACGGCGCCGATCAGGCTGTCGGCCTTGCCATCCAGGAAGTGGACACTACTGACAACAACGTCGTGGTCGCGCAGCGCCGCCGAGAGATCATCGACGTGATTGGTGTCGCCTTTTCGGGCGGTCACCCCATCGAACTGCGGCACCTTCTCCGGATGCCGCACGATGGCCGTGACCTGATGGCCGCGCCTGACAAGCTCAGCCAGGATTCGCGATCCGGCATTGCCGGTCGCACCGATCAGAGAAACCTGCATTTTCCCTTCCTGCCAATGAGCCGCTTGCCGGCTTTACAATCTCGTCGCTCGCCTCTGGCGACGTTTGGCAGCCCCCTCGAAACCGAGATCAATCGCGTCGCGACCCAGGGTAACGGCCCCGAGTATTGACCCACTTTGCACGATATGTCAATTATGATCATACGTCCAATATAACGGGGATATGGCTGCGCGCGTGACGCACGGGCGCCTTTCAGCACTGCCGATCGTGGAGGCGTTGCCGCCGCCGTTCTCGACCGGCTGAACAAGCGCATTCGCGCGTGGCCGTTCGTCACATGCCGATCAGGTCAGCCTTGTCGATGACGTTCTTCACCAGGCGGATGGTCGCCGCGTCGATCATCTCGCCGTCGTAGACCACGGCGCCGAGCCCTTGCGCCTCGGCTTCACGATACGCTTTCGTCATCGCACGCGCCGCATCGACGTCGGCTTGCGAGGGCGAGAATACCCGTTGCGCATGCTCGATCTGCGCCGGATGGATCGCCCATTTGCCGACCATGCCGATCAGCTTCGCACGTCGGCACTCCTCGCTATAGGTCGCGTCATCCTTGAAGTTGCCGAAGGGACCGTCGATTGCGTCGATGCCTGCTGCGCGGGCGGCGATCGTGATCTTTTGCCGGCCGTAGTGCCAGATGTCCCCGGGATAGCCGTTCGGCCCATACACGGCGCCGAGGTCGATGCCTTGCGATGCCGAAAAATCGCCAACCCCGTAGATCAACGCTTCAAGCCGCGGCGAGGATCGGGCGATCTCCTCCACGTTGATCATCGCCTCGACTTCCTCGATCAGGACCTCCAAACCGATACGCTTGTTGATCCTGAGCTTCTTCTCGAGCTGATTTAGCAACGTATCCACGAACAGAACGTCGCTTCCACGCATGACCTTGGGTATCATGATCACGTCGAGGTGCTGGTGCGCACCCTCGACCACCGTGATGATGTCTTCGAACGCCCACTCGGTGCCGAGATCGTTGATGCGCACGCAGCGTGTCTTCCCGCCCCAGTCGAGGCTCTTGAGCGCTTCGACAGCCTTCCCTCGCGCCTCCACTTTGGCTTTCGGCGCAACGGCATCCTCCAAATCGAGAAAGACCATGTCGGCCTTGCTTCCGGCCGCCTTCGCCATCATGCGCTCGTTCGACGCCGGCACCGCCAACTCCACCCGGCGCAACCTCTTCTTTCGTTCCTGCATCACCCTCTCCTGTAACAATTATCTCACCACGCCACGCGACCTCAGGTCGCGCAGCCGCTCATCGCCAATGCCGATACCGGCCAAAACCTCGGCAGCGTGCTCCGACAACATCGGAGCACGTCGTCTGATTGCGCCCGGCGTCTCGGTCATCTTGATCGGCACGCCAGCAACCGCGAACTCGCCCTCGCAACCCGGATGTTCAAGCGCGACGATCATGTCGCGCGCGGCAAAGTGCGGATCCCGCACGATGTCGGCTACCGTATAAACCGGCGCGAACGGCACGTGCCCGCCGAACAGCGCGGATAATTCGTGCTTGCTGCGCGACAACGTAAATTCTGAAATTGTGTCGTAGACGAGATCCTGATGCCGCCGCCGCGCCTCCTCGGTGGCCAAGCGAGGATCAGATGCCTTCTCCGGCTTGTCCATCAGTTCGCACAAGCGGCTCCAGAAAGCGTCGGTGTGGCAAGCCAGCGTCAGGTGACCATCCTTGCAAGGGATGATGCCGAAAGGCGTCAGAAAGGGATGCCGTTGCCCCTCGGGCTGCGGCACTTCGTTCTCATAAGAATGTTGGTAGACAATCCGCTCACAGAGGGCCAGAACGCTGTCCACCATGGAAACATCGACAAATTGTCCCCGGCCGGTCTGTTTCGCCCGATAGACGGCCGCGAGCACGCCGACGGCGCACATCATTGCCGGTACGATGTCGCCAACGCCCGGGCCTACCTTAATCGGTTGGCTTGTGCTCGCACCCGTGATGCCCATGATGCCGCCCATCGCCTGCGAGATCACGTCGTACGCGGGCCAGTTGACATAGGGACTGCGTCCGGTGCGCGGGTCACCGAAGCCGCGCACCGCGCCATAGACGAGCCTGGGGTTGACTTCCCGCAACACCTCGTAGGAGAGCCCAAGCCGGTCCATTACGCCGGCACGGTAGTTCTCTATGAGAACGTCCGAGCTCTTGACCAGATCAATCAAGATGTCACGCGCCTCCGGCTTTTTCAGATCTAGACCGACCGAAAGCTTGTTGCGATTGACGCTTTGAAAATAGCCTCCGAAGGCATGAAGCTTGTCGTCGGGACGATAGGGCCCGACCGAACGGACGTAGTCGCCGTCCAGCGGCTCTATCTTGATCACCTCGGCGCCCTGATCTGCGAGCAACATCGACGCGTATGGCCCGGCGAGCATCAGGGTCATGTCGATTACCCTGAGACCAGCAAGCGCTCCCTCGGACGCAGTGGAAACCATTACTGCCTCCAATGCGACCGCTTCTTGACCAGCACCCGCCGGTCACCTTCGAACACGATCTTGTCGTCCTGATTGACACCCCAATGGTGGAAGACGACGATGCCGGCGTCCGCACGTTCGCTGTCCAGCTTCTCGAGCACTTCGGTATACGCATAGAGCGTGTCACCGTGAAAAACCGGTTCCTTGAAGCGGATGTTGGTCATGGCCAACTCGGCAAGTGCATTTTCCGACGTATCCTGGCTGGACATGCCGATGATCAGCGAAGCGGTTACGCCGCCGAACTGCAGGCGCTTCTTGAACATGGTGTCGCGCATGACGAGTTCATCGAAATGCCCCGACGCCGTATTCATCACCATGTTCGTAATCACGACGTTCTCGGTCGGCTCAATCGTCTTGCCGCGGCGGTGGCGCAGCACTTCGCCAACCTTGAAATCCTCGAAGTAGTTGTTGTTGCTTGTGAGCTCGGCGGTCTTCATCGTTTGCTCCGTCCAAGAAGATGGTCCGAAATGATCCGCAACTGGATCTCCGAGGTTCCCTCAAAAATCTTCGTCAAACGGGCATCGCGCCAATAGCGTTCCGCTGCATGCAGCTTGGTGTAGCCGGCGCCGCCGTGGATTTGCAGCGCCTCGCTCGTGACACGTTCCGACATCTCGCTTGCGAATAGTTTGGCCATCGACGCCTCTTTGTCGCAACGCCGCCCGCTGTCGATCTCGACACAGACGTAGTACATGAGCTGACGAGCAGCCTCGATCTGGCTGGCCATCTCTCCGATCTTGAAGCGAATCGCCTGGAACTCCGATATCGGATTGCCGAACTGCACGCGCTCCTTGGCGTAGGCGATGGCATCTTCGAGCCCTCCGCGGGCCAAGCCAATCGCACGAGCCGCGGTATGCGCGCGCGGCTGCTCAAGCCCACTCGTCGCGTAGTAGAATGCCTTGCCTTCCTCGCCGATAAGGTTCTCTTTCGGCACACGAAAATTATCGAAGGCCAATTCCCACGTCTTGAAGCCGAAATACCCGATCTTGGGAATGGGCGCCCCACCCACGCCGGGCGGCAATTCGCCTCGCTTCTTGGGAATGATGAACATGCTGATGCCGAGATGTCGACGAGCAGGATCCATCTCGGACGTTCGCGCCATGACCATCAGATAGTCGGCACCATCGGCGAACGTGCACCAGTACTTGTTTCCGGTCAGCAGATAGCTATCGCCATCCTTTCGCGCACGACACTTCAAGCTTGCGATATCCGACCCGGTATCAGGCTCCGACATCGCGAAGGAGCCAAGCATCTCGCCGCGTGCGATTTTCGGCAGATACGTCTTCTTCTGCTCGTCGGTCATGGCGGTCCAGCCGATCATGCCGTTTCCGCGAGCGATGATGCTGGCCACGCTCATCCAGCCACGCGCGAGCTCTTCGGTGATCAGGCAGTATTCGAAACAACCGAGTCCCAGGCCGCCATGCTCCTCCGGCATGACGATTCCGAAATACCCCATCTCCGCCATCTTGTCGCGCAGCGACATCGGTATGTCTTCCTGAAGCGGATCGAGCTTATTGGCGATCGGAAGAACCTCGCGCATCGCGAATTCGCGCGCGGTTTCCTGGATCAGACGCCGCTCTTCGGTCATGTAGGACATTTTTCAATCCTAAGCAGTCGGCCGCTTATAGATGAGATTGGTGCGCTTGAAGTCGATCACCAGCCGGCTATGCTGATTGACGCCTTTGGTGTGCCAAGTGCAGATCGCCTGTTGACGATTTTTCGACGATGGTCGATTGGCGAGCACCGTCGAGGTGGCGGTCAACGTATCGCCGGGGTAGACCGGCAAGTGGTAGGTCAGATCGTCGACGCCGAGAAATGCGGCGCCATTCTCGCTGAGGTCCTCGACCGACAGGCCAAACACCGTGTTGAAGACGAGCATCGGATTGACTTGCTCGCGGGGATGGCCGTGCGCGAATGCAAACTCGCGATTGTAGTAGAGCGGATTGAAGTGGAGGGTTAGCGTTGAGAACAGTGAATTGTCGCCTTCGTTTATCGTGCGACCCCAATGATGGGTGAATTCGCGGCCGATCTCGAAGTCCTCACACCAATGACTCCGCTGACGTTCCACAGCTCGCTTCCGAAAGTCGCCTTCCATCCTTCTTGTTCCTTACATTTGCTCGTGAACCAGTAGCGAAGTGAAGTGCTTCAGGTCGGCCTGCTGCTCGAGCGACAGAATCCGATCCGCAATAGCGTCGGCCCGGCGAGGGCCGAAGATCGGTCCGACCAGCAAGCGGAATTTGGCGAGAAGCTTCGACTGCTGCCGCGCGAGATCTGTTTCGGGCACACCGGAATCGTGACTGCCGTGAAGAACCCGCCCGTCAGCCAACTGCACAGTCACTTCGCTTCGCGTCAAAGGCCAATCTTGCGCGAACGTCACCTCGACCTTGTCGCGCAGCGCCTGCAATCCGGGATCCGCTGCGCTGGCATCACTGAAATTCGCGTTGAGCGCCGTATCCACACCCGCCAACGTGAAAGCAGCAATCATGCGAAGGGAAAATTTGATTTCGAGACCGGTGCTGGGTCGAGCAATATTGCAGATCGCATCCGCTCCAACGTCCTGACGCACAGTGACCTTGACCACGTCGGAATGCGAAAAGGCATGCTCGGTCTGTAGAGCGCGCAACGCCTCGATCGCTGCATGGGTCTGGTGGCAACACGCATGATACTTAAACAGATTGTCGACGATACGATAATTGCCGTGTCCAGACGAAAACCGTTGGACCGATCGCATACCGTCAGAATGCGTGGCAACGAAACCGTTAGGACACTCCAGCACGTCAGTGCGGCTGGTAAAGCCGCGGGCCGCCAACTCCGCGGCGAGCAAGCCGCTCTCACCAGCCCTTGCCGCATGCAGGGGCTTGCACATCGTGCCGAACATCGATTTTAGCCCAGCCGCTTGCGTGCCGGCGATGCCCAGCGCTGTCGCAACAGCGCGACCGTCAAGACGGCAGAGATGCGCAGCTGCGGCCGCGGCGCCGAAAGTACCGATGGTACCGGTCGCATGAAAACCACGCGCATAGTGGCTGGGTGAAACCATCTCGCCGATTTCACATTCGGCTTCGTACCCGGCCACGAATGCGGCAATCAGGTCGCGCCCGCTGGCGCCCCTATTCTCCGCGAGCGCCAAAGCGGCGGGCAGAACGGCGACCGTGGGATGGCCCATCATTCTGACATTCACATCGTCGTAGTCGAGTGCGTGAGACGCAGCACCGTTGACGAGAGCCGCCTGACGTGGCGAGGCGCCGCGAGCGCGACCGATCAAAGTGGCGCAGTCGCTACCGCCCTCGGCAGCGACATGATCGGCGAGTATATCGACCAAGGGCTCGCGGGCGCCCTGCACCGCTACGGCTACCCAGTCCAGGATGCAGTGCTTGGCAATCGTAATAACGGTTGCAGGCAGATCGTCGTATCTTAGAGCAGCAACGCTATGCGCCAGTGCTTGCGTCACACTCTGGTCGACGTCCTGGCGACGAACTTGTCTGTTCATTGAGCCGCTCCTTCTAGAGCCTTGCCAGAGCCGGCGTAGACATCGCCAACGCAACTGCCCGCCGCGATTTTCGCGCGCACAGCGCGTCGCATTGCCTTGGCGTTCGGCGGCCGCTCTAGGCCAGTGACGCTTTGATGCCGGATGAGGAGAGCCATTTCTCTTCCTGAGCGAATATCGCCCTTCTCAGTTTTGTAACGTTATGAGTTTGATCGATCAACTTGTCAATGTGCTTTTGCAAGATCCGCAAGACCGCCTGATTCTCGCTTTAAGTGACCGCACAAGAATGAACTTTTGTGATATTTATCAATTATATATCTGATCTATCGATCACCGCGCTTCCGAAGGAGTCACGACCTTGTCCCTTAGCAAGATTGCGAACCAACCTGAGCCCCATCATCCCCCGCCAGAAACATACTTCGGGAAAATTTTGTATCGTTACATTGTGATAAGGTCCTTAGAATCGGCGGACGGGTGGAGGCCAGTTTGAGCAGGACGAAGGTGGGCGCGGGCAAGCCGACAATCCGGGACGTCGCCAAAGTGGCCGGAGTATCTCAGGGCACGGCGTCTCGGGTCATCAATCAGCTACCCGTCAAACCGGTGCTTAAGGCGCGCGTAGACGACGCCATTGCTAAGTTGGGGTACACACCAAACGCCCTCGCACAGAGCATGCGGCTGAGATCGACCCGCACCATAGGCATCCTGATCCGCGATTTTTCCGTACCGGGCTTCGCCAGCTTCGTAAAAATGGCACAGAGTATTCTGTCAGACGCCGGCTATGTGCTGATGTTGGCGGGTTCGGAAGACCGCCCCGAGCGAGAGCGAGAGATTTTGAACGCCTTCATTGGTCGCGTTGATGGGCTCATTCTGAGCACCGGTTCGGCGAGCAATAGCCTCTTGGAAAACGCCGGGACGAATCTATCTCTTCCAATGATCATGCTCGATCGAGAGCCGAGCGAGCACCAGGACGCGATCCAGATCGCCCACCGCGAGGGCGTACATCGCGCCTTGACCTATCTTTTCGAACTCGGTCACCGGCGCGTCGCGCTGATCACCGGTGACTCGAATGTGCGGCCCGCCCGTGAGCGTATTCTTGGCTATCGCGAAGCCCACGTCGAACACGGGATCGAGATCGACAAAGCTCTCATCCGCACCCGCAACTTCTCCAAGGAATATGCCTTTACGGAAACAAGTGCCCTTCTCGCGAGCAAAGATCGGCCGACCGCAATCATCGTCGGTGGTGTAGCGATGCTACAAGGTGCGCTTCGCGCCATAAAAACCTGCAATCTTCGAATACCGGAAGATATTTCCCTGATAGGCGGGACCGATCCGGAATTGGCCGAATTGGTCGAACCAGCCGTGACGGTGATACAGGTGGACTACCACGCGATCGGCGCCGAGGCGGCCCAGCTTATGCTTGATCGACTCGACAATCGCATTGACCCTTCTCCGCGCATTATCAAATTCGATTCCACGTTGATCATCCGGCAATCCTGTTCAGCTCCTCCGACAACGCGGTCGGAACCCGATGCCACGGAGGCGGTGCGTGGCTCGACCGAGCCGTTTGAACATCCAACCTGAACTGTTTTGCTTCCAACTTTACCACGCCGTAGCATCTTCCTCGGCTCGCGAACGGCCGCGCCCGACCAAGCAGTGACCGCCAAATCACCCATTCGCACGCGCAACCGAGGTCTTATCGGCTTGAGATAGGTCGCCAGCAACGGGACGCGAACAAGCCGCTCGATATTCTGCTTTCAGTTGACGGCAGAGTTTTGCGACCGGCGGAACATCTTCGATGTTCCCAACGCCATGACCAGCGGTCCAGATATCTTTCCAACGCTTCCGCGTCTCGGCGGCCGTCACGATCTTGCCAGGCAGCGTCGTCCGCAAAACGTCCAGATCGACACCGGCCGCAAGCAGACTCTTTGTCAGCCAATTGGCAGGAGCCCCGTCGACGGAGGCACTGTAGAAGACGTCCGTTGCATTCGACGCAACGATCATACGTTTGTGCTCCTCCGGTGCGGCCGATTCGATCGTGGCGATGAAGCGGGTTCCTACATAGGCAAAATCCGCTCCCATAACCTGTGCCGCAAGGACGTCCCGTCCGGTGGTCATTCCGCCCGCCAAGGCGATGGGCCCGCTATGGATCTGGCGCAACTCATTCATCAGCGCAAAGGGGTTGATCGTTCCGGTGTGTCCACCAGCCCCGCCTGCAACCGCGATAACGCCATCAACCCCCGCTTCAAGAGCCTTTTCAGCGTGGCGTTTACTTGCGACATCGTGGAGCACGAGACCACCATAGTCATGGATGCGCGAGATGACGTCGGTTGGAGCGCCTTTCGAAGTCAGCACGACCGGCACGCGATATTTGATGCACTTCTCCAGATCGTCGGCCATCCGGGCATTGGAAGGATGGACCACGAGGTTGACGGCGAACGGAGCGATCTTATTCTCGTTCACCTCGCCGCGAAGGCGCTTCAACCCCTCAATTGCCTCGATCAACCATTTCTCAAAGATTTCGGAAGTGCGCGCGGTATGCGCCGGAAAACTGCCCATGACCCCTTCCGAGCAGGCGGCGAGCGTCATCGCAGGCGTCGATACAAGAAACATCGGCGCCACGATGAGAGGAATTTCGAGCTGATTGACCAATTCGTCCGCGTTCAAGAGAGCCTCCAGTGCTGATTGGCTTATTGTTCGATGGGCTCAGAGCGAGTTACGCCCAGCTCTGCGAGGCGCTGTATCGCTGGCTCGTCCAATCCAAGGACTTCGCACAGCACTTCCCGCGTATGCTGACCGAGGTCGGGTGCGTCGCGATTGATCTTCAACTGTGCACCATCAAATCCGTACGGACGCCCCTTCACGATCTCGCCGCTCTCACGCCAAACGAGCGTTTGCCCCGCAAACTGTCTCTCTCGAATCAGGGAGGCGCCGTCGCGTACGGGTGCAACAGCCAGGCCAGCATCCCTCAGCACATCCACGATTTCAGATGCTGGATGGACTGCGCACCATACTGCGACGCGACCACCCAGATCTCCATCTCCGCCGACGATGGCGCGGCAGCGTTCAACGTCGATGCTGTTTTCAATCGTGAGCGCGATCCATCGTCCATCCGACGCGAGAAAACAGTCCTGTAGGACCATCGCCTCGTCGGCGTTAGCCCTCCTGGGCAACTCGGCTCGCTCGACGTCAACCGAAGCTGCAAGGATCTCCTCCCCGATCAGAAAACTCGTCAGCTCCCGCTGCGAAATATCGAGTAGGGCACCTTTGCCGGAACGCCGCGCCACACGAATTGCAGCTATGATCATGCCCGTGGCAAAGAGAGACGCTACTTGGTCGGGATAGTTCACGTGCGGCCCACTGATGACCGGCTTGTCTCCGTCATAGCCGGTGAGCGCGGCGACCCCACCCATTGCCTCCAAAGTCGATCCAAAAGACGTGTGAAGCCTATACGGGCCCGTCTCGCCCTGACTGGATATCGACGCGAAGATAATGCGAGGATTCCGTGCTGCCATGGAGGCATAGTCGAGCCCCAAACGCTCCAGAACTCCACGACGAAAATTTTCCACGACGACGTCGGCTGTCGCAACCAGATCTTGTAGGATCCGTCGGCCTTCCGGGATCTTCGCGTCGAGGGAAACGCCAAGCTTGTTGCGATTGGTAAAACGGAATTGAGGTGATCGGTTCCACCACCCCGGGCCCCTACCCCGATTACTCCCCATCGAGCGGAATAGGTCCATGAAGCTGGCAGACTCGATCTTGATAACCTCCGCTCCGAGGTCCGCCAGCATGGCCGAGGTATTCGCACCAGCAGTCAGTTGACCAAAATCGACGACACGAATGTTTGCGAGAGGCCTCACAGTGCAACCATTTCTCAACGGTTCGGGGTTCTTGTTCAAATGTGACTGTTCCAAAGCACTGGCAATCGAGGCACTCGCGCGCCTTTGATCGACGCATCGCGCAGCGGCACAATAAATCCACGCGCCAAGTTCTGAGGGTCGTTTGCGAGATCGGCCGGACTACAGACGGGCCCGAGGGGTACGCCACGTCTTTGCGCCTCATCATAGACTTCAGCGCGCGTCCGCGTGGCAAACCACGGCTCTAGCCGCTGGTATAGCTCGCGGATATGCTTCAGCCGCCCTTCGCGTGTGGCAAACTTTTGTTGGTGCAAATCCGGGCTGTTCACAAGATTACGCAATTTCTCGAACTCAGTGACGGAGAAGACGACCGCAATCCAACCGTCAAGACAGCGCACGACCTGAAATTCCGACTGGTCGCCTTGACGGCTCGGCGGCTTCCCCACGTCGTCGATCCCGGCGATCGCTTTCCAATTCACCCACATGACCGTTTCGATCAAGGAGACGCGCGCCGGCGGCGGATGGCGACCGGCGTCGCGCTCTGCGAGCAGTGCCATCAGCGCCGTAAACACGGATAGCCCAGCCGAATATGACGCCTGATGCCCTCCAAGGCGCAATGGCTTGCGATCAGGATCGCCGATCATGTCCAGCAAACCGCCGAGCGCCAGCGCAGTAAACTCCGACAATCTTGCGCCCGTCGCCATTCCTGCCGGCCAACCGACAACTTCAACCTGCGCAAGAGGACATTCCGCAAGGAATGTCCTCAACTGATCGTCTTCCTCGAAGAGGACTCCATCGACTCGCGCGTCCAGAAGCGTTTCCAACGCCCTCCTCGCCTCCGCTGCATCGCTCGGCATTGAAAGCATCGTCTTGCCAGCGTTTAGAAACTTGAACAAAGCGCTGCGATCGGCCTTAGGACCGCTCGGCAAGATGGGCGGAAGTTGTCGGACCGGATCGCCACTGAACGGTTCAAGCTTGACAACCTTTGCGCCAAGCTCCGAAGCGATCTTCCCGGCAAACGACGTCGCCAAACGAATGCAGATGGGCGCTTGCGCGTTGCCGACTTCAAGCAAGACGCTACCTTCAAGCGGCTTACTATTGTCCAATTCGGGAGTCGGGGCACTATTCTTTGTCATGTGCACTTTGCGATTTCGGTCATCTGTGATGCCACCACGAAGAACGGGACTTTTTCCAGACATCGCGTGAAACAACTTCACCATGGCGAGCGACGATGCCCCACCCCCAAGCCGGTTGCGCTGGCACGTTCAACCATAGCTTCCGACTCGACCTTAGCGTCGACGGATCAATTTCATACCCGTTGACATCCGGGAAAGACGAACATCACATCTGTGATTTAAGGAGACGAAATCAGGGACAAGAGTGCCGATGCCGCGCAAAGCTGAAACTCAACCAATCAAGTCCGCGATGCGGACGCTCGCATTGCTGGAATATTTCCGGCGCACGAAAGCCGCCGCCTCCGTGACGGAGATATCCGCGGCACTTGGGATTCCGCAGTCGAGCACCTCGGTTCTTCTGAAGAGCCTCGTCGCGCTCAACTATGTCGAGTACGACTCAAAGACCCGAAGCTTCCTGCCGAGCTATCGAGTTGCGCTCCTCGGCGACTGGATCCAACGCGCCCGCTTCGGCGACGAGCGAATTACAGATATCATGGAGCAGCTCCAGGCCGACACCGGCGAGACAGTCATGCTCGGACAGCAGTCCGGTGCAGGATTGCAATACCTTCACGTCGTGCCCGCGAACTATCGCATTCAATTCATGGTCTATGCTGGTGAAATCCGCCCGATGTCCCGCACGGGACTCGGACAGATCCTACTGAGCTGCAAGACCAACAACCAGGTCCGAGCGATCGTGCGCCGCAACAATGCTGAGGAGTTAAACGTGCCTGCGCATTTTCGAGAGACGGCTCTGATCCTGGAAATGGAGGCGATCCGTCAGCGTGGCTATTCCGAGACCAAGGGGCGCACAACTCCGGGGGCCAACACGATTGGCATGCTGGTCCGATCGTCAGGTAAACAGAGCTTGCTCGCGATCGGCATCGGCGGCCCGTTCGATCGGATGGATTCCAAGCGGCAACAGGTCATCGATGCCCTGCGGCGCCGCCTTGGATGAGGCCCGAGTTGGAAACCGATAGACAGTAACTTTCGTATTCTGCGCGATCGCGTCCGATAGCCACGCGGACCTCGACGGTCGATCAGGTCCACGCGCCTTGACGGACTCGACCGAAGCCATCGAATCCGATCGGCATACTCTATTCCTAAGTTCTCATCTGCCCAAGCACATCTGGATTTGCGACATTGGTGGGCGTTCCCATTGAGTAAGCCGTGATCTGATCGAAGATATCGGCGAACTGAACCTCATATTCCTCGCGCGTCACATAGCCGATATGCGGAGTTGCCAGCAAATTGGGAAGCAAGAGGAATGGATCTGACGGATCGATCAGCGGTTCTTGATCGAATACATCGACCGCGGCCTGTCCCGGCCGTCCCGCCCGGAGCGCCTCAGCCAGCGCACCGGGGGCAACCAGCGGCGAACGACTGGTATTGACCAAGAGCGACGTTGGCTTCATGCGCGCGAGGTCCCTTGCGGTAACGATGTGGCGGGTGGCGTCGACCAGCCGCAAATGGAGCGAGAGAACGTCGCTCTGCTCGAAAAACGCTTCCTTGCTATCGGCTACGCCGAAGCCCTCGTCGCGTGCACGCTCGAGAGAGCCTTCGCGGGCCCACACCATCACGTTCATGCCGAAGGCTCGACCGTAACCCGCGACCTCGTGCGCGATACGACCCCAACCATACAAGCCAAGAGTCTTGCCTCGCAGCGAGGCGCCAATGCCGATCTGCCATTGCCCGGCTTTGAGCGCAGCGACCTGCTGGGGTATTTGGCGCATGGCAGCGAGCACCAGTGCCCACGTCAGCTCGGCCGTGGCATAGGACGGCGTGCTCGAATGCCGGTCGGACGAGACGACAACACCAAGCCGAGTGCAGGCTTCTACGTCGATATGCGGCCATACGCTGCGCTGGCTGATGAGCTTCAGTTTCGGTAGTCGATCGAGCAAGGGAGCGCGTATCTTCGTTCGCTCCCGGATCAACACCAGGATTTCGGTCTCGGCGAGACGCTTAGCGAGCACATCTTCATCTTGAACATGGTCGTTCCAGATCGTCACCTTGTGATCCGCAAGCTTGGCGAAGCTGCCGAGCGTACGTACCGTGTCGTGGTAGTCATCGAGGATGGTTACATTCATGCGAAGACGCTCCTGGCTGTCAGCGCGGGATAAAATCCTCTCGAACTATTGGCCAGTGCGTTTCGCTTTCGGAATTCGAGATATCACATATGTGATGTATGCCGCTCGTCGACGCCAATCCCTTGCTGTCCTGTTTTCTCGCGCGCAATGTCGGCCATTGCCCAAAACGGGCGACCTGCAAGAGAGGAGGAATTATGTCGTCAAGGTCGGGGATCTTAGTTCGCGCGCTACTGATACTTGCTACAGCATTTTGGATGAAGGAGTCTGTTGCCCAGAAGAAATATGATCCCGGAGCGAGCGATACCGAGATCAAGATCGGCAATTTCGCCCCTTACAGCGGGCCTGTTTCTTCCTATTCCGTGATCGCCAAAACGGAGGCCGCGTACTTTAAAAAGATCAACGCCGAGGGCGGCATCAACAGACGCAAGATCAATTTCATCTCCTATGACGACAGCTATAGTCCGCCGAAAGCGATCGAGCAGGCGCGTAAGCTCGTCGAGAGCGACGAAGTCCTCCTGATCTTCCAGCCGATAGGCACGCAATCAAATTCGGCGATACAGAAATACATGAACGCAAAAAAAGTACCGCAACTCTTCGTGGGCAGCGGCGCCACCAAATTTGGCGATCCGACGAAATTTCCTTGGACCATGGGTTGGATGCCCAACTATCAGAGTGAAGGGCGCATCTACGCAAGGTATATCCTGGAGCACTTTCCGAACGCCAAAATCGCCGTGTTCTGGCAGAATGACGACTCCGGCAAGGATCAGTTCAAGGGATTGCGCGATGGCCTCGGCGACAAGGCCAGCATGATCGTGGCCGACAAATCGTATGAAGTGACCGATCCATCGATCGATTCGCAGATCGTGACCCTGCGTGATTCAGGCGCTGACACGTTCTTTTCATGGGCAGCCCCAAAGGGATCCGCGCAGGCAATCAAGAAGGTCGGCGAACTCGGCTGGAAGCCGAGGTTCTTCCTGGCAAATGTCTCCACATCTGTAGCCAGCGTGTTGAAACCCGCTGGATTGCAAAATGCGAAGGACATTATTTCATCGGCCTACCTGAAGGACTCCTCCGACCCGGCCTGGAAAGACGATCCAGGCGCCAACGCGTGGCGTTCCTTCATGGACCAATACTATCCCGAGGGAGACAAAACCGACTGGAACACCATCTATGGCTACGCCGCGGCGCAGACCATGGTCCAGGTTCTCAAACAATGCGGCGACGACCTCACGCGGGAAAACGTCATGAGGCAGGCAGCCAACCTGCGGGATTTCTCTAGCGAGATGTTACTTCCTGGCATCAAGATCAATACAAGCCAAACCGACTTTTTCCCGATCGAACAAATGCAGCTTATGAAGTTCGACGGCGAGGCGTGGCATGTCTTCGGCGATGTCCTCTCCGGTGATGTTGGCGGGCATCCCGGTCAATAGCAGTGACGTGCGCCGTCACGGTCCAAAAGTTATGGGATCAGACCAAGATGGCGCGGACCGAACGGGTGTCCCCGGCAGTTCGAGCCATTCCAACCGTCCGTGCACTAAGGCCTGCTCCGTGAAGCTAGTCTCGACGGAATGGTCGCCGATGATGTCTCCTCCGCAAAGGGGCGTGACCTCAACAACGCCCCCCGGGGAAATCTAGCGCCAGGCAAACGTTCCACAGGCCGACGCCTCTTTCGATCGCGCAAGACACTAAGGATGTCTCGAGCGGCATACAGGTCCTGCGGCCACCAATTGAAGAAGCTTCGTCCCGGCAAGGATCACCAGCCACAACCGCATACTTGCGTTGCGCTTTATTGCGGTGCGCAACTCGTTCAGAAGCTTCTCGACTTGCGTCGCGCCGCAATCGCGAGGCCGATGACGACGACGCAGGAGAATGATGCCGGAACCGACGCCGCCAGAAACAGGCTTTGGCTCGACCAGTCGAGCGCGACAAGCCGGGCGGCGACAACGGGCCCAACGATGGCCCCGGCCCGACCGACACCCAGGCTCCAACCCACACCGGTTGCGCGGATTCCGGTTGGATAGAGTGTCGACGCGAGTGCGTTGAGCGCCGGTTGAGCTGCAACAATGCAGAGGCCCGCGGTGAATATAACCGGATACAGGGCTGACAGCGACAATCCCGGTTGACCGATCGCGGCGACCGCAAGTCCCGCGAGGAGAAACACCGGAACGAGGACGCGATAGTAGCCGAGACGATCGATGAGTGGCCCCATGATGATCGCGCCAATCAAGCCACCGAGTTGGAGCGTCGTGCCCATCAACACCGCGGTCGATGAACTGAACCCCATACGCGTCGCAAGCAGCGGCAGCCAGTTCGCGAGAAAGAACAGGTTGAGGAGATTGGCGAAGCTGAGCAACCAGAGCAGCAAGGTCATCGGCGCCCGGCCATCGCGGAAGAGCTCAGCAAAGGAGCCTCGAGCGCGAACCTGCTCGGATTCGGCCAGGTGCACGTCTCGACCCAGATTAACGTTCGGAGCGATGCGGCGCAGCAATTGTCCAAGTTTCTCGTGCGTGCCTGCCTGGGACGACAGGAAGAGAAGCGACTCAGGCAGCCACCAATACATGACGGCGGCAATTCCCAACGGCAGCACGCCGCCGACCAAAAAGACCGATTGCCAGCCTCCGAGCGGGATCAGCGCCGCAGCAATCAGACCACCTGCGATCGCTCCACCGGTAAACCCGCAGGAAATCCACATCAGCAAGGAGGCGCGCTGGCGTTGCGGGCTGTATTCGCTGGCGAGTGCAACGGCATTCGCCATGACTCCACCAATGCCGAGCCCGGTCAGAAAGCGCAGGGCGATCATCTCTGGGATGGAGGTGGTGGCAGCCGTACACAGCATGCACAGGCTGAAGAAGGCTGTCGACCCTACCAGCACAGGCCGCCGGCCGACGCGATCGGCGATGATGCTCAACAGCATCGAACCAACCAGCATGCCAAGGAGTCCGGCACCGAAGATTGGGCCGAGAGCAGCCGGCGCGATGCTCCAATCCTGTGTCAAGGCGGGAGCGACAAATCCGATAGCCTGGACGTCGAACCCATCCATGACGACGACGCCACCGATCAGAACCATGATCCTTTTCTGGAAGGAACCAAGCGGGTTCAAGTCAATCAGGGTCGCGACATCCACAGTCGCGGGATGGGCCAAATCCGGCGAGCGAAGGACGGCTGCTTCTGCGAAAGACTCTTCACGGTGAAAGCGCGGACCAGGGAAAGTCATTGAGTGATCTCGGTTTGCGGTATGTGGCATGTCTATTCGCCAAGGCCGAAGGGGCATCGGCGCCGTCAACCACGGACTGCACCCGTATGGGGCCATTATCTTGCTAAAACCGGAGACAAAACCATTCTTGATTTGAATAAGCGCGTTTGGCACGGACGTACCCTGCTGCAATTACGCGCGCTCGTGACCGGTGGCAATTGCCGCAAGTTCAGCGGGATTATCCGGCGGGTTATTTCCACGCCAGACGACATGCATATCGGGGCGAAGCAGGATCAGATCCCGTTCATACACTGCACGCGCAGCTTCGCTGTCAATATTGACGACGCGGAACGGAGCCGACCTGTTCCGAAACACACTCTCGAGAGCTGTCGTTTTGTGACGGCCGTTCAGGCAAAGCAATGTGTAACCCGAGTTTGGAATTCGATCCTGGATGGGCGTGCCATCAGGCAGCCAGACGTGGGGCAGCCTTGCTCCTGGCCAACTGGTCGGCCGGTAGTCGCGATAGAAGTGCTCAGGTCCGCCTGGAGTATTGTCGACAACGGGTGACTCGACGTAGCGATAACCGAGCTCCGCGCCAATCATCTCGTTGACCTTGCGTTGCTCGATATCCGCAACCCTGGCTAGGTTGCCGCGAACCGCTCGCCCCGTCGCGGTGGCATCCCCAATTTCCGGAGCCCATTGCGAGCGCCATTTGCGGTACCCGAGCGTGGCGTAACGCGAAGCCCCGATGTTCCGCTCGCCGACCTGGCGCCGCTCGATCTCGTAGGATTCGAGCAATTTTGGACCGCCCCACCCTTCAAGGGTTGCCGCCAATTTCCACGAAAGATCGAACGCGTCTCCCACACCCGTATTCATGCCCAGTCCACCGGCGGGAATGACCAGGTGAACCGCGTCGCCAGCCAAGAAAATGCGGCCGGCTCGGTAGCGATCTGCCAACAGAAGATTTTGGCGCCATTCACCGCAATAAACCATCTCATAGCGAACGGGTACGCCAACCGTCTGTTCAAATTGCCGCTTCATCTCCTCGTCCGACTCGACGGCAGCATGAAGCGTCCAGTACCGCTTCGAGTCCTGCATGATCAGAAAGGTCGCCCGTTCATCCGCAACAAGGTAGTGCCGACCACGGCCAGGCCCTTCACCCAATGGGAGACGATCATATAGCTCGTCGCAACGATATAATCCCTGGCGAAAGTTTGCCAGATTGGCTTCGCCCCTGAGCTGTATGCCAAGTTGCTTCCTCACTCGACTGGCGCCGCCATCGCAGCCGACCAGATAAGTTGCTCGTATCTGCTCCGTCCCACCGTCCGAATTGCGGACTGTGGCCACGACGCCGGCGTCGTCCTCGGTGAATTCCAAGAGCTCGGTGCAGTACCGGACCCTGACTGACGGAAGGCGCTCGGCAGCACGTTTGAGAACCGGTTCAAGTGTGTATTGCGAGATCAATTGGTACGGCTCGAGCGGGGTCGAACCATCGTTGATGCTGCGGATCTGCTCACGGGCCTGATCGACCGACGGGTATTTCAGATGAAGCAGCGGCGCCCTGGTCATATCCAGGACGATATAAACATCCATGGCGGAGTCGGAGGTCAGTCCCGCGGCACGAATTTCATCAGCCAAGCCGACACGACGATACATCTCCATGGTTCGCGCATTGCAGCGCTCCATCTTCGGCAAGAATTGCGGCTCGGCTTTCTGCTCGATGAGAGTGCAGCGCACGTTTCGACGACCGAGGTCCAAGGCAAGAGTGAGTCCGACAGGACCACCGCCGACAATGATGACTTGGGTTTCCATGTAGCTTCTGTCCACGAACGACTGGGCCCCGCGTTGAGGATAGGCGCCGTATGGATCGGGGGTCTTGATGCCAAAGCGCACGTTTGGCCCGAAATGGACCGCCTGGAGAACTCAAGAAGAGGCCGCCGGCGTGTTCGCCGGCGGTTCAAGTCTGGGAGAAACTCACCTCGGATGACGGCCGCAAGTTCGTCGACGCTATTAGTCGCGATCTAGTGGGTAGGGCATTGCCTTTGGCCGATCGAGACTCGGATCCACAAATGCCTGGACAGGGGGCAGCAAGGTCAGTTCTTGGTATAGAGCTGCTTTTTTGGTGTCGGAGCCTCGTCCGGAGCCCACAACCTGAACGAGGTTTTCAGATAGAACAGCGAGCCGGTGTTCGAACCGACAGTATCTTTGGAGTAGAAGGCATTCGTGTAGATGAACTTCATGTCGACCGGACCAAAATTGTAGCCCACCAACAAGCCAGCTCCTATGTCGACGTCTTTGCCACAAGTCGGCAACTTCGCGGCGGTCAACTGTGCGCAGGTCCACGCCGCGCCGGTGGCAGGGTTTATGCCACCTGGTGTGTCGTTAGTCGTCTGAAACTTGAAGAAGCCCACAGGTCCGATCTCCCATTTGTCGAACTTTTTCGTCGCGGTCCAATCGAAGAATAGATAGTCGCCCGTCGTATAACCCCTGCCAGGATTGGCCGGTCCGGTCAGAAGCGCCGATATGGGTGCGGCTGTCGCGGGATTCAGTGCAATGATCTGATAGAGGCCTGTGTTACCGCGCGAAGCGGTGTTGATGTCGTAGTTGAAACTTGCCGAAAGATTCCACCCCTCGCCAAGGTAGGTCACGGCCCAATGTGGACGAACCGTCCAATAGTCAGGGACAGTTGAGCCGGCATAGCTCGTCCCCACAGGAGCAACGAAGCCCAATCCGGCATTGAGGAAGAGCGGCATATTGCCGACCTTCCAAGAGAAGTTGAGAGGGTTCACAAAGAGATTGCGAACTTCCAACTCGAGGGTATTGCCGTAAATGGGTGAAGAACCGACACCGCCACCAGGCGGATATGGTGTATTTGTTGCCGAGAGCGTATCGCCGACAATGTTCACTGTCGGAAAGTACACACCGCCCAGGAACGTCAACCCGCTGCCCCAGGTGAAGGTCGCCGAATCAACGGCGCCCGAGTACCGCGACTTGCACCCCGCGCCGCAACTCGCGTTGCCGCTTCCAGACAGCAACGGTGCGTAGAAGAAGGTGTTGTTGAAATAGAGTCCCGGGGGCGGCGCAGCGGCGATAGGAGCGCCCATCGTTGCGCCAAACAGCAGGTTGCCAAGATTCCCCGGCTCGGTTGCACGACCGATGCTGGTAGCCACTGTGAACGTCAAAGCTCCGATCAATCCGCCTAGCGCCATCCTCTTTAGCCGCCTCATTCATCCCCCCGGTTTGCGCCGCATGAATTCCACTGTCGCGGAGCATGGCCCAAAGGGTTCGACAAGGATTGATCAGAAACCGCGTGATTTGGACGCGGTTGAATCCGGACATCCAGAGACGCATTTGCCCAGCCGCGATGGTCAGACTAAGCTTCATGCGTGGATCCGACATCCTCTTGGACACACCATGATTCAGAACGAACACGGTGTTCGCGTATCTAGCCAGACCCGTAAGGAATGGCCGGGTATCGCGTGCAACATCTTCGATTTGAGATGGGAGACTGAGCCCGGATGGATTCTATTTTCGTCAAACGCTGCATTGCTTTGCGTCGCGGTGAGCGAGATGGGAGGGCGCTGTCAGGTCCGCATAAGACCCGATCAACCCGTAGAGGGCGATTATTTCGGAACGGGGCACCTGAACTTCGTCGCTCCTTCGCAACCGTTCACTGTCTACGCTTCAGAGATGAGACGCGTCCGCATCGCATGCTATGAAATCGATCTGAGCAGCTCCGATTGCCTCACCTCGCACGAGATGGTGTTGATAGGCGGCATGAAGAGCCGATATATGTTCAGAGATGAGCGCCTGTTTCAGTGTGCCCGCCTTCTTGGCGAGTACGACGCCAAGAACGATCACGATCCATACGCCCTCTCCCTGACGCGCGCCCTGCAGGCAGCCTTACTTGACCTAGTCGACCGTCCAACCGAGCCAAAGAGGCCCACCAAGCTTACCGGTGACCGTTTGATGCATGTCTTCGACTATATCAGCGATCATCTGGACGAAAATGTAAGCGTCGAGGAATTATCGCGCGTTGCGAACTTGTCGTCCGCACAGTTCAGTCAGAGTTTTCGAGAGACAACCGGCCTTTCCCTTCAGCGATGGCAAATGGACGCACGCATCAGGAGCGCGCAGCGACTTATGCTGGACGATCCTACCGAATCCATGGCAGAGATCGCATCCCTCGTCGGCTTTTCCGACTCAAGCCACTTCTCGCGAGCGTTTCTCGAGATCGAGGGCACGACGCCGAGCGCCTGGCTCCGCCAGCGCATCTGACGTTTAAAGCATCAGTTGGGCGATCAACTCATTCTGCTCCGCCGCCAGGCATTCGGCGAAACTCCGTTTGCGGACGTAAAGGCGCGCGTGAAATGACTCTGCTCGGAGAAACCGGTTTCCAGCGCGATATCGACCAAGCTTTTTTCACGATTCGCGAGCAGACGCTTTGCATACTCGATACGGGTGACAAGGTGCCAGCTGTGCGGCGTCGTGCCGGTCGATACCTTGAATGCTCGACCGAACTGAGAAGCGGAAAGTCCCGCCAGAGACGCCAATTCCGCCAAACGAATGCATCGCGAAAGATTGTCGTTCATGAAATCGGTTACTTGCGTCAGCTGACGTCTGGTGAGACCCAGGCGCCGCGAGCTCGCTGACTCGCTCATGACACTAAGGTGAGAGAACCGCGCAACAATGGCCGCAACGATGCTGTCGCCGAACAGATGAAATCCGGGCATGTCCTCTCGGCTCGACGCGAGAAGCCGCGCCAATACCTGAAGGTTCTCATCGAAGAATGTCAGGCGCGGCTCAGAGAGCCTCGCAACTTGAAATTCGTCACCCATGACATCGGCGACTCGATCGACGTCCAGCATCAGCCGCACCGCTTCGACCCGGGCTATCTGGTCGGAATAGCACCATATGGGCAAGCCGGCAGGAATCAGACTCGTATGGCCATTTCGCCGGTGTCGCCGCCCATTCGTTCGATTCGTGTCGCCGTGCAACGATGGCCGTGCCTCACACATGCCACCCGTTTCGTTCACGACGATAGCAAGCATTGGGTGACGGTTGCTGAGCTGATGCCAAGCACGCCCCGGCATGACGTCCTGCTGAACGCAATGCACCTCGATGCCGCACAGATTATGGCTCCGTACGCGAGCGGCCCCCAAATTATGTTGATGGCTGCTGCCGTGATCCACGGATGCGTTCCTATCTCCCGAGGCGATTTGATCCGTTGACCGGACATGTTGTTATGAGACGTTCACAATACCTACATTGAGAAACATGGTCAATATCGAGGCAGCAATGCTGCCTAGATTGCGGGCTTTTGGATAGTCGTTCCTTGAGTCCAAACACGCCGATTGCAATCAAGCGCGGTCTCCAGGCCACAACTATCCTCTTGGCTGCTGCTCGGGAGAGCCGCTCGCACGCGCGGAATCCGGCGCGGCGAGAGCTTTTCGCCTCGGCGCCCGCCAGCGCCCCACCGTCTCCATGGAGTACCAAGTTGAAGAACAAGATCGCGTTGGAAGAGCACTTCGCCATCGACCTGACGATCGATCAATCGAAGACCTATTCGCTGCCCGCGGTTTGGGAAAGGCTGAAGGCGAACCTTCTCGACATCGAACAGCAACGGCTTGAACGCATGGAGCAGGGAGGCACAGGATTTTCGATCCTCTCACTCAACTCGCCAGGCATCCAGTGCATTCCAAGCGCGAAGGAGGCCGTTGACGTCTCGCGCCGCGCCAACGATGTCCTTGCCGAGCATGTCGCGCGCCATCCGACAAAGCTGGGGGGGTTCGCAGCGCTGCCGATGCAGGACCCCGAGGCGGCGGCGCGCGAGCTCGAGCGCTCCGTTAAAACATTGGGATTTCACGGCTTTATGGTGAACGGATTTTCGCAGGTCGGAAACTCGGAAACGGTCGTCTATTATGATGCACCGCAATTTGCCGACTTCTGGAACAGCGCAAGTGCGCTCGGCAAGCCGTTTTATATGCATCCGCGCGATCCTCTACCATCCCGCGAACCGATCTTCGATGGCTTTCCGTGGCTGACTGCGGCCACCTGGGCCTTCACGATGGAGACCAGCACTCACGCACTACGTTTGATGTCCACTGGACTGTTCGATCGAAACCCGCACTTGCAGATGATCCTGGGTCATCTCGGCGAATGCATTCCATTCAATATCTGGCGCATCGACAACATCGTCGCGAAGGCACCCCGTGGTATTCCCTGCAAACGGCCGCTGGGCGATTACTTCCGCGAGAATGTCTACGTGACGACGAGCGGCAATTTTCGCACACCGTCGCTCATTTCGACCATGCTGGAGGTCGGTAGCGACCGCATCCTGTACGCCGTCGATTATCCGTTCGAGAGCTTTGAAGAGGCTTCGCGCTGGTTCGACAATTGCGAGATCAGCGAACTCGATCGAAGGAAGATCGGCCGCGACAATGCGCGCCGGTTGTTTGGCCTCCCCTAGCGAGGCCAGGCAGCCCGCACTCAACGTGGTCGCGCGCCAGCTCGGACCGGCTTCGCGATGGCCCGCTCTCCAAAAACCGTCTCGTCCACCAGGTGCCAATACGCTTCGATAAGGTCCTTGTCTTCTGCGGACCGCCCGCTCGTCACCTGCATTTCAGGTCCGAACCCCGCCAGCGTCGCAGTAAGGCTGACCATCATATAGTGGAACAGAATGGGATCGACCGCGGGGAGGAGACCTTGTTTCTGCGCTGCCGCGATTTGCGGGATCAGCCGCCCTAACAGCGGCGTCAATACGGTTTCCGCAACCCATTTCAGCCGAGGATTATCGGTCAACGATTCCTGGCGCATGAAGCGATGAAACTCAGGAAACGCGACCGTGTAACGGTAGAGAGTGGCGTACTCCTCCCGCAATCGGACAAGGGGCGGCAAGTCGGATGTCTCTGGAGTCAGGACGTCCCACCCTGCCTTGATTTGCGCAAACGCATGCTCCGCCGCCGCCCGCCAAAGAATGTCCTTGCTGCGATAGTGGTAAGTAATGAGCGGATGCTGCAGACCGAGCCGGTCGGCAATCGCTCGGATGCTTGCTCCCTCGAATCCCCGCTCGGCAAATTCCGCAATCGCGGCGTTCAAAATCGAAGCGCGCGTCTCCAGCGAGCGCTGCTGCTCGGCCCGCTTACGTGGCTGGGTCGACCGCCTCGTCGCTGACGCCACCACTTTCATTCTCTTCGCCATTTTCGTTGGCTAACACGAATGTCCGGGAGACGCCAAGGGGCGGCCCGTCGGCACGAGCTGTTGCGGCCCGCATCGTCAACCGCCCGCCGCCTTGCCACGGGCGAATTCCTCGATCATGGCATCCCGCATCGCGAACTTCTGGACCTTGCCCGTCACGGTGGACGGGAAGGCTTCCACGAAGCGGATGTAACGCGGAATCTTGTAGTGCGAGATCCGGTCCTGACAGAACCTGCGGACACCTTCCTCATCTAGAGCGGCGCCGGCTTTTGCAATGATCCAGGCGGAGAGCTCCTCGCCGTACTTGGCGTCGGGCACTCCGAAAACCTGGACGTCCTGGATATCGGGGTGCCGATACAGATACTCTTCCACTTCACGCGGATAGATGTTCTCGCCGCCGCGGATCACCATGTCCTTGATCCGCCCGACGATGCGGCAATACCCCTCCTCGTCGATCGTCGCCAAGTCGCCCGTATGCATCCAGCCCGCCGAATCGATCGCTTCCTTGGTCCGCGCTTCGTCATTCCAATAGCCGAGCATGACGGAGTAGCCGCGGGTACAGAGTTCGCCGGCTTCTCCTAGCGGCATGACTTGACCGTGGCGATCGACGATCTTGACCTCGAGATGCGGCTGGATCCTTCCGACCGTCGAGACGCGCAGCTCAAGCGGATCGTCTCGACTGCTCTGAAAGCTTACCGGGCTGGTTTCGGTCATCCCGTAGGCGATCGTGATTTCGCTCATATGCATCTTCGAGGCCACTTCCTTCATGACCTCGATCGGGCATGGCGCTCCGGCCATGATTCCACGCCGCAGCGAGCTCAGATCGAAGCGCAAGAACTCGGGGTGGTTGAGCTGCGCGATGAACATCGTGGGTACGCCATAGAGCACGCCGCACCGCTCCGCCTCCAGGGTCTCGAGCGTTCTCAACGGATCGAAGGATTCGGATGGATAGACCATCGTGGCTCCGTGGGTGACGCAACCGAGGTTGCCCATCACCATACCGAAGCAGTGATACAGCGGCACGGGGATGCAGACGCGAGAACCAGGCTCGATCCCGGTCGCCTCACCCACGAAGAAGGCGTTGTTGATCAGGTTATGATGCGAAAGGGTTGCGCCTTTCGGCAGTCCCGTCGTGCCGCTAGTGAACTGGATATTGACTGCGTCGTCCATCTGGACCGCGGCCGACACGGATTCGAGTCGACCGTTGCCGACTTGCTTGCCGCGCTCCATGACCCAATCGAACGAAAGGCAACCATCATGTTTTCCAGCAATCGCAATAACGTGCCGCAGCTCCGGCAGACGCGCACTGAGCAAATCGCCATTCGTGCCACCGAGCTCTGGAGCAAGCTCGCGGATCATCGCGATGTAGTCGCTGGACTTGAAGCGGGAGGCTGTGATTAACGCACGGCATCCCACAGCGCGCAGGACGTGCTCCAGTTCGCTCAGGCGATAGGCGGGGTTGATGTTGACGAGGATCAAACCGGCCTTCGCCGTCGCAAACTGCGCGATCGTCCATTCCGCGCAGTTGGGGGACCAGATTCCAACCCGATCGCCGGGCTGCAGGCCAAGCGCCAACAGACCGGACGCTAACGCATCGGAGCGCGATTTCAGTTCGGCATAGGTCCAGCGGATCTTCTGGTGTGTTACGACAAGCGCTTCGCGAGATCCGTCCGTTGCACTCATGTCGTCGAGAAGGGCGCCAATGGTCTTCCCGATCAAGGGCGCACCGCTGTTGCCATGCACATAGCTTTCGCGTTGCACGAAGCCTCCCGTCAACAATGAGATCCCGCATGATCGCCGCACGCAGCAAGGCTACGCGACGAGCTTATTTTCCCTCGAAGACTAGCGTTGGCGGCTCGATATCCTTATTGAAGGCATCCGCCGTGTTCGCAAAGCCACGTTGGGCATCGGTGCCGTTGTAGAGCTCCATCGCGACGTCGAGCATCACGGTATCAGCGGCAGCAACGCCACCGCTTGACCATGCCTTGAGCAGGGTCCGGGTCGCGGCATACGACCTGGTCGGCCCCGTCGCGAGCTGCTTGACCAGCGCATCAGTAGTTGCCGAAAGCTCGCTTTCGGGGACGACATGCGTCGCAATTCCGAGCATGCCGGCTTCATGTCCAGAGATCGGTTCACCCAGCATCGCAAATCGCGAAGCCCGCGCACGCCCTGCGCGTTCGGCGATCCGTTGCAAGGCCCCGGCAATCGGCAGCATCGCGGTCGTGACCTCAACGCAGCGAAGGATCGCATTGTCGGCCGCGACCAGGAAGTCGCAAGCCAGCGCCAGTTCGAAGCCGCCGCCGAACGCGATCCCCTGCACCACCGCGACGGTCGGGATTTTCAGCATCTCGATGGCGCGATAGGAGAAGTTAACATCGGCGACGAAGGTCCGGAACCAGTTCACGTCTTTGCCCGGCCATTCACGCACCTCGCCACCGAAGCTGAAGTGTGGTCCTTCGGAGCGCACGACAAGCACTCGGATATCGCTCTCGCTGGCTTGACGGACGGCGACGCGCAAGGCCTCGCAGAAGCGCAGGTCGAGCCGATTGAAGGGTGGATTGGCCAGGACGATATGACCGACGGCGCCGTCTCGTTCAAATCGAATGCTCATGGTGATACGCTCCGTCTTGTGCCGACATCGGGCCGGACTTCATTTGCTGGATTCAGGAATGATCGGAAGCAGCAGATGCGACGGCCGATCGGCATCGCGATAAATCCTATGCGTCACGGTCTTGCTGCTACAGACGTGGTACGGAATGTATTCGACGTTGGTCATAGCACCGGTGCCGGTCGGAACGTCCATCGACGTGATGTCGAGGCAGATCCGGTGTCCCGCCTTGAACTGGTTTGCGGTAGCGAGGATCTCGACCTTGTATTCGACCACCTCCCCCGGATTGACGGGACTGATCGCGTCCTGCGTGAGCTTGTGGAATGGTGCCCATGGCTTCGAGCGCTGTTCATCGAGCGTGCGGTAGGAGGCCTTCAGCCACCCTCGGGTCAGCTCGCGTTCCGGCAATGAGGACGGAACATCCCGTTCTCCCTCACGTGCGGTCCGGATCGAAACGTCCGGTCCGACGTCCTTGAGCACGATGATCCAGTTGGTATCGTCCTGATCGATCGCGGCGTAAAACGTGAGGCAGATCGGGCCGGCGACGGTAACGTCATGCGGCAGCGGATTGGTCATGTAGCGCAGGCGCTCTACCTTGGTCGTGCGCGTCACCGGCATCTGCGTGAAAACGTCGGGCTCGCGCGCCGCGGCGCCGAGCTCCGCTGCGGGTCGCGGTGGTTCGGTCGTAAGACCTTCCCAGTGGGAAAGATGGTATTTCGTCCACTGGGTCTCCGGCAGCGGCCAATTCGTCCCGGTTCGCCACTCATTGGCGCCCATCAGCCAATAACGCACCGGCGGGTCGCTCATGATGCCGGTATCCTGTCCCTTCAGCCAATGGTCATACCAACGGATGATCTCGTCGTGATATTGATGGAATGGCCGCTCAAGATGCGCCGGTCCGGTAAACAACAGCTTCTTCGGCGCATCGACGTTCTGGAAATAGTGCTGCGCGCCGAGCCAGTGGAGCTTGTAGGTGTAGGCGTAGGCGCCCGAGCCGGTGTAAAATGGGATCTTGATCTTCTTGAAGATCTCCTCCGCACGCTCGACGGTTCCGTCGAACTCCCAGGGATGTGTCATCATGAGATACATGATGAAGGTCCGCTGCCCCTTCTGCGTGAGGATATTGTAGAGATTGATGTACTGCTTGAAGTCCGGATTCCGCATCGCGCGACGCCACAACTCTTCCTCCGCGGGGGGAAGCTCCGCGGGCCGGTCCCGCGATTCGTGAACGGTGCTGAACACGTCGAGCAGATACGGGAAAGTGTGCAACACCCCGCCGGGATTGAAGTCGCGGAAACCGAACATGCCGCCATAGGCGCTGCACGCATCGTAGGGGAAGATCGCTTTTAGTGCGGGATGTCCTTGCGCGGCGGCACGCCACTGCTCGCCGGCATAGCCGGAGATGCCGACCATGCCCACCTTGCCGTTCGACCAAGGCTGCTGTGTGATCCAATCGATCATGTCGTAATGGTCGGTGTCTTCGTGGCCGTAATGGCCTTCCGACTTGGCTGATCCTCTCGGCTGCGCGATCACATGCACATAGCCATTGGCGATGAAGCGCCGTGTGTCGCCTGCCTCGATCGGTCCGAACCACAGCGGCGCATGAGCCGGCTGCGGTGGCAGGATGTCCGCGATGTCGGGCCCCTGGAGATCCTTGTTGTGCAGTGCTGCGGCGTACAGCACCGGGTACTTGCCTGATACGTCCGGACGATACACGTCGACGGCGAGCCGAATGCCGTCTCTCATGGCAACGCTGACGTCCCGTTCCTCGATCATCGTTTCACCCGGTTCTTCGCGACGCTTTTGGTCGACGTTTGACGCGGTCGGCAGAGCGAGGAGCAATCCCTCGGTGCCGACCAAAAAGATTATGTCACTTAACTTTACGATCGTAAAGCATTACGCTCATCGTTTCCAGGCCCGGCGTGAGACGACGCGTTCTACTGGCAGGACACCGGCTGCTGGACGGCACCTGGGCGAGGCGCTGTGTCGCGCGATGCAGGACGCTCGCGCATCCTTCCGAGACCAGGCAGAGCCTCGCATTCGAAGGTCGTCAGGATCAGGAAAGTGATGCCTTCACGCGATCCGGTGTCATCGGCAGCTCACGCAATCGCCGCCCGGTCGCATGAGCGAAGGCGTTTGCGAGTGCGGCCGAGGTTGGCGGCAGTGACCCTTCCCCCGCGCCGAGCGACGGATCGCTCCGCTGCATCAGAACGATATCGATGCTGGGAACCTCGGAGAAGGCGAGGACCGGATACCCCGACCAGTCCCGGCTCGTGATTTGGCGTCGATCGAAGGTGACCTGCTCCTTGAGCGTGAGACTGACCGCCTGGACGATGCCGCCCTCGAGCTGGCTCTTGGCACCGTCAGGATTGACGACGAGGCCGATATCGGCTGCCATCACAATGCGGGGGATCTTGACGACACCGGTCTTGCGGTCGACCCCGACGTCGACCACAGCGGCCGCATACATCCCGATGCTCTTGTAGCGGCAGAACGCCAGACCGCGTCCGCGCTGCCCGTCGCCTTTGTTTCCAGGCGTCCATCCTGCCTTGTCGGCTGCGGTCTGCAGCACGGCGCGTGCGCGGGGATCCCTGAGATGGGCAAGGCGGAACGCGAGGGGATCGGTGCCGGCCACCTCGGCGAGCTCATCCATGAAGGATTCGATGGCGAAGATGTTGCCGTGCGCGCCGAGCGTCCGGAACGAGCCGTTGCGCACCGGCGCATCGAGCAGGAGATGGTTGCGAATCTCCTTCCGCGACAGCTCATACGAAGGCACCGCATTACGGTCCCCGTCGCCGAAAGGTTGAGGAATATGTGGCGCAGGAGATTTAACGAAGGGTGATTTCAAGTGCCAGGCCGCGAGAAGATTGACCCCGCCGGCCTGCCCCGGTCGCATCGCGTGACTGTTGCTCCAGACGTCGTAGGACCAGTCGACGATCTTGCCGTCGGACCCGAGCGCCGCCTCGACCTTCATCGCCATTGCCGGGCCGAACGGTGCCCAGGCGAACTCATCGTCCCGCATCCACTGCAGCTTGACCGGCACGCCCGGAACGGCCCGCGCGACAAGCGCTGCGTCGAGCGCGACGTCATCAGCGCCATTGTGCCCGTAGCATCCTGCACCGGATACATGGACTACGTCGACCTCGCTGGTCTCCATGCCCAGCACCTTGGCCAGATCGCCCCTTAAAGGGAATACACCCTGGGTGTGGGACCACACTGTCATGCGCCGGTCCTTAAACCATGCGACCGCGCAGGATGGACCGATCGCGGCATGGGAAAGATAGGCCCGGGAGTATTCCGCGCTGACCATTTTGACCTGGCCCGACACGGGCTCCGACTGCCCCGCCATGCCTACGACGATGGTTTCTGCGCGCAGCTTCTTCAGTTCGGTACGCAAACGGGTTATGTCGGGAAGCTCGACCGCGTCGTCGCTCCAATGCGTGTTCGCGACGAGCGCGTCACGAGCGGCAATCGCCTGCTCCTCTCGCTGAGCAGCGACAGCAAGGAAATTGCCGTCGCTGACGATCGTAACCACTCCGGGACGCGCACGCACGGCCGCCTCGTCGAATCCGAGAAGCCTTGCGCCATAGCGTGGCGGACGAACCACCCGCGCAAAGACCATTCCGGGAAGCCTCATATCCTGGACAAAGGACGGCGCTCCCGTCAGCTTGCCGGGCAAGTCGATCCGGTTGACCGACTTGCCGACGATCGCATAGTCGCCCGGCTTCTTCGGCGCCACAGCGAGCGCGATATCTCCCTTCAACAGGCCGGCACTCTCTTGCGCGAGCTCCCAAAAGCTCGCACGCCGTCCGTCGACCGCAATGACCGTGCCTTTCCTGACCTGCAATTCTTCCGCGCGAACGCCAAACCGACGCACCGCCGCGGCGTGCAGAAGGCCGCGCGCTTCGGCAGCGGCTGCGCGAATGGCGCCTCCGCTCTGCTCGACTGACTGGCTGCCGAACGTATACTGCTCGTCCGGCCCCCGCGATGTATCAGCGGAAACCATGTGGATCTTGTCAAAGCTGACGTCGAGCTCTTCCGCCGCAATCTGCGCAAGCGCCGTCAGGATCCCCTGCCCGAGCTCGGCCTTACCGGTGAAGACCGTTACGGTTTCATCTGGCTCAAGCCGAATCCATCCTTCCAGCCTGCGATTGTTGCGCAGGCTGAACGGAATATTTGGCGGCGATTGGCCAAGGACGGCTGGAGGTGCCAGCGCGAAGGTCGCAAGCACGACACCTAGCGTCTGCGTGAACCGGCGGCGCGAAAGCCTCGTGACGCTCATCGTGCCGATTCCATAGCCGCCCGGCGGACGGCGCTGACGACCCGGTTATGGGTGCCGCAGCGGCAAAGCTGGTCGGCAAGTGCGTCCTTGATCTCCTCGTCGCTGGGCTTTGGATTGCGGTCGAGCAGGGCCTTGGCCGCCATGATCATGCCGTTCGAACAGTAACCGCATTGGGCCGCCTGTTCGTCGACGAACGCCTTTTGCAAGGGATGCGGCTTGTGCAACGTACCCAATCCCTCAAGCGTGACGATCGGGGCACCTCCGACATCTTGCAAGGCGATCGAACAGGTTCGCGTCAGCTCGCCGTCGACCAATGCGGAACAGGCTCCGCACTGTCCGAGACCACAGCCAAACTTCGGACCATTCAATCCGAGATCGTTCCGCAGCACATACAGCAGCGGCGTCTCCGGCGCCGCCGCAACCTCATGGGACTCGCCATTGACCGTGATCCGGTACGCCATCATTCACCCAGTGCAATGCGCTGGCCGGGCTCACGTCCAATGGGAGTCCGGCCAGCCATACACGCCCTTAAGGCGGAACGAGTTCTAACGTCTTGGACAAAATCGGCATTACTGGCCGCCGTAGACGGAAAGTGGAGACGGTTCAGAGGGCTGCTGCCGCCTTCCCGACGGCCACGCCCTTGGACAGACGATTGTCGAGGCTCAACGCACCCGCGCCAAACGCGGCTATCTGGAGCAGACCACCCGCCATCATCACGTTCTTGAGGAAGTGGATCATTTGGTTCTGGTCGGCGAAGTTATTGTGGAACGCCACGCCTGCGGCGACACAGAACACCGCCAGCGCGAGGGAGACCAGCCGAGCCTGGTAGCCGGCGATTAGCAGAAGCCCACCGCCGAGCTCGAGTGCGACTGCCACGATGTAGGCAAGCGGCGGCACGGGCAGGCCGACAGCGGCAATCATCGCCGTGGTCTTGCCATACGCCGCGAGCTTGCCGAGGCCGCTCATCGCAAAAGGCAGACCGATCAGCACGCGGCCAATCAGGGGAAGGTAACGGTTCATGGTAAGGTTCCTTTGCTGGTGGAAGGTCAGGCGGCGTCGACGAGGATGAATTCCGCGTCCTTCACCGCCGTGATGGTGAGTTGGGGTTCGTCAATGGCGGCGATACCGTCGCCGACCGCAACCCGTTGCCCATTGACGAGGATCTCGCCCTGGGCGGGAGCGAGATAAGTGTGCCGAAAGCCTGCTGGCGTCGCGTGGGTAAGCGTGGTCCTGGCAAGCAGCGTGGCACCTAACACCCGCGCGTCAGCACGGATCATCAGTGTCTCCGGCGTCTTCGGATCTCCGCTCGCGAGCTCGATAAGGCGACCGGCACGATCTGCCTTCGGGAATTTGCGGGTATCCCAATGCGGCGCTCCGCCGCGCTGGCGCGGACGCAGCCAGATCTGAAATAGCCTGAGCGGATTTGCGTCGCGGTTGTGCTCGGAATGACTAATGCCTGTTCCGGCGCTCATGACCTGAACGTCGCCAGCCAGTGTTCGGCCGACATTGCCGGTGCTGTCCTCATGCGTGACGGCCCCTTCGCGGACATAGGTGACGATCTCCATGTCCGCGTGGGAGTGCCGCCCAAAGCCGGTGCCGGGGGCAATTTCGTCGTCATTCCAGACCATAAGCGCGCCCATGGGACCGTTCGCAGGATTGCCGTCGGCCGAAACGATGAAATGATGGCGCGCTTTCAGCCAGCCACGATCACCGTGATCGAGCGTCCCCTTCGAGCGAAGCTGCAACATGATCATTCCTCGAGATCGGACCCGATGCGTGTCCGTTTCGGGAATGGTTATGTGGCTGAACGGGCGGTTTGATTAGTCAGCAAATTCTGGACACGTCGTTCTATCGGGTGAACGACTGCCGGCGCGGCTTTCGAGCAGCAGTTTCATTCAAGACGCCGCAACGGGTGACGCATGATGTTCTCCGTGCTCCACTCTCGCACACAAGACGAAGGTGACCCTTGGTCGTTGCACATTATCTGCCGCCCAAAGGGCGTGATCTGCGACTGGACCTGTTCCGCGGCATCGCCAACTGGGCGATCTTCCTGGACCATATTCCAAATAATGTGCTCAACCTCGTCACCGGTCGAAATTTCGGCTTCAGCGACGCGGCCGATCTGTTCATCTTTATATCCGGCTATACGGCCTCGTTCGTCTATGCCCGCATCATGGTGGAGCGCGGCGTCATTGTGGGCAGCACGCGGCTAATCAAGCGCGTCTGGACGATCTACGTCGCTCACGTGCTCCTCTTCGTCATCTATCTCGCCGAGATCGGTTATCTCGCGCAAAAATACGGCGGCGACCAGTTTGCCGACGAATTCAACATTCACGGCTTCCTGACAAATCCAGCGCTGACGCTGTATGAAGGGCTGATCCTCAGGTTCAAGCCGGTCAACATGGACGTGCTGCCGCTTTACATCGTGCTGATGGGTCTCTTCCCGCCGGTCCTGGTGGCGATGCTGAAACGACCGAACATGGTTCTCTGCGGCTCAATCGTGCTTTACCTCGTGGCGCGCGCCTTCGGCTGGAACCTGCCAGCCTATCCAGTTGGCCATTGGTACTTCAATCCATTCGCGTGGCAATTGCTGTTCGTGTTTGGCGCGTGGTTTGCGCTGGGCGGATCCGTGGAGTCGACGCCGTTCATCGGGTCCCGCGCCTTCCTGTTCGCGGGTGCCGCCTATCTGATATTCGCGCTGGTCGTGACCCTGGCAGGTCCCTTTCCCGAATTGAGATCATTGATCCCGAACAGCATCTATTCGTTGTTCTCTCCCAACGACAAGACCAACTTGGCCCTGTATCGCGTCATCCATTTCGCGGTCATCGCCTTCTTTGTAGTCCGATTCCTGCCGCGCGACTGGAAGGGGCTGGAATCTCCTCTGTTTGCGCCCGCGATCGTTTGCGGCCAGCAGTCGCTCGAGGTGTTCTGCGCAGGCATCTTCCTGTCGTTCGCAGCGCATTTTGTCCTGGTCGAGGTCTCCGGCGCGCTGCCGATGCAGATTCTGGTCAGCGTGGTCGGGATCGGGGCCATGACCGGTCTCGCCTATTATCGATCCTGGTCCAAGCGGATGGACAAGGCAAAGCCCACGCCTGCGAATCCACCGAAGGCTGCACCCGCCTCTGTCTGAGAGGCGACGGACCGTGCCGAAGAGCCGTCCGCCACCGCTACGAGACGGCTGACGATTTCAGAGCGGCTGCAGCAAAGTCGATCACCGCCCGGACGCTCGGCAGCATGCCGCGGCGCGAGGCAAAGACGAGATGCAGAATACCCTCGGTGCCGCTCCAATCCGGCAACACCCGGACGAGCGCACCACTCGTGAGCGCATCCTCGCAATACCGCTCCGGCAGCAACGTGATCCCCGCGCCCTGGCGAGCGGCTGCCATCAGGATGTCGAAGCTTCCGCTCGCAAGCCGAGGCTCGATCGGCACAATGCTGGTTTCACCGCCCTGCGTCGTCAGTGGCCAGACGCCGGCGCTCTCCTCTTCCTGATGCAGGAGCGAGAAGTTGGCGAGGTCCGCCGGCAACAACGGAGCGCCCGCCTTGAACAGGCTCGGGCTCGCAACGAGGATACGCCGGCTGACGCCGATCCGCTTCACTTGCATGTCCGCATCAGTATCGAGACGTTCCCGCACGCGGATCGCAACATCGACACCTTCATGAATCAGGTCGACACGGCGATTGGTCGCGATGCATTGAACGCGCAGTTGGGGATGCGCAGCAAGGAAACCTGGCAAAGGGCCCGCGATCGCACCTTGGAGTCCGAGCGGGCAGCTCAGCCGTACCAGTCCACGCGGTTCGGCCTGCATGCGCAGCGCAACTTCCTCGGCTGCCTCAGCCTCGATGACGGCCGCCCGAGCGTGCTCATAAACCTGCTGGCCGACCTGAGTCAGGCTCAAACCTCGCGTTGTTCGATCGAGCAGCCGGACGCCGAGTCGCTCTTCCAACAACGCGACGCGACGGCTGATGCGTGATTTGGGCACGCCCAGCACGCGAGCGGCCGCCGTGAAACCGCGATTGAGGACCACCGCGGCAAAGAACTGGAAGTCGTTGAAATCGCGCACCTTCGCTCGCCAATTCTTCCTCGCGATCCGAACTGCTCGGGCAGACGGAGAGGATTTCCGCGCCTCGCGGACGTCCTCATCGGCCGGTGAAGGCGACCTTCGGCGGCTCGATTCCCTGCTTGATGGCCTCGGCGCGAGCCGTGCGGCCGCGTCGCGCGTCCTCCGAGCTGTGAAGCGCCATGGTGACGTCCAAGATCACCGCGTCGGCGGACGGAACGCCGCCACCCGACCACGCCTTCAACAAGGTTCGTATCGCCGCGTAGGATCGCGTAGGGCCCGTCGACAAGACCTGCGCGAATTTCAGCGCCGCCGCCTCGACTTCCTCCGCGGGCACGACCGATGTCGCGATACCCAAGTTGCCGGCGGTGACGCCCGACATCGGCTCGCACAGCATGGCGTATCGTGCCGCGCGCGAGCGGCCGATGCGTTCGGCCAACCGTTGTACTGCGCCAGCGACCGGTGCGGAGCCAACCGAAGCTTCAATGCAACGAAACACCGCGTCTTCGGCCACAATGATGAAGTCGCAGGCGAGAGCAAGCTCGAAGGCCCCGCCAAACGCAGCGCCACGAACGGCCGCGACCGTCGGGATCTGCAGGGCCTCGAGCGCACGGAACGACTGATTGCATTCGGCGATGAAGGTGCGAAATTGATTGGTGTTCTTCTCCAGGAAGTCGAGCACATCGCCGCCCTGGCTGAAATTGGGGCCTTCCGCCCTGACCAGCAACGCCCGGATGTCGTTCTCGCTGGCTTCGTGAACGGCCTGCTTGAGGTCGTTCGAGAAGGCCGAAGCGATGAGATTCTTCGGCGGGTTGGCCAACACGATGTGGCCGACGGCATCCGTCTGTTCGAATTTGATCACTTGCATTTCAACCTCCCTGGAATGTGTTTGTTGAGCAAAGGTTCGTTTCCCTAGGCCGTCTCACGCGCCAGCGATGAAAGGGTGTCGCCCGGTCGAAGCTGCCAGTACACGACGAGGAGACACACTCCGCCGAGCGCCGCCAGCGCACCGCCGACGGTCGAGAGGGCCAACCCCAGAGCGCCCTGAAAGAATTGCTCGGCGACGACGGCCACCAGCGTCGGCGCGATCGCTGTTCCGGTAATGCCGACCCAGGCGAAATGAACTGCTGTGATCTTTCCAATCGCGGCCCCGGATGCCAGATGCACGATCGTCGATGTTCCGATGGTGAAGAGACTCGCCGCCAGCAGATTGAAGACGGCGAGCAGCACCCAGACCGACACGATGGATTCTGCGGCCGGAACGAAGACCGCCGGCAGGAAGATCAGCGTGGAGATCGCAACGCCGAGGGCCGGGACCGCCGACAATCCGTATCTGCGATAAACCGCATCGACGAAAAATCCGGCGATGAACTGGCTGGCCGTGCTCAGAAGCAGGACTATGAGACCATAGGTGAGGCCGATCTCGCCTGCCGGAATCTTCCATACCCGCCCGAGAAAGGCCGGTATCCACGACGAGTATCCCACCGACAGCATGATCGTTGCAGCATTCGCCAGAAACAGCGGGGCGAAGACAGGCCATCGATCACGAACAGCTTCGAAGGCATCCTTGAGCGCGATGGGTTGATCCGTGCCAGCCGATCGTCTCGCCGGCTCCTTGAACGTATAAACGAGCACGGCGACCGGCAGGGCAATCGCGCCGCATGCGATCAGAACGAGCTGCCATGAGCGAACCGGGATTCCGAGCAACGGAAGAACGTAGCTCCCGCTCTCCCCGACGAAGTGAAGAATGGCACCACCGCCCAATAGCGCCAGTCCACCACCGATGCTCGCCCCCATGGCCCAGATCGCGACAGCCCGCCCGCGAAAGCGGGGATGGAACGCATCCCTGACCAACGACATGCTCGAAGGCCCGCAGGTTGCCTCGCCCGCTCCAACACCGCAGCGACCAAGAAAGAGACCTGCATAGGTCGTGACGGATCCGCAGAGCATCGTCGATACCCCCCACGCCGCGATGCCCAAGGCCAGGATCCGTCGGCGCGGGAAACGATCGACGAGCATGCCGACGAACCAGCCCCCGACAGCGTAGGTGATGATGAATGCGGCTCCGATCAGGAAGCTCATCAGCGTGTCGGATATCTGGAGGTCACGCTTGATCGGCTGCACCAGCAGCGGCAACGCCGCGCGATCGATGAACGCAACGGCATTCACGAGACAGAGAACGCCCGCCAACCACCAATGACCCGAATTGGGCCGTTCTACTTCCTGTTCTGCGTCCATGTTTCCTTCCCCGGCGCGACTGCACCTTTTTTTTCTTGCCTAAGCTGCGATTTCGCGAACGATCGCGTTGAATTTCGAGGGAGCTTCGAGCTTGAGAATGTGCCCGTAGCCCTCGAATAGTTGCGATGTCGCCCAGGGTGCCGCAGCGAGGAGCCGCTCGGCGTGATCGCGATATGGCGCGACCTGGTCGAGAGTGCCGGAAAGGACGGCAATGGGGCACCTGACCTCTGGGACGATTTCGGGCGTGTAGACCGTGAACAACGACCGGATCGCCTGACGCCAGCCATCGGTCGTCATGCCGTCGCGCAAGCGCTCGACAAGTTGCCTGATCAGGGCCGGCGTGTGCGGCGTGACCAGCCTGCTGGCGATCGCCGAACGCGACACCAGGATGTCGACATCGGCCATACCAAGCCATGCGTTGAGCTCGGAATCGCGAGCCTCGCCAACAATGTGACCTCTGGCGGCGTTAGGTGCCGAAAGAACAAGGCTGCCCATCAGCGTGGGATATCGCCTCGCGAAGGCCAGTGCCACGACGCTCCCCCAGGAGCTACCGACCAAGGCCGCCAGCCGGCGTATGCCGAGCGCAAGCAGCAAACCTTCCAGCGCGTTTGCGTAGTCGTCGATATCCGCGTTCTGTCCCGGGATCGGCGAGCTGCCGCCGAAGCCGGGCGCGTTCCAAGCAATGACGTAAAAATCACGCGACAGGCCAGCGAATTGGGCGCGGTATCCTGCCGAACTGGAGCCAAGTCCGTGGAGCATCAGCACTGCGGGATTGTTTTGGTCTCCGGCAACGCGATATTCCAGCTGGCCTCGCTGCCCGGAGAAGACCGAAGACACAACGTCCGCCCGGGCAAGCGCGGGCAGATCCTGCGCGAGCAGCTCGGCATCGAGCGGGGACAATTCGGCCATCGCTCAAGCTCCAACCGCAAACGCAAGGCGCCTGGCCGGCTCGCGAGAATTAGTGGCCTCATAGCCGAGCCGTTGCGACATGTTTTGCGCCGTCTGGCGTAAGGCGCGGGCGAATTCCCCGTCGAGATCGGCGCGAAACCGGCTTGCCTCGCCCACCGCGGTCAGGGCCAGCACCGCGCGGCCATCCGCATCGAGCACGGGCGCGCTGAGGGCGTTGATTAGGGTCTCGCTGCGGTAGAAGGTCTCCAACCCCTGTCTGGCGAGCCCATGCCGGCGCACTTCCGCGAGGCGCTCGTTCCAATCGCCCTCTCCGGACGCCGCATCCTGACCCGGCAAGGCCGTTTGGGCGATGGCTTCGGGAGCAAGGTGTGCGGCAAAGGCCAGACCCGTCGCCGTCGATGTGACGGGAAGAATCAAGCCGACGGGAAGTGCTTCGCTCACCGGAGCGGACGCCGGCTCCCAATGGGTGATCGTCGGACCATGGGCGCCCCAGACGGCAAGCGCCATGGTCTCGTCGAACCGTCTGACCAGGCGCTCGATCGCACGCGTGCCGAGCCGCATCGCAGTGAGTTGGATCTGCTTGCGATCGGGCGACAGTTTGGTGTCGGCCAAATCGTGCGGATCTGCCAGCAGATATCGACCGTTGCCGAAGACGAGCGGCTTCCTTTCCGATTGATCGATCGCAAGCACCTCGCCGACATAGATCGTGTGGTCGCCGCCGGGAACTCGGGACACGACCCGGCATTGCAGCCTGGCGCTGCAATCGCGAAGCAGCGGCACACCGCCTGAACCGAGATCAATATCGATGCCGGTGAACTTGTCATGCGAGGATTTCGCGAACCGCTTCGACAGCTCGATTTGGTCCTCGGCAAGGATGTTCACGGTAAACCGGTCGGCCTTGAAGAACGCTGGGTGGCTGTGACTCTTGACCGCCTGGCTCCAGAGCACTAACGGCGGATCGAGCGAGACCGAGCTGAATGAATTGGCGGTCACGCCGTGGAATCTACCCTCGTCATCTGTCGTCGTCACCACGGTCACCCCGGTGACGAAGGTTCCGAGCACGCTCCGCAGGTCGCGGCTGTCCAACAGAGGAGCACCAGACATTTTTCACCTCCTTGCGTTCACCTGTTTTGTGCACTCATGCGGCGACTGTTTCGGCCGCCTTCACCGCAGGCATGACGCTCTCGGCGAAGCGGCGGATCGAGGCCGCAGCCTCCGCATGCGGCATGGTTCCGAACATGAAACTGCCGATCACGTAGTTCAGCCCGCCAAGCGCGACCTGGTCGGACAGGATTTGCGTAACCGTTCGGGCCGAGCCGGCGATCGCATGGCCGGATTCGACGAGCTGATCGAATGAGGGTGGCAGCTTCGCGTTGACCGGCTGCGTCCCGTGCTTGCGCCAGAGCTTGATGAAATTATCGTAGAACGACGGCCAGGCCTTCCGGCCCATCTCGTGGGCGTCGCGGTCGGTCTCGCCGACGATGATGTAGCGATTGACGCCGATGAGCGGCGAACTCCCGCTGTGTAGACTGCCTGCGGCCATCTCCTCGCGATAGCGATCGGAGATCGCGCGCACGCGGGACACCTGGCCGCCGCAGACCACGTTCACACCGTTGCGTGCCGGCCAGACCACGGAGTCCGGTGAGCCGACCGCGTACCACATCGGCGGACGCGGCCGCTGAAGCGGCTTCATTTCCACCGCATAGTCGTTGAGGCTCCAGAACTCTCCCGTCGTCGTGACGGAATCCTGCGTGACGCAGTGCTGGATCGTATCGAAGGCCTCCGCATACATCTTCGCTGCCTTCGTGGAGTCGATCCCGAGCGCGTCGAGCTCATGCGGCGAGGCGCCGCGACCAATCCCGAACTCGAACCGCCCGCCGCTCAGATGATCGAGCATGCAGATCTCTTCGTAGAGGCGCGCCGGATTGTAGGTCGGCAGCAGATAGACCAGCGGACACAGCCGCAATCTCCTGGTCCGCTGCGACAGCGCGGCCATCCACACGCTGGGCGACGGCGTGGTGCTGAGCGGAGTGCCGTGGTGCTCGCTCATATGGAAGCAGTGGAAGCCGAGCCGATCGTAGAGTTCGGCAAGCACAAGCCGGTTCTCGTACTGCTCTGCCAGCGGAAGCCCGGAGCGGTCGTTCTGATCGAAGACGCCGAATTTCATGGTGAGTATCCTTGTTGGGATGAGCTGCTGACGCTTGGCGGTACCTAGCCGCCTTGCCGGACGTGGATCTGGAACAGATTGTTCTCGGGGTCGGCGAACGTCGCGACGCTGCCGTGCGAACCCATGTCGCGGTTCGACAAGTGCAGCCCGCCGAGCCGCTCGATCCGCTGCGCGATCGCAGCCATGTCGACCGCTTCGAAAACGACCACGCTCCCGCGCGCGCCCGTGGCCGCTTCGGAAGGTGAGCTCAGCGCAAACGCGAGCTGCCCCGCCTTGAACTGGCACCAATTGTCGCGATCCCGGAAAGCCAGCGGAAGCTCCAGCGCCTCGGCGTAGAAGGCCTGCATGAGATCCATATCGTTGGCGACCGTGTAGACGCTGCGGATGGCACCAAGGGGCATTTTCGTGTCCTCCGTCGATATTCAATATTATTGAACTTATGTTTTATAGTTGTATAGTGCTCGCGGCTTTTGTTTGTGTCAATCTCGATTCGTTGGACCGGTCGAAGGAAGCAGATGCAGGAGAAGAAGCCGCGCCGCGGCATTCAGTCGGTGGAAATTGCCTTTCGGATTCTGAGCGTTATGCAGACGAGCCAGCAGGCGATGGCTCTCAAGGACATCGCGCCGCTCGCGGATCTGACGGCGAGCGCCGCGAATAACTATCTCGTGAGCCTCGTCAGGATCGGGCTCGCCGCCGCGGACGAGAAGCCTGGCCACTATCGCCTCGGGCCTGCGGCGCTCTCGCTCGGCGTCAGCGCGATCCAGCAAATCGACGGGTTTGAGATTGTCCGCCGCGAGGTCACCAATCTGCGCGACATGACGCGGCGCAGCGCGGCCGTCACCACATGGACCGACGACGGCCCACTCAGCCTGTTCAAGCAGGATGGCGATCAGCGAGGCGCGTTTGAATTTCGCACTGGGCTGATCCCGATGCTGAGTTCCGCGGCCGGCAAGATCTACGCCGCACGGTTGGCAGCGAACCTGACGGCCCATCTGATCGCGCAGGAATGGGATGCTGTTTTCGGCGGCAAAGTCGACGCAGGAAAATTTAGGGATGACGCAAGCCGCGAGCTGAAGCGAAAGGGCTACACGACGATCGTTCGCTCCGACCTGACCGGCTATGTCTCCATTGCAGCTCCGGTGCTGGACTGGAATGGCGATGTCCGGTTCACCCTTAGTCTGGCAGGGACGCGGGCCTCGATGACGATAGAGCCCTCGAGCGAGCAGGTGAAAGCCCTGCTTGCCAGCGCCGCGAACGCAACGCAAGCGCTTGGCGGCAAGACGACAAGCCGCGACTAGCGGATTGCCCAACCCGCACGCTATAGAACGACCTCGATCAGCCGAGGACCGCGATTGTTCATGGCACTGCCGAACTGGCTGGCGAGCTCTCCAACCGATGCCGCACGGCTCGCCTCTACGCCCATGCCGGATCCGAGCTTGACCCAATCGAGCTCAGGATTGTGCAGATCCAGCATCGAGAAGGCCTTCGGCCCCGGGTCTCCGGCGCCGACCCGCGCGAGCTCGATGTTGAGGATGGCATAGGAACGGTTGGCAAAGATCACCGTGGTGACATCGAGCGATTCACGCGCCTGCGTCCACAACGCCTGCAACGTGTACATCGCACCGCCATCACCATGGAGGCAGACGACCTTCCTGTCCGAGCAGGCCACTGCGGCGCCGGTGGCGACCGGAATGCCCTGCCCGATCGCGCCGCCGGTCAAGGCAAGATGATCGTGCGCTGCAATCGTGGCTGCAAATCGATGCACACCTCCGCCTGCCGTCGCGCCCTCGTCGGAGATGATTGCGTTGTCGGGCAGGAAATGAGCGATGACTTGTCCGGCCGTCTGCGGAGTGAGCGGTCCAGTCGGAATGTCGGGCCTGTCCGATGCACCGACATGCAACGGCTGCCTAGCTGCCTTCACGGCGTCGGCGAGAGCTTCGAGAGCAGCCGGACCATCCTCGTGCGCATGGGCAAGATAGCTGATCTTGCAGTCCTCGGGCGTGCACCAGGACGGCTTGTTCGGATATGCGAAGAAGCTCACGGGCGGGCTTGCGCCAACCAGGATTAGTTGCTCCGTCCCCTTCATGAACTCGACGATCTGCTCGGCGAAATACGGGATGCGCTCGACCGCTACGCGCCCGGCGCCGCGCTGGCAGCGTGGCGCGAAGGTGTCGCAAGCGATCCGGGCGCCGGTAGCCGCTGCGATGCGGCCCGCCGCATTGAGACCGGCTTCCTTCAGTGCGGCTCCGCGGATCAGCAACATGGTTTTGCGACCAGATTTGAGCGCCGCCGCGACCTGGTCAATCGCTTCGGTCGATACCATCGCTGCCACGGGCTTCGACAGCGCGGGCGCCGGGTGGTCGGCTTCCATCCAGGCCGTGTCAGCGGGCAGGATCAATGTCGCGATCTGCCCCGGACATTGCAGCGCGGCCTGCACAGCTCGCGCGCCGTCCGCGGCAACAGTCTTGGCGCTGGCCGACGAATGCACCCAGCCGGAGACCGGTCGGGCAAATCCGTGAACGTCGGATGCGAGCGGCGCGTCGTACTGCGCATGATAGGTCGCATGGTCGCCCACGATATTGACGATCGGCGTCGCCGCGCGACGCGCGTTGTGCAAATTGGCGAGGCCATTCGCGAGCCCCGGGCCAAGGTGCAGCAGGGTCGCGGCGGGCTTCTCCGCCATGCGGCCATAGCCGTCTGCCATGCCGGTCACCGCCCCCTCGAAAAGTCCGAGCACGACCCGCATGCCCTCGACCCTGTCGAGCGCGGCGACGAAGTGCATTTCCGACGTACCGGGATTGCCGAAACAGACCTCGACGCCCGATCCGACCAGGGTTCGCAAAAGACTTTCCGCGCCGTTCATGCCGCTTCCCCGTCCTGTTGATCGACCGCGCTGTGATATCTCACGTCAGACGAAGGCGCTCAGCCCGGTGATCGCCTTGCCGACGATCAGCGTGTTCATCTCCCTGGTACCCTCGTAAGAATAGATCGCCTCGGCGTCGGCCACGAACCGCCCGATGTGGTTCTCGAGCAGGATGCCGTTGCCGCCCAGCAGCTCGCGTGCGTAACCAACGGTCTCGCGGCACTTGACGGTACAGAACGCCTTGGCCAACGATGCATGCTCGTCGCGCATCACGCCTTCATCCTGGAGCTGAGCGAGACGCAACATCATCGTCTGGGTCGACGTGACGTTGCCGAGCATGCGCACCAGAAGATCCTGCACGAGCTGGAATCCGCCGATCGGCCGGCCGAACTGGATCCGCTCGGTGGCATAGCGCAGCGCGTGCTCATAAGCGCCCATCTGGCAGCCCACGGCAAACCACGCCACCCCGGTGCGGGTCATTCGCAGGACCTTGGCGGTGTCCTTGAAGGAATCGGCATTCTGAAGACGGTCCGCCTCGGGCACGCGGCAGTTTTTCAGAGTGACCAGCCCATTCTGTACAACGCGCAGTGCCATCTTGGTCTTGATCTTCTCGACCGAGAAGCCCGAATTGTCTTTGCCGACGACAAAGCCCTTGACCTGGTTCGATCCCTCCTCGCGCGCCCAGATCACGTTGATGTCGGCGAAGGTCGCATTGCCGATCCATTTCTTCTGGCCATTGAGAATCCAGCTGTCGCCCTCGCGGCGGCAGGTCGTCAGCATACCGCCCGACGTCGCCGAGCCAACCAAAGGCTCAGTCAGGCCGAACGAGCCGATCTTTTCGAAGCGCATCATGGACGGCAGCCAACGCTGCTTCTGTTGCTCATCGCCGCACAGATAGATCGACCCCGCCGACAGGCCGGTGTGCACGCCCCAGAACGTCGCGACCGACGCATCGACCCGGGCCAGCTCCATCGCGACCAGGCCGTTCAACAACCAGCGGCCGCCCGCCGCGCCGTAGCCCTGATAGCCGACGCCGCCGATGCCGATCTCGGCCATCTTCGGAACGATGGCGAACGGGAATTCGTCCCGCCCCCAATACTCCTCGATCACGGGCGCGACCACGCCTTCGGTGAACTCGCGGACGCGCCGGAGCAGCGCACGCTCGCTTTCGTTCATGACCTTCGCAATCCCATAGAAGTCGCCGTCGATCGGCGGCGGCGCGTAGTCAGGCTTTCTAGTTCCAGTCGCCTGTGGGTTCACCATGATCCCCTCCCTGGTGCGTGAACGATAACGTCAGGTCGATTTGCCCGGACGAACGTTGGCGCGGATCTCCTCCAGACTCTCCTTCACCCGATCCTGGATGATCTTCACCGCTTCCGTGGTCGATTGCCTCGCGGTCGATGCGCTCTCACGCGCTCCCTCGACGGCGATCTCGAAAACTTTTCGCGCAAATTCGGTCTGCAACGCGGTGTTCTCGTGCATCTGGCCGAGCGGTTTGTACTCGCGCGCGAGCGTCTCCGCTTCTCGGAGACCCGCCTCCAGCACCTCACGCTGCTTCTGCGCAACCGACTGGGCGCCCTCCGCGGCCACTTTTGCGCTTTGGCCGAGGGCGTCGATATTCTTCTTCTGAGCCTGGAGCAGCTCATCCACATTCAGCTTCGGCAGGCCAAGATCGCTGCCGAACTTCCTGAGCATATCGATGTATGAGGTCGTATCCGTCATGGCGTCCTCCCTTGTTGCTCTGCCTCTGAATGATGCCGGTTATCTCCCGATGCGGGAAGAACATCGGCGATATGATCCGCCACCCGAGATCGCGGTGCCTGCTCGGCCTGCCGGCCTTCGCCGACCAGAAAATCCTCGATCAACGCGGCGGTCTCTGCCGGTCGCGTCACCATGAACAGATGTCCATCCTCGATCATGCGCAGCTCGGCGTTCGGGATCAGGCGAGCCAGGATATGACCGTTGATCGGAGGGACCAGCGGGTCGTCGCTGCCCATCAACACGAGCGTCGGCTGTCGCAGCGACCATAGCCACGGCAGGCTGGTCCAGCCGGCCATCGCGAGAAGTTGATACAGATAGCCCAGATTTCGAGCGCCATGCATTGCGGTCGCGTGCCGGCCGATCAGCGACGGGTCGTGGCGAAATGCGCCGCCATAGATGTCGGCCGCGATCCTATTCATGTAGCTCTTGTTGGTGTAGCGCCGCGGCGTCGCCATCTTCCACAGCACCGCGGGGCTCGCCGGCACCATGGTGGAACCGGGTGCTGTCGCAGCCAGCACCAGCCGCCGGCACCGCTTTGGATATTGATGCGCAAACTGCTGCGCGATTCCGCCGCCCCAAGACACGCCGGCGACGTCGACCTCCGCATAACCCAATTCGGCGACGAGACCCGCGGCGAGCCGCGCCAGCGTCGACGGGCGATACGGGAAAACCGGCTTCGGCGAGGCGCCGACGCCGGGCACATCGAAGATGATCGCGGTCGTGTGCGTGAGCGCCTCAAGGAGCGGCTTGGCCAGCTCCCAGTTCGCGCCGATCCCGTTGAACAGCAGCAGCGGCGGCTGTCGCTCGCGGCCATGCCTGATGGCGACCCGGAGCGACTGCCCGTCGATTGCGATTTGCCGCACCGTGATCTCGCCCGGCTTCCCGGTCACGATCTGTGCAGACGGGCGGGCATTCGTGGCGATGTCACTCAAAGACGTATGTCCCCGGAGCTGGAGCAAGGACGGGATGACGTTGGCTACCGAACGACGCCGGTGCATCCACTTCCTCACCCGATCGCCTGTGAAGCCAGTCTCGCCAGTCGAGCCACCAGCTTCCCTTCCGCTTTTCGGAGGCGGCCATGAACGCGTCCGGGCCTGCCGAATTGACGGGACCGATCATGAACGACGCCTTCGGATTGGTCGGCGGATTGAGGAGGCTTTGGAGGTGACCGCTGTTCGACAGCACGAAGGTGGTACCTGCACCCATGATCTGCGCCGTCCTGTGCACGCCCTTCCAGGGCGTGATGTGGTCGGTCACGCCGGCAACTACGTAGCAGTCGGCCTTGACTTTGCTCATGTCGATCATTCTGTCGTTTAGCGCGAGCTTTCCGGCGTTGACGAACGGATTGGTGAAGTAGAGATCGAGGTAGTCGCCGTGCAGGCGCGCCGGCAGCCGGGTCGTATCGGCGTTCCAGTACAGGATGTCGAAGGCCGGCGGCTGATTGCCGAGCAGATAGTTGTTGACCCAGTAATTCCAGATCAAATCGTTCGGCCTCATCCAGGCGAACATCCGCGCCAGTTCGTGACCATCGACCAGACCGCGGAGCCTCGATGTTTCCTTGGCGGCCCGCATCGTTTCCGGCGTCATCAGGCAGCCGAACGCGCTCTCGCCGGCCGTGTTCGGATCGAGCAGGCAGACCGCCAGCACCATGTTCCCGATCTTCGCGCTGCCGACGGTTGCGAAATACGCCGTCGATGTGATGCCGCCGGAGCAGGATCCCATCATCGAGATGTCGTCGTTGCCGGTGACTTCACGCGCGGCGTCGACAGCTTCGTCGAGCGCGGCAACGTAGCTCTCAAGGCCGACGTCGCGATCGGCAGCAGTCGGATTGCGCCAGCTCACGCAGAACACCTGAATGCCGCTATCGAGTAGAAAGCGGACCATGCTCTTGTCGGGCGAGAGATCGAGCGCGTAGTACTTGTTGATCTGCGGCGGCGTGATGAGCAGCGGCCGTCTCCAGACTTTCGGCGTCGTCGGCGCATACTGGATCAACTCCAGCAGCTCGTTGCGCAGAATCACCGCGCCCGGCGTGGTCGCGAGATTCTCGCCTACCTTGAACGCGCTACGGTCGACCATCGACGGCATGCCGCCGTTCCTGGTGAGATCGTCGACATAGTTCTTGAGCCCCTGCCAGACGCTGCGGCCGCCGCTGTCCACGAACTTACGTATCGCGGCCGGATTAGTCAGCATCGCGTTGGTGGGCGCGACCGCGTCGATTAGGATTTCGGTCACGAGATGGGCTCGCGCCTTGTCGATCTCGCTCAAGCTCGTCTTGTCGACGAAGCCGCTGACGGCGTCGCCCCAGGCGAGATAGGCTTTCAGCAGCCCGCTGTGCAGAGTGCTCTCCTTCCAGGTGGCATCGGAGAAGCGACGGTCGCCTGCGCGCGGCGTGCGCTCCGACTTGCCGGCAGCGATGGAACCGAGCTCGCCAAGGAAGGACAGCCATTGCTCGGTCGCGACCTTCGGCTCGTTGACGACGGCCTTGAACAGGACGGCGGTACTTTCCAGGAGATCCTCACCCCGAAGGCCGACTAGGGGATTGAGCGCAAGCGTATTCCTGGAGGCATCCTCCGAAATGCCTTCGACGAGCGGGTGTTGCTGGCGGCTTTCGGCGTTCATTGTCCTCGGGCTCCCGCTGCAGGGATTAGAAGCGCGAGCGTCTCGGCGACCAGCGCGGGCTTCTCGGATCCTTCCATTTCGAGCGTATTCTGGGTTCTCATGATCACCTGTCCGCCATCCTTCGGCTCAAGTCCGGCGAGCACGACACGCAGCCGCACCCGCGTGCCGGCCGGCACCGGAGCGAGAAAGCGGACCTTGTCGATGCCGTAGTTCAGGCCCGCAGCGGCATCGCGCGGAATGACACCGACTTCCATGGACAGCGGTGCAACCATCCCGAGCGCCAGATACCCGTGCGCGACGGGTCCGCGAAATGGGCTCTCGCGCTTCGCCCGCTCCACATCGACGTGGATCCATTGATGATCGCCGGTACAGGACGCAAACGTATCGATGCGCGCCTGGTCGATTGTGACCCAGCCGGAGAGGCCGAGCTCCTCCCCGACCCTTTCATTCAACCCGGCCAAAGTGAAATTGCTCACGGTTTCCTCCACGTTCGCGGCTGCGGTGGACGGCTACATGTTTCCGTAGCGCTCGCGCAGCTCCTTCTTGTTGATCTTGCCGACGCTGGTCTTGGGGATCGTCGCGATGAAGAGAATCTGCTCCGGAATGCCGTATTTCGATATGACGCCCTTGTCTGCGAGGGTCTTGAGGTGATTTTTGATGATCGTAGCGCTGACACCGTTCGGCTCGGACTCCTGCTTGACCACGAGCGCCAGCGGGCGTTCGCCCCATTTGTCGTCCTTGACGCCGATGACGGCCGCATCGGCGACGCCGGCGCATTGCGAGATCAGATCCTCGATCTGCAACGACGACACCCATTCGCCGCCGGTCTTGATGACGTCCTTCATGCGATCGGTGATGTGCACGTAGCCGTCCGGACTCACCACCGCGATATCGCTGGTGTGCAAGTAGCCGCCGGCCCAGAGCTGCTCCGAACTTTCAGGATTGTTGAAGTAACCCTGCGTGAGCCAGGGCGCACGCAAGACGATCTCGCCGGCCGACTTGCCGTCATGCGGCACGTCCTTCATGTCCTCGTCGACGATGTGCAAATCGACCAGTGGCCCTGCCATTCCGGCCCTGGTGCGGAATTCGACTTCTCCTTCCGCGTCTCCGGAAAGGTCCTTCGATCTGACGTGGGACACCGCAGCAAGGGGGCCGGTCTCCGACATGCCATAGCCCGCGAAGATGTCGACGCCCGCAGCCAACGCCTGTTTCGCCAGCGCCTTCGGCAAGGCCGAGCCTCCGATCACCATCTTGAGGCCCTTCAGGTCGACGTTCGCCTTGGCGGCGGCGTCGAGCAACATCCTCAGAATGGTTGGCACGCCGTGGGTGAAGGTCACGCCTTCATCCTTGATCAACTTGACCAGCATCGCCGGCTCGTAGCGCCCGGGATAGACCTGCTTGGCCCCGGCCAGCGTCGCCGACCAAGGAAAACCCCAGGCGTGGACGTGGAACATCGGAGTAATTGGCATATAGACGTCGTCACGCGAGAAGCGGCCCTGCGTTCCCGCAATCCCGAACATCGCGAGCCCGGCCAGCGTGTGGAGCACGAGCTGTCGATGGCTGTAGTAGACCCCCTTGGGCAACCCGGTCGTTCCGGTCGTGTAGAAGGTTGTGGCCTGGGTATTCTCGTCGAAGTCGGGAAAGTCGTAGTCGGGCGAAGCCGCGGACAGCAGGTTCTCATATTCGCCGATGAAGGACAGGCTCCCCGTCTGCGGCGCCGGACTGTCCGACATCACGATCAACCGCTTGACCTTGGGCAATTGCGACTTCAGCCCCTCCAGCAGTCCGACGAACTCGTCGTTCACGAGTAGCGTCGACGCACCGGCATGATCGATCGTGTAGGCGATCTGCTCGGGCGACAGGCGAACGTTCACCGTCTGCAGCACAGCCCCCATCATGGGGATCGCGAAGAACGCTTCGAGGAAGCGGTGGCTGTCCCAGTCGAGGACACCGACGGTGTCGCCCGGCTCCACGCTCGCCTTGCTCAAGGCCGACGCCAGACGACCGATCCGCTCCCTGGTTTGGCGATAGGTGAAGCGCCTGAGATCGCGATATACGATCTCCTGGTCCGGCGCCTGCACCCGCGGCGTGTGCCACAATTGCTTGAAGATTAAAGGGAACTGATAAGCGGATCTGGCGGTCTGAATCAGCCTTCCCACCATGGCGGCCTCCGTCGACGTCTCATCCCCGCGGCACTGATCGCGTCCGCAATTCTGAGCGCGCGGATCTCGCCAGGCCGACTTGCCTCACGACGAACCCGTCGCGCGACGTGAGCACAAGCCTCGCGCGCGGCCTCGTCCTTGTGAAGGTCCGGAACGGACGACGCCCAGTCCGGGCCGGACACGCTGCGCCCTAAACCCTGATGCGTCTTGAATAAAACCGCTGCCATTTGACCTGGAGGGGCCGTCCTTCTGCGCCGCACAACGAGCGATCTGGCCAGCCCTTGGACGATCGAAAAACGGCTATTCTGTCTCGACAACAATGCAGCATATGCTGATGGCGAGCATGCCGGCTCGTGCGTTACGACGGTGTCCATAGGCGGTTTCAGTTGAGCGATTCCAAGCAGCCCGGCAAGACGACCGATGCGAAGAACGTGCTCGTCGTCGAAATGGACGAACGCGTCTATGAATCAACCAAGCTCGCGGCTCTGTTCGATGAATTGATGGCTCAGGGGACTGCTGCCACGGAAATTCTGCGAAACATCGCGCTTCAGGTGCCGGAGGTACACTCTCCAAAGACCAGGATCTCGCTCACGGAATTGATGACGGCTTGCGAGAACGCCATTCGGCTCTCGAGCGATTGGCGCCTGCCCTACCGCGTCGGCGCATCCATCCACATCTCGACCTACGGCATGTATGGGTTTGCCATTCTCTGCTGCCCCGATTTTCGCGATGCGATGTCCTTTGCGTGGCGCTACCACTCGCTTGCCGCGCCGCTTGCCACGATCGAGTTCAGGGAAGAGAAGGGATTCGCGAGTTGGACAATTGAGCCCAACGCGCGCGCCTCGATCGACCCGCGGGTTTACCGCTTCATCACGGAGATGCAGATCGGCATCCATATTTCGCTGATGCGCGACATTATGGGCGCGGCATTCGTCCCGGATCATGTCAGCCTCACCTATTCGGAATCCGACGATTTCCGCCTGCCCGCCGATCTGATCGGATGTCCCATCCGCTACTCCAACAGATTCAATCGGATCGTCTTTCGTTCGGACTGGCTGGATCTGGCCGCACGCCTCGGCAACAAAACGACGTATCCGACGATCGTGGCGCTTTGCGATCAGCTTCTTGATGAACTCAAATCGCGGGTTGGGATCGCCGGCGAAATCCGCGCACTTCTGCTGCGGGATATCGCCAACCCTCCGACGCTTGCCGCCGTCGCAAAGCTGCTCGACATCAGCGATCGCTCGCTGCGGCGCCGGCTTCGCCAGCAGGGCATTTCCTTCCGCGGCCTCCTGGATGAGCTCCGGAGCCACATCGCTCTGAGATATCTGCGCACGACGAAGCTTGCCAACGAGGATATCGCGCTGGCGCTGGGATTCAGCGACGCGGCAAATTTCCGCCGCGCCTTTCGCCGCTGGACGAAGAAATCGCCGAGCGAGATCAGGACCGAATAAGCTGGCCAGCAAATTCGACGCAGCGCCGCCGAGGCTCGATCGAAAATGGGACCGTCGCGCCGAACATTTTTCCTCGGCGCGCGCCGGCACCCGCCGTGAGAGGCTTTGGGATTTGCACACGCATCCCTATGCTTGCGCGGCTCTGGTCTTCGTGAAGTCGGGCTTGCGCTTCTCCACGAAGGCCGTCAGCGCCTCCCGCGCGTCGTCAGATCGCACCTGCACGCTGAACTCCTCGTTCTCGGCCTTCATCGCTGCCCCGATCTGGTCGCGGAACGGTTGTTTCATGAGCCTCTTGCTTGCCTGCATCGCCCCCGCCGGCTTCGCCGCCAGCTTCCGCGCCGTTTCGGTTGCCAGTCCCAACACGTCCTGGTCGGGCACGACACGGGTAATCAGACCCAATTCCGCGGCACGTTTGGCATCGAAGGGAGTTCCCAGCAGGATCAGTTCCGCCGAGCGGACGTGCCCGATCCTCGCCGGTATCGAGCAGCTCGATCCGAATTCCGGCACGACTGCGAGATTGATGAACGGCATTTGGAACGTCGTGCTCTCGCCTGCGTAGACGAAGTCACAATGCGTCAGCATGGTGGTGCCGCCGCCGATGGCAGCTCCATGGACAGCCGCAACCAGCGGCTTATCGAAGTCGAGCAAGGCTTTCATCAGACCAGCCTGTGGCGATTCGCCGGGGCCCGGCGGATTCTTGAGAAAGTCCTCGATATCGTTGCCCGCGCAGAACGAGTCTCCGGCACCGTGCCAAAGGACCACACGCGTTTGCGGGTCCTGCGCCGCCGTTTCGACAGTGGCTGCGAGAGCGAGGTACATGGCCGACGTCATCGCATTCCGCTTCGTCGGACGGTTCAACTGGACACGCAAGACGCTTCCGGCCAGCTCTGTTACAATCTCGTCCATCTCTAATTCCTCCTACGGTTGCCGATCTCGCTGCAAGCGAACATTCGAGGCGGCGTCCGCCGCCCCGAACGGTATCGTCACATCAGGCCGCGTGCCCCTTCGCCCTCGGAAGAGTGCCGCTCGTCCGCAACCCGTCGATCTCGCCGGCGCTGAAGCCGAGCTGCCGGAGAACCTCCTCGTTGTGCTCGCCTAGCGCCGGCGCCCGCTTGGCCGGCACCTTGGCGACGCCGTGGAGCTGGATCGGGCTGCTGATCGTCGCGGTCAGCTTGCCGCCGGCTCCCTCGAGCGGAACGACAATCTCGTTCGCGCGCAGTTGCGGATCGTCGATCACCTCCTGCGGCCCCCGCACAGCGCCGAAGGTGACGTGGACGCCGCTGAAGACTTCGTACCAGTACGCCATGGGCTGGGCGCAAAAAACTTCGTCGAAGATGGTCGAGAGCGCCGGCATGTTCGCCATTAGCTTGGCCGGGTCGGAGAACCGCGGATCGGTCAGGAGGTCCGGACGGCCGATGGCTTTTGCCACGGCTTCGAGCTTGTCGGCGGTGATGATGAGCACGAACCAGGTGCCATCCTTGGCGCGATAGACGTTCATTGCAGCGTTCGCCGGGTGGGTGCGATCGTGCAAGGGGAAGAATTTCGCCTCGCACAAGGCAGCCTGGATCGACACGCTCGCCGACCAGACGCCTTCGGCGAGCAGCGACGTCGTGACGTGGCCGCCCTGGCCGGTGCGCTCACGACGATAAAGTGCCGTGACTATCGCAGAATAGAGCCCGACGGCGGTCGCGTTGTCACCACTTCCGGCCACCGGCCAGGTCGGAGGCGCGCCCGCATCACGCGTCAACGACAAGAGACCGCTCCGTGCCCAGTATGAGGTGATATCAAAACCTGGAAGATCCGCGTCCGGTCCCTTGTCGCCGAAGCCGGTGATATCGGCGTAGATCAAGCGCGGATTCCATTGCACCACATCGTCATAGTCGAGCTTTAGGCGCTTACGCGCCGGATGCGGCGTGTTCACGATCAGCACATCGGCCCACTTCACCAGACGTTCGAGCACCGGCTGCGCGGCCAGCGACTTCAGATCGAGCGTGATGCCGCGCTTATTCCGATTGCTCAGATGCCAGGGATAGGCATCGTCGGAGACCGGTTGCGGCGGCAACTTGTTGGCGTGCCGCCAGAGATCGCCGCTCGGCGGCTCCACCTTGATGACGTCGGCGCCGAAGTCGGACAAGATCACGGCGGCGCTGGGACCGGCAATGAAGCTCGCGAGATCCACCACCTTCAGTCCGGAGAAAATGTTATCGTTTGTCATAGCTGTCCTTTCCAAATTGCTGTGCGCGGCTGGCTTTCGTCACCGCCCGTGGAACTGCGGCCGTCGCTTCTCGAGGAAGGCTGATGTCCCCTCCTTCTTGTCTTCGGTGGCGGCGCAGATGCCGAAGTAGGATGCTTCCAGCGCAAAGCCCTCGGCCTGGCTGGTGTCCAGTCCCTTATTGGCGGCCTCGAGCGAGAATTTCACGGCGATCGGCGCGTTGGCGGAGATCTGCTTCAAAATCGTCTCGGCGCGCGCAATGAGATCGGTTGGTGGCACGATCTCGTTGACGAGGCCGATGCGGTAGGCCTCCTGCGCCGAGATCGTCTCGCCCGTCAGGATCAATTGCAGCGCGCGGCCCTTGCCGACGAGGCGCGGCAGGCGTTGCGTGCCGCCGCCGCCGGGCAGGAGACCGAGCTTCACCTCGGGCTGCCCGAACTTGGCGTGCTCGGCGGCGATCCGGATCGTGCAGGCCATCGCCGTCTCGCAACCGCCGCCAAGTGCAAAGCCGTTGATCGCTGCGACCACCGGCTTGCCGAGATTCTCGATCAGGCTCAGCACATCTTGCCCGAAGCGGCTCGATTCCTCAGCTTCATAGGCGTCAACATGTGCAAGCTCGCTGATATCGGCGCCGGCAATGAACGCCTTGTCGCCGGCACCCGTGAGGATGACGCCGTGTACGGAGGTGTCCGCCTTCGCCTCCTCGAAGGCGGTCTTCAAGTCGATCCAGGTCGGTGTATTCAACGCGTTGAGAACTTTTGGACGATTGAGAGTGACGTAGGCTATCCCGTCCTTCTTTTCGTAAAGGACGTTCGTGAGCGCCGATATATCGGGCATAGTCGTCTCCTGTGTTCCGGATAGATGCGGCGGCGGTTGCGGCGTCCGCCCACGCAGTGCGGGCCGTCAGATGAATGCGCTGATGCCGGTAATCGCCCTCCCGACGATCAGGTTTTGCATTTGATAGGTGCCCTCGTAGGAGTAGAGCGCCTCGACGTCGTTGAAGAAGCGGGCCACGTTGTAGTCGGCGACGATGCCGTTTCCGCCGAGCAGTTCGCGACCCCAAGCGACCGTCTCGCGAGACTTGGACGTGCAGAATGCCTTCGCGAGCGCCGCATGGTGATCGCCGAGCTTGCCTTCATCGTCGAGTTGAGCCAAGCGAAGCATCAGGCACTGACACGCCGTCAAATTGCCGAGCATCTTGGCGAGAAGGTCCTGGACCAGTTGGAACGAGGCAATCGGCTTGCCGAATTGCAACCGGCTTTGCGTATAGGCGAGCGTATGCTCGAAGGCACCCATCTGCGCGCCCGTCGATGCCCATCCCACCATGTAGCGCGTCATGCGCAGCACGCGAGCGGTGTCACGGAAGGAATTGCCCGCCTGCAGCCGGTTGGCCTCGGGAACGCGGACGTCCTTCAGCGTGATCTGGCCGTTCTGGACGACCTTGAGCGCGACCTTGTGCTCGATCTTCTCGACGCTGAAGCCCGGCGTCGACTTGTTTTCGACGATGAAGCCCTTGACCTGATTGTCGGCGAGGTCGCGCGCCCAAATGATCGAAAGGTCACACCAGGTAGCATTTCCGATCCACCGTTTCTGACCGTTGAGGATCCAGGTGTCGCCCTCCCGCTTTGCGGTCGTGGTCAGGCCTCCGCTGGTCCCCGACCCCACCAGCGGCTCGGTGAGGCCGAAGCAACCGATCTTCTCGAAGCGCGCCATCGCCGGCAGCCATTTCTGCTTCTGCTCTTCCGAGCCGTCGAGATAGATCGAGCCCATCGCAAGGCCGCTGTGCACGCCGAAGAGCGTGCAGAAAGAGGGATCGGTGCGCGCCAGCTCCATGGCGACGAAGCCGAACAACTTCTGGCTTCCGCCGGCGCACCCATAGCCCTCATAGCCGAGCCCGCCGATGCCGAGCTCCTTGAACGACGGCAACAGCTCGAATGGAAACGCGTCATCGGCCCAGTATTTGTTGATGATCGGCTTGACGTTGGTTTCCATGTAGGCCCGCACCTTCTTGACCAGCGCGAGCTCGTCGGGCGCCAACGCCTCGACGAGCTGATAGAAGTCGCCGTTCGGTACGGGCATCGGCTTCGGGGCCTCGGTCTTGCGCGGGGCGGTTGCTGTTGTCATTTTCGAATCTCCGTGAATGAAGCCTCGGCTGTCTTTGTCTCGATCACCAATCTGACCGCAAGACGAGCAGCGTTCTTGAAGCAGCTTGCCGTGTCGGGGACGTTCTTGCCTTTTCGTCGCGTTATGCTTCTCAACATCATCGCAATGGAAAAAGCCTCGAGAGGCGGGTCCCTCTCGAGGCTTCGGCAGTTCTGCGTCAGGAATCGCGTCTCAGGCAACGCGTTCCGTTGCTTTCGGATTGCCCCCCTTGGCGACCTGCCTGCGGAGCTCGATCAGGCCCAGCAGAATTTCGTCGCGTTCCGCCTCGAGTTCGTCGATCGAGCGCGAGCCGACTTCCGCGTGGACGCCATCGATGAGCTTCTTTTGCACTTCCGGAGTCAGCTGCGGCGAACCGAGCACCTTCCACCAGGCGGTCATCGGCCCGGTGAATTGCTGGAAGAAATGTTCAATGCCGCCCTGGCCGCCACCGAGATGATTGAGCATGACCTGGCCCATGATTCCCCAGCGCAGGCCCGGTCCCCAGCACAATGCGGTGTCGACATCCGCAACGCTGATGACGCCTTCGGCGACGAGGTGATAGACCTCCCGCGCGAGGGCAGCCTGCAATCGGTTGGCGACATGTCCCGGCACTTCCTTGTTGAGGCGGACCGGCCGCTTGCCGAGACCGGCGTAGAATTCCGTTGCCCGCCGGATGGTGTCCTCCGACGTTTTGGCGCCGCCGACGATCTCGACCAGCGGAACCAGGTGCGGCGGGTTGAAGGGGTGACCGATCACGCAGCGTTCGGGATGCATTTCGCACGCCGCCTGGATTTCACTCATGGTCAGCCCCGACGAGCTCGAGGCGATGATAACGCTTGGATGCAACAGTTCGTCCAGCTGGCGATACAGCGTCCGCTTGAAGTCGATCTTCTCTGGCCCGTTTTCCTGAACCAGATCAACGTCCTTCACGGCCGTCGTGAGAGCCGCCGTAAATGTCAGCTTGTTCTGCGATGCGCCGGATGCGAGTCCAAGGCGCTGCAGCGCCGGCCAGGCCGCTGCAACAAAGCGCTTCAAAGCCGCTTCCGCATCCGGCGCAACGTCGGTTGCCACCACCTCAAGTCCGTTGGCGAGGAAAAGCGCGGTCCAGCTCGCGCCGATGACTCCGGTGCCGATAACGGCAACGCGGCGAATTGGCTTGTTGTGCGACATATCAGTTCTCCTGCGGGATTTCGGCATAAGCGATGCCGGTGAGGTTGCCTTGGGCGTAAAGGAAGTTCCGTTCTCCGGATCCATCCAGACGCGCGGAATAGACCGAGCCGGCGAAGTCGGTGACGAACATACGATCGCCGGGTACATCCAAGGCGATCCCGATCCCTTCCATGAGATGGGTCACAACGATTTCCGGCTCCGCCGGCTTGTTATCGATGGATGCCCTGTTCACGGTGTTGCCGCGCGGCGGATCGCCGCGATCGGTCCAGTACAGGACCCGATTCTTCCGGTCGAGCTCGAGGTCGATCGGCTCCGGCAGCCCGTCGTAGAACACCTCAATATCAGAGCGGGTGGCCGCCATCTCTCCGGCAGGAATTTCGACATTGGCACGGAAGATGCGGCCGCGGCCAGCATTGTCGGGGCCCTTCTGCGTCCAGTAGATCTTGTCGTATTTCGGATCGATCGTCAGCCCAACGCACCACCTCGTCTGATCCTTACGATCGCTATCCCCGCGCCCCGTCTCGATGAGGGTCTCAAGGCTGGATCCGTCGAGATTGCAGCGCATGACACACATGCCTTCGCGATCGCACCAGTACAGCTTGCCGCTGTCCTTCTTGAGGATGATCTGCTTCGGCGTGTGGGTCTTCCCCTTCGCGACAATGATCATTCGATTTCCGCCGTCGAGATCGGCGCGCTCGATCGAACCATCGTTCAGGTTGGGAACGCCCATGTTGGTCCAGTAGATATGGCCTGCTTCGACATCCACGACAATGCCGTCGGGCAGCCAGCAATCGGTCACGACGGTTCTGCGGTCGGAGCCATCCGCGTTCATGGTGTGAATCTTCCCGGCGTTCAGCTCGAGAACGAAGAGGCGAGCGATGGTTTTTTGCAAGTGAGAGCTATCGATTACTGTCAACGCCGGCTTGGGCATGGTCCACCTGTGCGGTTATTTCATATGAGTCGAATGTGACGCGCTCGCCATTCGCCTTATTGAACGGGATTGCCGCCCTCAGAACCGGTTTGCTGTTCTTTGCGACGTCGATTGGCACCAAGATGTCCAAGCCGATTGCCGATCGAAACTCTCGTCTGAGTGACGGCAGGAAGGATCGATGCCGAAGCGATCCGGCGCCAGATCCAGGGCGTGATGAGCAGTAGGAGAAGAAGCATGGAACAACACCTCATTAAAGGGGACAGTACGGCCAGCGCTCAGCCGCCGCATTGGCTCGACAGCAGATCGTTGAAGGCGTTGATCTCCGAATCGAGCTCCGTGATATCCCGATCGTGATCCTCGCCACGGATGCAACCGCCTGCCGCCTGGCGTGTCGTGACTGATTCATAGAATGCTGCGGCATAAGCACGGCATGCGGCCTCGTGATTGGCGGCGCTGTCGAAGCGACTGCGAACCGCAGCCCATCGCATCCGCGTGGTCGCAATCTCGTGCGAAGCCATACATTGCGCGGTCGCCGCCGGAATGATCGATCCATTGATCATGAAGGGTACGAGAAGAACGGCAAGTTTGATCATCATGGTGCAGCTCCAAGTGGCATCAAGTGCTGCGGTGACATCTAAGACCTATCTGAATTTGTCTCGCGAATATCCTTGCTGCTTTTGGGACCGACTTGTTGGAATAGCCGCGCGGGGCGCGGACATGCGCATTCCGTAAATCGCTTACGGTAATTAGACCTTGCGGAGGAACAGTTCCCGGCAGGTTTGTACAAGAGACGGGACTCTCGCTCTCATAGATTGGCCGCGTCGGGTTGCTCGCGGCGATACCCCCGGATCGACGCGGACCTCGGCAACTGACCTGCAGGATTGAGCGCTTGTCCCTCCCGAGACGCTCAGGCTTTGACACCAGTCGACCAGGTCGAATTGGGCCGATGGCGACCTATGCTATCGCCCCTTCTTTTGCGCGCGGCGCAATTCCTGGGAGGCCGCTAAAACTGCTCAGCTCGCTCGAGTTCCTCGCGGCAGGCCATGCTGAATTCAAAGAGGAGATCGATCGTTCCGTTCTTCGTCATGTCGCGCAGCTCGATGAAGCTCTTGTCGGGCTCCAAATAGGTGTCAAGGATTTCCTTGGCGATCTTGTCCGCGCTCTTCACCACGGCGTCGGACGAAATGACTCGCATGCGTCCGAGCTTCGCATACAGGCCGACCAGGGCGGGAATGTCGGCATCGTCATGCTGAAGCGCGTCGATGTAGCACTTCGAGGCCTCCTCGATGAACTCCCGATAGACCACCTGCCGGCGATTATTCTCGCGCGCGAACCATTGGGCGCGAACCTGCAGACGCTGTGAGAGCCACCTCGCAACAACGCTGGTAAACCCGCCGACGGCCGTGCCGGCCAGGGCCGCCAGGGCGGCAACAATGGATCCGTCACCCGAGGAAAGCACTGAAGATACCCGGCCCTTGTTTGTGCCCGGCGCCGATTACGGGCCTTCCCCGATCAGGCGCGAGCTGCGTTGTCCGGTCAGATACGACCACAGCCACTGCATTTGCACCCGGAACCGATTCTGAAGCTGGGGCAGCGCGAGCACGTGCAAAGCCACCCAGACGAGCCAGGTCACGAAACCGCTGCTGCGGAGGTGGCCCGCCTCCAATATTGCGAAGTTCTTCCCGACCACCGCCATGTTACCTTTGCTCCGGTAACGGAAAGGACGACCGTCTTTGCGGCCGCTGACTCGGCTCGCGATCACGCGCCCGACAAAACGCCCTTGCTGGATCGCCGCCTGCGCCACCCCTGGCACTGGGTGCCCATCCTGGATGATCGCAGTCGCATCGCCTGCCACAAACACATCGGAAGCTCCCGCGATATTCAGGTAGGGATCGACAATTGCGCGCCCTGCCCGGTCCATCGTCGTTCCGAGCATCTTCACGACTGGCGAGGCAGCAACGCCTGCCGTCCAGAGCACGGTCGCGCTCGCGATCCGTTCGCCGGCCGCGATCACACCTTCAGCGTCAACCTTTTCGACCTTCACTCCGGTGCGGACCTGAACGCCGAGTTTCTCCAGCCGCTTGGTCACTTTCCTCGACAGGGATTCAGCAAAGGTGGGTAGAACACGTGGGCCGCCGTCCAACAGGACAATGCGGCTCTTGGCAGGATCAACGTTGCGAAAGTTCCTGCGCAGGGTCACGGAAACCAGGTGAGCGATCGACGCGGCAAGCTCGACTCCCGTCGGGCCTGCGCCGACTAACACGAATGTCATTTGGCGCGTGCGTACCGTCTCATCATTGATTGATTCCGCGAGTTCGAAAGCGCTCAAGATCCTCGCTCGGATCGTTTCAGCATCATTGAGGCTCTTCAGGCCCGGGGCAAATCGCGCAAACTCGTCAAGGCCGAAATAGCTCGGACGCATGCCGGTCGCGACGATCATAAAATCGTATTCGAGCTTTTGAACCCCGATCCCCGGGCAAGCCGCCTCGACAAGGCGAGCTCTCGTGTTGACGGATTTGACTTCGGCGAGCAATACTCGAAGATTCTTCTGCTTTGCCTCGAGTTGACGTATCGGCGCCGCGATCTCGGACGGTGCCAGAACCGCAGTAGCAACCTGATAGAGAAGTGGTTGAAAAATGTGGTGATTGCGCCGGTCGATCAGCAAGATCTCCACGTCGGATCTCCGCAGCGCGCGCGCAGCCGCGATGCCTGCAAATCCAGCACCAACGATCACAACACGCTTCTTCTTGGATGTCGCTTCCGCAGTGGACTGCTTCGCGAGGGTCGAGGATTCGATCAGAACTGTGCTCAATGGTCTGCCTTTGAAGTTTGCGCGCCGCCCCTTGCCGAACACTGATATCGCGACCTCATGATTTCATCTTGGACGGCGTTGCCACGCGGAGAACATTCTTGCCGCGTCACAAATTCGCCGGCGCGCAGTCGGGCAGGCTCGGCTCGCCGCGCGTGGCGTTCGTTTGCGACGCGAGTGTCACTGCTCGCTCTATCGTGCACTGCGTCTTCGCGTTTCAACGCCCGCGCCGCCATCTGATGGTTTCATGCCCGCCCCGATAACCTGCCTGCATGCGTCGCTGAGCTCTCGCTGCTTTTGTCTGAGGCAGACCGTAATGTCGTCCGCATCAGGAATGAATGCGCTGCAAAGTCGAAGCACGTCAGGCGTGCAGGCACGCCGCTCTTCCGGAGTTCCCTGCGCGAATGAGAGGGGAGGCACGGCTATTGCACACCATATGGCGAGGCGCAGGCCTCCCCGCTTGAGAGACTTCAGCCAGGGTTGGCGCGGCTCCACTCGATGACTCATGGGAAAATGTCTACCTGCAACGACGACGCTTTGAGAAACGCCGGCGCTATCCCCTGCCCGGCCTCGCATTGGGTAAACTCGGACCAGTTCAGAGGAAGTTCTCCTTCACCATTTCCCACACGTCGCCTCCCCGGCCGTGCAAGACTGCGCGGGTCGTATAGAGCGCCATCCCGATCACCGGATCGGCGGCGGTAAAGGGCGGCATGACGAGTTGCATAGGATTGACGTGCACGTGAAGCAGCGCGGGTCCTGGCTGCGCGAGCCAGGTCTTGACCGAGGCCTCAAGTTCGTCCGCTCTCGATACCGTCTGCCCCCAAAATCCGATGGCGCGTGCTACCTCGGCAAAGTTGGGGTTCTTCAGCTTAGTGAACGTATCGAGCATGCCTTCGGCCTTTTGTTCAATCTCGACAAAGCCGAGTTTGCCATTGTCGAAGACAGCGATCTTGAGCGGCAGTTCCTGCTGAACCACCGTCATCAAATCACCGAACAGCATCGAAATTCCGCCGTCGCCTGCCATGCAGACAACCTGGCGGTCAGGTTGTGCCTTTTGTAGCCCAATCGCCGACGGCATGCCGTTGGCCATTGTTCCGTGCAGAAGGCTGGCGAAAATGCGACGCTGGCCGTTCGCCTCGATATGACGATAAGCCCAGGCGGCTGGGGTGCCGTCGTCGGCCGTGAACAGCGCGTCCTTGGCCGCATACCGGCTAATCACTTTCGTTAGATAGCTTCCGGGAATGCTGCCGTCGTGTCCGGCGGCGATCTTGACCTTTTCCGTCTCCTTGTACTTCGCGTAGCGCTTCAGGTATTCGCTGCGGAAGGAGGTGTCGGTGCGCTCGTGAAGTTTCGGCAGCAGCGACTCCAGCGTCTCCCTGACGCCACCAACAACGCCCTTGGTGACGGGATGACGACGCCCGAGATGCGTGGGGTCGATGTCAACCTGCACGATCTTCGCACCGTCGGGATAAAACTGCCGCCACGCGAAATCCGCCCCGAGCAGCAACAGCGTGTCGCAGTTCAGCAAGGCATGATAGCCGGCCTCGTTGCCGAGCATGCCGGTCATTCCGATGTTATAGGGATTGTCGTGCTCGAGGAAATCCTTCGCGCGCGACGTATGAACAATCGGCGCCTTCAACTTCTCGGCGACCGTCAGGATCTCCTTTCGCCCACCCTGGCATCCCGAGCCGCCATAGACGGCGATTTTCTTGCCCTTGTTAAGGATGTCGGCCATCTCGTTGAGGTCCGCATCGTTCGGCCGGACAACGGGCTCCGAGACGTGCACTGCGTACGGAACGTCCTCATGCACGGTCGAGGCGGACACGTCGGCTGGCACGATGAGAACAGCAACACCGCGCTTCGCCAAAGCAGTTTGGCAGGCGATGACGGTCTTGCGGCGCGCTTGCTCGGCCGTATAGATCATGTCGCAGAAGACGCTGCAGGCACTGTAGATCTGTTTGAAGTCGACCTCCTGGATGAAGTCAAATCCCAATTCACCCCGGACGATCTGGCTCGCGATGAGAACGACTGGCGCGCGGTTTCGATTGGCCTCGAAGATTCCGTTGATGAAGTGCAGACTGCCAGGGCCGCAGCTTCCGGCCACGGCGGTCAGACGACCTGCTACCTGCGCCTCCGCCTGAGCGGCGAACGCGCCGGCTTCCTCGTGCCTGACCGACACCCACTCGATCTCGCTGCGTTCGAGCGAGCGGGCGATCAGATTGAGGGTATCGCCCACGACGCCGTAGCAGTGCTTGACGCCCGCGCTCTGCAACGTGTCAACAATGATATCCGCTACCAACTTGCTCATGCGCCACCTTGCCGTGTCCACCTTGGACGCAAGCATGCGCGACGTGTCTGGATCGAGATTGTAGGGGATTGCGAGGATTTGTACCCGATTGCGCAGACGGTAATCCGCCTCGCCTAGCCGGCGGCTCTTCTGCTGGACTTGGCTCGCTCGGGTTGATCGAACCAGAGAACGGTTCCTTGATCCAATGTCAAAGCTGACGGCGGCGGTCGCGATTCGATCTTGTCGACCGTGTAGCGGGAATGCCGAAGGAAGATCGCATCGGCCTCGGCATGGTCCTCCAACTTCTCGAGTGCGTAGGTCCGGGTCGCATTCAGCAGTCGATATTGCGGCTGCCCCTGCACAAGCCGCGTCGAAATCAGTGACTTTCCAGCGAGCCCTGCCATTGCGTCGAGGAACCGTCCCTCGCTCCAATCATTCTCGCCGGCGACATACCGTGCATCCTCCAATGAAAAATGGCCGACGAATGGAGCGATGCGCCGAAGGACAATCTTCTCGGTGTCCGCCAGCAGATCGAAGCTCCAATCCAGTGCCGCCTTCAACGTACGGTGTCGCCCGACATTTGTCCGGTGATCCAATTGCAACAGATCCGTGCTCGAGGCCAAGCGGACGGCCGCGTTGTTGAGACCGAGCATGGCGGCCTGCTCTGCCGCCAGCTCGATCGCGAGCGGCACACCATCGAGCTTTCGACAGATTTCCGCGGCCAGCAGAATCTCGGGATCTTTCGGAGCAGGACATCCGCCTTTGACCGTCAGGCGATCCACGAATAGCCGCACCGCTGAACAGTGGCGCGCGGCCTCTGCCGTTTGCTCGGAATCCTCGAACCCGCAATCGAGCGGAGGAACGTGATAGCAGCGCTCTCCCTCGATCCTCAGCAACTCCCGGCTCGTCGCCAGGATATGAACCTGCGCCGCGTCCTGATAGAGCTGCTCAGCGATCGCAGCGATCGGGTCGATCAGGTGTTCGCAATTGTCGAGAATGACTAGCAACTTTCTCGTACGAACGAGGTCGGCCAGTTCTCGATCCGATTCTAGCTCAAGTCCCAGCGCCGCCCCGAGCGCAGGCACGATATGCTCGGGGGCGTTGAGGCTTGCGAAGTCGACAAAACAAACCTCCTCGCTCGTCTCCTCGGTGAGGGCGTGAGCAACGGCCACGGCAATGGTCGTCTTGCCGATACCGGCAGAACCGAGCAAAGTGGCGAAGCGGTCCGCTCGTAGCCCCTCCTTGATCTCACCGACGAGCGCATCGCGCCCTATCACCATGGCCGGACGCGTGGGCAAGTGACCCTGGCGTTCGGATGTTTCTCCATCGAGCGTAACACCGTAATGGCGGCGCACGACCGAGCCAACAAAGGAATATCCCCTGCCCTGGACGTTTGCGATGTAGCGGTCGCCAAACTGACCGTCCCTGAGCGCCTTGCGAATTGCGGCGACATGCACGCGGAGGCTACCTTCCTCGACGGTCACATTCGGCCAAACGTGATCGATGAGTTCTTTCTTGGCGATGACCTCGCCCGGACGGTCAACAAGGTAGATCAGCAGATCAAGCGCCCGATCGCCCAGGGGAAGAGCGACGTCGTCGCGCAGCAGCGTTCTCCGGTCGCGCAACAGTACAAACGGACCGAAACTCAGCCTATGAACAGCACCGCCAGACATGGCTCTCAGCTCGATACGTCGGATTGCACGATAGGTCGCGCGACGTCTGTGCCGCGCAACGTACCAGCGCGTGGGCGGTATTGCCAGACCGTCGAGCCTCGATTCGGCCGATCCGGCCACGCCGGTGGCCGATTTGGACTTCGCAGGGCGAGGGTACTTGTGGCCCGCGGTTCACTTGTGCGTTATCGGGCGGCAGTGCGTTCGAGCAGGTCCCTCGCCGACCTCAGATCGGGCGTTGCGAACCCCTCGGAGAAACTACAGTAGATGGGTCTGACCAGATCATCAGCTCTTTGCATTTCGCCACGGCGAATCCAAATTGGAGCAAGCTCGATTCCCGCCCGCAGCTGGAACGAGAGTGCCGATTGTTGCTCGGCTAGAACCATGGCCTTTTGCAAGCACTGTTCAGCCGCTTGGATATCGGGCATTGTTCCGGTCAGATGTACCAAGCCTTTGGCTATCAGCAGCGCAGGGAGATGGAGGGGCCTCTTGGAGGTAACCTGAATGGCTATCGAGTCGTCCAATCGCCTTAACGCGTCTCTGCGTTCGTTCTGTTTTGCCAGGCACACCGCCAGCTCAGCGACGAAATCCGTGACGAGCATTTCGTATCGCTGAAGCGCCAGGCTCTCCAAGCCGTCTCGCAAACGCTGAATACCGTCGGTGGTCTCGCCAGTGCGGATCAGGTAACGCCCCTCAAGCCCCAGCGCGACCGCTCTAAATGGCGTTAGCGAGTACTTGTCGGCCGTCTGCACGAGTCTTGAAAGGCTGCCTTTGACCTCCTCAAGATCATCGACCCAAAAGTAAAATGGCATGGTCAGCATGAGCGCGCGGCATAGCGCGACCGGATGATCCGATCGTTCGGCCTCCTCGACCGTCGTTTTCGCATGGCGGGCGGCCCTGTCGAGGTTGCCCGCGAACCAGTGCGATCTGGTAAGATTGAACAGCGACGTTGTCCGCGTATCGAACAGATACTGTGTCGCGTTGAAGCGACGGAAGCGCGGCGAAGCGCTCAGTGCCCTTTCAAGATGCTGCTGCGCCCGAAATTGATCGCCGAGCATGTAGTAAGCGGCTCCAAGCATCGAGTCGGAAAGGACCGCGTCTTCGGGACTCCCTGTCTTCCGCGCGACGACTTCGCTGCGACGCGCAAGTTCAAGGCTTCCGGCAGCATCGGTGATGCGGTGAAAATACATCGACAACCCACTCAGCAGACGCATCTGCTGATAGACGTCCTCGCTCTGTTCGGCGAGCCTCAGCGCGGTCTCGAATGCATCGCGGACCCGCTCGCTGTTTCCTTCAGTAAACATCAGCGACAAGGCAAGCGCGGCGTGGATTTCCATCCGCTGACGTGGATCGCAATCCGCGGCCATCCGATCGATCGCCCGCTCCATCCAGTGCCGGCATTCGGGCAGCAGCGACATGGCAAGAAATAATTGCGCGGCGGCGGCCGCGAGACCTGATGCCACGCCATCATTTCCGTTTGGACCGAAGGTCCATTCGAGAGCTGCCCGGACGTTTGAGAGGCAGTCCCGGACAATCCCTTCCGTGGACTCCGGGGTTCTCAAGTCAAAACGATCGGCGCTGTTGGCTTCCAACAACCGGATCAACAGGTCGGCGTGGCGCGTCGCAATGGCATCATGCTCGCCGCTGGCGGCCAACTTCTCCAGCGCGTATGTCCGCGTCGTATCGAGCAGTCGGTAGGACGTTCGGGAAGCATCGGCTCGAACGGCGATCAGCGATTTGTCGGCGAGAGTTTTCACTGCGACTGCGACCGATGACCGATCGATGTTCGGCTCCTCTGCCACGGCAATTGCGGCATCGAGCGTGAAGTATCCCACAAGGATCCCGACGCGGCGCAAGACAATGCGCTCAACCTCCGCAAGCAGCTCGTGGCTCCAGTCGAGGGTGGCCCGCAGCGTTTGATGCCGCGCATTTGCCGTGCGCCGACCGAACTTGAGGAGGTCAAGGCGCGAGCCAAGCCTCGCCAACGTGTCCCGTACGCCGAAGGTTGTCGCTCGTCCGGCAGCCAGCTCGATTGCCAGCGCAATCCCGTCGAGTTTGCGGCAGATCTCGGCGACGATCGCCGCATCAGCGTCACTGAGTGAAAGGGCGCTGCCCCGCGCACTCATGCGCTCCGCAAACAATTGTGCGGCCGGATAGGAAAGAACTCGTGCCGCGGTCTTGTCTAGCTGCTCCGGTGGACAGTCCAGTGGATCAAGGCGCACGACACGTTCACCGATCACCTGCAGCGCTTCCCGGCTGGTCGCAAGCACATGAATATTCGGCGCGTGGCGAAGAACGCAATCGGCAAGCTGCGCAGCTTTGTCGACGAGATGCTCGCAACCGTCGAGAATGAGGATCGCCTCTCGGGAACGCAAAAGCTTGGGCAGCGCCTCCTCCGGATCGTCGAACCGGGGATCGAGGCCAAGCGCGGCGATGACGGCCGCGAAGACCTGAGCGCCGTCTCTCGATGCCGAAAGATCGACAAAAAAAACGGTGTCGGGATGATCCGCCAACGCAGCGTGCCCAACGGCAACAGCGACCGTGGTCTTGCCGATGCCGCCGGTCCCCAGAATCGTGATCAGCCGCTCCGTCCGCAGTCCGTCGCGAATCTCGCTGACCACACCATCCCGACCGACCATCCGGCTGAGGGCGGCCGGCAGATTGGACAGCCCGGCACTCGTGGGCGCACTATCCCGCTTTTCGGTTTGCCGCGCTACGGGCGCCACGAAGCAATAGCCTCGGCCCTGCACATTTGAAATGTATTTGTTGCCAAATTGTCCATCAGCGAGCGCCTTGCGCAGGGCCGACAAGTGGACACGAAGGCTGCCCTCCTCGACCGTGACATCGGGCCAAGCCTTGGCAATCAGTTCGCCCTTGGTAACGACCTCGCCGGCGCGATCGACGAGAGCCAGGAGGATGTCGAAAGCGCGTCCACCGAGCGGAACGACCTCCTCAGCCTTCCTGAGAGAGCGTTCGGCGACATTCAGCTCGAACGGACCAAAGAGCAGTTTGGGTGTGATCGGTGAGCCACTACGCTCTACCGGCATGACTGGCTCCGCGAAGGCGCCGCTAACCGGCCCGGCCTCGATCTGGCATAATTCTACCAGCCGGATCAAGGGTCAAGTGGAACGTCGGCTGGTGCAGGGCCGTCAGGGCACGGCTCTGATCACGCGATCGTGCCAATATGTGCCGTCCAGAACCCGGGCGGCGAGCTGCAAGTCGAACGTATCCGCTCCCCCACGAAATTTCGCGTAGGCGCTTCGCAACGTCTCCAACGCGCCCTCTCGTTTCACATCCGACCGCTCGGCCATAGCGAGACTGGTTGCTGCCCGCAGAGTCCAGGACAGGCTCCCTTGCCTTTCCGACAGGTCGATCGCCCGAAGAAAATAGTGCCTGCCAGCGGACAGTCCTTCGTTGTTCACCAGAGCCAGCTCCCCCCTGATACGGAGCAATTCGGGAGCGTGTATCTGGTGTTCATCATCGAGGTCGATCTTCGCGCGTTCGAAGACTTTGATCGCCTGTCCCACACGACCGACAACGGCGAGAGATAGCGCGAATTCTGCCTGCATGATCGCATGGAAAACGCCGTAGCGGGCGGCGGACAGCTTTTCCAATCCGGAATAGAGCAGCGCCGTGGCCTTGTCCGCGTCTCCTCGCCTGCCTCTCACCAGCGCCTGAACGCAAAGGCCGAAGCCATGATAGCTCTCCACGCCATGTTTTGCCGCGTGATCGACGAGTTCGTGGGCACGCAGCACAGTCTCCTCGTCGTCGGGGCCGACCAGATATGCGTCGAAGCTTGCTCCCGCAAGCGCTACACACAGCGGCACGGCCTGATCCAGTTGCCGCGCCTCGGCGAGTGACATCTGGAACAAGCGCCGCGCATGATCCGGAGAGCCGAGCAACCAAACCGCATTCGACAGGATCATCAGCGCGTCGACCTTGCGATCATACCCGAACCGCTTGATCAGCGCCTGCCGTGATGCTTCGTCATCCTGGTGTAGCGAAAGTTCGAGACAGCCTTCGGCCTGCAATATCCGGCCGGTGTGATGATAGCTGATGCCGCGCATGTAGTTGGCCATTGCGATCGCCCCGCGATCGCCGATCTTCTCGGCGAGCCGGCCGCAACTCTCCGCGAGCTGAACCGCCTCGGCATATCGTGGAAGCCGGATTCGGTGGGCCCATAGAACGAGCAGGGACACCAGTTGATGCTCGGAATCGCCAAGCCTCGCGGCAAGACCGCGCGTCTTGTCCCAAGACGCGTAGGACTCCTCGGTCATGCCGCCGGTGAACATCGTGCAACTTGCCAGCGCGGACTGGATGATCATTTCTTGTCGGGTGCCCGAGCTTGCGCCGTCGAGACGGTCCGCCGCCTTCGCCATCCATTCCCGGCATTCCGTCAGCAGGGCCATTCCCATCCAGGTGCTTGCAGATGCCGAAGCGAGCTCCACTCCGGTGTTAGCCTCTCCCTCGTCGGAGAAGGCCCAGGTCAAGGCTGCCCTCAGGTTGCCGACCTCGACACGCAGCCTCCTTGGCCAGCCCGAGGCGTCGCTCGATGCGCCCTGCTTGAACAAATCGCTGAAATAGAGAGCGTGACGACGGCGCAACGAGCGATGTTCTTCACTCTCTGCCAATCGTCGGCCGGCAAAGACGCGGGTCGTGTCGAGTAATCGAAGGCGCGAGTCCTGCCCGTCGGCGGCAATCATGGATTTCGAGCGCAGCTCCCAGATGCAATCCGAAACCTTTGCCTCAACAGCCTTTTCATCGGCGACAACAGCGACGGCGGCCTCGAAGGTGAATCCGCTGGCGAACACGCTGAGTCGGCGCAGGACCAACTTTTCCATCTCACCGAGGAGATCGTAGCTCCATTCCAGGGTGGCATTCAGGGTTTGATGTCGCGGCATGGCCGTGCGGCGTCCTGCCCATGACAGATTGAGACGCTCATCGAGGAGGCTTGCGGTCTTGCTCAGGCCATAGATGTCGACCCTGCCGGCTGCGAGCTCGATCGCCAAGGCGATCCCATCCAGTCGTCGACAGATCGCGGCGGCAATCGGCGCGTCCGCATCAGCGAACTCGAAATGGGCCTGGGCGGCCCGCACGCGATCCACGAGCAACTGCACAGCGGGATATTCCAGAGCACGCGAGGCAGACATCCTCTCGTCGTCCGGAGGGCATGCAAGGGCCGCGAGTTCGTGGACACTCTCACCCTCGACCCGCATCGCCTCCCGGCTGGTGGCGAGCAAGCGGAGCGTCGGCACCTGGCAATAGAGCTCTTCCGCCAGGGCCGCCGCTCCTTCGATGAGATGTTCGCAACCATCGAGGACAAGAAGCGCGGGAGCTTCCCGCAGGCGCTTGACGAGCGTAGGCACGACATCGTCCGTCTGCACTGGCAGACCGAACAATGTCGCCACCGCGGGAACGATGAGCGTGGCGTCACCAAGCGAGCTCAGATCGATGAAGCGAACCTGACCGTCGAAATCCGAGCGCATGTCGTGAGCGATGGCAACGGCGACGGTCGTCTTGCCCATGCCGCCTGGCCCGACAATGGTGACGAACCGTTGCGATGTGAGCTTGGCGCGGATCGCGGCAACAACGTCGTAGCGACCAACCATGCGCGTCAGACGCGCCGGCAGCCAGGATCTGGACGCCAGATTGGCCTCCGACGTCGAAGTGGCAGGCGAAGAGATCGGCACGATGAAGCTGTAGCCCCGACCGGGCACGTTCGCGATGTACCGCCGGTTGGGATCACCTTGAGCCAACGCCTTGCGAAGAGCCGAAATGTGCACGCGAAGGCTGACCTGGTCGGCGCCGCGATCTCCCCAGACACGCTCAATCAGGGTCCTTCTGCTGACGACCTTGTTGCTCTGTTCGACCAAGGCGATGAGCAGATCCATTGCACGCGCACCAAGCGGCACGAGCCGCGTTCCTTGGGTCAGGAGCCGGTTCCGAACAGACAGCTCATAGGGACCAAAGCTCAGGAGATTGCCACTCTGACTGTTCATCGGATCTCTGCCATCCCTTCCAATTCTTCGCTAGACCGCGCTATTGGATCTCGCGTTCGCGTCGCCAGCTCGCGGGGCTTTGTCCAAACGCCTGCCTGAACAGCCTGCACAGATGGGCCTGATCGGAAAACCCGACGCTCAGGGCTATTTCACTCAAGGAGGCCGAGCTAGTCAGCATCAAGTGACAGGCTTTCTCGAGCCGCCTTCTTACGACGTAGGCATGCGGCGGCTCTCCAAACGTCAACTTGAACGACCGCGAGAAATGGGCCGGGCTTCGACGCGCGACGGCGCTGAGATCCTGGGTGTGAATCGTGCGATGCAGATTCTTGTCGATGAAGCTTCGGACGCGCATGATTTGCCAACCGGCGAGTCCCAACGCTCTGGAATTCGTGGTGCCCGAAAGACGCTCGATCTCCGAGCGCAGGATCGTCGAGGCGGTCGCCAACGACGCCCTTGCCGCTTCCCGGTCATGTTCGAGATCTCGCCGCGCCAGTTCGACCAGTTGGGCGAGGCTGCTCGCCAGATAGCCGAACTGAAGGCCGGGTGGCGAAGACTTTGTGATCGCTTCAGGCCCATCCATATCCAACCTCGACATTTCAAATCGCCCTGCCCTCGTCGAGAATGGTCCAAACGGCGGCGCTTGGCTTGTTAAGTAGCGTTCTGAACTGTTAATTTTGAGCAGTTGCCCAATGCTTGGGTAAATGCCAGAGAATAAAAAATCGTTTATAATCAATAATTTACGTCGCTGGAAAGAGGAAGCAACACTGACATTCAAGCCATTTTGTCACCGGCAATGGGGAGCCAACGTCCGTCGTCGGTCCAGGACGGAAGGCGGCCGGCGCGGTTGCTAGTCGTAATGTACCTCGACGACCTTTCCGCGGAAAAGTCGATAGACCATCGTGGTGTAGATCAGTGTGAGCGGCATGACGAAGAGGCCGGCGCCCCAGAACATGAATGCCAAGCTCGAAGGTGGCGATGCGGCCTGCTCGACCGTGAGTACAAACGGAATCATGAACGGCCAGAACGAAACGGCCAGCGTGCCGAAGGCCGCCATGAAGATAAGGGCAGAGAATCTGAAAGGCCCGAAATCATCCCGTTGCTTGACACTCCTTAACAGTCCCCAGGTTGCAACTGCTCCGACGAGGGGAAAGACCAGTAGATAGGGACGCTCGAGCCACCGTTGCATTAGTTCGAGATGCATCACGAGCGATGCGACGAACGCGCATGCGAGGAAGACGAGCACGCCGACGGTCAGGATCGGCAGCATGCGGTACGCAAACGCCCGGATCGGGTCCTCGCATTTGCGCACCAGCCAGCCTGCGCCGAGAAGACTGTACCCGAGCACGAGACCTACCCCGCACAAGACCGCGAATGGGCTGAGCCATCCCAGCGCGCCGCCAACATAGTGACCGTTCTCCATCGGAAGCCCTTCGACGAGCGCACCGATCGTCATGCCCTGTACGAACGTCGCAACCAGCGAACCGCCGGCAAAGCCAAGATCCCAGAACCAGCGGAATCCGCGCGCTTTGTAGCGAAACTCGAATGCGACGCCGCGCAAGATCAGCGCGCATAACATCAGCACAAGGGCCAGATAGAAGGTCGACAGCAGTGCCGCGTAAGCGGCGGGGAACGCTCCGAACAGGATCGTCCCGGTCAGCACCAGCCAGGTTTCATTTCCGTCCCATACCGGCGAGATCGCGCTGAGCATCTTGCGCCGATTAGGTTCATCGGCGAAGGCGAACAGGATGCCGACGCCGAGGTCAAAGCCATCCAGCAGGACATAGAGCGATGTGGTGACCGCGAGCAGGCCGGCCCAGAACAGGATCATAGCAAGGCTCCTTCCTGGGTAGTCTTCGCGACTGGATTGTCGCCACCGATGACCCCGAGCGGACGTTTTGGATTGAGCGGGAGGATCGGCTTGGACTCGACGGGGCCGGCCTTCAGGAGGCGATACACGTAGAGCGTTCCAAAACTGAATATGACGACGTAGACCACCGCGAAGATGATCAGGGATACGGTCACCGCCTGAACGCTCAGCGTTGGGGTGACGGCGTCGGCCGTACGCAGCGCGCCGTACACGCTCCACGGCTGGCGACCGACCTCAGCGGTGAACCAGCCCGTCAATGTCGCGACGAACGGAAGCGGGAAGCTCAGAAAGGTCGCCCACAGCAGCAGCCGCTGCCCGGGCTTGCGCTCGAACAGGAGGTAGAGCGAGCCGAGCCAGGCCAGTGCCATCATCAACAGGCCGCATCCGACCATGATCCTGAAGGCGAAGAACGGAATCGCGACGGGCGGGCGGTCCTGCGGGGCAAAGCTCGTCAGGCCGACCTCTTTCGAGTCGAGACGCATCGATGCGATCAGGCTGCCAAGATAGGGAATCTTGAGCTCGATACGATTGGTCTCAGTGGACTCGTCGGGGATTGCGATCAGCACCTCGCTCGCCGGCTGCTCATCATGCCAGCGGCCCTCGATCGCCGCAAACTTGGCGGGCTGTCGATCGTGGACGTAGTCGCCATTCAAATGTCCGACAAACAGCTGAACCGGGATCAGGAGCGCGGCCAGGAACAAACCCATCCGTAGCATCACGCGAGCTTCCGCCGCATAGATGCCGCGCAACATGTACCAGGCTCCGGTCGCAGCCACGCAAAACGCCCCGGTCAGATAGGCGGCGACCAACATGTGCGGAAATCGGACCCACACCACCGGGCTGAAGATGATGGCTTTCCAATTAGTCGGGACGAAGATGCCGTTCTCGACGGCATAACCGACTGGCGCCTGCATCCAGCTGTTGTTCACCATGATCCAGAACGCGCTGAACGTCGTCCCAAGCGCGACCATCATGGTGGAAAGCAGATAGACCGCCGGCGTCACCCTGCTCCTTCCGAACAGCAGGACGCCGAAGAATGACGCTTCCAGCGCAAACGCGGTGAAGCTTTCATAGGTCAGCAGAGGTCCCTGGATCGGCCCGGTCACCTCCGACAGCCGGCTCCAGTTCATGCCGAACTCGAACGCCAGCACGATCCCCGAGACGACCCCCAATCCGAACGTCACGCCGAATATCTTGAGCCAAAAATCGAACAGGCGCCGATACACGGGCTTGCCGCTGATCAGGTGAAACGCCTCAAGCATCGTGAGCCAGGCGGCAACCCCGATTGTGAACGATGGAAATATGATGTGAAACGACACCGTGAAGGCGAACTGCACGCGAGATAACAGAAGCGCGGTCCACATCATGATTGCTCTCCTAATCGCACTCAACGTGCCAAATTGACCTTCGTCAGGTCGATCAACTGCGATGCGCGGCCGTCCAGGACCGCCTTCATCATGAACATGCCGAAATGAAGGGCCTGATCGGCGGTCGTCTTGGGCGGCATGGCGAGTTCCTGGCGCGCGCTCACCACATCGACCAGCACCGGGCCCGGATGCGCCAACGCGATCTCGATGGCGCTCTTCAGTTCCTGCGGCTTCTCGACCCGGATGCCGCGAACACCTACCGCTTCCGCCATCAGCGCAAAATTCGGGTTCTTGAGGTCGCAACCTGTATCCAGGAAGCCGCTGGCCTTCATCTCCATCTCGACAAAGCCGAGCGTGCCGTTGTTGAGAACGATGACCTTCACCGGCAGTCCCATCTGGGTCAGGGTGATGAAGTCACCCATCATCATGCTGAAACCGCCGTCGCCCGACATCGAGATGACCTGGCGGTTGGGATACGTCACCTGGGCACCGATCGCCTGCAGCATCGCATTGGCCATCGATCCGTGGTTGAACGAACCGATGATCCGCCGCTGGCCGTTGACCTTGAGATAGCGCGCGGTCCAGATGATCGGCGTACCGACGTCACAGGTGAATATGGCGTCGTCGGCCGCGAGCTCGCTGACCAGCCGCGTGACATATTGGGGATGAATGACGGTGCTGCTAGGACCGCTCTCCGCCAGGGCGTCGAGATCCTTGCGCGCCTTCTTGTAGTCGATCAGCGCATCGTTGAGATGGCTGGAGTCCGTCTTCTCCTTGATCGCCGGAAGCACGGCAGCCAAGGTATCCTTGACGGTTCCGAGCAACCCCAGATGAAGCGAACATCGATTGCCGAGCGCTTCCGGACGGATGTCCACTTGCGCAATCTTGGCGTGCTCCGGGTAGAACGCCCGATAGGGAAAGTCCGTCCCCAGCATGAGCAGCGCGTCGCAGTTCTTCATCGCCGCATAGCCTGAGGCAAAGCCGACAAGACCGGTCATCCCGACGTCGTAGGGGTTATCGTACTCGATGTGCTCCTTCCCCCGGAACGCGTGCACGATCGGCGCCTTCAGCCGGCGCGCCAGCTCGACGACCTCCGCGTGAGCGCCGGCGCAACCCGCGCCGCAGAACAGCGTCACCCGCGACGAACCGTTGAGGAAGCTTGCCAGCTCCCTGACATCGGACGCACTCGGCTGCACAACAGGCGCAGCGGGCACCAGCCACTCCGGAACGTCGGCGTCGATTTTTGTCAGCGCCACGTCGCCCGGCAGAACGACCACCGCAACACCGCGCTTGGCGACCGCGATCCGGATCGCGCGCTTGAGGATCTGGGGAAGCTGATTGGCGCTTGAGACCAGCTCGACATAGTGGCTACACTCCTTGAACAGGCTCTCCGGATGAGTCGCCTGAAAGTAGTCGATTCCGATCTCGCTGCTGGGGATGTGCGAAGCGATCGCCAGGACCGGCACGCCGTTGCGCTGACAGTCAAACAGGCCGTTGATCAAATGCAAATTTCCGGGACCGCAGCTGCCGGCACAGACGGCGAGATTTCCGGTGAGATGCGCTTCGGCTCCGGCCGCAAACGCGGCGGCCTCCTCATGGCGCATATGAATCCAGGCGATCGACTTTCGCCTCCGCAACGCGTCTGAGAAACCGTTCAAGGAATCCCCGACCACGCCGTAGACGCGTTTGACGCCGGTTCTTTCAAGCGCTTCGACGAGATATTCGGATGCAGTTCTGCTCACGGCAGTTCTCCTTGTTCAGCCCAGCCGAGCTTCGCGCAAGACTTTGCCCTTCGCCCATCCCGAAGGTCTGATCGCATTACTTGCGTGTGTAATCCTCGAGGATCTTCAGGTCGGTGACGGAGTAGGACAACGAGTAGCGAAAGCCCGACTCGATCCGTTTCGGTGCCAGGGCGTGAAGTTCCTCGCCGTGCACCTCGGGAAGCCGCAGCTCGGCGTCGCCGACCCAGGCTTCCGCGACGGTCAGATTGTCGGTGATCGACATCGCGAGCTCATTGACAGCCGGCTTGTCCTGATGTCCCGCCGCGAGCCGCGGGAAATATCGCAACAGCACCGTCGGTCGGGTCAGGAGCGACAATCCGTTTTCGACGGGCTTGCGCAGCGTGATGCAGGCTTCAGCCAGGCGCTCGCCGTGGGCCGAAAGGCTCGCACCAAATCGTCCGCCCGGCTCGATCGGCGCCGCGGCGCGACTTGCCGCCGCGAATGTGCGGGTCTGGAAGATGCTGCCGAGCTTCTTCGGAAAGCCCTGTGTCCAGCCGCGTGCCAGCGCGGCATCATTGTCGACGTAGATGTAGGGGCACCACATCACCGGCGTGTCGCCGTACATCGCATCGAGCAGCACGAATGCCTCGCGGTACTGGTAGCGTGCGGGATCGAGAAACTCGTCGTTCTGCGCAGTGAACTGCCAGTCCAGGAACATCATGACGGCGTGGCCGTTCGACTTCGGGTCCGGGGACAGGCCACTGGGAAGTGTCGCTGCCGTCGCTTCAGGATCTGTCCAGAACGTAACGCCCACTACGTCGCTGGAATAATGCCACGGCGGCGGAGGATTCAGCGCGGCTTGGCCGAATGGCGATTTCGGGACGGTAAAGCCTTTGAGCATGTCGACCTCCTGTGTTGTCGTTCGCCAGGAAGTCTATCGAAGCAGGCGGCAATTGATTTTACGGGCTTGCGCCAGATTGTCTGTTCTTGCGCCTTAGACGATTTCTCGATGTTTCCCGCACCAGCGCGTTAGCGCGAGTCTTGAGCCGCCAAGTCCGCCAGAACTTCCGTGTCGGAAATTGCGCATGAAAACGAAAAGCGGAATCCACGACCGACTTTGACCGGGCCCAGCATCTCAAGCTCTTCGCCGTGGGCCTCCGGAAAAACGAGATCGCCGTCGCCAATCCACACGTTCGTAGTTAGGAGATCGTCCATTTTGCAACGAACGATCTCGTCGACAGCCGGCTTGTGATGAAGGCCGGCACAAAGCCGGGGAAAATAGCGTCGTGCGACAATTGGACGATCGAGCAATCCAACTAGATGATCTGCTTTCCTACGTAACGTAACTCGGCCCTGCGCCAGCAATTGTCCGTGAGCAGACAGAGAAGCCGCGAGCCTTGCACCATCGACCAGCACCGCCGAAGCGGCGCCCGCTGCGGCGAACGTTCGCGTCTGGCGCACAACGCCGATCTTTCTTGGATAGCCCTGGATCCAGCCAACCGCGAGCACGGCGTCGTTATCAGCAAACGCGTACGGGCACCAGGCTATTTCCGATCCCTGCCAAAGCGCGTCGAGCAGCACGATGAACTCGCGGCACTGATAGCGGGCAGGATCAAGGTGCTCGTCACCTTGCGCGGTGAATTGGCAGTCAACGAAGAGCGCGACCGAACGGCCGGCACGGCTGGCGTGAAGCTCGATGCCGCTGGGCAGGAAGTCTGCCGCAGCATCGGCATCGTTCCAGAACTCGACCGCCAGGACATCTCCTGCGAAATGCCACGGCGGCGAAGGCGCCAGGGCCGCCGCTCCCCGCGGCGTCCGGGGGACCGTAAAGCCCTTCAGCATCTCAAGATCCTTCCCAGCCAAAAACGCGTTCTGTGCCAGCCTAAGGCGCCTGTGCAACTCACCTCTTGAAGGATCATGCGATCACTTGGCCGTTCCTGCGCTTCTTCCGGGACCGCTGTCAAATGACGCACGGCCGTCCGCACTTACATTCAAGTCGAAGCGCGTTCAGACAAGCTGCGGCCCCGCACGTCCACTATGCTAACGCGTCAGGAAGATCCGCTATCAGGAAGATCCGCTAAAGGATCAGGACTAGGAATCAGGACCGGGGATGCTACCCCACGAAAGAAGCAATCGTCTGGGTGCGCCAGGGTCAATGACGTCGCAGCGCCTGCCTCGTGCAAAGACGGGACCGACAAACCTGCAGATGATGCTGACGCTGCTCGGGGCGGCTGTCATCTTTGCGATCGATACATTCGCGCCGCTCGACGTCGAGATCGCAGTGCTTTATGCGGTCGTGGTGATCGCGTCGGCGACCTTTGTCGATCAACGCGGAATCTTGATAGTGTGCAGCGTCTGCATCGCACAGACATTGGTGAGCTATGCGATCGTTCACGGGGATGCGCTCGAAAGCGGACCTGCACTGCGCATTCTGGTCAGTCTTTGTGCAATCGGAATCGCCACCCTCTCCGCGTTGCGAAATCGGGGCGCCGCTGAAAACCTGAGCGCCCAGGCGGCGTTGCTGGATCTCACCCACGACGCCATCTTTGTGCGCGACCGGAACAACGCCATTACCTACTGGAACCTCGGTGCTGAAGAGCTTTACGGCTGGGCCCGCAAAGAGGCCCTTCGGAGAAACGCTGACGCCCTCCTGCAGACCAGGCATCCGCCTTCGACCGGCGCGGCAGAGCCGCGCGACGATCCGGACCGTTGGCAGGGAGAGCTTGTCCACACAAGGCGCGACGGCAGCGAGGTCGTCGTCGCCAGCCGATGGTCGGTGCAACGCGACGAACGCGGCCGTCTGCTCGCGATCATGGAAACGAGCAGCGACGTCACGGAGCAGAAGCAGGCCGAAGATGCGCTGCATCAGGCCCGGAGCCAGCTCGAGCATGTCGCCCGCGTCACGGCCCTTGGCGAACTCACCGCCTCCATCGCCCACGAGGTCAACCAGCCGCTCGCGGCGGTCGTGACCAATGGTGAAGCCTGTCTAAGATGGCTGCTGCGGGACGAACCTGATCTTGTAGAGGTGCGCGTCGCCGTCGAGCGGATGATCGGCAACAGCCGTCGCGCCAACGATGTCATAGCCCGATTGCGCGCGATGGCACGCAAGACCAATCCGTCTCACACTGCCCTCACTCTCAACGACGTCGTCGCCGACGTGATTCCGCTGGTCGAGCGCGAGCTGCTCAACAACAACATCACGCTCAAACTCGATCTTCAGGCCCAAACTCCGACCGTGATGGGCGATCGGATCCAGCTGGCGCAGGTCGTGATCAATTTGATCGTCAACGCAGTTCAAGCGATGTCCGAGGTCGAGGACCGTCCGAAGTTGCTGTCTATCGGCTCGAAGGTCTCGTCTGACGGTTCGCAGCCGCGATCAGCAATTCTAGAGATCGCGGATACGGGTGCGGGGCTCGGTCCGGAAAGCGCCAAGAAGCTGTTCACGGCCTTCTATACGACGAAGGCCGATGGAATGGGCATGGGACTGTCGATCTGCCGCACCATTGTCGAGAGTCACGGCGGATCGATCGTAGCCACATCGGGCGAGCGTTCGGGCGCTTTGTTCACGATCAAACTTCCCGTGCCACTCTAGGGGCGCAGCCAGCGATAGTGGCGCGGCGACATTCCGACATGTTGACGAAAACGTCGCGAAAAGTGGCTTTGATCGGCAAAGCCCGCCTCCAACGCGATCTGCGAGAGCGGCATGTCGGTGCCCGACAGCAACTGCATGGTTCGCTCGACCCGGCGGCGAATCAAATAGTCATGTGGAGTGACGCCGACGGACTTCTTGAAGGCGCGAACGAAGTAGCAGACGGACAGATTCGCGAGGCTTGCAAGCAGTTCAACGCTGATCCGCCGATCGATATTACCATCAATATGTTCGCGAATCCGACGCAGCGCTCTCGGGGGCAACCCGCCGCGGGCAACTCCGCCGGACTGACTGGGACTGGGAAGACCGGACGGCGGTGAACCAGTGTTGAGCTGGGCAAGGATCGGCTGAAGCGCCTCCATCGAACCGTTGTGGTCGCATTCGTTCACATCCCTGAACATTGTGGTCCTCCTTGATCAGTCTTGGACGCCACTCGGCAACATCGCGAGGTGCGCGCTGGCTGCTTCGTCATGGCCTTCAGGATGATCGCAGTCCGGCACGACACCAATCGTGCCAGCGTGTGGTCGCCTCATACCTTGGTGTGCGCGCAGATTCGGAGGTCGGGTTTGTCCTTCGGCTGCGCTGCCGAGAGCGGTCATACCTATGGGTGATGATCTTTTCGGCGCCTGTCGTGCTATGGATCTCTCTCGGCCCACGATTGGAGCGCGAAATGAAACAGGCGCAGGGCGAACGCCCTATCGTACGCATCATCGACGACGATACGTCGTTGGGCGACGGCCTGAGCAGCCTGGTACGTTCGGTGGGATTGAACGCGAATATCTATAGTTCGACGCAGGAGTTCCTGACCGCGGACAATCTGGCTGACCCCGGCTGCATTGTGCTCGATGTCCGCCTGCCGGGGACCAGCGGCCTGGACTTCCAGGAGCAACTCGCCGAGCTCGGAATCCGATTGCCTGTGATCCTCATGACAGGGCACGGCGACATTCCGATGTCGGTACGCGCCATGAAGGCCGGGGCGATCGATTTCCTCGCGAAGCCGTTCCGCGACCAAGACATGATCGATGCGGTGACCGCTGCGATCGCCCGTGACCAGCTGCGGCGTGCCAGTGAGGAGCAGGCCGTCGCGATCGTCGATCGCTACACGACCCTGTCACCGCGTGAACGCGAGGTGATGGCCCTGGTCACTGCGGGGCGCATGAACAAGCAGATCGCTGGAGAGCTTGGCTTGAGCGAGGTGACGGTCAAGATTCATCGCGGTGCGGCGATGCGAAAGATGGGTGCGCGCTCACTCGCCGAATTGGTCCGCATGGCGGATGCGCTCAAGAACAGGACGTCGTGAGTAGGGCTCGACGAGCTTCTGCATGCGCTGCTTGCAGGAACAGTTCAGCCATCGCCTCCAGGGAATAGCCAAATGGCTGCCGGACAACTGATTTCGATCGTCGATGACGACACCTCCATGCGTGAGGCGCTCGTCGGGCTCGTTCGCTCGCTGGGTTACGATGGCCGTGGCTTTGCATCGGCCAAGGACTTTCTCGCATCTGATGACCTTGGACTGTTTACTTGCGCCATCACCGACATCCAGATGCCCGAGATGAGCGGCTTCGAACTCAAACAAGAACTCGACGTTCGCCATGGAACGCTTCCCGTGATCATGATCACGTCTCGCGCGGACGCGGATCTCGAAGGCAGAGCGCTGTCGAGCGGCGCAACCTGCTTCCTTCGCAAGCCCTTTGACGCCGAAACATTGCTGAACTGCCTTGAAAGGATACTCGGCGTTTAGCCTTTTCCGCCCGCAGGATCAGCGCAGCTCGCCGATGCCATCCTTACGAGGGCGTGCATCTTGACCTCCCTCCGACATCAGACTCCCACCATTGGAGCAGACTCCGACAATCCCGCAGCTGCACCTCCGCAATAGTCTGCACACCAGTTGGCGGATTCGGACCGGGCGCCATCAATTTGGAGACCTCGTGATGAAGCTCGTGCGGTGGATGGCGATTGTCGGTTGTCTCCTGGTTGTGAATTCTGGCGCCCAGGCACGCTCGAGCTACGACGGGGCCTGGGATCTTGTTTTTGTGACACAGAAGGGGACCTGCGATCAGAGCTACAGCTTCTCCGTCAACATTTCCGACGGGATCGTCACGCATCCGAATCTCGTCAAGTTCAGGGGCAACGTCACGCGATCCGGCGCGGTCCGCGCATCGGTCACGGTTCATGACAAATACGCCTCCGGCGTCGGCCGGCTCTCCGGCGACGCCGGTCAGGGACGCTGGAGCGGCTATTCGGGATCTGCACGCTGCTCCGGGTATTGGACGGCCAGGCGAAACTAACCGCCGACGACTCTATCGCAACATTAGCCTAGCCGCGGCAAGGACGTCCAAGCGAAGGGAATGCCCCTGGTGTTTGATCGCCGAAGGATCAGGATTTTCTCGTCGCAGGATCGGTGATTGACGGGGTCGCAAAGGAACTAGCGCATGCCGCTCTACACGGTTACGACACCGGATGGCTTCCTGTCCGCTGAGCAGAGGGATGTCATCGCTGCCGAGCTGACCCGCATCTATACGACGATCAACCAGGTCCCGGCGAACTTTGTCCATTCGATCTTCCTGACCTACCCCAGAGGTCACGCTTACGTCGCGGCAAACCCTTCGCCGATCGCCTCGATCATCGGGACCATCCGCGGCGGCCGCGCGCCTGAGCAGAAGACGCGGCTCATCAAGGCCATCTGGACGATGTTCCAGGACAACACAAGCGTCTCCGACAGCGACCTCTCGGTCGCACTCCAGGAGATCCCGCCCAGTCAGGCGATGGAGAATGGGGTGATCATGCCGGAAGTCGGGCACGAGCAGGCGCGGTGACGATTCATCAAGTTCTGAGAGCCGGCGCGATCCCAGGACCCGCTGCCTGACGACAACGACAGAGAAACAGCCACTGCTGTAGCGGAAGGACGTTTGGCATGGACATGTCGTCCGTAGATGACAAAGAGCAGAGCACGCCAAGCGAGGCAAAGGTGGAAGCCGCGCGCAGTCCGACGCGGGTGCCGTCGATCATCGTCAGCCTCGTCGCAATCGGCGTCGTATCGCTTTCGACCTTCTATCTCTTGCGACCGGAGCCGCTGCTCGTGCAGGGTGAGGCCGACGCGACGCGGTTCGACATCGCCGCCCGTGTCGACGGTCGGGTCAAGGAGATCCCGGTGGAGCGCGGTCAGAACGTGCCGGCTGGGGCCGTCCTCGTCCGCATCGACAATCCAGAGACTTTGGCCAAGCACGAGCAGATGAAAGCCGCGAAGGCAGTTGCTGACGCACAGCTCGCCAACGTGCTGGTCGGAACGCGGGTGGAGACCATTGCCGCGCGCAAGGCAGAAATGGAGCGTGCCCAGGCTGGACTGGTGCTGGCGCAGAAGACATTCGACCGCACCCACACCCTGACCGAGCAAGGCAACGCGCCGCAAGCGCGACTCGACCAGGCGACTGATGCGCTGCACGAAAGCGAGCGCGCGGTCGATCAGGCCAAATCTGCGTACGAGCAGGCGGTCAACGGCTACACCAAGGAGGAACGGGCGATCGCGAAGGCCAATGTCGAGAAGGCCGACGCCGATATCCAGAGCGTTCAATCCGTGATCGACCAGCTCTTGGTCTATGCTCCGGTCGCCTCGCAGGTCTATCAGCGCAACGTTGAGCCGGGCGAATACGTCTCGCCGGGCGTACCGCTCGTCACCCTGATCGATCTCAACGACGTCTGGATCCACTTCGACCTGCGCGAAGACCTCGTCAAGAACCTGAAGGTCGGCGATCGCTTCGATGTCCGCATTCCAGCCCTCGCCAACCGCTCCGTGACGGTCAAGGTTAAGCTCATCGCGACCAAGGGCGAATATGCAAGCTGGCGCGCCACGCGTGCCTCTGGGGATTTCGATCTGCGGACGTTTTCGATCCGCGCCTATCCCGTGCAGCGGGTGCCCGAGCTGCGACCGGGGATGAGCGCCTATCTCGACTGGCGGTCGCGGCAATGAGGGCGGCTTCCAGGCCCGGATTTTGGCTGGTCGCGCAGCGCGAATGCCGCTGGCTGTTCCGTGATCGTGTGGCGCTGCTCCTGATCTTCGGCGTGCCGCTGTTCGCATTCGTGGTTCTCACGACAGTATTCAGTCATCCCGTCATTCGCGGGCTCGGGGTGACGGTCGTCGACGAGGACAAGTCGGACGCCTCGCGCGCCCTGGTGGAATATGTTGCGGCGTCCCCCAGTTTGAAGGTCGTCGACCGCTCCGGCACGCTGTCCACGGCCGTTAATGACATACGCTCCGGCAAGTCGATCTCGGCTGTCTACATCCCGCCGGATTTCGAGCGCGACCTGAAGGCAGCGCGGCGCCCGCAGGTCGTCGGGTTCTATAACCAGCAGTTTTTGACCCCCTCCGGCATCGCATCCTCGGGTCTGAACGATTCGCTGTCCGCCGCGGCGGTCGTGGCCGCACCCGCCAGTCGCGCGGCGCCGGCACCGGCGTCCTTGGGAGCGCTCCAGGCGGAGACGATGGCACTGGTCAATCCGCAGAAGAACTATGCGCAGTTCCTGCTGCGCGCGCTGCTGCCGACCATCATCCATGTGGTGATCACGCTCGCCGCCGGCTACTCCGTCGGCTCCGAATTCCGCCGCCGCGACGCGCGGACCTGGCTCGAAAGCGCCGGCGGCGATCCGCTCGTCGCGCTGGCCGGCAAGCTCGCGCCGCTGTTCTGCATCTTCTTCCTGATCATGCTGGCCGAGCCGCTGTTCCTGGAGGGCATGCTGGCGATCCCCTTCAAGGGCGATCTGCCGTTGATGATCGCCGCGGCGACGCTGCTGATCATCGCCTATCTGTCGCTCGGCGCCCTGCTCCAGCTGCTGGTCGGCGATCTCGCCACCGGGCTGGGGCTTGCGGGTCTCATTGCCTCGCCGGCGTTCGGTTATGCCGGCGTCGGCTTTCCTACCATCGGCATGAATGCCTTTGCGCAGACATGGGGCGCGATCCTGCCGCTGCGCTGGTACATGGCCGTCCTGCTCGGACAGGCGGCGCGGGGACTGCCGGTCGCCGATTCCGCCATTCCCTTCGCCGCGCTTGCGGGCCTCGCTTTGCTCTTTGCCGGCCTCGCGCTGCTCCGCATGGCGAACGTCACCCGTAAGGGCTGGTTTTCGGTCGCGCGTGCTGCGGAGCCGTCCGAGGCGAGCCACACACCGCGCGGCATCGGCGGCGCCTTCACGGCGGAGTGGCGGCGGGTTCTGGGAACGCGGAGCGCCTTCAGCCTGCTGTTTCTCGCGCCCCTCGTCTACGGCATCTATTATCCGCAGCCCTATCTGAACCAGATCCTTCGCAAGCTTCCCATCGCGGTCGTCGACAATGATCTCAGCGATCTCAGCCTGCAGATCGTCGAGACGCTGGATGCGAGCGGTGCCTTGAGCGTGACGGTTCGCGCCCGAACGCTGGCCGAAGCGCGCACCGCGATCGATCGCGGGCAGGCCTTTGCCGCCGTCGAGATTCCGCCGAACACCGAGCGCGACGTGCTCAAGGGCATCACCGCCCATATCCCGGTCTATGCGGACGCAACCTATCTGTTCATCTTCAGATCGAGCGCCAGCGGCGTGGCCACCGCCATCGGAACCTTGGCCTCCGAGCTCGTCTCGCGCGGCGCGCGTTCGGATGGCAGCCTCATCAAGGCGAAGCTCGCGGCGTCGAGCCCGGCCAACGTGCTGCTGCAGCCGATCTTCAACCCGGTGGGCGGCTATGCGAGCTACGTCGTTCCGGCGGCGTTCATTCTGATCCTGCAGCAGACCCTGCTGATCGGCGCGGCCATGTTGACCGGAACCGCACTGGCGGCAAGAGGCGGAGCCTTCGCCGGCGTGCTCGGCCGCGGCATCGCGCATCTGACCATCTACCTTCCCGCGCTCGCGCTTTACGTCATCGTGCTGCCCCGCATCTACGGTTTTTCGACGCTCGGTCATCTTCCGCAGATCCTCGCGCTCGCGAGCGTCTTTCTGCTGGCAACGAGCTTCATGGGTCAGGCGGTCGGGACCTGGTTCACGCGACCTGAGAACGCGACCATCCTGCTGTTGGCGACCAGCCTGCCGCAGTTCTTCATGGCCGGCTTCGCATGGCCGCGCGAAGCGATTCCGGACGTCGCCCTCGCGTTCGGGCGGTTGTTCCCCGCCGACTCCGCGATTGACGGCCTTGTGCGCATCAACCAGTTAGGGGCCGGCATCTGGGAGGTTGCGCATGACTGGATCGCATTGTGGTGCCTGGCGCTCGGCTATTTCGCGCTCGCGGTGATCTCGGCATTTGCCGTCAGCAGGAGACAGCGACATGCCCAACCTTAGACCTGCCGCCTTCGTTGCAATTCCGCTCGCGCTCGTCGCGGCGGGAGCGCTGCTCTATGTCATGCGCCACTCGGCACCGCCCGCCGCGATTGTCGGCGTCGTCCGCGCGACCGAGGTCAGGGTCGAGCCGGAAGTGAACGGCCAGCTCGTCTCGATCTCGGTCGAGAAGGGCGCTCGCGTCCATGCGGGCGATGTCCTGGCGCGGCTGTCCGCGGTCGAGCTGACTGCACAGGCGGACCAAGCACGCGCCACGCTCGCCGCAACCGTCGCCAGTCGCAACAACGTCTATGCCGGTGTTCGCCGCGAGCAGGTCGAGTCTCTCAAGGCTGCGATCTCCAAGGCCACTGCGCGCCTCGACTATGTGCAGGCCCAGCTGACCAGGACCGGCACGCTGGCCCGCCAGAACTTCGAGTCGCAGCAGGCGCTCGACCAGGCCGAAGGCGACGTTGCGAGTGCGCGCGCCGATGTTGCGGAGGCCCAGGCGAACTACGACGCGGCCGTGGCCGGCCCGACCGTCGAGGAACGCGCGATCGCCGATGCACAGGTGCGGGCCGCAGCCGCCGCGGTCGCCGTGATCGAGCGACGTCTCGACAAGATGGTCCTCCGTGCGCCCGCAGACGGCGTGGTCAGCGTGATCGCGGCAGAGCTCGGGGAAAATGTTCGTTCGGGTCAGCCGATCCTGATGGTCGAGGCGGCCGGCAAGCAGTGGCTGTCGTTCAATGTGCGCGAGGATCGTCTCGATCGTCTCGCGATGGGAGCTACAGCGGACGTAATGCGGAACGGCGCCGCCGTCCCGACCAAGGCGGTCATCACCGAGCTGCGGCCGCTCGGCGTCTTCGCCACCTGGCAAGCCGAGCGCGTCATCGGCGATCATGACCGCAACACGCTGCGCTTGCGCCTCGATCCGGCACGCGAAACAACTAGCCTTGAGCCGGGCATGACGGTCTGGGTCGATCCCTGACATCGGCCGGACGCACACTCGCGCCAGCGCTTCAGATCAGCGGCATCGGTCGCCAAGAACGAGCGAAACAGATTCAATCCCAAACAAGATTTGAACGTAGTTAAGCTTAGCGAGCCCTAATTGGTGACCCGATTTGGGGAAAGCTCCCGAAAATCCGCTATACTTGACAGGTGCATTCGACGCAATTTCCAATCCTGCTCGAAACTGCTGCGGTGAATGGAGTTCGCCTTGGTCGGGAGGGCATCCATTTCCCGAGCTCTCGTCATGTCATTCCCTCCCAAACATCTTGTTTTGCCGCTAGGCACCTTCTGACGACAGTTTTCGGCGATTGAAAGAGTCGGGACGGCGATCCCGATAAAAATCACGAGTGTGATTTCAACTGAGGCGTGCATGTACTTTTAGGCTGGTGCGAACGAAAATCGGATGCTCTCTGCCGAGCTTTTCCTTGCCAGTCTGCTCCTCCGGACCTGGTGCGACGCAACTATAGTTCGAGATCGACACAACGAGCGACATCAATTGACCTCGGTTCCACTCTGTCCATCCACCTCTTTCGAGAGTCTCGACGCGCGAATTGCTTGCCAACATGCACGATACCTCTTCAAGCGCAAAACATGCCTCTGCCGTCGCTTGCGCCGATCACTCTCGAGTTTCAGTTTTGCCGCACAACCTCAAGCGCAACCTCGATGATTTCGAGCCAGTGGCGCAGCGTCGGCTGCCAAGATTTCTTTATCGCTACGTCTCAGGTGGCGCTGAGCCCGACGCATCGCTTCAGGAAGATTGCCGTGCATTCACAGAACGTGGCTTTATGCCGCGCGTACTGAACGACGTCTCCGGCCGCGATCAGACCACACAAATATTCGGCGAGGCCTACGCGGCACCGTTTGGCGTTACGCCGATGGGCTCTGCGGCACTATGTGCCAACCACGGGGACATCGTGCTGGCGCGCGCGGCGAACCCAATGAACGTACCGATGATCCTCAGCGCGCTATCCGTAGTTTCGCTGGAAGATGTTCGGCGCGAAAATCATGTGGCATGGTATCAGACCTATCTCGCAGGCGACAATTCCCGCGTTGGGCCCCTGGTCGACCGGGTCCCGGCAGACGCGCGCATCGCACGAGACAGTGGCGTCGATGGCGTGATCGTCTCCAATCACGGCGGCCGTCAACTCGACCGCACGGTGTCCGCCCTGCGTACGTTGCCCGAGATCGCAGCCGACGCAAACGGCATGACGGCAATGCTGGACCGGGGCATCCAGCGCGGCACCGATACTGGCGCTCGGCGCACAGTTTGTCTTCATCGGGCGGCCGCTGCTCTACGCGGCGGTCACCGGTGGCGAGCTGGTCTGCAGCGTGCGCTTATTGTCACGGTCACCGACGCCAGAATGGAACGGATCTTGCGCCGGGCCGGCTGGCCCTTACGGCGCTTAGGCAATCCGTGCAATCTCGGAAATACCTTGGCCGTTGCAGGTTACCTCGATATCTCCACTGAGATATTGGCTGGGATTTGTAACGCGGGAGGCCTTGCCAGCCCCGTCCTTTGGGAGCCGGTCGTTCTCACCGCCGCCTAACGCAGCCCAATACGATGCATCCCCGGCTTCAGAGAGCGAGATGATGGACCAGCCGCTGGTGTTCCGGATGCCTGCTGTTGACCTGCAGCAGCTCCGTTTTGTAGTCGCAGCTGCAGATTACGGAAGTATTCGGCAAGCCGCCGAACTGCTGTCCATTCGGCACTCGGTCCTGAGCCGATCCATTCGTCAGCTTGAGCATCTGATCGGCGTCGTGGTGTTCGAGCGCTCAGGCTCAGGGGTAAATCCAACGCTGGCAGGGCGCAGCGTTCTAAGGACGGCCAGGTTAATTCTCGAGCAAGTCGACGTGCTTGTGGCAACAGCAAAAGCGAATGGTCGCGGCGAAGCGGGTCGTCTTTCAATCGGCTTTTGCACTTCCATTTCCGCGGGCAATTTGCGAGCTACCATACTTGATTTTAAGAAACGATTTCCGCAGATTGACTTAGCAACAGTTGAACGACCGCGCGCTCGCCTGATGAATGCCCTAAGAAATGGAACGCTTGACGTGGTTGTCTGCCCGGGCCAAATGCCGTTGGTCGATAGCAAGGGCCTGCCACTCTGGAGTGAACGTATCCTGATTTCGCTGCCAGAAGACCATCCCTTGGCCTCCCGTGAGATTATCTACTGGACGGATTTCCGGAATGAAACAGTTCTTCTAAGCCAGCATGACCCGGGACGGGAGCTTGAGGATCTCCTGGTCTCAAAACTCGTTTCCAGTGAGGACCGACCAAAAATTGAACGGCACGACGTGAGCCGGAGTGTCATAAAGAGCCTCATCAACATGGGGCTTGGGATCAGTCTCGTAATGGAATCGGATATCGGCGCAACTTTTGCCGGTCTGGTCTACCGCGAACTAAGAGATGGAGCCGGACCAAGCCGAATTGACTTTTTTGCATATTGGCGGAGGGACAACGCAAACCCTGCTCTGGAGAATCTTCTGAAGCTCTTAGCCGAACGCTACCCCTCTCCAGCTTTTAGCGAATGAGCGGTACGCCGTAGCTTCGCGAATCCCCGGTCAGTAGCCATGAACCGCGCCAGCATGGGCGCAATCAGCCTACCCGGATCGACGGGATGACCGGCTTCACCTGCCAAGGCTTCCGCGTATGCAGTGAGATCTCGATGCACAGGCGCCGGCAACTCGATAGTCACCTTGACAGGCTTGTCGTCCGGAATCGCTCCAATTTTGAGTTTGGCCATGTGCTATCATCCTCTGTATGGCTCGAGAACGAGATCTCGATTGACGATCACGCGTACCGGAAATCCCGGACGGATGGTCAGCGTCGGCTGAATATTGAGACTGCGACGCACAACCTGTTGGCCGGATTGATTCAGGGAGTCGCTGGCCCCGTGCCGCAGGGCCTGAATGATCGCACTGTCATTGCTATTCGTATCTGAGCCCGCACCAAGTTCAGTGCCGACGGCCAGGAGTGTCGACAGGGCAGCAGCCTTGAACAGTTCGCCCCAATGATTATCGACCTCGTCCTCAAGTCCCGAATAGCCCGCTGCGTCGGCACCCTGTTGCCGCTCCAGCACGATCGACCGGCCGTTCGGCATCAGCAGGCGGGTCCAGACTAGAAGCACGCGGGACTGACCGAACGCGATTTGGCTGTCGTAGACTCCAATCAAGCGAGCCCCTTGCGGGATCAGGAGCAGACGACCGGTCGGGGTATCAAAAACGTTCTCCGTCACCTGCGCGGTGATCTGGCCTGGAAGCTCGGATCGGATGCCCGTGATCAGGGCGCCGGGAATGACGGTTCCGGCCTGCACGATATAGGGCGAAGCCGGTTTTGTGACGCGGTCAGGGCTTACCGTGCGGCGGTCCACGGACGCGTTGACGAAGGCAAGCTTTCTGTCCTGACCGTTCTGTCCATATCCTTCGTCGCTGCTGCTAGCCGGGGACGACGGAGGATTGCGATCGCTTCCCTGAGCCGCGAGGGCCGTTGGGCCAACTTCTCTCGCGTTGCTAGAAGCGAACAAGTGACTTACACGGGCCGCTTCGGTTTCCTGATCCCGGCGCTGCTGTTCGGGGTCAGGAGCCGCAGCGCCAATCATGGGCGACTGACCCTGCGCAGCAAGGATCGGCCGACCAAGGTCTCCAGGAAGTGGCGGGCCAAGCTGCGGGACGGCTTGGCGTGGAACGCCTGTATAGTCCTTCGGCAGTGCCGTGATGCCGTCGGCAATGTTGTGATGGTCCGTGCTGTAGAGCTCATCGGCCGCCTGGCTTCGGGAGCGGTTGCTTTGCAGCGACCACAACACCGTTCCGCCTATGACAAGCAAGGCAACTGCGCTTCCTCCCGCCAGGACCTTTCGCGACAGCCGTGTCACGCGCGGGGGTTCGGCTCTTAGCCGAAAGCTCCTTGACTGCTCGTCCGATGTTTGCGGCGGAATCGCCTGCTCTCGATCGCTTCCATTCTCAGCGTTCATGACGACGGCCTCCCGTCGGTCCGGACAATTCTGACCTTCTGCTGGTGTTCACCGCCAAGCCGGAGTTCTGCGGCTGCAAACAGCCGATCTACGATCAAAACATTGCCATAAGCGCGATAATTAACGAGTTCGGTCTTGCCGTCAGGACCAATGACGAAGAGCGGTGGCATTTCGCCTTGAACAATTCCTTGCGGGAATTCCACGTAGACCTTTCGGCCGTCGTCATATGCGGTAAGCGGCCGCCAGGGCGGGCTGTCACCCTCAATCGCATAGCGGAAGACGCGCTGCGATGGGTCTGGAATAACCGGCCTCAGGGAAACAGAACGCAATTTCTGGCGCGCCGTCTCCGGGTAGTACCAGGCAACAGATGGCATGTATGGCCGCTCGCGGGAGCGGAGCTCGATCAGGTAAGTACGCCGGTCGGTATTGACGACGAGGTTCGTCTCGATCGAAGCACGGGTCGGCTTCACCAAGATGTGGACGCGCCGCGTGTCACCGCTCCCGCTCTCCGTGTCGCCCACAACCCAGCGCACGGTATCTCCGGCCGCGACCGGACCCGATCCCGTCAGTTGCTCTCCCTCTTCGAGCGCTATATCCGTGATCTGGCCGGGCGCGGCGTAAACCTGATAGAGCGCACCGGGGCTGTAAGCGTAGATCTGCGCCGCGTTGAAATACCCCCGCTTGCGCGGCTCGACGCGCGCCGCGCTGTTTGCCGTCTCAACCCGGCTTACCGGCTCGGGCTCTTCCTTCCCTCCCGACTTGCCGCCGAGAGCCGGTTTCCAGAGCGGTGGAACGTGGAGTGGCTGCGCTCTGTCGTCGAGAGGCACTGGAGGCGCCGGCAACGGCGGAACCTCGGCGTCGTAGCTAATGGCTGGCGGAATGTATGTCGCGCACCCTCCCAGGGCTGACGAACAAAGCAAAAGCACCGAGAGGAACGCACGCTTCGTATTCACCAACTCTGACCAAGCCGACTTCGGCGTGCAGTGCGAGATTGAAAGCGTTGCCTGAGCGTCAGGCGCCGTCTTGGTCATTGACTCAACTCCTTTGACCAGTTGATGGCGCGGACGTAGACGCCGAGGGGATTCTTACGAAGACGTTCGGCATCGCGCGGCGTCTCGATCGCGATCGTGAGAATCGCGGTCCAACGCTCGGTCGAACTCAATGAGCCGTTATCGTAGGTGCGCTGGACCCATGCGATCCGAAAGCTGTCGGGCGAGGCGCGAATGACACTCGAGACGTCCACGGAGATTTGTGCCTTGCCCAGCTTGGCAAACGGATCATTGTTGCGCGCAAAATCGTTGAGCGCGGCCGCCCCGCGATCGGTGGTAAAGTCATAGGCCCGCAGCCAGTTCTGGCGCAGAACGATACCGTCGGCGGGCAGGCCCCTGACATCCTCGATAAAGCGCGCCAGATGGTAGGCGATCTGGGCATCGGTGGGTTGATAGTCGATGTTGGCCGGCGCAACCCGTTGGGCCTGGCCGAGACGATCGACTTCGACGATCCAGGGCGTGATTGATCCTTGGCTCGATTGCCAAACAAGACCTCCAGCGAGGCCGGCGGACAGCATCAAGCAGCCGAACGCCATTAAGCGCCAGTTCTTGGCTTGCACGCGTGCCGACCCAATGCGTTCATCCCAAACCTGCGCTGCCTTTTGATAAGGCGTAACCGGTTGGGGCATGCGCCCGTAGTGAACAGAAGGTCGTTTGAACATCGATGATTGCCCCCTTGGATCGAACGGTCGGTTTCAAGTCGTGAGACGGCCAGGTTTGAGAAATAGCCGCCGGCAGAGGTGGTGAGAGCAAAGGCTCGGCTATGTCAGCGCTCTCCTTCGGACAAGTCGACGGAGGAGCCGCTGCCACCGTGATCGGCGGAGCGCACTGCATGACCAGCAGCCGACGCGCCATGCCGGATAGTTTCGGCTCGCTTCATGCGCCGCGCCCAATCGGGCTGCCCTTCGGCCGAAGTGCTGGCCGCCTGCTCGCCCGGCTGCCCGCCTCCGCCCAATGCTGCCGCTGCGCGACGCAACGGGCTCATGACCGCCGATCCCCCAGCTTCCGCGACGCCAGCAAGGCCGCCACTTCGATAGGCTGCGGAGGCTCCGCTTAAGACGGCGCCGCCCCCGCGCGCGGCGCCCGCCATCGCACCGCCGGCCAGACCAGCACCGCCCGCGGCAAGGCCTGCGCCGGCTGCCACGACACCGCCCGCGGCAAGTCCAGTCCCGATCGCAGCGCCGGCACCGAGTTGCGGTCCACCGGATACCAGGCCATTTGCGATTCCCGGACCGAAGATGCCGAGGCCCAACAACGAGAGCGCGGCGAGCACCAGCGTCATCGCATCTTCGATCGTCGGCTGGCCGCCAGCAAAGCCAGAGGTAAATTGCGAGAACAGGGTCGAGCCGATTCCGACGATGACGGCCAGGACCAGGACCTTGATTCCGGAGGATATGACGTTGCCCAACACCCGTTCGGCAGCGAAGGCGGTCTTGCCAAACAAGCCGAAAGGAATGAGCACGAAGCCGGCCAGGGTCGTCAGCTTGAACTCGATCAGAGTGACGAAGAGCTGGATCGCAAGAATGAAGAAGGCGAGCAGCACCACGAGCCAGGCAAACAGGAGAACGACGATCTGGACGAAGTTCTCGAAAAAACTAATGTAGCCCATCAGATTCGAGATCGAGTCGAGTAGCGGCCGGCCGGCGTCAAGCCCGACTTGAGCAATCTTTCCCGGTCGCAGGAAGTCTGACGCGGAAAGGCTTGCGCCGGACGCTTTCAGTCCAAGCCCGGCAAAGCTCTCGAAGACGATGCGCGCCAGACTGTTCCAGTTGCTTATGAGGTAAGCGAAGACACCAACGAACAGCGTCTTCTTGACAAGGCGAGCGATGATGTCCTCATCCGGTCCCCAACTCCAGAACAGCGCCGCGAGCGTGATGTCGATCGCTGCCAGCGTCGTTGCGAGATATCCGACATCGCCTCCCAGAAGCCCGAAGCCGTTATCGATGTAACTGGTAAACGTCTCCAGGAATTGATCAATGATCCCGGTACCGGTCATGGCTTGCTCACTTCAGGTGGCGTCAAGGATGGGTAGCCCTGCGGCATCCGGCTCTCGTCCTTTGGCGCAGGTGTTGGGCCGGGTACGGCATCCAGGCGGCGAGACGCGGCAGCACCGTCCTTCCTGCCAAAGAAGCGATTTCGGTTTTCTGCCCAGACTTGCTGGCAGTGCTGATAACTGGCCGTTTCTTCGGGAGTGACGGTGCGGCAGCGAGCGAGGTCAGAATGATCGACGTCCGTGGTCTGCTCCGCCCTTGGCGGCAAGGAAGCATCCTCTCCACCACGAAGCTGAATCGTGCAGGCCGCGACAACGAACACACCGATCGACACTGCCAGCGACAGCGCTTTGAAAGCCTTTATGTCGCTCATTAGTGGAACATCTGCACGTCTTGGGATTGATAGCCCTGTCCCGGTGTCAGAAACCGCCTGAGCTGTTCTCGGCCCTGGTCCTGGGCTGCGGTGCGCTGAGCGGCTTCAAGGCTCTGCGCCCTGCCCTGTGCTGCAACCGTTGCGGTGAGATCAGCGAGCTGTTGCGCCTGGAGCGCGAGGATCTGGTTGCCGGCCTGAGTTGCCTGCAGGGCGCCACTGGCACCCTGACTTGACGTTAGAAGCGCCGACGTCTGGATGCGGTTGGTGTCGAGGTTGCCGACAACGCCGGCCTGGACCCGGAGCGCATCCTGTAATGCGGCAACCGAGTTCTGCCACCGCGATTGAGCATTGGTGACCAACATCTGGCTCGACTGGCTGCCGGTGGCCGGCGCGTAGCTGGTTGAAAACGCCCGATCGATCTGCTGGACGTCGTAAGCGATCCGCTGGGCCTGCGCCAGCAATTGCTGGGTCCGCTGGATCGACGATTGCAATTGCTGCAGCGATGAATAAGGCAGGTTTGCCAAATTCTTCGCCTGGTTGATCAGCATTTGCGCCTCGTTCTGCAACGAGGTGATCTGGTTGTTGATCTGCTGCAGCTCACGCGCGGCGGTCAGGACGTTCTGGACGTAATTGTTGGGATCGAAGACGATCCATTGCGTCCGTACAGGCGCTGTGACGCCGAGCGTGAGGGCAATGGCGCCAGCGGTCAGCAAAGAGCTAAGACGGCTCATGGCGATCTCTCCAGATTGCCGAGATTGGGGATCAGGTCCGTGGCCCAGGCGACGCCGCGGTGCTGGAGCCAGGCGGGCACGAAGCCTTGGCGCCCGTGTTCGGCGAGGAGCTGCTCGATGGCGGCCTGGTCGGTCTTGGAAGAGGCTGCGGTGAAGGCGAGCGCAACCTCACCTAGGCCGAGCTCGAACATCCGGTTGCCGCGACGAGACTGGCAGTAATAGTCCCGCTTCGGCGTGGCCCTGCTCAGAAGCTCGATCTGGCGGTCGTTGAGGCCAAAGCGCCGATAGATCGCTGATATCTGCGGCTCGATCGCGCGTTCGTTCGGCAACAACAGCCGCGTCGGGCAGCTTTCGATGATCGCCGGCGCAATTGCGGAGCCGTCGATATCCGAGAGCGACTGGGTGGCGAAGATGACGGATGCATTCTTCTTCCGAAGCGTCTTGAGCCATTCGCGAAGCTGACCCGCGAAATCGTCATCGTCCAAGGCAAGCCAACCTTCATCGACAATGAGAAGTGTTGGCCTGCCGTCGAGGCGATCCCCAATCCGATGAAAGAGGTAGGCCAGCACGGCCGGAGCCGCGCTCGTTCCGATCAACCCTTCGGTCTCGAACGCCTGGACCGAAGCATCACCGAGGCGCTCGAATTCGGCGTCAAGCAGTCGCCCGGATGGTCCGCCCAGACAATAGGGCTGCAGGGCGCGCTTCAGAGAGTTGGATTGCAGGAGGACCGACAAGCCCGTCAGTGTGCGTTCCTCCCTTGGCGCCGAGGCCAGAGACGTCAGCGCCGACCACAGATGATCCTTGACCTCTGGGGTGATCTCAACCTTTTCCCGCGCCAGGATCGCGCCGAGCCACTCCGTGGCCCATCCCCGCTCCATGGAATCGTCGATCCAGGCCAGCGGCTGCAATGCGACGGGTTTATCGTCCCCGTCAGACAATGCGCCGCCGAGATCATGCCAGTCGCCGTCCATAGCGAGAGCGGCCGCCCGAATCGAACCGCCGAAATCGAACGCAAGGACCTGAGAACTCGGATAGCGGCGGAACTGCAATGCCATTAGCGCCAGCAGCACAGACTTGCCGGCACCGGTTGGTCCCACCACGAGAGTATGGCCGACGTCGCCGACATGGAGCGAGAACCGGAAGGGGGTTGATCCCTCGGTTTTGCCAAACAGCAGAGGCGGACCCTTGAAGTGCAGATCTCGCGCCTCGCCCGCCCAAACCGCCGACATCGGAATCATATGCGCGAGGTTGAGGGTCGAGACCGACGGCTGCCGCACGTTGGCATAGACGTGCCCAGGCAGACTGCCGAGCCAAGCTTCGACGGCATTCACCGTCTCGATCATGCACGTAAAGTCCCGCCCCTGGATCACCTTCTCGACCAGACGCAGCTTCTCGTCGGCTACACCGGGATCGCGGTCCCAGACCGTGATGGTTGCCGTGACAAAGGCTTGTCCGATCTGGTCCGAACCCAGCTCCTGCAGCGCCGCGTCGGCATCAAGCGCTTTGTTGTGGGCGTCGGTGTCGAGCAGCGTCGACGCCTCGTTGGTCATGACCTCCTTGAGGATGGCGCCGATCGACTTTCGCTTGGCAAACCACTGCCGGCGAATCTTGGTCAGCAGCTTGGTGGCATCGGTCTTGTCGAGCATGATGGCGCGGGTCGACCAGCGATACGAAAAGGCCAGGCGGTTCAGCTCGTCCAGGATTCCCGGCGTCGTTGCGCCGGGAAAACCAACGATCGTCAGAACCCTCAGGTTGGCTGAGCCCAGCATCGGCTCGAGCCCGCCCGTCAGTGGCTGGTCGGCCAACAGCGCATCGATGTACATGGGAATTTCGGGCACGCGAACGCGATGGCGCTTGGTCGAGATCGTCGAGTGCAGATAGGTCAGCGTGTCCGGATCGTCGAGCCAGGCGCATTCGGGCATGAACCCTTCCACGAGCTGAAGCACGCGGTCGGTTTGATCGATAAATCCGCGGAGCACCTCGCGAGCGTCGGCTCCAACCGTACGATCGCGGCCCTCATAGAGCAGCCGCTCTGCCCTGGCGGCGCCCTCCTCCGGCGGCAGGTAGAGAAACGTCAGGAAATAGCTGGATTCATAGTGGGCGCCCGTCTCTTCAAATTGAGCTTTGCGCTCGGAATCGACTAACGCTGACGCGACGTCTGGAAAGGTGTTCGGTGGGTAAGACCCCGCAAAATGACGCTGCGCCTCGACGAAGACGGCCCAGCCAGATCCGAGGCGACGCAGGGCGTTGTTCAAGCGCCCGGCGACGGCGACAAGTTCAGCCGGCACTGCGCTATCGAGATCGGGTCCTCGGAACTTCGCTGTCCGTTGGAAAGAACCGTCCTTGTTCAGAACGATTCCTTCGTCGACGAGGGCTGCCCAAGGCAGGAAGTCGGCGAGGCGCACGTTGGAATGTCGGTATTCGGCGAGGTTCATCATGACCGCGAACTCAGATGTTGAGGTGACCGGGAATGCGCAGATGCCGGCGCATCACATCGACGAAGGCGGGATCACGTTTGGCGGCCCAGACGGCGGCCATGTGGCCGATGAACCAGAGCACGAGACCCGCGATCCACAGCCGCAGTCCAAGGCCAAGGGCCGCCGCCAACGTACCGTTGACGATTGCGACCGACCGCGGCGCGCCGCCCATCAGGATCGGTTCGGTGAGCGCACGGTGAACGGGCACGACAAAACCTGCGACCGGATCATCCATCAGATCACCACGCCGCCGCCGAACGAGAAGAACGACAGGAAGAAACTCGAGGCGGCGAACGCGATCGACAGACCGAACACGATCTGGATCAGCCTGCGGAAACCGCCGGACGAATCGCCAAACGCGAGCGTCAATCCTGTGACGACGATGATGATGACGGCGATGATCTTGGCGACCGGACCTTCGACCGATTGCAGGATCTGGTTGAGTGGTTGCTCCCACGGCATGTTCGAGCCAGCCGCCCAAGCCGGCGCGGTCGTCAGAAGAACCGTGCCGGCGGCAGCCAGCGAAGCGGCTCCTCGAAGAATGCTAGATTGCAAACGCATGTCAGTCTCCTGCTTGTGAAAGGCTGTAGTCGCCCGCCGCTCCAAGGCCGGTGACGAGGGCGAGCTCAGAGAGGTGCCGATCGCCGCCACGGCCTGTAAGCACGGCGACGAGGTTGATGGTTTCGGCGATCAGGGCACGCGGAACCGTAATGACGGCTTCCTGGATGAGTTGCTCGAGCCGCCGAAGCGCGCCGAGTGCGGTGCCCGCGTGGATGGTCCCGATGCCGCCGGGATGGCCAGTGCCCCAGGCCTTGAGCAAGTCGAGCGCTTCGGCGCCGCGGACCTCGCCGATCGGGATGCGGTCCGGGCGAAGTCGGAGTGACGAGCGGACGAGGTCCGACAACGTGGCGACGCCGTCCTTGGTCCGAAGCGCCACAAGGTTGGGTGCCTTGCATTGCAATTCGCGCGTATCCTCGATCAGCACGACACGATCGGAGGTCTTTGCAACTTCAGCCAAAAGCGCGTTGGTCAGTGTTGTCTTGCCGCTCGATGTGCCGCCGGCGACAAGGATGTTTTTACGAGCGGAGACAGCACCCCTCAGGGTCTTGGCCTGCCCCAAGGTCATGATCCCCTTGACGACATAGTCGTCGAGCGTGAACACAGCGACCGCTGGCTTGCGGATCGCAAACGCCGGCGCCGCAACGACTGGAGGCAGGAGACCTTCGAAGCGCTCGCCAGTCACAGGCAATTCGGCAGAGACACGCGGCGAGCCGGCATGCACTTCGGCGCCAACGTGATGCGCCACCAGGCGGACGATGCGCTCACCGTCCGCCGCGGACAGTATTTCGCCGGTGTCGATCAGGCCACTCGACAGCCGGTCGATCCACAAACGCCCATCTGGATTGAGCATCACTTCGATGATCGACTCATCTTCGAGGTAACCCGCGATTGCCAAACCAAGCGCGCTACGCAGCATTCGTGCGCCGCGTGTTGTCGACTCCGACTGATTGGATTGGATTGCCACCGCCGCCCCCACCGAATGAGGACGTCTAAAGAGCGCCCTCAGATGGGCTGATTAGAAAAGCCACCACTCGATCTGGCGCAACAAGCTCTTCCGGCAATCGTAGAACAGCGTAGGAAAAGAAAGACGAGAAGGGCAATTCAACGTGGGTCGCCACTCACCACTCCGCATCGTCGTCCGCGAACACCTGTAGTACCGCTTGTTCGTACAAGCAGACCGGTTCGATTACCTCGGAAGCGTCAAATGAGCCAATCCACTGGCCGAAGTAGCGGAGCCATGGCAGCGCGAACCACACCAGCGCCGCGATCTGCAGCATTAGGTTGAGACCGAACGCGAGTTGATAGGCGAAGATCGGTTTAGGGCTAGCCCCGCGGGACCATTGCTCCAGGATCAGGCCCGTCGCGTATTGGGCCAGAAATGCCCATCCGAAGTGCAGCACATTCATTGCGCCATTGGCACGACCCGCAAGCTCGGGCGGAAAGTAATCGGCTATCACCGCGAAACTGACGACGGACGCCGCCCCGACAACTGCGACAACGGACCAGGGCAAGAGGGACGGCAAAGGCACGCGAAGTATCAAAGCAAATTGGGCGGCGATGAACAGCACCGCAACGGTCGTCAATATTAACTCCGCTCCGCCTCCTCTTCGTCTGAAGTAGTGGACCATCGTACCGAGCAACCAGGCACCGCCGCTCAACACGATTGACATCATGAACAGCTGTCTGACGAGACTTGCTCGATCAAAGCCCTCCACGTCCGTTAGCCACGTCGACGCCCACAATCCCAGCAGTGACCAGGCCGAGCCGACGCACGTCGCCGACAATGGAGCAATTCGCCAGAAGCGCCTGTCGCCAAAAACAGAGCTGAGGGTGGCGGGGATTGATGCTGTTGACGGGACGATGACTTGCTCGGGAACGGCGAGATAGATAAGCATGGCCGTGACGGCGGTCGCGGCTGCCAGGATCTCGAACAGCTGTCGCCATCCCATCCAGGCGAGCAGGTGCTCGGCGGGCGCCGTCGCGGTAACAGCCCCGAGCGATCCCAACATGACCATGTAGCCGTTGAGCAAGGCCACTCGTTCTCTGGGAAACCACAGGACGATCGACTTCAGCCCAGCCGTCAGAGCTGCCGCTACACCTAACCCGATCATTGCACGCGCGATCAGGAGTGACAGGAATCCGTTCGACATCCCGAATAATCCAGCGCCCGCGGCGGCGATCAGAAGCAGAGCGCTCTGGACGCGACGCGGACCGAAGCGGTCCAACAGTATGCCGACCGGGATCTGAGCCGCCGCGAAGACCAGGAAATAGACGGACGTAAGTAACCCGAGGTCGGCAGCACCAAGTCCGATATCGGCGATGAGATGACCCGAGATCAGAGCGTTGATCGTTCGGAACAAATATGAAAGATAGTATCCAGCAGCGAATGGGAGAAAAACGCACGCGATGAGACGCCATGCGATTGAGATCTGCATGCTGGCCCTTCTTGCTCACTCAGCTCATTCGAGCCGATAGCGCGTCCAGCTTCTTGTCGACTTAGCTACATTGCTGCGGTCGTAGGATGGCGTAGAAAAAAGAAGGACCGGCGAATAGCCTGTCCCGCAGATCAATCAAGTTTCGCTGTCGTTTCGTGATGAATAATATCTTCCGGGATTTCACGCAGGAAGCTCTGCCCCTTTTGCAAGCGGCGCCCGAGCGCCTCGACAAATCCCTCAAAGCGTTCCCGGCCTTTTGCCTGGGCAGCAGCCTGCGCGTCGTTGGGCAATGGCGGCGTGATCGTGAGCCAAAAGCGGATGAACAGGGCCAAAGTCTCAGCCGTCAGACCGACGTCACGCTCCAGCCTTTGCATCTGGCGCGATAAACGGTCCAGGCGCCGGGTAAACGCCGCCTCCCGCTTGTCCGCGCCGTCCGGCGATAGAAAGGACGCAACAGCCGCTTCCACGATCGCGGATCGAGAGAGCTTCTTGCGATCGGCAAGCTCTGAGATCTGCTTCAGAAGCTCTGGCGGGAAATACACATTCATCCGATCGCGCATGATGCTCAGAGCTCCATGCCGTCATTCGGGTCGAGGGCGACTTGACGGGCAACACCTCGCATCTGTTGTCGTAAGAGCCGGGATTGACGGACCGCGTCCTCATCGTCGTCAAGAACGACGGCAAATTCCTCTGCCGGTGACGGCTCGGTCGTCTCCTTAACGATCGCAACGTGATCGGGCAGCTCGGGCTCTCGACGAAGACCGCTGTTCGCTGCGTCTTCCCCTGCTTGCGCGACTTTGCCGGCCAGGCCCGTTGCCGGCGTCGGCGTTCCGAGTGATGACCATCCGTCCGTTCGCGATGATCGACCCGACGACGCCGGATCAGGCGGCGGCAACACCCGCTCGGTGAACCGGCGATCCTCATAGTACCGGGCTTTCTTGGCCCGGATCGGCGGCGTGCCCGCCACCATGACGATCTCATCCATCGGCGGAAGCTGCATGACCTCGCCAGGGGTCAAGAGCGGCCTGGCCGTCTCCTGACGCGAGACCATGAGGTGCCCGAGCCATGGGTTCAACCGGTGCCCCGCATAGTTCTTCATCGCCCGCATCTCCGTTGCTGTCCCGAGCGCGTCGGACACTCGCTTGGCGGTCCGCTCGTCATTGGTCGCGAAGCTGACTCGGACGTGACAGTTGTCGAGAATCGCATTGTTCGGCCCATAGGCCTTCTCGATCTGGTTGAGCGACTGCGCGATCAAAAAGCTCTTGATGCCGTAACCCGCCATAAAAGCGAGCGCGGACTCGAAGAAGTCGAGCCGCCCCAGCGCCGGAAACTCATCGAGCAGCATCAGGACACGATGCCGGCGGTCGCGAGCGTGTAAGTCCTCGGTCAGCCGCCGGCCGATCTGGTTCAGCACCAGCCGGATCAACGGTTTGGTCCGCGAGATATCGGAGGGCGGCACCACCAGGTAAAGCGTCGTCGGACGGGCGTCGGCGATCAAGTCCGCGATCCGCCAATCGCACCGGCACGTCACCTGGGCTACCACGGGATCTCGGTAGAGCCCAAGGAACGACATGGCAGTGGACAAGACACCGGAGCGCTCATTCTCCGATTTGTTCAGGAGCTCGCGCGCGGTCGAGGCGACCACGGGATGTGCACCCTGCTCGCCAAGGTGCGGCGTGGTCATCATCGCCTTCAACGTTGCCTCGATCGACCGCTTCGGATCGGACAGGAAAGCTGCGACGCCGGCCAAAGTCTTGTCGGCCTCGGCATAGAGGACGTGGAGGATGGCACCGACCAGAAGCGAATGACTGGTCTTCTCCCAATGGTTCCGCTTATCGAGCGAGCCTTCCGGGTCGACCAGGACGTCGGCGACGTTCTGAACGTCGCGCACCTCCCACTCCCCCCGCCGAACCTCGAGCAGAGGATTGTAGGCCGAGGATTTTGGGTTGGTCGGGTCGAACAACAAGACACGGCCATGCCGCGAACGGAAGCCGGCGGTCAATTGCCAGTTCTCGCCCTTAATGTCGTGAACGATGGCCGAACTTGGCCATGCCAGCAACGAGGGAACAACGAGGCCGACGCCCTTGCCGGACCGGGTGGGCGCAAAACACAACACGTGCTCCGGTCCGTCATGGCGAAGGTAGTCATTGTCGAACTTTCCCAGCACCACGCCATCTGGGCCGAGAAGACCGGCGGCTCGCACCTCTTCCGGACCGGCCCAGCGCGCCGAGCCATAGGTCTCGACGTTCTTGGCCTCGCGTGCCCGCCAGACCGACATGCCGATCGCCGCAGCAATCGAAACGACGGTGCCTGACGCCGCAATGAAGGCACCCTCGACAAAGACCTGAGGCGCGTAGGCGTCGTAGACGAACCACCACCAGAAGAAGATTGGCGGGTAGTAGAACTTCCAACCCAACAGCTCGAACCATGGGCGGCCAAGCTCCGGCTGGTAACCGAGACGCCAGGCAGTCCACTCGGTCGCTCCCCAGATGGCGAGCAAGACGATCAGGCCGACAACGATTACCTGTCCCCAGAGGATTTTGGTCCCTGACATCCGAACGTCCCTCGCGCTAGTGAAGTTGGTAAACCAAAGCTACAGGCCCAAGTCACGCTTCCGACCAAAGCCCCATTCGATGCCACCGCCCTCTTTCGCGACACCGGTGACGTGCTGACCGAACTTCTTCTCGAGCTCGCGCGACCATGGCACGAGCTGGAAACCGAGCCCGTTGTCGATCATGGCGAAACGCCCCGACGCCATCGTCAGCCGCTGGCGATAGGTGCCTGCCACATACTCCCCGGAAGCCGCTTGCACGTGAGGCAAGCCGGTCTCGGCCGAGACTTTTGCCCCTACCTCGTCCAGCTCGCGTCGGCGGAGCGTGTTCAGGAGGTCGCGCTGCAGGATGATGCGCTGACCATGCCGCCGCGCGAGACCTTCCTGGATCAGATGCTCGGTGCGGGCTTCCATGGCGTCACGGGTCTCGCGGCCGAACCCGCCCATGGCGAGCGGCATCGGATCGCGTTCGACCAGCCGGTGGTCGAGCCAGGTCGCACCTTTCGCGGTGACCTGCTCACCAAGATGAAGATCGGAACGGGTCGCGAGCACCAAGGTGGGCCGCGGATCGCCGGCTTGGCCGAAGCACCGGACTTCGACGATGCCGCCGATCGGCGGAGCATGCTCGAAGGCCTCGATCCCTCGGAAGCGGACGTGGTGCACCCGTCCGTCTGTTCCATCGATCAGGGCGTAGGCCTCGCCCGTCAATTCGTCATGCAATCCACGATCGACCAGTCGTCCGATGATCTGGGACGCCGGCTGTCCACCTTCGATGACATAGTCGGCAATGCCGCGCGCCTCCCCACGCTCGGTGAAGGCGCGGTGCATGGTCTTGATGATGTCGCCGCGCATGCCGAGGTCACGCAAGCTACGCTCGGCTTCGAGCCCCACCATCCATTCCCCCGGCGCGGCGGATGCCGCGAGGCCCATCTTCTCCAAATGCTGAAGGCGGCCAACCATCAGGCGCCGGATCTCCGAGTCAGAGCTGCCGGGACTTTTGGGGCGAAGATCGATTGTGCCGGTCTCGTCGGCGGCCAGCCGGATCTCCCGGTCGAGCCGGGTCCATCGTTCCGCCGTGACTTCCCTCTCCAGCGAATTGCGGATCTCGTTCTCCGGTTTTGGTCCCAGCTCGATGCCGACCAGTTCTTCGGCACGGGAGCGCAGGCCTCGACTGATGTAGTCGCGGGAGATCACGAGGTCAGCGCCCTCCTCATCGACGCCCCGGACGAGAATATGGACGTGGGGGTTGTCCGTGTTCCAGTGATCGACGGCAATCCAATCGAGCCGCGTGCCGAGATCGGTTTCCATCTGCTTGGCAAGGTCGCGCGTAAAAGCCCTGAGGTCGGTCATATCGCCCGCCTCCTCGGGCGAGACGATGAACCGAAAATGATGACGGTCGTCCTTGCATCGATCTGCGAACGCCGCGCCGTCAGCACGGTCGCTGCCGGCATCGAACATCTCGGCCCTCTCGCCGCTTCGGGTGACGCCATCGCGCTTCAGGTATGAAAGATGAGCGGTCAGCGGCGCCGAGCGGAACGAACGTCCCTTGTGACGAACGACACGCGCCTTTACCACGACGCGCCGCGTCGGGCTGAATAACCGGCCGCGGCTAAAGGCGAGCCGTCCGCGGCCGAACGTCGAACGCCCATAGGCCGCAGAACGCCTGCCGGCCGCGGTCTGACCCGAGGTGTGTCCGGCCTTCTTCGCGGCGCGTAGCACCTGGTTGATGAAGCTCTTCGGCTTGGGCGCGCGGGTGCTGCGGATGCGCCCAGGCCGAATGCGCAGATCGCTGTCGCCGACGGTCATCGCCGGGCCTAAAACAGCGCCAAAACAGCTGCAGTGCCGAAAATGTCTTTGATTGCACTGCTCAAAATGCTTTGCGCGGCACGCACCCCGACCGACCGGCACGCCAGAACCCAAGCCATGACAATGGCTTGCGGTTCGACCGGCGAGCCCCTTTTATCTCGCCGTCCTGCCGTCGTGGTCTTTCGGTCGCCGGTTCCCGAAAGAGCCGCCGCGACTTGGCAGCCAACTCGCGAAGCCCCCACTGCTTCCGAGCGCTTGCGATAGCGATCGTTACCCGAAGGGCCGAGACACCCGAAGGGTGGCTCGGTGAGGAGCGAAGCGACGAGTAGAGCGCGGGCCGAAGGCATCGCCCATACGCCATTGGCTTGCGAACCCACATACCTGGTCATTGCGGTCCTCCCGCATCCGATCGAGGGACGAACACGCCAATAGGCCGGGGCACCATAGGCGAAACATCGGAAGCTGAGATTGCGGTCGTGGCACCGCTCGACGGCATGAGCACCCGCAACCCATCGCGCGTTTTCATGAGATCGGATCGCGTGACGAATAGCGTCGCAGCTGCTGATGACTGTCCCCTGGACGTCCATCCCGGCGGCAGTTCGATGGCAAGCAGATTTGCAAGCTTTGCGACGTATGCTCGCGTCTCGTCTGGCAGAGGGTCGCCCGCGAGATGCTCTTCGTAGCGAGATGGTCCCGCGTTGTATGCGGCAAACACGCCAGGCGAGCCATACCGATCGAGCAGTTCGCGCAAGTAAGCCGTGCCGGCCAGAATGTTGTCGTGCGGGTCATAGGGGTCGTTCCCGAGATTGTAGCGCTCGCGAAGTTCGGCCCAAGTCGCCGGCATGATTTGCATCAGGCCCATTGCGCCTTTTGGCGATCTGGCGTGCACGTCACCGGCACCCTCGATGCTTTGGACTGATCGGATCCAGTTCGGCGCAATCGCAAAGCGTTGTGAGGCTTCATTGATGAAGCCGGCAAATGCGTGAGCGGTCCGACTGATCGCCGGCTGGGCGGCTGATCCGCTCTGGGCCAAAGCAGCGCTGTCGAACGCGGTCAGAAGAAGCATCAGGGGAACGACAGCACAAACGCGCATGCCCGACCGGCTCAAGCACGCGGTGGGGCTCGCGCCAGCCTTGCAGACATCGATCGAGACGGAGGACGGATCCCGCAATCGATTGGACAGGGGCATGGCGAGGAGAACACGCCGAATGCGCACGATCACTCCTCCGACGTCCACACCGGGACCACACGGCCGATCACGCTAGATGCCGGAAGCGATCCAAAATACCGGCCATCAAGAGAGTCGTCCGACTGCCAGTTCATCAGAAAGAGCTCGCCGTCGCCGACAACGCGGCAGCCCTGCCATTTCGGCAGCGGCCTGCCTCGTCTGTCGTGGTCCTTCGCCTCGCCCACCGCCACTTCGTCGACCGAGATCGCGAACCCGCTTCTGCAAACCGTCTGCCCGGGCAGGGCCAAGACCCGTTTGAGCATCGGGACGCCGGCCGGCAAATAGCCGTTAAGGTCGAGGAAGGTCGCGAGCGGCTCCGGCGGCTGCACGGCGACCAGTTCGGTAACGTGGAAGCGTTCAGCCGATCGCAGGCGATAGAGGCCGATCGGCACGCTTGCCGATGCATTCCATATGTAGAGCGGCAGCGGCTCCAGGACGAGTGTCACGACAAGCGCGGCAGCGGCTCCAAAGGTTGCAGTTAGCGCTTTCAAGCGGCCTCTCATCGCATCACCCTTCTCCGATGGAGCCAGGCCTGATGGCGCGCTTTCGTATATGGACGCGGGTTTTCGTTGACGGACAGGCGGTTATGAACGTGATGCCAATGATCAGGCGCGACATCAGCTGGATCGATTCCGAGTGCCTCAACGGCATCGATCATCTGCAGCACGCGCTCCACCTTCGGCCAGCCGGACAGACGCAACAGGATCTCCCCGCCCGGCGTCACATAAGGGACGGTGGAGCAGCGCTGTCCCGGCGCGACCGCCCGCAGGATATCGATCCGCGAAATGACCGTGCCAAAGTCGTTGGAGGTCCATCGGACGAAGGCAAAGATGCTGCCCGGTGCAAATGACAGGACGCGCCGGTGACGATCAACCTTCCGTTCCTGGACGATGCGGCCGAACCGAATGCGGTTTTCGATACGCTTCTCGAGCCACAGCACCTCCACTTCGGTGAGATCGCTCATGCCGCCGCTCCCGCAGACGGGATTGGGGAGCCGTAAGCATTGGCGGCGGTGAAGCACCTGTGCAGCTTCTGCCGAGAAGGAGGGTTGACGGCCCGCGGTTGCCTGTCGCCTGCGATGCGGTTTCCAGCTTGGTCCGTTAGAAGAAATCCGAAGGATTTCTGGTTAGTAAAGTTAGAGCGGCTGGAAAGCGCCGATAAACAAGCACTTAAGCTCGATTTCGGTCCTCGATAGCACGAGGATCCGGTCCCCGATAGCACGAGGGTTGCGGTCCCCGATAGCACGAGCTGATTCACAGGTTGTCCTCCGAATTTGGAATGAAACCGCGGCGGCGTAGGCGTGCCGTTAAGGGATCAATAGGAGTAGGCGCGAAGTTCAGTCGCTCGGTGCCGTTCGGATCGCGCGTGAGCACGAGCTGATACCCAGGCAATGTCTGGCGCTGGACGATCCGGCGTACGTCGTAAGCGAAGTGCTTGAGCGGCGAGAGGATGCCGGACTTGGCATGGAGATGCACAAGATCAAAGCTCCAGCCGCCATCCTGGCGGCCGCCGTGCTTGCGCACGAGCCGATAGAGCCACCGCTCAAGTCCGCCCGTCAGCTCGAAATAGGCGGGATCGATCGTGAGCACGAGTGCGTCATTGATCACGCCGGCATAGAACCAATCAGGCAAGATCAGTTCGAGGCCAAATGGACGTCCGTTTGCATCCGCTGTCTCCTTCCACTCGTTGATCCAGGAGAAGCGATGCCGTCGTCGTTCTGTCGGCTGGCGGATCGATGTCAGCACGGTCGTTGACTGAAGTCTGTCGAGACCCGCCTTCAGCCGATCATAGTCGCGCGCGCTGGTGCCGCGGCCAACGAACGTCAGAATCTCGTATGGCGTCGCAGCCATCAAGCGCGAGGTCTTCAAACCCGCGTCACGCGCTTCAACGATCTGCGACGCAGCCCAGATCAGGACGTCTGCATCCCAGATCGTCGCCATGCCGTGTTCCGGCACGGCTTCGACACGAATGGCGATTGCACCGGCACGGAAATCGATCGGCACAACGCGCTTGGTCTTTGCCAGCGAGAAGAACGGATAGGCCATGAGATCCTGCGCGTCGCGGGGTGCAAGATCGCGGGGTAGCGCCCGAAAGAGCTCAAGCTGCTCGCGTTCGGAATGGTGTCTGCGCCGCATGGTCAATGCTCTCACGCGGCAATCAGCGGCGTTCCTGGCCCGCATACGGGCGCAGCGCCGGGTGCTTCTTGGCCGGCAGCACGGTCCCCTTCCCGGGGTCGGACGTCGACGTCTTGGCGCCGAGGTCGGCCCATGCTTTCAGGTCATCCAGCGCGTAGACGACGCGGCCACCGATCTTCCGGTACATCGGTCCTGTGCCGTAGGTTCGGTGCTTTTCCAGCGTTCGGCCGGAAAGGCCGAGAAATCGCGCGGCTTCGGGCGTGCGCAAGTAACGCGGCGGCAAGCCGGCGTTCGGATCGGACATTTGAGAGGCTCCGTGACCGTCTGGAGCGCCGGCGCGAACGGCGGCGCGTCGACGGTCACGATCGCGGAGAAGGCCCGCGAAGGGGGATGCCGATGATTGTGGGGTATGTTTCCGATACCCCCAACTGAAGGTGCTATTTGTCCTTGCGCTTGGGACGCAGCAATTCGCGATAGCCGCCTCGCATCAATGCGAGGCCGCCTTGCACGAGGCGAATTGTGCGATTGCGCAGGTCGTGCGTTTTCCACGCACGATCCGGGATGCGCCCTTTACCGAACAGGAGTCCTGCAATTGTGCGGTAAGTACTTCCGGCTGCGTGCGCGTCGAGCGCGCGGATGGCGGCGCTCAACCGCTCGCGTCGCTGTTTGGACAGTTCGTGAAAGCCAGGTCCGGGCGTGCGCCCATTCATCGCGCACCACAGCCGCCGGGCAGCATAGGCACGTGCATCGAAATTGCCATCAAACGGCAATTCCGCCGCATAGTTGCCGCCGATCGCTGGCGGCTCTTTCAACCAGACACGGTGCTCCACTGCGCCGACACGAAGGATGGCATGCCATCCATCGGAGGCGCGCCGCACCTGGCCGGCTGCGAGATCTAGCAATGGCTGAGGCGTGTCACCGTTGAGGGGCGACGTGGTCGCTGCGACTGGAATGACAGTCGGCAGAACCTCGGGCGCCCAGAAGATGGCCTGCTCGCCAAAAGACCCCTGCGGGTCATGCGCGAAAGCAGATGCCCCACTTCCTCCTGAATTCCGGCGTGACTTCTGCGTCGCGACCGTTTGCGGTCATCGCCTCGTAGTCGCGTTGATAGTCGACATTGCGGCGCAGGCATTCCCAGGCGATGTCGGTGATGTCAGCTTCTTGTAGGCTCTTGTAAGACTCCGGCGACCGCCAGTCGAATTCAGGCATTGCTTCCGCCCCGTTGCACACAGCTAATAAGGATTGCGGCGCAATAATTCTGATCGATTGGGTTGTAGGAAGTCCCTACTTTGGCACCACGTGGTGCTCTGGGATGACCACCGATTGGTCGAAGAAAATTGTGTTCTCGACGGAAGGAGTTCCGGTAAATTTCTTCTACTTCGAGCCGGCAGCGCGCAAGAGACGTCCCTGTTCCGTAACCCACTTAGCACGCTTAAGGTGAGTCAGGTATGCATTGCGCGCGCGATCGGGCTCTCGCTCCGGATCGATGTGCAACACTATTCGAGCGACCTCCCGCCAGTCGGCCCCCTCGCTTTCGGCCTGCAAAAGGCGCGTGTACGTCACGACGTGTTGCTCGTCATAGATCGTCAGCGCCGCATCGGTTGGCGCGACATCCGCAACGTCAGGGTCTAGCTCTGGCTTCTTCATGAGTATCCCAGCAAGCGGCGAATGATTCTAATCTATCGAGGCCCGAGTAAGATCCCGCAGGTCTCACTTTAGCCTCATTCCGGCTCCTGCGGCCAGCGCAGGAGCCCAAATACATATTATAGGAGATAAACCTCATAGTATGTAAAGCCGCAAGTTGCGCGTATGGACATGCGCAAGTTGGTCGGGCGGAATTTCGCAAGACTGCGGAAGCAGAAGCGCTTCACGCAGGAGAAATTCGCCGAGGTGTCCGGCTTCACGCAGCAGTATATCAGTGACCTGGAGCGCGGCCGCCGTAATCCAACGGTCGTAACCTTGTTCGAACTCGCCAGCACGTTGGGCGTCAGCCACGTCGATCTCGTTCTGCCCGATGAAGAGGCGCGCGCCGAACGAACAAAGTCTTCCAAACGGAAGTAATGGAATCTGAGCAGCCCATCTCGATAGTCGTAGATGCTTGCTTTCGCGAGCCGAGCAGAAGGCTCCGCGAGCGCCGGACACGGCACGCGTCATCGCCGCCGGGCCGGCTTGCCGACCGGCGGCGACGGATAGGCTAGAGGAAGTAGAGGCGTGGGCAGACCGAATAGCCGATAAGGGACCGAGCGGTTCGATCTGCCGGAGTCTTCACTGCGCCAGAGATTGTGAAGCCCCGCCCGGCGGACCGGATGCGGCTTTTTTGCGGAGCCTCAATCGGCGTTCTTGCGCGGCCGCGACCAGATCAGGGTGTAGCTCTCGCCTTCCTCGTCGTCGAACAGGTTCGCGTAGATCGGTGCGTTGAAGGAGGGATCGTCGAGCTTGAGCGAGAGGTAGTCGCGGCCCTCCTCGGAGCGCTTCGACCAGGCGGCCCCGATCTCGGCCCGGCCGACGAAGACGCGGTGGCTCGGGGCATTCTCGTTGGAGCGATTGGTCTCGGGCACGATCCGAACGCCCTTGGTCTTGAGGCTGAGGGTGACGATCTCGCCCTGGAAGTCGCTGCCGACCTTCTTGAAAGAACCGATGTTAGCCATGTTACTTCTCCTTGCTGTTTCGAGCCGCGACCACTGCGGCCTCGATGGCGATCTACAGGCCGAAGACGATCGACGACGCACCCGCCCGCGGGCCGGAGCGCAGCGGAGGACGCCAGCGGGGAGACTTTCTTGTCTCGCGAGGAATGGGCGTAGCCCAGGGGAAGAAAGTCGACCCACGGCGTTGCGTTCAGGCGATCGAGGCGCAGCCGCTCTTCGGCCAGATCAAGCCATCAAGAGGCCACGTGGTCCGTGCGCTAAACAATACCTCGGAAGAAGTCGTGGCGAATATCGGTGGTGCTGCACAAGATGTCGCTGCGTTCAGGCGAAGAGAAGGAAACAAAGGCGAAGGAATGGGTGGATTCGATTGCCTCGAACAATCCACGATGAGATGCCCCTGCCTGCGCTGACTTGTGCCGGGGAAGGTTGGGCCCGCGTGATCGAAGTGATCCGAGGAGGGTCGCGCTACCGAAGGTCTATCACGGGGCCAACGAACGCTTCGATCGCAGATAACCTCGCCCGACGAGATAGAGGTCATCCCTCCTGCGTCGTGACAGTGAGAGCCGGCTGAGAACCGTTCGGGAAAGCCTCGACCGGTCGCGGAGGCTTGGCAAGGATGGTTATCCGAGACCAAGCAGTGCAACCGACCGCGATAGCGCCGATCCAGGCAAACGCATCGCGCGATGGCAATGAGGACACCCCAATTTGCGATAGACCGTGAACGACGTGATAGCCCGCGACGGCCGCCGGAACAGCAAAAGCAGCGGCGATTAAGGCACGAAGAAGCGTGGATCCAGTAAAAGAAAACGCCGTTTGTCCCACAAAGAGAGTGAGCACACCGGCAAGAATGGCGACACAAACCGCGACGGTGATGCCCGCGCCACCGTGAATCGCTGCCAGCCATACAGAAAGCGCAACGAAGAATGGAAGCGCATATATAGCGAGAGTGAAAATCAGCCAGCAGAACAGGCCGATGCCAAGCATATTGAGAATGAGTCCGAGGATAAGCATGGTGGTGGCTCCACGACAAAAGATATGACGGTCGCGCCTTCCACCACCACCACGGCGCGGTCGAGATTATAACGGAGAACCAGCGGCTGTGGGAGTAATTATCCTCATTGGCTGAGTGCGACAAAAGAAGAACCATTCTGCCCGCCTCATCGGTGCAGATCGAAGAGAAATGTAGTCGTTTGACTTTCTTCGAAGCGCCGGTGGGGCGGCGCTTATGCGCCGCCGAATTTCCAGACGGGAACACCGAGCTTCTTCGCCTTGTCGGCAAGATTGTCCTGTATCCCGGTGCCCGGGAAGTGCATGACGCCGATCGGCAGCACCGCGAGCATGGCGTCGTTGCGCTTGAACGGAGCTGCCTTGGCATGCTTGGTCCAGTCCGGCTTGAATGCGACCTGCGGAACCTTGCGGTTAGCAGCCCATTTCGCCGCGATCAGTTCGGCGCCCTTCGGCGAGCCACCGTGCAGGAGCACCATATCCGGGTGCTTGGCGTGGGCCTTGTCGAGGCTGTCCCAGATCAGGGAGACGTCGTTGAAATCGAGCCCGCCGGTCAGTGCGATCTTGGGTCCCGATGGCAACATCGCCTCGGTCTCTGCGCGGCGCTTGGCAGCGAGGAAATCGCGGCTGTCGATCATCGCTGATGTGAGTGTGCGATGATTGACCAGTGATCCAGAGCGGGGACGCCAGGGAGAGCCGGTATGAAGCTCGAAATGGTCTGTGGCGAGGTCGCGGAACAGTTCCATGACGTTGCGGCGTTCGATCATCGTGATACCTTCGGCCGTGAGCCTTTCCAGTTCGACCGATCGCACCTCCGAGCCATTCTGCTCGCGCTGGCTCTTCTGTTGGGCCTGTTCGTTGTCGTCGAGTTCGCGTTCGATGCGACCCGTCGCGCGGTGAAAGAGGTTGACGGTCGACCAGAGCAGATTCTCAAGGTCGGGTTCGAGCCGGGTGTCGCTCAAGGTCGCCACGAAAGCGTCGAAGATATCGGCGATCGCGCCGGCGATGATTTTGGCTTCGGGTAACGGCCTCGGATCGGGCTCGTCGTGGAAGGAACGGTGGCCGTAGAGCTGAAGCTCGTTGAGCACATGATCGGTCGGGGATGAACTGTGCTGCGGTTCGAACTCGGTATCATCATGGTCGGTCGTCATGGTGAGAGGTCCTTTGCCGGATCGACCGCGTCCATCGCGGCCTTCGTGGCGATCACCAGACGGCGGGCGGGACGGACCAGAACCCGAAGCGCAGCGCAGGGCCGGAGCAGAGCGGAGGATGGCAGAGGTGCGGCTATTTTGTTTCGCGATGCAAAGGCGCGCAAGCGCCGGCGGAAAATAGCCGCACCTCTGCCATTGCCGGACCGGACCGCTTGCCGTCCGATCGCCCTCTAGAAGGCCGGGGACGCGGACTCTGTCCGGCAACGCCGACGTCGAGCTGACTGGCGATGACGAGAACGCGTTCAAAGCGCCTGCTGTTATCCCGCGACGGTCGTCGCCGAGCGAACGAAGCGGACAACGTCCTGTGGCACAAGCTGTACGCGCAAGGCCGCCTCAAGCTCTTCAGCGCCCAGCGTCCGCAGATCTCCGTTAAAATCATCGAAGCTGGGCGACAATGTGAACGCCTCGATGCCGGCCGCTTCCGCGCGGTTCGTCAAGTTCATCGCAGCACCCTCTCCGGCAGGATCGGCGTCGCGGGCGATATACAGTCGGCGCAGCGTCAACGGGAGCAGCAGGGCGGCGAGATGGTTGGCTGAGAGTGCCGCGACCATCGGCATGCTCGGCAGAACATGGCGAATCGAAAGCATGGTCTCGATGCCCTCGCCCGCCACAAGCACATCGTTAGCAAGACCGAACCGTACGGCGTTACCCAGGAGGTCGCCCATGGCACGTCGCGGAGTGTCAATCGACGCCTTGCCGCGTCCGGACGGGTCAAGCCAAGTCCGGTGCACGCCCGTGATCCGGCCGTCGAGGTCGGTAACTCGGGCAATCATCGCCGGCCAGACTTCAGTCGGCGCTTCGTCGTCCGCCCGGTAGTAGCAGCGCGGATGGAAACGCAACGCACCTTCGTGATGCACGGATGGAATGCCTCGTCGGCACAAATAGGTTTCGACAACAGTCCGATTGATCGACCGCGATATGCCGAACAGTCGCCGGGCTGCTGCTGGGGATCCGGTCTGGGCCTTGGCGTGCGCGGACATCAATTCGGGTGGGGAATCGGGTCGAGGCAGGCCTAAGAATCGTCGCGCCTCGTCGGCAACATCGCGGAAATCGAGCAACCCGCAACTCTCACTGATAATGTCGAGCAGGTCGCCATGCTCGCCGGTCGCAGCGTCCGTCCACTTGCCCGCAGGTCCCTTGGTCGACGCAACCAACCGCACAAACATGGAGCGCCCGGGCGTATTTCTGCTATCGCCGACCAGCCAATAGCGGCCTTGGCGACGGCCGTTGGAGAGATAGTGCCGGCACACCGCCTCCGCCTCGCGAGCGAGGCGGAGCGCCAGTTCGGAAGCATCGCGGGGCATTATGCAGCCTCCCACTCGCCGATGCGCTCGATCGGATAGCATTCGAGCAGCTTGGCAAGGACGCCGACACCATCTGCGTCGACAGGCACGAACATGCGCAGCTTCCAGGAGATGATCTCGCTGAAGAGTCCATAAGCGCGCAAGCGGTCGCGCATGGTGTCGGTGAAGTCAGCGAGCTCGATACGATGCGCGCCCATGACGCGGGCGCGCCGAAGTCTCAGGCCTTCGGCAAGGTCGAGAACCGTGCGGCCTTCCAACAGCGCCGCAAAGGCGTCCGCGGGTGGCAGCGTCGGCTGTTCGCCGTGAAGCGCGCTGGTGACCCAGGCGGACGAAACTTTCCGGCCGATGATCCGCTCGCCGGCATCGGTCTGAAGACGATAGACGCGCGTCGATTCGTTAGGCAGCCGCTTCCAGATCGGCAGGAGGAGACCCGCGACGACATGGATCGTGCTCTCAGTGAACTCCGGCACTGTCGCAAGCTCAGCCTGCCAGACGCTACTAAATCGCTCGCGATCCGTCTCGATCCAATGGCTTTCCGCCATTGCGTCGAGCGGAACGCTCAGGCTTTCCATAGGCCGGATCAAGCGGACGCGTTGTTCGATCTCACCATCGTCGAGCATGAGGCTCGGCGCAGGGACCTGCACCGCGGCTCGGCCGGAACGTTCGTTGACCAGCAAGACGGTACGACGATCAGAGAGGCGGCCGAGCGCTTCATCCAGGGGCAGAGGCCGGTTACGCTCGCGCTGGGTGATCGTAAGCAGACGGGTCTCCGCACAAGTCGCGGCATGGGTGTAGATCGTACGCCGATCGGTGACGACGAAGCTTTCGGCCCGCAGCGTCTCAAGACCGACGTCGTAGATTCCTGAGGCGATGGCGCCTTCGATGCGAGTGGTGAGCAACTGCTCGAAGGCCGTGAAGAGCACGTTTTGCAGATCGATGGTCAGCGCCAGCAGGCGGTTGAGGAAGGTCGTGATCGGCGGCAGCTCATCCTTCATGCCATTGGAGTCGGTCAGCTTCAGCCCGGTTGCATCCTCGAACGTCTCGAGCGAGCAGCCTTCCACCTTGCCCCGGATCAGGAGCGTATAGAGCTGACGCAAGGCATCGCGACCGTAGTTGCTCTCCAGATTGTCCTCGGGTCGAAACAACCCCTGCCCGCCGGTCTGCCGCTGACCGCGGGTAATGGCGCCGAGCGTGTCGAGCCGGCGCGCAATGGTGCTGAGAAAGCGCTTCTCGGCTTTCACATTGGTCGCAATGGGACGAAACAGCGGCGGCTGGGCCTGGTTGGTCCTGTTCGTGCGGCCGAGACCCTGGATCGCGGCGTCGGCCTTCCAGCCGGGCTCGAGCAGGTAGTGAACGCGCAAGCGCTGGTTTCGAGCAGACAGCTCGGCATGGTAGCTGCGACCCGTCCCGCCGGCGTCCGAGAAGACGAGGATGCGCTTGACATCGTCCATGAAGGCCGCGGTTTCAGCGAGGTTCGCCGAGCCGGCACGGTTCTCGACCGTTAGGCGGTTGCTTTTGCGGATAATGCGGCGCGACCGTCCGGTGACTTCGGCCACCATGTCGGTCCCAAACCGCTGCACGATCTGGTCGAGTGCGCCGGGCACGGGTGAGAGCGAGGCGAGATGCTCGATCAGCCGGTCGCGGCGCGCAACGGCTTCCCGGCTCTCGACGGGCTGACCATCACGGTACACAGGCCGAGACGAAAGGTTGCCTTCCGAATCGGTGAAGGGCTCGTACAGTTGGACCGGGAAGGAATGGGCGAGGTAGTCGAGCACGTATTCCCGGGGGGTGATATCGACCTGGACGTCGCTCCACTCCTCGGTTGGTATCTCCGCAAGCCGGCGCTCCATCAGCGCTTCACCGGTCGATACGATCTGGATCACGGCGGCGTGGCCTTCCCCAAGATCGCGTTCGATCGAGCGGATCAGGGAAGGTGTCTTCATCGACGCGAGGAGATGACTGAAGAAGCGCTGCTTTGCGGACTCGAATGCCGATCGGGCCGCCGACTTCGCCTGCGCGTTGAGCGTCCCGGTCTCGAAGGTGATGTTCGCCGCCCGCATGGCGGCGTTGAGATTGTTATGGATGACGCTAAACGCACCCGCATACGCATCGTAAATGCGGATCTGCTCGTCGGTCAGCCGATGTTCGACCAGTTCGTACGCGACACCCTCGTATGAAAGGGAGCGCGCCGCATAAAGCCCAAGTGCCTTGAGGTCGCGCGCCAGCACCTCCATTGCGGCGACGCCGCCAGCCTCGATGGCCTCGACGAACTCCGAGCGGGTCGCAAATGGAAAGTCCTTATCGCCCCACAATCCAAGACGCTGGGCGTAGGCCAGATTATGCACTGTGGTAGCGCCGGTTGCCGAAACGTAAACGACGCGCGCATTCGGCAGGGCGTGCTGCAGCCGGAGCCCCGCTCTTCCCTGCTGCGAGGCAGCCTGATCGCCGCGTTCGCCCTTGCTGCCCGCGGCATTCTGCATGGCGTGGCTTTCATCGAAGACAATGACGCCGTCGAAGTCGGCACCCAACCATTCGACGATCTGCCTGACGCGGGAAACCTTGTCGTCGCGAGCGTCGGACCGCAGCGTGGCGTAGGTGGTAAAAAGGATGCCCTGCTCCAGCCGGATCGACGTGCCCTGGCGGAAGCGCGACAGCGGCGTCACGAGCAGGCGTTCCATGCCAAGCGCCGAACAGTCGCGCTGCGCATCCTCGATCAGCTTGTCAGACTTGCTGATCCAAACCGCTCGACGACGGCCTTTCAGCCAGTTATCGAGCAGGATACCGGCGACCTGACGTCCTTTGCCCGCGCCGGTGCCATCACCAAGGAACCAGCCGCGCCGGAATTGAACGGCATTGTCCGCATCCTCGCGGGCCGCGGACACGACATCAAAGGTTTCGTCAATCGTCCATGATCCCGCAAGAAAGCCCGCATGCGCCTCGCCGGCATAGATGATGGATTCGAGTTGTGCGTCGGACAGCAGGCCGCCCGTGACGACATTTGCCGGAAGGTGCGGCCGATAGGAGGGGACCGGAGGCGCCACCGACGCCATGGCGGCGGATTGCACAAGCTTGGTCGGATGTGCATGCGATCCGGGAATCCGGATCGACTGAAGCGCGTATCCCTCATAGAGCGCGTCCGTGATCCGGTCGGCCTCAGCCGGTGTCCACGCCACGGTCTCATAGGTGAGCTCGATCGCTTCGGGCGCCGAGGTCGGAGCCGCCGCGGCGGATGGGCGCGTCGCGTAAGCGCGGACGGTCCGCGGAATGGCCGGAGTACTGACCGCTGGAGCCACAACAGCCGCAGCGATCGGCTGTCGTGCTGGAACGTGCTTCGTGACCCAGCCAAGCAGCGTGGCAACGTCCGATGCCACGCCCAGAGACGGCGGAAATGCCCGCTTATGGTCCGCGGGCAACCGATCGATCACGGTCAAGCGCGTCTCGACCGAGGTGCCGTGCTTGGCGAAGACCGAGCCAGCGATCGCGGCAGTGAAGACAACACGGCCGCGCTCCTGCAACCGGACAAAGGCGTCAGTCCAGACCGGATTGTCGGGGGAGCAATTCGCCCCGGTGATCGCGACCAGCCGGCCGCCGTCCGGGAGTCGCGCCAAGGCGGACGCAATGTGCCGCAACGCCGCGTCGGACATGCGGCGATCGACATGCGCCACCGCAGAGAATGGCGGGTTCATCAGCACGACGCTCGGCCGGACGTCGGCGTCGAGATGGTCGTCGATGTTGGCGGCGTCGAACCTCGTTGCGGCGTTGCCGGAAAAGAGATGCGAAAGAAGCTCCGCTCGCGCTTCGGCGAGTTCGTTGAGAACGAGCGACGCGCCCGACAGTTCGGCCCAAATGGCGAGCAGACCCGTACCGGCCGACGGCTCCAGCACAATGTCGGCAGGCGTGATCGATGCCGCAGCGCTCGCGGCAAGCGCAAGCATGATGGGTGTGCTGAATTGCTGGAGGGCTTCACTCTCTTCCGAGCGGCGCGTGTGGGTCGGAAGTAGATTCCTGATTTTGGAGAGCATCGGCAACATTGCGGCCGATGAAGCGGCACGGGCGCGCATGGCCGGACCAAACTTGCGAAGGAACAGAACGGTAGCCGCCTCACAGGCGTCGTAAGCCATCTTCCAGTTCCATCCGCCCTCAGCGTCGGACGCGCCAAAGGCGTTGATCATCGCCGCGCGCAACATCGGAGCGTCGATGCGCTGGCCACGTTCAAGATGCAGAAGCAGATCGTGGGCCGTCCTGGCGATTGCGGCGGCACTCATCGCCGAACCGGACGCAACAGAAGACGGCGCGGCCGCAACGGCAGCCACGGAGACGGAAGTCGATGTCATGGGAAGAACCTCGAGGAGCTGGGAAGGATCGAGCCGCCGCGGCGCACTCTCGACCACGCCGGCTCAAATCCCTCCCGGCCGCCCTCTTCCTCTCAAGACCCGACGTCCCGCAGGACATCGGCCACACGGGTTGCGGGGTGGTCGAAGCCGCCCCGCAAGTGTGGATCATTCAGCAGCGATGATGTGCGGCCGCTCCTCTTCGGCATCCGCGGTGGCTTCGTCCTCGGGGGTCGCGAGGAATTCAGGCAAGGCCTCAACGTCAGCGTTGGCGTCTTGCCCCACGGTATCTATCTCCACGAGACGAAGCGGTTCGGGCAGCCAACCCGTGCCATCGAGCAGCCGCTCGGCTTCGCGGGCCATGTCGCCCTTCTTGAGGTGGTCGATGAGCTGGACCGATGGCTCGCCCTTCGCCTCACGCACGGCTTCGAGAATACGAGGCTTGGTGACCCGGCCGAGATAGTTGTCGACGGTCGGTTTCCAGCCCACTGCCGCCATATCGAGTCCGACCGAGCGAGCAAGGAGGTCGGCCTGATCGAGCCTTCGGCGGACGCCATGGGCGGAGACCCGGCTCTCATTGTAGCGGTTAGCCGGCTCATAGAGCGCATTGACTGCGGATGATGCACAATGAGCGAACAGCGCAGCCTGTTCCTTCCCGCCAAGCGCAGTGAGGGCGTCCCAGAGGTCGCCTTCGTCCTTGGGAAGGCGGACCTTCCACCCGTCGTGCCTGGTGTCGACGGCCTCAGCCGACGCGCTCTCCTTCAAGCCCGGCGCAGATGCGGGAAACGCCGGCGTCCGGATCGCGATCTCCAGGCAACCGCTCGACGACGCGAAACGATAGAACGTCGCCAGCACAAAGTTGTGCAGTACCGCCTGGAAGGCAACGGTTGGATTGTTCGCTAATGCGTTGCGTAGCGCCAGCGTGCGATGTGCGGTCAGCTCGGTGATGAGCCGATCCGGCAGCGGTTTAACGCTGTCGTCCTCGTCTTCATCGACGGGTTCTGCCGGCGCGCCGCCGACAGTGATGACCGCACGTTGGACTGAACCAACGGTTGCTGGTCGTTCACCGCCCTCCTCTTCGTCCTGTGCGCCGATCTCCAGATCATCGACGACGAGTGCCTCGTCCTCTGACCGAACGTAGCCTCGGTCCACCGACAGCGAGCCCTCGGCATCGATGCTGATGAATACACCGGCGCGGGCGATCTCTGCCGGATCGTAGATCAGGGATCGGGCTTCAAATGCGGACCGTGCCGCTTCGATCTCGCCAAGACGCTGATCGACTTCGTCGGGCAGTTCAACGGCGTCCTGATAGTCCGCCTCGATCTTGTCGTACTCGGCGTTGAGCGCATCAAGCGTCGCCCGCTCCTCCTCCGTCAAATCAGCCGGCTCGCCCTCAAGCTTCCGGAGGCCGCCGGAATGGCCGTAGGGGAAATCAACGGCGATCGAGATCCACTTCCAGCCCTCGGCCGCGATCGCCTCGGCGTCAGCCTTGAGTTTCTCGGTCACGAGACGATCGAGCAACGGTACGTCCTGCAGCCAGCCGCCGTCGTCGTGCTCAAACAGATCCCGCATGACCGTGCCGCCGGCCTGCTCGTAGGCGTCCAACCCGATGAACCGCGCGCGGCGATCCGATGCACGAACCGTATTCTCGGTCAGCATACGGCGGATCTGGTAGGGCTCATCATAGTTCGAGCGACTCACGTTCTCCCAGATCTGCTCCTGACGCGCATGATCACCGGTCACCGCGAAGGCCATCAACTGCTCCAACGTCATGCCGTCGTCGGCATAGACGTCGTGGAGTTTCGGGGAGACCGATGCGAGGCGCAGTCGCTGCTTGACGATCGCAGGCGTCACAAAGTGACGTGCGGCGATCTCTTCTTCGCTCATCCCGCCATCATGCAAGCTCCGGAACGCGCGGAACTGATCGAGGGGGTGCAGGCCGATTCGTTCGTCATTCTCGGCAAGAGAATCGTCCTCAGCGATACCGTTATCCCGGACCACGCACGGCACGGGTTGGGTCTTGGCCAAGCGCTTCTGCTTCACCAACAATTCGAGGGCACGATAACGCCGCCCACCGGCTGGCACCTCGAACATTCCGGTTTCCTGGCCATCCGCATCGAGGACCGCACGAACGCTTAGGCTTTGCAGCAACGTGCGTTGCGCAATGCTTTCCGCCAGTTGCTCGATCGAGATGCCTGCCTTCACACGCCGAACATTGGACTGGCTCAAGACCAGCTTGTTGAAGGGAATATCGCGGGAAGAACTGAGTTTGATTTTCTGAACGCTTGCCATGTCGTCGTCTCCACGACGGGCGATCGGGAGACTCTCTCTCGACCTCCAACCCGCCACGGAGGAATCGACGTCCCTCTCACTCTCTGCCGCACGACACGAACTCGGGGGTGAGACACAGCATAAGGATGCATCACGCGGCTTCGTCGTTCCCTTCAAAGAAGTTCCGAAGCGAAGCGGAGGCTCGGAAAAAGGCACCCGCAGGAGGGTCAGCATAGCGCCGACGCGCAGCGGCGGGACCCGGGACCGAGTGCAGTCGCGAGACCGGTTAAGAAGGCACCCGGGCGCGGGACAGTGATAGCGACGCCGCAGGCGGGCCCCTTCAGCGAGTGCCCCCGGCGAGAAGCACATAATTCTTGCGCGAAGGACCGTCACCCGAAGGGCCGAGACCGATGGGCTCGGTAAGCGCAACGCGTAGAGCCTGGTCCGCGAGCGAACGCGCCCGTTCTTTGGCGCCATGTGGTGCGCAAAAACGAATAAGAGCTGCTCAGCCCACGTCCTCTTGCGAAGCCGCTGTACGCACGTCAAACTGAAGCCTGATCAGACGTTCTCAAACATCCAAAATGCCAGCATGCGGGCCCCATAAGTCAGGACGACGCCGATCAGCATCATTGAGAGGGCCGTCCAGTCACTATTGAAGAGCGAGGCGAGGAGTGCAACGGGCACCAGGCCGACCCCAAACATGCACATGCCGATGATGATCGATTTCAATCCCCAATAGAAATAGGCCGTCAGGAGACCGATCATCCAGAGGCAGGTCCCGAAAATATAGGAGGAAGAGAAGAAACCGATGGCGCTGACAACGCGCGTCTTTCGAAACGCCGACAGTGGAGCCAGAATGACAATGCAGACCACGATCGCCCATTGCGCGGCGAGGCTGACGTAGTGCAGCAAGTTCTCCGACGCCCAGGTAGCGCCGTAGAGAAGCATCATAAGCAGCGTTACGGAACCAATCCCGATCGCTAGCATGAGGAGAAAGGCTCCGATTCCCTGCAGCGTCTCTTTCGCCCAGGCGGTATTCGCGGCACGAGCGCTCTTTGCATCGTGTTGCCTGGCCGCGGCACGCGTCAGCTCGGACTGGACCTGAGGTACCGGGGGCAAAGGTTGCGCAACCTTCGGCGGCGGGAATAGCTGTTCAACTTCAGCCGCTCTCTTCCAGGCATCAAATCCTGCACACCACACAAAGACCTCGCCGGGTCTCGCCATCCCGCTCAAGAGACTGATCAACCGGTCCTGCGGTAGCGGGGCGACGGTTTGCCGATGCTGATCGACGTAATACCAGGCGGACATGAGCCCTCCTTCGCTTAAACGAGTACATCCGGATCGGCATAGGCGCTCTGCCGCGCCGCTGTGAATTCAGTAGGGCGGGACTCGGTGGGTGCGGCAATCGAACGGGCCGTCCGAGCCCGTTCCCTTGATGCGCTCGTTGTAGAATGTGCCCATCGATGGCGCTTCGAGAAACGCACTCAGTATGGCCTTTGGAAATTCGCAATAATGATAGTAGGTCGTATTGAGGCGAATGATCATATATTGCTTGGTGTCATCATAGCAGACACGCGTGATAAAGCTGCTGCGGCTGATATCGTTACAGGAAAATGTCTTGAGATCGACGGGACCTCGGTATTTGACGTTGACTGTCTCGCCATGCGACGGCAGCAGGTACGCGCCGAAGAGCGCAAGCGACGCAACCCACAGCGTTCGTTTCAGGCGCAAGGCGGATCCTCAATAACGGGTGCCGGGTATGTATTTGTCGAGGCGCGAGGGCGTCAGCTTGCCGTCGGCGTGATAGCCGACGAGATCGATCTTTCCGTCGAAATCAACGTCATGAAAAGAGATATCCCACTTCGTGTCGCGATTGCGGTCTGCGACCGAGATATCCGTCTTGCCGTCGAAGTTCGTATCGAGATGCGCCGAGATGGGTTTGGTGAGGTCGTCAGGCGTGACGAAGGAATAGTCGGGCTTGCCATCGCAGTTCGTATCGTACTGGATGAGCCCAGCGATGTTCTGCCGGTCCCTTCCCTCATATAGTTTCACCGACTTGCAGGTCGCCGGCGCTTTGGCCGGTATCGGCTGACCGGCCTTGGCTAGAAACGCCTGGACATCGGCGATGGAGATCGCGAAGTTCAACGCTTCGCCCTTGGCCTTGAAGGCGTTCACGCCGACGAGCTTGCCATCGTCCGATAGGAGGGGGCCGCCCGAATTGCCGGGATTGATCGGTGTCTGGGTCTGGATCACGCTTGCCTTGTGCGCACCTTCTTCGTCGCGCCATTCGTAGTCCTTACGGTATTGGCTGATAAATCCTTTGGTGTAGGTCCAGGCCTCTCCGGTCGGATGCCCGATCGCGTGCACGTCGGCGCCGACCTGAATGTCGGCTTCGGAGCCCAGGGCGATCGGCTTGACGTCGCGCGGGGTCGCCGCCAGGCGAAGGAGGGCCAGGTCGTGGCCCGGATCGATTTTCACGACCTGCGCGATCTCGAAGTCCGCCTCGGATGGCTTGCTGCCCTCGGTTGGCGGCTTGAACAGGAGACCGACCTTCTGGAAGCCCTTGACCACATGCCAGTTGGTCAGGACCGTGTCCCCGGGCCCGATATAGGAACCTGAACCAATGCTGGTGTCGGTGACGACGATGACGACGGAGGGCGATAGCAACCGGTAGATCTCGGAATCGTGCCGGCCGCGGCTGGCGAAAGGCGCGTCCGCGAGCTTGGCGCCGGCATACTTGCTGGCAAGCGAGATGCCGAGACCGCCCATATCGTAAAGTTCGGGGGTGCTCTCAAGCGAGAGTATGCTAGCGTTCTCGGGCGACGCCGGGAGGGCCTTGCCGACCAAGTCTGCCTGGGCCACGGCTGTATCCGTGAGGGCGACGGCAATGAAGGCTGACAGAACGGCACGCTTCATACGATCGGGCTCCCCATCCCTGATGCAGTTGCTGGCAGCGATGGTGCTCTGCACAACCTTGCAGTTCATTCCCGTTTCGCGCGCATTTTCACAGCCCGCGCCGGATTTGGAAAGCCGAAAACAGGCCGCTTACCAGAAATTTCATCACGGCCAGGTCCGGGAGGCGGCGCGGGAGATCGCCGAGCTTGCCAAACAAACCGACGATAAATCTGCCAAGGCTTATCTGCTCCGCGATCTGACCGAGATCTGTACGACGGCGTATGAGCTTGATTGCGCGGTTCAAGCCGAGATTGCGGCCTATGAGATCGTCAAGAGTGACGAAAAGCTCAAGGCGCTCTTCTCAGAACTTTATGCTTATTTGGTTCGCGCTCAGGTCTGGGCGAATAATCCGGAGGTGCAGACGGGCGTCTTCCGGGACAACAAGGTCCCGTTCAATCCCGCCGCGACACCTTATCCGGCCATGATGGCCAACCTGGCGGCGGTCACATATTTCCTGCGGTCGAACAATCAACGGTTAGCTGAAAAAGCTTACTCCACCGCTGTCATCAGCCTGCTATTGATCGACCCCAAAGACAAGTACAGCATCGGCAAGGGGCTGGTCGAGCTGCTCGAATCTCTGATCGTGCAACAGGATATCGTAAGCGCACAGGCGCTTGCGCGACTTATAGATCCCTACATTTCCGCCAACTTCAATCATGAAGGGCCGGTATTCGCAGGTTACATACATCTGACGAACCAACTCTTCGCCATGACGAGCCGGTCGAGGAAGGCGGCGAGCTATCTCGACGAGGCGATCCGGCTGAACGATCGCCTCGACATCAACGACGGCATCAAGCTCTACCGCACTTCGACCAGCAATAGCCTCGCTTCACTGTCACTGCTCTTTGAAGGCACGACCGACGAGGCCGCTGCCGTTCACGAGCGCCATCCGCTACAGTCTCAGAGAGAAGCGATCCTTGCACGGGGGCATTTTGAGACGCTGCAGGAGTTTTACTTTGCGCTCTCCGATGTGCTCATCGAAAGCTCCAGGGAGTCGCCCCGAACGGCGGCCTGGAAGCCGCTGTTCGCCTCGATCCCTCCAACGTGGCAACTGAAGGGGCTGATTGCCGAGAATATCGAGTCCTATCGCCATTTTGTGCTCGGGCTTATTACGTTCAGGACATCCAAGCCAGAAGGCGCTCAACTGGTCCAAACAGCGGCAAGGGAACGCATTGAAGTCTTTGAGACGTTTCTGAAGCAGCGTTTTGAGGGGTTTCAGCTTCCTTCTTTGATGGATCTGCTCGTCATCGAGACTGCGCTTACATCCCTTGCGGACTATCCCCCGGCGGATGCCGCCGATCTGGCACTGAAGGGCAGCGAGATGCTGTCCCGCACACTGCGGCATCAGACCAGCGATTTTGCCGTGCTCATCGGCGCGCAGAAGACCGAACGCGCTCGCGCCACCGTGCGCTCCCATTATCTCCTGCTGCAACAAAAGCGGCAGTGGGAGCTCGATCAGATCAAGCTCCTCATGGCGGGCGGCAAGAAAGAGGCCGGCTATCTCATTACAACCTATGCGGGCCTCACGGAGACGATCGGGCGATTGGGGGAGACCCTCGCAAAAGATGCGGATTACGCCAAAGCAATCGGCTATCCGACGACCGCGCAGATGCAGTCTGTCCTCGAACCCAATGAAGTCTTCCTTACTTTCTTCCCAACGCTGAAAGGCATGGGCCGCCTCTGCATTTCGAAAACGACGGCGCTCTTTTCGGTTTCTGATGTCAATCCGCAGCAGGCGATCCTGGACGCCAAGCTGTTGCGGCTGGCGCTGACGCAGGAACGCGCGCCCGATGATACACTGGATAGCCAGTATCCGGTGGCATCGGCGGTCCGGCTTGGCGATCTGCTCTTCAAAGGCCTTGAGGCGTGCCTGGTGCCGGGTTCGCTGGTTAATGCTGCCCCTCCGGAGGAGCTCGCCGGTATTCCCCTCGCGGCTCTGCTCGAGGAAGCGCCGCCCCGTCGGGGTGACGGCTATGACCTGCTGGCGGCGCGCTGGCTCGGAAAGAAGTTCAGATTCGCAACCTCGATTTCTGCGCGCCACCTGCTTGGCACGCGCGCATCCGTGTCACACCAGCACGCTTCGCTTCCTTATCTCGGGCTCGGCAATCCGGCTCTTTCAACCGCTACGCAGCAGGCAAGCCTGACGCGTGGCGGCAATGCGAATGCCTCGCTGCGCGGCGCCCTGAGCGAACTTGGATCGCTTCCCGAAACAGCCGATGAAATCACCAGCGTTGCGCAGCTTATGAGGGCATCGAAACGCGATGTCCTTTTGGGCGCGGACGCTTCGGAAGAAGATTTTCGCACGAAGGATCTCGGCAAATACGACATTATTCATTTTGCGACGCATGGGCTGCTGCGCAACGACGTGCCCGGCGTCAATGAGGCGTCCCTCGTTTTGACGCCCAACGATCTCTCCGACAGTTTCAACGATGGATTATTGACGGCGTCCGAGATCACGCGGCTGCCACTGGATGCGCGCCTCGTAGTTTTGTCGGCCTGCAACACGGCACGAATCGACACCTCGGCCGCGAATATTGGTATCACCGATCTCTCCGCTGCCTTCTCGGTCGCGGGCTCTCCGACATTGCTGGCGTCCCTTTGGACCGTGGAAACCAACGCCGCGCATGATCTCGTTCTGGAATTTTTCAGATCCTGGAAGGACCAACGTCACAAGAGCGCATCAGCAGCTTTATCGGAAGGAATCGAACGCTACCTCGCCAAGGCCGACAGGGCCCACCATCACCCGCGCTTCTGGGCTCCCTTCATCGTCTTCGGCTATGGCGCCAGCCTTCCCGACGACGCTCCGCTTTCAACGGCCACGGCCTTTGCGTATGAGCATATTGATCGCGATGATGTCGGCGAAGTTCTTGATGCTAAAGCGGATGCCGGCCGCCTGTTACTTTCGGTAATGGGGGACTGGGATGGCAAGAGCATGGCGAGCATCATCAGGGATGCCGCCACCGACGGCGCGCGCCTTGCGGCGCCGTCGCATGAGATCGGCGCCGGCCAGCTTCTCATCGATCAATCGCAAATCTATGCGTTTGGCTATAAGGCGTCGGTACATCCTTACCCGATCGTGAGGCGGTTTGCGCCGAGCGGCTCCGAGGTGTGGGAGACGACATGGCCGGATCTTGTGGACGACATGCCGTTCGGGTCGCTGGCCGTCGGGAGCGACATCGTCATGCTGTCGGGATCGACTTATTCATCGCATACGGAGGAACGCGTGGCGCGCCTCATCCGGTTTGACCACGATGGGCATGAGATCACGCGCAAGGATATCAAGGTCGGATTATCCGAGTTTATCATCGGCAGATGGGCACTGCTCTCAAGGGTCGGCGCGGATCTCGCGCTCATCATCAACTCCCGGCAGTTTGGCAATTTCGGCTCAAACGAGGCTCTGTTCGGCCTGCCCACACTGTGCCAGGGCCCGCTTCAGGCGGCCGTCTATCTGCTGGACGGCGCGAGCTTTGAGGTGAAGAAGACACTTACGATCCCGGACTATCAGGTCTTCGCCGCGGAGGGGGGCGAGAGCCGACTGATGATCGGCGGCCAGACGCGGGGATATTGCGATAGCGGCGGCAAAGGACTTCTTATCGCGGCGAGCCCGGAGCTGACGCCATCGCCGCTCTGGAAGGATGACGACCAGTTTCCTTCCAACGTCCAGTCTGTGGCGAGCGCGAACGGCGAGACGCTTTTCGTGGTCAAGCGGCAGCGGCCGATTGGCGTGAGGCGCCTCGGCGTAGCGGCGCCGGAGTCGAATTCAAAAAGATGGGGTGACGGAGGCGACGAACTGCTCGAATTTTCGGTGCTCAGGATCGGCCAGGACGGCGCAGCGGTGCCCACCTACAACTCCTCGTTCGGACTGAGTGCATTCGCGCAGGGAATTGTTTTCGACCGCGGCGCGCCGGTCATTTACGGCAGCCTTGGCGGCCGCGCGGCGATTTCGGAACGGCGATAGGTGTACGGATTTACAGTTCGGCAACTCTCGGGCGTTCCAACCGACAGCTTGCAGAATAAGTATGGTCGATCGTGGGTCTAACCGTTGAACCCGAAAGACACACTCACGCTTCACTCTGACTGGCGCGTCACAGCGTAGCGCGGGATTCATATACTTCGTTTCAAAGTTGTGATTGACAACTCGTTCGCCTGGTCCGAAACTGAGGCAATAAGAATAATCATATTCACAACTGTTTTTGCGGCGCTGTTTTTTGGGGGCGGGATATGTTTGGCGCGGCTTCACGCGGCGCGCTTCTCTGTGCTGCGTTGTGTTTGGGCTCCTGTACGAGCCTCAATGTTATCCATGATCCGCATCCTTTCCTCGACCGCCAGCAAGTGCCCAACTTGCTGAAATCGATGAGATGCGAGCTCATTACGTATATCGAAGCAAACCGGCAGCGGCGCAATCTCTTCTATCTGCTCCGCAATTTCGACCGGACCTATGCGTTCGCAACCTTTCCGCACTATGAGCTATCGGAAAAACTGTTCGGTCTGATCGTGCTGGATCTCAAGGTTCAGGACACGGTTGGCGTGGGCGCCACCATTGATCCTCTGAACACGGTGGACGCTGCAACGACCCGGACATGGCATTTTGGACCGTCGGCTGGAAATCAGAACACGTATGAGCTGAACTGGAGCTTCCTGGTGCCTCAGGATGCTCGTCTCACGCCGCCGCTGAACAAGATCGATCCTTTCCAGTGCTACACATCGTTGCCGCCCGTCGTCCAGTTTCCGGGCCTGGACGATCGGCTGAGGAAAGCTGGGTATGTCGCCCGCGATTTCGATGGTCTCGCGCGCGGCAACTATCCGGAGCTGGCGAACTTTGTTCGCGTCACCGTCAACGGGACAGTGCCCTTAGCTGCATGGCTGCAGGATAACAGCACCGAGACCTGGGCCAATTTTGCAGCTCTCGACAGGAAGCTTGAGGCAAACGAGCAGTTCATACCCGCTCAGATGATCTACACATTTGCCGTCCAGGCGAGCGTCGGGCTCGAGGTCAAATTTACACTGGTTTCGCCGGTCTGGAGCGCGCTCGCACCAAACGCAAACGGCTCAACCCAGCACACAAGTCAGATTCAGATCTGGCTTAACGGCGAGCCCGCGAAGCTTGCGGCAGCGGCTCAGTCAGGCACGGCGGAGATCACCACAACACCTGCCGAGCCGCATGGAGCCGGGCCGCTACCAGGAGCGCCGACGGTCCAGAAGAAGCGGGGAACGATCACGAACCAGTTGCCGCTCTTTCCGGTGCGACCAACAATTCGCTGACGAGTTCAAGGGGGCTGAACCATGTGGCGGGTGATGTGGCAATACGGCTCCTCGCGTATGGGCCCAATGACTGCGGCTGTCGCGCCTGATCTTCAGGGCGTTCTCGATGCCAAGGCTCTTCTGTGGAAGGATCTAAACGCCTACGGAGATCCCGAGCCGGTGTTCTCCGAGCATCCGGCCTTGCTAAGAACGAGCATGCTTGCGCTGCCTCATCTGCAGGCGGACCCGGCCATGGACCTCGCAGGTTACGCGCACGTCTTCGTGCCGACGCAGCAGCAGGCGCTGACGCTGGTCAACCGGTTGCGGGCCGAGCGCGACATCGTCTACGCCGACATGCAGGGTGAGTGGCAATATCCGGTAAAGTTCGGCCAATCGCGACGGGTTCCGACGGCCGAGATCCTGCTGTCGGTCCCGGTGCCTGGCACACCGGATTTGTCGAGCGAGCAGGGATATCTAGGACCCGCGCCGGCCGGGATCGACGCACTCTATGCGTGGACCATTCCGGGCGGGCGCGGGACCGGCGTCAGGATTGTTGACATCGAGAACGGCTGGAATTTCGGTCACGAGGATCTGAAAGGCAACGACAACGGCGTGATCTACGGCCCCCATTCGGATAACGATCACGGCACGGCGGTGCTCGGAATCTTCCATGGGGATGCCAACATCTTCGGCGTAACCGGCATTGCGAGCCAGTCATCGCTCTCCGCGGCGGCGGTCATGTATGATTTCAAGCTGCGCAAATGGAATGCCGCAGCGGCGATCAAGTTCGCGGCGGATCGTATGGCGCAGGGCGATGTGATCCTCCTTGAGATGCACGCGCCGGGTCCCAACACTCATGGGAACAATTCCAAGTCGCAGCAGGGGTTCATTTCGATCGAATACTGGCTGCCCGAATTTGCCGCGATCAAATATGCGACCGGCAAAGGAATTCACGTGGTGGAAGCTGGCGGCAATGGCGGTGAAAACCTGGATGCGCCGATCTACAACAATGCATTCTCGCGGACAGTTCGTGACTCCGGCGCAATTCTGGTCGGTGGCGGCAATTCGGCCCATGACGCTCATCCGCGATCACGCATCTGGTGGTCGAACTACGGCAGCCGCGTGGACGTCCAGGGATGGGGTCTTGACATCGTGACTACCGGAGGACGGTCAGAACCTTCGTACTATGACCGCATCAGCAGCGCCGATGAGTCAAAATGCTATACGCAATCCTTCGGTGGCACTTCGGGAGCATCACCCATCATAACGGGAGCCGTCGCTTCGATCAGCGGGGCCCTGAAGGCCGCCGGACGGGCAACGTTGCCTCCCTCAGAGATGAGGCAATTGATGGTGGAGACCGGGACCGCACAAAGCGACGCCCCCGATTTCCCATCCGCCACGCAACATATTGGACCTCTTCCTGATCTAAGAGCGGCCTTTTCACGTCTGACGCTTGGGGGTGTAGCATGAGATCACTTTTCACTGTGGCTCGACTAGAGGCAGCAACACTCGTGCTGCTAACTGTTTTTGCGATTCCGCTGGCACAAGCACAATCCGTCAGGCTTCCGCCAGCGTTGCAGGCCTGCTTCAGCCGGGACCATGGCAAACCGATTCAACTCGTCCCCGAAGGTGATATCCAGACCTGCTATCCACCGGCTTTTCAATTCGTGATGTCACGGGGTTGGCTTAGCCCCGCAAGCTTTTGGGAGTATGCCGGCAATCAGGGCTCGATGCAGTGGCTTGAGTATGTCTCGTCCTGGCGGCTGCCGGGCAACGCCATTGAGTGCAAGGCGATTTCCGATGGGTTTGGTTTTACCTTTAACGGCGAGGTCGAGCGCGTCCGGCGCTGGTTGTTTACCCCCGCGGGCTTGGCGCGGCTATCCGATCCGCAGGACCGAGCGAAGCATCTGACAGACGCGTATCAGCGAACGACGCCCCCTTGCGCAATCGGAGCGCCTAAGACGACACAAACGGACGTCGAGAAGATGCTGCAGCGGATTGCAGCGGGTCCAGCGGTTTACCAGTGCACGCCTTGGGGACGTGGCGGATGTGACAACGGGAAACCGCGAACGGGCACATTCGTCAACGTATCCAACCCGCTTGCCAATGAACTCGGCGGCGCACGCGCGCAGTCCTACGAACTCGTTTTGAAGTTGTTTGAATGAGCAGGTTTCAGTGACTCAGGGACTATCGTTGCTCCGGCGAGCTCCACCAAGTGGACGGGTTATTCCAGAGGAATTCGCGATGATCGGTGGCGGTCTCGGCGAACTCCATTTCGTAAACGGGCGCGTAGCGTCACCAAGCGAGTGACAAGGCTTCGGGCCAAGCCCGCGTCGTTCTCAGCCGATGCGGTGCACCGAAAGTCGGATGGAGGTTCTGATCACGATCTAAGCCACTGGAGCGCACAAATTTGGCAGCCTCCTCTTGATAAAGAGGATGATCTGCGGCAATCTCTGGTCGTTTCCTATAATCGACACTACTAAAAGCCTTTTTCAGTCTGGCTCCAGGCCCGGGCGAGCGGATGTTCGCTACGCCTGTGGTCGGTTGCCTGGACGCGAACGCATACAAGGATTTTTTTCAGATGACCAAGACACCGATGGCTAATGAACCGAATCCCGCGAAGCGCGATGTCAAGGGAATTGGAAATTTTCACAAGACGCTCAAGCACGATCCGAGGTCGGGGCTCGTCGATCAGCACGCATTCGCTCAGTTCGACAGGATCACCCAGGACGGGGACAATTTCGCGAACGTCCCGCAGGCGTCCGGCGCCTCGCCACTGATCAATCCGCAGGCCGGCTGGTCGCACGAGGAGCTCGGCCCAGATCCGCGGCAGATGACGATGCCGCCGCCGCCGGACGTACGCTCACATGCATCGGCGGTGGAGATGACCGAGTTGTTCTGGATGGCGCTCTTGCGCGATGTCAAACTCCAGGATTTCGCAACTGACGCAGGCATTACCGAAGCGGTGACCGAACTTCACGGCCTCTTTGACCAGCACAAGAAAGAATTCCGGCGTATGGACCTGCCGCTTGCGCCAGGCGCAAAGCAGTCCGGCATGCCGTTCATTTCGACGGAGGCGGTCGATATTTCGGTCAAGACCGTGTTTCGATCCGGTTTGCCCGACGAGAACAAAGGGCCGCTGGTTAGCCAGTTCTTCCTCAACGATATTTCGTACGGCACCCAGGTCATTCTGCAAAAGCAATTCCCATACAAGGCTGGGCAGGACTTCCTGTGCGATTGGGACTCCTGGCTGAAGGCGCAGGATACGGGGCTCGATAACGACGGTCATAACTATCCTGGCGACAATACGAATACGCCGCCCGATCAGCCCAGGACGAACTACTATGAGAACGACTACCATACGTTTGCCGGACTGCGCCCGATCAGCACGATGCGGGATCTGGCGCGGTTCGTAAACAAGGACGCGCTTCATCAGGCCTATTTCAACGCTGCGCTTCAACTGCTCAACTGGGGCGCGAAGCCGTCCAGGCAGAATCCATACAGCGGCGGCAAGATCAAGAACCAGATTGCCTTCGGCACGCTCGGCGGGCCGCATCTGCTGGCACTGGTGTCGGAAGTGGCGAGCCGGGCGCTCAAGGTCATTTGGCGGCAAAAGTGGCGCCAGCATCTCAGGCACCGGCCGGAAGCCTACGGAGGCCTCATGCAGGCGATTTACCACAAGGACCTCGCCGAGGCCCTTCCAGCCTTTGTGTTCTCGACGAAGGCCGCGCAGCAAATTCTCGCATATAACAAGAAGGGCAACTTCTTGCTGCCGATAGCATTCTCCGCCGGTTCGCCTGCCCATCCGGCGTACGGAGCGGGGCATGCAACGGTCGCCGGCGCATGCGTCACCATCCTGAAGGCCTGGTTCGATCATCATGGCGCACTGCTGAAGCCCGTCATCGAAGGCGGCAGGGACGCAATCGCCGGAACACCGCTATCCATTCAGGCCTTCGGTGCAGACGATGGCGACATGGTGACGGTCGAGGGCGAGTTGAACAAGCTCGCCAGCAATGTCGCGATGGGGCGCAGCATGGGCGGCGTTCATTGGCGAACCGACAATACCCGCAGCCTGCGGCTCGGCGAGAAGATCGCGACGATCATTTTGCGTCGGCAGAGCGGCGACTACCATGAGCATCCCGGCTGGGAGTACTGGAATTTCGACGGCAATCGGGTGTCAATCAGCAATATGGGACATGTCGAAGTCGAGAACGACGCCAACCTCACCGGCTTCTACAACTCGCCAGCCTTCGCACCATTTCACAGGGACCATGTGTTCGACGATCTTGTCGCCTGATCCGGGACAGGAATCGATGAGCGTGATCGAGCGTGCGCGAAGCGCATCGCTCCCCTGAAATGGCACCCGGGGAGCGTGAGCATAGCGACCCCGAAGGGGGCACGCGAGACGAGTGCAACGCCGTGACCGGTTAACAGCGGCACCCGTCTGACGGGGCAGTGATAGCGACCTGCCACTCGCGAGCGAGTGACAGGGGCCCCTTCAGCGAGTGGCCCCGGCGCGGCGTTCATTATGTCTTGCGCGATGGGACCGTTACCGGAAGGCCGAGACGAAGACTCGGTGAGCGCAAGCTCATAGGGCCCGGTCCGCGTGGCGGACGCGGCCCCAATCCAATTCCGTTGTCAGGGGTTGCTTGTGCATAACCTGGCGACCGTAGCAGCGACCCTGCTGACTCGTGCAGATCGACCGCCCTACCATTTGAGGTAGATTTCCGGACCGACCTCTTTCATTTGGAGATTTCCTTTGAGTTTTGCGAACACCGTTTTCGTGTCCGACCTCCGCAGGGGTCCCGCGCGAGCGGCTATTGTTGGGCTGTTTCTGGCGCTCCTGGCCTTGGCGATAGCTATTGATCCATCCCGAGCGCAACAGCCGACCGGCACGGGCGAAACCGCCGGAGACGCGTCCACCGGCCAGGCCCCAGCGGCTGGCGGAGCCACCGGCCAGCAAAAGGCCAGCACCAAAGACGCAGCCAAAGCCTCTCGCAATCCGGTGTCGGACTGCGCGGGTGGCGAAGTCTTCAGCAAGCTTGCCACCACGGCCAACAGTCCGGCGATCATCTATAACGGAAATCTGGTGCCCGCCGGTAGTTTGGTTGACTTCGGGTTGACTAGCTCGCTTGACACGAACGGCCACTATTTTGCGTTGTTTCTCGATGACGAGACCAAGCCTCGCGACAATGACGGGCGTGGCGCCCGCGCACGGCGGGCCGGTGATACCGACGATCTTGTCGCAAGACGCCTGCTAGCGGCCGGCGACACCATCGTTTCGGTCGACGTGCCGGCGAGCGCCGCCGGGTTCTGGACCAAACGAAATCTCTACATCTATCAATGCGACAGCACGCGAAGACCATTCAACGTCTCGTATCTGCCGGTCTATTTGAGCCCGCTCCCATGGAGCATCGCCATTGCCGTGCTGACCGTGTTCGGAGCTTATTTCGTCGCCGCAAACGCATTCGGGTTCGCAACGGGCCAGTCGCTCAAAGGGGCACAGGCATGGAACCCCATCCGTATTACCGCGAGCTCGGACAATCGCGGTAGTCTTTCGGCCTTTCAGGTATTCTTCTTCACGATGCTAGTGTTTGCGATGCTGGCATTCGTTCTGCTGCGCATCGGCATCTTGTCAGACCTTTCAACCACCGTCCTAGAACTGCTCGGCATTTCGGGCATCGGAGCGGCGGCGGCGAAAGGAGCCGATTCGGCGAAGACCGCGATCGATCCGGCCAATGAAGCGTGGCTTCGCGGCAAAGGTTGGTACGATGGGCCGTCCGTCCGCGCAGCCACTGCGCCCAGCTTCTACGACCTGATCTCGAGCGATGGCGTTTTCGACGTGTACCGCTTTCAGAGCTTGCTCTTCACGGCCGCGGTCGGCGCTGCGCTCTTCATCGGCGGTGTCTCGCAACTCTCATCCTTTTCAGTGCCTGCCAATATTCTTGGCATTCTGGGATTGAGCCAGGTTGTCTACATCGCTGGCAAGCTCGTTGCTCCAGGTACGGCATCACAGCTTAATGCCGTGCTGACCGATCTTCGGACGGCAGAGGCGGAATTCCGCGCCGCTGCTTTCGCAGGAGCTACGCCTCCCGGCACGTCGACGGGGATCGCGCTGACCCTGGCCGACGCTGCCGATCGTGCCGGGGCGGCGAACTACGTAAGGTATCTGGACAAGGCCAAGGGGGCGGCCAAGCTTTTTACCGATCTCACCGGCCGTATCGTTGATCGACCGAAGCTCGAGCCTTCACTTGGGACGACGTGACCTCGCGACTTAGTTCGGAGTGCCAGGCTGCTTTGCATTGACGAAGATCGTGGCGATCGTTCTTCTGCTGATCGGATTCTTGCTGACGCTCGCTTGCAGAGGTGGACCATCAGCTTGTCACGGCCGATCGAACAGGACGCAAGGGACAGCCGACCCCGAAGGAACGCAAAAAGCGCTGCACGGAGCGCCACCGCGTCCTTTCGTGGCCGCCGTTGGTTGTTGAAACTGGCTCAAGTACGGAGGCGGCTCGGTCAGCCAAGCGCGATCCCGGAAGGATCGCGCCAGCTGCGAGACATGTGTAATCACCGGGGGGTCGAAGAAAACGGCGATATGTGCTGAGACCTCGGTGCGGCAATGCTAGAGCTTACGCCACTTGTCCCTGCCGGGTCCGACATCCCGTACGCGCTCGACATGTATGGTGGCATCCGGATCGATAGCCTTCGCCTTGTCGATCGCTTCGGCCTGGGTATTGGTCGTCGCGCTTGCGCGATCCGCGCTCGGACGCAACACATTGTAGCGACCATCCGGCCGCTGCTCGATGAAGAACTCGTTCTTGGCCATATTTCCTCACAGGCTACTTGGGTAAGATAGTGATACGCGCCCGTTAAGCTCGGATTGGGCGTCGGTGGCGGTTCGCGGCTATTCTCAAACTGCTGCAGGTGGTGGGCAGAGCTGCGAGAGGCAGGCGGCAGATCATTTCGCAGGCTCTAACGTATACTCGTTTTCGACGGTGATGCTCCCAACGTAGCCCGGGTACTTGTTCTGCTGCTCGTCCTTCAGGCCCTTGTGAGAATAGTTCGGATTTGAGGAGTAGATGTGCACCTTGTCGTCTTCGAGGTCGAACGTGATATCGCCCGCCTTATTCTGGGTGATGACCTTGTAGCCGGTATAGTAGTGGAGATGCCGGGAGGGAGCTTCGCCAATCACGATGATCTGCGGATCGAGTTTTTCGAGCCAGGTATCAGGTATCTTGCCTGATTTACGGCCGTGGTGAGCCGCAAACACCACTGTCGTCTTGGTTAGATCGATGTTGTCGGTGATTTTCTCCATAAAGTCCGTTTCGAGATCACCGAGCCAAAGGAAGCTTGCGCCGTCCGCCGTAGCGTAGCGAACCAGGGCGGACATGTTGTTGTAGGCGATTCCCGCCTCACCATCCGCGAGCGCGTCCTTGAAGTGCTCATTCGACGTATCGGGCCACAGAATCTTTATGCCGGCTGAGCCACGCTCGTCGTTGCCCTGGTTCATCCATCGCCGAGAACAGCCTTTATAGATATAGAAGGCTTTGCCGGTGTCGTCGCGAAGCTTGCAGTAGTGCTCGAACGACGTGGTTTCATCGTCTTTGATGACCTTGTTTTTCACGACGTAAAAGTTCCTGATCGGCATTTCAGCATCGAGCCGCTCGATACCGCCAAAGTGGTCGTCATCGGGATGCGTGGAGACAAACCTCGTTATTCCTTTGTCCGCCGACTCTGCCTTGAGCTCCTCGATGATCGTATCAGCGTTCTCGTCATTCAGGTCGCAGTCGATGATCGTGAAATTGTCCGAGTTGTGTTTGATATAAAACGTGTCGCCGTTTCCGACCGCAAAGCTCTTGATAATCGTCATAGGTTCTTCTCTGCTCGTCTCGAATGGTATCCTACTAGCCTGAGGCTTGCTTGCGTTTCGGACGCGGCCCGGCCGCAGCTTCCTGCTTTCTCAGGTGCGGCGACTCAACACTGAGCAGGAGCTGCCGGGCGTAGATGCGCGCGGCCTCGGTGACCGCCGCTCTTGTCGAGAAGGCCATCAGATAGCAGGCATGCAGAAAAGCGATCACGAAGACGGGCAGCAGGCCGATACCTGCTGTTACGGGCCAGTGGAGGACGTATTGCACCACGCAGCCGGCCACAATCAGAAGGTTCAGGATCAGCGCGAACCGCTTCAGGGCGAAAAGGTTGCGCCGATAGCCGTAGCTGATGTTCTCGTTGAACAGGATGTCGAATTTCTTCTGGTTTCGCGTGTTCTCGCGGAGCCAGTCGCCTGCCCGTTTGTAGAAGGCATCCGCCGCTTCGGAATGCTCGGCTTCCTGCGCTGATGTCGGCGCGGCCCCGGAAAGCTTAGCTCCAAGGAAAGCGTGCATCCGCGCCTTCGTCGCTGCGTCGAACGTGGCGTCGCGATGCCGAAGCATGGTGATACTCGGCAAGCCTCCCATGCCTTCGATCAGCCTTGGCTCAATGGCCTTGCCGCGCCGCCTGGCGGCGTCCGCGAAAGCCCACAGCAAGACGGCAAGAGCGGTTCCGGCGATGCCGTGCACCAGCTTGAGCTCGGTGCCCGATGTCATCACCACCCAGGTCAGCGCGAGGGCCGGAGCCGCAGCAATGATGGCCGGAAACAACCGCGCGAACAGAGTGTACTTGTCGAACTTGGGCATGGCCCTAGTCATCCTCGACATCGGGGGTGAACAGAATGACATCGGCATCGACCATGCCGGCGCGCCGGTCGTAGCCGTTGCGGAGATTGACCCAGGAGTTGCGCGTGGCGTGGACCTTGTAGCCGCGCCGCGTGAATGCATTCGCGACCTTCTTGCGGGGATAGATGTCGGCATTCTTGCCGATCGAAGCGATGGCGTAACCACGATGCGGCGCGGGATAGGTGCCCAGCCAGCGGTTCAGGACCGTTGGCGTGACATTGCGCCTGCTGCCGTGATGCGGGATCTGAACAATGTCCGGCTGGATGATCAGGTTGGTGTTTTCGGCGTACTGAGCTGCCTCTGCGAGACCTTCCGGCCCGACATCGGCGGTCAGCAAAATATGCTTGCCGTCAATCACGGCCCATTGCACAACCGAGGTCTCGTTAGAGGCGGACGTTGCCGGCGGGTCATTGTCGAGGGACTCAAGATCGAGGCGTTCGAGGATTTTCTCGGCGACATTCGAGAACGCCCTGCCGATCAGGCTGCCGAATCCTTCCTGCAACGCACTTCCGTAGGAGGTCGGTGTTTTGTCGAGATCGGGAATGAGCTTCACGTACCGCATGCGGCTGGGTGCCAGCACTGTGAATGGGCCGATCGCGGACCCCTGCAGGGGCGCCCGGATGGCGATGCCGCGCCGCTGCGCAACCTCCTCCATCTCAACCAGGTACGGATGCATCTCGCGCATCCGTTTGATGAGACCGTCGCGCGTGTAGGCGCCATGGAAGCTACCGATGACCTCATCGACATAGTCCCAAGGCTTATTCATCCAGAGCGTGCCAATACTGAAGCGTGGATGCTCGAGCACCTTGATCAGACCGGTCGCATGATCGTTGTCCGCGTGGGAAAGGACGACGTTGGCGATATTTTCCGGCTTGGCGAAGTGGCGCTCGATATGTTCGATAATCTGGTCGCCGGTGTCGGTGAAGCCGCCGTCGATGATATTGATGGAAAACGGGCTCTCCTTCGTGACCCCCCACCGGAATACGATGGCGTCGCCATTGCTGTCGCCGACGCGAAGGAAATCGATCTCGTATGGCAAGGCATGCTCCTGCGTTCGGCCGTCCTTGCGGGACGGTCGTTGTCAACCTGAGAAGTCGGAGAGCCTCGAGCGAGTGATCCCCACCTGCTGGCGAACAATCTGGGAACGACGCGGGAACTGTTCAAGGGTCTAAAGAAATATTCTTCTAAAAATATGCGGCTTCTGACGGGAAACCCGCACTCAGTGCCGGAAAATTAGGACAATGATATTGACCATTCTTGTTTCGCCCCCCGGTTTTTCAAAAAGAGAAAGGCACTCTCTGGAAGATGCCGAGCCATCACGCAACCTTTGGTCCAGAACCTAATCGCTGGAAGCCACGAGAGACTTGATAGGAATTGGCACAGTTCCGTGCCCGCCTTCGAGGGTTGCCGAGAGGATAGACCTGAACTCCCTCGCCATTTCGGGATGATTGTCGTCGAGATACCGCGCGATGCTCCGCCTGCCGAGCAGTTCCGAGATAAAGCGAGCCGCAATGGCCAGATCGAGCATGTCGCGTCCATAGCTTGCTTCGACGCCGGCGGCTTTCTGCTGTACCTCTTTCAGTTCACGCTCCATCAGGGCAAGGTCCGCGGCGGTGACCACGGCCGGAACGCCGCGCTTCGGCGACTTCAGGCGGCCCTCGGCCGGGGTGGCTGTGAGCAGGGCTCTTGCATAGGACGCGGAGTAGTTTGAGGCAGCGGCCATTAATGCGCAGGCCTCCAGCTGGCGCGGCTCGCGCATCTTGCGCAGGAGATCGAACGTGACCGGATTGACCGGCTGATCCCGCAACAGACGGACGGCCTGCGCGCAGATTCCGCGCAGCATCTGCTGCCGGCGCCTGATATGCGCGATATTGACGTTGAGGGCCCGCGCGATCCTCTCCTGCGGCACGCCGCGCTCGATGGCGCGCAGGATCATGAAATGCTCCTGCACGATGGAGAGCCGGATCGCCTTTTTGTTGTAAGTGTAGGCTTCGTCGTCGAGCGCCAGCAGGCATTCGGTGTCTACCGCGCCCCTGGCGATCAGAATATCCAGCCTCAGCACTCCGTCCAGCAACAGGTACCGGCCGCGCCTGTCCGGCTTGTGAAAGACGGCAAGCGGCTCGATGACGCCGATCTCATCGATCGAGGCGGCGATCGTCTTGTATTTATGGGAACGCTGGATGCGGTCGGTTACCTGCCGAAGCGGCAGTAGCGAGTTGAGCGGCAGCACCGCGAGCTCGGGCTCGAACGCCAGGCGGATGGTCTTATCCGTCATGACGCGCCCGCCGACATGAGGCGCACGACCGGCAGCGGCAGCCTGTCGACCCCTTCCTCGCGCAGGAGCGACGTGAACATGCGCTCATTCATCAGGGTCCTGAGCGCGCCGATCAAAAAGACTAGTCGTGCATGCGTGAGATCGGCCTTCTTCGCCACAATCTCCTGACGCTCGATTTCCTGCCGAAAAGCGCGGACGAGAGACGCAGCACTGATCTTCTCATCGGCAAACTGGTCCTTCATGGAGGTGCGATGGCGCTGCTCGACGAGCTTGCGCATCTTTTCGATCTGCTTGCTGGTATGCTTGCCGTTCACGAAGGCTTCCAGCAGCGCCCCCTGAAGCTGGGGCGTGCTGGCTCGCGCGATCTCGATGGCGAGGGCTGGCGGCACGATACCGCGCTCGACCGCGCTGATCAGGCGGTCTTCGCCGTGTTTGATGAGATAGGCGATGGCCCGCGCGAAGTCCTGCGTGACGCCTAGCTTTGCTGCGATATCTGGAGCTTTGTAAGCCTTGGCGAGCCGGCCGATATCACTGACGAGCTCGACCGGCGAGTGCCGACGGCGGGCGATGTTCTCGACCAAGCTCATCAGGATGCAGTCCTCGGTCGAGGCCTCGACGAGGATCGCCGGGATCTCCGTCTGCCCAAGCGCCGAAAGCGCCTCCATCCGCGTCTCGCCAAACGCCAGCTCGTATCCGTTGCCGCCTTCCCGCTTGCTGGCCGTGACCGGCCGTTTCAGGCCGACCGCCCCGATGCTCTTGACGATCTCCTTGAGGCGCGCCCGGCTGCGCTCGCGCGGATTAAGAACCTTGATCGCCGCGATGGGGATGGATTCGATCCTGCGGCGGCGCTTCATGCGGGCCACCTTTCATCGAAACCAACGCAGAGGCGGCAGAACGCATCGACGCTGTCAAACCGGCAGGCCTGGGCAAAGACCGGGTTGGTAATGCGCAGGATCTTCCCGCGCGCCTGCGCAAGCTCGTAGGTCGGCAGCAGGTAGCAGGATGCGACGACGTCGTTCGATGGGTTCATGCGCAGGATCAGTGTGAGTTCGGCCTTTGCGCGGCGATTGGCATGGATTTTCCAGCGCACGCGTTTGGCGCCGTCGGTGATCGCGCGCGCCGAGCCGATCGCGATGCGGCAACCGTCAGCGAGACGAAGAGTGCCGGATTCGATGTCAAGTGTGGCAGCGCCGCCAAGATCCTTGATTGTGGCGGCTATTTCGGCGGCGATTCCAGTGATGCGGACCCGGTACTTGGCCGTGGTCTCGGCGCGGCGTTGACGCGGTTCGGGCTGGTAACCAGCGAGCGCGTAGGCGGCGACCAGGGACCCGAAGCGCCGCCGGTAGCTTTCGGCCGACAGGATGCCGTCGGCTGCAGCGATAATGGCCGTCGATAAATGACCCTTCTCGCGCCCCAGCGCCGCAAGGCGGTCGATCACCTCCTGATCGCTGCGCTTTGCGCGCCGCGCGCGCATGATCTCCTGCGCCCGGGTGAACAGCTCGGAGGAAACGACGGCCGGAAAGGCTTCGTCATGCCTGATCCACATCTCGCGGGGATTGTCGACGCGCTTCTGCTTCAGCTTGAAGGAGGCGCGGTTGAAGATGAGGCTGCCGGTATAGGCTTCATTGGCGAGGATCTTCCCGACAGTCTCGCCCGACCAGCGGGTACCGCGCGAGGTGCGTATCTGCTGGGCGTTCAGCTCGGCCGCGATGTCGCCGAGATACTTGCCCTCGATGGCGACGGCGCGGAACATGCGCCTGACGGTGTCGACCTCGGCCTCGGGCCCGTGAATGATCCTGATCCGGTCGGTGTGCAGATATTTTTGCTGGCCATGTTCGAGTGTCTGCCGGACGGCTCCACTCTCCTCGATCAGCTGCCGCCGCAACCCGTAGCCGGGCATCCCGCCGCGCCAGAATCCCATGCGCACGATGCGCGATTGGCCGAGAAACACTTTCTTCGAAAGCTGACGGCTGAAATCGGCCGCCCCCACCCGCTTGACGTTCTTGAGGATGACCGAGGCCAGGCTGCCGTCATTCTCGAATTCGTCTTCACAGTAGTGAATGGTGATGCCGGCCCGCTGGCAGATGAATTCATAATAGGCGCTCTCATCGACGTTCTGAAAGCGCCCCCAGCGCGTAACGTCATAGACGAGGACGCAATCGAAGTCGGCGCGCCCGCCCTCGACATCGGCGATCAGCGATTTGAGGCCGTCGCGCCAGCTTATCCCGAGACCGCTAAGGCCCTGGTCGGAATAGGTGCGGACGATGGTCAGGTTGCGGCGCTCGGCATAGGCCGCAATGGCTTCGGCCTGGTTCTCGGTTGAGTATTTCTGCTGGTCGGTGGACATGCGCACATACTGCGCGGCTCGCGAGCCGCGCACATCGCCAACCGGGAGATGTAGCACCTCATCCATGCGAACAGCCTTGCATGGCCTCAGACTGGTCAGCAGACTAGCGCCGCAAGGTACAGAACCGGTTGCCGGAAACGTGCTGAGTTAAGACGAATGCCATCAGTTGCAGACGATGGTTCCGCCGTATCCGCCTGTGTTGATGCAGGTGCGGGGGCGCCCTGAATCCGAGGCCGCATTTGAGGTCGCCCTGGCTTGCTGTCTCGATGTTGCAAGCTGGGTCCGGCAGGCCACATAGGCATCACTGCCGGTCTTCGCTCCGTAGGACAGACACTGCTGGTCATCCTGGGCGTTGTCAGCCGCCATGCGCTCTTCGCTGCCCATGCATCCGGTCAGCAGAAGCAAACCAAGCAAGACCGTCTTCTTCATTGAAATGTCTGCGCTTAAACGGCGCTCTCCTCGCCCACTGTGATGTTTATGATGGCTGCAACCAGCAATTGTCAACCGCACCGGCGCCAGCCTGCCGATGAGGACCTTCGGTGGATAATCCAGCCGAAACTGGCTCAAGGCCCGATCCAGGCGGCGCGAACTTTGGTATAAATCTGCGTTTGGCGCACTTCAGGGGCTTGTGTGCAATGCCGAAGAATATTGTGATCTTTTCCGACGGCACGGGCCAGGCCGGCGGCATCAATTTCGATGAAGCGCGGACCAATGTCTACAAGCTCTACCGGGCCTGCCGCGTGGGGCCGGACACAAAGGTCGAACCTTCCGAACAGGTTGCCTTCTACGATCCGGGTCTCGGCTCGGCCTCGGACGGCGGCCACTTCAAGATTGGGTGGATGCGCTGGCTCTACAACCTTGCAAGCATGGCGACGGGCCTCGGCATCACGCGCAACATCGTCGATTGCTACGCGGCCATCATCAGCCTTTACGAGGAGGGTGACCGCATCTTCCTGATCGGCTTCAGCCGGGGCGCCTACACGGTGCGATCAGTCGCCGGCGTGATGACCTATTGCGGCATTCCGCGGCACCAACCTGACGGCTCGCCCCTGCGGCGCGACCCGAAGAGCATCAGGAAGCTCGCCGAGCACGCGGTAAAGCATGTCTATCAGTTCTGCCCGTCCTACAGCCGGAAGGAGGCCAGCGGCTATCGGCAGTTCCTGCTGGAGACCCGCGATGCTATCGCAAGACAATTCAGAGCGCAGCACGGATGCTCCGTCACCACAGACGATATTGAGCGGGCAAACGTCGTTCCCTATTTCATCGGCGTGTTCGACACGGTCGCAGCGCTTGGTCACAAGTATCTCGGTGCGGCCCTCGTTGCGGTCGCTATCGCACTGCTGATCGGTCTGCACTGGCTGGGTGGCGCGCTCGCACCCATCTTTCCGTGGGCCGGTTGGGTTGCCTCGGGTCTGAGCTATCTCGGCGTTGCGGCTGCGATCGTCGCCCTTCTTATGAACTATCTCAAATTCGCGCCGCCGCTGCCGGGCAACGGCTCCTTCAAGCGACTGATGACGCTGCATTTCGCACCGCCCAAGCACAAATTCTATGACACGACGCTGAACCCCAATGTCGGCTATGCCAAGCATGCGATTTCGATCGATGAGAATCGCGCCGACTTTGCCCGGGTCGGCTGGTCGCCGACGGCAGCAAAGGCCGGCGTGCGCGATGCGCAGGGCAACCTTTATTTCGAGCAGGTGTGGTTTCCGGGGGTGCATGCCGACGTCGGCGGCGGCTATCTGGAGAACGAGGCGCGGCTGTCGGACGTGGCGTTGACCTGGATGGTGGCCGGGGCTTCGATCATTCCGGACGGCCTCAAGCATGACGCCAGCGTCCTGCGCCTCTCACCGGATCCTGCGGGACCGCAGCACGATGAGCAGGCGACCAGCTTCCTGAAGCTCGGCAGCCGCAATATTCCCGTCGATTCCAAAACGGGGCTTGCCCAGTCCCCGATGCATAAATCAGTCTATCGACGGTTTGAGACAGCATCGGTCCTGCTCTATGACCGCGTCGCCACCTATCGCCCAGATAACATGCGGGTGCATGTCGATTTCAGGCATTATTTCGATCAGAGCACAGCCCAACCTCCACAATGCATCGCTGACGACATTGAACTCAAATGGACGAACGGCGGTTGCACTGGCCGCTTGTGATTGAGCACTCGCAGAAGATTGACGCTCCTCAACGAAATGCTACAAGGCCGCTCCCATAGGATCGGATAAGCAATGGCCAAGAAAGCAAAGAAGATCGTTCGTCGCGAGTATACGAAAGCGGACGTCAAGCAGTTGCGTGCTCATTCGAAGGCGCGAACGCCGGTCGTAAAGATCGCAAAACTGACAAAGCGGAGCGAAGGCTCTCTGCGGCAGAAGGCGCAGAAGCTCGGCATCAGCCTCGGTCACCGCCGCTAGCTTACGATCTGTGTCGCGAGGTCTCCCGCTAGGCGCCTACTGCGTAAAGTCCTTCAACGCGGCATCCGGCATACGGATCGGCACGTTTTGGTCTAGCGCGCACGAGCAAGCCGAATCAAATCCGGCGAGCGGTGAGGCTCGCCGGATTTTTGGACGAGTCGTTCGCCCGGCGATCAGGCGGCCTGTGCCTCCCCTCGCCCTGTCTCTGCCACCGGCTGCAAGCCGTTGAGAAAATCCGCCGCCCGTTGCGCATGGGATGCGGCGGTAAAGATGGCGCGCCTGTCGCTCTTCAGCACCTTGATCCATGAAGCGATATAGGCGGCATGATCCGCCCTCGACTCTGGCGTGAGGTCGAGATCGGCACAGACAAACGCTGATCCAAGCTCGGCGACAAGCTCCTCCATCGCGTAACCCTCATCGCCAAAGCGCTTGCGGCCGAACTCGCGATTCAACCGGCTTTCATGCCGCGTCCAATGGGTGGCCTCATGCGCTCGCGTGGCGTAGTAGCTTTGGGCGTCGCGGAAGCTCTCGAAGGGCGGCATCTGAACGAAGTCCTGCGCGATATTGTAATAGGCCATGTTGCCGCCGTGACGGATCGTGGCTTCGGTCGCCGCGAAGAACGCCTCGGCCCGTTCAATGCGCTCGATGGTCCCGGTACGCGGCGCAGGTTTGCCGTAGAACTGCGCGGGCAAGCCGTCGATCTGCTCGACATTGAAGACGGTATAGCCTTTGAGGAAGGGAATGGCGCGTTCGGACTCTTCGCCGGTTGCGGCGTCGGTTTCGCTGCGGATGATTTTGTCGGTATAGACGACGAGGCTGCCATGCTCGCCCTTGCGGACCTGGCCCTTGAGTTCGCTCGCCTGCTTGTAGGTCATCCAGATGGGGGCGGCGAAGCCGCGTTCGATCGCGGCGGACCACAACATCAGAACGTTGATCCCCTTGTAGGGCATGCCGTTGGCCCGCAGCGGGCGCGTGATGCGCCCCGCGGTGTGCTCGGCATTCCATGGCTTGATCCACGGCCTGACACCTTTTTCGAGTTCGGCGACGATCTGGTTGGTGATCTTCTGATAGAGATCGGTTTTCATTTGCTCATTCCTAATTGCCGGTTGCGCATGCAACCGGAACTAGGCCCGCGCCAATGAGCGGGGGTTGGCCGTCACAGGCCGGAAAGCGCGCGGGCTTGGTGCGGGCTGGAGGTGAGCGCAGCGAGCCGACGACACGGCCGCCGCTTTCCGCCCTCATTCTCATGAGGGCTTGGCCTTGACGGCCTGGGGGCCGCAGGCCCCGAAACACGGGCTCAGCCAGCAGCGCACCCTCACAATATTGTATTCTGGAAATACGAATTTCCTGTTGTGCCGTCGGGCAAAACAGTGGTTTATGGAGTGCCTGGCTCTGTCAGGAAAAGGAACGGCCTCGATGGCTCATCGAAGCGACCCGCCCTCGGATCTCGTCGCAATCTCGCGGCTGAACGGGGAATTCAAAAAGAATTACGGAACACTGCTTGGTGCGTATCTCTATTTGCGGTCGGTGCACGCTGCCGGTGGACGCTCCTACTTCTGGAGCGGCCTGATCGTGGCAAGCATCACGGGCCTCTTGAGCTGGTTCGGCCAGCATGGCTGGAAATGGACTTTTCTGACGTGGCGGAATCCAGCGTAGTCGGAGCGGCGGGTCCCGCCGCGCGGTTGCCGGCATGCCCCAGTGCTTGGTTGCTCCGGCTCGGGGATTGCGGCAGCTGGTCCCCGGAGCGACGGCTGACACATTGTTGGCGGCGACTGACCAACAGGCGGGCAGTGCGTGCGACAGGTTGGCCGGGCGCGGCGCGCTCTTGCGGTGTCATTGACTGCAAAAGCTACAACAGCGCCCCAGTTCATGAGCCTGTGCGTAAAAATGCGCCAGAATCGCTGCGGCCCGGAATTTGCAAAACTCCTGCAGCAGGAGGTGCGACATGGGACCGCCAGGAACGATGCAACTCATGCCCGGCGCGGAGCAATCACAGCTCTCGAGCATGTTGACGCTGTCCGACTATAACCGGCCGCGGGAGTATCGGCACTCGGTTCTGGACCGGTTGACAGCAGCCGAACGCGATCTCGTCCTGCAAAGGAGCGAACGCCGTCTGGCTAGGAAACATTCGACCATCTTTCGTCAGGGCGAACCGCAAAAGGGAATTTACCTGCTCCTGTCGGGCGGGGTGCGCGTCTTCTATATCGCGCCGTCGGGGCGGGAAATTACGCGGGCCTACTGGTTTGCAGGGAATTTCATCGGCGGGCCCGATGTGTTCGGAAGTGCCCCGCATATGTGGTCGGCCGTCGCGACGCGCGACACGAGCCTGATCTTCATTGCCGGCGCGACGCTGAGAACTCTCTGCGAGCGCATACCAAATCTCGCGATCGGCCTGATCGAAGCGATGGCCTTCAAGGGCCGCTCCTACTCCGCGATCGCGCAGATGCTTGGAACCAGGTCGGCCAATGAGCGCATGATTCAGGTGCTCCTGCTGCTCACGGAAATGTACGGGAGCGGACGCGAGTGCGGGACCGATATCGATGTGCCGATCACCCATGAGGAGATCGCGCATATGGTGGGCGCCACGCGCCAATGGGTAACCAAGGGCTTGAAGCGATTGCAGGCTGACGGCCTCATTGACGCCGGAAGAGGCAAACTGGTTGTGCATAAGGTGGACGCGCTCGTGAAGGAGCTCGCCGCCGCGGCTTAGCGCGAACTTCGCAATTTATTGCAGTGTGCGCCCGTTCTTCCTTGCGACCCCAAAGACCGACAGCGAAGGTTGGTTCGTTGGCAGAATTCGTAGGGTAGCCGCGCGATGCGAAATCTCGTTCTTGTGAGACAACCCGGGCCCTCAACCATGAGGGGCCCCGCCATAGCAGCCAGCGACCGCCAGGGAAGTATCGCTGGGCGAAGCCTCTCGATGGGATTCCACTCGAAGGCGGGGCCGGTCACCGTGCTCGATGAGCTCGACATCGATATCCAGTCCGGCGAATTCGTCGCACTGCTTGGGCCGTCGGGATGCGGAAAATCGACGCTGCTTAATCTCTTCGCCGGCATACTGAAGCCGACGGGCGGCAGCGTAACGATCGATCAGAAGGCCGTGGAAGGGCCCAATCCCCGTGTCGGAATCGTGTTTCAGCAGCACTCGCTGTTCCCCTGGATGAGCGTGCTGGAAAATGTCGCGTTCGGACCCAAGATGCTCGGCAGGGGCGACCCGATCGGAACTGCCCGCACATTCCTGGCGCTTGTCGGTCTCGAAAAATTCGAAAAGTCGTGGCCGAGCAGGTTATCCGGCGGCATGCAGCAGCGCGTCGGCCTCGCGCGTGCCCTTGCGACCTATCCTCCCGTTCTACTGATGGACGAACCGTTCGGGGCGCTCGACGCGCAGACCCGGTCGATCATGCAGGAAGAACTGATGAAGCTGTGGGAGCAATTCCATTCGACCGTCGTGTTCGTCACCCATGACATCGAGGAGGCGATCTTCCTGGCGGATCGCGTGATCGTGATGAAGACGATGCCGGGCGGCATCAAGGCCGACCTGAAGATCAATCTGCCGCGGCCCCGCAACCACACGATGATCAGGAGCGAGTTGTTCAACCGATATCGCGGCGAAATCTTCGAACTGATCCGCGAGGAGACGCTCAAGGTCTTCAACAGAGGCAAATGAGGATCCCGCATGATCGACTGGGATGACATCGCGCGCCGCGCCGTCTTTGCCGTCGTCGGCATCGGGCTCTTCGTTGCCCTCTGGTTCATTGCGTCTATTCACCTTCACAGCGACGTCCTCCTGCCGGAGCCGACGGTCGTCTTCAGGGGGTTCATCGACCTATTGCGTGACGGCTCTCTGCTGAAGGACGTAGGCGCCAGTCTAAAGCGCGTATTGGGCGGCTTTGCCATCGCATCGCTCCTGGCGATTCCGCTTTCGCTGCTGATGGCTTCGGTGCGGCCGCTCGATCTTCTGATGTCGCCGGTGATCTCGTTCCTGCGTCCGATTCCGCCGATCGCGTGGATTCCGATTGCGATCCTCTGGTTCGGCATCGGCGACCCGCCAAGCTATTTCATCACGGCGATTGCTTCGTTCTTTCCGATCTTCATCAACAGCTACGCGGGCGGCAAGTCAGTCCAGCCGCAGCACATTTACGCAGCGCGATCGCTGGGCGCCGGGCCGCGCGCCTTGTTCCTGAGAATCTATTTGCCGTCCGCGATGCCGATGATTGCCACAGGCCTGCGGGTTGGCCTCGGCCAGTCATGGATGGCGGTCGTCACCGCGGAGCTGATCGCGGCGCATTCAGGTCTCGGCTACATGATCCAGGCCAACCGTCTTGCGCTCGAGACAGGTCTGGTTCTGGTCGGCATGTGCGTGATCGGCCTGCTCGGGGCACTCATGTCGCTCGGACTGGGCGTTATCGAGCGGCATGTCCTCATTCCCTGGAAGCAGAACTGACGAGGCCAATCGTGGTTATCACTCATCCAAAGAGGCTCGCTGCCTGTCTGCGGCTTTTGCCCATCATCGGTACCTGTCTCTCGCTGGCGGTTGGTAATGCGGCCGCCGACGACGCATCGATCCGGATTGCGTACCCAAGCGGGATGAATGCCCAGGTCGTGATCGCCATGGAGAAGGCGGGCATCGCCGAAAAGGCTGGCCTGAAACCCGAATACACCGCATTCCAGTACGGACCGCCGATGATGGAAGCGCTTGCCTCGGGCGCAATCGATACGGTCGTCACCAGCCTGATGCCCATCACGAGCTACGCGGTGAAGGTGCCGGGGGGCATCAAGATCGTGGCAATGGTCGGGCAATCCAGCCACTCGCTCCTCGTCGCCAAGGACAGCGGAATCACGACGGCGGAGGCCCTCGCGGGCAAGACCGTCGGGGTGTCGTTCGGTTCGGACTCCCATCTCGACCTGCTGGTCTGGCTGGGAGAGCATGACCTCAAGGGCAAGGTGACGCTCGTCAACATAGCACCGGCCGAGCTTGCCTCGTCGCTCGCCTCGAAGTCGGTGGATGCGATCCTGATCCGGCAGCCGCAGGTCCTGCGTCTGCAGCAGCAGACCGGAGCCAAGACGCTTCACACCTGGCCATTCCGGTTCGTCTCGGTCGTGAGGACGAAGTTCCTCGAGGAGCATCCGAGGGAAGTGGCCGCCTATCAGGCCGCGCTGCGCAATGCCATGGTGTATGTTGCACAAAATCACGCCCAGGCGGCAAAATGGTTTGGCGAATATGCGCGCACTGATCCGGCGATCATCGAAGAAGTCTCGTCCGATGATCCGCTCTACAACAAAAAGGCTTCCGATATCGATTTAAGCGTGGCTGCGAGCGATCGTGCGCTGATTGCCAAATGGTCCGATGATGCACTCGCGCAGGGCATGATCAAGAAGAAGCTGGATGTGGGCTCGCTGTTCGAGAAGTAGCGCGTCCGACATCTTCGCAACTAATTGCGGTCCGCGGGGCAATTCCGGTTTATCCGACGGCAGCTCTAGGCACAATGGATGAGCGTTCGCTCGGGCGCACTATCACTCCAACAGTTTCAGGGCTCTCCCGTGACAAAACCTGCCAGCGACACCTTTCACCTTTGGGTCTTCTCGGACGCACACGTCGCCACCGACAAGGCCGTGTCAGCCGCGATCCGCAATGGCATGGAATTCATGCCGCCGGCCGGCTACCCGGAGAGTCTCGCCTCCGCGCTGAAGCAATCGGAGAATGGCGGCGAGCTTGGTGGCCCCGCCTTTCCGTGGGATGTCGCCCTCGATCTCGGCGACAATGCCGGTCTATGGGATCTGCCGGACGACAAGCAGGGTCGCGAAGTCGCGCGTCAGTTCTCCGTTCTGCGCAACCATAGCCGCGAACATATCTATTCGATCGGGGGTAATCACGACGCTTCTCCGGGGAGAGAAAACTGGTGGTTCAGGAAGTGGGTTGATCCCATGGGAGAGAATACCGAAAACTCCGGTGTCGATAATTCGCGGCGGCCCTACCCAATTGAGGGCACCTGGGAGCGCTATTCCTTCAAAGTCGGCAATATCCTGTTCCTGATGATGAGCGACCGCAACGACCTTCCCTATCCAGTCGGTCGCCGCGAGACCGGGGGCGGCTCGCCTGCCGGCGCCGTGACCGGCGATACCTGGGACTGGTGGCGCAAGCACGTCGAGAGCGCGGGGGATGATACGATCATTCTGAGCTGCCATCACCACATGCTGCGCGAGACCACCGTAGCGTCGGGTGACTTCGAAGGCGTCTCGCAATATCCCGACGGCAGCTATCGTCACGGACGATACCACGGCGTCGACGGCGTACCCGAGGGGGCCTCCTATCTGTATTTCGTCGACGACCAGCCCAAGGCGCAAAGGTTCGAACAGTACCTGGACGAACATCCCGGTTGTATCGACATCTGGCTCGGCGGACACACCCACACATTTCCAACCGATATCGTCAACGGGCGTAGCCATGTCGAGCGCAAATGGAAGACCAGTTTCGTCAACTGCGCGCAACTTTCGAAATATCATTCATTCGTGACCTGCCCGCCCATGAGCCGCCACTTCACGTTCACGGCCGGCTCGCCGCTGGTCCGTGTCCGCTGCTACCTTCACGATGACAGCCATGCCGCACAGGGCTGGTACGCCCCCGCCGAGCGCGTGCTCGAACTCAATCGCCCGTTCTTTCCGAGCTAGTCGATATGGCGCGAAGGATCGTGACGCGGCAGGGCGGAGACCTTAGACTCCGCGCCATCCCGCCGACCGGTGGCGTAGAGGCCGCCCGGCAAAGCCGGGTGCGCCCACAACCCGGTTGACCAAAACGGCTCGTGCCCGCACAGTGAATTGATGCGCTTGCTAACCACGCCTTCATCGCTTGAAGCGGCTTTTTGCCAGCTACTCGTTCGTCATAAAAGGCTGTCATTTGCGGTCGCATGGGCCTCGCATGGCTTTCCAGGGTACGAACAACTTCTCAAGCATGAGCATAAGATCCGGCGCGCAACGGTCGGCATCCACTTCTATCAAACCCATCCGTCGTTCATTGAGCGTTTCTTGAAGGACAAACGCGTAAGGTTCGCGATGGACAGCTCGGGTGTATTCCACCCGAAGCTTTATCTCTTTGAGAGTTCGGACGAGGATTGGTCGTGCCTGATCGGAAGCGCTAATTTTACGGCCGCCGCTTTCAGTATGAATACGGAGGCTTGCCTGCTCTTCGAGGCTGGCGATGATCGTAGCGCTGCGACAAAGCGAAAGCTCGACAAGGCGCTGGAAGGCTATTGGGGGTCCGGAGATTATTTCGATCCGGATGATCTCGAACAGTATCGCTTCCTGTGGAATCTGTCTCGCCAGCGGCAGAAAGGGATAGCGGGTGGCTTCTCTGACAAGCGCGGGGCGAAACCGGTTTTGCGAATTCCGCTCCTGAAGATGTCATGGAGCGCCTATTATCAGAAGGTCCTGCGAGACCGGCAGCGTGCCGTTGATAAGCGGACCGCGGTACTCAATGAGGCGCGCCGTCTGTTTGAGGCCAAGGGATCTCTGTCGCGGATGTCCACACCGGAACGCCGGGGCATTGCGGGAACTGCTCCAGACGGGGATATCCCTTGGGGTTGGTTCGGCTCGATGCGAGTTGCACGCATCTTCCCCGTGCTCGTCAAGGACAACAGTCTAGCCCTGTCGCAGGCGCTCGATGCGATACCGCTAAGGGGAGAAGTCCGTCGCGAGCACTATCTCGACTATATTGCAGCCTATCTCGGGGCCTTCCCGCAAAAGCGGGGTCATGGCCTGGCAACCGCGACGCGGTTGCTGGCAATGAAGCGACCGGATTATTTCGTCTGTCTTGACTCGCCGAACCGGGACCGTCTCTGCGAAGAGTTTGGCATCAAGCTCGGCCATCACGACTATGAACGCTATTGGGACTGTGTGATTGAGCACATTATGATCTCCCGATGGTGGACCTCGTCCCGACCGGCTGCCGCCAGAGCAGGTGCCATCTGGGATGGTAGGGCAGCCTTTTTGGATTCTCTCTATTACAGACCCAAACCAAAGGGGAATTGAGGGAAGCCGGCGACCGTTGACGGACGTCGGCGTCTGATTAGGGCCAGACACGCCGTGCTGTGGCCAGCTTTTGAAGTCGCTGATGCTGAGGGCTCCGCATTCATTTCTCGCCTTTGAACCGGGCTCGGACAGGCGCGCCAAACGTTCTGGCCAGATCAATCATCTGGATACTCGTCCAGGGCGATCTGCGTCTCGAACCGATAATTTCGGATACGAGCTTTCCGGTACCGCAACCTCTCCCCATCAAGAACAATGTACTTGAAGCGTCCCGCGACTAGCATCTGCATGACCGGGCCTAGTGCGTCGGCGGACATGGAGAAGCCCCCGGTCAGCCTCGCTTCGCGGACATCGATATAGCCCACGCCTGTAGGTCGATGCTCGCGCTTTTGCTCGATATTAGCCAGCTGAACATCCGGCATGAAGGTCAGCTCTGCCGTTCTGGCCTTCAGCTTGAGCTTACTGGGCAGCAGAACTTCCGCGCGAACCACGATATGGCGGTAGTCGCCATAAGTCCGGCCATTGTAGCGAGGCTCATTCACGCCGAAGCTGTAGCTCCAGTTCCAATCCTCGATCTGCAGGATGTAGCAGACGCTCGATACTTTGAGTGGGCCCCCTTGCGTTTTCCTGACCATGGAGCCATCCGACGACTTGCGCACCGATGCGGTGAACGGCCGACGGCCCCACTACGCCGCTGGCGGTAGTGCCTTTGCAATGGTCGTAAATATCTCGTTCGCATCCGCCTCTATGGCTTCGACGACTCTCCTCACTTTGGCTTTGATCTCGGCCTCATCCTCATTGTAGACCTCCGACGCCACAAACTTGGATTTCTTCAGATAGAAGGAAGACCATTTTTTTCCTTCAGGCTTGCGGTAGGACTTCAGGTCCTTAGCAGCTGACAGGATCGTCTCCCGCAGCTCCTCATTCCCCGGCGAGATAATTGCCTTGGCAACGGCGTTCTGATCTGACCAGAAATAGTCGATCTCGAACAGGAACACCTCCTTATCGGGCCAACCTACACCCGCTATCCGCGGCAGCCGGTCCGCCAACTCCCGGGATGTGAAGCGCACATACCCCTTGTTGCGCGACCCGATCACGAAACCGCGCGCCTTAAATTCCTCCTCGAAATATGGATAAAGGACGCTGGCCGGATCGGGACGGTTCTCGAAGACGAAATCGAACGCGGACTTATGCGCCTTGTAAACCTTGCGTGCGAGGTCATTCAGCTTGTCGTTCATGAGGAGCTCACGATTGATGGTGGTCAGGTAATCCTCAACATAAAGGCCCATCTTGTCGCTTATGGAGTCGCGATAGAGTTCGAGTACGTTGGCGAGTATGCCGGCTATCTGCTCATAAGAATAGTTGATGTAGACTTTTCGATCGCTCTCATCGACAGGGTCTGAACCGAGCGGCGTCAGAAAGACGAAGTGTTTTTGCTTGGCACCGAATTCTCCATCAACGATGCCTCTGTAGCGGCTGAGTTGCTGCGAGTGCTCCGACGAATCGACCTTGTTCTCCACGACGATTACGTCGTTGGGAAAATCGATCAGGATGTCGATGCCTCGCCACTCGCGCCGTACATCGACATCGCTGAAATCCATCAGATCGGCATCAAACAGTGTGCGTCCCTGCGCCCGGCTGTCGGCGAAAATGTCGCGGAGGAATTTGCGCAGCAGAATGTCGCCGAGACCGTGATTTTCGCCCGGGTCGAGCAGGTAGGCGAAGAAATTCGAATGCCGGATTTCCTGCCGCTCGATCGCCAACGCGCGGAAAATATTGGGATCGCCCATCGCCAGTTCAAGCTTCTCGAAATCCGGATCCGTGATAGCAGCCGCCAGCCGCGTCTCCAGGTCAACTTCCTCGCTCACGATCGTACCCGCCCCAGTTGTGGATACGAGACTAGCTTCGAGAGCGCACCCATCTCAAGCGCAAATCATCAATATCCCCCATGAGGCGATGACCTCGGATTTCCAAAGGGACGTGACCTCATCATTTCACGCCATACGTCCTTCTTCGCCTTATCGCACCTTCGTCGGCTCATGGCTGCAAGTGCAAGGGCACTCCTCCGCCGCGTTCCGGCCGCTGTGCGGTGCATCCGCCTCCTCCGTCGCAAGGTCTCCGTTCAAGGCCGCGATTGGCGGTCAAACGATGGAGGAGACAATGCCACTTTGGACAATCAGCGAACTCATGCACCGCACGCGGGACGAGCTTTGTGATCTCGCGGCTGAGCTTGAGCAGGGTCTGGCACAACACGAATCCGGGACGGTCGAGCGACTGAATGCGCTAACGAGCCTGGAAAACATTCGCCGCGTCATGAACTGGCGCGGCTTTCATTTCTGAGGCCAGAAGCAGAAAGGCCCCGGCGGGATTTCCCAACCGGGGCCTGACTTGCTGACTTCACTGGCTACCGGAGCTAGGTCCGAAACGCTTCCATGCGCCGCGAACCGGTGCGGCCCCGCCTGGGCCGCTTTGCCGGAGGTTTGGCCGCCTTGGCCAACTCCTCCTTGGCGCCGAGAAGCTCGGCGATGACAGTCTCGGGCACGGTGAGCAGCAGTTTGCTCTGCTCCCCGCCGGCGAGGTCCTTCCATTTGAGCCGCGTCTTGTAAGGTTTCACCGGATTGAAGCTCTCGGTCGGCTCGAAGGTCTCGACCCGGAACGCGATATCCCGGTTGACCGCAACACCGTCCTCCGTGAACAGGTGCAGCTCATGTTCGGCTGCGAACGCCTCGGGCGTCTGCTCAGTGAGGACGATGTCGCGATTGAGAAGGACAAGGCGCGCCTTGAACTCCTTCTCCGGCTTGAACTCGGGATTGGCTGACGGATCGAAGGCCTCGACGAACGCGACCTGATCGACCGCGACCAGTCTTTTTCCGATAGTGACGACTTTCATGACTGTCTCCTTTTGCTTGGGTTGATTGAACCCAAGGCTAGCGGAGCGGTGCAGATAGCAGGTACGAAAGGATTGGGAATCGAGCCGTAGTGATTTGGAAAGTTTCGGAACGCCAATCGTCAAACGGAATCTTTGGGAATGGCTCGCAATGTTTGGCAAGCGACTACGGCCAACATACGCATGCATGTCGATTGTTATGAACACGTAACGGTTGTAAACCTTTCGCACTGCGTCATTTTTTGGTTTGATTTGCAGCTACCAAAAAAAGACAATGAGACTGTTCATTCGGCGTTTTAACTGGGCCGAGCGAGCTCAAAAGATGGAGGGGTTACCTGTTTTTGGCAGTGCGGCCAGTCCTGCTGTCAGCAACGTTCTAGCGAACTTTCCCATCTCTTGGCCAGCCAGTGTCCTTCGCGACGCGAAGGATTGGATCAACTAGCACCTTTGGGAGGGAGACATGCAGCCAGACGCCGCGCCACAGACGAAAGATGTTTCGCTAGCCGAGGACGTACTCAGGGGCACGGAAGCCATCGCTGACTTTCTGTTTCACGGGACCAGCGACGATCAGCGCGGTCGTAACCGGCGCAAGGTTTACTGGCTGGCTGAAT